>CAWDJV010000001.1:0-48745 GCA_963802795.1 uncultured Actinomycetes bacterium
GCGCTCACCTCCTCTACGGCGAGTGGCTGAGACGTCAACGCCGACGCCTTGATGCACGCAGGCAATTGCGGACGGCGCACGACCTCTTCGCCGGCTTCGGCATGGAGGCGTTCGCCGAGCGCGCACGCGTCGAGTTGGAAGCGACCGGCGTGCATGCTCGCAGACGCACCGTCGAAAGCCTTGCTCAACTGACGCCGCAGGAGACACAGATCTCGCGTCTTGTGGCGCAGGGAAACACGAACCGAGAGATCGCCGCTCAGTTGTTCATCAGCCCGAGCACCGTTGAGTACCACCTGCGCAAGGTGTTCCGCAAGCTCGGCGTGAAGTCGCGCACGCAGCTAGCACGCCGGATGGCGTAATCGTCTTCGTGATCAGTTCAAGAGCGGCGAGGGCGGTATGCGCGTCGTGCCGCGAAGGCCGTCGAGGACGAATGCGACCTCGTCGAGGTAGCACCAGCTCCAGTCCTCGCCGGGCTCAGCGAGCGGATGATCGGATGCGATGTGGCGTGATGGTGAGCGGTCGCGTGGCGGTTGGGGGAGTCGTCGCAGCAGCCGACGAGACCACAGGTGAGACAGATCCGCAGGTGCAGCCACTTGCCGCCGTCCGCAGGCACTCCTCGCAGCCGTCGACGAAGGCGGGAGCTCGCGCAGTGCGACCTGGTCGAGGTGGGTACAGAGCTCGCTCATCCGACTCGAGCTGCGGGAGCTGCGAGGTGCTCGTGGACGAACTGCACGGCCATCGACCCTTCGCCTACGGCGGCGGCGCAACGTTTGGTCGACCCGGAGCGGACGTCGCCGGCGGCGAAGATGCCGGGCACGCTTGTCTCGAGCAGGTTGTCGGCGCCGGCTGCGTCGCCGGTGAGGATGAAGCCGTCGGCAGCGCGTGCGACGGCGTCGTCGAGCCATTCCGTGCACGGTTGTGCGCCGAGGAAGAAGAAGAGGAAGGAGAATGGGAGGCGCTCGCCGCTCTTGAGCGTGACCGCTTCGAGCTGGCCCTCCGTTCCGTGGAGGGCGGCGATCTCGCTGCGGTCGCGGACGGCGACGCCGTAGCGCTCGAGGTCGCGGATCAGATAGTCGGACATCGTCTCGTGCAGGTCGGCGCGGCGGTGGAGCAGCGTCACGAGCGCGCCGCCGCGGGCGAGCCAGACGGCGGCCTGTCCGGCGGAGTTGCCGCCGCCGACGACAGCGACGCGCGAGGCGCCGCACAGCTGCGCCTCGGGCGGGCCGGCCGCGTAGAACACGCTCAGGCCCTCGTAGTCGGCCAGGCCGTCGAGCGGGAGCCGCCGGTAGTCGGCGCCGGTCGCGAGCACGACGGCGCGTGCTGCGATCTCGTGCTCTTCCTCGAATCGTACGAGGTGTCGTCCGTCGCCCGGTTCGAGCGCGATCGCGCGGTAGGGGGTCGCGGGTCGTGCGCCGAACTTGCGCGCCTGGCTGACGGCGCGGCCGGTCAGCTCGGTGCCGCTGATGCCGGCTGGGAAGCCGAGGTAGTTCTCGATCCGGCGCGACGATCCGGCCTGGCCGCCGAGCGCGGTGCTCTCGACGATCAGGGTGTCGAGTCCCTCCGAGGCGCCGTAGACGGCGGCGGCGAGGCCGGCGGGGCCGCCGCCGACGACGAGCAGGTCGACTTCCTCGCGCGGCGCCAGCTCGCGGCCGACCCCGAGCGCGCGCAGCACCTCGCCTCGTGATGGGTGCGGCAGCTCGGTGCCGCCTGGGAGTCGCACGAGCGGCGGCTCCGCTCCGTCCGGCGGCGCGGTCTCGTGCCAGGTGAATGGGAGCCGGTTGGCGCGGGCGAAGTCGAGCATCTGCATCGTCGCCTCGGACGAGCGAGGTCCGACGATCTCGAGGCCGATCCCTTGGACGCGCTGGAGCGCCTCCCGGCGGGCGATGAAGGTCGAGAGGACGAGGTCGCTGAGCGGTCCGTCGTCGAACAGGAGCGCGCGCAGCGCGTCGCGGTCGACCGCGATGTAGCGCAGCGGCTTCGTCACGACCGCGGTCAGGAAGACGGTCTGGCCGGAGAGGAGGTTCAGCTCGCCGAGAAAGCTGGAGGCGCCGTGGCGGACGATCTCGTTGCCGGCCGCATCGAGGATCGCCACCTCGCCCTCACGGATGGCGATGAACGGATACGTCGTATCTCCGACCCGGTACAGCACGTCGCCGACGGCTGCCGTCCGCTCCTCGCCTAGACCGGCAAGCGTCGCCAACTGCGAAGCCGACAGCGAGGGGCTGGCAGGAGCTGCCATCGGCCGAGCGTAGCCGCGCGCTGTCAGTCTGCGTCGAGCGCGGCTCGGGCGGCGGCGGCGATGTCTGCGTTCGTGTTCGCGTGGCCGTCGATGCCCCAGCCGCCCTCAGGCGACTCGGTGATCAGCACCCAGGTCGCTCCCTTCAACGGCTCCGGGCCGTGGCGGGTAGTCGTGAGGTCGCAATCCGTCCAAGGGAAGTGGAAATGGCATCTCCGCTCGAGCTCGACGCTTGGCTACCCGGTCGTCACGCGGTGTTCATTAGCGTGTACAACACGGCGATCCGGCCATCGCGCACAAGCGCGACGTCGTAGCCGCTGACCGCCGGCGGCTGCTCTGGCGCTCCCAGGTTGAAGGCCAGATGGCCCAGATCGCGGCTGACGTTGATCGGTCCCGCGGCGGTGAACACAAATCCGGGCAAGCCGTCGAGCAGCTTCTGCGCACGGTCGTTCAAGGCCTCGTGGCCGTGGGTCGTCCCCTCGGGGTCGGTCCAGATCACGTCCTCCGTGTAGTTGCCGGTGATCGCCTTCAAGCGACGCTCCGCATCGCGTTGGTTGAACACCGCGAAGAGGTTGACCAGCATCAGCTCGCGGATCCGCGCGGAGTCCGTCATCGCGCGTCAGTCGTGGGGCCGGCAGCGACGGCGGCCCGTGCCTGGTCGAGGTCGAGGAGCTGGCCGTTCAGGCCGCCGTTCTGGTGGAGGTCGCCGCCGGGAACCTCGATTCGTCCCGCGTCGGCGACGCCGCCCACCTTGAGCGGGTCGAAGCCGGCGGCGCTGATCAGCCGTTCGATCGCCGCCGCCGCAGCGTCGTCATCGGTGGCGTAGAGGAGCACTGCCCGCCGAGGCTTGCGGTTCGCGGCGCTTGCGAGCGCGTCGGCCCCGAGCGTGCCGAATGCCTTCACGTAGTGCGCTCCGGCGGGAAGCATCGCGGCGACCACGGACCCCGCGGACTGGTCGTCGGGCAGCGTCCGCGTCATCTCGCCGTTCTCGTCGACTCCGATCGGGTTCGAGGGATCGACGACCACCTTGCCCTCCAGGAGGTCCATGTCCTTCGCGGCCAGCTCCTTGATCGTGTCGAGCCAGACGGCGAAGACGACGGCGTCGGCCTCCGCGATCGCCTCTTCGACCGAGGCGGCGCGGGCGAGGTCACCCAATTCTTGCGCGAGCGCTGCTGCGTTCGCTTCGTCCTTCGCCGCGAGGACGACGGGCTCGCCGCCGCGGATGAGATCCCGCGCCAGCGTTCCACCGATGTTGCCGATTCCGACGATTGCGGTTGCCATGACGACTCCTCCTTTTACTTGACGCCGCAACTAACGAGCCGTACCCACCTAACATTCCCACCGCCACCCCTGCAGGGCATCACAGCCAACGGCGATCGCCACCGCGTACTGGCCGTAGTTCTTGCCTACGCCTTGCGGGCGGCCGAGCGCAGCTGCTCCGACCTGGAGTGTCGGTCGTCCCTGGACGGCCAGTTCGGAGCGTGAGCAGAGCCCTGTGACGGACTCGAACCGTCGACCCCCTCTGAGATGTGAATCTATGAAGAAGGGCCGTGCGTCAGTAGCTGTGGCTTTCGTATCGTTCGGTCAGGGTGGGCGGTGGTAGAGGCACGCGCTCGTCGCGAGCTCTTCTACGACCTCGTCTACGTGGTGCTCATCAGCCAGATTGCGCACACGCTGGCCGAGGATGTTTCGTGGTCAGGCGTGCTCGATTTCGCCGTTGTCTTCGGATTGATCTGGATCGGCTGGTTCAACGGCGCCGCGTTCCACAGAGCTGCACGGCCGCGAGGACGGTCGCAACCGCTCGTTCATCTTCTTGCAGATGGGGATCCTCACTGTGCTTGCCGTCTTCACCGGGCACGCGGCGAGCACCGACGGGGAACAGTTTGCACTCACCTACTCGGTGCTCCTCGCAGTCCTCCTCTGGCGGGAAGTGGCCGCCGTTTACCGGACCGACGCGCCCGAGTACCGCCCGCGGGCGCTCCGCTACCTCCTCGGTCTGGTGGTGTCGATCGGAGCGTTGCTCGCCAGCTCGGGCATGGGGGACACCGGGCGGCTGGCCGTGTGGGCCGCCGTCGTCGTCGGCTCGGTCGCACTCGTTGTCGTGTACACGCTGCGTACGTCCGACGACTCGCTCGGGATTCGGGCGACCCACTCGATGGTCGAGCGCTACGGGCTGTTCATCATCATCGTCCTCGGCGAGGTGGTCTTCGGCGTCGTCGACGGGCTGCTGGCGGTTGGGGATCTCGACTTCCGCACGGCCGCGACAGGCGTTCTCGGACTCAGCATCGCCTTCGGCTTCAGGTGGACCTGCTTCGACTACGTCGGGCGGCGACTGCCACGACAGGAGCGGAGGCTGGCTGGTGCTGTGGCTCTACAGCCAACTCCCGATCGCGCTCGCGGTGGCGGCAGCGGGCGCCGGCATGGTGAGCTTGATAGAGCACGCCGCCGACGCCCGCACGCCCGCGGCCTCAGAGCTGGCTGCTGGCCGGCTCGGTCTCGGCTCTGCTCATCGCGCTCGTGGCGACGATCGTCGCACTCGCCGATTACCGGCGGCTCCCTCTCTACCGCCCGCTCGCGGTGGCGTTGCTGTTCGGTGCGGCGGCCGCGCTGGCGATTGGATCGGCCCGCCCGGCGCCCTGGCTGCTTGCGACGCTGCTTGACTTGATCCTGATCGGGATCTGGTTCTTTGCATTCGCCCGAAGTCTGCGGACGACGCGGGACGCGCCCAAACCCGCTAGGGGAGTTCGCTCTCCCCGGTCGCCTGGTCGTAGACGCCGTAACATCTCGCCACGTCGCCCTTCGGCTGGAAGAGCACCCTTAGGCGGGCGTTCCCGCCTCGACCCTCCTTGAAAGACGGCGACTTGCTCGTCCGGCCAGGCGCCGTCGCAGGGCATCGTGCCGTCGCGGAGGCGCCCGAGTATGGCGTCGCTGTTCCCGGCGACGTCGTCGTGTGACCAGAGGTCGAACGCCCATTTCATCGTTTCACGGTCGCGCTCTCGAAAGAGCGGCTTGATGTGCTGCTCGAAGCTGATCGGCTCGTCGGTTGCGGACACGTGAGCTCCTCTCTCCGTCTTTCTCACGTCGTGTCGGGTCGCAAACGCTAACGCGAGATGATGCCGAGATGCTCTCCGGTGCGGATGGTGAGCAGACGTTCGCCCGCGGCCAGGGTCTCCGCGCTGGGCTGCCTCGGGCAAGCTCGCGTCAATCTTGGGCAGACTAGAGACCCCGCTTGAAGAGTGGGCTTCGGCGGGAAAGCAGAGGGGGAGGGATTCGAACCCTCGAGGGGCCATGACCTCTAACGGGTTCGAGACCGCGGCATATATCGACTATGACTCGCGGAGGTGCGGTCGGCCGGTCGCATGTCGTCCGCTTCGTGTTACATCCGGAAGCAGCACTCGTGCGAATCCAATGGAACCCGCGCTACCGTCGTCAATCGCGGCAACACAAATGCCCCGCTTAGCAGGGGTTTCAAGGCGCATACGGGATTCGAACCCGTGCTACCGGAGAACGCCGAAGGCAAGCCAGACTCCGGTAGCGCGAGTGAGATCGCTCCCGGTAGCGGATTGAACCCGCACCTGCAGGCTGTGCTCGAACGGTTGAAGGAGCGAGATCGGGAGCGGAGCCGATGAGCCTCGGCGAGCTCCTGCGGACGAAGTCGAGCGAGTACGAGCTCCTGGCGGAGTGGCATGCCGAGCGAGCCCCGTGGACGACGAGCACTTCGTGGCCTGCCAGGCGATGGCCGTGGTCGGGATCGTGCTAAGGGAGGTGGCTGAGGCGATCGACGTGGAGTGGGGCGGGGAGGCGGACGACCCCTCTGAAGTCTCGGCCCACCTTCTCGAGCGCGGAGCCGGTTATGCAGGCTTAGGGGTAGCTTCCAGCGCCGCGTGAGCCGCGGCGACCTTCTCGCGCCGAGCTTTCGTCAGCTCCTGAACGAAGATCTGGATCGTCGCTGCGAGCGGAACTGCGGTCATCGCGCGGAGGACGCCCAGCAGCGCGCCGAAGAGCGTGACGGCGACGATGATGAAGAAGCCGGAGAGGTTCACGGTCGCATGGTCACCGAGGTAGTTCGCGTGCGGCAACTCTCTGCGGCTCGAACCGGTAGCCCCTGCTCGCCTCGGTGGTGAAGTAGCGGGGGCTCGTGAATTAGGGATCCGCGAGCGCCTCGCGTAGGAGCGACGACAGGTCGCGCTTCGTCTGGTCGAGTACGCCGCGGCCAGCGAGGTACGTGCGCCCGCGGCGCTCCGCCGCAGCGGAGAGTTCGCGTGCGTGATCGAGGTCCGCAAGGAGCGCCTCGACCGCGACTTTCGTCCGCTGCTCCGATGCCACGTCGGTTTGGCGCGCTGGCTCGTCAGCGTCCACGCGAGTACTCTCGCACGCCCTGTCCAGTGCGGCCTGCGCCCGGTCGGCCGGTGGCGGGACGAGAACCGGCAGTCGCGCCTCAAAGTCCCTCGTGCTGACCCCGGCTCAGGGCAGGCGCATCTGATCGCTGTTATCGTCGTTCAACGACCAGCCACCTAGAGGCCGGTCATGCCGCGGGACGGCGTGAGTGATTCCGTCGTCGATGCGGCCACCGGCGGGAGGCGGGAGTTGGAGCGTTCCGCGGACTCGATTCTGATTGCGGCGCCGACGGCCGACGCCCAGGGCGCAGCGAGGTCGCTGACCCGATCGGGAGAAAAGAGGTAAGTGAGATGGCTACCCAGTTGTGTGACATCGATGGTGTGCGTCCTGCGGTTGCCAGCGTGCGGATCCGGGAGAACGGGCGGGTCGTCACCCGCAACCTGTGCGAGGTCCACCTCGCCGAGGCGCGCGCAGGCGCGCCGCCACTTGGCGGTGGGAGCCTGTTCGACGAGTTCTTCTCGGACTTCTTTGAGGGCTTCGGTGGCCGGCCGGCGGGCGGAGGGTTGGCGACGAGGCCGCGCCGACCGGTCGAGCAGATCGACGTGACGCAGTACTTCAGTGATGCGACGCGCCAGCTCTTGCAGCGCGCGGCCCAGAAGGCGGTCGAGTGGGGGAGCCTCGACCTCGATTCGGATCACCTGCTCTGGGGTGCGCTCCAGGACGACGTCGTCCGCCATGTGCTGGCGCAGGTCGGTGCCGACGCGGAGGCGATCGCGCGCCAGGTCGAGGACGAGGCCGAGAAGGCGGAGCGCACCGATGTCGCGCCGTCGCTTTCGCCGGACGCGAAGGCCTCGGTTCTCGCCGCCTACGACGAGTCGCGGCAGCTCGGCGCCTCCTACGTCGGGCCCGAGCACGTCTTGCTCGCGCTCGCTCGCGATGAAAAGGATCCGGCCGGCGAGCTGCTCTCGCGTTTCGGAATCACGCACACGAAGCTGCGCGGAGCGGTGATTCGCGGCGTGGAGTCGGCTGAGGGCGGCGGCCGGCCGGCGAGCACGACGAAGGCCCTCGACGAGCACAGCCGCGACCTCACGGAGGCGGCGCGCGAGGGGAAGCTCGACCCGGTGATCGGCCGCACGGACGAGATCGAGCAGACGATCGAGATACTCTCGCGGCGGACGAAGAACAATCCCGTACTGCTCGGCGATCCGGGCGTCGGGAAGACGGCGATCGTGGAGGGGATCGCGCAGCGGATCGTCAACGACGAAGTACCGGAGACGCTGACAGGGAAGCGCCTGGTCGCGCTCGATCTCGGCGGGATGGTCGCCGGCACGAAGTACCGGGGAGAGTTCGAGGAGCGGCTGAAGAACGTGATCGACGAGATCACGGAGCACGCCGACGAGCTAATCGTCTTCCTCGACGAGCTGCACACGGTCGTGGGCGCGGGCGCGGCGGAGGGCGCGATGGACGCTGGCAACATGCTGAAGCCCGCTCTCGCGCGCGGCGAGCTCCATTTGATTGGCGCGACCACGCTCGACGAGTACCGCAAGAACATCGAGAAGGACGCGGCGCTAGAGCGGCGCTTCCAGCCCGTCTTCGTCCCGGAGCCGACGGTCGACGAGACGATCGAGATCCTGACCGGGCTCAAGGACCGCTACGAGGCCTTCCACCGCGTGCGGATCACGGAAGAGGCGATCATCGCCGCGGCCGAGCTCTCCGACCGGTACATCCGCGACCGCTTCCTGCCCGACAAGGCGATCGATCTGATCGACCAGGCGAGCGCGCGGGTGCGTCTGCGCGCGAAGTCGAAGCCCGACGACACGCGGACGCTCGAGGAGGAGATCCGGCGTGCCGAGCGCGAGCGCGACCAGGCGATCTCAGGCGAGGACTACCAGCGCGCCGACGAGCTGAAGGCGCAGCTCGACGAGCGGCGCGGGCAGCTACGCGAGCGACGCGAGGGGCGCGCACGCGCCCCCGAGGTCACGGCCGAGGACATCGCCGAGGTCGTGTCGCGGAAGACCGGAATTCCCGTCTCGCGGCTGACCGAGGAGGAGCGCGAGCGCCTGCTGCGGCTCGAGGAGACGCTCCACACGCGGATCGTCGGCCAGGAGGAGGCGGTAGCCGCGGTCGCAGAAGCAGTGCGCCGCTCCCGAGCCGGCCTCGGCGACCCGAGCCGGCCGGTCGGCAGCTTCCTCTTCCTCGGCCCGACCGGGGTCGGCAAGACCGAGCTCGCCCGCTCGCTCGCCGAGGCGCTCTTCGGCGACGAGGACGTGATGGTCCGCTTCGACATGAGCGAGTTCCAGGAGCGGCACACGGTCAGCCGCCTCGTCGGCGCGCCGCCCGGCTACGTCGGCTACGAGGAGGCGGGCCAACTCACCGAGACGGTCCGCCGTCGCCCCTACTCGGTCCTGCTCTTCGACGAGATCGAGAAGGCACACGGCGACGTCTTCAACATCCTCTTGCAGATCCTCGACGACGGTCGCCTGACCGACGCCCAGGGGCGGACGGTCGACTTCAAGAACACGGTCGTGATCATGACCTCGAACCTCGGCGCCGACCGCATCCAGGCGCACGCGCGCAAGCGCGAGTCGTTCGAGGAGCTGAAGGCCGACCTGATGCAGATCATGCAGCACAGCTTCCGGCCCGAGTTCATCAACCGGATCGACGAGATCATCGTCTTTCGCGGCCTCACCCGCGAGCAGCTGGCGGAGATCACGAAGCTCCTGCTCGAGCGCGTCCGGCGCCGCCTGCGCGCGCAGCACATCGAGGTCGAGTTCAGCGACGACGCCGTCGAGCATCTGGCGGAGGTCGGCTTCGACCCCGAGTTCGGCGCTCGTCCGTTGCGGCGAGCGATCCAACGGGAGGTCGAGAACGAGCTCTCGCGCATGGTCCTGGGCGGCTCACTGGCGCCCGACGACCGTGTGCGGGTCGACGTGCGCGACGGTGAGCTGACGTTCGAGGTCGAGAAGGGCGCCGCCGAGGAAGCCGAGGAGGTCGACCAGGAATTGCGCCGCAGGGCGACCGAGGTGACCGGCGAACACGCGCTGGCGCCGCGCGCTTAAGGCAACAAGCTGCTGCTCGGCAGCTTGGACGTACCTCCGCGCCTAAGCCGCGTCATCCGGCGCCGCCTGCTGCTTCATCCGGCGCAGCTCGACCATCCGGAATGCGGTTGCAGACCTAGTTCCTAACGCGCTGCGCGCGTTCCCTCATGTTCCCTGTCCGCTCGCTGGGGTCGACGAGGCGATCCAAAGTCCTGCAAAGCACCATCGCGCCGACCCCATCCATGATCACCTCCGGAGGCGCGTCTGGGTAGACAACAAAGGAATGCCCATTTGCAGGTCTTTCAAGCCCCTCTGACGGACTCGTACCGTCGAATCCCCTTACCGTGCAACGACTCAGGCAACTGGTCGCGACCCGCGGCCCCGTGACCATCCGCCCGACCCTCAGGAAGCCGACTCGAGTGAGGGCTTCCGCGGTTCCGCCGGCAGCCGCAGCAGCCGCCGCGCCGGCTCGGGGAGCCACCAGTTCCAGCGGCCGAAGACGGACACGAGTGCGGGGACGACGAGCGTCCGGGTGACGACGGCGTCGATGGGATGCCGGCCGCGAGTTGCGCCGACTGAACTTCGCGGCCTTGCCGAAGCCCGCCGGTGCGCGGCACGGCCTGTTTAGACAACAAAAACGCGGTCGGATTGTACCCGCGCTACCGTCGTCAGCTACGACAACTAAAATAGCCGCTTAGCAGGGGTTTCAAGGCGCATACGGGATTCGAACCCGTGCTACCGCCGTGAGAGGGCGGCGTCCTAGGCCACTAGACGAATGCGCCGTGCGAGCGACAGGGTAGCCGATCGCTCTCGCCTGCCGCCGCTAAACGACGACAGAGGCCGGGCCGCCGGCCTCTGTCTCTTGCACGGGCTTTCCGTCGGGCGATCGGATGCTTTCGTGCGTGCGCTGATTGTGTGGACTTGCGCTCGGAAATGCAAGAGAAACACGAGCTTGAACGAGGACAGAAGGAGGCTCGGCGCGCTGCGGCCCGAACGCCGAACCTGCCTGCCGTGCCGAGTCCTTCCGCCGTGCTCCCCTGACCGGAGGGCCTACGATTCACGCATGCCGCAGGCCGAGCCCCGAGCCCACCGGCCCAGGTTTCCGGAGGGGTACGGGATCTCGGCGGACCCCGACGGCCTCCTCCCGTGGAGCTGGGCGACCGAGCGTCTCGCCGGGTCGCGCAACTACTGGATCGGCACGACGCGCCCGGACGGCTCGCCCCACGCCGCGCCGGTCTGGGGCCTCTGGGACGACGATCGGCTGGTCTTCTCGACGTCGCTGCGGTCGCGCAAGGGCCGGAACCTGAGCCGCGATCCACGCTTGGTCGCCCACGTCGAGAGCGGCGACGAGGTCGTGATCCTCGAGGGTGAGGTCGAGGTGGTCTCGCTCGACGAGCGGCTCGCCGACGCGTACGAGGCCAAGTACGGCTACCGGCCCGCCGTGGGCGAAGGGGGATCCGACGGCTGGTTCGCCCTCAGCCCACACCTCGCCCACGCGTGGCTCGAGCGGGACTACCCGAGGACGGCGACGCGGTTCACCTTCACCCGGGCGGCGGAGTAGACTCCGCGGAGACCCGCGGGGAGCGCCACTCTTTGCGGCCGATTTGGAGGGCCGCCACAGTGCTCCGGCGCGGGTCGCCTTTTGTCGGCCTACTCCAACGCGGAAAGGGCAAACGCGAGCCCGAAGCCCAGCGTCGTCGCGAGCCCGACAAGCTTCCCGCCGCGCTCGAACGCCTCCGGCATCATCGTGTCGGCGAGCATGGTCAGGATCGCGCCCGCGGCGAAGGCGAGGACGAAGGCGACCGTCCGGGGCGAGGCGTCCCCGAAGAGCCCGTAGCCGGCCAGTGCGGCTAGGGCCGAGACGAGCATCACGAGCACCCAGAGGGCGAGAATGTTGCGCGGTCGCCAGCCTGCAAGCCTGAGGCCCGACGTGGCCGCGATCGCCTCCGGGAGGTTCGAGAGGAAGACGGCTGCGAGCATCGCGAAGACGATGCCTTCGCCGGCGAGGAGCGTGAGGCCGAGGACGGCCGACTCGGGCACGCCGTCGAGCACGATCCCGAGCACGATCGCAAGGGGCGAGCCTGCCTTCTGCGCGCCCGACATGCTCTTCCGCTCGCTTCCCCCTCGGCGGTCAATGGCCACGTCGCCGGCGAAGAAGACGAGCGCTCCGGCCGCGAGCCCGAGCGGAATGGCGCCCGAACGCTTGGCGGTCGTGAAGGCCTCCTCGACGAGCTCGTACGCGACCGCGCTGATGAGGACGCCGGCGCCGAAGGCCATGATGAGGCCGAGGAGCTGGTCGTGGATCCGAAAGCGCAGGGCGAGGAGCCCGCCGAGGAGAAGGGACGACGCCGAGACGAGACCCCACGCGAAGGCGATGCCCATCAGGTGAGGCCGCCGGCCACCCCGTCCAGAACGCTGCCGATCGCCCCCGGAACGCCCGCGACGGCGTCCCGGCGGAGCGTCCGCCGGTCCGGGCGGACGCTCGTCAGCCGGCTACGGACGGCGTGGGTAGGGCCGCCTCCGGGCATTCGCGGACGCGAACGCTACTCGTCGTGGAGCCCGTACATCGTGAGCGCGTAGACGACGAGGATGTTGAGCGTCACGTGCACGGCCGCGGCGATCGGGTACGCGAAGATCCAGAAGAAATTGAGGGTGGCGGCGAGCAGCCCGACCGCGATTCCGACCTTGATCGCCCAGCGCGCGCGGCGGAACACGGCGAAGCCCGCAGCGACGAGGACGATCCCGAGGATCAAATAGAACCAGCCCCAGCCGGTGAGGTCGTTCTCGAAGATGACCGCGTCGACGGGCGTGTCGTCGTGGGCGAGAGCCCAGATGCCGTCGAGAATGTTCAGGAATCCGGCCAGGATCATCATGAAGCCCGCGAAGGTGATCCAGCGATCCGATTTCTGCTCCAGGGCGCTTCCCTGCAGGGTGGACATGGGCTCCTTTCTAGCGGGGCTTCCCCGAGGGAGCGGAACCCTGTGGCTCGTGGACGTGTCGGTCGACTCGCCCTGGCGAGCGGCGGGGCGGAATGCAGGGCAGTAGTTCGGCGCGCAGAGGCGCGAGCCTGCCTTGATCACCTTGCTGCGGGAACCGCTCGTCTGCGGCACGGCCGCATCCCCGGCCGCCGGGCACCCCGAGGAACGGTGTGATTTCTGGCGAGGAAGTCCGATGAAGAAGGCCCCGGACGCTTTTGAGCGCCCGGGGCCTTCGACCGGCTTGTGCTGCTGTTCGGACGTGCTACCGAGGCCTACCCCCGAAACCCTCGTAGTAGCCGCCGAGCTCCGCCATGTAGCCCTCGTCCCGGTAGTGAGCTTCGTCGAACTCGGGTGCGTTCTTGATCTCGTCCTTCGTCCGGCTGACGAACACGGTCTCGCTGTCCATGTCGACGCGGTCGATCACGCCGGCCGGGAGCATCACCTTCTTGCCGAAGATCCAGGGGCCGGTGTCGACGACGATGTAGCTGCGGGACGTGTCATACGTCGCCTCGTCGATCTTGCCGATCCCACCGTCGACCGCCTCGACGCTCCAGCCGGTGAGGTCGAGCCCACGCTGGAGGTCCATGCCGAGGGCGTCGGCCTCACGGTACGTCCAGAGATCCGTTGTGGTGTACGTCCTGTCCACTTATTACCCCTTTCGTTCCTCGGTAGCTTGCAGAGTACGGACACATGGATACCCCCAGCCGCGGACGGGAAACCTGGGATTCGGAGACAGAAAACCCCCGCGCTTGCGGGGGTTTTGTCTGAGGCTGCGGGGCTAGGATTCGAACCTAGACTACCCGGTCCAGAGCCGGGCGTCCTACCGTTAGACGACCCCGCACGGCCGCGCCATTGTAGCCCGGCCGGCGAGGCCCGGGCCGCTCAGAGCTCGAGCTTGTAGAGCGGGATGAGGCTCTTCTCCGCCTCCGTGTCGATGTGCGCGACGACCTCGACGTACGGCTCGAGGCCGGAGCCCCGGAGCTTCGCCTTGAGGAGCTCGTCCACCTGGTAGATGCCCGACGAGTTGTTCATCGTGATCTCGATGAGCACCGGGGCGGCTTCGCCGTCCTTGATCTCGACGCCTTCGATCGCGGCTGCCGAGAGCGAGTGGATCGAGACGCGCCCGTGCTGGAACGGGATCCGGGAGCGGCCCTCGGCCATGTCGAGCGCGTCCGCGACGCGCAGGATCCCGGCCTCCAGGGTGAGCGGTCTGCCGTACTCGCGATGGCTGGTGATCGCCTGGAGGACCTCGGCGCCGACCACCGTGAGCTCGGGCTCCTCGTAGAGCCCGTCGAGCAGCTCGCGCATCTTCGGCTCCGCGAGGAAGAGGCTCCAGTCCTCGTGCCGGTCGCGATGAACCGCCATCCCGACGCAGTGGAGGAAGGCGCCCAGCGCCACGACGACCTCTGCGTCGTCCTGGGTCATCCCGTAGTCGCGGACCATGTTCGGCTCGACCCGGTGCTTGGCGAGCTGGCGCAGGAGCTTGAGCCCGATGTTGGCGACGATCTGGATGTGCACCCACGAGTGGTCGTTGATCTCCAGCCGCTTGACGGCGTTCACGTTCGCCACGTGCCACCACGCCTTGAGCTGGTCGTCGGCGTTCACCCTGTCGACGAGCACGCGGAGCTTCTTGTTCGCCCGCGGCGGGACCCGGATGCGCATGCGCGCGAGTGCCTGCTCGGGCGTGAGCAGCGTCTCGCGCTCGGCCTCCTGCGAGACCGGTGACTCGATCTGCTCCTCGGTCTCCGGGTCGAGCTCCGTCACGTGCCGGAGCCTACACCGGGTTACGGGGCCGGCTCGGGCGCGGGCTCCGGAGTGACCGCCGGCTCCTTGGCCTCGCGCAGACGGAAGTAGATCAGCGCCCAGATGGCGACTACGAAGGGCGCGACGACGACCGCCCAGACGATCTGGTGGACGAGGGCCGCCAGCCAGGCGTCCAGCGGGGAGAGGAGCAGGGCGGCCACGAGCCAGATCGCGATCAGGAGGGCGATGGTCAGCACGATCGCCCCAAAGGCGTTCCAGCCGTTGCCGCGCACCAGCTCCCGGCTTCGTCCGAAGGACTCGCCGATGCCGCGGTTCTCGAGGACGATTGCCGGGATGACGGCGATCCAGATGGTCATGAGGATCAGGCCGGGAACGATGAGGAGCACGAAGCCGATCGCGAGGGCGATCGCGAGCATGACACCGGCGACGACGATCGTCCCGAGCTTCGGGAAGACGCGGCCGAACGTATCCGAGAGGGACAGGTCGGCCCGGCCGTCGCGGACGTCATTGACCGCCTCGATCAGCGTCCCCTGGAGCCAGAACGTACCGGCGACGGAGACCAGCCAGCCGAGGAACACGCCGAAGTCGCCGAGGAGGAAGCCGAGGACGATCCCGATCGCAGCCAGGGCCAGGAAGACCACCAGCGCGATCGAGGTGAAGTGCGCCCAGTGCGCTTTGTAGAGCTGCCAGGCCTCGCCGAACACGCCGTTGAGCGGATTCACGAAGCGTGAGCATACGGCGGCCGGTGGACGGGTCCCGGCTCCCGAACGATCAGGCGGCCGCCGCCCAGTCTCCGTACAAGGAGCGGTAGTGGCCGTCGCGGGCGACGAGCTCGTCGTGCGTTCCCTGCTCGACGATCCTGCCGTGCTCGAGGACCACGATCAGGTCGGCCCCGCGGATGGTCGAGAGGCGATGCGCGATGATGAAGGCCGTCCGGCCGGCGAGCAGGCGGCGGAGCGCGAGCTCGATCCGCTGCTCGGTCCCGATGTCCACGCTCGACGTCGCCTCGTCCAAGATGAGGATTCGCGGATCGGCGAGCAACGCGCGCGCGAAGGCGACGAGCTGGCGCTGCCCGAGCGAGAGCCGCGCGCCCCGCTCGCCGACCTGCGTCTCGTAGCCGTCCTCGAGCTGGATGACGAAGTCGTCGGCCCCGACCGCGCGCGCGGCCGCCACGACGTCGTCGTCGCTCGCGTCCGGGCGCCCGAAGGCGATGTTGTCGCGCACGGTCCCGGCGAAGAGGAAGCCTTCCTGCGGGACGATGCCGAGCTGGCGGCGCAGGCTCTCCTGCGTGACGTCGCGCAGGTCGTGACCGTCGATCGTGAGTCGTCCGTCCAGCGGGTCGTAGAAGCGCGCGAGGAGCTTTGCGATCGTCGACTTGCCGGCCCCCGTGTGGCCGACCAGTGCGACCGTCGTCCCGGCCGGGACGACGAGGTCGATCCCGTGCAAGACCTCCGGACCCGAGCCGTAGCCGAAGCGGACGCCCTCGAAGCGGACATGGCCTGTGCTCTCCGGAAGCGGCAGGGCATCGGCTCGGTCGACGATCTGCGGCTCCTCGTCCAGCACCTCCGTGATCTTGTCGAGCGCCGCGACGGCGGAGAGAAACGTGTTGTAGAGCTGCGAGAGCTGCTGGACCGGGTCGAAGAAGTTGGCGAGGTAGAGGAGGAAGGCGAAGAGGGTGCCGACCGTGACCTCGCCCTCGAGGGCGAGCCACCCGCCGTAGCCGAGGACCACGGCCGTCGCGGCCGCGGAGAGGAAGTCGACGAACGGGAAGTAGAGGCCGTTCAGGACGACGGTCTCGTGGTTCGACTCGCGGTAGCGGCCGTTGACGCTGCGGAACTGGCGCTGGTTCGCCTCCTCGCGCGTGAACGACTGGACGACGCGCATGCCGGCGATGTCCTCCGCCAGCGTGGCCGTCACGAGCCCGAGGCGCTCGCGCACCGCGCGGTAGGCGCGGGTCGAGCGGATGCGGAAGAGGCTCGTCGCGATCGCCATGATCGGGAAGACCGCAAGGGCCGCGAGCGCGAGCCGCCAGTCGAGCACGAAGAGGATGACCGCCGAGCCGATCAGCACGAGCGAGTTCTGGAAGAGGCTCGTCACGCCGTCCGTGACGAGCATGTCGAGCGCCTCGACGTCGTTCGTGATCCGGCTGATGACGACGCCTGCCCGATTCCTTTCGTAGTAGCCGAGGGAGAGCCGCTGCAGGTGGCGGAAGAGCTTGTTGCGGAGGTCGGCGAGGATGCGCTCCCCTGTCCAACCCGTGAAGTACGTCTGCGCCGCGCTCGTTCCGAGGTTCGCGAGCCCGGCGAGGACGAAGAGCCCGACGATGAGGGTCAAGTCGTCGAGATTGCCCGTGCTGATGCCGTCGTCGATCGCGAGCTTCGCCAGGAAGGGCGGCGCCAGCGCCGTGAGCGACGCCGCCACGAGAGAGACGACGGCGAGCGTCGTGCGGGCCCTGTAGGGCTTCGTCAGCCGCGCGAGCGTCGAGACGCGACGGATCGTCCGCGCCCACGACCAGTCGCCGACCTCGGCGCCCCGCTGCATCGTCAGGTGGGAGCCCGCCTGCCAGACCCTCATCGCCGGCCGCTCCCTTGCCTCTCGCGGGAGCGCCGGCCTTCGCGGATTTCGGGCCGTGCCGAGCGTCGGGCCTCTCCCTCTTCTCGACGCGCGCGCGCGTGGAGAACGGGAAACCCACCTCCCCAACCCGATGGCTCGAGCCTAACGCCGAAAGACGCGCGCGTGTGTCGCCGAGCCGGGCCGAAAGCGTGCCGGTCGCTCATCCGCCCGCTCCCGCCGCCTCGACACGCTCCGCGAACTCCCGCTCGAGGAGGCCGTGCTCGTAGATCTCCCGGAACACCGGGCTGGACTCGAGCAGCTCGGCCTGCGTGCCGCGCGCGGCGATGCGCCCGCGGTCGAGGACGACCAGCTCGTCGGCGAGCGCGATCGTCGAGAGCCGATGCGCCACGATCAGCGTCGTCCGGCCTTTCATCGCCTCGCGCAGCCCGAGCCGGATGCGGGCCTCCGTCGTCGCGTCCACCGACGCGGTCGCGTCGTCCAGGATGAGGATGCGCGGGTCGAGAATGAGCGCACGGGCGATCGCGATCCGCTGCCGCTGCCCGCCTGAGAGCGTGATGCCGCGCTCGCCGATCACCGTGTCGTAGCCGTCCTCGAGCTCCTCGATGAACTCGTGCGCCTGCGCGAGGCGCGCGGCCCGCACCACGTCGGCGTCCGTGGCGTCGGGGGCGCCGAACGCGATGTTCTCCCGCACCGTCGCCGAGAAGAGGAAGGGATCCTGAGCCACGATCCCGATCGAGCGGCGCAGCGATGCGAGCCGGACGTCGCGCACGTCGGCGCCGTCGATGACGAGCCGCCCGCATGTGACGTCGTAGAAGCGGGGGACGAGCGAGGCGAGCGTCGTCTTCCCCGAGCCGGTGTGACCGATGAGCGCGATCGTCCGGCCCGGCTCGATCTCCAGGTCGATGTCCTCCAGCACCGGGCGGTCGCGGTCGTACCCGAAGCTGGCCCCCTCGAAGACCACGTGCCCGTCCCCGGCCGGAGGGTCGAGCGCCCCGGGCGCGTCCGACACCTCCTCCGGCTCGTCGATGACCTCGAAGATCCGCTCCCCGGACGCGGTCGCCCTCTGCGCCTGGCCGATCCACATGCCGAGCATCCGGAGCGGCATGACGAGCATGAGCGCGAGGACGTTGAAGGCGAAGAAGGCGCTGAGGCCCATGTCGCCGTTCGCCACCATGCGACCGCCGAAGAGCAGGACGGTCGCCTGGGCGATCAGGGGCAGGAACGAGAGGAGCGGGACGTAAATCGCGCGCTGCCGGTTTGCGTCCATCGACCGTTGGAAGACGCTCTCGGTCCGCTCGGCGAACTTCGCAGACTCGTTCTGCTCCTGCGCGAACGACTTCACGACGTGGACGCCGACGATGTTCTCCTCGGCGACGGTCGCCACGTCGGCCATCTTCTGCTGCACGTCGCGCAGCACTGGGTGCGAGACGCTCGAGTACCGATAGGCGAGCACGACGAGCACCGGCGTGAAGGCCGTCGCCGCCAGCGCCAGCCGCCACTCGACCAGGAACATGACGATCGTCACCCCGACGATCGTGATCACGTGCTGGAAGAAGAAGATGAGCCCGTAGCCCAGGAAGAAGCGGACGGACTGGAGGTCGACCGTCGCGCGCGACATCAGCTGCCCGGTCTGGTGGCGGTCGTAGAAGCGGAACGAAAGACGCAGCAGCTTCGCGTACACGGCGTCGCGCATGTCGTACTCGACGCCGAGCGCCTGACGGCCGGAGATGAAGCGCCGTCCGCCCATGAAGAGCGCACGGGCGAGGCCGACGGCCAACACGGCCAGCGCGATCGTCCAGAGCCCGCTTCGGTCCGACGAGGTCACAGCGCTCTGAAGCGCGTCGCCGGTCAGGAACGCGATCGCGACGGCTGCCGCTTGCGAGCCGACCGCGAGAACGACCGAGACCGCGAGCGACCAGCGATACGGGCGGAGAAACCCGAGCAGGCGGACGAACGTGCGGAAATAGGGATGCGCATCGGCCATCGAGAGACCAAACGTCGAGTGTAGTCAGGCCCATTCCGGCTCACGGGCCCTGGGCTCTCGTAAGCTCCCGGCCGTGTCGCTCCCGCTCGAGTCCGTCCCGAACGTCTCCGAGGGCCGCGACGAGGCGGTGCTCGCCGCCTTGGCGGAGGCGTTCTCCGGCCCCGCGCGGCTCCTGGACGTCCACGCCGACTGGGATCACCACCGCTCCGTCTACACGCTCGTCGGGACCGGGGAGGAGCTCGTCGAGACGCTGTTCGCCGGCATCCGCTGCGCGTACGAGCAGATCGACCTGCGGCGGCACGAAGGCGCCCATCCGCGGATCGGGGCGGCCGACGTCGTGCCCCTCGTCCCGCTCGAGCCCGAAGCGGAGCCGCTCGCGCGTGAAGCCGCCCACCTCCTCGCGGACCGGGTCGCGCTCGAGCTCGGGTTACCCGTCTTCTTCTACGGGCGGCTGACCGAGGATGGGCGCGAGCCCGCGTTCTTCCGCCGCGGCGGGCCCGAGGAGCTCCAGCGCCGAATCGACGCGGGTGAGGTTCGTCCGGATCGGGGGCCGGAGCGGCTCGACGAGACGGCGGGCGGTGTGCTCGTCGGCGTCCGGCGCCCACTCGTCGCCTTCAACGTCAACCTGCGCTCGGACGACGTCGAGGCGGCTCGTGGGATCGCGCGAACGGTTCGCGAGCGCGACGGCGGCTTTCCCGGCGTCCGCGCGCTCGGGCTCGACCTCCACCGGGCCGGGCTCGTGCAGGTCAGCATGAACGTCACCGACTGGCAGGCCGCGGCGCTGCACGAGATCGTCGCCCGCATCGCCGCCGAGGCGGAGGCGCGGGGGATCGAAGTCGCCGGCTCCGAGCTCGTCGGGCTCATGCCTGCCGGGGTAGCGGTGGAAGCGGCGGGTGCGGTCCTCAGAATCGAGGGCTTCGACCCCTCGCGGGTGCTGGAGCTTCGACTCCTCGAGTCGGAACTAGAGTAGAAGCGCGATGGGAGTCCTTCCCGACAGCGCTCGCGCCGTCCTCGAATCGGACGCGCTCGCGCATCTGGTCACCCTGAACCCCGACGGAAGCCCGCAGGTCACGATTGTCTGGGTCGGGCTCGAAGGCGACGAGATCGTCTCGGGGCACCTGCGGGAGCAGCAGAAGCTCAGGAACGTCCGCCGCGACCCGCGCGTCTCGCTTTCTCTCGAGACGGAGAACACGAACGAGCTGGGTCTCCGCGAGTGCCTGATCGTCCATGGGCGGTCGACCGTGGAGGAGGGGGGCGCACCCGAGCTCTTGCAAACACTCGCGCGGACGTACCTGGGGCCCGACGTCCGGTTTCCCCCGATGCCCGATCCGCCACCCGGCTTCCGGCTCCGCATCGTCGTCGAGCGTGTCGGCGGCGTTGGCCCCTGGACGTCCGGGGCCTCGTAAGGAGCAGGCGATGGGGTGGCTGCGGTCCCGGTGGACGGTTGTCGCGCTCGTCCCAGCCTTCTTCCTCCTCGGATTCGGCATCGTCTCGTCTTTCGCCGGCTCCGACGAGCCGGAGTCGAGCGTCCAGCAGCCAACGGGCGACAGCGGGTCGGTCCCTGACGCGACGACGACCCCGACAACCGTCGCGGGGACGGCGCCGACCGACGCGACGACCGCCCAGGGCGACGCAATCTCGACCGCGGAGGGGACCGCCACGGCGCCGGCCTCAGAGCGAGACGACGACGGCAACGGGGGTAACGAAGGCAACGGCGGTGGGCCTCCGCCCGCGCCGCCGGCCGGCTCCATCGGCTTCGACTACGGACGGTGGGACGGCGTCTTCGAGGTCGACAACCCCGAGATCACGCCCGACTTCGGTTTCGCGGCGGTCACCGGCGAGTTCCGCTACCTGGGCGGCATCGACTGCCAGGTCGGCCTCATCGGCGCCAAGGTCTGGTTCTACGACGGGCGCGGCCGCATGATCGGGGACGGGGTCTGGGAGAGCTCCTACGCGACCGGCGCCGGCGGCGAGGTGACCGGGCGAGAGCCGCTTCCCTTCGAAGCGAACGGCCCGGTCAGCGAGCTGCCTGAGTCGGCGTTCGTCCGGTTCACGAAGGCCGACTGCCTCTAGCCTCCGGACGGTGCCCGTAGCTCGTGCGGGCCGCTCAATACACTTGTCTCGATGCCGCTCAGGACCGCAGTGTCGCTGACCGGTGAGGACCTCACCGTCGAAAACGTGTGGGCGGTCGCGGTCGAGGGAGCGGAGGCGGGCCTCGCCGACACAGGGAGACAGAGGCTCGTCGCGGCCCGCGAGCTCGTCGAGCGGGTGGCGGTCGACAGGCCGGGAGAGCACACGTACGGAATCAACACCGGCTTTGGCCGCTTCGTCTCGAAGACGATCCCGCCCGAGCTTGCCGAGGAGCTCCAGCTCCGGCTCCTCCGCAGCCACGCTTGCGGCGTCGGAGACCCGTATCCCGACGAGGTCGTGCGCGCTGCGATGCTCCTACGGGCAAACACGCTCGCGAAGGGCTACTCGGGAGCGCGGCCGGAGACCGTCGAGCTCCTGCTCGAGTGCCTCAACCGCGGCGTGACGCCGATCGTGCCGAGCAGGGGCTCGGTGGGGGCTTCGGGTGACCTGGCGCCGCTCGCGCACCTCGCGCTCCCGCTCGTCGGCGAAGGCTCCGCGACGGTCGAGGGCGAGGCGCTGAGCGGTGCCGAGGCGCTTGCCAGGGTCGGCCTCGAGCCCGTCCGCCTGCGTTCGAAGGAGGGCCTCTCTCTCATCAACGGGACGCAGTTCATGGCGGGCATCGGCGCCCTGATCCTGGTCCGTGCCGGCCGCCTCGCGCGCGCGGCCGACATCGCGTGTGCGCTGTCTCTGGAAGCTCTCCAGGGCTCGCGGGCGAGCTTCCTCCCGGAGGTTCACGAGCTGCGCCCGCTGCCGGGCCAACGCTCGTCGGCGGCCAACGTGCTCCGGCTGCTGGAGGGCTCGGCGATCATCGAAGCCCACCGCTGGTGCGACAAGGTGCAGGACGCCTACTCCCTCCGCTGTGCGCCCCAGGTCCACGGCGCCAGCCGCGATCTCCTCGCCTACGCGGAGGCCACGGTCACGGTCGAGTTGAACGCGGCGACGGACAACCCGCTCGTCCTGGTCGAGCAGGGCGAGCTCGTCTCCAACGGGAACTTCCACGGCCAGCCCGTGGCCTTCGCGCTCGACGTGACCGCGATGGCGCTCGCGGAGCTCGCCTCCATCTCGGAGCGGCGGGTCGAGAGACTCACGAACCCGTCCCTGTCGGACGGGTTGCCCGCGTTCCTCACCCACGACGGCGGTCTCAACTCGGGCTTCATGATCCCCCAGTACGTCGCGGCCGCGCTCGTGAGCGAGAACAAGGTGCTCTGCCATCCCGCGGGGGTCGACTCCATCCCGACGAGCGCCGGTCAGGAAGACCACGTCTCCATGGGAAACGCGTCCGCGCTGAAGTGCCTCCAGGTGACGGCGAACGCCGAGCGCGCGCTCGCGATCGAGCTACTCGCAGGGGCGCAGGGGATCGAGTTCCTCGCACCGCTCGAACCCGGCCTGGGCGCCTGCGCGGCCCACGAGTTCGTCCGCTCGCTGTCGCCGACTGTGCTGGAGGACCGCTCGCTGGGCGGGGATATCGAGGCTGTCGCCGCCGCCATCCGAAGCGGCGAGCTCGACGCCGCGGTGGAGCGCGAGGCGGGGCCGCTCGCATGAGCACGGTCAGCGGGCTCGAGGCCCGCGTCGAGGAGCTTTGCGGGGACCTGACCGCTATCCGGGCGCCGCGCGGGCCCGAGCTCAACGCCCGCTCCTGGCAGACGGAGGCGCCGCTTCGGATGCTCCTCAACAACCTCGATCCCGAGGTCGCCGAGCACCCCGAGCGTTTGGTCGTCTACGGCGGCACGGGGAAGGCCGCGCGCAGCCCCGAGGCGCTGCGCGCGCTGGTCCGCTGCCTCCTCGAGCTCGGCGGCGACGAGACGCTCCTGGTCCAGAGCGGAAAGCCGGTCGGGGTCTTCCGGACCCACCCGGCGGCCCCGCGCGTCCTGATCGCGAACGCGCTGCTCGTGCCGAAGTGGGCCACGTGGGACGAGTTCAGGCGGTTGGAGGGGCTCGGCCTGACCATGTTCGGCCAGATGACCGCGGGAAGCTGGATCTACATCGGGACACAGGGGATTCTGCAGGGCACCTATCAGACCTTCGCGGCCGCGGGAGAGGTGCACTACGGCTCGTCGGACCTCCGCGGGCGGACGATCCTCACCGCCGGCCTGGGAGGGATGGGCGGCGCGCAGCCGCTCGCGGCGACGATGGCCGGCGCCGCGATCCTCTGCGTCGAGATCGACCCCAGCCGGATCGAACGGCGGCTCGCCACCCGTTACCTCGACGAGGCGTCGGAGTCTCTGGACGACGCGGTGGCCCGCGTTCGCCGGGCCGCCGAGGACGGGCGCGCGCTCTCGGTCGGCGTGCTGGGCAACGCTGCCGAGATCGTGCCCGAGCTCGCGCGGCGCGGCGAGCACTTCGATCTCGTCACCGACCAGACCGCAGCACACGATCCTCTCAACGGCTACGTCCCGCTCGGCCTCGGGGTCGACGAGGCCGCCGAGCTTCGCGGGCGCGATCCCGACGACTACCTGCGCCGGGCGTCGGACTCCATCGCCAGGCACGTCGAGGGCATGCTCGGGTTCGTCCGGAGCGGGAGCTATGTTTTCGACTATGGCAACAACCTGCGGGGGGAGGCACTAGAGGCCGGAGTCGAGGAAGCCTTCGCATACCCGGGCTTTGTCCCGGCCTATATCCGACCGCTGTTCTGCCGTGGCGTCGGGCCATTTCGCTGGGCCGTGCTCTCAGGGGATCCGGCCGACATCGCAGCGATCGACGGGGCGCTGCGAGAGCTCTTCCCGGACGATCTCCTGCTTCAGCGCTGGCTCGAGATGGCCGCTGAGCGGGTCGCCTTCCAGGGTCTCCCCGCCCGCATCTGCTGGCTCGGGCTCGGTGACCGCGCGAAGGCGGGAGCCGCGATCAACGAGCTCGTGCGTGGGGGGCAGGTCTCCGCGCCCGTCGTCATCGGGCGCGATCACCTCGATGCCGGCTCGGTCGCATCGCCGTACCGCGAGACCGAGGCGATGCTGGACGGCTCCGACGCGATCGCCGACTGGCCCATCTTGAACGCCCTCCTGAACACCGCCGCGGGGGCGACCTGGGTGAGCGTCCACCACGGCGGAGGCGTCGGCATCGGGAACTCCATCCACGCCGGCATGGTCGTCGTCGCGGACGGCACCCCCGAAGCGTCGGAGCGACTCGAACGCGTGCTCACGACCGACCCGGGGTCGGGTGTCCTCCGGCATGCCGACGCGGGCTACGAGGAGGCGTTCGCCGCGGCGCGAGAGCACTCCCTGCGCGTCCCCGGAACAGAACCGTAATCGGGGCCCCGCGGCCGCGACGGTAGCGCGGGCCGGGGGACGAAGGAGCCGCCCCGGGTGGAGTACGGTTCGGCCTCGATGCCGGCCCTGCTGATCCCCAACCTCGCGCAGGTCGTTTCGCCCGCCGGGGGACCGGCGCCCCTGCGTGGGCAGGCCCTCGGGGACCTTCGCATCGTCGAGGATGCGTACGTGCTCTGCGACGGAGGCGTCGTCGCCTCGGTCGGCCCCATGGCCGAGCTCGATCCGGCCGCCGTCCCGGCCGACGTGGTCGAGCTCGACGGCCGCGGGCGTGCGGCGGTTCCCGGCCTCGTCGACTGCCACACCCATGCGTGCTTCGCCGGCGATCGGGCCGCGGAGTACGAGCTGCGCGCGGCCGGTGCCGGCTACGAGGAGCTCCACGCCGCGGGGGCCGGGATCATGACGACGGTTCGTGCGACGCGCGAGGCCGGTGAGAAGCGGCTCCTGGCGGCGGTCGAGCGGCACCGGCGCTGGATGCTCGCTTGCGGGACGACGACCTTCGAGGCGAAGTCGGGGTACGGCCTCGACCTCGACACCGAGCTAGCTCAGCTGGAGGCCGTGAGGATCGCCGGAGGGATTCCCACCTGGCTCGGGGCGCACGCGGTCCCGCCGGAGTTTCCCGACGCTGACGCCTATCTCGACTTCGCTCTCCGCGACGTCCTCCCCGGCGCGGCGCGGCTCGCCGAGGCCGCCGACGTCTTCCTCGAGCGTGGGGCGTTCGACCAGGCCCAGGCACGCCGCTACCTCGAGGCGTGCCGCGGCGCGGGGCTGGCCTTGCGCCTGCACGCGGATCAGTTCACCGAGGCGGGCGGGATTCCGCTCGCCGTCGAGCTCGAGGCCCGGAGCGTCGACCATCTCGAGGCCACGGGCGAGGAGGGCGTCCGCGCCCTGGCAGCGAGCGATGTTGCGGCGGTCCTGCTTCCCGTCGCCGCCCTTGTCCTCGGGCGGCCGATGCCCCCGGGCCGCGCGCTGGTCGAGGCTGGGGCGATCGTGGCGCTGGCCACCGACTTCAACCCGGGGAGCGCGTACTGCGAGAGCCTGCCGATCGTGATGAGCCTCGCCTGCGCGCAACTCGGCCTCTCGCCGGCCGAGGCGCTCTCGGCTTGCACCGTCAACGCGGCGCACGTCCTCGGTCGAGCAGATCGCCTCGGTCGCATCGAGCCCGGCTTGGGGGCCGACCTCCTGCTGCTCGACGTTCCCGACTGGCGCCACCTGGCCTACCATCTGGGAGGAGACGTGGTGGCCGTCGTGGTGAAGGAGGGAGAGATCGCGTGGGAGGCGTGAGCGGGTGAGCTGGTGGGTGCCGCTCGTGTTCGTCGCCGCAGGACTGCTGGGGCTCGCGATCGCATGGAGCCTGACGGCAGGCCGCCCGAGGGACGACGAGTACGCGGAGGTTGCGCCCGCGCACGGCGGACCGCGTAGGTCGCGCTACCGCCAGGACAACGACCTCCGCTGGAACCCCGCTGCATTCGTCACAGTCGTGCTGCTCATTGGCGGCCTGGCGCTGATCGCCGTGCTGATCGAGGTGGCCTAGTGCCGAGCCGGAAACAGCGCCGCCGGCGGCAGAAGCTCCAGCGTCACGAGTACGAGTACGTGCTCGAGACCGAGGAAGGCGAGGAGATCCCGCTCGAGGGCCCGCGTGCCGCGGAGACGGCCGGAAACGGAAAGGCGGCGAAACAGCCTCCCGGCCCCGTGGATCGGCAGGGAAAGCCCCTGCCGAAGCCGTCGCTGCAGCGGGTCCTCAAGAGGACCGCCATCTTCGTGCCGCTGATCGGCGTGTTCCTCGCCGTCACGTCGGACATCACGGTCGCGCAGCTCATTTTCAACGTCGCGGTGCTGCTCGCGTTCTTCATGCCGTTCAGCTACCTGGTCGACGTCTTCGTGTACCGCATGCAGGCTCGGCGGCAGGAGCGGGACCGCGCGGCCCGCCGCTCGACCTAGAGGCGTTCCCGGCGCAGGTCTACCCGAGCGCCCGCGCCTTCTCCTGGCCTCGGTAGTGCCCGGGCCCGGGCCAGGGGGCGAGGAGAAGGAGGAGCTTCGCACCTGCCTCGGTGGAGACCGAGTGCCGCTCGTCGGGATCGAAGCGCGCCAGGGTTCCGGCGGGCGCCTCGATCTCCTCCGCGTTCGCCCGGAACGTCGCCGAGCCTTCGACCACGACGATCCAGGCATGCTCTTTCACCTGGTGGTCCCCGAGCTTCTGGCCGGGCTCGAGCCCGACGAGCACGGCCCGTGCCTCGTCTTCGCTTCGCAGCACGACCGGCGACCTGCTCCCGCCCGGCGTCTCGATCTCGGTGAGCTTCCAGGCGTCCATGGGGGCGCAGTGTAACCGCGGTTAGACTCCGGCTCCGATGCCCGTCGAGGTCGTGCAGCTCCCACTGGGCGCGTTCCAGTCCAATTGCTACGTCGTCCGGCGCTCCGGCGGAGAGGCGGCCGTCGTAGTCGATCCGGGCTGGCCGGGCGAGACACCCCGCGTCGAGGCGGCGCTGGGGACCGCACGGTGCGCCGCGATTCTCGTGACCCACGGCGACCTCGATCACATCGGCGGCGTCGCGGAGCTCGTCGAGACGACCGGCGCCCCCGTGTACATGCCCGCCTGCGAACGCGACCGGCTCGAGCGGCCCGGCGACTACGCTCCGTACGGCGTCGAGGTGAGTCTCGCGGGGCACACTCCGGACGTCCTCCTCGAGGGCGGCGAGGAGCTCGACCTGGCGGGGATCCGCCTCGAGTCCCTGCACGTGCCGGGGCACACGGCCGGCCATGTCGCCTTCGCGGCGGAGGACCACCTCTTCTCGGGCGACGTGCTTTTCGCCGGCTCGGTGGGTCGCACCGACCGTGCGGACGGCGACTGGGATGCGCTCCTTGCCTCGATCCGGACGCTCGTCGAGCGCTTTCCGCCCGAGACGATCGTCCATCCTGGACACGGCCCCGCAACGACGCTCGGCCACGAGCTCGACACCAACCCCTTCCTCGCCGAGCTGCGGGCCCCGGCCCCGTGACGATCAGGGCGCCGCGCGGCACCTTCGACGTCCTCCCGGTCGAGCAACCGCGTCGCGAGGCGGTCGTGGAGGCGGCGGAGGAGACGGCCGCCCTCTACGGGTACGGCCGCATCGTCACGCCGAGCTTCGAGGACACGGAGCTCTTCACCCGCACCTCCGGGGCCGGCTCGGACGTCGTCCAGAAGGAGATGTACACGTTCGAAGACAGGAGCGGCCGCTCGCTGACGCTGCGGCCCGAGGGCACGGCGCCGGTCGCGCGCGCCTATCTCGAGCACGGCCTGCACCGCGACCCCCAGCCGGTGAAGACTTTCTACGTGGGGCCGATGTATCGCTACTCGGCCCCGCAGAAAGGTAGGTACCGCGAGTTCTGGCAGGTCGGCATCGAGGCGATGGGCTCCGACGACCCTGCGCTCGACGCCGAGCTGATCCAGCTCTTCGTCGAGATCGAGCGCCGCGCCGGTTTCGGCCACACACGGCTCGAGCTGAACTCGATCGGCGACCGCCAGTGCCGTCCCGCCTACGTCGAGCGCCTCCAGGCCTTCCTCGCCGAGCGCCGGGACGAGCTCGACGAGGACACCCGGCGCCGCGCGGAGGTCAGCCCCTTGCGGGTCTTCGACACGAAGGACGAGGCGGTGCGGCGAGTCCTGGCCGAGGCGCCTGCGATCGGCGAGGCGCTCTGCCCCGCCTGCCGCGAGCACTACGAGCAGGTTCGCGGTTTCCTGGATGCCTACGGCGTCGCCTACGAGCTCGCGCCGACCCTCGTCCGCGGGCTGGACTACTACACGCGCACGGTGTTCGAGTTCGTCAACGAGGACCTTGACGCCGCCCAGGCGACCACGTGCGCCGGCGGCCGCTACGACTATCTCATCGAGGAGATCGGCGGCCCGCCGACGCCGGGAGTCGGCTGGGCCGCGGGAGTCGAGCGGATGGCGATGTCGATGACCGCGGAGCTTGAGCGGGAGGGCCTCGACGTGTTCGTCGTCTGCGACGCGCGCGTGGACAGGCCTCGCGTGCTCGCGCAGGTGGCGGAGCTTCGACGGGCAGGACTGCGCTGCGACCTCGACTACGCGGGCCGCTCGCTCAAGGGCCAGATGACCCAGGCCGGCCGTACGGGCGCACGTCTCGTTGTCCGGGTCGGCGGCGACGAGGCGACGCTCCGCGAGGCCGGCGTCGACCTCGGGGAGCCGTTCCCGGCCACGGAAATCGCTTCCACCGTGTTGGGGCACCCCGGCCCACCACCCGCTTTCGAGCCTAACGCGGAAAATCGCGCGCGTGGCGCGCGGAGTGTGTCGGGAGAGGAAAACCTTCCATGAGCTGGCGCGACCTCATGTGCGGGGAGGTTCGCGCCGACCATGTCGGGCGGCGGGTGACGCTCGCCGGCTGGGTCGACACCCGGCGCGACCACGGCGGGCTCGTCTTCGTCGACCTCCGCGACGCGAGCGGTGTCTGCCAGCTCGTCGCCAACCCGGAGCGGGCGCCGGACGCGTTCGAAGCAGCGCACGGAGTCCGCAACGAGTTCGTGCTCCGCGCCGAGGGCGAGGTCGTGAGGCGGGCGCCGGAGGCCCTGAACCCGGAGCTGTCGACCGGCGAGGTCGAGCTCCAGGTCGATCGGCTCGAGATCGTGTCGCGGTGCCCGCCGCTGCCGTTCCAGCTCGACGAGGAGGGCGTCGACGAGACGCTGCGCCTGCGGTACCGGTGGCTCGACCTGCGTAGGCCGAGGATGCAGCGCAACATCCGTTTGCGCGCGCAGATGGTCTCGACGATCAGGCGCGTGATGGAGGAGGACGGCTTCCTCGACATCCAGACCCCGATTCTCTTCAAGCCGACCCCCGAGGGGGCGCGCGACTTCATCGTCCCGAGCCGGCTCCAGCAGGGCCGCTTCTTCGCGCTTCCCCAGTCGCCGCAGATCCTCAAGCAGCTGCTCGTCATCGGCGGGTTCGACCGCTACTACCAGATCGCCGTCTGCTTCCGGGACGAGGACCTGCGGGCCGATCGCGTCCAGGAGATCACCCAGCTCGACGTCGAGATGGCCTTCCCGGACCAGGAGTACCTCTTCGCGCTCATGGAGCGGATGTGCGCGGACGTGTGGCGCGAGTGCGTCGGGGAGGAGATCGCGACGCCGTTCCCGCGCATGTCGCATGCCGAGGCGCAGGCGCGGTACGGGAGCGACAAGCCGGATCTCCGCTTCGGCCTGGAGATCGAGGACGCCACCGAGACGACCCGAGGCTCGGAGTTCGGGGTCTTCGCCAACGCGGGCTCGGTGCGGTTCCTGCGCGTCCCGCAGGCGTTCTCACGGGCCGAGCTCGAGCGCCTGGAGGCTGTCGCGAAGGAGTGGGGTGCCAAGGGCCTCGCGTACCTGGTCTACTCGGACGAAGGAGAGGTGCGGTCGCCGATCGCGAAGTTCCTGTCGGAGGCCGAGCTCGAGGTCTTCCGCTCCGAGCCCGGCACGACCGTCCTCTTCGCCGCGGACGAGCCCGAGACCGCCGCGCGCGTCCTGGGCGCGCTGCGCCTCCACCTGGGCCGCGAGCTCGGGCTGGTGGACGAGGCCGCTTGGCGCTTCGTCTGGATCACCGACTTTCCGATGTTCGAGTGGGGTGAGGAGGAAGGGCGGTGGAAGGCGGTCCACCATCCGTTCACACGGCCGGCGCCGGGCTCGGAGGAGCTCGTCGCGGCGGACCCAGGAGCGGCGACGGCGCTCGCCTACGACCTCGTCGTGAACGGGATCGAGATCGGAGGCGGCTCGTTCCGGATCCACGAGCCCGAGCTCCAAGCGCAGGTCTTCGGAGCGCTCCAGCTCGACGGGGAGGAGCAGCGGCGCAAGTTCGGCTTCCTGCTCGACGCGCTCGCCATGGGAGCCCCGCCGCACGGCGGGATCGCGTTCGGCATCGAGCGCATGCTGATGGCGCTCGGGCGCGAGCCCAACCTGCGCGACATGATCGCCTTCCCGAAGAACCAGGCAGGCGTCGATCCGATGAGCGGCGCGCCCTCCGAGGTCGAGGAGGACCTGCTGCGCGAGCTGGGAATTCAGCTGCGCACGCCGCCGAAGACGTAGATGAATCCTCACGAGAGCTGATGAACGTGGGCCTGGCGCGCCGGCAGGCGGCGCTCGCCGGCGTGGCGCTCGCCGGCGCGCTCGGAGCGATCGCCCTCACGAGGCTCGACGATGGGAACGAAGCACCGCCGCCGCCGGCCCAGACGGTCGAGTGGCAGGTGGCGCGCGTGGCCGTCTTCGAGCCGCCGGAGGAACCGACGGCGTGCGGCGTGACGCTGACGGCGGCGAGCGCGGGCGTGGCTCACGGGGTACTCCCGTGCGGGGCGCGGCTGCTCCTCGAGCACGAGGGCCAAAGTGCGCAGGCCGAGGTCGTCGAGCGCCGCCCGGCACGATCCGGCCCGGAGTTCGATCTCACGCCGGCGCTCGCCCGGCAGCTCGGCGTCGACGGCGTGGCGACGGTCCGCTGGCGCTTCGCCGGGTAGCGGCGGGACACCGGCGTGTGCCGACCGCCGGCGGGCTGCGCTAGAGTGACCGGCGGTGCTCGACCTCGTGCGTGGCGCCGTGCGCACATGTAGAACCAACATCTACTGAGAGGGAGCCCGGGTCCGGCCTTCGGGTCGGTAGGGCACCCCCCTGGCAATGCCAGGTTCCTCACGCACGGAGCTGTCGGCGAGGTGGAGCACCATTTCCTTCATGGCCGCTTCGGAGCTCCACGGGAACGCCTCCAGGGCCGGTGACCTCGCCTGGGTCTCCCTCACCTCCGAGCGAGGAAGGATCGTCGCGGCGGGCGGTGCCGGGCCCGGGGTCCACGAGCTCTGCCGCGCGGTCACGGGCCGGACCCTGCTCGAGGCCGCGGCGGTCCCGGGGGAAGCGCTGGCGCTCGACGCGCTGCACGACGCTCTGGGCCCGGCCGTCCGGGCTCCCGCCGCGCCGCGCCGCGTCGCCGTCGCGATGAGCGGCGGCGTCGACAGCGCAGTCGCCCTCCTGGAGGCGCACGAAGCGGGGTACGAGCCCGTCGGCGTCACGCTTCGCCTCTGGACCGACCCGGCGGGGCCTGACTCCGAGCGCGTCTGCTGCTCCCCGGCGGCGGTCGTCGCGGCGCGCCAGGCCTGCCACGGCCTCGGCCTGCCGCACGTGACGCTCGACCTGCGCGAAGGCTTCCGGCGCGCCGTCGTCGCTCCGTTCGTCGCCGGATACCGGAGCGGGGAGACGCCCAACCCCTGCGTCCGCTGCAACAGCGGGTTTCGCTTCGGGGCGCTCCTCGCCTTCGCGCGCCGCGTCGGCGCCTCCCGCCTCGCCACGGGTCACTATGCCCGCTTGCGGGAGCACCGCGGCCGGCTCCTCCTCGCGCGCGCGGCCGACAGCGCGAAGGATCAGTCCTACATGCTCGCCCGCGTCGATCCCCGCCGGCTCGAGCGCGTCTGGTTCCCGCTCGGCGAGCGCACCAAGGAGGAGACGAGGGCGCGGGCCTGCGCCGCCGGGCTTGCCGCGGCGGGGCGGCCCGAGAGCCAGGAGGCCTGCTTCCTCGCCGGCGGTGACTACCGTGACTTCCTGCTCCGACACGGCCTCGAGCCTCGCGAGGGGCCGGTGGTGGACGAGACGGGCACCGAGCTCGCCCGCCACGACGGCTTCTGGCGCTTCACTCCGGGCCAGCGCCGTGGGATCGGGGTCGCTTCGGGCACGCCGCTCTACGCCCTGCACGCCGATCCCCGCACGAACACGGTGGTCGTCGGAGCGCGCGAGTCGCTCGCCCGGACGACCGTCAGCGCGCGGCGCGGACGCCTGTTCGTGCCGGTCGAGCGAGTCGAAGCGAAGCTCCGCTACCGCTCGCCGGGAGCGCCGGCCCGGGTGGAGGCTCTGGGCCGGGGTTTCCGCCTTGCCCTCGACGAGCCCGTGTACGCGGTCGCGCCCGGGCAGGCGGCCGTGCTCTACGAGGACGACTCGGTCGTGGGCGCCGGGCTGATCTCGTCGGCGGCGTAGACCGCCGACGTATTATCCGGCGATGCCGCTGGCCGACTTCGAGTACGTCGACGTCCTCTGGATCGCGCTCAGCATCTTCTTCGTGCTGGTCGGGATCGGGCTCACGTACGTGCTCATCCGGCTTGGGGGAACCGTAGGAGGGCTGACGTCGTTTCTCGAGGGCCTGGAACGAGAAGTGCTCCCGGTGATCAACGAGTCCCGAGGGACGATCGAGCGGGTGAACCTGCAGCTGGACAAGGCCGACCGCGTGACCGACAGCGCGGTGGACATCGCCGACAGCGCGGACACGGCCGTCCGCGCGGTGTCGTTCGCTATCACGCGTCCCGTTCAGAAGATCTCCGGCCTGGCCGAGGGCCTCGCTCACGGGCTCGCGACGCTGCGCGTGCGCAAGAGCCCGCGCGCCGCGTTCCAGTCGGGCCGAAGCGCCGCCGCCCGGCGCGAGCAGGAGATCGCTGACGAGCTGCGCGAGGGCGCAACTCGTGAGCACTGACGCGATCACGCTCTCGATCCCGCGCTCGAGCGAGTTTCACGGCGTCGCGAGGCTCGTCGTGGGCGGCCTTGCCGCGCGCCTCGACATCTCGTACGAGCACCTCGAGGACCTGCAGCTTGCCCTCGCGAGCATCCTCGAGCGTGACGGGTACGCGGCGGGCCACGACGTGACGGTCCGCCTCGTCGTCGGCTCGGATTCCCTGGAGATCGCGATCGGCCCGCTCGACGCCGCGGAGATCCACAAAGATCTCGAGCACGAGCCCGAGGACGGCGTCTCGCTGCGACGGCTGCTCGAGACGCTCGTGCAGGAGATCTCCCTGGAGGAGTCCGACGGCTCGCACTGGCTCCGGCTCGAGAAGCGCGTCCGGCTCAAGAAGCCGGGTGACCGTTGAGCGCCTCCGGACCGAGGGCCGACCGGGAGCTGCTCCGACGCTACCACGAGGGCGGGGACCTCGAGGCGAGACAGCAGCTGATCGAGCAGTACCTGCCGCTCGTGCGCTCCCTGGCTCGTCGGTACGTGAACCGCGGCGAGCAGCTCGAGGATCTCGTGCAGGTCGGTTCCATCGGGCTGATCAAGGCGATCGACCGCTTCGACGTCGAGCGAGGAGTGGAGCTCACGACGTACGCGACGCCCAACATCATCGGAGAGATCAAGCGCCACTTCCGGGACAAGGGCTGGTCGGTCCGCGTCCCACGCGGGCTCCAGGAGCTCAACGTCCGCCTCTCGCAGCTGCTCGAGCGGCTGACGGTGGAGCTGGAGCGCTCGCCGACGATCCCAGAGCTGGCCAAAGCGGCCGGCGTGACCGAGGAGGAGGTGCTCGAGGCGCTCGAATCGGGCCAGGCGTACACGACGGTCTCGCTCTCGGGGCCGGTGGGCCAGGGCGAGGAGGGCGAGCTCGATCCGCTGGAGTCGCTCGGCGAGCTCGAGCACGAGTACGAGATCAGCGAGGACCGCGCCGTGCTGGCGCCCGGGCTGAGCATCCTCGACGAGCGCGAGCGGCGCATCCTGCACCTCCGCTTCTGGGGAGGGCTCACCCAGTCACAGATCGCGCAGCAGGTCGGTATCTCGCAGATGCACGTCTCGCGGCTGATCCGCCGCTCGCTGGAAAAGGTCCGCGCGCACATCGCGGCCGGGCACGAGACCTCGTAGCCCACAGCGGGCCTGGGCCTGATCCTGCCCAGGAGGGTTTGACGAAATATCGGCTGTGCCGCCGGGCCGCGCTGCTCGCCCCGATGCTGCGTCCTCAGTCGCGCCCGTAGCTTTGGCTACGCGCGCTCCCTGCGTCCTTGCCTCGGAACGACCATCGCACCCCGGCGACGAGCGACATTCCGCCAAACCCTCCTAGAATCGGGGCATGCGCACGTCCGCCGAGCTGCGGGAGGGCTTCCTCGCCTTCTTCGAGTCGAAGGGCCATCTCCGACGCCCGTCGGCCTCGCTGGTCCCGGCCACGTACGACCCCTCGGTGCTCCTGACGACGGCCGGGATGCAGCCCCTGAAGCCCTACTTCCTGGGCCTCGAAGAGCCCCCGGCGCGGCTGCTCGCGACGGTGCAGAAGTGCTTCCGGGCGACCGACATCGACGAGGTCGGGCTCACCGCGCGCCACCTGACCTTCTTCGAGATGCTCGGGAACTTCTCGCTGGGCGAGTACTTCAAGGACGGCGCCGCGGACCTCGCGTGGGAGTTCGTGACCGAGCACATGGGTCTCGAGCGCGAGCAGCTGTGGGCGACGGTCTTCGCGGGCGACCCTGAGCTCGGCCTCGGCGAGGATGCCGTCGCCGTCGCTGCGTGGGAGCGGATCGGGGTCCCGCCGGAGCGGATCGTCCGGCTTCCCCGCTCGGAGAACTTCTGGCAAGCGGGCCCGACGGGGCCGTGCGGGCCGTGCTCGGAGATCTACTTCGACCGCGGCCCCGAGCACGGCTGCGATCGACCCGACTGTGCGCCGGGCTGCGAGTGCGACCGGTTCCTGGAGGTGTGGAACCTCGTCTTCATGGAGTTCGACCTCGGCGACGACGGCACGCTGACCCCGCTTCCCAGCCAGAACATCGACACTGGGCTCGGGGTCGAGCGCGGAGCGACCGTCCTCCAGGGCGTTCACTCGGTCTACGAGACCGACGGGTTCCAGCACGTCATGGACTGGATCGCGGCCGAGACGGGCACGCGCTACGGGGAGTCGGACGTCGTCACGAAGGCGCACCGGGTGCTCGCGGATCACGGGCGCGCGATGACCTTTCTCGTCGCGGACGGGGTGACGCCGACGAACGAGGGCCGCGGTTACGTCCTCCGCCGCGTGATCAGGCGCGCGGTCGTGCACGGCCGCGACATCGGGCTCGAGGACTTCCTCCCACGGCTTGCGGACGTCGTCGTCGAGCAGATGGGCGACGTCTATCCGGAGCTCGTCGCCAACCGCTCCTCGATCGAGGAGATCCTCGGTGCCGAGGAGGCGCGGTTCGCGCGCACGCTCGCGGTCGGGCAGCGCTTCTTCGAGGAGGCCGCCGCGAAGGGCGCGATCTCCGGTGAGGACGCCTTCCGGCTGCACGACACGTACGGCTTTCCGATCGAGCTGACGCGCGAGCGGGCCCGCGAGCGCGGCCTCGCGGTCGACGAGGAAGGCTTCGTGCGGCTGATGGCCGAGCAGCGCGAGCGGTCGCGGGCGGCGGCCGGGACGGGTGCCGGCGTCGAGCGCGCCGCGGAGTTCGCGCGCAAGGCCGGCTTCCAAACGGAGTTCGTCGGCTACGAGAAGCTCGACGTCCTCACGCAGATCGGCGCCCTCGAGGAGCTCGAGGAGGGCCTCTTCCTCGCCAAGCTCCGGGAGTCGCCGTTCTACCCGGAGGGCGGCGGCCAGGTCACCGACCAGGGCTGGATCGAGAAGGACGGCGCCCGCGCAGAGGTCGTCGGAGCCTTCCGCTTCGGCGACGACCAGGCGCTCCTCCTCGAGGGGGAGGGCTTCGCGCCCGGCGACCGCGTGCGCGCGGTCGTGCCGTGGAAGGTGCGCTTCCCGACCATGGCGAACCACACCGCGACCCACCTCCTCCACAAGGCGCTCCAGGAAGTGCTCGGCGACCACGTCCGGCAGGCGGGCTCCGCCGTCCGCCCCGACAAGCTCCGCTTCGACTTCACTCACCCGCAGGCTTTGAGCCCGGAGGAGCGCGAGCGGGTCGAGGAGATCGTCAACGAGCGTGTCTTCGAGAACCTCCCGGTGCGCGCCTTCCTGACACCGCTCGAGGAGGCTCGGAAGCTCGGGGCGATGATGCTCTTCGGCGAGAAGTACGGCGACATCGTGCGCGTGCTCGAGGTAGACGGCTTCTCGCGGGAGCTCTGCGGCGGAACGCACGTGCGGGCGACCGCGGAGATCGGGCCCTTCGCGATCCTCTCCGAGGGGTCGGTCGGCTCCGGCGTCCGGCGGGTGGAGGCGGTGACCTCGGGTGAGGCGTTCGCCTATCTCCGCGGGCGCGCCCACGCCGCGGACGAGCTGCGGCGCGAGCTCGAGGACGCCCGCAGGGAGTCCCGGAAGGCACACGGGCCCGCGCCGGCGGCGGGCCCCGAGGTGGTGGACGAACGGAGGCAGAAGGCCGGCGACGTCGAGGTGATCGTCATGGAGCTCGCGACCTCGACGGCCGAGGCGCTCCTCGAGCTCTCGGACAGCCTCAAGCAGAAGCACGCTCCGGCCGCGGTCGTCCTGGGGGCGCGGGAGGACGGGCGCGCCCACCTCGTCGTCAACCTCGACCGCTCGCTCGAGGAGCGTGGGATCGACGCGGTTCAGGTGGTGCGCCAGGCGGCCGCGCTGGTCGGCGGCGGCGGCGGCGGCCGCGCGACCATGGCCCGGGCCGGAGGGCGGGACCCCGAGCGGCTCGCGGAGGCCCTGGCCGAGGCGGAGAAGGCCCTGCTCGATGCCTTGCGTTAGTGCCCTCTAGGGAGCGGACTAGAATCGCCCGGCGGTGAAGGTCCTCGCTCTCGACTACGGCTCCGCGCGCACCGGAGTGGCCGTTTCCGATCCCACGGGCACGCTGGCACGTCCGCTGGGGGTCGTCGAGCGGGTCGGCAGCGAGGCCGGGCTCGCCCGCGTCCTCGAGCTCGCCCACGAGGAGGGTGTCGAGCTGATCGTCGTCGGCCTGCCGGTGACGCTTCGCGGCGAGCTCGGCGCGCAGGCAAAGGAGACCGAGCGATTCGTGGAACGGCTGCGCGCCGCGGCCGGCGTCCCCGTGGAGAGCTTCGACGAGCGCTTCACGACGGCCCTGGCCCGCGCCGGAGGGCCGAGCGCCCCCGAGGACGCCGCTGCAGCCGCCCATCTGCTCACGAGCTACCTGCAGTGGAAGACGAACGCCCGCCCGAGGTAAGGCGCGACCACCGTCGGCACGGCGGCCGGCTCGGCGCCCTTCTCGGGGTCGTGATCGGCTTCGGCCTGGCCGCCGCCATCGGCTGGGCCGTCGTCGAAAGGGGCGGCGGCGAAGGGAACACGGCGGCCGCGGACCCGAGCACGGCGGCGACCAAGACGGCGCCGCCCGATCCCATCCTCAGGATCATCTTCCCGGAGGGCTTCACCCGCGGGCAGATGGCCCAGCGCATCACGGCGGTGAACGAGATCGCCGCGGAGGAGCGAGACATCACGACTTCCCTCGACCCGCGTGCCTACCTCCGCTCCACGGCGCGCGTGCAGAAGAGGTTCCTTCCCGAGGGCTTCCGACGCGCCGACGCGCCGAACCTCGAGGGCTTCCTGTTCCCGGCCACGTACGAGTTCGTCGAGGACACGATCGCGCGGGAGCTCGTCGAGCTCCAGCTGCTGGCCTTCGACGACGCCTGGGTACGGGTGGACATGACCTACGCGCGGCGGCGGAAGCTGACGCCCTACGACGTGCTCATCATCGCCTCGATGATCGAGAAGGAGGTGGTGGTGCCGCGCGAGCGGGCGCTCGTCGCCGCAGTCATCTACAACCGGCTCAAGAGGGGGATGCCGCTCGGGATCGACGCCACGATCCGCTACGGGCTCGACATCCCGCCCACGGAGGCGATCACGCAGCAGCAGCTCGACTCCGACAACCCGTACAACACGAGGAGGTTCCCGGGGCTTCCCCCGACGCCGATCGCGAATCCCGGGCTCGCCGCCATCCAGGCGGCCGCGCACCCGGCCGACGTGAACTACCTCTACTTCGTGCGCAAGGCCGACTGCAGGAGCCACTTCTTCACGCGGAGCGAGCGCGAGTTCCATGCCTATCCGCGCGAGGGACTCCAGTGCTGAGCGGGACGACGACCCTCGTCGGGCTGCTCCGCCATCCGCTCAGGGACTCGCTCTCGCCGCCCATGCAGAACGCCGCGTTCGAGGCGGCGGGGCTCGACTGGGCCTACGTGGCGCTCGGGGTCGAGCCCGCTCGGCTGGAGGCGGCCGTCGAGGGCCTGGTCGCGCTCGGCTTCCGCGGCGCCAACGTCACCATCCCGCACAAGACCGGCGTCCTCGCCTACTGCGACGAGCTCGACCCGGTCGCCGAGCGCTGCGGCTCCGTCAACACGCTCGTCGTCAGCGAGGGCCGCGTTCTCGGCTCGAGCACCGACGGCGAAGCGGTGACGGGGGCGGTGGAGTCGGAAGGAGCACGCGCCCTCGTGCTCGGCGCCGGCGGAGCGGCGCAGGCCGTCGCGACGGCGCTCGCCGACGCCGGTTGCGCCTCCGTCCGGATCGCGGCCCGCTCGCAGGAGCGGGCGCACGGGCTCGCCGTGAGGCTGCGCGGGCTCGTGCCGGAGCGGCCGGCGACGGCGGACGAGAGCTGGCCTCCGGTGGCCGGCGACGCCGACCTCGTCGTCAACGCGACGCCGGTGCGGGACGACCCGCTCGTCGAGCTCGGCGCGGTCCGGCAGGTGGTCGATCTCGCCTACCGGCCGGACGGCGGCGACACGGCGCTCGTGGCGGCGGCGCGCGAGGCGGGCTGCGAGCGAGTCGTGGACGGGCTCGACGTCCTCGTCGCGCAGGGCGCCGCCTCTTTCTCGCGCTGGACGGGGCTCGAGGCGCCCGTCGAGATCATGCAGTCCGCAGTCCGTAGGCTTCGCGTATGACGCTCACGTTGACGACCGCGGGCGAGTCGCACGGCCCGGCGCTCGTCGCGATCGTCACCGGGCTCCCGGCCGGGCTCGTCCTCGACCGGGCGGCCGTCGAGGCGGACCTCCGGCGGCGGCAACAGGGCTACGGGCGCAGTCCGCGCCAGCAGATCGAGACGGACGAGGTCGAGGTGCTCGCCGGCCTCCGGCATGGGCGCACGCTGGGGACGCCGCTCGCGCTCGTCGTTCGCAACCGCGACCACAGGAACTGGACATGGGGCATGAGCCCCTGGCCGCCCGAGGGCGAGCCGACGGGGAAGGGCAAGGAGGCGGTGACGCTTCCGCGGCCCGGCCACGCCGATCTCGCGGGCGCCATGAAGTACGGGCTCTCCGACGTCCGCGACGCGCTCGAAAGGGCCAGCGCGCGGCACACCGCAGCCGTCGTCGCGGCCGGGGCCGTGGCGAAGGCGCTGCTCGCGGAGATCGGCGTCGACGTCGAGGGCCGCGTCGTCACGGAGGAGCTGGAGGAGCGAATCGACGAGGCTCGGGCCGAACGGGACACGGTCGGCGGCGTCGTGGAGGTGCGCGCGCGCGCGGTCCCGCCCGGCCTCGGCTCCTACGCGGCGAAGCACGAGCGGCTCGACGCGCGGCTTGCCTGGACGCTCATGGGGACGCAGGCGGTGAAGGGCGTGGAGGTGGGGGAGGGCTTCGCGCTCGCGGGCCTGCGCGGCTCGGAGGCCCACGACGAGATCCTCCGCGACGAGGGCGGCTACCGGCGCGAGACGAACCGCGCCGGCGGGATCGAAGCCGGCGTCTCGAACGGCGAGGAGATCGTCGTCCGCGCGGCCATGAAGCCGCTGCCGACGCTCATGAAGCCGCTCCGCTCCGCCGACCTGGAGACCGGCGAGCCGGCACAGGCGCTGGTGGAGCGCTCCGACGTGGCCGCCGTCGAGGCGCTCGCCGTCGTCGCAGAGGCCTGTGTGGCCTTCGAGCTCGCGGGCGCCGCGCGGGAGAAGTTCGGCGGCGACGCGCTCGAGGACTTCGTGGGCGCGTGGCGGGCGTACGTGGAGCGGATCCCCTGGTCGGCGCGCTAGGCCGGCACATTGCGCTGACCGGCTTCATGGGGGCCGGCAAGTCGACCGTGGGCGAACGCGTGGCAGAGCTGACCGCGCGGCCGTTCGTCGACCTCGACCGCCTCATCGAGCGCCGGCACGGGCCGATCCCCACTCTCTTCGAGCGCGGCGAAGCCGAGTTCCGCCGGATCGAGGAGGAGACGCTCGCGGAGGCGCTGGCCGGTCCGGACTCGGTCGTCGCCCTGGGCGGCGGTGCCGTCCTCTCGCCCCTCAATCGCGAGCGGCTGGCCGCGCGCGCGTTCACCGTCTATCTCGACGTCGGCGTCGAGACCGCCTGGGAGCGCGTGCGCGGCTCGGACCGTCCCCTCGCTCGGCGCGAGAGCGACTTTCGGAAGCTTTACGAGTCGCGGCAGGCCGTCTACGCGGACGCGGCGGATGCGGTCGCGTCGTCGGTCGCCGACGTGTTGCTCGCATGCCTTCGGATCGAGGTCGGACGAGACACGCTGGCGGGCCCGAGGTGGCACGAGCCGGCCGTGCTCATAGCGGACGAGCTGGTACTCGGGAAGCACCGCTGCGGGCTCTTCGCCGACCCCTCCGTCCATCGACTGAAAGGAGGCGAGGGGGCCAAGACGCTCGCCGCCGTCGAGCGACTCTGGAGCGAGCTCACGATCGGACGCGACGGTTGGGTCGTCGCCTTCGGGGGCGGGTCGATCACCGACGTCACGGGCTTCGTGGCGGCGACGTACCTCCGCGGCGTGCGCTGGGTCGCCGTCCCGACCACGTTGACCGGGCAGGTCGACGCAGCCATCGGCGGCAAGACGGGGATCAACACCGCCGGCGGCAAGAACCTGGCCGGCGCCTTCCACTTTCCCGAGCACGTCGTCATCGACCCGGACGTGCTCGCCACGCTTCCCGAGGGGGAGCGACGGGCGGGCATGGCCGAGGTGGTGAAGTCCGGGCTGCTCGCGGGGCACGAGGTCTGGAAGCTCGCCGAGGAGGAGATGGTCCGCGCCTGCGCCGCGTACAAGGCAGGTGTCGTCCTCTCGGACCCCTACGAGACCGAGGGACGGCGGGCGTGGCTCAACCTCGGGCACACCTTCGCGCACGCGCTCGAGGCCGGCTCCGGCTACAGGGTCCCGCACGGCGAGGCGGTGGCGCTCGGGCTCCTCGCCGCGCTTCGCCTCTCCGGGCAGCCGACCGATGCGGTCGAGGAGCTGCTCTCGCCGAAGCCGGTCGAGGCAGACCTCGACGCCGCCTGGGCCGCGCTCAAGCGCGACAAGAAGGGCGAAGGGGTGTTCGTCCTCCTCGAGGCGCCGGGAAAGCCCGTCCTGACGACCGTGACCGACGCCGAGGCGCGCTCCGGGCTGGCCGCTTTGATCCGGCAGTAGACTCGGCGGGTGCAGATGGCAGTGCTGAACGGGGTCAACCTCGACATGCTCGGACGGCGCGACCCGGAGGTGTACGGCGGCCTGAGCCTCGGTGAGCTGGAGACGCGCATCTACTCGTGGGCGCGCGAGCTCGACTGCTCGGCGCGCTGCTTCCAGACGAATCACGAGGGCCAGTTCGTGGAGTGGTGCCACGACACGCTCCGGTGGGCGAACGGGCTCGTCGTCAACCCCGGCGCCTGGAGCCACTACAGCTACGCGATCCGCGACGCGCTCGAGCTCTGCAGCGTGCCCGTCGTCGAGGTGCACCTCTCGAACGTCGAGGAGCGCGAGGAGTGGCGGCGCCGCTCCGTGATCGCCGACGTGGTCGCGCACCGCATCGTCGGCAAAGGGCCCGACGGCTACCGCGAGGCGCTCACGTACCTGAAGGAGCACGCGTGAACCCCCGGGTCGAGCTCCTGCGCGGCGAGCTCGACGCCCTGGGCGCAGCCACGTTCCTCGTCACGAATCCTGTCGACGTCCGCTACCTCACGGGCTTCTCGAGCTCGAACGCCGCGATCCTGGTCGGCCGCGACCGCCTCGTGCTGGCGACGGACGGCCGCTACATCGAGGCGGCGAAAGCGCTCGGCGGCCTCGAGGTCGTCCAGGCCGACCGCGACATCTTCGGATTCCTGGGCCCGCAGCTCGGCGAGCTCGCCGAGGCTCCGGTCGCGTTCGACGCCGACATCGTCACCGTGGCCGCGCACGGCCTCCTCTCGCAGAACGGCACGCGCCTCCTCCCGACCACGGGCGTCATGCCCGGGCTGCGCGCGGTCAAGACGGACGACGAGCTCGCGGCGATTCGCCGCGCGGCGCGCGTCACGACGAACGCCTTCGAGCAACTGGCCGCAGCAGCCTGTCGTCGGGCGGACGGAGGCCGACGTCGCCTGGTGGATGGAGCAGGTGCTGCACGCGGAGGGCGCGGACGAGACCGCCTTCCGGGTCATCGTGGCCGCCGGTCCCAACGCTGCCCTGCCGCACCACACCCCCGGCTCCCGCGAGATCGGGCGGGGGGAGACGGTGCTCGTCGACGCGGGCGCGATCGTCGACGGCTACTGCAGCGACTGCACGCGAACCTTCGCCACCGGCCCGCTCCCGGACGATCTTCGCAGTGCCTATGCGCTCTGCCGCTCGGTTCAGGAGCAGACGCTGGCCGCTGTCCGCGCCGGCGCCGCGGCCGCCGACCTCGACGCGTTCGCCCGGACGGAGATCGAGCAGTCCGGCCTCGCTCCGGTCCTGCACGGGCTCGGCCACGGCGTCGGGCTCGACGTCCACGAGCGGCCGGTGCTGCGCCCCACTTCGACGGACACGCTCCTCGCCGGAAACGTCGTCACGGTCGAGCCGGGCGTCTACCTGGCGGGGCGGGGCGGAGTCCGCATCGAGGACCTCGTCGTCGTGGGCGAGGGCTCCCCCGAGGTCCTGACGGGCTTCACGAAGGACCTGCTGACCCTCGACTAGTCCGGTGCCCCGTCAGGCAATGCGGCGATCGCTTCAGGGCAGCATCACCTGACGGGGCACTAGGATGCCCTCCGTGGCGGAGACGGTCTCCACCAACCAGTTCAAGAACGGAATGCACGTCGCGGTCGACGGGCAGGTGTGGCGCATCGTCGGGTTCCAGCACGTCAAGCCGGGCAAGGGAGGGGCGTTCGTTCGGACGAGGCTGAAGAGCCTCGAGACCGGCGCCGTCGTCGACCGGACGTTCCGCGCGGGCGAGAAGATGCCGCGCGTCCGCACGGAGACGAAGAACGTCCAGTACCTCTACGACTCCGGGGACGAGGTCGTCTTCATGGACGAGGGAACGTACGAGCAGATCACTCTTCCCCATGCCGAGGTGAGCGACGAGCTCGAGTTCCTCCAGCCCTCGAGCAGCGTGCAGCTCCTGACGGTGGACGGCCGCCCGGCCGGGATCCAGCTCCCCGTCTCGGTCGAGCTCGCCGTGACCGCGACGGAGCCGGGCGTGCGCGGCGACACGGTCTCCAACGTGACGAAGCCGGCGACGCTCGAGACCGGGGCGGTCGTCCAGGTGCCGCTCTTCGTCAACGTCGGCGACCGGGTGAAGGTCGACACGCGCGAGCGCCGCTACATCTCCCGCGCGTAGTGGTGCAGTGCCGCAGCTCGTAGACACGACGATCCGGCTCCTGTCCCAGGAGCCGCTCGCCGAACGGGTCTCCGCGGCCCGTCTGTACGAGCTGGCCGGAGAGCTGGACGCGGCTGGCTTCGCCTGCCTCGAGGTCTCCGGCGGCGGTTGCTTCGACAGCGCCGTCCGACGCGGCGTCGAGAGCCCCTGGGAGCGCATCCGGGCGATCAAGGCCCGCTGCTCGACACCTCTCGGGATGGCGCTCCGAGGCCGGTTCCTCGTCGGCTCGCGGCCCGTCTCGAGAGACCTCGTCCGCCGTTTCGTGGCGAGCGCCGCGGGGAGCGGGATCGACGTCTTCCGCCTCCACGATCCGCTCAACGACCTCGGCAACCTGAACGAAGCCGCCGGCGCCATTCGCGAGGCCGGCAAAGAGCTCTCCGTGGGCCTCGTCCACAGCCCGGGGCCGAACGGAGAGACCGACCTGCTGCTCGAGCGCGCCCACCACCTCGCCGAGCTCGGCGCCTCGCGCGTGCTCATCCACGACCCGGCGAGCTCGCTCGACCCTTCCAAGGCGCGCGAGCTCGTCGAACGGGTGGCGGAGGCGAGCGGCCTCCCGGTGGGGCTCCACTGCCAGGGCGCCGGAGGAGTGGGCCTGGCGGCGGCGATCGAGGCCGCGCGGGCGGGCGCCGAGCGAATCGCCTGCGCCCTCTATCCGATCGCGCTCTCGCTCCACCGGGTCTCGGGAGAAGCGCTGACCCAGTCGCTCGCCGGAATCGGTCTCGACACGGGAGTCGACCTCGAGCGGCTGTGGCGGGGCTCGGAGCTCGTGGACGAGGCGCTCGGCGACGAGCCGGTGCCGCCGCTCACCCCCCGTGTCGCCGTTCGCGCCGCCGAGCACACGCTTCCGGCGGGGCTGGTGGCCGAGCTCGACGCACGGCTGCGCGAGCAGGACTCCTCGGACCGCCTCGACGAGGTCCTCGACGAGTTGACGACGATACGCCGTGAGTGCGGTTGGCCGCCTCTCGCGCCGCCGATCGGCCAGGTGCTGGGCTCGCAGGCCCTTCTCCACGTCCTCTCGGCCCAACGCTGGCGCTTCGTCGTCGATGAGGTGCGCGACCTCGTGGAGGGACGCTACGGGTCCCCGCCGGAGGAGATCGACCCGACGGTGAAGCGTGCGGTGGAGCTCCTGGGCGAGGGGCTCGAGCCGGTGGACGAGGCTCCGGACGCGCTCGACGAGCTTCGCGAGGATGCGAAGGGCCTCGCCTCGAGCGAGGAGGAGCTCCTGCTGCTCGCCCTCTACGGCGAGGACGCCGAGCCGCTCCTACGCTCGGTGCGGTCGCGGGGGAGACGGGACGAGTCGGAAACGGGCGCGCTGGCGCCGAGCGAGGCGGAGCGGCTGCGGGAGATCATCCGGGTCGTGCAGGAGTCGGGCATCGGCGAGGTGACGATCGAGGAGGGCGAGCTGCGGGTGACCGTCCGGCGGAGCGACGAGCGCGACGAGGCGGCGGCGATCGTGCCGATCGTTCCGGTTCCCACCGCTCCAGTGCACGAGGAGCCGTCGGGGATGCCCGAGCCGCCGTCGAACGACTTCATCCGGATCGAATCGCCGATGGTCGGCACGTTCTACCGCGCGTCCCAGCCCGGGGCCGACCCGTTCGTCCAGGAGGGCGACACGGTGGAGCCGGGGCAGACACTCTGCATCCTCGAGGCGATGAAGCTCATGAACGAGGTGAAGGCCGAGGCCGAGGGCGTCGTCCGGCGGATCTGCGTCGAGAACGCGCAGGCGGTCGAGTACGGGGAGCTCCTCTTCGAGCTCGAGCCGCTCAACGGGCGGCCGCTCGACGCGCTCTAGTGGCGAGCCCGACAGCCCTCATTCTCTTGGGGCACCCCGGCCCACCACCCGCTTTCGAGCGTACAGCCGAAAGGCGCACCGGTGGTGCGCGGAGAGTGCCTGAAGGCGCGCAGACTGTGACAACACACGCGCGGCGCCGGTGTTCCGCCGCGTCCTGATCGCGAACCGCGGCGAGGTCGCCGTCCGCGTTGTTCGCGCCTGCCACGAGCTCGGAGTCGAGGCAGTCGGCGTCTACTCGACCGCCGATCGCGACTCGCTGCACGTGAGCCTCGCGGACCACGCCGTCCACATCGGCCCACCTTCGCCGGCCGAGAGCTACCTCAACATCCCGTCGCTCGTCGCCGCCGCCGCGACGACGGGCTGCGAGGCGGTCCATCCCGGCTGGGGGTTTCTCGCCGAGAACGCCGACTTCGCGGCCGCGTGCGAGGACAACGATCTCGTTTTCGTGGGCCCGAGGCCCGACTCGATCCGGGTGATGGGCGACAAGCTCCGCGCGAAGAAGGCGGCCGCGGAGGCGGGAGTGCCCGTCGTCCCGGGCTCCGACGGGGCCGCATCGCTCGAACAGGCGGCCGCCTTCGCGGGCGAGGCGGGCTTCCCGCTCCTCCTCAAGGCGACGGCCGGCGGGGGCGGCCGGGGGATGCGCCTCGTCGCGACGCCGGCGGAGCTCGAGCGGGCTTTCGCGACCGCTGCGGCCGAGGCTCAGGCCGCCTTCTCGGACGGGTCGCTCTACGTGGAGCGCGCGATCGTCGGGGCCCGTCACGTCGAGATCCAGGTGCTCGGCGACGGCGAGGGGGAGGTGCTGACGCTCGGCGAGCGCGACTGCTCGATCCAGCGGCGTCACCAGAAGCTCGTCGAGGAGAGCCCCTCGCCGGCGGTCTCTCCCGACCTCCGCTCCGAGCTGGAGGAAGCGGCGCGGCGCGGCGCCGAGTCCCTCCGCTACCGCGGCGCCGGCACGATGGAGTTCCTCCTCGACGCGGACGGGCGCTTCTACTTCATCGAGATGAACACGCGGCTCCAGGTCGAGCACCCGGTGACCGAGCTGGTCACCGGGATCGACCTCGCGCAGGGCCAGCTCCGGGTGGCGGCCGGAGATGGTCTCCCGGGGACCGGCAGCGCGGACCTGCGGGGCCACGCGATCGAGCTCCGGATCAACGCCGAGGACCCGGCCCGCGACTTCCTCCCGGCGCCGGGCACGGTGACCCGCTTCCGGCCGCCGCTCGGCCCGGGCGTGCGCGTCGACACGCACGTCGTGGACGGCTACGTCATCCCGCCGTACTACGACTCGCTGGTCGCGAAGGTGATCGTCTGGGCGGAAGACCGGCCCGGCGCGCTCGGCCGGGCGCGGCGCGCGCTGACAGAATTCGAGCTCGAAGGAGTCCCGACGACGCGCGAGCTGGCCATCGACATCGTGGAGAGCGACGAGTTCCGGAGCGGTCGCTACACGACCGCCTTTCTCACCGAGATGGGCGCCGCCCTGCCTTCGCTCGCGGTCGGGCCGCCGTGACCGGCCGCCGCGCCGCACGGCGCACCGCGCTGGAGCTCCTCTACCAGTGGGACCTCACCCACCAGGAGCTCGCGAGCCTCCACGAAGGTGAGGCCGACCCGTTCGCACTCGAGCTGGCCGAGGGAGTTATCGCGCGGGCGCCGGAGCTCGACGAGCGCATCACCGAGGCCGCGGACGAATGGCGTGCGGATCGGCTGGGCGTGGTCGAGCGAAACGTCATCCGCATCGGCCTCTTCGAGATCGATCGCGGCGAGGTGCCGGTCGAGGTGGCGCTCGACGAGGCAGTCTCGCTCGCCAAGCGCTACGCGAGCGAGGATGCGGGCAGGCTCGTCAACGGCATCCTGGGCCGGATCGTCAGCGAGGAGGCGCGCAGGTGAGCGAGCGCGAGCCCGACCCGGTCGCGCGGCTCCAGGAGCTGCTCGAAAAGGTCGAGGCGGCGCGAGCCGAGCTCGAGCGGAGCGAAGACCCGGAGCGCGCGGTCGAGGTGCTCCAGCAGCTCGCCGAGCTCGCCAAGGAGGTGCAGGGCGAGGTGGAACTGGCGCGCAGGGACGCCGATGCATCGACCTGAAGCCCTGCGCCGCCTCGCCGAGGACTTCCTCGCCGGGCTTCCCTTCGCCGCAGAGCTCGGCAAGCTCGAGGAGGCGCTCCGCTACTCGCTCCTCGGAGGGGGAAAGCGGATCCGGCCCGTGCTCTGCCTGGCGACCGGCGAGGCGCTCGAGCGAGAGCCACATCAGCTCCTGCCCGCGGCGTGCTCGCTCGAGCTCGTCCACACCTTCAGCCTCGTCCACGACGACCTGCCGGCCCTCGACGACGACGACCTCCGCCGCGGGCAGCCGAGCGCGCACGTTCGCTTCGGAGAGGACGTTGCGATCCTCGCGGGCGACGCGCTCCTCGCCGAGGCGTTCCGCCTCGCGCTCCGCTACCCGTCGCCGGACGTCGCCCGGGAGCTCGCGGACGCGACGCTCGGGATGATCGGCGGGCAGTACCTCGACGTCACCACCGACGGCGAGCTCGACGCTGCGGGGCTGAAGGCGCTCCACCGCCTGAAGACCGGGCGCCTCCTGCGCGCGAGCGTGACGACGGCGACCGCCGCCGCCGGCCTCGGCGAGGGGGCCCGGAAGCCCTGGCTGGCGTTCGGCGACGAGATCGGCCTGCTCTTCCAGATCGTCGACGACATCCTCGACGCGACGGGCACGGCGCAGGAGCTCGGCAAGACGCCGGGCAAGGACGAAGCGGCCGGGAAGGTCACCTACGTCTCGCTGTACGGGCTCGAGCGCGCCCGGGCACTGGCCGACGACGCGCGCGTACGCGTCCACGAGCGGCTCGCGGACCTGCCCGGGGACACGAGCGTGCTGGCGACGCTCGTCGAGACGATCCGCGACCGCTCTTCGTAAGTGCTCCACCGCGCCGGCCCCGACGGCACCGTGGCGATCGGCCAGCCCGCACACGCGTGGGTCTCGGGACAGCTCGCGCGCGCCTGGGAGGAGCAGTTCGAGCCGCACGAGGAGGTCTGCCTGGCCGCCGAGCAGCACGACATCGGCTGGACGGAATGGGAGCGCGCTCCGGAGCTCGACCCGGACACGGGCCTGCCCTACACGTTCTCGGCGCTGGCGCCTGTGCGACGCCTCGAGCTCTGGTCCGGCGCCGCCGCGGCGCTCGTGCCGCAGTCCCGCTACGCGGCGCTCCTCGTCTCGCTGCACGGGACCCTCCTCGTCGAGCGTTTCCCGCCGCAAGGCGACGAGGCGCTTCGGTTCGCGGTCGAGACGTTCGTGGAGCGCGAGCGCGCCTTCCAGGCCGGCCTCCTCGAGTCGCTCGGGCGCGACCCCCGCTACCGCCCGCATGCGGACGACGACGTCGTCGCGCAGAACCGCGAGCTCGTCTTCGCCTGGGACGGCCTCTCGCTTGCCCTCCTCCACGGCGTGACCGGCGAGAGAAAGGCGGCCGGGCACGTCCTCACGTCCGACAACGGCGACCCAACGCGCGTCACCGTCTCACCGTGGCCGTTCCGGAACGAGGCGGTCACCGTCGTGTGTG
>CAWDJV010000002.1:0-288978 GCA_963802795.1 uncultured Actinomycetes bacterium
CAGGCCCCATCACGGTTTTCGACGAAGTCGAACCAATCTCCACCGACTTCGTAGGTCGGCAGGATCCCGCCTGCCAACTGCGCGCCGGCGATCCGCATGATCCGAGGTGGGAACAGGTTCTGCTGGATCTCCGCGGCCGGGGTCGTCGGTTTCCGCCGCCGTGTCGCCTCGATGAAGTCCGTGTAGTGGTTCGCGAGCTCGAGGGCGGCGGCGCCCTGCTTGGCGATGTCCTCCAGTGGCGCGACCGGCGTGCCGATGCAGAGAAAGAGCGCCGTGACGCGGCCCCGCAGCCAAAGCGGCTCGGCGACGCAGCCGGGAAGTCGCTGCCGTAGCCTTGTCTCGTAGGCGGCGAGCCCTTCGGGGACGATCTCAGGGCCGAGAGCCGGCGGCGCCTCCAGCTCTTCGGGGAAGTTGTCGGAGCCGGCGAGGCGCACGAGCTGCGATCCGTCGATGTCGACGACATAGAGAGCGACGGCGACGCCCGCTGCCCGCCGGGCCTCGGCTACCAGCTGGTCGGGAACGAGATGGGGAGGCACCTCGTCGAGAACGTGTGTGACCTCGAGGGTAAGCGGGCCCTCGCGTCCTAGCCGCCCTGGTGCGCGAAACGGCAGCGTGGCAATCCGCCCACTCGGCGGGGTCGCCCGTTGCTGGAGAGCCCGCTCGAGCGCCTGGCGGCTCGAGAAATGCCGGTACAGGGTCGACCGGCCGACCCCCGCGGCCGCTGCGATCTCGATCATGCTGGTCCGCCGGTCGCCCGCGAGGGCGGCGGCCGCGTCCAGGATCCGCTCCCGACTGGCAACCGCATCCGCACGCGCGGGACCGCGGTCGCGCTCGACACTGTCCACCTCGTCCGGCGTGCCGGAAGGCTCACCCATCGCAGGGCTCAAAGTACCGGTCCAGCCGGGGTCTGCCCTGGGAGCTGCCCATTTTGGGCTTCATTGTCCCACATTGGTTCGAGGATAGAGGTTTATGTTCCTCTTGCTTGGGCATAGTGTCCTATGTGTCCGGTTTGTCGGGACACGTCAAATAGCAGGAAGGGGTCATAAGTGGCAACGACGGATGTAACGAACAGAGGGGTCGGCGAGCGCCACGACACCGCCCCGACGCCGCGCACGGTCACTCGTTTCTACAACGAGACCAAGGCGGCGATCAAGAGCACGGAGTTCTACGCCTATCTGGTCACGTTCGCGGGGATCTTGATCGCAGCTCAGGTCATCAGCGACGACAGCGGCACGGGCGCGAGCGGCGACGCCTTCGACGCCAACCGCGCTTGGCTCTACCTGACGATCCTGACGGTCGGCTACATGATCAGCCGCGGTCTCGCCAAGGCAGGTAGCGCACATCGCGACCAGGACGTCAGTCGCCACTCCGACTGACGCGTCTCGAGCAATGCAGCCCCGGAGGCCTTGGCGGCTCCGGGGCTGCAGGGCAGATTCCAACCCGATGAGAGGAGCACCATGAATCGATTCGAAGACGGCGGCAACTCTGTGGCCGAGCAGGCAAGAGGCCTCAAAGAGGAGGCCAAAGACCGCGCGTCGGGCACTGTCAAGGAGCAGATGGACACCCGTTCCACACAGGCGGGGGAGCAGATGCAGAAGGTTGCCGGGGCGATGCGCCAGTCGAGCAATCAGTTTCGGGAGCAGGCGGGAGAGACCCCTGCGAAAGTGAACGACGCGGTCGCCGAGAAGGTCGAGCAGCTTTCCACCTATCTCACGAACGCGAAAGCGGACACGATGCTCTCCGATCTGGAGAACGTCGCACGGCGGCGGCCGTGGCTGGTGGCCGGGGCTGCGACGGTGGTGGGGTTCGCTTTTTCCCGCTTCCTGAAGGCGTCGGGCCGGACTCGCTACGAGCAGGCGTCTGGCTCCTCACAGCAGCGCCGGGAGCTGCCTTCCGCTCCTCCGTCGTCCTCTCAGTCCACCGCTCGCGCCGGTGAAGCGAGCGCGATCGCTGCGCCAGCTCCGAGCGCACGGTAGGTCGGCGGCCATGCAGAATCGAAGCGAGCCACAGCAGGCAGCGGATCACAGTACGCCCGAACTCGTCAAACAGCTCGCCGACGACTCGGCGACGCTCGTGCGCCAGGAAATCGAGCTGGCCAAGTCCGAGATGAGCGAGAAGATCGATGAGCTGAAAGCGGAGATCCGCTGGTCGCTCGAAGAGGGGCGGGCGGTCACCTCCGAGAACCTCAATGCAGTCAAGGGCGAGGCGAGCACCAAGGCGAAGATCATGGGCGCCGCCGCAGGACTCTACGGTGCGGGCGGTGCGATCGCATTGCTCGGCCTCGGTGCCCTGACGGGCGCGTTGATCCTCGCACTCGACGGCGTCATGCCGAACTGGGCAGCGGCCATGCTCGTCGGAGCCCTCTACCTCCTGATCGCGTACCTCCTGTACCGGTCGGGCAAGGGCCGGATGAGCAAAGCAACGCCGTTTCTCTCACCGAGCACGATCGACCGCGTCAAGGCGAGCTATGGAGAGCTGGCTGAACGGCGCAAGGCACGCGTCGTCGAGGCTTTACCGGTTCCAGAACAGACCATCGAAACGCTGAAGGAGGACAAGGAATGGCTCAAGAACCCGACGCTATCCGGGAGGAGATAGAGGACACCCGCGAGCGCATGAGCGAGACGGTGGACGCCCTCAGTTACAAGACGGACGTCAAAAGCCGGATGAAGAACGCTGTCTCGTCGCAGAAGGACAAGCTGATGGGAACCGTTTCGGACAACACCCCGGATCCAGATCAGGTGAAGGAAAAGGCGAAGCAGGGAGTTGGGATCGCAAAGGAGAACCCGCTCGCACTCGCCGCCGGTGGCCTCGCGCTCGGCTTCCTCGGCGGTCTACTTGCACCCTCCACGCGCATGGAGGACGAGAAGATCGGTGACGTTTCCGACAAGGTGACCGACACGATCAAAGAGACGGGCCAGGAGGCGATGGAGCGCGGCAAGTCGGTCGCCCAAGAGGCGGTAGGAGCCGCCGAGGAGTCCGGCAAGCAGGAGGCGCAGAAGCTGGGCGAGGGTCTGAAAGAGCGCGTCCAGGAGACTCAGGCCGAAACCGTGCAGCAGCCGTAACCCACAGAGAGCGCGAGATCGCGCACGAAAGGATCTCGCGCTCGCTGGAGTGCTGGAGGGGCCGGTGTCTACCCGGTTCCTCCAGCTCCGACTGCTCCCGGAAGCCCATGCAGCGTTGCAACCTTGTTCACGACTGAAGCGACCATTCCCGGACTGGATCTCGGCGTTCGCGCGCCGGCTGTTCCTGTTCGAAGCCGCCCCGTTCCAAGCTCTGTTCCGGACATGGAGCGGGACACCGACCGACGACAACCCACTCACTGGAGGTCCGATGATCCTACGTCTTGACCGTATCGCCACCGAACTGCCCCCGCCCTCCGATCCGGATCCCGCCGGCGCCGCCGCAGTCCAGGAACTCATGGGCGGCCGCTTCGGCGAGATGTCCACCTTCATGAACTACACCTTCCAGTCCTTCAACTTTCGCAACCGGCAGGGCGCGCGGCCGTTCTACGACCTGATCGCCAACATCGCAGGCGAGGAGTTCGGCCACATCGAGCTGGTCGCCGCGACGATCAACACGATGCTCACGGGCGCGACCCCCACCAACGACGGCAAGGCGCCGAGCGATTCCCTTGCCAAGTTGAAGGACGTCGGCAACCCTCACCACTTCCTCGCCGGCGGGCAGGGAGCACTCCCGCAGAACTCGCAGGGACGTCCCTGGAACGGTGACTACGTCTTCTCCTCGGGCGATCTGGTCGAGGATCTGACGCACAACTTCTTCCTCGAGACCGGCGCCCGCAACAACAAGCTGAAGGTCTACGAGATGGTCGGCCATCCGGCCGCCCGTGCTTTGACCGGCTACCTGCTCGTGCGCGGCGGCGTCCATCAGGTCGCTTACGCGCGCGCGCTCGAGAACCTCACCGGGGCGGACATGATGAAGCTCTTCCCGTCGCCTCGTATCCCGACGGACAAGATCCCCGAGTGCCGGCCGCACATCAAGCGCGGTGACCATCTGCGCCTGTATCGCTTTTCGCCCGAGGACTACCGGGAGCTCGCCGCCGTTTTCAACGGCCCGCATCCCGAGACCGGGGAGGACCTGGCGGTCATCGACGAGGCACCCGAGGGCGCGCTTCCCCACGACCTGCCTTCCCAGCCGGCCGTCTTCGCTCCCGATTACGCCCCCGAGGAGATCGCCGAGATCGCCTGGAAGCTGCGCGAGGCTGCCGGACTGCCCAAGGAACCGACGGGCGCTGTTGCGAACGACAGGGCCCAGACGCGCCGCGCCACCTCGGCGTCCCGCAGGCGCACCACCAAGGCGTCGAGCTCGAGGTCGCAAACGAAGGGAACGACCAAGCCCAAGGCAAGGGCGGGTAAGTGACGCGCGTGCAGCAGCAGGCCGAGTGGACCTACGAGGTGCCCAAAGCGGGAGCGGGTTCGGCTGGGCTCGAGGAGTACCAGGTCGAGACGAGCTCAGGCGAACACACTGGGAAGGTGATGACGGTGCTCAGGAAGGGAGAGAGCATCTACCTCGCCGTCGAGACTGGGACCCCTCCAATCAAGCGCGATCTTCGAGCCATTCCTTGGGGCGACGTTGCGGAGGTTGATCACGCTGCCCTGACCATCCGCCTTCGACCATCGGTCGACGTCGATCAGGCTCTGATGCTCGATTTCCGCAAGGCGGTGGAGGATGGGCCGGCGGATGCCACCCTGGCCGAGCCTCCGGAGGAAGGCCCAGGGCCCTTCGATCCTGACGCATCCGGGCCGGTGGATCGCACTCTGCCCTACGCGGCGACCTTTGCTCTAGCAGCCTTCGGCCTGCTCGCACTCTTGGCTATCGTCGCGCTCTCCTCAACCGTCGACGCCGGCTGGATCTGGGTGCTGCTTGCAGTTCCCGCCGCGCTCCTGTTGGGAGCCCTCGTGAGTGGTTACAAGCTTTTCCGCCGACCGTTCGAAAGCAGCTGAACCTCTGTCGATGCTGAGCGGAGACCAAGCTTCGGGAGGCCGTCGGATACGCATCTACGGATGCTCACCAGGCTGCCTCGGTCTCTCTCTGTTCGTCTCGTTGGCTCTGACGATCCTTATCAACGTGCTGATCCGCCTGTTCTAGGGACGAGCGACAAGACCCTGTATGCGGCGCACGAAGCTTCTCATCCACCTCAAGTCGAGCCTCTGGTTTGTGCCCGTGCTTTGCGTGCTCGCCGGGGCGGCTCTCTCGTTTGGGACGATCGCTCTCGACCGCTACTTCGATTACGAGGCGCTTCCGACCCGCCTTGTCGGGGGTCCGGATGCCGCGGCCTACATCCTCTCGACCGTCGCCGCCTCGATGGTGAGCCTGACCGCGCTCGTTCTCACGATCACGATGGTGGTCGTCCAGCTCGCGATGGGTCAGTTTTCTCCCCGCATCGTGCAGCGCATCCTGCGGGATAAGCCGAGCCAGCTTGCGATCGGCCTGTTCGTCGCGACTTTCGTCCACGCGATCCTCGCGCTCCGCGAGGTGACCATCAACGGCGACGGCACGGGCAATGTGCCAGGCATCGCGGTCGTAACGGCGTTCGTACTCGTCCTCCTGAGCATCGCAGTTCTCGTCGTGTATGTGCACCACATCGGACAGGCACTGCGCGTCGCGGCGCTCATCGAGCTCGTCGGCGACGAGACGCGCACGCTTCTCGACAAGAGGTATCCGGACAAGGGGCCGGATCTCGATCATCAGCAAGGCTCTTTTCCCGTCGTGAGAGCGAAGGAGTCGGGCGTGGTCACGGGGATCGGATACGAGCTTTTGGTCGAGGAGGGGCGGCGCGCGGACTGTCTGCTGGAGCTTGTCCCGGCCCTCGGTGAGTTCGTTCCGGCGGGCGGCCCCCTCTTCCGCGTGCACGGGGAGTCCACTGCTGTGGACGAGGACCGACTGCACGAAGCTCTGATCCTCAGCTTGGAGCCCACGCTCGATGAGGACGTCGCCTACGGCGTTCGACTCCTCGTCGACATCGCGGAACGCTCGCTCGCTGACTCGGCTTTTCAAGACCCCACCACCGCTGTGCAAGCGATCGACCGACTGCACGACATCCTGAGGCAGCTCGCCCGCAGGCCCTTTCCTGACGGTCGGCATCTCGACGAGGCGGGACAGGTCAGACTCACCATGCGAACCATGAGCTGGGAGGCATACGTCCATCTCGCCTTCGACGAGATCCGCCTAGCGGGGGCGGGCTCGCCTCAGGTGACGCGTCGGCTGAAAGCGGCTCTCACTGATCTCAGGTCGATCGCGCCTCCCGAGCGAGTCGGGATCATCGACCTCCAGCTGGACCTACTCTCGACTACCACGGAGGTGTCCCTCAGCGACGAGCGAGACGTTGAGCTTGCGCTTCACGACGATCGAGAAGGAATCGGCGCCGCGGCCACCGCCATCGACGGCAGGACGCTCTCATCGTCACCTGAGAATCGTCCCCGTCGCGGGTAGCTGACGTGCGGCCTAGGCGAAAGCCCGGGCTCTCCGCTCAGTCGGCGGGTGTAGGTACGCCGTGCGGGCGGCATGTCGGCGACGATTTCGGAGATCCACCGCTCCCAGAGCGACCATGAAGTTCGCTCCTGCCGCGTGCCCGCTGCCGTAGGTCGCGGATCGGTCGACGGAGCGAGGGCAAGGAGGTCGAGCAGCGCGGCGACTTGGCGCGCCTCACCTAGTGAGGGCAGTGCAGCGCCGGTGGTTGCGCGACCGCGGGCAGCTCGTGCAGATGCAGCCAGCTCGGAGTACCGGTTTCTGCGACCGGCGGTTTCGGCTCCGCTGAGATCCGGTGAGATGCGCTCAGGCGCGCTGAAACCAGTACCAAATCCAGTACCAAATTCACATTCCGTTGCCGCCCAAGACGACGTGGCTGTGATGGAAGTGCCCCATGTGCAGGCTCTTTTCTAGCGGAGCGGCGTAGGAGTCGAACCTACCCACCGATGGGCTACACCGGTTTCGCCGGTTTTGAAGCTCTGTTAAGCAAGGTCCATTTGAGGACTGAAGCGGGGTTTCGGCCCCGCTTCAGTCCTTCTCGGTGCGGTGAGATCCGCTGAGATCAGTACCAATTCCAGTACCAAGTTAGGCCCGAAGGATCCGCACCGCGAGCGGCGCGTCGGCGGGGAACAGCGATTCGAAGCCCTCGAGCATCGCCCCCGGAATCTGTCCGTTGCGCCCTAGTCCGCGACCCGGGCGAGGTCGAGCGGCTCGGGGTGGCTCGCGATCAGGTTCGTCGGGAAGGGCTCCCTCGCTCACCGTCTGGCTCCTCGCTTGATCGATGAGCTCGCCCTACCATCGGCCGAAGAGCGGGTCTGTCAGCGAGAGACCGGCATCGCCCTGGAGCTGATTCCACGTGTAGAAAAGCGCGAGTGCTCCACCGAGCAGCGCCGTGTTCTTCATGAAGTTCGCCATCTGCATCTGCTGCTGCATCGGCTCTGTCTCGCGCCAGAACGCGTGCATTAGTGGCGTGATCAGCAGGAGGAAGGCGGCGATCAGCAGCGCACCCAGGTCCCCCCAGAGCCCGAGTGCGACCAGGACTCCGCCGACGACGGCCATGAGACCGGTGAGCGGGACGCCGATCTCGGGCATCGGCACGCCGTACGACCTGGCGTACTCGATGCCCTGCCGTCTTTGCAGAAGGTGGACGGTCGCTCCGGAGACGACGAAGACGATTGCGAAGAGGACGCGGGCGACCAGGAAGACGACATCCATGTCGTTCTCTCCTTCTTGGGGTGGGTCCAGCGTACGACATCACATGGGAACGAACCGGATCGCCTCGGGGTCGTGCGTCACGCTGACCACTGGAACCGCTCGGTCCCGGCCTATCGGCCGACTGGCCGCATCCAGCCGGCCACAACTTCGAACGTGGGACGGCACAGGCGCGGCGTGTCCGAGGCGTACGAGTGAGTCGTCGGCTTGCCGTCCTTCTCCTGCTGACGCATGTGGCTGAATCCGAGGTCGGGGTCGCGTGATGGGCCCTCGTCCGGATAACGGTCAAGGTGACCGCCGCAGACGTTCACTCATCGGTCAACCCTCGGTAAATCGTGCCGTTGTCGAAACTGACATCGGTCGGCGATGGGACGGTGAGCGAAAATGGCCCACGCGGTGTTCGCGTCGCCTCTGCTCTCCTCGTTGTCCGCAGCACCATGCATCCGAGAGATCCCCCACTATTGGCGCTTCGCGAGTTCATGCCCGCTGAATCGTCTACCTGGCCGACGAGTTCGATCGCTCGCCGCAGCGACTGGGTTACCCCTGGTCGACCGCGCCGGCGTCCACGAAAGGCGCGCTCAGCCCGATGCGGCCAGGCGCTCGAGAAGCGCGTCGGCATCGGCTTCGATCGCGATCGGCTGTAGCCGTTCTCGCACGGGCTCGGGCGTCTTGAGGCCGTCGCCGGTGACGAGGAGCACCACCTCGTCCTCCGCGTCCAGCTCACCGCGACGGACGGCTTCGACCACCGTCCCGAGGGTGACGCCTGCGGCAGTCTCGCCGAAGACGCCGGCCCGCTCGGCCAGCAGAGCCATGTTCTCTCCGATTTCCTGCTCGGGGACCGCATAGATCGCCCCACCCGACGCGCGGGCGGAGGCGACGGCCGCGTCCCCGTCGGCGGGGTTCCCAATCGCGAGCGAGCGGGCGCCTGTCCGCGGCCGCACCGGAGCCACCCGCCGCCCCTCGGCGAACGCCGACGCGACCGGCGAGCAGCCCTCGGCCTGGCCCCCGAAGAGCCGCGGCTGTCCGGCCTCCAGCAAACCGAGGTCGAGAACGTCGCTGAAGCCGCGGTGGATCCTGGCGAACAGCGCTCCGGAGGCAATCGGCGCCACAACGGCGTCCGGCGCTCGCCAGCCGAGCTGCTCGGCGATCTCGTAGGCGAGCGTCTTTGAGCCCTCCGCGTAGTACGTCCGTAGCCCGACGTTGACGAAGGCCCACGGGAGCTCGAACGAGAGCTCCACGGTCAGGCGCGAGCAGTCGTCGTAGGTGCCGTCCACCGCGTACAACGTCGCGCCGTACACGGAGGTCGCGACGAGCTTCTCCGGCTCGAGGTCGGCTGGGCAGAAGACCACCGCTTCGAGGCCCTCCGCCGCAGCCCGCGCCGCCACGGCGTTGGCGAGGTTCCCGGTGGAGGAGCAGGCAAGCGTCGACAGGCCGAGCTCCTGGGCCTTCGCGCAGGCGACTGCGACTACGCGATCCTTGAACGAGTGAGTCGGATTGGCCGTGTCCAGCTTCAGCCAGAGCTCGCGGACGCCCACCTCCTCCGCCAGGCGCGGTGCCCGCACGAGCGGGGTGAGGCCGGGCGCGAGCCGTGGCTCGGCCGGCGGCTCAACGGGGAGAAACGGCGCATAGCGCCAGAGCGACGGCGGGCCCGAGGCAATGCGCGCAGGTGTCGCGGTCCGCGCCCACTCATCCCGGTCGTAGACGGGCTCGAGCGGTCCGAAGCAGTGTGGGCAGGCACCGATCCCCTCGAGCGGGAGCTCGGTCTGGCAGTTGCGACAACGAAGTGCGGTAGCGGGCATTGGACTCTCCTCTTGAATCTCGCTCGACATCCTTCGGGCTAAAGCCCGCCGGGCTTGGCACCTTGCCGCCAGGGCAGGTTGCCGAGGCTTCACAGGGCCGGTTCCCTCAGCCTCTCTCGATGCGGAGCGGGAGGTGGCCCGCTCGACGGACAGACTCTACACGTGAAGCAAATGCGGCGAGATTGCGCCCTGCCACGGCCGCTACGGCTTCGCGACCAGATAGCGGCCGAGCTTCGCCTTAAGCGAGTTCGCCGACAGCCCCGCACCCCTTCGCGAGAGCGTTGGGCGGGGACGCGACCAGGAGTTTCGTCACGACGTCAGCCCAGTCGGTCTCATTCGAGAGACCAGAACGAGAACCCGCCGCCCAGGTGAGCGATAACCACTGATGAGCCCTCCGGAAAAGACGGTCGCGTCGCAATCGCAGTCGACGAGCAGCCCAGCTCCGCGATGATCCCTCTCTGGTCTGTTATATCCCAGAACAGCACGGGGCCTTCACCGTCGCCACTGACTACCCGCCCGTCCGGTAAGGCCGCCAGCGCCTTCACCCAGAAGGTATGGCGGCCGAGCTCGAGCGGCTGGGTGCCGGGCTGGGCTGGATCCCAAAGCAGCAGGTGACCGTCATAGCCGCCGCTGACCACGCGCCCGTCCTCCAGCGCTACCAGCGCGCTCAGCGAGCTCACCGGGCTCTCGTAGCGGCCGATCTCGAGCGGCTGGATGTCGGGCCGAGCCGGATCCCACAGGAGCAGGCGCCCGTCGCGGTCGCCGCTGACCAGGCGCCCGTCGTCCAGCGCCGCCAGCACCGTCACCGCGTCCTCGTGGCGGCCGAGCTCGAACGGCTGAGAGGCGGGCCGGGCCGGATCCCAAAGCAGCACGCGTCCGTCACCGTCGCCGCTGCTGGCCATGCGCCCGTCCTTCAGCGCCGCCAGCTCGCTCACGTAGTCCTTGTAGCGGCCGAACTCGAGCGGCTGGGAGCCGGGCTGGGCCGGATCCCACAGGAGCAGGCGCCCCTCGTTGTCTCCGGTGACAACCCGCCCGTCCCGCAGCACCCCCAGGGCGTTCACCGTGTCCTCGTGGGTGCCGAGTTCGAGCGGCTGGATGTCGGGTTGGGCGGGATCCCAAAGCCGCACGCGCCCGCCGCGGTCGCCGCTGACCAGGCGCCCGTCCTCCAGCGCCGCCAGCTCCTCCAGGTCCTCGTCGCTGTTGAATTCGAGCGGCTGGGAGGAGTGCTGCGCCGGATCCCAAAGCAGCACGCGCCCGCCGCCGTCGCCGCTGACAAGGCGTCCGTCCTCCAGGGCCGCCAGCGCGGTTACCCTAACCGAGCTCTCATGGCGGCCGAGTTTGAGCGGCTGAATGTCGGGTTGGGCGGGATCCCAAAGCAGCACGCGCCCGCCACCGTCGCCGCTGACCAGACGCCCGTCCTCCAGCGCTGCCAGCGCGCCCACCCAGGCCTCGTGGCGGCCGAGCTCGAGCGGCTGGGAGGAGTGCTGCGCCGGATCCCAAATCAGCAGGCGTCCGTCATGATCGCCGCTGACCAGGCGTCCATCTTCCAGGGCCACCAGCGCGCCAACCAGGGCCTCGGAGGGGCCTAGCTCGAGCGGCTGGATGTCGGGCTGGGCTGGATCCCAAAGCAGGACGCGCCCGTCTTCACCGCCGCCGACCACACGCCCGTCCGCCAGCACCGCAATGGCGTTCACCGTGTCCTCGAGGCGGCCGAGTTCAAGCGGCTGAACGTCGGGTTCGGCGGGATCCCAAAGCAGCACGCGTCCGTCACCGTCGCCGCTGACCAGGCGCCCGTCCTCCAGCGCCGCCAGCACCGTCACCGCGTACTCGTGGCGGCCGATCTCAAGCGGGGCGGTGCCGGGTTCGGCAGGATCCCACAGGAGCAGGCGCCCATCGTCCTTTCCGGTGACGACCCGCCCGTCCCGCAGCAGGGCCAGGGTGTTCGCCGCGATCTCGCGTCCGAGTTCGAGCGGCTGGGAAGTGGGCCGGGCCGGATCCCAAATAAGCAGTCGCCGGTCGCTGCTCCCGCTGACCACGCGCCCGTCCTTCAGCGCTGCCAGCCCGAGCACCGGGCCCTCATGGCGGCCGAGCTTGCCCAGGAGGGCTCGCGGGGCGCGGCGCGTGGTCGAGCTCGGAACGAGGCGAGGGCCGGGCTGTGACTGAGCCCGTGCCCGGAGTTGGTCGGCGAGCTGGTCCTCGCCGAGCTCGGCCGCCTGTAGCCAAAGCTGCCGGAGGACATAGCCGGGCTCGTCAAGCGGATGCGATGGACTCAAGTGGTCGGCCTGCCTCTGTACCACCGCGAGCACTGCGACCACCTCCGCGTGGGTCGGAGCAGCGGCAGCGGCGCGGCGAAGGTCGGCGAGGACATGGTCGGTACCCAGCGACTGGATCGCCGCGTCGACCCATCCAGCATCGCTGACCAGCGCCGCCGATCGATCCGGATCGCCAGTCAGCGTTGCGGAGTAGGTATCGAGCAGGTAGCGAGGTGTGGTGGTGGCGACGTCCGAGGTGGTGGGCCAGCGGCGCTCACGCCACTGGCTTGCCCATCGGTGGATTCGTTCTCGGAATTCAGGGTCGGCCAGGTTTTCGTTTTTCTCCGCGTACTCCAGTAGTGAGTAGTGCGCGAATTGGTACCGTCGTTGCGCTTCCGAGCCAACCGGCTCGAGACTACGGGCGGCGTGCTCGGTGACGAGCCGGCTGACTTGGAACCTGCGGGCGGCCGATGATCCGTCCACGCCGTTCGACAGGTCGGCCAGGTCGCGCACGGACAGGGGACCCGCGGCTGCGGTGAGCAGGCCCAGCACCTCGACCGCGAGCTCAGGATCTTCTCCCCTCGTCAGGCTGTCGATTTCCTGTCGGGCCCGCTCCGCCAGCTCTCCGGCTCGCACGAACGGCTCGAGTTCGACTGGGCTGGTTGCTCTCAACGGATGACCTTCCAGCAAATCGGGTGGCAATTCGGGGTAGGGCCGACTGGCCACCAGCACATGCGCGCGCTCTCCGACCAGCGCCGGGAGGAGGCTGGCGACGCTTGGCGATCCGGGCGCGCGAACGTCCTCGTCCAACCCGTCAACCACGAGGAGCAGATGGCGGCCGCTCTCCGCGGCGCGCTCCGTCCCTTGCCGCCAGAGTGCGTTGAACTGATCCCGATCTGGAGTCGGCGTGTCCACGTCGCAGAGGTAGGCGAGCTGAGGCACGACAGCGGCGAGGAAGCGGTTGCTGTCTGCGTCGGAGGCTCGACGGGACAGCAAGTAGCTGACCACGTCAACCTCGGCGGGCAGACCGATCATCACCGCTTCGAACAGCAGCGCCGTCTTCCCGGCGAATGCCCCTCCCACCAACCACCGGTATCCCGTCGAACCGGTCGCGAAAGAAGCGATCTCCGCAAGTTCGTTCTCGCGGCCTAGGAGTTGCGGCATTCGTTGATGGAGCGCCTGACCGAACTCGAGAAGCGTGGCCCAGTACGCCGGCTTCGCGCGCTTCGGTTGAGCAGGCAGCCGCTGCAGCTCGTTAACGCCTTTGACACCCAACCGAGACCACCAGGCGGCGGGATCCTCGACCCCTGGTCCCCACCCGGGATGGTCAGGATCCGACTCGAGCGCGGTCAGCGGGACAGCCGTGATCGCCGATGGCCCCTCCCTCGGCGCGTGCTCGCTGACCACCCCGATCAACATCCCGGTCGCGACCACCGCGGCTCCCGACATCCCAGACCACTCGGACTCCCCCAGGCGTACCTGTTCGGGTGGCAGCGGCCGGGGCGAGACGGAGACCTGCACGCTCAGCAGGCCGCCTTTCAGTTTCGACAGGACGGGAACGACTCCGATCGCATCGACGGTCTCCCGAACGGTCTCCGGTGACCGCTTTTCGGCGAACCAGGGGTAGCCGAGCGCGTGGCACCGCTCCACCGGATCGGCGCTGGACGTATCCCGATCGACTTGCGCCAGGCCGAGCGGCGGCAGGTCGAGCGTCTCGTCGTCGATCTCGACCAGCGCCAGATCCGGGCCGGGTCCGTCCGCATCCCCAACGAACCGCGAGTCCACGCTCGCCGGGTACAGCCTCTTGTCTGGGTCTCGCACCTGCACCCTCGCTGCCCCCGCCACGACGTGCGCCGCCGTCAGCACCGTGCGCCCACGCACGATGAAACCCGACCCGTACCGGTATCGCGATTCGGCCGGCTCTCGTTCACCGCGGTGGACGATCACCTCCACCAACCGGTCGGCCAAGGAGACGGGCGACCCCGGACTAGCCCTTGAGCTCATCCGTGGCCTCGGCCACCTTCACCGGCCTGCCGTCACGATCGACCGGCCCGCCGAAAACAACCGTCACAAGCTGTTCTGAACCGCGCTCGCGAGCCGTGCCTCCACCGAGCCCCATCTCCAGGAATGGGATCTTGAATCCTGCCTTGCCGTCAATGGATCTCGTTGCCGTCACGGTCAGCTGCACCGTCATCGACTCAACCGGCAGCTGAATCTCCGACTTGGCGCCGGCCGCGCGCGCTCTCAAGAGCTCATCGCGCAGCACTCCGATCGCATCGGCCAGACCCAGACCTTCCGCCAAGCCAACGTCCTCCTTAGACATGGCCACCTCCGAAATCAAACACCGGTCAGGCTGCGAGTGGACGGGTAACGTCCCCAACTATCGCACGCGGGCTTCCGAACCGGATTCTGGCGCTCAGCAGCGTCGCCTTACCCGTGGCCGCGTCGTCGGGCCGCGCTTATAACCCGTTGAGCGGGCCGTCTGCAAGCGACCAAACCCCGCCGTCGCCCTCAACCCCAGCGAGGGGCAGGCGAAGGAACTGCCCGGCGAGGGCGATGCGTTCGACGGGCGCGCTGCGCTGGTCGACGCTGGCATCTCGCTCGGCGTCCTGACGCCGTTCGTCGTGCTCGCCGAGGGCACCCCAACGCCCACCCAGCTCGACTGCAGGCCGGCGGTCGAGCGTGTAGGCGCTTGTGCTCTCGAGAGGCCCGCACTTGAGCGCGACAGGCCGCCAGACCGGTTTCTGCGACCCGGCGGCTTTGGTCCTTTTAGATGCGATTAGGTGGCGCTGAGGCGCGCTGAAACCGGTACCAAATCCAGTACCAAGTTCACATTCTGTTGCCGCGTCAGACGACGCGGCGACCGTGGAAGTGGCTCATATGCAGGAAGTTTGTGAACGGAGCGGCGTAGGAGTCGAACCTACCTACCGATGGGCTACACCGGTTTCACCGGTTTTGAAGACCGGCTGGGCCACCGGGCCCGTGCCGCTCCGAGACCAAACTAGCCGGTCCCGGCTGCGGTGGAGCAGGGCCCTGCACTCAGGCCGGCGGGTCGAGCGGCGGCAGGCCGTCCCGTGCCACGCCGGCCAGGAACCTGCCGCTGTCGCGGACGCTCCGCTCCAGCGTGTCGAAGTCGACGTGGACGATTCCGAACCGGTGGCCGTAGCCGTGGGCCCACTCGAAGTTGTCGAGGAGCGACCACACGAAGTACCCGCGCAGCGGCACTCCCAACTCGACGGCCTTGCCGGCCGCGTCGAAATGGCGGTGGAGGAAGCTCACGCGCTCGGGATCGTTGGTGGGATCGCCGTTGAGCGGGTAGGCGGCGCCGTTCTCGGTGACGAACAGCGGAAGGTCGCCCGTCCGTGAGGCGACGAACTGCAGCACCTCGGTGAGCCCGGCCGGATAGACCTCCCAGCCCATCTCCGTCAGCTCGTGCGGCGGCCCGGCCGGCAGCGGCGGGAGGAGCGGGGAGCGGACGACGTGCCGGCAGTAGTAGTTCACGCCGAGGAAGTCGAGCGGCGCCGCGATGAGGGGCATATCCCCGTCGAGCACCTCCTCGCGCCGCCAGCTCCCAGGCGCGGGCGGCGTCCTCCGGGTAGTCCCGGCCGGTGACCGGGTCGAGGAACCAACGGTTGACCTGGTCGTGTGCCAGGCCCGCTGCCTCCTGGTCGAGCGTGTGCCGGCTGGCAGGGTGCGCCGGATGGAAGTTGAGGACGATCCCCACGGCCGCCTCCGGAGCGGCGTCCCTGATTGCCTGCACAGCGAGGCCGTGGGCGACGAGCAGGTGGTGAGCCGCCGCCAGCGCCGCGCCCGGGTCGGTGCGCCCGGGCGCGTGCGAGCCGATCCGGTAGCCGTGATCCGAGATGACGTACGGCTCGTTCAGAGTGGCGATGTGTCGCACGCGGTCGCCCAGGCGGGCGGCGACGACCGCCGCGTACTCCGCGAACGCCCCCGTGGTCGAGCGGGCCGGCCAGCCGCCCGAGGCTTCGAGCCTCTGGGGGAGATCCCAGTGGTACAGGGTCATGTGCGGGTCGATGCCGTGCCGGAGCAGCTCGTCGACGAGCCGGTCGTAGAAGTCGAGCCCGGCCTGGTTCACGCGGCCCGTGCCCTCGGGAAGGACGCGGGGCCAGGACACCGAGAACCGGTAGGCGTCGAGCCCGAGCTCGGCCATCAGGGCGACGTCCTCCCGGTAGCGGTGGTAGTGGTCGCAGGCAATGTCGCCGGTCTCGTCGTTCGAGACCCGTCCAGGCGTGTGCGCGAAGCTGTCCCAGATGCTCGGACCGCGACCGTCGACGGTGGTCGCGCCTTCGATCTGGTACGCCGCGGTCGCGGCGCCCCACACGAATCCCTCCGAGAAAGCGGGGGTCATCCCTTCACCGCTCCTTCCATGATCCCCCCGACGATCTGCCTGCCGAGCAGCGCGAAGACGATCAGCACGGGCACCGTGCCCACGAGCGTCCCGGCGAGGATCACCGACCGGTCGGGCACATAGCCCTGGCCGAGGCTGTTGAGCGCCACCTGGACGGTCGGGTTCTGGCTCGAGAGGGCGATGATCGGCCAGAAGAAGTCGTTCCAGGCCATCAGGAAGGTCAGCATCCCGAGGACGGCCATCGCCGGCCTCGCGGCCGGCAGGACAATCGAGCGGAAGATCCGAAACGAGGAGGCGCCGTCGACGACCGCGGCCTCGATGATGTCCGTGGGCAGGGCGCGGGAGAGGTACTGCCGCATGAAGACGACGCCGAAGGCGCTGACGAGCGTGGGGAGGATGACCGCCTGCAGGTGGTTCACCCAGCCGAGCTTCGCGATGAGGATGAAGAGCGGCACGACGCCCAGCTGCGCCGGCACCATCATCGTCGCGAGGATGATCAGCAGCAGCACGGTGCTCCCGCGGAAGCGCAGCTTGGCGAAGGCGAACCCGGCGAGCGTGCAGAAGAACACCGTCCCGAGCGCGATCGAGCCCGAGACGATCACGGAGTTCAGGAGCGCCTTGAACATGTCGACCTGGTCGAGCGACTCGCCGATGTTCGAGAAGAGGTTCCTGCCGGGCGTGAGCGGCGGCGGCGTCTTCGCGATGTCTGCGTTCGTGCGCGATGCCGCCACCACCGTCCAGTAGAGCGGGATGACGGCGAGGATCGTGGTGAGGACCAGGAAGAGGTACGTGAGCGGTCCGGCCCGCCGCTCGCCGATCGTCGTCCGGCCGAACCTCCGTCGTCGAGGGAGAGGGGCCGCGATCACGCCTGGCCCCGCCTGCGTCCGACGACGAAGAGGCTCCGGCCGCGCGCGGCCAGCAAGGCGTTCACCGCGACGGCGAGCATGATGATGATGAACATCGTCCAGGCGGTCGCCGCCGCCCGGCCGAGCTGGAAGTTGAACCAGCCCTGCTCGTAGAGGAGGAGCCCGAGCGTCTGGTACTGGTGGTCGGCGCCGCCGCGGTAGCCGCCGGCGCCGCCGAAGAGCAGCGGCTCACCGAAGAGCTGCGTCGCGCCGATCGTCGAGATGACGACGGTGAAGATGATGACCGGCTTGATTCCCGGCACGGTGACGTGCCGGAGCTGCTGCCACCGACTGGCGCCGTCGACCTCCGCCGCCTCGTAGAGATCCTTCGGGATCGCCTGGATGGCGGCGAGGTAGATGAGGGCGTTGTAGCCGGTCCACCTCCAGGTCACGATCGTCGAGATGGCGATCTGCGACGTCCAGCGACCGTTCTCCCAGTCGATGTTGTCGATCCCGAAGACGCCCAGGAACCAGTTGATGAGCCCGAAGTCCCTGCCGAAGAGCATGGCGAAGACGATCGTCGCGGCGGCCACCGAGGTCGCGTACGGCATGAGCATCGACACGCGGAAGAACGTCGAGCCGCGGAGCTTGTAGCTGAGCAGGTGGGCGAGCGCGAGGGCGATCAGGAGCTGGGGGACCGTCGAGATCAGGCCGATCGTGAAGGTGTTCGTGAGCGCGTTCCAGAACGCGTGGTCGTGAATGAGCCGGCTGTAGTTGTCGAGGCCGACCCACGTCATCTCGTCCGTGTTCTGGAGGCTGACGCTGTGGAGCGAGACCCAGCCCGTGTAGACGAGTGGGAAGAGCCCGAAGGCGAAGAAGAGCAGGAAGAACGGCGAGACGTACGCGTACGGCAAGAGCTTCACGTCGAGCTGCGTCAGGCGCGTTTGCCACGCGCGGTGCGGGGCCGGAGCGGCCCGGACGACGTCTTCGCCTGGAGTTCGGGTGGCCACCTGTGGCTTCAGCCTTATCGTCCCACGAGCGGGGAGCCGGCGGCCCCGGTGAGGTCGGGGCCGCCGGGGAGGAGATGGCTACGGCGTCTACGGCCGCGCTCATTCGATCGCGCTCGCGATCTCGTCCATCGTCTGCTGCCAGGCTTCGTCCGGGTCCTGGCCCTGCTGGTCGACCCTGTTGAGCCCGTTCGAGATCGAGTCCTTCACGACGCCGTCCTTCGGGCCGAGGATCGCGATCGGCAGGTCGTCCGCCGACTCCTTGAAGATCTCGCCGATCGGGGCGCCCGAGAAGTAGTCGTCGGTGGCCGACGCGACAGCGGGGATCGGACGAAGCGGACGAGCTCGACGGGAAGTGCTGCGCCTGCGTCCACATCTTGACCTGCTGCTCGGGGGCGGTGAGCCACTTGATCAGCTCGAACGCCTCCTCCTGGTGCTCGCTCGCGGCCGGGATGGAGAGGTACGAGCCGCCCCAGTTGCCGCCGTCGCCGGGGATGCTGGCCACGTCCCACTTGCCTGCGGCGCCGTCGCCGGCCTGGCCCTTGATGTAGCCGATCATCCACGCGGGACAGGCAATGGTCGCGAACGCGCCGTTCGCGAAGGCCTGGTTCCACGCCTGGTCGAACTGCTCGAGCTTTGCGGTCAGGCCGCCCTCGATCGCCCGCACCGCGATGTCCCAGGCGTCCTTGACGGCCGGGTTCGACTCGTAGATCGGATTGCCTTCCTCGTCGTAGTACTGCGTCTCGGACTGGCCGATGATGGAGTTGTAGAGCCCTGTCGGGCTGTCGATGAAGGCCGATCCCTCGGCTGCGTTCTGCACGTACTGCGCGCCCGTCGCGAGGAAGTCGTCCCAGGTCTCCCACATCGCCGCGAGCTCCTCGCGGTCGGTCGGGAGCCCCGCCTGCTCGAAGAGGTCCGGTCCGGTAGCAGATCGCCTGCGGGCCGGTGTCCGTGCCCAGCCCGAGCGTCGCGCCGTCCGCGGTCGTCGCGGCCTGCCATTTCCACGGGAAGAACGTGTCCTCGAGCTCGCCGGCGCCGAGCTCGTTCAGGTCGACCCACTTGTCCGCCTGCGTCTGCGTCACCTCGGCGATGCGGGCCACCTCGATGCCCTGGATGTCCGAGAGCCCCGCTCCGCCGGCGAGATGGGTCTGCAGCGCCTGGTAGTAGTCCTGCTCGAACTCGATGCTCGTCTCCTCGATGGTGACGTTGGGGTGGAGGTCCATGTACTCGTCGTAGAGGCCGGCTTCCTTGTAGCCGAACGTCCCGAAGAGCCCGACGGACAGAGTGACCGGCTCGTCGCTGGCCTCGGCGGTCGTCGAGTCCGAGCCCTGGGCAGCGCCGCCGCCATCGTCATCCTCGCCCGCAGCCGGCGACTACCAGGGCGAAGACGGCAGCCACGGTCAGCACCGGCAACACGCGTGTAAAGAGGCGGAGCGTTCGTCGTCGGATCGGCATCAGGACCTCCTAGGAATCCGCTGATGATGGGCCTCTGGCTCGGCCTCCGAGCCCTGACGGATGTATGTAAGCGCTCTCATCCGTGGAAGCGCTTACAATACACAGAGTGCCTCGGAATGTAAAGGGATCCAGTCGCGAAGACTTCGTCGCTCCGACCCGACGGCCGGCGCCGACGCTCGAGGAGGTCGCGCGCCTTGCGGCCGTCTCCACCGCGACCGTCTCCCGCGTCGTGAACCGCTCGCCCAAGGTCCGGCCCGACACCCGGAAGGCGGTCGAGCGGGCCATCAAGCGGCTGGGCTACGTCCCCAACCGGGCCGCCCGCAGCCTCGTCACGAGGCGCACGGACACGATCGCGCTCGTCGTCTCGGAGCCCGAGAGCCGCGTCTTCTCGGACCCGTTCTTCCCGTCCATCGTGCAGGGGCTCTCGGCGGCGATCGCCGACACCGAGCTCCAGCTGACCCTTCTCCTCGCGCGAGGCGAGAGAGAGCACGCGAAGGTCGAGCGCTACCTCAGGCAGGGGCACGTCGACGGCGTCATCCTCATCTCGCTCCACGGCGAGGACCCGCTGCCGCGCGCGCTGACGGAAGCGGGTATCCCCACGGTGCTCAACGGTCGTCCACGGCCGGGGGAGCGACTGCCCTACGTCGACGCCGACAACCGCGGCGGCGCGCGCGCCGCGGCCTCCCACCTGCTCGCGTCGGGCAGAACGAAGGTCGCGACCATCACCGGCCCGCTCGACATGATGGTCGGGGTCGACCGCTTCGACGGCTACGTGGACGCGCTGCGCGATTCGGGCCAGCGGGTCCGCAAGGGTCTGGTCGAGCACGGTGACTTCGGCAGGGAGTCGGGCGCCCGGGCGATGAAGGCCCTCCTCCGTCGCAGCCCGGCGCTCGACGCCGTCTTCGTCGCCAACGACCCGATGGCGATCGGGGCGCTCGAGGTCCTGCGCGCGCTGGGCAGGCGGGTGCCGGACGACGTCGCGGTCATCGGCTTCGACGACGTGGCGGACGCAGCCGCGACCGACCCGCCGCTGACGACCGTTCGGCAGCCGCTCGAGGAGATGACGAAGGCGATGGCCGAGCTCCTGCTCAGGCGGATCGACGACGTCGAAGCCGACAGCGAGTTCGTCGTCTGCCCGACCAGCCTGATCCGCCGGGCGTCGGCGTAACGAGGCGCGTATTCGGACGCCTACGGGATCGGAATTCCGTTCTGGAAGTCGTCGGGGTAGCGAAGCGTTCGCTCTGCCCGCTTCGCCGGGTTGCGCCAGTCCATGATCTGCGGCACCCACTCGTCGTCCTTGATCGTGTCGACGATCGTCTGCAGCACCGGAGGGCCACCGCGCGTCGGCCCGATTCCAGGATCCCGAGGAACGCATCCGCGTCACCCCGCGTCTGCGCTGCCTTGTGGGCGACGAGGAGGTCGCTTGCGGTTCGGATGCCCCGCCCGCGGAGCGTCTCAGGGCCGCAGGCGGTTCCTGCTTGTCGCCCGTATCGATGTGAAGGTAGAGCAGAGCTTCAAGAGCGCGGCCTTCTCGCGGTCAGCCCGGCTGCGCGCGGCGTCGCAGGACGCGCTCGTCGCCGACACGCCGCGTCAGGCCGTCCGCGTCGAAGCGCTCGAGCAGGAGCTGCGCCGGCTTGCGACCCGTACCGAGAAGGTCGCGGAAACGGGCCAGCGCGATCGAGCCCGCCGCGGAGCACTCCTCGAGGAGGAGCCTCCGGGCCTCCTCGTAGGCTGCCGAGCCGACGGCCAGTCCGTCGCCGAGCCGGACGAGACGGCCCGCGTCCTCGAGGTAGCGGGCGAGCTCGGCGTCCTCGACCTTGACCGGAGTGAAGCGGGCCGCCTCGAGCTCGTCCTCGAGCCGCTCAGCCGCCTCGGCTCGGTCACCCAGGCGGGCCGTCGCGCCGGGAGCGTAGGCCCTGGCGCCGCGGCGCTCGATCGGGAGGAGCGGCAGGAGCGCGGGCGCCCACGGCCGGGGCGGCAGGAGCTCGGACACCGGGATCCCGGGGTCGAGCGATGAGGCGGCCGCGCGTTCGTCGAGCCTGCGGACGATCCCGTAGCCGAGCTCTTCCAGAAGCTCGGGGGTCAGGTACCACTCTCCGCGCGCGCACGGCGGCGCCAGGCCTTCGTCGAGCTCTTCCTCGCTGAGCAGCGCGCGCCGCCCCAGCTCGTCCCGTCGCATCGGCTCGGCCGCCGAGGAGAGCACGGCGAGCACGATCGAGGCCGCGTCACCACGCTCGAGGAGCGCGAGGCGGTCGGCGGACGGGCGCCGCGGCGGGGAGGGGTCGAGCACGAGCGCGCCGCCGAGAGTCGTCTGCTCGCGCAGCACGACGCGGTCGCCGCGAGCAGCGACCGCCGGCGTCGCGAGCCTGAGCTGGGCGTGGCCCTCGTCGATGCGGACGACGCGTGCGAAGTGCTCGGCCGTGCCGTGGTGGACGTGGAGCCGGGCGCCGTCGGCGATCTCCTCGAGGGCCTCCAGCGCGACGTCGAGGCGGTAGCTGATCGGATAGGCGCCCGGCTCGACGAGGGCATCGCCCCGGCGCAGAGACGTGCGCTCGATGCCCGGGAGCGCCGCGGCCACCCGCTGGCCCGCCTCCGCCCGCTCGACGGGCCGATCGTGCACCTGGACGCTGCGAACGCGGACGTCGAGCCCCGCAGGCTCGACGCGCAGCTCGTCGCCCTCCCCGAGCGAGCCCGACCAGAGCGTCCCGGTGGCGACCGTGCCGATTCCGCGCAGGGTGAACACGCGGTCGACGAAGAGCCGGGTGGGGCGCGACGACGGCCGCTCCACGACACGGTCGGCGGCTTCTCCGAGCGCGGCGCGCAGCTCGTCGAGGCCTTCTCCGGTACGGGCGCTCGTGGCCACGACGCGCGCGTCCGGGACGAGCTCGCGCGCCTCCTCGAGGGCGAGCTCGCGCGTCTCGGCGTCCACGGCGTCGACCTTCGTGACCGCGACGACGCCGTGCTCGATCCCGAGGAGGCGGACGATTGCGAGGTGCTCGTGCGTCTGCGGCCGAGCGCCCTCGCCCGCGTCCACGACCAGCAGGAAGAGGTCGATCCCGGTCGCTCCGGCGACCATGTTGCGGACGAAGCGCTCGTGCCCGGGAACGTCGACGAGCGAGAGCCGTCGCCCGTCGGGGAGCTCCAGCGGCGCGTAGCCGAGGTCGATCGAGATGCCGCGCTCCTGCTCCTCCGGGAGCCTGTCGGTGTCCTTGCCCGTCAGGGCCCGGACGAGCCAGGTCTTGCCGTGATCGATGTGGCCGGCGGTGCCGACGGTCAGCGGCACCGGCGAACTGCCTCCGCAACCTCCTCGACCTCGTCCTCGGCGAGCGTCCGGCAGTCGAGCAGGAGCCGCGCGTCGCGCACGATTCCGATCACGGGAGGCTCGCCGAGGCGGAGCGGCTCGGCGAGCTCGAGCGGAAGGACGCAGGCATAGCTCTGGATCTCCGCGAGCGGGAGCGCGCCTCCGCCCGAGCGGGCCACCGTCTCCTCCACGGCCCCGTCCGTCAGGTCCGCGAGCCGCTCGGCGCGGGCTCGGACGGCTGCGGCGGGCTCGTCCAGCATGCGGAGGACGGGGAGCTCGCGGCTCTCGGCCCGGTACAGCGCAAGCGTGCCCTCGAGCGCCGCGAGCGTCAGCTTGTCGGGCCGCAGCGCCCGCTGGAGAGGGTGACGGCGCATCCGCCCGACGAGGTCTGCCCGTCCGACGGCGATGCCCGCCTGCGGGCCGCCCAGGAGCTTGTCCCCAGAGAACGTGACGACGTGGGCGCCCGCCTCGATGCTCGCGCGCGCCGTCGGCTCGTCTCCGGCCTCTGCGAGCGCGCCCGAGCCCAGGTCGTCCACGAGCGCGAGCCCGCGGCGCTCTGCCAGGCGGGCGAGCTCGGACAAGCGCGGCTGCTCGGTGAAGCCGACGATGCGGAAATTCGACTGGTGGACGCGCAGCAGGGCGGCGGTGCGTTCCCCGATCGCGCGCTCGTAGTCGGCGAGGCGCGTGCGGTTCGTCGTCCCCACCTCCACCAGCGTGGCGCCCGAGCGCGCCAGCACGTCGGGAATGCGAAAGCCGTCGCCGATCTCGATGAGCTCGCCGCGGGAGACGACGACCTCCCGGCCCTCTGCCAGGGCGGCGAGCGCGAGCAGAACCGCCGCCGCGTTGTTGTTGACCACGAGCGCGGCCGCGGCCCCGGTCAGCTCCCGCAGGGCCGCCGCCGCGTGATCCTGGCGCGACCCGCGGGTTCCGGCCGCCACGTCGTACTCGAGGTTGGAGTAGCCTGCGCCGACCTCGCGCACCCGCTCGAGGGCCGCCTCTGCGAGCGGGGCGCGGCCGAGGTTCGTGTGCACGACGACGCCGGTCGCGTTCAGGACGCGCCGGAGGCTAGGGCGGAGGCGCGCCTCGAGCTCGGCCGTCGTCCTCTCGAGTGGGTCGCCGGCCGGGAAGCCTGCCTGGACGTCCTCGCGCGCGCGTGCGAGAGCGGCCCGGACGGAGGCGAGGACGAGCGGGCGGCCGTGGCGCTCGAGGAGTGGGGCGAGCTCCTCGCGGCCCAGCAGCTCGTCTACCGAGGGCAGGGCGCGAAGCGGATTCGACGGAGCCATCGCCCCGTGATGATAGTTACGGGTTTTCTCGCTAACCTCACGAGTCCATGACCGAGATGGCTGCGAGGCTCGCTCGCCCGATCCGGGGTCTTGGACGGGTGCGAACCGTCGCGTTCGTCCTTGCCCTCGCGCTCATGGTCGCCGGCGCTGCCGTCTTCGCGCGCTCGCTGACGCTCAGGAGCTCAGTGCTTCCCGGCGTGTCCGTCGCCGGCGTCGACGTGGGCGGCATCTCCCGGGCAGACGCCCAGGCCCGCCTCGACGCGGAGCTCGGCTCGCGGCTCGCGGAGCCTGTCCGGGTCGTGGTCGGGGAGAAGAGCTTTTCCGTCAGGCCCGACCGGGTCTGGACCCTCGATGCCGCCGCGACTGAAGAGCGCGCGTTCCAGGCCGGCCGCGAGACGCTGCTCTCGAGGCTCGGAGCCGTCGTGCCGTTTGCCTTCGAGCGGGAGGTCGAGCCGGTGCTGGAGCTCCGTCCGGCCAGGCGCGCGAAGGTGGCGGCGACGCTCTCGCGGCTGACGGAGCGGCCCGTGAACGCGCGCCTGGGCATGAGCGGCACCGACGTCGTCGTCAAGCCGGGCACGCCGGGGACGACGGTCGCCGTCGACCCCGTGCTCGCTTCCGTGCAGGCCTCCGGTCTCGCCGGCTCGGCCGACGTCACGGCGGCGCTCGAGTCGGTGGAGCCGCCGTCACGACGGAGGAGGCCGAGGCGGTCGCGCGCCGGGCCCGCGCGCTCGTCGAGGCGCCGATCGCGATTCGCTTCCAGAAGGGACGCGTCGGCGAGCTCGGCCCGGCGCAGCTCGCCGAGCTGATCCGCTTCGAGCGCGCCCGGGGGACCTGGGCGCTCTCGCTCGATTCCGAAGGGCTCCGGGGCGCCCTCTTGCCGATGGTCGAGACGAGGCTTCGCGAGCCCGTCGATGCGACGTTCCGGGTCGTCGGCAAGCGCGTCAGGGTCGTCCCGGCCAAGCCGGGCACGACCCTCGACGTCGAGAAGGCGACCGAGGCCGTGCTCTCGGGAGGTCGCACGCCCGGTCGGCGCGCCGCCGTCCTCGGGCTGACGGCGCTCGCCGCCGACTTCACGACCAAGGATGCGAAGGCGCTCGGCATCCGCGAACGGATCTCCACCTTCACCACAGACATGGGCGAATCGTCGGCGAACCGGGTCTGGAACGTCCACCTCCTCGGCGACTACATGGACGGGACGATCATCGAGCCCGGCGAGACGTTCTCCTACAACACGGAGATCGGCCCCAGGACTGCCGAGCGCGGCTTCCGCGAAGGCCAGATGATCTTCGGGGGCGTCCTCATCCCCTCGATCGGCGGCGGCGTCTGTCAGACGGCGACGACGATCTTCAACGCGGCCTTCGAGGCGGGTCTCCCCGTCAAGGACCGGATCAACCACTCCTTCTACATCAGCCACTACCCGGTCGGCCGCGACGCGACGGTCGCCTGGGGAGGGCCGGATCTCGTCTTCAAGAACGACCTGAAGAACGCGATCCTCGTCAAGGTCACCTACACGGACGTGACTTTCACGGTCACCTTCTACGGAACCAAGCAGGGGCGGAGGGTCGTTGCCTCGACCGGCACGCCGACGAACTACACGCAGCCGCGGCTCCAGTACGCCGTCGACCCCTCGGCGCCGCCCAGGTCGCTTCGGACCGCGTCAGGCGGCGGGCCGGGCTTCGACGTCAACGTCCACCGGAAGGTCTTCCAGAAGGGCAAGCTCATCCGCGAGGACGACTTCTTCACGCGCTACGTCCCTCAGAACCCGACGGCGATCTACGGCCCCGGACGCACCCCGCCCGGGCCCTTCTTCTACCTCCCCACGACGTAGTTGTCTAAAGTGCCGCCGCGATGACTGCGCAGGCGGCGACACTCAGGCTCGCGGTCTTTCCACGCCCGAGGGTGCTCACCGACGTCCTGCTCGTCCTCGCCGGCACGGGCTTCGTCGCGGTCGCCGCCCAGGTCAAGATCAACCTCTCGTTCACGCCGGTCCCGATCACCGGCCAGACGTTCGCGGTCGTCCTCGTGGGCGCCTCGCTGGGTGCGCTCCTGGGCCTGGCGAGCCTCGGGCTCTACCTCTTCGTGGGCGCGCTCGGCGCGCCGATCTACGCCGAGGGCCAGGGCGGCTGGGACGTCCTCACCGGCCCGACGGGCGGCTACATCGTCGGCTTCGTCTGCGCCGCCGCGCTCACGGGCTGGCTTGCCCAGCGCAGGTGGGATCGCCACTTCAACTCCGCCGTCGCGGCCATGCTGACCGGGAACGTGGTCATCTACCTCTTCGGGCTCCCCTGGCTCGCCCGCGAGATCGGCACAGGGCTCGAGGGTACCCTCGAGGCCGGGCTCTACCCCTTCGTGGTCGGCGACTTGCTCAAGCTCTACCTCGCCGGGATGCTCCTGCCCGGCGCGTGGAAGCTCGTCGAGCGCCTCCGCGGCTGAGCCTCGGTTCTACTGGGCGTCGGCCTTCGCCGGCTCGGCGGGCGTCTCGGCCGACCGGCGTCGGTAGCACGCGACGACGGCAGCGACGGCCTCGGCCGGGTCGTCCGTCACCACCAGGTTGTCGCAGTCCTCGCGCGAGACCATCCCCTCCGCGAGCAGGGGCTCTCGGATCCAGTCCGTCAGGCCGCGCCAGTAGTCCGAGTCGAAGAGGACGACGGGGAAATCGAGGATCTTGCCCGTCTGGATGAGGGTGAGCGCCTCGAAGAGCTCGTCCAGCGTTCCGAAGCCGCCCGGAAAGATGACGAAGCCCTCGGCGGCCTTCACGAACATCGTCTTCCGCACGTAGAAGTGCTCGAACGTGAGCCCGACGTCGACGTAGGGGTTCGACTCCTGCTCGTGGGGGAGGACGATGTTGAAGCCGACCGAGAGCCCGCCGCCCTCCCTCGCGCCGCGGTTGGCGGCCTCCATCACCCCGGGCCCGCCGCCTGTGACCACCACGAACTCTGCCTCGGCGAAGCGCCGGGCGACGTCGCGGGCCGCCGCGTACGCGGGGTGACCTTCGCCGACGCGGGCCGAGCCGAAGATCGTGACGGCCGGGGTCGGCAGGTCGGCGACCGCCTCGAAGCCGGTGAAGAACTCCTCCGCGATACGCCCGACGTGGAGCCGCTCCGCGTGCTCCTCGCTCAGGAGCATGCGCCGTTCGTCCAGGTGGCTCCCAGCCTCGCCGCTCACCGGCTCATCGTAGTCGGATCCCGTCGAAGACCCGTCGATCCTCGCCTACGGTCAGACGAAAGCCGGCGCGTCCAGGCGACTCGAGAAGGGGAGAGCGAGCACCGGAGTGCTCACGCAGAAGAACGGCACGGCCGGGTGCGTCAGTCAAAGCGGCGCCGGGAAGGTCGAACGCGCCCCCCATAGGGAGGGCGCGTTCGTTGCCGGAGGTCGTCAAACGCCCGGCAGCCGGCAGCATACCCATTTTTTGACAGCACTCCTCCGGCGGGAGGGGTGTGTAGCGGCCGGCTCGTCGCCTAGAAAGTGCGCTCGACGTGCGTCGCGCTCATCGCGAGCGCGAGGAGCGCTGCGAGGCCGACGTAGGTCACGCCGACGACCGCCCGCCGCCAGGGCGCGATCGAGTAGTACTCGGCGACGCCGGGGTCGTTCCGCTCGCGCCAGCGCCTCCAGACCTCGAGCCCGCCGATCACGAGCACCAGGATCAGGATCGGGTTCGGCCACAGGATCGTGAGGCCGAGCAGGAGAGCGAGGCCCACGGCCCAGAAGGCCGGGTGAAGCGCGGCGACCGCGCGCCCGCCGTCCAGCGGCGAGACCGGGACGAGGTTGAAGAGGTTGAGGAAGAACCCCGTGAAGGCGAGCGCCACGAGCAGCTCGGAGTCGAGCGCCTCGCCGGCGACCCAGACGCCGAGGGCGCCCAGGCTCCCGAGGATCGGGCCGGCGAGCGCGACCCGCGCCTCCCGCCAGACGTCGTGGGGCATCTGCTTCATGCCCACGACCGCGCCGAGGAACGGGATGAAGAGCGGCGCCGAGGCCGGGATTCCCTGCCGGCGCAGCTCGAGGACGTGCCCGAGCTCGTGCACGAGCAGGAGTAGGACGAAGCCGGCCGCGAAGCGCCAGCCCCAGATCCAGGCGTAGGCCGCCATCGAGACCAGCATCGAGCCCGAGGTCACGAAGATCTTGAGCTTGAAGAGCGCGAGCAGCGCCGCCTTGAACTTGAAGAGCAGGAAGCCGAACGCGGCCAGGGGGGCCCAGAGCTTCTTCCCGAGCCGGCGCCAGCCGCCTCCCGGGTGGATCGGCTCGTAGTCGCGGTACGCGTGGCCGTCGCCGTCCTCGAGCTCGTAACGGCGGGTCTCAGGCTCTTGCTGGGGGGTGAGGCTGCTCACCGACTCATCGTAGCTGCGGCCTCGAGAGCCCCCGGCAGGCCCGGCGGCGCGTAACGCCACCTTAAGGGCTGCCGGGGTTGCCAGGTCTCGAAACGGCAGCGGCCTGTGGGTCTCGATGGGAAGAAGGCCGCGGCTTCCTCCGTCCGGTCGATAACCAACTCCACAGGGAGGCAGCATGCGCAAGGTAGGCAGGCGGAAGATGATCGCGCTTCTGGCGACGGGCATGATGATCGGCATCATCATGGTCGCGACGCCCGCGAGCGCGCTCACCAACTGGGTGAACGTGTGGAACAACCACCTGAAGCCCCAGGCGGATGCGCGCTACGTGAAGAAGAGCACCATCAAGACGATCCAGGGCGACTACGCCCTCGGTCTCCAGGCCGCGAACACCGGCGACGACGGCTGGGACAACATCTCGTTCGGCTTCAAGCTCGCCTCGGAGCCGCAGGAGCACTTCATCAAGTCCGGAACCGCGGCCCCGGCCGTGTGCCCCGGTACGTTGGCGGACCCCGAGGCGGCTCCCGGACACCTGTGCGTCTACGAGGGCGACGCGGTGAACAGAAGCGAGGTCGTGATCTTCTCGGCCGGGCACCGCCAGTCCTTCAGGGCTGACGAGTTCGGCGCCGGGCTCTGGCTGATCCCGACGGCGGCCGGCAACGCCTGGAGCTACGGCACCTGGGCAGTCACGGCTCCGGCCGGCACGACCCCGAGCCTGACCGACGACGGCTCGACGGGCGGCGGCCTCCCGGGCCAGTAACAAGCACCTCCAGCACGGCAGGCAGACCGGCGGGGGCCCTCGGGCCCCCGCCACCCGTTCAACCGCGGGCCGGCGACCGCGCAGCCGCGGTCAAGAGCCGCGACCGATCCACTCCTCGCCGCCCTCGTAGACCTCCTTCTTCCAGAGAGGCACCTCCACCTTCAGCGTGTCGATCGCGTCCTTGCAGGCGGCGAGCGCGTGCTCGCGGTGCGGGGCGGAGACGGCAATGGCGACGCTAGTCTCTCCGATCCCGACGACGCCGACGCGGTGCGTGATCGCGACGCGGCAGAGGTCGTAGCGGGCGATCAGGCCGCCCGCGATCTCCTCCATGACCTTCTCGGCCATCCCTTCGTAGGCCTCGTACTCGAGGCGGATGACGGTGCGGCCGCGCGAGAGGATGCGGGTCGTACCGAGGAACGTGGCGACGGCGCCCGCCCGCTCGTCGGCTACCTCGGCGATCACCGAGCCGACGTCGATCGGCTCTGCCGTAAGCCGGAAGCCGCCGCCCGAGACGGGAGGGATGAGGGCGATCTCGTCGCCGTCCGCGAGGAGCCGGTCGCCCGGCGCGTACTCCTTGTTCACGGCGTAGAGGAGGCCCCCGGGCTCCTCGCCCAGGTCGAGCGGCGTCCAGACGTCCGCGACGCGGGCGCCGTCTGGCAGCTCGAGCTCCCGCTCGCCGGCGCCGGCCCGCTCGCGCAGGCCGGCGAAGAGCCTCACCCGGACCCTCACGGGCCCTCGGCGGCGGTGTCCACGCGCGTAGCGTAGATTGACTTCATGGCCACGGCCGAGGATCGCCGCGGGACCGACTCGGGCATCGAGGTCAAGCCGGTCTACACCGCGAAGGACATCGAGGGCCTCGCGCCGGAGCTGCCCGGCGAGTTCCCCTTCACGCGGGGCCCGTACAAGGACATGTACCGCGGCAAGCCGTGGACGATTCGGCAGTACGCGGGGTTCGCGTCGGCAGAGGAGACGAACTCCCGTTTCCGGTACCTCCTCGAGCAGGGTCAGACCGGGCTCTCGGTCGCCTTCGACCTCCCGACGCAGCTCGGCTACGACTCCGACGACCCGCGCGCCGCGGGGGAGGTCGGGCGGACCGGCGTCGCGATCGACTCGCTCGCCGACATGGAGATCCTCTTCGACTCGATCCCGCTCGGCGAGGTCTCGACCTCGATGACGATCAACGCGCCCGCGGCGCTCCTGCTCCTCCTCTACGAGCTCGTCGCCGAGAAGCAGGGCGTCCCCGGCGACCAGCTCCGCGGCACAGTGCAGAACGACATCCTCAAGGAGTACGTGGCCCGCGGGAACTACATCTTCCCGCCTCGGCCATCGATGCGGATCACGACCGATCTCTTCTCCTACTGTCGCGAGCGGCTGCCGCGCTGGAACACCATCTCGATCTCGGGCTACCACATCAGGGAGGCGGGGGCGACGGCCGTCCAGGAGCTGGCTTTCACCCTGGCGCACGGGATCGCCTACTGCGAGGCGGCGGTCGCCGCGGGCCTGTCGCCCGACGAGTTCGGCGAGCGGCTCTCCTTCTTCTTCAACGCCCACAACCACTTCTTCGAGGAAGTGGCGAAGTTCCGGGCGGCGCGGCGCCTCTGGGCGGAGATCATGCGCGACCGCTTCGGCGCGATGAACCCGAAGGCCCAGGCGCTCCGCTTCCACGCGCAGACGGGAGGATCGACTCTGACCGCGCAGCAGCCGGAGTCGAACGTGGTCCGGGTCGCCGTCCAGGCGCTGTCAGCGGTCTGCGGCGGGGCGCAGTCGATCCATACGAACGGATACGACGAGGCGCTGGCACTGCCGACCGAGCGGAGCGCCCGCATCGCGCTCCGCACGCAGCAGATCCTTCGGCACGAGGCCGGCGGAACCGACACCGCCGACCCGTTGGGCGGCTCGTACTTCGTCGAGGCGCTGACGCTCGAGCTCGAGGAGGGGGCGCGGGAGCTGCTCGGGCGGATCGACGAGCTGGGCGGCGCGGTTGCCGCGGTGGAACAGGGCTTCACGCAGCACGAGATCGAGGACTCGGCTTTCGAGTTCGAGCGGCAGGTCGAGACCGGGGAGCGGGTCGTCGTGGGCGTCAACCGCTTCGTCGAGGGAGACGAGGAGGAGATGGAGCTCCACCGCCTCGATCCCAAGGCGGAGCGCAGGCAGGTGGAGAGAACCCAACGGGTGCGCGCCGCGCGGGACGAGGACGCTGCGGGGGCGGCAATGCTCGCGATTCTGGAGACTGCGCGGGGCGACGGGAACCTGCTGTTTCCCCTGCGCGAGGCCCTCGCAGCTCACTGCACCGTCGGCGAGATCTGCGGCGCTCTGCGCGAGGAGCTCGGCGCGTACGACGCTCACCTCGCTCCGTGAGCTCGGCCGGCCGCCCCGCCGAGGGCGGCATCGAGCTCCGCGCCTTCACGGAGGCAGACGTGCCCGCGCTCGTCGAGGCTTGCCAGGACCCGGAGATCCCGCGCTGGACGCGCGTCCCGACTCCCTACGGCGAGGCGGAGGCCCGAGCCTTCGTCGCGGGACATCCGAGCATCTATGCATTCGCGGTCGTCGACGCGGAGACGGGCGAGCTGCTCGGCTCGGTGGGGTTCGGGCTCGCCGGCGAGGCGCGCGGCGAGTTCGGCTACTGGGTGAAGCGCGAGGCCCGTGGGCGCGGCGTGGCCTCGCGAGCTCTGCGCCTGGCTGCGCGCCGGGCGGTCGCCGAGCACGGCCTCCGCCGCCTCCAGCTCGTGGTCGAGCCGGAGAACGAGGCCTCCATCCGGGTCGCCGAGAACGCCGGCTTCCGACGCGAGGGCCTGCTTCGCAAGTACATCGAGATCAGGGGGGAGCGCCCCGACGTTTACATGTACTCGCTCTTGGCCGAGGAGCTCGAGTAGACGCTAGACACGCTGCAGGTGGGTGTCCTTGAAGCCGGTTGTGTACTTGAGCCCGTAGCCGAGCAGGCGGTCGGCCCCGATGTGTGCGGCCCAGATGAGCGCCACCTGGACAGGCCACCCAACGTCCCAGATGACACCGGCGGCGCCGAGCGCGAGCGGTGCGACGGTCGTGTGCGCGGCGTCGTAGGCGATCGCGCCGGTCCTCGGTCCCGCGAGGTACCCGAGCGCCGCGAGGTCGGGCGCGAGTGCGAAGACGATGAGCGGCCAGAGAGCGAAATCGCCGTGGACGTAGAGCACGACGGCCGAGGCGAAGAGCGCGAGCCCTTCGGCCCTGAGAAGAGCGGCGGGGAGCGTAAGAGTCATGCCAGGATGGTGACGGCTCTCCCGGCCGGCGACGCGGCGATCCTTCCTGGGGCACCCCGGCCCACCACCCGCTTTCGAGCCTAACGCGGAAAGGCGCACGCGTGGCTCACGAAATGTGCCGCCTTCCGCGCGAGCCAAAGTAAGCTCCCGCGCATGGCGAAGGCCGAGGATCTCCAGTCCACCGAGGCGAAGCTCGCCGCGCTCGAGCGGCTGCGCGAGGAAGCCCTCCACGCAGGTGACGAACGCGCCGTCGAGCGCCAGCGCGAGCGCGGGAAGCTCCTCGCGCGCGAGCGGCTCGAGAAGCTCCTCGACCCGGGCTCCTTCGTCGAGCTCGACCGCTATGTGCGCCACCGCAACCCGCACTTCGGGATGATGGAGCGGCGGCCGTGGGGCGACGCCGTGGTCACCGGCTACGGGACGATCCTGGGGCGGAAGGTCTTCGTCTTCTCCCAGGACTTCACGGTGTTCGGCGGCACGCTCTCCGAGGTGTTCGCCGAGAAGATCTGCAAGGTGATGGACCTCGCGGTCAAGTACGGCTGCCCGCTGATCGGCATCAACGACTCCGGCGGCGCGCGCATCCAGGAGGGCGTCGTCTCGCTCGGCGGCTACGCGGAGATCTTCTGGCGCAACGTCCAGGCCTCCGGCGTGATCCCGCAGATCAGCCTGGTCATGGGGCCCTGTGCCGGCGGAGCGGTCTACTCGCCGGCGATGACCGACTTCGTGCTGATGGTCAAGGAGACCTCCTACATGTTCATCACGGGCCCCGAGGTGGTGAAGACGGTGACCGGCGAGGAGGTCACATTCGAGGAGCTCGGAGGCGCGCTCACGCACGCATCGAAGTCGGGCGTGGCCCACTTTGCCGCCGACGACGAGGAGGCTTGCCTCGAGGACGCGCGCTACCTCCTCTCGTTCCTGCCCCAGAACAACGTCGACGCGCCGCCCTTCTTCGAGCCCTCCGACCCTCCCGACCGGGAGGACCCCGAGCTCGACACGCTCGTTCCCGACGAGCCGACGAAGCCCTACGACATGCGCGCGGTCGTCGAGCGGGTCGTCGACGACGGCGAGTTCCTGGAGGTGCACCAGCTCTGGGCGGAGAACATCGTCTGCGGCTTCGCGCGGCTCGCCGGCCATCCGGTCGGCGTCGTGGGCAACAACCCGCGGGCGCTCGCGGGCACGCTCGACATCGACTCGTCGGTGAAGGCGGCCCGCTTCGTCCGGTTCTGCGACGCCTTCAACATCCCGCTCGTCACGTTCGTGGACGTCCCCGGCTTCCTTCCGGGAACGGCGCAGGAGTGGGGCGGCATCATCCGCCACGGCGCCAAGCTCCTCTACGCGTACTCGGAGGCGACAGTCCCGAAGATCGCGCTCATCACGCGCAAGGCGTACGGGGGTGCGTACGACGTCATGAGCTCGAAGCACATCCGTGCCGACTTCAACTTCGCGTGGCCGACCGCCGAGGTCGCGGTCATGGGCCCGGAAGGGGCGGTGAACATCGTCTTCCGCAAGGAGCTCGAGGAGGCGGAGGACCCCGAGACCCGCCGTGCCGAGCTGATCGCCGACTACAAGGCGCAGTTCGCCAATCCCTACACCGCCGCAGAGCGGGGCTACGTGGACGACGTCATCGAGCCGAGGCGCACGCGGCCGGTTCTCTGCGACGCGCTGAAGACCGCCTTGACGAAGCGCGAGAGGCGGCCGCCGCGGAAGCACGGCAACGTTCCTCTGTGAGGACGTGTCGATCGGGGCGTATCCCGTTCGTCGTCACAATGAACGCGGCGAACCGCGCCGCAGCGACCACGGGAGGTTTGAGCTCATGAAGTACTTGCTAGCGCTCTTCGGCGACGAGCGCCGGTGGGCCGAGCGCACGCCGGAGGAGATGCAGGAGAGCATGAGGCAGTGGGACGCCTTTACGCAGGGGACGATCGAAGCGGGCGTGCACGTGGGCGGCGAGGGACTCCAGCCGAGCGCCACCGCGACGACCGTGCAGATCCAGGAGAGCGGCGAGCCCATCGTCTCGGACGGCCCCTTCGCCGAGACGAAGGAGCAGCTGGGCGGGTACTACCTGCTCGACTGCGAGGATCTCGACGACGCGATCGCCTGGGCGAAGAAGATCCCGATGCCCGGCGGAACCGTGGAGGTCCGGCCGGTGATGGACTACGAAGCTGCGGGGTCGGCTCACCACTCGAACGAGTCGGAGGCGCGGCGGTAGACCTGAGGGCAGACGCCGTCGACCGCCTGTTCCGCGAGGAATCGGGGCGGGCGGTCGCGGCGCTCATCCGCGTGCTCGGCGACTTCGACCTCGCCGAGGAGGCGGTTCAGGACGCCTTCCTCGTCGCGCTCGAGGTCTGGCCGCAGCGCGGCGTGCCACGCAATCCCGGCGCGTGGATCACCACGACCGCCAGGAACAAGGCGATCGACCGCATCCGGCGGGCTCGCCGGCTCGAGGACAAGGTGCGCCAGCTGGAGGCCCTCGTTCCGACCGGCAGCGAGGAGGACGAGATCGAGGACAGCTCCATTCCCGACGACCGGCTGCGGTTGATCTTCACCTGCTGCCACCCGGCGCTCGCTCCGGAGGCTCGGGTCGCGCTCACACTCCGTACGCTGGGCGGCCTCCAGACCCACGAGATCGCCCGCGCGTTCCTCACCTCGGACCAGGCCATGCAACAGCGTCTCGTCCGGGCCAAGCGGAAGATCCGCGACGCCCGCATTCCCTATGTCGTGCCGCCGGACCACGAGCTCCCGGACCGGCTCGGCTCCGTGCTGGCCGCCCTCTACCTCGTTTTCAACGAGGGCTACGCCGCCACATCCGACGAGGCGCTCGTCCGCCGCGAGCTCTGCGCCGAGGCGATCCGGCTCGCGCGCGTCCTGCGGTCGCTCATGCCGGACGAGCCGGAGGTGGCGGGCCTTCTGGCGCTCATGCTTCTCCAGGACTCGCGCCGCGACGCCCGCACCGGCCCGGACGGTGAGCTCGTGCTTCTGGACGAGCAGGATCGCGGGCTGTGGGACCGTGCGCAGATCGAGGAGGGGCTCGGGCTGGTCGAGCGCCTGCCCCCAGGGCCGTACGCGCTCCAGGCCGCGATCGCGGCCGAGCATGCACGGGCGGCATCCCCCGAGGCGACCAACTGGGCTCGCATCGCCGATCTCTACACCCTCCTTGCCCGCGTGGCGCCGAGCCCGGTCGTGGAGCTGAACCGGGCGGTGGCCGTGGCGATGGCGGAAGGCGAGGAGCGGGGCCTCGAGCTCATGGCTCCGCTCGAAGAGGAGCTCGACGGCTACCACCTCCTGCACGCCGCGCGCGCCGACCTGCTCCGCCGCCTCGGCCGGAACGCGGAGGCCGCCGCCTCCTACGCCCGGTCGCTCGAGCTGACGCGGCAGCCTGCGGAGCGAGCGTTCCTCGAAGGGCGGCTGGCCGAGGTCACGGGATCACCCACTCGAGATCCCTGACCGCGAGCGGGACCGACACGACCTCCCGCGAGACCGGGGCCACGAAGAGGACCTCGCTCGGCGTCGCGACGGCGGCGATCAGCTCTCCCGGCTCCCAGGCGACGGCCCTGCCGTTGGGGAACGTGAGCGCGCGTCGCCCTCCGCTGTCGAAGATGACGACTCCCTGGTCGGATCGGGCCGCGACCATGCCCGTTGCGCTCACGCGGAGCCCTTCGATCGTCCGCGCCGTGAACGAGGGAGAGAAGACGAGGCTGTCGGCAGTCATGAGCGCGATGGTGGCGCTCGACCCGGAGCGGACAACCGCCCAGAAGCGCTCGTCGTCGACCCAGGCGACCTCCTCGAGCGCGGACCGGCGCCCGAAGATCTCGCTGACCTGCTCACGCGAGACGAGGCGCCGAGCCTCATCGATCCCCTGCCAGAGCCCTCCGTCTCGCACGAAGGTAAGGTCGTCGCCCATCCAGGCAGGACCGCATGCGTTCGCGTGACGAGCCCGGAACTCGCCCTCTTCGAACACGTGGACCTCAGGGCCCTCACATGCAGCCGTCATCTCCTCCGCCGGCGACGCCGAGACCGACCCATCGAGCACGGTGCCGGAGAAGTCGAGCGTGAACTGACAGGGCGCGTGGACGTCCGGCTCCTCGTCCCAGACAAGGTCGGGAAAGCGGAGCGCGCGCAGCCTGCATCCCGGCAGCGTGACGAAGAGACGGCCGGTCGCCAGGCCGTCCAACCAGTCCCGGGCCTCGTCCGCGTCGGCCAGCGGCGGCGGCCCGGGCTCTCCGCGCCAGTCGAGGTCCCGCGCGTCGAGGTCGAGCTCGAGGTCCAGGAGGCCCCGGAGCGCCGGGCCGGTAGACGAACACGCCGTCGTCGGCGGCAATCGCAAGCCACTGCTCGTCGGGCGACCAGGCAAGCGCGCGGTAGCCGGCGATCCGGGGCGTGTTCAGCTCGCGGCCGGCCTCGATCATGACGAACCCCCCGGGCGCGTCGCGGCCGCCGGTCGACTTCGCCGCCGCGTAGCGTCCGCCGGGACTGACTCGCAGCTCCGACAACCCGCCGGCCCCATCGAAGGTGTATTGAGCCAGCTCGGTGCCGTCGTAGATCGCGAGCATGTCCTCGCGGAACTCGGGCCCCTCCGCCGAGAGTATGGCGGCGAGACGCCGCTCGTCGAGCCAGGCGGCCTCGCGGACCCGGAAACGGTCGTACCGAGTGGCCAGCTCAGGGATCGGGAGTGTTCGCAGCGCCCGCACGAGGTCTCGTTGCGAGAGAACGACTTCGCCGGAGGGCCAGACGCGCACCGCCCCGTCGGCGAAGTAGGTCAGCGTCCCGTCCGGCTTCCAGGCCGGGGCTTCGCCCCTGAACGGCTCGCCTTCCGGGCCGCCGTTCGTCGACACCTGGATCATCCCGTCCTCGGACTCGAAGAGGCGACCCCTGAGCGGGTCGGTGTGAGGGTCCCACGCCGATCCGGCGCCCGAGACGCGGTGCCCGTCCCGCGAGAGGACGAAGCGGCACTCGTTCCAGTTGGGCGCGTCGGCCGACCCTTGCCCGGGCAGCTCGACCGCCTGCAGCCGGCAGCTCTCGTCGGTGTAGTAGAGAACTCCGCCGAGCCCGGCCTGGTCGGGCGGGGATGTCTCCGTCGTCTCGGTCGTGGAGGTGGTCGGCCGCTCAGGCTCGGCGGACGGCCCGGGCGCGGAGTCCCCGCGCAGCGCGTCGAACCCGGCCGCGAGCGCGATCGCCGCGAGGACGGCAACGACGAGCAGGGTTCCGACCCGCCGCATACGGCGAGGATACGCCGACGCCTACGCGCTCTGGGAGGCGACCAGCTCGAGCTGCGGCCGGTCGAACTCGGCCGTGAAGGCCGCGACGACCCTGGGGTCGAACTGCGTGCCCGCGCAGCGCTCGAGCTCGGCGATCGCGCGCTCGTGGGAGAGCCGCCCGCGGTAAACGCGATCGGTCGTCATCGCGTCGTAGGCGTCTGCAACGAAGAGGATGCGCGCGCCGAGCGGGATGTCGGTCCCCGCCTTCCGGTCCGGATAGCCGTTTCCGTCCCAGCGCTCGTGGTGGTGGAGGACCCAGGTCGCCACGGGCTCGACGCCGAGGGAGTCGAGCATCCGGTAGCCGATCTGAGGATGGCGCTCGAGGACGAGGCGCTCGGCCTCGTTGAGCGGCCCCGGCTTGCGCAGGATCTCCTCCGGGATCGCGAGCTTGCCCAGGTCGTGAAGGCTGCCGGCGAGCCGCGTCAGCTCGATCGCTTCTGCGTCCAGGCCCATACGGGTCGCGACGCGCGCGGCGAGCTCGCCGACCATGTAGGAGTGGCTCCCGGTGTACGCATCGCGTGCGTCCACGGCGTGGGCGAGGCTCGCGGCCGTCCGCAGGCGCGCGGCGCGGTCGGGGCCTGCGGCAAGCCGGCGGAGCTCGCTGAGCTCGATGACGTCCGGCCGATAGACGCGGGCGGTGTTCTTCCCCTGTTCCTTGGCCGCGTAGAGGGCGCTGTCGGCGACCCGGACGAGCTCGTCCCGCTCGACGCCGTGCTGCGGGTAGCTCGCGACGCCCGCCGACATGCTGAGCGATCCGCCGACTTCGATCTCGGTCTCCGAGACGCGCTCGATCACCGAGCGCGCGATCGAGAGCCCCTCGAGCTCGTCCCTGCGCGGGAGCAGGAGGGCGAACTCGTCTCCGCCGAGCCGGAACGCCTCGCCTCCTTGGCGCAGGCGGGCCGCCACCTGCGCCAGGAGGCGATCTCCGGTCGGATGACCGAATCCGTCGTTCCACTGCTTGAAGTTGTCGATGTCGAGCAGGACGAGCGTGAGCGGGAAGCCTTCGCCTTGCGCCCGGTCGAGGTCGTGCTGGAGCCGCTCGTGGAAGTGGCGGTGATTGCCGAGCCCGGTCAGGGGGTCGGTGAGCGCGAGCCGCATCGCCTTCAGGGCGCTGTGCACGGAGCGCTGGTAGAGGGCGATGGCGACGAGCGGGCCGACGAGGGCGGTTGCGAGGAAGGGGGAGCGCTCCCAGAGGACCGCGAGCATGAGGCTCACCGAGGCCATGATCGAGAAGGGGACGGCCGTCCAGTAGACCGAGTGCTTGAGAAGCGGCAGGAAGGGCTCGCCCGACCAGCGCGAGATGATCCCGGCGGTCAGGAGGATGTTCACGACGTAGAAGCTGCCGGCCGCGAGGATGATCTCGACGAAGAGACCTCCGACGCCGTCATGCTTCCCGGCGAGGACCACAGCCGCTCCGGCGGCTCCGCCCGCGAGCGCGTAGACGGCGCTGTTGTAGGCGAGCCGGATCGCCGGCCGGCGTTGGATCACCTCGATCGAGGCGCGCGCGACGAAGCCGATGAGGACCGCCGGCGCCCAGCCGTAGACGACCGCCGCGCCGACGATGAACACTGCGGTGAGCGAGACCCCTCCGGAGGCGATGCCGTCGATCGGGACCGGGTACGCCTCGACGAAGGCCGCCGCGGCAGCCAGTGCCAGGACGCCTCCGATCAGCCCCACGGTCGGGGCCGAAAGGCCGAGCGACAGCGCCGCGGCCACGAGGACCACGCCTGCCGCGAGCGCTACGGGCAGCAGAAGCGGCAGAAGCCGGGCTGTCTCGTGCGAGACACCCGGCCTCTCCGCTTCACCGCAGACGCTCTCAGATGAGCGAATCGGTCGTACGGTCAAGTGTCCGGCTTACCAGTGCCAGCCTTCGGCCTCGCCCAGGAACGAAGCGAGGACGACAGCCGCAACGAGCAGGTACGCCAGCTTGGACTTCCAATGCAGCATCTGATCTCTCCGGTTGGTTATCGGACGACTGACGTGCCGAACTATCTGCAGGTCCACCGGGCGGAGCATCCCCCGGACGGGGGATTCGAGGGAAGAGCTACGCGAGGCCGGCTTCGTGCAGAGGCCTCCGGCCCTAGGAGAACGTGTCCGCGTACCAGCCGGTGAGCGTTGTGAGGGTCGTGCCCTGACCCGAGGAGTGCACGTGGACGCTCACGTGGTCGCGCTGCCTCGCGAGCGCGCACTGCGGGCGTCGGCTCTTCACTCGCGCCTAGTCCACAGGGGATTCGCACCGCCTCGACGCCGGCAGGGACTTTTGGCTGAGACCGGGGAGAGCTAGACGACCCCGGTGCCGTGAATGATCTTGCCGTCGACGACCGTGAGAACCGAGCGAATCCTTTTCAGGTCCTCGTCACTAGCTGCAAGGTAGTTTCGGTCGAGGACAACCAGGTCGGCGAGCTTGCCGATCTCGATCGACCCAAGTTTGTCCTCCATCCTCATCTGGTAGGCGTTTCCGCGGGTGAAGAGGCGGAGCGCCTCCTGGCGCGTGATCTGCTGGCCGGGGTTGACCAGCTCGCCGAGCGCGTTGCGGCCCGTAACGGCGAAGTAGATCGTGATCCACGGGTTGAGGGTCGCGATGTGGCCTCCATCCATGTGGATGCCGGCATGGATGCCGTTGTCGACCACCGTCCGAAACGGTGCCGCGGGAGCCAGCGCCGCCGCCAGCGGATAGGACCTGCTGACCACGTTCACGGTGCCGCCGAGCGCCTTCAGCCGGTCGAGCTGCGCATGAGTGGTTCCGGACATGCGGTGCAGCGTCCAGCGGAGGTCAGTGATGTCGAACTCGGTGCTCAGTTGCTCGAAGCCGGTGATCGCGGTTTCCATGTTGGCTACAGTCCCGCCGCCCGACCTGCCGCGCCAGCCGAACCGGGCCATGAGCCGATAGCCCTCGAGCCAGATCGGGTTGTTCACACCCCCGGAGGGCTGGTAATGGACCGCGTGCGTCGACAACATGTCGTCGCCGAAGAAGGGGAGCTGGTTCTTGATGCGTTCGTTCAGAACGTCAAGGGTGTCGATGACGAAGTCGGCCTGCATCCGCACGGTCGTCTTGCCCTCTCGGTGGAGGCCCCACCACGTGTCGTAGTGGCGGAAGTGGTCGAAGTGAAAGAGCGTTTGGTTGGGGTTGAGGGTCGGCTCCGAGAGAATCGCGTTGCCGAGCGCATATTGCGGGCTCGGCGGGGCGGCGATCCCCTGCTGGTCGATATGCGAGGTCAGCCCGACGCTGGCGCCATACGCCCACGCTTCCTGGGTCGTCCGCCGGCGCTGCTCGGGCGTCTGAGTGAGACGCAGGAGGTAGAGGGCGGTCGTCGACTGGATGCCCGAGGCGATCCTGCCGTCGGCGCCGACCACTATCGGAGTCGAGGCTGACTCGAAATACGCCTTGCCGAGGCTGTTCACCGAGGCCGGGCCAACCGTCGTTTGGTAGAGAAGCACCGGATGATCGGGCACGGCGGCGTCGAGCTCCGCTCGGTTTGGCAGTCGGTGCTCGGCGAACATCGTCTCCGCCGTCCAGGCGCCGAGCGAGGTAATCCAGTCACCCTCGGGGACATCAGCTCGGCGCGCAGCCAGAATCGACTGGATCTCCGCGATTGAGGTCGCGTTCTCAAGCACGGTGTGGTAGCCGGGCCGGTAGTTGCCGAAGCTAACGATGTGGTCGCAGCTCTCGATCAGGCCCGGGATCACGGTTCGTCCCTTAAGGTTGATCGCGTTGCGCCCGCGACGGCCGAAGTTGCCCACATCAACGAAGCGGCCTCCCCGGATTGCCACCTCGGACACAACCCTGTCCTGGTCGTCCATCGTGTGGAACTTCCCGTTGTAGAGGACGAGCTCTTCGTCCGTGCGGTTCGGTCGCGCGGACGCAGGCTGGCCCGATCCGGGGCTCGCCAGTGCGTTCGCCCCGCCTAGTCCGATCGCCGCGCCGGCGGCCGCACCGCCGATGATGAACTTCCTGCGCGAGATGCCCTTCCCCACTGGTCCCTCCGCCGGCTCTTCTTGGGTGCGCGGATCGTCCTCAGCGCTCACGGTGGGTCCTCCCCTCCCCCAACAAAACAGGGCTAGCTTGCTGTCGGACAAGCCGACTATCTGACAGGCGCAAGGCGATGTCAAGACCGCGTCAGAGGCCGCTCCGCCGACGTGCTCAGACACGCGACGCGGGTCTCGCCTGCGACGCGAATCTAGAGCTGCGACCGCTCTTCCCTAAGACGAGGTCGCCGGGCAGAAGAGCCGCCCGGCGGATGCGCTGGCGCCGCGGGAACTCGCGGCCGCATGCTTGAGCGAGAATAGCCTTCGGATGGACTACGCAGTCCGGCCGGAGCCCTCCCCCGAGGAGCGCGAGGCGCTCGAACGCGCTCTGCCCCGACTCCTCGCCGAGCACTCCGATGCGAGGAGCGACTGGTGGCGCGCCGGGGTGGGCGAGTCGCTCGAGCCGGACGAGGACGACGGCGCCGGCGGCCTCTAGAGCCAGAGCTCGTAGGACTGGAGCACGAGCCAGGGCGCGAAGCCCTGCCGGCGCAGGAGCTTGAGCGCCGGGAGGTTGTCGGCCTCGACCGCGAGGCCGAGCACCTCACCGGGGTGCTCCGACCAGTAGTCGTCGAGGACCCGCGAGAGGAGGAAGCGGCCCACGCCGCGCGAGCGCTCCTCGGCGACCACGCCGATCTGGTACGCCCAGCGGTCGCTCGGGTCGATGTTGAGGAACGCGAGAGTGGTGGAGTCGCGCTCGGCGAGGTAGACAGAGCCCTTCTCGAGCCCGTGTCGCCACGCCTCGTCGGGGAAGAGCCCCTCCGGAAACGCCTCGTGGTAGAGGCGCAGCGCCGACTCGAGATCGTCCTGCTCGCCGCGCCGGACCACGACGCCGGGCGGGCCCTCGGATTCCGGACGGTGCTCCTCGCGGGCGAGCCGGAAGACCGCCTTCGCCCCTCCGCGCGGGTGGAAGCCGCGATTCTCCAGGAGGATGCGCCCGCTGATGTTGCGCAGCCCGACCGAGCCGATTACCGACGTTCGGGCGTGCTCGAGCGCGATCGCCACCGAGGCGTCGAGGAGCTCGCCGCCCAGCTTCTGTCCGCGGTAGCCCGGCGAGATCAGCGGGCCGAAGAGGTCCGCGTGGGGGAAGCCCTTCGGGAGCTCGACTCCGCCGAACCCGACGACCTTGCCGTCCTCCTCGTCGACGAGCAGTGTCTTCTCCGGGGGCTCCTCCCAGTCCGAGAGCTCGCTCTCGAGCTCGTCCCGTGTCGCCCAGAGGGGGTTGCCGACGTGCTCCTCGGGGCGCGTGATCGCTCGGCGAGAGAGCTCGAGCACGGCCGAGCTGTCCTCGCGGCTGAAGCTACGCAGGCTGTTGGCCACGCGGCACGGCGGCCGCGCGGAGCGGCCGTCAGCTGGTCGGAAAGAGTCATAGGGGCAGAATACGCCCCAGCATGGCTCCCTTCGTGAAGGTCCTGGTCGCCAACCGAGGCGAGATCGCGGTCCGCGTCTTCCGGACGCTGCGGGAGCTCGGGATCGGGACGGTCGCGGTCTTCTCGGAGGCCGACCGAGGCTCGTTCCACCTCACGCTTGCCGACGAGGCCTATCTCCTCGGTCCCGGAGCGCCGGCCGAGAGCTACCTTCATCAGGAGCGCGTGCTCGAGGCGGCTCGGCGGTCCGGCGCCGAGGCAATCCACCCCGGCTACGGGTTCCTGGCCGAGAACGCCGCCTTCGCGCGCGCCGTCGAAGAGGCCGGCCTCGTCTGGATCGGACCACCGCCGGCCGCCATCGAGGCGATGGGCTCGAAGGTCGAGGCTCGGCGGCTCATGCAGGAGGCGGGCGTGCCGGTGATTCCGGGGACGACCGAGCCCGTCGAGTCCGCCGCCGAGGTCGTCGCGCTCGGCGAGGAGCACGGCTGGCCGCTTGCCGTCAAGGCCTCGGCGGGAGGAGGCGGCAAGGGGCTCAAGATCGTCCGCTCCGCCGACGAGGCCGAGCGTGCGCTCGCCTCCGCGCGGCGTGAGGGCGAGTCGTACTTCGCGGACTCCACTGTCTACGTCGAGCAGTTCCTCGAGGACCCACGCCATGTCGAGGTCCAGGTGCTCGCCGACGCTCACGGGAACGTCGTCCACCTGGGAGAGCGGGACTGCACGATCCAGCGTCGCCACCAGAAGCTCGTCGAGGAGACTCCCTCGCCGGCAGTCGGCCCGGAGCTCCGTGAACGGATCGGCGCGATCGCCGTCGAGGCGGCCCGGGCCGTCGGCTACCGGGGCCTGGGGACGATCGAGGGCCTGCTCGACTCGGGCGGCGACTACTTCTTCCTGGAGATGAACACGCGGATCCAGGTGGAGCACCCCGTCACCGAGCTGGTGACCGGCCTCGACCTCGTCCGCGAGCAGCTCCTCGTCGCCGCCGGGGAGCCGCTCTCCGTCCGCCAGGAGGACGTGCGCTTCGTGGGCCACGCGATCGAGTGCCGGATCAACGCCGAGGACGCGGCGAACGGTTTCCTGCCCGGGCCCGGGACGATCACGGCGTACCGCGAGCCGGCCGGCCCGGGCGTCCGCGTCGACTCGGGCGTCGTCGAGGGCTCCGAGGTGGTGGGGATCTACGACCCGCTCGTCGCGAAGCTCGTCGTCTGGGACACGGACCGCGAGCGCGCGCGCCGGCGCATGCTGCGCGCCCTCGAGGAGTACGTGATCGAGGGCGTCGAGACCCTCGTCGGCTTCCACCGTGCGCTCCTCGAGCACCCGTGCTTCGTCGCAGGTGAGACCTGCTTCGGCCTCGTCGAGTCGATCGCGGGGGAGGCGCAGCCGCAGAGCTCCTCGCGGGTCGTTCCGGCGGCCACGTCCTCGCGCGCGCGAGAGACGACGCTGGGGATCGAGCTCGACGGCCGCCGTTTCGACGTGACGGTGCTTCGGCCCGAGCCGCCGCACGCCGAGCTGGCGCGGCGCAGGCGCGAGCGCACCGGCGACGGGGCGCACCACGCGGCCGCCCGCGAGGCGGTCGTCAGCCCCATGCAGGGCACGGTCCTCGCCGTCGAGGTCGCCGACGGCGACGAGGTGCGCGAGGGCCAGGTGATCTGCGTCGTCGAGGCGATGAAGATGGAGAACGAGATCACGGCGCATCGCCCCGGCGTCGTCAGCGGGCTCTCGGTGGCCGCCGGCGAGCCGGTCGCCACGGGTCAGGTGATCTGCGTGGTCGCCCGGGAGGGCGAGGCGGGCGTAGACGAGGAGTTGTAAGGGAGCCCTTACAGATCGGCTACGCTACGTTCGTGGCCGTGAGCGTGCAGCCGAGGGCGGACGCCGAGAGACGCGCGTTCTGCGCGGCCGTGTCGACGGCGAGCCACGAGCCCCTCGCCGCGACCGCCAGCCGGATCGACAACTGGATCGCGATCGAGTACCGGGCGGCCTGGGACCGGGACGTGCTCGGTGCGAGCCGCTTCCCGTCCAGTCTCAAGCAGCATCTGCGCGAGCAGCTCCACGCGCTCGCGCCGTCGCGGCTGCTCTTCATCAAGAAGCCCGAGCGACGGGCCTACGGCCGCAGGCACGTCTACTTCGGGACGTCGAAGGCGGGCGAGGAGCGCTTCTTCCAGCTCGAGGTCGACTACCAGGAGGACCTGCTCGGGTTCGACTTCGTCGGGGCGCTCGCCGGGAACGGGCTACCGGGCGTGCCGGTCGACCACCCGCTCCTGGTCGTCTGCACGCACGGCAAGCGCGACCGCTGCTGCGCCAAGAACGGGCAGCCGCTCTACGACGCGCTGCGGCACACGACGGAGACGAGCTGGGTCTGGCAGTCGACCCATGTCGGGGGCGACCGCTTCGCCGGGAACGTCGTCGTGCTGCCGGAGGGCCTCTACTACGGCCGCGTCGAGCCCGGGGACGCGGCGGCGCTCCTCGCTGCGCACGCCGCGAGCCGCATCGACTTCGAGCACTACCGGGGCCGGGCCGCCCACACGTTCCCCGTCCAGGCGGCCGAGCACGCGATTCGCGAGACCGAGGGCCTCTTCGGCATCGACGACCTCCGGGCGGCCGGGGTCGACGTGGGCGACGAGACGTGGCGCGTCCGCTTCCGGACCGTGGAGGGAGCGGTGATCGAGGCGGACGTCGCCACGGAGCTCTCCGACGAGCCCGTCTACCTCACGTGCGGGGCCGCCCAGCCGCAGCGCGCGCGTCACTACTTCGCGACGGCCCTCAGGCGTCTCTGACCCGCAGGAAGCCTTCGCGGACGAGCCTGCGGGCGAGGACGAGTCGCCCCTCGGTGTCGAGGTCGCCGGGAAGCTCCGAGAGGCGGAACGGCTCGTCGGCCTCGTAGCAGGCCGCGAGCTCCGGCCCGGCGTGCGCCGGAAAGCTGAGCTCCTTCCCCTCGAAGATGAGCGCGAGCCCGTGCGGGCCCTCCTCGAGGTCGGCGATCACTGTGTCACGGCGCTCGAGGAGCGTCTCGGCGTCGAGCCGCTCGAGCGCGCGGAGCTGCCCCAGGCCGTCGGCACGGATCGGCCGGCGCGTCTGGACGAACCTTCGGCGCCTGCGCATCGCCACGAGCGCGGGGTCGAGCTCCGCGCCGAGCCGTTCGGCAAGCCGGTCGGCCTCGTCCGAGCCCGGCTCGACGCCGTGCCTGAACGCGGCTTCCCCTTCTGCCTCGGTGAGTGCGGCCTTCGCGGCATCCAGCCACGTGTACGCGTTGATCCCGATGGTCAGGTGGAGCGAATCCGTGTCGGAGGTCTCCGCCTGGTGCAGCCAGCCGCGAGGGAGGTAGAGCGTGTCGCCCGCCCGGAGGACGAAGTCGTCGGTCGGCTCGCCGGGCTCGCCGAGCGCCTTCGAGTAGCGCTGGGTCTTGAGCGGCAGCTCGAGGAGCGGCTCGTAGAGAAGCCAGCGCTTCTCGCCCGCGACCTGGAGGATGAGGACGTCGTGCGTGTCGTGATGGACCGCGAAGCCCTGGGAGCCGCGCGGCGTGTAGTACGCGTTTGCCTGCACCGGCTGGTCGAGCGCTTTCTCGAGGTGGCGGCAGAAGACCGCGAGCGGATGCCAGTTGACGTGCAGTGCCTGGAGGACGATCGTGGCGCCCGCCTCCCACTCGGCCAGGACTCGTGGGACGTCGGCAGTCCTCGAGAAGGGCGGTCGCCAGGAAACGTCCCGGGTGTAGGCGCCTAGGTCGAGCTGACCGCCTTCGCGAACGAGCCGGAAGGCCGGGTAGCGGATCGCCGTGGAGCAGACGAGCCGTTCGACGTCGGCTTCGGAGAGGAGGTCGTCGTAGCGGCCGGGCTCGTCCCGCGGGACGACGAGCGGCCGCCGCTCCCAGTGCTCGGCGAGAGAACGTCTCGACGCCGACCGGGTCGAGGCAGCGCTCGAGCGCGTCCTCGGCCGCGCTACGGCGTGTCCGTGGTGTCAGTGTCGGCGTCGGTCGAATCCGTGTCGGCGTCGGTGGAGTCCGTGTCGGTGGCGTCGCCGTCGGTCGTGTCCGTGTCGTCTCCGTCGGCGTCGGCCTGGAGCTCGGGGCCCTCCCCGTCGGTCGTCCGGGTCAGGATCTCGTCGTCGCGCAGGGTGGTCATCGTTACCTCCTGGTGCGGTGTGTGGCCGAACGCTACAGCGTCTCGGCGGTATACCCGATACGCGCGCCTCGCGAACGTGGCGATTCGGCTCCGATACACTCGCGCCCGGCCGTGGATCTCTACGAGTACCAGGGAAAGCAGCTGTTCGCTCAGGTCGGCATCCCGGTCTCGGACGGGCGCTTGGCCACCACCCCGGCCGAGGCGCGGGCCGCTGCACAAGAGCTCGCGGGCCAGGTCGTCGTCAAGGCGCAGGTGCTGACCGGCGGTCGAGGGAAGGCCGGCGGAATCAAGCTCGCCGAGACGCCCGAGGAGGCGGAGGCCCGAGCTGCCGAGATCCTCGGTCTGGATATCCGGGGCCACGTCGTCCGCAGGGTCTGGATCGAGAAGGCCTCGGACATCGCCAAGGAGTACTACCTCTCCGTCACGTTCGACCGGGGAGAGAAGAAGCCGCTCTTCATGTTCACGACGCAGGGGGGAATCGACATCGAGGAGGTTGCCACCGAGAGCCCGGAGGCGCTGGCGCGGCTCCACGTCGATCCGCTGGTCGGCTTCCAGCCCTGGCAGGCTCGCCGGCTCTGCTTCGCGGCCGGCGTGGATGACCCGGGGGAGCAGAAGCAGGTGATCGCCATCGTGGCGAAGCTCTACGAGGCGTTCGTCCGCTTCGACGCGATGCTCTGCGAGATCAACCCGCTCATCGTCACGCCCGACGGCGAGGTGAAAGCGCTCGACTCGAAGTTCACGGTCGACGACAACGCCCTCTTCCGCCATCCCGACATCGCCGAGATGCGCGACATCGAGGCTGCGGACCCGCGCGAGCGCCTCGCGCGCGAAAAGGGGGTCACCTACGTCAAGCTCGACGGGGAGATCGGGATCCTCGGGAACGGCGCCGGGCTCGTGATGTCGACGCTCGACGTCATCGACCAGGTAGGCGGCCGGCCCGCAAACTTCTGCGACCTGGGCGGCGGAGGCGACGCACAGGGAGTCATCGACGCGCTCGAGGTGATCACCTCCGACGAGCAGGTCGAAGGGATCCTCTTCAACGTCTTCGGCGGCATCACGCGCTGCGACGAGGTGGCGCGCGGGATTCTGGCGGCGCTCGGGCAGATGTCGATCGAGGACCCGATCGTCGTCCGCCTCGACGGGACGAACGCGGAGGAGGGGCGGCGGCTGCTCGTCGAGGCGGCGTCCCCGAACCTCCACGTCGAAGAGACCATGCTCTCGGCGGCCGAGCGGGTAGTGGAGCTGACCCGGTGAGCTCGGTCTGGGACGATCGCGCCGAGGCCTACCGCGAAAGCGAGGCTCACCGCGAGGGGCCCGACCTCGACCTGCTCGTCGAGTGGGCGAGCGGGGCGACGACGGCGCTCGACGTCGCCAGCGGAGGCGGGCACGTCGCCCGCAGGCTCCGCGAGGAAGGGATCCGAGTCGTCACCGTCGATCCCGCGCCCGGTATGCAGGCGGACGTCCTGGCCCCGGCCGAGCACCTGCCCTTCGCGGACGCCAGCTTCGAGCTCGTCACGTGTCGCGTCGGCGCACACCATTTCGCCGATGTCGCGGCCGGCGTGGGCGAGATGGCCCGCGTCGCCGCCGACCGCGTGCTCGTCGTCGACAACCTCTTCATGGGTGAGTCCGCCGAGGAGGCCGACCGGCTGCGCGACCCCTCGCACGTCCGCAACTACACGGAGGCCGAGTGGCGGGACCTCTTCGCCGGCGCGGGCCTCGTCATCGAGGAGGCCCGGCGGGTCGACAAGGCGCTTCGCGTGGGCCCCTGGCTCGAGCGCTCCGGCTGCGCAGGGGCCGAGGCCGAGCGCGTGCGCGAGCTGCTCGCGGGCCGGATCGACGACGACTGGATCACGCTCGACCGCATCGCCCTCCGGGGGAGGACGAGCCGCTAGTGGCCATCATCGTCGACCGTGACACGCGTCTCGTCGTCCAGGGGATCACGGGCCGCGAGGGCTCCTTCCACGCGACCCGGAACAAGAGCTACGGGACGAACGTCGTCGCCGGCGTCACGCCGGGGAAGGGCGGCGCCGACGTGGAGGGGATCCCCGTCTTCGACACGGTGGCCGACGCCGTCGCCGAGACGGGCCCAAACCTGGCGATGGTCTTCGTCCCCGCGCGGTTCGCGGCGGACGCGATCTACGAGGCGGTGGACGCCGGCATCGAGTCGGTCATCTGCATCACGGAGGGCATTCCCGCCCACGACATGCTGCGCGTCTACAACCACGTCCGCCCGCGCGGGATCACGCTCGTCGGCCCGAACTGCCCCGGCGTCCTCTCCCCGGGCAAGGCGAACGTCGGGATCATCCCGGCGGAGATCTTCAGCGAGGGGCCGGTCGGCCTCGTGTCGAGATCCGGCACGCTCACGTACCAGATCGGGCACGAGCTGACACAGCTCGGGATCGGACAGTCCACCATCGTGGGCATCGGAGGGGATCCCGTCGTCGGGTCGTCCTTCGTGGACGTCCTGGAGCGCTTCGAGGCCGACGCGGAAACCGAGCTCGTCGTCATGGTCGGCGAGATCGGCGGCGCCGAGGAGGAGAAGGCCGCCGCCTTCATCGAGGCCGAGATGACGAAGCCCGTCGTCGCCTACATCGCGGGCTTCACGGCGCCGCCCGGTAAGACGATGGGCCACGCCGGCGCGATCATCTCCGGCACCGCCGGAACGGCGCAGGCGAAGAAGGAAGCCCTCGAGGGGCACGGCGTCCGCGTGGGGACGAACCCCACCGAGGTCGCCCGGCTGGCCGCCGAAGTCGCCGGCGCCCGCACCTAGTCGACGCGCCGGCGCCCCGTTCCGCCGTGGCGCCGTTCACGCGGACCCTCCGAGCACTGGCGGCTGCGCCGCCGAGGCCGACGACGGCGAGCGACGAAGGCGCAGAAAGAGGAAGGCCGTCCGGGAGCGGCGCCGCCGTGCCTCGCCGGCAACGGCGGAGGCCCGGCCTCGAGCCGCGCTCCTCACGGGCGCCGACGGAGTGTCTGCTCCTCGGCTGCGAGCTCGAGCGGGTACTCGTTCCAGAGCTCGGAGAGGTCTGGGGCCTGGTTCTGAGCGACCGCGGCGGGCGATCGCGACCAGCATCCGGCAGGGCCGAGCACGACGAGCAGGAAGGGATGAGGCTCGCAGCGACATCAGGCGCGGATCGTCAGCGGGGTCCCGATGGGCAGGAGCCGGCGAGCCGGACGGATCGCCTCGTTTCGCAGGCGGATGCAGCCGTGGGACACGCGGCCGGGGATGAGGTCGGGCCGGTTCGTCCCGTGGATGCCGACGAAACCGCCCGCCGGCCAGTCGGTCAGCGTGGCCGACCGCGCGCTCGTGCCGAACGCGATCGGCCCGTAGAAGGGGTTGCGGTAGCGGGTCAGCTTGTTCCGCACGTAGAAGCGGCCGCGCGGAGTCGGGGCCGAGGCGGTGCCGACCCCGACGGGCGCGCGGAAGACGCACGCGCCCGTCGCGAGGAGCGTCGCCCGGCGGTCGCCGAGGTCGACGATCAGGTGCGTGTCGACGATGCCGTAGCCGCCGAGCGCCGCGCGCGGCACCCAGCCCGTCGGTGTTGTTGGGGAGGACGGGAAGGCGCACGCGGATCCAGAGGGCGCCGCCGAGCTCCTGCCGCCGCCGAGCACGAGGACGATGTTGGTCGTGCCCTCCGGCGTGCGGGGCTCACGCGGGCGACGAAGGGCTCGAGGCCGGTCCGGATCCGTGCGCGCCGACCGCGCGCTTCACGGCCGCCCAGGTCGACTCGAAGGCGGACCTGTCGAGGATCGCCCGGTGACGGGATCTCGAAGGCCGGCTCAGGGGCTCTCGCGAGCGCCGCGTCCGGAGCCGAGGCCGCCGTCGGCACCCGGCTCGGCCCGGCTCTATCGCCCCGCCGATCGCGACGCGAGCGAAGGCGGTCGCCGAGCCGCAGCCGAGAGCAAGGGCCGCCACGCTGACCAATGGCGTGCGGCCCCGTGCTCTCATCCGGTGAACGCAGGCTTCTTCTTCCTGCCTGCGGTGGTTCGCGGCGGCTGCGGACGACGAACTGGTGGCTCGGACGAGGCGAAGCGTCTCCGGCCGCGCTCAACCCCTGGTCGAAGGCTCCGCGGCCGGCTGCGCGCCGGCGATGTACCTGATCCAGGCGGCATGCCGGGCCTCGACCGAATGGATGCCGACGGCCGCGGCCAGCACCTCGCGGCGACTCGATCAGGTGGGCCTGGCCCTTGTAGGCGGCGGTGCCGAGATCCTCGAAGGCGACGGCCGTGCGGATGAAGCTCGGCGGGCTCTCCGTCACCCCGCGGAAGTCGAAGAGCGGCCGCTGCGACCGCTTTGCTCCCGAGCGCGTCGCGAAGGGCCTGGACGTGGGCGCGCTCGACGGCGCCGACGACCCGTGTCAGCCGTGCGGCGGGCCCCGCGAGGGCGCCCTTGCGCTCGGCCTCCGTGTAGAAGGCGTCCTGGAGGTACTCGAGGGTGAGCGCGTAGTTGAGGATCGCGACATCGCCTCGCGCCAGTGTGGCCCCGGCTGCCGGGACGCCCGAGCGCGACGGCCCGGCGAGGCCGCCCGCGGCGGCCCTCAGGAAGCCGCCGCGGGAGGAGCGGGGAAGACGGTCGACGCGCCTCTCTGATCGCGCCGTCACGGTCGAGGTCCTCGAGGGCCAGATCGGGAATGTCTCGAAACGTCACGCGTGCCTCCCCTCATGCCGCTTGCAGGAACCCGGTTTTGTCGAGCGTTGGCCAGTACGTCCTCGGCATGGAGAGAGCCTGGTCGACCGGCTGCGAGGCCGCGGGCCGCCCGCCGATGGCGCGGATCCAGGCGGCGTGCCTGGCGTCGACCGAGACGACCGTCGCGGCCGCGCGGAGGGCCGTCCTTGGTCAGGTTCGCCGCCTGGCCGTTGTAGGCAGCGACGGCGAGGTCCTCGAGCGTGGTCGCGGCCGCCGCGAACCTCTCCGGAACCGTCGTCGCATCGCCGAAGTCGGTCTCGGGCTCGTCGCGCGCAGCGGCTGCCGAGGGCGTTCTGCGAGGAAGGCGACGTGCTGACGCTCGTGCTCGGCGACGATCCTCGCGAATTCGAGCAGCTCGGGCTCGAGCTCGCTCAGCTCGGCCGCCTCGGCGTAGAACGCTGCCTGCACTGCTCGAGGAGCAGCGCGAAGTTGAAGATCTCCGCGTCTTGCTCGGGGGACTGGGCGGAGGCCGCAAGCTTCGGCAGCCCGGCAATGAGCGCCCCGCCGGCGAGAACCGTACCCCCGGCGACGAGCGCACGCTTGAGAAAGCGGTCCCGCGAAGCGAGATCGCCTACCGAATCAGCCCGGTGATCCCTGCCATGGTGAGTCTCTCCTTTCCGGCTCCGGGCGTTATTCGCACGGCGGGCAGATTCGGTTCGGTCCGGATTTCGATGACGCGTCCGCCGGCCGTCAGTAGACTCGGGACATGAGCCTGATCTCCTTTGCCCGGGGCATTCCCGGCCCCGACCTGCTTCCGATCGACGAGTTCGGCGACTGCGCGAAGGCTGCGCTCGCGCGCGACGGCGCCACGGCGCTGAACTACGGGCCGCCGCTCGGCTACCTGCCGCTGCGGCGGTGGATCGCCGACCGCCACGACATCGATGTCGAGCGCGTCATGATCACGAACGGCTCCCTCCAGGCCTTCAACTTCATCGCCCGCCATCACGTCCAGTCGGGCGCGCGGATCTTCGTGGAGGCGCCGTGTTACGACCGCTCGCTGCAGATCCTCCGGCGCCTCGGCGCCGACGTCGAGTCCATCCCGCTCGGCGACGACGGCATGGACCTCGACGCGCTGGAGTCGGCACTGGGAGGAGCCGCGCGGCCGAGCCTCGTCTATACGATCCCGACGTTCCAGAACCCCAGCGGCCGCACCCTCTCGGAGCCGAACCGCCGCCGCCTGATCGAGCTGGCAGGCGCGCACGGCGCCACCATCCTCGAGGACGACCCCTACGGCCTCCTCCGCTTCGGCGGCGAGGGCCTGCCGCGCATCTTCGAGCTCGCGGGCGGCGAGGGGGTCATGTTCATGTCGTCGTTCTCGAAGACCGTCGCACCGGGTATCCGCGTCGGGTACGCGATCCTGCCGGAGGGCCTCATGGGTGAGATGCAGACGCTCGTCTTCGAGAACTACGTCTCGCCGGTCATGTTCGTCGAGGCGACGCTTCACGAGTTCGCCTCGCGCGGTCGCTTCGACCCCAACGTCGAGGCGATCCAGGAGGCTCTGCACGCGCGCCGGGACGCGATGATCTCCGCGCTCGCCCGCGAGATGCCGGACGGGACGACCTGGAACGAGCCCGACGGCGGCTACTTCCTCTGGGTCGAGCTGCCGGGAGGCCTCAGCGCCGAGAGTCTCCTCGTGCAGGCAGACGAGGCAGGTGTGGCCTTCATCAAGGGGCCCGACTTCTTCTTCCACGGAGGCGGCGAGTCGGCTCTGCGCCTCGCGTTCTCCTACGAGCGTCCCGAGGCGATCGACGAAGGCATCTCGAGGCTTGGGCGGCTCGTGCGCGACGCGCTTCCCGTCCCGGCGTGAGCAACCCCGCCTACGAGACCGCCCGCCTCGACGAGCTCGAGCGGTTCGACGGCGAGTTCGCCACGATCCCGATCAGGATCCCGCTCGGCATCAGCGCGTTCGGGGTCAACGCGTACGCTGCCGCCGAGCCGGGCGGCCAGGTGATCGAGGAGCACGACGAGCTCGGCGCCGGCGCCGGCCGGCACGAGGAGCTCTATCTCGTCCTCTCGGGCCGTGCCCGCTTCACGGTGGCCGGCGAGGAGCTGGACGCGCCCGCGGGAACGCTCGTCTTCGTCCGTGATCCCGAGACCCGCCGTGCCGCGACCGCGGTCGACCCGCAGACGACCGTCCTCGTCGTCGGCGCCACCGCGGGCAAGGCATTCGAGCCTTCGCCCTGGGAAGCGTGGCTGGAGGCGCTTCCGTTCTACACGGCGAAGGAATACGAGCGGGCGCGCGAGGTCATGGCGAGAGCTCTCGAGCGACACCCTGACAATCCGAACGTGCTCTACAACCTCGCTTGCTGCGAGGCGCTCGCGGGACGCCGGGAGGACGCGCTCGCGCATCTCGCCCGCGCCGCCGAGCTCGACCCGCGGGTGGCGACGTGGGCGCGCGAGGACTCCGACCTCGAGTCGATTCGCGGCGAAGACGCGTTTCCTGGTTAGGGCTCAGGCCAGCGCAGGGGCGCGGAGCTCCGAGCGCGCGACGAGCCGCGGCTGCGTCGGCGGCTCGAGCCTCTTCGGCTTCGCGGAACGGAAGGTGGGACACGGCCCGTCGGCGAGGGCGCAGAGGCCTGCCTGGCTGAAATAGCAGTCCTTGCAGGTTATTCGGAGCCGCTTCGCCATCGTTTCCGGCAGCATCCTAAGGCCCGGCCCCTTGCGGGGTCACGCGTTGCCGCCACGAAAAACACGGAATTTCCGCAAGGTTCGTGGGAGTCGTTGCCGACGGCGGCAACTAGGGCGTTGCCAGTGCCGCCAACGCTTCGGCAAAGTTCGAGACGGCGACGACCTCGAGGCCGTCGGCCGCCGCCCGGGCGTCTGCGGCGTTCGCGTCGGGGACGAGGAAGATGTCCGCGCCGGCCTCGCGGGCGCCGATCGCCTTCTGCTTGACGCCGCCGATCGGATGGACTTGCCCGTCGAGTGCCAGCTCGCCGGTGGCGACCACCTTCCGTCCCCGGTCGAGGTCCTCGCCGAGCTCGTCGACGATGTCGAGGGCGAAGGCGAGCCCTGCCGAGGGGCCGCCGATCGCGCCGGCGTCGATCTCGATGTCGACCGGGAACTCGAACTCCTCGGCGTCCTGCACCTGGACGCCGACGACTGCGCGCTCGGCGTCGTCCGGGGACGCGATCGTCGGGAGCGTCGAGCTCGACCGTCTCGTCGCCGCGCTCGACCGTGAGGTCCACGTCCTCGCCCGGCGTGACGTCGCCCGTGGCCCGGCGGAGATCGCCGGTCGACCCGATCTCCTCTCCACCGGCCTCGACGATCAGATCACCGACCTCGAGCTCGCCGTCGGCAGGGGTGTCGGGCTGGACGAGGACGACCTCGGCGCCCGCCGGGGTCACCTCGACCTCGTGGCCGAGCTCGCGGAGGGCGACGGTGATGGCGATGAGCTGGGAGCGCGACATCGCGTTCAGACTGGAGCGGCGACGTTGCCGGTCGCTCACGCCCGCCGGGTTGATCGCCCGCTCCGGAAGGAGGTCGGCTCCGTCGTGGATCCCGGGGAAGATGCGCTCGAGCAGGCTGGCGCGCCCGATTCGCACGTCCACCATGTAGACGCCGTCCTCGCTCGTCTGCGCGTCCTCGCCGGGGATCTCCACGAGGGGGTCGGTCGGCCGCGCCCGGTCGGGCAGCACGATGTAGTGGTCCGAGGGGATGAGCGTGAGCGCAAGCCAGACCCCCGCGAGGACGACGACGGCGGCCAGGACGAGGGTGACGCGACGGAGCACTGACCGATCGTAGCCCCGGGCACCGGGGCCGGCGGGCACTCGGGTATCAGCCTGCGAGGACCGCGACGACCTCGCGGACGGCCGCCGCCGACTCCTCGAGGGCGGCGCGCTCGCCGTCGGTGAGGTCGAGCTCGACGATCTCCTCGACGCCGCCGGAGCCGAGCTTCACCGGCACGCCCATGTAGAGGTCGTCGATCCCGTACTCGCCCTGGAGGAGGGCCGTGCAGGGGAGGACGCGCTTCTGGTCGAGCAGGACCGCGTCCACCATCTGGGCCGCGGCCGCGCCGGGCGCGTACCAGGCCGAGGTGCCGAGCAGCTTCACGAGCTCGCCGCCGCCCTTCCGCGTTCGCTCCACCATCGCGTCGATCCGCTCCGTGGAGACGAGCTTCGTGAGCGGGACACCACCCACGGTCGTCGCCGACACCACAGGCACCATCTGGTCGCCGTGCCCGCCCAGCACCATCGCCGTGATGTCCTTCGCCGACGCTCCGGTCTCCATGGCGATGAAGGTGCGGAAGCGCGCCGTGTCGAGGATGCCCGCCATGCCGACGACGCGCTCGCGCGGCCGGCCGGACACGTTCTTCGCCACATGGCACATGGCGTCGAGCGGATTCGAGACGATGATCAGGGTCGCGTCCGGGGAGTGCTCGACGACCTCGCGCGTGACCGAGCCGACGATGCCCTCGTTGATGGTCACGAGGTCGTCGCGGCTCATGTCGCCGGTGCGCGGGACGCCGGCGGTGATGACGACGACGTCGGAAGCGTCGGTTTCCTCGTAGCCGTTCGTCCCGACAACCGACGGCTCGTAGCCGAGCACCGGCGCCGCCTGGTCGATGTCGAGCGCCTTCCCCTGCGGGAGCCCTTCCTTGATGTCGACCAGCACGACGTCGGCGTAGTCGCGGCGCGCGATCTCCTGCGCGGCGGTCGCGCCGACGTTCCCGGCACCGACCACGGTCACCTTCCGTCTCACGGTCTTATCTCATCCTCCCGAGCGAAGCGAAGGGACAAACTCATACCCGTGGAAAATGTGCAGCATTTTCCACGGCTTCGATGATCGCGTCTGCCACCTCGCTCGTCCCGACGGCGGTCGCGTCGTCGCGGGTGGCCTTCATGTCGTAGGTCACGGACTTCCCCTCGGCGATGACGGCGGCGATTGCATCCTCGACGCGGTCGGCGGCCTCGCGCTCGTCGAGATGGCGCAGCATCATGACGCCGGAGAGCATCATCGCCATCGGGTTCACCCGGTTCTGGCCCGTGTACTTCGGCGCGGAGCCGTGGGTCGGCTCGAAGACTGCTGCGTGGGTCCCGAAGTTGCCCCCCGGCGCGAGCCCGAGCCCGCCGACGAGTCCCGCGGCGAGATCCGAGACGATGTCACCGAAGAGGTTCGGGCAGACGAGGACGTCGTACTCCTCGGGGCGCTGGACGAGCTGCATCGAGAGGTTGTCCACGATCTTGTCCTCGAACTCGACGTCCTCGTTCTCGGCCGCGACCTCGCGCGCGACGCGGAGGTAGAGGCCGTCGGTGAACTTCATGATGTTCGCCTTGTGGACGGCCGTGACCTTGCGGCGGCCGTTCTTGCGCGCGTAGTCGAAGGCGAACTCGACGATACGGCGCGAGCCGCTCACCGAGATCGGCTTGATGCTCAGGCCCGAGTCCCGGCGGACTCGAGCCTGACTGCGTCGCTCCAGCCAGTCGATCAGCTCGCGCGTCTCGTCGGCCCCCTCCTCGAACTCGATGCCGGCGTACAGATCCTCGGTGTTCTCGCGGATGACGACGAGGTCGACCGTGTCGTAGCGCGAGCGGACGCCGGGGTAGCTCTTGCAGGGCCGCACTTGGCCGTAGAGGTCGAGGCTCTTGCGAAGGGCGACGTTCACCGAGCGGAAGCCCGTTCCCACCGGCGTCGTGATCGGCCCCTTGAGGGCGACGCCGTTCTCCTTGATCGAGTCGAGAACGTGCTCGGGAAGCGGGTTCCCGCCGTACTCCTCCATCACGTCGGCGCCCGCCTGCTGGACGTCCCACTCGAACGGGACGCCGGTCGCCTCGAGGACGCGGCGAGTCGCCTCGGCGATCTCGGGCCCCGTCCCGTCGCCGGGTATGAGGGTCACGCGGTACGGCATGGGCGAGGGCCATTCTAGGCCTCGCGGCACGCGGCCGTTCGCTACCGTTGCCTCCGACATGAACGAGTTCAAGCCAGGGCTCGAGGGCATCGTCGCCGTCGAGACGGAGATCGCGGAGCCCGACCGTGAAGGGGGTGCCCTTCGCTACCGGGGCGTGGACATCGAGGAGCTGGTCGGCCGGTATCCCTACGAGAGCGTCTGGGGCCTCCTGGTCGACGACGACCTCGAATCGCGCATGCCGGACCCCGAGCCCTTCGAGCCCGCCGGCCTGACGGGCAACGCGCCGGCCGACCTGCAGGCTGAGACCGCGCGCCTGGCGGGCGAGTGGGACCTCGGGAAGCTGAACGAGATCTCGGACGAGCAGGCGCGCGAGGACCTGGGCCGGCTCTCGGCGCAGATGATGTCGATCGTCGCCCGCTCGGCGCGAGTCGCCGACGGGAAGAGCGACGTCGTCCCCGACGAGGAGGTCGCGGCCGGCTCGACCGCCGCCGAGAAGTTCCTGATCCGCTGGCGCGGGGAGGCCGACCCGCGTCACGTCAAGGCCATCGACACGTACTGGATCTGCACCGCGGAGCACGGCTTGAACGCCTCGACCTTCACGGCGAGAGTCGTCGCCTCGACCGGGGCCGACTGCGGGGCGGCGCTCTCGTCTGCGGTCGGCGCCCTCTCTGGGCCGCTTCACGGCGGCGCTCCGGCGTACGTGAAGCCGATGCTCGAAGAGGTAGCGGAGCAGGGAGACGCCGAGCAATGGGTCCAGGACGCTCTCGCGAAGGGGAAGCGAATCATGGGCTTCGGGCATCGCATCTATCGGGCCGAGGACCCCCGCTCGCGCATCCTCAAGCGGACCGCGGAGGAGCTCGGATCCCCGTATGTCGAGGTCGCCGAGGATCTCGAGCGGGCCGCGCTCGCCGCCCTCCAGGAGCGTCATCCCGAGCGCGTCCTGGCGACGAACGTCGAGTACTACTCGGCGATCGTCCTCGACATCGCGGAGATCCCGCCGCCGCTCGCGCCCGCGATGTTCGCATGCTCGCGAGTCGCCGGCTGGTCCGCGCACATCCTCGAGCAGAAGCGCACCGGCCGCCTCTTCCGGCCCTCCGCCCGCTACGTCGGCCCCGCCGCCCGCTCCTTCGCGTGAGCCTGGCCGACGCCGTCGGGCGCGCCGCCGAGATCACGGACGAGCAGTCGCTGGCAGACCTGCGCCGCTCGGTCGCCGAGGATCTCGAGGCGGCCGCCCGCAGCCAGGATTACCGCGACCGCGCCCTTGCTTACCGGGCGATCGGCCAGCTCCGCTTCAACCAGAAGACGGAGCTGCTGCGCCGCGGGCTCGAGGACACGAGCCCGGCTGCGCGAGGCTCGGCCCTCCTGTCGCTCGAGCTCCTCTCCCGCGCCCAGCCGCGCCTGGTGAACGCCGTGCGGCCGACCCTGCACAGGCTCGCCAACGAGGATCCGAACGCCGCCGTGCGTCGGCTCGCCGTCCTCTGTCTGAAGCACGGCTCCCCCCAGGCCGACACGCTGACCCTGCTCGCCCATCTCGCCGAAGAGGCAGACGACCAGGGCCTGCGTGCGGCTGCGGCGTCAGTTCACCAGGCGCTGAAGAAGAAGGCCGCGGCCCGCTAGCGGGCGCTTGACGCCACGCGCTTCAGTTTGTAAAGCTACTTGCTTCAATAACTGAAGCGAACAGAGGGGGAGACATGCCCGAGCGCGACACGCTGCAGGCCGCCAACGAGGCCTACTCCGAGAGCTTCTCCAAGGGGGACCTGCCCATGCCTCCGGGGCGGCGTCTCGCGATCGTCACGTGCATGGACGCACGTCTCGATCCTGCGAAGTTCCTGGGCCTCGAGGAGGGCGACGCGCACGTGATCCGGAACGCCGGCGGCCTGGTGACCGACGACGCGATCCGCTCGCTCGTCATCTCGCACTGGCTCCTCGGGACGCAGGAGGTGGCGGTGATCGCCCACACGGACTGCGGGATGCTCACCTTCACCAACGAGGACCTCCGCGGGAAGCTCAGCGAGGAGGCGGGCGCCGACGCGTCGGGCGTCGACTTCAAGCCCTTCGCCGACCTCGAAGAGAGCGTGAGGGGCTGCCTGCGGGCGATCAGGGAATCGCCGCTCGTCCCGGAGTCGCTCGAGCTCTCCGGCTGGGTCTACGACGTCCGCAGCGGGCGGCTCGCAGAGGTGGCCGAGGTCGCCCAGACGGTCTAGCGCTCTAGCCCCGACGGGCGTGCGGGTGCGCCGCGAAGTAGGCCTCCCGCCGCCGTCGGTCCGAGACGTGGGTGTACAGCTCCGTCGTCCCGAGGTCGGCGTGTCCGAGCAGCTCCTGCACGCTCCGGAGGTCTGCGCCTCCTTCGAGGAGGTGGGTGGCGAACGAGTGGCGCAGCAGGTGCGGGTGCACGCGCCCCGGATCGAGGCCTGCTGACGCGGCGAGCCGGCGGAGGATCAGGAACGCCCCGGCGCGGGTCAGCCCGCCCCCCTGCGCGTTGAGGAAGAGCTCCGGCCGATGGCGGCGGTCGAGGTAGGGCCGGCCGCGGGCGAGATAGCGGCGGACCGACTCCACCGCCTGGGACCCGAGCGGGACGACGCGCTCCTTGTCGCCCTTGCCGATGCACCGGACCGCGCGGCCCTCGAGGTCGACCGCGCCGCGCTCGAGTCCCACCGCCTCGCTCACACGGAGCCCGGCGCCGTAGAGCAGCTCGACGAGGGCGCGGTCGCGGAGGCTCCTGGGCGTCGTCCCGTTGGCCGCGTCGATCAGCCGCTCGACCTCGCCGAGGGAGAGCGAGCGGGGAAGACGCTGGCGGCGGCGCGGCAGGTCGACGTCCGCGGCCGGATTGTCGCTCCGCTGGCCGAGCGCGACGAGATGGCGGTAGAAGGTGCGGGCCGCCGCCGCGCGGCGGGCAATCGAGTTCGGCGCCTGCCCGCGACCGCGGAGGTCCGCGAGCCAGCCCTCGATGTCGCCGGATGTCGCGGCGACCGGCGAGCGCCCCAGGTAGCCCGCGAGGTCGGCGAGATCGCGCCGGTAGGCGTCGACGGTGCGCGGCGCGCGCTGTGCGGCAAGCAGCGCGAGGAACCCGGCCACGGCCGGATCGGGCACGTCCGGGGTCTGACCCCTGACAGGGCCGTTCCGGTCAGGCTCGCGGGTGGGCACGGTCGTACACCTTTCGGAGGCGCTTGGCGTCCACGTGGCTGTAGATCTGGGTCGTGGAGAGGGAGGAGTGGCCGAGCAGCTCCTGGATGGTCCTGAGGTCGGCTCCGCCTTCGAGGAGATGGGTGGCGAAGGCGTGGCGGAGCTGGTGGGGGTTGGGCAGGAGCCGCCGTAGAGTCGAGGTGTCGAGCGGCCTCCCGCGCGCCGAGAGGAAGAGCGCGTCGACCGCCCCGCGGGCGAGCTCCGGCCGCCCGTCCTCGAGGTAGCGCCGCAGCCGGTAGGCGGCCTCCTCGCCGAGCGGGACGACGCGCTCCTTGCCGCCCTTGCCGCGCACGTGGACGAGCTCCTGCTCGAAGTCGACGTCGGCGAGCGCGAGGTCGACGGCCTCCTGGGCCCGGAGCCCGGCGGAGTAGACGAGCTCGAGGAGCGCGCGGTTGCGCAGGCCGAGCGGGCCGTCGACCTCGACGTCCGCGAGCAGCCCGTCCGTCTCCGCAGGTCGCGGAGCATGGGGGAGGCGCCGCCTGCGCCGCCCGGAGACCGCGAGGTCGGGAACGTTGGCGGGCCCGCGCGTCGCCCGTATGAGAGAGCGGACGGCGGCAAGCTTGCGCGCGATCGTCGTCTGCGCGAGCTTGCGGGGCCGGCGCCCGGGCCGGTCGGCCCCGAGCTCGGCCGCATAGCGGGCGAAGGCGCGTGCGTCGAACGCGTCGAGCTCGAGCCGGTTGCGGCGGAGCCAGCTCGACAGCTCGTCCAGGTCGCGCCGATAGGCGCGCCGGGTCGCCTCGGAGAGCGACTGGCTGCGCAGGAAGGCGTCGATGGCGGCGTCCGTGCCCACGACGGGCAATTCCGTCTCGCGCCTAGGCTTCCTGCCGTGCTTCTCCGCGCACGGGTCCGCGACCTCGTCCTCGCGAGCTGGGAAACGGAGGCCGAACGGGTTGCGCGCATCCTTCCCGGCGGTCTCGAGCCTGCGACGGTCGACGGCCGGCATCTGGTGACGATCGCCGCGCTCCGCTGGGACGGCGGCCGCCTCGGGCGCGTCCCGGTACCCCACTTCTCACAGCTGAACGTCCGTGCCTACGCGCGCCACGCGCGGCGAGATCGCCGTCGTCTTCCTCGCGGTGCGCGTCACGGCGCTGGGTCTTGGCGCAGCGCTGTTCGGAGTCCCGGTTCGTCCCGCGCGCGTGCGCGCGCGCGAGGGGGAGGTGGAGGCCGGCGGCTCCGGCGTGTCGCTCCGCTACGAGCGCCGCGGGCCCGCCGACCCCAGCGAGCTTGGCTCGCACGAGCTGGGGCTCTTCGAGGCGGCGGGAGTGCGCGCCTTTCGCATCCGGCGGGGTGAGGCGACCTGGGAGCGTGCCGAGCCCGCGGGCCCTGTGCGGGCCGATCCGCTGCTCGCGCTCGGCTTCGAGGTGGAGGGGCCGCCGGAGATCCGGTACGCAGCCCACGCCTTCTTCGAGGCCGAGCTCCCGCCCCGCAAAGTGGAGCCCTAGAGCCCGGGCGGGCGGGCGGGAGCGTTGGCGCCCGTCCTGGCCTCGAGCCACGCCTCGACGCTGTCGTGCGGCTCGATCGTCGTCTCGTCCCCTTCAACGCGGACGGAGTAGATGTGGCCTTCGAGGCACCGGAAGAGCCGTTCCTCGAACGGCTTCCTCCACCAGAGCACGCCGACCGTGCCCACGAACGGGGCGCCGACGGTCGTAGCCGGGGGCGCTTCGCAGCCCGGGCAGCGGTGCTTGGGCACGCTCTCTTCCACCGCCGAAGCGTACGAGAGAGGGGTGGAGGGCGGCCCCGGTGGGAGCCGCCCTCCACCTGCCGGTGATCTCCTAGTCGAGCCCTCCAAACTCGGCGTCGCCGTAGACGACTTCGCCGTTCACGACCGTGAGGACGGACGTGAGGCCCTTGATGTCGTCCACCGGAACCGTGAAGTAGTCCCGGTCGAGGACGATCAGGTCCGCGTACTTGCCCGGCTCGAGCGTCCCGACCTTTCCGTCGAGGTCGAGGAACCAGTCACACCGCTCGGTCTGGAAGCGCAGAGCCTCCGTCCGGGTCAGGCGCTGGTCCGGGGCGACGCCCTCGCCGCCCACGATCGTCTTGCCGCTGACCATGTACCAGGTGTTGATGAAGGGCGGATAGGGCGAGACGTTGTACGCGTCGGTGCCCGCGCACGCCTCCGTGTCGCTGTCGTAGACCCGCTTGTAGGGCGGATGGTCTGTGCCCGTGGAGTCGAAGTTCGTGTCCGTCGGGACGATGCCGGCGTTCAGTGCCCCGAGCCGGGTCAGCGTGTCGGCGCTCGGCTCGGCAGGCCCGTCGCCGGGGTGCAGCATCCGCCAGTTGAGGTCGGTGATCGGGAACTCCTCGTTCACCTCTTCCCACATGTCGATCATGGAGTGCTGGGTGTCGTCCGTCGTGGCGTGGTGCTCGAACTCCCACTCGTTCGAGGCGAGGTAGCGGAGGATCTCCATGTACTCGTCCTCCGGATAGCCCTCCGGCCCCACCGCCAGAACCTCCTCGCCGACCCCGCCGATCCGGAGCATGTCGTCGCCGATCGTGCTGACCGCCGTCGTCGTGTAGTCCTGGACGCACGGCATGCCGATGATGGTCGCGAAGCAGCTGAAGCTGAAGCGGACACGCGCGTCCAGCTCGCCGTCGCGGTGCAGCCTGTTGATTGCCTGGTAGCCGTTGTTGCCGCGGATGACCGGGTCGGGCTGGCCCGTCGGGCTGAACGGGTTGTTTCCGCCGGGATCGTCCCAGCCGGTCAGCCCGCGCATGTTGAGGTCGCGGATGAAGTCCTTCGTGCACCCGATCTGCTCTTCGCGCGTCAGGGTGAAGAGCTCGGCGCCGATCGTGCGCTGAGCCAGCGTGTTCGCGGCGCCCGTCACCTGGCCGGTCGGCTGGCCGTCGGGGCCGACGACGACGCCCGGCATTCCCGCAGTGAGCCCGAGGACGCTGAGCCCCAGCGAGTTGAGCTGCCCGCCCGCGAAGCCCCCTCCCTGGATGTAGACGGGGTGGTTCGGGGCCGCCGAGTCGAGTTCGGCCTTCGTGAGCATCCCCTTCACGTCCTCGAACTGGTTGACGTTCCAGCCTCCGCCGATCTGGAAGAGCCACTTCCCGGCCGGAGTCTGCGACGCCTTGAGGGCGACGTTGGCGATCGCCTCGGCACGCTCCCAGAACGGGTCGAAGCGGGGCGAGCGCGAGAAGCAGAAGTACGAGCCCATCCGGATGCCGTGGAGATGTGCGTCGATGAGCCCCGGGAGCACGCGCCTGCCGTTCAGGTTGACGACTTGCGTCCCGGTGTCCGCGAGCGCTCTGATGCGCCCGTTCTGGTCGTCGGTGGCGATGATCTTCCCGTCCCGCACGGCCATCGCCTTCACCGTGGAGCCGCTGCGGTCGAGCGTGGTGATGAGCCCGTTGTAGAGGATCAGGTCCGGGGCGTTCGCCTTACGAATCTGCTGGTTGACGGTCGGCCCCGAGGCGCTGACGGCCGCCGCGACCACGAGCGCGGCCACGGCGAGCCCGATCAGGGCCCGGCGCCTGACGAATCCTTTCACTTCCATCCCCCTCCTTCCGAGGAGGTCGAGCCGCCCCGAGGGGCGGGGCGGCTCGACTCCAGTTCGTTCGTCAGTCGAGGCCCGCGTACGGGCCTGCTGCGTAGACGATGCGCCCGTCGACGACCGTCAGGAGCGACTGGATCTTCCAGATCTCGCTGTCCGGAACCGAGAAGTAGTCCTTGTCCAGGACGATCAGGTCCGCCAGCATGCCGGGCTCCAGCGAGCCGAGCTTGCCCTCCTGGTCGAGGAACCACGCGCAGTCGGTGGTCGCGGAGCGGAGCGCCTCCATGCGGGTCAGCCGCTCCTCGGGCGGGACGCCTTCGTCGCCCGGGAGGAGCGTCTGGCCGGTGGTGACGAAGAACAGCGTCAGGAACGGAGGCCAGGGAGCGACGTTCATCGCGTCCGTCATGAGGCACATCTGCGCGCTGTTCTCCCTCGTCGTCCTGAAGAGCGGGCCGGTGCCCCCGTCCTGCACGGGAGCGATCGTCAGGGCCCAGCCGATCCCGAGCGCCTTCGCCCGCGCGAGCTGGTCGTCGCTCGGCTGCCCGTTCCCCGGGTGCGCGATGCGCCACTTGAGCTCGCCGACGTCGTAGACCTGGTCGGCTGCCTCGAACCCGTTCAGGATCGCGTCGATGTTCCCGACGTGCGTCTCCACGCTGAGCCGCTTGGAGGCGGACCAGCGCATCACGTCCGCGTACTGCGGGTCGGTGGCCATCACGTCCTCGCCCGGCCCGAGGTACTTGAACATGTCATCGCCGAGGAAGCCGAGGGCGTTCTGCGTCTCGGGGATCACCCGGTTGATGTCGTACCCGCTCATCGCGTTGAACGCGATGCGGGCGTTGAGGCCGCCGTTGCGGTAGAGCTGCATCGCGCCCTCTTCGACGTGGAGCTTGTCGTTGATCGCTCCGCCGGTGCCCCAGGGGGCGTCGTTGCCACCGGCGTCCTTCCAGGCCGTGAGGCCGCGGCTGTTCGCCTCGCGGATGAAGTCGCTCAGGCACTTCGCCTCGCCGTCCACGCCGATCGCGTCGAGCTGGGCGAGGATGGCCTGGTTCGCCAGCGTCGTCGCCGGCGCGACCGTGAGCTGGCCGGTCGGGTTGCCGTTCGCGTCGAGCACGACGCCGGGCGAGCCCGGCCCGAGCCCGAGCGCGGTGAGCGCGGCCTGGTTCACGCGCGCCCCGGCGAAGCCGCCGCCCTGGATCCAGAGCGGGTTCGCCGGAGCCGCGGCGCTGAGCTCGGCGAACGTGAAGAGGGTGGGGTTGTCGAGCTGTGGGAGGCTCCACCCACCCTGGGTCGTCCAGATCCACTTGCCGTCGGGCAGCTCGGCGGCCTTGGCCGCGTACATGGCCAGCGCCTGCGCGCGGCTCGTGACGAGGTCGAGGCGGACGACCTGCGTCCAGCAGTGATACCCCTCGCGCATCCCGTGCAGGTGCCCGTCGATGAGCCCGGGGAGCACGCGCCTGCCGTTCAGGTTGACGACCTGCGTCCCGGTGTCCGCGAGCGCCCTGATCCGCCCGTTCTGGTCGTCCGACGCGATGATGACGCCGTCACGGATGGCGATCGCCTTGACCGTGGAGTCGGCGTCGTCCTGCGTCGTGATCAGGCCGTTGTAGAGGATCAGGTCCGGGGCGTTCGCCTTCCGAATCTGCTGGCTCACGGTCGGTCCCGAGGCGCCGACGGCCGCCGCAGCGACGAGCGCGGCCAGGGCCAAGCCGACCAGGGCGCGGCGTCCCAGCAAGCCTTTCACCATCCTTCCCCCTCTCCTTGCGGGCGACAGGCCGACCGACGTCGGCCTGTCCGACTGTCAGACAGGGCGAGTATCTGCCACCGCTCGAGGCGCGTCAAGGGAGCTCGCTTGCAGCCCACCGGCAGGGCGGCTATATATGCGCAAGCACTTTGTCTGACGATCAGACACCCGCGCCGCCCATCCTGGCCCTCCGCCAGCCGATCGAGCGTCGTAACACGTACGAGCTCGTCGCGGAGAGCCTGCTCGCGCTCATCAGCGACCGCCGTCTGAAGCCGGGCGACACGCTGCCGACGGAGCGCGAGCTGATGCAGCACTACGGCGTGGGCCGCTCGTCCGTGCGCGAGGCCCTGCGCATGCTCGAGTCCAGGGGCTTGATCAGCGCCGGCGGGAGCGGTGCGTTCGCCGTCGCGGACTTTCGCAACCCCCTCAACGACTCGCTCTCGTTGCTCCTCGCCGTCGAGGAAGGCAGCCTGCGCGAGCTCTTCGAGGTCCGCCGCATCGTCGAGGGCGAGGCGGTCGCGCTCGCGACCGAGCGGCGCGAGGAGGTGCATCTCGACCGGATGCGCGCGGCGACGGAGCTCATGCGGGAGGGCCTCGCGAATCGGGACGAGTACATCGAGGCGGACGTCGCCTTCCACCTCACGATCGCCGAGGCGACGCAGAACCGGATGATCCTCCACCTCATGCACGCGATCCGCGACCAGCTCGAGCGGGCGCTCGGGTCGATCTACAAGATCCCGGGCAGCCCCGAGCGGTCGATCGAGGACCACGGCCTGATCATCGAGGCGATGGAGGCAGGCAAGCCCGACGAAGCGCGCGAACGGATGCGAGAGCACCTCGGGCGGGTCGAGGAGGCCGTGGAGGCCGCGACGGCGAAATCGAGCAGGGCACCCCGGAGCTAGGCGTGGCGAACCTCGGCTTCGTCGGGCTCGGGATCATGGGCGGCGGCGTCGCCCGGCGCCTGCTCGCTGCCGGCCATACCGTTGCGGGCTACAACCGCTCGCCCGAGAAGGCGGCGCCCCTCGTGGAGCTCGGGCTGATCCGGATGGAGACGCCGCGCGAGGTTGCGGAGGCGGCTGACGTCGTCTTCAGCATGGTGACGGACGCGCGCGCCCTCGAGGCCGTGACCCAGGGGCCGGACGGGATCCTCGCCGGCCTGGGCCCGGGAAAGATCTACGTCGACATGACCACCGGCACGCCGGAAGCGAGCCGCGCGCTCGCCGAGCAGGTGGCCGTCGTGGGGGCGCGCATGCTCGACGCGCCGGTGTCGGGGAGCGTGAGCACGCTCGAGGAGGGACGCCTGACGATCATGGTCGGCGGCGACGAGGACGCCTTCGCCGAGGTCGAGCCGATCCTGCTCGACATCGGCCCGACGGTGCTCCGCATCGGCTCGAACGGCCAGGCGCTGCTCATGAAGATCGCCATCAACCTGAGCCTCCACGTGCAGATGGTGGCCTTCTGCGAGGGGCTTCTCCTGGCCGAGAAGGACGGCATCGACCGCGAGGTGGCCGTGGAGGCGCTCCTGGGCAGCGTGATCGCCTCGCCGATGCTCAAGTACCGCGGCCCCTTCGTGCTCGAGATGCCCGACGAGGCCTGGTTCGACGTCAACATGATGCAGAAGGACATGAACCTCGCCCTCGAGGCCGGGCGGAAGCTCGACGTCCCGATGCCGATGACGGCCGCGTCGAACGAGCTCCTCACCGCCGCCCGCGGGATGGGGCTCGAGGAGCAGGACTTCGCGGTCGTCTACGAGGTGCTGGCGCAGCTGGCCGGCCTTCGCTAGGGTGGCGACCTAGGCGATGGCCACGCAGGCACGCGCGCTCGCGGAGGTGACCCCGGAGCTCGGCCTGCGGATGTACGAGCAGATGCAGCGCATCCGCACGTTCGAGACGCACGTCGACGAGCTCTACCGGGGGGCGAAGATGCCGGGCCTCGCGCACCTCTACATCGGCCAGGAGGCGGTCGCCGTCGGCGTCTGCGAGGCGCTCCGCCAGGACGACTTCATCACGAGCACGCATCGCGGCCACGGGCACTGTCTCGCGAAGGGCGCCGCGGTCGACCGGATGTTCTGCGAGCTGCTCGGCAAGGAGCCCGGCTACTGCCGCGGCAAGGGCGGCTCGATGCACATCGCCGACCACGAGAACGGCAACCTCGGCGCGAACGCGATCGTCGGCGGGTCGACAGGGATCGCGACCGGGGCCGCGTTCTCGGCGAAGGCGCGCGGCACGGACCAGGTGGCCGTGTGCTTCTTCGGTGAGGGGGCGCTCGGCCAGGGGATCCTCTACGAGGTCATGAACATGGCCTCGCTGTGGCGCCTGCCGGTCGTCTACGTCTGCGAGAACAACCTCTACAACGAGTACACGCACTACTCGGAGACGACCGCGGGCGAGATCGGTGCCCGGCCCGCGGCCTTCGGCATCCCCGTCGAGGAGGTCGACGGCCAGGACGTCCGTGCCGTGTACGCAGCGGCCGCCAGGCTCGTCGAGCGCGCTCGTGCCGGCGACGGGCCCTCCTTCCTCCTCTGCAACACGTACCGCTTCCACGGCCACCACGTGGGCGACGTCGACCGCGCCTACTACCGCGCCGAGGAGGAGGAGGCCACGTGGGCGGGCGAGCGCGATCCCCTCCGGATTCACACCGAGTGGCTGGTCGGCGAGGGCGGAGCCACGCGCGCGCAGCTCGAGCGGGTCGAGAACGAGATCGCCGAGGAGATCGAGGCGGCCGTCGCCTTCGCGCTCGACGCACCCTTCCCGGACCCCGGCGAGGTGGACCAGCATGTCCACCCCTAGCGACGTCCGCGAGCTCTCGCTCGCCCAGGCGGTGAACGAGGCGCTCGCCGAGGAGCTCCGCAACGACCCGGCCGTGTTCGTGATCGGCGAGGACGTGGCGGAGGCGGGAACGCCGTTCAAGGTGTTCGCAGGCCTCGTCGACGAGTTCGGCCCCCAGCGGGTGCTCGACTCCCCGATCTCCGAGGCCGGCATCGCCGGGATCGGCCTCGGCGCGGCGATGACCGGAATGCGGCCGGTCGTCGACATCATGTTCGGCGACTTCATGACGCTCGTCATGGACCAGGTGGCGAACCAGGCCGCCAAGGTCCACTACATGTCCGGCGGGCGGCTGAAGGCGCCGCTCACCGTTCGCACGACGCTCGGCGCGACGCGGCGGTCGGCGGCCCAGCACAGCCAGAGCCTCCATGCCTGGGTGGCGCACGTTCCCGGGCTGAAGGTCGCGCTGCCCGCGACCCCCTACGACGCCAAGGGCCTCCTCAAGGCGGCTATCCGGGACGACGGCCCCGTCGTCGTATTCGAGGACAAGATGATGTTCGCGACGAAGGGGCCGGTGCCCGACGAGGAGTACACGCTTCCCTTCGGCGTCGCCGATGTGAAGCGAGAGGGTGAGGACGTGACGCTCGTCGCCACGAGCTCGATGGTCTACGTCGCCCTCGAGGCGGCCGAGGAGCTCGAGCGCGACGGCGTCAGCGCCGAGGTCGTCGACCCGCGCACGCTCGTCCCCCTCGATCGCGAGACGCTGGTCGAGTCGGCGAAGAAGACCGGGCGCGCGATCGTGATCGACGAGGGCCACGAGAGCTTCGGGGCTTCCGCCGAGCTCGCGGCCGTGATCGCCGAGGGCGCCTTCTACCACCTCGACGCGCCCGTCACGAGGGCGGCGGCGATGGACGTCCCCATCCCGTTCTCACCGGTGCTCGAGGACCAGACGGTCCCCACCGCGGAGAGCGTGTTCCGGCTCGCCAAGTCACTCCTGGGAAAGGCCTGAGATGGCTCTGAGAACCTACGGCACGATGGCGGTCGACTGGGAGTCGCGCGTCGACTTCGAGCGGCTCCGGCGTGAGCGGCTCGCGCGCACGAAGGGAGGCCTCGCCGGGTCGGAGCTGGGGGCGCTCCTCTGCTTCGACATGGCGAACATCCGCTACATCACGGCCACGCACATCGGCACGTGGGCGATGGACAAGCTCATCCGCTTCTGCCTCCTTCCCCAGGGCGACGAGCCGATCATGTGGGACTTCGGCTCCGCCGCGCGCCACCACAAGCTCTACAACCCGTGGCTCGGCGACGAGCGCTCCCGCGCCGGCATCTCGACGCTCAGAGGCTCCGTGCGGGGCCGGGCGGAGTCCGTCGCGGCGAAGATCCGCGTCGAGCTCGAGGAGCGCGGGCTCCTCGGCGAGCCCCTCGGAGTCGACGTGATCGAGCTGCCCGTGCTCGAGGCGCTCCAGGCCGAGGGGATCAAGGTCGTCGACGGCCAGGCGCTCATGCAGGACGTCCGCAAGATCAAGACCGCCGACGAGATCACGCTCCTGAACACGGCCTGCGCGATGGTCGACGCCGCCTACGAGGAGCTCTTCCGCGCGATGCGGCCCGGCATCCGCGAGAACGAGTGCGTCGCCCTCGTCAACCGCGTCCTCTACGAGCTCGGCTCGGAGCACGTCGAGGGCGTGAACGCGATCTCCGGCGAGCGCTGCAGCCCGCACCCGCACGTCTTCACGGACCGGATGCTCCGCCCGGGCGACCCTGCCTACTTCGACATCCTCCACGCGTACAACGGCTACCGGACCTGCTACTACCGCACCTTCGCGGTCGGAAGCGCGTCGCCGGCCCTGGTCGACGCGTACAAGCGCTCGCGGGACATCCTCGACCAGGCGATCGCGATGATCCGTCCCGGAGTCACGACTGCCGACGTCGTCGGCGTCTGGCCCGAGGCGGAGGAGTTCGGGTTCCCTGACGAGGAGGCGGCCTTCGCGCTTCAGTACGGCCACGGCGTCGGGCTCTCGATCTGGGAGAAGCCGATCTTCAGCCGGCTCGTCTCCTTCGACTACCCCGAGGTGATCGAGGAGGGCATGGTCTTCGCGCTCGAGACCTTCTGGCCGGCCTCGGACGGGTGGTCGGCAGCGCGGATCGAGGAGCAGCTCGTCGTCACCGCCGACGGCTGCGAGGTGATCACCCGCTTCCCGGCCGAGGAGCTGCTCGTCGCGGGCGGGGGGCACCCGACCGCCTCCGGGCCTCTCCCGGGCACACGCGAGGCGGAGTCGCACCGAAATCGTGGCGGCACACTCGACTGGGTGGTCGCCGGGGCTCGTAGCGAGGGCGCGGAGCTCGGGCCCTAGACGTGGCGACGAACGTGATCATGCCCGCGCTCGGAATGGCCCAGGAGACCGGCAAGATCCTCCGCTGGCTCAAGTCCGACGGCGACGAGGTGACGAAGGGCGATCCGCTCCTCGAGGTCGAGACCGACAAGGTGACGGTGGAGATCGAGGCGCCGGCCGCAGGGCTCCTCGCCGGGCTCCGGGCCCGCGAGGGGGCCGAGGTCCCGGTCGGGGAGACGGTCGCCTTCATCGTCGCTCCCGGCGAGGAGGCGCCGACGAACGGGGACGCTCCCCGGGAGCCTGCCGCCCCGCCGGAGCGCGCGCCTCGGGCATCTCAGGCGGCGGCTTCGCCGGACGGCCCTCGACGCCGCCTGGCCTCGCCGAAGGCACGCCGGCTCGCGGCCGAGCGAGGCGTCGACCTCGATGCCCTCGCGGCCGGGAGCGGGCCGCACGGCGCCGTCGTCGCGGCCGACGTCGACACGGCCGCCGAGTCGCCCGAGCAGGCCGCAGGCCCCGAAGCCGCGCCCTCGCGGATCTGGAGCCTCATGGCCGAGCGAACGACGCAGAGCTGGACGAGCGCGCCGCACTTCTACCTCTTGCGCGAGGTGGACGCAGGCCGCCTCTCGAGCTGGCGCGACGTGGCGCGGCGGCGGCTCGGCGACGACGTCAGCTTCACGGACCTCCTCGTCCGGGCGACCGCGGCCGCCCTCCGGGATCACCCGCGGGTGAACGCCGCCTGGGAGAACGGCGGAGTCAAGCCCAACGAGGAGGTCAACGTCGGCATCGCGGTCGCCGTCGAGGACGGTCTAGTCGTCCCCGTCGTCCACGGCGCCGACACGCTCGGGCTCGGCGAGATCGCCGCGCGCCGTGCGGAGCTCGTCACCCGGGCGCGCGAGGGAGCGCTGCGACCGGAGGACGTCGAGCGGGGCACCTTCACCATCTCGAACCTCGGCATGTACGGAATCGACGCGTTCAACGCCGTCCTCAACGCCCCGCAGGCCGCGATCCTCGCAGTGGGCCGGATCGTCGAGCGCGTCGTCGCCGTCGAGGGCGCTCCCGCCGTCCGGCCGCGGATGGCGCTCACGCTGTCGTGCGACCACCGGGTCGTCGACGGAGCGCGCGCGGCCGAGTTCCTGGACCTGCTCGCAGCCCTGATCGAGGAGCCCGCCGGACTTGCGGACTGAGCCTGCAATCGAGCGGCTGCGGAGCGTCGCGCCCGAACGAGCCGACGCCGCCGGAGCGGCGGCCTCGGAGCTGGGGGAGCTCGGGCCCGCTCGTCGGAGGGCGGACGGTGCTCACCGGCGACGCGGTCGAGGTCCGGAGCCCCTACGACGACCGCCTCGTCGCGGTCGTCCACCGGGCCGGGCCGGCAGAGGTCGAAGAGGCGATCGCGGGAGCGGTCGAGGCGTTCGAGGAGACCCGCAGGATGCCCTCCTGGCGCCGTGCCGAGATCCTGGAGCGCATCTCCGCGACGATCGGCGAGCGGCGCGAGGAGCTCGCCCGGACGATCGCGCTCGAAGCCGGGAAGCCGATCAAGACGGCCCGCGTGGAAGCCGAGCGCGCGGCGTTCACCTTCAAGGTCGCCGCGGAGGAGACGAAGCGGATCTACGGCGAGATCGTCCCGCTCGACTGGGTGCCCGGGACGGAGGGTCGCACGGCCCACGTGCGGCGCGTCCCGCTCGGCCCGATCGCCGGGATCACGCCCTTCAACTTCCCGCTCAACCTCGTCGTGCACAAGGTCGCCCCTGCTCTCGCGGCGGGGAATCCGATCGTCGTTCGCCCCGCGTCGCAGACACCTGCGAGCGCGCTGGCGCTCGGCGCGATCCTCCTGGAAGCCGGCTGGCCGGAAGGGGGTATCGCGGTGGTCCCGTCGTCCACGGACGTCGCCGCGCCCCTCGTCGAGGACGACCGGATCAAGCTGCTCACGTTCACGGGCAGCCCCGGGGTCGGCTGGGCGCTGAAGGCGCGCGCCGGCCGCAAGCGCGTGACGCTCGAGCTGGGCGGGAACGCCGGCGTGATCGTGAACGCGGACGCCGACGTCCCCTTCGCCGCGGAACGCGTCGCCTGGGGCGGCTTCGTCTACTCGGGCCAGACCTGCATCTCCGTCCAGCGCGTGTTCGTCCACGACGGCGTGTACGAGGAGTTCCTCGGCGGGCTCCTCCCGCGGGTCTCGAAGCTCGAGACGGGCGACCCGCTGGACGAGGCCACCGACGTCGGGCCGCTGATCGACGACTCGGCGTCCGACCGTGTGGCCGAGTGGGTGGAGGAGGCGCTCGCGGGCGGGGGCGAGGCACTCGTCGGCGGGACCCGTGAGGGCCGCCTCTGGGAGCCGATCGTGCTCGCCGGGGTCGAGGAGACGATGCGCGTCTCCTGCCGTGAGGCGTTCGCGCCGCTCGTGGTCGTCGCCCCCTTCGAGGACGTCGATGACGCGATCGCGGCCGTCGACCGCAGCGAGTACGGGCTCCAGGCCGGGATCTTCACGCGGGACTGGCCGACGATCGGGCGCGCGTTCGACGAGCTCGAGGTCGGAGGCCTCGTCGTCAACGACGTCCCGACCTTCCGCATCGACCACATGCCGTACGGGGGCGTGAAGCAGTCGGGCCTCGGCCGCGAGGGCATCCGGTACGCCGTCGAGGAGATGACCGAGCTGCGGCTCCTGGCGCTCAACGACCGCCGGTGAGCGAGGGCACCGACATCAGGAGCGGCGTCCTCGATCCCGCCGAGCTGGAAAAGTCGAGAGGGCTCGCTCCCAAGCCGCCGGTCGAGGAGCGGGACGGCCGCCTGGAGCGCGCCCGGCGCTCGCTGGAGGCTCACGGGCTCGACGGACTGCTCGTCTGGGGCTCGGCGGGCGTGAATGCCGACCCGATCCGCTATCTCGCGGGCTACGTCCACGTGTTCCCCTCGGCGAGCTCCCTCCTGCTCGTCCCGCTCGAGCGCGACCCGGTGCTCCTCGTCGACCAGCCGTGGCACCTGGACGAGGCCCGCAAGATGTCGTGGATCGAGGACGTGCGGGCCTACCCGAACCCCGCACGGCTCTGGCTCGCGGAGGAGCTGCGCTCGGCCGTCCGCGACGCGGCCGGCGCGGCCGGTCTCGCCTCGGGCCGCATCGGCGTCTTCACCGGCGAGATGCCTTCCGTGTACTCGGACGTCCTCGCGAGCGCCGTCGAGGGCGCCGCCTTCGAGGACGGCTCGTCGGTCTGGCAGGACCTCGTCGCCGCCCCGTCGGCTTTCGACGCGGAGCAGATCGATCGCACCGCCTCCGTCGCCGACGCCGGGCTCGCCGCGGCGGTCGAGGCCGCGGGCGCGGGGGTGCCCGAGTACGAGGTCTGCCTGCGCTCCCTCGAGCGCATGGCTTCGCTGGGTGCGGAGTTCCTGCACGGGAGCGGGCTCTCGACGCACGTGAACATCGGCTCCTTCAGCGACGCGATCTCGAACGTGCGCCCGTTCCTCTTCTCGACGAGGCGGCTCGAGGAGGGGCAGATGTTCTGGCTCGACCTCTCCGCCTCGTACGCGGGCTACTACACGGACACCGACCGGACGATCTCGGTCGGGGAGCCCTCACGGGAGCAGCGGGAGATCTACGAGGTCGCCGCCGAGATGTACCGCGTCATGCTCGCTGAGGCGCGGGCCGGGATTCGCGGCGGGGACCTGTGGGAGTCGGCCAACCGGGTCGCCGTCGAAGCCGGCTACGGCGACTACGTCAACCACGTCTATCTGGGCCACACGACCGGCATCACCACCTCGTCGCGTCCCGTCGTGGCGCGCGGGGAGACGATGGAGCTTCGCCCAGGGAGCTTCGTCAACGTCGAGCCCGGGATCTTCGTCCCCGGCGTGGGCTCGGCATGCATCGAGAACACGCTCTCCGTCACTGAGGAGGGAGCGGTTCCCCTCAACGAGCACGGGATCGAGATCCATGTCGTCTGAGGGACGGAGTGCGTGGGGGCGGAGGCGTCGCCGCACCGCGGGCGGGTTGCCTCGGGAATCGGTATCCGCGACAACGGAGGTGTCTTCATGAGAAGGATTGTTTGGCTCCTCGCTCTGCTGCCGGTGCTCCTGGCGCTGGTGTTCGCGGCCGGCTGCGGCGGCGACGACGACGACGACGACGGCGGCGCCCCCGAGACGGGCGCGACGGACACGGGAGGGGAGGCGAGCGGGGAGCCGATCAGGATCGGCGCGTCGCTGCCGCTCACCGGCGAATTCGCCGAGCCCGGCGAGGCCGCGAAGCGCGGCTACGAGGTCTGGATGGAGATGGTCAACGAGGCCGGCGGCCTGCTCGGCCGGCCGGTCGAGTTGGTCATCAAGGACGACCAGTCCGACCAGAACCTCGTCGTCACCGACTACAACGCGCTGATCGACCAGGACCAGGTCGACCTCCTGCTGGGCACCTTCTCGTCGCTCCTCAACATCCCGGCTTCTGCGGTCGCCGAGCGGGCGCAGATGGTCTACGTGGAGCCGGCGGGCGGCTCGCCCGACATGTTCAACCGCGGCTTCGAGTACCTCTTCTTCGCGCAGCAGGCGACGGCGCCGCACCAGGCCGACCTCTTCTCGGAGTGGGTGCTGAGCCTGCCCGAGGGAGAACGGCCGACGACCGCGGCCTACGTCGCGGCCGACGACCCGTTCGGGGCTCCCGTCGCCGAGGGGATCCAGGAGCAGCTCGAGGCCGGGGGCGTCGAGACCGTCTACTCGGAGATCTATCCGCCGGAGACGGTCAACTTCGACGCCATCGCGTCCGACATCGCCGCCCAGAAGCCGGACCTCATCGCGCAAGGCTCGGCCGGGCTCCAGGACGGCGTCAACCTGATCACCGCCCTCATCGCGGCCGGCTACAGCCCGCAGCAGATGTTCCAGGCCTCGACCCCGTCGTTCGCGGACCAGTACTCGGACGCGATCGGCATCGAGAACACCGAGGGCATCTTCTACGCGGTCAGCTACCACGTCGATGCGCCGACGCCGATGAACGAGGAGTTCCTCGCTGCGTACCGTGCGAAGTTCAACAACGAGGACCCGCCCGAGGACGCAGCGGACGGGTTCGCGGCGGCGCAGGTTCTCCAGGCGGCCGTCGAGGCCGTCGGCTCGATCGACGACCAGGCCGCGCTCAAGGACTGGCTCCACGAGAACAGCGTGGAGACGATCCTCGGCGAGCTGAGCTGGGACGAGACCGGCGCTCCCGAGCAGGCGTTCCTCCTCGCGCAATGGCAGAACGGCGACGAGGAGATCGTGCTGCCGGAAGAGTCGGCCACGTCCGACACGATCGTCAACCCCAAGCCCCCGTGGTCGGGGCGCTGACCGACTGAGGCAACGGAGGAGCCGGTCGGGGACGCCCTGTCCCCGGCCGGTCTCCTCTTCGGGAGACCGGCGTGACGCAGCTCATCCAGACCGTCGTCCTCGGGCTCCTCCTCGGAGGGGTCTACGCCCTGCTCGCGTCGGGGCTGACGCTGATCTTCGGCGTCATGGACGTGATCAACGTCGCGCAGGGCGCGCTCATCATCCTCGCGTCCTTCATGACCTGGGCGCTGTGGAACGAGACGGGCCTCGACCCGCTCCTGGGGGTGCTGGTCACCACGCCTGCGATGTTCCTGATCGGGTTCGGGATCTACCTGACGACGATCCGGTGGATCCAGGGGAAGCCGCCGTCGACCTCGGTGATCCTGACGTTCGGCCTGGCGTTGATCCTCGAGGGCGTCATGGGCTGGGTCTGGACGGCCAAGCTCCACCGCGCCGCACCCGACTACTTCAACCAGTCGTTCACGATCGGCGACATCTACCTGCGGAAGGCGCAGGTGTACGGATGCGCGATCGCCGTCGGGGTGCTCGCGATCCTCTACGTGATCCTGCGCGTGACATGGCTGGGGCGTGCGATCCGGGCGGTGTCGGCGAACATGACCTCGGCGAGGCTCGTCGGCGTGAGGCCGAGCACCGTCGCCGCCCTCACCTTCGCCATCGGCGTCGCCACGACCGGCGCCGGCGGCTCGATCGCCGCCGTCCTCTACCCGTTCCTGCCGGGCTCGCACTATCAGTGGATCTCCCGACTGCTCGGGATCATCGTCCTCGGCGGGATGGGAAGCCTGCCCGGTGCCGTGGTCGGCGCGCTCCTGCTCGGCGTTGCCGAGACGATGACGCAGACCTACATCTCACCGCAGTGGGCGACCATGGTCCCCTGGGTCGTGATCATGGTCGTCCTCCTGGTGCGCCCGCAGGGGCTCATGGGCCAGAAGCTGCGGGAGGACGTGGCGCTGTGAGCGCCGCGCTCCGTTTCCTGGGGAGACGAGCAGGGGCGCTGGCGATCGTCGCCCTGCTGCTCACGATCCTCGTCTTCCCGGTCATCTCGGACAACCGCTACTACCAGACGATCATCATCTTCTCGCTGCTGCTCGCCATCATGGCGAGCAGCTGGAACATCATCTCGGGGTTCGCCGGCTACGTCTCGCTGGGCCAGACGGTCTTCCTCGGGATCGGCGCCTACACGACAGCCATCCTCTCGCTCCGCGTGTTCGGCCCTGACGAGTTCGGGCAGGGCGGCGCGAACCCGTTCTACTTCGTCCCAATCTCGGCGATCGTCGCCGGCCTCTTCGCCGCCGCCGTTGGCCCGATCATCATGCGCACCCGCGGGCACTCGTTCGTGATCCTCACGATCGCGTTCCTGTTCGTGATGCAGCTCGTCGCGCTCAACTGGGGCGAGCTCACGTACGGGAACCGCGGGCTCTCGCTGCCGCTCCCGACGTGGCCGCGCGAGTGGGGGAACCTCCCCTTCTACTACATCTTCTTCGGCCTCCTCCTCATCACCATCGCGACGGCCTGGTGGATCCGGCGGACGAAGTTCGGGATGGGGCTGATCGCCATTCGCGAGGACGAGGACAAGGCGGCCGCGGTCGGCGTGAACACGCCGATCTACAAGGCGCTCGCCTACATCGCGAGCGCCGTCTGGATCGGAGCCGCCGGAGGCGTCTACGCCTACTACCTGAGCTTCATCGACCCGCGGAACATGTTCGACATCGTCCCGAGCGTCTTCGTCGTCCTCGCCGTGCTGCTGGGCGGGAGAGGGACGATCTGGGGCCCGGTGATCGGGGCGTTCATCCTCGAGCCGGTCAACCAGATCACGAACAACGACTTCAACCGCTGGTTCGGCTCGGGGGTCTGGGACGCGAACAAGCGCCTCATCTTCTTCGGGCTCGTGCTCATCCTCGTCGTGCTGCTCTTGCCGCGAGGGATCATCCCGAGCATCGGGGACATCATCAGGAAACGGCGCGAGTCGCGGACCGCGGCAGAGGTCGGCGCCCGCTTCGAGCGCAAGCCGATGCGCGTCGTGGAGCGCGCGGCGGAGGAGGCGCGCGAGGCGCCCGCGGGGCCGCTCCTCGAGGTGAAAGGCGTGGAGAAGCGCTTCGGAGGCGTGAAGGCGGTCGACGACGTCACGCTCGCGGTCGAGCGCAGCACCATCACGGCCCTCATCGGCCCCAACGGCTCGGGCAAGACGACGCTCTTCAACCTCATCGACGGCACGATGCCGCTCGAGCGGGGCGAGATCTGGTTCGACGGGGAGCAAATCGACTCGCTCGCCCCCTACCGTCGCGCGCACCGCGGGATCGGCCGCACCTTCCAGATCACGCGGCTGTTCAAGCAGATGACGGTGCTGGAGAACGTCGTCGCGCCGTTGCGCTCGTTCTCGTGGCGGCAGCTCGGCGCCGACGCCGTGAGCGGCCCGGAGTCGGAGCGGGCTTACGAGCTCCTCGAGTTCGTGGGCATGCACAAGTTCGCCGAACGGCGCGCCGCGGAGCTCTCGTACGGGCAGCAGAAGCTGGTCGAGCTGGCCCAGATCCTCATGCTCGACCCGAAGCTGATCATGCTCGACGAGCCCGCCGGCGGAATCAACCCGACCCTGATCGGCTACATGGAGGAGATGATCCGCGAGCTGAACCGGCAGGGCACGACGTTCCTGATCGTCGAGCACAACATGCCGCTCGTCCTCGGCCTCTGCGACCCGGTGCTCGTGCTGGCCCGCGGGCAGTGCATCTGCCAGGGCCCGCCCAGCCAGGTGCAGGCCGACCCGGCGGTCCTCGACGCCTACCTCGGCGCTGACTTCCACCTCGAGGAGAAGGCGGGGGTGCACTAGTGCCCATCCGGGTAATCCAGCCGAAGCGGGCTCGTCTGGGAGGGGCACCGATGTTGATTCGGCTCCAGGGCGTGTTCGCAGGCTACGGGGGCGGCGACGTGCTCCAGGGCCTCGACCTCGGCGTCGAGCCGGGGTCGGTCACGTGCATCGTCGGCCCGAACGGCGCCGGGAAGTCGACGGTGCTCCGCGTCGTGAGCGGGCTGCTCAACCCCCGGGAGGGCGAGGTCAGCTTCGACGGCGAGCCGATCGGCGGACGGAGCCCCGACGACATCCTCCGCCTCGGCATCGTCCAGGTGCCGCAGTCGCACGGGCTCTTCCCCAACCTGACCGTTCGCGAGAACGTGCTCATGGGCGCGTACCTGATCCGCCGTGAGCGCCGGCTCGTCAAGAAGCGCTTCGCGCAGGTCGCCGACATCTTCTCGATCGTCGCCGAGCGCGGAGACGAGAAGGCGGGGAACCTCTCGGGCGGCCAGCGGCGCATGGTCGAGTTCGGCCGCTCACTCATGCTCGACCCTCGCGTCGTGCTGCTCGACGAGCCTTCGCTCGGCCTCGACCCCAAGACCCTGAAGCACGTCTCGGACTCCATCTACCTGATGCGTGAAGCGGGGAAGACGCTCGTCATCGTCGAGCAGAACGTCCGCTTCGGCCTTCGCCTCTCCACGCACGGCGTCGTGATGGAAAGCGGGCGGGTGCTGCTGACGGGCGGCGCGGCGGAGGTCCTGTCGAACCCCGAGATGGCCGACCTCTTCTTCGGCGGCTCCGCCCTCGGGGACGCAGCGCCTCCTCCCGGGAACGGCGCGCCCCCGGCGGCGGGCGAGGGTCAGACCGCGCGGTGACCGGCCCAGCGCTCGCCGCCGCGGCCGGGCTCGGATTCGGCGTCTTCCAGACGCTGAACCGCCGCGCGGTCGGGGGGATGAGCGACGCCTACCTCGCCACCTTCCTCCAGCTCCTCGTCGCCCTGGCGGTGCTCGTGTTCGCCAGTCTGACCACCGAGGACGTCGGCCTGCTCGGCGACGCGACCACGCTCTCGCTCGCCTACTTCTCCCTCGCCGGGCTCATCCACTTCTCGCTCGGCTGGACGTTCCTCAACATCAGCCAGATGCGGATCGGCGCGGCGCGCACGAGCCCACTCCTGGCCACGACGCCGGTCTTCGGGGCGGCGATCGCAGTCGTCATCCTCCAGGAGCTGCCCGGCGCGCTCGTCTGGCTGGGCGTCGCCCTCATCACGGCCGGCGCCCTCGTCGTCTCGCTGGAGCGGGTGTCGGAGGTCGGCTGGGGCGTCTCGTGGGACGACGCGCTGCCCGGCCTCGCCACCGCGCTCGCCTGGGCGGCGAGCCCGGTCCTGATCAAGGAGGGCCTCGAGGGCCTCCCCTCGCCGCTGCTCGGCCTCACGCTCGGCATGGTCGTCGCAGTGCTGGCCTACGCGGTGGCGTTGCCTTTTCGCCCCGGCGTCGAAGGCAGCGGGCTCGGGTCGTGGGACGCGCTCGCGTTCAAGCTCGTGGCCGGGCTCATGGTCGGCCTTTCGGTGTGGGCGCGCTGGGCGTCGCTGGACTACGCGGCCGTGGCGGTCGTCCTCGCCCTCGGCCTCCTTTCCGTCCCGGTCGTGCTCCTGCTCTCGCCGCTCCTGATGGGAAGGCACGTCGAGCGCGTCACGGCCCAGGTGTGGCTGGGCGCGGCGCTCGTCGTGATCGGCGGGCTCGTCCTCGTTCTCTGGTCGTGACGGTCGTCGACGCCCACGCCCATGTGATCGTCCCCGGCCTCGGGGCCGAGGTCTCCTGGGACGAGCGCGGCCAGGTGGTCGAGCTCGGCGGCAAGGCGATCCGCGCGGCGGTCCGGGAGTTCGTCGACCTCGGGCGCATCCTCGAGGAGCAGGATCGCGCCGGCGTCGACAGGGTCGTCCTCTGCCCCTGGGTAAACCTCGTCGGGAAGGAGACCGCACGCCAGAACGAGGCGCTCGCCGCCATGGTCGGCGAGCGGGTCGCCGTTCTCGGCACGGTCGCGCTCGACCGGCCCGAGGAGCTCGTGGAGCTCATGCGCGACGGGCGTCTCTCCGGCGTCGAGGTCCCCGCCAGCGTCGAGGGGGACTACCTCGGCCACGACCGCTTCCGGGATTTCTGGTCGGCCGCCGAGGAGACGCGCGCGCTCGTCTTCGTCCACCCGACGACCCGCGGCTTCGGGATCGAGGCGCTCGACGACTACTACCTCTGGAACGCGGTCGGAAACCCGCTCGAGACCACGGTCACCGCCGCCCACCTCGTGATGGCCGGCGTCCTCGAGGCACATCCCGACCTTCGGATCCTCCTGGCCCACGGCGGTGGGGCGCTCCTCGCCCTGCGCGGACGCCTGCGCCACGCGCACTCCTTCCAGCCGGACGCCCGCTCGCGCCTCGCCGAGCCTCCCCTGAGCTCGATCCGCCGCTTCTACCTGGACACGCTGACCCACGAGCCGGCGCTCCTCAGCGCGGAGATCGACCTCGTGGGCGCCGAGCGCGTCCTGCTCGGCTCCGACTACCCGTTCGACATGGGGCTCGAGCGGCCCGCGGAGCCGGTTCGGGAGCTCGGCCTCGCCCCGAAGGACGAGGAGGCGATCCTGGGCGGCAACGCCCTGCGGCTCCTCGGTCAGTCCGCGTGAGGCAGCTCGGGGGTCAGGCCGAGCGTGCGGACGAAGTGCTGCTGGCCCAGCTCGAAGCCGATGGAGCAGCCGAGCTCGACGAGCTCCTGCTCGCTGAAGAGCGCGTGGAGGCGTTCCCAGAGCTCGTCGTCGGCCCGATCCGAGTCCCAGACGATCGCGTGGGCCCAGTCGAGGGCGGCGCGCTCACGTCCCTCGTAGGCGGCGGGATCGATCTCGCCGGCGACGAAGCGGAAGCAGAGCTCCTTGAGGGCCGGGTCGACGATGCCGTTCAGAAGGACGTTGTCCCGCACGTACGCGTACGTCTCTTCGACCCCCGGCACGCGGGCGCGGATCTCGTCGGCGGTGCCTGGGAGATGGGCCATGACCGCCTAGGCCTCGATCTCCGTCTGCGCGAGCCCGGCGGTCGTGTCCGCGAGGAACTCGGCATGACCGACGTCCCAGGTCTTGATCACCCGCTGCTGGCCGAAGGTGAGGCAGACGAACGAGCCGAGCTCGACGATCTGCTCCTCGCTGAAGTGCCGGCGGAGCCGAGCCCAGAGCCGGTCGTCGACCGCGCCGGGATCCCAGACGAGCATGCTCGTGTAGAGGAGGGCGGCCTTCTGGCGCTCGTCGAAGCGCTCGGAGCTCTCGAAGTTCAGAAGCTCCTCGTAGTCCGACTCCGTCAGCCCTTGCTCTCCGCCCCGGAGAGACCGCTGCGAGCCTCAGTAGTGGCAGTCGATCGTCTTCGAGACGTAGACGCGGCAGAGCTCCTTGAGGGGATGGTCGACGATCCCGTTCCGGAAGATCTTCTCCCAGCCGCGGGAGAACGCTTTGGCCACGGCCGGGACCTGCGAGCGAATCGCCTGCGTCTCGGGGCGCGGCGTTCCGAAGCGCCGCGCGTGCTCGAGGTACTCGACGAGCTCAGGGTCGGTCAGCGAGGCGGGATCGACGTAGCTCAGGCGCGCCATGCTCTGTCTGACAATCATACAAGCGTGGATTTCCGATGAGCGGTGCCGCTGACGTCGTCGTCGCGGGCGCGGGGCACAACAGCCTCGTGGCCGCCGCCTACCTCGCCAAGGCCGGCTTCGAGGTGCTGGTTCTCGAGGCGCGCGAGGTCGTCGGCGGCAACACCGCCACCGAGGAGCTGACGCTTCCCGGCTTCCTGCACGACTCCTGCTCCACCGCGCACAACCTCATCCAGGCGAGCCCTGCGCTGCGAGAGCTTCGGCTCGCCGAGGACTACGGGCTCGAGTACCTCCACCCCGATCCGGTCGTCCACGTCGTGTTCGGGGACGGCGAATCGCTCACCCAGTGGCGCGACCTCGAGCGGACGTGCGCCGAGTTCGCCCGCTTCTCCCGGCGCGACGCGGACGCGTACCGCCGGCTGATTGCGGACTACGACGCGGCCAAGGGGGCGTTCGGCGCCTATCGCAACAACCCGGCCGGCCGGGCGCCTCGCCCGGAGGAGGCCCTCGACGGAACCTGGCGCCGCCGCCTGGCGATGAGCGCGTGGGACGTGATCCGCGCCGAGTTCGAGGACTGGCACAGCCAGGCGTTCATGCTCTGGATGAGCTTCATGACCGTGCAGCCGGCCGACCGGCCGGGCACCGGTGTGCTTGCGTACTCGCTCGCCTACGGCCGCCAGCAGCACAGCTGGACGCTCCCACGGGGCGGCTCGGCCGCTCTCCCGCTTGCGCTTGCCCGCCTGATCGAGGACCACGGAGGGACGATCCTCGCGGGCCGGCGGGTGACGGGCCTCGTCCTCGAAGGAGGGCGCTGCGTCGGGGTCGAGACCGAGGACGGCGAGACGCACCTCGCGCGCCGTGCGGTCCTCTCCACGGTGCACGTGAAGGACCTGGCCGGGATGGCGTCCCGCGAGACCTGGGGTGAGGACTTCCTCTACGGCGTCGACCGCTGGCGCGAGGGCGTCTGCCTCTTCCCGACGCACTTCGCGGCGACGGAGGCGCCCGCGTTCCCGGTCGAGGGTGGGACGGTCGTGCCGGTCGCCGCCGGGACGGCGCCGTCGGTCGACCGCCTGCTCCGCGTCGGCTCCGACGTCGGGCGCGGCCTCCTTGCAGGCGACGACCCCGTCCTCCTCGTCGTCTGCGGGTCGGTCGCCGATCCGAGCCGCGCTCCCGAGGGCAGGCATGCGCTCAAGGTGATCGGCTTCCACCCGTACGAGCTCGCCGACGGCGGCGCCGCTCGCTGGGACGAGGTGAAGGACGAGGCCGCCGACCGGAACCTGGAGCAGCTCCGCCGCTTCGCCCCCAACATGACCGACGACGCGATCCTCGCGCGGGTCGTGAAGAGCCCGCTCGACCTCGAGCGCATGAACGCGCACAACTGGCACGGAACCTGCCACGGCGGCGACATGAGCCCCTCGCAGTCGGGCGCGCTCCGCTTCGGCCCTCGGACGCCCATCGAAGGCCTCTACCAGACAGGCGCTACCACGCATCCGGGCGGCTCCGTCTCGGCCGCGCCGGGGCGGAACGCTGCAATCGTGCTCCTCGAGGACCTGGGGACGTCGCTGGAGGCGGTGGTCACCGCTGTCTGACGACCGCGTGGCGGCGGCGATCGCCAACTGGGCTCCGCGGTTCGTGGCGAACGGCGTCTACCCCGACGACTTCGAGCGGACGACCGCCCGCATCGAGACCTGGGAGGGCTGGCTCGACGCCTGGGTCGAGACCGCCGACGGCCACCGGCTCCGTGCCGAGGAGGCCGAGGCGGAGGGGAACCGCCTCACCGCCGGCGAGGCGTACGGCGCGGCGGCCCTCTGCTACCACTTCGCCAAGTTCGTCTGGGTGGTCGACGCCGACCGGAACCGGGAGACGACCGGGCAGGCGATCGCGTGCCTCTACCGCGCGCATGCCCACCTCGACCCGACGGCGGAGCGCGTCGAGATTCCCTTCGCGGACGGGCCGCTCGTCGGGAACCTGCGGCGGCCGGCCGGCTCGGACCGTCCGCCGCTCGTCGTCTTGCTGGCGGGGCTCGACTCGACGAAGGAGGAGTTCTTCCTCTGGGAGAACGTCTTCCTCGCGCGCGGAATGGCCACGTTCTCCTTCGACGGGCCCGGCCAGGGGGAGAGCGGCTTCGCCACGACCATCCGTCCCGACTACGAGGCGCCGGTCGCGGCCGCGCTCGACGCGCTCGGCGGGCGCGACGACGTGGACCTCGAGAGGGTCGGAGCCGCCGGCGTCAGTCTCGGCGGCTACTACGCGCCGCGGGCCGGGCTCGAGCCGCGCGTTCGCGCCGTCGCCGGCGTCAGCGGCCCCTTCGACTTCGGGGAGTGCTGGGAGGGGCTTCCGGCGCTGACCCGCGAGACGTTCCAGCACCACTCGGGCGCCGGTGACCCGGAGGAGGCCCGCGCCAAGGCCGACGAGCTCGATCTCGCCGACGTGATCGGCGAGGTCGACTGCCCGGGGCTCATGGTGACGGGCAAGCTCGACCGCCTCATCCCGTGGGAGCAGACCAAGCGCATCGCCGACCGGGCGCCGAACATGCGCTTCGTCCTCTACGAGGAGGGCAACCACGTCTGCAACAACATCCCGTTCAAGTACCGGCCGCTGGTCGCCGACTGGCTCGGGAAGGAGCTGGCCGGTGTGGGATAGGTTCTCGACCGGCGAGCTGGAGCGGCGGTACGCGCTGGCGCGCGGCCTCATGCGCGAGCACGAGCTCTCGGCGCTCGTCGTCTTCGGGAACTCGGGCACGAACCGGGCCAACATGGCCAACCCGTTCTGGCTCTCGAACCACCTCGACCTCCACCACTGCTACCTGGTCGTCCCGCTGGACGAAGGGGTGGAGACAGCGCTCTACACGGGGCTGACGAACCACGTCCCGAACGCGCGCGAGGTGAGCGACGTGCGGATCGTCGAGTGGGGCGGGTACTCCCCCGCCGACCGGGTAGCAGCGCGCCTGCGGGAGATCGGCGTCACGGCGGGCCGGGTCGGGCTGGTCGGCGTCAACGCGACCTTCTCCATGGGGATGCCGTACGCCCACCACGAGCGCCTGCGGGAGGAGCTACCTGCGCTCGAGCTCGTCGACGTGACGCTCCCCTACGCGCGCCTGCGGCTCGTGAAGTCCGAGGAGGAAGTCGAGTGGCTCCGCAAAGCGGCCGAGCTGACCGACCGCGCGATCGTCGCCCTCGCCGAAGGCGCCCGCCCCGGGATGAGCGACGTCGAGCTCGTCGCTCTGGGCGAGGCCGCGTACCGGCCGGAGGGCGGGATGCCGCGGATCATGTTCCTCCGCTCGATGGCGATGGACGACCCGAACGGCTGCCTGCCCGCCCAGAACCCGTCGCATCGCCGGATCGCGGCGGGCGACGTGATCATCACGGAGTTCAGCGCCTCGTACTGGGGCTACACGGGCCAGATCCAGCGGCCGATCTTCGTCGAGGCCGAGCCCGCCGCCGAGTGGCTGCGGATGTTCGACGTCGCGCTCGAGGCCTACGAGCGGATCGTCGGCGTCCTCCGCGAGGGCGCGACCGAGGCGGATGTGATCCGCGCGGGGTCGGTGATCGGCGAGGCGGGCTACGCGATCTACGACGACCTCGTCCACGGCTACGGGGTCGACATCATGCCGCCGATCGTCGACCGCTCCTGCGTCGAGTGGTGGCCGTGGGACGAGGGGCGCCCCGCGCCGGAGGGCCGTCGCTTCGAGGAGGGGATGGCGGTGGTCGTCCAGCCGAACCCGATCACACCCGACGAGCGCATGGGGCTGCAACTCGGGGAGCTGACGATCGTGCGCGCCGGCGGCGCGGAGTCGCTCCACTCGGTGCCCTTGGAGCCGCTGGTGGCCGCGGCGTGACCCCTGTCGGCGCAGCTTTGGTCGGCACGGGGATGTGGGCGGGGCGCGTGGCCGCCGCCGTCGCACGGACGCCGTCGCTCGAGCTCGTCACCTGCTTCAGCCGCGACCCCGCGAAGCGCGAGGCCTTCGCAGCCGAGGCAGGGTGCGAGGCTGCGCCGTCCTTCGAGGCCGCGATCGAGGATCCCCGGGTCGAGGCGGCGCTGCTCGTCACGCCGAACTCCACGCACGCCGTCCAGGCGATCGCGTGCGCCGAGCGCGGCAGGCACGTCTTCGTGGAGAAGCCGATCGCCGACACGCTCGAGGACGGGCAAGCGATGCTGGCGGCCTGCGAAGCGGCCGGCGTCACGCTCTTCGTCGGCCATTGCTTCCGGCGGCTCGGAGCGGCGCGCGCCGTCGAGCGCCTCCTCGAAGAAGGGGCGCTCGGCCGTGTCGTCCTCGCCGAGGCGAACTTCTCCCTCACGGGCACGCTTCGACCGGGCATGTGGCGCTACCACCGCGAGACGTGCCCCGGTGGGCCGCTCCTCCAGCTCGGTGTCCACCACGCTGACACGCTCCTCCACTGGCTCGGCCCCGCGGCGCGCGTGCGCGGGTCGTTCGCCCGGCTCGTCACCGACGCCGAGATCGACGACGTCGGCGTCGCGCTCGTCGAGCACGAGTCGGGAACGCGCTCGGTGATCTCGTCGAGCTACGTCTCGCCGAAGACACTCTCGGCGCGGCTCCTCGGAACGGAAGGCGTCCTCGACTACGTCACGGACATGTCGGTCTGGCCGCGTGCCGAGCTGCTCGACGGGGTGACCACGCTGCGCCTGACGACGGCGGACGGGCCGCGCGAGGTGGCCTTCGAGGAGCGGGACATGCTCGCGGACGAGCTGGACGAGCTCGCGCGCTGCGTCCGAGGCGAAGCTGACCCGGAGACGGGGGCCTCGGAAGGCCTCGCGGCCCTCGCGCTCGTCCTCGCCGCGGTCGAGTCCGCCGAGACCGGCCGGGCGGTGGCCCTGCCCAGTAACAGCTTGTTACTTGAGGGGTGAGGGCTCGATGAGCACCGCGCGTTGGGTCGGGCGACCCGTCCGGCGGCGGGAGGACGTCCGCTTCCTGCGGGGAGAGGCGACCTACGTCGACGACATCGAGCTGCCCGGGCTCGCCGAGGCCGCTTTCGTCCGCAGCCCCTATGCGCACGCGCGACTCGGGGGAATCGACGCCGCCGCGGCGCTCGCCCTCCCGGGCGTGGTCGCGGTGCTCACCGGCAAAGAGCTCGACGCCGAGGCCCTGCCTTCCGGAACCGTCGAGGACGGCGTCGCGGCGGACGCCGGCCATCCGGTGCTCGCGCGCGAGAAGGTTCGCTACGCGGGGGAGGCGGTTGCGCTCGTCGTGGCCGAGAGCCGGGCGCTGGCCGAGGACGGCGCGGAGCTCGTCGACGTCGAGTACGAGCCGCTCGAGCCCGTCCTGGCGTCGCGCGAGGCCGGCGACGCGCCGCTTCTCCACGAGCACGTCGCGGGGAACGTCCTCGCCCGCTGGTCCCGCTCCCACGGAGACGTCGACGGCGCCTTCGCCACCGCTCACGCCGTCGTCGGCCAGTCGTTCCACATCCCCCGGCTCGTGGCCGCGCCGATCGAGGCCCGTGGGGCGGTCGTGAGCCACGACGCGGACACGGACGTGCTCACGGTCCGGCTCTCGGCCCAGGATCCGCACCGGCCTCTCGCGCAGCTCGGCCACTCGCTCGGCCGCGACCCGAGCCGGCTCCGGATCGTCGTTCCCGACGTGGGGGGTGCGTTCGGGAGCAAGGGCGTCGTGGCACCCGAGGTCGCCGCCGTCGCGTGCGCTGCGCTCGAGCTCGGCCGGCCGGTGCGGTGGACGGAGGACCGCGCCGAGAACTTCCTTTCCGCCTACCAGGGCCGCGGCCTCGACGCGGACGTCGAGCTCGCGCTGGCCGCAGACGGGCGCATCCTCGGCCTCCGCGCCGTCCTCCATGCCGATCTGGGCGCCTACCTCTATCCGACCACCGCGGTTGCGCCGCACACGACCGCGATGCTGATCACCGGCGCCTACCGCATCCCTGCGGCCGCCGTCGAGCTCGTCGGCATGGCGACGACGAAGGTGCCGACCGGGCCGTATCGCGGCGCCGGGCGCCCGGAGGCGGCGTTCCTGATCGAGCGCATGGTGGACCTCGCGGCGCGGGAGCTCGGCCTCGAGCCGCTCGAGGTCAGGCGGCTGAACTTCGTCCCGCCCGACGCGTTTCCCTACGAGACGCCGATGGGGTGGACGTACGACTCGGGCGACTTCGGGCGCTGCCTCGACGCCGCGCTCGAGCTCGCGCAGCTCGAGCGATGGGTCGAGGAGCGGGAGCGCGCCCGCGCCGAGGGCCGTGTCGTCGGGATCGGCGTCGGGATGTACATCGAGCGCGCCGGCGGGCTCTGGGAGAGCGCCGACGTGCGAATCGAGCCTCAGGGGCGGGTCGTCGTGCGCACGGGCTCCTCGCCGCACGGGCAGGGACACGAGACGACCTTCGCCCAGATCGCCGCGGACGAGCTCGGAGTCGATCCCGAGGCGGTGGAGATTCGCTGGGGCGATTCGGGCGAGGTGCCGGCCGGGGTCGGGACGTTTGCGAGCCGTTCGGTGGCCATGGGCGGCTCGGCGCTCGTCGTCGCGGCTCGGGAGCTGCGCGAGCGGGCGGAAGCTGCGGGCCTCTCGCTCCCGGAGCACGTCGTGGCCGAGGGCGGGGTCGAGGCCTCGGCCCGCTTCAGCTCCGGGCTCGTCTTCGCCTCGGGCGCCTACGTCGCGGTCGTGGAGATAGAACGGGCCACGGGGCGGCTCCAGGTCCTCTCGCTCGCGGCCGTGGACGACTCCGGCACGATCGTCAATCCGCTCCTGGCCGAGGGCCAGGTGCTCGGCGCGACGGTTCAGGGTCTTGGCCAGTGCCTCGTCGAGGAGGTGGTCCACGACGACGAGGGCCAGCTCCGCACGGCTTCCTTCGCCGACTACTCGCTGCTGACCGCGGCCGAGCTGCCGCCGGTCGAGAGCCGCCTCGTCTCGACGCCGTCGCCCCTCAACCCGCTCGGCGCGAAGGGAATCGGCGAGGGAGGCGCGATCGCCACGCCGGCCGCGCTTGCCAACGCCGTCGCCGACGCGTTGGCCCCCTTCGGAGTCCGGCACGTCGATCCGCCCTTCACGCCCGCGAAGCTCTGGCGTCTTCTCTCGGAGCCGGCGCGGTGAAGCCCGCGCCGTTCGCGTACGACGCGCCGCACGAGGTGGACGAGGTCCTGGTGCTGCTCGCGCGGGACGGCGAGGAGGTCAAGGTGCTCGCCGGCGGGCAGAGCCTCGTTCCGCTCCTCAACTTCCGCCTCGCGCGGCCGGACCGGCTCGTGGACGTCAACGGCGTCGCGGAGCTCGACTACCTGCGGGTCGACGGCGAGTCCCTGCGGATCGGCGCGCTCGTCCGCCACGCCGACCTCGAGCGGTCGCCCGAGGTCGCCGCGGGCTGGCCGCTGCTCGCCGAGGCCGCGCGCTTCGTGGGACACCCGCAGATTCGCGCGCGGGGAACGGTCTGCGGCTCGGTGGCCCACGCCGATCCTTCGGCGGAGCTGCCGGTCGCGCTGGCGGCGCTCGACGCCCGGTTCCACGCGCGGTCCTTGCGCGGCACCCGGACGCTGCGGGCGGGCGAGCTCTTCGTCACGTACCTGACCACGTCGCTCGAGCCGGACGAGCTGCTCGTCGAGATCGAGGTGCCTCCGCAGCCGGCCGGCAGCGGGAGCGCGTTCGTCGAGCACGCCCGCACGCACGGGGACTTCGCGCTCGCCGGAGCGGCGGCCGTGGTCGCGCCGGGGGAGGCGAGGCTCGCGCCTGCTAGCCGCCGCACCGGTTCCGGTGCGGGCCCGGGCGGCGGAGGAGCTCCTCGCGGCCGGGGCCGGTCTCGAAGAGGCCGCGGACGCGGCGGTGGCAGACCTCGAGCTCACGGGCGAGGACGCCGACTGGCGGCGGGCGCTTCTCCGCCGGCTGGCGTACGAGGCGCTCACGAGGGCGACGTCGTGAGGCGGCGCGTCGCCGTCGAGATCAACGGGCGTCGGTTCGAGGCCGAGGTGGAGCCGCGCACCCTCCTCTCGGACTTCATCCGCCACCAGGCCGGCCTGACGGGCACCCACGTCGGCTGCGAGCACGGCGTCTGCGGCGCGTGCACGGTCCAGCTCGACGGAGCGGCCGTGCGCTCGTGCCTCCTGCTCGCGGTGCAGGCCGACGGGCGCTCCCTCCGTACGGTCGAGGGACTGGCGCCCTCCGAGCGCGAGCTCCATCCCGTCCAGGCCGCCTTCCAGGAGACCCACGCGCTCCAGTGCGGCTTCTGCACGCCCGGCTTCCTCATGAGCATCGACGCCTTCCTCCGCGAGCGCCCCGACCCGAGCGAGGAGGAGATCCGGGAGGCCCTGGCCGGCAACCTCTGCCGCTGCACGGGCTACAAGGCGATCGTGGAGGCGGTCGCCCTCGCCGCCGAGCGACTCCGGCGTCCGGAAGGGGCATGCCCCGGGGTCTGACCCCTGACAGGGCCGGGCTAGTCGCCGAAGGGCTCGACTTCGTAGCCGGCGGCTTCGAGGGAGCCCGCTCCGGCCCAGCCCCAGATGAGCTCGACGTCGTCTGCGGAGGTGTTGTCGAACCCGTGCCAGTCGCCGGCCGGCGTGAAGATGACGTCGCCGGAGGAGGCGGGCTCCATGCCTTCGTTCGTGTGCACCCGCCCGCTCCCGGAGACGACCAGCAGGAACTCGTCGCAGTCGAAGTGACGGTGCCGCTCGTGCTTCGCGCCCGGCGGGAGCACCGTGCGCCCGAAGACGAGCCGTCTCGATCCCGCCGAGGCCTCGTCGATCAGGAACTGCACCTGCATGTCCACCCAGCCCTCGTCGGCCCGGAGCCCCTCGACCTGCGGCACGTCCTCGACCCGCGTCCGGTAGCGCGGCATCTCTATTCGCCGAGCGTGCGCGTGCCCGAAAGCCCGTTGAGCGCCCGGAAGACCTCGTAGACGATCGCGAAGTCGTACTGCTCGAGCCCCATCCCACGGGCGGCCGTCAGGAGCTCGTTCGCCGCGGTCGAGGTCGGGAGCGGCGTGGCCAGCCGCTTCCCGGTCGCCAGGCCGAGCGTCATGTCCTTCTGCTGGAGGTTCACGTTCGACCAGGCCTGCGACGGCATGTTCCCCGGCAGCACGAAGGGGCCCCGGTACTGGAGCATCGGCGACGAGACCACGCTCTGGAGCAGGGCCTCCACGGCCACCGCGCGGGCAACGCCGCCCTTCTCGGCCATGGCCACGTTCTCGCAGAAGGCCACCATCTCGGCGACGAGGGTGTTGTTCACCGCGAGCTTCACGAGCAGGGCCTGGCCGTTCGAGCCGATGCGCATCACCTTCGGCCCGATCAGGAGCAGAAGCGGGCGCACGCGCTCGTAGGCCGCCTCGTCTCCGCCGACCATGATCGAGAGCTGGCCGGCCTCGAGCGTGGCGATGCTGCCGGAGACCGGCGCGTCCAGCATGACCGCGCCCGTGGCCGCGACCGACTCCGCTAGCGACGCGCTCGCCGCCGGGTCGATCGTGCTCATCTCGACGAGGACGGCGCCCGGACGCAGGCCCTCCAGCAGCCCGCCGGGCCCGGCGACGATCTCTTGCACGGCCTCCGTGTCGGTGACCATCGAGAAGACGACGTCGCTCGCGCGCGCGACCTTGGCCGGAGAGGGTTCGATGACGAGGCCGGCCGCCTCGAGCACCGGCGCCTTGCCCGGCGTCCGGTTCCAGCCGTGCACCTCGTGGCGCGCCGCGAGGAGCCGCGCGGCGATCCGGCTCCCCATGGAGCCGAGCCCGACGAATCCGAGAACCGGACTCGAGTTACCCGACGGCGTCAACGATCTCGGCCGTGAGGCTCTCGAACCCGCTCAGGAACTCGCGCCGCTCGCGGTGGAGCCGCTCCACCTGGGCGGCGTACTCGTCGGCGCGGCCCTGCGCCTCGTAGAGCTCGCGCGGCCTGAGCACCGCTTCGTCCTCGCCCGCGATCCCCGCGACGTGCCGTGCGATCTGGTACCCGAAGTCGGGATCGTCCTGCCACTCGATCGTGCCCTCGGCGATGCCCTTCACGATCGCGGAGGAGTGCTTGATCCGCACTTTCCGCGCCCGCTCGTCGGAGACCGGGCCGCCGACGCTGCCGGTGTTCATGAGGTGCACCTCGAGCGGGTGCTCCGCGAGGAGCTCCAGGAAGCGGTTGCCCTGAACGTCGTGGGAAAGCGGAAAGAACGGATTCGTGCCCGGCACGCGCAGGAACTTCCCCTCCTCGGCAGCTCCTCCGGCGGCGGTGCCCGTCGTCTCCCCGAGCATGAAGAACGCGGCGGCCTGCGGCCCTTCGAGCCTCGCGACCGCAGGGATGATCCCCTCGTTGCGGTTGAGGATGAGCAGGAAGTGCGCCGTGTCGATCGGGCGCGTGGCAGCCGAGTCGATCACCTCGAACGGGAAGGTCGCGCGGCCGTTCTTCGTGTAGCTCTCGTCGTAGAAGTCGACCTCGTCGCCGGTCTGCGAGACGTTCTCCAGGTAGGAGCGCGGCTGCGTGACCGCGCCGTGGATGGCGGGCTCGTCCTCGGGATTGAGCGCGAAGGTCTTCGCGAAGCAGCCGTTCTCGGTCGCGTAGACCCGTCCGTCGGGCATCCACGCGACGAAGTCGTCCTGCACCGGCAGGGACCCGTTCTGGCGGGTAAAGGTGGTCGTCGTCTTGCCGGTGCCGGAGAGCCCGACGATCAACGCCACGCGCTCGCCGCGATCGGTGGGAATGACCTTGCACCCCGCGTGCAGCGGGATACCGCCGCGGTCGTAGACGAGCTTGTTCCACATCCTGAGGATCCCCTTCTTCGACTCCCCGAAGTAGTCGGAGTTGAAGACGCGGGTCAGGCCCTGCTCGAGGTCGACGAGGATGAGGCGGTCGTCGGGCCAGCCGGGAGCCTCCAGGCTCGGCGTGTAGACGACCGTCAGCTCGGGCTCGAAGCCCTCCGGGTCCTCGACCGGGAACCAGAGCTGCTGCTGCATGCCGGCGATGTTCGCGTTCGCCGCCTCGATGTAGAGCCGGACGGGGGTACGAAACTCCGGCTGCGGCCCGAGCCACCCATCGAGAAGGACCATTTCCTGCTCGGCGATGAAGGCGTCCTGCTTCTCCGCCCACTCCTGCGCCTGCTCGCGTGAGATCGTGCGCGGGACGCCGGGACCCGGCTCGTCGGTGACGATGAACGTCGACGGCGTCGAGCGCGCCAGCACCTCCGTCTGGACGTTGACGTTCCCGTACTTCGTCCAGCGGGCGGTGGGCATCCTCGCGGCGAGCTGCTGGAGCTCGTCTTCGCCCGGATGCTGGATCAGGTCGGCCGCCTGCGGCAGGCGGAAAGCCATCTTGGCCACGCGGGGATCTTAGCGGGATGCAGGCATTGCGCCCCCGGCCGCCGGCCTCTAGAAAGGCGCACGAGGTCTAAGCCGGGAAGCGCGCGGGAGCGCGGCCGGCACCGAAGCCCATCGTGTAGCTTCCCTACCGGTGGAAGCGAAGCACGACGTCCTCATCGTCGGTGCCGGCTGTGCCGGCATGCGCGCCGCCATCGAGGCGTTCGACGAGGGCGCCGACGTCGCGCTCATCTCGAAGATCCATCCGGTTCGCAGCCATTCCGGCGCGGCCGAGGGAGGCATCAACGCGGCGCTCGGGAACGCCTCGGAGGACGATCCCGAGAAGCACGCCTTCGACACCGTCAAGGGCTCGGACTACCTCGGCGACCAGGACGCGATCGAGGTTCTCTGCGAGGAAGCGCCGGAGGACGTCTACCAGCTCGAGCACTGGGGGGCGGTCTTCTCGCGGACCGAGGACGGCCGGATCGCGCAGCGCCCCTTCGGCGCCGCCGGGGAGCCGCGCACCGCCTACGCGGCGGACATCACCGGCCACGTCCTGATCCACGTGCTCTACGAGCAGGTGATGAAGCGCGACATCACCTCCTACGACGAGTGGTTCGCCTGGAAGCTCGTCGAGGACGACGGGCGCTGCCAGGGCGTCCTCTGCTGGGACCTCCTGAACGGCGGGCTCAAGCTGGTGGGCGCGAAGACCGTCATCCTCGCCACCGGCGGCGCGGGCCGGCTCTACACGGGGACGACGAACGCCTACGCCTGCACCGGCGACGGCATGACGATGGCACTCCGGCTCGGCGTTCCGCTCAAGGACATGGAGATGATGCAGTTCCACCCCACGACGCTCTCGCCCTCGGGCGTCCTCATCACCGAGGGCTGCCGCGGCGAGGGCGCCTACCTCCTGAACGCCGAGGGGGAGCGCTTCCTGAAGCGGTATGCGCCGAACGCGATGGAGCTGGCGAGCCGGGACGTGATCTCGCGGGCCGAGCAGACCGAGATCGACGAGGGGCGCGGCGTGGACGGCAACGTGCTCCTCGACCTCCGCCACCTGGGCGCCGACCGCATCATCGAGCGCCTCCACGGGACGCGGGAGCTGTCGATGGTCTTCGCCGGAGTCGACCCGATCCACGACCCGATCCCGGTGCGGCCGGGCTCCCACTACCACATGGGCGGCGTCGACACCGACCTGGACGGGAAGACCTCGCTCGACGGCCTCTACGCGGCGGGCGAGTGCGCGTGCGTCTCGGTGCACGGCGCCAATCGCCTGGGCGGGAACGCGCTCATGGAGACGATCACGTTCGGCAAGCGCGCCGGCCGAGCCGCTGCCGACTGGGCGGCCTCCCACACCGTCGTGGCGCCTCCGGCCTCCGCGCTGGCCGACGCCGCGCGCGAGCTCGGCACGCTCCTCGAGCGGACGGACGGCGAGCGCCCGCACGGAATCCGCGACGAGATGGCCTCGACGATGCACGAGAACTTCGGCGTCTTTCGCCGCGAGGACCAGATGCGCCTGCAAGGCGAGATCGTCGCCGGTCTCAGGGAGCGCTACGAGCGGGTCGTCGTCGACGACAAGGGCGACGTCTTCAACAGCGATCTCACTCAGGCTCTCGAGGTCGGCTTCCTGCTCGAGCTCGCCGCCTGCATGGTGGAGACGGGCATCGCCCGCAAGGAGAGCCGCGGCGCCCACGCGCGTCCGCACGACTACCCCGACCGCGACGACGAGAACTTCATGAAGCACACGCTCGTGACGTGGGTGGACGACCGTCCTCATCTCGCCTGGGAGCCGGTGCGGGTAACGAAGTGGGAGCCACAGGAGAGGAAGTACTAGATCCGGAAGGGGTGCTGGTGGACGTCGCGCTGAAGATCTGGAGGTACGACCCCGACTCGGGCGAGCGGCGGCTCGAGCACTTCGAGGTCGAGGCGCCCGAGTGGGCGTGCCTGCTCGACGTCCTCGACATCGTGAAGGACCGCTTCGACGGGACGCTCGCCTACCGGAAGAGCTGCCGCATGATGATCTGCGGGTCGTGCGGCATGCGCATGGACGGCCGCGCCGTGCTCGCCTGCAAGGAGCGTATGAAGCCGATCGTCGACCGCGGCCACGTGCCGGTCATCTCGGCGATGGGGAACATGCCCGTGCTCAAGGACCTCGTCGTCGACATGCAGCCGTTCTGGACCAAGGTCCGCACGGTCAAGCCCTGGCTCGAGACCGGCTTCGAAGAGCCGCCGGTGCACGGCGAGTATCTGCACTCCCAGGACGAGATGAAGCCGATTCAGAAGGAGGCGCTCTGCATCATGTGCGGCTGCTGCGTCTCCGAGTGCAACTCGATGGAGTCGGACCCTGAGTTCTTCGGGCCGGCCGCGCTCGCCAAGGGCTTCCGGTTCGTGGGCGACCCGCGCGACCGCACGAAGATCGAGCGGCTCGAGATCTTGAACGACGAGCACGGCATCTGGGACTGCACCCGCTGCTACTTCTGCAACGAGCGTTGCCCGAAGGGCGTCGATCCCCGGGACGCGATCGCCAAGCTGGGCGCCGAGTCCGTCAAGGAGGGAATCGATCGCGACATGGGCGCAAAGCACGCCAAGTGGTTCGTCCACTCCGCGAAGACGACCGGGTGGCTGCGGGAGACCGAGCTCGTCCCCAAGACGCAGGGCATCGCCACCGCGATCAAGGAGACGAAGTTCGCGCTCAACCTGTTCAAGCACGGCAAGGTGCCGCTCCCCTTCCCGCCGCACGTGGCCAAGAACGTCGAGGAGGCGCGCGCGCTCCACGAGCTCGTGAGCACGCAGGGCCGTGCCGGGGCCGCCGGCATCGTCCAGGGCGAGCGGGCCCTCGGGCGGATAGAGCACGCCGCCGACGGGCACGGGGGGGAGGAGCAGTGAAGGTCGCCTACTACAAGGGCTGCCTCGCCTCGCTCTCCGCCAAGGAGCTGGACACCTCCACGCAGGCCCTCGCGCCGATGCTCGGGATCGAGCTCGACGAGCTCGAGGCCGTGACGTGCTGCGGCGCAGGCGACATCCACGAGGCGGAGCCGGACTACTACCTCCACCTGAACGCGCGCATCCTCGCCTACGCCGAGGCGACCGGCTGCGACACGCTCATGACGATCTGCAACGTCTGCACGCTCAACCTGCGGCAGGCGAACTTCCAGCTCCAGGGCGACGACCCGCTCCGCGTTCGGGTGAACGAGAACCTCGAGAAGGTGGGAGCGCCGCCGTACTCGGGCGGGGTCGAGGTCAAGCACCTCCTCTGGCTGATCGCCGCGGGGGACGGCTACGAGCGGCTGAAGGAGGTCGCCCACAAGGGCCTCAAGGGCCTCAAGGTGGCACCCTTCTACGGCTGCCAGATCCTGCGCCCGTCCAAGCTGCTCGGCTTCGAGGACCCGGACCGCCCGTCGTCGCTCGAGGCGATCATCACCGCCTGCGGCGGCGAGCCCGTCGACTACCCGGCGAAGATCAAGTGCTGCGGCTTCCCGATCATCCAGGCGCGCGAGGAGACGGCGCTCGGGGAGCTGATCCAGCCGATCCAGCAGTCCATCGAGGCGGGCGCCGACGCGATGGTGACCCCCTGCCCTCTCTGCCATCTCTCGCTCGATGCCTGGCAGTCGAAGCTCGAGGCGCAGACCGGCCGCACCCTCCAGATGCCGATCCTCCACCTCTCCCAGCTCATCGGGGTCGCCGCCGGGCTCGACGAGTCGGAGCTCAAGTTCAAGCGCCACGTCGTCCCGGTCGGCCCGGTGCTCGAGAGGGTCGAGGCTCCCTGAGCCTTCCGGGCTCGGCCGGGATCGACCGCAGGCGCCACTAGAATCTCTCCGATGTCCAGGCGTTTCGTCGTTCTCGCCCTCGCCGGCGGTGCCGCCCTTGCGGCGCTCCTCGCCTCGCGGCGCCGCCCGGTTCCCGGGGATTCTTCGCGGAACGGCGGCTCCCAGGAGCGCGCCGCCCGCTTGCGGCGTGAGTTCGACGAGGCGCGCGGGCGTCTTCGCAACGACATCGCCCGCGCCCACGAGCAGCAGTAGAACCTCTTTCGGGATGATGCGTCGCCGCCGGGGTGTCCTGGGCGAGTGCGAGGCAAGGACGCAGGGAGCGCTCGTATTCGAGAATACGGGCGCGACCGAGGACGCAGCATCGCGCCGTCCAGGGCGGCCCGGCGGCACCAGGCTTCATTCCGGAAGGGGTTCTTAAATGGTCTACGGGATCGTCGCCGCCGCCGCGGTGGTTGCGGCGGCGGCTCTCGGCTGGATGCTCTACGAGGCGCAGTGGGTCGAGCTGCGGGAGCGGGACCTCCCTGTGGCCGGTCTGCCGGGCGAGCTCGACGGGCTGACGATTCTCCATCTCTCCGACTTCCACCTCGGAACGCTCTCGCTGAACGGCCGCTCGCTCGGGAAGGCAATCGCTTGGGCGGCGCTTCGAGAGGTCGATCTAGTCGCAATTACGGGCGATCTCGTGAGCAGGAAGCGGGGCGAGCGGTCGCTCCGCGCTGCCCTCCAGAGGCTGCGCGCGCGCCACGGCATTTACGCGGTGCTCGGAAACCACGACGTTGCCGAGACGCGCGACCCGTTCAGTCGGCCGGCCGACCTCTCGCGGCTACGGGCTGACGGTGCCCACCTTCTCGAGCACGACTCGGTCATGTTCGAAGCGGCCGGCCGCGCCGTCCAGGTCGCCGGCGTCGACCCGCGGCGCGGCGGCGAGCTGCCCGGACCGCTCGCCGACGACTCCGCCGACCTGCGCATCCTGCTCGTGCACTTCCCCGACGCCGTCGCAGGCCTCCGGCCGGGTGACTTCCACGTCGTCCTCGCCGGCCACCTGCACGGCGGCCAGATCTGCCTCCCGACGCCGCGCGGGAAGATCCACCTCGAGCACCTCCGCGCGCCGTTCTGGGAGGGCGTCTTCGAGCTCCCGGAAGGGACGCTCCATGTGTCGCGGGGGCTGGGGACGAGCCTCGTGCCGTTCCGCCTCCTCGCGCGCCCCGAAGCGACGATTCTGACGCTCAGAAAGCAGTTGTAGACTCGCCCCGGGATGGCGTACCGCCTGGAGCCCGTGACCGGCGCGTCGATCGGGGGTGCTCCGCCCGTGTGCGTCGATTGCGTCTTCTGGCAATCACGCCACGATCGCCCGGTGGACAAGGCGCGCTGGGCCGAGCGCATGGAAGAGGACTGGGGGGCGTGGGGCACCCTTTACCGCGCGGACGGCGACCGCTTGCTCGGCTTCGTCCAGTACGGGCCTGCGGCGGCGTTCCCGCGGGCGTTCGAGCTCCCCGGAGGACCTCCGTCGTCCGACGCCGTCCTCGTGACCTGCGCCTACCTCGTCGACCCCTCGGCGCAGTGGGCGCTCCAGAGCCTCTTCCTTGCGGCCATCGGCGAGGCGCGGGACCGCAGCGTGAAGGCAGTCGAGACGTTCGGGTACCGCTACCACGAGGGCGAGTCGCACTACGAGCGCTTCCTCGTCCACCGCACCGTCTTCCCCGCGGACTTCCTCGCGGACTTCGGGTTCCGGGCCGTCCGCTGGGACGGGGAGGTCTGCCTCGCCAGGCTCGAGCTCGGCGGCCTGGTGCCCGTCGAGGACGGGCTCACGACGCGCGCCTGGCGCCGGCTCAAGGAGGCCTTGGTGCCTGCACCCGTCCCGCAGCGCCCGTAGCGAAGACCGCGGCCGTGCAGGTACACTGACGGGAACAGTTTTCGCCTATCAGTCGTAAACCAGAGGGGAATACCAGGATATGGCGGTCGTCGAAGCGGCCCCAACGCCCGTTCGGCAAAGGCTCGGCGTCGAGGAGGTCCTCCGTGCAGGCGGGTTCACGCGCTTCCACAGGAAGGCCGTCCTCGTCACCGGCGCTGCCTGGACGTTCGTGGCGATGGAGATCCTCCTCGTCGGCTTCACGGTTCCGGTCTTCACGTCGCTCTGGGGCCTCTCCGGGAGCTACGCAGGCTGGATCGCCGCCTCCGCTCTGGGCGGCTCGCTGCTCGGGAGCGTCGTCCTGGGCCGGCTCGCCGACCGCATCGGCCGCCGGCGCATCTTCCAGGCCTCCATCCTCTGGTATGCGGTCTTCACCGCGCTCACGGCGCTCGCGTGGGGGCCCGGGTCGCTGTCGGCGTTCCGGTTCCTCGCCGGGATCGGGCTCGGCGGGATGCTCGTCGTCGACCCGTCCATGCTCGCCGAGTACCTACCGCCGCAGAAGCGCGGGCGCTACCTCGTCGTCCTCGACTTCTTCTGGCCGGTGGGGCTGCTCCTCGCGACCGGGCTCTCCTGGCTCTTCCTCGCCCAGCTGGGCGGCGAGGACGCCTGGCGCTACCTGTTCCTCGCGGCGGCCTTTCCCGCGTTCCTGGCGTTCGTCGCCCGGATCTCCCTTCCGGAGAGCCCGTACTGGCTCGCACGGCGCGGCCGTACCGACGAGGCCGCCCGCGTGCTCGAGCAGATCACCGAGCGGCCCGTTGACGCGGAGACGCTCGCCGCGGAGCGAGAGCCGCGCGCCTCGGCGCTCGAGCTCGTCTCCGAGAAGCTCCGCGGCACCTCCGTGATGATCGTCCTCGTCTGGATCGCCCTGAACATCTCCTACTACGGGCTCTTCCTCTGGCTTCCGTTCGTGCTCCAGGGAGAGGAGCGGTTCACGATCGACGTCTACCTGCTGCTCGCCCTGTCGGCGCTCTCGCAGTTTCCGGGCTATGCGGCCGCGATCTGGCTCGTCGAGCGGATCGGCCGCAAGCCGACGCTGACGCTCTTCCTCCTGCTCGGAGGAGTCTCGGCGTACGCCTTCGCGGTAGCCGACTCGGCGCCGCAGTACGTGGCCGCCCTCTTCTTCGTCGGCTTCTTCAACCTCGGCGCGTGGGGAGCCGTGTACCCGTACACCTCGGAGCTCTTCCCGACCCGCCTGCGCGCGAGCGCGTTCGGAATGGTCGAGGGAGTCGGCAAGGGGGCGGCGATCGGAGGCCCGTACCTCTTCGGCGCCCTGATCGACTGGTCGGGGGACACCGTCTGGTCGCTCACGTTCGTCGCGCTCGTCATGGTCGCCGGCGGGGTCGTGACGATTTTCGGGCCGGAGACCCGTGGCCGCGCCCTGAGCTAGGGGAACGGTTCCGGCGTGCTGTCGGTGGGTAGTAAGGGGAGACCATGACCACACTCGAGAATCGGCCGAATACGGCACTCCTCGTCGTCGACGCGCAGAACGGCGTGGTCGAGGGGACTCACGAGCGAGACGCGGTCGTCGCGAACGTCGGCAGCCTTGTCGAGAAGGCGCGGCAGGAGAGGGTCCCCGTCGTCTGGGTTCAGCACTCCGACGAGCAGCTTGCCAGGGGGAGCGACGACTGGCGGATCGTCCCCGAGCTGACTCCGGGCGACGCCGAGCCGCTCGTCGAAAAACACCACGGCGACTCCTTCGAGGACACCTCCCTCGAGAACGTGCTGTCGGGCCTCGAAGTCGGGCGACTTATCGTCGTCGGCGCGCAGACCGATGCGTGCGTCCGCTCGACCCTCCACGGCGCGTTCGTCAGGGGGTACGACGCGACCCTCGTCAGCGACGCCCACACGACCGAGGACCACACGACATGGGGGGCGCCGCCGCCGGACAAGGTCATCGCGCACACGAACCTGTACTGGGGCTACCAGACAGCGCCGGGGCGGACGGCCGGGACGGTCGAGACCAAGGATGTCGACTTCGGCACGTCCTGAAGCCGGGTCCGCCTAGACTGTGAGCAGCGACGAAAGGGGACCGGCGATGCCGACGACGACACGGGACCGGACGGATGAGATTCGAGCGCTCGAGGAGCTCTGGGACGCTCCGACAGTCTCCGAGCCTCGGGATCGCAAGTCCTCGCGCCGGCTGACCCTTCCGCTCCTGCCGGGCGGCGTCCTCGCCGTCGGGTGGGTCGCGTTCTTCGTGGGAGTGCTCGCCTTGGAGCCCGCGCCCGAGCCCGGGATGACGACACCGGCCTGGGGTGTGGCCGTCCTCGTCAGCTGGATCTCGCTCCTCTTCGCGGCGGCGGCCTTCGGGCCCGTCGTCGCCAGGTTGGGCTTCGCGGCGGCCGTGGGCGCCGGCGCGCTCGGGATGGTGGTCGCGATCTCGTGCCGCGCCACCGAGCACCACCTCGGGAACTGGTGGCTCGCCGAGCTCGGGGCCACCGCCGCGCTCACGGGGCTCGCGGCGCTCGGGCTGGTTCAGCGCCTACGCCGCTAGCAGCTCGCGCGAGCAGGAGGAGCTCGGCGATCTGCACGGCGTTCAACGCCGCGCCCTTGCGCAGGTTGTCGTTGACGACCCAGAGGGCGAGGCCGTCGCCCGCCGTGTCGCGGCGGATGCGCCCGACGAGGACCGTGTCGCGGCCGGCGGCGTCCTTCGGGGTCGGGAGGTCGGCCAGCTCGACGTGAGGTGCCGCCGCGAGGGCCTCGCGCGCCTCGTCCGGCGAGAGCAGGTCCTGCGTCTCGACCCAGACCGCCTGAGCGTGGCCGACGAGGACCGGCACGCGCACGCATGTCGCGTGGAGCGGCAGCTCCGGCAGCTCGAGGATCTTCCGCGTCTCGGCGCGGAGCTTCCATTCCTCGCTGAACTCGTCCCCGTCGAGATCCCAGTCCATCGAGAGGTCGCCGTCGGCCGGCTCGGTCGCGCGCAGCCGCTCGATCGTGGCGTCTCCGCCGCCGGAGGCCGACTGGTACGTGGCGAGGCGCACGCGGGCGAGCCCGGCCGCCTCCCGCAACGGCTTGAGCACGCACGTGAGCTGCAGCGCCGAGCAGTTCGGGTTGGCGACGATCGGATCGCCGTTCAAGACGTGGTCGTTGACGCCCGCAACGACCAGCGGGACGCCCTCCTCGAGCCGGTAGGCGTCCGACTTGTCGACGACGACCGCACCGCCGCGGACCGCGTGGGGGACGAGCTCGCGGCTCGCATCGGTTCCGACGGAGAAGAAGACGAGGTCGAGGTCGCCTTCGGCAAGCGCCTCCGGGGTCGCCTCCTCGACGACGAGATCACGCCCGCCGAAGGCGACGCTCCTTCCCGCCGAGCGGGAGGAAGCGAAGGCGCGGACGCCGTCGAAGCCGCGCTCGGCGAGCAGCTCGAGCGTCACGGTTCCGACCGCGCCGGTCGCGCCGACGACGCCGACCCGCAGCTCAGGCATGCTGCCGCTCCGCCTGCGGAGAGTCGAGCTCGAAGGCGTCGTGAAGGCCGCGCACGGTCTTCTCGACGGCCTCGTGGGGCACGTAGAACGCAATCTTGATCGGCGAGGTGGCGACGAATCTCGGCTCGATGCCGAGCTCGCGGAGCGTCGCGAACGTGCGTGCGGCCACACCCGGGTGGGTCTTCATCCCGGCGCCGACGATGCTGACCTTTCCGAGCCCGTGCTGCTCCTCGACGCGCGCGCCGAGCTGTGCGAGCGCCTCCTCGGCGTGCCGCCGGTCCTCGACAGGCGCGGAGAAGACGATCCTGGAGTCCATCTGGATGATCGTGTCCACGTTCACCTCGGCGGCCGCCAGCGCTTCGAAAAGGTCTGCGGGGCCGACGCCCTCCACCTCGTAGACGGCCTCCTCGACCGTGTGCGTCACGCCCGAGATCAATGCTTTCTCCAGCATCCGCTCGTCCTCCTCCCGGATCCACGTCCCCGGCCTGTCGGTGAACGTCGAGCGCACGTGCACCATCACACCGTGGTTGCGCGCGAACTCGACCGAGCGTAGCGCAAGCACCTTCGCGCCCGAGGAGGCCAGCTCGAGCATCTCCTCGTAGCTGACCGCGTGGAGCTGGCGGGCGCCGGGGACGACCCGCGGGTCGGCGGTGAAGACGCCGTCGACATCCGTGTAGATCTCGCACGCGTCGGCGCCGAGCGCCGCGGCGAGCGCCACGGCGGTGGTATCCGAGCCGCCGCGGCCGAGGGTGGTGACGTCGAAGCTCGTGGAGACGCCCTGGAAGCCGGCCACGAGGACGATGTGGTCCTCGTCGAGCGCTCGGTGGATGCGATGCGCCTTCACCTCGACGATCTTTGCCTTGCCGTGCGTGGTGTCCGTGACGATCCCCGCCTGGGAGCCGGTCAGCGAGATCGCGTCCAGGCCGAGGTCGGAGATCGCCATGGCGACGAGCGCGCAGGAAATCCGCTCGCCGACCGAGGTGAGCATGTCGAGCTCGCGCGGCTTCGGCGTCGGAGAGACGTCGTGCGCGAGCGCGAGGAGCTCGTCCGTTTGCCGGCCCATCGCCGAGACGACGGCGACCACGCGGGAACCCGCGCGCTTCGTCTCGACGAGCCGCTCGGCGACGCCGCGAATCTTCTCCGGGTCGGCGACGGACGTCCCTCCGAACTTCATGACCAGGGTGCCCGTGCTCGCTTTTGGCTGCGCCGGCTCGAGCTCGGGGAGCGTCTCGTACGCGGTCTCCGACATGCCGCCGATTGTACGGATCGACTCTGGGGGCTAAGCCGCGGCGCTCAGCTCGGCGGCCGCGAGCAGCCCGTCGAGAGCGGGATTGTCGATCTCGGCGGCAAGCGCTCGGGCCGCGTCGAGCGCGCCCGGCTCCCCGAGCCGGGACCGGTAGACCAAGGCGTACACGAGGAGCTCGTGCATGCCTCTCCGGGACGTGATCTCCTCGAGCTCGTCGACCCAGAGCCGGGTCGCCTTGGCTCCGTGATCGAGGGCGACGGCGCAGAGCGCGGCGCGCCCGTACGCTTCGATCCAGAGGTACGTGTCGGGCAAGCGGCGGCAGTGCCTGGACGCATCGGCGAGCAGCTCGAGGGCCCGCGGCACGTCGCCACGCGCTGCGGCGACGAGCCCGAGACCGCGGGCCGCGATGCCCTCCCAGCACGGGTCGCCAACCTCGCAACCGAGGGCGAAGGCGTGCTCGAAGCGCTCCTCCGCGGTGTCGACGTCGCCGGCGCGAAGGTCGACCTCGGCCCGGAACGATTCCGGCCACGGCACGAACGCAGTCCAGCCGTGCCGCTGCGTGTACTCGAGCGCCTCGTCGAGCACGTGCCGCGCCTCGTCGAGCTCTCCGCGCAGGAGGTACAGCCGGCCGAGCATTGCCCGGCCGTAGGCTCCGGCTTGAACCGAGTTGGTTCGATCCGACCGGTCGATTGCCGAGCGCAGACGCTCGGCGGCCTCTGCGTAGTGGCCCACGTCGCTCCTGCAGCAACCAAGGATGGCGTCGACCCAGGCAAGCTCCTCGTCGTGTCCGCGCCCGAGGTCAGCGGCGCGGGCCAGGGACGCTTCCGCGCGCTCGTAGCGGGCGCGAAGGAACTGAACCCAGCCTGTCTCGCGCCAGCCCGTCGCCGCGAGCGCGTTCTCGCCGAGCTGCTCGGCGAGTGCACTGCCCTCGTGGAGCGCCGCCGCTCCCTCTTCGTCCGTTCCACGCGCCGAGTGGACGAGCGCGCCGCCCAGCCTGACCAGTGCCCTGGCCAGGAGGTCCAGCTCGCCGGCCGCACGGGCCGACGCGACCGCGCCGCGCAGGCGGAGCAGGCCGGTCTCGATCGCGGCGCCTGCGATGGCCGCCTCGCCTGCCTCCACCTGAGCGCGCACGGCCGCTCGTCCGGATACCTTCGGCCCTCGACGTTCGAGAGGGTCGGAGGCGGCCGCGCGGAGCGCAGGGCTCGGGTCGATGCCGAGCTCGCGGTTGAAGAGCTCAGTGCACGCCTTCACCTGCCGCGCCGCTGCGACGCGGTCGCCCGCCGCTCGGAGACAGCGCACGAGGAGGACGTGCGAGTTCTCCTCGTACTGGTTGAGGCGAACGAGCTGCGAGGCGTGATCCACCGCCGACCCTGCGTCGCCGCGGGCGAGCAGGGCGAGCGCCGCCTCGTGCAGCACGCCGGCGGTCACCCCCGCGACGTGGCGGCGCTCGTTTTCGAGCCAGTTCTCGAAGCCGGGGCTCGAACGGAACGCCATGCCGTCGAGGAGCTCGTGTCCGAGGCCCGGCAGGGCGGTCGCTTCCAGCCACGAGCCCTTGCGAAGGATCTCGACGTCGACGAACGCTGCCGGCCCGAGCGACAGCCGCACGGGATTGCCGCCGACCTCGGCCTGGGGGCCGAGCTGGCGGCGGAGCGCCGAGAGCGCCGAACGGAGCGCGCCGAGCGGGTCGTCGGCCTCCGGGAAGAGCAGGGCCGAGAGGCGTTCCCGGGACGAGGGAACCTCGGTGCGCACGAGGTACGTGAGCAGGCCCCAGTGCTTGCGTCCGGCCGGCGCCTCGACCTCGACCCCGCCTCGCTGGACCGTGGGCGGGCCGAGGAGGTGGATCCTCAGGTCGGCCGCCTCGACGGCCGGATTCCTCACACGTTCGCTCACACGCTCCATTGCAACCCTCCCAATCCTCCCAGTTCATCAGGAGAAGCTGGGGGAGACAACTAGACGGAGGTATCGGAGATGAAAAGGATGCTGCGGCACACCCGGCTCGCATCCGTTCTGGGAGTGGCGCTTCTGGCCGCGGTCGTCGTGGTCGGCGTGGCGATCGCGACGCCGGGCTCGGGAGTTACGGCCGAGACCTGGCGCGGTGACGCCCAAGGCGAGCTGAAGCTGTTCACGAAGCATGAGCCCGGCGTCAGCGCGAGGATCAAGACGAAGGGCGAGTTCGAGATCGTCACGCAGAAGATCGTGGCGCTGCCGGGCGCCACCTTCGGCTGGCACCACCACCCTGGCGAGAATGTGAACGTCGTTGCCCAGGGAACGCTCAGCCTCTACCACGCCAAGGACTGCACGACCGAGGTCAACTACTCGACCGGGAGCGGCTTCACCACGTCTCCCGACGAGGTGCATCTGGCCCGCAACGAGGGGACGGACACGCTCGTCATCTACGCGACCTACCTGGTCCCGAAGCAGACGCCGGCGCTACCGCTCCGGATCGACGATCCCTCCCCCGGCGCGAACTGTCCGCACTAGGCCGCCGACTGGGAGCAGGGCGCCGGCGATTCCGGCGCCCTGCTCCGCCGGTCGCGTCGTCCCCTTAAGACACTGAACCGGCCGACCCGAAGGCCGCCCGGTTCAGCGCAGGCACTCTATACAGGTCCGCCGGCAGAGCGCAAGCCGGAAGTCACATTTCCCTCCGACCGGCGAGCGCCCGCCCGAGCGTCACCTCGTCCGCGAACTCGAGATCGCCGCCGACCGGGAGCCCGCTCGCGAGCCGCGTCACCCGGGTTCGCCCGCGCAGGCGGTCGGCAATGAAGGCGGCGGTCGCCTCGCCCGTCATGTTCGGGTTGGTGGCCAGCACGACCTCCTCGACGCCGTTCCGCTCGACGCGCGCGAGCAGCTCGTCGATGCGGAGGTGCTGGGGCTCGACGCCGTCGAGCGGGGAGAGCGCGCCGCCGAGGACGTGGTAGACGCCGCGGTACTCGTGCGTGCGCTCCATGGAGAGGACGTCGACGGGCTGCTCGACGACGCAGACGAGCGAGCGCTCGCGGCGCGTGTCGAGGCAGATGACGCAGAGCTCCTCCTCGGTGAGGTTGCCGCACTCGCGGCAGAAGCCGATGCGCTCCTTCACCTCGCGGATCGCATCGGCCAGCGCGCCCGCCTCTTCCTCGGGCACGCGCAGGAGGTGGAACGCGAGGCGTTGCGCGGTACGCGTGCCGATTCCGGGCAGGCGCGAGAGCTGCGCGATCAGGTTCTCGACGACCGGGCTGAACACCCGGACATTCTGCCTACATGCCCGGCAGGCCTAGTCCCTTGAGGCCCCCGCCGATTCCGCCGAGCCGCGCCTGCGCGAGCTCCTGAGCGTTCGAGAGCGCCTGGTTCACTCCGGCGAGGACGAGGTCCTCGAGCGTGTCGGGGTCGTCGGGGTCGATCGCCTCCGGGGAGATCTTGATGCCGACGATCTCGCCGGAGCCGCTCGCCGTCACGGTCACCATCCCGCCTCCGACCGACGACTCGACGCGCTCGTCGGCGAGCTCCTCCTGCGCCTTCGCCATGTCGGCCTGCATCTGCTGGACCTGCTGGAGCATCTTGTTCATGTCCATGGACATCGCGTCACTGACTCCCTTGCCGGGTACCAGGGGCCCAGGTTACGCGAGATCGGCAGGGGTCCCGCCGAGCGGGCGCCGATAGCTCTGGAGCGCGAGCGCTCCGCCGGCGAGGATGATGGCCGCCGCGAGCACCCAGAACCAGCCGTCGTCTGCGGTCGGCTTCATCGCCATGTCGAGGACGACCGCGAAGAGGATCGCCAGCTCGAAGCGTGAGAGGGCGAGGATCCGGCTGATGCGGCTCGTCACCGCCTCGTGCGCGGGCCCGTGCGCCTCGATGAGCTTCGCGATCCGGCCGGACTCAGGGCTGAGGAAGAGGGTCCCGAGCAGGAACGAGAACGCGGAGCCCACCAGGCCGAGCACGATCCAGAGCTGGTCGAAGTCCCAGGGGCCGTCCAGGACGAGCAGGATCCCGAACGCGAGGACGGCGAGCGAGGCGGGCACGAACAGGCGCATTGCGAGCCACTCGGCGTCGGAGGCGACTCTGTGCATCTCCAGGGCGTCGTCGGCGCGCTCCGCGCGGAAGGCGAAGTACTGGATGACCATCGCCCCGCCGAGCCAGACGATCGCAGCCGCGATGTGCAGGAAGAGGAGGACTTCGTAGCGCAACGTCCTCCTTGCCTAGGCTTCGGGGTCTCGCTTGATCTCGCGGGCGTCGAAGGTCGTCTTCATCAGCGAGATGATCTCCTCCTCGGTGGCGGGCTCTTCCTCCGGCTGGGCTTCCTCCACGGGCGCCTCGCCGAGCTCGAAGGTGAGCGCCAGACGCCGGCCGGTCACCTCGTGGAGGACGCCGGCGAGGACGGTGGCGTTCTTCGGCTCCTCCGCGAGCCCGCGGTGGAAGGAGGCTGCGGGTGGGAACTCGAGCACGAGGCGTCCGCCGTCGAGCTGCACCGGGCGCGCCTCCGTGAGCACGGAGTAGGTGGGGATCGAGCGCTCGGAGACCGCAGGCAGGATGGTCTGCTTCCACGCCGCCTGGATGTCGTCGAGGTCGAGCGGCGGGCCCTCGTCGCCTTCCTCGGGTGGCTCGCGTTCGACGGCGGCCTCCGGCGCGGCGGGCCGGGCGGCCGCGGGGGCCGGCCGGGGCGCTTCGCCGCGGAGCCGGGTCTCGAGCTGCTCGAGCCGGTAGGCGGTGGACTCCCGCGAGAGGTCGGCGCCGGGCCGCGTCACCTTCACGAGGGCGAGCTCGAGCGGGAGGCGCGGGTCGCCCCCCTGCCGGACGTCGTCCACGGCGACGTGAAGGAGGTCGACGAGCCGCAGCACTTCCGCCTCCGAGAGCTGGTTGGCCTGCGAGCGCAGCCGCTCCCGCGTCTCGGGCGTGACCGGCAGCGACTCGGGCACCTCGCCCATGTGCTGCACGAGCAGCAGGTGGCGCAGATGCTCGAGGAGGTCGTTGACGAGCCGTGCGAGGTCCTGGCCCTGGTCGGCGAGCTCCTCCACGAAGGCGAGGAGGCCGGCCGTGTCCCGGTCGACGATCAGGTCGCAGAGGCGGAAGAGCGCCTCTTCCTCGACGGCCCCGAGGAGCTGGAGGACGGCCTGCACGCTCACGTCGCCGCCGGTGGCGGAGGCGAGCTGGTCGAGCGTCGACACGGCGTCTCGGAAGCTCCCGCGCGCGCTCCGCGAGATGAGGGAGAGCGCGGCGTCCGGGGCCTCGATCTCCTCCCCGTCGGCGACGCGCCGCAGGAGGGTCGTCAGCTCGGCCAGCCGCGGCCGCGCGAAGAGAAACGTCTGGCAGCGCGAGCGGACGGTGGGGATCATCTTCCCGAGGTCGGTCGTGCAGAAGATGAAGACGAGGTGGGGCGGCGGCTCCTCGATCAGCTTCAGGAGCGCGTTGAACGCGGCGTCGGTGAGCTGATGCGCCTCGTCGAGGATGTAGACCTTGAAGCGGCCCTCGACCGGCTGGAGGACGACGTGCTCGCGGATCTCGCGCACGTCGTCGATCCCGCGCTGGCTCGCGGCGTCCATCTCGACGACGTCGAGAGAGGTCCCGTTGGCGATCGTCGTGCAGGAGTTGCAGGTCTTGTCAGGCGTCGCAGTAGGGCCCTGCTCGCAGTTGAGAGCCTTGGCGAGGATGCGCGCGAGCGACGTCTTCCCGGTGCCGCGCGGGCCGGCGAACAGGTAGGCCTGGCGCACCTGGTCGTGCTCGATCGCGTTCCGCAGAGTCCGGACGACCGCCTCCTGGCCGACGACCTCGTCGAAGTCCTGCGGCCGGTACTTGCGGTAGAGGGCGGTCACCTCGCCCATCGTATAGAGGAGGGGGAAAGGGGAACCAGGGTTCCCCAAAGGGAGGAGGGAGCCCACGAGGGAACCAGGGGTTCCCTCGTGATATGCCCGGTTGCGCACCCCCCGTCGTGGATGGTCTCGGATCGGTGCTCACGACGCTCGCTCTGACCAGGTCGACCCGCGGCACCCGGGAGAGACTGCTTAGCGCTGCTTCCTCCCGGACCTGACGCGGTTCACAGGCTCCCGGTGCGCGGAACCTGGCCGTCGACACTCGCGTGCGCGAGCCCGTGCCCCGATTGCAACCCCTCGGGAGGGAGTTCAGCCCCGCTGGAGCGGATTGCGGGTTCAGGGAACCGCTAGCTCCCCGCCTAGCGCGACCGGGCCCGTCGATGGTAGCAATCCGGCGGCGCTAGACTTGCCCACTCGGGGCGCATAGCTCAGCGGGAGAGCGCCCGCCTCACACGCGGGAGGTCGATGGTTCGATCCCATCTGCGCCCACTCTGTCTCGACGGCGGCGAAGCCGCAAAGGTCGAGACAATCGTTTACAGGTCCTTTGGAGCCCGCGAGACCCGCTCCCGAAAACCCGCACGGGCGGGTTTTTCCCACTGAGAACGCCCGCCTGGCTATTGACTTTCCCGTTGCCGGTGGTGGACACTCCGCGGTGGAATCGCTTGGGGCAAGGTAGGGGATCAAGCTGGTCGCTCAAATCGTGGCTCAGGCTGAGCCGGTCGCCGGTCGCTCCCGGTGGCCGCAGGTTCGCCGATCGGCGAAAACAATCGGGAGGTAAATCGATGCGAATGTCGGTAAGGGCCGTCCTCGTCTCGCTCGTCGCCGTTGCGGCTTTTTCGCTGTCGCTCACGGCCGGCGCGCAGACAGTCGGGGACGCAGTGAGCACGTTCACCTACACGAAGAACATGAAGCCGCAGGGCTACTCGCCGAGGGTGGTCCCGCTCACCGGCGCAGGATCCGGGATCTACAACTCGGATGCCGCGTTCTGGGGCAAGCGGGCCTTCCAGGGCAGCTACAGCGGCTTCCGGATCATCGACGTCTCGGATCCGGAGAATCCGGTCCAGCTCGAGAATTACGAGGAGTGCTCGCCCGGCACGACGCAGGGGAACCAGGGCGACGTGATCGTCTGGGAGAACCTCGTCGTGCGCTCGTGGAACTCGCCTGCGACCTCCACGTCGACGTGTGACGGCGAGCTCGTGGGAGCAGGGTTCGAGGGCCTGCACGTCTTCGACATCAGCAATCCGTCCGACCCGGATCTCGTGGGCTCGGTGGCGATGGACGGCCTGCCGAACCTGGTGACGATCCACACCGGCTCCGCCGCGGGGCAGTACGAGGCGGCAGGCGCGGCGTTCGGACCCGCCCCGACGGCCGCCGGACTCACCGGCACCGTCGTCCTCTCCAACGACGGCGCCGGCACGACGACCGACGGCTGCGAGCCGCTCGTGGGATTCCCCGCCGGTTCGATCGCGGTGGTCGACCGCGGCACGTGCGAGTTCGGGCTCAAGGCGCTGAATGCGCAGAACGCGGGCGCCATGGGCGTCATCGTCGCCAACAACGCCCCGGGCATCCCAGGGACGATGGGCGCCGGCCTAGTTGGAAACCAGGTCACGATCCCAGCCGTTCAGGTGTCGCAGACGGACGGCGCCATCATCAAGTCGGGCTTGCCCGCTTCAGGCACCATCAGCCGCAACGCCGAGTTCGGCTGCGGGTCGCACACCGCCACCGGAGTCCCGGACCTCGCAAATGACCGGCTGCTGGTCTACAACAGCTCGTCCGCAGGCGGTGTGTGCGACTTCTTCGAGATCGTGGAGGTCCCGCTCGACGACCCGGCGAGCGCGCGGGTGGTCAACCGCATCGACTCGATGCACACGTGCCATGACATCGGCGTCATCCTCGGCGACGCGATGCGGCTGGCGTGCTCCGGCGGCGAGGGCGCGCGGATCTTCAGCCTCGATCCGGCGGACGGCGCTTCGCTGACAAACCCGGTGCTCATGCACCACTTCGACATCCCGGGCGTCACGATCGGCCACTCGGCCGCATGGAGCTGGGACGGCGAGGTGCTCATCTTCGGCCACGAGCCCGGCGGCGGCACGCAGGCGCGCTGCCAGGCTTCGAGCGCCCTGGTGGATCGCACGCTCTACTTCTATGACCACGAAGGCAACCAGCTCGGGACCTTCGTCCACCCACGCCCGCAGACGGCGACGGAGAACTGCACCTGGCACAACTACAACGTCGTGCCGACCGACAAGGGCAGGATCCTGGTCGCGGGCAACTACCAGTCTGGCATCAGCGTGCTCGACTTCACCGATCCCGCGAACGTGCATGAGATTGCCTTTGCGGACCCGGCCCCGCTGATCAACCCGGACAATCCCGCCGCGATCGAAGGGGGCGGCGACTGGTCGTCCTACTGGTACGACGGCCGGATCTACGAATCGGACATGACGCGGGGGCTCCTGATCTGGAACCTCACTGACAGCAGGGTCGCCGGTGCCAAGAAGCTCGGCCACCTGAACCCGCAAACCCAGGAAACCACTATCCCACTCAAGACGAAGCGGTAGAAGGCAACGGCTTAGGCCTGCTACGGAAAAAGCCCCGGCAACGGGGCTTTTTCTATGCCCCGCACTCGGCTACCTGCGTCGCGGAAATCCACGGTGACTTGACCGATAGATAGCGAGAATATATACTCGCTAACTATGAGGGAGCTCTTCCTCGCCTTGCTCAGCGACGAGCGTGCTCACGGGTACGAGCTGAAGCAGTCGTTGGAGCATGAGTTCGGCGAGTTGCTGCCGGCGCTGAACGCCGGCCAGATCTATTCGACGCTGGCCCGGCTCGAGCGCGACGGCCTCGTCGTCGGTACGGCGGTGCCCGGGGACAGCCGCGGCAAGCGCGTGTACGAGCTGACGGATGCCGGCCGGGCCGCCCTCGCAGCCTGGATCGAGCTGCCCGTCTCGGGCAGGCGGCTCAAGGACGAGTTCTTCATGAAGCTCGTCGTCGCTGCCTCGGCTCGCTTGGCGGAGCCGAAGCAGCTGATCGAAGGGCAGCGACGCGAGTACCTGCAGTCGCTGCGCGACCTCAACGTGCTGCTCGAGGCCGATGGAAAGGCGCCCGCGGGTGAGCTCCTCGTCGAGGGGGCGATCTTGCATCTGAAGGCCGACCTGGAGTGGCTCGAACTGATCGAGCAGCGACTTGCGCTGAAGGAGGAAGTCTGATGGCACCGGTACTCGAGGCGAAGAATCTCGCGAAGACGTACGAAACCGGCGGCGCGAAGGTGCTCGGTCTTCGCGGGGTCGACATCTCGATCGAGCGCGGCGAGTTCGTCGCGATCATGGGGCCGAGCGGATGCGGGAAGTCGACGCTGCTCAATCTGCTCGCCGGGCTCGATCGACCGACGGCGGGTGAGGTCTGGCTCGACGGCGAGCGGATCGACGGGTTGAGCGAGACCGATCTCGCACGTCTGCGTCGTCGCAAGGTCGGCTTCGTGTTCCAGTTCTTCAACCTGGTGCCGACCCTGTCTGCGGTCGAGAACGTCGAGCTGCCACTTCTCCTGGTCGGCCGCCGACGGAGAGAGGCTCGACGATCCGCGAACGAGCTGATGAGCGATCTCGGAATTCCCGGGAAGGCGGAAGCCGCCCCGGCCGAGCTGTCCGGCGGGCAGCAGCAGCGGGTCGCGCTGGCGCGCGCGCTCGCGAACAAGCCCGACATCGTGCTCGCCGACGAGCCGACCGGCAACCTCGACTCGGCAGCGACGCGCGACGTGCTGGGACTGTTTCGCGAGGCCCGGAGCCGCGGGCAGACGCTCCTGCTCGTCACGCACGACGCGAGCGTCGCCTCGGCGGCAGACCGGGTGATCACGCTGCGCGACGGGCTGGTTGCCGACGAGACGGAGCTGGCTGCGGCTCGCCAGGTCGCTCCTCTACTCGAGCTGCAGGGCCCGGAATGACGGCGCTGCTGTTCAGGCTGGCGTTCGCGGGCACCCGCTCGCGTCTGCTTGCGAGCGCGCTCACGATCGTGATCGCGGGGGCAGCGGCGGCGACGATCGTGCTGGCGCTGGAGGTGCGCTCGAGCGGGCGCGATCCGTGGCAGCAGACGTTCGATGCGGCCAACGGGGCCCACGTGCTCGCATTGGTCCCTTCGCAGGGCGACGCGCGCGCGATCGCCAACCTCCCGGGCGTCACCGAGCGCGGCGCGCCGGTTCCTCTCGTGACGGCGACCCTGGGCCCGCCCGGAAGCACCGAGCGTGCGTTCCTCGCCGGTCTGAGCGGCCGCCCAGCCGTGAACAGGCCCGTGCTGACCGCCGGCTCGACGCTGCGCGAGGGAGGCATCGTGCTCGAACGCAGCCTTGCGAACGCACTCGGCATCGAGGTTGGCACCACGCTGACGGCTACGAGCACGCGCGGCTCGATCGACCTTCCGGTGCTGGGAACGGCGGTCGTACCCAGCCAGCCGCGCTACCCCCGCCGCAACCCCGGCCTCGCCTGGATCACCCGCGCCACGCTCGAGCGAATCGAACCCGATCGCGCCCGCTGGCGCTGGACAGCGGCGGTGCGGCTCGCCGATCCGTCCGCGGCTGCGGCGTTTGCCGAGCAGGCGGCTGCAGGCGGTTCGGCAACCAGCGGTCTCTCCTTCGAGACCTGGCAAGACCAGCGTTACAACGCACTGGCCGATGCACAGCCCACGGAGCTCATCGCGACGACGTTCACCATCCTGCTCCTGATCGTCGCCTTCGTCGTGGTCGGGATCCTCGTCGGCGCCCGCGCCAGCGCTCAACACCGCGAGATCGGGCTGCTGAAGGCCGCGGGCTTCACCCCGCGCCAGGTCGGAGTCGTCTTCGCTCTCGAGTCCGCCGCCCTCGGTCTCATCGCGGCGGCCCTCGGCTTCGCGCTCGGGATGTTGCTCGCACCGCGCCTTGCCGCACCCAGCGCCGAAACGCTAATCGGCTCACCGACGATCGCGGCGAACCCCTGGCACATCCTCGTCGCGAGCTGTGTCGTCATTCCCGTACTCCTGGCCGGCACGCTGACGTCCACCCGCCGCAGCACCCGCTACACCGCCATCGAAGCGATACGGGCCGGCAGCACCTCGCCAGCGAATTCGCGTCTTGCGCGCGCCGTCACCCGATCCGTCCTGCCGTTGACGATAGGGCTCGGGCTCAAAGACCTACTCGCACGGGGGCGCAGGGCGCTCCTCCTCGCGGCCGCGATCGCACTGACCGGCGCTGTGGTGGTCGTCGCGCTCTCGCTCGACGCCACGCTCGACGCGCGGCCCGCCGGCGAAGCGAGCGACGTTCCGGACGAGCTGCCCATCCTCGTCTACACCCTCGACGCGGTGTTGCTGCTGATCACCGCCACCACGCTCGTCGCGGTCACCCTGCTCTCGGTCCGTGAGCGCATCCGCGACTACGGCGTGCTCAAGGCGATCGGCCTCACGCCGACGCAGATCACCTCGACCCTCGTCAGCGCCCACGCGGCGCTCGCAGTGGTTGCGTCGCTCCTCGCGGTCCCGCTCGGCATCGGGCTCTACCTCGCCCTGGTCAAGGCCGCGAGCGGCACGACCGAGGATGCCGTCCTCGCACCATGGTGGTCGCTCGCCCTGATTCCGATCGGAGCCGTGCTCGTCGTCGTCGCCGCTACGAGCCTCCCGGCCCGGTTAGCCACACGAATCCGCATCGCCGACGCGCTCCGTTACGAATGACATGTGCCGCTGCTGCGCCGCGGCTTGTCCCCGCGTAACCAACGGAATACACTCGGACGCCCGTTCATCCGGGGGAAAGAAGGGAGATTGTCTTGCGGCGAATCGTTTTGTTCTTGTCGAGCGTGGGCCTCTTGCTGGCGCTTACGGGGCCCGCGCTGGCGAGCCAGCCGGCCATGCACTTCACCGAGGACGTCACCGGCGACACGTTCCAGTGCGACACCGCTGTGTACACGGTGACCTCGGGGACCATCAGCACCGTGATTCACGAGGGGGCCTCCGCCTCCGGCAACACGAACTTCACCGCCACGATCACGCTGCGCAAAGTGACGGCAGTCGACGAGGCGGGCAACCGGTACTCCATCGCGGGCGCCGTCTGGTTCGGCGGGACCACGAACGCGAACACCGGGGGCGAGCAGTTCACCGACACCGAGAAGTTCCAGATCGTGAGCAAGGGCGGGGGCACCGTCGACAGCGTCAACGTGACGTTCCACCTCACCGCGCAACCGAACAACTTCGTCATCAAGGACTTCGACTTCGGCACCTGTGCCACGCCGGAATAGCGAACTGCGGTAGCGGCTAGCACAGGTCTGCGATCAGAGGGGGCACGGTTACGTGCCCCCTCTGCCAAATAGGCACTTACTAGCTGCCCGGAAGCCAGCCGTCGCGATAGGGCGTCGGCGTCGTCTCCGGAAAGCGGGCGTAGGCGACGTTCGCGTCGCTCGTCTCCTCCTCGACGCCGGCGCCGTGGCGGAGGGCGACCTCGTCCACGACGTACGCGCCCCCGTTGCAGTTCTCGTCGACATGCTCGCGGGCACCGACCGCCAGGACGACGCACGGGCCCTCCCCGGCTCCGACGATCATGTGCTTCGTCCCGGCGGGGCAATGGACGAAGTCCCACGCGCGCAGCGGGCGCTCCTCGCCTTCGACGAGCAGGAGCGCCTCGCCCGCGAGCACGAGAAAGTCCTCCTGGTCGGCCTCCCAGTGGTACATCCCGATCGGTTCACCTGGGCCGAGGTAGAACAGGTTGACCCCGAGCTGCCGAAAGTGAGCCTCGGCTTCCTCATCCGTGGAACCGGTGAGGTTCACGCTCTTCCCTCGCCCCTCGCGGTGGTTCCAGCTCGCCTCGCGGGCGTTCAGGACGAACCAGCCCGGGCCGACGGACACGAGCCCTGCGTCGGTCGTCTCGAGCGCGGCCTCGGAAACCACGGCTCGGATGATAGAGCCGCTACGCCTCCGATTCGTCCTGAAGATACGCGAGCACGGCCAGCACGCGCCGGTGGTCTGCCGCTTCGGTCGAGAGCCCGAGCTTGGCGAAGATCCGCGCGATGTGCTTCTCGACGGCGCCGACGGTGAGCACGAGCGTCTCTGCGATGCCCGTGTTCGACTTTCCCTCTGCCATCAGCCCCAGCACCTCGCGCTCGCGGTTCGTCAGGTCGTCGAGGCGGCTGTCCGCTCTACGGCGCGAGACGAGCTGGGCGACGACCTGCGGATCCAGCGCGGTGCCGCCCTCGGCGACGCGTCGCACGGCGTCCACGAAGTCCGAGACGTCGAAGACCCTGTCCTTGAGGAGGTACCCGACTCCGCCCCGGCCGTCTGCGAGCAGCTCGGACGCATAGGCCTGCTCGACGTACTGGGAGAAGACGAGGATTCCGGTCTCGGGAACGCGTTCGCGGATCTCCAGGGCGGCACGGAGCCCCTCGTCGCGGAAGGTGGGGGGAAGGCGGATGTCGACGATGGCGACGTCCGGCTTCTCGCGCATGACGCTGTGGACGAGCGCGTGGCGATCGTCGACGGCGGCGACGACGTCGAAGCCGTTGTCGCGGAGGAGCCGGGTGAGTCCGTCCCTGAGCAGGACGAGGTCCTCCGCGATCACGACTCGCACGGCAGCTCCGCGCGCACGGTCGTCGGGCCGCCCGCGGGGCTCTCGACGAGCAGCTTCCCGTCCAGCGCCTCGACCCGGCGCCGCAGGCCTGTGAGGCCGGCTCCCCGCGAGTCGGCGCCTCCCTCTCCGTCGTCGGTGACCTCCACGACCAGCTCGCCGCGGTCCCGGACGATGCGGATGTCGACTCTCGTCGGATCGGCGTGCTTGCCGGCATTGGCCAGCGCCTCGGCGGCGACGAAGTAGGCGGCGCTCTCGACCGCGGCCGGAGGCCGCTCGGCCTCGACCGACACGTTGACGCGAATCGGCGAGCGCGCTGCGAGCGCGCTGACCGCGGCCTCGAGGCCCCGGTCGGCGAGCACCGGAGGATGGATGCCGCGGGCCAGGTCGCGCAGCTCCTCGAGGGCCTCACGCGCCCCGACGCGAGCCTCTTCGAGGAGCTCCCTCGCGCCGGCGGGGTCGGTCTCGAGCTTCTCCTCGGCCATCCCCAGGCTCATTCCCAGCGAGACGAGGCGCGCCTGCGCTCCGTCGTGGAGATCGCGCTCGATCCGGCGCAGCTTCGCCTCCTCCGCATCGACTGCACCGGCCCGCGTGGTCGTGAGCACGTCGATGCGCTCCTCTGCATGGCGGGAGCTTCGCAGCAGGACGACCACGAGGTGGGCGACCAGGAGCAGCGCGAGCGCGAGCAGCGGCCAGATCGGCCAGAAGTAGCCGTGCGACGTCACCTCCCAGATGAGGACGAGGAAGGCCCCCAGAGCTGCCGAGACGCCGAGCTGCACGGCGAAGCCGAGGCCCAGTCGGCGGACCGGCAGCTCGGGCCTCACGAGGAGGAGCGTGATCCACCCGTGGATCGCGAGCAGGAGGCCGGTGGGGAGCAGGACCCACTCCGGCCAGAAGTACCCGCTCCCCGTGAGGGCCCAGATGATCACGAGGAGGGTGTTCACGGCGAGGAAGACCGCCGCGTGGGCGGCGAGCGCGCGGCGAAGCTTGGCCGGGCGGAGTGGATCGGGCCCCACGCCCCGCAGTGTGCCTCCCAGGAGAGCGTCGGCGAGCCGGCCCCAGGGTCGTGCCAGGAAGCGGACGAGGCTCAATGTGAGGAGGAGGACCGCCAGCCCCGCGGGGACGAGCAGCAACGCCTCCGGGAGGGTGTCGACCTTCCAGATCCCGTAGTCGAGGCCCTCCGGGCCGGCCTGTGGAAGCCAGCGGTAGTAGATCGGCGCCGCGATCCAGCCGAGCGCGGTCGCGAGGGCAGTCAGAACGCCGACCGCGAGCGGCATCCCGAGAAAAATGCGGAGGAGCAGGTAGGCCTGCGCCTTCCAGAAGGCTCCGTCGGTGACGGCATGGGTGACGCTCCCCCAGAAGCCGCGCGGGCCGCTCGGGGCGGGCGCCCGGTAGCCGCGCGCGTCGAGCAGCCCGCGGGCGAGAGCGCCCTCGACCCGAGCCGCCAGGAGGACGAGGAAGCGGAGCCCGACGAAGATCGGGACCACGAGCGGGGTGATGCAGAGGAAGAGGGTGAGCGTCCACCCGGTGAAGAGCAGGACGAACGCCACGATCCCGAGCGGGACGGCGCTCACGAAGAAGAGGAGAGCCCGGTAGGTGCGGAGGTCGGAGATCGCGCTCACGGTTCACTCAGGCTAGATCCACGCGCCCGGCCGCCCAAGGGTGCCTCCCGGCCTCTCGGACTGTGGTTAGCCGGAGTCCGGGCCCGCGGGCGGGCCCGCTCTCCAGCCGGCGGTCCGGTGGAAGCGCTCGACCTCGAAGAGGACGATCACGCCCGCGACCGCACCGAGCGCGGCGCCGGCCGCCTGTGCTTCCGGCACGTCGACGGCGGCGAAGCCGCCCCAGGCGACCAGGTAGGCCCAGCCGGCGATCGCGGCCGAGTAGACGAGCCCCAGGCCGAGCCCGTGCGAGACGGGGAAGAACCCGAAGAGCTGGACGGTGATTCCGGGCCGCTCCCCGTAGAGGCCTCCGGCGCCGTGGCCGCCGAGCTCCGAGGGGAGCTCGAGGCGCCGCTCCAGCTCGGTCGCTCGGAGGATGAGGGAGGCCCAGATCTGCGTGTTCCGGAGCTCGTAGACGAAGATCCCGAGCGTCGCCAGGAGCCCGAGCAGGCCGACACCGAGGAGCTCGGCGGCCGGCCGCGGCGTGCCGATCACCGCGACGGCAACGCCCGCGACCGTCGGCACGAAGGCGAGTAGCCGGAAGCGGACGTCCATGAGCGCGCGCGCCAGCTGTGTCGTCTGGTCGTAGTCGAGCCGAAGGCGTTCGTCCGCGTCCACGCTGCCGGCACGAGTATGCCGCGCGGGCCGGAGGGTCTCCAAGCCAAGAACCCTCCGTTACTAGGTGGATACACCGCTCGCCCTTCCTTGCCCCTGTTGTAAGGTGCACCTTACGAGTCCAATGCCGGAGAAGGAGAGGCGAGTGATCCACGGGAGATCGATCGCGCCGCTCGCGGCGGCGGCGACGCTCTTTGCAACGGCGCTTGCGGCCTGCGGCGGAGACGACGAGGGCTCGTCCCCCGAGCCGGCCGCCGCGCCCACGACGACGACCACCACGACCTCCGCCGCCGCAGCCGATCTCGGGGGCGTCAAGGACTACCTGCTCGAGCACACCGACCTGCTCACCGGCTTCGCGGCGGACTTCCAGGAGGACGCCCAGGCCTACCACGACCTGGCCGAGGCCGCGGGGTTCGACTACGAGGCGCTCTGGAGCCAGAGCGCCACCGAGGTCGGGCCGCTCCTCGAGCACATGAAGTCGGACTGGATCGAGGGAAACCCGTACTACGAGCGCATGGAAGGCGTCGTCGCGGGCACGCCGTCGCTCGCGGAGTACGACGTCATCCTCGACGCGGGGTCGAGCGCCGCGGAGGACCCTGAGAGCGCCGTTCCCTTCGACCTCGAGCTCTCCGACGGCACCGTCCTCGAGCAGCCGGGAAATCTCTACAACCTGACCGAGGGAGCCCTGTGGGGCACGGTCCCCGAGTGGATTGCCGCAGAGCACTCCCGTCGACCTCGACGGCGACGGGGCGACGGAGTTCGGCGAGGCGCTGCCGGACGCACGCTTCCTGCTCGCGTCGGCGCAGGCATTCGACCGCTACGCGGGCGAGCTCGCGGCGGCCGGTGAGGCCTGGGAGCCGACCGAGTCGGATGCCTTCACGGCGCTCGTCGTGATGGTGCCGACGATGAGCGAGTACTTCGGCCAGTGGAAGGAGTCGCGCTTCGTGCTGGGCGACAGCTCCGAGGCGGAGTCCTTCAACGTCGTCTCGCGGCTCTCGGACATCAACGACATCCTCACGGGGCTCGAGGTCATCTACGCCGGGGTCGAGGACCGGCTCGCCGAGGTCGATCCGGCGCAGGCGGAACAGACCGGCCGCGAGCTCGCCGACCTGCGCGCGTACGTCGAGGACCTCCACGCCCGCGAGAGCTCCGGAGACCGCTTCGCGCCGGAGCAGGCCGACGTTCTCGGCACCGAGGCGCAGGATCGCGCGACCGCCATCGCCGGCCAGGTCTCGCAGGCCGCGGCCGAGCTCGGAGTGGCCATCGAGCAGTAGGAGGCGGCCTGGCGTTCCGCGTACTTGCAGCCGCGCTCTCGGCCGCGGCAGTCCTCCTCGCAGCACCGGCGGGGGCGGCGGCGTCCCCGGAGGAGCCGTGGCTGGCCGCCGCCGAGGTCCGTGGCGCTCTCGCGGAGGCGCAGCGAGCCCTCGTTCTCGGGGAGGAGGCTCGGGCCAGGAAGCTCGTCGCGAAGGCCTCGGGTCTTCGGCTCGGAGCGCTGTCGCCTGCCGCGCGTGAAGGACTGGCCGGCGCAGAGAAAGCGGTGGCGGCCGGCGATCCCGTAGCACTCGAGGTTCGCGAGAACGGAGACGTGGACCGCCGTGCTCGCAGAGGCCCTGGATCGCGCGACCGCTGCCGCCGCGGCCGGCGACACGGAAGCGGCCCGCGCGTGGCTGCTCGTGCGCGAGTTTCGCAAGCCGACGCGCTTCTCACGGCCGGGCGCCGACGCCACGCTCGCCCTGCAGGCGCTCGAGCGCGGCCAGGCGACGGCGGCGCAGGCGGCGGCCGCCGTTCGCGCCGACCTGCTCGACACGTACCAGACTCGCCTCCGCGCGGCGCTCGAGGCCGTCGACGCGGCGGGTGCCGACGGCTTCGACGTGAGCCGCGCCGGCGCCGCGAGGCTCGCGGAGGGCTACTTCGCGATGCTCGCGGCCGCCTACTCCGACCAGCGAGGCGCCGGTGAAGCCGCCGGGGCCTCCGCCGCGTTCGAGAGGCTGACCGCAGCCGCGGCGGCCGGAGACGACGCGGGTGTCGCGGCGGCGCAGGAAGAGGTGAGGGGCGCTCTGGAGGGCTTCCGGGCCGCTCCACTCGGTGCGGAGGAGGAGCTTCGCCGGGCCGGCCAGCTCCAGCGCTTCCTGGCCCTCGTTCCGATCGAGTACGAGCGCGGCGTCAAGGACGGCAAGGTCACGCTCGACTTCGAGATCCAGGAGGCGATCACGTTCCGGGACGGTGCGGCGCAGGCCTTCGGCGACCTCGAGCACGTGCTCGCGGAGCGGGGGGCGGCCGATACGCGCCGGCTCTCGGGGATCCTGGCCCGTCTCGGCGACGATCTCGCCGCCGCGGCCGCGGGCCGGCAGGTGGCGGAGCCGGACACCGTCCAGGCGGCCACCGACGAGGCCCTCGGCCTGATCGACTCCCTCTATCCGGACGAGTGGAAAGACGCCGGATCGACCGCCGACTTCGACGTCATCTCGGCGACGCTCGACCGACTGGAGGCCGCCGTCCAGGCCGGTCAGTTCGCGCAGGCCGAGCAGGCGAGGCTCGAGGCGTACGCCTTCTTCGAGTTCGGGCCCGAGCAGCGTCTACGGGGCCTCGCTCCCGACCTCTTCATCCGCGTCGAGGGGCTCTTCTGGTACGGAGGAGACGGCCACGCTGGACTCGCCCAGCTCGTCAAGCGCAAGGCCGATCCGGCCGAGCTGGCCGGGACGAGGGAGGCGCTCGACGTCGCGCTCGCCGACGCCGAGAGCGCCGTAGGCGCCGGGCCGACATCGAGCTTCGCCGTCGTCTCCAACACGGCCGTGATCGTCTTCCGGGAAGGGCTCGAGGCCGTGCTGATCCTCGCGGCGCTCATGGCCGGGATGGTGGGGGCGCAGGCCCGGCTTCGCCGTCCGCTGCTCTGGGGGGCGGGGGCAGCGCTCGTGGCGAGCGCGGCCACGTGGGGCATTGCGATGACCGTTCTCGGCAGCCTCAGCCGCTACGGCGAGAAGCTCGAGGCGGTCGTCTCTCTCGTGGCCATCGCAGTCCTGCTCGTCATCCTCAACTGGTTCTACCACCGCGTCTACTGGAACGAGCACCTCGCGGGCCTCCATGGGAAAAAGAGGCGCATCCTCGCCGCCGGAGTCGGCGTCGCGGCCGCCCAGGTCATCGGCCTCGTCATGCTCGGCTTCTCGAGCGTCTACCGGGAGGGCTTCGAGACCGTGCTCTTCCTGCAGGCGATCGTCCTCGAGGCGGGAGCGGGGTTGGTGCTCGCCGGGGTCGCGATCGGCCTCGCGGCGACCTTCGCCGTCGGCCTGCTGACCATCCGGCTCCAGCGCAAGCTGCCGCACAAGAAGATGCTCGTCGCCACGGGACTGCTCATCCTCTGGGTGCTCGTGGTCATGGTCGGGACGACCGTGCAGACGCTCCAGGTCGTCGGCTGGGTGCCGGTGACGCCGGTCGAGGGCCTGCGGCTTCCGTACTGGGCCGGCCTGTGGCTGGGCGTCTTCCCGACGTGGGAGGGCCTCCTCGCCCAGGGCGGAGCGGCCGCCTTCGTGCTGGGGAGCTACGTCCTCGCCGAGCGGCTGCGGGCACGTCGCCGCCGCGAGATCCTCGACAAGCCCAGCCCCGCCACCAGCTCGTAGCACTCGATTTCGGTCGCGCCGGGAACCGGCGTGACGAAACGGGAGTCCTACGGCGTATGAAGGCCGTGAACGCGCTCGCGCCTCCGCTGCCGAGGCGGGCTCCCGAGAGGCGGAGCTTTGCCGAGGTCGCAGAGGCCCATCTCGACGACGTGTATCGCTACCTGCTCATGCTCACCGCCGATCCGGCCACCGCCGAGGACCTGACCGCCGAGACCTTCGAGAAGGCCTTGCGGTCCTGGCGCCGCTTCGATCCGCGGCGAGGGTCCGAGCGGACGTGGCTCTGCGGCATCGGGCGCAACGTGGCGATCGACCACTTCCGCCGCGAATCCAGGCGCCGCAGGCGCGAGGAGCGGTACGCGGGGGCTACGGGCCCGCAGGCGGTCGGCGAGCCCGAGCTCGGCTTCGCGCCGGAGCTCGACTCGGCGCTCCGCGCGCTCAGCGCCGCCGAGCGGGAAGTCGTCGCGCTGCGGGTCGTTCTCGATCTGGACGCCGACTCGGCGGCGCGAGTCCTCGGCATCGGCAGGTCGGCCTGCTCGATGCGGCTCGCGCGGGCGCTCGAAAAGCTCGGGGCGGGGATCGAGGCCGTTGCCTGATCTCATCGCTCCGGAGCGGGTCGAGGAGCTCCTCGGCGGCGCCCTGCCGGAAGACGAGCGCGAGGCTCGTCTCCAGGGCCTCGTACGGGAGCTGCGCGCCGAGGCGCCGGCCGCACCCGAAGCGCTCCGCGAGCGGGTGCTCACACCAGCGGCGTCCCCTCCGCGCCGGCGGGTCTTGCCAAGCAACGGACGGTTGCTTGGCCGGCTTCCTCGGCGACGCCTGGTGCTGTCGATCGCGCTCCCGCTCGTGGCGCTCGGGATGATCGGATCGGCGCTCGTGCTCGGAGGGGGAAGCGCCTCGCGTGGAGACGAGTCGGACGCCCCGGCAGCCGCGGACATTGCTGAACCGGCCGCCGGCGAGGAAGCGCAGGTCGCGCCTTCGCAAACGACGCCCGCGGCGGACGTCGAGCTCGAGTCGCAGGGCGATTCGCCGAGCAGGACGACGTTGGCCGGCGCGAGCGGCGACCCTGCCCTCGTCCCTCGCGGCCGGGCGGTCGACGTCGACCTGTGGATGGAGCTGCGCCTCGGCGACGCCGACGAGCTCTCCGCCGCCGCCCGCGAGGCGATGAAGATCACGCGCGAGCTGGGCGGCTGGGTCGCCGGCTCCGACGTCGACACGAAGGGCCGCGAGGGAACGTCCGAGCTCGAGCTGCGCGTGCCCGTCGGGCGGGTCGAGGACGCCGTCGTCGAGCTCGCCGACCTCGGCACGGTCACGGGCCAGCGGGTCGAGACCGAGGACCTCCAGGCTGGGATCGATGCCCGCACGAGCCGGATCGAGCGCCTCGAGCGCTCCATCCGCGTGCTCGAGCTCCGGCTCGAGAGCGGGACGCTCGATCCGGAAGAGGAGCTGCGGGTCAGGCTGGAGCTCGAGCGGCGGCGCAACGAGGCCGCCGATCTCCGGCGCGCGAATCTCGGCGACCGCCGCGAAGCGGCGACCTCGGAGCTGACGCTCCTCCTGCACACCCGCGAGGCCGGAGCACCGCAGGACGAGGACGAGGGCGGCGCCGCCGGCGCGGCGGGCGACGCACTCGAGCTCCTCGGCAAGGCCGGCGCGGTCGCGCTCTACCTGGCGATCGTCCTCAGCCCGATCCTGGCCCTCATCGCGCTCCTCTGGCTGGCCCTTCGCACACGCTCGCGCCGGGTCGAGACGCAACTCCTCGACCGTCCGGATCCCGCGGCGCCTCCTTCAGCTCCACCGGTCTGACACGACCCCTTTCGTGCGCCTTGACACAGGCCCTCTGATTGTCAGACAATCGGACGGTCGGTCAGTTGGGGAGACTCAGGAGGTGGGCACATGGCCGAGGACGTGCGGGAGGAGGCGTTCGACGGCAGCATCTCGCGTCGTGAGCTGCTGAAGGGCGCCGCCGCCGGAGCGGCGTTCGCCGCGGGCGGAGGAGCGCTGGTCGGGGCCGAGCGAGCTGGAGCGTCGGGGGGAGGGCAGTCGAACAACCCGGACGTGTGCGACGGGTCGCGCGACCTCATCCTCCACAACGGAAGGTTCGTGGACTACCGGGGAGTCGTCGCCGATGCGCTCACGGTCAAAGACGGCCGCATCGTCAAGGTCGGGAGGGGCAAGGACCTCGGTGACTGCACCCGGAGGATCAATCTTCGCGGGCGGACGGCCATCCCCGGGCTCGTGGACTCGCACGCGCACTTCACGCGGACGGGCACGAACCCGGGCTACGAGACGCGCTGGATCGAGACGGTCTTCTCGATTGCGGAGCTCCAACAGGCTGTCGCTGATCGCGCCGCGACGATCCCGGCCGGCGCGTTCGTGACGGCCGCCGGCGGCTGGAACCAGAACCAGCTCGCCGAGGCGCGGCTCCCCACGCTGGCGGAGCTCGATGCCGCCACCTCGACGCGGGCCGTCTACCTGAACGGCCGCACGAACACCCTCGGCGCGGCGTTCTTCGCGGGCTTCGGCATCACGACCGACCCCGTGACGGGCCAGGTCTCGTCAGCAGGCGGGGCAACGACCGCCCTTCGCACCGTCCAGACGTTCGAGGACAAGGTGCGAGGCACTGCGGACGCAATCGCGTTCGCGGCCGCCACCGGGCTCACGTCCATTCACGACACGAGCAACCTCACGGTGCAGCCTGCCGACTACGCGGTCATGAACACGCTCTACCAGCGCAGCGGCCGCAGCCTCGACGTCCGCATGCGGCATTACCGCTACTTCGGGGCCGAAGCCACCATCGACCAGCTCCGGACGTACATGGATCCGATCTACCGCGAGATCGGGGACGAGACGTATCGGATCAACGGCGTCGGCGAGCAGATCGGGAGCGCGGACAACTACCACGAGCACCTTCGCGCGGTCGCGGAGGCGGGTTGGCGGGACCAGCAGCACACGCTGTCCGCAGCCGATCACCCCCACCACTTCGAGACCATGATCATGGTGGGCGAGGAGTTCGACATCGGCGACCTCCGCTGGTCGCTCGCGCACGTCCCGCTGGCCACCGAGGAGCAGATCCTCGCCCTCAAGGCCGTCGGGGCCGGCGTCACCATCCAGGACTTTTCCTACCTGGGCTCGAATCCGGGGGCGAACGCCCGCATGATCGTGGACAGCGGCATTCCGGTCGGCAGCGGCACCGACTCGACGAACGTGGCGCCGCTGAATCCGTGGCTGGGGATCTTCTACTGGACCACCGGCCGCAATCTCGCCGGCGTCCTCACGAACGGCGGGCGGACGATCACCCGCCTCGAGGCGCTCAGGCTCAACACGATCGGCAGCGCGTGGTTCTCCGAGGAGGAGAACGACCTCGGCTCGTTCGAGGTCGGCAAGAAGTGCGACCTCGCCGTCCTCTCGGAGAACTACCTCACGGTTCCGGACGATCGGCTCCGCAAGGTGACGTCCCTCCTCACCCTCCAGGGCGGCCGAGTCACACACGCCGCAGGTCCGTTCGCGGACCTCGCCTAGTCAGCCTGCGCCGGCCCCGGGCACCCTCCCGGGGCCGGCGGGCAGGCAGGCCGGTCGGTCCGTCAGAATCTCCTCATGGCCGTCGAGCCGGGCCTTCGGAGCTGGGACGCGCTGTTCGCGGCGCGCACGCGCGGGGGCGCGGGCGAGGGGCTGCTCCAGATCCTCGCGCTCGCCGGCGCCACCGACGTGATCTCGTTCGCCGGCGGCTTCCCCGACCCGGCGACCTTTCCGGGCCCGGTGCTCGCCGAGATCCTGCGGGAGCTGGCCGAGCGGGGCGACGCGTCGCCGTTCCAGTACGCGCCGACCGAGGGACTGTCCGGGCCGCGGGACTTCCTGGCCGGCCGGCTCGAGCAGCTGGAGGGCAGGCGCCCCGGCGAAGCCGAGCTGCTGGTGACGAGCGGGACGATCGAGGCGCTCGAGCTCGTCGGCAAGGCGCTCGTCGACCGCGGCGACCGGGTGCTCGTCGAGGCGCCGACCTACCTCGGCGCGATCATGTCGTTCCAGAGCTTCGAGGCGCGCGTCGAAGGCGTCCCGTTGGACGAGGATGGGCTCGCCGTCGACGAGCTGGAGCGCGTCCTGGCCTCCGGCCCGGCTCCCAAGCTCCTCTACACGATCCCCGACTTCCAGAACCCGGCCGGGGTGAGCCTCTCCGCCGAGCGGCGAGAGGCGCTCGTCGAGGTCGCCCGACGCCACGGTCTCCTGGTCGTCGAGGACGTCGCCTACCGGGAGCTATCCTTCGGCGAAGAGCGGCCTGCGAGCCTCTGGAGCCTCGCCCCCGACGTCGTCGTCCAGGCGGGGACGTTCTCGAAGACCTTCTTTCCCGGTGTCCGGCTGGGCTGGGCTGCGGGACCCGCGGACGTCGTCGCCAAGCTCGTCTGGGCAAAGCAGCTCACCGACCAGTGTGCGGGCGCGCTGGGGCAGCGGCTCCTCGAGGAGTACGGCCGCCGCGGGCACCTGGACGAGCAGATCGAGCGGTCGCGCCGGCTCTACCGGTCGCGCCGTGACGCGCTCCTCGCGGCGCTCGAGCGAGAAGTCGGCGACGGCCGGACGACCTGGACGCGACCGGAGGGAGGCTTCTTCGCCTGGCTCGAGCTACCGGCCGGCGCGGATTCCGTCGCGACCGCGGGCCGGGCGCTCGAGGCCGGCGTGGCGGTCGTCCCGGGGCCGCCCTTCTTCTCGGACGGAGGCGGGGAGCGAAACGTGCGCCTCTCCTTCAGCCGAGCCTCCGAGCAGGAGATCGACGAGGGCGTGGCCAGGCTGGGCGTCCTTCTCGGCTAGACGTCCTCGATCACCTGGATCTCGTCCGCGCAGTCCTTCGCGGGCGCCTCGCGGCAGGGCGCGGCCCGAGCGTCCTCCCAGACCGCCGCGAAGGCGCGGTAGCCCTCGCGCCCGAGCTCGACGAGGATCCCGTCCCGGCGGGGCTCCCGGGAGACGACCTCCCAGCCTGCCGCCCGAGCGGCCTCCTCCAGCGCGTCCGCCCGCTCCCTCTCGGGGAGGTCGCTCGTGAAGAACACCCGCGCGCACGAGGGGTTGCCGGCGATCTGGGGGCACGCTCCCTCGCTCGTCTCCACGATCTCGGCGCCGGCCGGGACGAGCTCCTCACCGACGTCTCCGAGCTGCTCCCTGTCGGACGAGTCGGCTGCCGAGCACCCCGCGAGGATGGCGGCCGCGAGGCTGAGCGCGGGGAGTGCACGGAGCATGCTGATCTCCATCGTGCCGCGCCTCGCGGGCACCTGCTGGATCGAGCGCGAAAGCTACGGGACGCCGACGAACGGCCGCCGCGAGCGCGAGACGCTGCCGCGGTTCGCCGCGCTCGCCCGCGCGAAGCTCCAGGAGGCGCGCTCGTCCACTGCGAGCGTGACGGGCCCGTGGACGATCAGAGCCTCGGTCGCCTGCTCCTTGAGCAGGTCGGCGAAGAACCCCTCGACGAGCCACTCCCGACCGGGCGCGACCGTCGCGCGCATCCGAATTCGGGTGAGGTTGTGCGAGAGCTCGTCCACGTGCTCGACCCACGGCCGGCGGACGAAGGTCGTCGGTCCGATCGGGGAGGATGGAGGCGACGTCGGAGACGAGCCGCTCGCCGTCCTCGCGGTTGCTCACGAAGAGCTCGATCGCCAGCTCCTTGACGCCGCGGGGGAGCACCCGGACCGCCTGGATCTGGGAGTTGTGGATGTGGATCACCTCACCCGTCACGGCGCGCAGGCGCGTCCGCCGCAGCGAGACGTCGTCGACGACCCCCTGGAGCTCGAGGCCGGCGTGGACGACGACCGTGTCGCCGACCGAGAACCAGCGCTCCGTGAACATCGTCACGCCGGCGATGATGTCCATGAGGATCCGCTGGGCGGCGAAGCCGGCCACGATGATGGCGAAGGACGCGCCGGCGATCGCCGTCAGCCGGTCGACGCCGCCCGTGAGCTGGGCGAGCGAGAGGACGATGGCCGCGCCGACGGCGACGTAGATGATCGCGGCGCGGATGAGCGAGACCGCGGTCTCGCGCCGCTTCAGGTTGGCCATCTTTCCGGTCGCCTCGAGGTCGCTCGAGCTGTGCCGCCTGTCGTGCCAGACGAGCACACGCGTGGCGAGCCAGCCGCTCGAGCGCGCGACGAGCCACGCCAGCACGAAGAGTGCGACGATGACGACGAGCCGCCCGAAGGGTGGATAGAGCGGCGTCCTCGAGTTGAGAAGATCGACGAGTGGATCGAGCATGCCTACCATCCACCGTAACGACGGGCCCCAAGCTCAGTCTCCCGTCCGGCCCGGTCCTGACGCGAGCTTAATCTCGGCCCGTGCCGGCGCACGTTTCGGAGTCCGGGCAGCGGGCGATGACGCGCACCGAGGGGACGACTCCCGCCGTGCGGCGGAGCTGGATGAGGACCGCCGCGGCGTTGTTCGAGTAGTCGCTCTCCTCGAGCGCGCGCTCGGGATTCGCGCGGTGGACGAGCACGTACCGGCCGGCCTGGACCGTCGTGACGTCGACGAACTGGCCTTCGAGCTCGGGGACGTAGTCGTCGCCGTAGCCCGGTGAGATTCCCTCTCGAACGCTCAGGAGCCCCGGCTCGCCGCGGCCGCACTCCTCGGTCCAGACGGGCCGCTCGGGCTCGTTCTCGAGCCGGCGGGCCCGGTTCGGGTCGTAGCGGTCGCCGAGGCAGAAGCCCATCTTCTCGTCGGGCTGGACGGGCCGTCCGTCGGCCGCCCGGTGGAGCTCGTAGCGGGCGAAGTCCAGCAGGTGCCAGTGCGCGTGCGTCTTCGAGCTGACGTAGCGGAGCTCGCCGTCGACACTGCGCATCCTCGCCGTTCCGTCTTCCCGGCGCACGAGCTGGCCGACGTCCATCGCAGTGGTCGAGCGACTCGGGCGCTCGCCCTCGACGATCAGGGGGCCTCTCCCGACGTTGTCGACTGCAGAGCCGAAGACGAGCCGATACGTGTCCCCGACCTGGCGGATGGAGAGCGACGACGGCGCCGCCTGGTCGAGGTCGGGGAGGAGCTCCGCGGGACCGTCGTCACGAAGCAGGAGGAGGCCGGCGGCGCCGAGCCCGACCCCGGTGACCGCGACGGCGAGCGCGAGCAGCCGGCGCACGCCCTCAGATCACCCTCGAGTGGCCACGACCCTGTTCTTCCCCGCCGCTTTCGCGCGGTAGAGAGCGGCGTCGGCGTCGGCGAGGAGCTCCTCGGAGTTTCCGGCAGCCGGGAAGGACGAGACGCCGAAGCTGGCGGTCACCGGCGGCCGGTCGCCGCCGATCTCCGGGATGCGCAGGCGAAGGAGCGCCGCCTGGAGGCGGCGGGCGAGCTGCTCGCCGCCCTCGAGGCCCGTCTCGGGCAAGAGGACCGCGAACTCCTCCCCGCCGTAGCGCGCCGGAACGTCGAAGTCGCGGACGTTCTCGCGCAGGACATCGGCGAAGCCCCGCAACACGACGTCGCCGATCTGGTGGCCATAGCGGTCGTTGATCTTCTTGAAGTCGTCGAGGTCGGCGAGCACGAGCGAAAGCGGGTCGCCGAACCGCTCGGCGCGCCGCACCTCGACCGCGAGGGTCTCCGTGAAGCGGCGGCGATTGGCGAGCTGTGTCAGCTCGTCGGTGATCGCCTGGCGCTTCACGGCGCGGTGGAGCCGCTCGTTCTCGATCGCGATCGACGCCTGCGCGGCGAGCCAGTGGGCGAGCTGTTCCGACTCCCCTTCGAAGGAGCCGCCCTTCGGCGGGTAGAGCAGGAGCCGGCCGATGCCCTCCTCGTTCGAGCCGAGCGGAAGGTCGAGCGGCTTCCCACCCTCTTCGGGCTTTCCCGCGCGCACGACCTCCATCCCGCCGCTCACGAGCCGGGCTCCCATCGCGCCCGTGGCCTCGATCGCGCTCTGGAGGATCACCGGCAGGAGCGCTTCCGGATCGTGTGTCGCGGCGAGCGCCTCGCCGACGAGCGCGACGGCCTCGCGGACCCGGCGCTCGTCGGCGGGCGAGCGGGCGTCCCGTGCGCGCCGGTCCGACGCGACCTCCTCGACTGCCTCCGCCTCGCCTCCCTGCCGCCGGACGGCCCACGCGATCGTCCAGCCCAGCAGGAGGGCCAGCCCGACCGTCGCGAGGGCCGCGAGGAACGCCCGACGCCGCGTGTCGTCGACCGCCGTCTGGAGCGGTGCGTCCGACGCGAGGGCGGCGAGCCGGACGTCCGTGTCTTCGAGGAGCGGCGCCGAGACGAACCGAAACGTCTCGTCCCCTTCTCGGGCGCTCCCCTGGTCGGCCGCGGGGATCGCCGCGCCAGGCTCGAGATCGTTCGAGGCCGCGAGCGTCTGCGTCCCCTGTGCGACCGCGAGAATGTCCTCGTCGAGCAGCCCTGCGGCCCGGCCGAGCCGCTCGAGGAGCGGTTCGTCGAGGGGAACGCCGACGACGACCCGGCCGATCGAGTCGCCCTGATCGTCGAGGACGTCCACGGCTCGACTGGCCTCCCAGGAATCGCGGCCCGCCAGGAGCGTGTCGCCCGCCACGAGCCCGATGCCCTCCTCGGAGCGGGCGATCCTGGCTGCCTCGGCCTGGTCGCCGTCGGCGAGGGCGCGCTGGATGCGCTCGGAGGCCGCGAGGCGCTCCGCGCGAAGCTGTGCGTCGCCGAGCACGTCGGAGAACTCCTCGCTCCCGACGCGCAGGTTCGTGGCGAGGCGCGAGTCGATCCTGTCGACCTCCCGGCGCTCTGTGATCTCACCGGCGACCCAGGTGGCGACGACGACCACGAGCGCGCCGAGGAGCAGCGCCCAAAGGGCCAACGCGAGCGGACCGCGGGCCGCTCGCGGTGCAATTCTCGCCAGCGTTGCCATCGAACCTTCCTCTCGACTCGTAGTCTAGTGCGCCTTCGGGCGCGCTAGAACGTCGCCTCGCGTACGCCGGTGGCGATCAGGAGGAGGATGAAGGCGGCGAGGGCCAGGCGGTAGACGACGAACACCGAGTAGTTGTGCCTGCGGACGTAGCCGAGGAGCCCCCAGATGGCGACCAGGCCGCTCGCGGCCGACGCGAGCATGCCGACGACGAAGGGCCCGGCCGACCCGGACGGCAGGTCGCCGAGGATCACCTCGTTGACGCCCTTCCCAGAGGGACGCGCCGAACACGATCGGAACGAGGAGGAGAAAGGAGAAGCGCGCGGCCGAGTCGCGATCGAGGCCGAGGAATCTTGCCGCTGTGATGGTGATTCCGGACCGCGAGACGCCCGGCATGAGCGCGAGGCTCTGCGCGAAGCCGACGGCGACTGCCGTGCCCAGCCCAAGGTCGCTCATCTCGCGGCGCGGCGGCGTCCGGTCCGCGACCCAGAGGAGCACGCCGAAGACCGCGAGGAAGATCGCGATCTGCCACGGTTCCCCCAGGTTCTCGGCGATGAAGCTCTCGCCGAGAGCTCCGATCACAGCCGCGGGGACGGTCGCGACGGCCACGAACCAGGCGATGCGCTCGTCCTGTGTCTCGATCCGTCGCCGGCGCACGCTGTCGACCCAGGCCCGGATCAGCTTGACGATGTCGGTCCAGAAGTAGGTGACCACCGCGGCGAGAGTGCCGACATGCAGGGCGACGTCGAAGGTCTGGTTGAACTCGTCGTGAGTCTCGAGGTAGTCCCAGTCGAAGAGCCAGGGGACGAGGATGAGATGACCCGACGACGAGATCGGCAGCAGCTCGGTGAAGCCCTGGACGAGGCCGAGGACGAGCGCCTGCCAGTCGGGCAGCACGCCGGGCTCCTCGCCCACCTGGGCGAGGGTCAGGACGACGGCGACGGCAAGGGCCGCGCCGGCGACGACAAGGATGCCGACGCGACGCATGGACGGGTTATCGTAGGGACCCGGTGAGCCGCAACGACGTCATCCTCGGGGTCGCCGCACTCGTCCTCGTCGTCTTCAGCCTCGTCGTCTCCATCGTTATCCCGCGGCGCGATCCGGGCTTCCCGGGCCGCAACATCCGCGTCTTCACGATCGTCGCGGTGCTGCTCGTCGTCGCCATGCTCGCCGCGGTCGAGGTCTTCGGCAGCGAGCACGAGGGCGAGGAGGAGGGCGGCGAAGCCGCGCAGACGGAGACGTTGGCCGGGGAGGAGGGCGAGGGCGGGGCCGAGGGCGACCCGGCGGCGGGAGAAGAAGTCTTCGCGGCCGCCGGCTGCGGCAGCTGCCACACCTCCGAGGATGCCGGGACGAGCGGGACGATCGGACCGAACCTCGACGACTCCGTCTTCGACTTCGGCGCAGTCGTCGAGCAGGTCACGACCGGCGGCGGGGGCATGCCTCCCTTCGAAGGTGAGCTGTCCGAGGCCGAGATCCAGAACGTGGCCGCCTTCGTCGTCGCCTCCGAAGATCGCTAGCGCGTAGGCGCCTCCCTTCCTGTGAGCTCTCAGCTCGGTTTCCGGCCGGACGCAAGCTTCACGGACACGGGAACCTCGAGCCGATCGCCGACCTTGTACTCCTCCACGATTCGATCGTAGGCCGCGCGAATCTCCCGCTGCACGTCGTCCGTCTGCGCGACGACGACCGCGGAGAGCCGAACCGTGCCGCCCAGCAAGCCTCGCCACAGGTCGTCGGGGGAGGGCTCGGAATGCGAGAAGGAGATCGTCCTCACCTCGATCTCCTCGAGCCCCTGGCCGCTGAGAAGGCGGGCAAACTCCCGCTCGTCGGAGAACCGGAAGATCGGCGGTCCGGCGGGAATCTCGTCGGGCGCGCTCGCCCCTGCTGCTGCCAGCGCCTCGACGAGCACGCCGATGAATCGCGCTCGCTCCGGAACGTCCCAAACGGTGAGCGCAAGCCGTCCACCCGGGGCGAGCACCCGGACGAACTCCGCGGCTACTCGCTCTGGTCGGCCCACGTGGAGCATGAGGAAGTTCGCAACGACGCCGTCGAAGGACTCCTCGGGGAACGGGAGCGCCTCGGCGTCCCCGCGGCGGAGCTCGAGCTGAGGATGACTCCGCCGCGCCATCGAGAGCATCGCCTCGGAGTTGTCGAGACCGATGGTCGACGCACCTCGCTCGGCGGCCGCGGCGGCAACATAGCCGGGGCCCGTCGCGACGTCGAGCACCCGCTTCCCGGGGCCGATCTCGGCTGCGTCGAGCAACGGCTCGATGACCCGTGTCACGATCCGGCCGAAGAAATCCTCGTAGCCGGCGGCCTGCTTCTCCCACCCCGACGCCTCGAACGCGTTGAATGCGTCCGGGTCGACCTGTGCGTCGGTCATTTCATCCCCTGCATCCACGTTGGTTTGAGGCGGACAGGGCGGGATTCTAACCCGCGACCCAGCTTTCAACGGGTGCCGGGAAAATCCCTGCTAATCCTGCGGTTCCCCGCTTGCCACCTCTGGGCATTTCGGGCGCTTAAGTCAACGAGTCGCGATAAGCCCCCCGAAAGGGGGAAACTTGCAGCCTCCTCTTGACACTGGTGACTCCGGCCCCAATAGTCCGCCCGACGGCGGGCCACGGTGTGGCCACGCCTTCAGCGGCCAGAGTCACAACACAGGAGGAAACGCATGGCCAGAATTCGTACGGGTTCTCGTGGTGCTGGGAGCGCTCGCGGTTACGGGCGTCTTGGCAGCTTCCGCGAGCGCGGGCCCGCCCGTGACCGAGACGGTCACGGTCAAAGACACCGATACGTTCGTGGACGTCTTTCCGTCCTGCGACGACGGACCTCTCTACGAGATCACTCTCGACTTCAACTCCGTCGAGCACACGACCGCCTTCGAGGACGGGCGCTTCCACGCCACGTTCACGACGACGGGCACCTTCAAGGCGGAGGCGCTCGAAGAAGGGGCGCTCGACGCATCGGGCAGGTTCACCCAGTGGGGCGGTTTCAACGACAACGGCGGTAACGTGAACGGCACGTTCACGTTCAGCGTCCGCGGCAAGTACGAGGACGGAACGCGGGTCAACTTCCACCTCACCGACCACTTCAACACGACTCCGACCGGAGCCGAGTTCTTCTGGACCAAGTGTCACGACTGAGCTGAGCCGGGTGGTGGAGGCGCTCACGGGCGCCTCCACCACCCACTCATGCGCCTAGCTCCAGCAGTTCCTCGGCTAGCTTAGAACAGGGCCGCAGCGAGCCCGACTGCAGCGCAGCTCGCCACCGTTACGACGACGCCGACACGGAAGCGCCACACGGCCACGAAGGCCACGAGCGCGAGCACGATCACGAGCCAGTCCGGCTCGCCGTCGTCGAAGGCGGCGTGGCGGGCGACGAAGACCGCCAGCGCGGCGATCATGCCCACGACGCCGATCGTGATGCCATTCAGCGAGGCCGCGAAGGCGCCGGTGGTGCGGATCCGGTCGATGAGCGGCGCACCGCTGATGATGAAGACGAACGAGGGAACGAACGTGCACAGCGTGGCGATCGTCGCCCCGACGAGGCCCCAGGCCAAGCCGCCCTCGACGTTGTAGCCCGCGAGGAAGCCGACGAACGTATTGACCATGATCAACGGCCCCGGCGTCGACTCCCCGAGCGCCAGGCCCGCGACCATGTCGTCGGCGGTGAGCCAGCCGAAGCGCTCGACCGCCGCCGTCGCGACGAACGGGAGCACCGCGTAGGCGCCTCCGAATGTGACGAGCGCGGCGACGGTGAAGAAGCCGGCCAGCTCGGCGACAAGCCCACCGGCGGCGAGAAGAAGGCCGACGGGGATGAGCCAGATCAGCAGTGTCTTGACGAAGCGGCGACGAAGCCCCTTCTCCGGCCGCGCGTCGTTCAGCTCGTCGTCCTCGCCCTCCGCTTCAGCGGTTGCCCCGAGCAAGAGCGGCCGTCGCGTGCCAACCAGGTACCCGGCCAGGGCCGCCAGGACGACGATGATCGGGAACGGGACTCCCGCCACGATCAGCGCGAACGCCACGGCCGCCAGCCCCAGCGCCGCGGGCGTGTGAATCACGCGGCCGCCGACGCGGATCACGGCCGCGGCGACAAGCGCGATCACGGCGGCTCCGAGTCCGCGGACGACGCCCGCGACTTCCGCCACCTCGCCGTACTCGACGTAGATCGCGCTCATGAAGCAGAGGAGCACGAAGGACGGCAGGACGAAGAGGCCGCCGGCCGTGATCGCCCCGCGGACGCCGTACATCGAGTAGCCGATGTAGGACGCGAGTTGCTGCGCCTCCGGCCCTGGGAGCGCCATGCAGAAGTTGAGCGCGTGCAGGAAGCGGCGCTCCGAGATCCACCGCCGCCGCTCGACGAGCTCGTCGTGCATGATCGCGATCTGCCCTGCAGGCCCGCCGAAGCTGATCATTCCCAGCTTCAACCAGAAGCGGAACGCCTGACCTTCACTCGGCTTCGCGCTAACCGCCTGAACCAGCATGGCAGGGGCAGGCTAGTCCTAGGGTCACGTTGCGGCCCGCGGCCCGGCCGGCGCAGGAAACGGCTCGCATTCGGCTCGCGTCCCCCTCCGGCCGGTGCGGACAGACCGGACTGCGAGAGGGGCGACGTTCCGCCAGTGTCCAACCCCCCGGTGTTGCGTCCGCGGGCACTCGTCAGCAGCAGGGTAGAGCACCGAGCATGCATCGCTTGCCTCGTCAGGGTCGAGCCGGGTCGCCGTCCTTCCCGCCTCGGTTGAGATCCGCGCTCGCTCGGGCGAGGTCGCGGCGGCGTGGGTAGCGCCGACTCGTGGAGTGGGCGATCCGGCAAAGGCGGATCTCGCCCGGCAGAGGCGAGAGGCCGCAGCGCCGGTTGCGCTGAAGCCCTGCGGGCAGCGGCTCGTCGCCAGGCTGCCGGCCGGCGGCGCCCGGGCGGCCCTCGTCGGCGGCGGCGCATCCGGTCGAGTTCCTCGCGGGCGACGTCGAGGACGAGGCGGCGGACGACGTCGGCGACGGCGGGCCGGAGCTCGCTGCGGAGGACCTCCTCGACCTCGACCGGCGGCGCGTCCACGAAGGGGAGTATCCCGCCGGCGCGGAGAACCGCGTCCAGGGCGGCGGGCCCGATTGACCCAGCTGGGTCAACTACGCGGCGACGAGGCTGCCGATACAGGAAACGTGGAGAGACCTAATCGAGAACGAAGGAGTACGAAGTGAAGAAGAAGATTCAAGTGAGGAAGAAGAAGCTCGTTGCTGTAGCTACGCTCGCCCTGGTGGCCACGGCCGCATTCGCTGGCAACGCCGATGCTGCCTCGTGGCGCACCGTCGCCACCGCATCCGACAGCAGCTCGTATGGCACCTACGCCTACTTCTCGAAGACGACCGAGTTACGGGACCGTCGCCCTCAGGGCTCAAACCCGTGCTCCTCGCGGCCGCGCCACTGTTGAGGCGTTCATCCAGTGCTACAACCGAGCCTTCACCCGCTACGAGTCGCGCACGGTCAGCTGGTCGTACTCGAGCTCCGGCCGTACCGAGTTGAATACCCGACGGCTCCCGGTTCCCGTTTCGGGCGGCAAGTGCAGTGTGGTTCAGTCAGCCGAAGGCAAAGCGGGCCGACTCACGACGAGCTTGCAGAACTACCTCTAGGTCAACTCAGCCCTGGCCTGGCCCCCATGCCTCCGGGGGGACACGGGCCCCGCGAACGCCGCTCGCCTATACGGGGGCGGCGTTCGGCTTTCCGCCGAGAACGGGTCGGATTTGGGTCGGATTTGGGTCGGATGGGCCGCCCTCGGCTCGGCCGCCGAGACCCGATCCGAGGGGGCGCAAACCCTTTATCTAGGCGGAGAGGGCGGGATTCGAACCCGCGACCCAGCTTTCACCGGGTACGCGATTTCCAGTCGCGCTCCTTAGGCCAGCTCGGACACCTCTCCGCGGCCCAGCCAATCGTAGCGGCGTTTCGGGATCGGATTTCCAGGCAAAGCCTTGGTAAACGCCGAAGACGCAGGAGGGGTCCCCATGCCGCCACGTGGAGTCAAGAAGGGCACGAAGCGCGCCCGGCAGTACGAGCACATCAAGAAAGAGCGCCAAGGAGCAGGGCGCCTCGACCGGCCGCGCGGAGGAGATCGCCGCCCGCACGGTCAACAAGGAGCGGGCTCGCTCGGGCGAGTCGGCGACGCGCTCTCGAAGCTCGACCCGCGACATGTCGTCCGGCCGCCGCGGCGGCTTGCGCTCCGGGACGAATCGCCCGAAGGGCCGGACGAAGGATCAGCTCTACAACGAGGCGAAGCGCCTGGGCGTGAAGGGTCGCTCCAAGATGAGCAAGTCCCAGCTCCAGCGCGCGATCGCAGGCAAGAAGAGCTAAGAGCTCTACGCTGCGGGCGGTGACCCGCAGGGGTGTCTCGTACCGCTCGCTGACCTCGCTCCAGCGGGACAACCGAGCCTGTCGCGCCTGCGCCGAGGCCGGTTTCCCGCTGGAGTCGCTGCCGGTCTTCGAGGGGGTCGCCGGGCAGCGCGCCATGATCGTCGGCCAGGCGCCGGGCATCGTCGAGGGCGCCGAGCGCAGGCCGTGGCGGGGGCGGGCGGGCCGGACCCTTCGCGCCTGGCTCGGCCTCGACGAGGAGGCTTTCTACTGCACCTTCTACTGCGCGTCCGTGACGCGCTGTTATCCGGGCAGGCATCCGTCGGGACGCGGCGACCGGCCGCCCACGCCGGTCGAGCTCGACCTCTGCTCCTTCTGGCTCGGCTGGGAGCTGCGCATCCTCCGCCCTCGGCTGATCCTGCTCGTCGGCGGCCTGGCGGTGCGCCGGCTCCTCGGCCACTCGCGCCTGACCGAGTGCGTCGGCGCCCGCTACGAGCTCGGCGACGCGGCGGCGATTCCCCTGCCGCATCCCTCCGGAGCGAGCGGCTGGCTCAACGACCCCTCGAACAAGGTCCGGCTCGAGGCCGCGCTGGCGCTCGTCCGCGAGGAGCTTCCTGCCCTTACGGCTGAAACGTGAGCAGCTCCTCCCGGCCGCCGCCCGCGATGTCGACCGCCTGGACCGGGCCGACTCCCTGCGCGTAGTACTTGTGCTCGAGGACGTCGGGCTCCAGCGGGGTCGTGTCCTCGGTCATGAGGACGCTGTCGAAGGAGCCGAACGGCACATCGGCCTGCTCGTCGAGGCTGAGGATCTTGCCCTCGTCCTCGGCCTCGCCGGCGTAGTACTCCTGCCGGTACGCCATTCCCACCTCGGGCCGGCCCGGGACGAGGATCCCCGCCTCGGCGCCGTCCACGCCTGCCTCCCATGAGCCTTCCGTGCTCACCACCTTGCCGTCTTCGAACTCCTTCGTGTCTTCGCCCATGTACCAGACGTTGCCCCACCGGTCCTGGGCGTACCAGTCGAACGTGTCCTCGATCACCCCGCCGTCCTCGCTCACGACGTCGTGGACGACGGTGGCCTCGATCCCGAGGATCGTCTTCGAACGGTCGGTGACGGTGACCACGACCCGCTGCCGGTTCCCCTCGCCGTCGGTCTCCCTGTAGACCCACCGGCTGCCCGGCGCCATCGGCCAGTAGGGATTGTCGATCCCGGCTACGAAGTCCGCCGGGTCGAGATCGACCGGCTCGCTGCCCTGCGGGAGCGGCGGCGGGGCCGCTTCCTCCGTGGTCCCGCTGCTCGTCGCCCTCTGGCCGGCCGGCTCCTCGCCCCCGCCGCAGGCGGCGGGGAGCAGCAGCGCCGCGAGTGCGAGGGCGAGAAGCGAGGAGCGCGGCATCTGCTCAGTCGTCGTCGTTGGCGCCGTCCTCGTCGTTCGGCCCGTCGTCGTCGGCTTCGCCGCCGATGACGTTGAAGTTCTCGTCGAGGCTCACCTCGACCTGGCTTCCGTCGGCGAGCTGGATCTCGACGCCGTAGGCGGCGCCGTCGTCGCCGACCTCGGTCTCGACGACCGTGCCGCCGCCCGTGTGGGCGAGCGCGGCCGCCTTGGCCTTTTCCAGCGTCGAGCCGGTGAGCGGCTGGTCGTCGCCGCCGCCGGCTCCGGCGGCGATGGCGATGCCTGCGGAAACCGCCCCCAGGACGAGGACGAGGGCTGCGATCAAAACGAGCTTGCGGGTCATTTTTCGGCCTCCTCGGTCTCCGAGCGAGTGGTCACCGTACGCCACTCGGATGAGACGGCTGTGAGAGCTCCAGCGTCTGACGTGCCCGGCTACAGAGGCGGCCGGCGGCCGAGGCTCGCGGAGATCTGCTCGGCTGTGTGCAGGAGCAGCGGCAGGAAGCGTTGCCGCAGCTCCGTGACGGAAACCCGAGGCGCCGACGCGGAGCAGTTGAGCGCGGCCACGGTGCGCCCGTCCGCCCGCCTGATCGGAGCCGCGATCGAGCGAAGACCGACCTCGAGCTCCTGGTCGACCAGAGCCCAGCCCTGCTTGCGGACGTCGTCGAGGGTCTTCCGGAGGACGTCCGGATCGGTGATCGTCCGGTCGGTGAGAGGCTCGAGCGGATGGTTTGCGAGGAAGCGGTCGAGCTCGTCCTCCGGCAGGTCCGAGAGGAGCACGCGTCCCATCGACGTGGCGCTCGCGGGCAGACGGGTCCCGACGCTGATCGCGATCGACATGATGTGCCGGGTCGGCACCCGGGCCACGTAGACGATGTCGGGCAGGTCGAGTGTGGCGGCCGAGCACGACTCCTTCGTCTCGTCGACGAGCTCCTCCATCAGCGGCTGCGCGACCTCCCAGAGGTTGAGGGACGAGAGGTAGGCCCAGCCGAGCGAGAGGACGCGCGGCGTGAGCGAGAAGAGCCGGCCGTCGGAGCGAACGTGGCCGAGCTTCTCGAGGGTGAGGAGGATGCGCCGGGCCGTCGCGCGCGTCACGCCGGTGAGGCGCGCGACCTCGCTCAGCGTCAGTGCGGGCCGCTCCCGCGAGAACACCTGCAGGACGGCGATGCCGCGCTCCAGCGACTGGAGCGACTGCGTCCTCTCGGGCGCGGCTCGCACCGGTCGTTTCTCGGTCGGGCTCCGGGCCGTCCTCGCCATGACCGAAGAGCCGCTACGGCTCGAGCGCCGCGAGCACGTCGGCGGCGTGGGTCTCCGGGCTCACCCGGCGCATCGCCCTGGCGATGTTCCCCTCGGGGTCGATCAGGAAGGTCGAGCGCTCGATGCCCATGGAGCGCTTGCCGAAGCGCTCCTTCTCGACCCAGACGCCGTAGGCCTCCGCGACCCGGTGCTCGGGGTCCGCCAGCAACGTGAAGGGCAGCTCGTACTTCGCCTTGAAGCGGGCGTGCGAGCCCTCGTCGTCGGGGCTCACGCCGAGCACGACCGCGCCCCGATCGGCGAAGTCCGCATACGCGTCGCGGATCCCGCGGGCCTGCGTGGTACAGCCGGGCGTGTCGTCCTTGGGATAGAAGTAGAGGACGACGGGCTTGCCGCGGAGCGACGCGAGGCTGACGCGGTCGCCCGAATCGGTCGCGAGGTCGAAGTCGGGTGCCGGCTCGCCCGGCTCGACGCGCCCGCTCACCGGGCTGCCTTCTCCTGGGCCGTCCCGACGCAGAACGTGAGATGGTGGTTGTCTCGAACGAGATCCATGCTTGCAAGGCCCCTTCGACCCGAGTTCGCTCCGCGAACAGAAGTACGATTTCGAGCAACGGTACACGAGAGGGAGGGTTGCCGTGACCACGCCTGCGAAGACGGAGATCGCCCCGCTCGAGAGCCGCCAGTTGATCGGGGGCGAGTGGGTCGAATCTGCCGGAGGCGGCACGTTCGAGGATCACGACCCGTTCACGGGCGAGGTCGTGGCGATCGTGCCCGCGGGGACGCGGGAAGACGCGCGCCGGGCCGTCGAGGCGGCGGCCGAGGCTTTCCCCGCCTGGTCGAGGACCCCCCGGCGGAGCGTCAGCGCCTCTTCCTGCGGGCGGCGGACGTGCTCGAGAGCCGGCGGGACGAGATCGTCTCTCTGCTCGCGCGCGAGACCGGCGCGACCCTCGGGTTCGGCATGTTCCAGCTGGGCTTCGTCCCCAACCTCCTTCGCCAGGTGGCCGGGGCGGCGTACCTGCCGATCGGCGAGGTGATCCCCTCGGACCTACCCGGCTGCTTCGCGATGGGCTTCCGCCGGCCGGTCGGCGTCGTCGGCGCCATCGCTCCGTGGAACGCGGCGCTCAACCTTCCGGCCCGTTCGATCGCGGCGCCGCTCGTCTTCGGAAACACGGTCGTCTTCAAGCCGTCCGAGTGGTCCCCGGTGGCCGGCGGCACTCTCTTCGGCGAGATCTTCGCCGAGGCCGGCTTCCCTGCCGGAACCGTCAACGTCGTGACGCACGCGCCCGGCGAAGCCGGGCCGATCGGGGACGAGCTCGTCGAGAACCCGCTCGTCCGCAGGATCAGCTTCACGGGCTCGGTGGAGACCGGCCGCAAGCTGGCCGAGGCAGCAGGCCGTCACCTCAAGCGCGTCCTGCTCGAGCTCGGGGGCCACAACCCGCTGATCGTCCTCGCCGACGCCGACCTCGACTACGCCGTGGACGCGTCTGCCTTCGGTGCCTTCCTGCACCAGGGCCAGGTCTGCATGTCGGCCCGCAGGATTCTCGTGGAGCGGCCGGTAGCCGACGAGTTCGTCGAGAGGCTCGTGGACAAGACTGCCGGGCTCAAGGTCGGCGACCCGAAGGAGCCCGACACGATCATCGGGCCGCTCATCCACCAGCAGGCGCTCCAAACGGTGAAGGCGCGGGTCGAGCAGGCCGTCGCCAAGGGCGCCCGCGTGCTCGTGGGCGGCGAGGCCGAGGGAGCGTGCTTCCAGCCGACGCTGCTCGCGGACGTTCCGGACGACTCGGAGCTCGCTCGCGTGGAGACGTTCGGGCCGGTCGCCGCGATCGAGGTGGTCTCGAGCCCGGCCGAGGCGGTCGAGCGTGCGAACGCAACCACCTACGGGCTGGCGGCGGGGATCATCACCGAGGACAAGGACCGAGGACTCGCGCTTGCGCAGAGCCTCGAGTCGGGGATCGTGCACGTCAACGATCAGCCGGTCGGCGACGAGCCGCAGATGCCCTTCGGCGGAGTGAAGGACTCCGGTTGGGGCCGCTTCGGCGCCCGCGCGGCACTCGACGAGTTCACCGAGCACCGCTGGATCACCGTCCAGAGCGGGACGCGCCCCTTCCCGTTCTAAGTGCCCCGTGCCTTGACACCGCTCGGGGTCACTCCTAGGCTCTCGTTCGCATAGCGGATGTCCGTGCGCCCTACGCACAAGACGAGCCCGAGGTTGCGGACGCAGGTGATGCCGCTCGCCGACGCGATCGCTCTCAACGTGCGGGACGGCGACTCGGTGGCGCTCGAGGGCTTCACGCACCTCATCCCGTTCGCGGCCGGCCACGAGATCATCCGCCAGGGCCGCGTGGAGCTGACACTCGTGCGGATGACCCCCGACATCCTCTACGACCAGATGATCGGGATGGGTCGCGCGGCGAGGCTCGTCTTCTCGTACGGGGGCAATCCCGGCGTCGGCTCGCTCCATCGCTTCCGTGACGCAGTCGAGCACGGCTGGCCGCGCCCGCTCGAGGTCGACGAGCACTCCCACGCAGGCATGGCGAACGCGTACGCGGCGGGGGCTTCCCGCCTGCCGTTCGCGCTCCTCCGCGGCTACGCCGGCACCGACCTGGCGGACCGCAGCGACTCCGTCGCGTTCGTCGACTGTCCGTTCACCGGCCAGCGGCTGAGCGCCGTCCGTGCGCTCAACCCGGACGTGACCGTCATCCATGCCCAGCAGGCCGACCGGCGCGGGAACGTCATGCTCTGGGGGCTGAGCGGCGTGCAGAAGGAGGCGGTCCTCGCCGCGAGCCGCGCGGTCGTCACCGTGGAGGAGACGGTGGACGAGCTCGAGCCGCGGCCTCACTCGGTCGTGCTGCCGTCGTGGGTCCTCGACGCCGTCGCCGTCGTTCCCGGAGGAGCGTGGCCGTCCTACGCGGCCGGCTACTCGGTCCGGGACAACCGCTTCTACTCCGAGTGGGACGCGATCTCCAGGGACCGCGAGCGATTCCTGGAATGGATGCGGGAGAACGTCGTCGAGCGGCCCGCCGATCGCAGTCCAGGCTCCGAGGCCACCACGCGATGAGCGCCACGCCCGAGGAGACCATGACGGTCAACGCGGCCCGCGAGCTTCGTGACGGCCAGGTCTGCCTCGTCGGCGTCGGCCCGCCGAACGCCGCGGCGAACCTGGCCCGACGCCTGCACGCGCCTCGCTGCGTGCTCGTGTACGAGTCGGGAGCGATCGGGGCCAAGCCGAAGAGGCTGCCGCTCTCGATCGGCGACGACGATCTCGCCGCGACCGCGGACGAGCTCGTCTCGGTTCCCGAGATGTTCAACTACTGGGTCGGCGCCGGGAGGATCGACGTCGGCTTCCTCGGCGCGGCGCAGATCGACCGCTACGCGAACATCAACACGACCGTCATCGGCCCGTACGACCGTCCTCGGGTGCGCTTGCCCGGCGCGGGAGGCGCGCCGGAGATCGCCGCGCAGGCCGGGGAGGTGATCGTCATGCTCCCTCACTCGCGCAGGGCGTTCGTGGAGCGGCTCGATTTCGTCACGTCCGTCGGCCATGGGCCGGGCGTCTCCCGTTCCGAGCATGGCTTCCCAGGTGAAGGGCCGACGGTGGTCATCACGGACCTCGGCGTGCTGCGCCCGGGCGCGGACGGCGAGCTCGAGCTCACGGCCGTCCATCCAGGCCTCGCCGTCGAGGACGTCCGAGCGGCAACCGGCTGGGAGCTGGTCGTAAGCGAGTCTGTGTCGACAACCGAGCCCCCGACGGCCCTCGAGCTCGAGACCCTGCGGGCGCTTCGCGACGTGCGCGTCGACAGCGCGCAGTGACGCCGTGTCCCGCGCGAGCGTCTACCTGACGCGCCGGGTCCCGGAGGCCGTTCGGGCCGAGCTCGAGCGGCTCGTCGCGCTCACGGTTCACGACTCGGACCGTCCCCCGAGCCGGCCCGAGCTCCTGGCCGGTGTCGGAGGCCGGGATGGGCTGTGTGCGATGCTCTCGGACCGGGTCGACGACGAGCTTCTGGAGGCGGCCGGGCCGCAGCTCCGGGTCGTCGCCAACTACGCGGTCGGCTACGACAACGTGGACGTGGATGCCTGCACGCGGCGCGGCGTCCTCGTCTCGAACACTCCCGGCGTCCTCACCGAGTCGACGGCCGAGCTCACGATGACGCTCCTGCTCGATCTCGTCCGTCGCGTGACCGAGGGCGACCGCATGCTCCGCTCCCGAGTCGACTGGGCCTGGTCGCCGACCTTCATGCTCGGGACGGGCCTGCAGGGAAAGACGCTCGGCGTCGTCGGCCTCGGCAAGATCGGCTCGGAGGTCGCCCGGCTGGCGGAGGCCTTCGGCATGGGGGTCGTCTACACGGGCCGAAGCGGGCCGAAGGAGGGTGTCGGGTACGAGCATCTCCCTCTGGGCGAGCTTCTCCGCAGGGCCGACGTCGTCAGCCTGCACTGCCCGCTGACCGCCGAGACGCGGCACCTGATCGGCCCGGAGGAGCTCCGGGCGCTGGGGAGCGACGCCCTGCTCGTCAACACCGCGCGCGGCCCGATCGTCGACGAGGGCGCCCTGGTCGAGGCCCTGCGCGGCGGCTTGCTCGGCGGCGCTGCCCTCGACGTCTTCGAGCGCGAGCCCGAGGTGCATCCGGGCCTGCTCGAGCTCGAGAACGTCGTTCTCGCCCCTCATCTGGGCAGCGCGACCAGGGAGGTGCGCGAGGCGATGGGAATGCTCTGCGTCGAGGCCCTCCGAGCCGTCCTGGTCGAGAACCGCTGCCCGGAGAACGCCGTCAACCCGGATGCGTTCCGGCCCGTGCCGTGACGGCTCGAGCGCTCGTCGCGCCCGACAGCTTCAAGGGGACGTTCTCCGCGCGCGAGGTCGCGGCGGCTCTCGCTCGCGGGCTTCGCGGCGAAGGGGTCGAGGCGGAGGAGCTGCCGCTCGCGGACGGCGGCGAGGGGACGCTGGAGGCGCTCGTGGCGGCGCTGGGAGGCGAGCTGCGGCACGCGGTCGTCGAGGATCCGCTCGGCCGGCGGGTGGAGGCCGCGTATGCCCTCTTGCTGGACGGCCGCACCGCGATCGTCGAGATGGCGGAGGCAAGCGGTCTTCGCCTGGTCACCGACGACGATCGCGATCCGCTCGCAGCCTCGACGCGGGGGACCGGCGAGCTGATCGCAGCCGCCGCGGAGGCCGGCGCCGCCCGGATCGTCGTGACCGTGGGCGGCAGCGCGACGACGGACGGCGGCGCCGGGGCCCTCGAGGCGCTCCAGGAAGCGGGCCTCGAGGTCGAGCTCGAGGTCGTCTGCGACGTCAGAACGGCCTGGGAGGACGCTCCGCGCCTCTACGGCCCCCAAAAAGGCGCCGACACCGAGACCGTGAGGCGGCTCGAGGCTCGCCTCGACGAGCTCGCCCGACGGGGCCCCACGCGACCCGCGCGGCGTTCCGTACACCGGCGCTGCGGGCGGGCTGGCGGGCGGGCTGTGGGCCTTCCTCGGCGCGCGCCTTCTTCCCGGGGCGGCCTACGTCCTCGACGCGGTCGGGTTCGACGCGCGCACGCGCGAGGCGGATCTCGTCGTCACCGGCGAGGGTCGACTCGACGAGCAGACCCTCGAGGGGAAGGTGGTCGCAGAGGTCGCCGTCCGGAGTCGACGCACGGGCCGTGCCTGTCACGCGGTGGTCGGAGAGGACGCGCTCGGACGGGAGCGCACGGCCGAGCTCGGCCTGGCGAGCGTGCTGGAGGCGGGCACGATCGCCGAGCTGGAAGCGGCGGGTCGTGCGCTCGCCACCCGGTGAGGCTCGAGCGGCCGGTAGTACACTCGAAATGTGTCAGCGGAGGTTCGGGACGCTCCTGCTCCGATCGCGGCGCCGGCGAGCCCGCTGGACGACGTGCTGCGGCGTATCAATCGCATCCGCGTGGCGCACGGCGTCGACCCGCTCTACGAGCTTCCCTCCGCCTGCACGGCGTGGGAAGGAGGCGGCTGCGTGCTCGAGCGCGCCTTCGAGGACCTCGGCGTGCTCGTGGTCGACTACGACCGCGCTTACGGCAGGGGGCTCCAGTTCGACCACGGCCTCGGCCGGTTCGTGCGCGACTTCGACTCCGGTCGGCACCCGGAGCTGCTCGCCGCTCCCTGACTCACTCGTCCGCCAGCGTGAGCAGCTTCTCGACGGTGTTCCAGTTGCGCGCGGTCGCGGTGACGCCGAGGCGCTTCTCCCAGAAGGCATGGGTGAGCCTGGCCTTCTGCACGCCCCCGGGCAGCCAGGTGTAGATCTCGCGGTCTGCCGACCGCGAAGCGCTCGGGCTCGAACTGGGCGGCGTCGATCTCTCCGAGCACCTTCGCCCTGGGCTTCGCCGACAGGAAGACCACGAGGTACCGCTTCGGATCGGTGACATGCTCGGCGAGGGGATTCCGAGCCACGATCTTCGCGAGCTCGTTCCGCGTGCGCACGAGCACGTCGACCTCGAGCCCCGTCTCGCGCGCCAGGCGGTTCTCGATGCGGCCCGCGACGGTCCTGGGAGCCTGCGGCGTGCTGAAGACCACGTTTCCGCTCTGGAGCAGCGTCTTGGCGTCCTCGTAGCCGAGGCCGTGCATGACGTCGCGCAGGTCGGCCATGCTCAGCCGCCGGTTCGAGCCCAGGTTGATACCGCGCAGGAGCGCGATCTGCCGTGCCATCCAGGGGAAGTCTGCCAGCGCGTTCCGGACTAGGACCCGAGCCGCAGTGGCGGTCGTTTCCCGATCGGGCGAGACTACGCCTGCCGAGTCGTGGCTAGGCGGCGGCCTGGCGCTCCACCCAGCGGGCGCGCTTCTTGGCCGCCTCGACCTCGCGGTCTTTGGGCGGCGCGGAAGTGACGAGCTCGGCGAGCAGCTGTCCCGTGGCGTCCGAGACCGCGTCGACGGCGCGCTCGAAGGCCTCCGCGTTCGCCTGCGACGGCTTCGTGAAACCGCTGATCTTGCGGACGTACTGGAGAGCGGCGTCGCGTACCTCGTCTTCGGTCGCCGGCGGCTCGAAGTTGTGGAGCGTGTGGATGTTTCGGCACATGTCCGAGAGCCTACCGAGTCGGCCACGCCTGCCGGTGGAGCTAGGCGGCCGTGCCGAGGTCGTCGTGCGCCTCGCGCCGCGCGGCGACCGCCAGGCGCCAGCGAAGCCGCTCCAAGGCTCGCCCCTTGGCGTCGAGCTCCGCCTGACTCGCTCCCTGCTGCTCGAGACCTCTGAGCTCGAGCGTGAGCGCCCGGATCCGTTGGAGGATCCGGGCGATCTCACGCCGACTGCGTCCTGGCTCGGGCCCGGCCACTACTTCGCCCGCGCGCCTTCGACGCGGAGGTCGGGAATCCACTCGAGCCGGCGGGGCAGGTACCAGTTGCGGTCGCCGAGGAGCCGCATCGTCGCCGGCACGAGCACGGAGCGCACGAGGGTCGCGTCCAGGAGGACGGCGACGCCGAGGCCGAAGCCCATCTGCTCGAACATCACGAGCTGCCCGGCCGCGAAGCCTCCGAACACGGCGACCATGATCAGCGCCGCGCCCGTGATGATCCGCCCGGTCGAGCTCACCCCGAACTCGATCGCCCCGACGTTGTCGCCGGTCTGGTCGTAGCGCTCGCGGATGCGGCTGAGCAGGAAGACGTGGTAGTCCATCGAGAGGCCGAAGAGCACCGTGAACAGGAAGAGCGGGAGCCACGCCTCGATCGACGCGACCTGGTCGAAGCCGAAGAGGCCGGCGCCGATTCCCTCCTGGAAGACGAGCACGAGCAGCCCGAAGGCGGCGCCGACCGAGAGCAGGTTCATGAGGATCGACGTCGCGGGCACGACCAGCGAGCGGAACGCGACCGCGAGGAGCAGGAACGAGAGGCCGAGCACGAAGCCGATCACGATCGGGAGGTACCGGTCTGTGATGGCGAAGAAGTCGACGTTCTCGGCCGTGTCTCCGCCGACTAGCACCTCTGCCGGTGCACCCGCGAAAGCTTCGGGGATGTACCGGTCACGCAGGGTCTGGACGCCTTCGGTGGCCGTGCTCGACGACTCGTCCCCGTTGAGGAGGACCGTCATGACCGCGAGATCGCCGGTGTCGGCGACGGTCAGATCGGGCCGCCCGAAGGAATCGTCGCCGGCGAGGCGCGTCTCGAGCCGCTCGATCGCCGCTCGAACCTCCGGGGAATCGACGTTTCCTTCGATGACGATCTGCGCCGGCGCCGTCCCGAAGCCGAACTCCTCGTCGAGGAGGTCGAAGCCACGCTTCGACTCGAACTCGGCCGGAAGCGTCTCCACGCCGGCGAAGCCGCTGTTGAGGTTGGCGAACGGCGCAGCCGCGGCGAGGAGGACCACGACGCTCGCGACGAGGCTGACGACGGGGCGCCGCATGACTCCGCGCGCCACGCGGGCCCAGAACCCTCCCTCGCGGCGCCGGCCGATGAAGGGAAGCCGCAGCGCGTCGATCCGGTCGCCGAGCAGCCTGAGCACGGCCGGCAGCAGCGTCAGAGCGGCGACCACCGAGACGAGCACGACCAGGATCGCTCCGACCGCGAGCGAGCGGAAGATCGTCGACGGGATGAGGAACATCCCCAGGAGCGCGAGCACGACCGTGACTCCGGAGAAGAACACCGCTCGGCTCGCGGTCGTGCCGGCGGCGGCGATCGCGTCGAGCTCGTCCAGGCCCTTCTCCCGTTCCTCGCGGTAGCGCGAGACGACGAAGAGCGCGTAGTCGATCCCGACGGCGAGCCCCATCATCACGAGCATGTTCACGACGAAGAAGGAGAGCTCGAAGCCTTGCCCGACGAGTGCGGTCAGGCCGAGCGCGACGACGATCGAGACGACCGCGAGGACGATCGGGACGAGCGACGCGACGAGCGCGCCGAAGACGACGAGCAGGACGATCAGCGCGATGCCGATGCCGAACATCTCTCCGCGCTGAAGGTCTTCCTCGGCCGCCTTGTTGACGTCGACGTCGGCGGTGAGCGGTCCGGTGATCGCCGTCTCGAAGCCGTTCTCGCCGCTTGCGTCGGCGACCACCTCGACGATGCTCTCGACGGTCCCGTCGGAGTCGTCCGAGAGGGCGAGCGGCACCGCCGTCGTGTCCCGGTCGGACGAGACGAGCGACTCGTCGCCGTCCGCGTAGTAGCTGGTCGACGGCTCGACGCCCAGCGGCTCGAGGCGGGCGAGCAGGGATCCGACGTGCGCCTCGAAGGCCGCGTCGTCGACCGACCGCTCGGAGGAACGGATGACGAGCACCTCGTCGGGGTCGCCGGCCGTGTCCGGCATCCGCTCCTCGACGAGCAGCTCGGCTGCCTTGGACTCCGGCGTGTTCGTGACGTCCGCTTCGGACGTGAGCCCGTCGCCGAGGAAGTTGGCCACGAGGAACCCGGCGACGACGAACGCGGCCGCCCACGCGCCGATCATCAGCCACGGTCGACGGGCAGAGCGTCGGGCCAGGGCACCGGTCGAAAGCCAGGACTTCATCGCAAACCTCCTCGTTCGCTGGTCATGCCGGAAGGCTCGCGTCGCGCGCGTCACAGCGGTAGCCGGGCAGCGCGAGTCTTCCAGTCGGGCTGTCCCGACTCTTCGGAGGTGGTGCTAGCGCGTAGTCAGATGACCCGGACGGCGATACCCGGATAGTCGAGCACGAGGCCGAACCGGTCGTAGACGAGCTCGTCTCTGTAGCCGAATGCGGGCGACTCGTAGTCGTAGCGCCTCTGCTCGCCGTCGTCCGGCAAGCGAGCGTAGCGCTGCTCCAGTCGCTCCACCCTCAGGTCGAGAGCGCGAACGTAGACCGCCGGCGCGTCCGCCTGCCGGCCCACCTCGAGCCCGAGGCGGTGGACCGGGAACGCGTTGGTGAACGCCGAGGCCTCGAGATCGACGTCCAGGCACCCCGCAACCTGTGGCGCCGGCCTCCCATCGGCCTGCCAGCCGCCGAGGCCGTCTCCCTCCAGGTGGAGCTCGAACGCGCCCTGCGTCGATCTGCCGACGACGTGGGCGGAGCGCGTCGCCCAGCGCGCGTCGAGCGTGAGCGTGTAGGAGATGCTCGAGGCCTGGCCTTCCTCGACCACCGTCGCGTGACCCTCGAAGTGGTAGCCGTCGAGCTCGCGCCGGAGAAACAGGACTTCGAATCCGTCACCAGCGCCGACGTGACGCCAGGCGGCGGTCGCGGGAAGCTCGACCACCCCGGGGATGCTAGTCAGGAGCCGAGAAAGGCGAGCACGGCCAGCACGCGGCGGTGGTCTTCGGCGCTGGCCCGGATGCCGAGCTTCTGGAGGATGCTCTTCACGTGCTTCTCGACGGTGCGCTCGGTGATGAAGAGCCGCTCGGCGATGGCGCGGTTCGTGCGACCCTCGGCCATGAGCGCGAGCACCTCCCGCTCGCGGTCGCTCAGGTCGTCGACCGGATCGTGGCCCTGGCGCCGGCGACCGACGAGCTGCGAGACGACGGACGGGTCGAGCACCGAGCCGCCCTCGCCGACACGGCGCACGGCGTCGGCCAGCTCGTCGAGGTCGGAGACGCGGTCCTTGAGCAGGTAGCCGACTCCGCGAGCGTCGTCCTCGAGCAGCTCGAACGCGTAGCTCGGGCGAACGTACTGGGAGAGCACGAGCACGCCGAGGGCGGGATGGCGGGCTCGCAGCGCCCGCGCCGCCTGGAGCCCTTCGTCGGTGTGCGTCGGCGGCATGCGGATGTCGACGATCGCGACGTCGGGCGCCTTGTCCTCGACCTCGCGCAGGAGCTCGTCGGCGTCGGCCGCCTGGCCGACCACCTCGAAGCCCGCTTCGGCGAGAAGGCGGGAGACGCCCTCGCGCAGGAGGACGGAGTCGTCGGCAATCACGACGCGCACGGGATCTCCGCTCGAAGCACCGTCCCGAGGCCGGGTGGGCTCTCGACGGCCAGGTCGCCGCCGAGCGCCTCGAGACGGTCGGCCAGCCCCCGCAGGCCCGAGCCCCTTGCCGGATCGGCCCCGCCCACGCCGTCGTCGGCCACCTCGACGACGGCGCGTCCGTCGCGGCGGTCGACGCTCACGGAGACTGCGCTCGCGGAGGCGTACTTGGTCACGTTGGCGAGCGCCTCCGCGACGACGAAGTACGCGGCCGCCTCGACCGGCTCCGGCAGCCGCCGGTCGAGCGAGACCGCGACCTCCACGGGCACCGAGGAGCGGTAGGCCAACTCGGTGAGCGCCGGCCCGAGGCCGCGCTCGGTGAGGATCCCGGGATGGATGCCCTGGCTCAGTTCGCGCAGCTCGCCGAGGGCCGTGCCGAGGCCTTCGCGGGCCTCGACGAGGATCCGGCCCGCAGCCTCGGGATCGGACGTCAGCTTCGACTCGGCCAGGCCGAGCGCCATCGAAACGGAGACGAGCCGCTGCTGGGTCGCGTCGTGGAGGTTGCGCTCGATGCGCTTCCGCTCCGCGTCGGTTGCCTCGACGATGCGCGCGCGAGAGGCCCGGAGCTCCTCGAGACGCGCCCGCAGCTCGGCCTGGAGCCGCTCGTTCTCGAGCGCGAGCCCGGCGGCCGCGCAGACGGCGTCCACGAGCTCGGGATCCTCGCGCAGGGAGGCGTCGTGGACCAGCGCCGCGACCCGGCGCCCCTCCCGCTCGACGGTCGTCGCGACCCGAATCCCGCCCTCGGGCGGAAGCTCGACCGGGCGGCCCTGCACGTCGACGTAGCGCTCCTGCTCCGGGAGCCAGTAGGCGAGCGCGAGCGAGGGATCGTGCAGAGCCTTGGCAAGCGCGTCGCGGAGCTTTCCCGGCGCCTGCGTCTCGCCGAGCTGGACGACCAGGTCCGCGACGGCGCCTCGCGCGAGCCGGCTTCTCAGCAGGCCGATCTTGAACGCGAAGGGCACGGTCGCGAAGACGGCGAGGAAGGCCACATCGACGGGGGACGACTCGTCGCCGATCGTCTCGGCGAGCAGGTTGACGCCTCCGACCGCGGCCGCCGCCCAGCCCGACCAGAGGACCGGCGCCATCACCCGCCTGCGCGGGCGGCGTCGCTCGGTGCCAGCGCTGGGCGACGACGACGAGGCTCAGGAGGGTGAGGACGACGCCGATCCCGCTCGCCACGTTGCCGATCGTCTCGGCGAGCGTCTCGTTCCCGTCGACGAGGGCGAGATTCTGGACGCAGCAATCGGGGTCGGAGAACAGCACCGCGGCCCCCACGATCACGGTCGTGCAGACGTAGGCCGCGACGACGATGGCCTGGGAGAGTCGGCCCTCGAGCCGGCCGCTCGGAAACGAGAGCAGCACGTGCGCGAAGACGGCGACGTAGAACGCCTCGAAGAAGAGCCCGATCGTGAACAGGATGTCCACGCTCGTCTCCTGGAGCAGGCTCGCGAACCAGGCGAATCCGAGCACGACCATGAGCGGGCCGATGCGGCTCGCCGGGCGTCGTTCCCACTCCGCAAGGCCGGTGAGGCACCAGCCGAGGCCGATGATCAGGCCGAAGGTCGCCGTCATCGCAGGAGACTCCGCGACGTCGCCCGTCAGGATCAGCGTCGCGGTGAGACCGCCGGCGACAAGCGCCGCCGGCACGAGTGCCAGCTGGACGACTTTCACCCACCGCATTATCGGCCTCCCGAGGAGCGTGGCAGGGCCGTCCGCTGCCTACAAGCGTGCCAGCGCCCGTCTACGTGGGTGTTGCCAGCACCACCCTGCCAGGCTCAGCCGACCGACTCGATGGCGATCATGTTGCCGTCCGGGTCCTTGCACCAGGCACCGCGCACGTCGCCGATCGAGGCGATGCCGTCCACGGTCTTCAGGTCGGGCAGGTCGTACTCCTCGAAGACCACGCCCCGGTTGCGGAGCCCGGCGACGACCGCGTCGATGTCGTCGACCCGGAACGCTGCGACCGTGTGCCGGCTCTTCCCGGCTCCCACGCTCTCGTAGAGGAGGAGGTTTCCGCTCGCCCCGCTGAGATGGGCCTCCCGATTCGCCGGAAGGTCGTCGCGACGCTCGTCGAGCCGCAGGCCGAGGCGCGCCTCGTAGAACTCGATCGCGGCCTCGATGTCCGAGACCGGGACGATCGCCGTGATGCGTGCTTGGTCCAGCATGGTCTGGCTCCTCTCTGTCGCGATCAGTCTGATCGGGCCCGCGCCAGAGCCTCCTTCGCGGCGTCGAGCCGCTCCGTCAGGCTCTCGAGCTCCTGCTCCTCCTTCTCCGCGGCTTTCTTCGCGCTGGTCGCGGTGCGCTCTGCGCTTCGCGCCTCGCTCTTAGCGCGTCGGGCGCGCTCCCTTTGCTCGGACACCTCGGCTTGCAGCCTGTCCGCCTCCCGCTTGGCCTTCTCGATCTCCTTCCTGCGCGCTGCCCCGTCGTCGCGGCGGCTCGAGCGCCGGCGAGGCCCGGCCGCCGCCCCGGCTCCGAGCGCGGCACCGCCGAACCCCGTGGGGTCGAGATCCTTCGTGAGCCGGCCGGTCTCGACGAGCCGCGCCGCCTCCTCGTCGCCGGCGACCGCAGTCAGCGTCCTCCGGATGCGCTCCAGCGTGGCGTCGGTCGCGGGGTGGCCTGCCGAGCCCAGGAGCTCTTTCGCGCTCTCGAGAAGGGCAGCGACCACCTCGCGTTGTCTCTGGAGCGCGTCCTGGAGCTCATCCGCGCGTCCTCCCTGGAGAAGCTCCGCCTGAGCCGCGCGCAGCCGCTCGCCGGCGGTCATGAGGGAACGAACCTGCATGCGCTCCGCGCGCGCGAGCTGGTTCACCGTCCAGGCCGAGACGGACGGCTTCGAGAGCGCCTTGATGCGATCCGCTTCCTCGCCTTCTCCCGCCTTGCGAACCTCGCGTGCGAGGTCGTCGCGGGCCCGCGTGAAGTCGGCGAGCGGACGCCCGTACAGCTTGTCCAGCTTCGCTTCGACATCCATCGGGTCCGGAGGATGCCAGAGGCATGCGGCTCACGGCTCCCGCACGCCCCCGACGTGGCCGTCGAGGACTGGCTCCGCCGAGGGCGTAGGCTGAGCGTCGCGATGCATCTCGCCCTTGCCGTCCGTGACGAGGAGCGCTCCCGCCGCTTCTACGAGACGTACTTCGGCTTCGACGCGCAGCCGGCGGAGCGAATGTCGGACGGCGTCCTCATGCTCTTCGACGCCCACGACTTCTCGCTCGCCCTCAAGGAGACCGACGAGCCGATCTCCCTGCCGGCCTTCTTCCACTTCTCCTTCGGCGGTGGCTCGAGCCCGGACGAGGTCCGCGCCTTTCGGGACCGTCTGCGGGCCGACGGGGTCCCGATCACCGAGGAGTGGGAGGAGCCCGGCTACGTGAGCGTCAAGTGCCGCGACCCGGACGGCTACGTCGTCGAGCTCGCCTGGGAGCCGGAGTAGCTCCGAACTAGGCTCGAGTGACGGAAGGGCTTGCGTACACCGACGCGGCGGCCCGCCGGTCGTCGACGCTCCGCGGGCTGGCGGCACCTCCGGTCGCCGCCAGGATCCTCGAGCTGACCCGGGACGGGTAGGCAGGGGGACGAAGCCTCAACGGGACGTGCTCGAGCCTGGTGCCTGTTCGATCGCCTGCCTGACGACCTCCCTGACGTCCTCCTCGGGGAGGTCGTCCGCGAGCCCGAAGTTGATGCTGGCCTTGCCGGTCTTGATCCTCGGATGTCGCGCCTTGAAGCTCTCGATGTACTCCGGGCCGGTCGTGTAGAGCGACACGCCGTCCTTCCAGAGCCCCAGGGAGACGCGTCCCCCTTTCGCCTTGTAGGTGGGGACCTGGTAGGAGATCACGACATCGGCATCCGGATAGAGGTCGAGGATCAGCGACTGGAGCTGGTCGAAGAGCGGTCTCCGCTCCGCCGGGATCGCGTCGACGTATTTCCGGACGGACTCGTCCAAGGTTGGTCGAGCCTAGCTCAGGTCACGTCCGACAGGCCCGCGAGCGCGAGCGTCTCCTCGGCCGATTGCACACCGCCCAGTGCGCCCACCGCCGTCGTCGCCAGTGCGCCCACTGCGTTGGCGAAGCGGGCCGAGCGCTCGAGCGTCCAGCCCTCGAGGCGGCCGTAGAGGAGCCCCGCGACGAACGCGTCGCCGGCGCCCGTGCTGTCGACGGCGATCACCGAGGGCCCTGGCAGCGCTCCTTCGAAGTCGTCCCCGGAGACGAAGCAGCCGTCCGCGCCGCACTTGAGGGCGACTGCGCCGGCGCCGCGGGCGCGGAGCCAGGCGGCGACGGCCGCGGGCTTCTCCGCACCCGAGATCGCCTGGCCCTCCGCGAGGCTCGGCGCGAAGAGATCGACGTGGGGGAGGGCCGGCAGTACGCGCTCCCAGCGCCCGCTCGCGTCCCAGACCGTGTCGAGGCTCGTCACGAGGCCGCGCGACCTCGCCTCCGAGAGGATGCCGGCGGCGGGCTCGCCGTCCAGCGACTCCAGCACGAGCGCGCCGGCGAGATGGACTGCGCGCCCCGAGTAGAGAAGCGTGCGGTCGATCTCCTCCGCGCGCAGGCTCGCATTCGCCCCCGGGAGATGGAGGAAGGTGCGCTCGCCCAGCGAGTCCACGAGCGCGACGGTGGCGGACGTCGCGACCGCCGGATCGGTGAGGACGCCGCGCCGGTCCACCCCGCGCTCGTCGAGCAGACCGAGCAGGAAGGCGCCGAAGGCATCGTCGCCGACCTTGCCCGCCACGCCGGCCTCGAGCCCGAGGCGCGCGAGCGCGCTCGCGGTGTTGAGGGCGCATCCTCCGCCGTGGAGCGAGATGCCCTCGACCAGCGCGAGCGACCCCCGCGGCGGAAGCTCGTCGACAGGACGGGCGATCGCGTCGGCGACCAGGATCCCGAGACAGACGACGTCCACCGCGGCCTCAGGCCGGCACGGCGTCGACGGCGACCACCGAGCGCGTGGCCTGGGACTCGAGAGCGGCGGTGAAGATCCGGTGGGTGGCTGCCGCCTCCTCGGGCGTGGCGCAGTGGAACGGCTGTCTCATGCCGTCCCGCCCGTGGACGAGCTCGTCCAGGAAGGCGGCCCACATCTGCAGGATCGCGTCGGAGAAGCCGAACTCGAAGATCGCCCCCGTGATGGTCGGATAGGCGGATTCCGAGCCGAGGTCGAGGACGCTCCAGGACTGGGCTCCCCCCGGCTCGTACGCCATCCAGCGGAGCGTCTTCGGCGTCTTCGTCGTGTAGGCGATCGAGCCCTCGGCGCCGTCGACCTCGATGATCCAGGTGTTCGTCTCGCCCGGTGCGATCCGCTTGGTCTCGATCTTGAGCGGGAACGTGTAGCCGTCCTGCTCGGCCTCGCAGAGGAGGACGGCGTTGTCCCACGTGTCGCAGGGTGCCGAGCCGCCGGCGCCGTCGGGCCGCTCCTGGACGACGTCGGAGAGGATGGCGCGAACGTCTCGCGGCAGCCAGCCTGCCCGCAGCGGCAGGTGGAGAGCGTGGATGCCGAGGTCGCCCATCACGCCGTATTCGCCGTTGAACGCGGCACGGCGCTTCCAGTTGATCGGCTTCTGAGGGTCGAGGTCGCTCGAATGGAGGAACGCCGAGCGCACCTCCAGCACGCGCCCGTAGCGGCGCTCGGCGATCCAGCGCCAGACCTCTTGCCCGCCCGGGTAGAACGGCAGTTCCGAAGAGCAGCGCACGAGCAGCTCGGAACGGCGCGCGATCTCGGCGCGGATGGCGTCGTTCGCCGCCAGGTCGATCCCGAACGGCTTCTCGCCGAGGAGGTGCTTCCCCGCGCGGAGGCACGCGACGTAGAGCTCCTCGTGGAGGTGGTGCGGGACGGCGCAGTAGACCGCCTCGACGCGCTCGTCGGCGAGAAGCTCGCGGTAGTCCGCGACGAGAGTGGGGCGCGGCTCGAGCCGCTCGTACCAGCGCAGGACATCGGGGTTGGAGTCGCAGACGGAGACGACCGCCGGCCGGACGCCGAGGTCGGCCAGGTGCACCCAGCGGGCGGCGGCGCTCGCAGCCTCGCGGCCCATGAGACCGCCGCCGACGATGCCGACGCCGACGACGCGCTCAGGCACGAGCGTGCAGGACCCCGAGCGCCTCGTCTGCGGAGGAGCCCTCGTGGACGACTGCCATCAGCGCGCGCGTCATGGCCGCCGGGCGCTCGTGCTGGATGACGTTGCGTCCGTAGACGATGCCGGCCGCGCCCCGGGCGAGGACAGCCTCCGTTCGCCGCAGGATCTCCTCGTCGGAGGCCCGGCCGCCGCCGCGGACGAGTACGGGACGGCCGCCGGCCGCCTCCACGACCCGCCCGTAGTCGGCGAGGTCGTCGGTCGGGTCGGCCTTGATCACGTCGCCGCCCAGCTCGACCGCTTGTCGGACGAGCGGGACGATGGTCTCGACGTCGCCGTTCACGCCGTAGCCGCCTGCCCCCGGCTTCATGGCGAGCGGCTCGACCATTAGCGGCATGCCGACGCCGTCGCAGGCGGCCCTGAGCGCGGAGACGTTGCGGACGCAGGAGCGGAGGAGCTCGGCCTCGCCCGGGAGGAGCAGGAGGTTGGCGACGACGCACGCGGCGTCGAGGCGGACCGCAGCGCCGACCGCGTCCTCGACGAGCTCGCTCCAGAGGGGCCGCGCCTGCTCGGTGCCGTACACGTTGGCGACGTCGGTGCGCAGGACGAGCGCCGGCTTCGCGGGACCGGGCACGCGCTGGAGGAACGGCGCCTGCCCGGGGGAGAGCTGGATCGCGTCCGGCCCCGCGTCCACCAGCGTGGCCACGGCGCGCTCGAGATCCTCGATGCCGTGGAGGAAGGAGCCCTCGCCGAAGAAGCCGTGGTCGACTGCGACGTCGAAGCAGCGCCCGTCGGCGGCGAAGAGGCGGTTCAGCCTGGGCGTCACGACATGCGGATCTCGACGTCGTCGGCCACGCCGCCGAGGATCGTGTAGTCCGTGGGTGCGGTCTGGAGTATCGACCCGGGGACGTAAGTCGACACCGGCCCGTGTGCCACGAGGCGGGCGATGAAGCGCTGCCAGGAAACGCCGCCGCCGAGGTCGCCGTCCAGCCAGAAGCTGCGGTGCTTCGCGCCCATGATCTCCCGCGGTCCGATCGTGCTCGCCTTCGGCGGCACCCACGACCAGTCACCCCCGAAGGAGTGGAGCGCGTTCTGCATGATCGTCATCGGGTGCAGCTCGACGAGCCGCGCGCCCGCGCGCTTGTACGCCTGGAGATCGTTTCCGAACTCCTCGCCCAGCTGCGGCTCCCAGAAGGCGATGTGTCCGCCCCACCCGATACCGCCGTAGCACACGTCGGCGCCACCGAGCTCCTCGATCATCTTCGAGTAGTCGCCGACGATCTCCTTCGTCGGGAAGTGGACGTTCTCCTCGAGCGGGCGCAGCTCTGGATCGATCGCTCCGAAGAAGGTCTCCAGCATCGCCCGCTGGAAGGAGCCGGGCCATGACCTGGGCGCCGTTTCGCCGTTCTCGTTCGCGTACTCGTCCATGTTGAACGAATGGACGTGGCGGCAGGAGAGCCGCTGCTCGTTGATCATCCTTGCGGCGATCGGGTACTGCGGCATCGGGCCGACCGGGAAAATGCCCACGAAGGCACGCTCCTCGTCGGCCGCCTCTCGGATGCGGGCGACGATGTCCTCTGCGAACGAGCGGTAGAGCTCGGCGCGGTCGTCCACGACACGGATGCGAAACTCAGGGTTGGGATGGTTCCCCAGCTCAGAGCGGCGGATCCGCCGGACCCGTTCGCACGCATGCCGGTCGCGGAACGAGATGAAGTCGGCGAGCGCGTAGTCGAACTGGGTCTCGACGGCCATGTCTCTCCTTTCAGGGCAGAAGCCGCTTCGTCGTCGCGCGCAGCCAGGTCAGGCAGGGACGGAAGCCCTCTGCGTAGGCCACGCCGCACTGGAGCCCGCGGTACGCCGTCACGGTGCGCATGTTCTCGACGATGTCCACGCCGTCGTGATCGCGGAGCCAACGGAGCTGGCTCTCGTGAGCCTCGAGCATGCGCACCTTCTTGTCCATCGTCCCCGTGACATCGACGAACTCGGTCGGCGTGAATCCCAGTCCCATCAGGGTGTCCATGAAGTAGATCGGGGGCACGACGGGGTGGTGCCGATTCTCGGTCTCGTAGAGCGGGAGGCTGGAGAAGAAGCTGCAGTCGAAGGCAAGCTGCGAGATCTCGTTGTGGTCGGCCATGTAGTCGCCGCTCGCGTGCGTGATGATGAGGTGCGGCCGAGCCTCTCGAACGAGGTCGACGACGAGCCGCCTCTGGCCGGGGTCGGAGGCGTCGACCTCACCGTCCGAGAGCCCCAGCGAGACGTGCTCGGCGCCGGCGATCTCCGCCGCCCTCCCGGCCTCGCCGTGGCGGATCCTCGCTATCTCCTCGGAGGTGTGCTCGAAGCTCCCGCGATCTCCCTTGGTCGCGTGGCACATGACGACGTCATGGCCCTCCTCGACGTAGCGGGCGAGCGTGCCGCCACAGAGGATCTCGAGGTCGTCCGGATGGGCCCCCAGCCCGAGGACGCGCACGCTAGCTTGCCTCCGCAAAGGAGAAGAGGCGCTCGTCGGCCCGCTGCAGGGCCAAGCGGATGGCGCCGAGCGCCACGGACTCCTCGCCGAGCGAGGAGAGCACCAGCCGCGGCGGCAGCGGGACCAGGTCGGCGAGGTGGCGCTCGAGCGGGTCGAGCAGGGCGGAGCCCGCCCGGGAAAGTCCTCCGCCGACGATCACCGTGGCCGGATTGAGGACGGCGACTACGGCGGCGACGCCGTTGGCGAGCGTTCGCGTCAGCTCGGCGACGATCGCGCGAGCGGCCTCGTCGCCCTGCGCTGCCGCTGCGAAGACGATCTCCGCGTCCACCGCTTCGGGATCGCCGCCCGCGAGCTCCCTCAGAAGCCCTCCACCGTCTCCTGCCGCCGCCGCGCGTCCTAGCCGGGCGAACGCGCTTCCGCCCGCTGCGTGCTCGAAAGGGCCCAAGCCGCCGGCAAGCGTGCTTCCCCCGGGGTCCGGCAGGTAACCGATCTCGCCGGCGGCGCCGTTGGCGCCTCGGTAGAGCTCGCCGCCGATGAGGATCCCGCCGCCGATCCCGACGCCGATCTGGATGTAGACGGCATCGTCGATCCCCTGAGCGGCGCCCCGCCAGCGCTCCGCGAGGATGGAGAGGCGCACCTCGTTCTCGACCAGCACCGGGCACGGGAAGGAGCGGCCGAGCGCCTGGCCGAGCTCGAGCCCTTCCCAGCCCGGGAGCTGCGGCGCGAGGGCGATGCGGCCGGATGCCCGATCGATGACGCCGGGTGTTCCCACGGCGACGGCCATCAAGGTCTTGCGATCCACACCGGCGGCGGCGATGGCCTTGCCGGCGGCAGCGCGGACCGTCCTGAGAACCGAGCCGGCGCCGCGCGCGCTTCGGGTGACGCGCCGCTCGGAGGCGAGGATCGTGCCGCTCAGGTCGGCGACACGGACGAGAATCTTGTTGGCGCCTACGTCGATGCCGACCACGTGGCCGAGGTCGGCACGGAAGGTGAGGACGCGCGCGCGTCGCCCAGGGCGGCCGCCCCCGTCACCTTCGCCGGCGGCAGCCTCGCTCACGTACCCCGTGCGGAGCAGGAACTCGGCCACTTCGCGGACCGTGGGCTTGGAGAGTCCTGTCGCTGCGCGGATTTCCGCCCGGGAGGCGGAGCCTGGCTCGCGGATCGCCTGCAGGACGAGCGCCGAGTTCAACCGGCGCATCAGCTGCGGCGAGCCGCTCGTTGGGATGCTTTCCACGTGCTTGACCTGTGTAGACCAGTATGTTAGGAAGCTTTCCTACCAATTTACGCCGACAAGTTCAAGGAGGCGTGCTTGCAACTCGACCGATCGCGGTTCGACCACATCGGCGTGCCAACATCGGAGCGGAAGCAGGGGGAGCGGTGGGTTGAGGCCACGCGCGTCTGGGTGACGAGCCCGCGCGCCCATCCCTACCACGTCGAGTGGCTGCGCTTCGCGCCTGACAGCCCCGTTCAGGGACCACTTCGGACCGATCCGCACATCGCCTATCGGGTTGGCGACGTGCACGCGGCGCTCGAAGGTCATTCCGTAGTCCTCGAGCCCTTCGACGTCGGCGATGGCTTCCTGACGGTTGCCTTCGTGCAGGTCGACGGGGCGCTCGTCGAGTTTATGCAGTACACGAACCCGGAAGAGGAAGGATGGTTCTAGAGCCAAGTGCACCGGCGTCCCGCACGCGCGGGGAGGTGCCCGTGACCACTCCCGGAGCCGTGAAGATCCGCACGGTCGACGCGACCAAGATCTACGAGACGAAGTCGGGCCCCGTCAATGCGCTCGAGGGCTTCTCCGTCGACATCCACGACGGCGAGTTCGTGTGCATCCTCGGGCCGAGCGGCTGCGGAAAGACGACGCTCCTTTGGGCCATGTCGGGCCTCCATGCGCTCACGAGCGGGCAGGTGCTCCTCGACGGGGACCCGATCGCGGGACCGCGCCCGCGGGAGATCGGGATGATCTTCCAGGAGGCGAACCTGCTCCCGTGGCGCAACCTGCGTCAGAACATCGAGTTCCCGTTCGAGATCAAGGGCACGTCGCCCGATGTGGCAAGAATCGCGAGCCTCCTGAAGGCGACGGGCCTCGAGGGTTTCGAGGGCGCGATGCCGCGCGAGCTGTCAGGCGGCATGCAGCAGCGCGCGTCGATCGTGCGTGCGCTCGCGCAGGACCCGGCAGTGCTCTTGATGGACGAGCCGTTCGGCGCGCTCGACGCGTTCACGCGCGACGAGATGAACCTCCTTCTGCTCGACCTGTGGAGTCAGACGCGGAAGACGGTGGCGTTCGTGACGCACAACATCGGAGAAGCGATCTTCCTTGCCGACCGTGTCGTGGTGATGACTTCCCGACCCGGCCGGTTGGCGCGCATCTACGAGATCGACCTGCCGCGTCCGCGGACGATCGAGATGACGTTCGAGCCGCATTTCATCGCGCAGATCCAGGAGATCAAGCGAGCGGTCGAGGCAGGCGGGCCGCATGCTCTGGAGGTCGAGTGAACCAGGTTCCCACGGAGCTTCGCGACGAGATCCCCAGCTTCGAGGAGAAGCCGGAGGCAAGAGACAAGGGGCCCATCGACTGGACGGGGCTGACGTCCATCTCGACGGCGAAGAGCGCCCTAGAGATCGGGGCCATCGTCGCCGTGGCGGCCGCGGTCTTCTTCGGGGTCGAGGCGATTCTGCGCATCACCGATACGCCGACGTACGTGTTCCCGAAGCCGACCGCCGTCGTCCAGACGCTCGTGGCGGACTTCGGCTCCCTCTATGCGCCGCACCTGTGGGTGACGATGCAGGAGTTCTTGATCGGCCTCGCGATCGGCTCGACCATCGGCCTCGTGCTCGCGGCCGTGATCACCCAGAAGCCATTCGTCGAGAAGGTCGTGGCGCCGTACATCATCGCGATGGTCACGACTCCGATGATCGCGCTCGTGCCGTTCCTCCGGCTCAAGCTCGGCTTCGGCCTGTTTCCGATCGTGTTCGCAGTGGCTCTCGCCTCGGGGCCGATGGTGCTCATCAACGCCGCCACCGGCTTCCGCCGGACGGATCTGGCGAAGATCGCGCTGGCGCGATCCTACGGAGCCAGCACGTTCCAGATCTTCCGCAAGATTCGCTTCCCGCTCGCCCTGCCGATGATCATCGTTGGCTTCATGGTTGGCTCGATCTTCGGCCTCTTGACCGCCGTCGCCGGCGAGATGGTGGCAGCGAGCGAGAAGGGCGGGCTCGGGCAGCGGCTTGTCTTTTTCTCCTCGCTCGTCCAGATGGACAAGTTCGGCGCCGTGATCCTGATCGTCGCCGCGCTCGGAGTCGCGATCTACGTCCTTTTCTACTTCATCGGCAAGCGCTGGGCGAGTTGGGAGGCCTAATGGAGAGGAGGCGCCACATGCAGGACAAACAGCTGGAGAGGGCGTTCGAGAGGAGGATCGACCGTCGCGGCTTCCTCACGCGCACGGCAGGCGCCGGCCTCACATTCTCGAGCTTCGGCGCGCTCATCGCGGCCTGCGGCGGGGATGACGACGAGACCACCGAGGGCGGCGGGGGCACCGGCACAGGCGGCGAGGCGGTCGAGCGGGCCACGGTTCGCTGGATTTCGCCGCGCGGCACGCTCGACGTGATGGACGACTACAACCTCTGGGTGCCGATCGAGCAAGGCTACTTCGACGAGCTCGGCATCGATGTCGAGCTCATCGCCGGTCCGGGCGGCAACGCGACCGCGTCCGCGACCTTCGTCGCGGAGGACCAGGCCGATATGGGCTATCCGTCGCCGGGCGTCCTCACGTCCTCAATCGACAGCGGCGTTCCGGTGACCTCGGCCTGGGAGATGATCTCGGGACAGGTCTTCAACTTCTCGCTGCCCGAGGACTCGGACATCACCGACGTCACTCAGCTGGAAGGGAAGACCATGTCCGTTCTGACGGCGGGCTGGAAGGTGATCGTCGACCCGATTCTCGTCGAGGTGGGAGTCGACCCGGAGTCGATCACATACCTGGAGTCCGGTCCGCAGTGGAACCAGGTCGTGTCCCAGGGCCGAGCAGACGCAGGGCTCGCCTGGGAGGGTCTCCGTGCACAGCTCGCCGGGCAGGGGCTCAACCTCAAGTACCTGCTCGGCTCGGACTTCTCGGAAGGCCCGTCGAACTCGTACGTCGTCCGCGCGGCCGATCTGGAGGACGAGGGACAGCGTGACGTCTTCCACCGCTTCTTCAAGGGCGTCGTCATGGGCATGACGTTCGCGAAGACGAATCCGCAGGCGGCCGCGCAGATCACGTACCAGCAGCTTCCCGACCTCGCGGCGACGCTCGAGCCGCAGCTCGCGCTCGAGTCCATGATCGAGCTCGCGACCGCGTATGGGACGACGGAGCGAGAAGGCGACGGCTTCGGCTTCCACCCGGTCGAGGCCTGGGAGAGCTATATCCAGAACATCGCCGACCTGGGGCAGATCCAGGAGGTCCTTCCCGTCGACGAGGTCCTCACAAACGACTTCGTCGAACCGGCAAACAGCGAGGCGGACGTCGAGCGAGCCCGTGCGGATGCCGAAGCATTCGAGCTCGACGACGACTTCTCGCAGACCACCGTTCCCGAGGGGACGAACATCTAGGGGTTCAACCGGGGGGCGCCGGCCTCGTCCGGCGCCCCCGCGACGACAAGGGAGGTGCCGCCGTGAACAACCCGCTCGCCGGGCACACGAACAGCTACCACACCTACGGCTTCGACGAGGCCCTGCGCGGCATCGCCGCCGCAGGGTTCAAGCACGTCGAGCTCTCCGCAGTGCCTGGGTGGACCGAGCACGTGCCGCTGGACGGGACCGAGGACGTGCGACGCAAGCTCTCGGAGCACGGTCTCACGCCGGTCTCGCTCAGCGGCCACTCCGACCTGACGACACGGGAGGGGCTCGAGCACGGCATCAAGGCGGTGCGCTGGGCGGCCGCGTACGGGATCCCCATCGTGAATACGGCTGTCGGCGGCCATGCCTCCAAGGAGGAAAGCGAGCAGGCCTTCCTCCAGAACATCGGCGAGCTTGCGGACACAGCCGAGGAGGCAGGCGTGGTCGTCGCCCTCGAGATCCACGGTGACATCATGGCTTCCGGGCGGAAGACGCTCCCGCTGCTCGAGAAGATCGGCCGTGACTCCGTGAAGGTGAACTACGACACCGCCAACGTCGAGTACTACTCGGGCGCGAAGGCGGTCGACGACCTCGAGGCGGTCGCCCCGCACCTCGCGCACGTCCACCTGAAGGACACAGTCGGGGGCAAGGGTGTCTGGAGCTTCGGCGCCATCGGGTCCGGCTCGGTGGACTTCCGGCGCGTGCTAGAGATTCTCGAGCGCGCCGGATACACAGGCCCGCTCTCGGTCGAGCTGGAGTTCGAAGGTGAGCCGTGGCCGCCCCTCGAGGAGGTCGACGAGAGCATGCGCCGCTCGTACGAGCACCTTCGCGGGCTGGGGCTTTCCTAGGAGGCGGTGTGGCGCGCTCGCTGTTCATGCCGGAGATGACGAATCTCGAGGTGCGCGAATACTTCGAAGGGGGAGGGCGGACGGTGATCGTTCCCGTCGGCTCGACGGAGGACCACGGCGATCACGGCCCGCTCTGGACGGATGTCTACATCCCCATGGAGGTGGCGAAGCGAGCCGCTCCCGAGCTCGATGCGCTCGTGGGGCCACCAGTGCCGTTCGGGCTCGCGGCCGACCATCGCGGCGCGAGTGGACTCGTGTACCTCCGTCTGGAGACGTTCATCGGGCTCCTTCGCGACGTCTGTGTGACGCTTGCGGAGGCCGGCTTCCGACGGATCGTGCTGCTGAACGGCCACTACGTGAACTCGTGGGCGATGCAGTACGCCGCAACGCAGTTCTTCGACGAAATGCCCGAAAGCACGCGCGTGTATCCGTTCGCCTACTGGCAGGCCTTGCCGCCAGACCAGGCGGAGGCGTACCTCTCCGGGACCGCCGGAATCCACGCGAACGTGGGGGAGACCTCCATCGTGCTCGCGATCGACCCGAGCCTCTGCGACATGGAGCGGGTGCGCGACTACGTTCCCGAGCTAGGTGATCTCCGCACCAATCCATTCGCGCTGCTCGATCCCATCTTCCTTGCCACGCCGGGGTCGTTCTGGTCGCTCCTCGAGGAGGGCGGTGGGACGTGGGGTCGCCCGAGCGAGGCCACCTCGGACAAGGGCGAAGAGTTCCTCGGCTGGTGCAGTCGCGCCGTCATCGACCTCTTCCGGGACATGGAGCAGGTGCACGACCGGATCGAACCAGGCTACCGCGAGGCCGCGCGCAAGCGATGATCGGGCTCGCGATCGTCGGCGCAGGCTTCATGGGCTCCGCTCACGCCGGCAACTATGCGGGGCTCGCGGAACGCGTCGATGTCCGGTGGGTGTGCTCCCGGAGTCGGGACCGTGCGGCCAAGGTGGCTGACTCGCTCCGTGCCTCCGTGACGAGCGATCTCGACGAGGTCCTGCGCGATCCGGACGTTGACGCGGTCGATATCTGCCTGCCGACGTACCTCCATCGGGAGGCGGCTGAGCGGGCCTTCCGAGCGGGCAAGCACGTCTTCCTCGAGAAGCCGATTGCGCTCACGCCCGAGGACGCCGAGGCCATCGTTCGGGCGGGGGAGGAGAGCGGTCGTGTGTTCATGGTCGGGCTCGTGCTGCGTTTCTGGCCCGAGTACGTGGAGCTCGGGCGCCGGCTCGCCGCCGGTGAGCTCGGCCGGCCGCTCGCGGTCTCGACCCACCGCCTCTCGCCACCCGCCGACTGGAACGACTGGATGGGCGACCCGAGCCTCGACGGCGGGGTGCCCGTCGACCTCCTCGTGCACGACTTCGATCAGATGAACCGGCTGCTCGGCAAGCCGACGAGCGTGTTCGCGCGCGAGCCGACGCCTGGCCACGTCGTCGCGACCGTGACGTACGACGGCGCCGAGGGGATCGCGGAGGGCAGCATGCGAATGCCCGGCTCGTATCCGTTCTCGAGCAACATCCGGGTCCTGTGCGAGGGAGGCGTGGCCGAGTACGCGTTCCGCGCCGTTCCCGCAGTCGAGGGCGAAGGAAACATCGGCGGCGTCGACCCGTCCGCCGGTGGCCTCAGGCTGTACCGTCCCGGCGCCGAGCCCGAGACGATCGTGCTCGAGGCGGTCGACCCCTGGGGCCCCGAGATCGCCCACTTCGTGGAGTGCGTCGAGCAAGGGCGCGTGCCGCAGGAGGGAACCGGCGAGCAGGCCCGGGCCGCGCTCCTCGTCTCGCTGGCCGCCAACCGGTCACTGGAGAGCGGCCGCCCCGAACCCGTCTAGAGCCGATGCGCGCTCGGCCACCGGCCTCGACGCCGGGGCCCGCTCAGCGATAGGCAACCTCCTCCCGTCGCCCCGACTCGGACGAGCGGACGATCGCGTCGCAGACCTCGGCTGCGCGGTACCCGTCCTCGAAGGTCGCTCCGTGCGGGCCGACCTCGCCGTCCTCGGCGATCGCCTGCAGGAGGTGGTGGAGCTCGTGCACGAAGGAGTGCTCCCAGCCGATGATGTGGCCGTGCGGCCACCAGTGCTGCCAGAACGGGTGGTCAGCCTCCGAGACGAGCACGCTCCGGAACCCCTGCGCGCGGTCGCCGGGCGTCGAGTCGCGCAGGTTCACCTGCAGCTCGTTGAGGCGCTCGAGGTCGAACGCGATCGAGCCCCTGGAGCCGTTGATCTCCCACGCGAAGGCGTTCTTGCGCCCGGGGCAGAATCGTGAGGCCTCGATCGTCCCCACCGCGCCGCCTTCGAACGCGACGACTGCCTCGAAGGCGTCGTCGACTTCCCGGCCGGCCTTGAACGTCCGGGTCGTCCCGCTGACGGATTCGATCTCTCCCACGAGGTAGCGGGCCAGGTCGATCACGTGCGCGCCGAGGTCGCCGAGTGCCCCCGAGCCGGCCGCGTCCCGCTCGAAGCGCCACACCTCGTCGTCGATGTCGCCCCACTCCTGCAAGTAGCGGCCGCGGAAGTGGTAGATCTCGCCAAGCTCGCCCGCCTCGAGCATCTCCCGCGCCAGCCGCACGGCCGGGACGAAGCGGTAGTTGAAAGCGCACATGTGCTTCACGCCCGCCGCCGCGACCCGCTGCCAGACGTCGTAGCTCTCGTCGGCCGTGCGCGCGAGCGGCTTCTCGCAGACGACGTGCTTGCCGGCCTCGGCCGCGGCGATCGTGGGCTCCGCGTGCAGGTTGTTCGGCCCGCTGTTGTCGAAGAGCCCGATCTCGTCGCTCGCGACGAGCTCGCGCCAGTCCGTCGCGTAGCCGGCGAAGCCGTAGCGGCGCGCGGCCTCCGCGACCGCCTCCTCCGTCCTCCCCGCGACCGCGACGAGCCGCGGCACGAGCGGCGGCGGCCAGGTCATGTACGCGATCTTCCGGTACGCGTTCGAGTGCGCCTTGCCCATGAACGCGTAGCCGAGCATGCCAACGCCGATCTCCCGGAGCTCGGCCGCGCCGCCGGCCTCGCCCATCGTCACGAATCCGACCCGCTTCTCCTCGGCCATCGCTACTTCCTCTCGTAGGCCGCGTCGAAGGCGACCGTGGACGGCTCGAAGTCGGTGCGGCGCACGAAGGCGAGCGCGTCCTGCGCGCCCCACTCGCGGTCCATGCCCGCGTCCTCCCACTCGATCGACAGCGGACCGTCGTAGCCGATCCGGTTGAGGGCACGGAAGAGCGACTCGAAGTCGACGTCGCCGTGGCCGGGCGAGACGAAGTCCCACCCACGGCCCGCCTCGCCGAAGTTGACGTGGCCGCCGAGGATCGACTTGCGTCCGTCGAGGGTCTTGCGGGAGTCCTTCACGTGCACGTGGTAGATGCGGTCGGCGAACTCCTCCACGAAGGCCGCCGAGTCGAGGAACTGGTGCTCGAAGTGGCTCGGGTCGAAGTTGATGCCGAAGCCGGGCCGGTTGTCGATGGCCTCGAGCGCCTTCCGCGTCGTCACGAAGTCGTAGGCGATCTCCGTGGGGTGCACCTCGAGGCCGAAGCGGACGCCTTCCTCGTCGAAGACGTCGACGATCGGGTTCCAGCGCTCGGCGAAGTCGCGGTAGCCCGCCTCGACCGCCTCGAAGTCATTGGGCGGGAAGGAGTAGATGAGGTGCCAGATCGACGAGCCGGTGAAGCCGTTGACCTGCTCGACGCCGAGCTTGGCCGCCGCTCGAGCCGTGTCCTTCATCTGCTCGGCGGCGCGCTGCCGGACGCCCTCGGGGTCCCCGTCGCCCCAGACGTCGGGCGGGAGGATCGCCCCGTGGCGCTCGTCGCACGGGTCGCAGATCGCCTGGCCGACGAGGTGCGCGCCGATCGCCCAGCAGCCCAGGCCGTTGCGCTCGAGGATCTCGCGGCGGCCCTCGACGTAGCCGTCCTCCGCGAGCGCGCGGTCGACCTCGAAGTGGTCTCCCCAGCACGCGAGCTCGAGGCCGTCGAAGCCCCAGGACCCTGCCTTCTCGGCGAGCTCTTCGAGCGGCAGGTCGGCCCACTGGCCGGTGAAGAGAGTGACGGGTCTTGCCATCGGCAGGTCTCCTTTACGTGGATGTGGTGGTCGTGGCGGTCCCGTTCGCGCGGACGAGCGAGACGCCGGCCCTCGAGTATTCGGCGAAGATCTCTTCCGCGAGGCCGTCGTTGACGACGATCGCGTCGAGCTCCTCGGCCGGGACGATGGAGAGCAGCGAGCTGCGGCCGAACTTGGAGGAGTCGATCAGCCCCACCGTGCGCGCCGAGACGGCGCGGGCGGCGTTGAGCGTGTCCGCCAGCTCGCGGCGCGTGGTCGTGAGGCCCTTGTCCAGGCTCAGGCCGGCCGACGAGATGAAGGCGATGTCGAAGTTGAGCCCTGCGAGGAACTCGACCGCCCAGCGCCCGCCGATCATGCGCAGGTTCTGATCCACCTCCCCGGGGGTCACGATCACGTGGACCGATTCCGCGTGCAGGTCGAACGCGATCGCGGGCGAGTTGGTCACGAGGGTCAGAGCCATGGGCGGCGTGCGCTCGAGGCGCCTGGCGAGCGCCAGCGAGGTCGTGGAGGAGTCCACGAAGATGGTCGACCCGTCCTCGACCAAGCGTGTCGCGAACGCCGCGATCGCTTCCTTCGCCGCGCGGGCCTGGCGCAGTCTCGCCGTCCAGTCCGTCTCGATGGTGGGCCCGTCGCCTGCAAGAGCCCGCGCTCCGCCGTGCACGCGCTCGACCAGGCCTTCTCCGGCGAGCCGCTCGAGGTCGCGGTAGACCGTGATCGCCGAGACTCCATGCTCGTTGGCCAGCTCGGCCACCGAGGCCCCGCCGGAGCCGCGGATGCGCTCGAGGATGCTCGAGCGACGGAGCTCCGCGGGAACGGGCACCTCCCTACACCCGCTCCCTGAACTCGCGCCGCTCGATCTCGACCTCGAGCGGGCGGAACTCGTCGATGGCCGCGACGAGATGGTCGGCGAAGCGCTCGAGCGCCTCCTCGCCCTTCTCCGCAGTCGCGCGCATCGGGTTTCCGATCACGCCTGTCTTCGAGAACTCGGCGTGATCCATCGGGAAGACGAAGTACTGGTAGCCCTGGAACTCGGTGTCCGGGGCCCCGTCCTGCTTGATGAAGCTCTCCGGGAGCCAGGGCGGCGCCTGCGCCCGGTCGTCGACGGCGCGGTCCATCCGCACGAGCGCCGCGTCGTGCGCGAGCACCTGCGACGTCTCGAGCTCGCTCGCGTGCCAACCGGGCGTCTCGTCGGGCGGGTTCTCGAGCAGGTCGCCGAGCAGGCCCATGTAGCGCTCGGCGTACGGCTTGTAGAGAGCGACGAACGCACCCGTCTCGTAGCGCACGCGGCGGAGCAGCGGGTCGATGATCTTCGTGTTCGAGCCGTGCCCGTTGACGAAGACGAGCTTGTTCCAGCCGTGGTGGATGAGGCTGCGGCAGATGTCGTACCAGGCCTCGACGAGGGTCTCCGCCCGGAACGTGATCGTGCCGACGCCGGCCTCGGTCTCGCGCATGTGCTGCGGCGAGTAGCCCGCCCAGAACGGCGGCGCGTAGGGGACGTCGGCCTTGAGCGCCGCCCGCCGTGCCACCTCGAGCGCGGTGATCGTGTCGGTGCCGAGCGGCAGGTGGGCGCCGTGCTGCTCGCAGCTCCCGATCGGGACGAGCACGATGTCGGAGCGGTCGAGGAACCACTGGATGTCCGGCGGGGCCAGGTCGAGCAGGCAGTGCGAGGCCGGCCGGTCGGAGCTCCTTAGGCATGGGTGGACTCCTCGACGAGGGACAGGTAGCGCTCGACCACGAGGTCTGCGAGCGCAGGGTCGTTGACGTGCGTGTCGACGGGCTCGAACGGGATGTCGGGCCGCAGGTCTCCCGCCAGCGCCTCGAGGAAGGCGGCATCCGCCTCGGGATCCCAGAGATCGCCGCCCTCGACGTCGGCCAGCGAGAAGCCCCGCGTGGGCGCGACGACGCGGACGGGCCCGCGCGCCCCGTTCAGGCGCTCGGCGACGATGCGGCCGAGCTCGGCCATCTCGTCCGACTCGAGGCGGACGAGCGTCGCGACGGGGTTGTGGTAGTAGCGCTTGCGCCCGTCGTACCGCGCGGGGACGGTGTCGGGCGCTCCCTGGTTGAAGAAGTCGACACAGCCGGGGACGACTACCTGCGGCAGGCCGTGCTCGCCGGCCACGCGGAGGCGCTCCTCGTCCGTGGCGTGGATCCCGTCCAGGAGGCTGTTCGCCAGCTCGGAGAGCGTGTAGTCGATCACGCCGGCGAGCGCGCCTGCCGCGGCGAGACGCTCCATCGCGGGGCCGCCGACGCCGTTGGCGTGGAAGACGACGGGCTCGAGCCCGGCCTCCTCGAGCGCGAGGCGGATGCGCGTGACGGCCGGCGTCGTGTGGCCGAGCATGGTGATCCCGACCGTCCCTTCGCCGAGCTCCTGCACGGGGCGCCCGGCGTCCCGTGCCATCCCGACCACGGCCGCGGCCGCGTTGTCGAAGACGGCCCGCGCGATCGGGTTGAGCCCGAGGATGTCGACGACCGAGTGCATGACGAGCGTGTCCGTCTCGCCCACGAACGGGCCGAACGGCCGCCGCCCCGACGCGCTCGGCGAGACGATCAGCTTCGGGACGCCGACGGGCAGGGCGCGCATGGCCTCCGCCCCGAGGAGCGCGCCCTCGGCGCCGCCGAGGCAGAGCGCGCCGTCGATCTTGCCCTCGAGCCAGAGGCGGAGGAGCACTGCCCGCACGCCCTCACGCATCAGCTCGACCGCCCGCCCGCGGCTTCCGGCCGAGCGGACCTCGTCGAGCTCGAAGCCCGCCTCGCGCGCGACCTCGCGGCGCGAGACGTCCGGCGCGCAGTCCTCGGCCTCGCCGAGGATGCCGGAGTCGACGATCACGGCCTCCGCGCCGAGCGCCCGCAGGCGCTCGGCGACGTACGCGATCTCGGCTCCCTTCGTGTCGAGGGTGCCGATGAGGGCGATGCGGGGCCGGCCGGCTATGCCGGGCTCCCCTCCAGCGCTCCCATCTTGCTCCGCAGGAAGTCGATCGACTCCTGGACGTACCGGTCGTAGAGGGCGTCGGGCACCGCGCCCGTCCCGTGGTCGCGCAGGAACTGCTCCAGGCCGGCCGAGGCTTCGGCCTCCGAAGCGTCGGCGATCTCGGTCCGCTGGGAGACCCGGCTGCGGTCGAGCGGGACGACGAACTCGACGGTGAGGTAGTCGTCGTAGCCGACCTCGGCGAGGGTCGTGACCAGCTTGTCCCAGTCGAGCGCGCCCTGGCCGCACGGCATGCGGTTGTTGTCGGCCACGTGGACGTTGACGAGCTTGTCGCCGGCGGTCTTCAGCGCCTCGGACCAGTCGGCCTCCTCGATGTTCATGTGGAACATGTCGAGGCAGACGCCGCAGTCGCCGCCGACGTCCTCGGCGAGCGCGAGCGCCTGGTCGTGGCGGTTGAGGAAGTAGGTCTCGAAGCGGGTCAGCGGCTCGAGCGCGAGGCGAACGCCTTTCTCCTCCGCATGGGCCTGGCACTCCTTGAGGCCCTCGACCGCCCACTGCCACTCCTCCTCCGGAGAGGCCATCGGCGTGATCTTCCCGACCGTCGAGGGGACGACCGTGAGGATCCTGCCGCCGAGCGCGCCGATCAGGTCGAGCGTGTCCTTGACGTACTGGATCGTCCCGACGCGGACGTACTTGTCCTCGTGCACGAGGTCGCGGCCCCCGACCATGATCGTCACGGAGCCCCAGCATTCGAGGCCGTGCTCGTCGAGGAGGGAGCGGACGTGGCCGGCGTCGTAGACGGCCGGCTCGCCCGCGATCTCGATTCCGTCGTAGCCCGCCCGCGCCAGCCGCGAGATCGTCGTCTCGATCGGCTCGGGCCTCATCCAGTTGTGCATCGCCACCTTCAACGCCATGTCTCTCCCTCCTCGTCGGATGCCTTACAGGTCGAGCTTGCCGGGATTCATGATCCCGTTGGGGTCGAGCGCCTCCTTGAGCCGCCGGAGCGCATCCAGCGCCGAGCCGAGCTGCTCGCGCATGTACGGCGCCAGCTTGAGGCCGATTCCGTGGTGGTCGTTCATGACTCCGCCCGCGCCCAGGATCGCCCGCACGCCGTCCTCCCAGATGCTGTCGTGGAGCGCGATCGCGTCGGGGCCGCCGTCCGGGACGACGAAGCGCCCGTACATCATCGTCCCCCACGGGTACCAGTGGCTGAAGTGAACCCTGAGGGTGAGCCCGTCGGCTGCATACGGGCCTTCGACCGCCGCCTTCACCGCGCGGTAGACGTCGTGGATGCGGGCGTACGGGGCGACGGCCTCGATCGTTCCCCACACGGCCGGCAGCTGCGGATGGTGCGGAGGCTTGTAGAAGTCGTACCGGCGGGCCCACCAGGTCTCGCCGAGCCCGCCCTCCAGCACGGTCGCGCCGCCTTCGCGCGCGACTGCGAGCAGTGTCTCGGCCTCTGCGTCCGCGACCGCAGGCTCCCCTTCGAAGCAGAAGAGCGTGCAGACGCCCTCGAGCTCCCGTTCGACGACCGGCCCGAGCGACGCGCGCGTCGCCTCCTCGTCGTACATGCGGACGACGGAGGGCCGCAGACCGCGGGCCAGGCAGGACCGCACCGCCGCGATGCCGTCCGGAACCGAGGGGAACGAGACCGCCTCGAAACGGCGCGTCGTCGGCAGCGGCGCCAGCTGGAGCGTCGCGCGGGCAATCACCCCGAGCGTGCCCTCCGACCCGACGAAGAGCTGCGTCAGGTCGGGCCCGACGGCGTGACGGGGAACGGGCAGCGTGTCCAGGATGTCGCCGCCGGGGAGGACGACCCGGAGTGAGAGAACGAGATCCTCGATCTTCCCGTAGCGGGTCGAGAGCACGCCCGAGCCGCGGGCGGCGACATACCCGCCGACGGTCGCCAGCTCGACCGAGGCCGGGTAGTGGGGGAGCATGAGCCCGCGCTCGTTCAGCGACCGTTCGAGCTCGAGGCCGTTGACCCCCGCCTCGGCGGTCACCGTGAACGACTCCTCGTCCACCTCGACGATCCGGTCGAGCCTGCTGAGGTCGAGGAGGATGCCTCCGCCCACCGGCACGGCGCCTCCCTGGCTCCCCGACCCGCCGCCGCGCGGGACGACCGGGATGCGGCGCGCGTCGGCGAGGCGAAGCGTCGCCGAGACTCCCTCCTCGTCGCCGGGCAGGACGGCGACGTCGGGCAGGCCGAGCGGGGTGCCGTTGGCCTGCGCGGCGAGAGCCTTCCAGTAGGTGTCGGCGGCGTACTCGGCGAGCCGGTCGGGCTCGACGACGACCGCGTCGGCGCCCACGAGGTCGCGGAGGTCCCGCACGAGCACGTCGGTCTCCGGAACGCGAACGGTCATCTCAGCGCAGCGACCTCCAGGGCTCCTCGCTCGACACGTCGACGAGCTCGTAGCCGCCCTCACCGGCGCACGGGCCGAGCGCGACCGTCAGCCGGGCGGTCGCGCTACCCGTGTTGAAGGAGGCGTGGACCGTGCCCGCCTCGATGAACACCGCCTCGCCCGGGCCGAGCATGGTCTTGTCGCCCTCGAGCCACTGCTCGATCTCGCCGGCCTGGACGACGATGACCTCCTCCTGCTCGGGGTGGATGTGGAAGTCGTGGCCGTGGCCGGGCTCGAGCGAGACGTCGATCACCGTGAGCGCCTGCGCCCCGGTGGACGGAGGCCGGCTGATCCAGCCGAGCCCGCCCCAGTCGAGCTCCTCGCGCTCGATGTCCGCTTCGTGGACGAACTTGCCGCTCATGAGCCGACCTCCGGCTCATGAGCGTGGGGAGGGTGTGTGAGGGAACCGGGAGGTTCCTTCACGGCATCAAAGAAGGGGGCCCGTGGGGGAAACATGGTTTCCCCCACGGGAGGGAGGCGTAGCCAACCGACGCTCATCTCGTGCTCCTTCCCGGTCGCCGACGGGGATCGCCTTGAAGCGCTTCAGCGTCTCGGTCATGGCGACCTCGGTCGGGAGCCGCTCCATGCTCGAGGCGCCGAAGAAGCCGACGACCCCCCGGGTGCGCTCCAGCACGTAGGCCGCGTCGTCCGGCTCCGCGATCGGCCCGCCGTGGCAGAGGACGAGCACGTCCGGCCTGACCTCCACGGCCGCGTCGCGCATCGCCTGGACGAGCTCGACCGACTCGTCGAGCGTCCTCGCAGACTCGGCGCCGATGGCGCCGCCCGTCGTGAGGCCCATGTGCGGGACGAGCACGTCGGCGCCCGCCTCGGCCATCGCCCGCGCCTCCTCGGGGGTGAAGACGTACGGGCAGGTGAGGAGGTCGAGCTCGTGCGCGGCCCGGATCATCTCCACCTCCAGGTCGTAGCCCATCCCGGTCTCCTCGAGGTTCTGGCGGAACGTCCCGTCGAAGAGGCCGACCGTGGGGAAGTTCTGGACGCCCGTGAAGCCCATCTCCGCGAGCTGCCGGAGGAAGACCGGCATGAGCCGGAACGGGTCGGTGCCGCACACCCCGGCGAGGACGGGCGTGGAGCGCACGACGGGCAGAACCTCGCCGGCCATCTCGACGACGATCGCGTTCGCGTCCCCGTACGGGAGCAGGCCCGCGAGCGAGCCCCGCCCCGCCATTCGGTAGCGGCCGGAGTTGTAGATGATGACGAGGTCGGCGCCGCCCGCCTCGGCGCACTTCGCCGAGAGGCCGGTGCCGGCGCCGGCGCCGATGATCGGGCGGCCCTCCTGCACCTGGGACCGCAGGCGCTCGCAATGCCTCGGCGCGGGTCATCCGGCCCTCGCGGTCGTCCAGGCCTCGTAGTGCTCGTGCAGCCGATCGGCCATCGCGCGGGCGAAATCCGGATCGTTCACGTCCGTCTCGAGCTCGCGGACCTCCACCGAGGGCTCGAGGGTCGCGCGCAGGGCCTCGAAGAGGGCGGTGTCGGCGTCCGGGTCCCAGAACACCTCGCCCTCCTTGTCGATCAGGGAGACGCCTGCGAGCGGGACGAAGAGGGTGAGGGGCCCCCGCGCTGCGTTCAGCTTCACGGCGATCCGACGGCCGAGCTCCGCGCACTCCTCGGGGGTCGTCCGCATGAGCGTGACCGTCGGGTTGTGCTTGTAGAGGAGACGGTCGCGGAACTCGGGCGGCACCGTCTCGAGCGGCCCGAAGTTGACCATGTCGAGAGCCCCGAGAGAGACGACCTGTGGGATGCCGAGCTCTCCGGCCGCCTCGAGCCGGTCGGGACCCGCCGAGAGGACGCCGCCGACGAGCTCGTCGGCCAGCTCCGTCGTCGTGATGTCGAGCGAGGCGGTGATGAAGCCGTCGCGCACGAGTGCTTCCATCGACTGCCCGCCCGTGCCGGTCGCATGGAAGACGAGCACCTCGTAGCCGAGCTCTTCGAGGCGTTCGCGCGCCGCGGTCACGCTGGGCGTGGTGACGCCGAACATCGTGGCCCCGACGAGCGGCCTGTCGTCGCCGGCCGCCGGGGCGCCCGCCGTCGCCATCCCGGCCGCAGCCGCCGCCGCGTTCGCGAGGATCTGGGCCGAGACGGCGTTGATCCCCGCGATGTCGACGACCGAGTACATCATCGCCACGTCGCTCGCGCCCACGTACGGCCGCGTGTCGCCGGAGGCCATCGTCGAGACCATCAGCTTCGGCACGCCGACGGGGAGCGCGCGCATCGCCTCGGTGGCGAGGGCGGTGCCGCCCGAGCCGCCCAGCGCGAGGACGGCGTCGAGACGGCCCTCCGCGTGGAGCCCCTTGACGATCTCGGCCGCCCCGCGGGCCATCGTCTCGACTGCCGCGCCGCGGTCGCCCGCCTCGGCGAGCGACCGGAAGTCCGCGCCCGCAGCTTCGGCGACCTCCTCGCGCGGAACGTCGGCCTCGGCGAGGGGCTCGCCGAGAACGCCTCCGTCGACCAGGATCGTGTCCACGGCGTGCCCGCGCAGCCGCTCGCGCAGGTAGTCGTACTCCCGGCCCTTCGTGTCCAGCGTGCCGATGAGGACGACGGTCGCCATCTCACTCCTCCTCCGACGCGCTCTCGATCCGCGTCACGCCGAGGTAGCGCTGCTGGGCCTCCGGATCGCCGAGGAGCTTCTCCGACGTGGTCTCCGCGGCAATCTCTCCGGCGACCATCACGAGCTGGCGCTCGGCCAGGGAAGTGGCGACGCCGAGGTTCTGCTCGATGAGCAGGAGGCCGACGCCCTCCTGCACGAGGCCGCCGCACGTCTCCACGAGGCTCTCGACGATCGTCGGCGCGAGGCCCTCCGAGGGCTCGTCCATGATGAGCAGCCTCGGGTTCGAGAGCAGCGCGCGGCCGATGGCGAGCATCTGCTGCTCGCCGCCCGACAGCTGCGCGGCGCCGACCTTGCGACGCTCGGCCAGGCGCGGGAACAGCTCCCAGATCGCCTGCTTCGTCCAGCGCCCGCCGTTCGGCGAGCCGAGCATGTCGAGATGCTCCTCGGTGGAGAGCGAGGCGAAGAGCCGGCGGCCCTGCGGCACGTAGCCGATCCCCGCCCCGGAAATCTTGTACGGCTGCCGGCCCATGAGCTCGCGTCCTTCGAGCCGGACCGAGCCATCCGAGCGGGCCAGCAATCCCATGATCGCAAGGCAGAGCGTCGTCTTGCCCATGCCGTTTCGGCCGATAACCGCGACCGGCTCCGTCCCCATGGTGAAGCTGACGTCGTGGAGGACGTGAGCGCGCCCGTAGTACGCGTTCAGGTTCTCGACCGCGAGGAAGGGCTCACTCATTTGTGTGGTGACTTCCCAGGTAGAGGTCGTGAACGAGCTGGTTCGCGCGGATCTCCGCGGGCGTTCCTTCGACGATCACCCGGCCGTCGTGCATCATCGTCACCCGCTCGGCGACGCGGAGCGCGACGTCCATGTCGTGCTCGATGACGATCAGCGTGATCGCCGGGTCGAGCCTGAGGAGCAGGTCGGTCAGGGCGACCCGCTCTCCCCGGGAGAGGCCGGCCGCCGGCTCGTCCAGCATCATGATCGTCGGGTCGCCGGCCCGCGCCATGGCCACCTCGAGCTGGCGCTGCTCGCCGTGAGAGAGCGAGCCGACCACCTCTCCGATCCGATCCTGGAGCCCGACCTCCTCCGCGAGCTCGCGGGCACGCTCCCGGATCGCGCCGTCGCGGCCGGGCAGGCGCACGGGGCGGAGATGCCCGCCCCGCACGCCCAGCACCGCGAGATAGAGGTTGTCCTCGACCGTCAGGCCGAGGAAGAGTCGTGAGGTCTGGAAGGTGCGGGTGAGCCCGAGCTTCGCCCGCGTCCGCGTGGGCATCGTCGTGACGTCTCGCCCGAAGAGCTCCACACGGCCCGCCGTGGGCGGGAACTCGCCGGAGACGACGTTGAAGAGCGTTGTCTTGCCGGCGCCGTTCGGGCCCAGGAGGGCACGGCGCTCGCCGGGGTAGACGTCGAGGTCGACCTCCCGCAGGGCGTGCACCCCGCCGAAGCGCCGGCCGACTCCGCTCAGGCGGAGGATCGGCTCGGCGCTTCGGGGCTGTGTGGTTGCAGCGGTCACTGCTCTCGGGCTCCGGTTCCTCCTAGCCTCCGCCGCCCTGCACCGTCCACGGCGGCGGGTCCGCCGTCTTGCACTCGGGGTTCGTCCGGTCGGGGGAGGGCGTCTCCGGCGAGAAGAAGCCGGCGAACGTCTGGTCCACCTCCGGGATCGTCTTGATCGTCTGGACGTCGGGGATGCCGTCCCCGGTCTGGTCCTCGCCGATCTGCTGCAGGAAGTTGTCCATGATCGCCTGGCGGTTCTCGTCGAGCACGATCGGCCCGAGCGGCGCCTCGAGGGTCAGGTTCGTGAGGGCGTCCCGGAAGGCCGCGTGCTCGTCCGAGAGGTCGCCGTCGACCTGCTCGAGCGCCTGGGCGATCGCCTCCATCGCCGTGTAGTAGCCGTAGACGAACACGCTCGAGGCTGTGCCCTCGAGGTCCGGATACGCCTGGCCCAGGCTCTCCGCGTACTCGAGGTACGCCGGTTCCTGCGAGTCGCCCGAGGTCATGCCCGCGGTGACGACGCCGATCACCTGGTCGCCGATCTCCTTCAGAATGACCGGGTCGGTCATGAAGATGCCGCCCATGATCCGGTCGGCCAGGTTGCCCTTGAGCTGCTGGTACTGGTTGACGAACGCGACCGTCCCCGTGCCGCCGACGCCCATGAAGAAGCCGTCGACGTCGTCGGGGATCTGGGCGATGTAGGAGGAGTAGTCCTCCTCGCCCAGCGGCGGCCACAGCCGCTCGACCACCTGTCCGCCGATCGCGCAGAACTCGGCCACGAAGCCGGCGATCTGCGAGTAGGGGAAGTCGTAGTCGTCGCCGATCGTGACGACCCGCCGCCAGCCGAGCTCGTTGTACGCGTAGTCGCCGAGACCCGCCGTCCACTGCGTGCCGTCGTTGTGGAAGCGGAAGAAGTTCGGAGAACGCACCTTCAGGGTCGTGTCCTGCGCGCCCGAGATCCCGTTCACGAACGTGACGCCCGGCTGCTCCTTCGAGTAGTTGGCGACCGCGATGCCCTCGCTGCCCGAGAGGGGGCCGACGAGGATGTCGACCTGCTCCTGCTCGACGAGCCGCCGGGCTTCCTCGACCGCCTTGTCGGGGGTGGAGTCCGAGCCGCCGTAGACGATCTCGATCGGGTGGCCGGCGATGGTCGCGTTCTCGACGCCATCGGTCGGGTCCCCGCTCACGGGGGTCGCGCCGCGGGCGATGAGCGGCAGCATCGCGCCGCCCCAGGTCTGCCCCTCGAAGGGGGCGAACGCGCCCTCGTTGTTCGAGAAGATGCCGATCTTGATCGGCTCGCCGGTGGCTTCGCCGTCGGTCTCAGCGCCGGTCGTCGCCGGAGTGGTGGCCTCGCCGCCCTCATCGTCGTCGTCCCCGCCGCAGCCGGCGGCCAGCGCCGCGACCACGAGCAGGAGCGCGGCGAGCAGCAGCACCCAGAGCCGGGGCCTGCGGCCGTTTTCTTGCTCTCGCATCCCTATCTCTCCTCCTTTTCGGAACTGCGTGCACGTGTCGTGCCTACCGGGGTTTGCTCCCGTGGTCTCGCGCGCCTCGCTCCTCCCTTCTCCGTTGCAAATCATCAGGGGCTGTCGCCGGCCGGGGTCGGCTCCGCAGGGGGCGGGGCCCGGCCGGTGGTCTCGAGGCGACGGGCGATGAAGCTCGTCACCGATTGCCAAATGCCCATCAGCCCTCCGGGGGAGAGGAGGACGATGGCGAGGAAGATCACTCCGATGACCGTGTTGAAGCGGGTCTCGATCATCTCGATGCCGCGCGTCCAGTTGTCGAGAGCGGAGAAGACGATCGCGCCGATCCAGGCTCCTTCGAGCCGGTAGAGGCCGCCGATCACCGCGATGATGAGCACGTCGAGCGTCCGCGCCAGGTCGATCGAGCCGGGCGAGATCCGCGTGTTCCACCAGACCGACAGAATCCCGGCGAACGAGGCGATCAGCGCGCCGAGCCCGAAGGCGAGCATGCGCAGCAGCGGGACGTTGTACCCGAGCGCGCGCATGCGGGCGGGGTCGTCGCGCATGCCCTGGAGGGCGAGCCCGAACGGCGTCCGCCCCAGGTAGCGGACGCCGAGGTAGACGGCCGCCGAGGTCCCGAGCGCGATGTAGAAGAGGTTGACGGGATCGCGCACCGGGTTCGAGACGATGGCCGGCCGCGCGACGTTGTTCACGCCCCCGAATCCCGAGAGCTGGGTCACCTGGGCGAAGAAGAAGTAGGTGATGACGGCGAAGGCGAGCGTGATCATGAGGAAGTAGATCCCGTAGCTCCTGCTCGCAATCGCGCCGAAGAAGAGGCCCACCCCGGTGGCGGCGAGGATTCCCACGAGGGTCGCGACCCACGGGTTCCAGGCGATGGGGGAGCCGCCGTCCGCCGCGACGAGGTTGGCCATCGTGAAGCCCGCGATGCCGTACAGCGCGGTCTGGCCGAGCGAGACCATGCCGGCGTAGGCAGCGAGGAAGACGAGACTGGCGGCCGCGATCCCGAGCCAGAGCGCCTTGGTGATGACGGCGCTCAGGTAGAAGTCTGTGAAGAGCAGGGGCCCGAGCAGGAGCGCGACCACGAGGACGATCCCGGGCCCCCACCAGAGCGCGCGCTGGAGCGTCTGAGCCGACGACCTCGTCAAGCCGGCCTCCCGAAGAGGCCGAGCGGGCGCACGGCCAGCACGAGCACGAGCAACCCGAAGATGAGCAGGACCGAGTAGTTCGTGTAGCCCGCGGGCAGGTACACGTCGCCGAAGGAGTCGACCAGCCCGAGCGCGAGGGCGCCGATCGCAGCGCCCGCGAGGCTGCCCATCCCGCCGATGATCACGACGATCAGGGAGATGAGCAGGTACTGCGTGTCGTTCGCCTTGTCGACGGAGATCATCGTCCCGCCGAGGACGCCTCCGAGCCCTGCCAGGAGCGCGCCGAGGAAGAACGCGGCCGCGAAGACGAACTGGACGTTGATCCCGAGCGCGGAGACCATCTGACGGTCGTCCACGCCGGCCCGCACGATCATCCCGAAGCGGGTCCGCTGGATCATCGCCCAGAGCGCGAGCCCCACGAAGATGGCGACGAGCAGGACGAAGATGCGGAAGAAGGGGTACGAGAGGCCGTAGATCCGCAGGTCGACGCTGTCGGGGAACACGTCGGGCGGAGCGAGGGTCTCGGCGATGCCGCCGAAGTGCGCGAGCGCCTGGTCGGCGATGATGATCGAGATCGCGATCGTGATCAGCGCCTGGCGCAGGTCCTGCCCCTGGTTCCAGCGGAGGAAGACCTGCTGCATGACGAGGCCGATGACCGCGACGGCGAGCGACGCGACGACGAGCGGGATGATCCACTCGCCGAGGCTCGCCTCCGACGATCCGAACGCCGACGTCGCCTCGCCGCCGGAGATCCGGTCCTGGAGCTCGAGCGCGAAGAACCCGGCCAGCATGTAGAGCGAGCCGTGGGCCATGTTGACGACGCGCATGAGCCCGAAGATGAGCGTGAAGCCGCTCGCCACGACGAAGTAGAGACCCGCGAGCGTGAGGCCGTTGAGGGTGACGCTGACGAAGAGGCGCCCGTTACCTGCCGCCTTGTAACCGACCCAGGCGAGGACGAACGCGATGACGAGTGCAACGAGCACGCCGAGGGCGATCGTCAGCGGGGGAGTCGTCTCGAGCCGTGCCCGCCACCCGGAGACCGCTTCGTCACCTGATCGGTTCTGAATGGACACGATAGGTCTTGAAGGGGCGACCGTAACAGGATGCAAAGCTCGTTGCAATGCCTCAGAATGCGATCGAGAGTGTCGGCTGTACGCCTTCAGCACGTGTCGACCCCGTATCCGCGCGGACGCCGAGAGGATGTGCGCACGTTCTACGGGAACGTGCTCGGACTCGTGGAGAAGCCGGTTCCGGACTCCCTGGCCGACATGGAGCTGGTCTGGTTCGAAGCCGGCCCGGACGAGGCCGAGTTGCACTTCCTCCCGGACCCGGTCCAGCCCGACCGCGGCGCTCAGCGCCACCTCTGTCTCGAGGTGGACGATGTCGAAAGCTGGCGACGCCGATTGGAAGAGAAAGGTGTCGAGACGACGGACGACGTCCCGATCCCGAACCGGCCGCGCTTCTTCTGCCGCGACCCGTTCGGAAACCTGATCGAGATCACCACGATCCAGGGCGACTACCGGCCCTGAGCACCAGCGGCGACCTCCTCGTAGAGCTCGACGAGGCGGCCGATGTTCGCCTCCGTCGTGAGCTCGAGTCGAGCGGCTGCGACGCGGCGGCGGAGCCCCACCGCATCCACCGCCCCAAGCTGTCCGACGAGGTCGTCGACCGTCGTGAGGCTGAGCCCGAGGCGCCCCTCGCCGACGAGCCGCGTGAGCGCGCGGTGCTGCAGCGTGAGCACGGGCAGGCCGCAGCCGAGGTACTCGTACGCCTTGTTCGGAAGGCAGGTATCAAGGTGCGCCCCGTTCAGGGCCGAGTTGAAGCCGGCCCAGCCGAAGTCGTAGTCCGGCAGGGCGGCGAGCAATCGTGGGGGCGGGAGCGTCTCGTGCACACGCAAGCCCGCCAGTCCGCCCGCCAGCTCGGCGTACGCCGCCACGGTGCGCGACGGATAGACGTCGAGGGACGCGCCCTCGCTCACGATCGCGCCGAAGATCTCGCGGAGGTCGTAGTGGCCGCCGTTCGACGAGAGCGTGCCTTGGTAGACGAGTCGCGGAGGGTGGCCGTTGCGGCGCTCGGCCGGCGGCAACAGCGGCGGCAGGTCGCGCCGCAGCGCGTAGTTCGGGAACACGAGCATCGGCGCCGTGGGGCGGTAGCGGGCACGGATCTCCTCGAGGATCTCCTCCGAGACGGCGACGAGCGCCGCGCTCTCCTCGACCGCCAGCCGCTCCAGGGCCAGCGGCTCGCGCGGCTCCGGAAAGCCGTGCTCGTACGGTGTCCGCCTGAGGCTCTGGAGATCGTGGATGTCGTGGACGACCGGCACGAGGCCGTCGACGACCTCGAGCGCGACCGCGCTCAGGAAGTCCGGCAGGTTGTGGCTGTGAACGAGGTCGGGGCGAAACTCTCGGACCGCCTCCCGCAGGCCCTCGACCGGCTCCGAGCCGAGGTCCCACCACCGCTCGAAGAGCTCGTCACCCGAGCCGTACCACCCGCTCAGGGTCTTGCCCTGGTAGGCGAAGGCGAGCCGGATCCTCGGGTACGCCGCCCGCAACGCGGCGGCGTACTTGAGCGCCCGCATGCACGGCTGCTGCTGCAGGAAGAGAACGCGCATCAGCGGCTCTTCTTCGGGCGGGCTGGGTTGCCGACGGCGATGCAGTTTCCCTCGAGCTCGCCGACGACGACGCTCCCGGCCCCGACGATGCAGCCGTCCCCGACGCGCGCGCCCGGGAGGACGCAGACACCCATCCCGATCCAGCAGTCGGCGCCGATCTCGACGGGTTCCTCGGTCCAGCCCTGGTCGACGAGGGGCAGCTCCGGGGCCATCTCGTGATTGGCCGTATGGACCATCGCGTAGGGGCCGAACCTCGTCCGGTCGCCGATCCGCAGGCCGCCGTAGCCGTTCACATAGCAGCCGTAGTTGAACCCGACCCGCTCGCCGAGCTCGATCCGGTCGCCGTTCAGCCAGACGATCAGGTCGAGGTAGAAGCAGCCCTCGCCGACCCGCTTGGCGTCGTTCGGACGGAAGGGAATCACGCGCTTCGAGCGCTCTGTGATCATCATCGAGATCCTCCCGGTCGCGAACGACGCCAGCCGGCGGGATTCTGCCGGGTCGCCGCCGCTTACGTCGAGAGAGGCCGGAGCAGCTCCGGGTACTTGAGCGCGGAGCCCGTGTTGATCAGGACCACGTCGTCCTCGGCACTCAGGTCACCGCGCTCCCGGAGGGCGATCGCCGCGGCGAGCGTCGCCGCTCCCTCGGGGGCGGCCGAGATGCCGGCTTCCCGGCCGAACATCGCAAACGCCTCGCGAATCGCGTCGTCGCTCACGGCCACGGCCGTTCCCCCGGTCTCGCGGATCGCGCGCAGGACGAGGAAGTCGCCCACGGCGTGGGGGACGCGGAGGCCGGCGGCGATCGTCGCCGCCCCCTCCCAGAACTCGGAGGACTCCCTGCCCTCCGCGAAGGCCTTGACGAGCGGGGCGCAGCCTTCTGCCTGGGCGGCGATCAGCCGCGGCGGGGGTCCCTGGATCCAACCGAGGGCGGAGAGCTGCGTGAAGGCCCGCCAGATCCCGATGAGCCCGACGCCTCCTCCGGCCGGGTAGACGATCGCGTCCGGGCTTCGCCAGCCGAGCTGCTCGGCGATCTCGAAGCCCAGGCTCTTCTTCCCCTCGATCCGGTACGGCTCCTTGAGGGTCGAGGCGTTGAACCAGCCGTGCTCGGCGACGCCCTCGGCGATCAGCTTTCCGGCGTCCGAGATGAGACCGTCGACGAGGGTGAGCTCGGCTCCGTACAGCCGGCACTCCGCCTGGCTCGTGAGCGGCGCGTCGCGGGGCATGGCGACGTGGACCGTGATCCCGCCGGCGGCGCCGTAGCAGGCCCAGGCGGCGCCGGCGTTCCCCGCGGAGGGGAGGGCAACCTCCTCGATCGCGAGAGCGCGTGCCATCGAGATGCCGCACGAGGCTCCCCGCGCCTTGAACGTCGCCGTCGGGTTCAGCCCGTCGTCCTTCACCAGGAGCCCCGGGAGCCCGATCCGGGAGCCGAGGACGGAGGGACTGAGCAGGGGAGTGCATCCTTCTCCGAGGCTCACGACGTCGTCTGCGTTCTCGACGGGGAGGAGCTCCCGGTAGCGCCACATGTCGGGCGGGCGCGCCGCGACGCCCTCCTTCGTCGCAGCGGCGCCGGCGGCCTCCAGGTCGTACTCGACGAGGAGCGGCCCCCCGCACGAGCAGAGGTTCTGCGGCTCCCGCGCCTCGTGGCGCCGGTCGCAGCGCGAGCAGATCAGGTGCGTGACGAAGGACGGCATGGGTCGTCGCCTGGTGGAGCTGGCGGGAAAGCGTAAGGTGCCATAGGCTGGCGGCTCGCCGTCACGGGGGGTTCCGGTGGGGGCTCGTTGGACGCCGCACGTCCTCGAGATCTGGCGGTCGGCGGGACTCGGCGGACCCTCCCCTAAGGGAAGGAGGTTCGTCCATGCGATCCGGAAAGCGATTCGTGCTGCCGGCTCTCGCTCTGGTCCTGGCCATCGCCACTGTCGCCGTTCCGGCCGGCGGAGCGGCCTCGCCGCCCGACGACACCGCCGACCGGCCTCACACCAAGAACATGCACCTGCTTGGATCCAGTCTCCGCGCCGGTGCGGTCACCGGGCCGCCGCCGGCCGGCCCGGGAACCGTTCCCTGGGACACGCGGAACACCGACCTGGCCTTCTGGGGGAAGACCGTCATCCAGGGCCGTTACGACGGCTTCCGCGTCATCGACGTCAAGGCGCCGGGCAACCCGAGAGAGCTGGCCTACTTCCAGTGCGTGAGCCCGCAGGGTGACATCGGCGTGTACGGGAACCTCGTGTTCCGCTCGGTCGACTCGCCACAGCTGACCGACGGATGTACCGCGGTGAGCCAGAACGGCAACCCGACCGGTGCCGCCTGCGCGCCGGCGCCCGTCGCCCTGTACCGGCTTCGAGGGCATCCAGATCTTCGACATCAGCGACCTGAGCGACATCGAGCTGATCGCGTCGGTCGCCCTCGACTGCGGCTCGCACACTCACACGGTCGTCCCGGACACGGAGAACGACCGCGTCCTCATCTACAACAGCGTGAGCGGGAACACGCTCCAACCGAACCCGGGGAAGTACGGCAACCGCTGTCCCGGCCCGCCCTTCAACCGCGAGGACATCGTCGAGGTCCCGCTCGACGACCCGGCCTCGGCCAGTGTTCTCGGCTCCTTCGACCTCGGCGAGCACGAGGGGGATCCCGTCGAGATCTGCCACGACTTCGGGGTCATCCTCGGCGACGTGAACAAGGGCGCCTGCGCAGGTCACGGGATCTCGGTCTTCGACCTCACCGACCCGGCGAACCCTGAGCACCTGTACACGACGACGGCACCGACGGTCGATCGCTTCCACTCGGCGGCGTTCACCTGGGACGGCAAGATCATCGTCTCTGGCTGGGAGCCCGGCGGCGGGACGCAGCCGCGCTGCCAGGTGACCGGGACTCCGCTCGGCGGCGGCGAGGTGCAGACCGAGGAGATGAAGACGGCCTGGTTCCACGACGCCGAGACCGGCGAGATCATCGGCAAGTACGTGCTGCCGCGACCGCAGTCCCAGTACGAGAACTGCACGATCCATAACTACAACATCATGCCGAGCAAGAATCGCTACATCCTCGTGCACGGCTCGTACCAGTCCGGGACGGCGGTCGTCGACTTCACCGACCCGACGAACGCGTACGAGGTTGCCTGGATGGATCCCGATCCGCTCGACCCGCCGTCGCCGACGAGCCCAGGCGGGCGGACGAACTTCCGCGGCGGCGACTGGGCCTCGTACGGGTACAACGGGCTCATCTACGAGAGCGACACGAGGCGCGGCCTCTACATCTGGAACGTGAGCGCGCCCGAGCTCCGCGGACCAACGGTCAAGCTCGACTACCTCAATCCGCAAACGAACCAGCTCTCGATCGACTGACGACGAAGAGCGGGACGACTGATCCCAGCTGAACGATGCGGGCCGGCCACACGCCGGCCCGCATCGTCTTCGGACTACTCGTCCGTGAGGTTCGACCAGAGCGCGGCCTGGCCGATCAGCGGCCACTCACGCTCCGCGTCGCCGCGGGAGAACGGGTTCGTGGCCAGCCCCAGGTAGCGGCTGCCCACCAGCGTCGTCCCGTGGACGATGACCGGCGCGCTGGCCGCCTTTCGGTCTCGGTCGCGCCAGAGGCCGGCGACGAACATGTCGGTCGTCGACGGCAGGTAGCGGCCGTCCACCGCGGTACCGGTGGGACATTGGCGAGAACCAGGTGACGGTCGACGGAAGGTAGAGGTTGTCGCTTGCCGGGATACCCGCCGGTGAGCGGCCGTCGCTCCCGACGTTGTCCCACCGGGCGATGCCGCCTCCGCGCCGTCGCTGCCCTCGGTGCAGGTTGCCCTCGAATCAGCGCCGGCTGCGCCTTGTTCAGGAAGGCGAAGTTGAACGCTGACTGGCTCGTGGCGATGTAGCCGCCGCCGCGCTCGAAGAACGCCCGCAGCCGCGCCCGCGCGTTGTCGCCGCTCCGGCGGGTAGGCCTGTCCGGTGTTGTAGATGACGTCGAACTCTCCAGCGGATCGGTCGCCGCGTTCTGGAGCGAAGCTCGACCCGTTGACAACCGAGACGAAGCCGACGTCGGGCCCGAAGATCTGCCGCAGGGACCAGGACGTGTCCGATTCCACCGGGTTCGCAGTGTCGACGAGGATGGCGACCTTCGGGGCCTCGTCGAGCTGCGTCGTCGGCGGGCGTCGCGCCGAGGCCGCGCTCGAAGAAGACGCCGGCGGCCGTGCCGGCGGCTCGGGCGACCGCCGTCGCTGCGTCGGCGGGGAAGATCAGCGAGCCGGCGGGCATCGAGCCGGCGGAGGCGCTCGCGAAGGCTGCCTCCGCGACTTCGCCGTCGATCCCGCTCCGCAGCAGGTCGAGGACGGCCCGGACCTCCGCGGCGCCCCTGACCGTCACGGCGTACCAGTCGGCCGGGCCGCCGCGCGTACGCCGCCCTGGAGCGCGTTGACGTTGCGCGACCGGAATCGTCGCCGGGTTGAACGACGCGTCACCGGCCGGAATCTCGAGGACGTCTGCTCCCCACAGCGACCCGTGGCTCCAGGCGCCCGGCGGTGCGTAGAGCTGGGTGATCCGCTCGGAGACGTCCTGCCCGGCCGCCAGGGCCGTGTACGCGAAGCCGCGGAATGCCTGCTTCATCGACACGACGTACGACCCTGCGCGGAAGCTCGTGCCGGCCCAGGTGAAGTCCTGTTCCGCTCGGCGCACCTCGATGTCCGTTGTCCAGGAGCCAATGGACGAGCCGGTTGGCCTCGGCGTCGCTCCGCTGCAGCCGGTCGGGCGCTGGCGGCCGACCTCCGACGAACGGGATGAGGAACGCCTTCGGGTACTCGACCATCCAGTTGTGCTGATCCTCCGTGAAGCCGCGGCTGGCGACGAGCGGATCGTCGCAGCAGTTCGGCCGGGCCGCGCCGGTCACGCCGCGGCGGAAGATCTCGAGCTGGTCGTCCAGGATCGCGTCCCGGTTCTCGATCCAGAAGTCGGCCGAGGAGTAGAAGACGAGGTACTGCTCGCGCTTCGATCCGAGCCGGCCGCCGCAGTCCGCGTCGTTGCACATCTCCACCGTGGAGCCGTCGACGCCGAAGAACGCTCCGTACGTCTGGGTGTAGAACGGGCCCCAGTCGTCCCACCCCTCGGCGACCGCCGGGCCTCCGTTCTTGGTGCCGCTCACGCCGCTCTGGTCCCACTGGTTGACGGGCCGCTGGATGGTTCGTCCGATCGCCCCGATGGCCGCCTGGTTGGCATCCAGCCGGCGCTGGTTCCAGTAGAGGAACTTGTCGTACTCCAGGCCCGGATTGTGCGGCTTGGTCAGTCCGTCGACGAGCGTGGGGTTGTAGTACCCGTGCATGAACAGTCCGACCGGAGCGAGCCACTCGAGCTGGAATGCGGTGTTGGCCCGGATCTCCGGCTGGGACTGGACGAGCAGGTCCCGGTTCAGGTCGAAGCGGTTCTCGTTCTGCCGGCGGCCGGCGACCCGCCCGTCGGGGTTCGTCGTCGGGATGACGACCACGATGGCGTGGTCGAGCAGGGCGTCGACGGCCTCGTTCGTCCCGTGGCGGCAGCGTCACCAGGTCGCGGATCACCTGCATCATCGCGTCGGTGCCCTCTCGCTCGCCGCCATGGATGTTCGCCTCGACGAAGATCGGCAGCTTGACGTTCTCGACCCAGGACTCGAGCAGGGACTGGGCCGCGGCGGGGTCGGTGAGCATGAGCCCGCGGAGCTGCTGCCAGCGGGCGTAGTCGCGCTGCTGCTCGGGTGTCTCGAGGGCGTTGACGACGACTCCGTAGATGTCCCGGCCGAGCATCGATCTGTCCGATGACGAGTAGTCCAGCCGGTCGGGCACGCCGGCCGCAGCGGCCTCGTGCCTCGAACCGGTCGAGCGTGCACCCGATCGCCCCGTAGGGGATCAGCGCCAACGGCGCTGACTGCGGGACGTTCTCGCTTCCGACCGGGGCGCACCACTCCTCCCCGTAGGTCGGGCCAAGTCCGGGCGAGACCGGGTTCCCGTTCCACGGCGGCGCCAGCTGAGCGCCGGCCGGAGAGACCGCGATCACCACCGAAAGGACCAATCCGATGCCGATCGCCGCCCACAGCTTCGCCAATCTTTCGCCTGCTCGGTACATGTAACCCCCCTTTTTCCGTCGAGGTCGCCCTCCAGCTCGGGAGCGAGCTCTCCGGACCCGTGATTCCTGGCGCGGGGACTGTACCACCGCGCCGGTGAAGCGGCGTGCGCCTGGACCCGCCTGCGATGATCCGCCGCACGAGGCCTGGGTTGCCGCCTTCGCGGCCGCGCTCCGCCAGAACGACGCCGGCGCGTACTCCAACTTCCTCGGCGACGAGGGCAAGGCCGCCGTGCGTGCCGCCTACCCCGGGGCCACGTGGGACCGGCTGGCGGCGATCAAGCGGCGCTACGACCCGACCAACCTGTTCCGCCTCAACCAGAACATTCCGCCGGCGAGGTAGCGGCCCGGTCGGACGATCAGCCGTTCGAGTTCTGCTGCGTCCCGTCGGGCCAGCCGCTCGGCGCGGCCGAGACCGCGCCGAGCGCGTTCGGATACGGATGGCGGTCGGGTGCGCTGGTCCACGCCGGAAGCGTGCCCAGCGCGCTTCGTGCGGCTCCTTCGAGTGCCTCGAGCGCCTGGCCCGCGGCGCGCTCGTAGAAGCCGACGATCTGGCCACGGTCGTTGAGGTCGTGGGCCTGGGTGTCGGCGGAGGCGAGTGGATGGTCGATCGTCGTGTGCGTGCCGTTCTTGAACAGGAAGCCGTGGCGCACCTGGTCGGCATCGAAGTAGATGCCGACGACGTGGCCTCGGTTGTTGATGCCGAAGGGGATGGTCTGCGAGGCGCCCGGAACGTCGATCGTGGTGTAGACGCCGTTCTTGTCGCGCAGGTACCCGTGGATCGTTCGCGCGGCATCGGCATAGATGCCGGCGATCTGGCCTCGGTTGTTGATGTCCAAGGCGTTGGTGCCGAGAGCGCCGGGAAAGTCGAAGGGCGTGTACACACCCTTGTTCAGCAGAAAGCCGCTGAGCCTGCCGGCGGCGAAGTCGATGATTCCGCCGACGACCTGACCGCGGTCGTTGAGCCCTCCGACTTGGGTCGGCGAGCCCGGGACGTCGATCGTCCTGAAGCGGCCTTTGTCGAGGAGGTAGCCGTGGCAGCCGCCGCGCGCGTCCTCGTAGTTGCCCAAGATCTGGCCGCGGGCGTTGATCTTCAGCGCCAGCGTTCGCGAGGCGCCCGGCATGTCGATGGTCGTGTAGCGGCCGCGGTCGCGGAGGAATCCGTGGACCGCGAAGCCGGCGGTGTCGTAGGCGCCCACGATCTGGCCGCGATTGTTGATGCCGTAGGGCGCGGTCTCCAGAATGTCGTTCGGGTGCTCGATGGTGGTGAACTTCCCCCGGTCGAGGAGAAAGCCGGGGCCGAGCGGGTCGACGGGATTGTCCGTGATGCAGCTGATCGGCGGCGGTTCCGCGGTCTGAGCGGCCGCGGCACCTGCTCCGGCGAGCGCGGAGAAGAGCGCGGCCGCAAGAGCCAGGATCCTCAAACGGCTCATGGCGATGAAATCTGGCGATGTCATCGTGACCCCCTTCTTCCGGGCGGCGTGTGTCCTTTGCCAGGGGTTCGCACCGCGCAGAGAGGACGGTTCGTGCCGAAGGTCACACGTCAACCCGATCAGGGCTGGGAGGTGAACGAGCAGAAGGAGTCGCACCGGAAGGAGCAAGAAACGCGAAGAAGGGCCGGCCACGTGAGACACGAGCTGCGCCGCCTGCTGCTCGTCGGTGCCTGTGACGAAAGCGACCCGCATGGTGCTCGGACGTCGTCCGAGCGCCGTCGCTAAGTGTCGTCAACGCACGTCAGGAGTGGGCGAGGCGCTCGTCGACACGGTCGAAGAAGGTCGACCACCCGGACCCGGCGCGCTCGTACTCCTCCGGCGACATCAGCCCATGCTGCTCGAGCAGCATCTCGGTGCGCCCGTCGCCGAGGTCGGTGAGCACGACGACGATCAGCTCGTACCGCTCGTCGTCGGGCTGGTCCGAGAGGGTGAAGACGAGCCGCTCTGGCTCCACGACCTCGCGGTAGACGCCTGTCCAGTTGATCTCGCGGCGCTCCGGCCCCGCGAACATCGTCAACCGCAAGGAGCCTCCCGGCCTGACGTCCATCGAGACCGTGGGCAGCGGCACGTCGCCGTCGGTGGCTCCGAACCAGTCGGCGAAGGCCTCGGGCTCCGTCCATTCGCGCCAGACGCGCTCGCGGGGAGCGTCGAACACGCGGGTGATCGTGATTCCGACCCGGAATGCGTCCTCCTCGCTCCGCCGTCCACTCAACGCCGCCCCCTCGCGTCCGGTGCCCGCAAGCGCTCGTCGAGGCGATCGAGGCGCTCCTGCCAGAAGGGACGGTACTTCTCGAGCCACTCGGCAGCCTCGCCGAGCCGGGCTCCGTGCAGACGCGAAGGCCGCAGCTGCGCCGAGCGTCCGCGTGTGATCAGCCCCGCCCGCTCGAGCACCTTGAGGTGCTTGGACACCGCCTGAACCGTGATCGGGAACGGCTCGGCGAGCTCGTTCACCGTCGCCTCCCCGTCTGCGAGGCGAGTGAGGATCGCACGACGGGTCGGATCCGCAAGAGCGGAAAACGTCTCTGTGAGCTGGTCGACAGCCATTTCGGAGGATCCCTCGTCAGTCCTTCGGGGCCCGGCCTCTTCATCCAACCGGTTTATCAACTACTGATTTGAGTATGGTACCGGGGCGCCTGGACGGCGCCAGTGTGCAAACGAGCAAGGAGGATCGCGTGGGCAGGATCGTAGTCACCGAGTTCGTCTCACTCGACGGTGTCATGGAAGACCCAGGCGGATCGGAGAGCTTCAAGCACAGCGGCTGGTCGTTCGAGATCGACCGCGGCGAGGGGGGGACCTTCAAGCTCGAGGAGACGATGGCGACCGACGCGTTGCTGCTCGGGCGAGTGACGTACGAGGGGTTCGCGGAAGCCTGGCCGTCACGTGAGGGGGAGTTCGCCGACAAGTTCAACTCGATGCCGAAGCATGTCGTCTCCTCGACACTCGAGCGTCCCGAATGGAACAACTCCAGTGTTCTGGAAGGCGATCTCGACGGGGAGGTGGCGAAGCTGAAGGAGCGGTACGCCGGCGACGTCGTCGTCCACGGCAGCGCCCAGCTGACGCAGGCCCTGATCGAGCGCGACCTCGTCGACGAGCTTCGGCTGATGGTGTTCCCTGTCGTGCTCGGAAGCGGCAAGCGCCTCTTTGGCGAGAGCGCCGACAAGAAGCGCCTCGAGTTGGTCGACACCAGGACAGTCGGCGACGGCGTGCTCATCCTCAGGTACGCACGGCCCGCCGGAGCCGACAAAGGAGAGGAATCGCGCTGATGCGGCTAGGTTTGCCGAGACGACTTCGCTACGGACCGACCTGCTCTCCCGGCCCCGAGGGCTGGGGGAAGACGGCCAGCGTGGCGGTGAACCCGTGCAGGAAGGCCTTGCCGCCCACGGGGCCGATCTCTCCGCCACAGAAGAAGCCGGCGACAGCGTCTGTCCCGAGCATCTCGGTGACGACCTGGGCGTCGTGGTGGGGCTCGGGGAACAGGTTCGTCCCGCGGCCGTTGCAGGTGAAGAGCAGCGCGCCGGCCGGCCTGGCGCGGCCGGGCAGGCTTTCGAGCGCACGCCGCAGATCGGCGTCCGCCGAGGCCGCGTCTCGGACGAAGAAGCGCAGGGTCTGGCCGAGCCGCACCGTGTCGCCGAGGGCGAGGGCGCCCGTCGCCTCGTCGGCCCCGAGGAGACCGCGCATGAGGAAGTCGCCGATGTCGTACTCGGGGCGGTTCTCGTCGATTACGAGCCCGGCGAGGAGCCCGCGCGCGGCGAGCGTCTGCTCCTCGGGGGTGAGGGCGGCGATCTCTCCGCGGAGGAGCTCGAGCGCCGGTCTTCCGGCGAGCTCGTAGACGAGGTTGCCTTCGCAGCGTGTGATGACGGCCTCGCGGCCGATCGGCCGGCAGCCCTGTGAGACGACGGTCAGGACGGGCGGACCGGAGAGGAGAGCGCCGACGGCGCCCTCGGCGCACACCTCGTCGTCCACGATGAGCGCCTGCGCCCCGGGCCGCCGCCCGCCGACCGCGATCCCGCCCACGAGCGGGATCCGCTTGCGGTTGTCGTTCAGGTTCGCCAGGAACGGCCCGGTCGGGAACGTGAAGGGATCGGCGAGCAGAGCAACCAGCGTCGCGTCGTCGAGCTCGGGGAAACCCGTCACGGCGATCCCGCCCTCTGTCTGAACGGCTGTTGCGTGGAAGCATTCGATCTCCGCCCCTGGGAGGGCGCCCGCCCAGACGGCTACCGCCGGACCTTCCTCGAGCTCGCGCATGCGCCCGACTACTCCCTCGGCGACGCAGCCGAGCAGGTGCCGGGGCGCGAGCTCCGCGCGGACGGCCTCGGCCGCCGCCTCGGCCTCGTCCAGGTGCGCCGGGGAGAGGAACACGAAGGCAAGATCGACCTCGGCCCGGCCGAGCGGGCCGCTCCGGGCTTCGCGCACGGCCTCCGCGGCAGCGTCCCGGGTCGACTCCAGGGTCGACAAGCCCGCCCCGATCCGATGGGCAAGCGTCGGCGGCGCCATCGTCCCAGTCTACGTCCGCAGGAGACGAGCCCGTGATCGACGAGCCACACCCGACGGAGGCCACCCACGGCCGCCCGGAGCCCGCCGCCCCACGGCGGCGGGCTCCGGTGTCAGGCTCACTGGCAGTCGTCCCCGGAGAGCTCGCGCGTCACCGAGTTGCTCGGAGCCGAGACGTTGCCCGCACTGTCGATGGCGTGGAGAACCCAGGTGTTGGTCCCCTCGAAGCCATAGGTGTTGTTACGGTCGGTCCCGATCACGATGCCGAAGTTCGCGTCCGGCCTGTCTATGTCGACGAGCCTGTAGCGGATCGCGGCCTGAGGGTCCTGGTCGTCGGTCGACTGCGTCCACCTGGCGATGATCTCGCAGCTGTGTGAACGCCCGACCCTGAAGTCCGTGGGCGCCGTAGGCGGGGTCGTGTCCGTGCTCGCCTCGGTCGTCGCCGTGACGGCGTCCGAGAACGCGGAGAAGTTCCAGCCGGCGTCGCGTGCCCTGACAGTGAAGGTGTACGTGGTCGAGGGCGCCAGGCCGACCACCGTCGCGGAGGTGGCGCCGGTGACAAGGACGTTCCCGCCGAACGGGCTCACGTTTACCTGGTACAGGTCGATGATGCCCGAGTCGTCCGTCGAGGCGTCCCAGGAAAGCGCGACCTGAGAGGCCGTGACGTTCTCGACACGGGGGGTCCCCGGCACGGACGGCGCCGTCACGTCGCGAACCGTCTCGACGACGAGCAGGTCGCTCGTGGACTTGTTGCCGCTCCCGTCGACCGCCTCCACCCAGAAGTAGTACTGGACGCCGGGCCGCAGGCCGGTCCACGTGTAGGAGGTCTGCGTCTTGGGCAGGGTGACCACGGCCGGGTCGCCCCACAGGTGGACGCGGTAGGTGAAGTTGCCGGAGTTGTCGGTCGAGGCGTTCCAGGCCATGGAGACGCTCGTCATCGTCTTGGCCGTGACGCGCAGGTTGCCCGGCTTCGTCGGCGGCGTGAGGTCGGACGCCGCCGACGCCGACGTCGCCAGGAAGGCGAAGGTGACGAGGACGATCAGGCCGGCGAGCGACGCGCCGGGCAGGAAGGACTGACATGGCTCGTACCCCCTCGAGTCGTTGCGAGCGGTGGCATCCGCTCCGGGAGGTGATACGCACGAGGACGATGGGCGGATTGATCGTCAGGACGCACGTACTGAATGCAAGGCAGAGGAGGCCGCATGCCACTCGGCCTCTCGCTGTTGCTGGAGCTCGACAAACGCGAACGGGCGGATTCCGGGCGGACGGCAAGCCGCGGCGGTCGCAGACCAGCGCTATCGGAGGACGCGGTACTCGAGATGCGTCACGCCGTCGGTCTGGCTGAGCCCCGTTCGTTCCAGCTCGATTCGCTGCGGGAGCTGGTCGAACAGCCGACGGCCCCCTCCGAGCAGGACATCGATCAGGTGGATCCTGATCTCGTCCACGAGCCCCGCCGCGAGGAATTGCTGGTCGATGTTGGCGCCCATGAGCCCGATCCGCTTCTCGGCGGCGACCTCCCGGGCCTGCGCGAGGGCACGCTCGATCCCGTCGGTGACGAAGGTGAATACCGGGTCCGAGCTCGCCGGCGGCCTGTGGGTGACGACGAAGCAGGGGACCTCGCCCAGCGGGCCCTTGCCACCCCATGCCTCGATCGAGTTGTCGTAGCTCCGGCGGCCCATGATGACGGCGCCCGTTTCCTCGACCAGGTTGCCGTACACCCGCTCGAACACCGAAGGATCGTCGAACGCCCAGTTGTGGAGCCTCATCCCGTCCTCGCCCAGCCCCTGCTCCGGATTGTCATTGGGCGCCGCGATGTAGCCGTCCAATGACATGCTCATGTCGATAACCACGCTGCCCATGTCGCCTCCTCTGTTCTGCCAATGAGACCGGCTGACGCTAACGAACTCATCGCAGTCGGCGCGACTGCCGCCTGACAGGTCGACGTCAGAGCGGGCTTGCGCCCCGAAGCCCCCTGCGGCTGTTGGTGCTACCTGCGCTGGGCGGTCCTCACGCCGAGCGCACACGCGCTGACGACGAGCAGGATGCCCAGGAGCACGAGGCCGGGCGCGTCATCGGCCTCCCCGAACATGGCCGCGGCGACGCCGAGGGCGGCGATGCCGAGCGCGGCGGCGAGATTCCCCGCCTTCTTCACTGCCAGCTCGAGCGCAACACCAATTGCCGCCAGGAGGACGCCGGCGACAGCGAAGTCCGCCAGACTCCAGACCACGTCGTCGGTGATCAGCATCGCCACCAACGGCAGCGACAAGACGAACGTCACGCCGAGGGCAACGCGAACAGCAGATCGATAGAGAGTCTTGCTCGTTTTCAGCATGGTCTGTGCGAGACCGGATCCGTGGAAGGTGCGGTGTCCCGAACGACGAGCATCGCCGTGAGCTGGATCCCGGGAACGGTAGCGCGCAAGGCGCTACGCGACCCCGATCTAGGCGCGGCGCCTTGTAGGCGATCCCGAGACGCGGCGGCAGGTCATCCTGCTCCCGCTGAACGTCAAGCGTCCGCCGCACGCGCCGCCGGGATATTCGCGTGCGGGCGCTGCTCGCGCTCTATGTCGGAGCGGGTGTCGAGCCAGATGAACCCGAGGATCACGATTGCCACGACGGCGATCGCGTATCCGAACCAGTTGTCGCGCCAGGCCATGGCTAGTGCATCGGCCGTCCGCCCTGGTTCCTTTACGCCTCGCCTGCCGCCGCGGCTACGCTCGCCGCACCGGTGCGGCTCGACGTACCGCGCAAACGGCTAGCCAACGCAGGCGGCGGCCAGCTCCGCGTTCTTGGCGCAGCAGCGCGTGAGTGTGGCGATGAAGCCCCGCTCGCTCGGACTCAACGGTCGGCGGGCGAGCCGCGCGACGTAGAGCCGCCGCTCGATCCGCGGCTGCCCTCTGAGGCGGAAGCTCGCGAGCTCGCCGCGTTCGATCTCCTCGGCGACGGCGTAGCGGGAGAGAAAGGCGACGCCGAGTCCCTCGCGGGCGGCGCGCTTGATTGCCTCGCTCGAGTCGAGCTCCCAGACTCGTGCCGGGCGCGCATCGAGCGCGTCGAGTGCCCGCTCAGCCGTCTGACGGGTGCTCGACCCGGCCTCGCGCACGAGCAGGGTCTGGTCGGCGAGCGCGGCCGCCCTGATCCGCCCGGCCTTGATGGGGAGTAGGCCTGGCTTGGCGATGCCGACGATCTCGTCCGTGAGGAAGGGGGTGAGCTCGACTCGCTCGTCGGCCTGCGTCTCGCCGACGAGCGCGAGCTGCACCCGTCCGGCGAGCAGCCGCTCGATCATCTCGTCCGTGGAAGCGATCTCGACTTCGACGTCGACATTCGGGTGATCGCGTCCGAAACAGCCGAGCGTGTCGGGCAAGAGGTACACACCCGGCGTCGTCGATGCGCCGATGTGAATCGTGCCGGCCTCGAGCCCGGCGAGCGCGCCCAGCTCCTCCTCGCCTGCTTGCAACGCAGCGAGGGCTTCGCGCGCCCGAGCGGCGAGGACGGTGCCGGCTTCGGTGAGGCGGCTCCCGCGTCCGTTGCGCTCGACGAGCCGCTGACCTGCCGCCGCCTCGAGCAGGCGCAGGTGTTCGCTCGCGCTCGGCTGTCCGATTCCGACGCTCCTCGCGGCCGCCGAAACGGTTCCCTGGCGCTCGATCTCCACGAGCAGGCGAAGGCGGGTGGTGTCCCAGAGAAGCGAAAGTGATGTATCGGTCACGACGATGATTGGTATCGGAAGATTCGCCTTGCCCCATACTAAGCCTCGCCGTACCGTGTGGCAACGCGATGGTTCTGCGACCGTTCCTGTTTCCGGAGACGGCGTGCGCGAGCTACCTGTTCGGCTGCCTCACGCATCGCCGGCTCGCCGTCGTCGACCCACATGTCGACCTCGTCGACGGCTACCTCGAGGAGGCCGAGCGGCTGGGCGCCCCGATCACGGCCGTATTCGAGACCCACGTGCAGGCAGACCATGTCTCGGGCCTCCCGGCGCTCGTCGAGGCGATCGGGGCCACGGCATACCTGCCGACCGGGGCGACCGTCGACTTCGAGCATGTCCCGCTGAGCGACGGTGAGATCGTCGAGCTCGGGAACACCACCGTGCGAGCGCTCGCCACGCCGGGGCACGCGCCGGCGCACAACGCCTACCTGGTCGCGGACAGGCGCCGGGGGACGGAAGAGCCGTGGCTCGTCTTTACGGGCGACTCGCTGCTCGTCGGCGACGTCGGCCGTCCCGACCTGCACGCCGGCGGCCTGCCCGAGGCGGCGGCAAGAGCACTGCACGGCTCGATCCGAGCGTCTGCTCGGGCTGCCCGATCATGTTCTCGTCTACCCGAGCCACTACGGGGGCTCGGTCTGCGGCCGCGGCCTCTCAGGCAACCCCTTTTCGAGCATCGGCTTCGAGCGCCGCCACAACGAAGCGCTCGAGCATCCGGATGCCGCCAGCTTCGCCGAGGCGTTGCTCAGCGATCTGCCGCCTGCTCCCGCGAACCAGCGCGAGATCGTCGAGGCGAACCGCCGCGGGAGGGTCCCGAGCCGGACATGACGGCGGCGTCGGCTCGGCTCGGGCTTCGGGCGAACGCCGGCCAGTTCTCACTGCTCGTCGCCCTCAACGCCTTCGTCGGCGCCATGGTGGGGCTCGAGCGAAGCGTGCTTCCGCTCGTCGGCGAGAGCGACTTCGGTCTTACATCGAAGAGCGCGATCCTCGGCTTCGTCGTCGCCTTCGGGATCACCAAGGCGCTCGCCAACCTCGCTGCGGGAGGTCTCGCCGACCGCGTCGGGCGCAAGCGCCTCTTGGTGATCGGCTGGCTCTTGGTGCTCCCCGTGCCGCTCATGATCGCGCTCGCCCCCAGCTGGGGCTGGATCGTGGCTGCCAACCTCTTCCTCGGCGCCAACCAGGGCCTCGCCTGGTCGATGACCGTCGTGATGAAGATCGATCTCGTCGGGCCGCGGCGGCGCGGCCTTGCCCTCGGTCTCAACGAGTCGGCGGGCTACCTCGGCGTCGCAGCGACGGCGTTTCGTCACCGGCGCGCTGGCCGCCACCTTTGCTCCGCGCACGCTCGTCTGGAGCCTGGGAGCCGTGATCGCCGTCGCGGGAACGGTGATCTCGATGCTCTTCGTGCGTGACACCGCCGGGCACGTCGAACGCGAGCAGCGCGCCCACGGCCCCCACGTGACGGGCACGCTTCGCTCGGCATTCGAGCGCGCGACGCTACGTCACCCGACGCTGCGCGCCTGCTCGCAGGCCGGGCTGGTCAACAACCTGAACGACGCGCTCGCCTGGGGCTTGGCGCCCCTGTATCTCGCCGCCCACGGGGCAAGCGCGGCCCAGATCGGCATCGTCGCGGCGGTCTACCCAGCCGTCTGGGGCGCCGGCCAGCTGGTCACCGGCTGGCTCTCCGATCACACGGGCCGCAAGCCCCTGATCGTCGCCGGCATGCTCGTCCAGGCCGGCGCGCTTGCCCTGCTCGCTGCGGGCGGCGGCGCCTTCGCGCCAGCGCTGGTTGCCGCCGTCTTTCTCGGCATCGGAACGGCCCTCGTGTATCCGACGCTGATCGCCGCCGTCTCGGATGCGGTCCAGCCTGTCGAGCGGGCTCAGGTCGTGGGGGTCTACCGCTTCTGGCGCGACTTCGGCTTCGTCGTCGGCGCGCTTCTGGCCGGGCTCGTCGCCGACGCCGCCGGGTCGGGCAGTGCGATCGCGATCGTGGCCGGGCTGACAGCGGGAAGCGGCGCCTGGGTCGCACTCACCGACTGGGTCGAGCGGGATCGCTCGGCAGACCGCCGGGCGGCTCGGCGAAACGTCGACGACCTGCTCGCCGCCGCACGCCGACGGATCGCGCCCCGGCGCACGCCCAGCCAGGCCTATGAAGCGCTGAGGGAGGGAGCGCTGATCATCGACCTGCGATCGAATGACGACCGACGCGAGCGCGGGGTCGTTCCGGGCTCCGTCCATATCCCGCGCTCGGTCCTCGAGTGGCGGGTCGACCCCGACTGCGAGTTTCGCAACCCGGCCGCCTGCGACCTCGAGCGCGAAGTCATCCTCATGTGCGCCGACGGATTCTCCTCTAGCTTTGCGGCGCTCTCACTACGCGAGCTCGGCTTCCGCCACGCCACCGACCTCGTCGGCGGCTTCAGCGCCTGGAAGGCAGAAGGACTGCCCTTGCGCCAGGCGCCCCAGCCGGAACGTGCGGATCAACTTCCCGGCATGGGCTGCCCGGAACCACTCGAGGCCGACCACCAGGAGGTGTCACCGGCGTGAAATGGCAACCAAACTCAGTCCTGCGTCTCCGCCTTGCGGGGCGCTCACGAAGGCCGTGAGCGCCCCGTCGAGCGCGGGGTCGAGGCTACGTGAGGGCCTCGACAGCGATCCAGACGATCATCATCGCGAGCATCGCGCCGGCGATCACGATCGCCGCGACGGCCATTCCGCGGCTTTCGGAGCGGCGAAGCGCAAGCGCGCCAAGGACGACCGCCGCGATCGCGGGTGGAAACCCGAAGACGAACCCGCCGCCGGGCAGGTCCCAGGCGAGCGTGGAGCCCGGGACCGACAGCACTGCGAGGGCCAGCGCAGGCCCCGCAAGGGCTCGCCGGCTCGCAAGATCGACGGCGGGGCGGGTAGTGGTGGATTCCATGACGACTCCTCTCGGTTGTGGAAGCGACGTATCCGAGGCTACGAGGGCAGAGGAGCTGCGTCATCGAGGCTGCTACGCGAATGTAGGCCGCGCCAGTGCGCGACTTTGGCTCCGTGCTGCTACGGAGCCTCGCGATTGCGAAGGTAGGCGAGCACCGCGAGGACGCGACGATGGCCGTCCTCGCCGCCGTGAAGGCCGAGCTTCGAGAAGACGTGGCGCACGTGGCTCTCGACCGTCCGCTCGGTCAGGAAGAGACGGGCCGCGATACCCGCGTTCGTCAGGCCCTCGGCCATCAGGGCGAGGATCTCGCGCTCGCGGGGCGTGAGGTCGTCGTGCCACCGCTCGCGCGGGGCAACGAGCGTCGCGACGACCTCGGGATCGAGGGCGGACCCGCCGCGCTGGACGCGCTCGGCCGCGTCCATGAACTCGGCCACGTCGAGCACTCGGTCCTTCAGCAGGTAACCGAAGCCCCCCTGCGAGACGAGCTCGACTGCGCCGGCGATCTCGACGTGCTGGGAGAGCACGAGAACGCTCACACCGGGATGTGCCTCGCGAATCCAGCGAGCAGCCTGAATCCCCTCATCGCTGAAGTTCGGGGGCATGCGTACGTCGACCACCGCCAGGTCGGGCTCGTGCTCGCGGATCGCGGCGCGGAACGCGTCCGCATCGGCGACCGCCGCCACAACCTCGTGCCCTGCATCGCCGAAGAGCCGGGCGAGCCCCGCGCGGAGCAGCGTCTGGTCCTCGGCGATGACTACGCGCACGGGAGCTCCGCGACAATCGAGGTGCCCCGGCCGGCGTCGCTCTTCACGACGAGCCGACCTCCGAGCGCGACCACGCGGTCGGAGAGGCCGGCGAGGCCCGAGCCGAGGGCCGGCGTCGCGCCCCCACGACCGTCATCGGAGACCGTCAAGACGAGACGACTGTCGCTTCGGCCCGCGTGCACGACCACGCGCGAGCAGCGCGCGTGCTTGATGGCGTTCGTCAGCGCTTCGCTGGCCACGAAGTAGGCGGCCGCTTCGACTTCCCGCTCGAAGCGCTCGTCCGTCGCGTCGACCTCAGTGGGAATCGACGCCCGTGCGGCGAGCTCGCGGAGCGCGGGTGCGAGCCCGTGGTCCAGCGTCGCGGGCCGGATCCCGCGCGCGAGCCCGCGGAGCTCCGCGATCGCGTCGGTGAGACCGGTGACCGCGCCGTCGAGCAGCTCGCGCTCGGCCGGAGTTGCAGCCGGCCCGAGCTCGTGCTGCAGATGGCGAAGGTCGAGACCGATGGAGACGAGCTGCTGCTGCGCGCCGTCGTGCAGGTCTCGTTCCAGTCTCTGCCGCTCCTCGTACGTTGCGGCGACGATCCGCGCCCGTGAGGACTCGACTTCGTCGAGCTGGCGCCGAACCTCGACGCGCAGCCGGGCGATCTCGATGGCGAGCCCGGCCCGGCCGATCAGCAGGTCGAGCAGGGCTCGCTGCGGATCGGGCGCGTGGACGAGGGTGGCGAGCTGCAGCTCGGCCCGGCGGACGGGCGTGCGTCCGGCAGGATGCGTCGGGAGCTCCTCGACGATCCGCCCCGCCGCGTCCGCGTGCGCCTGGTCGCGCGGCAGCCAGTAGAAGAGCTCGAGGCTCGGATCGTGTGTCGCCTCACCGAGCACGCTTCCGACCTCTTCCGGCTCGGCCCGACCGAGGCGGAGGTCGTCGAGGAAGCGATCGACCCGCCGCAGCCCTTCGTAGCGCGATCGGTTGAAGCGCCGGTCGACCTGCGTCTGCACACGAGCGCGCACCGGCCGGAAGGCGACGGCGACGGCGAGCGTCGCTGCGGCAGTCGGCACGGCGGACCCGCCGCCCAGGGCGATGCCGAGACCGAGCGCCACCGCGACGAACGCCGCGCCGAGCACCGCGGTGAGCACGGCGTAAGAGAGCGTCGCGCTGATCAGGCGATCGATCTCGTAGAGCCGGTAGCGCAGCACCGCGATCCCGATCGCGACGGGAATGGCGACCTCCACCGCCACCAGCGCCACAAATGTCACCCAGCGCGGCGCACCGGCGAGCCCCTCGAGGGTTCCGACGAGAATCGAGACCGGGATGAGAACGCCCGCGTAGGCGATCCACTTCAGCTGCATGCGCAGCACGCCGTGCGCGCCTCTGAAGCGCACGACCAGGGCGAACATCGCTGCGACGAAGGTAACGCCCATTCCGAGCAGCCCGACTGTCTGGAGGGTGCCGTGCACGGCACCCGGCAGCACGTTGAAGGGCGCGAGCTCCTCGAACGGAGCATCGAGCGGCCCGTCCGAGAGCAGGCCCCCGAGGAGCATGGCCAGGAACGAGGCGGCCCCTCCAATCGCCCAGGGGCGCCAGCGCGGTGACGGCAGTCGCCCGTCCGGGAAGACGAACGCGATCGCGATCACCCCCGCGAAGAGCAAGGGCCAGCCCGACGTGTCCCAGACGGCCGCCGCTCGTCCGCCCGGCAGCGAGCCGGGGTGCTCCAGGGCGTAGCCCGCATACACGCGCGCGAGCCCGGCAAGCGCGAGCACGATCGCGTTGCCGAGCAGCAACCAGCCGATCGGGTTCGTGTGGCGCCGCAGCGCAAGCAGCAGCCCGACCCCGGTCGAGGAGAGGACCGCGACCGGGCCCACGAGGTTGGCGAACCACCCCTCGCCGTACTCGGCCGCCCCGGCGTCCAGGAACAGGATCGCAGGAATCGCCGCGACCGCGATCGAGGCGAGCAGCCAGGCGAACACGCCGCTGCGGGTCATCGCCGAATCATCCGGACGTGGCGGTCGGGTCACAAACGCATTCTGGTCCGCCGCAGCGGCGGCGTCGACTGGGCGACCCATTCCGAATCACCTCGGCACTTGCGCGCCGAACCCGCGTCGCAGTTCAACTTCTTCGGTGCCATCGTCGGCCCTCGATCTCCCGTGCGAGCCGCCTGAGATGATCCCCCGATGGAGGGCGCGAAGGACGTCGTGACCGACGGCCGCGACGGGGGTCCCGGCGTCTCACGGCGATCGTCGCTGCTCTACGTCCTCTCCGTCGTCGCCGGCAATCGCGACCTGCGACGACTGGAGCTTGCCTTCACCGCGTTCAAGTGCGTCGAGAACGGGACCTGGCTCGCGATGCTCGTGTATGCGTACGCGCAGGGCGGAGTGACCGAAAGCGGTGTCGTCGCGACCCTCGTCCTCATCCCCGCCGCGGCATTCGCCCCTGTCGTGGGAGTCATGGGAGAGCGGTTCGCGCAGGGCACTGTGCTTCTCGCCGGGTACCTCGTCGGCGGCTCGAGCCGACGTCACCGACGTATGCTTGAGACTCGCTGTGATAGCAGGCGCACACGCGATTCTCTTCGCCGAGGACGCCGACGCGGCGCGCGCGTTCTTGCGCGACGTCCTCGGGCTTACGGGCGTCGACGCGGGCGAGGGCTGGCTGATCTTCTCGCTGCCTCCTACCGAGCTCGCCGTCCATCCGGGGCCGGGCTGGGGGCGGACGGTCGGGCAGCATGAGCTCTTCTTCATGTGCCACGACATCGAACGGACGGTCGCAGAGCTGAGGGAGAAGGGCGTCGAGTTCGTGGCGCCGATCTCCGACGAGGGGTACGGCCTGATGACCCGGCTCAGGATCCCGGGCGGAGGCGAGATCGGCCTGTACGAACCGAGGCACCCGAGTCCCCTCGCCGAGTTCTCGGGTACCTGACGACCGAGGCCCGGCGCCGAGCTGAGCTGTCCCCTTCTTCATCCGCTGTTCGTCGTAGAGGCGGAAGCAAAACGAAGGAGGGCGGTCATGCCAGCACAGCTCGAAGATTGCGGTAGCGGGGGCGACCGGGAGGGTCGGCCGGCACGTCGTCGACGTGCTCCAGGCACGGTGGACACGAGGTCGTCCCGATGTCTCGCTCCACGGGCGTCGACGTGGTCAGCGGCGACGGTCTGGCCGAGGCGCTGGAAGGAGTGGAGTGCGTCATCGATACGGCCACCACATCTTCGCCGGACCAGGCGGCGGCCACGGAGTTCTTCACCGCGGCAACTCGCAACCTGCAAGAGGCAGGCGAGCGGGCCGGCGTGCAACGGATCGTCGTGGTCTCGATCATCGGGGCCGACCGGTTCACCGGGGGCTATATCGCGGCGAAGATCGTCCACGAGCGGGCCATGCTGGCGGGTCCGATCCCGGCACGCGTGCTGCGCGCGGCGCAGTTCCACGAGTTCGTCGCAGAGCTCGTGGAGTGGGGTCGTGAGGGCGAGGTGAGCTACGTGCCGAAGATGCGCACGCAGCTGGTTGCTGCCAGGGCCGTTGCCGAGGCGCTCGCCGACCTTGCCACGGACCTCGAGTCACCGCCCGCTCTGGAAGCCTCCGGGACGCCGATCCTGGAGATCGCGGGCCCGCGGGAGGAAAGCCTTGTCGAGATAGCGAGACTGCTCACCGCCCGGCGCGGTGACTCGCTGCGGATCGAGGGCGTGAGCAACCCGGCCGACCCGGACAGCGAGCTCTACGAGACCGGCGGCCTGCTCCCGGGCCCGGGCGCCATCCTTGCGGGCCCGACGTTCGAGGAGTGGCTCGACTCCACGTCCATGGTGCCCGGAACGGAGCGGGCGGCGCCTGCGCATGCCCGGTCGCAGAGGTGACAATCTCTCGTGAGGAGGACAGAGATGAAGTACATGCTGTTGATCCATTCCGGCGGCGACGTTTGGGAGCGATTCGAACGTCTCGGCGAGGAGGGGCAGGCGCAAATCCTGCGCGAGTACCTCGCCCTCTCCGAGGAGCCGGGTGTCCTGGCCGGTCATCAGCTGCATCCGACCGACACGGCGACGACCGTGCGCGTGCAGGATGGCCGGACGTTGACGACGGACGGCCCGTTCATCGAGGCCAAGGAGGAGCTGGGCGGGTACCTCCTGTACGAGGCGGACGACCTCGACGCGGCGATCCAGCTGGCGGCCAGGATCCCGGCCGCTCGCATGGGAGGAGCGATCGAGGTGCGTCCCGTCGTGGAGCGATAGGACGCTGATCGAGCAGACCTTCCGCGACGAGTGGGGGCGAGTGCTCGCCGCACTGGTCGGCTACTTCGGCGACTTCGACCTCGCCGAGGAAGCCACCCAGGAGGCCTTCGTGGCCGCCGCTGAGCGCTGGCCTCGCGACGGCACTCCCGCCAATCCGGGCGGCTGGCTGATGGTCACGGCGCGCAACCGTGCGCTCGACCGCCTCCGCCGCGACCGCACGCTTGCGGAGAAGACGCGCCTGCTCGACGTTCCCGAGGCAGTGGAGGACGAGATGGAGGATGCGACGTTCCCCGACGAGCGGCTCGAGCTGATCTTCACCTGCTGCCATCCGGCGCTCGCGCTGGAGGCACAGGTCGCCCTCACCCTGCGCGCGCTCGGCGGTCTGAGCACCGAGGAGATCGCCCGCGCCTTCCTGGTTCCCGAACCGACGATGAAGCGCCGGCTCTCGCGCGCAAAGCGCAAGATCAGGGATGCGGGCATCCCCTTCAGCGTTCCCGCCGATCCGGCGCTTCCCGATCGGCTGGCGGCCGTGCTCGCGGTCGTCTACCTGATCTTCAACGAGGGCTACGGCGGCCGCGTCGACCTGGCGGCGGAGGCGCTTCGGCTCGGCGACTCGCTGGCCGAGCTGATGCCGGACGAGCCGGAGGTGCACGGCCTGCACGCCCTGATGCTGCTGAACGACGCGCGCCGCGAGGCTCGATTCGCGGGCAACGAGCTCGTGCTGCTCGCCGACCAGGACCGCTCCCGCTGGGACACCGCGAAGATCACTCGCGGGCGTGCGGCGCTCGACCGCGCCTTCGCGTTGCAGGGCCGGGGCGTGTACGTGATCCAGGCGGCGATCGCGTCGTTGCACGTGGAGGAGATGCGGGACTGGCCGCAGATCGCCGCGCTGTACGGCGAGCTCGGGCGGCTGACCGGCTCTCCGGTCGTAGAGCTGAATCGCGCGATCGCCGTGGCGGAGACGGACGGAGCCGCGGCCGGGCTAGCTCTTGTCGACCGGCTGGACCTCGACGGCTACCAGTACTTCCACTCGACGCGAGCCGATCTGCTCCGCCGCCTGGGCCGGGCGGGCGAGGCGCGCATCGAGTACGAGCGCGCGCTCGAGCTCGCGCAGGCCGAGCCCGAGCGCCGCTTCCTGCAGGGGCGTATCGCCGAAGTCAGCGCCTAGGCCACACCGCCTCTTAGAACCCGGTTCAGAATGACACTCGCCGCCGGGGTGCGATGGGCGGTGCGAGGCAAGGACGCAGGGAGGGCGCGTATTCACTTGAATACGGGCCCGACCGAGGACGCCGCATCGCGCCGTTCAGCGCGGCCCGGCGGTTCCGTGCTCATTTTGAATCGGGTTCTTCGACAGGGCTGTCCCCTCTGGCTCCTCCCGTTCGTCGTCTTGACGAGAAAGCTCGAGGAGGAAGGAGAGTCCGATGGTCGCATCCGACCGGACAAGATGGTTCGCGCTGGCGCTCCTCTGCGCCGTGCAGTTCATGGTGGTGCTCGACATCGCGATCGTGAATGTCGCGTTGCCGTCGATCCAGGCGGATCTCGGCTTCTCGCAGGAAAACCTGCAGTGGGTGATCAGCGCCTATGCCCTGGTCTTCGGAGGGTTCCTCCTGCTCGGCGGCCGGCTCGCCGACATCCTCGGGCGCCGAGGCGTCTTCATGGGCGGCCTCGTCGTCTTCTCGATCGGCTCGCTGCTCTGCGGGTTCGCATGGAGTGACGAGTCGCTGATCGCGGCCCGGGCGCTCCAAGGGCTGGGCGCGGCCACGATCACCCCCTCGGCGCTCTCGATCCTGACCACGACCTTCAGTGAGGGGAAAGAGCGCAACATCGCGCTCGGCGCCTGGGGGGCGGTCGGCGGCTTCGGCGCCGCGGCCGGCGTCCTCATGGGCGGGATCCTCACCGACCTCCTCTCCTGGGAGTGGATCTTCTTCGTCAACGTCCCCGTCGGCGTCGCCGGTCTCGCGCTCGCCCCGATCCTGCTCTCGGAGAGCCGGGACGCGCACGGACAGAGCCACGACGTCCCGGGCGCAGCGCTCGTCACGTCGGGGCTCGTGCTCCTCGTGCTCGGCATCACGCAGGGCCGACAGTGGGAGTGGCTCTCGGGGAAGACGATCGGGGTCTTCGCCGCGTCGGTCGTCCTGCTCGCCGCTTTCGCCCTCTGGGAGCAAGCGGCAGCGCGAGCCGCTCGTCCCCTTCTCCATCTTTCGCCTGCAGACCCTGACCGCGGCCAACGTGGCCGGCTTCATCATGGGCACGGCGCTGTTCTCGATGTTCCTGATGCTGACGCTCTACATGCAGCAGGTGCTCGGCCTCTCCGCCCTGCGCACCGGGCTCGGTTACCTCGCGGTCGCGGGCACGGCCGTCATCTGGGCGAACGTCGCCGCGCAGGTCGTCAACCGGGTCGGCGTCAAGCCGACGCTGATCTTCGGCATGAGCATGCTCACTCTCGGCCTCCTCTACTTCACGCAGGTGTCCGTCGACGGCTCCTACTGGGCGGATCTCTTCCCCGGCTTTCTGATCCTCGGCGTGGCGATCCCGTTCGCCTTCGTGCCGATCACGATCGCGGCGCTCGCGGGGACGAGGCCTCAGGAGGCAGGTCTCGCCTCGGGACTGATCAACACGTCGCAGCAGATCGGAGGCGCCCTCGGCATCGCCCTCCTCTCGACCATCGCCGTCTCGACGACGGACGACGAGGTCGCGAGCGGAGCCGCGGTGCCGGCGGCTCTCACGGAAGGCTTCGTGAATGCGTTCTGGGCGGGTGCTGCTATCGCCTTCGCCGGCGTCCTCGTCTCCATCTTCCTCGTGCGCGGGCGCGATCTTCGTGCGCAGGACTTGCCGGTCGGAGAGCTGGTCGCCGAACGCTCCTAGGCCCGGGCATGCAGGGGGCGCGCGGACGGGGCGACTCGGCGTCGCCCCGTCCGGTGACGTGTTGTCTCGGTCGTCGCTAGCCGGTGATCGGTGTGAACCCCAGCTTCGCGGCCGGCACGCAGAGCAGCTGGTAGGACGTGACCGTGAAGACGTCGGTCTCGAATTGGTTGAAGACGCCGAACGTCTGCGCGGTGGTCGCCTGCGGCCCAAAGATCTCGTAACAGGTCAGATGCACCGCCGCTCTTCGATTCGGAATCGCCCGGCCTCGGAGACTTTCTCGACCGGGTTGCAGAACCGGTGCGGCCGTTCCACGCGCACGGTGTCGAAGCCGAACTGGTCGTCCAGGGTGACGGTCTGCCCGACCTTTGGCCCCGAGGCCTCATAGCACCAGTAGTGGTTGAGCCGATTCGGGAAGTCGAGATCGCCGACCAGCTTCTGTGTCGGAACGAACAGTTCCCGAGCGCCGGTCACCCGCAGCGTCCGCAGGCCGAACTGGTCCTCGGTGCGCACGCTCAGGTCCGGCTCCAGCGGCCAGGGAGCGTTGTACGTCGTCAGGTGCTCATCGGGCTCTTCGATCGGCAGCCCGTTTTTCGACGTGGGCGGGCAGAACAGCTCCGGCTCGTCGACGGTGAGCATGGTCGGCGGCAGGAACTGATCGTCGAGGGTAACCAGGTTCGCCGGCTCCGGCGTCTGGTTGCTGACGGTGTAGCAGCGGAAGTGCGTCTCCTCTTCGAAGTCCACCCGCTGCGCCTGCGCCGGACCGTGCCGCCCAGCGCGAGTGATGCCGTGGGTCTGCAAGCCTCGCGCGCGCACCTGAGGCTTCCTGTTCAGAGCCGAACCCTCTTCGTGTTCGGAAGGAAGAATGTCGGAGAGGGGCGCGAAGCCACGTCTAAAGAGAACATGGCGGTCGAAGCGTCGATCTCTCCATGAACACAACCACGGAAGCCGTGGAGGCGGCTCGGCACGCGGCGGCGGCGCGCCGTCGAGTCGCGTCCGCGAGCGCGATCGAGGCGGTCTACCGTTCGCAGGCCGCACGCTTCCGGGGGCTGGCGGCGGCAGTCGCCGGGGCAGACGCGGCAAGCGACGTCGTCCAGGACGCGTTTGCGCTCGCCCTGCGCCGGCGGGCCTCTTGGCGCGGGGACGGACCGCTGGAGGCCTGGCTCTGGCGGCTCGTGCTCAACGCTGCGCGAGATGCCGAACGCCGGCGCGTGCGGCGTGAGCGGCTTGCCGCTCGGCTGTTCCGCCTGTTCGAGCGGGACACTGCTCCGGCAGGCTCCGTCGACCGCACCCTCGCCGAGCCGCTGAGGCGGCTTCCCTCGCGCCAGCGCGACTGCGTCGTGCTTCGCTACTACGGCGACCTCTCGTACGGGGAGATCGCCGGCGTGATGGGGATCGAGGTCGGCACCGTGGGTGCGCTCTTGTCCAAGGCTCACGCGGCGCTGCGCGCCGAGCTCGAACGGGAGGAGGGGCAATGACCATCTTCGACACCAAGACCGATCGCTACCTCGAGCGGCTCGGCGCGTCGCACTCGAGCGCCGACTGGAACGACGTGGTCAGCGCTCGGACCGTGCCCGCCGCCGTTCGCGAGTCACGCGTGCCGCCGTCGGCGTGGGTGCCGTCGCGACGGCGGCGGCCATCGCGCTCGCCGCCGTCGGAGCTCTCGGAGGGCCCGGGAGCACGTCGATCGTCGACAAGGCCGAGGCCGCGGCCCTGGCGCCGGTGCAGGCTGCTCCGGGGACGATCGAGCACATCCTCGTCCAGTACCGCGCGGATTCCGGCGAGACGTTCATCGAGCACGAGACGTGGATCGCAAGCGACGGCGTGTCTTGCCGTCGGACGGTGGAGGGCTTGGCCGGCCGGGAAGCCCCGGACACGCGGTTGACGATTTGCCTGCCGTCGGATGACGTGGTCGAGCTCTACCTGCCGGGTGAGAACCAGATCCTGCGTGCACAGGTGGGCACGCAAACGGAGAACGATTCGGCGCGCGAGGATTCGGGAGTCTCGGCTGCGGGCGAGGGGCCGAGGTACTTCAGGGTGCGCGAGCTTCCGGATGGGAGCAAGAAAGCCGACATCGTGATCAAGCGGAACGGGAAGTACTACAAGATTCTCGAGGTCGGGTCCGACGGCTCGTCCGCCGATCTTCCTACTCGCGCGGACTGGCTCAGGGAGGACATCATCGAGGCCTTCCGCCGGCACGCGGTGCGCGAGGACGGCACGATGGTGCTCGACGGCCGCGAGTACACGAAGCTCGTGACCGAGGACGGCCTCGACGCGGTTCTCGTCGATCCCGAGACCGGCGAAGCGGTCGCGTGGATCCCGAGCCCCGAGGCCTTCGGCGTCCCGACCATGGTCGTCCGAACGCGGGAGACGCTGCCCGACAACGCTGAGAACCGGCGCAACCTCTCGCTCACCGAGCAGTATCCGGACGCGGTCGTCCGCGACGTCACGGCCGAGGAACTGGAGCGCGCGATCGCCTCTCAGTATCCGCGCGGCTGACGCACGCCCGCCCCGCCGCTCGTCGCATCTCGCGGTGAGGTTGGTCCTGAACGGCGACGATCTCGCCCACGTCTCTGCGCGGTAGATCCTTCCGGCGTACGCTGGGATCCCTCCGATGAGACAGGTGCGTTTGTGGGTGGTCGGGTTCGGCACCGTCGGCCAGTGGCTCGTCCGCGCCCTAGACGGGTATGCGGAGAGCCTGGCGGACCGGTACGGCTTCGCTCCGACAGTTGTGGGCATCGCCAACGCGCGAGACGGTTTCATTTACCGGTCCGAGGGCCTCGACGTTCCGACTGTTCTCGGACTTGCATCCAGTGGACGGTCGCTCGCGGAGCATCCCGGCGTCCGCCGCCTGCCGAGCGCCCTCGAAGGACTTGGCGCGACGGAAGCCGACCTGCTGGTGGAGGTCACGGCGAGTCGGCCCGCCGACGGCGAGCCCGGCTTCACGCATATGCGGAATGCGCTCGGCCGGCGAATCCCGGTCGTTACGTCGAACAAGTGGCCGGTTGCTCTGCACGGCGTGGAGCTGGTGGAGCTCGCGCGCAGCCAGGCGGTGGCGTTCCGAGCCGAATCCACGGTCATGTCGGGAACGCCGGTCCTGAGCACGCTTGTCGAGGGACTGGCAGGGACGACGCCGACTGCGCTGCGGGGGGTTCTCAATGCAACCGTCAACTTCATTCTTTCCGGCATGACGAGGGGCAAGTCCTACGAGGACGCGCTGGCGGAAGCGCAAGCGATTGGTCTTGCTGAGCGCGATCCCGCAGCGGACGTTGACGGCCTCGATGCCAAGGCAAAGACGATGATTCTCGCGGCGCTCGTCTTCGCGAGGCAGCTCCGGTCCGAGGAGGTCGTCTGCTCTGGAATCAGCGGAATGACTCGGGCCGAGATGGACGACGCGGCACGAGCCGGCACTCGGATCAAGCACGTCTCCACGCTCGAATTTTCCAGAGAGGGAGGCAACGGGGAACTCGAGGCTCGTGTGGAGCCGGTGCATCTTCGGAGTGATGATCCGCTCGCAAGCGTCGAAGGCTTGACGAACGCCGTGGTATGCAGGGCAGCGCCGGTGGGTGAGGTCACCATCATCGGACCGGGTGCCGGCCCGGCGCTTGCGGGTCAGGGCGTCCTGAGCGACCTGATCGCGGTCGCACGGAAGAACGACTAGTCGGGCTCAAAGGCTGCGAAAGAAGCTCGGCGTCCCAGCCGGTCAGGCGTCTGCCTTGCCGTACGATCCTCGCCGTGGCCTATGACGAGGAGCTCGCGGCTCGCATACGCGAGCTGGTCGCCGGCGAATCCAATCTGACCGAGCAGAAGATGTTCGGTGGGCTCGCCTTCCTGATCGGGGGCAACATGGCGGTTGCAGCCAGCGGTCAAGGTGGAGTCTTGGTTCGCGTCGACCCAGCCGAGTCGGACGCTCTCGTCGCGACGACGAACGCTCGCCTCATGGAGATGCGCGGGCGGCCGATGCAGGGGTGGCTACGAGTCGATCCGGAAGACCTGCGCGGCAAGCGCCGGCTCGCCAAGTGGGTCGAGCTCGGCACGACCTACGCCCGCTCGCTGCCTGCGAAGCGATAGATCCCGACGGTGCCGAACCCCTCGGTCCCGTTGCGGAGACCGAAGCCGACGATGAGCGCGAGGGCGAGCTGATCTCGCTCGGTTAACCCGATCTGTTGCTTTCGGTGACAACATGGCACTCCCGCTTGCTACACATTCTTGCGCTCTGTTGGGAAACCGGGGACGGACAGGCGATCACGCCTCAGTGACCGGTTGCCGAGAAGTGGACGAGGTCATTGGGAAGGTCATTGAAGATACGCGGTTCGATTGGACAGGCCTTCATCAACTCGCCAAAGCGCTGGAAGTCCGATACGTCCAGGGCGCCCTGCGGTTTCGTTTTCCCAGAGTGGTTCGAGCTCTTGCCGGCACAGAGCCCCTTGCAGGATGGGGCACCGCAAATCTGGAAGCACAGCTCCTCCGACTCGTCTGGGTCCCGAAAGCCCGAATTGAGCGTTCCTGTCCAGCCGTTCTCGCGGGCGAAGTCCAAGTAAGGCTTCATCCACTTTGCGACCGGGCGCCCATCGAACGTCGTGGCGCCCGCCGCCACTGGACGCTGTGCGCGCTCGTGCTGCTTGTGGCGGCGCTCCTCGCCGAGCTTCTTCATCTCGGGGGGCATGACCTTGCTCGAATTTGGGCGCTTGAGCCGCTCGCGGAACTGCGGCATCACACGGATGCGAACGCTGCGGCTTGCCGGTGTATCCAAGGAAGAACTTGCAGTTGACGATGCGCTTGTTGGTGGCGGGTCCCCGGTCGCCATCGACGATAACTGGAGGGAAGTTCCTCAGGTGCTTCGTCGTAAAGGCGTTCATGCCGTTTTGGAGCTGTTCGACCTCTTTCTTCGTCATCTTGCTGCGCTCCTCAATTCGAGTGCCCCCACTGATGAGCGACGCGAGTCAGCGCGACCAGGACGCCAATCGCACGCACGCCGTCGCGCTGGACGCGTAGGCCCCGACCGTGCGAAGGCGGCGGTCGCAAGCACGACTGCGTGAGTCTCCGTCCTTGTACCGCTGGAGTCAAGGGCTGACCAGACTCGCCCCTACCGAGTCGGCGTCGCGCAGACGCGAGGTGGCTGTAAGTGGGCGTTCTAGTTCTGCGTCCGTATCCGGCCGTGGATGCTGAAGGTCACGTTCATCTTGGTCGGGTGCGCGTCGCAGACGTAGATGTACGCCTCCCCGTCCTGGAGCATGACAATCGTCGTCCTCTCACCGGTACCTGCGACCTCGGTGGCCACGTCGACCCCGGTGCGCCGCGCACCCAGATGGAAGTTGTGGGTGGTGGACAGGTCGTTGATCTCGAGCATGTATTCGCCGGGCGGGAGCGTAGTGGTGACCTCAGCCCCGTCTTCGGTTGTGAGGCTGATCTCGTACGCATCTGGGTCGTCGGTGGATCCAACCGTGCCGATGAGCTTCGGGAGGCGTCTAGTTGACATCTCGGCTGTGGTGGTGTCCGTGGCTACGGTCTCCGCCGCCGTGGCGGATCGCTCGTTGCCGTCGCCGCATCCGACCGCCGCGAGGGCGACGACCGCCAGCCCAATGGGAAGCGCCAAGCGAACAGCTCTCATCCCATTACCTTTACAGTCGCCTGGCGCCGCAGGCTACGGACTTCGATTCAGAACGGTCATCAGTCAGACCATCGACCCGGCCGCGGCCTGTCGATGAGTCCCGCGGCCCCCTCGGGTCTAATGCCATGGCCACGTCGTCCCGCTAGAAGGAGGCAAATCCATGGAGATCCCGCCGGTCGTCTCGCCCGAGGAGTGGGAATCCGCACGCGAGGAGCTGCTGGTCAAGGAGAAGGAGATGACCCGCGCCCGCGATGCCCTCGCCGCCGAGCGGCGGCGAATGCCGCGAGTGGCGGTCGAGAAGGAGTACGAGTTCGAGGGCCCAGATGGCCCGGTTAGCCTGCTCGGCCTCTTCGAAGGACGGCGGCAGCTGATCGTCTACCGCTTCTTCTACGAAGAGGGCGTCGCCGACTTTCCGGACGGCGGCTGCCGTGGCTGCTCGTTCCTCGCCGACCAGGTCGCCCACCCCGCCCATCTCAACGCCCGCGACACGACGCTTGCGTTCGTCTCGCGCGCGCCCCAGCCCGACATCGAGCGCTGGAAGGCGCGGATGGGCTGGGAACAGATCCCCTGGTACACGCTCACCGACGACTTCGACGCAGACCTCGGCGTTGCCGAGTGGCACGGGACGAACGCGTTCCTGCGCGACGGCGAGAAGGTCTACCGCACCTACTTCGTCGACAGTCGCGGCGACGAGGCGATGGGCAGCACGTGGAGCTACCTGGACATCACCGCCCTCGGGCGCCAGGAGGAGTGGGAGGACTCCCCGGAGGGTTATCCGCAGACCGCGCCCTACCAATGGTGGAACCTGCACGACGAGTACGGGGACGCGTCGTCGCGCCTATAGCCTGAACCCATGGCCAAGCTGACGCGCGAAGAGATGTGGGAACAGATGCTGACCGGCAGCTACCCACGTCTCCACGGGATGCGGCGGGTCTGGGGAGCGCTGCCCTCGCCGCCCCGCGTCTCGATTCTTATCCGGGGAGAGGTGGCAGGCGAAGGGCGGCCGCGATGCCTCTTGCATGTGCTTCCGCCAGGCCATTGAGGAAGGTGCGGTCCTTGAGCAGGCGGGCGTCAGCCGGATTGTCGATAAACAGATTCTCTGTCAGAACGGCCGGCATTTGAGTTTCACGCAAGACGGCGAAATCAGCGCTCTTCTTGCCGCGGTCGGGTATGGCGTTCTCCTTCATGAAGTCCATCACGGCGCGGTGCACCGCAGATCGGCGCTTCGCCGTCTTGCCAGTGGGTGCGGCCGAGCTGTGCACGAAGTCCTCGTACCCGGTTCCTCCGCCGGAGTTGATGTGCAAAGCCACGAAGTAGTCAGCGCCAAGGTCATTGGCAAAAGTCGCGCGGCTTTGTAGTTCAACGGCACGGTCGCTCAAGCGGGTCAGTTCGACGCGGACGTCGAAATCACGCAGCAGCGCTTTCCGCACCCGCTTGGCCAGGCTCAAGGTCACTTTCGCTTCCTTGAGACCTTGAGCGGCCGCACCCGGATCGCTACCTCCGTGACCGGGATCCAACACGACTAGCTTCGGCATGTGATCCTCCTCCTTCATCGCCTCGGGGACTACCGCTCCGCTCAAAAGTGCGGTCTGCACGCATCGCGCTACGTGCACGTGGTCGTGATCGGGGAAGGCGCCCGCGATCCTGATGCCGTTCTTGAAATGGAAATCGTCAGGCCGAGGAGCAACCCTGTCACTTTGTGCTGAGAGATTCAAGAACGCGGCTTCGCCACGCTGGGTGATGACGCTGCGCGGTCAGTTCCTCTCCGCTACGCGCGCTGCTTGCCCGCGCAGCGCTTCCCCGCGGTTCGCGCCCGCGTGCGCGACCGCCTGCCAAGAACCGCTGAGTGGAGCGGCGCGGAAGTCGAATCTATCCAGCGTGGAGCTGCCACGGCTGACCGGTCTTACGTCGCGGAAGCGGCGAGCGCCCGGAGAGCCGGAGGGGGCGACCGCCTTCGGCCCCCTGGTTCCGCCGTTCGTGTGGTTACAGGACGAAGGCGCCCTGAGAGCCGCGGCCTCTTCACGACGTCTCGGCGGCGGGACGAAGTGGGCGGTTGCGGGCGTCCTCGATCTATGAAGTCCATTGTTTGGAGGTCACACGATGAACGTCTTCCATCACAGCCACGGGTCGACGCTGTCGGCGACGCGGGCGTCCTCCGCGTCCGGCGTCGGGCGGGCACTCCGCGTCCTTGGGGCGCTGTCCGTGCTCGCGGTGGGCGCCGTCCATTTGCAGCAGTACTTCAGCCTCTACTCGTCGATCCCGACGATCGGGAGGCTGTTCGTCCTGAACTTCCTGGGGGCAACCGTGATCGGGCTCGGGCTCCTGGCTCCGGTCGAGCGCCTCTACGACCGGCCGGCCGGCGTGCTTCCGGCGCTCCTGGCTGCCGGCGGCATCGGCCTCGCGGCAACTTCGTTCGCTTTCCTCTTCATCAGCGAGCGAACGCCGCTCTTCGGGTTCATGGAGCCGGGCTACGATCCGGCTGCGATCCTTGCATCCCGCGTCGCCGAGGCAGTCACCGTCCTCAGCCTGGCCGGCTTCCTCGTGGCGAGGCTCGCGACCGCGCGGAGGTAGGGCCACGAATCGGCCCCTCTCGAATGACTGTGCTATCTAACGGACGATGACCGACGCGGTGTCGCGCCTGACCGAGCAGGAGATGGCCGATTTGGCCGCCCTGGCCGACGGGACGCTGCCGGTCGAGCGGCGAGCGGCGGTCGAGGCCTGGGTCTCGGCCTCCCCCGAGCTGCAGGTGCTGCTCGACCGGCAGCGGCGGTCGGTGACGGCGACGCAGGCGCTGGGCGACGAGGCGGTGCCGGAGTCGTTGCGTGAGGCCGTCGAGCCGCGCCGGGGACGCCGCGACGTCCGTCGGCGATGGTCGCCGCGGCTCGCGCTCGTCGGGCGCTGTGGCGGTCGCGGCCGTGGTCGTGGTCGCGGTCCTGAGCGGCGGGCCGGCGGGGCCGACGGTCGCCGAGGCCGCAGCGCTGGCCGACCAGCCGCCCAGCGGGCCGGCCCCACGCCCGGTGGGCGCCGAGGGGACGCAGCTCGACCTGGACGTCGAGGGCGTGGTCTTTCCGGACTTCCTCGAGTCGTACGGCTGGAAGGCGGTCGGAGTGCGGCACGACGAGATCGACGGCCGGGACGCCACCACCGTCTTCTACGAGAAGGACGGGACGCAGATCGCGTACGTGATCGTGGCCGGATCCGGGCTCGACCGTCCCTCGGGAGCGCCGAGCACGACCCGGAACGGCATCCAGCTTCAGACGCTCGAGGTGAACGGGCAGCCCGCGGTGACATGGCGGCGTCTCGGGCGCACCTGCATCCTCATCGGGCCCGTGCCGAGCGACGAGCTCCTCGCCCTCGCGAGCTGGCGCGGGGACGGAACGCTGCGTCACTGATCGAGCTTGCGCGCGACTCGATCGCGGGCGCGAAACAGGCGGCTCGTCACCGTCCCTTCGGGGACGCCGAGTGCCCGCGCAGCCTCGCCGTAGGAGAGCCCGACGATATCCACGGCGACGAGCGCATCCCGGAACTCCTCGGGGAGCTGGTGGATCGCCGCATAGACCTCGCGGCTCTCCGCCGCGTCGGCCGGGTCCTGTCCGGAGTGTCCCGCCACGACCTCGTCCTCCACCAGCTCCGCCGTCTGCGGGCGCCGGCTCGTGGCGCGACGCTGGCTCACGAGGGTGTTGCGCAGCGCGCGCAACAGGTACCCCAGCTCCTCCTCGCCGCGAATGAAGCGCGGTCGGGCGAGTACCCGTGCGTAGGTCTCCTGCACCAGGTCTTCGGCCTCCTCCCGTGAGCGCACCCACGCCCGGGCCGCGCGGTAGAGGCGTGGAAGGTGCTCGACGGCTCGGTCGGGATCGAGCCTGTGGGGTCGGCCCGTCATCGCCGGGAAGGACTGCGGCTAGGCAGGCGTCTGCACTCGATGAAGGACGACAACACACCGACCACTGGAGGTCACTCGATGAAACGATTGCTCATCGTCGTCGCCGCCGCCGTCGTGGGCGGTTCTGGCCCTCGCCGCTTGTGGCGGGGGTGGAGGCGACAACGGCAACGCAGCCGCCCCCTCGAGCAACGGCACCGCAACCGTCTCGTTCGAGGACATCGGCGACTCCGGCCGCGTGCTCGTGGACTCGGCTGGAAAGGCCCTCTACGAATCGGACGAAGAGGCGGACGGCAGCGTGGTGTGCACCGACGCGTGCACCGAGTTCTGGGAGCCCTTGACCATCGACTCGGGCGCCCCCACGGGCGATGTCTCGGGCGAGCTCGGCGTGACCGAGCGCCCGGACGGGACGAGGCAGGTCACCCTCGACGGACGCCGGCTCTACACGTTCGTCCAGGACGGGCCCGGACAGGTCACAGGCGACGGATTCTCTGACGCCTTCGACGGCCAGCAGTTCACCTGGCACGTCGTCAGCGCCGGCGGCGCCCCGAGCCCCGAGCCAAGGGGGCAGCACGAGCGACGGCCCCTACGGCTACTAGACCGATCGACCACTAACGACGAGAGAGAGGGCCGAGGTTAGCCTCGGCCCTCTCGGATGGACTTTTGGTCGGCCTGCGGATCTACCCGGGGCCGCCGCCGCAAGGCTCTCCGTCGCCGAAGGGGATGTCTTCCCACCCGGTCCCGGGGTGGTCGTAGAGAGTCCCGTCGGCCGCGGCGCTCAGAACGGCCATCGTCGGGCGGACGAAGAGCTGCTCGAGCATGCCGTTGCTCTTCTGGCCGACGGAGCGGACCTCGTAGAAGATCGCGCCCTGTGTCTTGAACCCGGGGTCGCTCCCGTCGGGGCCCGGGCCGCCCAGCAGCATGCGGCTGATGACCGCGTTCGTGATGTCGATCAGTGGGTAGCGGGCCACGTTGCCGGTGCCGAGGCGAGACACCGCGGCCGTCGAGATCAGGGCCATCTGACGGTTCGTCAGCCATTGCTCGGCCGTCATGCGGCTCGGGTCGATCGAGCGGGCCCCGATCTGGAAGGTGTTGAGCTGGTTCGTGCCCTCCACGACGGGGCTCTGGCCCATGTGGTGGAGGTCGAGCGCCAGCCTCGGCCTCGTCTCCTCCCAGAGCTCGTAGAACGCACGCGACTCGGGCTGCTGGAAGAGCTCCCAGTCCCTGTTCAAATCGATCCGGAACGGGGTGGTGCTCTGACGGATGTTGGCGGTCGCGCCGTCCGGGTTGTACATCGGGATCACGATCACCGTCAGCTCGTCGCGGATCTGCTCGGCCTCCGCGCTGCCGCTGCTCGCCAGGTACTTGAGGACCTGGAGGACGGCCTCCGTGCTGTGAAGCTCGTTCCCGTGGATCCTCGCCTGGAGCCAGAAGACGTCGGGGCCGTGGCCGACCGTCGCGTAGAGGAGCTCCCGCCCCTCGCCCGAGAGCCCGGCGCTCGCGACGTCGACCTCACCCTGGCTCGAGGCCTCGATCGATTCGAGGATGCGGCCGACCTCCGCGTAGCTCGGAAGGCTGCTGAGCTGGACCTGCTGCGCGTTCTCGAGGCACGGTCCGCCGGGAACGCCGCTCGGCGGATCCGCCGTCGCCGGCCCGGCGAACGCCACGGCGACGACCAAGCCCGAGGACGAGGACCGCCGCCGGCCATCTCTTCACGTTCATCTCTCCCTCCTCGATCGGGTGCGGTTACCCGGGTCTCCGCCTGCCAAGGGACGAGACCCCCCGCGCGCGAGCATGCCAGATCGCGTCACGATCTGCGCAGAGCCCACCTGCCCTCGGCTCGAGCTGCTGGCGGAGAACACGCTCCTCGCGACGATGGGACTCGCCGGAGGAGGGAACACAACGACCGAGCGAGCGCGAAACAAGGGAGGCCTCGTCGCCTCTCCCTCAGTGTGCGAACACGCTTCGTTCGACGCAGCAATCAGGCGGAAGAATCTGCCCTTCGCGGGCGTCGGTCCGTCCTTATGTGGACGAAGTAGCTGGAATAGGCTTCGCGCCCGCTGAGACCACACGAGGTCGCCGACCGCGTTCAGGAGCGGCATGTCTGGTCCGTCGATCACTTCCGGGGCGGCAGGGATGCCTTGCCTTCCAGCTCGTCGAGGTGACGGCGGAGGACGGCGACGATCCGTCGGGGCGGCAGCCGCTCGGGTCGCATCGCCCCGTGCAGGGCGAGCCCATCGAGCAGGGCATGGAGGCGTTCAGCCTCCAGCGCCCGTTCTCGGTCGGACGGGAGGCCGAGCATCTCAACGGCGCGCAGGGCGGCCGCGCGCAACTCGTCGTCGGTCTCGGCGTGCCGCGCGCGGAGGTGAGGATCGATCAGGGCGCGGGCGGTGACGGCCGCCACCTCGAGAGCTGGTGCACGCTGCCATTCCACAAGACCCTCGGCATGAAGCTCCACATCAGGGTCGTGTAGCGCCATCCTCCCGGCAACCTCACTCTTGGTTCTCCCCGAGTAATCCCTGTGGTCGAAAGACGAGCACGAGAATCATGATCCCAAGCACGACCGACAGCGACCAGTCGCTCCCAGGTGAGTACCACGTGAACCCATTCACAAAGCTTTCGGTGATCCCGATGATCATCGCGCCAATCACCGCACCAACCAAACTCTCGATCCCGCCGAGGACTACGGCGGTAAACGCGATCAAGGTAAGGCGAAGCGCCTGATCCCAAGTCACCGTCGTGAAGTAAAGAGCGTAGAGTTCCCCGCCGGCGCCCGCAAGCGCGCCGGCAACGAAGAAGCCGAGCGTGACGGTACGGGCGGCATTGATGCCCACGAGCTGGGCGCCGATGGAATCTTGACTCACAGCCCGAATTGATCGGCCGGCCTTGGTTCGTTGTAGTGCGAAATACAGGCCCGCGAGAACAAGACCCATGCTGAGTAGAACTATTAGCTTATCCAAGGTGTAGGCAACCCCCATCACGCTGAACACGCCTCCCCGTGGAAGCAGATCTGGAAGCGTGACGGGTGCTCCCCCTGTCCGAACGATGATGATGTTGTCCAGGATAAATAGAACTCCTACTGCGGTCACGAGTCTCGATAGGCGCGGCGCGTTGCTCAGAGGTCGGTACGCGACGATCTCGATTACGGCGCTAAGTAGTCCACAGAAACTCATGACGAGGAGAAGCGTGACCAGGACCGCGAGCGCGGTCCCGGCGAAACTACTGCCCTCATTCACGTCAACGGCGTCGAGCAAATAGGCGCAGAATGCGGCACCGCTTACAAAGACGAAGCCTTGGGGGAGGTTGATCAGGCCGATCAGCGTGTACGACAACGTAAAACCGAGTGCGACCAGGGCGTATATCGCGCCGATAGTCACACCGACGAACAAGAGAAACGCGAACGACGAAGGGCTGGCCGCCAAATTGCCGACGATCCAGACCACGACCGCACCACTGACTAACGCTGCCCCGACCGAGCGCGGTTCAGTGATCTTCGCGAGCCGGCTGCGCCTGTGTCGGTTGTGTTCGGCGGACGGCCCGGTCGCTCGCGATCGCTGCTCCGGAAGCAATCGCCTCACTGCCGGCGGTCTCCGACGAGCGAGGCGAGGCTCGGGACGCCCACGTTGGGTTGCAACGCGACGTTTCTCACATCCTCCTGCGCGGTCGTCCAGCTAAGCGCTGCGCCCATGGGACTGTGTCAGCGTCGACGTCGTCGCCGACGTCACGACGCAGCGGCGAGCACTCGTCGACGGGCCCGCGCACCGATCACCGCCCAAGTGGTTGGCGGCTCCTCGCTGCACCATATAATGCAAAATAATGCACTCGGCGCCTGCGCGGGGTCAAGAGGAGTACAACCGGGTGGCCGTCCCGATCGCACAGGCGGTTCACCGTCTCCGGACCGAGCGGTCGTGGACGCTCAACGAACTCGCCGCCCGAAGCGGCATGAGCCGCCGACTCATCGTGCAGATCGAGCAGGCGCAAGCAAACCCGAGCATCGGCACGTTGCTTCGCCTCGCGGACGCGTTCGAGGTGACTTTGAGCGAGCTCCTTCCAGAGCAACCAACGGCGACCGTCGGCGTACGTACTGCCGGCGAAACGCTGCAACTATGGGACGGACCGCGAGGGGGGGCCTGCAGGCTGCTCGTCAGCCACGGTCCGATCGAGTTGTGGTCATGGACGCTGAAACCGGGCGAGGTGTACGAAAGCAAGCCGCACCGCCCTGGAAGCATCGAACTTCTCAGCGTAACCGCCGGCACCCTCGACCTCGACGTCGGTCATGAGACCATCACCCTGAGCACCGGCGACAGTGCATGGTTCGACGCAGCCACCGCACACGCCTACCGCAACCCGAGACGCTCGACCACCCGCTTCATCATGGTGTTCTCGACCTGACAAGCCCGCTCGGCCGGCCGCGCAGCGATGACGCCGTTGGCCGTTTCTCGGCTCACCCTCGGCTTCGGACGGCAGGCGGCGTAAGGCCGGGCGCCGTCCTCTCAAGCCTCTGTCGACAACAATGGACTTTCGTGGACTCCAGTGGGGCTGAGCGCGCGGCTTCGGAGTGTCCTCCGAGCCCACATGGGATAAAGGAAATGGCGGAGGGGAAGGGATTCGAACCCTCGATCCGCCTAACGACGGATAACGGTTTTCGAGACCGCCCAGAAACAGCAGATTTGCAGGCAGTTTAATTCTGGTTCGCCAGTGAGTTCGCCAGTGCGCCAAGGGCGGTATCGAGCCGGCGCGCGTTGTGGGGCCAAAGGCGAAGGCCGCCGGCACCGGTGCCGGCGGCCTCACCGGTCAGCTAGAGGGCGATCCGCGCGACGCTGTTGCACTGCGTCGATCCGCACGACCGAGCCTTCGGATGGGCTAGCGACCCAGACGGAGCCGTCGCCTACTGCGAGCCCCGCGTAGTCGATGTTCCCGGCTGAGCGCCCGACGACGCGTGGAGAGGTGGAGAGCACCTTGCCCGTCGTCGCGTCGATGTGGGTGACCGTGCCGTCCTGCGTGTTGAAGGTCCACACTGAGCCCTCTCCGGCTGCGATGGCCATCGGGCGACCTCCGACCGCGATCGGCTTCCCCACGAAGCTCGCTCGTGCCTCGAGTCGATGCGAGTGACCGTTTTGTCGAACCTGCTCACGACCCAGACGTCGCCTTCCTCGGCTACGACGCCGACGGCTCCGTTGCCGACGGAGATCGGCTCGCCGACGATCTCCCCCGACTGTGGATCGAGTCGGGCGACCCTGTCGCCCTGGTCGAGGACCACCCAGACTGCATCCTCGCCGGCCGCCACGCATCGCCTCACTGGCCGCCGATCGTCTCGACCCGCCTCACGCGGCGGAGGAGGCGACGAGACGCCCGCCACGCTGCCCGAAGGAACTCGCGCCGCCCACGCCGCCAGCAGCTCCCCCGAGCGGCGAGGCATCGAATAGGGCGGCCGCGCGGACGTAACGGCTTCCACAGCCGCTCGTCCCGCCGATTCGCTCAGTGAGCTTCTTCCTCGACCGTCCGTTCTGCCGTCGGGAAGAGCCTCGAGACGCTCGTCCGGAATCGGCTTGCTGCTCTCGACCGAGCGGCCGTAGGTGCCGGCGGCAAGCCGGGCCTCGGCCCGCTCGACGGCAGCGAGCTCCTCGCGTAGATCGTCCCCGAGACCCTCGTCGAGCTCGTCCTGATAGAGGTCGGACGCCAGGTTGGCCGGATCTTCCTCGTCCGCCGGCTCGCCGGTGTCCTGATGGACGAGGCGGGCCAGCGCCCGCTCGATGCGCTCGCGCTCGGCGGCCAGCAGTTCGCGAGCCCGCTCTGGATCCATCAGGCCACGTTAGCGCAGCACGAGTGGCGCTAGGAAGTCGGCCGCCCCGTATCGTTGGGCGCCCGATGGCTGCGTTCGGGACTTTTGTGGACTTCGGCGGACTGAGGGCGGCACTCTCAATCCAGCCAGAGGGCGCATGATTAGCGGGTATAGCGGAGGGGGACGGATTCGAACCCTCGATCCGCCTAACGACGGATAACGGTTTCGAGACCGCCTAGAACATGTCTATTTGCAGGGCTTTGAGCTCCAGTTCGCCAGTAGGTTCACCAGCCCGAGCGGCGAGTCGGCTCAAGGAGGCCGTCGAGCTGTCGCGGAACAGGAGCAGCCACCAACGGTCTCGATAATCGGATTGTGGAAGCCCGCCGCCGCGAGCTGAATCAGCAGCGGGCCAAGCTCCCGATCCGGGACGTGTTGGAGGGCGACCGTGAAGGGACAAACGTCCTGCATCCTACGTTGCTATAGCCTAAAACGTAGTCATCTAATCCTACGTTGTCAAGAAGTGTGCTACAGTACGGAGGCGCCAGAAGACCCAGAAGGAAGCCGTCGAGGCTCCGACCCGCTCTTCGACTGTCACACCGGGCCTGAGTGCATCAGGAGGACTCAACCGGGTTCTCCGCCCTGAACGAAGAGCGTTAGGAGCACCATGCATACCACCGTTAGACGCTACGAGGGGATCGATCAGAGCCGCAAGGACGAGCTCGCCAAGAGGGTCGGCGAGAGCCTGCTGCCCCGCCTGAGCGAGCTGCCGGGCTTCAGCGGCTACTACCTCATCGACGCCGAGAAGGACGTCATGAGCTCCATCAGCTTCTTCGACACCTCGGCGCAGGCCGACGAGTCGACTCGCTTTGTCGCCAGCTGGTTGCGCGAGGAGAAGCTCGAGAACGTGGTCCCGAACTCGCCGAAGATCACCGTCGGCGAGGTCATCGTCCACAAGTGGAACGGCGCGGTCAAGGCGTAAGCGCCTGTCTCGACGCAAGGGGAAGGCCCGCGGCTCGCGGGCCTTCTTCCTGCACGAGAGGCATCTGATGAAGACGATCACGACAACCGCGTCCGTTCGGCAAGCCGACTCCTCCCTTGACGCGACGCTCAATCCAGTGGCGCTCAGCTCTGGAGAGATCGTCTCTTGGGGCGTAGCGTTTCCGAGGTCCGGATCTGGCACGCCCGTCGTCCGACGGAAGGCGCTGTCGGCCTAGCATTAGGGGCCGTTGACCACGGCCGGATGCTATTCCCGTGGCGCCATGGCGACTTCCGCTTCTCGAGCGGGAAGGGGGAGCGCCTCCTTGTATTGCAGGGCGGTTCTTGCGGCGCTAGTCACTCAAGCTCGCGAACCGCCCCGCTTTCCCTTTTTCCCGCACGGAAGCCGGGTCCATGCGGTCTGCTATCCCCAAACCTCCGCTTGCGATCGGAGCCGGCGGCAATCGCGTCCCACTCCGACGAGTGTCCGTCAGCGGCCGCGCGCCGCGGGCACTTGCGGCTGCTTTGGTAACAGGCGGTGGCCGTCGACGACGGCGCTCGCGACGTCGACGAGCCTGCGGTTGGCGGTGCGAGAGTGGTCGCGCAGCATGTTGAAGGCGGTGGCCTCGTCGATCGAGTGGCGTTCCATCAGAATGCCCTTGGCTCGCTCGGTGATGGCGCGGCGCCCGAAGGCGCCTTCGAGGTCGTGGTACTCGGCGAAGCGGCGCAGCACGATGTCGATCGAGCTCTGCCAGTCCTTGGCCTCCGCATCGGTGATGTAGGCAAAGACGCCGCGCTTGGACGCCTCCTTGACGAAGTCCGGATCGGGTGCGTGGATCAGGGCGATGACCGGACAGGCGGACTCGCGCACGATCTTCTCGATCAATCCGAGCGCGTGATCCGAGCTCTCGCCGAGCCCGACGAGCGCGACGTCGGGTCGCTCCCTGGCCGTCACGGCGCCGACGTCTTCGACCTCGATCTCGCGCGCGATCACCTCGTGCCCGAGCGCGGCGACGATCGGCGCGACGAGTGCCAGGCGATCTTTGCGCTCGTTCGCGATCAGCACACGCAGGTGCTCGGTCTCGCGGTAGCTCATCCGCCGTTCCTCGGTCGAGTGTAGCCCCTCCGGAGCGCTCTCATCACGGCCGGTTCGTGTCGGCGCGCCGAGTGGTAGAGTGCAGGTTGCCTCGCCCTAGCCTTAGGCGGGCAGACTTTTCCGGCTCCGACACTTGGCCGGCGTAGCGCGTCGACCCAGTTGCGGTCGGCGTGAACGCGAGCGTCAGGGGCCGCAGATGTCTCTTTCGTCTTCCTTGGAGCACTCGGCGACCACGGGTTCGCCGCGGGCGTTCCGGATCGCGAGTGTCCGTTGATTGAAACGGTCCCACTCCGTCGCCCGGTCGGCGTGAGCTGGCCCGCGGCACAGTGGTTTGCAATCCGCCACAGTCCGCATCGTCGGAGGCTGGTCGGTGGACTGGCGTTCTCTCTTCTCTCGCTGGGCGCGTGTGTCCTCGTCGCTCGATACCTGAGCGACGCGAGCTGGCCCCTGGAGGGCGCGCACGTGCCCCTGGTCTTCCTCGCCGGAGGCGCCTATCTCGTCAGCTTCGGCTTCCGCGCATTCGGATGGCACCAGCTGTTCCCCAGTCGCGAGCGCCCCGACGGCGCACGGTGTCTCGCCGCCTGCGGGGCGTCCGCGGCCAGCGGAGTCGTCCTGCCCTTCCGGCTCGACTACGTCGTGAAGATCTCCACTCTGCGCCGGCTCGGCGGGGTCAGGCTCGGGCTCGGGACGATTGCCGTCTCGATCGTTGCCCTCGGCATGGTCGACGCAGTGGCGATGCTTCCGTTGGCCCTCGCCGCTCTCGCAACGTCGGGGCCGATCCTCCGCGCGCCGTTGATCGTCGTCGTCCTGTTCTGCATCGGCTGCCTCGGGATCCTCACGCTGGGACAGCGGGTGGCACGGCTCCCGCTCATCGGGCGCTCGGACCGGCTCCACATGGTCTACCGGCGCGTCGCGGACAGCACGCGGTTCTCGCGGACGACTGTCGTCGCGGGCCTGCTGCTCCTGGGCTGCTGGACCTCGCGCGCCGTCGGCAGCACCCTCTTGCTGAGCGCCATCGGCGTTCCGTTCTCGCCGACGCTCGCGTTGGCCGTCCTCTGCATGAGTGCCGCGACGGCGATCCTTCCGATCACGGCCGGTGGAGCGGTCGCGGGCATGGGGACGACGGCGGGCGTGCTGTTCGCGCTCGGCGTCTCGCAGGGCGCGGCGGTCAACTTCGCGTTGGCCTCCGGGCTCCTGCTGACCGGCGCGGCGCTCGCCGCGGCCGCGCTCGGGCTGAGTGGATCGCTTCTTCTCACGTTCCGCGCGCGCCGGGCGCTCGCCGCCGCGATCCCCGCACAGTGGGCGGACATGACGAAGAAGTCCGTCGCGGTGGGCGACGTTGCTCCGATCGCCGCTCTTGCCCCTACGCACGCCAGCCGCGTGCCGGCGAGCGCGGGTTCTTAGCGGGCCTCGGTTCCCGTCAGCGGCGGGCGAGCCGGCGACCGCTCTCCGTCTCGGGCGGGGTGTAGTTGAGCTCGTAGTGGTGATAGAGGGCTGACTCTCCGGTCTGGGAGAGCTCGTCGCCGTGCATGTCGATGTTAGGGGCGTCCTCGACTTGCTCCTTGGAGACGGCCACCTGGAGGCCGTCGGGGCCGATCGTGAGCCCGCGCAGCGGCACGAACGTCAAGTGGCGGGCGAACAGGCCCTCCTTCACGGTGCCGAACATCGGCTCGTCGGTCTCGACGTCCACGTATACGTCTTCCAGCTTGCCGATCTTCCTGCCCTCGCTGTCGACCAGATCCTTGCCGTGCCACTCCGCGATGTTGTGATGCTTGGCCATCGTCCTCTGCCTCCTCGCCCCGCAGTAGTCCGGCAGGTGCTCCTCGTACGCGCCGTGCTCGCCTTCGATGCGTAGTGGGCGCTAGGTCCGTATCAGACGGAGCTTGACCGTCATTCGGGTTGGCTCGGGTCACTGCGAGGTGCCTCCGTGCGCGGCTCCGCGGCTGCGCGCTCAGCCCGATAGCGCTCTTCGTATTCACGCCCCCGCTCTGCCTCCTCGCGCTCCTGCTCACCATGGCGCTCGTCGCGCTCGCGCGTTTGCTCTGCCTGCTTACGCTCACGCTCACGCTCCCGCTTGTAGTGGTCGTAGCTGTCGGCGCCTGTGGATCGCCAGCGTTTGCGGACGTAGTTGCCGACCTTCCTGAGCTTGTCCCCTACACCCACTTGTGGCTCCTCACGTGAACCCGCGAATACGATATCGGAGGGCAGGCGCCCATCGGCCGCCGCCGCAACGCCGCCGATGCGTCTTCAGTGCGCCTCTCGCGCCCGATCGGCAGACTCGGCAGCGGTTCGAGGAGGCGGGAAGCTCACCGGCAGGCCGTCGGCCTCGAGTTGGAAGAGCGTCTCGGGATCGCGTAGCCCCTGCAGACGGTGAGTCCCCAGCGGGCGAAGGCCGACCCCCACTGGAAGCGATGCCTCGACGGCTCGCGCGGTAGCTGACGAAAGCACGATCTGGCCGCCGTGGCCGACTGCGCAGATGCGGGCGGCAGTGTGCACGGCCATACCTACGTAGCCGCTCTCGGTCAGCGTGGGGCGGCCCGTGTGGAGGCCGATTCTGACCCGCACGCTTGCCCCGTCCGGCCACGCCCGAGACCCCAGACTTCGTTGGATCGCGATCGCCGCCTCGAGAGCACCGACCGGGCGCTTGAAGACCGCGAAGAGCTCGTCCGCGCGGACGTCAACCTCGCGGCCGTCAGAGCGTTGGACGGCGCGCCGGAGGAATCGGCGCACTTCACCGAGCAGGGACGCGTAGCCGTCACCAACGCGGCGCACAAGACCGGTGGAGTCCTCGATGTCGGTGAGGAGGAACGTGACCTGGCCCGTGGGCAGGTTGCGCGACACGGCATCCCGGCCTCTCGACTCGCCCTCGAGCCGCTCGGTGGCGAGCTGCCCGGTGATGAACCCGATGGGCACGATCCCGTACTTCTTCGCCGCGTTCAGCAGTCTCTTGCGCGCACGCTCCCGCGCCGCGTCGTCCTCGAACCTGATTTGGTTGAAGCGGGCGAGGGCGTTGCGAACGTGTGCCTCGTCGTGGATCGGCAGGCGTCGTTGCCCTTTCGAATTGACGTAGGCGAAGGCGCTGTTCGAAAGCTGGGCGCGAGCCTTGGCGCTGAGCCGCGACATCGATCTCCATTTTCTCAGACGCGTCTCGCCGCTTCTTTAAACCCGGATGGTGGCTGCAGCGACACCGACCGCGGCCGCGATGCCGCGCCCTCGATGTCCGCACCGCGCCGGGCGGGTGCCGGCCAGCGCTGCCGAGAAGCCGCATGAACAAGCGGCTTCCTGGCTAAGGCGGAGGGGGAGGGATTCGAACCCTCGATCCGCCTAACGACGGATAACGGTTTTCGAGACCGCCGCATTCGTCCGCTCTGCCACCCCTCCGGCGGTTCAGCGAGCGCTCTGCGGACGGAGAAGGAGGGATTCGAACCCTCGAAGGAGGTGTGTACCCCCTTAACGCCTTAGCAGGGCGCCGCCTTCGTCCACTCGGCCACTTCTCCTTGGCCGCGCCATGGTACCAACGGGCCCACGGTGCCCAGACATGACGAAGCCCGCTTCGGTGTGGAGAGGAGCCGCAGAGCCGAAACGGGCTTTCGCCAGACGCCGGGGATCTTGGGGGAGCCGGCAGTCCGAATCATGCTGCTTTTGTCGGGCGTCGCCTCCCCACGATGGGGGATTCGGCGCGGCGCCTTCGTCTACCCTCGCCGGATGCGCATCGGTCGCCGCGATGTCGCACTGACGAACCTCGACAAGATCTTCTTCCCGGGCCCGGGGCTGACCAAGGGCGATCTCGTCCGCTACTACGTCGACCTGGCGCCGTACACGGCCGGCATGTGGCGGCGCAAGGTCAGCCTCGCATCCCGGTTCGACGCCCTCGGCTTGGAGCCGCCCGCTACGCTTGAAGCGTGATCCTTCTCTATCCGATCCTTCTGATCGGAGCGGCCGTGGTGGTGGCCTTGAGGAGGCAACATCCCGAGGGCCGCGGCTGGCCGTGGTTCGCAGCGTGGCTCCTCACGGGAGTGCTGTTCACGTTCAGCCTGGTTGCGGGGTTCAGCATCGGGCTCTTCTTCCTGCCCGTGGTCGCGGCCGCGCTGTTCGGCGTCGCCTGGCTGTCGCCGCATCTCCGTGAGGCCTCGGGCCTCGTCGTGGGAGGAGCGGTTCTCGTGGCCGCCCTCCTCGCCTTCGTCTAGGCCGAGGAAGCCCTCAGCCCGTAACGGTCTCTTACTTGTGCCCGAGGAGGCCCGGCACGGTCGGGTCGCCCTTCTTCGGCCGCGGGCGCACCTGGTCGACGGTGCACTGCTCGGGATCCTTGTCCGGGCGAAAGCGGAGGAAGCGCGAGTTGTGCCGGAAGCGCCCCTTCTGCCACTTGTCGTAGCGAACCTCGACGACGAGCTCGGGCGGCACCGAGCTCCACTCGAGATCGGCCTTCGGCCTCCAGCGGCTCGGCGCGCCGCGCGGCTTCCGCTCCGGATTCGGGCCGAGCAACGGCTCCACGCGCGCGAGAATCTCCTCGCGCTTCTTCCCGGCGGCCGGCGCCGAGCCGACCGGCCGGAGCTCCTCGCCGTCGTAGAGGCCGAGCGCCAGGCTCGCGATCCCCGTTCCCTTCTCGCTCCAGGTGACGCCGACGACGACGCAGTCGGCGGTCCGCTCGCCCTTCACCTTCTGGACCGCTTCGCGCGACCCGGGCATGTACGGGAAGCCGAGCCGCTTGGCGATCACGCCGTCGAACCCCGCCACCTCGAGGCGATCGAGCCAGACACCGGCCTCCTTCCGGTCGCTCGTCTTCGGGGAGATGTCGAAGGGGAGCGTCTCCACCTTCTTCCGCCGCTCCTCGAGGGGCTTCTCGTGGAGGTCCTCGCCGTCCCAGAGGAGGACGTCGAAGCACACGAAACCCGCCGGAATCTCTGCGGAGAGCTTGCGCACGCGGCTCTCGGCCGGGTGGAGGCGCATCTGGAGCGCGTCGAAGTCGAGCCCGCCTTCGCGGACGATCACGATCTCGCCGTCGACCGCCGAGCCGGGTGGGAGCAGCTCGCCGAGAGAGGCCAGCTCGGGGAAGTAGCGCAGGAGAGGCCTGGCGTTTCGGCTCCAGAGATGGAACTCGCCGTCGAGGTTCTCGGCGATGCCGCGGAAGCCGTCCCACTTCGGCTCGAACTGCCAGCCGTCGCCTTCCGGGAGGGTGTCGACGAGCTCCGCCTCCATGGGTGGAAAGGGCAAGCGCGCATTGGGCGAAACCTCCGAGGCCATCTCGCTCGTCTAAAAGCTAACGACATGCGCCGCGTCGCGATCACAGGTATGGGAGCGGTCACCCCGATCGGGAACGATCTGACCACCACCTGGGAGGGGCTCCTCGCGGGCAAGAGCGGCGTTGACGTGATCCAGGCCTTCGACCCGAGCGCCTTCCCGGTCCAGATCGCGGCGGAGGTGAAGGACTACAACCCGACGGGCGCCGCGCCTCCCAAGGAGGTGCGCAAGCTCGACCGGAACGTCCTCTTCGCGCTGACCGCGGCGAAGGAGGCGATGGGCGACGCCGGGCTCAACGGGTTCGACCCGGAGCGTGTCGGCGTCGTCGTCGGCAACTGCATCGGCGGGTTCAACGAGCTGATGCGCCAGTACGACGTCCTCCGCGAGCGCGGGCCCGACCGGGTCTCGCCCACCTTCCTCGCCAACGTCCTCGTGGACTCGGCGAGCGGGCAGCTTGCCATCGAGCTCGGAATCCGCGGGCCCAACTACGCGGTCGTCTCGGCCTGCGCGACGGGCTCGCACGCGATCGGGGAGGGGGCCCAGCTCGTCCGGCGCGGAGACGCCGACGCCGTCATCGCCGGCGGCACCGAGGGATGCATCCACCCGCTCATCCTCGCCGGCTTCTGCACGATGCGCGGGCTCGCTTCCGGAAACGGCGACCCCGCGAAGGCGGCGCGACCTTTCGACGCCGAGCGCGAGGGGTTCGTGATGGCCGAGGGCGCCGGGGTCGTCGTCCTCGAGGAGCTCGAAGCCGCCCGCGCGCGCGGCGCGCGCGTGTACGCGGAGGTGCTCGGCTACGGCGCCTCGAACGACGCCCACCACATGCTCCAGCCCGACCCCGAGTCAGAAGGGGTCGTGGCGATGATGCGGGCCGCGCTCGAGCGCTCGGGCGTCGCGCCGGGCGAGGTGGACTACATCAACGCCCACGGGACGGGGACGCCGCTCGGAGACCTCGCCGAGACCAAGGCGATCAAGGACGTCTTCGGCGACCACGCCTACGAGCTCGCGATCTCGTCGACGAAGTCGATGCTCGGGCACATGTTCGGGGCGGCCGGCGCGATCGAGGCGATGGTCTGCGCCCTGGCCATCCACGAGGGCTCGATCCCGCCCACGATCAACTACGAGCACCCGGATCCCGAGTGCGACCTCGACTACGTCCCCAACGAGGCGCGCAAGGCGGACATCCGCGTGGCGCTCTCGAACGCGATGGGCCTCGGCGGCCACAACGGCTGCGTCCTCCTCCGTCGGGTGGCTTAACCCTCCCGCTCTTCCCTTTCGACTCGAGAGGGTTCAATCTGGCGAGTATGGGGTCTTTGCGTTTTCGGCTGCCGCTCCTTTTGGTCATCCTCTTGCTCGCCGCGGGCGTCACCGGCGCACAGGCGAGGACGCTCGCCGGCGACGGCAAGCTCCATCGAGTCGTCAGCGGCACCGCAGCTGACGCGGATTTCGTCGCCGGTCAGGTCATCGTCCAGTTCCGCGCGGGCGTCACGCATGCTGCGCGCGGCAAGGCGCTGGCGGCGCAGGACGCGAGGGCCGTCCACGCCCTCGGCCGACCGGGCTTGACTCTCGTGCGCCTGCGGCAGGGCGAGTCAGTTCGCTCGGCGGTCGCTGCCTTCGAGCGCGACCCGAGTGTCGTCCTCGCGGAGCCGAACTACCTCTACCGGGTCAGCCAGACGATTCCGAACGACACGAACTTCGCATGCTCTGGGGGCTGAACCAGGCGGGCGACCACGACATCGACGCGCCCGAGGCCTGGGATACGCAAACGGGCAGCGAGAACGTCGTCGTGGCCGTGATCGACAGCGGCGTTGCCTACGACCATCCCGAGCTCGACGACAACATCTGGGTCAACAACGACCCGCCCGGAAACGGGGATGACGACGGAAACGGCAAGGTCGACGACACGAGGGGATGGGACTTCGTCCAGAACGACAACACGCCGCTCGACTTCAACGGTCACGGTACGCACGTCGCCGGGACGATCGGCGCCGAAGGGAACAACGCGGCCGACATCGCCGGCGTCAACTGGGACGTCTCGATCATGCCGGTGCGCGCCGGCGACGCGGGCGGGAGCCTCTCTGTGGCGGCCATCGTTTCCGCGATCAACTACGCCTGCGCGGAGGGCGCAGACATCGTCAACGGCAGCTTCGGCGGCCCCGGCAAGTCGCTGTCTATCGGCAACGCGATCAAGGCGTGTAACGGAACCCTCTTCGCGCTCGCCGCCGGAAACGACGGTCACGTCCTGAACAACAACACCGCTGCGACCAACGCGTACCCGTGCGAGTTCCACCGGCCGGCACCCCACGGTGTCGGCGCCTCGAACATCGTCTGCGTCGCCGCCACGAACATCAGCGACGCGCTGGCTGGGTTCTCGAACCGCGGAACTTCGGCTGTGCACCTCGCCGCACCCGGCGTCGACATCTACAGCTCGTGGCCCCAGTGGTCATCCGTCTTCTCGGACAACCTCGAGACGAGCTTCGCCAACTGGCGGGCGCTGGTGGCACTGCCGCCTGGCAACGAACGAACGAGATGGCCAGCTCCGGCTCCTTCAGCATGACCGACTCGCCGGGAGCGAACTACCTGAACAGCCAGCAGTACTTCATCCGCAACGCAACTGCGATCAACCTCGCCGGCCGCTCAGGGTGCAGTGTGGACTACGACCTCGAACTCCTTATACGTGACTTCGACCTGCCTCAAATCTTCGACTGGTTCGCCGTCGAGATGGCGAGCAACTCAGCGGGGCCGTGGACAGAGAGCGCCTTCTACTTCGGTGACACAGTGCCTCCCGCCGGGCCGGGAGGCTTCGCGCATCTGACCGACGATCTCTCCTTCCTCGATGGGCAGGCGAACGCCTTCCTCCGATTCGCCGTCTACACCGACGGCTCGGTCACCGACGGGGGAGCACACGTCGACGACGTCGTCGTGAGCTGCCTCGTGGCCAACGGCGAGGACTACAACGAGATCAACGGGACCTCGATGGCGACGCCGCACGTTGCCGGCGTGGCGGCGCTGCTCCTGGCCCAGGAGCCCGCGATGTCGCCGGCGAAGCTGAAGAACGCGCTCCTGAAGGGAGTCGACAAGAAGTCCAACCTGACGAACCACGTCTCGAGCGGCGGTCGGCTGAATGCCAACCGGTCGCTCGCGATCGCCATGGACCACACGCGTCCGAACACGACGATCACCGCGCGACCGCCCGCGCGGACGACGAGTCGGAAGGCGACCTTCAGGTTCACCTCGAACGAGTCTGGCTCGACCTTCCAGTGCAAGCACATGGACGGAGCCTGGCGGGCGTGCTCGTCGCCCAAGGTCTACACCGGCCTGTCCAAGGGCCTTCACAGGTTCCAGGTGCGGGCGATCGACAGGAACGGCAACGTCGATTCGACGCCGGCCGCGGACACCTGGCGCATCCGCTAGCGCCGCGGGGTCGCTCTTCCCTTTCGGCCCGGGAAAGGGCAAGATCCGTCCACGATGCGGTCGGTTGGTCTGAGGGTCTTTCTCTTTGGCGTTGCGGTTCTGCTCCTCGGCGGGGCGGGCGGCGCGGGCGCGGCCCCGGGCGGCCTCCAGCAGCAGGTAGGGGCGCCCGCGAGGTACGTCCCCGGCGAGGTGATCGTGCAGTTCCGGGCAGGCGTCTCCGCCTCGGCGAGAAGCGCGGCCCTCGAGGCGAGCGACGCGCGCGCCGCGCGCGGCCTCGGCGAGGCGGGCCTCACGCTCGTCCGACTCGAGAAGGGCGCCTCGGTGCGGTCGGCGGTCGCCGAGCTCGAGAGCGATCCGCGCGTCGAGTTCGCCGAGCCGAACTACGTCTACCAGTTGAGCGCGATCCCGGACGACCCCCTCTTCCCGCGGCTCCACGGGCTCCACCAGCCCGGCGGCAACCACGACATCGATGCCCCGGCGGCCTGGAATACGACGACGGGCGACGCGGACGTGGTCGTCGCCGTCATCGACAGCGGCGTCGACATCGACCACCCCGACCTGGACGACAACATCTGGGTCAACTCGGACGAGATCCCAGGGAACGACTTCGACGACGACGGCAACGGCTTCGACGACGACGTGAACGGCTGGGACTTCGTCCAGGAGGACAACACGCCCGCCGACTTCAACGGCCACGGGACGCACGTCGCGGGGACGATCGGCGCCGAGGGGGACAACGCCATCGGCGTCACCGGCGTCAACTGGGACGTCGCGATCATGCCGCTCCGCGCGGCGAACGGAAACGGCAGCCTCGCGACCAGCAACATCCTTGCCGCCTTCGAGTACGCGTGCCGGAACAGGGCCGACATCGTCAACGCGAGCTTCGGAGGCTCCGGCAAGTCCGTCGCCCTCGGCAACCGGATCAAGTCGGCGGTCTGCGAAGACACGCTGTTCGTCGTGGCGGCCGGAAACGAGGGCGCGAACCTGACGACAAATACGAGAGCGACGAACGCCTACCCCTGCGAGTATCACCGGCGCCCCCCGCAAGGAGTCCGCGCGACGAACGTGATCTGCGTCGCCGCCACCAACACGTCCGACCGGCTGGCGGGCTTTTCGAACCGAGGCAAGGCCGCCGTGCACCTCGCTGCGCCCGGCACGACCATCTGGAGCACCTGGCCCGGCTACCACACGATCTTCTCGGAGAACTTCGACGGCTCGGAAGCCACGTTCGACGCCCGTTGGGGCCAACGAACGGGTGGTAGTCCGCTCTGGAACCGGACCACGGCGAAGAAGACTTCCGGCTCGCGCAGCCTGACGGACTCGCCTGCCGTGAACTACCCGAATCTCAGCAACAGGAGCATCCGCAAACTGGGCTCGTTCGACCTCAGTGGCGAAGCCGGCTGCCGGCTCGAGTACCGGATGTGGCTCCAGACGGAGTTCGGCTTCGACGAGTTCCTGATCGACGTCGAGGACGGTGCGACGATCGTGCGGTTCAGCGGGTGGACAGGCTCGACGGGCGGATCGTTCTTCCCGATCAGCGAGGACTTCTCGCGCTGGGACGGCGCGTCGCAGGTCTGGTTGCGCTTCCGGCTCCAGAGCGATCGGAGCATCCGCTTCGACGGCGTCTACATCGACGACCTCCGCGTCAAGTGCCTCGACCCGGGCACCGCGGACTACGAGTCGCTCGCCGGCACGTCGATGGCGACGCCGCACGTCGCGGGCGTCGCGGCTCTGCTCCTCGCGCACGGGAATCACTCAGTGGCTGGGTTGAAGCGCGCGATTCTCAGGGGCGTCGACCGCAAGGCGCGCTCTCACGAACCACGTCTCCACGGGCGGCCGCCTGAACGCGGCGGACTCGATCAGGGTGTTCACCGACCACACCCGGCCGACCACGACCATCACGGACAAGCCGTCCAATCGAACTCGGAGGCACAGGGCGACGTTCAGGTTCAGGTCGAACGAGCCGGGCTCCTTCTTCCAGTGCAAGCACATGAGCGGCGCCTGGACGTCGTGCTCTTCGCCGAAGACCTACAGGGGCCTGGACGAGGGCCTCCACAGGTTCAGGGTGCGGGCGATCGACAAGGCAGGAAACGTCGATCGGACGCCTGCCCAGGACTCATGGCGGATCGTCTGAGCGCCGCGGCCCGGATCGGGCTGGTCGTCCTCCTCCTTGCGCTCTCGGCGTGCGGTGGCGGTGGAGGCGGCGGTGGCGGCGGCGGGGGCGACCTCCAGCAGGAGGCGACCGAGGTCGAGGCGCTCCTCGACCAGATCGAGGCGCTGGCGACCTCGGCCACGACGGCGCCGGAGCTCTCGCAGCAGCTGAGACAGGTCCGCGACCAGGTCGAGGTGGCGCTCGAGGAGGTCGCGGGCGCGGAGGCCTCTGACGAGCTCGCCACCGAGCGCGATCGGCTCGCAGGCACTCTGCACTCGCTCCGCACCCAGCTCAACCGGGTCCAAGGACAGGCCGACGCCGGCGACCTCGAGTCCGCCCAGGCCGCCCTCGGCGGCCTGCTCTCGATCGCCCAGCTCAGGGCCGTGATCGACGCCATCCGCGAGGGCGCCGGCCCAGGCTAGGCGCGTCCCTTCCGGCCACGGCCGGGGGTCTGACCCCGGACGTGGCTGCTAGGGACCTGGCTAGATGGCGTCGGGGGTCAGGTCGGCTACGGACTGGAGAACGACGTCGGCGAGGCCGAGGGCGTGGTCGGCCGGCGAGCGCGTCCCTTCCGGCCACGGCCGAGGGTCTGACCCCGGACGTGGCTGCTAGGGACCTGGCTCGATGGCTTCGGGGGTCAGGTCGGCTACGGACTGGAGAACGACGTCGGCGAGGCCGAGGGCATGGTTGGCCGGCGGGTACTGCGGGTTGGGGACGGCGACGACGCGCATGCCGGCCGCCTTCGCGCTCCGGATCCCGTTCTCGGAGTCCTCGACGGCTGCGCATCGGGTCGGATCGACCGCGAGTCGACGCGCTGTCTCGAGGTAGACGTCAGGGGCCGGCTTGCCGCGGGCGACCTCCTCGGAGGAGACCGTCACCCGGAAGCGAGGCCCGAGGCCGGAGGCCGAGAGGACGAGGTCGATGATCTCGCGGTTCGAGGAGGAGGCGAGCCCGAGCGGCCAGCGCGCCGCCGCCGCCTCGACGGCCTCCACCGCGCCGGGCAGCAACGGCAGCTCCTCGCGATAGACGGACTCGAGCCGGGTCACGACCTCCGCGCTGATCTCCTCGGGAGTCTCGGCGAGGCCGATGACGTCGTGCATGTAGCGCGACCACTCCGGCGAGCTCATGCCCATCATGTCCCTGGAAGCGCGCTCGTGCCAGCGACCGCCGCGCTCCGCCGCGAGCTGCTTGCGCACGTCGTCCCAGACGTGCTCCGAGTCGACGATGACGCCGTCGAGGTCGAAGACGACCGCTTCGATCACCGCGCGCACCCGCTCACACCGACACGTACCCCTGCCCGACGTGGACGAGCGGGGGGCCGCCGCGTCCTCGCTCGACCGAGAGGACCTCGCCGACGAAGAGCGTGTGGTCGCCGGTGGCATGCTCGGCCGAGAGACGGCACTCGAGCCACCCCAGAGCTCCCTCGAGGAGCGGAGCGCCGGACGCTCCCTCGCGCCACTCGATCCCGTGCCAGTGGGCAAAGGGCGGCACGCCGCGTGCGAAGTGCTGGGCGACGGCCGCCTGCTCTCCCGAGAGGAGGCTCAACGCGAAGCCGCCCGCGGCACGGAGGAGCTCGTGCATGGCCGCCTGTCGGCTGACGGAGACGCCGACCAGCGGCGGGTCGAGTGACAGCGACACCACCGCGCTGACGGTGAGGCCCAGCCGCTCGCCCGCGGCGTCGACGGTGAGCACGCCGACCCCGGCGGGGAAGCTGCGCATCAGCTCGCGGAGGTCATCGCCGAGCATGGAACGAAGAAGCTAGCCGATCCCTGTCAGAATCAGCGGATGCCGCACATCCGGCTGATCGAGGTGGACGAGGCGACCGGAGCCCTCGCGGACGAGTACGCGGCGGCGCTCGGCCGGGCGGGCAAGGTCTTCAACATCGTCAAGGCGATGTGCCTGAACCCGACCGTCCTCAACCGCTCCATGGAGCTCTACAAGGCGATCATGTTCGGGCCCTCCGCGCTCTCCCGCGCCGAGCGAGAGCTCCTCGCAGTCGTCGTCTCGACGGCGAACGACTGCCATTACTGAATTCGCGCGCACGCAGACGACCTCCGTGCCGAGGGCGCACCCGACGAGCTGGCCGAGCACGCGATGCACGACTATCGCGCCGCCGACCTCGAGCCGCCCGTGCGCGCGCTCTGCGACCTCGCCGTGAAGATGACCGCTACCCCAGCGAGCGTCACCCGTGAGGACGCGGACGCCCTTCGGGCTCACGGCTGGAGCGACCGCGCCATCCACGACGCGATTCAGGTCATCTCCTACTTCAACTACGTGAACCGGGTGGCGGACGCGGTCGGCATCGAAGACGAGCCTGAGTGGGACGCCCGCTGACCTAACTGAGCGTTACGCTCCGCGACCATGGAGATCGTGGTTCTCGGGGCCGGGCAGGTCGGCACGACGATCGTCGAGGCGCTCCACGGCGACCATCAGGTCACGGTCGTCGACCTCGACGCGGGCCGGCTCCAGGGGCTCTCGTACCGGTACGACATCCGCACCGTGACGGGAAACGGGGCGACCCGCCGGGTGCTCCAGGACGCGATGATCGCCCGGGCGAACCTGATGATCGCCTGCACGTCCCGGGACGAGATCAACCTCGTCGCGGCGATGCTCGCGAAGAAGCTCTCCGACACGCAGACCATCGTCCGCACCTCGAACCCCGAATACCTCGAGGCCTGGCAGGAGCGGCAGATCGAGGTCGACTTCATGGTCTCCTCCGAGCTCGAGACCGCGCACGCCGTCGCCCGCACGATCGGCCTTCCGGCTGCGAAGCAGACCGACGTGTTCGCCGACGGCCAGGTGCAGATCGTCGAGTTCGACGTCCCGCGCGACGGCGCGGGCGACGACCTCTCCGGCGTCCCGCTCACCGAGGCAGCGGAGCGGGCGGCCAGCCGGCCGCTCTCCGGAGCGTACGGCGACGTCGTGGGGCGCCCGCTCCGGGAAGCGAAGGTGCCGGCGGACTCGAAGGTGGCGAGCATCATCCGGGCCGACCGGATGCTCTTTCCGCGCGGCGACGAGTCGATCCTGCCGGGCGACCGGATCGTCATCATCGGCTCACCGGACGCCGCGAGTGAGTGGAGCCGCCTCTTGGCGAGAGGCCAGCGTCCGGTGGAGGACGTCGTCGTCTTCGGCGCCGGCGCGACGGGGCTCGCCATCGGGCGTGTCCTGCTCGACCAGCGGATCCGCGTACGGCTCGTCGAGTCCAGTGAGGAGCGCGCGCGCGAGGTCGCCGAGGAGCTCCCGCACGCCCGCGTCTACTGCGTGTCGGGCGTCGACGCCGAGTTCATCGAGCGCGAGCGCATCGGGCAGGCGCAGGCCGCGGTCTTCGCGATGCCCGAGGACGCCAAGAATCTCTACGCGGCGATGCTTGCCCGGGTCCACGGGGTCGGCTTCACGATCGGCGTCGTCCACGAGCCGATCTCGGTGGGCGTGTTCGAGCGCGCCGGGATCGACGTCGCCGTCAATCCCCGCTCGCTGACCGCCGAGGAGATCGTGCGCTTCGCCCATGATCCGCGCGTTCGCCAGCTCGCCATGCTCGAGGGCGACCGCTTCGAGATCCTCGACATCACGGTCCGCGAGACGAGCAAGCTCGTTCGCACACCCTTCAAGCAGCTTCCGATCACCGGCTCGTTGATCGGCGCGATCGTTCGCGACGGGGACGCCTTCTTCCCGCACGGCGACGACCAGCTCGAGCCCGGCGACCGGGCGATCATCTTCACCGAGTCGAGCCGCGTGGCCGAGGTCGAGAAAGCCCTCTAGTGCGCCTGGAAGGGCACTAGTGCCGCTCGAGCGGCTTCGCCGAAGCGTCCACGTCGAGGTCGGAGCGGCGCTCAACCTCGTCGGCGCGCTGCTCAAGTACCTGTCGCTCGCATTCCTGTTCCCCATCCCGCTCGCGCTGGGCTACTCCGAGCCCTGGTGGCCGTATGCGGCGGCCGGCGCGATCACGGCGCTCGCCGGCTGGGGCCTCGAGCGCGTGACGCACGGGAGGGAGCACGTCGGCATCCGCGAGGGCTTTCTCGTCGTCTCGCTCACGTGGCTCCTGGGCTCGCTCGCCATCGCCCTCTCGTACATCTTCTCGGGGGAGGATCAGCTTTCCCGCCCGGTCGACGCGCTCTTCGAGGCCATGTCCGGGATGACGACGACGGGCTCGAGCGTCGTCACGGATGTCGCGGCTCTCGACCGCTCGCTCACGCTGTGGCGCCAGTTCACGCAGTGGTTCGGAGGCATGGGGATCATCGTGCTCGCCCTCGCAGTGCTCCCGCGGCTACGCGTCGGCGGCCGCCAGCTCATGGAGTCCGAGGCGCCCGGCCCGGAGCTCGAGGCGCTGACCGCCTCGATCCGCGACACCGCCCGGCGCCTCTGGCTCCTGTACGTGGCTCTGACGGCCCTCCTCATCCTCATCCTGGCCACGTTCGGCTGGACGGGCGTCGACGAGCGCATGGGCCTCTTCAACGCGACCGCCTACGCCTTCGCGGCGATGCCGACGGGCGGGTTCGGGATCGACGTGCGGTCGGTCGAGCCGTACGCGCCCGCCTCCCAGTGGGTGCTGGCGCTCTTCATGACGATCGCCGGCGCGAACTTCGCGCTCCTCTACCGCGCCTTCGTCCGCCGCCGGCCGGTCGCGCTCGCGCGTGACGAGGAATTCCGGCTCTACCTCGGCTTGCTCGTGCTCTCGTCGGCGGTGCTGACGCTCATCCTCTGGGACGCGGGGATCAGCGCGGGGGAGGAGGCGATCCGTCAGGCGACTTTTCAGACCGTGTCGATCATGACGACGACGGGCTTCGCGAGCACCGACTTCAACGCCTGGCTCGCGCTTGCACCAGCGGCGGCCTTGCTGCTGGTCGCGCTGATGTTTCCGGGGGGCTCCGCAGGCTCCACCGCCGGCTCGATCAAGATCGTCCGCCACCTGGTCATCGGGCGGGTGCTGCACCGGGAGCTCGACCAGAGCCTGCACCCCGAGTACGTCGCACCGCTCCGCGTGAACCGGCAGGTGCTCGACGAGCGCACGGTGCGTGCGGTGATCGCATTCGTGCTGCTCTACGTCGGCATCTTCGTCGTCGGCGCCGTGCTCCTGCTCCTCGACGCGCACCGGGTCGACCTCGAGCTGTCGCCGTTCGGCGCGGTCGCGGCCTCGGCGACGACGCTCGGCAACGTGGGCCCGGCGTTCGGGTTCGCCGGACCGATGGGGTCGTTCGAGCCTTTCAGCGACGTCTCGATCGGGATCATGACCGGGCTGATGTGGGCTGGGCGGCTGGAGATCGTGCCGGTCGTCGCCCTCCTGACGCGGGCGTACTGGCGGGCTTGATCAGCCCCGAGGCGGCTTCGCCGGAAGGAACGGGTTCGGGACGGCGAACCAGAGGACGACCGCCTCCTCGCTCTCGGACGGGTTGCGCCACGTGTGCGCGTCGCGCGGGGAGTAGGTGATCGTCTCTCCCGGACCGGCTGTGAGAACGCGGTCGTCGACCCGGAGCTCGAGCGCGCCGGAGACGACGTAGACGAGCTCGACGTCGGCCGGGAACGAGTACAGCTGCTCGCCCGCCCCCTTCCCGGGCGGGACTCTCGACTCGATCAGGTGGAAGCGGTGCTCGCTGCGCGGGCTGAGAAGCAGGTCGCGGTGAGGCCCGACTGCCGCCCACGTGGAGGCCTCCTCTCGCCTCACGACGGACCCCCTCGGCTCCTCGTCCATCACGTCTCCGAACCGAACGTCGAGCGCCGCGCAGATTCGCGCGAGAGACGAGAGGGAGACCGAGCTGAGGTCGCGCTCCAGCTGGCTGATGAAACCGCTCGTGAGGCCCGTCGCAGCGGCGAGCTGCGAGATGGTGAGGCCGCGCTCCTTCCGGATGGCGCGAAGGCGCTCACCGACGCGCGTCTCAGCACCTGCCGGATCAGCCAAGGCTTGGAAGCGTAACGCCCGCAGGGGCCTCTATGGAAGTGCCTTCTCGAGCACCGTGCGCGCCTGGGCGAGCCCGGCCGGGGTGATCTGGTGGGCGACGGGATCCTCGCGATAGGCGACATCGGCACCCGCGGCCCGGAGGCGATCGCGGGCGTCGTGGCCCCATTCGACGCCGATGACGGGATCGTAGGTCCCGTGCGAGATCGAGATCGGGAGGCCGGCGCGGCTCTCGAGATCGAGCTCGAAGCCGTCCACCGTCGGGATGAAGCCGCTCATGGCGAGAATCGCGGCAGGACGCGGGCGTCCGGCCGCGAGCCCGAGCGAGTACGACATGACGGCGCCCTGGGAGAATCCGGCCAGGATGGTGCGCTCCGGCTCGACTCCGGCTTCCTCGAGCGCGGCGTCGAGCCAGGACGAGGCCTGCTCGAACGTCTCCAGGAAGGTGGGGGGATCCGGGTAGCCGATCTCCCGCACGATGTACCAGTGAGAGCCGCCCGGCGGCAGCGCCAGGGGCCCACGCGGCGACAGGGCGACGAGCCGCTTCTCAGGGTCGAGCAGGTCGGCGAGCGGCGCAAGGTCTTGCTCGTTCGCTCCGCGTCCGTGCATGAGGACGAGGGCTCCGGCCGGGACGCCGGCGGCGGGTCGCGTCGTCTGCAGGATCGGGTTACGGTCGAGAGGCACAAGCCCAGGGTAGGGCGTGCCGGAAGGTCTGCGCGTCAGTGTCTCCGAAGAGACGCTAGTCGCGGTCTCGCCGTCTTTCCTCCCGACGCTCGTCGCGCCTGTCGGACTGCTGTTCGCGGCGGTCAGCGCGCCGGTCGGATCGTTCCTCGTGGCGCTCGTCGCGCCTGTCGGACTGCTGTTCGCGGCGGTCAGCGCGCCGGTCGGATCGTTCCTCGTGGCGCTGGTCGCGCCTGTCGGACTGCTGTTCGCGGCGGTCAGCGCGCCGATCTGACCTCTCTTCGTTGCGCTCTTCGCGCCTCTCGGCCTGCTCCTCGCGGCGCTGCTCGTGCCGGTCGTAATCCTGCTCACGCTGCCGTTCGCGCTGCTCTGCCCTTTGCTGGTGCCGCTGATCGCCCCGGTCCGAGGTCGGAGGCTGCGGCCTGTTCGGCTTCGGCGCCTCGCGCGGGGGCTTCGGAGGCTGCGTCGGCGTGGGCCGAGGAGTGGGGGAAGGATCTGGATTGGGCCTGGGCGTGTCGGGATTCGAGCCGCCGCCACCGGGGCGATCGGGCTCGCCGGTGTCCGGCGCAGGGGTCGAGGGGCCATCCGAGGAGGGCCCGCTGCCGCCGCCGGAAGACGAAGCGGTCTCTTCGAGCACTCCCGAGGAAGCAGACGTCGGCGGAGCGGATGCAAGCGGCGCCGCGACCGCGGTCGGCGAAGGCGTGGCCGCCGGCTCGGAATCGGGCTCGGGGTCGAGCGCCGACGCGACGATCTCGCCGACCTCCGCCGTCCCCGCCAGCGGGCCGGGCAGACTGTCGAGCGGCCGGTCGCCCGGCAGGATCGCCGGAGCGAGCGCGAGCAGCGCGATGACCACGCAGAGCGCGAGAGTCCAGAGTGCGTGTGTGCCTAGTCGACTCCCCACGGTTTCCCTATCGGCTCATTTTCCCTCCGACTTGAACGGTAGAACAGCCGCTACGCCGTCGGAACCCCCGAATCAGCCAGGATTTGGGAGAGAGCAGCCGCGTTCTCGGGCGCCTGAGCGGCAAACTCGCCACCTCGGAGACCGGTTCCAGCGGTTGTTGTTGAAGAGGACGAAGACCTCCTCGGAGGCCTCCGAGAGCCCGCGCAGCGGCTCGGCCCACTCCTCCAGCTCCTCGGCCGAGTAGAGGTAGTCGAAGCGGTCGCTCGCGCTTCCCCCGCGGGTATTCCAGGTGCCGGCGTTTCGGCCGTGCATGCGCAGGTACGCGAGCGGGGCGGTGGCCGCGACGACGGTTGGAACGAGGTTCTTTGCCTCCGTGTGCGGCGAGTCCGTGACGACGTGCGCGGCGCCGAGCTCCTCCAGGAAGGCGAGCGTCGCGGAGCGGTTCTCCTCGTCGAGCCAGCTGCGGTGGCGGAACTCGACGAGCGGGCGGTCGCCGGCGAGCTGCTCCACCGCCCACGCCAGGTAGTCGCGCGAGAGGTCCTTCGCCACGACGTACGAGGGAAACTGGAGCAGGATGCCGCCGAGCTTCCCCGCGGCGCGAAGGGGCTCGAGCGCCTCGTGGAAGCGGCCGAAGATCTCCGCGCGAAACTCGCGCGGCGGCCGGTTCACCCGACCGCGCTCGTCCGTCGGCGCGGCGTCCCGGAGGTCGGTCGGGAGCTGCTCGAGCTTCACCGGGTGGCGGGTCATCACCCCGAAGGCCTTCACGTGCATGACGAAGCCGTCAGGAGTCCGCTCCGCCCAGCGCTCCGTCATCGACCGGTCGGGGAGACGGTAGTAGGTGGAGTCCACCTCCACCGTCGAGAAATGCTCCGCGTAGTAGCGCAGCCGGTCCTCGGCCGACTTGACGTCCTTCGGGTACCAGTGCTTCGTCAGAGCCTCGTCGGCCCACGAGCACGTGCCGATGCGGACGGAGGCGGCCACGTCGACGCCATGCTAGTGGCGTGGGCCCGGCGGCACAGCCGTCATTTCGTCAAGCCCTCCTAAACGGCCAGGGCGAGCTGCTCCTCGCGCCGCCGCGGCATGGGCCGCCCGCCTCCGGTCGCCGAGAGCCCGTGCCGGAGACGCAGGCGCGCGAACCGCTCGGAGACCTCCTCGACGTACGACCTCGGGGCGTAGGCGCGTCTCCCGTAGAGCTCGACGTAGCGCGGGTAGAGCCAAGGGTAGGCCTCCTTCACCCACGGCATGAAGTGCTCGCGGATGTTCGGCCTGACGTGCAGGACGATCGCCGAGGCCCAGGCGACGCCCGCGCCCGCACAGGCCGCCAGCACCTCGTCCAGGTGTTCGTCGTCGTCGGTGAGGCCGGGGAGGACGGGGGCGACGAGGACGCCGGTGCGGATTCCCGCGGCGGCGAAGCGGCCGAGGATCTCGAGCCGCTTGGTCCCGGGCGGAGTCCCGGGCTCGACCACGCGCCGCACCTCCTCGTCCAGTGTTCCCACGCTCATCGAGACGGTGAGCGGCGCGACCTCGTTCAGCCGCTGGAAGGCGTCGAGGTCGCGCACGATCAGCGTCGACTTCGTGAGGATCGAGAGCGGGTTCCGGAAGTCGGCCAGCGCCTCGACGATGCCTCGCGTTAGGCGGTACCGCCCCTCGCAGTGCTGGTACGGGTCGGTCGCCGTTCCCATGGCGACCGTCTCGCCCGCCCACCGTGGCGAGGCGAGCTCGCGCCGCAGCACCTCGACCACGTTCGTCTTGACGACGATCTTCGACGCGAAGTCGTCCCCGATCCCGAGGTCGAGGTAGGCGTGATACGCCCGGGCGAAGCAGTAGTGGCAGCTGTGGGTGCAGCCACGGTAGGGATTCACGGTCCAGCGGAAGGGCACGCGGCTCGGCTCGGGCACCCGGTTCAGGGCCGACTTACAGGTGTCCTCGAGGTACTGGACGCGGGGCACGGTCCCACCTCACTATAGAACATATGTTCGTGTTCGACCAGCTCGGAACGGGCTCTCGGTATGAGGCGTATGGTTCATGTTTCCCCCCGCCGGACGGGGAGATACGAGAGACATGGACGCACAACTCCAGGCGTTGCTCGAGCGGGGCGAGGAGAACGAGTGCCTCGAATATTCCGAGGTCGACGACCTCGTGGACTCCCTCGGCCTCGGCGAGGAGGAGATCGAGAACCTCTACGAGGAGATCGACCGGCGCGGCATCGAGCTCCGCGACGACTGCGGCCGCGAGACCGCGAAGCCGTCCTACGTGAACGGCGGCCTCGCCGCGACGACGACGGACGCTCTCCAGCTCTTCATGAACGAGATCGGCCGCTATCGGCTCCTGACCAAGGAGCAGGAGGTCGAGCTCGCCAAGCGGGTGGAGCGAGGCGACCTCGAGGCCAAGGAGCAGATGATCAACTCGAACCTGCGCCTCGTCGTCTCGATCGCCAAGCGCTATCAGGGGCACGGGCTGACGCTGCTCGACCTGATCCAGGAAGGGATCATCGGGCTCATCCGCGCAGTCGAGAAGTTCGACTGGCGCAAGGGCTTCAAGTTCTCCACGTACGCGACCTGGTGGATCCGCCAGGCCGTTCAGCGCGGCGTCGCGAACAAGTCGCGCGAGATCCGGGTGCCTGTCCACATCGTCGAGCGCGAGCAGCGGATCTCCCGAGCCGACCGCCAGCTCGCGCCGAAACTCGGCCGCGTGCCCACCGACGAGGAGGTGGCGCAGGTCGCGCGGCTCACGGTCGACCAGGTACGCGAGGTCCGGGAGGTCGCACGCGCCGTCACGAGCCTCGACAAGCCGATCGCCGACGAGAGCGGCACGACGTTCCAGGACCTCATCGCCGGCGAGGAGGAGGAGGTCGAGCAGGAGGTCACCGTGAACCTCGCCCAGGAGGCGCTCCGCGACGCGCTCGCCGACCTCCCAGAGCGCGAGCGTGACGTCCTGAAGCTTCGCTACGGGTTGAACGGCGACCGCGATCCGGCGTCCCTCGAGGAGATCGGCCGCCGCCTGGGTCTCACGCGCGAGCGCGTCCGGCAGATCGAGTCCGAAGCGCTCGAGCGCCTCGCCGTGCGACGTGAGATCGCGGCCCTCGAGGGCGTCGTCTAGCCTCGCCGATGGCCCGGGGCATCCTGCTGCCGGCGTCGGTGCTCGTCGCGCTGGCGCTCGGTTCGCCCCAGCCGGCCTCGGCCGGTTGGGACGAGCGCAGGGACGCCGCCGCGCGCTACCTCCAGGATCGGGCGGGGATCGAGGGGTTCGCCTTCGTGACCGACCGCGGGAGGCTGCACGGCTACCGGCGGGCCAGGCGGGCGCCTTCGGCGAGCCTCCTGAAGGCGATGCTGCTCGTCGCGTACCTGAACCGCGACTCTGTGCGCGGCCGAGCGCTCACGGATGCCGACCGCGACCTCCTCCGGCCGATGATTCGCTGGTCGGACAACGTGACGGCGACGCGCGTCCTCTCCATCGTCGGCTCGCGCGCGATGTACCGGGTGGCGCGGCGTGCGCGCATGCACCACTTCGCCCTCCGCTCGCCCTGGGGCCTCTCCCTGACGAGCGCGCGCGACCAGGCCGTCTTCTTCTACCGCATCGACCGTCTCGTCCCCGAGCGGCACCGCTGGTTCGCGATGTACCAGCTGCGGAGGATCGTCCCCTCGCAGCGCTGGGGCATCCCGCCGGCGACGCCGTCGGGGTGGAGGATCTACTTCAAGGGAGGCTGGGGCTCGGGTACCGGGCGCGTCACGCACCAGTCCGCGCTCCTGCGGAGAGCGCCCACGCGGCTCTCGCTCGCGGTGATCACGGAGTGGAACCCGAACCACGTCTACGGCACGAGGACGATCCGCGGCGTCGCCAGGCGCATCTTGCGCACTCCCCTCCCGCTCGCGCCCTGAGCCCTCCTACTAGGGGAACCGCGAGCTCTCGGGATCGAGATCGAGGCTGCCGCCGTCGCGGCATCCGGGCGGCACGAGGTATTCGGCGCTCGCTCCGCTGCGACCCGCGTTGTCCGCGAGCTGTTGCCGCATCAGCTGCCGCGCGGTGTCCTCGGTGAGCCCGAGTCTCTGCCCGAGCTGGACGCCGGACTGGAACGCGTAGCACTCGGTCGTCCCCTCGTCCCTCACGCCGTGAAGGTGCCACGCCTCGTGGGCGAGCACGGCGAGCGCGCGACCGGTCTGGCTGGATCGCACCTCGCCCTCGGACGCGAGCCGGTAGAGGTCGAGGCAGCGCTCCGGCGTCAGGTAGGCGAGGTCGCCGCCGACCGCTGCGACGCCGTCGGCATGCTGGATGGCTCCGACGTAAGCGCCGGACTCGTCGCAGCGGATCCTGACGGGCTTCTCCGCGATTCGCGACGCCTCGTCGGAGAAGCGCTCCTGCGCCTCGGCCCTCGTCTCGACATCGAGGGCGTCCCAGCCTGTCCGGCTCTCGACGAACCAGAAGACGAGGGCAAGCGTCGCGATGACGCCGACGCCGACTACGAAACGGCGGGCGGGCTGCCAGAGGCCCGACGCTTCCTCGATCTCCTCTTCGTCGTCGTCGTCATCCAGCCAGCCGAGGTAGCCGTAGCGCTCGCGGTCGACCGGCTGCGGCCCCCGGTCCGGGTGGGGCGCCGGAGCCCCGCCGATCCCACCGACGAAGAAACTGACCTCCAGTGCGAGCGCGATCAGAAAGGCAACCCAGACCGGCACCGCCGACCGCAGCTCGTACGGGCCGAGGATCCACGCGAGCACGAAGACGGCCAGCGCGACCCGCAGCACCGCCGGGACCCTCCGAAGCCTCTGGGGCACGTTCCTCACCCTTCGAAGGTAGCCCGAGGAGCGACCGGTGAGCGGCGGGGGTGGGATTCGAACCCACGACCCCTGTCGCCAGGAGTTACGGCTTTCAAGGCCGTTGCTTTCGTCCGCTCGGCCACCCCGCCGGGGCCAGAAGTCTAGGCCAAGCCCTCCTAGTCGCCGGGCTCGATCCGCTTCGGCGCGCCGAACTCGACGAGGACGTCGGGCACGGAGACGGCGCCGCCCTCGTCCTGGAAGTTCTCCAGGACGGCGATCATCACCCGGGCGGTCACGGCTGTGCCGTTGAGCGTATGCACGAACTCGAGGCCTTTTTCGTCTCGATAGCGAATCTCGAGGCGGCGGGACTGGTAGTCGGTCGTGTTGGACGTCGAGGTGATCTCGCGGTAGCGGCCCTGGCCGGGGAACCAGGCCTCGACGTCGTACTTCTTCGAGGCCGCGGCGCCGAGGTCTCCGGCGGCGATGTTCACGACGCGGTACGGAATGCCGAGCTCGCCGATGAGGGCTTCCTCGAGGGCGAGCAGGCCGTCGTGCTGCTCAGGCGAGCGCTCCGGGAGGCAGAAGACGAACATCTCCACCTTGTCGAACTGGTGCACCCGGAACATGCCGCGCGTGTCCTTGCCCGCGGCGCCGGCCTCACGTCGGAAGCAGGTCGAGTAGCCCGCGTAGCACAGCGGCAGCTGATCCGTGTCGAGCTGCTCGCCGGAGTGCATGGCCGCGAGCGCGACCTCGGACGTCCCCGTGAGGTAGAGCTCGTCTCGCTCGATCCGGTAGAGGTTGACCTCGTCCGTGGGCAGGAACCCGGTGCCGTGCATCGCTTCCTCGCGGACGAGCACGGGCGGCAGGACCGGCGTGAACCCGCGGGCCGTCACCCGGTCGAGCGCGAAGCGGTAGAGCGCCAGCTCGAGCCTGGCGGCGGCGCCCACGCGGTAGACGAACCTGGACCCGGACACCTTGGAGCCGCGCTCGGTGTCGATGCGGGCGAGCTCGAGGTGGTCGCGCGGCTCGAACGAGAACTCCGGTGGCTCGCCCACCCGCCGCAGCTCGACCGCGTCCTCCTCGGAGAACCCGTCCGGGGCGCTGGGGTCGGGGGGCGCGGGCACGCGCTCGAGGAGCTCGGCGCGCCTGTGCTCGGCCTCGGCGAGGTCGCCCTCCGCCTGCTGGAGCTCGCCCTTCACCGCCTTCAGCTCCTCGAGCTGCTCGGGCGTCGGCTTCCCTTTCAGCTTCGTCTTCGCACGGAGCTCGTCCACTCGCGGAACGAGCGCGAGCCAGGCCCGGTCGGCCTCCATGAGCGCGTCGAAGTCCTCGGCGGCGCCCTTGCGCTCGAGCGCCGCGCGGTAGGCGTCCGGCTCGGCCCGGGCGGCGCGGATGTCGATCATGTCGGGAGTCTAGGCGTCCAGAAGCGCCTCGATCACCTGCGCGACGCCCTCCTCCTCGGCGGAGGGGCATACCCAGTCGGCGGCGGCGAGCACGCGTTCGTGAGCGTTGGCGACGGCAACCCCGAAGCCTGCCCATTCGAGCAGCTCGACGTCGTTCTCGCCGTCGCCGAAGGAGATCACCTGCTCCGCGGTGAAGCCGAGGTGCTCGGCGAGGAAGGCGAGGCCCGTCGCCTTCGTGACCTCGGGGCTTGCCAGCTCGAGGAAGTGGGGAAGCGACTTCGAGATGTAGAGCCGGCCGGAGAAATGCGCCTTGAGGCGCGCCTCGAGGCCGTCGAGCACGACGGGGTCGCCGATCGTGACCAGCTTCGTCGGCGGCTTGGAGAGCCACTCCAGGAGGTCTCCTACCGGATGGATCCGGATGCCCTGGAAGCTCGCATAGCTTTCGGCCTCCGGCGCGACGCGGGCGACGTACAGCTTGTCGTCCACGTAGCAGTTGACGTGGAAGCGCTCAGCCTCGAGCGCCGCGATCGCTTCGCGCGCAAGCTCGAGGGGGATCGGCTCGTGACGGAGGAAGTGCCCGTTGCGCGGGTCGACGACCGCGGCTCCCTGGTAACAGACGACCGGATCGTCGATCCGCGCCTGCTCGAGGTACGGCAGGACGGCACGGAACATGCGGCCCGTCACGACGATGACCCTCAGCCCTTCTGCCCGGGCGCGCTCGATCGCCGCGCGCGTGCGCGGCCGCAGCGCTCTGTCCTTCCAGATGAGCGTGTGGTCGAGATCGCAGGCGAGCACGGCGGCGTCGCGCGGGAGCCCCGACGGGAGTTCGAGCCCGCTCAGCCGCGGGCGGAGACGACGTAGGCGGCCACGTTGGCGATGTCCTCCTCGGAGAGGTCGCCTCCGAAGGCCGGCATCGCGCCGCCGCCGTCGGTGACCTGCTGGACGGCGCCCTCGAAGTCGATCGTCGAGTCGTCCAGGCTCGGCCCGATGTTGCCGGTGGAGCCGGCGTCGGCGAGCGTGTGGCAGCTTCCGCAGCCGGCCGAGGCGTAGACGTCCTTGCCGGCGGCCGGGTCGCCTTCCACATCGCCGCCTCCGCCGCCTCCGCCGCCTCCTCCGCCGCCGCCCCCGCCGTCGGTGGGAACGGTGCCCTCTACGGTCTCGGGCGTGGGCGAGGACTCCTCTCCGCCGCCGCAGCCCGCGGCCAGGGCGAGCGCGAGAACGGCGAGGACGAGCGTGACGACACGGGCCATCGCGCGGGAAGCATACCCACGTCCGCGGCGAGGTAGCTGACGACGCCGACGAGGAGCACGTCGTTCGGCGAGTCGTTCACCACGAGGGAGGCTGCGAGCGCCGCCGCGAGGGCGAGCGGGACCGCGGTCTCGCTCCCGACCCCACGGCGTGCGACCGTCCGCGCCACGAGGAGCCCGAGCGCGAGAAGCAGAAGCGCCAGCAGCAGGCCGACGTACCAGTCCTGAGTGGCGCGGGCGAACGAGAGCGAGATGCGGTCGCCCAGGTCTCGCGCGAGCTCGACGGGCCCGTCGCCGAGAGCCTCCGTGACGTGGCTCTCGCCCCCGGTGGCGACGTCGATCGCCACGAGGCCGGCCGTCAGGGCCGCGGCGCCGGCGAGCGCCACGACGAGCGCGCGCCAGCGCGCTCCCGCGAGGAGCACGCCGAGGACCGCGAACCCGACCGCGAGGACGATCGCGCCGCCGCCGTCGGCGCCGAAGCGGTTTCCGGCCACGGTCACGAACGTGAGCAGGGCGACGCCGGCAAATGCGACCCAGCCGAGTCGGCGGTGGAGAAGGGCTGCGCCCGCAAGCGCCGGTAGCAGCAGCATCGTTTCGAGGAGGTTCGAAAGGCCAAAGTAGCGGGCGTTCTGCGACGGCCCGAGGGGCGAGAGCGCCACCGTCGCCCCGTCGGCCGCGAGCGCCACGAGGTAGGCGGCCACGACGGCCACGAGCAGGAGGCCGAGGGCGAGCGGGGGGCGGAACAGCGCCGCCAGGACGAGACCTCCCAGCGCGACTGCGACTCCGAGGACGGCGAGCACCGTCCAGAAGTCCGACACGTCCAGGATCCCGAGCGCCAGGTTGGCGAGGAGCGCCGCAGCGAGCCCCGGCACCGCCGCTGCCGGCGCGATCAGCGCGAGCCCGAGGACGAGGGCGCAGACGAGGATGGTCGCGGCCAGGCGGACGTCCCCGTTGCTCCGGATGCGATCGTCGAGCTCGCGGAGCTCGGCGACTCCCGCTTCGCCGGGCTTCGACTCCAGGCCGCCCTCGCGACCGAGCGCCGTCGGCGCGACATCGGCGACCGAGACGAGGCCCGGGATCCGGGTCGAGTCCGAGCTGAGCAGGCCCTCGAAGCCGGGGCCGACGACGAGGATCGGATACCGGCTGTCGTTCGACTGCCGTCCGCCCTCCGGAAGGCCGAGATAGATCGCCGGCCCGTCCGCGCTGCCGAGCTCGCCGCGGGTGAACGAGAGCTGCGGCGGCCCAGGGGGAAGCCCGTCCCGGAGCGAGTTCCGCACCTCGCCGCGAACGAGCGAGCCCTCCGCGAGCTCGGCGCTCGTCTCGGGCCCGGCGCCCGGGTTGAGGAGGCCGACGGCCCCGAGGCCCTGGGCCTCCTCGAGGTCGTCCAGGGTGAAGCCGGGCACCACGACGACCTCGAAGGCCGCAGTGCCCCTGCCGGTAGCGCTGCCGAGCTCTTCGGTCGCGAGCACCAAGTCAGAGGGCGCACTCGTCCGCGGCCAAGGCTGGATTGCCTTGGCAAGGGCGAGGGTGGTCTCTGGCGCCGCGTGATCGCGGGCGAGAAGCCGGGACGTGCTTCCGGGAGGGGCACTACCCTGCGCCGGGCCGGCCATGAGCGCGAGGAACGCGAGAGCGAGCGCAGCAGCCCGGGCCATGCCCGGAACTCTAGGCGTGAGCGAGGTTGCCGCTGCAGGCCTCCTCGCCCTAGCGGTCGCGCTCCCGCTCGTCCTGCTCGGGCCTCCGCCCGGCGACCTTCCGGCCCACCTCTACCGGACCGAGCTGGTCGAGGACGGCGTGCTCGTGTGGGACACGTTCTGGTATGCGGGGCACTACCCGCTCGTCGCCTACAGCCTCCTCTACTACTTCCCGGCCGCGCTCGTCGGCAACGACGTCGTCGCTGTCACTTCGGTCGTCGCGTCGGCGGTGCTCTTTGCCTCGCTCGTCCGACGGGAGTGGGGGGACGCCGCACGCTGGCCGGCCCTCGCCTTCGCCGTGGTCGCCTGCGGCTCGCTGTTCACGGGGACCTACCCCTACGCGGCGGGCCTCGCCGCGGCTCTCGCGACGCTGAAGGCGCTTCAGCTGGGGTGGACCTGGGTCGCGGTCGCGCTCGCGGCGCTCACGATCGGGCTATCGCCGCTCGCGTTCCTGTTCCTCGGCATCGCGGCGCTTGCCGCGTTTCTCGGGCGCGGGGCGCGCTTCGACCGGCGCTCGGTCACGGTCGGCGCCGCGCTCGTGGCCCTGGGGCTCGTCCAGGGATTCCTGCTGCTCGTCTATCCGCAGCAGTCGGAGTACCCGTTCTTCCGCCTCTCCGAGCTCCTGGGTGTCGCCGGCCTCTCCGGAGCCTGCGCCGCGCTCGCGTTGCGCGGAGGAGCCCGCGGGCGCCCGCTCGCATTCCTCTTCGTGCTCTGGGCGCTCGTCACCGCGATCGCGTTCCTCGTGTCGAACCCGGTGGGCGAGAACGCCACGCGCGTCCGGGGAATCGTCCTGCCGCTCGCCCTCCTCGCCGCCGCCATCGCCTCGTACCGGCCGCGCTGGCTCGCGGCGCTCGCCGTCTCGGCCGCCCTCGCCTACACGCTCATCCCCTACGTCGGCGCCGCGCTGCATCGCGGTGACACGAGCTCGGCAGAGGCCGCCTTCTGGGAGCCGGCGCTGGGCTTTCTCGACGAGCGCTGGAGTCCGGACTACCGGGTCGAGGTCGTCCCGACCGGCGACCACTGGGAGGCTTACTGGGTGCCGCGCGCCGGCTTCCCGCTCGCGCGCGGCTGGTACCGCCAGGTGGACATCGCCCGGAACGAGCTCTTCTACGAGGAGCCGCTCGAGCCCGACGCCTACCAGGAGTGGCTGCGCTCGCTCGGCATCCGCTACGTCCTTCTGCCCCACACCCAGCTCGGACGCGTCGGCGAGGAGCGCGAGGCCGAGCTCCTCCGCTCGGGGCGCTCGGGCCTGCTCGAGATCGCGCGCGCGGGCGACGTGACCGTCTACGAGCTTCCCGACCCCGACCCGGTCCTGACCGGACCGGGTGACGCCCGCCTCTCGGCCCTCGACCACGACCGCGTCGCCGGCGAGGTCGACGCCGCCGGGACCTACAGGCTGGCAGTCAGGTGGACGCCGACCTGGCGGGTGAAAACGGGGTCGGTCTGCGTCGAGAAGGCGCCCGACGGGATGACGAGCGTCGTCGCCGAGGAACCGGGCGCGTTCGTGCTCGGCGTCTCCGGCCTCCCGAAAGTGCACGGGTGCCCTGACTCCCGACGGTAGAATTCCCGCCATGGAACGAAAGTCGTTCGGACGGGACGCGGGCCTCTCCACCCGCATGTTCATCACCATGTTCCTGCTGGGAGCCCTCTACGTCGGCTTCTTCGTGGTCATGATCTCGGTCTTCCAGCTCGGGATCGTCCCGATGGTCCTGCTCATCGGCGGCCTTGCGTTCCTCCAGTACTACACCTCGGACAAGATTGCCCTGGCGGCGTCGGGGGCGAAAGTCGTCGGCGCGGACGAGGCGCCCCAGCTCCACGCGATGGTCGACCGACTCTGCGCGATGGCCGACCTGCCCAAGCCCCGCGTCGCCGTCATCCCCACCGACGTGCCGAACGCGTTCGCCACCGGCCGGAGCCCGAAGCACGCGGCCGTGGCGGTCACCCAGGGCCTGTGGAACCGGCTCGAGCCGCGCGAGGTCGAGGGCGTGCTCGCGCACGAGCTCTCCCACATCGCAAACCGCGACGTCGCGGTCATGACGATCGCGAGCTTCTTCTCGATGCTCGCCGCGTTCCTCATGCGGATGGGCATGTTCGCGGGGATGTTCGGCGGCGGCCGCAACCGCGACGGCGGCGCGCCGGCCTTCCTGATCATGCTGCTCGTCTCGCTCGTGACCTACGTGATCTCCTACGTCCTCATCCTCATGATCTCGCGCTACCGCGAGTACGCAGCGGATCGCGGCGCCGCGCTCATCACCGGAGCGCCCGAGCAGCTGATGAGCGCCCTCCAGAAGATCGCGAGCGACATGACGCGGATCCCCCAGCGCGACCTCCGCCAGGTCGAGGGCATGAACGCCTTCTTCATCATCCCGACGAACATGAAGAGATCTTTCGGCGAGCTCTTCATGACGCACCCGCCGCTCGAGAAGCGGCTCGCGAGGCTCGCCCAGATCTCCGCCGAGATGGGCCGGCCGGTCGCCGCGTAACAGGGCTTGGGCCTGACGAACATCCTCTTCGGGCGCAAGCGCCTCAAGGGCGCGAAGCTCGACAGGCTCTTCGCAATAACGACGGCGCAGATCACGCTCCAGACCGAGCTCGGCCTCAGGCCCACCGGCGTCGCCGCCGTCGTCGCGAAGCCCCTCTCCGCCGGGGAGTTCGCCCGCGTCGAGCGGGAGATCGACGAGCTCGTGGGCATCGTCGCCGAGTCGGCGGGAACACGCGTCCACCGGCGACAGGACTCCTTCGGCTACCAGTGGCTCGTCCTCAACGACCGCGATTTCGAGGATCTGATCACGGCCGTCCACCTCGTCGCCTCGGAGCTCGCGGCGCGCGGCTTCGGCGCGCAGCTCCTCGCGGCCCTCTTCGCCTTCGAGGGCGGCGAGCGCCCCACGTACCTCATCTACGGCTTCAAGCGCGGGACGTTCTGGCCGTTCGTCCCGACCGGCGAGGGTCAGGAGCGTGACAACGCGGAGGAGCTCCGGCTTCGCAACGAGCTCGAGGGAGAGCTCCCCATCGAGCAGGACCTCACGCGCTGGCTGGGGCTCTTCGACGCCCCGCTCGACACGGGCGGGTTCGGCGACTAGAGCGGCACCCCGAGCCGCACCTCGAATAGAGTCCTCGCGTGCGCCGCGTCGTCCTGGCCGCCGCGGTCATTGCCGCAATCGTGGCGCCTGCTTCTCAAGCGCCGATCGTCGCCACCTCCGCGGGCCACGACCGCCACGTCACGATCCCGGCCGCGGCGCCTCTGGCGGCCCCCGCAGCGTCACGTGCCTCGTCCCGGCCCGCCCGCGCGACCGGGCGTCCGGGCCGGCTGCGGGTCGTGCCCGGGACGAACGGGCCCGTGGGGGACGGGCCCGTCAGCCGCTACGCAGTCGAGGTCGAGAGCACGATCCGCATCGACCGAGGCGCATTCGCCGCGCAGGTGCACGCGACCCTCTCCGACCGGCGCAGCTGGGGTGGGACGGGGCGCGTTGCGTTCCGGCGGGTCTCGGCGGGCCGGATCGACTTCCGGGTGACGCTGGCCGGGCCTGCCACGGTGGACCGCCTCTGCGCCCCGCTCATCACCAACGGGATCTACTCGTGCGCGATGGGAGGGCGCGCGGTCCTCAACCTCAGGCGCTGGCGCAACGGGGCGGATGCCTATAGCAAGCTTGCCCGCTACCGCAAGTACCTCGTGAATCACGAGGTCGGCCACCTGCTCGGCCACGGGCACCTGTCGTGCCCGGCCTCCGGCGCCCGGGCGCCCGTGATGATGCAGCAGACCAAGGGCGTCGGCTCGTGCCGGCCCAACCCGTGGCCGCTCGGCTACGAGCGCGGCTGACGACTCCCGTCGGCGAGACAGTCATACTTCGCGCTCGTGCGGGCGGACGGCTCCCCCTCGGGACTACGCGAGGCGCTCGCCGGCGGTCGGCGTGAGCTCGCCCTCTATCTCTGCGCCGGAGCCGTCTACATCGCGATCGGCGTCGCGGTGCCCGAGTTCCTGTTCTCCTGGATCGTGGCGCTCGGCTACCTGCTGCTCGTCGTCGTGGCCCTGCCCTTCGTCGTCGCCCGCCTGCGCCGGTGAGCTGGGCCGCACACGATCTCGAGCCCTACGTCATCCAGAAGGAGCTCGGGAAGCGCGTCGCGTTCGTGCCCCTCCTCGTGGGCTCGTACGCCCCGGACCTGCTCTCCAAGTGGTTCGTCTACGGCGTCACGCTCGCGGGCTTCGAGCTGAAGGCCGACAACCCGGCCCAGTTCCACCGGGGATGGCCGGGGTTCGGATTCACCCACTCGCTCACGTTCGGCGTCCTCGTCGGCCTGCTGCTGTATCTCGTCTGGCGCAACAAGGTCGTCGCGTACAGCTTCGTGATCGGGCAATGGGCGCACGCGCTCACGGATGTCGGCGACACCGTCGGGACAATGCTCTTCTTCCCGTTCACGGACCATCTGTTCGCCGCGGGGGCCTGGGCCTACGCCGGGCAGACGGGGAGGTACACGGACGCCGGCGCCTACTTCAGCGGCCTCGGCTTCGTCTGGGACGGCGTGTTCGTCGTCTGGGGGATCCTGAGCTGGCGCGTGCTCACGCGCGGCTACTTCCGGACAACGGTGATGGCGGCGGACCCGTTCTGGAGCTGGGCGGGCCGCTACCTGTCGGAGACGACGCTCATCGCCCTGTACCGCACGTCCTTCTTCTACGGCGTCGGACGCTGGACGGCGTGGCTCATCTGGGCCCACGTCGTGCGGTCGTTCACTTTCGACCTCCGCTGGGGCGGGCCGCGGTGGGTGCCGCGCGTCACCGCGGACGAGCTCAACGCGGCCGCGCCGGGGTGCCGGTGCCCAGGCTGCTGCTCGATGAAGCCACGGGTCGGTTTCTACGGGGCCGTCGCCTTTTGCGCCTTCGCGAAAGGGCGCTCGAGCTCGATCCGCGATGCGCTGCGCGGCGCGCCGCGTCGAGCGCGCCGGCGGCGGCGAAGGTCTCGGACTCCGACCTAGACGGGCGGGTCGGGGATCAGGCCCTCGTCCGAGAAGAGCCGCTTCGTCTCCTCGAGTGTGAGGTCGCTCGGCGGGATCACGATGTCCGAGGGGTGAAGGTCGTCGTCATCGAGTCGCTCGCCGCCCGCCTGCACCTGGAGCCACATGACGTCGAGCAACCGGTCGAGCTCGGGCTCGTCCCCTTCGTCGGCCGCCGCCTGCGCCCGGTCGTCGAGCTCGTTGAGCTGGACGAGCAGCCCGTCGTCAACTCGGAACTGCCCTTCGCCCATCAGACGGACGATCACGACTTCTCCTCCAGCTCCTTGGCCGCGCCGCCGGCTGCGAGCTCGCCCTTCAGCTTCTCGAGCTCGGCGTCCACCTGGCTCTCGGCAGAGAGCTGGGCCAGCTCGCGGTCGAGCGAGGTCTCGCCCGAGCCGTACTCCTCGAGCGCGCCGACCTCGATCAGCTCGTCGACGGCCGCGGCACGCGCCTGCATCTGCTCTGTCTTGTCCTGCGCCCGCTGGATCGCAAGGCCGGTGTCGGCCATCTCCTCGCCGATTCCCGTCGCGGCCTCCCCGATCCGCGCCTGCGCCTCGGCCGCCGAGTACTGCGCCTTGATGACCTCCTTCTGGCTCCGGAATGCCTCGACCTTCGCCGAGAGTCGCTTCTCGTTGGCGATCAGCTTCTCCTGTTGCGTCTCGAGCCCGGCGATCTGCTGGTCGAGCCCCTGGAGCTGCTGCTGTGCGAAGGCTTTGCGCTCGAGCGCGGCGCGGGCGAGATCCTCCCGGCCGGCGGTGACCGCCTGGCGCGCCTGCTGGTCGAGCTTGGGAAGCTCCTGCTCGAGCTTCTGCGTCTGGAGCTCGAGCCGCTTCTTCGCCGTGACGACGTCCGCGACGCCCTTCTTGACGTTCTGCAGCATCTCGAGCTGCTTCTCGTACGAGTAGTCGAGGGTCACCGACGGGTCCTCGGCTCGGTCGAGCAGCTTCGAGATCCACGCCTTGACGACATTCGAGGTACGGCTGATAAGGCCGGCCATCCTGAACTTGCCTCCCGGTCGGAGTTTCGCTGGCATGCTACCCGCGCCATGATCGTGGAGCGGAGCATGGATCCCCAGTGGTTCTCGAACGCCTACCTCGTGGCGGACCACACGGGCGGCACGGCGTTCTTCATCGACTCGGGGGCCCCGATCGAGCCCTTGCTCGCCGCTGTCGACCGCCTCGACCTCCATCCGACGCACCTCCTCACCACCCACGCCCACGGCGACCACGTCGCCAACCACTCCCTGCTCCAGGACCGATTCAACCTTCGCGTGCTGGCGGCGCCCGAAGAGGAGATCGACGGAGCCGAGCCGCTCGGCCACGGCGAAGTCGTGGAGGCGGGCGAGCTCCGGCTAGAGGCGCTCCGCACGCCCGGCCACACGCGCGGGATGCTCGCCTTCGTCGCGAACGACGAGCTCGTCTTCACCGGCGACACCCTTTTCGCCGGGTCCGTCGGCGGGACCCAGGACGCTTTCGACGACCTGCGCCGCTCGATCATGGACGTGCTCATGGGGCTTCCGCACGAGCTGGTCGTCTATCCGGGGCACAGCGAGGAGACCTCGATCGGGCGCGAGTGGGACGAGAACCCGTTCGTGCGCGTCTGGCGCGGTGCCGAGCCCGAGGGAACCGAGCGCTGCCACGTCGGCGGCGCGCCTGCGAGCCTCGTCGTCTGGGCTCACGACTACGACGGCGGCGCGAAGGCCTGGGTCCGCTTCGAGGACGGCCGCGACGCGATCGTCGGCGGCTCGCGCGTGGATCGCCGCCTCAAAGCCGGCTCCTAGGGCAGAACGGCAGCCTTGAGCAGGTCGGGCGGCGGGTCGGCAAAGAGCCCGGCCACGCCCTCGAGGCCGACGCGGTGCGTGACGAGCCGCTCCCAGGGATAGGCCCCGCTGGCGAGGAACGCGAGCGCCGCGCGGACGTGTCGGGGCGTGTGGTGGAACGCCCCGCGGACGGTCAGCTCCTGGTAGTGGAACTGGAAGGTGTCGACCGCCGCCTCGCGCCCGCCGAAGAAGATCACCGTCCCGCCGGGGCGTACCAGCTCGAGCGCGTCGTGCCAGGCGTCGGCCGTGCCAACGGCCTCGACGACGACGTCGGCGTCTTTCCCGTCGCCCGGCTCGGCCCCGAAATCGCGAGCGAGCTCCCGACGCTGGGGTCGTCCGCCGACGCAGACCACGTGTGCGCCCGCATCCTTCGCCGCCGCGCAGATCATGAGCCCGATCGGCCCCGGCCCCAGCACGGCGACGGTCTGGCCGGGCTGGATGTCGGCGCGCTCGACGCCGCGGAGGCAGCACGCGAGCGGCTCGACGAGCGCGGCGACCTCCGGCTCGAGGCGGGGCGGGGCGGGGAGGAGGTTCCGCTCCGCGATCCTGGCGGGAACGAGCAGGTACTCCGCGTACGCGCCGTTGAGGAATGGAGCGAGGTTCTCGCACAGCGTCTCCTCGCCGCGGCGGCACGGGACGCACTCGCCGCAGGGCGCCGAGTTCGCTGCGACGACACGCCGGCCGGCCGCCACGTCGATCCCGCAGAACTCGTGCCCGAAGGGGCTCGGGACGTCGGCGAGCAGGAGCGGGTGGCCGCGGCGGAAGGCCTTCGCGTCGGTGCCGTCGGTGAGCGCGACCTCGACCTGGACGAGAACGTCCCCCGGGCCCGGCTCCGGCCGGGGCACCTCCTCCACCCGCAGGTCGCCCGGGCCGTAGTAGAGGAGCGCCCTCACGGCGTGTAGACGACCTTGATCGCCTCGTGGCGCCGGTACAGGTCGAGCCCTTCCTCGAAGCGGTCGAGCGGCAGCGTCACCGTCGGGAGCGGCTCGAGCTCCGGGAGGAGCGCAAGGGCCTCGCGCATCGCGGCCGGTGTCGCCGAGCAGGATCCGACGAGCGTGAGCTCGCGCCGCAGCACGGCCTCGAAGTCCACCGGCGCCGCGTCGGTCAGCCACGAGAAGACGAGCAGCGTCCCGCCGGGCTCGAGCGCCGCGAAGGCGCTGTCGAGCCCGGCGTGCGCGCAGAGCACGGCGGCCTCCACGGGCCCGTCCGCCGGCTCGGCGCCGTAGCCGAGCGCGAGCTCGAGCCGGTGTGGAAGAGGGTCGGCCGCGTAGACGTCGTCGCCGCGGCGGACGAGCGCCTGGACGAAGAGGAGGCCTGCGAAGCCGCACCCGACCACGAGCACGCGGCCGCGGGGGAGCCGCTCGACCGCGCGGAGGACGCACGCGAGCGGCTCGGCGAACGTGCCGGTCGCGTCGTCGAGAGCGTCGGGGAGCGCGATCGTCTCGGCCGCTCGGGCGCGCTCGGCGAAGCCGCCCGGGACGATCGTCGGCTCCGGGAACCGCTCGCAGGTCGTCTCGTGGCCGGCCCGGCAGCGTGCGCACTCGCCGCAGGGAAGATGGTGGACGAGCGCCACCCGTCGGCCGTTTGCGTCGAGCGCGACGACCTCGTGCCCGAGGACTGTTCCGGCCGGAGCGCGACCGAGTTTCTGGACGTCCGTCCCGCAGAGCCCGCAGGCGCGAACGGAGACCAGCTCGCCGGGGCCGTCCGGCTCCGGGAGCTCGATGAGCGCCGGCCGTCCTGCGCCGTCGAGAGCGACCGCCCGCACGCCCTCATCGTAGGCGGGTGCGGGGAGGGGCGGAGTCGGGGCCGGGCGCCCGCCTCCGCCCCTCTCGGCCTCAGCGTGCTGCGAGGCCGATGCTGCCCGCGGGCAGGCCGCCGGCCGACCCGAGCGCATCGAGGCTGCCGTCACCGTTCACGGCGAACCCCTGCACCTCGGGCACCCCTCCGTTCAGCGAGTAGAGGAGGCGGCTTCCCTTCGCCAGGGCCAGGTCGAGAGGACCGGCGCCCGTCGTGGCGGTCTTGCCGTCCGCGTCGAGCAGCGTCAGGCCGCCGTCGTTTCCGATTCGGTAGCCGGAGATCGAGTTGCTACCGGTGTTCGTCGTGTACGTGTAGCGGCCGTCCTTCGTCACGATCACCCAGCACGCCGCCGTCTCGGTCGTCGCCACGTTCGGCGTGATCGGCGTAATGGTGCCGTCGGAAGCGAGTGCGTACGACGAGAGCACGCTCGCGTCAGGAGCCCCGCCGAACGCCTCCGAGACGATCAGGCGCCCGCGCCTGTCGAAGGCGAACCCGAAGGGCGTCTCGCCGGCCGAGGGCTGAGCGTTCGGGCCGCTCGCGTAGCCGAAGAATCCGACTCTGTAGGTGACGATCATGTTGGTCGCCTTCTCGGTCACGACGAGGTGGCGCCCGTTGGGGCTGAACTCGATCTGCGCCGGCTCCGGAGCGGCGGTGCTCAGCGGGCGGCTCGACCCCGGCAACGGGATCAGCCGGCCCCAGAGCGCCAGGAACCCGCGGATGTTCGCGGGCGTCGTCGCGTCGCCTGCGTTCACGACGTAGACGAGCTTGCCGTGGATGGTGAGGCTGATCGGGCCGACTCCGCCGGAGGGGGCGGTGTCCGCGAGCCGCACGTTCCCCCGGCGGCCGACGTGGAGCATCGAGATGGTGTTGCTCCCGGCGTTGACCGCGAAGAGGCGGTCGTCGTCGAGGACGAGCGCGCCCTGCGACCCGAGCCCGGCGCCGGTCCCGTTGCCCCCCGTGGGGACGGTCCCGTCGGGTGTCAGCGAGCCGTCGGAGGCGCGATCGAAGACAGCGACGGCGTTCCCGGACGCCGAGTTCGTCAGCGTGTAGACGGCTCCGCCGCCCCTGCCGCCTCCCGATGCCGTCGCCGGGGCGGCCAGGACGAGGAGCGCGGCGGCCAGGGCTACGGCCACCACCAATGTTCTGATGCGGTGCATCCCGCTTCTCCTTTCTCTCGTGGAGCCGTCGGGACGCTACGAGCCAGACCTTGCGTCTCCGTTGCGCCGCCCTTAGGAGAGGCTTAACGCGCGAGACACCCCGCTAGACTGTGGGTCGCGCGGGGCTATAGCTCAGTTGGGAGAGCGCCTGGATCGCACCCAGGAGGTCGCCGGTTCGAGCCCGGCTAGCTCCATCGGTCGGAAACCCGCTTGCTGAGCGGGTTTGCGGCGTCTGCTGCAGTCTGGATGCGGATCCAGGAGCTCGCCCTCCATCCCCGAAACTCCTGCCCTCCATCGCCAGAACGCCGCTGACTCTTGTGCCTTGTGCCCCTTTGGCTGAGCGCCCGGCGCGGCATCGACCCTAGAGGCTCGAGCTGGGCGTGGATGGTCGGACCCAGGAGGTCGCCGGTTCGAGTCGGCCTAGCTCCTTCAAGGCGGAAGTGCCCTGGTTGAGCGCGTTGCCGGCGTGTCTCGCACCCAGGCCGGCGCATCCTTTGGATCCAGGAGCTCGCCTTCCATCCCCAGAACCTCGCCTCCGACTCAGAAAACCCGCTACAGGCTTGATGTGAAATTCGGGAGCCGTTCTGGCCTGAGACGCTACTGAGCGTGGATACAAGGGGCAGAACACGTGAGAACGCTCTTCCCATATCGGATTTTGCGGGCACTTTGGTTCCTCGCGCCAGTTGGTGCGCGACAACAGCCGTCGGTGCGGGGAGTCGGACGACCGGAGCACTTCACTCGGAATGAAGGGGTCCTCGCTTCGAGTCCGAGCGTCGGCTTTAGGCGATTTGCAGGAGTTCTGGCTTCCCGTATCGTCTGCAGCCGCTTGCAAGGAGGCCAAAAACGTCCAGCCAACGGGTGGAAGTCAGTCTCGCCACTGGGGTCGCCAGCCGCACGCTTGACGCGGACGGTTCGACGGCCGACTTCGCGCATGGGGAGGACCGTAAGTGCCGTCACGAGGTCACGGTTACGATCGCCGGCCTGTCTAACCCGGGACATGCGCCTCTTGGCGTTCAAATTGCCGCCGGCTCTGTCTAGGGGGCCGTCACCGCAGGATCCCGACGCCGTCCTCTTCAGCGACCGCTTGAGCGCCTCGAACTCGCGACGAGCCTCGCAGGCGCCGACCTGCTCGCGGACTCTTCAGCCCGGTTCAGGCAGGAGATCCGCAGAGTGAAGCCGGCGATTGCTGGGTGACCAGCCAGGGTAGTTCGTCCGCCCATTCACGTTGCGAACGGTTGCGAGGTCTCCGATCTCCTTGGCGCTGTGCGGGCCGGCGGTTCGCGCTCGCTTCACGGAGGGTTCCAGCCGCGCGCCTCGACGTTCCAGACGTCGACGACCACGCCATCCTCCACGACGAGCATTCGCTCGTGGAGGTTGACGCAGGCGCACGCGTGGTTCGGCACGACGGCGAGTCGCTTGCCGAGCGGAATCGCGCTCGGCTCCTCGCAGGTGACAATCGCGTGCTCCTCGTAGAGGCGCTCGACCAGGAGCTCCGGGTGGCCGCGCACGAATCCGAAGCCGGGGCTGAGTGGACTCAGCTTCTCGGCGGCGAGGGCCTTCGAGCCGGTGTCGAGGATGAGCCGGTGCGCGTTCGGGCGGGCGACGACGGTCGCCAGCACGCTGAGGGCGCAGCGCTCCCGCGCAACCACGCCGAGCGTCACCTGGGTCGCGTCGTAGAAGACATAGTTTCCCGGCCGGATCTCGGTCACCGACCCTTCGCGCTCGAGCATGTGCGAGGTCGGTGTCGTTCCGACCGAGAGCGCCGGCGCCTCCACGCCCTCGTCCGCGAGGGCAGCGGCGGTGTCCTGAACGGCTCGTCCCTCCTGCTCGGCGATCGCCCCGATCTCTTCGGGACCGGCCGCTGCGTAGGCGTGCCCGGCGAACGACATGAGGCCCGCGAAGCGAGCGCTCCGGGTCCGTTCGGCCATCGGGGCGATGACGCGCGCGGCGCCCGCTCCCGGTTCGGTCCCGATTCTCCCGGTCCCGCACTCGACCTCCCAGAGGTAGCCCACCTTGGTCCCCGCCTTGCGGCAGGCGTCGTCGAGCGCGGCGACGGTGTCGGCGTTGTCGAGGACGACGCGCAAGCGGATCCGCTTCGAGAGCTCGACGACGCGTGCGAGGCGCGCCGGCCCCACCGGCGGGTAGGCGATGAGGATGTCCTCGACGCCTCCGGCCGCGAACGTCTCCGCCTCGCGGGCCGTCGCGACCGTGAGCCCTGCAATGCCGTGCTCGCGCTGGAGCGCGGCGACCGCGAGCGACTTGTGCGTCTTCGAATGCGGCCAGAGGCCGACCCCGGCGCCGCGTGCGCGCGCCGCCATCGCGCGCACGTTCTCCACGATCGTCGGGCCGTCCACGACGAGTGCCGGGGTGTCCACCTGGTCGAGACGGGGGAGCGGGGCCACGTCAGTCTTCGCGGAAGGGGAGGACGTGGCAGGCGGCCAGGTGCGCCTCGGCGACGGTCCGGAGTGCCGGATCCTCGGTCGCGCAGCGCTCGATCGCGAACGGGCAGCGGGTGCGAAACCGGCACCCCGAAGGGATGTCGAACGGCGACGGAATGTCGCCTCGCACGGCCGCGCGCGTGTGCCGCCGGCTCGGGTCCGGATGCGGCGCCGCTTCCAGCAGCGCCCTCGTGTACGGGTGCTGCGGTGCCGCGAAGACCCGATCGGTCGGTCCCGTTTCGACGATGCGCCCGAGGTACATGATCGCGACCCGGTTTGAGATGTGGCGGACGACCGAGAGCTGGTGGGCGATGAAGACCATCGTCAGGTCGAGTTCCTGGAGCAGCGTCGACAGGAGATTGAGGATCTGCGCCTGGACGGAGACGTCGAGGGCCGAGACGGGCTCGTCCGCGATGAGGACGCTCGGGCGCGCGGAGAGCGAGCGGGCGATGGCGATCCGCTGCCGCTGCCCGCCGGAGAGCTGGCGCGGGTAGCGGTCGGCTGCGCTGGCCGGGAGGCCGACGAGGTCGAGCATTTCCGCCACGTGGGCCGCGGCTGCAGAGCGCTCGACGACGCCGTGCACGAGCGCCGGCTCAGCGATCGCTGTTCCCACTTTCATCCGCGGGTTGAGCGAGGAGTAGGGGTCCTGGAAGACCATCTGCATCCGGCGGCGGACACCCTGGAGCTCCGAGCGGGAGAGACTCGACACATCGACGCCGTCGAACGTGATCGAGCCCTCGTCGGGGTCGATGAGCCGAAGGACGCTGCGGGCAACCGTCGTCTTGCCGGAGCCCGACTCGCCGACCAGGCCGAGCGTCTCGCCCTTCATCACGGAGAACGACACTCCGTCGACTGCGACCGCGTGCTGGGCCGGCCGGAAGCGGACCCGCTCGAGCATGGACTGGCGCGCCCGGAACCTCTTCACGAGGTCTTTGACCTCGAGCAGCGGGGCGCCGCCGTTCGTGCTCACAGGCCGACCTTGGCGTGGAATGGGCAGGCGGTCAGGTGCCCGCTCTCGACCTCCTCGAGGAGCATCGAAACCTCGCGCCGCGAGGGATCCTCCGCGTCCGCGTACTCGCAGCGCGGCGCGAAGGGGCAGCCGGGGGGCAAGGTGGCGAGGTCGGGCGGCTGGCCGCGGATAGGGATGAGCCTCCCGTCCGCGCGCTCGGCGGCGAGCTCCGGCAGTGCGTTCAGCAGGGCGACCGTGTACGGGTGCCGCGGCCGCGTGAAGAGCGCCGGCGTGCTCGCCTGCTCGACGACGTAGCCCGCGTACATGACCGTCACGCGGTCGCACGCCTGGGCAATCACCCCGAGGTCGTGCGAGACGAGGAGGATCGCCATCCCGTTCTCGCGCTGGAGCTCGAGGAGCAAGGAGAGGATCTGGTCCTGGATCGTGACGTCGAGTGCGGTCGTGGCCTCATCCGCGAGGAGGATCCTCGGCCGACACGAGATCGCGATCGCGATCATCACGCGCTGGCGCATCCCGCCCGAGAGCTCGTGGGGGTAGGAGTCGAGCCGCCGCCGTGCCGAGGGGATGCCGACGCGGTCGAGCAGGCGGACGGCCTCCTCGCGCGCCTGGCGCCGGCTCATCTCGCGGTGGATCCGGAGCGGCTCGGCGATCTGGTCTCCGACCGGGTAGACGGGGTTCAGGCTCGCGAGCGGATCCTGAAAGATCATCGAGATCTCCCGCCCGCGCAGCGAGCGGAGCTCTCGCGTGGAGAGCTGCAGGAGATCCTTCCCTTCGAAGACGACCGAGCCGCCGATGATCGCGCCCGGCTCGGGCACGAGGCGGAGGAGCGACCGGCAGGTGACGCTCTTGCCGGACCCCGACTCGCCGACGAGCCCCCTGGTTTCGCCCGGACGGAGGTCGAAGGAGACATGGTTCGCGGCGACGACGACCCCGCGCGTGGTGGGGAAGACCGTGACGAGGTCGCGCACGCTCAGGATCGGGTCGGCCGACCCGACCGGCACAGCCGGCGACGGCGCGGCCCCCGTCGCCATGATCGGACCCTCCGGCTTGCTCAGCTGTAGATCCCCTTCTGCCCGACCTGGAGCGCGAGCAGGAGCTCGGCGAAGATCATCTTCATCGCCTTCGGCATGTCGTCGGTGGTGAACTCGGTCGTGTACGGGCTCGGCTTGCTGACCTCCGGGATGTACTCGCAGGTCGCCGCGATCGTCGTCGAGTTGAACTCGAAGCCGAAGGTGATCGGCATCTCCATCTTGTAGGGCTCGCGCGTCCCCATGTTGCGCAGCGCCGCCGCGACGCCCTCTCGGATCCCCTTCTGAGACACCTCGGGATGGAGGCAGCTCGCGGTGAACATGTCGATCCCGTCCTTGACGGCGAACGTGGGCAGGTCCTGCCCGAGCACGTTTTTCGCCTCGCAGCAGACCGTGTCGTCGCCGGCGACGAAGGCGACGGGGACGCCGAAGTGGCCGCAGAGGAGCGCGTTCAGCCTCGTCTCGCCCGTCGGCTCGCCGTTGATGAGCATGTTCTGGACTTCCTTGCCGAGCAGCGTGTGGGCGAGGACGCCCTGCTCCGTCCCTGCGCACGAGTGGTAGCCGATGAAGACCGCGGCATCGACGCTCTCGTCGACACCCTGCATCATGCACATCGGCTTGTGGAAGCCCTTGATCACGCGTGCACGCGGGTCGATCTGCTCGATGAGCAGGTTCCGCATGATCCAGTGCGAGTCGTTCACCACGACCTCGGTCGCGCCCGCGTCGAAAGCGCCGAGGACCCCGGCGTTCGCGTCGCCGGTCATGAAGACCCGCCCGCGCTGGTAGTCGGAGCCCTCCGGGAGGACGTCCTCCGGGTCGGTCATGGCAGTGGCGCCTTCCATGTCGACTGAGATGAAGACCTTCACGCGTGCTCTCCTTTCGCTGCCTCAGACGGTGAGCCGGAATCGACCGTGAGCCGGAAGCGCTCGCCCAGGCGGTCGGCGAGGCCGTCTCCCACCAGGCTGACCGCGATCCCGACGAGGACGATGACGATGCCCGGGAGGGTCGTGATCCACCAGGCGTTCAGGAGGAAGTTTTGCCCCTCGGCGACCATGGCGCCCCACTCGGGCGTCGGCGGCCGCACGCCGAGCCCTAAGAACGAGAGCGAGGCAACGAGAAGGATGTTGAGGACGAAGTCCGCCATCGAGAAGACGAGGTTCGGACGGAGCAGGTTCGGAATGGCGTGGCGGAAGATGATTCGTCGCCGTGAGAAGCCGAGCGCCTCCCCGGCGAGCATGAACTGCTGCTCTCGCAGGACGAGCATCTCCGCCCGGGTCAGCCGCGCGTACAGCGCCCAGCCGACCGCCAGGACGGCGATGTAGATGCCCTTCACGCCCGGGCCAACGACGGCAAGGATCGCGATCACGAGGACGAGGAACGGGAACGCGACGACGACGTCGACGAGCCGCATGATCACCGAGTCGACCCGGCCGCTGAAGTAGCCGGCGACAGCGCCGAGGATCACGCCGTAGGCGAGCGGCACGTAGGTCAGGATGAAGGCGAGCTGGAGATCGACCCGCGCTGCGTAGACGACCCTGGAGAAGATGTCCCGTCCGAGGTTGTCCGTCCCCATCATGTGGTCCGCCGACGGCGGCTGGAAGGCGTTGACGAGGTTCTGGGCGTTGGGCGGGTAAGGGGCGATTAACGGCGCGAAGATCGCGGCCAGAGCGACGAGCCCGAGGATCGCGGCGCCGACGTAGAGGGACGCATTGGCCCAGCGCCGCTCGCTGACCGCGCGGCTTCGGAGTCGCGCGGCCGATCCGAGGATGGCTTCCTGCCGGTTGGTCATCAGCGTACCGCACCCGCGGGTCGACGGCCGCGTAGGCGAGGTCGGAGAGCAGGTTGATGGCGATCACCAGGAGCCCGAAGACGAGCGTCAGCGCCTGGATGGTCGGGAAGTCGCGCGTGTAGATGGACTCGACCAGCAGTTGCCCGAGCCCCGGGATGTCGAACACTCTCTCGATCACCACGGCGCTCGAGATGAGGAACCCGAGGTTGACGGCTAGCACAGTGATCGTCGCGATGAGCGAGTTGCGCAGGGCGTGCTTGAGGACGACCCTCGACTCCGACAGCCCGCGCGCCCTCGCCGCCTCGATGTACTCCGCCGATAAGACCTCGATGAGGCTCGAGCGAAGCGAGCGCACGAGAATCGCGGCCAGGAAGAGCCCGATCGTCAGCGCCGGGAGCGTCAGGTGGTGAACGATGTCGAGGAACCCGCTCCCGTAGCCCGCGACGGGAAAGGCGCCGAGCTTGAGCGAGAGGTTGCGGATGAGGATGAGCCCGAGCCAGAAGCCCGGCATGGCGAAGGCGACTAGCGTCAAGAGCCGAATGAGGTGGTCGGTGATCCGGTTCCGCAGCAGCGCCGAGGCGATCGCGAGCGGGAGCGCAAGCACGACCGCGATCAGCGTTGCGTAGGCGAGGAGGAACACGGTCGGCCCGATGCGCTCGCCGACGACCGATGAGACCGGGCGCCGCAGGATGATCGACTGACCGAGGTCGCCCTGCGGGATTCCGACGACGAAGTCGACGTACTGCTCAGGAAGAGGACGATCGATGCCGAGCTGGTGTTCGACCTCGTCGACGTGCGCCTGCGAGGCCTTGCCCCCGAGCATGATCCTGATCGGGTCGCCCGGCACCGCGTGGATCAGCACGAACGCAGCGAGCGTGATCCCGACGATGACGGGCAGGGTGTGGATCAGCCGAAGCCCCAGGAATCGAAGCATGTCGTGCTACGTGTCGAGCCAGACGTCCTCCAGCCGCCACCAGGCAGTCTTCACCGTCTTGAAATCGCGCACGTGGCTCCGGAGCGCCGCCCGCGCCGGCGTGAAGAAGAGCGCCACGAGGACGGCGTCGTCCATGACGAGCTGTTGGAGCTCGCCGAAGAGCTGCTCCCTCGTCGCGTCGTCCGAGCGCCCGGCCTCCTGGACGAGCTCCGTCGCTCGCGGGCTGCTGTAGTTGGTGAAGAAGGACTTCGTCCCGCTTTCCGCGCTGAAGTCGAACTGGATCGCGGCGAGCTCGTCCGGTCCGGGGACGTCGCTCGTGATGTACCAGTTTGCCCCCGCGGTGTAGTTGAACTCTGAGAAGTTCGTGTACGCCGTTCCGATGTCGAGGTTGGTGATCTCAACGTTGACACCGATGCCCGCGTACGACTCCTTCACGATCTGGGCGATCTGCTGGATGATCACGTCGCCGGTCGGGATCACGATCGGGAGAGTGAACCCGTCCGCGGCCTTCGACTCCGCGATCAGCGACTGCGCCCGCTCGGGGTCGTATTCGTAGGCGGGGACGTCATCCCGCCAGTACTTCATCTTCGGCATCATGTGATTCGCAATCTCGACCTTGTCGAAGAAGATGCTCTTGAGCATCGCCTCCTTGTCTGTCGCGTAGTTCAGCGCTTGCCGGACCTTGACGTCGTCGAGCGGCGCCTCAGCGTGGTTGAGCCACATGCCGTCGAAGCGGAAAAGCTCTTCGATCTGCACGTCGATGTCGTCCTGCGCGTCGAGCTGGTCGATCTGCGCGTACGGGATCGCGAGCGCGGCATCGACCTCGCCGCCCTGCACCCTGAGGATGCGGGTGTTGTCGTCGGTGACGTAGGGGATGAACACCTCGTCGAGATGCGGACGGTCCGGCTTCCAGTACTCCTGGTGCTTGACGAGGTGGACGTGCCGGCCCTTCGCGAACTCCTGCAGCTTGAACGGGCCCGTGCCGACCGGGTTCTGCGCGAATGCCTCGGCGTCGGCCTCGACGGCCGCCTTCGGCACGATCGAGGCGGGAAAGACGTTGAGGTTGTCGAGTAGCGGCGTGAAGGGTTCTCTCAGGGTGATCTGGATGTTCGTGGCGTCCACGGCCGTGACGCCTTCCACGGTGCCGAAGAGGAACGAGTAGCCGGATCCGGCAGGGTCGAAAACCCGCTCGAGCGAGAAGACGACGTCGTCCATCGTCATCGGGCTTCCGTCGTGGAACTTCACGCCCTGCCGGATGGCGAACGTGTAGACCGTTCCGTCAGGCGAGATCTCCCAGCTCTCGGCGATCGAGGGAGCGATGCCGCTCGAGTCCTCGTTCACCGTCGTGAGCTGGTCGAACATCTGGTAGATGACCCAGATCGAGCCATTGTCGGAGGGGATGATCGGGTCGAGCGAGAGCGGCTCCTCGTTCCGGGCCATGCTGAAGCGGCCACCCTTCTTGATGTCCCCGGTCGGCGTCGTACCGGTCTGCCCCTCTCCATCCCCGTCGCCGCCACAGGCGCGAGCCAGCCGGGGAGCGCGACGAGCGCGCCTGCGGCACCGAAGCGAAGGATCACCTGCTTGCGGGTGATCTCCTCCATGACGAACCGCTCGACGGCGTCGGGCTCGAAAGGCTCGCGCTCGATTGGGGGCTGGCTGCTCATTGCGTCTCCCTTCTCGGGGTTTGCCCCGGAGTCACCAGGGCGGGGTTGCGGCGGCGAGCACGACCCCGACGCCCATCGAGGAAGCGTTCCGGTAACGCGTGCGGCGTCTCAGTCCGGAAACGGACAAGATCCCCTTGCGCGAGACGGTGGACGTCGGCGCCGAGCAGAAGATCGATCTCGCCCAGCAGGACGTAGGCGAACTCTTCGCCGGGGTGAGCGATCATGTCGTTCTCGTAGGTTCCGTTGGGTTCGAACGAGAGAAGGCAGGGCTGGATCAGGTGCCCGTGAGGCTGCCCGAGGAGCTGGTAGAGAACGCCGCTGCCGCGCCGCACGCCCGGTGTGTTCGCTGGGTTGCCGCGGATCACCTCGAAGGTCTCCACCGGGCCCTCCGCCCCGTCAGGCTCCGCGAGTAGTTCGGTCAGGCGGAGTTCGAAGTGGTTCGCCACGTGCTGCAGCCGTCGCAGCGAGATGCCGCCGCGGTTGTTCTCGATGTCCGAGAGCGACGAGGCGGAGATGCCGATTTCACGCGCCTGTTCGCGCACGCTACGTCCTGCCTGGATCCGCAGCCGCCGGATCCTCTGGCCGACGATGGGGAGGCCCTCAACGTCCGTATGGACTGTTGTCATAGGCCGAACAGAGCGGTGCAAGCGTTCGCGAAACGCGAACATAGCAGACCCGTCGAGCTTGTCAAAGGGTCGACGCTCGAGGCGCGCGGACATGGGCCGAGGTCGCCCAGCGGCGGCAACTTTCGCGCCGGTAGGTGACGAACATCGAGACTGGTGATGCCGGGCGCTCAATACTGCACCGGTGATCCTCTCCTCGGGGCAAGCCCTCTGCACCGCTTGCGCCGCGATCAGGTTCCGCATCCCCACCACCGACCGGGCGAAGCTCCGGGCGGCCATCGAAGCCGGGACGAGCGCAGGGGCGCATTGGCCTCGGAATAGCTACGACCGACCCAGGAACCCTTAGTACGCAGCTGGGGCCCCATTTGCCAGTTGTTTTCTCTTGTGGGGCCAGAAACCGGGTCCCGACCTGCAATCTGCATTTTTCGGAACGCCCCGAGCTCGAGCTCCTTGTCGCTCCCGTCCTCGAGAGCGACGTCGATCGTCTTGCTGACTTCCGGAGCCGCGCGGCGCATGTCGGCGTCGACGTCCCCGAAGGCGTCCTGCAGTTCGGCCGCGAGCCAGCGTGCGTCGTTCGGCTCGAGCGGGCAGGCGCGAGCGCCGACCATGAGCGTGATGCGGACAGGCAGGGGGTCGGGGCGCCTGCTACGGCCGACGATCCGGCCAGAGGGAATCGCCGCTCAGGCCGGCGCTTCTCAGCGCGTCAGCGAAGACGCGAATCGCGATCATCTGAGCCACTTCGAGCGTAGGCGCCTGGACCTGGAAGGTGGACGAGATCGTCCCGGCGCCGTGGTCGAGGATGGCCGTCGAACCGCGGACCTCCTCGCTCGCCCGCATCGCCTCGTCGAAGCGGGCCATGACGTCCTCGTCGGTCGTCGTCCCTTCGGGCGTCTCGATACTCAGCGTGAACTCGGGCACGATAACGACGAGCCTACCGCCTCGATTCAAGGACTAAGGTCGTCGCGCGGAAGGGGAGCAGGTGGGCGGGCGCGGGCGAGCGCGAGCGCAGGTAGTCGATTACGGCGCGCTCGCCCCGTAGACAGGGCAGGAGGGTCTTCCAGGAGGAGAGGTGCTCGAGGCGATGGAAGTCGCCGCTGGCCACCACGGGGACGTCCTGCGACGCGACCCAGCTGAAGAGGTTTGCCTGGTTGAAGAGTTCGACCCGGTCGACGAGGGGTGCGAAGCGGCTCCACTCCCGCCAGAAGCGGCGCGTCGTGTTGCGCGGGATCGGGTCGGCCTTCCGACCGTGCGGATGCGCGGCGATGAGCGCGGCGCCGGCCTCGCGCGCCGCACCGAGGGCCTCGAAGATCCCCGTGTCGAGCGGAACGAACGCGCGTAGGCCGACGGCGACGGCGTGCGCGGCGTTGTTCGGGTCGAGGTCGTTGTACGTGAGCTCGAGCCCAGGGACGACCAGCATCCCGTAGCGGACGCGTGCCCGCTCGGCCTCCGGGTCGATCGCGGCGAGGTAGGCGTCGAAGTTCCCGGCGTCGACGAGGGTGCGACCGTCCCGGGCTCGCTGCTCCACAGACCAGGGGTCGTCGCTCCGGAGCGCGTGGTCGGTCACGCAGAGGACGTCGAAGCCCGCTCGACCGTAGAGATCGACGAGCTCCCGGAGAGGGAGCGTTCCGTCGCTCCAGGTCGAGTGGGCGTGGACCTCGCAGAGGAGGTCGCCGACGCACTCGCGCGCTCATGCCTCCAGTCTCGCGGCGCCCGCCGCTTGGGTGGGAAACCGGGTGGTGAAGGTGAGGAAAAGCGCTGGTTCTCGGCCGCTTCGGAAGTTCCCCGCGCAGACTCGATCCCCCAGCAAGTTCACGCAGGAGGGCTTTCACGCCGGGACGGCGGACTCTTACCTCGCATCATAGCTCGAGTTTTCATCGCACCCTGCGCCTCCCGGCGCCGCGCAATCCCGGGGTGGACGGGGTCCGTCCTCCGGCGGCGGAGGCGCTGTTCGTCGGCGTCCACCGGCGAGAGGGGGCGGGCTTCGTCCCGAGGCGTTCGCCGAACGCGGTGCTTTAGGATTGCCCCGCGGTACGGGCGGCGCGGGCTCGCCGCACTCTCTTAGTTGCTGGGAGGCGGGTCACGAATGGCAAGGATCGAGCACTTGGCGGAGGGTGCGCGGCTCGGGGAGCTCGAGGAGAGACGGGCGGGCGTCGTAGTGCCCGAGTTCGAGTCGCCGGTCGGGGTGATCCTCGCCGCGGGGACGGGCTCGCGGCTGGGCGTCGGTTCGAAGGCGCTCGCGCGCCTGGCGGGGATCACGCTCCTGGAGCGGGCCGTCGCCACCTTGCGCGCGGTCGGGATCGAGGAGATCCTCGTCGTCGTCGGCTACGAGAAGGAGCGCGTTCGCGAGTTCGTGCGCGAGCGCGGCCTCGGCGTTCAGCTGGTCGAGAACGGCGACTTTGGTCTCGGAAACGGCTCCTCCGCCTTCGTCGGCGCGCGCGCGGCCGGACGCCGCTTCCTGATCGCCATGGTCGACCATGTCGTCGACCCGGAGGCGCTGCGGCGCCTGCTCCGCAGCGAGGCGGCCTTCGCCCTTGCCGTCGATTCGCGGCCCCACGTCTGCGACCTCGACGAGGCCACGAAGGTGCGGCTGCAGGGACGGCCGCGTCGTGGCCGTCAGGCGTGAGTTGGACGTGTGGGAGGCGGTCGATGCCGGGCTCGCCCTCTGCGACGCCGAGGTCGCCGACGGTCGCGGAGCGCTGCCTCGCGGCGGGGGAGCAGAGCTGGAACGCTGTCAAGCGCCGCTGGCTGGGAGAAGGCGGCGAGATCGAGGCCGTCGACCTCGAGGGTCTCTTCTGGATCGACGTCGACACCCCGGCCGACCGGCGACGCGCCGAGCGCACGCTCGTCTCCCTGGCCGCCCGCAAGCCGCTGGACGGGCCCGTCTCCCGCCTCGTGAACCGTCGCCTCTCCGGGCCGATCTCGCTCGTGCTCCTGCGTGCGGGGGTCTCGCCGGGCGCGGCGACCGTCGCCGCGTTTCTCTTCGCGCTCGCCGCCGCGGCGGTGCTCGCCCTCGGGGTCGTGTGGCCGGCGGCACTCGTCCTCGGCGGAATACTTGTCCAGCTGGCGTCCATCCTCGACGGAGTGGACGGGGAGATCGCGCGCGCCTCGCTCCGCAGCTCGCCGTTCGGGGGCTTCCTCGACTCGGTGCTCGACCGGGCGGCCGACGCCGCCGTGCTCGCCGCGCTGGCGATCGCCGCCGGCCTGGACGCGACGACCTGGGCCCTCCTGGCGGCCGCGCTCTTCGGCTCCCTCATGACGCCGTACGTGAAGGCGGCCTACGAGGCGGCCTATCGCCGCCCCCTGCCGCGCCCGATCTCGCCGATCAACGCGGGGCGCGACGTCCGCCTCCTGGTCGCCTCCCTCTCGGCAATCGCGCTCCAGCCCCTCTGGGGCCTCGTCGCGCTCGCGGTCTTGACGAACGCCGAGGCCGTGCGGCGCTTCGTCGGCACCGCCCTGGCGCGCTAAACCGACGCAAGCCGGTGCGCGCCGTCCTCAACCCGCTCGGGTTCCTCCTTGCCGGGCTGACGATCGGCTACGTCCTCGCCCGCTCCCTGAACCGCCTCACCTGGCGGGACGGGCCGAACGAGATGCCTCCTCCCCCACTCTAATGAGATGGCTCCTCTCCGCCACGCCCCACGGCCCTCCCCTCGCACGTGAGGCCCCCCTTCATGTCAGCCCAGCGGGCTTCACAGCCGTGAACACGGCCGGTGCTGTCCTAGAGGAGGATCTGGCGCAGCAGCTCGAGCGGACAGCCCGCGGACGCGAGCGCGGCCGCGAGGTGCCAGTCCGCTTCCGACTCGGCGAGCTCAGAAGACTCGGCGGCTGAGAAACCGAGCTCGGCGAACCGCTCGAGGCGCCACTCGAGCAGTCTCTCGTCCGTGAGGATCTCGAAGCTGGCCACAGTCACGAGGCGCTCGGTGGGGGCTCACTCATCTCGGGCCGCTCGTTGACGCGCGGGTTGCGCGAGGATGCCGAGCCGCGATCCGCGGCAGCGAAAGGCCGCCAGGGAAGCTCTCCCACGCGCTCGCCTGGCACATGGGACAGGCCTGCGGCGGGCCGCTGGCGATGACCCCATAGCCGCAAACTGAGCAGCGGAGCTCTGCCCTCCCCGTCTCGGGGTCGGACTCGCTGGGGGGCGGTCGATCATGCGTCATGACCCCGCCGACGGTTTCTTACGAGGCATCTCCCGAACCCTACCCCGTCACCCGACGTCGGGGATGGGCGCCGGCTACCAGCTCACGCCCTCGCGTTGAGCGAGTCGCCGGAGGACGTCTTCGGCGAGTACGAGGGTCGCGTCGCGGTTCACGCGAGCGGCGGCAAGGGCGGCGCTCTTCGTGTCGCCGTGGCGGATCGACGTCGCCGCGTCCGTGAGCGGTTGGAGTTGCCCCTCGCTCGTCCCGAGCGCGGCCTGAAGCGGCGGCCAGACGGGTTTCGTCTCCGTCGCCGAGATCTTGGCCGCATGGAAGCGGTGGGCGTTCTCCACGGCCCGGTAGGCGTAGAGGAAGGCGTCGTCGCCGCGGTCGCGGAGGCTGAAACCGAGATCCTTGAACGCGAGCCGCAGCCTCGGCTCACGGACGAAGCGCCACGCGGCGTTCGCGGCGGTCGTGAAGTCGCGCGCGCGCGGGCCGTCCAGCTCCGTGACGGCGCCGGCCTCGTAGCGCTCGTGGATCGTTCCGACGACGTTCGCGCGAGCCTCGACGCCGCGGACTTCGAGCCACGAGTGCAGCTCCGCGCGCAGCCGGAGCGCGTCGCGCCTGTCGCCACGGTCGAGGCGGATGAGCGCGTAGATCGCGAGGGTCACGTCGAAGACGTCCTGGACGAACGCGCGCAGGGTCAGCACGTCCTGCTCCTCCGCGATCGCCCAGTAGGCAAGAGCATGTCCGAGGACTTCGAGCGTCGAGTCGTCGTCGAGCTGGATCCCGGCCTCGACGCCGAACGTCATCAGCTCCTTCGGCTCGACGTCGGCGAAGAAGAAGTACGTTCGCCGACCTTCGTACGGCGGAATCGGCATCGCGCCAAGAACGTTAGTGGCGCCACGCACACTGCAGGACTTGCCCAGTTGGCAATCCCGCCGGGTTTGACAACACGCTCGCCCACGCGACGTTGCTTCGCCACGCTCCTGCGGCGTAGCATCGAACCGAGATGGGAAAGATCGTGATCAGCGAGAACGTCACGCTCGACGGAGTCGTCCAGGACCCGGCCGGTACGGAAGGGTTCGGGCGCGGCGGCTGGGTCGGACGTGTCGGCGAGCGGGGTCGCGAAGAGGCGGCCAAGGTCCTGCTCGACGAGGCGCTGGGCGCCGAAGCCCAGCTGTTCGGTCGGCGAACCTACGAGTTCCTCGCCGCGCGGTGGCCATCCCGGAGTGGCGAATTGGCGGACAGGTTGAACGACATGCCCAAGTACGTCGTGTCCTCGACTCTGAAGGATCCCGACTGGAACAACTCGACGGTGCTTCCGGGCGACGTCATGCAGGAGGTCTCGAAGCTGAAGGAGGAGCTAGACGGAGAGATCGTCGTCGCCGGCAGCATCCGGCTCGTCCGCACGCTGATGGAGAACGACCTGGTCGACGAGCTGCGGCTGATGATCTACCCGGTCGTGCTCGGGGCCGGCGAGCGCCTCTTCGGCGAGACCAGCGACCAAAGGCCGGTGCGCCTCGTCGAGACCCTGGACCGTCGACGACCTCGCCTACCTCACCTACGAGTCCGTCTGAAACGTCTAGCCCGGGTGGACGCGCCGCCGAATGGGGCTAGGCGCCTGGGGACATTCGTGAACGCTGGCCCACGTCAGGCCACTACCGCCTGCTCGCCGTGGGAGGTCAGGCGGACTGTTCGAGTGCCGCGCAACTCGGCACTCCCGGGACGGATCACCTGTCTTGTCGCTCCCAGAGTCGCCCGTCCGCCAACCGGCCATGCCGGAGATAGTGGAGGGCTTCCTCAACGGCATCCTTGACACCCACCAGCTTCCGGCGCGGCCAGCCCGCCGCCTGCCCGCCGAAGCAGAAGTCCTCTTCCTCGCCCTCGGCATCGGGGTCTCCGATGAGGTCGTAGAAGACATCGGGACCGGTCTGCGCTGTGACCATGTAGCGGCCTTCCGAGGCCGACATGCCGAGGTACTGGTCGGCCTCGTCGACGTTTGGCGCATCTTTGACGAGGAAGAGATCGGCGCACCAGTCGGCCTCGATGTCGCGGATTGTCTTCTCGACCAGGGCAGCGTTCGCCGCCACGCGCTGATCGCGTCTCTCGGGCAGCGGCCACGTGGTCAGCCAGACCGCGACCTGCATTCGCCAAGGGTGGCAGACCGCGCGCGCCGGGTAGACGGCGACGCAGGCGCGTCCGGGCTCTGCGTCCATCGGTTTGACCAGTTTGTCGACGCTACAGTGACCGCCTACGATCGAGCGATGAGCTTCACCGCGACGCATAGCAACGGTTCGATGGAGGTTGACCCGACGCCCGAAGTCCTCGACGCGCTCGTCGGCGAACTGGACGGCCCTGCCGACTCCGAGCACGCAGACACCGCCGTCGCGCACGAGTCTGGCTGGTCGTTATCGGCGTTCCCCTCAGGTTTGGTTGTCTGGGAGGACGTCGAAGCGGCGACCGAGGCACGCCGCATCGATGGTGCGACGCGCGACGACGTTCGCGCGCTATTCGGCCTCGTTGCTCGTGGTGACCGACGCCGTTGAGGCGATACTCGACGACATCGCCGGGCGCCAACGGCGCTAGTCCTTCGGTAGCCCTTTCTGAGCTCCAGGCTTCTGGCGCGGGCGAGTGTTCACGATGTCCCGTGACTACTCGCGAACTTGCGCATAGCTCTCGACGCGTCGGCGCATAGCCTCGATCAGCTCCAGAGCTTGCGCCTGCTGGCGCTGATAGCGGCGGTCGCCGGTGAGCTGCACTACAGATCCCCAACGAGCGCGTCCCATGCGCGGTCGAGGAGAGACAGGAGTTCTGCGCGACTCGGAGTGGAAGACACGACGAACTACCGTACAGCGGGCTGGCCTGGGCCAGTGTTCGGGATTGCCCCCTGAGATTGATACCGCCACGGCACTGCGGCGCCGAGCAAGTCGGCTGCTAGTTCTCTTTCTGCCTGCCTCTCGTCGTGCTGCGCTGCGCTCTCGTCGTGCTGCGCTGCGCTCTCGACCGGGGATACCCAGCTCTCGCGTCGTTTCACCCAGATCTCATCTTCGGGCTTCAGCTCGAAGGGCGCCTCATCCAGACTTCCGAGCCGAATCTCGATGAGCTGCCACCAGGGTTGCTCGTGTCCAGCAGCCGAGACCCACACCGGGGGCAGAAGCCGCGACCGTCATAGCTTGAGATCTCGCCGCTCATCTCAAACGCCTCGACGGGCCAATGCGCATACACAGTGAACGCACTGCCAGACTCCTTTCTGCAACCCGCACAGTGGCAACGCCGGACATGCACAGGGTCACCGCGAACGCTGTAGCGGACCGCCCCGCAGAGACATCCGCCGGTGCGAACTCTTGCCTCCACGCGCGTGGATGCTACGCAAGACTGCGGTGCACGAGCGTCCTCTCCCTCGAGCGCAGTCGGGTTGTAATCGCAACTCTGTAGTCGCGTGACACGCCCTCAACGACCGCCCGCATCGCCCCGAGCTTCGTTCGGTCCGCAACATGGGATCCCATAGGCCGGAAGCCGATGAGACCGGGTGCGCTCGTAGCGCTTTTCGCCGCGCTGACCTTTGTCGCCGGAGCTTGCACGGGCGATGACGGGATGCCCGTTGCTGAGGCGACAACGACGACAACCCAACAGGCAGGTGGGCATCGCTGGCTGCTGGATGGGGGCTGCGGAAGCCGCCCGCCAGGCAGCAGAGGCCGCCGACGGCTGGCCTCCGCGAGAAGCTGGGAACCCTGATTCAGCAGGAGGCCGAGCTGGCAGAGGCCGCCGCGACCGGGGATCCCGGCGTGTTCGCCCCGGCGTTCGACCGGTTTTGAGGGCAATGGAGCCTGTGATTGATTCCGTCGCCCTCAAAAGGCCGTTGGACGCCGCGAGATCTGAGCTTGCTCAATGTCGAGGCGACGACGAAGGCGCGGGCGGCCTGGTGGAGCCGTGCTGGAAGCAAGTTGCGAGCGGCTACGAGACCGCAATGACCGCTGCGAAGCCGCGATTCTACGGGGTGGTGCGCCAGTCACGTTCGCTGTCGAGGAGATGATCAAGGCCGGGGAGGATCGGAACGTCGAGGGCTTTGGGAAAGCCGTCAGAGACCTCTCAGCCGGAGTGGAGACGCTACGGAGACTGGCTGCACGGTACGCGAGCGGGCTAGGCGACGCAGAAAAACTCAGCGAAGAATCTCAGCGGATCCTCGCTCGCATTGGGACTTCCAAGCCAGTCCGGGATAAATGACGCTCAGTAGTCGTTGAGCTCAGCCCAGGCAGGCACCTACGAGACGCGCCGCCGACGGCCGTTTGCTTTGCGGAAGGAGGATGGCAACTGCGCGAGATTGTCGCGGGTCCGCCCGCGACGACCTGGTCGTTTTGGGGATCGACTGCCTCCCATCCCCAAAACCCCCGTGCAAGCGCGGGGTATCCGAGGGGTCCTGCACCGCTCGACTAGCCGGAAACCCGCTTGTGAAGCGGGTTTGCCGATGTCGCGCTTCTGGATCGCACCCAGGAGGTCGCCGGTTCGAGCCCGGCTAGCTCCATAGCCAATTTGCTGGATTTTCCGAAGGCGGTCGAGATGGCCGCCTTCCTTCTTGCAAGCCCATGTGCGAGCCGCGCGCTTGGGCAGGAACCGGCGGGTCGAAAAATCACTATTGGCGAGCTAGGCTAGTGAGGCAGAGCCGCACCAGGACAGCTTGTCACCGAGCGGAGCCGCAGCGACTGGCTTCCCGCCCGGCAGTAGGGCCGCAAGCAATGGCCCTGCGCACACCTTCCCTCAGCGAGCAGGGTCGCAGCGCCGGCTACGCCGGTGATTCTGAATGGCTGCTGAGGGGAGTCGAGTCGATCATTCCGTTTCGACCCACCACATCACGAGGCCGGACCGCGCCTAGAAGGTTTCGGGTCGTTGTCCACGACGAGGATCCCGAGATCCTCGCGCTCTGGGCCGCTGCTCTGAACACCGACGGCTATGACGTGGACGTCGTGCCGGCTGAACGTATGGAGGCGCGGATCGACGAGCTCCGACGGATCAGGGAAGACACACGAAGCGACGATCTGCGCGGAACAATCCAACGCGCGATCGAAGACTGCGAGCTACACCTGGGCAACCTCGAACCGGAAAGCGTGTATCTCCTTCCCCCACCGACGGTCTAAGAGGTGGTCTTGCTGCCGACAGCACGCGAGCTGATCGAGCAGCAGATGGAAGAGCGAACGACTGAAGTGCTTTTGCCGCGATGCCACTAGAGAGCAGGCGACGGTAGCGCTCAAGATACGAGCCGGTCGCCCTCGCGCCGAGCTTGCCGACGGCGAGCGTTTCTCGGCGGTGCCATGAGGCTAGCCGCCTCGTGCGCATCGAGTTGCTTGCCGACGCTCTGGCGGCGTGCGACGGCGACTGCCTGCGCGCGGCTATGGACGCCGAGCTTTGGTAGCACACGCTGGATGTGCGTCGCGACGGTCTTTGAGCTGATCACCAGTTCTCGCGCGATCTGTTGCTGGTCGAGTCCCTCCACGAGGAGATCGAGAACCTGGAGCGATCCCAACTACCCAAGGCAAGGGCGGCAGCTTCACTGCCAACCCAGGCGAATGCTTCACCGTCACCGGGTGCGCCGCTTTCTCGACGGCACAGAGATGGGTGCCGAACGATTCGGCCACGCTGACGGGTGACGCCAACCTGAACGGGTCGCTGACGTTCACGCTGTTCAACGACGCGACGTGTGGCGCCGGCGGCGGTACCTCTCAGTACACGACCACAGTGACTGTGACGAACGCCGCATCCGGCTCAACGTTCAGCACAAACAACACCACGACGGCAGTAGTCGTTGTTGCAAACGACGGCAACTACTCGTGGCTCGTGCATTACAACGACAACGTGCTCGCGGATCCCCCTGACTCGTGCAGCGAGACGACGGCGATCTCGATCACTAACTGGAGTCAACACGTCAGGCGGATCGGAAGAGTGGCCCCGGCGCAAGCCGGGGCCACTCTGTTTGATGTCGCTTACTTCAGAAGCAGGCAGTAGCTAGACCCGAGACGACGCGACCGAAGTCGGGGGCGCCAGCCGCCCCCGACTCGTTTCAAGGGACGGTGAGCTAACCGGCTCGACCTCCGAGTCCCAGCTCGACTCGGGCCAGCGGTCACGCGGGGCGGACGGTCTGCTCCCGATACGAGGGTGTGAGCTCTGTCCATCGAGTCCGCCAGTCATTGGGCTCTCGTCCCGCGCCATGGGCAGCGAGGTCCTCGAGGTGCGCCTGCCAGCCGGCTCCGTGTGCGGCGAGTTCTTCCAGGGGAATTCCACGCTCTTCGACCACGAGTCTCGTCTGGTCGCCGTCGGCGACGAGCACGGCCTCAATGACGGTCTCTTCCTCCCGTCCTGGGGTCATGGTCACGAGCAGGTAGCGCGGAGGTTCGCACGCGTCAACTCGGCCGGGACCTTCCCATCCGCTCGTGAAGGTCGCTCGGAACGCGCCACCGAGACGTAGGTCGCCCTCGACCTCGGCGATCCAGCGAGCCAGGCGCTGCGCGTCGGTGAGTGCCGACCACAGGTCGTCGATGCCGGTGTCGTAGCTGCCCTCCATGCGGACGACGCCCTTACCGTCAACGGATCGCAGCGTCCCGGTGACGCGGGTGTTCGCTCGGGTCTCTTCGGTCATGTCACCCTCCTCTTTCCTCGGGCGATTTCGGTGTGCAGGGCGTTCATGCGCGACTCCCACCGAGATCGGTAGGGGCTAGCCATTCGTCGACTTCTGCGAGCGGCTCGGGACGCAGGTTGTACACCCGAAACTGCGCTTCCTTGCGCACGTCGACGAGGCCGGCCTCACGCAGGACTCGCAGGTGTCGCGAGACGCCCGGACGAGCGATCGGCAGCAGTGCGGCCAACTCACCCACGGTGGCGGGACCTCGCTGAGCGCCTCCAGCACGGTTCGCCGGTTTGCGTCCGACAGCGCCTGCAGCACCGTATCCATGCTCTATATGTACCATATTGGGTACGTACCCGTCAAGTTACATACGGGGAGCTTCGGCGACATTTCCTGCACACTCGCCCAGCCGACACTGGAAACGCAATCGTTTTGGGGATCGGGGCCTCTTTTCCCCAAAACCCCGGGCAAGCGCGGGGTATCCGCGGGGCTTCACACTGGTGGACCGCGCGGGAACCCGCTTGCGACCCCGGTTTGCCGATGTCGCGCTTCTGGATCGCACCCAGGAGGTCGCCGGTTCGAGCCCGGCTAGCTCCATAGCGTACGTTCCAGAACCGTTCCAGGAAGCCGGGCGGTGCGAGGAAATTTCCGGCTCGAGAGCCGCCGGCGGCGGCTCTCGACGTAGAAGCGCCTGTGAGCCGCGCGAGGTGCTGGCCGCGGGCTGAAAAGGGCTAAAGCCGCGCAGCCTGAGCTACGCGGCTTTCATTTCTCGGTGGCGTCTGCGGCCGACCTGGCGCTAAGGGCCGAAGCTGAAGGTGGCGGCGGGCTTGGCCCGCCGCTTAGGTGCGGTAGTGGATGCCGGTGAGTTCAGGCCCATCTGCTTCTGGGTGTACCGGGCCCTCGCGTGGAGCGCCGTAGCTGCGTCGGCTTGCGCTCGAGCATGTTCACGGCCTAGGCAGAGTCATCGTCGTCCGGAGCGGCAGGCTTCGTTGGATCCCCTCGGGGCCTCACGCCTCGTATCGGCCTTGGCCGGAAAGCGGAGCCTTGAGCGAACCGCACCGGTTGCCGTCACATCAATCACGGAAGGGCGCGAGCCGAATGCTTAGGTCGCTCATGGCGAAGCGGTGCAGGTACCAGGCGCGGCCACGAGGGACTTGCTTGGCCTCGGCTCGGAGAAGCCCGGCGAACTCCCGCTTGAAGCCCAACCGCGGGTACTCCTGGATAACGCTCTGGCGGACTGCATCGGGTATCTCGTTGCTGCGTAGGCCGAACACATCGACGGATGCGCCGGCAGAGAGGAGGTAGGCCTCGGCACCGGATTCGAGGCCAACGCCGGGGGTGTGGTGCATGGCGATCGCGTTGGCAACGAGCTCGCGGATATCGGCAGGCACGTGGTGGCTGTCGGTGAACTCGCGTGCCAACGCGGCGCTGCGAACCGTGAAGTCGACGTCGGGCACCGGGCTCGGGATCCCGGTGTCGTGGAACATTGCAGCCAGGTACAGGAGCTCACGGTCGAACGTGATCCCGTGAAGCGCGGCGATGGCTGCGCCCCACGTATAGGCACGACTGGAATGGTTGAGGAGTGCCGGTGTCAAGAGGTCCTGCGCGGCGACCTCGGCATCTCTTGCGAGAGGGGAGTCGGGAGGCACCAGGCTCGCCGGATCGATGGAACTCCGGCGTCCCGAGTGCATTCGGAGCACCATCGCGAGACGGCCGGCAAGAATGCTGAGCTCCCCCCGCAGCAGGGGCCGGGCAAGTGCTAGGCATTCCCGAGCGGTCAGCACTCCCCCGGTGCGTTCGGTCCATCCAATGGATCCGATCGGATCGGTGGGTCGTGGCTGGCTCATGGGGGCCCCTCAGTTCGGTGGTGTCGCGCGTGGCCGGCCTCACGGAGCGACGTTGAAGCTGAACATCATCCCGCTCTCGTGGTGCTCGGCGATGTGGCAGTGGGCCATCCAGCGGCCCGGGTTCGTGACGTCGAGAAGGATGTCGACTGTCTCGCCGGTGCGGACGAGCACGGTGTCCTTCCAGACCAGATTCGGCTCGACGACGCCGTCGCTGGTGAGAATGAGGAAGCGTCCCGCCCCGTGCACGTGGAAGGGATGCGGCATCGGGTGGTCGGAGTCCATCTCGTTGACGAGCCGTAGCTTCACCTGGTCGCCGACGCGAAACGTCCAGTCGATCTGAGCGTTCTCCGCCTCGGTCTCGCGGTCGACGAGCTTCCAGCGCATGTTCGCCGGCGTCGTCATCCGGTTGACCTCGACCATGTCGTCTTCCCACTCGATTCCTTGGCCGCACCGTGCGCATGGCCTCCGGCGTGGTCGTCGTGGTGCTCGCCGTGCTCCGCGTGATGGTCATGGCCGTGCTGCTCGGCGTGGGCGGTCTCGGCGGACGCGTCCTCGTCGAGCACGCTCTGACCGCTTCCGGTCGCCCGCAGGGTCATGCCGCACTTGGGCACGAGGTCGGCCAGGTCGCCGTGATCTCCGCGTGCATGGGACAGGCGAATGCGGTCGGCGCCTCGGTCTCCGCCTGCGCGGGCATGAGCTTCATCCCGCACTTCGGGCACTTGTCCGCCCAGGAGGCGACGATCTCAGGGTGCATCGGGCAGGCGTAGACACCCGTGTCGACCCCCCAGCGCCGACCTCGTCCATCTCGGCGACGAAGGAGATCGTCTTGTCAGGCGGGGCTTCGATGAACGGCGCGATCCGCTCGCGCAGCGCCCTCATGTCGGCGTTCGTGCGTAGGCCCTCGAACTGCTCCGTTAGGTCGGACTCAGCCTGCTCGTCAACGACCTCGATGGTGGCGAGGCGATAGGTCTTCTCGGGGGTTCGATGCTCGAGCGCGAGCTCGCCGGGCTCGGCGAAGAGGACGTCGACGACGACGCGCTCCGAGGGAGCGAGAAGAGCCTCCTCGACGAACTCCTCGTGCTCGTAGTGGCCGCTGTCGCCGCCGACGAGCTTCATCCGCGCCCCCGGCAGGGTCACGTTGAAGACGCGCGTGTTGGCCGTGTTCGTGAGGTAGAAGCGGACGACCTCGCCACGCTTGGCCTCGAGCGACAGATCCGTCTCTCCGGCGACGAGCATGGCGTTGCCGAAGCGGCCCATCGCCACGTGCGTCGTCTCTGATCGCGAAAGGCGCGATCTTCCCGTCCTCGATCAGGACATCGTCGAGCGTCAGGAGAAGCTCGCGGTGGGCGGGAGGCCAGTGGTCTTCCTCGGTCGGAACGACGAGGATGTTCCCGTAGAGGCCCAGCTCCTGGCCGTAGTCCTCGCGGATGTGCGGGTGGTACCAGTAGGCGCCCGGGTCGGGAACGTTCACTTCGTACGTGAAGGTCTCTCCGATCGGGATCGGCGCCTGCGTCTCGTGCGTGCCGTCGTAGCGGTTTTCGAGCCGGAGCCCGTGCCAGTGTACGGTCGCATCGATGTCCCCGCGGTTGGTGACGTGGACGATGATCGTCGCGCCCTCGGGCACCTTGAGGGTCGGCCCGGGAATCGAGCCGTTGTAGGCGAGCATGCGCACGGTCGCGTCGCCGATCGCTTCTTGACCGGCGCGATCTCGAGCTCGAACTCGTCGCCATCGGCGAGCTCGACGACCTCGGGCCCGCGGCCTCGGGCAGACCCTCCGTCGTGCTGGGCATTTCGATCGCGTGCGTGTGGCCGTGGAATGGTGGTCGTTCATGCGTAGCTACTCCCCTCCTCGCGCCTCGGCGCGAACGCCGCTTCTTCACGCTCGCTCTGAGGCTCGGTCGCTTCTTCGATTCTGAGGTGGCAATCTGCTCTGCGATGAACGCGGCGTCGTCCTTCACCCAGCCGATCAGCGCCGAGCCGCGGGTGTACTGCCAGGTGAGGCCGAGAAAGTAGAGATCCGGCACGTCGGTCACTCCGCGCCGGTGGCGCAGGCGTCCGTCCGAGTCAGGATGGGCAGATCGATCCAGGAGTAGTCGGGCCGGTAGCCGGTCGCCCAGATGACCGCGGCTACCTCGAGCTCGCTGCCGTCCTCGAAGCCGACTACGCGTCCGGCGGCAGAATCGCGCGCGGCGTCAGCTCGACGCCGTAGCGGCATTTGATCTCGCGCGGGCTCGACCCGATCAACGTATCCCGGTCCTGCAGCCGTTCCCGAGGCGCGACTCGACCGTCATGGAGAGGAGGCGCGGCTTCGTCAGCCACCAGAAGAGGTCGCGGCCGGCTAGCGCTGCGGCAGCGGCTTCTGGCGGAACCGATCGAGAAGATGACTGTGGGTGGCCGAGAGCTCCTTGGCGATCTGGAAGCCGGTGTTTCCGCCCCCGACCACGAGCACCGTCCCTCGGGGACGTCGCCCGGTCGGCGGTAGCCAGTGCTGTGCGCCTGCCATACCTCGGCGTCGAGGCCCTCGGCGATCTCCGGCACGTACGGCGTCTGGAATGGGCCGGTCGCGACCACGACCTGGTCGGCGGTGATCGTCCGCCCGTCGACTTCGAGAACGAAGCGCCCGTCCTCGCTCGAAAGCCTGCGCACGTTGCTGTTGAAC
>CAWDJV010000003.1:0-483669 GCA_963802795.1 uncultured Actinomycetes bacterium
GGTTCCATTGGATCCGCACAAGTACTGCTTCCGGATGTAACACGAAGCGGACGACACGCGACCGACCGACCGCAGCTCCGCGAGTCATAGTCGCTATATGCGCGGGTCTCGAAAGCCGTTAGAGGTCACGGCCTCTCGAAGCCCACTCTTCAAGCGGGTCTCTCGTCTGCCCAAGATTGACGCGAACACTGCCCGAGGCAGCCCAGCGCGGAAACCCTGGCCGCGGGCGAACCTCTGCTCACCATCCGCACCGGAGCATCTCGGCATCAACTCCCGTTAGCGTTACGCCCCGACAGACGTGAGAGCGCAGGAGAGAGGAGCTCACGTGTCCGCAACCTACGAGCCGATCAGCTTCGAGCAGCACATCAAGCCGCTCTTTCGAGAGCGCGACCGTGAAACGATGAAATGGGCGTTCGACCTCTGGTCACACGACGAGGTCGCCGGGAACAGCGACGCCATACTCGGGCGCCTCCGCGACGGCACGATGCCCTGCGACGGCGCCTGGCCAGACGAGCAAGTCGCCGTCTTTCAAGGATGGGTCGAGGCGGGAACGCCCGCCTAAGCGTGCTCTTCCAGCCGAAGGGCGACGTGGCGAGGTGTTACGGCGTCTACGACAGGCGCGTTTAGAAATATCGCCTGAGAGCTACGGCGATAGTCGTGGCGCTCTACGGAGACTTGTTGCTGAGCCCCACCCGACCAGGGGTAGTCTCAGACCAAGTCCCCGAGGTCATCCGGAACCGCACCTACCAACCACGGAGGTCGCGATGAGCACCACCGCCCAGACCGGCACGGACATCCGTCCCTTCCACGTCGACACTCCCGAAGAGAAGCTCGCCGAGCTGCGCCGCCGGATCGCCGCGAGGCGCCTGCCCTCCGGGGAGCTGGTCGCAGATCGGTCGCAGGGCGTGCAGTTGGCGACGATTCAGGAGTCGCGCGCTACTGGGAGACCGACTACGACTGGCGCAAGGCCGAGGTGAAGCTCAACGCCTTGCCTCAGTTCACGACCGAGATCGACGGCGTGGACATCCACTTCATTCACGTCAAGTCGTCGCACGAGAACGCGCTACCGCTGATCATGACGCACGGCTGGCCCGGCTCCGTCGTGGAGATGATCGACTCCGTCGGCCCGCTGATGGACCCGACCGCGCACGGCGGCAGCGCCGAGGATGCCTTCCACCTCGTGCTGCCCTCCCTGCCTGGGTACGGCTTCTCGGGCGAGCCACTCGAGGTCGGCTGGGACCTGGGCCGGACCGCACGGGCCTGGGCCGAGCTCATGCGCCGCCTCGGCTACACCCGCTACGTGGCCCAGGGTGGCGACGTGGGCGCCGGCGTCACCGACACGATGGGCCGCCAGGCACCCGAGGGGCTGATCGGCATCCACACGAATCTGCTCGTGCCGGCGCTGAGCGGCACCATGCCGACGGACACCGACGAGGAACGCGCCGCGGCCGCGCAGATCGCCACCTTCGGGCAGTCAGGAAACGGCTACTACATCGAGATGGCCACCCGCCCGCAGACGATCGGCTACGCCCTGCTCGACTCCCCCGTCGCCCTGGCCGCCTGGATGATCGACCACGACACGGACAGCTACTACAAGATCTCCCATGCCTTCATCGACGGGGAGCCTGCGGGCAATCTCACCCGCGACAACATCGTCGACAACATCACGCTGTACTGGCTGACGGGCACCGGCGCCTCGGCGGCCCGGTCGTACTGGGAGGCCTACGGGCCGAACGCGCCGGCCGCGGGCCGCCAGCCGCTGCCGCCGCCGCCGATCCCGGTCGGCTTCACCACCTTCCCCGGCGAGATCTGGCGAACCCCGCGCAGCTGGGTCGAGAAGTCGTACCCCAACGTCGTCTACTTCAACGAGGTCGAGAGGGGCGGCCACTTCGCCGCGTGGGAAGAGCCTGAGCTCTTCGCCACCGAGGTGCGGGCGGCTTTCAGGTCATTGCGTTGATCGGCGCGTGCGAGAGGCGCGCACGAAAAGGTGCGCGCCTCTCGCGGCCTGTTGCGGAGCGTCTCTCGCCAACCGCCGCCGCCCGAGTCTGCGCCGCTCACCGGACGCCACCACACGCCGAGAATGACATTGAGTGCGGGAATATCGCTCGAGCGAGCCTGCGCCACGTTGGCGAGATGTCGGCGATTCGCCCCATTCGGATGATGAGCACGTTCTGGCCGCGCCATAAACTTCCAAAGCTCTCGACCGGGGCGGCGGCCCCGCCCGCGTATTACGAGGCTTGATGAAGACACCCGGCCAAGAGAGCGCGCTCGACCACGTCGTCGTGGTCATGTTCGAGAACCGCTCCTTCGACAACCTGTTAGGCCGCTTGTACGAGCCGGGTGAGGTGGCGTCATTTGAAGGCGTCATCGGCAAGGAGCTGTCGAACCCAGTGCCCGAGTGGGCGGAGTACCAGCCCGACCGTGGGATCGTGCGTTACGGCATCGCCCCGCACATGAACACTCCGAACCCTGACTCCGGCGAGGAGCTGCCGCACGTCAACACGCAACTGTTCGGGAACCTCGATGAGGAGAATCGCTTCAAGCTCCAGGCGGAGAAGTCCTTCAACGAGCCGCGCGACGGTCAGCTTCCGACGATGGACGGCTTCCTGGCCGACTACATCAGCGTCCTCACGGAAGAGCTCGGGCGCCAGCCAACGGTGGATGAGTACTCGCAGATCATGACCGGCTACACGCCTGAGCAGATGCCGGTGCTCTCGGGAATCGCCCGTGGGTTTGCGACATTCGACCACTGGTTCTGCGACGTACCGACGTGCACGTATCCGAACCGGTCGTTCTTCCACGCGGGGGCGTCATCTGGCTTCGTGGTGAACATGTCGCCGCCGGGTTCGTTCCCACGCACGAACGACGTTGAGACACTGTTTGACCGGCTGGAGGCGGCGGGCCTCACATGGAGGGTGTACTGCGACCCGCCCTCGCATTACTCGCTGACCGGAATCATCCACGCTCCGCGGATCGCGAGCCGGTTCGCGACCAACTTCTTCTCGACGCGGCAGTTCTTTGAGGATGCCGAGAACGGGCAGTTGCCGACCTATTCGTTCATCGAGCCGCAGATCATCGGCTGGAACCACAACGACATGCACCCGCCGTTCGGCGGCGTCGTGGCCGCGCTCGGCAAAGCAACTCGGCGCCGAGGACGCCGCAAGCCTGCATTTCGATCCGCCGTCCTCGCTGATCGGCGGCGAGGACCTGCTCGCCCGGATCTACAACGCCGTCCGCAGCTCGTCCTCGTCGACCGGGTCAAACCACCTCAACACGACGCTGCTGGTCACTTTCGACGAGCACGGCGGAACCTACGACCACGTCCCGCCACCGGGGGCTGTGCCGCCAGACGGCAAGGGCGCGCCCGGCCAGATGGGCTTCACCTTCAACCGCTCCGGCGTGCGGATCCCGACGCTGGCGATCTCCGCCTGGATCCCCGAGCGAACCGTCGTCAACGACGAGTTTCGCGCCACCTCGATGCTGGCGACCATGCGCGAGCGCTTCAACCTCGGCGAGCCCTTCAGCGCCCGTGAGGCCAGCGCGCGCAGCTTCGCCGACATCTTCACCCTGACCACGCCGCGAGCGCAGGAGGACTGGCCCGACGTGGTCGCCCGACCAGTTCCGGTTATGCACGAGTCGGTCGCCCCACTCGACGCTCCGCTTGGGATGCTTGGCAAGTCGCTGCTGTTCGCCGTCCTGTCCTTCGCCGAGGGTATGGGCAAGCCGGTTCCCGACATCAAACCCGAGGACACGATCACGGGCGCGCAGGCGATCTCGCTCGGCCATGAGCTGCTCGGCGACATCTTCCCAGGGCTGCGTGAAGACTCGACGGTTCCTAGGGGCGTGTCCTGACGGGCGTTGCGCAGGAACTCGGCAAGCTCATCTAGGAGACGCCGCGATGCCGCTCGGCCGGCAGGGTATCGCGCGCGCGAGTCAGCTCCTTGTCTCTGCCCAGCAGCTCCTCGCGGGCGACTTCCTTGTAACACGAGGCCGCCGACGCTCCCTAACGAAAGATCCCGGGCTAGGCGAAGAAGGCGTTGCCGCGAACGCGTTCCAGTGCGCGCCCGCTACCCCGGGTGCCCGATCGGCTGTTCGGCTTCGCCGGCCGTCGGCGTCCGCTCGGCATGCGCGTCCACCTCGTCCGCCCCGGACTGGAGCTGATGCCGCCAACCGGCGAGGACGCCGTGGACGCTCGCAGCGCCGATGATCGGCTCGACGGCACCTCGAGCTGCGCCGGGTGGAGGATGAACGGCCGAGTCTGCAGGCCGCCGATGCCTCCGTGGAAGCAGATCAGCTCCTCGAAGGCGCAGCCCTCCTCGAGCTCGGGGTCGTAGAAGCTGCCGACCATGATGTCGGCGACATGCTGGAAGCCGTCGGTGCGCAGCAGGTGCGGGGTGCGGTGGGCGAGAACGGCGCGAGCGGGTCCTCTCCCTCGACGCGGCCCTCCGCCAGGTAGTGGACGCCGTCGCCGCCGAGTGCGACCGCCCCGTGCTCGGACGAGCGGACGAGCAGCCAGCCGACGTGGGGATGTGAACGCAGAGCGCGGGCAGGAACTCCGGGTGCCGCGCGTCGATCTCCTCGAGCGTCAGTCGGCGGTTCTCCTCCATCAGGTAGACGAGGCCGAGGTTGCCGGAGCCGAGCACGACGACGTCCCGGTCGGAGACGTCGTTCTTGGGCCGCTTCGCCTTCTTCCCGGTGGCCTCGCTGAAGGCGTTGCCGACCATCGAGCTCTGCTCGTCCCCGCCTGCGATTCCCTCGACGTCGCCCTGTGCGAGCGAGCGCTCGACCAGCTCGTCGAGGCCGTACCCGTTGCGCTGCTTGAAGGTCGCGCCCTGGGTCTGGCCGTGGTCGGAGAGGACGACGATCTCGTACGGCCGCGGCGCGTAGCGGCAGGCCCGCTCGATCTGGTCGAAGTGGTCGTCGAGCTTGCGCAGGGCCTCGAGGGTGTCGGGGCGCTCGAGGCCCGAGTGGTGGGCAACCTCGTCGTAGCTCGAGAACGTCGCGTAGACGGCGGGCCGCCCGCGCATGATGTCAGTGAGTACGCCCGAGACGATCAGGTCGCGCACGAAGACGCAGAGCGCAGCCCTCATCAACGGGTAGATGCCGCCCCGGTGGCCGCGTGGCTGCACGTCCCGGCGGATCGCGCGCAGCGCGGCCGTCCACTCGAGGAGGACCTCCCAGCCGAAGAGGACGAGCGTTCGCGTCGCGTTGTCGCCGTTGGCGAAGAACGCGCGATAGCCGGGATTGGACTTCTTCTCCGCCTCCATGCGGCTGACGGTGAGGATCACGTCCTCGGCCTCGCCGGAGAGCAGGTTCCCGCGGCTGGCGCCGCCGTCAACCAGCAGGCCGATGCCAGTGGCATGGCGCCTCTCGATCTCCGCGCAGTCCGGAGGAGCGGAGCACGTCATCAGCGTCGCTGTCTCCTTCTCCACCCAGCGGAAGGCCGAGATGTCCTCGTTGGATCCCAGCAGGATCCCCGCCTGGCTGGCACCCGTCTGCGAGGAGAGATCGGTCTCCCACTCCGTCAGGCGGTGCGTGTCCTTGGCCAGCCAGCGGGCCATGGTCGGTGCGTTGCCGTCGCGCATCGCGCGGCGCAGCACGGGGAGCGCCAGCCCGTCGATCTCGAGGTAGATGATCCCGGGGACGTCGGTGCCGGCGATGATGCCTTGCCGGCGCGCGATCCGTTGTGCGATCCGGATCGACGACGTGTCGTCCGAGCCGAGGATGACCGCGAGCACGACGCTCACGGCGGCGACCACGAATGCCGCGAGCAGGGCCCAGCCGAAGTTGTCGACGCTGAGCACCCCGTCGGTCACCTCGGCCGCGATCTGGAGCATGAGAGCGTCCACGATCAAGACCACCAGGAAGCCGAGCACGAGCGTGAGCGGCAACCGCAGCGCGGCGAGGACTGGCGGGATGACCGCGTTCAACGCCGCGACGATGGCCGCGACGAGGAGCGCGCCCCAGAAGCTCTCGATGTCGACGCCCGGCAGGATCGCCGCGGCCACCATCAGGGCGAGGCCCGTGGCGAACCACGATACGAGCAGGGGGAACAACCGCAAGCGCGGGACGCTCGGGCTGCCAGGCTGTGGACTGGCCGTAGGACGGCTCGGGGCCGCTGGTCATCTAGTTCTCCTTCTCCGTGGGGCGCGGATCCGCCGCGGCCCCGTTTTCGTGGCGGCGATGGAGCACGCCTCGCCCGGATTCCGAGCGCTCCGCTCGCTTCGCCGCTTTCTTCTCCGCGTGCTCCGCCTTCTGCTCGGCGACCTTGACCTTCGCGTCTGTGTACGACTGCGTGACGAGCTGCTTGCCACCCTTCCAGCCGAACACGGAGACAACGAGCACGATCGCGAAGAGCACGTTCCACGCGGTCGTGATCAGCTGCTGCGCGGTCGAATAGTCGACGGCGGTGCTGTTGGCGACGTCGCAACAGCTGTCGAGCGCGAGCGCGTTCGTCGCCTGCGTGATGCCGACCGCGCCGGGCGTGACCGACACGACGTTCGCGAGCGAGCCCGAGCCGGTCACCCACATGACCGACTCGAACGTGACCGGGATCGCGAAAGCCGCCAGGAAGATCCCGATCACGGCGAGCTTGCAGAGCCACGAAAGGAACGCCGGGAGAAACGAGTGCGTGAGGTACTCCTTCGGGTGGGAGAGGATCACTCCGCCCTGCTTTGCCTTGGCCCAGAGCTTCTTCAGCTGCCGCCAGAAGATGCGGCCGAGGAGCACGATCAAGAAGACGGCGCCCGCCGCGATCAGGATCGACCTCAAAGGGTCCTCGGAGACATTGCCGAGGCTCTCGCTGAACGAGCCGGGCACGGACAGGAACAGGTAGAGGTAGACGAAGGTGCCGGCGATCGTGAAGAAGATCTTCTGAACGAGGTAGGCGGCGAGCGCACCCGGAAACGTGCAGGCCGGAATGATGGCCACGAACATGACCAGCGTCGCGAACGTGCCGATGTTCGCGGGCAGGAAGTTGTTCATCGCCACGCCGACTGCGTACGCGGTCACGATCGGCCAGAACTCGACCTGGCCCGGATACGCCGCGCGGAGGATGCCGTAGTACGACAGCCCGGCGAAGAGCGTCTGGCCCGACTGGAAGACGAGGCCCGCGACGATGTAGCCGGCCGGGATGTCCTTGATCTGATCCCAGAGATCGGAGAGCCAGCCGACGACGTCGACTCCGAGCAGGTCCAGCACGACGACCGCGAGCGCGATGCCAACGAGCCAGCCACCGACCTTGAGCAGGCGCCTCGGCCGGGACGGATCGTTGAACGGCGAAACGGGCGAGGGATGGGCGGTAGCTGCCTCGCTCATGCCCCGATAGTCGCGGCCGGCACCGCCCGAGACATCATCCAATCTGTGTGAATCGCCCTCACGGCGGGAGGGTCCCGCAGCTGCGCGATTCACCCAGATGGTGCGATGCCTGGTCGCCCTTGACGCGACAGCCTTCCCGGACCAAATCGTTCCGTCAGAAGGGAGCAAGTGCTATGGCTTCGCAAGACTCGTCGTGGAGTGGGTGGATCGTCTTCGCCGGATTCGTGATCTTGATCGTCGGCGCGATGGACATGCTCCAGGGTTTCGTCGCGATCCTCGAGGACAACTACGTCGTGGCCACGGCCAAGGGCCTCGCGATCGTCGACGTGACGACGTGGGGCTGGATGACTCTGGTTTGGGGCGGCCTGCTCATCCTTGCCGGGCTCGGCTTGCTTGGTGGGGCAGGCTGGGCGCGCTGGCTCGCCATCATCGGCGTGGCCGTCAACGCGGTCCAGCAGATCGCGTTCCTGGCCAACTACCCCCAGGCGTATCCGCTCTGGAACATCCTGATCGTCACGCTCAACATCCTCGTGCTCTACGCCCTGACGGCACGCTGGCAGGGGTTCAGGGAATCTCGGGTTAACCCCGCGGAGCTTGAGCGGATCGAGGAGCGCCGTTGTCCGGACTCCTCGATCCGCGCTCGCCCTGCGGCTGCGCTGAGAAGGCCTAGCGTGGGCGAGCGAATCACCTTGTCTGCATGAGGTCGAGCGCGCGAGAATCGGGCACCTTCGTCCGGTGATGAACGGCGCCTACGCGATCAACACGCTCGACTAGCCGATGAGCAGACCTACGAGGAACCGCTCTCGCGGGCCTCGATACGCTCGAGCCGCGCGTTGATCTGACGGAGCTGCTCGGCGATCGAGGTCTCGGCGTCCGAGTCGGCCGGCTCGAGGCGCGAGCGCGACACGAACGTGCTCGTGATCGCGGCGGTGATGACGGTCAGGAAGCCGATGCCGACCAGCATGACGAACGAGGCGAGGAGCCGTCCGGCGTAGGTCGTCGGAACGTTGTCGCCGTACCCGACCGTCGTGGTCGTCTGGACGGCCCACCAGAGCCCGGATCCGATCGTCGGGTAGTTCTCGCGGTCGAGGACCGTCATCAGGGTCCCGGTGGCGACGGTGATCGCGATCGTCGCGGAGGCGATCACGATGGCGGCCCCCCGCGGCGTCACGGCGCGGGCCACCCAACGCTCGAGCCGCCGTTCGAGCCTCGTCTCCTTCGGCGTGTCGGCGGGGTCCTCGTTCATCGTTCTCAGCCCTCCGGTTTCATGCGGGTGAAGCCCCCGGCGAGCCCGTCGCCTCGCCCTCGGCCTGCTCGCCCTTCCTGAGGAGCTCCTCGTAGAGCGAGCTGTTGAGCACCGGTGAGCTGACGATGAGAATCCCGAGGAGGTAGACGAAGAAGATAAGCGTCGTCGCGGCGCCGAGACCACCGTACAGCGACGTCGACTTCGCGAGCTCATCCACGAGGAAGGCGTCGACGAGTCCGCTAAGGAGTGGGACTCCGATCCCGATGAGGAGTGCGCCGGGCAGCAGCGCCCGCCAGGGAGCGTCCCGGTGCGGAAGGTGAAGTGAAACCCAGAGCCACAGCCCGGTGAGCGGGGCGATGGTGATCGCGGCCGCCAGGAGGCCGTGCCACGCGACGTCGGCGAACCACGAGCTGAGCGCGACGGTGATGATGGCCGCACACAGCATGCCCGTGAACACAAGTGACCCCACCGGCTTGGGCTTCGGGGGAGGCTCGTCCCAGACGAGCGCATGAACGAGCACGACCGCCTTGGTACCCGTGAAACCCGTCCAGAAGAGAAGGGGCACTCCGACCGCGAGAAGCCACCACGAGTTGGAGTCAGCGGCACGCGAGGCATCGCCGATCGCGTTGGAGATCGCCGCCGGGACGCCGCCGCCCTCGACCGCGTCCTCGGTGTCGTTCGCGTTGCTGAGGCCGAGAGCGCCTCCGACGATCAAGCCGAACGGCAGCAGCCATAGGAAGAGCCGGTACGCGAGCCCCCCGGCGAGAACGCTCGCCGCGACGCGCCGGTTTCGTTCCACCGCCCGGATCGGAACCGCGAGGGCCACGTGTCGTTCACTTGCCCCCTTGGCGCTCTCCATCGCGACGCCGAGCTTGGCGCGCGCTCCCTTGCTGCGGCCGGCATCGGGTGCCTGGCCGCCGTCCGCCGAGTCGAGCTTTCGGTCGTCGGCGTCGCTCATCGTCTCGCCCTCCACGCTCCCGTCAGGCTGGGGCCAGGCTTCGATCCTCCACCATGTAGGCAACGAGCAGCGCCAGGGGGAAGAAGACCAGGCTGAAGAGGAAGTAGAGGAAGAAGCTGTGCCCCTTCCGGGCGGCGACGCGGGCCGGCCAGAACGCGATGGCGATCCAGACGACCACGAACAGGATGGTCCAGAGCCAGAACAAGTCATGCCTCCTTCGAAGTGGTGCGTCTCGGCAAGCCGGTCACTGACACTCCAGCGCATCAGTCAGCTGCTGCGCCCCGTCCGCTGCCTCGTCTGCGCGCGCCTGGGCGTCCTCGCCGCTGGAGGTGGAGAGCGACTCCAGGTCGGACGCAAGGTTCTCGGCGGCGGTGGCCGCGTCTGCGGCCCCGGCGGAGGTGAGAGTTTGCGCGCCGGCCTCGAGAGCCGCCGCAAAGGATGCGAGACGCGCACGCAGGTCTGCGCCGGCCTCTGTCTCGCCGGCGGAGACTTCCGTCAAGTCCGCCTCGAGATCCGACAGCCCGGAACAGAGCTGCGCCTGAGCCTCCTGGATGTCGATGCCCTCGTCGACCGTGCCGGTCCCGGAAGCGGCGGTACTCGTCGCCGCCTCGCTCGTTGTGCTGTCCTCGTCATCGGAGGCACAGCCGAGGGCCGGGATCGCGACCATGAGGGCAGCGACGACGGCAGCGCCGAAGCGGCGGGCCGCGATGTGATTCGAGCTCACTGTCTGCCTCCTTTGCAGTGCCGCGAGCGGCCGGCCGCCCCCTCCCGAGGGCGGCCGGCAACGCGGAGCGGTTACTAGTCGTTGAGGTTGGCCTCGTCCAGGTCAGCTTCGTCCTCGAGCTCGGCGACCTCGATCTCGAGCGCGATCGCCTTGACGATGTTGCCCGTCGCGGACGCGACTCGTGCCGTGCCGACGATCGGAGCGATCGCGGCAAAGACGCCGCGGACCTGCTCGGGGTCGACGCCGGCCGCCCCTGCCGCCCGCAGGTTCAGCGCATACGAGACCGGTGGGGCATCGACCGCGGCGAGCGCGGCGATGCGGACGAGCATGAGCGTCTCCGGGTCGAGACCCGAAGCCTCGATCGAGTCCGCGGTCATGCTTGCGAGCAGGTCGAGGACCGGGGTGTCGGTGGTCGAGTCAGCCATGGTGCTCTCCTTTCGTTCGATGTTCGTTGCCACAACGGGGGGTCGGTCGCAGAGTTGTCTAGGTCACGAGCTCGATCTCGCTCGGACGCCAGCTCTTGTCGAAGAACGACTGGAGCGGGCTGTAGAGGCGCAGGATCGGGAACCAGCCCTTGCCCTCGACTCGTCTGGATCCAGTTGCCCTCCGGCGTGTCATCTGGCCTGTCCGGGCCGAACGTGACGGTCGTCGAGCCGTCAGCGTTCGCGATCGCCGCCGGTGTGGGGTAGGACTGGCTTCCGGCGCGCGGGAAGCGCTGCGGTGTCTGGAGCATCGAGCGCGTCTCGTTGTCGTACAGGGTGAGCGACCAGAACCGGGCTGCCGGGATGTCCGGCGGCAGCGTCACCCGGTAGGTCTGCCCGCCGTCGAGGCGGTTACCGTCGGCGTCCTTGACGGTCATGAGGTACTGCGACCCGATCCCGGTAAGCCGCATGCACATCGCGGGGCTGACCCCGGTGGCCGCGTACAGGAACGCTGTCCTGGAGTGTTGCTTCCGGACGCCGGTCGTGGGGAACGGCTTGATGCCTTCTTTCGTGACGAGCGGCGGCGGCGTCTCGAACGTGTAGCCGCCGACCCACAGCGGGTTGAACCACCCCGAGCCGTCGTAGTACGTGAACCCTTCCGATGCTCGCGGGTCGAAGTACAGCGCCCGCGAGGTCGCATTGCCGACGGCAGCGGCGTCCTCGAGGGTGCCGCCGCATCCGCTCGTCCGGCTCGAACGGCTCGCCCTTGACGATCCCGATCGCGGCGAGCTGCCCCATCAGCTCGGCGTTCGTGCTGCCGGCGGGCTCGTCCTGCACCACCTCGTTCATCAGCTCGAAGAAGCCGAAGTCGGTCGGCGGCACCGTGTTGAACGACTTGCCGCTCCCCTCCACGAACACCGTCTCGGGGATCGCAGCCGGTGGAGCGGGCGCACCGTGGCCGCCTTCGAGCAGCGTCGCGACGCTGGTTCCGGGACCGCCCTGCGCGTAGGGGTAGACCTTCATCGTGCTCTTGATCGTTGCGACGGTCGGGGCCGGGTCGTCGTCCGATCAGGAACGAGCCGCCCGAGCAGGAGCGCCCTCGACGTGCGCGAGTGCCCGACGTGGTAGCCGCTGTCCGGCAGCGGGCCGTCGTAGCCGGGCGGGACGAGCAGGAAGCGGCCGCCTTCGCCGCGATCCGGGCCCGACAGGCCGAAGTCGATGATCCACCCCCACCACATGTCGTCGATCACCCCGAGCGCCTGCGGCGGCGTCTCGACGACCATCGGCCCCGACGTGAGATCGATGATGCCGAGGAAGTAGACCGTGTCGGCGTTCGCAGTCAGGAACACGGACTCCGACCCCATCAGCTCCGAGAAGATGAGGATCGCGTTGTCGTCTACGCCTGCCTCGTGGAAGCCTTTGCGGATCGCGTACGTTGACGCTCCCGCAAAGCCGTCGAGATACACGTTGAGGCCGTGCACGAAGTCGAGGTGGTCGTACACCTTCTCGACAGCCTCGCCGGTCGGCACGCCGTCGACGAACTCGAGCGTCCCGAGCCGGCTCTCAAGCCGGTCAGGTGCCGAGATGGAGCTAAGTGTCTCGCTGGAAACTGTCATACCGGTCACCTCTCTTCGTGCGTCTGCGCGCGACGTCGGGGCCGAGCGCGATCTGTCTACGTCAGCTTGCGCGTCGAGTATGGGCCTGGGGGCCACCCTGCCTCCTCATACCGATCGCATGAAATTTGAGCCCGTCCGAGACCAACGTGCGCTGTGCGTTGCGGAATCGTCAGACTCGGCCTCGATCCGTAGCATTCGCGTGCAATGACCGTTACGAGCACACCGTTCGATCTTGCGGAGGCCAAGCTCGCTGCACCCTTGCCCCGGCCCGGCACCGTGGCGAAGGAAGCGGTGATCGCACAGCTGAGCGGGGGGAATGTGCCCCTGGCGACCGTAGTGGCGCCCGTCGGGTACGGAAAGACGACGCTTCTCGCCCGCTGGGCCGAGACTGATCCCCGCCCGTTCGCGTGGGTCGCGCTCGACGGACGAGACGACGACCCCGTCGTGCTTCTGCGCTACATCGCCGCGGCGATTCACCGAGTCGAGCCGGTCCGTCCCGAGGTGTTCGACGCGTTGTCGGGCCCAGGGGCATCCGCCTGGGCGACGCGCGTCTCGCGTGTCGGGGGCGCACTGGCTGCACGCGAGCGTCCGCTCGTACTCGCGTTCGACGACCTGCACGCTGTTTCCAATCCGTCCTGTCTGGATGCCCTCGGGGAGCTCTCCCAGTACGTCCCAGCGGGCTCGCAGATCGCGATTACGAGCAGGCAAGAGCCGCCCCTGCCTCTCGGCCGCTGGCGAGCGCAAGGCTCGGTGACCGAAATCGGCCTCGCAGACCTCCGGCTGGACGAGCAGGAGGCGAGGCTGCTCCTCGAGGCCGCGGGAGTCGAGCTCGACGACGGCGAGCTCTCCGAGCTGACCGAGCGCACGGAGGGCTGGCCGGCCGGCCTGTACCTGGCAGCGCTGTCGATGCGGGCCGGCGCGGCAAGCTCGGTGAGCGCCGACGGGTTTACCGGCGGCGACCGCTTCGTGTCCGAATACTTCCACGACGAGCTTCTGTCCCGGCTGCCAGAAGCCGAGGCGAAGTTCCTCAAGCACACGTCGATCCTGGAGCGCATGTGCGGTGCTCTCTGCGACGCCGTGCTCGAGACGACGGGGTCAGCGCGGACGCTCGAGGCGCTCGCAAAAGGAAACGGCTTTGTCGTGGCTCTCGACCGGCATGGCGAGTGGTACCGCTACCACCACCTCTTCGGCGAGCTGCTGAGGAACGACCTCGACCGGACCGAGCCGGAGGTGGTACCCGAGCTCAACGGGCGTGCGATGGCTTGGTGCACCGCGAACGACCTGCCCGAGGAGGCGATCGGCTACGGGCAAGCGGCGGGCGAGACGGACGCCGTCGCCAGCTTGATTGACGCCCTCAGTCCCCCGCTCTACTACGACGGACGCCTGCAGACGTTGGAGGAGTGGCTCGGGTGGTTCGGCGACGACCAGCTCGGGCAGTACCCCACGCTCGCCGTCTATGGAGCCTGGTGGCGTGCGCTGACGGGGCGAGCCGAGGAGGCTGAGCGCTGGCTCGCCCTCGCCGACGGGGCAGCCTCGAGGAGCCCGTTCTCGGACGGCAGCGCCACGATCGAGCCGTGGGTCGCCACGCTGCGCGCGCACATGATGCCGAACGGTGTCGAGCAGGCGCTCGCCGACGCCGACTTGGCGCTGGATCAACTCGCGCCGGAAAGTTTTTGGGTCCCTACCGCACTCCTCGCCCGAGGAGTTGCGCACGCTCTGCTCGGCACGACCGACCGCGCAGTGGTGGACCTCTCTGCAACCATCGAGCGGGGGTTGGCCACGGGCAGCGTGGAAGAGGTCTATTTGGCGCACGCGCAACTCGCGCTCCTCGCGGCCAAGGAAGGGGCGTGGGGCGAGGCAGGGCAACGCGCTCGGGCGGCAGAAGCGCTCGTCGAAGAATCGGGCCTCGGCGACTACTCGACGAGCGCGGTGGTGCACGTCGCGACTGCGCGTGTCGCGCTCCACGAGGCACGGCCCGAGGATGCTCACGCGGCGCTGGCACGTGCTCACCGCATGCGCCCAATGCTCAACCACAGCATTCCATGGGAAACCGTTGGAGTCGGGATAGAGCTCACGCGCGTCCACCTCGCACTCGGCGAAGTAGCCGCCGCCCGCACAATTCTTGGAGAAACCGAGGACGTGCTCGAGATCCGCCCCGACATGGGCTCGCTCGTCGAGGACGCGAGAGACCTTCGCGACCGTCTCGCAGCGACCTCCGGCTCGGCGGGTGCCTGGGCGATGAGCCTCACGGGCGCCGAGCTCCGGCTGCTTCCCTATCTTTCCACGCACCTCACGGTTCCAGAGATCGCGACCAGGCTGTTCATCTCGCGCAACACCGTCAAGACCGAGGCGGTCTCGATCTACCGCAAGCTCAACGCCTCGTCGCGCAGCGAGGCGATCGAACGTGCCGTCGAAGTCGGGCTTCTGGAAAGCCCGTTCTACTCGTCGCCGAAAAATCTCACCCAGGAAGGATGACGCGCGCGGAGGCCGCAGCATGTCCCATATGAGCCGGTGGAATACAAAGAGCACCTCCGTCGGCTCGCAGTGCACGACAACACACTCGTCGAGTCGCTGACGGCCCAGAGCAAGCCGACTGAGTCAGCTCTGGACGAGAGGACGCTGGCCCTCGTGCGCGTCGCCGCGACCATCTCCCTCGAGGCGGCGGCCGCCTCGGTGCAGCACGCCGTCGCGCTCGCCCTCGCAGTCGGGGCGACGAAGGAGGAGATCGTCGCCACCCTCGAGGCGGTGACGCCGGTGACGGGGACCTCGCGAGTCGTCTCGTCCGCTCCGAAGATCGCGCTCGCGCTCGGCTACGACGTCGAGGAAGCGCTCGAGGAGCTCGACCCGTGACGCGGCGAATTCATCCGATCGGTATGAGGAAGGACGGCGCACCCGTGTCCAGTGTTCCTGAGGCGATGAGTACAGGTGAGTCGCGGCGCGTTGAACTGATCCTGCCGATGCGCACGGTGCTGTTGGTCGCTGCGACGCTGGGAGTGCTGGCGGCGTTCGTGGCGATCGGCGACACCTTCCTGATCGTGTTCGTCGGGATCTTCCTGGCGCTCGTATTCGAGTTCCCCCTGCGGTACCTGATGTCGAAGACGAAGATGTCGCGCGGGGCAGCGGCGGCGGTGGTGGTGCTCGGCACGTTCGCGTTGATCTTGCTGGTCGGACTGCTGTTCCTGGTGCCGCTCGTCGGCTCGGTTCGGGATTTCCTCCAGGATCTTCCGGCGACGGTCGAGAAGCTGCGCGCTTCCGAAGAGCTCTCGTGGCTGGGCGACAGCGGGGCAGCCGAGAACGTGCAGTCCGGCGCCGAAAAGGTGTCGGCGTCTGTGCCGGATGCGATCGCAGGCGTCGTCGGCATCGCCGGCGACTTCTTCTCCGGCTTCCTCGTTACCTTCACGATCATCTTCATCTGCATGTTCCTGCTCAGCGACATCGCGAACTTGAAGCGGGCGTTGGGGAGCGTGCTGATGCCGGGCGAGGACGAGCGCTGGCTGGGCGTCTGGGAGCGCGTGACGACCGTGATTTCGCGCTGGGCGATCGGCGTCGTCGTGATCGCCGTGATCGCCGGGACCGTGCAGGGGCTCACGGCCTGGCTGCTCGGGTCGAGCTATGCGCTCGGGCTGGCCGTCATCGCAGGGCTGCTCGACATGATCCCGAACATCGGCGCCATCCTCGCCGGGTTCATCCTCGTGCCGGTGCTCTGGGCCGAGGAAGGGATCACCGCGGCGATCATCATGCTCGTCGTGCTGCTCGTCTACCAGCAGGTCGAGAACAACGTGGTGACGCCGAAAATCCAGGGCGTCGCCGTCAACCTCTCGGCGTTCTTCATCATCGTCGCCGTCACCCTCTTCGGTGCGCTCCTGGGGGTTCTCGGCGCGCTCACAGCAGTTCCGCTCGCGGCGGTCATCCAGATCTTCGTGCAGGAGCTGACGAAAGCCCGCCGAGAGAAGGTCGCCGAGGCTCACGCGGCGCTGGAAGCTACCGCTAAGCCTGCATAACCGGCTCCGCGCTCGAGCACGGGCCGAGGCTTCAGTAGGGGTCGTCCGCCTCCCCGCCGCACTCCACGTCGATCGCCTCAGCCACCTCCTTGAGCACGATCCCGACCACCGCCATCGCCTGGCAGGCGACGAAGTGCTCCTCGTCCAAAGGGGCACGCTCGGCGTGCCACTCAGCCAGCAGCTCGTACTCGCTCGACTTCATCCTCAGAAGCTCGCCGAGACTCATCGGCGGCGCTCCCGATCTCGCTCCTTCAACCGCTCGAGCACCGCCCGCAGATGCGGGTTCGGCTCGCTACCGGGGCGATCTGGCCCCTGCTACCGGAGTCCGGCTTGCCTACTGCGTTCTCCGGTAGCACGGGTTCGAATCCCGTATGCGCCTCTAGATCCCTGCTAAGCAGCGGTTTCAGTTGTCGTCATTGATTACGGTAGCGCGAGTTAAGCAGTCGCGTGCCGTCAACGCTTCCGGATGTAACCCGCTGCGGTCGTCCACCGAAGTCCATCGGGACCCAGAGAAGTCCACTGCTCGAGACGCAGTGGACGCGCCGGGCGAGCTAGCGGTTCTCGGCATCCTCCGCCTCTTCGCCACTTTCGACGATGTCACCCTCCGTGAAGAGAATCGTCTGGAGGGCGATGCGCCACTTCGGCGTGCGCCGCAGGAGGAACTCGAGGTCCATCCCGAAGTGCTTGAACTCCTCGCCCTGCGCGTTCTCCATGATCGCCCTCGCCTGCGAGTCTGGTTCGAGCGCTATGCGCTGCTGATACCAGCCGATCGCCTCCGCCTCTTCGGTCATCGACGTGATCATGCGGGCGAACGTCCGCACCTCGGCGCTGAGCTCGTCCGCCGGTTCGTGGTACTGCTCGAAACCCATTTCGCCTCCTGCTCGATTGCCCCGAACAACCTCGGTGGTTCGGTTTGTCTCGATTCTGCCGCAACAAAAGCACCGAAGACACTCGAGGCCGCCGTGAAGAACGGCCCCGCGCCAGGGTTAGAACATCTCCACCATCGGTCTGCTCAGCGGCGGCTACGGCGAAGACGAGCTCACCGGCGCGGGAGCGTTCCGTGTTTACCGCGACGCAAAGGAGCTCCGCGACCCGCTGGACGAGCTCGGCTTCATGCAGTAGACGTCGCTCAGATTGCTCGGCTAGGAGCTCGTACTCGCTCGACTTCGTCCTCAGAAGCTCGCCGAGACTCATCGCTGATGCTTCCGATCCCGCTCCTTGAGGCGCTCGAGCACCGCTCGCAGGTGCGGGTTGAGCTCGCTACCGGGAGCGATCTGGCCCCTGCTACCGGAGTCCGGCTTGCCTACTAGCGTTCGGCGGTAGCACGGGTTCGAATCCCGTATGCGCCTCTACTGCATTCGGCTGTAACACGAAGCCGCCTACGCTCCCCCACGAAAGGTCGCGCACACGCTCCATGGTGAGCTGCTTCTTGCGCCGTCGCGGAGTTGCTCAGCGGCGCGCCAGCCGATGGCGCATTCTCGCTCCTCAAGGAGCACTCGCCAGGCGGCGATGCCGCGGGTGAGCACGTAGGCGTCCGGGTCCTTCGCGGAGCCGAGGCGCTTCGGATCGACGACGAAGAGGGCCGGGCTCTTGGTCGCGCGAGCGGCTTGAGGTGGTCGCCCCGCTCTCCCACTGTCTCACCTCATTCGGTCTCTCCCTACAGGATTGGTACGGCAGAGCGATGGACCGACTAGAGGGGGCACCTTCTACGGCCACGTTGGACGGTACTGCAGGGCCGTCCGCGTTGATCACGCCTTCGCGTTCGTCCGAGACTCGACCGATCGAACATCCGGCGGGCTCGCTGTGGTCGTCAGCCCCCGAGCACGTTCACGGCTCGAGCGGCAACCAGCAGGATCGTGACCGCGGAGATGCCTGCCTCCAGACCCATCGCCGCTTTCGCGCGCAGCGACAGAGGCATCGCGTCGGTCGGGCTGAAGGCGATCGAGTTCGTGAGCGAGAGGTAGAGGTAGTCCCAGACCTGCGGACCCCAGCCTGTCGGAGCGAGCTGCGGGTTCTCGTCCTGCGGGAACTGGAAATCGGGGGTCGTTCGTCCCGAAACAACGATGCGCGCGGCGGGCCCGCCCATGTCCAGCTCCCAGAACAGGATCCCGAAGACGATGACGTCCGCCATCCAGATCGTGAATCCAGTGAGCAAGAGCTCTCCGCCGCCGAGCTGTGTGGTGCTCGAGGTGACAAGGCCGGCGACGAGAAGGCCGACCGCGAGGAAGTTTCCGAGCACAAGGAGGCCGAGAAGGGCGAGAGCGGCGCGGCGCGATCCCACGAGACCGGTCCCGCCGAGCGTCAGAAGGAGGTCGATCGTCAGCAGAAGCGAGGGAGCCGCAAGCAGGAGCCAGATCCACCAAGGGAGGCCAACGAGTTCCCACTCCCTCGCCCAGCTGACCAGCGCGAGCGCGACGAGGACGACGAGCGCGGCGAGCGCCGCGGGGGCCGCCTCACGACGGCCTTCGGCCCTCGCTTCGGCGTCGGTCATCGACATGACCGCACTATTCGCGGCGCGGGCTCGCCGCTCCTCTGAGTACCGGACGGTCTCGTATGAGCCGCGTCCAGCGGACGATCTCGACCGCGAGCTCCGCCGGGCAGCCCCGCTCGACGAGCGCGGCAATCTCAAACGCGTCGGAGGCGGTTGATGCAACGCCCGCGACGACCCAGTCCTTCTCGCTCGAGGACGGCTTTCGCGGCCTCGAGAAAGGGCCTACTGTCGTCCACAAGGAGCTCCGACCGGAGGTCGTCCTCGTCGACGTCATGCTCGGGGACCCGTCGGGCGGCACCCGAATAGCGACGCCTGCTCCAAAGATCGTGGTCGGCGTGATTATTCGTTAGCCTCGACTCGGGAGCACGTGAAATGAGACGCGGGCTTACCCGCCGAATGGTCTTGGCGAGCGGTCTACTCGCGATCGTCATGAGCGCCTCCTTCGTGGTCCTCCTTCTCGCGATCACCAATGTGCGCGAGTCGACGCAGCTGAGGCGTGAGACTCGGGAGGGGCTCGTCGCTGCCGACGAGCTCCAGAAGGTCGTCCTCGACCTTGAGACAGGCCTGCGCGGGTTCGTCATCACGGGCGACGAGCGCTTTCTGGAGCCGTGGACCGATGCGCGTGCCGCCTTCTCCGAGGAAACGGACGCGCTTGAGCGACTAGTGGCCAGTGACCCCCTCCAGCTGGCGCGAGCCCAGCAAATTGCTCAGGCCGGCGCGTCGTACATCCGCGAGTACGGAGTGCCACTCATTGAGGCTGTTCGTCAGAACGACGCCTCCGCGCGGGGTGTCGCGCGAACCGAGGAGGGAAAGCGGCGCATCGACGCGCTACGGGCCGAGTTCGACGAGCTCTCGGCGACTGCCCGCTCGCTGCTCGCGACGCGCGAGGCAAACGCCGCCGAGGCGGAGCGGCGGGCGCTTGTCGCCGGCGGGGTCGGTGTGGCGGGATCGATCCTCCTGATCATCCTGTTCACGGGCTACCTGATGCGCGTGGTCGTCCGGCCCGTCCACCGGGCCGCGATCATGGCCGACCTGCTTGCGGGAGGTGACTTGAGCGTCCGCATGCCGGAGGGCGACGTCGGTGAGATCGGAATGCTCGAGCGCTCGTTCAATGCGATGGGCGGATCGCTCGAGGCAAGCCAAGGCGAATTGCGTCGCCTCTTGGAGCAACAGTCCGCGCTGCGGGTAGTCGCAACGCTGGTTGCGCAGGCAGTGTCGCCGTCCGAGGTCTTCGAGACCGTCACCCGCGAGGTCGGCGTGCTCTCCGGTGCCGACCTCGCACGCATGGAGCGCTACGAGACCGACGGTACGGTGACCGGCATCGCCGTCTGGAGCAGGGGCGTCGACGAGCTGGCCGTCGGCACGCGGTTCGCCCTCGAGGGCGCGAGCGTCGCCGCACTGGTACGGAAGACAAATGGTCCGGTGCGAGTAGCCAGTTTCGCCCACGCCTCCGGTCCAATCGCGCAGGAAGCTCGAAGGTTAGGAATCCGGTCGTCGGTCGGCTGTCCGATCGTCGTCGGGGGGCGCCTCTGGGGCGTGATAGCCGCATCGTCGAAGCGCGAGCCGCCGTTCCCCGCCGACACGGAGTCGCAAATCGCCGAGTTCACGGAGCTCGTGGCTACTGCCATCGCGAACGCGGAGAGCCGCTCCGAGCTTGCCGCCTCCCGCGCCCGGATCGTCGCCGCTGGAGACGAGACCCGGCGTCGGGTCGAGCGTGACCTTCACGACGGGGCGCAGCAGCGTCTCGTCTCGCTCGCGCTCAGGCTGCGCGGGGTGGCAGCGACGGTCCCGCCAGACCTGAGCGAAGTCCACCGGGAGCTCGCTCAGGTCGGGTCGGAGCTCCACGGGGTACTCGACGATCTGCGCGAGATCTCACGGGGCATCCACCCGGCGATCCTCTCGCAGGGTGGACTCGGACCCGCGTTCAGAACGCTCGCCCGCCGCTCCTCCGTCCCGGTCGAGCTCGACGTGCGAGTCGAGGAGCGGCTGCCCGAGCGGATCGAGGTGGCCGCGCATTACGTCGTCTCGGAGGCGCTGACGAACGCGGCGAAGCATGCAAGCGCTTCGGCCGTACACGTCAACGTCGACGCGTACGACGGCGTGCTCCGGCTCTCGATCCGGGACGACGGCATCGGGGGAGCCGATCCCGCGCGAGGCACGGGCCTGATCGGGCTGAAAGACCGCGTCGAGGCGGTGGGAGGAACGATTGTCGTCGAGAGCCCAGAGGGTGACGGCACGTCCCTGCTCGTCGCACTTCCCGTCGCCGAGAGCTAGCGTGTCTCGAGGAACATGACGACGGCGAGGGCCCGTCTGTGGTCCTCGTCTGTCTCGGGAAGGCGCAGCTTCCTCAGGATGCTGTGCGGGTGCTTTTCGACTGTCCCCTCGGCGACCCAGAGCCGACGGGCGATCCCGGAGTTCGAGCGGCCCTCGGCCATGACTGAAAGCACCTCGCGCTCGCGGAGAGTGAGCTCGTCGAGCGGATCGTCCACGTGGCGGACAGCAACCAGCTCCTGCACGAGAGCCGGGTCGATTGCCGAGTCACGGCGGGTGCGCTCGAGGGTCTCGATGAACTCGTCCACGTTCGTGACTCGACTCTTGAGCACGTAGCCGGTGCGTTCGCCGCTCGCGAGGAGCTCCAACGCGTGCCCGACCTCGACGTACGCGCAGAGGACGAGTACGGCGATCTCCGGGAACTCCTCGCGGATTGCTCAGGCGGCCTCGAGGCCGTCATGGGCCCAAGTTTCCCGTGCCCCGCCGTCATCGGCGGTTCGCACGGGACGACTGCGCATAGCCGATGGCGACTGGCCTCGTCGGTGCGCAGAGACTCGCTCTCCGTGGCCTCGTGCTCGAGCTGTCCTGGAGTGTTTCCTCTTCCACCGTTTGCTCCTTCTGCAGCTGCTTAAAAGGGCACGAACCTTCGCAACGACCGTGTTGGCTGTCATCGGCGCCAGCGGCCATTTCTGCTCCCGGCCAGCCGAACCTTGCGCCTTCCCGCGTGCCCGAACCCCGTGCGGGGGAGACCTTCCTGCCCGTTCGACCGGGCTCGAAAGATTCCGGCTAGCGGGGATGCGGAGCGACGTCAGGGCTGAGATGCTGAACGGGTGCGCCTTCTGATCGTCGACGACAGCCAAGATTTCCTCGCTGCCGCCCGAGCCGTTCTCGAGCGCGAAGGCCTCGAGGTCGTCGGCGTCGCGTCGACAGGCCGTGAGGCGATCGAGCGAGTGGGGGCGCTCCGGCCAGACGTCACCCTCGTCGACATCGACCTGGGCGAGGAGAGCGGCTTCGACGTCGCTCGCCGCCTCGCAGCGGGGGGCGACCCTGCGCCCCGCCTCATCATCATCTCCTCCCACGACGGAGACGACTTCAAGGATCTCGTCGAGGACAGCCCCGCCCTCGGGTTCGTGTCGAAAGCCAGCCTGTCGGGAGACGCGATCCGCGCGGTGCTAGCGACGGACGGCCCGGCTACCTAGTTCGAGTCGAGGAACGTGATCTCGCCGTGAACGAATGCGGCCTCGATCGCCAGCCTCGCCGTGTTGAGTGCGCTCGCCTCGCGCGTGCCAGAATGGCCTCGTGCCCGGGAGGTCCCTCTCGGAACTCGTCGACGCGAGCACGATGTTCGCCGCGGTCGCGGCAGTCGCGGACGCCTTCTACGTGGTCGACGCAAAGGGGTTCATCATGTTCCTGAACCCCGCCGCTGTCACGGTCCTCGGCTACGAGGATGAGCGCCAGCTTCTCGGTCGGCCGAGCCACGACACGATTCACTACTTGCGCCCCGACGGGACGCCGTTCCCCGCGGAGGAGTGTCCGCTGTTACGGCCTCGCGTGACCGGAGAAACGATCCGAGTCGACGAGGACTGGTTCATTCGACAGGACCAATCCTTCGTCGCCGTGGCCTATTCATCTGCGCCAGTCTCGTTTCCCGACGGCCGCGGGGCTGTCGTTTCCTTTCGGGATATCTCGGAACGCCGTCGGCTCGACCAGGCGCTGCGTGAACGCGACCTCGAGCGCGTCCGCGCAGCTGAGATAGAGGCGTCCCGTACGCGTATCGCGGACGCCGCTGTTGAGGCGCGGAGACGCATCGAGCGCGATCTTCACGACGGTGCCCAACAGCGATTCATCACTGTGGCGATGCGCCTGGAGGGTGTCCGAGATCTGGTGACGGAGCCGACAGAGGCAACCGCGGCCCTTGAAGCAGTATTGACCGATCTCCGCCGAGCAATCGAGGAGTTAAGGCAGCTGGCCCATGGGATCCATCCGCCGCAGCTCGCTCAGGGCGAGCTCAGAGTGGTCTTGGGTGGCCTCGCCCGCCGTTCCGACGTGCCGGTCGACATGCAGGTCGACCCCAACCTGCGCCTCCCATCCCGAGTCCAAGCGGCTGCCTATTTCATCATTTCGGAAGCTCTGACCAATGTGAGCAAGCACGCTCGCGCGAACCGCGTCACGATCAGGTCGGAGCTCGAGTGCGACTGGGTGCGCCTGGTCGTGACCGACGACGGAGTCGGGGGTGCAACACTCGGGAAGGGCTTCGGCCTCCAGGGCATGGTCGACCGGGCGGAAGCAGCCGGCGGGCACCTCGAGCTGACGAGCCCCTCCGGCGGCCCGACCGCAGTCACCGTCCGGCTACCGTTTGCGACCCAGCAGGAGGCGCAGCGGCAGTGAGCTGGCTCCTGCTCGCGGAGGCGCCGTTTGCCCCCGTCGACCAGGACTACTTGTTCGAGGCCCGGCAGATGCAGGCGCTGTCGTTCGCCGTCCATATTCCCATCGTCTGCTTCGGGATCGCCTTCCCAGCCTTCGTGCTCTTCCTCGAGGGCCTCTGGCTGCGCGGCGGCGATCCCGTTTACCGGACGATCGCCAAGCGGTGGTCGAGGGTCATGCTCGCCCTGTTCGCGGTCGGGGTCGTTACCGGCACGATCCTGAGCTTCGAGCTCGGACTCTTGTGGCCGAACTTCATGGCGACCTTCGGCGAGGTCTTCGGGCTCGGCTTCACGCTCGAGGCGTTCTCCTTCTTCACCGAGGCGATCTTCATCGCCATCTACGTCTACGGCTGGGACCGCCTGTCGCCGCGGGCTCACTTCCTGAGCGGCGTGCCGGTCGTGCTCGCCGGCTTCACCGGCTCTCTGACTGTTATCAGCGTGAACGCCTGGATGAACAACCCGAGCGGCTTCACGCTCGAACGCGGCCGCGTGAGCGACGTGCGCCCGCTCGCGGCGCTGTTCGGGAACGACTTCCTCTGGCACGAGGTCATCCATATGTACGTCGCCGCCTTCATCGTCGCCGGCTTCCTCACCGCCGCCGTCTATGCGTTTGCCTGGCTGCGCGGCCGCCGCGGGCGGTACGAGCGGGTCGCGCTGGTCGTGCCGCTCACCGTCGCCGCGCTCGCGGCGCCGGTGCAGATCGTCGTCGGCGATTGGGCGACCCGCTCGGTCGCGCGCGATCAGCCGACCAAGTTCGCCGCGCTCGAGGGCATGTACGAGACGGAGTCGGGCGCCCCGGTCCATCTCGGCGGTTGGTACGACGGTGACGAGGTCCGCTACGGCCTGCCGCTGCCACGGCTGCTGTCGCTGCTGGCTTTCCACGATCCCAACGCCCGCGTCGAAGGCCTCCGGGAGGTTGCCGCCGACGAGCGGCCGCCGGTGAACGTGGTCCGCGCCGCCTTCCAGACGATGGTCGGCATCGGTTTCCTCCTGGCCGGCATCTCCGCCGTGTACGTGTACGTCTGGGTGCGACGGAGGCGGCTGCCGCGCTCGCCCTGGTTCTACCGCGCCGTCGTTGCTGCTGGGCCGCTCTCGGTGGTGGCTCTAATTTCCGGCTGGGTGACAACAGAGGTGGGTCGTCAGCCCTGGGTCGTCTATGGGCAGATGAGAACTGAGGCCGCCGTCACGGGAGCGAGTGGCATTCCCGTCGGCTATACCAGCCTCGTTCTCGTCTACGCAGGGTTGCTCGCGGCAATCGTCTGGATCCTGATTCGACTGGCACGAGCTCCCGTGGACGTTCGACCGGGCGCAGCCAGCGTTTCGACCGGCATCGCCGGCCCGTCCGCGCCTGATGCGGAGGAAGAGCGATGACGCTCGCCGAGGTACCGCTCGTCCTCATGATGGTCGGCCTCATCGCCTACGCCGTCCTCGGTGGTGCGGACTTCGGCGCTGCTTTCTGGCGGGTCGGCGCACGAGGCGAGCACGGCGCGGCGCTTCGCGAGCAGGCCTACCGGTCCATGGGGCCGGTCTGGGAGGCGAACCACGTCTGGCTGATCTTCGTGCTCGTCATCTGCTGGACGGCATACCCGCAGGCGTTCGCCTCGATCTTCTCGACCCTGACCATTCCACTCTTCGTCGCCGCGCTCGGAATCATCCTCCGCGGCACGGCCTATGCCCTACACGCCGGAACCGCGTCCGAGTTCGAGCAGCGCGCGGTCGATCGCATCTTCTCCATCTCATCGATCCTGACTCCGTTTGCGCTCGGAGCCGCTGCCGGCGCGATCGCTTCCGGGCGCGTGCCGATCGGAAACGCACAAGGTGACCTCATCACGAGCTGGCTCAACCCGAGCTCCTTCGCCATCGGCGTCCTCGCCGTCGCAACCGGCGCCTATCTCGCCGCCGTCTATCTCGCGGGCGACGCCGCCCGCGCCGGCCTTGACGACGTCGCCGGATCCTTCCGCCTCCGAGCCCTCATTGCCGGTCTTGCCACGGGCGCATTGGCCTTCGTGGCGCTCGCCGTCATCGTCGCCGACACCGGACGCCTAGGCGAACGCCTCCTCGAGTGGCCTGCGATCGTCGCCGTTGCCGCATCGGCTGGGGCCGGGCTGCTGACGCTCGAGCTCGTTCGTCGATCGCGTTTCGAGCATGCCCGCTACGCCGGTTCGGTCGCGGTCGCGGCCGTGGTGGTCGGGTGGGCTCTCGCGCAAAGACCCGAGTTCCTTCCCGGTCTAACGGTCGAGCAGGCCGCTGCCCCTCGCACGACACTACTCACGACAACCATCGGAATCGCCATCGGCGCGCTGGCCCTCGTCCCGTCCCTGGCGATCCTCTTCATACTCGTGCTCCGCGGCCGCTTCGACCGCGACGAGGTCGAGGCTGAGGCTGCCGGCAGCAGCGGCGGTCAGGCAAAACCACGGCGCACCGCTATGCTCGCGCCGGCGGTGTCGGCTGCCGCACTTGGGCTCCCGTTGTTCGTTTTCTTCGACGGAGGGCTCTTTCAGGCCGCAGGCATCGTCTTGCTTCTTGCTTTCGTCGCCCTCGGTTCGATCGCCATTGGATCGGAAGCGGCCGAGATCCGCGACGATCGTCAACGCATACGCGAATGACGGCTATGGCCGCTGCGCCCGACCATCCAGAGCTGCTTCTCGAGCTCGCGCACGACGTTGTCGACTCGTAGGCGAATGTGTAGGCCGATCCGAGGCCGCCCGATCCATGCTCAGATTGACCACGGCGATATCCGCGGCGGCGTCCGTCGCCGCACCCGAAGCGCTCGCAAACAGCGCGGCGGCGGCGGCGAGCAAGATCGCGGGACCGACAAGCCGGCGGCCCCGTCTGCGCCCGGTCGGCGCGCTCGGGTCAGGATCGAAGCTCATGCAGCGAATCTGGGCCTTCGACGTCGCACGACTGCTCTCCGGCGACGGGAACGATGCGCAGTCGAAGATCATCCTGATCTCAACTCATGCGGAGGGCGATTTCACGGATCTCATCGACGCAAGCCCGGCAGTTGGTTTTCTGCCCAAAGCGAAGCTCTCGGCGGAAGCCATCCGCGAGGTCCTCCGGGCCGTGGAGGACTAGGACGGCCTCCTAGCGGGACTCGAGGAAGGTGAGGACCGCGAGGATGCGGCGGTGGTCGCCCTCGGATTCGGGAAGGCGCAGCTTCGCCAGGATACTGTGAACGTGCTTCTCGACCGTCCCTTCGGTCACCCAGAGCTGACGGGCGATACCGGTGTTGGAGCGCCCCTCCGCCATGAGCGCCAGCACCTCCCGCTCACGAGAGGTCAGCACGTCGAGTGGGTCCTCCACTCGACGTGCAGCGACTAGCTCCTGCACGAGGGCTGGGTCGATGACCGAGCCTCCCCCGGCGATTCGCTCGATCGTCTCGAGAAACTCGTCGACGTTCGTGACACGGCTCTTGAGGAGGTAGCCGATCCGTTGGCCGCTCGCGAGCAGGTCCATTGCCTGCTCGACCTCGATGTGGGCCGAGAGGACGAGGATTCCGGTCTCGGGAAACTCCTCCCGGATCGTGCGCGCCGCCTCCAGACCCTCGGTTGTGTGTGTCGGCGGCATACGGATGTCGATGACCACAAGCTCGGGCTCGTGCTGGCGAACGAGGTCGAGGAGGTCGGTCGCGTTGCCGGCCTGACCCACGACCGTCAGCCCGGAGCGCTCGATCAGGCTGGCGAGCCCTTCGCGGAGAAGGATGTCGTCGTCGGCTAGGACTGCTCGCTGTCGACCTGCCATCATTTCGTATCGCTCGGCACGATTATCGGTCAGCCTGGGGCCGTGGGCACGAGCGGCGGGCGATCTCCCGCGAGATCATCCAGCGATTCTGTCAGAGGGCCGTCGAGCCTCCTGGCTCGGGCAGCTGACCGAGCAGTCTTCCGGCTAGCCGGAATCCCGAGACTACCGGGGGCCTGTGCCGACGATGCAGGCTGGCCGTGCAGACAAACGGCCGTGTGGCCGGGATCCTGTTGGCATGGCATCCGTCAGTGAATGCCACCAATAACCAGGAGGCTCCCAATGTTTGCATCCCAGCCAAATGCTTCCAAGACCTCGCTGCGGGCGGCCGTGACCGTCCTCGGCGTCGTGCTCGCGCTCGGTGTCGTCTCGACTGCAGCCGCAAGCCCCAACCAGGGTCCGGTGGCCGAGACTTCGGTCGTCGCGCACGCTTCTCCGCCCGAGGAGGATTCCGACCCGATTCCGGAGTCCGTCGCTGCCCCGATCCGTCGGGCCCGGGCCGCGCTGGCCCGGGCGAAGACGCAGATCGCCGCCCGCGCATATGCCAAGGCGGTCGACTCCCTCCGCGTCGTTCGCGTCAACGTGTCCGCCGCGCACCAGGCCGGGATGGCCCAGATCGGCGCCCCGCCGGCCGACCCCGAGAGCGATGATCAGCCGGGGCCGGTTTCGGTCATGGCCGTCCTGAACCTGGAGCACGCGGTCATGAACGGCGTCGTCGTCTCCTTCAACGGGACGACGCGGCGCGTCATCGTCCAACCGATGAGGACCACGCTCTGGAGGACGCACGTCTTGCGCAAGAGCATCCTCAGCGCCGTCATCGCCGTCGATCCGGAAGAGGGCGCCGACTATGCCGACGGCATGGCGGACACCCTCCCAATCTACGCCAACGAGGTGAAAGTGATCACCACGGCGCTGCATCAGTATCGCCTTTCCCAGTACGGCAGGGCCGGGCTGCGCGACGCCCTCGCCCGGGCCAAGGCCACACGGGCGACGGTCAACGCTGCCTTCGGCGGCGGCGAGTAGCCGCAACGGGCACCGATGAGGCGAGCGGTCGGCGGCGGCCCGCCGGCCGCTCGCGCTGAGAACGGCTTGCGAATCGGATGTAACACGAAGCTGCCACTCCGAGTGGCCGCGCGACCGACTCGCCTGTCTCGCGGCATTGCGAGGCCCGAGGGCGGCAGTAGCCGCGAGAGCTCTAAGCGGTCTCCTCGATCCCGTACAAGCCAAGGCGGTGGGGGCTGAGCTGGCTAAGGACAAAGTCTGGAACGCCCGCGGGGGCGCGTAACCGAGCTCAACGCCCGGCGTACCCTGCGTACGAGACCGCAAGTGGGTGGTCGGCCCACCGAGCCCTGGAGGTAACCGCGATGCGCGCAACTCTCATGTACGGCGCCGGCGACGTCCGCATCGAGAACGTCCCCGACGCCCACCTCATCGAGCAGACCGACGCGCTCGTCCACGTGACCCGAGCCGGTATCTGCGGCAGCGACCTGTGGCCCTATAAGTCCATGGAGCCGAGCGAGACCGGCAGGCGGATGGGACATGAGTTTGTCGGCGTGGTCGAGGACATCGGCGACGCCGTCCGCACACTCAAAGTTGGTGACCTTGTCGTTTCGCCGTTTCTCTGGTCCGACGGCAGCTGCGTCTTTTGCCAGGAGGGCCTGCACAGCGAATGCCTCCACGGCGGCAGATATGGCTGGGACGACGTGGACGGCGGTCAGGGCGAGGCGGTGCGTGTGCCTCAGGCGGACGGCACGCTGGTCGTCCTTCCGGTGGACAAAGACAACGCGCTCATGCCCTCGCTGCTAACGCTCTCGGATGTGATGGGGACCGGCCATCACGCTGCGGTTACGGCGAAGGTCGGTCCGGGCAAGAACGTCGCAGTCGTCGGCGACGGCGCGGTAGGCCTGTGCGGGGTGATCGCCTCGAAGCGCCTTGGAGCCGAGCAGATCATCCTCCTTGGCAACAATCCGCATCGGATTGCACTCGGGCAAGAGTTCGGAGCCACCGATGTCGTCCGCGAGCGCGGGGATGAGGCCATCGAGCGCGTCCGCGAGCTGACAGGCGGACTTGGTGCGCATTCGGTGCTCGAGTGCGTCGGCCTCGAACAGGCAGTCGGGACCGCGCTCGAGATCGCACGTCCCGGAGGCGCAGTCGGCCGGGTCGGCATACCCGAGCACGACATCACCCCGACCGGCGTCGCATTCTGGAAGAACGCGAGCATTGGCGGCGGGCCCGCACCGGTACGCGCCTACATCGAGCAGTTGCTGCCCGACGTGCTTGAGGGACGGATCGAGCCGGGCCGCGTCTTCGACCGCATGGGTTCGCTCGACGAGGTGCCGGACGGCTACCGGGCGATGAACGAGCGCGAAGTCCTCAAGTTCCAGATCGAGCTGTGAAACCGCCCGTGCGTGGCCACCTCAGTCCCCACCGGGGGTCTCGGATCAGACCGAGGGGGTTCACCGGGTACCTTCCGCCTCTGGAGATTCGACGAACTAGGAGGTGAATAAGGTGATCGCCCGCGTCGCCACTTTCCATCAGTTTGATCCCAACAAGCTCGATCCGGCAGCCGTGGAGCAGTTCCGCAGCATCATCAAGAGCACTCCCGGGTACATCGCCGGTTTCCACCTACGCAACCCGGAGACGGGTAAAGCGGTCTCGTTCACGGTTTACGAAAGCACGGAAGCGCTGAAGAAGGTTGGTGATGCCCTAGCGCGACGCCCTGACATCGACCCTGTCGGGATCGAGCCCGACGAGGTCGACTACTACCCGGAGGCGATCGAGTTCTAGGCATCCCAATCCCGGTCATGACAGCCGGAACGCAGCCCCGTCGACGGAGAAAGGCGTCCAGCGGGGCAGCGGTGATGTCGGACTGGCGCAGATCGAGCTGAGGGGCCAACCACGCGGGCCGAGGTCGCCGAGATCCCGAGCCGTTCCGGCAGGACCAGGTGATCGTGAGGAGAACGAGGGCGGGCCATGCTTGCCCGCCTCTCCGGCTCCTCTGGCACGCAGGCCGGGAGGCCGCGGAGGCCTACACCCGGAATCTCTGCCCCCAGCTCGCGTCGGCGATCGCCTACCGCGTTCTGTTCTCGCTCTTTCCGCTCGCGATCTTCCTCGTCTCGATCTTCGGGCTGCTGATCGAGAACGACGAGCGACGCGAGGAGGTCGTCACCTTCCTGGTCGACAACCTTCGGCTCTCCACCGCCGGGAGCGTGCGGCTCGACGAGGCCGCCGAGGGACTTACGAGCCCGACGTCGGCCCTCGGGCTAATCGCCCTCCTGGGCCTCCTGTGGGCCGCGAGCGGCATGATGGCCGTGATCCGCATCGCGCTGACGGGCATCTGGAACGCCGAACGCCGGCAGGCGTGGCGTGGCAAGGCATTCGACGTGGTGCTCGTTCTCCTCGCGGGAGTCCTCCTTCTTGTCGCCTTCGGCCTGACGCTGTTCGTCCGACTCGTCGAGGACATGGGCACAAAGGTGGGCTCGGCGCTCGGTCTCGAGCAGCTCGGGGCCACCGCCGGCGACCTGGCGCAGGCCCTCGCCTCACTGGGAGTGATCTTCGCGACAGTCCTGCTCCTGTACCGCTACGTGCCCCCTAAGCGTCCCAGCTTCCGGCGCCTGTGGCTGCCGGCTCTCCTCGTCGCGGTCGCAGTCCAGCTGACGCAGCTCGGATACGGGTTCTACCTCTCGCGCTTCGCCGACTACAACCTGGTCTACGGCTCGCTCGGCGCCGCGATCGGCTTCCTCTTCCTCGTCTACCTGTGCGCCGCGATCTTCCTCTTCGGTGCCCAACTGGCCGCGACCGAGGCGCACCGCGAACGCGCCGATATTCGCCCCATGCCGACGGCCTAGGAGCGCTCCACTCTGCGGCGATCTCGAAAACCGTTATCCGTCGTAAGCGAATCGAGGCTCCGAATCCCTCCCCCTCCGTTCAGCACGTCGTCCTCGCCGCACACCTAGCGGCTCCCGAGGCTTCCGCACGCGCGCCGGAGGTCGTCGAGATCAGTCTGGACGACCTCGAGGAACGAGCCCGGGGCAAGACGCTCGAGGGCCTGGCCCCGCGCCAGATTCTGAGCCAGCCTTTCCCCGAGGGTCCTGAGCTCGGAAACCTCGGACTCCTGGGCAGCCTGGGCCACGGCCGTGACCCCCTCGAGGGTCGCCTCCTCGACCTGGTCGGGGACGTCATCGAGCAGGACGCAGGCCCGCTCGCCGTCCGCGCCGCCGCACGCGCTGAGGGCGAGGACGACAAAGACGACCAGGGCACGCAACGCGTTCATCTCGGGAGACCCTCCCGGGCGGGGATCGGTAGCCTAGCCAGTCAGGACGGGCGCTTCCAACGTGGAGCGGTCAGGTCGCTTTCGAGACGCCACCAGGAGGGACACGACGACCGCTCCGGCGCTGGGCATTTCGCACCGGGGTCGTGAGTCCCTACTCCGGGATAGGGGCCCAGTCGGGGGCAAGCCTTCCACGTGGAGGCTTCGCACCTGTTCGCCGTCCTCGCCCATTGTGTAGAGCGTTCCGCGCCTGCTGAACACGAGCCACTCTCCGTCCGAGGACAGTCGGGCGCCATGTCGTCGTAGCCCTGCGTCAGCTGGCGCTGGGCCGACCCGTCTGCCCTCATGACCCAGATCGTTCCATGGCCCTCGAAGCCGCGGACATAGGCAATTTCCCGCCCGTCGGGTGACCAGGCCGGAAGCCATTCCGGATCCGGGTCGCTCGTCAACTGACGTTCGCGCGACCCATCTCGGTCCGCGACCCAGATGTCGGTGAGAGGAAGACCCCGCCCGAAGGCGATCTGCCGGCTGTCGGGTGACCAGGCCGGATACTCGTCTACGCCGCCTGTCAGCTGGCGAACCTGCGACCCGTCCCGGCCTCATCGTCCACAATGCCAGCTGCCCGGACCGCTCCGATGCGAAGACGATTGTCTGACCATCGGGAGACCATGCGGGAGACCAGTCGTTCGCCGACTCGCGCGTCAGGTTGCGCGCCCCCGAGCCGTCGACGTTGATCACGTAGATCTCGTCGTTTCGGTTCACGCCGGCGCGGGAGTTGGCGAAAGACCAGCTGCGTGCGGTCGGGCGACCAGCTTGGATCAAACTGTCCCCTGCGGGCCGACGCCGCCACGGCCGCGCTGGTTGTGGGCGTAGAACAGTCGAGGCTGTTCGAGGTCGGCGTCGGTCGCGCCCGGGCGTCCTTGGCGTCGTGCTACTCCGCGTTCTCCTTCAGGTCGCCCACTCGCGCGCCGTCTTGATGCGCTCGGCGATCGCGCGGCGGCCATCGGTCTCGAGCGCGTGCAGCTCGGCCTCGAGCGCGGCGAGGCCCTCGCGGGAGATGTGGTGGGCGACGGCGGCGTCCATGGCTCAGCGGTTGTGGTTGACGACCTCTACGTTGTGCCCGTCGGGGTCGAGGACGAAGGCGCCGTAGTAGCCGGGGTGGTAGATCGCGCGCTCGCCGGGCGCGCCGTGGTCCGCGTAGCCCGCGGCGAGCGCGACCGCGTGGAACGCGCGCACGGTCGCGTCGTCGGCGGCGGGGAAGGCGAGGTGGACGTGCTCGGTCAGCGGCCGCTCGTCGTCGATCAGGGAGAAGCTGTAGTCCGGGCCGGCGAACTGGACGCGGGCCGGCTCGTCGTCGCCGAGCGCGATGCCGGCGTGCGGCGCGATCGTCGCGTAGAAGCGCCGCGAGGCCTGGAGGTCGCGGACGCGGATCCACAGGTGGTCGATGCGGCCGTCCGGGACCGGCTGCCTGCGATCGCCGTGGACGGCCTCGACGCTGTTGCCGTCCGGGTCGAGCAGGAAGCCGCCGTAGTACGTCGGCCCGTACTGCGTCCGCGGGCCCGGGGCGCCGTCGTCCGGGTGGCCGGCGTCGACGCCCGCCTGCCAGAAGGCGTCGACGTGCGCGCGGTCCGGCGCGCGAAAGCCGACGTGGAGCCCGCGCGTCACGGGGTGCTCGCGGTCCGTCGGGCCGATGTCGAAGTCGTCCCACTCGACCAGCTCGGCGTCCGCGTGGGTCGGCTCGAGCCCGAGCACCGACAGCACGGTGCGGTAGAAGGGCTCGGAGGCGGCGAGGTCGGAGACCGCGATCCCGACGTGGTCGAACACGGCTCCGAGGCTAGCGTTTCGGGCATGCTCGAGCTCGTCACGCCACCCGGCCCCGCACGCGTGCACCTGCACGAGCCGGAGGGCGCGCCGCGCGGCGCGGTCGTGCTCGGCCACCGGCCGAGGGCGGCGGCCACGAGACGCCCCAGCGCGAGCAGACCCGAGCCTAGGACGCCGACCCCGGCATCGCTAGAAGCCGTTTCCCACGCCGCGCTGGAGCTCCCGCGACGCCGCATAACCGGCGCCTCGGGAGTCAGGTGTCGCGGCAGTATCGAGTGCACCGAAGATCGTGAAGCCCGCCGGGTCCACGCGCTCCGGCCCGGCGGTGCAAGCAGCGTCGACGAGCATCCCCAGGCCCACGGATCAAAAGGGATGGCGGAAGTGTCGACGAAATCAGGCGACATGCTCTCTGCCCTCATGATGTTTCGACGCTTCGAGCGCGCACTCCGTCATGCGTTGCGCGAGGAGAACTTCGCGGCCATCCTCGGCGCGGCTGTAACACTCGTCTTCGTCGGCACGCTCGCCTACACCCTCGGCGAGAACTGGAACGTCGTGGACGGCTTCTACTTCGCCGTTGCGACCCTGACAACGTCGTCGATCGCCGACCCGGATCTTGTCATCACCAATTCGTGGTCGAAGGTCTTTACGGTCTTCTACATCCTGGTTGGGATCGGCATCCTGGTCGAGGTTGCGCGACAGCTCGGCGTCGCGCTGATCGAAGTAGGACGGCAAGATCACGCAGCGAAGGCAGCCGCGAAAGCAGCGAAAACAGAACCGGAAGTGGCTGAATAGCGGCCGAGTGCACCGGGCTACGCGCTGGGAGCACGTGGGGCCTAGGCTTCGGTAGGTGTCGCGCACCAGTGCTGCTTCCGGATGTAACAGGAAGCGGACGACATGCGACCGACCGACGGCACCTTCGCGAGTCATAGTCGCTAATGCGGCGATCTCGAAAAGCCGTTATCCGTCGTTGGGCGGATCGAGGGTTCGAATCTTCCCCCTCCGCCTTGCCCCTCCGATCTCATCCCGCCACCGCGATCTCCTCGAGCGACGCACGAGCTCTCTCGGCCTCTCGTACGGAGCCGAGCCGCTCGAACACCGCTAGTGCGCCCCTGAGCTCCCGCTCCGCGACCTGCGGATCGGAACGGGCCAGGATCTCGGCCAGCAAGAGGCGCGACCACGCCTCCTCCCAGGGGGCCTCGAGCGCGGCGAACCCTTCGGCTGACCTGCCGAGGAGCTCAGCTGCCGCCGTCACATCGCCGCCCGCGCCTGCCGCCCGGCCCTCGAGCCGGTCGGCGAAGAGGGGAAGGGCGAGCTGCTCTCCCACCTCGGCCTCCTCGCGCGCGGCGGCAACCAGCCCGGCCGCCTCGCCCCAATGCTCGCGGGCGGCCGCGATCTCGCAGAGGGCCTCGAGCCTCCCCCGGCGCTTTCGCTCCGGGCCACGAGCGGGATGAGCGCGAGCGCCTCGTCGAAGCGCCCTCGACCGCAAGTACGAGCGCGAGCGGCGCCAGGTGAACCGAGGTCGGTCCGTGCTGGCGGTCGATCCGCTGCTCGAAGTAGCGGAGCCCGAGCGCGATATACCCATCCGACTCGTCGTGCTCGCCGCGCAGTTCGTGACAGAGTGCGGCCCGCATGTAGCCGCCCATCGTGTAGGCAGGCGGCAGCTCTCGCGGAGCCAGCGCCACAACGCGTTCGAGCTCGGCTTGATCGGCGAACGCGCCCTCCCAGTCGCCATGGGCGAAGCGGACCTGGATGCGCCACGTGAGCCCATGGAGATACGAGCCGGAGTCGATCCCTCGGGCACGCTCGATGCACGTGCTCGAACGCTCCTCGGCCTCGCGGTAGCGGCCGAGGAGAATGCCGACCTCGCGGCCGTCGCGTAGCAGTCGCCGATCTCCTTTACGTCGGTAACGCGAGCAATAAGCTCGATGCGCTTGAGGGACGTGCGGTACGACTCGCCGTGACGGCCGCCCAGTTGAGCGTTTGCCTGCATGAGATCGAGTGCAGCCGAGAGCAGGTCGGCGTCGCCGAGCTTCTCGGCAGCTCCGACTGCTTCTCGAACGGCGGCATCCGCCGCTTCGTCACGACGATTCTCGCGCTGAGTGTTGAGAAAGCCCCGGTTGACGAGCAGCCGCGTGCGTACGGCCCGCGCCCCGGTGCCGCACGCAAGCCGCGATCGATGATGCGACGGACCGCGTCCACGTCGGGCACCGCATGCATCGTTCCGATGAAGCGAGCCGCGAAGAGCGTGGCCTTGCCGGCGACGCGCGCGTACGCGGGATCGCGATCCGATAGCTCCTCGAGCGCCTCGCCGTACGTGCGCCACGCGGCGTCGCCGAGGAACGCGAGGTAGTGGAGGTCGCCGAGTGCCTCGAGTGCCTCCACACGTTCCGCACTCCCCTCGGAGAGCTCGACGGCGCGCCGCGCCAAGCGGTCGCCCTGCTGGATGGCGAAGCGCCGGTGTGCGTTCTCCGCGCCGTCGAGCAGATACGCTCGGGCGCTCCGCCGAAGCTCGTCGTCACGCAGGAACGAGAACGCGGCGTCGTAGTGGTGAGCGAGGAGCTCCGCCAGCTCGCCTGCTCGGTCGCCGCTCGTCTCCTCGATCCAGGCCGCCGTCTCCGCGTGCGTGCGGCCTCGCTCCGCCCGCGGCAGGCTCTCGTAGGCCACGTCGCGGGTGAGGACGTGCTTGAAGGAGTACTCCCTCTGGCCGGGAATCGACGACGCGAGCCGCTCCACGACGAACTCTCGACGGCGAAGTGTTCGCAGCGCGTCGTCGAGATCGTCGACCCGCACAAGACGGGCTAGCGCGCCGTCCCAGAAGACCCGCCCCACGACCGCTGCACGCTGAGCGACTCGTCTCTCGTCCGGCGTCAAGAGGTCGAGCCGGGCGAGGATCACGGCCTGGACGTTGTCGGGGATCTCCACCTGGTCGATCCCGGCGCGAGCCTGCCACCGGTCGCCTTCCCAGCCAAGCAGTCCTTCGTTGATCAAGTGCCGGACGATCTCCTCGAGGAAGAACGGATTGCCGCCGGAGCGCTCGAGGATCTGCCCGCGCACGCCGGGCGGCAACTCGTCGCCGCCCGGTACGAACGAGACCAGCCGTGCGCTCTCCTCGCCGTTCAGCGGGTCGAGCGGGAGAGAGCTGAAGCTCGGCGCCCGCCGCCCCAGTCGGGCCGCGACCGGAGCAGGTCGGGACGTGCCGTACAGACGAAGGCGATCGGGCCCTCGAGGCGCTCGGCGAGCTCGTCGAGGATGTCGAGCATCGTCGGGTCGGCCCAGTGAAGGTCCTCTACGACGACCACCACGGGGCTACGTCGTCCCAGCGAGGCGAGCAGCGCTGCCCACGCCCCGACGAGCTCGCGGTACAGCTCGCGCGGATCGAGCGACTCGAGCGGTCGCCCGGCAGCCGCATTCCCAGCGTCGAGGCCAGGGCCGCCGCAGTGCGCGACCGGTCAGTGGCGAGGTCCGGCTCGATGCTCTCCTCCACGAGCCGTGTGATCCTCGCTGACGCCTCGTCCGCACGATCCGTCTCGCGCACGACCGCTTCCGTCTTGAGGATCTCGGCCAAGGGCCAGAGGGTGACGGCGTGCCCGTAGGGGAGGCAGCGACCGATCAGCTGCTTCGCCGGGCCCTCGAGCGGCGAAAGGAACTCGCGCACGAGCCTGCTCTTCCCGACGCCTGCGTCCCCCACGATCGTCACGAGGGCGGGGCGGCGCTCTCGGCAGACGCGGTCGAAAGTCGTTCTCAGAAAGGCGACCTCGTCGTCGCGACCGACCAGCGGCGCTGCGATCACCGATGCTCCGACCGGCCCTTCCGTCTCTCGATACGCCTCGACCAACCAGGTAGTGAGGGCCTCGGACTTCCCCTTCAACACGAGGGGCTCGTCGGTCGCGCGAAGCTCGAACTGCGAGCGCACGCCACGGGCGGTGCGATCGCCGATCAGGATCGTCCCGAGCTTGGCGGCCTGCTGGAGGCGCGCGGCGACGTTGACGGCGTCTCCGGTGACGAGCAGGTCGTCTCCCGGCGCGCCGGAAGCAAGCACCTCGCCCGTGTTCACTCCGATACGGATTTCGAGCGCTTCTTCCGGGTCTCGGCCCTCGTTCAAGCGCCGAAGTCGCTCGACCATTCGCCAGGCAGCACGCACGGCGCGCACGGCGTCGTCCTCGTGGACCGCCGGTACGCCGAAGACCGCCATGATCGCGTCGCCGACGAACTTCTCGATCATGCCGCCTTCGGCCTCGATCTCCGGAGCCATCGCCGCGAAGTAGTCGGCCATCAGCGCGCGCACGTCCTCCGGATGGAGCGACTCCGCCCGCGCGGTCGAGCCGGCCACGTCCGCAAAGAGAATCGTGACGAGCTTCAGCATCGGCTCCGGCGCTCCGTCCGGCTCCGCACCGCGCGACGCTGTGGCCGTCTCACTCGGAACGGCGGCGGTAACGCCGGGTCCAGGTTCGAGTCCTGCTGGAGAATCCGTCGCTCGAGCTCGCGCAGTGCGGGCGAGGGCTCGATCCCGAGCTCATCGGCAAGAGCGCGCCTCGCCGCCTGATACGCCGCCAGCGCCTCCGCCTGTCGGCCCGACCGGTACAGCGCGAGCATGTGCTGGCGTCGCAGGCCCTCTCGGAGCGGATAGCGCGCGATCAGCGCCTCGAGCTCGCCGACGAGATCGCCTTGCCGCCCGACCAGAAGGTCGGCCTCGACCCGTCCCTCGAGCGCGGAGATCCGAAGCTCCTCGAGCCTCGCCCCCTCCGCCTCCGCAAACGGCTCCGACGCGAACTCGGCGAGCGCCGGCCCGCGCCACAGCTCGAGCGCCGCCCGGAAGCCGTCGGACGCTTTCCCGGCTTGCCCGGCGTCGAGGGCTGAGCGCGCCTCGGCGACGAGTTGCTCGAAGCGGTGGAGGTCGAGCTCGTCGGGCTCGAGCTGAAGCGCGTAGCCGGGGGGCCGCGTATGCAGCGCCCCAGCAGACACCGCCTTCCGGAGCCGCGAGACGTAATCTGCACCATCTTCGCCGCGGTCTCCGGCACGTCCTCGCCCCAGAGGTCGTCGATGATCCGGTCGATCGCGAGCGTCCTGTTCGCGTTGACGAGAAGCAGCGCGAGAAGCGCCTGCTGCTTGCCGCCGCGCAGCCGAACCTCGCGATCCCCGTCGCGCACCTCGAGCGGTCCGAGGATGCGGTAGTCCATAGGCGCCCGGGGTTGACCGTACCACGATCTGGAAGCTGGTTTACCGGCGGGTTACCCCCGGGCTACCGGCGGGCAGCCGCCTCCGGTCGCCTTGCTCGCGCACTCGTCCACCGAGCGAAAGGAGTCACAGATGACGGGGACATTCCACCTGTCGCCCGCGGATGCGCAAAAGCGCCCCGCGAGGACTACCTCTACGTCGCGGCGATGCGGTCCGGCACCGGCGTCGACAAGCCCGACTTCCTCGCCGTCGTCAACACGAATCCCGAGTCGAACGCCTACGGGCAGATCGTGCACGAGACGCCGATGCCCTACGTCGGCGACGAGCTCCACCACTTCGGCTGGAACCGCTGCTCGTCCGCCGTCACGGGCCCGACCGCTCGCACCTGGTCATCCCGGGCTTCCGCTCCTCGCGGGTCTACGTGCTCAACGTCGCCGACGACCCTCTGCGCCCGCGAATCGAGAAGGTGATCGAGCCCGACGAGCTCGTGCGGGCGACCGGCTATACGCGGCCGCACACGACGCACTGCATGCCGGGCGAAAACGTCGTCATCTCGATGCTCGGCGACGCCGACGGGAATGCGGCCGGCGGCTTCGGCGTCCTTGATGCAACGACGTTCGAAGTCAAGGGCCGCTGGGAGAACGGCGGCGAGCGGCCGCCCATGAACTACGACTTCTGGTACCAGCCGCGGAAGAACGTGCTCGTCTCGTCCGAGTTCGGCGCCCCGAACGCCTACGAGCCGGGCTTCGACCTCGCCGACGTAGAGGCCGGCGGTACGGGCAGAGGCTCCACTTCTGGAACCTCGGGAGCCGCGAACTCGATCAGACGATCGACCTCGGCGGGAACGGCCTCATCCCGCTCGAGATCCGGTGGAGGCACGACCCGGACGCGGACGAAGGGTTCGTCGGGGCGACGCTGTCGTCCGCCGTCTGGCGATTCCACCGCGAGAACGGCTCGTACGCGGCCGAGCCCGTGGTCGCAGTCGAGCCGGTCGAGCTCGACAGCTGGCCGATTCCGGTTCCGGGGCTCATCACCGACCTCGTCCTCTCCATGGACGACAAGGCCCTGTACTTCTCGAACTGGCTGCACGGCGACCTGCGCCGCTACGACGTCTCCGACCCGGCCAATCCGCGGCTGACGGGCCGGCTCTGGCTCGGCGGCGTGCTCGGGAAGGAGAGCGACGCAGGGCGGCCGCTCACGGGCGGGCCGCGGATGCTGCAGCTCTCCTACGACGGGCGGCGGCTCTATGTCACCAACTCGCTGCTCTCGACGTGGGACAACCAGTTCTACCCCGAGCTCCGCTCGTACCTGCTCAAGGTCGACGTGGGCGAGGACGGCTCGATGGCCGTCGATCCCGAGTTCTTCGTCGATTTCCACGACCGCTCCGACGGCCCCGCGCGGGCGCACGAGGTGCGGCTCCAGGGCGGCGACTCGACCTCGGAGGTGTTCCCGTGATCCTGGGGCACCACGGCGGCGAGCTTCCGCTGCTCCAGGCGGTGCTCGCCTCCGCGGCGGCCGTGCCGGTGCTGCTCCTGCCGATCAGGAGCGAGCTCGGCCGACTGACCAGGAGGCTGCGCCGCCGCTCGACCGGCGACTGACGCCCAGACGACGACACGAAGGAGACCAAAGACATGAAAGCTCGAACCATCATCACGCTGGCCATGCTGTGCGGCGTTGCGATGCTGGCCGCGGCGTTCACCGCCGCGTCCGGCACCGGATCGCAGCCGGCGGCGACCACCCGCCGGCAGAGAAGCACGGTGGCACGCTCCAGGAACGCTTCCTCTACGTGAGCACGATTGCGCAGAGCCCGACCGATCCGGACTTCATCGCGGTGATCAGGGCGGATCCGCGCCGCGCGGACTTCGGCAAGATCGTCAACCGCATCGACATGCCGAACGTGGGCGACGAGCTGCACCACTTCGGCTACTCAGCCGACCAGAAGCGGCTGCTCGTGCCCGGCCTCTTTTCGTCGCGCATGCATGTGTTCGACGTCAAGGCCGGCGGCAAGAAGCTCAGGCTAAGGGCCGTTAACGACCAGCTGGCCGCGACGGGCGGCTACGTCGTTCCGCACGGCGTGATGGCGACGTCGGGCGGACGCGCCCTCGTGACGATGATCGGGGCGGCCACCGACACAACGCTCCCCGGAGGCATCATCGAGATCGACGACAAGACCGGCGCGTTCGTCAGGCACTACGGCCCGGGCCCGGTACGGGCTCCCGGCCGGGCCGCGCCGAAGTACATGTACGACTTCGAGTCGCTCCCCGAGGCGAACCGCGGGATCAGCACGACGTTCGGCTCGCCCGCAGGGTGCGCCGTGGGCATCGAGCCCGGCTGCCTCGGCAACGAAGTCGCGGTCTGAGGCCTGCGCGAGCGCCAGGTGATTCAGACCGCAGATCTCGGCGAGCACAGCGGCGCGCTCATGGTGCACTTCGTCCAAACGCCGGGCATCCGGCGGGCGTTCATCAACGCGCCGGGCACGAGCGCGATCTGGCTGGCGGACGACGACGACCGTGACGGCGTCTTCGACTTCAGCAGGTGCTCGGCCCGGAGGACGGGCTCGCGCTCCCGCCGGACATGCTCCTCTCGCACAACGGGAAGAGCATGTACGTGAGCAACTGGTTCGGGAACTCGGTGCAGAAGTTGACATCAGCGACCCGTTCGACCCGGTCCTGGAGGCCACCGTCTCGGTGCCGCATCCGAACATGCTGCGCCTGAGCCGCGACAACCGGCGTCTCTACGTCACCAACTCGCTGCTCACGCCGTGGGACAACGACGCCGACTTCGGGCCGGCGCGGAACGACGACTACGGGATCTGGCTGTTCGAGGTGGACGAGCACACCGGCAGCCTCACCCCGTCCGAGGCCGGCGGCCGCCCGTGGGTCAGCTTCGAGAACGTCCGCAAGAAGACCACCACAGGCCCGGCGGGGCCACACATGATGCTCTTCGACCCGAGCATCCCGCTCGCGCACGGCGAGCACTGACGAAGCGGCCCGTCCACGACCTGCTCGCGCCGCCCTCGAGGGCGGCGCGAGCGCGCCCCCAGCCGGCAGTGACCCCTGATCGCCGAGGGCATACGCCGTTGGTCAGAGCACGATGCCCGCGGGCGCGTCACCGCCGACCGCGTCTCGAAACTCGATCGTGCGGTCGACCGTCCGTAGCCACTCGTAGCCGAGCCCCTTGACGCCGATCAGCTCGACCCCGGCGCGGGAGATGCGGGCGAGCCCTTGGATGTGCGCCGTCCCCGGTGAGGCGACGGCATCCTCGACGACGACCACACGCTTGGCCCGCTCGAGAAGCCCGAGGGCCGACTGGGCGACGCAGACATCGGTCTCGAGCCCACAGAGCACCACGGTTTCCCGCTCGTGCCGGGTGACGTCCGCGAGGATCGCCGGGGAGGCCGAGAGGTCGAAGACGGGCTTCGCGTGCCTGGCCGTCCCTGGAGGAAGGGCGTCCTTGACCGGCGAGACGGTCTCTCCGTTCTCCTCGGGCGCCTCCTCGGTGACGACGACGGGCACGCCGAGCCAGCCCGCGAGCCGGCACAGCCAGCGCACTCGGTCGACGACCTCGGCCGCCGTCTGCTCCGGGAGCTTACGCAGGAAGCCCTCCTGCGTGTCGATCACGGCGAGCACGCAGCCTTCGGCGTCGAGGCGGTGTCGCAGGCTCAGTCCTCCTCGACCCGATGCTCGGCGAGCCAGGCTTTGGCGACGCGCTTCTGCGCGCGGGTGAGCCACGCCTCGACCACGAGGTCCTCCAGTTCGTCGCGATCGATCCGTTCGAGGTCGGGGATCCGCACCAGCACGGCCGGGTAGCCGTCGAAGTGCGGGGTCGTGAAGAACACGCCCTGCTCGTCCGAGAGCAGCAGCTCCTTCGCCCAGAGATCGGCGACCCGAAACATGAGCACATCGTCCATCCGCTCGCCGGTCTCCGGGTCGACCGCGTCCGGCCGGCGGCTGCGGTGAAGGACAAAGAACTTCCCGTGAGCCTTGTAGGCGGGGCGGCCGTCGTCGGAGAGGTCATTGGTCGTCGCGGGGAGCGCGAGCGCGAGCTCGTTCAGGTCGGCCATAGTCGCCACCCCATGACTGTGCCACGAATTCCTCCAGCGACGCGGGAGCACGGACGCACCCCCACCAACGCCCGCGGGAGACGCTCGAACGCCGCTCCCCAGCCGCTCCCCTCGAGATCGAGAATCCCTCGATTTCCAGGGGTGTTCGAATCCCGTATGCGCCTCTCTCCCCTGCCTGCATGAAGGGGACATCAGCGCACTGGCATAGACTGCGGGCATGAGGGTTACGTCGCGTCCATCTCTCGTCGAGGAGCTTCCGTCGGGGCTTGCGCGAGCCCTCGGCGCGCCCGCCGACGCGGCACGCGGACAGAACCCGGAGTCCGAGCTCGAGCACGACTTGCCGCATCGATCGCGCGCTCGCGGGCCGATCGCCTGCAACGCCCGCTGAATCCGTGATCGCGTGCGGCAACGCGTGGAGCCTCGTTCCCAATGGTGACGCCGTCGCCGTCACGATCGACGACGCCGACGAGGGCGAGAGGGAGAGCAAGACGACGCCTGCCGGCGAGCTCGTCCTCGGTCTCGGTCCTGGGCTGTTGCGTCCCGCGCGAACTGCTCGTGCCGGTCGAGCATCGATTCCTCGTCGCCGTTCCAGGTCGTCCGGCTGATGGCCGCTCGGACGGTCGCCATGCAGCTGCCTTTCACTCGCGCAGACCTGCGCACCGGACATCGTTCCGACCCGGCGGGGGCCGCCGAAGCGCCCCGCAAGCACTTCGCCCAGCAAGGTCGGTCGGCGGGGCACGCCCCGAGCTTCGGCGCGCGCCGCATCGGTGAGGAGATCCGCAAGCGTGCCAGGGCCTCCAAGATCCCAATGCGGGACGCCATCGCGCTCCTCCCGACGCTGAAGAAGCATCTGGCCAAGACCTACGTGGTCTGGACGCGACTGTGCGTCTGCGCCCACCCGCGCCTCTACAGCGCCCAGTTCAGCGCTTCGGAGCTGGAAGAGCTGGGCGGCGAGTTCGACGTCGGCCGCGCAGTGTCCCACTACCTCGCCCACGGCGTTTACGAGGGCAAGCGGCTGTGCGCCCTCTTCAACCCGGATTGGTATCTCGAGCGGTTGGACCGCGCCGGAATCAAAATCACGAAGGACATGGCCCCCTTCCTCCACTGGTTGGCGGTGGGATGGGATGAGCGGATCGTGCCCACACCCCTCTTCCACCAGGGCTTCTACGAGGAGCGCTACCCCAACGCGACCAGGGCCTACCGCTGGAGCTTCGAGCACTACGTGAAGACGGGGTGCTACCAGGCGGACCGGTTGGCCAGCCCGAATGGTCGCCACCACCCCGGCGGTGCGGATCCGCAGGCCAGCGAGCTCCAGGCCCCGCTGCTGCTGCGCGAGATGCTCTACCGCGCCGACGACTACGACCTGAGCCGGACGAGCTGGGCGGAGGAGGGCGCTCGGGCCGCACGAGCCAAGTACGAAACGCTGGGCTCGGCGCGTATGACCGCGCTCGTGGCGAAGGCCGCCGAGATCGAGCCGCTGGTCCTCCAGCCGCACTGGGACTACCCGGTGGCCGGCGCCCCGCCGTACCGCGGGCGACGGCTCTTCCTGGATCGGCAGGCCGAGGAGCTGCGCCGTGCCGTCGGCCGCGTGCACGTCGACACCGTGGTCCTGGTGCCCGGCGGCACCGCAGACGCGGTCGCGGCGACGCTGGAGCCGCTGCTGGCCCACGCGGGGTCCGACTCGCTGCTCGTGGTCGCCACGGACACCGGCGGGACCGCGGAGGAAAGCAGGGCGCCCGAGAAGGCATACCTCGACCTGCTGCCGTTCCTGGACGGCATGGAGCAAGACTTCCGCCTCGATCTGCTCCTCGACCTGGTGCGCGGGCTCACCGCCGAGCGCATCGTCGTCGTGGGCAGCGAGCTGGGCTGGGGGCTGCTCGCGACGTACGGCCGGCAGCTCTCGGCGCAGTCTTCGCTCGTGGCGTACGTGCCGTCGGAGGAGGACGACCCGGAGCAGACCGGACCCGGGCCGGCGGTGCGGGAATTCCAGCAGTGCTTCGCCCATCTCGACTGGGCGCTGGTCGAGACGGAGGCACTCGCCAAGGACCTGACCAACCGGTACGCCCTGCCGACGGCCCTGGCCGGGCGGCTGATTCCGCTGGGGGAGCACGCCGTCGAGCGGGCCTTCGACACGTCGAGGAGCCGTCAGCGTGACTGAGGACGCACGACAGCCCGACATCACCGCCATCCTGGCCGCGCACGTGGAGGGGACCATGGTGGGCGTCTCGTTCCGCAGCATGCTCGCCGCGGTCGGCGTGGCCGCCGAGGCAGGTCTCGACATCGAGATGCTGGTGGTGCTCGACAAGCCCGACGAGGCGACCCGGGAGATGCTCGCGGAGGTCAACACGCACGGGGCGCGCCTCCTCGCGGTCTCCTACGGTGACCAGGCGCTGGTTCGCAACCATGCGGTCCGTGAGTCGAAGGGTCGGTTCATCGCGCTCCTGGACGGCGACGACCTGTGGACGGAGAACTGGCTGGTCGCGGCGCACGCCCTGTGCGTGGGCGAGCCCCGGACGATCGCCCACCCATACGCCGACTGGGTCTTCGGCGAGAGCAACTCCTTGAGCCTCCCGCCCGACCAGACCGACCCGCAGTTCAACGCCGCGACGTTGCGCGTGACGAACGCCTGGGACGCGCTGTGCCTGGCGCCGCGCGAGGCCTTTCTCGACCATCCGTTCCAGGCACGCGACCTCGCGCAGGGTTACGCATTCGAGGACTGGCTGTGGAACCTCGACACGGTTCGGGCCGGATACGTCCATCGGGTGGTGCCGGACACGATCCACTTCAAGCGGAGCCGCTCCGGGTCGCAGTTCCGGCACGCAACCGCCAACTTGTCCACGACCCGTCCCACGCCGTACCACGACTACGCCTGGCTCCAGGAGTGGGAGAGGGCACGGCAGGGGGAGCCCGGGACCGGTTCGTCTTCACCGTTATGGTCAGCGTCCGAACGCGCACGACCATGAAAGGCTCGGAATGAAGACGATCCTGATCACGGGCGGGGCGGGCTTCATCGGCCGGCACCTCGCCGACGGAATCTTCCCGGCAGCCCGCAAGGCCTTCGGCTTTGACCCCCCCACCCCACGCTCCGACGGACTGGCCCAGGCGTGGGCGTGGTTCGAGGCGAACCACGGGGCCACGCCCGGGCCAGGGTGAGCCGAGTGGACCGCGAGAACCCGCTCTCCACCCGGTTGCTCCGATTCCGGGAGCGAGCGATCGGGAACCACGAACCGGTTCTGAATCGGGCGCTACGGCGCGCCAAGCGGCGGATGCGCTCGCGACTGCGTGGGACCCCGCCGCCGGAGGTCATCGTGGAGCGGACGAACCTCGGTCCTGAGATGGACAAGCTGGTGGCAGCGCTCAAGCGACGTCAGGAGCGGGTCGGTGTCGATCGCGACTATGACCTCCTGCGTGACCGCTTCGACCACCTGAACTTCGCTCTCCAGGCGGCCGCGAAGAACGTCATCACCCCATGGGATCCGATCAACATCTTCTTGTGGAACGGGGCCGAAGCGACCAACAGCCCGGACATCAATTTCTCGATGAGGTCCTACCTCGAGCGCTATCCGGAGAGGCTCGAGAGCAAGGAGCGCAGTCCCTACCTCGAGTGGATCAAGCGGGGCAAGGCTGCGGGCGAGATCGCAGACCCGGCTCCGGAGGTCGAGAGGATGGCACTCGTCCTGGATCTCTCACCGAACGAGCTGGTCGATGCATTGGTCGAGCGGCGCACCGATCTGCAGCAGCGACTTCGTACGGGAAAGCTGGGCGAGATGTGGGCCCGTGCCGCCGAGATCGATCCTCTCGTCGCCGGCGTGTGGCCGGAGTCCTCCCGACCCGTCCTGCTTCCGTTGGCCGGTGTGACGCAGGTAAAGCAGATGGCTGCGCTGCACGCCTCCCAGGTGGAGGCCGGGTTCCGTCGCGCTCGGGTACTCCTGGTGGCCCACCGCCCTCGCTGGGGCGGTGGGCGCCGCATGGAAGGGCACATCGCGCATGCCCTCACGAGCCGGGTCCCTCCGGAGGACATCGTCGTGATCTACACCGAGGAGCTCGGGGCCGCGCCGCCCGGCCGCTTTCCGGACGGGGTCCGCGAGGTCGATTTCGCCGCACACACCGTCGACATGAGCGCGGAGTGGCAGGAGCACACCCTAGTGGTGCTGCTGCGGTCCTTTCAGGCGGACTCGATCGTCAACGTCAACTCCGGCATGCTCCACCGCGCGATGCGGACCTATGGCAGTGCGCTCGCGGCAACCGAGCGCCTGTTCCCTATCTTCTTCTGCAACGAACAGGGCGAGATCGGGAACTGGTACGGCTGGCCGGTCAGCCAGTTCTACCGACTGTTCGACCAGGTCACCGAGGTCTTGACCGATAGCGAGCATCTCGCCGAGTGGTTCGATGACGTCTACCAGCTGGACGCCAGGTCACGGGAAAAGGTCCGCGTCTTGCACGCCCCGGTCGACCCGGCCCTTCCGGTGGCGTCCCCGGAGGCCTCGTCACGTCCGTCAGATCGGCCGACGGTCTTCTGGGCCGGGCGCTGGGACCGGCAGAAGAAGATCGACCTCGTCCTTCAGATCGCCCGGCTCATGCCGGACGTCGAGCTCCGGATGTGGGGGGAGGCGGTCCTGCAGCCTGGCAAGCTCAAGCATCTACCCGGCAACGTGAAGGTCGAAGGCAAATACGCCGCCTTCACGGACCTCGACCTGAGCGACGCCGATGTGTGGCTCTACACGTCGGCCTGGGACGGCGTGCCGAGCATCCTGCTCGAAGTGGCGATGACCGGCGTTCCCATCGTCGGGAGCCTGGTCGGTGGGACCGGAGAGGTCCTGAGTGAGGCGGATGCATGGCCCGTGGCGGAAGTCGACGATGCCGAGGAGTACGTCAAGGCCATTCGTGAGGTGCTCGCGGACACAGCCGGGGCGCGACGGCGCGCCCTTGCATTGCGGGAGCGCCTGCTGCGTGAGCGCTCCAAGGCCGCGTTCGCCGAGCAAGTGACGGACCTGTTGCTCGTCGAGGGTGAGGGGACGGCATGAGCGACATCGACCTTACCCTGGTCGTGACCGCGCACGACGAGACCCTGTTGTGCGGTCCGACCATGCGGTCCGCCGACCTCGCGGTGGCCGAGGCCCGGACCCGGGGCTACAGGGTGGAGACCATCATCGCATTGGACAAAGCGACCCCAGCGACCACCGACTACTTCCACCAGCCTCGGTTCGACCACTGGGAGCGCTGGGAGGTACACGAGGGCGACCTCGGCCGGGCTCGCAACGCAATCGTCCCGCAGACCAAGGGGCGCTACATCGCCTTCCTCGACGCCGACGACCTCTTCAGCGAGAACTGGCTGGCCGAGGGGATCGCGGCCCTGGATGCTGCGACCGAGCGGGGAGAGCGGGCGATCGCGCACCCGGAGCTCAACGTCGTCTTCGACGGGCACAAGGCCGTCCGTCAGAACGTCGACTCCTCGTCACCCCTGTTCAGCCCGCACCTGTTGTACGTTCGCAATTGCTACGACTCCTTGTGCATGTCCCCGCGCGAGGCCCACCTTGCCGTGCCGTACGTCGTCCGGGACATCTCGAAGGGTCTGTCGTATCAGGACTGGCAGTTCGCGATCGAGACCCTGTCCCGAGGGTGGCGTCATCTCGTCGTGCAGGACACGATCATCTTCAAACGGCGGCGTGACTTCTCGCTCGTGGTCGAGAGCAACACCCGCAGGTCGATCGTGCGATCACTTCCCGAGATGGCGATCGACCGGGTTCGCGACCTCGCCGGTTCGTGAGCCAGAGCACAATCCGGATGGACGGACAGGGGACCCAGTGACATTCCGAGCGCAGATCAACACCGCGCTGCAGAGCACCACCGGGTATCGCCTGACCCGCGAGACTCCTGAGCAGCGGCAGGAGGTCCTCAGAAAGGCAGCAGACGCCGCGGCGCAGGCGAAGCAGCGGGAGGGCGCGGCCAAGCGACGCACGCGGGAGCGGGACACTGCTCGCGCGGAGCGGGACAAAGCTCGCGCTGCACTGGCCGAGCTGAGGCAGTCTGTGAAAGCGGAGAAGGCCAAGCGTCGCCGGCTCAGGAGTGAGACTCGCGACCGGCAAACTTGGGAGTTCATCGACGACGAGGCTCGCCGGATCATCGAGACGGTCACACCCCGGACCATGACGGGGCCCGTCAAGCTCTTCGGAATGATCGAGGCTCTGCGCTACATCGACCGGGTGGGGGTGCCGGGGGAGATCGTCGAGAGCGGGGTGTGGCGAGGTGGAGGCATGCAGGCCGCGGCTCTCACGCTGCTCGAGTGCCACGACACCGAGCGCGAGCTGCATCTCTTCGACACCTTCCAGGGCATGCCGCCGCCGTCTGACGTGGACGTGCGCGCCAAGGACGGCCGGACCGCCAAGGAGCTGATGCAGACCAGCGACAAGGACGCCAGGATCTGGGCAATCGCCGGACTCGACGATGTCGAGCAAGGGATGGCCGAGACGGGCTATCCGTCCGAGAAGATCTTCTATCACGAGGGCCGCGTCGAGGAGACGATCCCGGACCAGGCGCCGGATCAGATCGCACTCCTCAGGCTAGACACCGACTGGTACGAGTCGACCCGTCACGAGCTGAACCACCTCTACGATCGGCTCAGTCCGGGAGGGGTCCTGATCATCGACGACTACATGTACTGGGAGGGTTCCTACCGCGCGACCGATGAGTGGCTCGACCAGACGGGCGAGACCTTGTTCCTCGCACCCTCGGGACCGGCGCGCATCGCGGTGAAGCCGTTCTGTCCACGAGATGGAGCCGACTCCGGATCTGAGCCCGCTGATTCGTCTGTCTAGTGGCTCCCGGTGTGCGGCAGGTCGCGGACCCGGTCGATCGCCATCTCGGGCAGGGATCGGATCAGCGACTTGCGGCCGGCGCTCTCGACCATGAGCGAGAAGTCCCGGCGCCGCTTGAAGATGACCGTGTCCCGCACCACCACATGCTCCCAGCCCCGCGACATCGTCTCGATGGCGAACTGCCAGTCCTGCCAGGACAGCCCTTTCGCGATGTCCCGGTGCACGTACGGGACCGTGAGGTGTGCCTCGCGAGGGGTCAGGCACAGCGAGTCGTAGGCGTTGCGCATGTACAGGAAGTACGGCGTGAAGAGCGGCGAGCGCTGGTCGACGTTCTGGTTCAGCCCGATGACTCCGTCGAAAGTCATGATGACCTCGGGGTGGGCGATGGCGCGCTCGCCGCGCTCCCGCGCCGCCTCCAGGTCGCGCAGCCCCTTGACCAGCCAGTTCTCGCTGAAGAGGTCGTCGGCGTCGAGGAAGGCGATGTAGCGGCCGTCCGTGCGCGGGACGAGGGCGTTGCGGACCCGCCCGAGGTCACCCTCGTGCATCTCCCAGCGCTCCCAGTGGTCGAAGTCGTCCTGCTGGAACCACTCCCTGGTCGACTCGGTCGCCTGGTCCAGCGCGATGATCGTCTGCACCGTGTACCCGGCGTCACGTGCGGCTGCCACGGCGAGGTCGGCCGACGCCATGGTGGGTCCGGACACCAACGTCTCGCTGTGCGCGGTCACGATCAGCGTGAGGTCGGTGCCGCTCATCCCGCTCGCTCCTCGCTCCGGTCCGGGTTCAGCAACACCTCGGCCGCGTGAGCGGCGAACGCCTTCGCGGTGCGCTCGCGCAGCATCCGGTCCCGCAGTGCCGTGGCTCGTCGCCTGGAGTCAGCCGGGTCGGCCAGTGCTGCGCGGATCGCATCGACGTACGCCTCGGCCGGTGCGGTCTCGCCCACCGGCCAGGCATCCGCCTCGCTCAGGACCTCGCCCGTGCCGCCCACGAGCGTCCCCACGATCGGGATCCCGGTCACGGCCACCTCCAGCAGCTGGCTCGGGACGCCGTCCCAGCCGGAGGTGTAGAGCCACACGTCGGACTCGGCGAGCGGGATCTCGGAGATGCGGCCGTAGGTGCCCTCGACGGCGACGTTCGGCGGGATCTTCCAGTGCCGGCGGTCCGTCACCGACTCGGCCCACATGCGGAAGTCCACGTCGGGCATCAGCCGTGCCACCTGGAGCAGGAGGGCGGGGCGCTTCTGTCGGACCCAGCGGCCGGCCCAGAAGACCTGCGGCCGCCGGTCCGGAGCCGCCGGAGACTCGGCCACGAAGGGCAACGAGGGATCGACCGGTGCCCGCATGACGTGCATCCGATCGAGGTGCGACTCCGGCACGCGATAGGTCTCCCGCAGCTGCTGCGCGAGGAACTCGCTGTCGGTGATGACGCCGGCCACCTGCTCGAACAGCCGGTAGAAGTAGCGCAGGCTCCAGCCGGTCCAGGCTCCCTCGGGCGTCCGCTCGTTGCACAAGAAGCACAGAAACAGCCGCTCGGACGCCGCCAGGGCGCGGCCGAGGGGCTGCATGGCGCGGTAGAGCATCCCGGAGTTGATGTTGACGATCGCGTCGGCGCGGAACGTGCGCAGCAGCACCACCAGGGCGGCCTCGGCGTCCCTGGGCTCCAGGCGCGACGCGAGCCCCCCGAAGTCGATCTCGCGCACGCCGTCAGGGAAGCGCCCCTCCGCGGTGGTGCCCGTCCCGTCCGTGTAGACGACCACCACGTCCTCCGGTGAGATGCCCGGGACAAGCGCATGGGCCAGGTGGCCCTCCAGTCGGCGGCCGCCGCCCCACCGGGGCCGGTTGATGACCAGGATCAGCCGGGCCCGCCGGAAGCCGGCCGCCTCGTGGGCCGCGTGGATGACCGAGATCTGCTCGAGTGCCGGCGGGTGCCCGAACGGCAGCAACCGCGGGCGGGTGTACCGGACCTGGGCGCGGGCGACCAGTGGCTCGAGCTCGGCCGCCCGCGCCACCATCTCGCCCAGCTCGCCGTTCCGGAGCCGCTCCACCACGTCGGTACGCCGCGCGACTAGCAGGTCCACGACCTCCGCGGGCTCCAGCCCGAGCAGGCGCGCCATCTCGGGGATCGCCGGTGCGGGGTCCGCGATCTCGCCGGCTGCCCGGCCCCGCTTCAGCCACTCGAGGTAGGGGCTGCGCGCGCGACCCCGGGCGCGTTCCGGATGGCGCTCGAGGTAGGCGGACATCGAAAAGTGGATTTCCGGGCTGTGCATGAGCTCGACCCCGGTCTCCAGGAAGTTCTCGACGAGGTCGAGCCGGGGCCGCTCGATGAAGCGCGGCGCCTGTAGCAGGTAGTGCATGACGTCGAAGTTCTCGTAGACGAGGTCGTAGTCGCGGTCAGCGCCGATCCGCATCTGGCGCTTCGCATTCAGCACGGCCTCGTCGAGGGCCGGGCCGAGCTTCGTCGGCTCGAGCGAGACGTCGGGCGTCCGACCGACCTGGCCCCGCTTCGGCGCCCACCGTGCCCGGAGCCGCCCCGCCCTGCGTCGCAGCCCACGGTAGAGCTCGCGGCCGCTCCTCACCCGCGGTCTCCCACGCCTCCCTGCGCCTCGAACCACTCCCCGATCACGGTGAAGGCGACGTCACCACGTGCGAGCAGGTGCTCGGCGAGGTACCGACCAGGGAAGCCTGCACCCCCCGTGGTCAGGACGTTCGTCATCTGTGCTCTCCCACCTTTGGACGCACTAGGACGCGCCCACGATAACGGGGAGGCGACGGCGCCCGGCGGGTACCCGTGCGCGGCGTGAGAAGATGTCGGCGCGCCGACACAGTCCTGCGATCCTTGTCCACCCATCTGAAAGCAACGGCAGTGCCTTATGCGACCGCATCACCCACCGAGCCGCTCGACCTGGTCCTACACATCGGCTCGGGCAAGACCGGCACGTCCTCGGTCCAGCAGCTGCTGAGGCAGAACCGCGAGCGCCTGGCCGAGCTAGGCACCCTCTTCCCCCAGTCACCCGGACGCGAGCGGCACGTCCGGCTCGGCCTCTTCATCAGACCGGACGCCAAGCTCGGCAAGCTGGTCAGCTGGCAGAAGCAGGACTACTCTTCCCCTGCAGAGTTCCGGGAGGACTTCCAGCACAGGCTGTTCGCGGAGATCAACAGCTCGGGGTTGACCCGCGTGCTCCTCTCCGACGAAGCGCTGTACGGATCCAGCGTTGGGGCGCTGAAGCGGCTGCGGGCGTTCACCGACGAGATTGCCCGGAGCATCCGGCTGGTCGTCTACCTGCGCCGCCAGGACGACCACCTGTGCAGCCGCTACCAGCAGGTGGTGAAGACGGGCGAGGTACGCCGGCTGGCGGATCGCGTGGAACAGCTGGACCTTCCCAAGCTCTACGACTACCACGAGCGGCTGCGCACCTGGGCACGGCTGCTGGAGCCGACCGACTTCGTGGTGCGACCGTTCGAACGCGAGAGCTTCGTGGACGGATCGCTCCTCCAGGACTTCCTCGACGCGGCCCGGATCGATGCTCGCGCCCTGGACCACACGCAAGTTCGGAACCTCAACGAGAGCCTCGACGCCGAGAGCGTGGAGTTCCTCCGGCTGCTGAACCTTCACCGCATCGAGCACGAGGGAGCCACGGCGGGACTGATCGACAACCGGGCGCTGGTCAAGCGACTGACCGAGGTCTCCACCGGCCCGACCCTGACGCTGCCCGCGAGCGTGCTCGACGCGTTCATGGAGCACTGGGAGGAGGCCAACCGTGCCGTGGCGCGTGAGTTTCTGGGCGACCGGACGGGCAGCTGTTCCGGGCTCCCCGGAAGACCGCAACACTACGACCGAGCAGCGCCTCGATCCGGCCCGGGTCGACCGCTACCTTGCGCTGCTGGACCTGCCCGAGCAGCTGCACGAACCGCTCCGCCGGCTGGCCGAGCGCGAGGCGAAGGCCGGCTGAGACGCACACCGGCGTGCAGAGCCCGGCCGCGGACAGCATGAGAAGGATCCGTCGTTCGCCCGCCCGGAGAGAGACCCTCGTGCCCAACGTCGCCGCTGAGCAGACCGTTGGACCTCATCCTGCACATCGGCACCGGCAGGGCAGGGAGCACCTCGATCCAGTTCTTCCTCCGCGACAATCGGGAGTGGTTGGGTGAGCTGGGCGTCCTCTACCGCGGACCCGGGGCGGGCGCGGCACACCCGGCTCGGCCTGTTCGTCAAGTCGGAGACCGAGCTCGAGAGCTCTCCCGAGTGGTACCGGGAGAAGCAGTCCGACAGCGAGCTTCCGGAAGGAGTTCAGGCGCCGGTTGTTCTCGGAGATCGAGGACTCCGGGCTCTCCGGGTTCCTCTCCGACGAGATCCTCTTCGGGTCTCGGAGCAGGCGTTGCGACGACTGTCCCGATTCACGCACCGGATCGCCGAGAGCCTGCGCCTGGTCGCATACCTCGACGCCAGGACGACCACATGGTCAGCCGCTACCAGCAGGGAGTGAAGATCGGCTGGGTCGCGCGGCTGCGATGACTGGGCCCGGGAGGATATGTCCGGCCTCTACGACTACGGAGCCCGCATCCGCATGCACGAGCGGCTGCTCGCACCCACCGACTTCGTCGTACGCCCCTTCGAACGCGAGAGCTTCGTGGACGGATCGCTCCTCCAGGACTTCCTCGACGCGGCGCGGATCGATGCTCGCGCCCTGGACCTCACGCAAGTTCGGAACCTCAACGAGAGCCTCGACGCCGAGAGCGTGGAGTTCCTCCGGCTGCTGAACCTTCACCGCATCGAGCATGAGGGAGCCACGGCGGGACTGATTGACAACCGGGCGCTGGTCAAGCGACTGACCGGGGTCTCCACCGGCCCGACCCTGACGCTGCCCGCGAGCGTGCTCGACGCGTTCATGGAGCACTGGGAGGAGGCCAACCGGGCCGTGGCGCGTGAGTTTCTGGGCGACCGGACAGGGCAGCTGTTCCGGGCTCCCCGGAAGACCCGCAACACTACGACCGAGCAGCGCCTCGATCCGGCCCGGGTCGACCACTACCTTGCGCTGCTGGACCTGCCCGAGCAGCTGCACGAACCGCTCCGCCGGCTGGCCGAGCGCGAGGCGAAGGTCCGCTGAACGGCCCGACAGCTCTCCCGGTCCAGCCCAGCTGGGGCATCTTCTCCGGTCGGGTGGCGCTGAGGTAGGTTGGGGCAGACCTCAGGTCGTCGGGACGGGAGACCAATGGAAGAGCCTCAGCGCCTCCACAAGCGCAACCTGATCAAGCAGCATGTGCCGGGTTTGTCCTACGTCGACATCGGTGGCTTGTGGGGTACCCACGGCGAGACCGTGACCACGGCCGTCAAGGCGGGCGCGTCGCGCGCGGCCATGGCCGACATCCAGGCCCCGGGCGGCGTCTGGTGGCAGAAGTTCGAGGCCCACTGCGCCGAGCGCGGCGTCGATGGCTACGAGGAGATCCAGGTCGACATCTGCGCCCCGAATGCCCCCGAACGGCTCGGGAAGTTCGACTTCGTCCACTGCGCCGGGGTGATGTACCACGTCGCCGACCTGTTCCAGTTCGTCGGCAACCTGGTCTCGGTGACCGACAAGTACCTCATGCTCTCCAGCGTCGTCATGCCCGACGAGATCCGCGGACCGTCGGGAACGCTGACGTTCGGGCCCGACTTCGCGTACCTGGCGTCGGTGTTGTCGGAAGAGAACCGGCAGATCATCGGCGAGTACCTCACCGGCAAGGGGTTCGTGGCGGCCCGCGGGATCAACAAGCCGATCGAGCACATGAAGGACGGCCGGCCCCGGTCCGGCGCCTGGTGGTGGCTCTTCTCGAGCTCGTTCATGACGCGGGTCGTCAGCATGTACGGGCTGGAGGTCCTCGCCGAGGGGCCGGCCGCCGGCGGGCAATGCCTACATCGTCTTCGCGCGCGTCCCTGACGCGTGAGCAAGATCGCGCGGATCTAGTAGCCGTACAACGCGAAGTCGCGGGCGTAGATGTCGCACACCTTGCGCAGCAGGTCAGGGCGACCATCCAGCAGGCCCGTGGCCGACCGGTTTGACGCGTGCTGCGGCTCGATGGGGGCATCGGGCATGCCGGTGGCCTCGCGGATGCGGGCCACGTCGGCGGCGAAGGTCTCGAGCCGGCCGACCAGGTCGTACTCGACGAGCCCGTGCATCAGGTTGAGGTGCTGTGGGCGCCAGTGGACGTCCATCCGCAGCGGATCTTGCATCTCGAGTGCGGTGATGAACTGGTCGAATGTCAGTTCCTTGTCGGGACCTTCGGGCAGGCCGAGGATCTGTTGCAGGGCCACCCGCCCTGGGTAGCGGCGATGCGCGACGACCTTGGACAGGTAGGCGGACTCGACACGTCGGGCCGGATCGCGGACGAAGGTGAACCGGAAGGCGTCACCATTGAGCATTCGCAATACGTTGTCCCAGCCGACATCCTCGACTCGAGGCAGCTTGTGCTCGGCGTGGATGCTCTTCTCGGGTGTGAAGCCGTGGTCGCCGGTGTGAATGCGGAACAGCCACAGCAGCGTGGTGCCGGTACCGACCCTGGGGTTCCGCACGTAGATGCAGCCATAGTCGGGCAGCGGTTGCAGCCGGCGCGTGAGCGCGCCGTCAGGGAAGTAGTTGCTGATCGCGTCACGGGTGACTCTCACAGAGGGCCACTCTAGCCCTCCCGGCATGTAAGACCCCCGGCGTCAGGCTCGCGAGCGCCGCCCGCCGGCAAGCTTGCCGCGCCCGGGCGTCCGAGACTCGCCGGCGACCCGAGGAAGTGGAAGTGCAGGGTCGACGACCCGGCGGGAAACGGCCACGGTTCAGACCGAGAGCTCGGCCTCGGCGGGCAGGACGTCCGGCTGCTCCTCCGTTCCGAGCTCCTCGCGGGCTCTCGCGTCGAAGTAGACGTACGCCGCGGTGAGGGCGACGAACGGCATCGCCAGTGCGTAGACAACCCCCGCGACGACGTTGAGCAGGGGAAGGGGCGCATCCGTCACGAAGATGAGCAGCGCTCCGATGAGCGGGCCCGCCGCGAGCGCGATGAGCGCGCCCGACCCCACCAGCGAGGCTACGCGGATCCAGCGGTGCCGGACGAGCTGCCCGCTGCGACGGAGGCCACCGACTCCCGACTCGCCCTCGAGCTCGACCACCTGGGGCAGCAGGACCCAGCGAACCGCCAGCCAGATCGCGACGGGAATCAGGAACGCCGTCAACGTGAGCACGACCCACGTGCCGACCGCGATCCCGAGGCCTCGCAGGAGCGGGCGGACCGAGTCGAACGCGAGCGCGTACGCCCGGAGCGGGCCGACCTCGGCGCCCTCGTCGATCTCGACGAGGGCGCGAACCGTAGCCGCCTGAACGACTCCCAGCCCGAGCAGCGTCAGCGTCGTGCCCACCGCGAACAGCAGCAGCACCGTCCAGCCCGCCGACTCTCCTGTCGACTCGATCCCGACGAGGCCGAACCCCCCGACCAGGAGGCTCTGCACGATCGAGACGACGATTCCAACAGGAACGAGCACGGCTCCGATCCCGAGAAAGAGCGCCGGATGGCCGACGTACATGCGGCCGGCGGCGGAGAGGATCTGGCCCCAGCTCCGGCGGCGCGCGATTCGGAGCGGCGCGGTCGGACGCCAGTGCGTGCGTGAGGCCGCGATAGATCGCAATCGCCAGGATCGCGGCGAGAACGAGAAGGGTCAGGCCCGGGTCGCGGAGGAACTGGACGAGGGCCAGCGAGCCTCTCTCGACCGCGCTGCAGAAGAAGGCCGTGGCGCTCGTGCCGAACACCCCGCCCGTCGGCACCGCATAGCTCCGCTCTCTCCAGCCCTCCGACCACTCGATCGGCTCTGCCCACTGGCGCTTGAGGTTAGGCCCGGTCGGGCCGTTGAAAAACGCCTCCTGCAGCTCGCCCCAGCGACCCTCGAACGCGATCCACGGAAACGCCGAGCGCGCCGCTGAGGGGTCGCTCGGGATCGTCATCACCGCTGGACGGAGCTCGATGTGAGGGCCCTGGGTGTCGTCGCACCCGACGCCCTGCTCGGCGGAGCTTCCCAGGTAGAGGGCTTCCGTGAACTTGTTGGCGTGCGAGCCGGCGGCGGGGTAGACGACGGGATGCGTGCCTTCGACGATCTCGAGCTTGTCGTCGTCCCAGCTCGCGCTCTCGGCGCCCTCGTGCGAGCTGTACCCGACCGACACGGGCTCCTCGCCGAGCGCCGCGGCCGCATCGGGAGCGTCGAAGACGAGCTGGATCATCTCCCAGTCGCCCTCGTGCAGGTTGTTGAAGTCGTTGAACGGATAGAAGAGCCAGTACTGGAGGGCGAGCTGCCCCGGGTGGCCCGGGTCGGCGGCGACGTGCGCGTACACCGCCGGGGCACTTCCCTCGGTGAGCCGGCGCGCCCAGCGCTCGTAGTCGCAGCCCGGATCGAGCGCATTGCCGGGGAAGTCGAGGTGGTACTCGAAGGCGTCGACGAGGTCCTGCGAGGAAGGGCCGATCTCCACCAGGTCGACGGCGTTCCACGGCCCGCGCAACGCCACCGTCGGCTCGTCGAAGAGGAGCTCGACGTCGGTCGGCTCGTAGGGCTCTCCGGGGCCGCACTCCTCTTCCTGCTCGACCAGCCTCACGACCGGAGCGAAGCGCTCGGCGAGGGCCGTCTCGTCGGCGAGGTCGGCTGCCGCGGGAGGAGCAGACCCGAGCGCGACGGTCCCGCTCAGCAGCAGAAGGAGGGCTCGGAGACGCGGACGCACCGGCGCCGATTCTCGCAGCCCGCCCGGCCGCACGGGCTTCGGGTTAGCTCGTCATCCGCTTCCGACCCGGAAGTCCCGCCCCTGCTACCGCATGTCCGACTTCGAGCAGACGAAGAACCTCGCCGCTGCGCTCGTCAAGGGCGAACCCCGAGCGCAGCGACGTCATGGCGAAGTCTCTGCGCGAGAAGCTGCTCGAGCACCTGCCTCGCCCTTAGACACGGCCGGCTCGTCTCGGCCGCCGGTCCAGCCGAATCTCCCCGGCCAGGCACTCGCGCCGCCGAACAGCGTCACGAACGCCGGGATGAGGAGCGTGCGAACCACGAAGGCCTCGAGCAGGACTCCCACGGCCATCATGAACGCGAACTCGCGAAAGCCGTCGATCGGCACGATGGCGAGCATCGCAAACGAGAGGGCGAGCGCCACGCCGGCAACCGTGATCGCCCGCGAGGCGCGCGGCACGGCGACGGCGATCGCCTCGCGGAGCGGCCGCTGCTCCGCCTCCTGCCAGATGCGGCCGGCCACGAAGACGTTGTAGTCGGACCCGAGCGACACGAGCAGGACGCCGGCCGCGAAGGGCACGTAGTACGTGAGGTCGCTGTGCCCGAGGAGGCCCTGGAACACGTACGTCGTCAGCCCGAGCGTCGCCGCCACCGAGAGGACGCTCGCTCCGAGGAGGTAGAACGGCGCGACCAGGGCGCGCAGGAAGAGCGCGAGGGCGAGGAAGTTCACCGCCAGGACGACGGCGCCCACGAGCGCGGAGCTCGAGACGATCGCCTCGACGGTGTCGGACGCGATTGCCGTCTGGCCCGTCAGGGCGGCGTCGGCGTCCGGAAGGCCCACCTCGCGGAGGAGGCCGGGCAACCTGTCCTCGACCCGGCCGACGGCCTCGATCGCCTCGGAGTCCAGCGGCGGGTCGTCGAGGATGAGCGCAACGCGCGCGGCGTCGCCGCTCTCGGCGAGGAAGACGTCGACCGGGACGTCGAACGGCTGCTCGCGAGGCCCGAGCACGCCCGCGACGCCGGGAACCTCCTCGATCCGCTCCTCGAGAGCCGTGAGCTCGTCCCGACGCTCAGCGACACCGCCGCCCTCCACGAGCACCACCGTCGGCGCCAGCACGCCGGCGGCGAAGCCGTCGTCGGCGGCCGCAGCAGCCTGCTGGACTTCCGCGTCGGCAGGCAGGCCGCTTCCGAGCCGGAAGGCGAGCTCCGTGTGGCGGAGGCCGGTCGCAGCCGCGAGGAGCACGCCGACGGTCGCAAGCGCCACGAGAGCTGCGATCGGCCGGGACGTGAGGAACTCCGCGAGCGCGGCGCGCGCCGGCGTCGCCTCTTCGTCCTCGCCGTCCCCCTCTTCCTCGGCGGACCCTAGCGAGGGCCAGAAGGTGGCCCGGCCCAGGAGGGCAAGGCTCGCGGGGACGAACGTCATCGACACCGCCAGCGCGACTGCCGCCGTGAGCGCGAGCGAGGGGCCGAAGGCGCGGAAGAAATCGAGCTCCCCGACGAGCAGGGCGGCGGTGCCGGCAACGACGATGAGGCCCGCCGTCGCGACGATCGGCGCCACAGAGGCGCACGAGCGCTTCGCCGCGTCCAGCCGCTCGTCACCTGCCGCCAGGCGCCGCCGGCAGGCGGAAAGGAAGAAGACCGTGTAATCGGTGACGATTCCGAGCGTGAGGGCGACGACGAGCGGCTCGACCTCCTGGGGGATCTCCGCCCCCAGGCGTTCGCCGACCCACGGAATGACGCCGCGGGAGACCGCGAAGGCGAGTCCCGAGGCAAGGAGCGTGAGGAGCGGCGCACCGAGCGAACGGAAGGTGATGCCGACGACGAGCGCGATGACTGCCACCGTCGCGGCCTCGACGAGCGGCAACGCGTCCTCGATCTCCTCGAACTGGGCGAGGCGCGCGGGGGCCGGGCCGGTCACGCCCACGAAGTGGCCTCCCTCGGCTTGCGCGGCATAGCGCTCGGCGAGGGCCACCTTCTCCGTCAGCGACACGTCCGGCGAGAAGAACAGATGGGTCACCGCGGTCGTGCCGTTCTCCTCCGAGCCGGGGAAGAGCTCCTGGGTGTTCAGGACGGGGAGCGCGAGCACGATCCCCTCCCCCGCCTCGGGACGCGTCGACGCGTCGACGGCCCGCTCGATCACCGCCGCCTGAGCCTCGGCGGAAAGGCCTCCTGGATCGCGCTCGACCACCACCGTGTCGGCGGTGAGAGGCACGTCGAAGTGGCGTTGGGAGCGGACGCCGGCCTCGAGCGCGGGCGAGTCGTCGGGAATCAGCCCGCCCAGCTCGAGCGCCTCCCCGCTCCCGAGCCCGGGCAGCATCAGACTGACCGCGACCGCACCGGCGATCCAGGCCGCCACGACGAGGTAGCGGAGGCGGACGACGAGCGTGGCAAATGCCCTTGGCACGGCACGGTCATGCCCACCGCCCGCGAGAATCATGCGCGGCCGGCCGGCGGCTCCCGACGTTTCGTCCGGCGACGCGCGTGGCAAGAACTGGGCATGAACCTGTCGGACACCGAGAAAGCTCGGGCGGCGGAAGAGGGCTGATGCCGCGGGCGATCTGGTCTGGGACGATCGCCTTCGGCCTCGTGAGCGTCCCCGTGCGGATGGAGAGCGCGGTCAAGGAGCACGCCCTCCACTTCCACTACGTGCACGAGCCCGACGGCGGCCGGATCGGCTACCAGAAGGTCTGCAAGGCCGAGGAAAAGCCCGTCCCGGACGACGAGATCGTGAAGGCGTTCGAGATCCGCAAGGGCGAGTGGGTCTACCTGGACGACGAGGATTTCGAGGCCGCCCAGCTCGACGCCTCGCAGAAGACGATCGACATCGAGGCCTTCGTCGCGCAGGAGGAGATCGACCCGATCTACTTCGAGCGGACGTACTACCTCGCGCCCCAGGACGGCGGCGAGAAGGTCTACACGCTGCTCGCGCGGGCGATGGACGAGTCGGGCCTCGTTGCGGTCGCGACGTTCGTCATGCGCGACCGCGAGCATCTCGCCTGCCTGCGCGTGCGCGACGGAGTGATCGCACTCGAGCGGATGCACTTCGCGGACGAGATTCGGCCGGCGAAGGGCCTCGCTCCGAAGGGCGTCCGCATCGCCAAGGACGAGCTCCGCATGGCCGCCCAGCTCGTCGACCACTTCGCCGGCTCCTTCCGGCCCGAGAAGTTCAAGGACACCTACCGCGACGAGCTCCGCAAGCGAATCCGCGCGAAGGACCGAGGCGAGACCGTCGCGGTTGCCGAGGCGGAGGAGGCGCCGGAGGAGCCGATCGATCTCATGGCCGCCCTTCGCGAGAGCGTCAAGGCGACGAAGAAGAAGCGCGGGGGCCGCGGACGATCGCAGCGATCGAAGCGCAAGGCCGCGGCCTGAGTCCGCCCCCCGGCGGGCGGCGGGATGTTTTCCGTTGCCCGCGGCGGGAGATCACTCGGAAGACCAATTCGAGAGCCAAGGAGAAGCGCACATGTACATCGGTGTCGGAACGGTGATCCTCGTAATCCTCATCATCATCCTCGTGATCCTGATCTTCTGACCACGAGGGACAACGAGGCGTACGCGACGCCCACGCTGGGCGTCGTGAGGAGGCCCCGCCGGTAGGAGAAGCCCATGGCCGCGGTTCGCGTCGGCTGCTCGGGATGGAGCTACTCGGACTGGCGGGGCCGCGTGTACCCGGAGAGCGTCCCGCAGCGCCGCCGGCTGGAGCACTACGCGACGCTCTTCGCGGCGCTCCGCGAGCGGCTCGATGCGTGATGGCATCGAAGCCCGGGTAGGGTCACCCCCGTGGCCAAGGGCGAACGGAGGACGAAGGAAGAGCTCGACCAGGAGTGGAGCGAGCTCGTCGAGGAGCACCGGCTCGCCATGCCCGGCGTCCAGGTGCTGTTCGCCTTCCTCCTCATCCTGCCGTTCCAGAACCGTTTCGAGGACCTGACCCGGTTCCAGGAACACGTCTACCTGGCAGCCCTCGTCTGCGCCGCCTTCTCCGTCGTCCTCCTCATCACGCCGACGGCCGCGCATCGGATCCGCTGGCGGCAGGCCGACAAGGAGGCGCTCCTGCGCATGGCCACAAAGACGGCGATCGCGGCAACCGTCTTCATCGCGGCCGCGATGACCGCATCCGTCTACGTGATCTTGGACTTCGTCTTCGGCGAGCCGACCACGGCGCTCGTGACGTCCGCGGTGGCTCTCGCGTTCGTGCTCTTCTGGTACGGGTTCCCGCTCTGGCGGCGGCTGAAGGAGGGGCGCCGGGACTGACCGGCGCCCCCCGATTCCGTCAGCGGACGTCCAGTCGCCCGCCGTTGAGCGCCTGCTCGAGCGTGCTGAACCCCGTCCATCTCGAGGAGAACAGGAGCCTGTTGCCGGCCCACAGCGTGATGCCCAGTGAGTCGGGGGCTCCGTCGGCCCCGGTGATGCGGAGCTCGACGTTACTCGCGACGAGGATCGGCCTCGGCGGGCTGCGTCACGTCGGTGAGCGTCGCCGTCGCCCGGAAGTCCGCGAGCGGGCCGAGCGCGCCGATCGAGTCGACGTCGTCGCTCCGGATCCTGTACGACCGGCCGCCGGACTCGAAACGGACCACGGCCGACCCGTCAGGGCCGTCGGCCGTCTTGAACTTCACGTCGAACTCGAAGCGGATCCGGGAGCCCGCGTTCGGCACGAAGACTCCACCGCCGGCCCCGGCGACGAGGTTGCCGTTCCCGCTGACATGGCTCTGGTTGGGCGCCGGTGTCCCGCTCGGCGTCACCACGCGGACGAGCCCGCCGCCCGTTCCCGTGTAGTAGCTGCCCACGACGACCGAGACGTTGTGCGCACCGAGGCCGAGCGTCGCCGTGCAGTTCGCCGCTCCGGTCGTCGTCGTCCCGTTCAGGAGCTGGACCGGCACGGGCCCGCAGAGCGTCGTCGAGCCCTCCCGGAACGTGACCGTCGCGTTGCGGACGTCGCCGGGGGCCGAGTCGCCCGACCCGGGCACGACGGCGCTGTCGCGAACCGTCGCGCGGAGCACGATCGAGGCAGAGCCGCTCGGCCCTGCGAATGCGAGGCCGTCGCCGACGTAGGTCGGGGAGGCGTCCTCCTGGGTCACGGTGACCGTGAAGGAGGCGGTCCCGACGCCGCCGGTCTCGTCGGTCACGGTGACCGACACCGGGTAGACGCCCGGCGCGGCCGTGACGTTGCCCGCGAGCGACCAGGTTCGGGTTCCCGGCAGGGTGGAGCCGGCGGAGGTGCTGTGAACCGCCAGCGTGAGGCCGGCCGGGAGCCCGGAAGCGACGGCGGCGAGCGCCGAGCCCGGAGAGTCGTCGTCGGTCGCCGAGACGACCGCCGCGGCCGGGACCGAGTCGCTGTAGTCCACCGTCTGGTCAACGGCCGTGACGACCGGGACGGCGAGGATCGTGAAGTCGGCGTTCGAGATGTCGAAGAAGACGTTTCCGACCGCCTCGACCTTGATCCGCGCCTTCGTCGTGGCCACGTTCGGCAGCGTCACCGGCTCGGAGCCGTCGTTCGCGGTCGACGCGGAGAGGACGTGCGGGTAGGTGAGCCCGCCGTCGACAGAGAGGCTGACCTTCACCTCGGCCGTATTGACGGGGGCGAGGTTCGTTCCGGCGACATCCCACGTCACCGCCTGCGTCGAGCCGCCCTGGAGCGCGGTCGGCGAGGCCTGCGACGTGACGAGGAACGGCCCCGCGGTCGGGGCCAGCACGAGCCTCGTGGTCGAGCTGGCCACGCCCCCGGCCCCGGGGTTGCCGTCGCGGGCCGTCAGGCGGAAGTTCAGCGTCCGGTCGCCCGGGAACCCGACCCAGTCGGCGGTCGGCAGGAACTCCGAGAAGCAGTCCCGGCTGATGGGCGGCACGGGCGTCGGCGGCGGCGGGGCCGCCGGGCACGTGCCCGTGACGGCGTTCGTGTTGTTGGCGAGGATCTGCGGCAGGTCCGGGAAAACCCGCGTCGGATCCGTCGTCACGGCATTCAGGCCCGGCGAGGGCGTCAGGAGCGTCCCCGCCGGCGTGACGTCGGCGAAGGTTCCGAACTGACGGAAGAGCGGCCCGTTCGTCTTTACGTTGTTGACGAGCGCGGTCCCGGTGATGCCCCCACGGTCGTTCTGCTCCCACATGTACGTGACCGTGTCCCCGTCGAAGTCGGTAGCGCTCCCAGTGAGCGCGAACGGCGTGCGCAAGGGGATCGTGTATTCGGCCGGCGTCGTGACGACGGGGGCGTGGTTGTCGGTGGTGGTGATCGTGAAGCCCTTGTTCTCGATCGGCCCGCCCTTGGCCGTCTCGCCCACGAAGGCCGAGGCGCCGTTCAGGTTCGTGATGGCGAGCGGGTCGAGGTTCATGAGGCCGAGGCCGGCGCCGAACGTGACCTGGAAGCCGAAGTCGTTCAACACGCCCGCGCCGCCGAACGCGGCGACGGTCGCGGTCGCCCCGATCGGGATGATGCCCGCCGTCCCCTTCGTCGTCTCGACGACGGAGCCCGACGCCCCGACGCCGTTGGTGACGGAGACGAGGCTCACGTCGGTTCCCTGATGAGTGCCGCTGAAGGTCAGCGTGAAGCCGGTGTCGGTCAGCAAGCCGACTGCCACCGTGCCCCCGGCGGGCCAGCCGGCGAGCGGCCCGCCGCCCTTGGCGAGCTCGCGGACCGTGCTCGTGCAGCCGCCGGTGCAGTTGACGATCGAGATCGAGGGGACGTCGGTCAGCTCGGAGGCGCCGCCGAACGTGAGCGTGAAGCCTCCGTTCCCCGCGCCCGCCGAGGTCACCGTTCCCGGCAAAGCCGGGGATCGCGTTGACCGCGGCCGCGACGTTTGCGTTCGAGATCGCAAGCCCGCCGAAGCCGAGAACGGCGGACGTGTTGCCGCCGATCTCGACCTGGAAGGACTGCGTCGCTCCGTCGAAACCGGTGAGGATGGCCTGCTGCTGCTCGTTCCCGCCCTGGAGGGCGTTCTGGATTCCCGCGGCGGTGTTGTTCTGCCCGCGGACGATCGGGACCGTGTCGGTGCCGTTGTAGTTGAGGGTGAACGAGTCGCCGTCGGCGTCGTAGCCGTCGAGCGTCACGGTCTGCACCTCGCTCGGGCCCTGGAGCGCCGCCTGGATGCCGGCGAGCGTGTAGTTCGAGCCCTTCACGATCGGGACCGTGTCGGTGCCCTCGTAGTTGATCGTGAAGGAGTCGAACGTGGGGCCGCCCGCGAAGGGCGTGGTGACGATGCCGACGACGCCGACCGCGTTCACGACCGCGAGTTGGCTCACGTCGGTGTCCGCGAGGGTGCCGCCGAACGCCACGTCGAAGCCCCCGTCCGTCGAGCAGGCCGACGCCCCCGATCGCGGTCACGGTGGCGGTGGCGCCTGCGGGCCAGCCCGTGATGCCCTCGATGGCCGCCTGAATGTCCGCAAGCCGTGTAGTTCGTCCCGCGCACGATGGGGACGGAGGTGTTGCCCTGGAACTCGAGCTGGAAGGAGTCCGTCCCTCCGAATCCCGTCAGCGTCACGGTCTGGGTCTCGCTGCCGCCGGAGAAGTCGCGCAGCGACACCGTCTGCACCTCGTTGATGGGCGGCCGGTCGGACGTGACGACCGCCGTGATCTCGTCGAAGCTTCGGTGCGACCAGTAGGGATCGCTGTGCGGCTGGAGGTTGTCCTGGACGCAGATGCCGGCGTAGGCCATGATCGACGAGCCGCTGCCGGGCTCGACCGAGTTGGCCGCGCTGCGGTTGCCCCCGGAGCAGTTCGACTGCGTCCCGTTGAACGTGTGGTTCCCGCCGAACTGGTGGCCGATCTCGTGCGCGACGTAGTCGACGGCGAAGAAGTCGCCGACGGGCGTCGAGAGGCCGGTGCAGCCCTGCGCCTTGCTGTTGCCGCCGACGACGGCGAGGCTCGCGACGCCGCCGCCCGGGTTGCCGAGACCGATGTGCCCCACGTCGAAGTTGGACGCCCCGATCAGCTGCCCGATCACGATCCGCGTCCGCGTGAGCGTGGCGCCTGCGCACGAGGTCGCCTGAGCCTGCGTGTAGCACGGAGAGGCGCCGCACGGGCCGTTCCCCCCGGTCATCTGCGCCGGGGTGTCGAGGTTGAGGAGGTCGTTGTTCCCGATCAGGACCAGCCGGATCGCCGTCTCGTCCTCGTAGATCTGGTTGACGCGGTTCAGAAGCGTCACCTTCGCCGCCGTCACGTTCGCGGGCCCGCCGAAGAAGTTCGAGTAGGTCGGGTCGCTGACGAGAGCGAGCCGGTAGGTGCGGAGCGTGACGATCGGCCCCTCCGGGACGTCTGCCGCCGCCAGGTCGAGGCCGAGCGCCTCGTCGGCGGCGTCGACGCCGCCGGGCCCGCGCTCGACGAAGGTCCCGTGCGGGTCGCGACTCAGGTCGCGCGCGTAGTAGCTGATGTAGCGGGTCGTGTCGAGGTGGTAGCGAGGATCGACGTACCAGACCCCCTTCTGCGAGCGCACCGAGGCGTGGAATCCCAGTGGGGTCAGGTCGGCGCGGATCGTCGCGGTGGGGTCGTCGATGCCGTGGCCGGCGTACGTCGCGATCTCCGGATGCCGCTTGGCCAGCGCCGGCTCCATCACCGAGGACTCCTCGACGGCGAAGCGCTGGAAGCCGCCGCGCGGCGTCGGCAGCGAGAGCACGATCGGGCGGGCGCCCGACGAGCGCAGGGACTCGCGGGGCGCGGCGTCGAGCGCCGCCTCCATGCCGTCGAGGTCGAGCGCGAACGTCCGGAATCGCTCGGGCCGGATGTAGGCCTTGCCGCCGCGCCGAGCGGATGACTGCGTTCCCGAGACGCTGTCCCACAGCCCGCGGGTTGCCTGGTCGCCGACCCGCGCAGACCTGGCTCCCGACGCGGGCATCGCGACGAGGAACGCCGCGAGCAGCGACAGGGTCACGAGCGCTCCCGCTACGTGCCGAGCGCGCAGCGACGAGCGCCCTGCCCGGTGCATCGGTCCCTTCATTGCCTGCTCCTCCCCCACGTGTTTGTCTGACGGCAAGAACCGGGACCACCCCTGACGCATGGCCCGTAGCGGCGATCCTCTCTCGCCGCGCCGCGGAGGTCAAGATCGTGCCCGAGCTGCTAGCGCGCGCCGCGCAGGCCGCCCACTCGCAGGCCGTCGCCCGCCGCGATCGACGCCCAGACTGCGGCGGCCCGGCCCCGCGGGGCCCGGCACGCGAGCTGTCCGGGTGAGACGGCGTCGAGCGAGTCGCCGGGGCCGAGCTCGAACGGAGCCCCGTCCACGATCACCTCGAGCACCCCTTCGAGGGCGTAGACGAACACCTCGCGGTCGGCCGTGGGGACGGGGCACTCGCCCGACTCCCCACCCTCGGCGACCACGCAGGCGACCTCGAGCAGCAGGTCCGGATGCGAGGCCGCAAGGACGCCGACGGACTTCGGCTCGATTCGACCCGTCCGGACGACGGTGCGGCCGACGTCCCGCAACACCTCGTTCAGCGACAGCTCGACGGCGGCGACCACCCGAGCGAGGATCGGGAGCGACGGAACGCTGTTCCCGGTTTCGATCGACGACAGGTACGAGGTGGAGATCTGGGCGGCTCGGGCCGCCTCGCTCAGCGTGAGCCCGAGAGCTCGACGGCGCTCGCGGAGCTTCGTGCCCACGCTCGCGCCCAGCTCGGGCGCGGTGCTCAGACGACCGGCGGCGCTACGAGCCACAGGATCTCCGCGGGGCCATCCGAGACGACGTCGGTGGACTGCTCGGGGTGGGACGAAAAGTGGAGGAACTCGCCGGGCCCGGCCACCCGGTCTTCCCCGTCGACATCGAAGCGCACCTGTCCGTCGAGGACGAGCGCGAAACGCTCCCCGAACTGGCTGTACGGCCCGACCGAGTCGCCGGGCTCGTAACGGGAGATCAGCGCCGTCATCGAGGCCGCGGGCCCGCGGGCGCTGAGGACGACGTACTCCTCCCTCGACGTCGGGGAGATTCGCAGCCGATCCGGGTCGCCGGCGCGCGAGACGCGCACGCCCGAAGGGCCGTCGAACGGGAAGAACGCCGTCATGTCGGTGCCCATCGCCGCCGCGATGGCCGCGAGCGCGGAGAGGGACGGGACCGCCTCGCCTGTCTCGATCTGGGAGAGGTATCCGGTGGTCAGTCCCGTGTCCTCCGAGAGCTGCTCGAGCGTCCGCCGGCGCGCGTGGCGAAACTCCCGAAGCCTGCGGCCGAGGTCCGCGATGACGACGTCCATGCCGCCAAGAATAATCGGATCGGGCCATGGGAGGAGCTTCACTGACGGCAAAGCTTCCATTCCGTCACTTGAAATGCGCCCCCATCTCGGTGATACTGCGCCTCGTCCACGCTGAGCCGACTCCGCGGGGCGCGACCCAGGCCGTGTGGACGCAAGACTCGCATCGCCCCTTGGCAGGCAGGGAGCGCCCGGCAACGGGCGCTCCGCCGTTTCGGATACGAGCTCAGCGCGCCTTGCGGTTCCGAGACACCCGGACTAGCGTGGCCGGCTAGGCGATGAAGGAGGCTGCGACATGAGCACCGTTCAGACAGCCCTCGGGCGGTTCGTCTGGCACGACCACATTTCGAGCGACCCGGCGGGCGCGAGCTCGTTCTACGCCGATGTCCTCGGCTGGGAGATCGAGACGTGGAAGCCCGGCGAGGTGGACTACCCGATGATCAAGGTGAACGGCGAGACGTACGGAGGCTTCGGGCCGGCTCAGGGCGGCGCGCCCTCGCACTGGCTGGGGCACGTGGTCGTCGACGACGTCGACGCCGCCGCCGGTCGGGCCGAAGCGGGAGGCGGCGCGATCCTCGCGCCCGCGATGGAGATCCCCGAGGTCGGGCGCATGGTCGCGGTCTCCGACCCGCAGGGCGCCGTGCTCTCGCTCTTCGCGCCTGAGGGAGACGCGCCCTCGTCCGAGGGCGTGTTCGTCTGGGACGAGCTGATGACGACGGACGTCGAGGGCGCAAGGCGCTTCTATCGCGAGGTCCTCGGCTGGGAGTCGCGCGACCAGGACATGGGCAATGGAGCCGTGTACACGATGTTCAGCTCGGGCGGGACGGACCGTGCCGGATGCTGGCCGGCTCCCGAGGGCGACGACGTGCCGCCCTTCTGGCAACCCTACGTCGCCGTGGAGGACGTCGACTCCACCTGTGCGAAGGCGGCGGACCTCGGCGCGGCGACTTTGATGGAGCCGTTCGACGTGCCCACCGTCGGCCGCATGGCCATCGTCAAGGACCCCACGGGCGCAGTCGTGGGGCTTTACAGGGCCGAGTCCTAGCCAAGTAACAGCCTGCTACAAGGCGGGAGCGAAGGCGCCTGCCCCGCTCCCCCGCCCCCGCGCCGGTATTCTCCACCCGGACACATATGGGCGGCGTGCTCGCATACCTGGATCCCGGCTCGGGATCGCTGATCCTCCAGGCCATCGTCGGCGGCGCCGCCGCGGTGGCGGTCATGGGGAAGATCTACTGGCGCCGGCTCCTCGGCTTCCTCCGCATTCGCCGCAAGGAAGACCTGTAGCAGGCACGGAACCCCGGGTCGAGCCAGGCTCCTTCCGCGACCCGGACAGCCGCGTCTTCTACGCCGACGGCGGCGTGCTGCGCGCGCTCTCCGAGCGCGGGTTGGCCGACTGGGAGGCCCTCGCCGCGACCGCGCTCTTCCGCGGGAAGGTCGCCGAGGGGAAGCTCGTCGCAACCGAGCGGGTCGCCGAGCCGAAGGGCCTTCCCGAAGAGCTCGCAAACGGCACGGTGGCCGGCGTGCTCAGACACGAGCGGGTGCCGGTCGTCTCCTACCCGTACGAGTGGACGTTCGGGATGCTGAAGGAGGCGGCGCTCCTGGAGCTCGAGCTCCTCCTCGCCGCGCTCGACGAGGGCCTCGTCCTCAAGGACGGGTCGCCGTACAACGTCCAGTGGCGGGGAACCCGGCCGACTTTCGTGGACGTGGGCTCCTTCGAGCGGCTCCGCGAGGGAGAGGCCTGGGCCGGCTACAGGCAGTTCTGCACGCTGGTCCTCTACCCGCTCCTCCTCCAGGCGTACAAGGGAGTCCCCTTCCAGCCGTGGCTCCGAGGCTCGCTCGAGGGAATCGAGCCGGCAGAGATGCGGAGCCTGCTCGGCTTCCGCGACCGCTTCCGACGCGGGGTCCTCTCGCACGTCGTCCTCCACGCGCGGCTGGAACGCCGCTACGCCGACCGTGACGCCAAGGGCGAGCTCGCACGAGCCGGGTTCCACGCGGAGCTCGTCCGCGCCAACGCGCGCAAGCTCGTCAAGCTCGTCAGCCGCCTCGAGTGGGAGCCCGGTCAGACCGCCTGGAGCGGCTACGGCGAGGCCAACCCGTACGGCGAGGCGGACGCCGCCGCCAAGGAGGCCTTCGTCCGCGAGGCGGCCGGAACGAGGCGGTGGCGGCTCGTGTGGGATCTCGGCTCCAACGACGGCCGCTACACGCGCGCCGCCGCGTCCGAGGCCGACTACACGGTGGCGGTGGACGCCGACGTCGCGGTCGTGGAGACGCTCTTCCGGGCGCTCCGGAGCGAGGGCTCGGAGACGATCCTCCCACTCGTCGGTAACGTCGCCGATCCCTCCCCCGGCCTTGGCTGGCGCGGGCGGGAACGGCTGCCCCTCGCCGACCGCGGTCGGCCCGAGCTCACTCTCTGCCTGGCCCTGGTCCACCACGTGGCGCTGACGGCGAACGTCCCGGTCCGCGAGTTCCTCGACTGGCTCGCGTCGCTGCGCACCGCGCTCGTCATCGAGCTGCCCACCCGCGAGGATCCAATGGTGGAGCGCCTCCTCGCCCGCAAGGGGCCCGGCGCGAACCCGGACTACGAGGTCGAGACGTTCGAGCGCGCCCTCGCCGAGCGGTGGCGGGTCGACCGGCGCGAGGCACTCCCTTCCGGAACCCGCATTCTCTACCGTGCGACTCCGCCAGCCTGATCCGCCCGGATCGCTCTCCGCCGCGGGCCTCCACCTCGCAGGCCTCTCGGCCTTTGCCGTCGCCCAGCCGCTCTTCGACCTCCTCTCGCGGAACGCCGAGTTCTTCGCGGTCCGGGGGTCGTCCCGCTGGGACATCGTCCTCTTTGCGATCGGGCTCGTCGTCCTGCCCCCACTCGTGCTGCTCGCGCTCGAGACGCTCGCAGGGCTCGTCCACCAGCGGGCTGCGACCGCGCTCCACCTCCTGTTCGTCGGCGGCCTGGCAGGGCTCTTCGTACTCCAGGCGATCCGGAGCGTCGACGCCTCGTCCAGCGTCCTCTTCGCCGTGTCGGCCGCCGCGGGCGCGGGCGCTGCTGCCCTCTACGCGCTCGTGCGGCCCGCCAGGATGCTCGCGTCGGTGCTCGGGCGCCGCTCCAGTCGTCTTCGCCGGCCTCTTCCTCTTCACCGCCCCGGTCTCCCGGCTCGTGCTCGAGAGCGCGCCGGAACCTCGGCTCGCCGAGGTGCCTTCGAACGCGCCCGTCGTCATGGTCGTCTTCGACGAGTTCCCGACCGTGTCCCTGCTCCGCGCCGACGGGGAGATCGACTCGGAGCGCTACCCCAACTTCGCCCGCCTCGCCGAGACCGCGACCTGGTACCGGAACGCGACCACGGTTTCCCCGAGGACGACCGACGCCGTCCCCGCGCTGCTGAGCGGCCGCTGGCCGGAGGACGACGCCCTGCCTCTCTACCTCGACCACCCGGACAACCTCTTCACGCTTCTGGGCGGCGCCTACGAGCTGCGCGTCTTCGAGTCGCAGACGCATCTCTGCCCCGCGCAGCTCTGCGACGCCGACCGCGAGCCGCTTGCCGGCCGTGTCGGCTCCCTCCTCTCCGACCTCTCGATCGTCTACGGCCACCTCGTCCTCCCCGAGGACACCGCCGACCGCCTGCCGTCCATCTCGACCGAGTGGCAGAACTTCGGCGCCGACGGGCCGGCCGTGCGCCTCCAGGAGGGACCCTCGCAGCCCGGAAGGCGGCCGGCCGCCTACACCGGGCGCGCCGAGGAGGTGGAGGAGTTCGTCGCCGCGCTCGAGCCTTCCGACCGACCCACACTGTCCTTCCTCCACGTGCTCCTGCCGCACCATCCGTGGGAGTACCTGCCGAACGGCAAGATCTACGCGGCCGACCTCGGCTTCCAGCCCGGGATGGTCAACGAGCGCTGGACCGGCGACCGGGACCTCGCCATCCAGTCCTACCAGCGACACCTGCTCCAGGTCGGCTACACCGACCTCGCGCTCGGGCGCATCCTCGACCGTCTGGAGGAGACGGGGCTCTACGACGAATCGCTCGTCGTCGTCGTCGCCGACCACGGCGTCAGCTTCCGGCCTCACGGCGAGCGGCGCCGGATCCACACAGGGAACATGGAGGAGATCGCGTTCGTGCCGCTGTTCATCAAGGGCCCGCGGCAGGCCTCCGGCCGGGTCGTCGACGAGAACGTCCGTCTGATCGACGTCGTCCCGACGATCGCCGAGCTCCTCGGGGTTCAGCTGCCCTGGCAGGCCGACGGCGTCTCGGCGCTGGGAGCGGGCCGGCGCGAGGAGCCGGATGTCGTCGTCCACACCTCGTCCGGCAAGATCGTCGTCGGCGACCCTTCCGCCCTCGTCGAGCGCCGCGAGCGGGTCCTCGAGCAACAGGTGCGGCTCTTCGGGGAGGGAAACGAGCCGCCGGGGCTTTACGCCATCGGCCCACGGCCCGAGCTGCTCGGCCGCCGCGCCGAGAGCCTCACGGTCGCCGCGGCCGACGGGATGACCTTCGAGAGCTACGGCGACAAGACGTACGACCCCGACTCGCCGTTCGCGCCCGTACGGATCTACGGCCGTCTGCGCGGCGCCGAGGGAGGGCGCGACGTCGCCGTCGCCGTCAACGGACGGGTCGCGGCGGTGACGCGCAGCTTCGAGCACGGCGGAGAGACGCTTGTCTCGGCGGTCGTGCCCGAGGAGGCGCTGCGGCCCGGCGAGAACACCGTCCGCGTGTACCTCGTCGATGGCCCGAACGGGGCGGCCGTCCTTCATGAGGTCGCGCCCGCCGCTTGACAGTCATCGCAGCCGTGCTATACGAAGCGCAGGACTGCAATGGCTAAACCGTCGAGTGAGGAACGCCGCCACGCCGTAGAGCGCAGCGTCGAGCGCCTCCGCGAGCGGCTCGCGGGGGCTCAGGACGGCTGGCTCTTCGCCCAGATCGCAGGGCAGGTCGCCGATCGCCGCCGCGAGCTGGGCCTCTCCCAGGCCGAGCTGGCGGAGGTCTGCGGCACGACGCAGTCGGCGATCGCGCGCCTCGAGTCCGGCGGTCGCCCGCCTCGGATCGACACGCTCCTGAAGCTCGCGCTCGCGCTCGACTGCGAGCTCGTCGTCGAGCTGAGGCCGCACGAGGGCCCCGCGGCCCGCGCGTCCTAGAGCCCCGGCGCTATCGTCAAGCCGTGGACGACGTCCGCCAGTTTCTCGACGCCTCCGAGGCGTTCTTCACCGCTTTCGCGGCCGTCGCGTGGGGAGCGCTCTTCCTGGCGATCGGCTTCCACGTCCTCCGGCTCGCACTCCGCGTGCGGGCGTGGCAGAACATCCTCCGGGCGGCCTACCCGAACACGAAGGTTCCCTACCGCACCATCTTCGGTTCCTACATGGCCGGCGTCGGCGTCAATGCGATCGTCCCCGCGCGCGCCGGGGACGTCGTGAAGCTCTACCTCGTCAAGAACCGCGTCGAGGGCACCACGTACCCGACCCTCACGTCGAGCCTCGTCGTCGAGACGCTCTTCGACTTCGCAGTGGCGACCGTCCTCTTCTTCGTCGCGGTCTGGCTCGGCCTCCTCCCAGGCGTGCTGGAGCTCCCGCGGCTCGACGCGTTCGACTGGACGCTCGTCGTCGAGCAGCCCCAGATTGCCGCCTTCGCAGGCTCGATCCTCCTGGGTGCGCTGATCGTCGGGATCGCGTGGGCCTCGCGGCACGTGACCGCCTTCCGCGAGAGGATCGCGCAGGGCTTTGCGATCCTCGGCGACTGGCACGTCTACGTCCGCGAGGTCGTGTCCTGGCAGGCGGGGAGCTGGGTCGCCCGCGTCGCCTCGACGGTCTTCTTCCTCCGGGCCTTCCACGTGGACGCCACCTGGAAGACGACCCTCGCCGTCCTCGTCGTCAGCGGGCTTTCGACGATGCTTCCCTTCACGCCCGGAGGCGCGGGAACCCAGCAGGCGATCCTCCTCTTCGCCCTCGCGGGGTCGGCGCCGCGCAGCACGATCCTGGCCTTCAGCTTCGGCCAGCAGCTCGTGATGACGATCGTGAACGTCGCGCTCGGCTTCGCCTCGCTGCTCCTGATGCTCGGAACGGTTCGCTGGCGCGGGCACGTCCGCGGAGTCGGACAGGAGCTCGACGGCTCGCCGCCTGCCGAGGAGACGCCTCCGGAGGCCGACCCCGAGCCAACTTCTCGGGCCAAGGTGTGAATGCGTATGATTGCCGCGCATGGAGCGCACGGTTCGGAGGGGAGCGCCCCAGGGCTACGCCGAAGCCGTCTCGCACCTGTGGGAGCGTGTGGGAGGGGCCCTGGTCAGGCTCGAGCGAGTCGCCGAGTCGCCCACCGAGGCAGCGGCCGGGGATTTCCTCGACGAGCTGCCCCACCTGCAGTACAACCTCCACGCGGGCGCTGAGCTCGCGGTCGGCATCGAGCCGCCACGGGGGGCCGAGCCGCTCCATGCCGAGCTCGTCTCCGCCCTCTCCGAAGCACGGGACGTCACCGCTGAGGTGGCCAACGTGCTCGAGTTCGGCGAAGTCGAGCTGATCGAGCCTCTGCTCCCGGAATGGCGTGGCGCGCTCTTCCGCGTCCGGCTCGCCCGTCTGCGCGCTCTCGAGAAGACGGCCGTTCCGATCGGCTCGGACGGGGGCGCCGAGCCGGCGCAGAGCCGTCGACGTGAGCGCGTCTCTGCTTCGGCCCTCGTCGCCACGGGCCTCGTGATCGGCGGCGCCTTCCTCTTCACAGCCGGCGCAGTGCTCGCCGCCTGGCCGGTCTGGGCGGCGGGGCTCGCCCTCTTCGCCGGCGGCTTCGTCCTCTACCGCTAGGACACGACGGCGAGCGCGGCGTCGAGCCGCGCGAGGGACTCGCCGCGGCCGAGGAGCTCGAGGCTCTCGAAGAGGCCCGGTGAGACCTTCGAGCCGGTGACCGCTGCGCGAATCGGCCCGAAGGCGTCGCGCGGCTTCAGGCCGAGCCGCCCGGCCAGCTCGCGCAGGGCCGCCTCGATGCCGTCGCTCGTGAAGGGCTCGACCGACGCGAGCGTCTCGCGCGCCTCGCCGAGGAGAGGTCCCGCACCGTCCAGGAGCTCGGCCGGCGGCTCGATATCCCTGAAGAAGAAGCCGGCGAACGCCGGGTACCCGCCGAGCGTCGCGATCTTGTCCTGGACGAGCGGCGCCGACGCGCGAATCGTCGCCTCGTCGCCCTCGAAGCCGATCTCGCGCAGGTAGGCGGCGAGGGCGTCCGCGTAGGCCTCCGGCTCGAGCTCCCGCAGGTAGACGCCGTTCATCCACTCGAGCTTCGAGTAGTCGAAGGTCGCAGGGCTCGAGCCGACCCGGTCGAGCGTGAAGCGCTCGACCAGCTCCTCGCGAGACATGATCGTCGTCCGGTCGTCGTAGCTCCAGCCGAGGAGGGCGAGGTAGTTGACGAGCGCCGGAGCGACGTAGCCGTCCACGCGAAACTCCTCGACGGAGACGGCGCCGTGGCGCTTGGAGAGCTTCCTCCCGTCGGCCCCGAAGACGTTGGGGACGTGCGCGTAGACCGGAAGCGGCCGGCCGAGCGCCTCCAGGATGCGGATCTGCTTGGGCGTGTTGGGAACATGGTCCTCGCCGCGGATCACGTGCGTGATCTCCGAATCGGCGTCGTCCACCGCAGCGGCGAGGTTGTACGTCGGCCGCCCGTCCGAGCGCAGGAGGACGAGGTCCTCGAGCTTCTCGTTCGGATAGGAGATCTCGCCCTTGATCGCATCCTCCCACGCGGTGACTCCCTCGTCGGGCATCCGGAACCGGATCGCCCCCTCGTCCTCGTAGGCGTGGCCTTCGTCGACGAGCCTGCGCGCCGCCTCCTGGTGGCGGCCGAGACCGTCGAGCTGGAAGGCGATCTCGCCGTCCCAATCGAGCCCCAGCCAGCTCAGGGACCGCTGGATCTGCTCGACCGACTCCTCGACCTCCCGGCCGGTGTCGGTGTTCTCGATCCTGAGGAGGAACTCGCCGCCCTCGTGGCGCGCGAGGAGCCAGTTGAAGAGGGCCGTCCGCACGCCGCCGATGTGGAGCAGCCCGGTCGGGCTGGGCGCGAAGCGGACGCGGGCGGGCACGCGGCTACGATAGACCAGCCGCATGCGAGACCGTTCCGTCGCCGGGCGCTCCGCGCTGATCGGGGCGATCGCGCTCCTCCTCGGCGCGTGTGGCGGCTCCGACGACGGCTCGACGGTGGCCACCACCGACACGGCGCCGCCGTCGGGGCGGGCGGCGTACATCGCCGAGGCGGACGCGCTCTGCGCGCGGGTCGCAACAGAGGCGGGCGACCTCGCCGAGAGCGCCGAGGAGCTCAGGAGCATCCAGGAGTCGGATCCCCGCTTCCACCCCGCCGCCGCCGCGCATTTCGAGACGGGTCCTGGAGATCGCCACGGGTGCTCGCGACGAGTTCGTCGCGCTCGAGCCGCCCCAGCCAGACCGGGAACGGATCGACGAGCTCAACGAGGTGAACGACGAGGCCGTCGAGGTGTTGCGGACGATGGTCGCCGCGTTCCAAGGCGGCGAGACTCCCCGCGACGAGTCTGAGGAGTACGCCCGCCTGCTCGCCCAGGCCAACCGGCTGGCCGAGGCGTACGGCTTCGAGGTCTGCGCCAGGATCTCCTAGGAGGGATTGGCGGAACGTGCCCGGCGGCATCGCCCGCGTTTCGTCAAGCCCTCCTGAGCCCGGCGCGAGGCGCCGGATACCATGGCCCCGGTGCTGGCCGGGGCGCATGTCTCCACTACGGGCGGGATTCACACCGCGATCGACCGGGCGGAGGAACGCGGCGCCCAGGCGGTTCAGATCTTCACCCAGAGCCCGCGCGCGTGGCGGCCGACCAACCACCCGCCGGAGAACCTCGCCCGCTTCCGCGAGCGGCGGTCGGAGGCGGGGATCGAGGCCGTCTACTGCCACGCGCTCTACCTGATCAACCTGGCCACGCCCGACGAGACGGTCTGGGAGAAGTCGCGCACAACGCTCCTGCACACGGTCGGCGTCGCCTGCGCGATCGAGGCGGACGGCGTGGTCATCCATGTCGGCTCGCACCTCGGCGCCGGATTCGAGGCGGGCGTCGCCCACGCGGTTCCGGCTCTGCAGGAGGCGCTCGCAGCGTGCGAGGGCCCGACGTGGCTCCTGCTCGAGAACTCAGCCGGCGCGGGCGGCACCATCGGCCGCTCCGTCGACGAGCTCGCCGCCCTCGTGGACCGGCTCGACGGGCATGCGCGGCTCGGGCTCTGCCTCGACTCCTGCCACCTCTGGGTCTCGGGGATCGACGTCACCGATCCGGGAGCCCTCGACGAGACAGTCACCCAGGTGGAGGCACAGGTCGGCCTCGACCGGCTGCGCTGCCTGCACGTGAACGACGCCGCTGCGCCGCTCGGCTCGAACCGCGATCGCCACGCGAACGTCGGCTCCGGGCTCATGGGCGAGGGGCTCGGCGTCTTCCTCGCGCACCGGCGACTGCAGGGCCTGGCCGCAATTCTCGAGACGCCGGGGCCCGACGGCCACGGCCCGGACGCAGCGGAGGTTCAGCGCCTCAAGGACCTGCACGCGCGCGCCCTGGGGGCTACACGGCCTGGTCGCTCTGCTCGACGACCCGGAAGGACGGCTTCCCGCGGGGGAGCTCGAAAAACTCGGGGTTGACGCAGCCCAGCTCGTCGGAGCGGTGCCCGTAGCAGCTGGAGACCTCGGCGCGGCACATCGGCAGCGGCTGGCGCACGGCCCGCACCGCCCCGAAGCCGCCCTTGCGGCCCTGCGCCTCGCCCAGCAGGTCGAGGTCGATCTCGACGGAGTAGATCTTCTGCATGCAGCCGACGTAGGTGCGGCCCCACTCCTCGTAGGCGTAGAGGAAGGGGCAGGCCCGCTCGACGCAGGCGGCCGGGTAGACGACCTTGTCGCAGTGCACCCCGCAGCGCCGACACTCGGTCTCCTCCTGAGGCCGGAGCGGTAGCTCGGTCCCGGTAAACGTAGCGCGCCGCACAGGCTTGTCTCTGGGATTGTTTACCTCCTTCCCGCTGTCCGCAAGCCTTGACAGGGGCCCTCCGCGCGTGTAGGGCCGAGCGCCCGGATCCGCTCTACAGCTCGCCGGTGAGGCGACGGACGACGTTGAGGACGTCCATCGGCGTGAAGGCCTCGAAGTCCGGCTCCACGCCCCGCTCGTCGTCGTCGGCGCGGTACCAGAGCGCCTGCACGGTCGTCATCCCGAGCTCGCCCGCGCCGCGGACGTCCTCGTAGCGGCGGTCCCCCACGAAGAGCGCGTCCGCAGGCTCGACGCCGAGACGGGACAGCGCCGCCTCGAAGACCGCCGGGTGGGGCTTTCGCTTGCCGACCTCCGAGGAGAAGACCGCGGCGTCGAGCCGCTCCGCGAGGCCCATCCGGGCCAGGTCCTCGTGGAGGAGCCAGCCCGGGTCGAACGCGTTCGAGACGAGGCCCGTCCCGAGCCCGCGCTCCCGCAGGGAGTCGAGCAGCGCGTGGGTGTGCGCCCCCATCACACGCGCGGGCTCCCACGCCGCGTGCTCGGCGGCCAGGAAGCGGTCGAGCTCGTCGCCCGCGAGGGCAACGCCGAAGCTCTCGAGGAGCTCGCGCACCATCTCCGGGTACTCGACTTCGTCCACCGATCCCGGCTGCCAGAGGAGCGGGACGTAGCGCTCGCGGAACCGCTCGGCCGTCTCGTCGTGGCCGGGCAGCCCGTCGCGGTCGAGCGTCGCGAGGCCGGCTTCCCATCCCGCCTCGAGGAGCGCCTCGTCGTAGGCGAAGTGGAAAAGCGTGTCGCCCCAGTCGAAGAGAACGGCCCGCAGCACGAGGCTCAGGTTAGTCGCCAGCGGTTAGGGTGCCCGCGCCTTGGTCCGGAAGATTCTCTATGCGCTCCTTGCCCTCGGGCCCATCGCCGTTCTCGTCGACCGCTTCACGGAGGTGGGCGAGATGGAGCTGTTCGTGCTCTCGGCGCTGGCGCTCATTCCGCTCGCCTGGCTCATCGGCGAGGCCACGGAGCACGCGGCGCACCACACGGGACCCGGGATCGGCGGCTTTCTCAACGCCACGTTCGGAAACGCGCCCGAGCTGATCATCGCCCTGATCGCGGTCAACGAGGGGCTCACCGAGGTCGTTCGCGGCTCCCTGACGGGCAGCGTGATCGGGAACCTTCTGCTCGTCCTGGGGTTCTCGCTCCTCTTCGGCGGCAGCGGCTCGCTCGACCGCGAGTCGAGCCTGACCTCGTTCGTGCTCGTCGCGTTCGCGACCGGCCTCTTCTTCATCCCGTCGATTCCGGGCTGGGAGGGTGACCCCGATCGGCACTCGCTTGCCGTCGCCTCGGTGCCCGTGTCGATCGTCCTCCTGCTCGTCTACGTCGTCGTGACCTGGTATTCGCTCCGGCGCCACCGGTCGCTGCACGTCTCGGACGAGGCGGCCACGATGGCCGCCTGGTCGCTGCCGCTCTCGCTCGCCGTCCTCGGCGCGGCAACGATCGTGACCGGGTTCGTCGCAGAGACGCTCGTCCACTCGCTGACGGTCTTCGCCGAGGAGCTCGGCATCAGCGAGTTTTTCGTCGCCGCTGTCATCGTGGCGATCGTCGGGAACGCCGCCGAGCACGGCGGAGCCGTCGTCGTCGCCTACGGGGGGAATATCAAGCTCGCCGCCGAGATCGCACTCGCCTCGAGCGCGCAGGTGGCCGTCTTCCTCATCCCCGCGGTCGCGCTCCTCTCGTGGCTGATCGAGCCGCTGGCGCTCTCCTTCCGGCCGATCGAGCTCGCCGCGATGGGCGGCTCGGTCCTCTTCACGGCCCTCCTGCTCGCCCACGGGCGGTCGAGCCGGTGGCGAGGGGCCACGCTCATCGCGGCCTACGTCGCGGTGGCGACCGCCTTCTTCGTGGCGGGCGACCGGGGCGTCTAGGGGTTCGGTTAACCCCACGTTAGGAGTGGCGCCCGCCTCCTTGCGGAGGGGTCCCGGCCGCTGGAACCATAAACCGGAACGACGCCCCTCCAGGAGGTCTTTAGAGTGACGGCCATGGCTACTACTGAACCCCAGCAGGCAGAACCCAGCACCGGCGCCGTCGTCACGGCGCGTGAAGTCACCCGCGTCTACGGCGAGGGCGACACCGCGGTCAACGCGCTCCGCGGCGTCTCGCTCGACGTCGAGCGGGGCAAGCTCACGAGCGTCATGGGCCCGTCGGGCTCCGGCAAGTCCACGCTCATGCACATCCTCGCCGGGCTCGACCGGCCGACCGAGGGCGAGGTTGCCATCGACGGCACGGACATCGCCGAGCTCGGAGACACGGAGCTGACGAAGCTCCGCCGCCGCCACATCGGCTTCGTCTTCCAGTTCTTCAACCTGCTCCCGATGCTCACCGCCGAGGAGAACATCCTCCTCCCGCTCGAGCTCGGCGGAAACAAGATCGACAAGAACTGGACGGACTCGGTCATCGAGCGCGTCGGCCTCTCCGACCGGCGCAAGCACCGGCCGTCGGAGCTCTCGGGCGGCCAGCAGCAGCGCGTCGCGATCGCCCGCGCGCTCATCTCGAAGCCCACCGTGGTCTTCGCCGACGAGCCGACCGGCAACCTCGACTCGACGACGAGCCACGAGATCCTCGAGCTCCTCCGCGAGTCGGTGGAGACGCTCGGCCAGACCTTCGTGATGGTCTCGCACGACCCCCAGGCCACCGCCATCGCCGACCGGACGCTCTTCCTGGCGGACGGCCTCATCGTCAAGGAGGTCGCCAAGTCGACCGCGCACGAGGTCCACGAGATCATGGAGCAGGTCAGCAAGAAGTGATACGGGTCGCGCTCAGAGGCCTGCTCGGCCGGAAGCTCAGGGCGACCCTCACCGCGATCGCCATCGTCCTCGGCGTCGCAATGATCAGTGGGACGTACGTCCTCACGGACTCGATCGACCGGGCGTTCGACAACATCTTCTCGGACAGCCGACAGGGCTCGAACGCCGTCATCAGCGGCAAGTCGGCCTTCGACCTCTCGGAAGGGAGCGGCGCCACAGACCCATCCTTCGACCAGACGCTTCTCCGGACGGTGCGGGAGCTGCCCGACGTCGGCGAGGCCGAGGGAAGCGTCGACGGCGAGGCCCAGATCATCGGCGACGACGGCAAGGCGATCGTCTTCGGCGGCGCGCCGAACCTCGGCTTCTCGATCGCGAACGGCGACAGCCGCTTCAACCCGCTCTCGCTCGTCGAGGGCTCCTGGCCGGGCAACGGCGACGTCGTGATCGACGCCGCGACCTCCGACAAGAAGGACATCGAGGTCGGTGAGACCGTCGGCGTCCAGGGAGCGGGGACGGCTCAGAACCTCCGCGTCACCGGCATCGTCAAGTTCGGGTCGGTGTCGACGATCGGCGGGGCTACCCTCGCCGGGTTCGACCTCCCGACCGCCCAGCGTGTCTTCGACAAGCCCGGAAAGCTCGACGAGATCGCGGTGGCCGCGGCACCCGGGGTCTCCGACGACCAACTCGTCCAGCAGATCCGGGAGGTGCTCCCGGAGAACACCGAGGTCCAGACGGCCGCTCAGCAGGCGCGCAGCGACGCCGAGGAAACCGACGAGTTCATCTCCTTCCTGCAGACCTTCCTGCTCGTCTTCGGCGGGATTGCGCTCTTCGTCGGCTCTTTCGTGATCGCGAACTCGCTGTCGATCACCATCGCCCAGCGGACGCGAGAGTTCGCCACGCTGCGGACGCTCGGCGCCTCGCGCCGGCAGGTGTTGGCGTCGATCATCCTCGAGGCCCTCGTCGTCGGCGTCATCGCCTCGGTGATCGGGCTCTTCCTCGGGCTCGGGCTCGCGAAGCTGCTCTTCCGGCTCTTCGACGCGGTCGGCTTCACGCTCCCGAATACCGGCCTCCTCTTCGAGACGCGGACGATCGTCGTCGCCCTCCTCGTCGGCATCCTCGTCACGCTTGTCGCCAGCCTCCGACCCGCCATCCGGGCCACCCGCGTGCCGCCGATCGCCGCGGTGCGCGAGGGGGCCACGCTGCCGGAGTCGCGCTTCGCGCGCTTCCGCGCCGTGGGGGCGATCGTCATCACGGCCCTCGGTTTCGCAGCGCTCCTCTTCGGCCTCTTCGGGAGCGGCCTGGACACGACCCAGATCCTCATCTTCATGGGCCTCGGGGCGCTGCTCATCTTCTTCGGCGTCGCGCTCTTCGCCTCGAAGCTCGTCCCCGCGCTCGCGACCGCCCTGGGCTGGCCCGCCGCGAAGCTCGGCGGCGCGTCAGGCCAGCTCGCGCGCGGGAACGCGAAGCGGAACCCGCAGCGGACTGCCTCGACCGCGGCTGCGCTCATGATCGGGCTGGCGCTCGTGACGCTCGTCGCTGTCCTCGGACAGGGGATCCGCTCCACCTTCATCGACGCCGTCGACAGGATCTTCGTCGCGGACTACGCGATCACCGCGCAGAACAACTTCTCGCCCATCCCGATCGAGGCGGCCGAAGCGGCCGAGCGGGCTCCGGGCGTCGAGGAAGTAGCGAGCGTCCGGACGGGCGAAGCGCTGGTCTACGGCGACCCGTCCTTCGTCACCGCCGTCACGCCGAACAGCGCCGGCGCCATCAACCTGGAGTGGAAGGACGGCTCCCAGGAGGTGTTCTCCGAGCTTGGCGCCGACGGCGCCTTCGTGGACGACGGATTCGCCGAGGATCACAACCTGACGGTCGGCTCGCCCATCACGATCACGACGCCGGCCGGCAAGAAGCTCGACCTCACCGTCAAGGGCATCTTCGACCCTCCCGCCGGCGGCTCGCCGTTCGGCAACGTCACGTTCTCGAGCGAGACGTTCGACGCGAACTACGACCAACCCCAGAACCTCTACTCGTTCGTCGAGGCGAACGGCGGGGTCACGTCCGCGAACACCGCATCCCTCGAGAGAGCCCTGGCCGACTTCCCGAACGCCAAGTCGCAGACGCGCGAGGAGTTCAAGGACAACCAGGTCAGCTTCCTCAACAACATCCTCAACATCCTCTACGTGCTGCTCGCGCTCTCGGTCGTCGTGAGCCTCTTCGGGATCATCAACACGCTCGTCCTCACCGTCTTCGAGCGGACTCGCGAGCTCGGGATGCTGCGCGCGATCGGGATGACGCGTCGCCAGGTTCGCCGGATGATTCGCTACGAGAGCGTGATCACGGCGCTGATCGGGGCGGTGCTCGGAATCGTGCTCGGCGTCGTCCTCGCCGGCCTGCTCGTGTGGCGCGTCGACTTCATCGACTTCTCTTTGCCCACGGTCCAGCTGATCGTGTTCGCATTCGCCGCGATCATCGTCGGCGTCATCGCAGCCATCTTCCCCGCGCGGCGCGCCGCCCGGCTCAACCCGCTCCAGGCCCTCCAGTACGAGTAAGAGCGCGGGAGAAGACCTGTCGTGATTCGCGTCGCTCTCAGGGGCCTCCTCGGCCGCAAGCTCAGGGCGATCCTCACCGCGCTCGCGATCATCCTCGGGGTCGCGATGGTGAGCGGCACCTATGTCCTCACGGACACGATCGACAAGGCCTTCAACGAGATCTTCACCGAGTCCTACGCGGAGACCGATGTCGTCGTCTCGGGGAAGGGCGCGGACATCAGCTTCCAGGGCGACCAATCGGCTGCGCCCCCGATCGACGAGTCACTCGTCGACGACGTCACGGCGCTTCCGGACGTCGCCGCGGCGGCCGGCTCCGTCTTCGACGAGCAGAACACGCAGATCATCGGCGAGGACGGCAAGGCCCTCGAGACGCAGGGCGCCAGCTTCGGCGTCGGCTTCGACCCAACCCCCGAGACCGAGCGCTTCAATCCCATGAACCTCCTCGAGGGCCGCTGGGCCGAGAACGACCGGGAGGTCGTGCTCGACGTGGGCACCGCCGACCGAGCGAACTTCGCGGTCGGCGACACCGTTGAGATCTCGACGCTCCAGCCCAAACGGCCCTTCGAGGTCGTCGGGCTGGCGCGCTACGGGGACGTGGACTCGCTCGGCGCCGCGGCGTTTGCAGTCTTCGACCTGAGCACCGCTCAGGACTTGCTCGACCGCGAGGGCCAGGTCGACACGATCGGCGTGGCCGGCACCGACGGCACGACGCCCGAACAGCTCATCAGCGAGATCCAGCCCGTCCTCCCAGACGACGCGCAGGTGCGGTCCGGCTCCGTCGAGGCGGAGGAAGACCAGGAGGAAATCTCGGAATTCACGACGTTCATCCGCTACTTCCTGCTGGCGTTCGCCGGCATCGCGCTCTTCGTTGGCGCCTTCGTCATCTTCAACACGCTCTCGATCACCGTCGCGCAGCGGACGCGGGAGTTCGCCACGATGCGCACGGTCGGGGCGTCGAGGCGTCAGATCCTCTGGTCGGTGATCGTCGAGGCGCTCACGATCGGCGTCGTCGCCTCGATCATCGGCCTCTTCGCCGGCCTCGGCCTGGCGATCGGCCTGAACAAGCTGTTCGAGGCCCTCGAGCTCGACCTTCCGAGCTCAGGCACCGTCTTCGCGACGCGCACGATCGTCGTCTCGCTCCTCGTCGGGACGATCATCACGCTCGTCGCTGGGCTCTTCCCGGCGATCCGGGCGACCCGCGTGCCGCCGATCGCTGCCGTCCGCGAGGGCTTCACGCTGCCGAAGTCGCGCTTTGCGCGCTTCGCGCCGTACGTCGCGCTGCTCGTCATCGGGCTGGCGCTCTTCCTGCTCGGCTACTCGATGTTCCGGGACGAGCTCGACACGGGTACCCGCCTCCTCTCGATCGCGGGCGGCGTCCTGCTCCTCTTCGTCGGGGTGGCCATGATCTCGTCGCGGCTCGTGCCGGCGCTCTCGAACGTCACGGCGCCTGTGTCGCGCTTCGTGCTCTTCGTCCTGCGCGTCCTCTTCTACCCGTTCGCCCTGATCGGCTGGCTCGTGAGCAAGGCGCTCCGCCGCGACACGGAGGTCCCGACCATCTTCGGCGACGCCCAGATGGGCAAGCTCGCCAAGGAGAACTCGCGCCGGAACACGGGCCGGACCGCCGCGACCGCTGCCGCGCTCATGATCGGCATCGCCCTCGTCACGTTCGTCGCAGTGCTCGCCAACGGCATGAAGGCGTCGAACCGCGAGGCGATCGAGGAGCAGGTGGCGCGCGGACTACGTCGTCACCTCCCAGGACGGCTTCACGCCGTTCGTCGCGGCGGCGGGCGACTCGATCGCCGGCGCCCCCGACGCCGAGGTCGTCTCCAACGTCCGCTCCGACCTGGGCAAGGTGGGCGATTCGTCCCTCTACGTCACCGGGATCGAGCCCGACACGATCCTCGACACGTATCGCTTCGACTGGAAGGAAGGCGACGACTCGGTCGTGAGCGAACTGGGCGACGACGGCGCCATCGTCGATGCGAAGTTCGCCGAGGACAACGACATCTCGGTCGGCGACGACATCACCGTGCTCACGCCCTCCGGCGAGACGCTGGACGTCCAGGTGAAGGGCCTCTACGAGCCGCCGCCCTTCTACCCGCTCCTCGGCGGCGTCTCGGTCACGAAGGACGCGTTCGACGCCGTCTACGAACGGCCGCGCAACCAGTTCACCTTCGTCAACGTCCCCGGCGATCCGACCGGGGCGACGACCCGGTCTCTCGAGAGCGCGGTCGCCGACTTCCCCGATGCGAAGGTGCAGACGCGGGGCGACTGGATCACGCAGCAGGACGAGGACTTCAACTCCTTCCTCACGATGCTGTACGTCCTCCTCGCGCTCTCGGTCATCGTGAGCATCTTCGGGATGGTCAATACGCTAGTCCTCTCGGTCTTCGAGCGGACCCGCGAGCTGGGAATGTTGCGCGCGGTCGGGATGACCCGCCGGCAGACGCGGCGCATGGTGCGGAGCGAGAGCGTCATCACCGCGCTCATCGGCGCCTCGCTCGGCCTGCCGCTCGGCGTCTTCCTCGCGGCGCTCGTGACGCGGGCGCTGCAGGAGTTCGACGTGCGCTTCTCGATCCCGTGGGATCAGCTCGTGGTCTTCGCGGTGATCGCCGTGATCGTCGGGATCCTCGCCGCGATCATGCCCGCCAGGCGGGCGGCGCGCCTGAACGTGCTCCAGGCGCTCCAGTACGAGTAACGAGGCGTTGCGAGGGCCGCGGGTCCGCCCGCTTTCGCGGGTGGCTAGCGCGGCGGCAGGAGCTCGCCGACCCGCGACACGTCGACCGCGCGCCTTCCGAAGTCGGCCCGTGAGAGCTCCCGGACGACATCGTGGGCGGCCTCGGCGGCGTCCGGCACCGGCACGCCGTCCTCGACGAGCCGGATCGGCGCGAGCCGGCCTTTCGCCAACGTCCCGTCGCCGCGCAGCGTGACGGTGAGGATGCCGCTGACCGCGCCGCGCCCCGAGACGTTGAAGGTCTTGTGGCCGGCGAAGTTCCCGAGGCTGTAGGCGATCAGGCGCTTTCTGTACCACTCCATGCCGCGGAGGACGTGCGGGCCGTGCCCCGCGACGAGGTCGGCGCCCGCGTCGACGACCGCATGCGCGAAGGCCCGCGGGTCGCCGCGCTGCTCGCCGAGGTAGGTCTCGGGCCCGCGCGGGACGCGGTCTGCGCCCACGCCCTCCGTCCCGCCGTGCATCGTGACGACGACGATGTCGGCCCAGCGGTCGGCGCGACGCACGAGCGCGCGCGCTGCCGGAATGTCGAGCATGTTCTGGACAATGTCGTAGGGGGCGAATCCCACGACGGCGACCCGGACCGGCCCGGCCCGCAGGCGCGCGATCTGTCCCGGGAGCCCTGTGTGCGCGAGCTCCGCGTCTCGGAGCGCCGCGACCGTCTCGTCGATCCCGGCCCGGCCGTAGTCGTAGGAATGGTTGTTGGCGAGATTGAGGACGGTGAAGCCCGCCTCGCGGAGCCCGGCGGCGTAGGCCGGCGGGGCTCGGAACGCGAAGCACGTGGACGAGGCTGCGAACAAGCCACACTTCGAGCTCCCGGCGTCCGTAAGGGCCTGCTCGAGGTTTCCGAGGACGACGTCGCCGGCGAGCTCGTCGCGCACGTCGCCGAAGAGCGCGGCCGCACCGCCGCGAGGCAGCGCCCCGTTGAGACCCATCGCGATGTCGCCGACGGCGGTGATCGTCACCTTCGCGCCGGGAGGAAGCCGTCGGGCCGGCGCCGCGTCTTCGGAGTCAGGGCCGTCCGGGGCGCGCGTGGGCCCGCTCGCAGCCCCGGCGCCGCCGAGGACGAGCCAGGCTGCAGCCACGCAGACCGCACCGACGCTGCCGAGCAGCCCCATCGCCTGTCGCCGGGCATGCGTGAACGCGGCGACGCCGACGGCAACGCCTCTCTGCGAGCTCTTCCCGCGAGTAAGGCACCGCAACTCGTATTCCGGCTCCGCACGCCGGAACCTGCCGCGATCGACGTCAGTACGGCGTCGGCGCGTCGGCCGTGAGGTCGGCCGCCCGCCGGGCACCGGTGAGCGCGCCCGGGATCAGCTCCACGGCCCGCTCGACGTCCTCAGCCGAGACATCGAGGTGAGTGACCGCGCGGAGGACGTCGCGTCGCGACGCGAACGACAGCAGCACGCCCGCCGTCCGCGCCCGTGCGACGGCCTCGTCGGCGCCGAGGCCGAGCGCCCCCGCGTCGAGAAGCACGAAGTTCGTCTCCACCTGGTCCACGTCGACCGGCAGCCCCGCCGCGGCGAGCCCTTCGGCCAGCCGGCGCGCGTTCGCGTGGTCGTCGGCCAGCCTCTCGACGTGGTGGTCGAGAGCGTAGAGCCCGGCCGCAGCCACGATCCCAGCCTGTCGCATCGCTCCTCCGAAGAGGTGCTTGAACCTGCGCGCCTTCGCCATCCGCTCCCGCGAGCCGGCCACCAGCGCCCCGAGCGGGCAGCCGAGCCCCTTCGAGAGGCAGAGCGTGACCGTGTCGAACTCCCGGCCGTAGTCGCTCGCGGCCGTCCCGCTCGCCACGACGGCGTTCATGAGCCTGGCGCCGTCCAGATGGACCTCAGCCCGTGGGCGCGCGCCTCGCCGACGACCTCCTGGACTTGCACGAGCGGCCACACACGGCCGCCTGCGCCGTTGTGCGTGTTCTCGAGGCACAGGAGGCGCGTCTGCGCCGCATGGAGATCGTCCCTCGGGTTGACCGCGTCGCGGACCTGCTCGACGGTGAAGCGCCCGTCCTCGGTCCAGAGCGATTTCATGACCAGCCCGGAGTGGACGGCGGGGCCCCCGAGCTCCGACTGGAAGATGTGAGCGAACCCTTCGGCCACAACCTCGTCGCCCGGCTGGGAGAGAGTGCGCAGCGCGATCTGGTTCGCCATCGTCGCCGTCGGGACGAACACCGCTTCCTCCTGGCCGAGGAGCGCGGCGCCGCGCTCCTCGAGGGCGATGACCGTCGGATCCTCGCGCTTCTGCTCGTCCCCGACGACCGCTTCGGCGATCGCCCGCCGCATCCCCGGCGTGGGCTGGGTGATGGTGTCGGTGCGCAGGTCGATCACGCGCTCACCGTACCTCGCGGTACGACCGGGCGTAGCCGTCCAGGCGTGCGCGAGAGCACGATGAGTGCCCCGGCAGAGACGACGACCGCAGCGACCCCCGCGGCCGTGAACGCCAGCGCGGTCCCTCCCGAGGCCGCAAGCCAGCCGGCGAGCAGGCCCCCGGCCGGCCCGGCGCCGTTGAAGGCGAAGTAGTAGAAGCCCATCATCCGCCCGCGCAGCCGGTCCGGCGTCGAGAGCTGGAGCGAGGCGTTCGCATTCGACGTCCACAGCGTGAACGCGAGCCCGGCGACGAACAGGAGCGGCGCGACGGCGACCAGGGTCGCCTGCGGAGCGATCGCCAGCTCGGCGATGCCGAAGGCGGCCGTCCCGCCGACGAGGAGCCGCGGGCTCGCGCGCGAGATCGCGGCCGACACGAGCGCGCCCAGCAGGGCTCCGGCGCCGAAGCACGCGGTGACGACCCCGAAGGTCTCCGGCCCCGCGTGCAGCGTCTGCTTGGCGAGGACGGGCAGGAGGACGTTGAAGTTGAACGACAGCGTCGTCACGAGCAGGACGGTCCCGAGGACGACGCCGGCCAGCGGCACGCGGCGGACGAACGCGAAGGCTTCGCGGCTCCCGCGCACGAAGGTAGGGCGCTCGTCGCCCCGGTCGAGCGGGACCAGCTCGTCCACCCGGATGAGCAGGAGGCTCCCGAGCACCGCCACGAAGCTGACGGCGTTGAGAAGGAAGCAGGCACCCGGCCCGGCGGCGGCGATCACGGCGCCGCCAAGCGCCGGTCCGATGACGCGCGTGCCGTTGAAGAGGCCCGAGTTGAGCGCGACCGCGTTCGGCAGCTCGTCGCGCCCGACCAGCTGGAAGGTGAAGGCCTGCCGCGCCGGATGGTCGACGACGAGCGAGATCCCGCGGAGGCCCGTCAGCAGGTAGACCATCCACGGCTCGACCACGCCGCCGAGCGTGACCGCGGCGAGCGCCGCTGCGAACACCATCGAGGCCGCCTGGGTCGCGATCACCGTCTTGCGGACGTCGAGCCTGTCCACGAGCACGCCGCTGAAGAGCCCGAGCACGGTCGCCGGCAGGAACTGGCACAGCATCAGCAGCCCGACGGCCACCGGCGAGTGCGTCAGCTGCAGGATCAGCCAGGCGGCGGCGATGTTCTGCATCCAGGTGCCGGTGACCGAGACCACCTGACCGGAGAAGAAGACCCGGTAGTTGCGGTGCTTGCGGAGGCTCGTCCACGTGCGGCGGTTCGCCCGGAGGAACGCCGCCGTCACGCCTCCTCCCCGACGAGCCGCTGGAGCGCAGGCAATGCCGCCTCGACGGCGGCGAGCTCGGCGGGCTCCAGGCGCTGGAGCCGCGCGGCGAGCCAGGCCGTGCGGCGGCTGCGCGCGGAGCGAAGGACGCGAACGCCCGCCTCCGTCAGCGCGAGCTCGACCCGCCGCCGGTCGCTCTCGGAGCGACGGCGGACGACGAGCCCTGCCGCCTCGAGCCGGTTGACGTAAGCAGTCATCGCCGGCGGCGACACACCCTCCCTCTCGGCCAGCTCGCGGGCGCCGATGCCCGGCTTCGAACGAATCGCCCAAAGAAGCGACGCCTGTCCGCCCGTGATGCCGAGCGGCCCGAGCTCCCTGCGCAGGCGGCGGTTGAGATGGAGCAGCGTCGGCCGCAGGCCGTTCGCGACCGTGACCGGATCAAGAGTAGTTAACATCGTTAATGATTTTATCGACAACCGGTCGGGCTGCGCATCACTCTTTTCGGGCGGCTACGGTGAGACGGTCATGGATCTCGGGCTCCTCGAGCGCACGCTCGCGGGCCGCGGCGAGCCCGCGTACCGCGCAGGCCAGGCCTGGGAATGGGCCGCGCGCGGCGCGTCGGGCTACGAGGAGATGACGAACCTCCCGGCGGGCCTGCGGGTGGAGCTCGCGACATCCGTCCCCTACTCGACGCTGACGCTGGAGCGAGGAGGCGCACTCGCGCGACGGCACCGTGAAGGCGCTCTTCCGCACGCCCGACGGCCACCCTGTCGAGGCAGTGCTCATGCGCTATCGCGACGGAAGGCGCTCGCTCTGCCTCTCCTCCCAGTCGGGCTGCCCCCTTACCTGCACGTTCTGCGCAACGGGCGCGATGCGGTTCGGCCGGAACCTGACGCCCTGGGAGATCCTCGACCAGGCGCTGCACTTCCGCCGCGCCGAGGCCGTGAACCACGCCGTCTTCATGGGGATGGGCGAGCCGATGCTGAACCTCGACGCGTCGTCGCCGCAGCCGCCAGGCACCTGCCCGACCTCGGCATCACCCATCGCAGGACGACCGTGTCGACGGTCGGCTGGCTGCCCGGGCTCCGGCGCTTCGTCGACGAGATCGAGGAGCCGATCCGCCTGGCGCTCTCGCTCCACGCACCGGATGACGCGCTCCGCTCCGAGCTCATGCCCGTGAACGACCGCTACCCGCTCGCCGACATCCTCGCCGAGTGCCGACGCTACGCGGCCTGCGGCGCAGAAAGGTCTTCGTCGAGTACGTGATGCTCGCAGGCGTCAACGACCGGGTCGAGCAGGCCCGCGCGCTCGGGCGCCTTCTCGACGGGAAGACGTTCAAGGTCAACCTCATCCCGTACAACCCCACGGGCGCCTTCGAGGGCTCCTCCCGAAAGGCGATCGACGCCTTCAGGGACGCGCTCGCAGCAGCCGGAGTGCCCGTCACCGTGCGGCTCACGCGCGGCAGGGACATCGCAGCCGCCTGCGGGCAGCTGGCCGCTTCCGCTTAGGTCACGCGAAGAACGTGTCGTCGTCCGAGTACGGCGGCGCGCAGCAGCACAGGAAGCGAAGCTCTTCGCTCTCGTCCGCCCGGAGCTCGTGCCACGCGCCGGGCGGGATGAGGATCGCGTCGCCGGAGCCGACCTGCCGGCGCTCGCCGTCGACCTCCATCTCGCCCGAGCCCTCGACGAGGACGTAGATCTCCTCGGTCCGCGCGTGGTAGTGGCGCTGCGTCGCCTGCCCGGGCGCGAGGCTCGCTTCGGCGAGGCTCTGCTCTCGGGCGCCTCCGAGCCCGGCGTCGAGGAGGACGCGGATCGTCGAGCCGTCCAGGGTTGTGAACGCCTCGGCCTCGGCGCGGTTACGAACCTCCATCGGCCTCCTCGGCCAGCCTCGCGAGCTCGGCCCGGCACACCGCCCGGCAGAGCTCGTCCGGCGCGCCCTCGGCGCTCTCGCGGAGCGCTCCCACTGCCTCCTCCGTGCCGAGGATCCGCGCGGCGGCCGCGAGCGCGGGCACCTCGTCGTGCTCGTGCGCGCGCAGTCCGGCCGCGATCCTGGGGCCGTCGTTTCTGAGCACCAGCGCGGCCGCCCGGGCGGCGCTGCGCTCCCTCGCCTCGCCGGCGTGCTCGGCGCGGTCGTCGAACGTCGCTAGCGCCCGCTCGTCGCCGAGCTCCGCGAGCGCCCAGGTCGCCGCGATCCGGTCGGCTTCCTCCTTCGCGTGGAGCCTGCGGCGGAGATCGGGCGCGATCGCCAGGGCCTCTTCGGGGTCGAGCCGGATCGCCGTTCGAACGGCGACGTCACGAACCTCCGGCTCGCGGTCGCGCGTCATCGAGATGACGAGCCTGGCCCCGCCGTCGCCGAGGAGCTCGGCCGCCGCTCCGGGAACCCACGCGCGAACCTCCGGGCTCTCGTGACGGGACAGCTCGTCCAGGACGAGCGCGGCCTTCCCCGGCTCGGCGCGCAGCCGCTCCATTTCACCGGCGAGCTCGGAACGCCCCGCCTCGCCGGCCTCGACTGCCGAGGCAACGGCGTCGGCGCGCTCGTCCCGCCAGGTGCCTTCGAAGCGGTCGAGCGTCCGTCGTATCCAGCCCCGCTCGGCAAAGCGGCGCCGCACTGCCTTCTTGAAGTCCTCCTCGTCCGCGGCGCGCTCGAGCAGGATCTGCTGGAGCACGGGGCGGGCCTCCGGGCCGAGCTCCTCCGCCAGCTTCTGCACCGCCGCGACGAAGTCGTTCCCGTCGTAGGCGCTCGCGAGGGCATCGACGCGCGCGCCGATCTCCTCCTCGCCGGCGGTCACGCGCCCTTCTGAGCCTCGAGAGCCGCGCCTTCCCTCGCGGTCCCCGCGAGATCGGGATGCGCGTCGAAGCCGTACTTCACCACCGCGCGCTTGGCCGCCTGGACCTCGTCGAGCCGCCTCACGGGACGCTTGTGCGGAGCCTCCTTCAGGAGCTGGGGCTCGCTCGCCGCCTCTCGGGCGATCGCCCGCATGGCCTCCACGAACTCGTCGAGGGTCTCCCTGGCCTCCGTCTCGGTCGGCTCGATCATCAGGGCCTCCGGGACGATGAGCGGGAAGTAGATGGTCGGCGGGTGGAAGCCGTAGTCCATCAACCGCTTCGCCACGTCGAGCGCCGTGACGCCGTGCTCGCGCTTGAGGTTCCGTGCGGAGAGCACGAACTCGTGCATGCAGAGCCGGTCGAAGGGAAGCTCGTAGTCCTCTCTCAGCGCCGCGAGCAGGTAGTTGGCGTTGAGGACGGCCGCCTCGGACATCTCCCGGAGCGCGGGGCCGTACGCGCGGATGTACGCGTAGGAGCGGACGAACACGCCAAAGGGGCCGGTGAACCCGCGGACCTTGCCGATCGACTTCGGCCGGTCGTAGTCGAGGTGGAAGCCGTCGCCGGCACGGACGACCGCGGGCACCGGCAGGAACGGCTCGAGGATGTCACGGACGGCGATCGGGCCCGCCTCCCGGCCCGCCTCCCCCGTGTGGCTGCGAGAACGTCTTGTGCAGGTTGATGTGGACGATGTCGAAGCCCATGTCGCCGGGCCGCGAGATGCCGCAGACGGCGTTCAGGTTGGCCCCGTCGTAGTAGAGGAGGGCGCCGGCGTCGTGGAAGATCGCCGCCACGTCCTCGATGTGCTCGTCGAAGAGCCCGAGCGTTGACGGGTTCGTGAGCATGAGGCCGGCGGTCCGTCCGTCGACCTTCGCGCGCAGGTCGTCGAGGTCGAGGTTGCCGCGCTCGTCCGTCTCGACTTTCTGCAGCTCGAACCCGGCCATCGCAACGCTGGCGGGGTTCGTCCCGTGCGCGGTGTCGGCGGTGATGACGACCCGCCGCTCGTCCGCCTCGCCGCGGTCGGCGAAGTACGCGCGCATGAGCATCAGTCCGGTCAGCTCCCCCTGCGACCCCGCGGCGGGCTGCAGCGAGACCGCCTCGAGGCCGCACACCTCCGCGAGGATCTCCTGCAGGCGCCACATGAGCTCGAGCGCGCCCTGGCTCGCCTCCTCCTCCTGGTAGGGGTGGAGGTCCCGGAAGCCCGGAAGGTTGACCACGCGCTCGTTCACGCGGGGGTTGTGCTTCATCGTGCAGGAGCCGAGCGGATAGAAGCCCGTGTCGACTCCGAAGTTTCGGTCGGCGAGCGCCGTGAAGTGCCGCACCAGCTCGGGCTCCGAGATCTCGGGCAGGCGAGGGGGCGTCCGGCGGCGAAGCTCTTCCGGGACCTCGACCTTCGGAAGGTCGTAGCGCGGGAGCGAGCCCGCTCTCCGCCCGGGCTTCGACTTCTCGAAGATGAGCTTCATGCCGCCACCTCCTCGAGCACCTCGGCGAGCCGATCGACGTCGGCCGGGGTGCGCGTCTCGGTTACGGCGACGAGCAGCGCGTCGTCCAGGCCCGGATAGTCCCGACCGAGCGAGTACCCCGGGTGAACGCCGTGCTCGCGGGCAGCCCGGACGACGTCCTTCGCGCTCCGTCCGACGCGGACGACAAACTCCTTGAACGTTGTCTGGTCCGGAAACACGAGCGGGAGGCCCAGCCGCTCCTTCGCGTACTCGCCGAGGGACATGCAGGTCTCCCCCACCTCGCGCAACCCCTGCGGGCCCAGCCAGGAGAGGTGGACGAGCCCGGCGAGCGCGAGCAGCGTCTGGTTCGTCGTGATGTTCGACGTCGCCTTCTCCCGCCGAATGTGCTGCTCACGGGTCTGCAGGGTCAGGACATAGCCGCGCTCACCCCGAAGGTCCGTCGTCTCGCCGACGATCCGTCCCGGCATGCGGCGGATGAGCTCCGACTTCGCGGCGATGAATCCGTAGTGGGGCCCGCCGTAGGCCTGGAAGTTGCCCGCGCTCTGCCCTTCCCCGATCGCGAGCGCACATCCGTAGGTCCCCGGCGCCTCGAGGACGCCGAGCGAGACCGGGTCGACGTGGGCGACCGCCAGCGCCCCGGCCTCGGCGGCGGCGGCGGCGAGGTCCGGCGCCGGCTCGAGGCAGCCGAAGAAGTTCGGCTGCTGGAAGATCGCGCAGGCGGCGTCGGTGGACGCCTCACGCAGCTCGTCGGGGTCGGTGGCGCCGTCGCGGTGGGCGACCTCGACGACCTCGAGGCCGAAACCGGGCGCGTAGGTCTTGACGACCTGCCGGACCTGGGGGTGGAGCGTCTCGCTGAGGACGACCTTTCCGCGACCGGTCACGTGCTTCGCGACGAAGCACGCGTCGGCGGCCACGGTCATCCCGTCGTATCCCGATGCGTTGGAGACGTCCATCCCCGTCAGCTCGCAGATCGCGGTCTGGTACTCGAAGATCGCCTGGAGGATGCCCTGGCTCATCTCCGGCTGGTAGGGCGTGTAGGCGGTCAGGAACTCGCCGCGCGCGAGGATCGCGTCCACGACCGCGGGCACGTAGTGGTCGTAGATGCCCGCGCCCAGGAAGGACAGCTCCCGGCCTGTGTCGACGTTGCGCTCGGCGAGCTCGGTCAGGTGGGCGACGATCTCGGGCTCCGACAGGGCCGGCTCCAGATCGAGATCCCGCCGGAAGCGAACGCCTTCCGGAATGTCGCGGAAGAGCTCGTCGACCGACGAGACGCCGACGGCGGCGAGCATCGCCTCCCGATCGGCCTCGGTAAGTGAAAGGTGGCTCACTGCTCCTCGACGATCTTCCGGTAGGCGGCGATGTCGAGGAGATCGTCGGTCTCCGCCGGGTCGGAAAGGCGAACGCGCACCAGCCATCCCGCGCCGTAGGGGTCGTCGTTCACCGTCTCCGGCTCCTCGACGACCTTGCTGTTCACTTCGATCACCTCCCCCGAGAGCGGAGAGATCACGTCCGACACCGCCTTGACGGACTCGACCTCGCCGTAGCTCTCGTCCTTGGCGACCGAGGAACCCTCCTCCGGAGCCTCGTAGTGAACGATCTCGCCCAGCGCGTCCTGCGCGTACCACGTGATTCCGAGCGTCGCGGTGTCGCCCTCGATCCGCGCCCAGTCGTGCTCGGGGTGGTACAGAAGGTCGTCGGGATAGCTTTCTTCCGCGGCCACTACCGGGTCTCCTCTCGCTTGTAGAACGGCTTCGGGACGATATGCGCGCCGCGTGGACGGCCGCGCAGGTCGACGGTGATCTCTGTGCCGGGCTCAGCGCTCGCGGCCGGCACGTAGCCGAGGCCGACGGCGACCCCCAGGGTCGGCGAGAGCGTCCCCGATGTGACCTCGCCGCCCTCCTCGATCCGCATGCCGGCGCGCGCGATGCCCGGGTCGTCCATCACGAAGGCGACAAGGCGCTCCGCAGGGCCTTCCTCCTTCTGGCGACGGAGGACGGCCACGCCCGTGAACTCCTTCTCGAGCGCACACGCCCAGCCGAGGCCGGCCGCGATCGGGGTGCGCTCGGGAGTGATGTCATTGCCGTGCAGCGGGTAGCAGGCCTCGAGCCGGAGCGTGTCGCGGGCGCCGAGCCCGCACGGGGTGATTCCGCGCTCGAGGATCGCGTCCCAGAGGCGTGGCGCGTTCTCGGGCGGGCAGCCGAGCTCGCAACCGCGCTCCCCCGTGTAGCCCGTCCCGCCGACGAAACAGCTGACGCCCAGGACGTCGACCTCCTCGCGGTAGGTGAAGGCATCGACGTCGACCTCGAGTCGATCGAGCGCCTCCGGTCCCTGCACCGCGAGCAGCGCCCAGTCGCCGGAGACATCCTCCGTCTCGGCCAGCACGCCGTGATCCGTCTCCACGTTCGAGGCGTTGACCACGAGCAGGTAGTCGTCCGGCCCGCGGCGGTAGGCGATCAGGTCGTCGACGATTCCACCCTTGTCGTTGGTGAGGAGCGTGTACTGGGCCCGGCCCGGCTCGATCCGGTCGAGGTCGTTGGAGAGCCGCGCCTGCAGGTAGTCGTGGGCACCGTCCCCGGCGATCCTGAGCTCGCCCATGTGCGAGACGTCGAAGACCCCTGCGCCGGTTCGCACCGCCCGGTGCTCCTCCGCGATGCCCGCGTACTGGACCGGCATCTCCCAGCCGGCGAAGGGCACGATGCGCGCGCCGAGAGCGGCGTGGCGCTCGTAGAGTGGCGTGCGCCGGAGCGTCTGCACCGGCCGAAAATCCTATCGCCATCGCCCCCGCCGACGAGGGGCCGGCCGCGGGCCTCCCTCCGCTGCGAGCCTATCCGGGAAAAGCGCGCGGGTGGCGCGCGCTCTGTGCCGTGAGTCACACGGCTTCGAAACGAGCTGTGAAATGGCGCAGGACCGGTGCCTCGTACGTGAGCCGCAGCCCTTTGACGGAGGCCGGGGCGGCCATCACCTCCGCCGCCGCATCCGCGGCCTGCTCGAGCTGGCGGGACGTGTAGACGCGTCTCGGCACCGCGAGCCGAACGAGCTCGAGGGGCGGGTGGCGGTTCTCGCCCGTCGCCGGGTCGCGCCCGGCCATGACCGACCCGATCTCGACGCCCCGCACTCCGCCGGCCAGGTAGAGCGCGCCGGCCAGCGCCTGCGCCGGGAATGCCTCGGCCGGGAGATGAGCCAGCATCGCCCCGGCGTCCAGGTAGACGGCATGCCCGCCGAACGGCCGCAGCACGGCGGCGCCGGCCTCGCCGAGCACGGCCCCCAGGTAGGCGACCTGCTCGATCCGGTGACGAAGATAGTCCTCGCCGAGGACCTCGCGAAGCCCGACGGCGATCGCCTCGAGGTCCCGGCCGGCGAGGCCCCCGTAGGTGTGAAAGCCCTCGAAGACGATTCCGCGCGCCTGGAGGCGGCGAAAGAACTCCTCGTCCTCCCGGATCGCGACGAAGCCGCCGATATTTGCGATCGCGTCCTTCTTCGCACTCATGAGCACCGCGTCGGCGTCCGCGAGCATCCCGTGCACGATCTCGCCGAGGGGCGCATCCGCATAGCCGTCCTCGCGCTCGCGAATGAACCACGCGTTCTCGGCGAACCGGGCGATGTCGAGGACTAGCTTCTTCTCGTGCGCGCGCGCGAGGCGCCCGACCTCGCGAATGTTCGCCATCGAGACGGGCTGACCGCCCCCTGTGTTGTTCGTGATCGTCAGCATCACGATCGACACGCGCTCGCCCTCGTCTCCGCCGAGGAGCTCCTCGAGCTTGCCGACGTCCATGTCGCCCTTGAAGGGCCCTTCGGCGAGAGGGTCGAGCGCCTCGGGTACCGGGAGGTCGAGGGCGACGCCGTCGCGCACCTCGATGTGAGCCCGCGTCGTGTCGAAGTGCGCGTTGGACGGGACGATCTCCCCCGGGTCGATGATCGAGCCGAAGAAGATGCTCTCCGCGCCTCGGCCCTGATGCGCGGGAAGGACGAACGGGAAGCCGAGGACCTCGCGCACGGCGTCCCGGAAGCGGTCGAAGCTGCTCGAGCCCGCGTAGGACTCGTCGCCCCGCATGAGCGCGGCCCACTGCTCCTGGCTCATGGCGCCGGTTCCCGAGTCCGTGAGGAGATCGAGCTCGACATCTGCGGCGGAGAGCAGGAAGAGGTTCCAGCCGGCGGCCTCGAGCGCCAGCTCGCGCTCGGCCCGCGCCGTCGCCCGGATCGGCTCGACCATCTTGATCCGGAACGGCTCGCGGGGGGCGCGCATGCCCCCCGCTTTCTACACGGTTGCTGCCGCCGGGTCTACGAGGGCCGGAGGAACGACGGGACCTCGAGCACGTCCGAGGGAACGTCGAAGCCTTCGTCGCTGCGCTCGAGCTCGGGGCCTGCGGGCTCCTCGCGCGCCCGCGTGGGGCGGCGGTACGCCTTGTCGAAACCGGTCGCGATCACGGTCACTCGCACCCGGTCGCCCACCGACTCGTCGATCACGGCGCCGAAGATCACGTTCGCATTCAGGTCCGACGCGCCCGTGACCACCTCGGCCGCCTCGTTCACCTCGAAGAGGCCGAGCTCGGAGCCGCCCGTGATGTTGAGGAGGATGCCCGTCGCCCCGGCCACCGAGGCCTCGAGGAGCGGCGACGACACGGCCATCCGCGCGGCTTCGGCGGCGCGGTTCTCGCCCTCCGCCTCGCCGATGCCCATCAGCGCCGAGCCGGCGTCGTTCATGATCGTGCGGACGTCGGCAAAGTCGAGGTTCACGAGCCCGGGGATCGTGATCAGGTCGGTGATCCCCTGAACGCCCTGACGAAGGATCTCGTCGGCCATGCGGAAGGCGTCTACCACGGAGGTCTGCTTCTCAACGACCTGGAGCAGCCGGTCGTTCGGAATCACGATCAGCGTGTCGACGTGGTCGCGCAGCTTGCCGATGCCGTTCTGGGCCTGCTCCGCGCGCTTGCCGCCCTCGAAGCCGAACGGACGGGTGACGACGCCGACGGTGAGCGCCTTGAGCTCTCGCGCGATCTCGGCGATGACCGGCGCGGCGCCCGTGCCCGTGCCCCCACCCTCGCCCGCGGTGACGAAAACCATGTCGGCGCCCTTGAGCGCCTCCTTCAACTCGTCGCGGGTCTCCATCGCCGCGTCGTAGCCCTTCTCGGGGTTGGCGCCTGCGCCCAGGCCGCGCGTCGCCGCGGCGCCGATGTGGATTTTCTGGTCGGCCTCCACCATCAGGAGCGCCTGCGCGTCCGTGTTGACGGCGATGAACTCGCAGCCCCGGAGGCCGGCCTCGACCATCCGGTAGACGGCATTCGAGCCGCCGCCCCCGACGCCGACGACCTTGATGACGGCCAGGTAGTTGCCCGTTTGCTCTTTCACTCTGAATCCTCTCCCTCAGGCGCCGAGCTTGAAGCTCAGCTTGAGCGTCGGGCTGAGCGTACGTCGGGTCACGCAGGATGTCAAATGCCTATTTGCAGCGACATTCATGCCCAAGACTCAGGCTCAACTTGAGACTTGAGACTTTGGCGCGGCCACGGGCCGCTCGGGCAGCGTGACGTCGAGATAGCCGAGCTCGGCCAGCTCGTCCGGAAACATGCTCCGGAGCACGCGGCCTGCGACGACGAGCTTGAGGCGAAGTGCCTCTGCCGGTCCGAGCAGGAGGTGCGTGCCGTCTCCCAGGCCGAACGTGACCTCCTCGTCCTCGACGCGGGCCCAGCGAACCTCGACCGGGAAGCCGGCCGGGATCCGGCCGAGCGCGTCGAGCGCGACCCGAAGGCGGCCCGCTCCGATCAGCTCGCCGGGAATCAGGTAGTCCTCCTCTTCCGCGCTGATCCGCGGTCGCTCCGCCAGCTCAGCGGAGCCCGCGGGACCGATCACCCGGCCGCGTGCGGAGACGAGCCAGGCCTCCTCCCCGCGTTGGACAACCGCCAGCGGACGCTCGGCCTCGACCGCGATCCGGAGGGTGTGCGGGAACGCTCGGTCCAGAGAGAGGGAGCGGACCATGGGGAGCGCTTCGAGCCGCCGGCGAAGCTCGTCGCGGTCGAGGGCGACGAGGCTCTCGCCCAGGAGCGTTTCCGCCTCGTCCCGCACCGCCTCCTGGACGGCGGGCGGCGCACCTTCGACCTCGATCTCCCGCACGGCGAAGAGCGACGTCTCCCGGGCGGCGACGTAGACCAGCGCCGTCGCCGCGAGAACGCCCGCCGCGAGAGCCAGGGCCCGCCGGGACGGGTGCCGCAGACCACGCGGGAGCCTGTGTGTGGGCACGAGTGAGAGATGCGGTCGGCGAACCACAGGACCGAGTTCGCCGCCGGGCGGCGCCGTCCTACCGGTCGAGCGGCGGAATCTCGATCGCGCCGAGCAGCTGCACCTCCGGCTGGAGAAGGACTCCGAAGCGCTCCCGAGCCCGCCGGCGAGCCTCGGCGATGAGCCTGGCAGCGTCGGCCGAGCGGGCGCCTCCGGCGTTCTCGATGAAGTTCGCGTGCTTCGGGGAGATCTGCGCTCCGCCTAGCCGAAAGCCCTTGAGGCCGCACGCCTCGACCATCCGGCCGGCGGTCAGCTCGTGCTCGGGATTCTTGAAGACGCTCCCGAACGTGCGCTTGTTGGTCGGCTGCGCCGCCTTTCGCAGCGCCTGCATCTCCGAAACGGTCTCCTTGATCTCCGCGAGGGGCCGCGGCCGAAGCGCGAGCTCTGCGCGCGCGACGACCTGACCGTGCCGAAGGCCCGACTTCCTGTAGCTGAGGCCCAGCTCGCCTGGCCCGAGCCAGCGCGCTCCGCCCGCTTCAGCGACGAGGGCGCGCCTGAGGACGCCCGCGATGTCTCCGCCGTAGGCGCCCGCGTTCATCCAGACGGCCCCTCCGACCGTCCCCGGGATCGCGCAGGCGAACTCGAGCCCGCCCAGCTCGGCGGCCCGGGCGCGGTGCAGGCAGACCGCCAGAGGCGCGCCGCCGGCGGCGACGACGAGCCCGTCCCTCGCTTCGGCCGCCGCGAGCTCCCCGCTCAGCTTCAGAACCAGCCCCGGAAACCCCTCGTCTGCGACGAGCAGATTCGAGCCGAGCCCGACGACCGCGACGGGAACCTCCTCCCCCGCCGCCCAGTCCAGCAGCTCCACGAGCTCGTCTTCACTCTTCGGGGTGGCGAACCAGCGCGCCGGGCCGCCGGTCCCGAGGGTCGTGTACCGGCTGAGCGGCACGTTCTCCGTCACGGCTCGAGCTCCGCGCGAAGCATGGGGATCGCCGTGTCGACGTCCCCAGCGCCTACCGTCAGGAGCACCCCGCCCGGACGGGCGAGTGCCGCCGCGATTCGGGCAGCCTCCGGGAGCGCCGGCCCCCAGCCGACCGACATCCCGGGGCGCGCTGCCGCGAGCGCGTCGACGACCAGCTTGCCGGTGACGCCCGCGACCGGCTCCTCGCGGGCGGCGTAGACCTCGGTCACGACCGCAGCGTCCGCCGCAGCGAGAGCGTCGCCCAGCTCTCGCCCGAGATGCTGCGTCCGCGAGAAGAGGTGGGGCTGGAAGAGCACCACGAGCCGTCCCTCCCGGGCGAGATCGCGTGCCGCAGCGATCGTCGCGGCGACCTCGGCCGGATGGTGTGCGTAGTCGTCGAGAAGGCGGACGCCTCCCGCCTCGCCATGCTCCTCGAGCCGCCGCCCTACTCCGCGGAAGCGCGCAAGGACGCCCGCCGCCGCTCCGCGCTCGAAGCCCGCGATCTCCAGCGCGGCCAGGGCGCACGCCGCGTTCAGGCGATTGTGCTCGCCGGGTACCGAGAGCTCGATCTCGAGAGGCTCGAGGTCGCGGCCCCAGACGACCCGTCCCTCGGGCACGGTCCGGGCCCAGCGCTCGAAGCGCTCCTCGAGCTCCGCAACCGACGCGAAGGCCGCGTGGTGGTCGAGGTCGACGTTCGTGACGACCGCGACGTCGGCGGGGAGCGAGAAGACCGTGCCGTCCGACTCGTCTCCCTCCACCACCAGCCAGCCGCTTCCCGCCCGGGCGTTTCCGCCGAGTTGAGGCACCTCGCCGCCGATCAAGAACGAGGGGTCGTCGCCGAGGCCGTCGAGGCAGTACGCGATCATCGCCGTCGTCGTCGTCTTGCCGTGGGCTCCGGCGACGACGATCGACCGCCGGAGGGCAACGAGCTCGGCGAGGAACTCGGCTCGGCTCCGGCCGGCCACGCGGCCGGCATAGGCGGTCGAGACGACGACCTCGGCCCCGGCGGGCGGCTCCGGCGGCTCCGGCGAGACCGTGACCGGGATGCCGGCCGCGCGCACGTGCTCGAGGTACGGCGTCTCCTTCCGGTCCCACCCCGACACGTCCGCGCCCCAGGCGTTCGCGACGACTGCATACCCGGAGAGGCCGGCGCCGCCGATGCCCACGAGCCAGACGCGTCGGCCGTCAAGCTCGGGCAAGCGCGATCAGCTCCTCCGCAACGGCCTCTGCCGCGTCCGGCTTCGCCAGCGTCCGCATCGCCTCTCTCATCCGTGCAAGCCGCTCGGAGTCGGCCAGGAGCTCGAGAACCTGCCGCCGCAGGTCGAGCTCGCGCTCCGGGACCACCACGGCGCCTCCGCCACGCTCGAAGTAGCGGGCGTTCTTCGTCTGGTGGTCGCCCGTCGCATGCGGGTAGGGGACGAGCAGGGCGGGCTTCCCCGCCGCCGCGACCTCCCACACCGAGCCTCCCGCCCGCGCGACGACCAGGTCGGCCGCGGCCAGGGCGGCGCCGAACTCCTCGGTGAAGTCCTGGAGGACGTAGTCGGAACGCCGCGGGCGCCGCTCCAGCTCGGGGAAGTCCCGTTCGCCCGCGAGGTGGAGCACCGCGGGCCCGTCCTCGGCCAGCGCCTCGAGAGCCGCCTCGTTCAGCCGCCGGGAGCCCTGGCTCCCGCCGAAGACGAGCACGACCGGGCCCTCGGCCGGAAGCCCGAACGCCCGGCGCGCCTCGTCGCGGGCCGGAGGCTGGGAGCGGGCCGGGATGGGCCTGCCCACGACCATGTACTTCGACCCCTCGGCCCCGTCGAGCGGGAACGCGCAGAAGACGCGCTCGACGAAGGGCGCCGCGAGGCGGTTGGCCAGCCCGAGGTGGGCGTCCGCCTCGGTGACCGCCGCAGGAATCCGGAGGACTCCGGCCGCCAGCGCCATCGGCCCGCCGACGTAGCCTCCTGCGCCGAGCACGACGTCGGGGCGACGGCGTCTCAGGATTCGGACGCAGGCCGCGGGCGCCAAGCGCATCGCGCGCGAGCGCGCGCACGGTCCTGAGGCTTGCCTCGCGCGGGATCCCCTCGACCTGGAACGCGTCGAAGTCGAGGCCCGCCGACCGCGCCAACCGCTCCTCGACCGAATCAGGCCGACCGGCGAGCGTGACGGAGGCGCCGCGACGCTGGAGCGCTTCGGCCACCGCGAGCGCGGGCAGCACGTGTCCGGCCGTTCCTCCGGCGGCGATCAGGCATTTCGGCGCGAGACGCGGCGGCATCGTTCACGGCGATGTTAAGGAGGATGCCCACCGACGCGAGCGCCACGATCAGGCTCGAGCCACCGTAGGAGACGAAGGGCAGGGGAATCCCGGTGAGCGGCGCCAGGCCCATGACCGCGCTCACGTTGAGAGCTGCCTGCCCGCAGACGAGCGCGGTGAGGCCGGCCGCCAGGAGCTTCCCGAAGGGATCGCGGCACCCGAGGGCGACGTTGAAGCCGGCGTAGCCGAACACGACGAAGGCGGCGAGCACGGCGAAGGCGCCCACGAGGCCGATCTCCTCGCCCACGATCGCGAAGATCATGTCCGTCGAGGCCTCGGGCAGGTAGTAGACCTTCTGGACGCTCTCCCCGAGCCCCGTGCCGAAGAGGCCTCCGGAGCCGAACGCCAGCATCGCCTGCACGCTCTGAAAGCCGACTCCCTCCGGGTCCTGCCAGGGGTCGAGGAACGCGAGCAGGCGCTCGCGGCGATACGGCTCGAGCCAGATCGCACCGAGCACGACGACCAGCCCGAGCGAGCCGGCCAGGGCCAGCGTCGGTAGGCGCGTCCCGGCGACGACGAGGACGGCGGCGACCATGATCGCGATCGAGATCGCCGTGCCGAGGTCGGGCTCGACGAGGATGAGCGCCGCGGCCGCCCCGACGACGAGGCCGATCGGCCGCATGAGCTCGCCGAGCGTTTGCGGCGCCGGGCGCCGGGCGAGATACCCGGCGATCCAGAGTGCGAGCGCGAGCTTCATGAGCTCTGACGGCTGGATTGCCGCTGGGCCGAGCTCCAGCCAGCGGCGCGCGCCGTTCACCGGCGCTCCCAGCACGAGGACCACCAGGAGCAGGACGAAGCTCCCCAGGAGGAGCGGCGCCACGAAGTAGCGCAGGAGCCGATAGTCGGTCCGTGAGAGGAGAACGAGCGCGACGATCCCCAGGAGCGCGTAGAGCGCCTGCCGCTTGAGGTAGTAGGCAGGGTCGTCGGCCGCCAGCGTGGCGCGGGCCGAGCTGGCGCTGTAGACCATCACCAGCCCGAACGCGACGAGCCCGAGCGTCACCACGACTAGCAGGTGGTACTCGAGGGCGCTGCCGCCGCGCCGGCTCACAGCGCCTCCACGAGCTCCCGGAACCGCTTGCCGCGCTCCTCGAAATCCGTGAACTGGTCGTAGCTCGCGCAGGCCGGCGAAAGGAGGACGACGTCGCCGGGCTCGGCATCGGCGTGGGCCTCGGCGACCGCCCGCTCGAGGTCGACCGAGTGCCTGAAGCGGACGCCTTCGCGCGCCAATGCCTCGGCGAGCTCGTCGGCGGACTCGCCGATCAGGTACGCGCGCGAGACCCCGGCCTCGCGGGCGCTGCGGGCGAGCCCGGCAAAGGGGGTGGCCTTGCGGCTGCCGCCGAGGATCACGCGCAGGCCGGGCGGGTACGCGCCCAACGCCCGCTCGGCGGCCTCGGGGTTGGTCGCCTTCGAGTCGTTCACCCAGCGGACGCCGCCGACCTCCCGCACCAGCTCGAGCCGGTGTGGAACGCCGGGAAAGGAGCGCAGCGCGCCTGCGATCGCGTCGTCGGCGATCCCCGCGGCCCTGGCGGCCGCAGTGGCGGCGGCGGCGTTCTCGCGGTTGTGGGCGCCCGGGAGGCCCGGCTCCGCCGGAAGAGGATCGTCCGCCGAGAACTCGATCCGGCGCCCGTGGCCGGGAACCGCCTCGAACCCCGCGGGAATGACGGCGATGTCGTCCTCTGTCTGGTTCTCGAAGATGCGGAGCTTCGCCGCCCGATAGGCGTCCACGCTGCCGTGGCGGTCGAGGTGGTCCGGGGTGAGGTTGAGCAGCACGGCGATCCGAGGACGGAACGCGTCGATGTCCTCGAGCTGGAAGCTGGAGAGCTCGCAGACGATCCACGCGTCCTCCGTCAACGAACCGTCGAGGCCCGTCGAGGGGCCGGCCGACGTTTCCGGCGACCGCCACCGGTCGGCCGGCCGCGCGAAAGACGGCGCCCAAGAGCTCGCTCGTCGTCGTCTTCCCGTTCGTCCCGGTAACGCCGAGGATCGGGTTGGCGAGGAGGCGCGAGCCGAGCTCGACCTCGCTCCAGACCGCAACACCGCGCGCCCGCGCCGCCGCCACGAGGGGCGCCTCGTTCGGAACTCCAGGGCTCTTGACCAGCAGGTCCACGTCGTCGAGGAGCGCGGGGTCGTCCGCGCCGAGCACGACTTCGACGCCCGCCGCGCGAAGCCTCCCGGCGTCGAGCTCTCGGCTCCGGTCGATGCCGACCACGCGGACACCGCGCCGCGCGAGTGCGAGCGCCGCCGCCTCGCCGGAGCGCGCGAGGCCGACGACGACAGCCGTCTCAGGAAGCGAACTCAGAGGCGTACCGGTAATAGAGCACGAAGCCGCACGCGCAGAGGATCGCGGTCACGATCCAGAAGCGGACGGTGATCTTCGTCTCCGACCACGCCTTCATCTCGAAGTGGTGGTGGAGGGGCGCCATCAAGAGCACCCGCCGGCCGAACCACTTGAAGCTGATGACCTGCACGATGACCGACAGCGCCTCGATCAGGAAGATCCCGCCGATGAGGACGAGCAGCGACTCCGTCTTCGTCATGATCGCGAACGCCGCGAGCGCGCCTCCCAGGCCCATGGAGCCGGTATCGCCCATGAACACCTCGGCCGGAAAGGCGTTGTACCAGAGGAAGCCGATCGAGGCCCCGACGAGACTCGCGCCCAGGATGGCCAGGTCGAGATCGACAGGGTCCGCCCTCCCGATCGCGCGGATGGAGGCGAGCGCGGCGACGAGGCTCATGGCGGTGTAGGTGAGGATGGCGATGGTCGTCGTCCCCGCGGCGAGGCCGTCGATCCCGTCCGTCAGGTTCACGCCGTTCGAGGCGCCCGCGATGATGATGAAGAGGAGCACGTACCAGCCCCAGGAGAGCGGCAGGTCGACGTCGAGCAGCGGGAGGTAGACGTCGGTGGTCAGCGGCTCGTCGAGCCCCCGTTCGGCGACGATCGCGACGACGACGGTGATCGCCGCCAGCCAGAGGAGCTTCCAGCGGCCGGAGAGGCCGAGCGAGCGGCGGCGCGAGACCTTCGTCCAGTCGTCCACGAACCCGATTGCCGCGCAGGCAAGCGCCACGAAGAACGCGGTCACCGCAGGCACCGTCCGGTCCGAGAAGACGAGGAAGGGGATCGCCATGGCGATCATGATCAAGAGACCGCCCATCGCCGGCGTCCCCTGCTTGACGACGTGCCCCTTCGGGCCCTCCTCGCGGATCTGCTGCCCGAACTCGTTCTTGCGCAGGAAGTCGATGAACTTGGGGCCGCAGACGATGGAGATGACCATCGCCAGCACGCCTGCGAGCAGGACCTCGACCATAGACGGAGCCTAAGGTTAGGCCGGGACGGCGGCCACGGCCTCCGCGATCACCTCGAGACCCATCGCCCGCGAGCCCTTGACGAGCACGCAGTCGCCGGGCTGGAGCACGCTCCGCAGCGCGGCCAGGCCCTGCTCGACGGTGGGCGCCCAGCGTGTGAGGGAGACGCCGCGGGCACCCTCCACGTACCCGCGCGCGAGCGGGCCGACGGCAACCATGACCTCCACGCCGGCCCGCGCCGCGGCGGCCCCGACCTCCCGGTGGTACGCGGGCGCACCCGGCCCCAGCTCCGCCATGTCGCCGAGCACGGCCACCTTGCGGCACCTCCCTCCCCGCTCGCGGAGGTTGTCGAGCGCCGCCGCCATCGAGAGAGGGTTGGCGTTGTAGCAGTCGTTGATGAGCACGCCGCCGCCGGGGAGAGCCATCTCCTCGCCGCGGAGCCGCGAGAGCCGAACCTGGCGGGCGCCCTTCTGCGCTTTTCCGAGCGGGAGGCCGAGCGCGTGGTAGGCCGCGAGCGCGGCGAGGGCGTTCGTGGCGTTGTAGCGCGAGCCGAAGCTGAACTCGAGCGTCAGGGGCCGCCCGAAGGCCTCGACGCGGATGCGCGAGGAGCCGTCACGGGCCTGGAAGTAGCTCAGGCTCACGTCTCCACCCTCGCCGAACCTGTACACGCTGATGTCGTCGCGCCCGAGGTACGGCTCCAGGTACTGCTCTCCGGCAGGGACGACGGCGGTACCGCCCGGCGGGAGGCTCTCGATCAGCTCCGCCTTCGCCTGGGCGACGCGCTCGACCGTGCCGAGCAGCTCCAGGTGAACCGGGCCGACGCTCGTGACGATCCCGACGTCGGGCCGGGCGATCTCGCACAGCTCCGCGATCTGGCCGAGGCCGCGCATGCCCATCTCGACGACGGCGACCTGAGTCTCCGGCTCGAGCCGGCACAGCGTCAGCGGCAGGCCGATCTCGTTGTTCTGGCTTCCCTCGGCCACGACCGTCGGCACGTGGGGCACGCAGAGGGCGCCGAGGATGTCCTTCGTGGATGTCTTCGCGGTCGCCCCCGTCACGGCCACGACGCGCGCGCTCGACCGCTCGCGCACTGCCCGCCCCAGCGCGGCGAGCGCGGCGAAGGCGTCCTCCGGGACGAGCGTGGCGGCCGCCCCGGCCGCGAGCGCCTCGCCGGTGAAGTCCACCCCGCGGCCGACGGCCACGAAGAGGTCGCCCTCCTCGGCGCGGCGCGAGTCGATCGTGACACCGGTGACCTGCTCGGCGCCGGGGGCACGCTCGAGCCGCCCCGGGGCGAGCTGTGCGACCTCGGCGAGCGGCAGCGGGATCATGCGGCGGCGCCGAGTCGGCGAAGGGCGTCCCGGGCGACCTCGCGGTCGTCGAACGGAATCGTGCGGTCGGCGAGCTCCTGGCCCTGCTCGTGGCCCTTTCCGGCGACCACCACCACGTCCCCTTCCCGAGCCTGCTCGATCGCACCGGCGATGGCGGCCGCGCGGTCGGGCTCGACCCGCTCCTCGCCGTTCATGCCCGCGAGGACCTGCTCGATGATCGCGAGCGGCTCCTCGCTGCGGGGATTGTCGGACGTGACGATCGCGATGTCTGCGAGACGGCTCACGACCTCGCCCATGAGCGGCCGCTTGGCGCGATCGCGATCGCCGCCGCAGCCGAACACGCAGAGCAGTCGGCCGGTCGCGAGCCGGCGAGCCTCGACGAGGACGTTCTCGAGCGCCTCCGGCGTGTGGGCGTAGTCGACGAGCACGGCGAAGGGCTGGCCCTCGTCCACCGCCTCGAAGCGGCCCGGGACGCCGGCGACGTGCTCGACGCCCCGGACGACCGCGTCGTCCTCGACCTCGAGCAGCCGCGCCGCGGCGATCGCCCCGAGGACGTTCTCGACGTTGAAGCGCCCACGTAGGCGCGGGCTGACGACGATCCCGCCGGCGCGAAAACTGGTGGCGGACGGCCCGAGCACGAGCTCCTCCGGCCGGATCTCCGCGTCGTCGGCGAGCCCGAAGGTGACGAGCCTCCCTCCTCCCTGGCGGAGCTCGTCCGCAAGGCGGCGGCCGTGCGCGTCGCCGACGTTGACCGCCGCAGGCGGACGATCCCCGTCCACGTCGGGCTCGGTGAAGAGACGGCGCTTGGCCTCGTAGTAGGCAGCGAGCGTTCCGTGGAAGTCGAGGTGGTCTTGCGAGAGGTTGGTGAACACGAGGGCGCGGAAGCGCGTCCCGACCAGTCGCTTCAGCTCGGACGCGTGCGACGACGCTTCCATCGCGCAGCTGCGGTCGCCGGCGTCGAGCAGCTCCCGGAACGTCCGCTGCAAGTCGATCGCCTCCGGTGTCGTGCGCGTGACGGGACGGCGCTCCCCACCGAGCCGCATCTCGACGGTGCCGAGCAGGCCGGGCCGCCGTCCGGCCGCCGCCAGGATCGAGTAGAGAAGAAACGCCGTCGTCGTCTTTCCGTTCGTCCCCGTGACGCCCGCCACCTCGAGCTCCCGGGTGGGGCGTTCGAAGAACACGTCGGCCGCGAGCGCCATCGCAGCGCGCGCGTCGGCGACGACGAGCTGGGGGACGCGCAGGTCGAGCGGCCGCTCGACGACCAGCGCCACCGCACCGCGCCGGACCGCGTCCGCGGCGAAGTCGTGCCCGTCTGCGCGCTGACCCGGAACGCAGAAGAACAGCGCTCCCGGCGTCACGGCGCGGGCGTCGTAGGCGAGGTCGGCCACGACGGTTGGGGCCGGGTTGAGCACAGACGTCGACCCGACGGCGGCGCGCAGCGTCTCGAGCTCGATGGCGGGAGGCTCTCGCACGGCTAGCCTGGGTCTTCGGCGCGCACGGCGCTGTTCTTCCACACTTCTCCTGCATTCTGGCGCGGTCCGCGCCCCACGCGCGCGACCTCCGGCGCTAGGCTCGAAAGCGGGTGGTGGGATGGGGTGCCCCACACGCGCACGTGAATCACAGGTCCGAAGGTCCGGCGACGTCCGCGACCTAGGAGTTCGGCGGCACCTCGAGATACTGCAGCGCGAACTCGGCGATCTCGGCGAACGCCGGAGCGGCGACCGAGCCGCCCCAGATCGCCCCCCGCGGCTCGTCCACCGTGACGAGCACGACGATCCGCGGGTCGTTGGCGGGAACGAAGCCGACGAACGACGCGACGTACCGGTACGTCGAGTAGCCTCCGGTCGGCTCGGGCTTCGCGGCGGTCCCGGTCTTGCCGGCGACCTTGTAGCCGGGAATCTGCGCGGCCGTCCCGGACCCTTCCTCGACCACTCCGCGAAGCATGCGCGTGATCTGGTTCGCCGTCTGCTGGAAACGACCCGCCGCCGCTCGGAGGAGACGGGCCCTCCTTCCTCGACCCGCTCGACGAGGTGGGGCTCGACCCACACGCCGTCGTTGGCGATCGCCCCGTACGCCGCCGCCATCTGGAGCGGCGTCACGGCGATTCCCTGCCCGATCGGGACGTTTCCGATCGTCGAGCCTGACCACTCCTCTGCGGGCACCACGATCCCTCGGGTCTCCCCGGGATAGTCGACGCCCGTCTTCCGCCCGAATCCGAAGCGGCGGATCCACTCCGAGAGCACGCGCTGCTGGAGCTGGATGGCGAGGGTGACCACGCCGACGTTCGACGAGCGCGAGAGAATCTGCGCGACGGTCATCGTCTCTGTCCCGCGCGGGGAGGCATCGTGGATGACGCGGTCGGCGACCTGGATCTCGTACGGGAGCCGGAACGGCGTCGAGGGCGAGACGATCCCCGATTCGAGCGCGCCGCCGATGGTCACCACCTTGAACGTCGAGCCCGGCTCGTAGGTGTCGGTGACCGCCCGGTTCCGGAGGCGATCTTCGTCCCGGCGCGCCACCGTGGGGTACTCGTTCCCGTCGAACCCCGGCTCGACGCCGAGCGCGAGGACTCCACCCGTTTTCGGATCCAGCACCACCGCCGTCGCCGACTTCGCGGACCAGCGCGCCCGCGTCTCGCGGAGGATCCGCTCGAGGTGGCCCTGGAGCGAGTGGTCGAGCGCCAGGAAGACGTCCCGGCCGTTCCGCACCTGGGTCGCTTCGAGGACGTCGATCGTCCGCCCGAAGGGATCCCGTACGATCGTCTTCGAGCCGTCCGCGCCGGCCAGGACGTCGTCGTACTCGAGCTCCACGCCCGAGAGCCCGCGGTTCTCGGTGCCCGCGTACCCGACCACTTCGGAGGCGACGCGTTCCTGCGGGTAGACGCGCCGCTCCTCCGGAACGAAGAAGATCCCGGCGATCTCCTGCGCTTGCAGCGCCTCCGCCTTGTCGGGGTCGGCCTTGCGGGCGAGGTAGACGAATCCCTTGGAGCGATCGGCGAGGAGCGGGTAGAGCTTCCCCGCGTCCAGCTCGAGCGCCTCGCCCGCCGCGAGCGCGGCCTCTCGGGGATCGACGATCTGCCTGGGATTGGCATAGACCGTGATCGCCCGCTCCCCGATGGCAAGCTGGACGCCGAGCCGGTCGAAGATCGTGCCGCGGCGGGCCAGGACCTCCACTTCCTCGCGATGCTGGCTGGTCGCCAGCCGGTCGAGGGCCTGCGCCTTGACCGCCTGGAGCCAGGCCACGCGCGCGAAGGCCGCCGCGAAGACGAGCGCGAAGACGGCGACGAGCAGCCTGATGCGCCTGTTCGCCTGGCGCACCGCGGGCTACTTCCCGGCGCGTCGCAAGCGGATGTAGGTCGCCTCGTCGGGCCGAACGAGGCCGAGCTCGTGCGTCGCGAGCGCCTCGATGCGGCCTGCCGAAGCCGTCCGCGAGAGCTCGGCCTCGAGGGCGTCGCCGCGCGCGACGAGCTCGTTCCGCTCCGCTTCCAGCCGCTCGGACTCCATGCTGAGACGAAGGACGCCGACGTTGAGGGCGACGATCCCCGCCAGGAGCGCCGCGACAGCGAGGATCCAGGCGACGTTTCCGGCCAGGCGGGGGCGGGGTGCGGCGCGGCGGCGCGGCGCCGGGCGAGCGGCGGGCCGGGTCGCGGGCGCTCGACGGGGACGCGGCTCGGCGCGGGCAGCGGCGGTCGCCATCAGGTGGTCACCGCCACGCGGAGGCGCGCCGAGGCCGCCCTCGGGTTCAGCGCAGTCTCGGCGGGAGAGGGCCGGACCGCCTTCCTGGTCACGAGGCGCATCGACGGCTCTTTTCCGCAGACGCATACCGGCAGGTCGGGCGGGCACGTGCAGCCGCGCACCTGCGCCGCGAAGAATCGCTTCACGATCCTGTCTTCGAGCGAGTGGAAGCTCACGACCGCGATGCGGCCTCCGGGCCGGAGCAGCCGAACCGCCTCCGGGAGTGCCTGCTCGACGGACTCGAGCTCCTCGTTCACGACGATGCGAAGAGCCTGGAAGACCCGCTTGGCCGGATGCCCGTCGCCGAAGCGCCGCGGAGCCGGGATCGCCGAGCGGACGACCTCGACGAGGTCGGCGGTTCGCTCGAACGGATGCTCGGCCCGGCGCCGGACGATCGCTTTCGCGATCTGGCGGGAGAAGCGCTCCTCACCGTAGCGGCGGAAGACGTCCGCCAGGTCGCGCTCGCTCATCTCGTTGACAACGTCGCGCGCCGACCGCTCCGCCGACACGTCCATGCGCATGTCGAGCGGCGCGTCGACCGCATAGGAGAACCCTCGTTCGGGGCGGTCGATCTGCATGCTCGAGACGCCGAGGTCGAGGATGATCGCGTCGGCCTCGACCCCGTTGTCGGCGAGCTGGCCGAGCACGACTGCGAAGTCGCCGCGCAGGAAGCGCGACTGCACACGGGCGCGGCGCTGGAGGCGCTCGAAGTAGGGGCGCACCGTCGCGTCTTTGTCGATCGCGATCAGGCGGCCGCGGCCGTCGAGATCCGCGGCGAGAAGCTCCGCGTGCCCTCCGGCTCCGAACGTCCCGTCGATGACCGTCTCGCCGGGCTGGACGGCGAGGAGCTCGCGGACCTCCTCGGCGAGAACGGGGACGTGATCAGCCTGCTCGGGCTGCAAGGCGTTCCGCAACAACCTCCGCCCTCCCTTCGATGTCTTCGCTGTGGGCCTGCCAGGCGTCGCGATCCCAGACCTCGAGGTGGTCGCCGACGCCGACGACGGTGACGTCACGGCCCAGGCCGGCCTTCTTCATGACCGCGGCCGGCAGGGTCACCCGACCCTGCTTGTCGAACTCGGCCTCGCTCCCCGCCGAGAAGATGAGCCGTCTCATCTCGCGGGTCTCGCGGCTGAAATGGTCGAGGCCCTCGAGCTGCGAGGCCACGAACGACTCCCACCCTTCGCGGGCGTACACATCGAGGCACGAATCGATGCCGCGCGTGACGACCACGCCGTCCGCGAAGGATTGTCGGAACCTGGCGGGAAGCGTGAGGCGGTTCTTGTCGTCGATCGTGTGCTCGTACTCGCCGAGAAGCATGCGCCGGCGCCTTTCATAGCCACCACTTTCCCCCACTCTAGTCCACAATCCCCCACTTCGCAAGCGTCCGGGCAGAATGCGCTCGACACGTCCGACAACGGAAGGGAGGAAGTCGTGCAGGTCGAGGTGACGAGGGAGGAGCTGGCCGGGCTCCTGCGCGAAGCCGAGCAGGCGCACGGCGACTACGAGCGTGAGCTCGGCCGGAGGGACGACGACTGGCCGGGCTGGTACGCGGACTACATCCTCAAGCGACTCGAGGGCACGAGCGCCTAGACACCGTCAGCGGGTTCCGTGCGCGCCGCGCCGCGTGATCGCTGCGCTCGCCTGACCCGCCGCGAACTCGAGCGCGTCCTCTGTCCCGTCCCCCCTGGCGAGCGCGTACGTGAGGCCTGCGGCGAACGTGTCGCCGGCCCCGTAGGAGTCCGCCACGGGGGCGCTCGGCGGAACGGGCTCGTAGGTGCCGGCGCGGCCGTGGGCGGCGGTCCAGCGCCCGCCCGCAGCGCCGGCCGTGGCCACGGCGAGTGCCGGAGGTGGGTCGAGATCGCCGGCCTCGTAGCGCTCGCTCGGGTCCGAGGCGCTGCGGACGAGCGCGTCGAGCCGAACGGCCGCGTCGGCGAGGACGGGCAGCACACGTGCGGTGGCGACGAGCACGCGCGCCCGCCGCGCCGCTCGCACCGCGGCGACATCGCCGCTCACGAAGTAGACGGCGTCGGCCTCGGCGAGCTCTGGCCAGGGCAGCGGATCGTCGCCGAGCGGGATGTGCTTTTCGCCGATGATGGTGATCGTCCGCTCGCCCGCATCGTCGAGGAATGTGAACCCACGCCGCTGCGGCTCCTGCCGGCGAGCAGCCTCGACGCGGACGCCGAGGCTCTGGAGCTGTTCGAGTGCGCGCTCCCCCGCCTCGTCCCGGCCGAGGGCCGTGAAGAGCGTGCAGGCACCTGCCAGCTGCACGAGCCGGACAGCAGCCACTCCCCCACCGCCGGCCGCCTCCGCCCACGTCTCGCGCGCCTGCGTGATCTCGCCGGCGCTCGGCACGCGCTCGACGCTGGCGAACTCCACCCATTCGACGTGTCCTACGACCGCAGCGCGCATCCTGCGCAGTCTCACATTCCCGCGCCGCCGCGCGTTGGACCGCATGATGGAGGCCGTGGCCGCGATACCGCCCTTCGAGCGCTTCTACGAGGAGCGCAAGGACGAGATCCTCGGATACCTCGGGCGCTTGCTCGGTCGCGAGGCCGCCGAGGACGCGTTTCAGGAGACGTTCCTGCGTGCGCTCCGGGCGTACCCGAGGCTCGAGCACGGACGACACCTCCGCGCCTGGGCATTCACGATCGCCACGCACGTCGCCGTAGACGCCCGTCGCAAGGCGGTTCCCGTCATGGAGGCGCCGGAGGTTCCCGTCACGGACGAGCAGCCCGCCTACGCAGAGCTCGAGCACCTCGTGGTCGAGCTCCCTGCCACGGAGCGGGCGGCCGTCGTTCTCCGGTACGGCTACGACCTCTCCTACGACGACATCGGCGCCGCGCTCGGGTCGAGCGGGGAGGCCGCGCGCCAGGCCGCCTCGTCAGGCGTCCGGCGCCTGCGAAGGAGGAACAGCCCGTGACCCCTGTGCCCGAATCCCTCGACACCCGCTTCCGGACGGCCGCCGCGTCAGCGGGGCTGCTCGACGTCGCGTACGACTTCGCCGACTCCCCGGTCGGAGCGCTCCTCGTGGCCGCGAGCGACCGCGGCCTGTGCCGCATCTCGTTCGATCCGGAGCCCGACCGCGAGCTCGACGCGCTCGCTCGTGCATTCGGCGCGAGGGTCCTGCGCTCGCCGGGACCGGTCGAGCACGCCCGCCGTGAGCTCGACGAGTACTTCGCCGGCCGGCGGCAGGACTTCGACCTCGCGGTCGATCTCACGCCGCTCCCGGTCTTCCAGCAGGCCGTCCTCGAGGAGCTCGGTCGCGTCCCGTACGGACATGTCGACACGTACGGGGGCCTCGCCCGGCGGATCGGCCGGCCGCGGGCGGCTCGCGCCGTCGGCGGAGCCCTCAATCGCAATCCGGTGCCCATCGTCGTCCCCTGCCACCGCATCGTCGGGGCCGGCGGAAGCCTGGTCGGTTACGGGGGCGGCCTCGAGCGGAAGGAAACCCTCCTCGCCCTCGAGGGCGCGATCCTGCCCGGATAGGCAGGAGGCGATTCGCTCAGGCCGCCTGGCCCGTGCGCGCCTGCATGCGGCGGAGGAGCTCCCGGCGCACGTCCTCTCCGGTCAAGCGGCCGCCTCGGCGCGGGTAACGGATGAGAAGATGGAGCGCGGGCGAGGCGTCGGTGGGGCCGCTCGGGGCTGCCGGCCCAGGCCCGAGGGAAGGAGCGCCGTCATCGCTTCTCTCGCGCCGGGGCAGGAGCTCAGCCACCTCGGCGGATCCCGGCGTCGGCACGGCGACCAGCTCGATCTGGCCGCTGCGGCTTCCGTGGAGCCGGAGGTAGCACTCGCGCTCGTCGAGCGGCCGGAAACGGGGCTGCCTGCGGAAGAACCGCACCGACGTGAGCCTAGCGAGCCGGACGGTCGGCACCCCCTCGCTCCCGTTTCCCTTGTGGGGCACCCCGGCCCACCACCCGCTTTCGAGCCTAACGGCGCTCGGCGCGCGCGTGTGGGGCACAACGCAGCAAGACTGTGCCGGACGTGCGAAATTCTCGACTCGGGGTGCCGACGCCGTCCTACTCGCCCGCGCCGAAGCCGCCGCCGCCGGGTGTCTCGATGACCACCGACTCGCCGGCGGCAAGCGCGAGCGTCACCTTCGCCGGAACGGGCCGGCCGTCGACGAGGTTGCGGCCGGGCGCGCCGGCGCCGCCGCTTCGAATGCCCGCGGGGCCCCGCGCCCGCCGCTCGCTCACGATCGAGACGCGGCAGCGCTCGAGCGCCCTGATCTCCCTGATGACGCCGTCGCCGCCCCGGAAGCGGCCCTTGCCGCCCGAGCCCAGCCGGACGGCGTAGCGCTCCACCCGCAGCGGGTAGGCGAGCTCCAGCGCCTCGACGGGCGTGTTGAGCGTGTTCGACATGCTCACGTGCACGGCAGACGGGCCGTCTGCCGAGGGGCATGCCCCCTGTCCCCCCGCGATCGTCTCGTAGTAGGTGAAGCGGGAGTTTCCGAACGCGACGTTGTTCATCGTCCCCTGCCCCTGGGCCGGCACGGCGACGGCCTCTCCGAACGCACGGAAGAGGACGTCCGCGATCCGGCTCGACGTCTCCACGTTGCCCGCCGCGACCGCCGCCGGCGGGCGGGCGTTGACGAGCGACCCCTCGGGCGCGAGCACGGTCACCGGCGCGAACGCGCCACCCGACGCGGGCACGTCCGGATCGGTGAGACAGCGGACGACGAAGTACGCGGCCGACCGTGTCACGGCGAGCGGACAGTTGAGGTTGCCGTCGTGCTGTGGGTCGGTGTCCGCGAAGTCGATGACGATCTCCTCCCCGGCGATGGTCACCCGGGCGCGAACCACCAGCTCTCCCTCCGTCGGCTCGAGGAGGTCGAACGCTTCGAACGAGCCGTCGGGGAGCTCGGCGATGGCGGCGCGCACCCGGCGCTCGGAGTAGGCATAGAGCCCGTCCATCGCGGCGCGCACCCGCTCGACGCCCCGGCGCTCGCAGAGCTCCTCGAGCCGCCGCTCGGCGAGCCGGTGGGCCGCGACCTGGGCCCGAAGGTCGCCGCGGCGCTCGTCGGGGTTCCGCATGTTTGCGAGCAGGATCGTCTCGACCTCCTCCGTGAGCCGGACCGGCGGTAAGACCAGCCCTTCCTGGTAGATGTCGGTCGAGTCGGCCGAGAGGCTCGCCGGCTCCGCGCCGCCCACGTCGGCGTAGTGGGCGCGCGACACGGCAAGCCCGGCGTCGACGCGAGAGACGAGGGTCACGTCCGGGAGGTGGGTGCCGCCGGTGAACGGGTCGTTGACGACGAAGATCTCACCCGGGCGCGGCTCGAGCTCGAGCACCGCCGCAACCGCCTCGGGCATCGCCCCCAGGTGGACCGGGATGTGCTCGGCCTGGGCGATCATGCGCCCGTCCTCGGCAAAGAGGGCCGTCGAGCAGTCACGGCGCTCCTTGATGTTCGCCGAGAAGGCCGCGCGGACGAGCACGGCGCCCATCTCCTCGGCGACTGCCCGGAGCGCGCTGCCGAGAACTTGGAGCTCGATATTCACGATCTCGTGAGGATCAATGTGCTATTCCCGTCCCTATCCCCCTCCCACCCAGGGGGCACCCAGCACGTGGCGCCCTCGAGCTCGACGACGGCGGGCCCGGTCACGCTCAGGGGCTCGCCGCCGGGGAGGTCGAGCTCGGGGCCGGGAGTCACTTCCGCAGTCCGCAGGGCGACGAGCTCGATCGGCCGGGCGGGGTCCGCGTAGCCGTAACGCTCCTCGTGCAGCCGGTGGAACGCCTCGGCCGGGTCCTGCCCGAGGGGCACCGTCAACTCGAACGACTGGCCCGTGTAGCGCAGGTCCACCTCGCCCTCCCGCGGGAGCAGGCCGGCGTCCTCGAGCGGGATCACGTACGAGCGCACGCGGTCGCGGCGTTCCTCGCTCGCCACGAGGCCGAGGGCCGAGAGGACTCCCGCGGGCGCCGGGACGAGCACCTTGCCGATTCCCAGCGCCTCCGCGAGCTCGCAGGCATGGAGCGGGCCCGCGCCGCCGAAGGCGACGAGGGCGAAGTCGCGTGGATCGTGGCCGCGCTCGACGGAGACGAGTCGCAGCGCGCGCAGCATCTCCGCGTTGACGACCTCGACGACGGCCCGTGGGTCGAGGTCGCCGAGCGCGAGCTCGGCTGCCGCCGGGTCGAGCTCGAGCCCGCCCGCAAGCGTCGCCGGAAGCCTCCCGAGAGCGAGGTTGGCGTCGGTAACGGTCGGCTCCACGCCGCCGCGGCCGTAGCAGGCCGGCCCGGGATCGGCGCCGGCGCTCTCCGGGCCCACCCGCAGGGCGCCGCCCGTGTCGCGCCACACGATCGACCCTCCACCCGCACCGACGGTCTGGAGGTCGACGGTCGGAAGCCGAATCGGGAAGCCGCCGACCTCGCGCTCCCCCGTCCGGCCTGCCTCTCCGCCGGCGATCAGGCACACGTCGGTCGAGGTTCCTCCCATGTCGAAGGCAATCGCGTCGTCGACGCCGGCGAGCCGGGCCACGCGCGCGGCGCCGACGACCCCCGCCGCCGGGCCGGACACGAGCACGAGCGAGGGATGCCCGGCCGCCTCCGTGAGCGTGCAGACGCCGCCCGACGAGCGCATGACGAGCGGTTCCGGGAGCTGCGCCTCGCGGCAACGGCCCGCGAGTGAGCCGAGGTAGGCAGACAGCACGGGGCCGAGGTACGCGTCGACGGTCGTCGTCGAGGCCCGCTCGTACTCCCGGAACTCGGGCGCCACCTCGTGGGAGGCGACGACGCGGGCATCCGGGAGCCGCCGACGCACCTCCTCGGCCACGAGGCGCTCGTGGCTCGAGTCGCGGAAGGAGAAGAGGAGGCAGATCGCCACTGCCTCCGCGTCCAGCTCCGGGAGAGAGCCGAGGTCGAGCGGCTCGACGACGCCCTCCGGGCCGACCCGCTCGTGGACGCCGACGCAGCGCTCGAGCGGGACGAGGGGCTCCGGATGCGTCTCGCAGAGCCGATAGAGGTGTGCACGGGTCTGGCGCCGCAGGTGGAGCACGTGCTCGAAGCCCGCGGTGCCGACGAAGGCGGTCCGGGCCCCCTTGCGCTCGAGAAGAGCGTTGGTGGCGATGGTCGTCCCGTGCGTGAACCGCTCGAGCGCCCCCTCCCCCGCTCCGACGGCCGCGGCGGCCTTGACGACCGAGAGCTCCTGCGCGCGGACCGTCGGCACCTTGGCGGTCCGGAGCTGTCCGTCGGCGAGGAGCACGGCGTCGGTGAACGTGCCGCCCACGTCGATCCCGAGAATCGCCACGCGGCACGTCTACCACGCCGGCCCGATGCGTGCCGACTCGCTACGCGGCGTGGCGACGGCGGTACGTGCGCGCCTTCGTCCGGTTCCCGCAGACCGCCATCGAGCACCACTGGCGGGAGTGGTTGCGCGCGTGGTCGTAGAAGGCCCAGCGGCAGTCGTCGGCGCGGCATGCTTTCAGCCGGGACCACGTCCCGTCCGCCATTGCGCCGGCGACGATCGCCAGGAGGCGCCCGAGCGCGCCGGCGACGCCTCCCGCGCGCGGCTCGAGCCGGAGGCCCCCCGAGGAGTCGAAGCGCGGCTCGAGGCCCGCGTCCGTGGCCGCCCGGTTGAGAGCGACGGCCGCCTGCTTGCGGACGCTGACCCCGTTGTTCTCGAGGAGGAGCGCCCGGACCGCCTCTCGGAGCCGGCGGGCCGCGTCGAGGTCGTGACGCGTGATCCGCCCTCGTACTCGCAGGCCGTGGTCCGCCAGCCACGTGTCGAGCGTCTCAGGGCTCGAGAGCTCGTCCGTCCCGTTCTCGATGTTCCGGGTGTTCACGAACGCCCGGACGTGCTCGAGATCGTCGGGCGCCGCCTGCAGGCTTGTAACCATCTATAGTAGATTACAGGTTACTACGGCGAAAGGAAACGGTTTGATGTCCGATCTCCCGTACCGCACCGCGCGCCTCACCGACCTCCCGACGCCGGGCAAGGACGAGCCCGGTCTCGCGGCCTGGCGGGCCGTGCGCATCCATTTCGGGGTCACCTCCTTCGGGGTCAACGCGTACGCCGCAGAGGACGCGGGCGGCGAGCTCAGCCCCGAGCACACCGAGCTGACCGACAGCGGGACGCGGCACGAAGAGCTCTTCTTCGTCGGGAGCGGCCGCGCCAGGTTCACGATCGGCGGCGAGACCGTCGACGCCCCCGCGGGGACCTTCGTCTACGTGCCGGATCCGGCGGTCGTGCGGAGCGCGACCGCGCTCGAGGCGGGAACGACGCTGCTTGCGGTCGGAGGCGAGCCGGGGAAGGCGTTCGAGGTCTCCCCCTGGGAGCAAGAGTACGCCCAGCGTGCCTAGCACGGCCTGGACGGCAAGCCTTCCGCTCGTCGGCGCCGGAGGCGAGCAGGTCGACCTGTGGCGGACGATTCAGTCCCACGGGCTCGTCGACCTGCCGCCCATGCGGATCGACGAGGAGTCGCGCGCGCTCGAGATCACCGTTCCCCTCCCCACCGGTCGTCCCCGCACGCTTCTGATCGCCGACGGCCGGCCCGGCAAGGCGCTCGTCACGGTCGCCGGCCGCACGCCCGGCGCCCGGCAGGCGGCAACCGTGATCGCGGGCGCGGCGCACGTCCTGCGTCTCGACGAGGACCTCTCCCCCTTCTACCGAGCGGCCGCGGACGACCCCGACCTCGCGTGGGCGGCCGGCGGCGCCGGACGGCTGATTCGCAGCCCCACCGTCTACGAGGAGGTCGTCAAGACGATCTGCACGACGAACTGCGCGTGGTCGGCCACCGAGCGCATGGTCGGCGCCCTCGTCGAGCACCTGGGTGAGCCCGCCGCCGGAGCGGCCGCCGAGGGCCCGTACGGTCGAGCCTTCCCGACCCCCACCGCGATGGCCGAGGCCTCCGAGGCCTTCTACCGAGACGTCGTCCGCGCCGGCTATCGCGGGCCCTACCTCCGCTCGCTCGCGGCCGACGTCGCGGCCGGGACGCTCGACCTGGAGGAACTGGGCAACGCAACCCGTGACGAGATTTCCGACGAGGAAGTGGAGATCCGGCTCCTCGCCCTCCCCGGCGTCGGCCCCTACGCGGCCGCCCACATCATGATGCTCCTGGGCCGCTACTCGCGCCTCGTGCTCGACTCCTGGACACGACCGAAGTACGCACGGGTGACGGGTGGGCGGCCTGTGAAGGACTCGACGATCGAGCGGCGCTTCCGCCGCTACGGGCCGTATGCGGGACTCGCCTTCTGGCTCGTCCTCACGCGCGACTGGGTTCCCGAGTCGTGAGCGCCGCGCGGTACCGCGACGGGGCGAAGAAGATCGCTCCGTTTGCCGTTGCGGCCTTCGCGTTCGCGCTCTCGTTCGGCGTGCTCGCGCCGGGGGCGGGCATCGACCCGCTGGAGGCGATCGTCATGTCCGCGACGACGTTCGCCGGATCGGCGCAGTTCGCCGCGGTCTCGATCCTCGGAGTGGGCGGCGGGATCGCCTCCGCGATCGTCGCCGCCACGCTCCTGAACGCCCGCTACGCGCCGATCAGCGTCTCGGTGGCGCCGATCTTCGTCGGCGGTCCGCTGCGGCGGCTGCTCGAGTCGCAGCTGATCGTCGACGAGTCGTGGGCGCTGTCGAAGCGGCCGGACGGCCGCTATGACCGAGGCCTACTCGTCGGCGCAGGCCTGCTCCTCTACGTCTGCTGGGTGGGCGGCACCGCGGTCGGCGCGTTCGCAGGGGACGCGCTCGCCGATCCGTCCGCTCTCGGGCTCGACGCCGCCTTTCCGGCGCTCTTTCTCGCCCTCCTGGTGACGCAGGTGCACTCCAGGCGCGCTCTTGCCGCCGCAATCCTCGGCGGAAGCATCGCTCTTGTGCTCCTCCCCGTCGCTCCGGCCGGCGTGCCGATCGTCGCGGCGGCGGCGGCGTGCCTGCTCGGCTGGAGGCGACCGTGAGCGAGGTCTGGATCGTCATCGCCGTTGTCGGAGCAGCGACTGTCGCGCTGAAGTCCGTCGGTCCCGTGTTGCTCGGGGGCAAACCGCTGCCCCAGCACCTGACAGGCGTCGTCGCGCTCCTCGCCCCCGCCCTCCTCGCAGCGCTCGTCGTCACGCAGGCGGTCGGCGGCGACGAGGAGATCGTCCTGGACGCGCGCCTCGCCGGGCTCGGAGCGGCGGTCGTCGCGATCCTCCTCCGGGCCCCGCTCCTCGTCGTCGTGGTGGCCGCCGCCGCGGCGACGGGGCTCGTCCGCCTCGTTGCGTAGCCAACAGCTCGCGGCGGCTCCTTGACAGCCCACCCGAGGCATGGAAAGAGTGCCGGGGCCGAAGGTCTGGCAGGCAGTCAGGGGGGCGCATCTTCGCCGAGCACGTCAGTCCGTGCGAGCCTTGGGGTGAGGGTGGCGGCGGCGTGCGCCTCCATGGACATAGGAGGTGGCAGTGGGACGGCTCAAGCTCTTCCTGGCGCTCGCGGCCCTTGCGATCGGGATCGTCGCTGCGCCGCTGACGGCATCCGGCCCGCCGCGGGTCGATGCGGTCAGCTCGTTCACGTACACGTCCAACCTGACGCCGCTCGGCTACTCGCCGAAGATCGTTCCGTTGACGGGGCCGGGCTCCGACGTCTTCAACTCCGATCTCGCCTTCTGGGGCGACATCGCGTTCCAGGGCTCCTACGACGGCTGGCGCGCGATCGACATCAAGTTCCCGTCGCGGCCGAAGGAGATCGTCTTCCAGCCGTGCAGCGGGAACCAGGGCGACGTCGTCGTCTGGGACGGACGTCCTCATCCGCTCGTACAACACGCCGGCGCCGGCCGGGGCCCTGTGTGACGGACAGCCGATCCCGGTCGGCTTCGAGGGCATCCACGTCTTCGACATCTCGAACCTGGGGAACCCGCAGCTCGTCGCGCAGGTTCCGCTCCCGGGCGGCTCGCACACGGCGACAGGCGTGCCGGATCTCGCGAACAACCGCCTGATCCTCTACAACCAGACCTCAGGGCGATACGCCGCCGTTCATCTCGATCGTCGAGGTGCCGCTCGCCAATCCGGCGGCGACGGCCAAGATCGGGGAGGCACCGCTCGTGGACGCCGGCGCGTGCCACGACAGCGGCGTGATCCTCGGCAACGTCAACAAGATGGTCTGCGCAAGCCATTCGCACGCCAACGTCTACGACATCGGCGCCAACGAGATCCCCGGCGGCAGCCTCACGAGCCCGCAGTGGCTCTTCACGATCACCGAGCCTGGAGTGGGCGAGCAGCAAATCGGCCTCGGAACGGGGAACTGGCACTCGGCCGGCTGGACGTGGGACGGCGAGGTCATCGTCCTCGGCTGGGAGCCCGGCGGCGGCGGCGGACCGCGCTGCTCCGCGAACGGGAGCGTCGTGGGCACGTTCATGGGCCAGCCGATCATCCAGCAGGACGTGCACAAGTCGTACTTCTTCTACGACGCCCAGACGGGCGCCAAGCTGGGGCAGTTCGTGCTGCCGCGGGACCAGCTGCTCACGGAGAACTGCACGATCCACAACTACACGGTCGTCCCGCTCAGGAACAAGGGCGGCAAGCCGCGCTACGTGCTCGTGGCGGGCAACTACCAGTCCGGCATCAGCGTCGTCGACTTCACGAACCCGGCGGCGGCGAAGGAGATCGCGTACGCAGATCCCGCGCCGCTCTCGCTTCCGCCGGATCCGCTGATCCTCGGCGGCGACTGGTCGACCTACTGGTACAACGGCCGCATCTACGAGTCCGACATCAGGCGCGGGCTCATCATCTGGCGGCTCAACGACCCGGCGATCACGTCGTACCTGCGGACGCCGCACTCGAACCCGCAGACGCAGGAGTTCTCGATCGACTAGCGGTCGCGAGCGCTCGCGCAGTAGGAGAGGCCGCCTCCGGGCGGCCTCTCCTCTGAGAAGCCGGTCGCAAAGCGCGCGCGCTGCTTCCCCGCGAGCACAATCGACCAGTAGCTACTAACCCGCGGGAGGCCGCCGCCAGGCGGCCTCCCGCTTGACAAAAACCCCATGACGAATGACACTGCCCGGCGTCAGGCAGGCCAGTTGGGGGAGCATCGGGGACCATCCACCGTTTTTGCGCGCGGGCCTACGGGGGGACGTCCGCAGTGCTTCCCCATGAGCGAATCGAGCTTCAGGACTCGAGAAGGAGGAGCGTACATGCAGAAGTTACGCTTGTTGATCGCATGCGCCGTCGTGATCGTCGGCGCCGTGCTGCCGCTGACGGCAGGTGCGGTCCCGCCGAGCGCGGCCCAGGCAACGGCCACGTTCGAGTACACGAAGAACTTGCATCCGCTGGGGTACTCCGCCCGGGAGATCCCGCTCGACAACACCGTGCCCGGGGCGGGCAGCTTCAACTCCGACCTGGCCTTCTGGGGCAACACGGCCGTCCAGGGCACGTACGCGGGCTTCCGCCTGATCAATGTCGAGGAGCCGGACAATCCCGATGGAGATCATCAACTGGGAGGAGTGCCAGAGCCGGTTCAACAGCAACGGCAACCAGGGCGACGTGATCATCTGGGGTGACCTCCTCATCCGGTCCTGGAACTCGGGGACGCCAGCGCCTCACTATCCGGACGGGACCACCATCCCGGTCACCGATCCCGCCCGCTTCACGACGCCGGGTGCGTTCTGCGGCGACTGGCCGATGTTCCGCGAGCCGGCCGACCCGGCGGCGGGGCTCCCTGAGCGCGGCCAGGAGGGCGTGCACATCATCGACATCAGCGATCCGACGAATCCTGACGTCATCGGCTTCGTCGACACGCCGTGCGGCTCGCACACGGAGACGCTGGTGCCCGACCTCGAGAACGACCGGCTGCTCGTCTACAGCAACTCGTCGGCCAACACGACGTTCGGCGTGCCCGGGTGGTGGCGAGCTTCCGCTCAACTGCCGCGGCATCGACATCATCGAGGTGCCCCTGGACGACCCGGCGGACGCCTCGTACCTGCGCTTCGAGCGGTCCGGCGACCCGGACGAGGACATCGAGCATGCCCACTCGTGCCACGACACCTCGGTAATCCTCGGCGACACGAACCTCGTGTCGTGCACCGGCTCCGGGGGCCCTGGCAACGGCGCCAGCGTGTTCACCATCGACCCCGCCCTCGGCGGCTCGAAGGAAGACCCGAAGTGGCTCTACCACAAGGTGACGGGCGGCATCTCGCTCGGCCACTCCTCATCGTTCACGTGGGACGGCGAGGTCCTGGTCATCAGCCACGAGCCCGGCGGCGGGTCCGGCGCCAACTGCGAGGCGACCGACAACCCGCTCGAGCGGACGTTCTTCTTCGTCGACGCCGACACGGGCACCTCGATCGGCCAGTTCACGATCCCACGGCCGCAGACGAACGTCGAGAACTGCACGACCCACAACTACGACATCGTCCCGCTTCGCGACCGGTACGTGATGGTCAGCGGGAACTACCAGTCTGGAATCTCCGTGGTCGACTTCACGGATCCGGCGAACGCGAAGGAGATCGCCTACGCGGATCCGGCTCCGCTCGTCGATCCGAACCCGCCCGTCGGCATCGAGCTCGGCGGCGACTGGTCGACCTACTGGTACAACGGCCGCATCTACGAGTCCGACATCACGCGCGGGCTCATCATCTGGAACCTCAGCGACAAGACCGTCGCCGGGGCGAGGAAGCTCGGCCACCTCAACCCGCAGACCACGGAGTTCAACATCGACTGAGACGTCGCGCTCAGCCGACTGACGGAACCGAGGGTGGCCGCCGAGAGGCGGCCACCCTCATTCTTGACAGTGGCACTAAAGCGCACAAGACTGCCGCTGTCAGGCAGGCAAGAGGGGGGCCGGCCGCTGGGGGGCTTCCCGTGACCCACGTGGAGGTGGTATCTCGTGAAGCTACGACTGGTGCTGGCGCTGGCGGCGCTGGGACTGGGGCTCGTCGCAGCTCCGTTGAGCGCGTCGCCGCCCAGGATCCCGCTGGTCCAGGATTGGGCGATCACGCCGAACTTGACCGCGCTCTCGTTCTCGGAGCGAAGCGTCCCGACGAGCGGGCCGGAATCCAACTTCATCAACTCGGACCTGGCCTTCTGGGGAGACATGGTCGTCCAGGGCCACTACAACGGCTTCCGACTCGTCGACGTCTCGCAGCCGAAGAAGCCGGTGGAGATCATCGACTATGAGGAGTGCGCGCCGAAGAACCCGACCGGCGCCGTTCCCGGGAACCAGGGCGACATCGCCATCTACGGCGAACATCCTCAGCCGCTCCTGGAACTCGAACACCGGGCCGCTCGGAGCGTCTTGTGACGGCGACTTCGTGCCGCCGGGGTTCGAGGGACTGCACATCTTCGACATCACGAACAAGCAAAACCCCGACCTGATCGCCTCGGTCGACCTCGCCTGCGGCTCGCACACGCAGACGATGATCCCCGACCTCGCGAACAACCGGCTGATCGTCTACGTCGGGAGCTCGAGCGCGGCGTGCCCGAACTTCGACATCGTCGAGATCCCGCTCGCGAACCCGGCGGGGGCGCACCTGCTCAATCAGATCCCGACCGAGGAGCACCCGTGCCACGACATCGGCGTCATCCTCGGGAGCGCGATGAAGCTGGCCTGTGCCGGCGGCAACAGCCTCGGCATCTACAGCCTCGGCGGGCCCGACGGGGGCTCGCTCGAGGAGCCGCTGATGATGCACCACATCCTGCCGGGCATCCCCTCGTCCGGCCACTCGGCCTCCTTCACCTACGACGGCGAGGTCGTCATCTTCGGGTGGGAGCCGGGCGGCGGCGTCCGCCCAGCCTGTCAAGCGACGGGCAGCGTGCTCAGCCCGCCGATCGCCGGCTCCGCGGTCCAGACGGACGACATGAAGTCCTACTTCTTCTTCTCCGTCGAGACCGGCGAGCTGCTCGGGAAGTTCGTGCTGCCGCGCGACCAGGGGGCCGATGAGGCGTGCACGATCCACAACTACAACGTCATCCCGCTCAGGAAGCGGGGCGGTGAGCAACGCTACGTCCTCGTCTCCGGGAACTACATGTCCGGCATCAGCGTCGTCGACTTCACCGACCCGGCGAACGCGGAGGAGATCGCCTACGCCGACCCGCCGGCGTTCCCGGACGGGTTCGAGGGCGGCGACTGGTCGACCTACTGGTACAACGGCCACATCTACGAGTCGGACCTCGTCTGGGGCCTCCTCACGTGGCGTATCAACGACCCGCGCGTGACGGCGTACTACCGGACACCCTTCTCGAACCCGCAGTCGCAGCTTTTTACAATCGATTAACTAGTCGCGCGAAAACCGCTGAGAGAGGGCGGCCGCCACCCGGCGGCCGCCCTCCGCTTGTGATCCTGGTCGTTTGACGGACCCGCGCAGGCCCGCAAGACTGCCCGGCGCAAACCAGGGAAATCGGGAGCAAGGGGATCCCGAACACGTGCGTGGTGGTTCACCGTGCTCCCGCAACAGCAGGAGGTGTTTCTCGCGTGCATAAGCTACGACTCTTGCTGACGTTCGCTGTTCTCGTCAGCGGAATCGTGATGCTCTCGCCGGGCGCGTCGGCGGTGCCGCCGGGGGCGGGCCAGGCGACGAGCACGTTCGACTACACGAAGAACCTGCATCCGCAGGGCTATTCGGCGTTCGGCAACACGCCGAACCTGCCGGGCCTGACCTTCACGGCAAACTCCGACCTCGCCTTCTGGGGCAAGGAAGCGTTCCAGGGCCACTACGAGGGGTTCCGCATCGTCGACATCGCGGCGCCCGCCAAGCCGAAGCAGGTCTCGTTCACGGAGTGCTTCGGCAACCAGGGCGACGTGGTCGTCTGGGGCGACGTCCTCATTCGCTCGTGGAACTCACCCGCGACCGGGACCGGATCGTCTCAGCTGTCATGCGACGGCGAGCCCGTCCCGCTGGGCTTCGAGGGCGTGCACATCTTCGACATCAGCGACCGCTCGAACCCTGAGGTCGTGGGATCGCTGGCGCTTCCGTGCGGCTCGCACACGGCGACCGCCGCGCCGGACCTCGAGAACAACCGCCTGGTCGTCTACAACCAGACGTCCGGCGGGCCCTGCCCGTTCATCACGATCTTCGAGGTGCCCCTCGACGATCCGGGCAGCGCGAGCATCCTCCGTCAGGAGCCGCTCGAGGAAGCCGACGCCTGCCACGACTCCGCCGTCATCCTCGGCGACGTCATGAAGCTCGCCTGCGCGAGCCACGACCACACGAACGTCTTCAGCCTGGGCGGGCCCGACGGCGGCTCGCTCGAGGATCCCGAGTTCCTCTACACCGTCTCCGAGCCGGGCGTCTGCAACGAGCCAGGCAACCCGGCCTGCAACGGCAACTGGCACTCGGCGGCGTTCACGTTCGACGGCGACGTCCTCATCCTCGGCTGGGAGCCGGGCGGCGGCAGCCTGCCCGAGTGCGAGGCGACCGATCCGGACGTCAAGAAGAGCTGGTTCTTCTACGACGCCAGCGACGGCTCCAAGCTGGGGCAGTTCGTCTTGCCGCGGCCGCAGACCGCGACGGAGAACTGCACGATCCACAACTACAACGTCGTGCCGACCAACAAGGGCCACGTGCTCGTCGGCGGCAACTACCAGGCCGGCATCAGCGTGGTCGACTTCACGGACCCGGCCAACGCGAAGGAAGTCGCGTACGCCGATCCGGCACCGCTCACGCCGACCCAGCTCGGCGGCGACTGGTCGACCTACTGGTACAACGGCCGGATCTACGAGTCCGACATCACGCGCGGGCTCATCGTCTGGAAGCTGAGCGACAAGGTGACCGCGGGCGCCAAGAGGTTCGGCCACTTGAACCCGCAGACGGCCGAAACGTCCTTCGAGCTGAAGGACTAGCCGGCGCGCTACCGGACGACTCGGAGGGCGGCCGCCGCAAGGCGGCCGCCCTCGTGTTTGCGCTCTGCAAATTTGGGAAGACTGGCGGGGCAAGGCAGGGAAAGGGGAGTCGTGCCGTGTTTCCCGTCGGCGCCGGGTCGTCGGCGTTCTGGGCCGGCGGCCTCACGTGGGCTCCCCGCGGAGCTAGGAGGTGCTATATGCGAAAGTTTCCGCACGCACTTGCTCTCGCGGCGGCGGTGATCGGGTTATTGATGTTTCCGCTTGCTGCGGGAGCGGACCACGCCACGCGACCCACACACGCCGAACATGCACGCGCTGGGGCACAGCCCTCGACTTCGGCGAGCGTTCCTGCTACCGCGACGGACAGCGAGACGTGAACTCGGATATCGCGTTCTGGGGCAAGCTCGCCTTCCACGGCGAACTACGACGGGTTCCGGATCATCGACATCTCGACCCGGACAATCCTAAGCAGGTCTCCCGGACGCGCTGCAACGGGGACCAGGGCGACATCGTCGTCTGGGGGAACATCCTCGTCAGGGCCTGGAACGCACCGCACGGCCGAAGCGCGCAACTGCGATGGCAGCCTGGTGCCTGCGGGCTTCGAGGGCATGCACATCTTCGACATCAGCAACCTGGCGAACCCGCAGCTGGTCGGCGAGGTGGAGCTGAGCGCGAGGCCGCAGGCCGACTCGCCGGGCTGCGGGACGCACACCCTGACGCTAGTTCCCGACGGGGACCAGCGCGGCTGATCTACAACGCAACGTCCGGCGGGAATGCGCTGCTGCCCCCGGCCGACCAGGAATGCGACTGGATCGACATCGTCGAGGTGCCGCTCGACGACCCGGGCGCCGCTAGCTTCCTGCGCCGCGAGCCGCTCGAAGGGGGACACGCCGCGCATGACAACGGCGTCATCCTCGGCGGCGTGAACCTGCTCGGGACAGCCTCGGGCGCACATGTCGAACGTCTTCAGCATCGGGCCGCCCCAAGGCGGCACGCTGGAGGATCCGCGCTTCCTCTACACCGTCGAGGAGCCCGGTGTCGACGGAGTGATCGGCAACTGGCACTCGGCCGCCTTCAGCTGGGACGGCGAGGTCCTGATCCTCGGCTGGGAGCCCGGCGGCGGCGCCTGCCCGAATGTGAGGCGACCGATCCGCCGGTGAAGAAGAGCGCCTTCTTCTACGACGCGCACACGGGCGCCAAGCTCGGCCAGTGGACGCTGCCGCGGCCGCAGAGCGCTACGGAGAACTGCACGATCCACAACTACAACACGGTGCCGCTCCGGAGCGGCAAGCGCGTGCTCGTCCCTGGGCAACTACCAGGCGGGAACGTGGGTCGTCGACTTCACCGACCCGGCGAACGCACGCACCGTGGCGTGGTCGGATCCGCCGCCGCTCGTCCCGCCCGCAGCTCGGCGGGGCCTGGTCCTCGTACTGGTACAACAACTTCATCTACGAGTCGGAGATCACGAAGGGGCTGAACGTCTTCAGGCTCAGCGACCCGACTACGGCCGGAGCGATCCAGCTCGAGCCATCTCAACCCGCAGACACAGGAGTTCTCGATCGACAGAGACGGCGAAGGCGACCTTGGGAGGGCGGCCGTCGAACGGCGGCCTCCACGTCTGCACGAGGGCGGCCCTGCGGGCAGCCCTCGTGCTTGACGGCACCTAGCCCGAGCGGGAGAATGCTCGCGCAGCAGGCAGAGGGGAGCCGATGCGCAGTTCGCTCGGCCGAGCCGGTTTGCGGGAGCCGGCCCGCCTGCCTGCGTCTCGTCTTCACTCAGGAGGTGGCCATGCATAATCCTTTACGCGTCGTGGTCTTTGCTGCCTTCGTCTGCGGCGTGCTCGCGTTCCCGCTCGCCGCGGGCGCCGGCCACACGACCGACCCGGGCGTCGAACCTGGCCCGCTCGGCCACATCGAAGAGCCGGCCGTGCTGGGGGGTTTCGGGGGCGCCAACCCGGACATCCAGACGGACATCACGTTCTGGGGCAAGTATGCCTATCAGGGCAACTGGGACGGCTTCAACATCCGCAACATCAAGAGCCGAGGAACCCGAAGCAGGTTTCGCGAACGTTCTGCGACGGGAACCAGGGTGACGTCGCGGTCTGGAACAACATCCTCGTCCGCTCGTGGAACACCCCGGCCGGGTCGCCCGGGGCGTTCGGCGCCGGCCTGACGTGTGACGGCCAGCCGGTTCCGCGGGGTTCGGAGGGGTTCCACGTCTTCGACGTCGGCGACAAGGCCAATCCCGTGCTCGTCGCCGAATCAGCTGGCGAGACCCAGCGGATTGGTGTGGCTCGCACACGGCGACGCGCGTGCCGGACACGCGAACAACCGCGTGATCGACTAACTCGAACGAGCTCGGCGTGCGACTGCATCGACATCATCGAGATGCCGTTGGACAACCCGGCCAGCGCGGCGTTCGGGACCGAGCCGTCGAGCACCCGTGCCACGACATGGGCGTCATCCTCGGCGACGTCATGCAGGCCGCCTGCGCGGGCGGGACGGGTTCCGCGCATTCAGCCTCGGCGGCCCGATGGGAGGCTCGCTCGAGGATCCGATGCAATCCGCCACGTGGAGGTCCCCGACGTCACGGTCGGCCACTCGGCCGCGTGGTGGTGGGACGGCGAGATCATCATCTTCGGTCACGAGCCCGGAGGCGGCGTCGCGGCCGAGTGCGAGGCGACGGACCCGCTCGAGAGGAGCTTCTTCTTCTACGACACGGGGTCCGGCGCCCTCCTCGGAACGTGGACGCTGCCGCGCTCCGCAGTCCTCGACCGAGAACTGCACGCTGCACAACTACAACGTCGTCCCGCTGCGTAACGGGCGGACGTGCTCGTGAGCGGCAACTACCAGGCGGGGACGTGGGTCGTGGACTTCACGAACCCGGCCGCGGCGCGAACGGTCGCCTGGAGCGACCCGCCGCCCAAGCCGGTCCCGCCCGGGACGATCTTCTGCTGTGACGTCACGGGTGCCTGGTCCTCGTACTGGTACAACGGCTTCATCTACGAGACGAACATCGGCGAGGGGCTGAACGTCTTCCTCCTCAGCGGCAAGGTGAGGGCGAGCGCGATGCGCCTCGGCCACAGTAATCCGCAGACCCAGGAGTTCACGATCGACTAGCGACTCGAGGTCACGGCAGCTCGACAGAGGGCGGTCTTCGGACCGCCCTCTGCACTAACGTCTCGCGGGGGCTTCGCCGGGGCGGCGGGCTTGCGCGCTGTTCGCTACTCGGCGCGGGGCACTCACCGACGAGCGTCGCAGATGGTCGCGTGCCAGCTCAGCGCGCCGCGACCAGCCGGTAGCCCACGCCCCAGACGTTGAGGACGTAGGCGGACTCGCCCGGGCGGTTGAGCTTCCGCCGGAGCCGGCTCGCGTGGGAATCCAAGGTGCGCGTCCGGCCGCGCGAGCGGAAGCCCCAGACGTCGCGCAGGAGGTCGTCCTTGCGGAAGACGCGCTCGGGATCCTCGGCGAGCGCGACCAGGAGGTCGAACTCCTTCGCGGAGAGCTCCACCCGGTCGCCGCCCACCCGCACGACGCGCGAGGCAAGGTCGATGTCGAGCTCGCGAACGGCCAGGTGGCGGTGCTGTGGACGGGCCGCCCGGCGGAGGACGGCCCGCATGCGGGCGACGAGCTCCTCGTAGACGAACGGCTTGATGACGTAGTCGTCCGCGCCGCGCGCGAAGCCGCGGACGCGATCGACGGGGTCGGCGCGCTCGGTGACCATGATCACGGGAACGTCGCGGTTCCAGGCCCGCCCGGGCTCCCCCGCCCGCAGTCGGCTGCAGAGCTCGAAGCCGGACGAGTCGGGAAGAACGGCGTCCAGGAGGACGAGGTCGGGGCATTCGGACTCGACCAGCTCGAGCGCCGCGGCGGCGTGCTCGGCCGCGAAGACCTCGAAACCGTCGTCGGCCAGCTGCCTGGAGAGGAACGCTCTCGTGGGCTCCTCGCACTCGACCACCAGCACGGCCTCCCCCATGCCGGCGAAGCTACCAACGGGCCGTCGCCGTCGGTAGATGTCCTTTCCCGTGAAAGCGTGACGAGCGCTCCCTACCCGTCCGCGCCGGCCAGGGTCAGAGCCCGCGCAGCAGCCGTTCGTAGCGTCGGCGCGCCTGCGTGTAGTCGATCGCGCCCCGCCGCCACGCGCGGAGGATCTTGCGGCGGCGCCATCGGAGCAGAATCGTCACGCGCCTCTCTTCGGCGGCTCGGCCGCAGGATCCTTCCTGCTCCCCGCCAGCGCGGGGTCAGGTCCGCCTTCGCCGGCTGGAGACGACCCGGCCTAGAGCCGGCCGGAGCGCAGGACGCCCCACACCAGCCAGATGCTCAGGATGGTCGAGAGGAAGAGGCCGATCGCGGCGAGCAGGGGAATCCCCAGCAGCATCGGGCCACGATCGACCGTCGCGGCGAGGATGCCTGACGTCGCCGCACCGCCGACGGCGACCATGGCGATGCCGATGCGGTTGAACGCAGTGTCCATGCGATGGATGAGGCTTTCGAGGCCCTCGTGCCTGAAACCGACCTCGATCTGCCCGTCCCGCACCTCCTGGAGGACGTCGTGCACCTGGTAGGGCAGCTCGAGCATCATGCCGGCGTAGTTGCGGACCTCGCTCTGCATCCGGAAGGCGACCCGTTGGGGCGTGAAGCGCTCGATCATCAGCTCGCGCGCGTACGGCTTCGCGACCTCGAAGACGTTGAACTCCGGGTAGAGCTCGGCGCCCACCGACCCGAGCGTGGCGATCGCGCGGTCGAGGACGACGAACCGCGTCGGGAGCGTCAGGTGCATGCGGTAGATGAGCGTGAAGGCCTCGCGGATCACCTGGACCGGGTCGATCTCCGCGAGGCTGGCGCCGTAGTAGCGTTCGAAGATCGCCCGTAGCTCGGCGACGAAGTCATCCTCCCGGTCCTTCGGGTAGCGAACGCCGAGCGCGGCGAGACGGCGCGGAATCGCCTCGACGTTCTGGTTCACGACGTCGATGAAGAGCCCGGTCAGCTTGGACGAGTCGTCCGGAGCGAGCTGGCCGGCGGTCCCGAAGTCGACGAGGCCGATCTGGTCGCTCTGGGGCAGGACGAGGATGTTCGCCGGGTGCGGGTCGCCGTGGAAGAACCCGTGCCGGAAGATCATCGCCATCCAGGCCTCCGCGATCCGGTACGCGAGCCGCCGCCGCTCCTCCATCGTGTAGGAGCCGAGGACGAGGTCTCCGACCTGGATACCTTCGAGGCGCTCCAGCGTTAGCACGCGGGCCCGCGAGTAGGTCCAGAAGACGCGCGGGACGCGAACGTGCGGCTCGCCGGCGAAGTTCTTGTGGAACTGCTCCGCGTTCCGCGCCTCGATTCTGTAGTCGAGCTCCTGCCTGATCGAGCGCGCGAACTCGTCGACGACGGCGACGGTGTCGATGAACTCGAGGGCGCGCACGCGCTCGCGCGCGAGGCGGGCGAGCTGGTACATGAGCTCGAGGTCGGCCTCGATCTGCCGGGGGGCGTTCGGCCGCTGGACCTTGACGACCACCTGGCGGCCGTTGGGGAGCACCGCCGCGTGCACCTGACCGATCGACGCCGCGGCGATGGGCGTCTCGTCGAACTCGAGGAAGAGCTGCTCGACCGTCAGCTCCAGCTCCTCCTTGATGACCTCCCGCGCCTGCTCGGAGGGGAAGGGGCTGACCGAGTCCTGAAGCGCCTTCAGCTCGAAGACGACGTCGGGCGGGACGATGTCCGGCCGGGTCGAGAGCAGCTGCCCGAACTTGACGAAGGTCGGCCCGAGCTCGTCGAGCATCTCGCGGAGACGCTGGCCGCGCGGCGAGCCCTCCTCCGGAGCCTCGACCTCACGCCCCAGCCGGGAGCGGACGGCGCCCCGGCCGCGCGTCTCGAACAGGTAGCCGAACCCGTGCTTGGCAGCGACCTGGGCGATCTCGGAGATCCGCCCGAGCTGCCTCACCGCGGGCCTGGCGCTCATTTCATTCCTTCTCGATCAGCCTCAGGCGGTGCTCGAGCTGGGCCAGACGGAGCTCGAGCTCCTCGTATTCGCGGCGTGTGACGAGGCCGACCTCCCGGAAGACGCCCGACAGCGTCGAGCCCGCGCGCTCGCCGACGCGCCCGGCCTCACCTCGCCACCGGCCGACGATCTCGTCCACGACCTCGTGCGCCTCCTCGCGGCTTACCTTGCCGCGGCTGACCAGCTCGTCGACGAGCTCCTCCGTCCGCTCCTTCGTCAGCGCGACGACGCCGACGCCCGCGAGGAAGAGATCCTCCGCGGTCGCCCGCAGCGAGCGGTCGGAGTCGCTATCTGGCTCTGCCATGCGGTCTCGCACGCCTCCGCTTCTGGCGAGCCTCGCGCCGTGCCGCCGCGGTCGCCGCACCGGCGGCGGGAGCGGCTTGCGACGCAACCGGCTCCTCGGCGGCGGCCGGCTCCTCGGCCGGGGCCTCCTCCTCGTCCTCCGCAGGGCGGCCGTCCGCCTGGTCGCCGACCGTGTCGAGCTTCTCCTGGAGCCCGGCGTCCTTCCGGCGCGCGTACTCCGGCTCGCGCTCCTTGAGGACGGCCAGGAACGGCGTCGCGATGAAGACCGTCGAGAAGGCGCCGGAGCCGATGCCGATCAGGAGCGCGAGCGCGAACGACTGCAGCGTCTCCCCCCCGAACAGGATCAGGGAGGTGATGGGCAGGAGGGTGATGAAGCTCGTAGCGAGCGAGCGCCGGATCGTCTCCCAGAGCGACTGGTTGGCGATCGCGGCGAAGCTCGACTTGCGCATGAGCGGGATGTTCTCGCGCACGCGGTCGAAGATGATGATCGTGTCGTACATCGAGTAGCCGAGGATGGTGAGGATGGCGGCCACGGTCGCGGCCGTCACCTCCCAGCCGACGAGCGCGTACACGCCCATCGCGACCGTCACGTCGTAGAAGAGCGCCCTGAAGATCGGGAGCGCGAAGACGAACTCGAAGCGGATCGTCACGTAGATGACGATCAGGAGCAGCGAGACGACGATCGCGAGGATCGCTCCGCGGAGGATCTGCTCGCTGAAGCTTCCGGAGACGCTGCGAACGCCGATCGCCTCCGCGTCGAGGTCCCTCTGGAGGGCGGCGGTGAGCTCCGTCTGCTCCGCCCCGGTGAGCGTCTCCGTCTTGATCTGGAACTGCTCGTACCCTCCGTCGGTCTCGGGGCCGCGGCCCTGGATGACCGCGTCCGCGAGGCCGACGTCGGCAGCTTCCTGGCGCACCGCGTCGACGCTGACCGGCTCGGGCGTCTCGAAGGAGACCTGCGTCCCGCCCTCGAAGTCGATCCCGAGGTTCAGGCCCTTGATGGCGATGGCCGCCACCGAGATGACAAGCAGAGCCGTCGCGATCGAGAACCAGATCCGCCGCTTGCCGACGAAGTCGATCTTCTGCCAGTCGGGGATCTTCTGCGCGCTCGCGCCCATGAATTTCGGGTTGTCGAACCAGCGGAAGCGGCCGAGGACGCCGAGGAGCGCGCGCGTGGCGAGCACCGCCGTCAGCATCGAGATCAGCGTCCCCAGCAGGAGCATCAGCGCGAACCCGCGCACGCCGCCGGTGGCCACCGCGAAGAGGACGAAGGCGGTGATCATCGTGACGACGTTCGCGTCGACGATGGTGGCGAAGCCCTTGCGGTAGCCCGTGGCGATCGCGGCCCGCACCGATTTCCCCGCGCGCACCTCCTCCTTGATGCGCTCGAAGATGACGATGTTCGCGTCGGCCGCGACGCCGATGGTGAGGATGATGCCGGCGATCCCCGGCAGGGTCATCGTCACGTTGAAGAGGAGGATGGCGCCGTAGAGGAAGACCCCGTAGACGGCGAGCCCGATGATGGCGACGACGCCGAGGAAGCGGTAGGCGACGAGCAGGAAGAACGCGACCGCGAGGAGGCCGCCGATGCCGGCCACGAGCGCCTCGTTGAGCGAGTCCTGGCCGAGCGTCGCGGAGATCTGCGTCCGTTCGACCTGGACGAACTCGACCGGGAGCGCGCCGGTCTGGAGGACGAGCGCGAGGTCTTTCGCCTCGTCGACGGTGAAGTCGCCCGTGATCTGGGCGTTGCCGCCCGCGATCCCGTCCGCGAGCTGCGGGTCGGTGAAGTCGATGATCGGGAAGGAGCGGATCTCGTTGTCGAGGACGATCGCGAAGCTCTGCGCGAAGGCACGCGCGTCGTCGCCGCGGCCGCTGATCCCGTTCTGGGCTGCCAGCAGGGCGCCGCGCTGGGAGAGCGTCCGCGTGATGTCGTGGAACTTGTCGCCGCCGTCGTCGGTGAAGTCGAGGAGGACGTTCGGCCTGCCGTTCTGGTCGAAGTCCTGCCGCGTCCCGCCCGCGTCGAGGTCTTCGCCGGTCACCTCCGGGACCGGATTCTCCTCGGCGTTGGGCTCGTACTTGTAGAGGTAGTAGTTCGTGACCGCCGGGTTGCCGCCGCCGGGGCACTGGTCTGCGGTCGGCGGGCCGCAGGTGAGCACCGTCTTGTCGCTCGGGACGACGTAGTACTCGGCTCCCTCGGGCACCTCGCCCTCGAGCTCCCGGGTGAGCTCTTCCTTCGTCGGCGCGGGGCCTGCGAGCCGGGACTTCGTATTCGGAGTACAGGTACCACTCCCGCGCGTCGACGCCCTCGGGGAGGTCGTCCTCGGCGGTGAGGAGCGGCAGGAGCGTCGGGCTGGGGAGCGGCTGGCCCGTCGGGTCGTCCGGGTTCTGCGAGAGCGGGTCGACGTCGCCCTGCAGGTCGTAGAACTCGAGCTGGGCGGTCTGGCCGATGATGTCGGCCGCGCGCTCCTGGTCGAAGACTCCCGCGAGGTCGACGACGATCTGGTTCGAGCCCTGCTTGCGGATCTCGGGCTCCGAGACGCCGATCTTGTCGACGCGGTCGCGGATGATCTCCACGGAGCGGTCGAGATCCTCCTCGGTGAGCTCCTGACCTGCCTCCGGGCGCGCCTCGAGGACGACCTCGAGCCCGCCCTGCAGGTCGAGCCCCAGGGTCACGTCGCGGAAGTAGCCGAGCGTGGCGACGCCCGCGATCCCGCCGAAGAGGACGAGCAGGATGAGGAGGTAACGACGCACTGGCTCGATCGGCGCCTAGCGGCGGGCCTGCTCCTCCGCCACCGGCTCGACGTCGTCCATCGACGCCGGCTCGGGCGCATCCATCGGCTCGGGCGCGTCCTCGGGCTCGCCGGCCATCGCGGCGGACTCCTCCGCGGTCACCTTGCTGGCGATTGCGCGCCGGGAGACCGCAATCCGGACGTCGGCGTCGATCTCGAGCTGGACGCGCTCGTCGTCGAAGTCCGTGACCTCTCCGTAGATTCCTCCCATCGTGATTACCTCGTCACCGACGGCGAGGTTCTGGAGCATCTCCTGGTGACGCTTGGCCTGCTGCCGCTGCGGACGGATCAGCAGCAGGTAGAGGAAGACGAGCATCACGAGGAAGAGGATGAAGATCGGGTCCACGCGTTGAGCCTCCTAGCCGGATGTCTCGGCCGCCTCGGGACGCGTGCGCTGGGCGTCCGCGAGGAAGTGGGAATCGCACATTGTGCCGGACAAAAGTATCAGGCCAGGAGCCGCGGTCAGGCCGGAAAGAGTCCCCCGGACGAGGGATCTGCGAGCCGTGCGAGCGCCTCGGCCTTGAAGGAGGCGAGCTCACCGCGCTCGATCGCCGCACGGGCGCCGGCCGCCAGGTCGAGAAGAAAGCGGACGTTGTGCTCGGAGAGGAGCACGAGGCCGAGGAGCTCCTGCTGGTTGACGAGGTGGCGGAGGTACGCCCGCGAGAACCTCGTGCACGCCCGGCAGGGACACCCCTCCATGAGCGGAGCGGGGTCGCGCGCGAATCTGGCGTTCCGGAGGTTGAGGCGGCCCTCCCACGTGAGCGCCGAGCCCGTGCGGCCGAGGCGGGTGGGGAGCACACAGTCGAACATGTCGACCCCGCGCTCGACCACCTCGAGGATCCCAGCGGGGTCGCCGATCCCCATGAAGTACCGCGGCTTCTCGGCAGGAAGCAACGGCGTGGCCCACGCGACCGTGTCGAGCATGAGCTCGCGGTCCTCGCCCACGCTCAGCCCGCCGAGCGCATGGCCGTCGAAGCCGAGTGCCGCGATCTCGGACATGGAGCGCCGCCGCAGCTCGGGGTCGGTGCCGCCCTGCGCAATGCCGAAGACGAGCTGGCCGTCGGCGCGGGGAGCCGCGAGCTGCCGCTCCGCCCAGCGCGTCGTGCGGAGGGCAGCCACCTCGAGCTCGGAGCGATCGGCGTCCGCCGGAAGGCAGATGTCGAGGCACATGGCAATGTCCGACGCCAGCCCTCGCTGGATTTCCGCCGCGAGCTCCGGGGTGAAGCGCGCCGCTTCGCCGTCGTAGACGGAGCGGAAGGTGACGCCCTCGTCGTCCGCACGGAGAATCGTGTCGCGGAGCGAAAAGACCTGGAAGCCGCCGGAGTCGGTCAGGATCGGCCCGTCCCAGCCCATGAACCGATGAAGGCCTCCGAGGTCGGCGACGACCTCGGAGCCGGGCCGGAAGTGCAGGTGGTAAGTGTTCCCGAGGAGGATCGTCGTCCCGAGCTCGCGCAGCCGCTCCGGATCGAGGCCTTTGACGGTGCCCTTCGTCCCGACCGGCATGAAGGCGGGCGTCGGGACGTCACCGTGCGCCGTCCGCAGCACCCCCGCGCGCGCCGCCCCGTCCGCGGCGGTGACCGCGAAGCTCACGTTGCACTCCTGCGCTCGAGTCCGCACGGTCCGCGCGCCACTCGCGCGTTCTTCGGCGCTAGCGTTGAAAGCGGGTGGTGGGCCGGGGTGCCCCACAGGCAGACGCGGAAGCTCGTCACAGAAGCAGCATCGCATCGCCGAAGGAGTAGAAGCGATACCGCTCCTCGACCCCGATTCGGTAGAGCCGGCGCGTCTCCTCGACGCCCGCGAACGCCATCACGAGCGCGAGCAGCGTCGAGCGCGGCAGGTGAAAGTTGGTGACGAGCGCGTCGACGCGCCGGAACTCGAAGCCGGGCGTGACGAAGAGACCTGTTCGGCCGGCGAGAGGGGCGCCGCGCGCCAACGCCTCGAGGACGCGCACCGTTGTCGTCCCAACCGCGACGACTACGTCCGCAGCGCGGATCCGCGCCCAGGCGGCCGCCTCGACGTGGTAGCGCTCGGTGTGGATCTCGTGATCGGCGAGATCGTCGACCGAGAGGGGCCGGAACGTGTCGAGCCCGACGTGGAGCGTGACGCGCTCGACGTCGAGCCCGGCCAGGAGCTCGGGCGTGAAGTGGAGCCCTGCCGTCGGAGCAGCAGCCGATCCGGCCTCGTCCGCATAGACGGTCTGGTAGCGCTCCGGGTCGGCGAGCGGCTCGGTGATGTAGGGCGGAAGCGGTGCCTCGCCCGCCGGCTCGCCCTCGAGCGCCACCAGCCAGCGGCCGCCCTCGAGATGCTCGACGAGCTCGACCGGGCCCAGCCGCATCCCCGGGCGCAGGCGGCGGGTCGGACGGGCGAGCGCTTCCCAGAGGCCGTCCTCGACCGGCTCGAGCAGCAGGACCTCGGCCTCGCCCCCGGTCGGACGCCGTGCACGCACCCGCGCAGGGACGACGCGTGTGTCGTTGACGACGACGAGCGCCTCCGCCGGCAGCTCGTTCGGCAGATCGCGGAAACGGCCGTGCGTGACGGAGCCGCTCGCGCGCTCGTAGACGAGGAGACGCGAGTCGTCGCGGCGGGCGAGAGGCCGCTGGGCGATCAGCTCGGGCGGCAGGTCGTAGTCGAGCTCGGCCGTTCTCATGCGGTCCGACGCCAAGAGTAGAGTCCGCGCCCATGAATCGGGAGGCGCTCGAGCGGGCTCAGGCGAGGCTGTCGGAGGCGCGAGAGGAGCGTCCGGCCCGGGCCGACCTCGAGGCCGCCCTCGAGCGCGCGGAGGTGGCGCTCGAATCGCTGGCCCAGACCGCGGTCGAGCTCGAGAGCGTCGTCCCCGAGCGACTGGGCGCGGCCGTCGAGGAGGGAATGCGCGCCGAAGTCCTCCCCGTCGCGCGCCACATCGCGGAGGTGCGCGGGCTCACCGGCCACGTCGTTCGCAGGCTCGAGCGGCTCCAGGCGGAGATCGCGGCGGAGCGGCGCGAGCGCGTCGACGACCTCGCTCTCGTCGTCGACCTGATCGGCTCCGGCTGGCGCGGCGTCGAGCGCCGGCTCGATCGCACCGAGCGGATCCTCGACCGCATCGAGCGCTCGCTCGAAGCGCGGCCGGGCGCGGCGCTCTACCGGTTCGAGAGCCGGGCGTAGGAACCCCAGCTAGCGGGCCCGCGCCGTGTGCGGCAGGCGCAGCTCGAACCTCGAGCCCGCGCCCACCACCGAGACGAGCTCGAGCTCCCCGCCCAGGGCCTGCGCGAGCTCGCGCGAGATTGCGAGGCCGAGGCCGGTCCCACCGCCTTTCTCCGAGACGAAGGCCCGAAAGACGCGCTCCCGGTCGGCGGGCGCGATGCCCGGCCCGGAGTCGGTGACCGCCACGGAGACAGACCCGTTCTCCTGCTCGAGGGCGAGCGAGATCCTGCCCCCGTCCGGCGTCCACGAGAACGCGTTCGTGAGCAGGTTGGACACGACCTGGAGCACCCGGTCCCCGTCCGTGAGCAGGACCGGGTCGGCTTCCACGGCGAGCTCGTAGCGGATGTCGCGCCGCCGGGCTTCCTCGGCGAAGGACCGGTAGCCCTGCTCGACGAGCCGCTTCAGCTCGACCTCCTGCTCGTCGAGCGGGAAGCGATGCGCCTCGAGCCGAGCCAGGTCGACGAGGTCGCCGACGAGCCGGGCCAGCCGGTCCGCCTCGGCGCGGATGACGGCGAGGGACGCGTCGCGGGCCTCCGCGTCGTCGGTGAGCCCTTCCCTGAGGGCGTCGACGTGACCGCGGATCGCCGTCAGCGGCGTCCGGAGCTCGTGGGAGACGCGTACGAGGAAGTTCCGCTCGTGCGCCTCGGCCTCCGCGAGGCTCTCCGTCATCTCGCGGAAGCGATCGGTCAGCTTGGCGATCTCGTCGCCCGAGCGAGACTTCGGAAGCTCGGCGCCGTACCGCCGTTGTGCAACCTCGTCGGCAGCCCGCGAGAGCGCGAGAACGGGCCTCGTCAGGCGCCGGCCCAGGTACCAGACGAGGCCGAGCGCGATCGCGAGCCCTGCCAGGACGGCGAGCCCGAGCCGCCGCGAGAGATCCATCCACCGCTCCTGGAGCTCGGCCCGCGGCTTGGCGACGACGATCGCGCCGAACGTCTCACCGCCGAGCCGGACCGGATGGGCGGCCGCGAGATAGACACGGCCGGCCCCCGGCGGCTCGAACTCGAACGTCTTCGCGGCCTCACCGCCGAGACCCTCCTGATCGAGGATGGCCAGCGGCAGCCTGCGAAGGCCCGACGCCTGGCCGGGGAAGATCTCGACGCCCGAGTAGTAGATTCGCGAGCCGGTCGCGCGCTCGAGCACGGGCGGGGCGAATTGCGGCGCCAGGCGGCTCTCGTCGATGCTGGCCGTCGCCTGGAGGGCGTAGAGCTCGGCAAGGCCGCGCGCCTGCCGCTCGAGCTCCGCGAGCGTCCGCTCGCGTGTGTCCTCCTGGAAGAAGCGGACCGCGACCCCGACGGTGACGAGGCCGGCCACGAGCATGCACGCCAGGAAGAGGGCGGGAATCCGGAAGCGCAGGGAGCGGAGCACGGGGCGCCGCCTCGCTCAGGAGGCGCGGGCTGCCTTCGGCTCCGTCGAGACCTTGTAGCCGACGCCCCAGACGGTCACGATCGGGCACGCGGCGCCCAGCTTCCTCCGCAGCTGCCTGACGTGGACGTCGACGGTGCGCGTGTCGCCCGCGAAGGTGTAGCCCCAGACGCGCTCGAGCAGCTGGTCGCGCGTGAGCACGAGGCCCCGGTGGTCGAGGAGGTCCCAGAGCAGGTCGAACTCCTTGGGCGCCAGCTGCACCTCCTCGTCGGCGACGGTCACCTCGCGCCGGCCCGCATCGATTCGAAGCTCGCCGTGCTCGAGAACCGAGCTCACGAACCCCCGTCGCCCGGGGCTGGAACGGCGGAGGATCGACTTCACGCGGGCGACGAGCTCGCCGGGGTTGAAGGGCTTCGTCAGGTAGTCGTCCGCGCCCACCTCGAGACCGATGATCTTGTCGATGTCCTCGTCTCGCGCGCTGAGCATGAGAATCGGGACGTCGGAGCGCTGGCGGATGCGGCGACAGACGTCGATCCCGTCGAGATCGGGCAGCATCAGGTCGAGGACGATCAGCGAGGGCGCGTTCGCGCTCGCCTTCTCGATTGCGTCGCCGCCCGAGCCGGCGCTGCGCACGTCGAAGCCGGCGCGCTTGAGGTACATCCCCACGAACGACGCGATGCTCGGCTCGTCCTCGACGACGAGAATCGCCTGTTTGGGCGCGCTCACAGCCCCGTATGGTGGCACAACGAGAGGCCGGTGGGCAGGGCGCTAGCGGCGGAGGACAAACGTCGTCGCTTCCCGCGGCCAGCGCCTGAGCGGGCCGTCTCCGATTCGGTACCGGCCGCGGCGCCCTTCGTCGAGAGCGTCGAGGGTCAGCGAGCCTCGTACGACGCCGCTCGCGAAGATCCCGCGTCCCCGGATGATCACCTGCCACGGGCCGCCTCCGTCCGCGCTCGAGACTCGACAACGAATGTTCCACCCCCGGTACTCGACGGTCGTGTCGCTGACCTCGACACCGGGCTTGTTGCAGTCCCGCTGGGGGCGCCCGTCGCCCACGAGGTCGACGACACGGATGCGGGCGTAGCGGGCGTTGACGAGCAGGGCGCCTCGCCTCGCGACGACTGCACGGCCGCGGCCGCGCTCGAGCTGGAAGAACTGAGCGTGCGGCGTCTGCACGAGGGCTGCCGCCTGCGCGGATGCAGCCTCGGCCGCCCCTGCCGCGAGGGTCGCGACGACGATCAAGGCCACGCCGAGGCGCATTCGAACCCGAACTATCGTCCCGCGCCGTGAGACTTGGATTACGGGTCTGTAAGGAATGTGTTAGCGACCGTCCGGGTTTGCGCCACTACCCATGTCATCTGGTCCCGCCTCTAGCATCGAATTCGGGAACGCGATGGACCAGCGAGTCCGCCATGACCGAACCGTGCGTCTTCTCGAAGCGCGGTTGGAGGCTCTCGCGGAGGCCTCCGAGCGGGCACCCCGCGGTGAGCGGCGACTCGAGCGAGAGATAGCGGCGGCGGTCGCCGCGACGCGCCACGCTGTGGCGCTGGAGATCATCTCCGCCCGCGAGGCGGGGTTGATCTGGGGGTCCGTCGCACGGCGCCATCCGAGAGCGGCCTGGTGTCGCAGCGGCCCCCGTCTCGCGGCCTAGGCGACCAGGCGAACCGTGCCGCGGAGCCCAACTGCGTTCTCCCGCTCCTGACGCCCCGTCCGACTCCAGCCGTCTCGGTCAGCCGCGGGCTCGCACAGGTGGCAGACCGCGCGCTGCGCTTGACGCCCCTCTGCGCCCCGCCAGTAGCGGTAGCGCTCGCCTGCGAGGAGGTTCCGGCGGCAGAGCGCACAGAGCGTCACTGCCTCGCGATCGTAGGCCGGTGCCCGGACGGACCTCTCGCGAGAACGGCGTCTGCGGCATACTCCGGGGGGTAATGCCCAGTCGCCAGGGGTTTCGCCACCCGGACCCGGTCGGCCACATGCACGGCCACGGAGACGAGAGCGTCGAGGAAGTGTGCCGGCAGGCTGTCGAGCGGCTCTCCGCAAGGCTGCCCGGAGTTCAGGTTTCCTGTCATGTGCGCTCGGACGAGGCCATGCGGGTCGTCTCGTCGGCGGGCGGTCTGCGCCTGATCTACGAGATCGGCCGCGAGCAGGGCGGCATCTGCTGGCGCGCCGTCGAGACCGGACAGCCGCAGCTCGTGGAAGACGTCCGCGCCGACCCCGACTACATGGCGACCGACGAGCGGGTGCGTGCCGAGATCGTCGTGCCGATCCACCACGAGTCCGGGGCGCTGTTCCTCCTCGACGCCGAGTTTCCCGACCGCGCCTTCACGCCGGAAGAAGCCGAGGCGGTCACCGACGCCGCGGCCGCGCTCGAGCGCGACCTCGCGGACTACTAGTACGAGAAGAAGCCGCGGCCGGTCTTGCGTCCGAGGCGTCCGTCGTCCCGCATGCTCACGAGCAATTCGGGCGGCGCCATGCGGGGCTCGCCGAGGGCCCCGTGCAAGGCTTCGGAGGCGTGGACGTGCACGTCCACCCCGATCAGGTCGATGAGCGCACAGGGCCCGATCGGCCAGTTCAAGCCTTTCGTCATCGCCTTGTCCAGGTCGTCGGCAGTGACGCCGGCCTCGTCGAGGACGCGCACGCAGTCGTTCAGCAGCGGGATGAGGATGCGGTTGACGACGAAGCCGGGCGTGTCGCCGCAGCGGATCGGCTCCTTCCCGATCTGCTCCGCGAGCGCGTACGCGGTCTCCACGGCGTCGTCGGAGGAGAGCTCGGTGCGGACGATCTCGACGAGCGGCAGCACGGGCGCCGGGTTGAAGAAGTGCATGCCGACGACGCGCTCCGGCCGCTCGGTGCTCCTCGCGATCTCCGTCACGGGGAGCGCAGAGGTGTTCGTCGCGAGCACGGCCGCGGGCTCGACGACCTCCTCGAGCGTCCGGAAGAGATCGCGCTTCGCCTCGAGGTCCTCGACGATCGCCTCCACGACGAGGTCACAGCCGGCGAGATCGGCCGGCTCGGTCGTCGTCGTCAGTCGCTCGAGCGCCGCATCCCGCTCCTCGGCCGTCAGCCGACCCTTCGCGACGCCTCTGCCGAGGTAGTAGCCGATGCGCTCGCGCGCCTGCGCGCAGAGCTCCTCGCTCACCTCGCGCCCGATCGTCTCGAGCCCGGCCTGGATACAGACCTGTGCGATCCCAGCGCCCATGGTGCCGAGGCCGACGACGCCGACCTTCCTCACGTCGGATCGGGTCATGACGTGACGGTGATTGTCACCCGGAACGGGAGCGGCTCGTCGGGACAGCCTTCGCCTGCGCAGGCGGGCTCGCCGAGGGCGGAGATGCTGACCGTCCCCGCCTCCACGCCGCGGACCATCCACTCCGAGTAGCCGGGATCCTGGAGGTAGTCGACCGGCACGAGCTCGACCGCGCCGCCGTCGGCTGCCGGCTCGCTCCAGGCGTAGTCGCTCGAGAGGCGCAGGATCGTTTCGCCTCCGAGCGGGACCTCGAACGTCCCGCCCGAGTCTGCCTCGGTCACGACTCCCTGCGGCGGCTGGCGGGGCGGCGACGTGCTCTCTCCCGCCGGCCCCTCGGCGGAGTCGCCGGCGCAGCCGGCGGCGGGGAGGAGGGCGAGCAGCAAGAGAAGGAGGCGGCTCACTCCGCCACAGAATGCCCGACGGGCAGCGCGCGCGGCAGCGTGCTTGAATTCCGTCATGGCGGTCACGGCCCGCGAGCGGAAGCTTCTTCTCGGCGGCGAGTGGATCGAGACCGGCGAGTGGCACGAGGTGCGCTCGCCCTACTCGGGCGACGTGGTCGGGCGGGTGGCCCGCGCAGGCGCGGAGGAAACCCGCAGGGCAGTCGACGCTGCGGCGGCCGCGATGGCCGAGCAGCTTCCGGCGCACGCCCGTGCCGAGATCCTCGAGCGGACGGCCGACCTGGTGGCGGAGCGCCGGGAGGACATAGCGAACACGATCTCGGACGAGGCAGGCAAGCCTCTGAAGGCCGCGCTGGTCGAGGCCGAGCGGGCTGTGTCCACGTACCGCTCGGCGGCAACCGAGGCGCGCAAGCTCGCCGGCGAGATGGTCCCGATGGACGCGTCTCCGGCCGGCGCCGGGAAGCTTGCGTTCACCTTGCGGGTCCCCGTCGGCGTCGTCGGGGCGATCTCGCCGTTCAACTTTCCGTTCAACCTCGTCGCGCACAAGGTGGCGCCGGCCTTCGCCGCCGGCTGCGCCGTCGTGCTGAAGCCGGCGGCGCAGACGCCGCTGTCGGCCCTCCTGCTCGCGGAGCTGGAGACGGAGGCAGGACTTCCGCCCGGTTGGCTCAACGTCCTGGTAGGGCCGGCCGCCGAGATCGGAGACGTGCTCGTGGAAGACGAGCGCGTCAGGCTCATCAGCTTCACGGGCTCGGCCGAAGTCGGCTGGGGGCTGCGCGAGCGCGCCGCGCGCAAGAAGGTCCTCCTGGAGCTGGGCAACGCGACGCCTCTGATCGTGGAGGGCGACGCGGACGTCGGGGAGGCGGCGGCGAAGGTGGCCGCCAACGCCTTCTCGTTCGCAGGCCAGAGCTGCATCTCGATCCAGCGCGTCTATGTCGAGCGCGGCGTCCACGATGCCTTTCTCGCTGACCTCCTCCCCCGCGTCGAGGCACTGCGTGTCGGCGACCCGGGCGACGGCGAGACCGATGTCGGCCCGGTCATCGACGAGGACGCCCGCGAGCGGATCCTCGCCTGGATCGAGGAGGCGCGGGCAGAGGGCGCCAGCGTGCTCGCGGGAGGCGAGACGACCGACGAGGGCCTCATCCGCCCCACCGTCCTCGGAAGCGTGACCCCGGAGATGAAGGTCTCCTGCCTCGAGGTCTTCGGCCCGCTCTGCACGGTCACGCCGTACGACTCGCTCGACGAGGCCATCGCGCTCGCGAACGGGACGGAGTTCGGGCTCCAGGCAGGAATCTTCACGAGCGATGTCACGTCGGCCGTGAAGGCCGGGTCGTCGCTCGAGTTCGGGAGCGTGCTCATCAACGAGGCGCCGACGTTCCGCGCCGACCAGATGCCGTACGGCGGCGTCAAGGCATCGGGGAACACGAAGGAGGGCCCGCCCTACTCGGTCCGCGAGATGACCGAGGAGCGGCTGGTCGTCATCTCCGTCTGACAGCCGGCGAAGGGCCTGAGGACGTCGGCTAGACTCGTCACTCGGCCGAGATGCCCGACGACCGCCTGACCATTTTCACGCGCCGGAAAGAACCCGCTCCGACCGGGGAGGTCGTCGAGGTGGTCGAAGAGGTCGTGGAGGTCCCGCCACCGCCTTCTCCCGAGCAGGACGCGCTGGATGAACGGCTGGCGCTGACCCGGCAGCGTGAGGTCGAGCTCCGTGACATCGGCGGGCTTGCGGTCGAGATGGTGCGCCGCGACCGCTGGAAGCCCGAGCTTCTGATCGCGCGGTCCGGGGAAGTGCTGTCTCTCGAGCAGCGGATGCACGAGCTCGACTCGGTCATCGCGGTCGAGTCGACGTCCCGGAGCTTCCCGAACGTGGCGCAGTGCAAGTGCGGCTCGCCTCTCCCGCCGGGCGTGCACTTCTGTTCCCAGTGCGGCCGCCCGGCCGCGACGACACCGGCGGTCGTCACTTGCGTCCGGTGCGGGCGCCCCTTGCCGGCCGAGGCGAACTTCTGCTCGGCGTGCGGTACGTCCGCGACTCCTCGCGAGCCGGAGCCCACACCGGAGACGCTCGCCGAGACGATGGAAGCCCGCCCCACGAAGACGAGCCCGAAGCCCGACTGTGACGACGCCCCCGCCCGAGCCGCCCGCCGACGACGAACACCTAGAGGAGCAGTCTCCGTGGGCGGCCGTCCCTCACTGTCCTCGCTGCGGCGCTCCGCACGATCCGCTGCAGGAGTACTGCCTCGAGTGCGGGAATCGGCTCGTCCCGCTGCCCGCCGAGCCCGCGCGCACCGTCCTCTGGTCGCGCGAGTCGCCGGTTTGGCTCTGGCTCGCACTCGGGTCCCTCCTGCTCCTCGCGCTGGCCGCCGGCGCGATCGTCGCTCTCGCGGCGACTGACGACGAGGATCCCGAGACCCCCGCCCTGTCGACATCCACCGGGCCGGCGACGTCGGGCCCCGTCGTTCCGACGACGACGGGCTCGATCCCGACGATCGAGACGCTGACGACCCCGACGACCACCGGGGCGACGACCACTGGGACGACGACCGTTCAGCCGACGACGACGTTTCCGACGACGTCAACCGGGACGACGGGCACGGGCACGACGACAACCCAGCCGACGACGACCGGGAGCGGGACGGTCATCTCCTGGCCCGCGAGCGAGGAGGGCTTCACGGTCGTGCTCCAGTCCACCCCCACGAGCGAGGGCCGCGGCCCGGCCGAGGCTGCGGCGCAGCAGGCCATCAACAACGGGCTCCCTCAAGTGGGGATCCTCAATTCCTCGTCCTACTCGAGCATGAGGCCCGGCTACTACGTCACGTTCACCGGCGTGTACGACACCCAGAGCCAGGCGGAGAGCGCTCTTCCCCGCGCCCGTACCTCCGGGTTCCCGACGGCCTACGTCCGCGAGGTCGCGAACTAGGCGCCCTCTCCCGGGCAGCCCGGGGAAAACTTTGTAACACCCTGGAAGGTCGTGCTAGACTCCTGCGACCGTGCGCTGGGGGGGCGCGCGCTTAACTCGACGTTAACTTGATTTGCAGGTACTTTCGAGGCGACGCGGGCTACTGTGTGACCAGGCAAGTACACGACAGGATTCTCACTCGTATGTATCAATACTCCAGGGCGATCTACCGCTCCATCAAGGACCTCATCGACCCGTGGGCGGAGCCCGAGAAGCAGCTCGAGTACCGTCGCGAGGTGCTCGCGGCGTGTGAGGAGTGTGTCGAGCGGCTCGCCAAGGATCCCCGCTACTTCGCCCACCCCGACCGAACGCTCTTCCAGGACATCCGCCGCTACTTCCCGATCAGCTACCAGGCGCAGGTCGCCTGGGCGGTGACCGAGGGAATCGGCGCGGCGGTCGACTACATCGAGGCGCAGATCGAGGCGGGCGCCTTCGACGGCGGCGTCTCGCGCTGCCGAGCGACGACGCGCAAGGGCAAGCCGTGCCAGCGGACCCCCTTCCCGAGCGCGAGTACTGCCCCTCGCATCAGCACCTCGAAGCGCGCCCCGCGGCCGCCTAGCTCTCGGTTTCGACAGGGCGCGGTAGGCTCCGCGGATGATCCGCGTCTGCGTGGCCGGCATCACCGGCTGGACCGGCGCCCCGATCGCGAATGCGATCGCCGAAGCCGGAGACCTCGAGCTGGTGTCCGGTGTCTCCCGCTCCCGGGCGGGAACGACGCTCGAGGATCTCGCAGTCCCGGCCTTCGGCTCGGTCGCCGAGGCGTTGGAGAGCGTGGAGGCCGACGTCGTCGTCGATTTCACCCATGCCTCGGCCGTCAAGGAGAACGTCCTTGCGGCCATCGCCCGCGGCGTCTCCGTCGTCGTCGGCTCGAGCGGCCTCGGCGCCGAGGACTACGCGGAGATCGACCGGCGGGCGCACGAGGCGCGCGTCGGGGTGATCGCGGCCGGCAACTTCTCGCTCCTCGCGGCGATGCTCGTCCGCAGCGCAGCCGGGATCGCCCGTCATGTCCCCGCCTGGGAGGTCATCGACTACGGGAGCGCGGCCAAGGCCGACGTCCCCAGCGGGACGTCCCGCGAGCTGGCGGAACGGCTCGGGTCGATCCGCCGGCCGGACGTCGGGCACGCGCTCGAGAGCGTGCACGGGCCGGTCGAGGCGCGAGGGGCGACCGTCGGGGGGACGCAGGTCCACTCGGTGCGCCTCCCGAGCTTCGTCGTCTCGACCGAGATCGTCTTCGCGGCCGAGGGCGAGCGGCTGACGCTGCGTCACGACCCCGGCGAGAGCCCCGCGCCGTACGTCGCCGGCACGCTCCTGGCGGTCCGCTCGGTGCGGGACCGCGTGGGCGTGACGCGAGGCCTGGACGCGCTGCTCGACTAGCGCCGATCTCGCCTTGCGCACGCCTGCGGCCTACGATCGCGGTGTGCCCGGTTGACGCTAGAGCTCTAAGCGAGCGCGAGCTGCTCGAAGTCCTCGATCTTCGAGACCGTGACCCCGACCAGGCGGAGCGCTCCTGGGCGGTCGGCGAGCGCCCGGTCGAGGAGGTCGCAGGCCAGCTGCCCGATCCGCTCGCCGTCCGCGAGCCCCGCCGGCAAGGTCGTCGAGCGGCTGCGGATCGAGAAATCCGGGTAACGGAGCTTCGTCGTCACGGTGCGCGCGACCTGGCCGGACTCACGCAGGTGCTCGGCGACACGAAGAGCCATGCGCCGAAGCTCGCCGTGGAGCTGCTCGCGGTCGGAGACGTCACGCGGGAAGGTCTCCTCGTGGCCGATGGAGATGCTCGCGACCGGCTCCTCGAGCGGCCTCGGGTCGATGCCCTGCGCACGGTCGCGGAGCAGCCGCCCGATCTTCCCGGGAAGCAGGCGCGCCAGCTCCCCGTCCGAGAGGGCTGCGAGCCCTCCGATCAGCTCGACCCCGGCGCCGGCGAGACGCTCCTCGGCCCGCGGGCCGACCCCCGGAAGGAGACGGACGGGGAACGGCGCCAGGAAGGCGGCCTCGCGGCCGGCGGGGACAACGGTGATCCCGCCCGGCTTCTTGCGATCGCTCGCGACCTTGGCGACGACCTTGCAGGACGCCACCCCCAGCGAGCAGGAGAGGCTCGTCGCCCCGCGGACGGCCGCCTGCACCGCCTCGGCGACCGTCCGGGCGCGCCCGAAGTCAGCAGCGACCTCCCCGACGTCGAGGTAGCCCTCGTCCATCCCGGTCCGCTCCACGGTGGGCACGACCTCGCGGATCGACTTCCAGACCGTGCGCGAGTACTCCGAGTACGTGCGGTGGCGCGGGCGGACGAAGACCGCGTGCGGACAGCGGCGCAGCGCCTCCGCGCAGCTCATCGCCGAGCGGATGCCGTAGCGCCGCGCCACGTAGTTCGCGGTGGCGACGACGCCCCGGCCGTGGGGATCTCCGCCGACGACGAGCGGCTGGGCGGCGAGCTCGGGCTGCTCGAGCTCCTCCACGGCCGCGAAGAACGCGTCCAGGTCGAGGTGCGCGACGATGGTCACGGACGCTGAAAGAATAGGAGTCGTGTCGCACGACACCGACAAGCTGATCCGCCAGCTCTCGCTCGTCGCCTACCTGATGGCGGAGCGACGGCCGCTGACGGCGCGCGAGATCAAGTCCGTCGTCGAGGGGTACTCGGAGATGTCGGACGAGGCCTTCGCGCGCCGCTTCTACTCCGACCGGAGCGAGCTGGTAGCGCTCGGCGTGCCGCTCCACTCCCAGCGGGACGAGTTCACGGGGGAGGAGCTCTACACGCTCCGCGCCGAGCAGTACTTCCTCCCGAAGCTCGACCTCGACGACGAGGAGCTCGCCGCCCTTCAGATCGCGTTCCACCTCCTCGACGGCCAGTTCGCCTACGCCGAGCCGCTCCGCCTTGCGCTCCAGAACCTCGCGCTCGGGCGGCCGACCCAGCTCGAGGCCGCGCCGGAGAGCGCGCTGCGCGTCGAGGTGCGCGACCCCGACTACTCCGACGAGATGTCGGGCCGCCTCACGAAGCTCGAGGGCGCGATCTCGAAGCAACGCACGGTCAAGTTCACGTACTGGTCGATCTCGAGGGACCGGACGCGGGAGCGCACGGTCAACCCCTATGCGCTCCTGCCCGAGGCGGGCTCCTGGTACCTGATCGGCCGCGACCTGGACGAGGACGCCGAGCGCACGTTCCGCGTCTCGCGGATTCTCGGCGACATCCGCTTCGCGACCAGGCGAGAGCGGGACTTCCGCATGCCCGAGTACGACCCGTCGGATTTCCGCGGTCGCCAGCCATGGCAGTACGGCGAGCCCGTCGGGGAGGCCGAGATCGAGCTCGACCCGGACACCGCGTGGTGGGTGGAACGGATGGTCGAGCGCGGTGAGATCGAGGACGCGGTCTTCCGGACGCCCTACTCGCGCCTCGACCTGCTCGCCGACTGGGTGCTCCGCCAGGAGGGACGGGCCCGGCCGCTGTCGCCGCCCGGCCTTGCCGCCGAGGTGACCGCGGGCCTCGACCGGGTGCTCGAGCGCCACGAGGGCGACGCGACCACGCCGCCACGGACCCGCTCACGCCCGGAGGCCCAGCCCCTGGAGCGGCCGATCGGGCCGCTCGCGCCGGAACGGTTCGGCGTCCTCCAGGCGCTCCTGGCCCATCTGCTCGCGGCCTGCGGCGACGAGCCTCATGCGACGATTCCGGCGCAAGAGCTGGTCGAGCGCTTCAGCATCCCTGCCGACCAGCTCGACGACCACCTCCAGCTCCTCAACCTCGTCAACTTCGGCGGCGGCTGCTACGCGGTCTACGCGACGCTCGACGGCGACGAGGTGCGCGTGGACAAGGAGCTCTTCGGCGACGCTTTCCGCCGGCCGCCCCGCCTGACGCCGCTCGAGGCGCGGGCCATCCGGCTCGCGCTGGAGTTCGTCGGGCCGATGATCGCCGCCGAGGCGCAGACGCCGCTCGAGCGGGTCCGCAAGAAGCTCGAGGAGACCTTCGGCGAGTTCGCCGTCTCGGAGGCGGGCGACGGTGACGAGGAAGAGGCCGCCTCCGAGGAGGAGCAGCTGATCCGCACGCTCTCGCAGGCGATCCGCGACCGGCGCCTCGTCGAGATCGAGTACGTCGCCGTCGGCGAGGAGACGAGCGTGCGCGTCATCGAGCCCCACGCCCTCGAGCGCGAGCTCCCGTGGTGGTACGTGCACTCGTGGGACCGGACCCGCGACGCGCAGCGGAGCTTCCGGCTCGACCGCATGCGCCGCGCAGAGCTCCTGGAAGGGGAGTTCGACCCGCGCCCGGGCCTGGAGCCGGCGAAGCTCCGCGACCTCCGGATCGCCCACGTCCTCTTCGACCCCGAGGTGGCGCGCTGGCGCATCGAGCGCGGCGCCTTGCCGCTCGCGCGCGGCTACGCGCTCGAGGAGATCGGCGTCGGCGGCACCGACTGGTTCGTGGGCGAGATCCTCTCGCACCGAGGGTTCGCAGAGGTGCTGGAGCCCGAGGATCTCCGCCGTGAGGTCGCGGCGCGCGCGAAGAAGCTCAAGAGCGCGCTCGCCAAGCCGCCCGCCAGGGCGCGCGGCTAGGCGGAGGCCACGGGCCACGGCAGCCGACTGACTGTCAGCGTCGTTCGTTGCCGCGCTTGAAGTTGCCCGTCGCGCGGGCCATGAGGAGCTGAGCGGCCTCCTCGTCGGCTCCCTCCGTATCGCGGAGGAACCGCGCCGCCGGGGCGCCGGTGAGCGTCGTCACGACCCGCCCGCGCCAGGAGATCCGCACGCGGCCGTCCTTCGCCGTCTGCCAGGAGAAGCTCACGTTTCCCCGTCCAGGCGCGCGAGCGCCCACTCCGCGTGCTCACGCAGGAGCGGGTCGTCGCCCTCGGCATACCTCCGCACGACCTCCACGAGCGAGGGATCGGCCGAGTTTCCCGCCGCTACGAGGGCATTGCGCCGCAGGTAGCGGGGGTCGTTGCGTGGGAAGTAGAGGCGGTCGTAGCGGCCGCCGAGCTCCTCGTCGGAGGCCTCGAGCCACTTCCGGAGGGAGACGACGGGCTCGGCTTCTGCGGACGGCCGGGCGGCCGCGCGGCGTTTCTCGACACCGCGGTTCCACGGGCACACGTCCTGGCAGATGTCGCAGCCGTAGACCTGCGGGCCGAGCTCGACGCGGTAGGGCTCGGGGATGGGCGCGGGCGCCTGGGTCCAGTACGAGAGGCACTTCGTCGAGTCGACCGCGCCCGGGTCGTCGAGGGCTCCCGTCGGGCAGGCCTCGATGCAGAGCGTGCAGGACCCGCAGTCGAGGTCGAGAGGGGCGTTCGGCTCGATCTCGACCTCCGTCACGAGTGTCCCGAGCACAACCCAGGAGCCGTGCGTCCGGGTGATGAGCATGGTGTTCTTTCCGTAGAAGCCTACGCCGGCCCGCGCAGCACCTTCCCGGTCGACATGCTGGTTCTCGTCCACGAGCACGCGGTAGCTCCCACCGATGCGCTCGCCGAGGGCGCCGAGCTTTTCGCGCAGCTCGGAGTAATGGTCGGCCCAGGTGTAGCGCGGGAGCCGTCCCTCCCCCGGCTCGAGCTCCGGTCCCGGCGCGTAGTAGCACAGCGCCGCGGAGACGACCGTGCGGGCGCCGGGGAGAAGCGTCTCGGGGTGGCAGGAGACCTCCGGCTGGGCCATGGTGAAGCGCATGTCGGCGAAGAGGCCGCGCGCGCGGCGCTCTTCGATCAGGCGCTCGGTCTCGGCGTACGGCTCGGCGGCCGCGGCCCCGACGACGTCGATCCCGAGCTCCGTCGCCAGACGGTCGAGCTCGGCGGTCGTCATTCCGCTCGCAAGGTAGCACCCTTCCCGCGTACGATCGCCGCGTGAAGGCCGTTCGCATCCACGAGGACGGCGGGCCGGAGGTCCTCCGCTACGAAGACGCCCCCGACCCGGTCGCCGGCGCGGGCGAGGTGCTGATCGCCCTCGAGGCCGCCTCGCTGAACCACCTCGACATCTGGCTTCGGCGCGGGCTTCCCTCCGCCCCGAAGCCGCGCATCCTCGGCGCCGACGGCGCCGGGATCGTCGCCGGCGTGGGCGAGGGCGTGAACGGCTTCGACCAGGGAGACCCGGTGCTCATCAACCCCGGTCTCGACGACGGAGCCAGGATCGTGGGCGAGCACATGGACGGCACGCATGCGGAGCTCATCGCGGTCCCGGCCGAGTACGTCCATCCGGTCCCGGACGGGCTCTCGTTCGAGGAGGCGGCGGCCTTCCCGCTGGTCTTCGAGACCGCCTATCGGATGCTCGTCACACGGGCCGGCCTGCGCGAGGGCGAGTGGGTCTTCGTCTGGGGGATCGGAAGCGGCGTCGCCACCGCCTCCCTCCAGGTGGCCAAGGCGCTCGGCGCCCGCGTCGTCGTCACCTCCTCGAGCGACGAGAAGCTCGAGCGGGCGCGCGAGCTCGGCGCCGACGCCGTCGTCAACCACGCCACGGCCGACGTGGCCGACGCCGTGCGCTCGGCGACCGACGGGCACGGCGCGGACGTGGTTGTCGAGCACGTCGGCGAGGCAACCTGGAAGACCTCGCTCCAGGTGGCGGCGGCCGGCGGCCGGGTCGCCGTCTGCGGAGCCACGAGCGGGCCGAACCCGCCGGCCAACCTCCACCGGATCTGGTGGAAGCAGCTCACGGTCGTCGGCTCGACGATGGGGACGCGCGAGGATTTCGCGGCGGTCTACGAGCTCGTCGCGAGCGGACGCGCCAAACCGGTCGTCGACCGCGTCTTCCCGCTCGCCGAGGCGGCCGCCGCGCACGAGCATCTCGAGGCCGGCCGTCAGCTCGGCAAGGTCGTGCTCCGGATCCGCACTAGTCTAGCCGAACCCGAGGATGAACTTCGCGTCGTCGGACATCCGCTCCGGCGACCAGGGCGGGTCCCAGGTCAGCTCGGTATCGACGTCGTCGACGCCCTCGAGGCCCTCGACGACCTCGCGGATCTGCTGCTCGATGAACGGGCCGACCGGACAGCCCATCGAGGTCAGGCTGTAGGTGACGTGCACCTTCGAGCCCTCGACCTCGGCGTCGTAGAGCAGTCCGAGCTCGACGATGTCCATGCCGAGCTCCGGGTCCTCGACCACGCGGAGCGCATCGATCACGTTTTCACGGCTGGGCATGGCCTACACGCTACCCGAGCAGGCGCACCTCTTCGCGCCGCTCGCGGGCGAAGAAGTGAACGCCGTCGACGAAGCGAACCCAGTTGTGGCGCGTGCACATCACGATCGAGTGGGTGCGGGCGCTGTCCGTGAGGAAGCGCACGCCGCGGAGGAGGTCGCTGTTCGTCACCCCCGTCGCGGCCACGATGACCTCGCCGGGCGCCAGCTCGTCCGTGGTGAAGACCTTGTAGACGTCGTCGATCCCGTGCTCCTGCGCCTGCTCGATCTCGGACCGGGACGTCGGCCAGAGCTGCGCCTGGAGCTCCCCGCCCAGGCAGCGAAGCGCCGCGGCGGAGAGGACGGCCTGCCGCGCGCCGCCGATGCCGATTGCGATGTGGTCGTTCGTCCCGCGCACCGCCGACGTGATCGAGGCGGTGACGTCCCCGTCCTGGATCAGCTTGATTCGGGCGCCGGACGCACGGATCTCCTCGACGAGATCGTGGTGGCGGGGACGGTCGAGCACGATCGCGGTGATGTCGTTGGGGCGGCGGCCGAACGCCTCGGCGATCGCAGCCACGTTCTCCCCGACCGGGCGCCCGAGGTCGATCTTCCCGCGCGCGACGGGCCCGACGGCGATCTTGCGCATGTACATCTGCGGCAGCCGCGGTAGGGAACCCGCCTCGCCGACGGCGATCATCGACATCGCCCCGTAGTCGCCCCGGGCCACGACCGAGCGTCCTTCGAGAGGGTCGATGGCGAGATCGACCTCGGTTCCCCCGTTTCCCAGGGTCGTGCCGACGGCGAGCACGTCGGCCTCCTCGTCCCCTCCGACGACGATCCGGCCCGTGATGTCGAGCGCGTCCAGGCCTTCCCGCATTGCGGTCGCCGCCGACTCCTCGGCGCCCTTGACGTCGCCGCGCCCGAGCCAGCGGGCGCCCGCGAGAGCGGCTCGCTCGGTCACCGCGGCGTACGCCTCGCAGTGGCAGCCGGGCCCCTGCTCGCTCATGTCCGGGCCGCTTCGTGGGCGAGCTCGACCTCGGCGAGGACGAGCTGGATCACGTCGTTGACGGCCGCTTCCATGCGCGCGTTCTCGATCACGGGGACTTCTGCTCGTATTGCGCGCTCGACCAGGTAGTCCTGGATACGCCGGATCTCGGGAAGCGCGCGCAGGTACTTGTCCATCGGGCGCCGGGCCTCGGAGCCGGCATCGCGGATCCAGAAGTGGCGCGCGTGCTCGTCCTCATCCTCGATGGCGAGCATGCACTGGACGAGGACGGCACCCTCGTAGGCGCGCGGCAACATGCCCGGGACGAGGTGGACGCCTTCCACGACGGTCGAGTAGGTCTCCTCGAGCGCCCGCCCGATCACCGCCTTCACGCCGACGAGCACGTTGCGAGTCTGTTCCTTGAAGCCGGCGAGCGCCGGGTCCTGGTCGTCGCCCTCGTGGATCCGGACCGCCGACGCGGCGTCGAAGCTCGAGAAGTGGATCGACGGCATGAACTTCCGCGCGAAGAACGCGCGCATCGTCTGGCGCACGGTGTCCGTGGACGTGACGCGCGTGATGCCGAGGCGGTGGGCCACCTCGGTCGCGACCGTGGACTTGCCCGTGCCGGTCGCCCCGCCGACGAGGAGGACGATGGGGACGTCGAGCTCTCGCAGGGCCTGGAGCATGCGGAGCCGCCGCACGGCCTCCCCGCCCTCGTGCTCCCCCAGGACGCCGGCGGCGACGTCGTAGAGGCGCTCGGCAGCGACCGCCTCCTGTTCACGGCCCCGAACGAGCTCGCCCTCGATCAGACGCGCGAGCTCGTAGGCGCGCTCCGGCCTGATCCCGGTCCCCATGAGCGTCTTCGCCATCAGGCCCTTGGAGTACGGCAGGCTGACGTCCGGAGAGACCAGCGCTTCGGGCGGCCGTCGGTCGGACGTCATGCGATGACCCGCTCGGTCGTGACGGCGTCGGCCAGCGCGAGCAGCCTGTCGTCCAGGGCGGCCCGGCCTGCCAGGGGCCGCACCTCGTTGTCGGCGAAGACCACCTGGACGCCGCGCGCATCGGCCGCCTCGGCGACGACGTCGATCGCCGCCGCCTTGATCTCCACGAGGAGGAGCTCCGCCTCGCGGACCGCCGGCGAGTCGAGCTCGGCCCGGAGCGCTTCCCGGCGGGCGAGGCTGCCCGAGACGAGGACGACGTCGGCCTCGTGCTCGCGCTCCAGGTGCTCGCGGAGGCGGCCGTGGAAGGCTTCGGGGGCCGTCGAGAAGAACGCGACCTTGCGGCCGGCGACCGGCTCGACCGGCCGCGGGCGCAGGACAGTGGGCACGACGGGAAGCTCCGGATCGACCTCGGCGATCGCCGCGCGCAGCGATTCCACCTGGTCGGCCGTCGCCGCCGGCTCCTCGCACATCGTCAGGACGACGAGGTCGCTGAGGAAGAGGCGGTACGCGCCGAGGTAGTCCGTGAGCGTCTCGGGGGCCTGCTGCGCGCCCGCAACGAGGATTCTGCCGCGCCGCCTCGACCGGAGGAACGGCGGTGCCGCTTCCCTCGAGGATGACGAGGTCGGGGCCGTGCGAGGCCGCGAGAGTCGCCGCCTCCTCGACGTTCGAGAAAGACGGCGCACCGGCGAGCCCGCCGCCGCAGCGTCGCGCCCCGACGGTGACGACGCCGGCGAGGGCTGCGTCCTCGAGGTAGTCGGAGGCAGCGTGGGCCCCCGAGCGCGAGAGCGCGAGCAGGTCGGCGAGCGTCGGCGAAGCCTCCATCACGACGGGCTCGGCGGGCCCGCCGCGGCCCATGGCGACGACGACGACCTCGCGCGACTGCGCGAGGAGCCTGGCGACGTGACCGGCGACCGCCGTCTTCCCCACGCGTTTCCCGGTTCCGATCACGGCGAGCGCGGGCTGCGGGTAGCGCATGAACGGGACCGGATCGAGCCGGAAGTCGGCTCCGACGTAGGACATCCCCGACGCGAGCGCCCGCGAGGCGAGCCGGAAGCGGCGGCGCGGGCCGACGACCGGCTCGTCGGAGAGATCGACGACGACGTCGGCGCCCGCCTCCGCGAGAGCGTCGTCCAGCACGTCCCAGACCGGCACTCCGTAGTCGGGCTTCCCACGGAGCTTCTCGCCCCCGCCGAGCATGACCGCCCCGACGAACTCGTAGGGAAGCTCGGCGAGGGCGGCGACGACGACCTCCGGGTAGTGCTCGCCGTCGACGAGGGCAAGCGCTCTCATTGACGGCTCGTCAGCTCGTTCTCGATGCGCGCGGTGTACTTCTCGTATTCGAGCGTGTCGACCGCGAACTGGATGATCCGCTCCTGCCCGTGGAACGGATACTTGCGCCAGACGTCGACGTGGCGATTCTCGATCTCGATCAGGTTGTAGCAGGGCCTCGTCTTGCCCCGGAGGCGGAGCGACGAGACCGTCCCTGCGTTGACGACGAAGAGGTTCTCGAGCCGCCAGGCATACGGGACGTGCTTGTGCCCCGAGAGGACGAGGTTGACGCCGCAGTGCTGGAGCACCTCGAGGGCGTCCCCGGCGTCGTAGACGATGTTCCTCTCCCGTCCGGTTCCGGGCACCGGGAGGAGATGATGGTGGAGGACGAAGACCCGGAAGTCCGCCGGCGCCGAGAACTGCTCCTCGATCCACCGGTAGTTCCCTCGCCCGATGACGCCGTGGTCGAGATCGGGCTCGGAGGAGTCGACCGCGACCACCGTGACGCCGCCCTCGTGGACGACGCACGTGCGCTGGCCGAAGAGCTCCTCGAAATGGATGTAGCCGACGTTGCGCGAGTCGTGGTTTCCCGGCACGACCACGAGCCGATCGCATTCGATGCGGTCGAGGTAGGCCTTCGCCTCGGCATATTCCTGCTGGAACCCGAAGGTGGTGAGGTCTCCGGAGCAGACCACCACGTTGGGCTCGAGCTCGTTGATCTCCATGACCGCCCGGTCGGCCAGGTTCGGCACGAAGTACGGAGAGCCGCAATGAAGGTCGGAGAAGTGAGCGATCCGGAACATCGAGAGCGTCCGAGCAGAGTTTAGATAGCGTCGCTCGCTTTCAGCTCGCTCCCGCGGGGGAAACCATGTTTCCCCCGCGAGCCCCCTTCTTCGATTCCGTGAGGGAACCTCCCGGTTCCCTCACACACCCTCCACCCGCCCCTGAGCCGCGAGCCGGCTCAGAGGCGCCGTCCGGCCTTACTGCTACGTTTTCCGAAGAATGCGCCTAGAAAGCGGCGATTTCCAGGCAGATTCCGGGACCATCTTCGCCAACGAGGCCGAGGTCGAGTGCGCGCGTCTGCTCGACTACTACGGGATCCGCTGGGAGTACGAGCCACACTCGTTCCCGCTCGAGACCGACGTCGACGGGCGCGTGATCGAGGCGTTCACGCCTGACTTCTTCCTTCCCGACCAGGAGCTCTACCTCGAGGTGACGGTGATGAAGCAGTCGCTCGTGACCCGGAAGAACCGCAAGATCCGGAAGTTCCGCGAGCGCTATCCCGACATCAAGGTCAAGCTCTTCACACGGCGCGACTTCGAGCGCCTGGATCAGAAATACGGCCTGAACCTCGTTACGTAGAGAGCGACCGCCCCGGGGACGTCTACCTCTCCCGGGACGAGCTGCGGTCGCGCGTGAGCGGGCTGGGCGAGGAGATCGCACGCGACTACGCCGCTCGCGACCTCGTGCTCGTCACGGTTCTCAAGGGGGCCTTCCTCTTCGCCGCCGACCTCGCGCGCGCGATCGCAATCCCGCACGCGATGGATTTTCTCGTGCTGGCGGGCTACGGCGGAGCCCTGGGCGGGCGCACGCGAATCCGGCTCATCAAGGATCTCGACATGCCGATCGCCGGTCGCGACGTTCTCCTCGTCGAGAACGTGGTCGACACCGGCCTCACCCTCAACTACGTCGTCCGGACGCTCGCCCTCCGCGACCCGCGGGACATCGCCGTCTGCACGCTCCTCGACCGCCCCTACCGGCGCCTCGTGGACGACCTCCCGATGCGCTACGTCGGGTTCACCGTTCCCGACCAGTTCTTCGTCGGCTACGGCTTCCACCTGAACGAGCGCTTCCGCGGGCTCCCCGACGTCCACGTCGTCGAGCGCGCCTAACAGCGCGGCGTCCTCCTACAGGTAGCCCATCGGGTCCACGGCCGACCCGTTGACGCGCACCTCGAAGTGGAGGTGGTTGCCGGTGCAGCTTCCGGTACAGCCGACGGCGCCGATCACCGTGCCCTGGGAGACGGAGCCGCCGCCCACGGAGATCGACGACTGGTGCCCATAGGCCGTCGCGACGCCGTTCCCGTGGTCGATGATGACCATGTTGCCGTAGCCGCCCATCACGCCGGCGAAGATGACCGTGCCGGCCGCGGCTGCCCTGATCGGGGTGCCCGCCGGCGCGGAGATGTCGATGCCCTCGTGCATGCGGCCCCAGCGGAAGCCGAAGCCGCTGGTGACGACCCCGCTCACGGGCCAGATGAACCCGCTCGCCGACACTCCGCTGCCGGTCGAGCCTTCACCACCACCGCTGCTGCTGCTCTGGCTCTGGGCCGCGGCGGCCGCCGCAGCGCGGGCCTGCGCAGCGCGGATCTGCGCCGCAATCGAGGCGCTGGCAGCCTGCATCGCGTCCAGGTCCTCCTCTGCCTCGTGCCTCTCCTCACGGACGCCTGCAAGCATGGACTGCTGCTCGGCCCTGGCGGCGGCCAGGGCGTTTTGCTGGGCGACGAGAGCCTCGCGCGCGGCGATCTGCTCGTTCGTCTTCTGCTCGAGCGCGGCGGTCTCGTCCGCCACTTTCTCCTTGGTCACCTTCGTCTTGGCCCTCGCGACCCTCATCTCGTCCCGCAGGCGGTGGATCTCGTCGGAGATCGCTCGATCCTGCTCGCCGATCGATCTGGAGTACTCGAGCTGGTCGAGCAGCGCGCCGAGGCTCTCCACCTGGAGGAGGAGCCCGAAGGAATCGGTCTCCTCGCTCTGGTAGAGCTGGACGAGCCGCTGGTCGAGCTGCTGTTGTGCGAGCACGTACTGGCGCTTGAGGTGCTCGAGGTCTTGCGTCTGCTCGTCGAAGCGCGCCTCCAGCTTCGCGAGTCGCGCACGGATCGCGGCGAGATCGGCTTCGAGCTCGGCGATCAGCGCCGTCAGCGAGTCGATGTCGCCGCTGAGAGAGTCGATGCGCTGGCCGGCCGCCTCGATCTCGGAGGTCAGCGCTCCCTCCTGCGCCCTCGCGTCCGCGATCTCGCCACGGAGCCCGGACATGCTCCGGTTGAGCTCGTCCTGCCGGTCGTAGAGCGACTGCGAGAGCGCCGCGGGCACGCCCAGCACGAGGACCGCCCCGAGGACCGGGCCGAGAAGTCGGATGAGGCGAGCGGCAGGCACCTGGGCGATTTTCGGCGGGCGGGAGGTCGGTCCTGCGCCTCCCGCCGGGTGTCGACTGTCTCGAAGGGGCAGTTTGTAGCACGTCCACCGGTCGGCGTGCTGCGACAAATGCCTGGAAACCGACTCTAAGAGCTCAGGATTTCTCGGCTCGAGACGGTCGCCGGCGCCTCGTCTCCGGCGCGGGTGGGTGGACCGGCTCGGCCGGCGGAGTCTCCGGAGAGGGCTCCGGCGTCGGCTCGGGGAAGGGCTCGGGAACGCGCGCAGGCTCCGGCGGCGCGCCCTCGTCGGGCGGTGGGTACGGCTCGGGAATGCGGGCCGGCTCCGGCGGCGTCTCGAGCGTGGGCGAGGGAGCCGCCTGCCCGGCGACGGTCCGCACCCGCTCGTCGATCGTCCGCACGAGACCCGCGATCTCGATCTCCTTGGCCTCGATGCGTGCGGCCACGTCGTCCACGAAAGCGCGCGCCGCGTCGGCGGCGGAGGTGTCCCCGGCGTGCGTCGCGCGGCCGAGCTCGTGGTAGCCGCGGCTTCGCTCCGCGTTGAGCTCGGCCAGCTCGCGGCGGGCCCTGAAGAGCTCGAGCTGGCCGCGCGAGCGTGCTCTGAGGCGTGCGCGCTGGGCGGAAAGCCGCGACCAAGCGCCCGTGACGGCGGGTCGGGCCGCGCGTCGGCCCGCCTCCCACCGGACGAAGAAAACGGCTCCGGCGAGGAGGAGGGTGAGCGTCCCCCAAACCCAGAGCCCCAGTCCCACCAGCAGGGCTCCGGCCGCAGCGAGGACGAGGGCGACGGCGAGCAGCAGATCCGGCGGCCAGAGGCTCGAAGCCCGCCCGGGCGGGGGGCTCAGAGCGGTTCCGCACTCCATGCAGAAGCGGCTCCCCGCGGGAACGCGCGATCCGCAGCTTGTGCACTCAACCGTGGACATCGGCTTTCAGTTCTTCCCTCTTCGGGCCAAGCTCATGCTCGAGAGCCCGCAGCGCTTCCCCGGCCTGCCGACGCAGCGGGGCGACGAGCTCCCGGTAGTCCTCGTCCGAGACCTTACCCGTGCGGTGGTCGAACTCGAGCTCCTTCAGGGCCGCCAGGGCGCGGTCGCGCTCCTCGAGCAGCCGCCGGCGGGCTTCCTCCTCCGGCGACGGGACGACGAGACCGTCTCCGCCCCGCCGGGCCGGGCGGAGGAGCGGGCGGGCGACGAACAGCACGCAGAGCACGGTGAGCAGCGCGGCCAGCGTGAGGGCGAGGGTCTCCATGACGGACTACGCGCGCGCGAGGGCGCCTTCGTGCGCGAAACGCTCCGCGAGCCGGCGCTGCTCGCGCGCGTCGGGCCACATCGCGACGACGGAGCCGAGCACGAAGACGAGGCCGGCGAGCCAGATGAGGTTGACGAGGGGATTCACGATCGCCTTCAGGTAGACGGAGCCGTCCGCATTGAACTGGTCGGCGATGACGAAGAGATCCTCGCCGCGCAGCCAGTCGGTGCGGATTCCCACCTCGTTCGAGGTCTGCTGCTCGGCGAAGTAGCTGTTCTTGCCGGCCTCCATCGTCCCCACGCGGTCGCCGCCGCGGTCGACGGCGAGCTGCGCGCGCACCTCCTGGGCGTTCGCGCCCCGCTCCGTGACGGAGCCGCCGTAGGCGACCGTGTAGTCGCCCACGGTCAGCGACTCGCCTGGGTCGAGGCGCGCCTCGCGCGTGGTCGAGAAGCCGCCGATCCCGATCGCCCCCACGAGGAGGAGCACGATCGCGGCATGGACGACGTAGCCGCCGTAGCGACGCCGATTCCTGCCCACGAGGCCGGCGAACGCGCCCCACCAGCTGCCCGCGCCGATCGACTTCCGCGCCCGTGTGCCCCGCACGAACTCGAGCACGATCACACTCATGACGAAGGCGGCCAGCGTGTAGCCGATCAGCCCGGCCGGGCTCGATCCCGCACCGGCGAGAAGCAGCCCGGTGCCGGCGACGAGCGCGATTCCGGCCGGCAGGGCGAGCTGGGCGCCCAGGGAGCGGAGCGTGGCGCGGCGCCAGGCGACGACCGGCCCGATCCCCATGAGGAGCACCAGTGGAAGGCCGAACACGATCGCGAAGAAGTCGTAGTAAGGCGCCCCCACCGAAACGGCGACACCCCGAACCGCCTCGGAGACGAGCGGGTAGATGACGCCCCAGAGGATCGTGAGTGCCAGGGCGACGAGAAAGAGGTTGTTGTAGAGGAAGGCAGCCTCGCGCGACACGAGCGACTCGAGGCGGGTGCGCGAGCGGAGCACGGAAATCCTCGAGAGCACGAGCGCGATCGAGAACGCGGCCACCACGGCGATGAAGCCGAGGAAGAAGGGGCCGATCGACGACTGCGTGAAGCTGTGGATCGAGCTGACCACGCCGCTCCGAGTCAGGAACGTGCCGAAGAGCGACAGCGCGAAGGCCCCGGCGACGAGGACGACGTTCCAGACGCGGAGCATGTCCTTCTTCTCCTGCACCATCACCGAGTGCAGGAAGGCGGTGGCGACGAGCCACGGCATGAGGGCCGCGTTCTCGACCGGGTCCCAGGCGTACCAGCCGCCCCAGCCGACCTCTTCGTAGGCCCACTTCGCGCCGAGCAGGACGCCGAAGCCGAGAAACGTCCAGGCCCCCAGCGTCCAGCGGCGCGTCGCCACGATCCAGCGCTCGTCGGCCCGGCGCGACATGAGCGCCGCCATCGCGAATGCGTACGGGATCGTCAGGCCCACGTAGCCCAGGTAGAGCATCGGCGGGTGGGCGATCATGTAGGGGTTCTGGAGGCTCGGGTTCATGCCGGCGCCGTCCGCCGGCGCCGCCTGGGTCTCGAAGGGGCTCGCGACGCCGACGAGCAGGAACGCGAAGAACACGGCCACACCAGCGACGATCGGCACCGTCCAGGGCAGGACCTCGCGAACGAGCCGCCGGTTGAGCGCCACGGCCGCCGAGGCCGAGCCGGTGAGCACGAGCAGCCAGAGGAGGAGAGAGCCCGCCTGGCCGCTCCAGAAGGCCGCGAGCGTGTAGCCGATGGGGAGCTCCCTGCTCGTCGAGCGGGCCACGTACTCGAGGGAGAAGTCGCGGCCGGCGAGCGCAACGAGCAGGACGAGGGCCGCGACGCCCGTGGCGGCGAAGGCGGCGAAGAGCGCGTTCGTGGCCGAGTCGAGGAGGCGCCGGCGACCCCGGAGCGCCGCATAGCCGCCCACGAGGGCCGCGTAGAGGACGAGGCCGAGGGCTGCGAGCAGCGCGGCGCGGCCGAGCTCTGGCATCTTAGATCGCCGGGAGGGGCATTAGTCCTCCGGGGCGTACTTCGACGGGCATTTCGTGACGAGCGAGTCCTTCTTCGCCACGAACGTGCCGTTCTCGAGCTCGCCCTTCACGTAGACCTCCCGTCCGACCTTGAACAGGTCGGGCACGGAGCCCGTGTACACCACCGGGACGCTGGCGTCCCCCTCGATGTCCCGAAGCGTGAAGGTGAGCCCGGAGCCGCGCGCGTCGCCCTCCACGGGGGCGACGACGATGCCCGCGAGCCCTACCTCGCCGGTCTGTCCGGCGAGCTCGCTCGGCTGCAGGGAGGCCGTGCCCCCGGCCAGGCTCGTCCAGATCAGGAAGACCGCCAGCACCGCCGCGATCGAGAGCGCGACCACGAGGCGCACCGGGTTGCGGCGCCTTGCCACGCAATCGAGTCTAGCGGCGGCTCGCCGCGGCTACTCGGAGATGTGGGTCGGCTTCCGCTCGGGAATGCGGTAGCCGTGGTCGCGACAGAGGCTTCCCGGCGCATCCTCCGTGAGGGCGTCGCAATAGCCCTTTCCGTACGCCGCGCGTATGAACGCGGCGACCACGTCGAGGTTCCAGTCGGTGATGCCGCAGGCCTCCGCCCACAGGTCGGCGATGCGGAGGTCGATGTCCAGCTCGAGGAGCTCGATCCGGGAAGGTCGCTTGGCCATGGTCTGACCGTAGCCGGTAGATCGGACGGCACGGCCGGTGCGCTCAGGAGCGAGAACGAGGGCTCCGCGAGCCTTTCGTCGCGCCCGCCGGTGTGGAACCGAGCAGGATCGCCTTGATCGCCTGGTGGCTCTGCTCGTCGGGCGATTCCGAGATCACGGTCGCCGGGCGATCGAAGCGCTTCAGGGCCTCCGCGAGAGGCTCGGCCCGAAGCGTCCCATCGCCGTACGGGAGGTGTTTGGTCTCGTTTCGATTGGCGTAGGCAATTGCCGAGAAGTGGATATGGAACGGCGCGTCCGGCTCGAGAACGTCGTCGGCCACGGCGAGGACGCCGGCGAAGGAATCGGCGTCGGTGAAGGCGCCGTCGGTGACGGCGTGCAGGTGGGCGAAGTCGAGCACCGGCCGCACCCACTCGAACCGAGCCGCGAGCCAGAACACGTCCTCGGCGGTCCCGAGCTCGCGCACGCGGCCCATGATCTCGGCTCCGAAGGGGACCCCGCGGCCTTTCCCCTCGAGCCGCTCGCGCAGCGCCGAGAGATCCTCCGCGACCGCCTCGAGGGCGGCCTCCCGGGCCCGCCCGAGCAGGAAGCCCGGGTGGACGACGACGAGCTCGGCACCGCAGGCCACCGCCACGCCCGCGGAGTGGTCGAGCATGCCGAAAGCGCGCTTTCGCTTCTGGTCGTCGCCCTCGAGGTGGCCGGGGAACGCCGGGATCGGAGCGTGCACCGAGAGCGCGATGCCCGCCGCGCTCGCGAGCTCGCCGAAGCGCTCCGCCCACGGATAGTCCATCCAGAAGCCGCCCTCGAAGTCGATCTCGCACGCCGTGTAGCCGCGCTCGACCAGCAAGTCGATCGCAGCCTCCGGGCTCTCCCGGCTCGGAACCCGAGCCACTCCGAAGCGCGTGGCGGCCACGTCGTGAAGCGTATGTCCCCGACCGCTGACCTAGGTAACCGGCCGCAGACTGGCGATTGGGTCAGCCGTTCGCCCGGACGAACTGCCCGCCGCGTAGCTACTCCGGAACGAGCCGCAGGCCGGGACCTTCGGTGATCGTGACCGTCCGCTCGTCGCCGGGGCGGCGCCACGTCTCGCCGAGCTTCTCGCCGAGAGTTGCCTCGAGCTGCCCGGTCAGCGCCAGCTCCTGGACGATGTCGGCCCCGCCGATCAGCTCGCCGGCGACGAAGACCTGCGGGATGGTCGGCCAGTCGGAGAGCGCGCTGAGCTCCTGGCGGATCCGTGGGTCCGGAAGCACGTCCACGGCAGCGAAGCCGGCGCCGACGGAACGGAGCGCCTGAAGCGCCCGGTCCGAGTTTCCGCAGTAGACCTGCTCGTGGGTCCCCTTGATGAAGGCCACGACCGGCTCCTGCTCGATCGTCTCCCTGATGCGCTCGCGGAGGTCGCTCATCCTTCTCCCCTCGTCGTTATTCGAAGCTCGTGGATCGTTCCGTCGCCGAGCGGGACCGCCAACGCCTCGTAGACGAGGCGGTGGGCGGCGACGAGCGAGAGGCCCCCGAAGCTCCGGTCGACGACGGTGACGTGGAAGTGGTCACCACCGCCCGTGCGATCGACGACCGCTACCTGACGCGCATCCGGAAACGCCACGCGGAGGAGCTCTTCGAGTTGTTCGCTCATCCCATCCGACGATACCACCGGGAAAGCCCGCTACGATCGGGCCCGATGAGTCGCCGCCGGCTTGGGGTCATCGTCGCGCTTCTCCTGGGCGCGCTGCTCGCGGCGCCGGCGGCCGAGGCGCGCTTCAGCGGGATGAACGCGCGGAGCTGGACGGAGCGGATCGCCGACCTCGGGCCGCGGCCGGCCGGCGGGCGCCACGAGTTCCAGGCCGGCACGCTCGTCCGCAACCGCCTCGCGGCTCTGGGCTACTCCGTTCGCAGGCAGTGGTTCGGATTGCCGGACGGCGACCGGTCGCACAACGTCGTCGGACGGACGCCGGGGCGGCTCCGGCTGATCGTCGTCGCCCACATGGACGGCGTCCACGGGACCCCCGCCGCGAACGACAACGCGTCCGGGGTCGGGTCGATTCTCGAGCTGGCGAGGAACCTGAAAAGGCGCAACGGCGTCCTCGTCGCCGCTCTCGGCGCCGAGGAGCGGATGGTCACAGGGTCTTCGTGGCATCTCGGCTCCCGAAAGCTGACGAGGAGCCTCACCGAGAGGCAGAAGGCCGGCGTCCGCCTGGCCCTCTCCATGGACATGGTCGGAGTCGGCTCGACGCTCCACGTCCGCGGGCTCGAGTCCTCGCCGAACCGGTCTGGGCGACGCCTCCTCGACGCCGCCCAGAGGCTCGGGATCCGCGTCACGTACATGCGCGACACGGGCCAGTCGGATCACGACGACCTGACCCGGGGCGGCGTGCCCGCCGCCTGGGTCGAGTGGCGCTGGGACACGTGCTGGCACCGGCCGTGCGACCAGATCTCACGCGTCCGTCGCTGGAAGCTCTGGCGGGCCGGCAAGCTCGTCCTCGGTGCCGCCCGCGCGGCCGTGGACTGAACCCGCGCGGCCTTCTCGTCTCAGAAGCCCTAGGCTGGGCTCGTGCCCGGCGCCCCGTTGCCGCCCGAGCTTCAGCGTTTTCTCGCCAAGCCACGGCACGCCGTCGTGGGGACCGTCCGGAACGACGGGACGCCGGTGACGACGCCCTGCTGGTACGGCGTCGACGCCGACGGCCGGATCATCCTCTCGATGGACGAGGGCAGCCACCGGCTGCGCCACCTGCGCGCGAACCCGCAGGTCGCGCTGACGGTGCTCGGCGACGACTGGTACTCGCACGTGTCGCTGCTCGGCCGTGTCGTCGGGCTCCGGGACGACGAGGAGCACGACGACATCGACGCCCTCTCGCAACGCTACGAGGGCGGGCCGTATCCGGACCGGACGTATCGCGGCGTCACGGCGCTCGTCGAGATCGAGCGCTGGCACACCTGGGGCGATCCGGCCGCCGAGTCCTGAGCGGCTACTCCCCTTCCTGGCCGCCCCCGCACCGGCCGAGCCTGATTGCGTCGCCCGAACGCGACTCGCGGGCGCAGATCCACTCGCCCTCGTCCGCCGGATCGTCGTACCGATGCTGGAGGGACGGCCCGCGCGGCGCCTGGGAGAGGTCGCAGTAGGCTCCGGCGAGGATGCACTCCTGCGAGCCCCAGCGCCCGGGGAATGCGTTCCATGAGGCCTCGTCCCCGGCCTCTGTGAGTGGCAGCGGCCTCAGGCAGCCGTCGCAGGTCAGGTTGTGCGTCCACGGGAGGCCGCCGTCGTAGTGCGCTTCCGGCAGTCTTCCCACCTCCTGAACGCAGTCCCGGAGGCAGGCGTCCGGGTACGACGCGTGACTGTTCCGCGCGACGAAGACGACAGGGCGCACGCCGTTCTCCTCGACCGCGGGCAACACGAGGTTCGTCCAGATCTCCGCGAGCGCAGGCGCCTCCGGAGCCTCGAGACTCTCCCAGACCCGCTCGAGCGTGCCGGGGAACGAGTAGGAAAGGACGTGCGCGTGTTGGGCGTAGCGCACGGCGGCCGGGCCCAGAAGGTCGCCGTCGACCTCGATGCACGTCTCGGAGACCTCCTCGCACGGCGCAACCACGACTGTGACGCCCTCCCAGTCGCCCGCGTGCTCCTGGCAGGTGAAGGGCGGCGTCCTGAAGCCCGGGCCGCAGAAGACCTGGTCGGCGACCGGCGACGGGTTGCGCGAGAAGAACCACCAGTAGTCCACGTAGATCCGCCCGCCATCGCCGGGAACGACGTGGTAGTAGTAGGCGCTCTCGTCTCCACCGCCCCGCGGCGGCGGCGCGGACTCGTCGATGTCCAGGTAGTCGAAGCTCATGTCGATCATGTCGCCGCTGGTGACGTCCGGACAGCTGTCGGTGATGACGTACTTGCGGCACATGTCGATCCTGTTCGCGGCGATCGCGTCGTCGATGTCGAGCGGGTAGCGGCGCTCGCCGGAGTCGAAGAAGAGCAGAGGCCGGAACGCCGCGGCGAGCTGCGCGTCGCTCCCTTCCAGCGCGGCCGCCGGGACCGGCTCCGGGACGATGTCGGACGGCGTCAGCGGCTTCTGGAAGACCAGGAAGAGGATGAGCAGGCCGATGGAGCAGAGGACGACCTTCCACAGCGCCGGCGCGTGGGTCGGCGGCTTCCGCCTTCGGCGGTAGAGCTCCAGCCCGCCCCAGGCGAGGAGCGGCAGCGCGAGGAAGACGAGACCGGCCAACCAGTTGACGAGCGCGATGGGTACGCCGACGAGGGCGAAGAGCGTTGCCGCGAGCGCCCTCGGCAGGGCCGCCACACCCTCCTTCTCCTTGAAGAGGAAGCCGAGGAGCCGGCGGAGGATCCAGAAGACGAGGGTCGTGAGGACGAGCGCAAAGGCCAGATCGCCCCACAGCCCGCCGCCCCGCAGGAGCCAGTTGACGAGCACGAGGAAGCCGATCGCAGCGACGAGCAGGATCGTGAGCGCCCCCCAGCGGATGCCGCGCCCCTTGTCCGGAAGAGCGTCGATGCGGCCGCTGAGCCACACCCGCTTCTCCTTGAGACTCTCCCCTAGCCGCACGACGGAAGTCTCGCCCTGCCGGCGGACGGCGCTCGGTGTCTGAGCAGGACTTCGAGCTTGACATATTCCCATATAGGTATATGATTCTCCCATGGCACGAGCAGCGACCACAGCAGATGCGTTCAACGCGGTGGCCGAGCCCCGGCGGCGGCAGATTCTCGACGTCCTCGCCCGCGGGGAACGCCCCGTGAACGACCTGGTGCGCCTGCTCGGGCTGGCCCAGCCACAGGTGTCCAAGCACCTGCGGGTGCTCCGAGAAGTGGGGGCGGTCGACGTGCGTGAAGAAGGACGCCAACGGCTCTACCGGCTCAACGGCCACGCGCTCAAGCCCATCCACGACTGGGTGAAGAACTACGAGCGCTCGTGGTCGGAGCGGTTCGACCAGCTGGATCTCGTCCTGGAGGACCTCAAGCAAAAGGAGGCAGACAATGGCGGAAACGACGAGTAGCGGGACGGCGACGGTGACGCTCCCCACGGATGAGCAGATCCTCATCACGCGGGAGTTCGACGCGCCCAAGCACCTCGTATACGAGGCGTGGACGACGCCCGAGCTCGTGAAGCGCTGGTGGAACGCGAAGCGCGGTGAGGTCACGATCGCCGAGATCGACCTGCGGGTCGGCGGCAAGTGGCGTTCCGTGATGGTGGCCGACGGCGGCTTCGAGGTCGGCTTCCACGGCGAGTACCGCGAGATCGTCCCCAACGAGCGGATCGTCTCGACCGAGGTCTACGAGGGCATGCCCCAGGGGGACGGGCCCGAACAGGGAACGCTGAACACCGCGACGTTCACCGAAGAGGACGGGCGCACGACCCTGACGATCCTCGTCGAGGCGCCGAGCAAGGAGATCCGCGACGCGATCATCGCCTCGGGGATGGAGGCCGGCATGCAGGACGCTCTGGACCTCCTCGAGCAGGTCGCGATCTCGCTTCGCTGAGCGGCCTGACGCGGGGTCACCGGGAGCTCACGCCTGGTGACCCCCGCGTCAGCCAAGGGCCTATGGCTCCGGCTGGACGGTCCCGGCCGTTGGCCACGAGGCTTCCGGGCAAGCCGTAGGATCCGTGCACGATCGCGAATGGACGAGGTGACCGTCGGCAACGTGCTCGAACGCGGCCGCGCGTCGTACGCGAAGGGCGCCTGGCTGGACGCCTTCGAATCGCTGTCGCGGGCGGACGAGGACGATCTCCTCGAGCCGGAGGACCTGGAGCTGCTGGCCAGGTCGGCGTACATGCTCGGTCGCGACGACGAGTACGTCCGCAGCCTCGAGCGTGCCCATCACGGCCATTTGGATGCCGGCGAGGTCCCCGGCGCCGCGCGCTGCGCCTGGTGGATCGGGCACAACCTGCTCTTTCGCGGGGAGAGCGCCCGTGCGAACGGCTGGTTCGGCCGCGGCGACCGCTTGCTCGACCGGGAGGGTCGTGACTGCGTCGAGCACGGCTATCTCCTGATACCGGTCGGGCTCCAGGCCCGTGACGCCCGCACGGCGTACGCAACGTGGACGGAGGCTGCCGCAATCGGCGAGCGCTACGACGACCCGGACCTCGTCACGATGGCGCGGATGGGGCAGGGCCACACCCTGGTGCGGCAGGGTCGGGCGGAGGAGGGCTTCCGGCTGGTGGACGAGACCATGGTGGCCGTCACGACGGGCGAGCTGTCGCCGATCGTCGCCGGCATCGTCTACTGCAACACGATCAAGTTCTGTCAAGACGCGCACGAGGTGCGCCGCGCGCGCGAGTGGACGACTGCCCTCACCGAGTGGTGTGATCGCCAGCCCGACATGGTCGCTCACACCGGCGTCTGCCTGGTCCATCGCGCCGAGGTCATGCAGCTCCAGGGGGCCTGGGAGGCCGCCCTGGAAGAGGTGCAGCGAGCCGGTGAGCGCCTCCGCCACGGTGTGTTGAACCAGCGCGCGCGGGCAGCGCCCTCTACCGGCAGGGGGAAATCCAGCGCCTGCAAGGGGAGCTCGCGGCCGCCGAGGAGGCGTATCGCGCCGCCGGCCGGCTCGGCTTCGAGCCGCAACCGGGCTTGGCGCTCTTGCGGTTGGCCCAGGGCGAACGGCGAGGCCGCCGCGGCCGCGATCGCGCGCGTGACGGAAGAGACGGAGGACGCCCCTCAAGCGTGCCGGGCTGTTGCCGGCCTTCGTCGAGATCATGCTGGCCGCGGGCGACCTCGAGAAAGCGCGCCGCGCCTCCGGCGAGCTCGAGGCGATCTCGGAGACGCACGCAAGCGAACTGCTGAGAGCGCTGGCCGCGCAAGCGGGTGGAGCCGTGCTGCTCGCCGAAGGCGACGCCCGGGCTGCTCTGGGCTCGCTTCGCCGCGCGCTCAGCACCTGGCAGGACCTCGAAGCGCCGTACGAGGCGCGCGCGCACGCGCGTCCTGCTCGCGATGGCCTGCCACCGGCTGGGCGACGGCGATGCGGGGGCGCTCGAGCTGGAGGCCGCGCGCACCGTCTTCGAAGAGCTGGGTGCGGGCCCGGATCTGACCCGAGTTGACTCGCTGGTGACATCCGCTCGAGTGAAGAGCGCGCACGGATTGAGCCCACGAGAGCTGGAGGTGCTGAGCCACGTCGCGGGAGGCAAGACCAACAAGGAGATCGCGACCGAGCTCGTCCTCAGCGAGAGGACCGTCGAGCGGCACGTCAGCAACATCTTCACCAAGCTCGGCGTCTCGACGCGCGCAGCAGCCACCGCGTTCGCCTACGAGCACCGGCTCCTCTGAGTGGAATCACCCACTCCGCCGGCCGGCGGAGGTTGGGTGGTTTCTCCGAAGTTGCGTCCTTCGCTTCGACCTACTGTCGGGCAGGAATGCTCAAACCGGCAGAGGAGAAGTGATGAGCCAGGCATATGACGCGATCGTCGTCGGGGCGCGCTGCGCCGGATCGCCCACGGCGATGCTGCTCGCCCGCCGGGGCCACCGGGTCCTGCTGGTCGACCGGGCGACGTTCCCGAGCGACACGATCTCCACGCATCTCGTCCATCCCCCGGGGGTGGCGTCGCTCGAGCGCTGGGGACTGCTCGACCCTGTCGTCGCAACCGGAAGCCCGCCGATCGACACGTATGCCTTCGACTTCGGCCCGTTCACGATCTCCGGGGCGCCGGGGACGGCTGAGACGCCGGTCGCCTACGCGCCGAGGCGGACCGTGCTGGACAAGCTGCTCCTCGAGGCCGCCTCCGAGGCGGGAGCAGAGGTTCGCGAGCGGTTCACGGTCGAGAGCCTCGTCGTCGAGGATGGTCGCGTCGCCGGCATCCGCGGCCACGGCAAGGGCTGGCAAGACCGTCACCGAGCTCGCCCGGGTGGTCATCGGAGCCGATGGCCGCTACTCGCTCGTCGCCGACGCGGTCGACGCCCGGGAGTACAACGAGAAGCCGCAGCTGCAGGTGAGCTACTACAGCTACTGGAGCGGCCTCCCGATGAGCGGCCGCTTCGAGTCCACGATCCGCCCTGGTCTGGCTTACGCGGCGTGGCCCACCAACGACGACCTGACGCTGATCATCGCCGGCCGTACGATCGACGAGTTCGACGCGGTCAGAAGGGACATCGAAGGCTCCTTCCTCGAGACGCTCGAGATCTCTCCGGCGTTCGCCGACCGCGTTCGGGGCGCAAAGCGCGAGGAGCGCTTCGTCGGCACGGCAGTCCGGGGATTCCTCCGCAAGCCCTTCGGGCCCGGCTGGGCTCTGGTCGGCGACGCGGGCTACAACAAGGACTTCATCACGGCTCAGGGCATCCACGACGCCTTCCGCGACGCCGAGCTGTGCGCGACGGCGCTCGACGTGGCGCTCGCAGGCCGGTGCAGCTTCGAGGATGCTTTGGGCGAGTACCAGGTGCGTCGAGACGAGCAGGTCCTGCCGATGTACGAGTTCACGGCCGAGCTCGCGGCGCTCGCCCCTCCCCCGCCCGAGCTGCAGCAGCTGCTGAGCGCAGTCAGCAGGAGCCAGGAGGCAATGGACGGGTTTGCGCGCGTCACCGCAGGAGTGACGTCACCGGCCGAGTTCTTCTCGGACGAGAACGCCGGACGCATCCTCGCCGCTGCGGCGTAGAGGTCATGCGCGTCGTCAGTACGACCCGCGGATTCGAGGAAAGATGGGCAAATGCAGCGCTTTCGGCGAGAGCGGACGCTCGGGATCCAGTCAGCAGTCGCGCCCGATCCTTCTGCTGTAGCTCGCCACTGACTGTGCGCCGGGCGAGGCGCCGAGCCAGTGGTAATGAGCAATCGCGCGGTATGCCCGAGTGCCGCAAAAGTAGCGCCCCTGGCCCACAGCTACATCCTGAAAACCCCACCACCCGTCGTAGTCGTACCCCCAGGTCCTCTTGTACAAGACCCAACGACCATCGGCTCTCAACCACTGCAGCCGCACGTCGTGCACGGCGACCGTGTATTCGGTGCCAAGGCCAGGAGGGTCGGAGACTTTGGCCTTTGCCCTGAGCCGGCCGGTCTTGTAGTTGTACTCGACCACCGCGCACCGGGCCACCTCGTAGCCGACGCAGCGATAGGTGCCGCCTACGTGAGTCCAGGCGTCGGCCGTCGACCTGGTCGTTGCTTCAGGCGAGGCACCGGCCGTGGTCGGCACCAGCAAGCTGGTCAGCGCGGCCGCCAATGCCGCCCCTGCGGTTCGCATCGAGCCGTGAAGTTGCCGTGCATCCCTACTCCGACTTGTCGTCGTTGGCGGCCCGCCTCGCTACTCTAGCCAAGTCAACTGTTGCCAGCGAAAGCGACTTCGCGCCGTACTCGGTGACGGAGACTAAGGAACGACCCTTGGAAGCGACACGGGACGAGTTGCGGGATCGTGGCGGCCCCACTGCTCGGGGCCGCGGTGAAGCACGCCACCCCCGATGCCGAGGCCGGCGAGGGTCAGACGCGCGCGCCGGGCTAGCGTAAGGCAAGTGATCGCGATCACTTGCACGCCAAGCTCCCCTTTCCCCACACACAAATTCCCCTTTCCCCGCACACAACTTCCGCGGCTGTGGACAGCCAGGAGCGGAGGGAACAGAACGGCGGCCGTACGCCTGAAGGATCGATCCGGGGGCGTCCCCCCAGGGCGGATCGGGGCAGCCCCTGATGTGAGTACCGTCCGGCCGGCCTAGCGTCCGTCATGCGTTTCATGCGGTGCTTGTATCGACCGCCACGTTAGGCGGATAATCGAGGTCAGGTAGGAGGTGTTGATGACCGACCGGCTCGACGAAGCGGAGCGCCAGCTCCGTGCCGGGGACATCGACGCGGCACTGCAGCTTCTCCAAAGCGCACGGCGGGCCGCGGGTACGCAGCGAGACACCACGCGCATGCGTGAGATCGTCGAGCTCGGCCAGCGCATCGAGGGCGAGGCTGTCGGCTTGGTCAAGAAGCAAGCCTCGCTCTTCCTCCTTGCGGCCAGGACTGACCTGCTGTTCGCGGAGAAGCAGGACGCGCTCGTCCGAGATCGGATCGAAGCGGGGCGCGCCGCCGTCGCTGCGGGCGACGCAGGCGTCTGCTCTTTCGCCCTCGAGGACGCTCTCGGCAGAGAGCTGGGGAAGATTCCGACGCGGCGGGACCGCGCGGCGCTGGTCGAGATCGTTGCGCTCGCGAACGCGATCTCGCCGCGCGCCCGAGGAAGGGTGCTGCGCCGTCTCACGAGGGTTCTGGCCGAGGCCGAGAAGGCCCTTGGCCACCTGCAGGTGGCCAAGCCTTCAGGCCCGCCCCTGGCCAGGACGCCCACAGCTCGAGCGCCTGCGCCGGACGCGCTCGCCGCCGACGCGGTGCTGACGGCGAAGCTCGACGCCTTCGAGCAGCACATCCGGTCGCTCGAGTCGGCGCTCGCGGAGCTTCGAGAGAGGGAGCTTCCGGCGCTTCGGGCGCTCGCCGCAGGCGGCGGGCGGGCTGCGGCGCCCGCGCCGGTCGTCTCGGTGTCGACGGACGATGTGCAACCGCCGGTCCGCGGGTGGGCTCCTGCTCCCGACGTGCAGGTCGGGCCCGAGATCCCCGCACCGAAGCCTGCAGAGCCTCTACGGCCTCAGGCGGCGCCGAAGCCGGCCGGCGCTGCCCCGCGTCGCCCGCGTCCGGCGGTTCCGCAGGTCACGCTCGCGCAGCTGCAGGAGCCGCGCGCCCTCGCCTGGGCGGGAGGAATCGTGACCCTCCTCGGAATCGTCTTCATCTCGATTCTCGCGGCAGATCGTGGCTGGGTCAGCGCCGAGCTTCGAGTCGTCCTCGGTGCGCTCGTCTCCGCGGCGATCTACGGCGCCGGCGTTTTCGCGTACGGACGCTACGGCCGCACCTGGGCCGCTCTCGCCGCGGCTGGGGCGGGGATCGGGGGCGCGTACGCGACGCTCGCCGCCGCGGGCGCCGTCTACGACTTCATCGGGAAGCCGGAAGCCCTCCTCGGGGCCGCGTTCGTCGCGGCGGTCGGCGTGGTCACCGCGGTCCGGTGGAACACGCAGATGACCGCCATCCTCGGCCTGGTGGGCGCGATGCTCGGCCCCACGTTGATCGAAGGCGGCGTGAGCGTGGAGGGAAGCGCCTTCGTGACGATCGTCCTCGGCGCAACCGTCGCGCTCACGGTGTGGAAGCGCTGGCTCGAGACCATGGCGATCGGCGGCGTCGTCAGCTTTGCACTGGCTCTGGGCCTACTCGGGGAGCTGAGCCCGGGCGACGACACGGCCGCGGCGGTCGTGGCGGCCACGTACGCGCTGCTCTTCCTGGCGGCCGGAATCGGTCACGACCTCAGACCTCCTCGGCCGCTCCTCGGAGAGGAGATCGTGCCCGCCACAGTCGCGGCCTTCCTCGGGGCAGGGGCCCTGGTCCCGCTCGTTGTCGCGCTGCAGGTCGACCCCGGCTCGCCTGTCGGGGTCCCGGTGACCCTCGCGGCCGTATGGCTCGCGGAGCTCGCGATCGCGATCGCGTACCAGCTCGTGCGCGGGGCGGCGAACCTGCAGCGCGTGGTGAGCACGCTCCTGTTCGCCGCGTCGGCGCTCTCGTTCGCGACGACGCTCCGGTTCTTCGAGGGTCGCGAGGAGGGCTACGCTCTCATCGCGAGCACCGTCGTCTACCTCGCGTGCCTCGCCCTCCTGCGGGGACGAGGTCAGCGGGACCTCTCGAGCGCGCTTTGGGCGGTGGCCCTCACCGCGACCGCGGTCGGCGTCGCCGACCTCGTCTCGGGAAACGAGCTCGCGCTTGTCTGGGCAGCGGAGGGTGCCCTGCTTTCGTGGCTCGGGCTGAGGGCGCGGGAGCCGCGGCTCCTGCTCGGCGCCCTCGGCTATCTAGGTCTTGCCCTCGGGCAGACACTCATCCTCTCGGCGCCGCCGACCGAGCTCATCGTCGCCAACGACGACCCTGCCGAAGGAGTCCCGGCGGTTCTCGCGACGGCGGCCGGGCTTATCGTCTTCGCAGCCTGCTACTGGCGCGCCGGGCTCGACCGACTGAACGTCCGCGGAACCGTCGTGCCGCTTCCGTCGGCGTGGGTCGGATCTCTCTGCGCGGTTGCAGCTGCCTTCGCACTGACGCTCTACGCCGCGTCGCTGGCGCTCCTGGGCCTCTTCACCTGGCTCGGGGACGACGACTTCCAGGCCGCCTTCGAGCGTGGCCATCCCGCCGTGACCTCGCTCTGGGGCGTCGTCGCCCTGGCCCTGGTGGTAGTCGGCCTCCGGCGGCGCTCGTCCGTCCTCCACGCGACCGGGCTCGCGGTCTACGGAGTGGCCGTCGCCGAGCTCGTCCTCGTGGACCTTCCGACGCTGTCCTCGACGAACGCCGCCTTCGCCGCGCTCGCCCTCGGCGTGCTCGTGCTCGCCGCCGGCTTCGAGCAGGGCCGCCTTTCTCGTGCGACCGTCGAGGGCTTCGAGGTCGACCCGCTCGCGCTCGGCTTCATCGGCAGCAGCCTCATGTTCCTGGTGCCGGCGATCGTCGTCCTCCTCGAAGGCACCACCTGGTCCGTCGACAGGCTGGGCGCCGGTCTCCTCGCGGCCGCCGCGGCCTACGGAGCCCTCGCAGCGCTCGTTTTCCGGGAGAACCGCGACTTCAGCACCGTGCTCTGGGCGCCGGCGTTCGCCCTCGGGGCCGCCGCCGTGCCCGAGCTGCTCGGCGATCCCTGGCGCGTGCTCGCGTGGTCGGCCGCCGGCGTCGCGCTTGCCTGGCTGGCGGGACGCGCTGGGGAGCCTCGGTTCCTGCCGGCCTCGGGAGCCTTCGTCGGCCTCGCGCTCGCGTATGCCCTCCTGCTCGAGGTTCCTCCGACGGATCTCTTCGTCGCCGAACTTCGGCCGGCGGCCGGCCTCCCGAGCCTCCTCCTGGCGACGGCCGCTGCGTACGCCTTCGCCGCATCCCTCGACAGGGTTCAACGGGCGACCGCGTTCTGGACGGCCGGAGCCGTCACCGTGTTCGCGGCCTCCGTTGCGATCGTCGGGCTGTTCCAGTGGCTCGCCGCCGACGACCCGAAGAGCGTCGACGACGCCTTCCAGCGCGGGCAGACCGGCGTGAGCGCGCTGTGGGCCGTCGTCGGCCTCGTGCTCCTCTCGATCGGCTTGTGGAAGGACTCGCGAAACGTTCGGATCGGCGGCCTCGTGCTCTTCGGAATCGCCCTCGCCAAGCTCTTCCTCTACGACCTCTCCGCTCTGAGCGCCATGGCGCGCGCTGTCTCGTTCCTCGGGGTCGGCCTCGTCCTCCTGCTCGCCGCATTCCTCTACCAGCGCGTGAGCGGCCGGGACGACGAAGCCGAAAGCCCACCGAGACCGTCGATCCCATGAAGCCGGAACGAGCCATCGCCGCCTGCCTTTCGGCGCTCGCCGCCGGCCTCGTCGCGCTCCTCCTGTTCGGGCCGACCGAGGGCGCGGAGGCCAAAGAGGAATCTCAGGAGGCAACGGCGACCGCTCCCGAGCCCCAGACGACGGCGGAGATCGAGACCGAGCCGGTCACCACGACCGAGACCGAGCCGGTCACCACCACGGAGGCCGAGCCGGTCACCACCACGGAGGCCGAGCCGCCGCCCTTCCTGCCCGGCGACGGCACGTTCCCCGGGCCCGTCAGGCTCTTCCTGTTCTACCAGTCCGAGGTGAAGTGGAGGACGCACGAGCTCCCGAGCAAGGCGTCGGAGGTAACCATCGAGGCGAGGGCGACCTCCCTTCGGGGCCAGGCGGGCGACGTCCACGGTGTCGAGTGCACGCTCGACCGCCGGACGACGTACACGTTCTACGTCGACCTCTGGAGCGAACGGTACACGCTCGAGCGGACGAAGATCAAGACGACGGAGTACCTTCAGCGCGGCGAGGCGCCGAGCCTGCTCGCCCCCACGCGGCCAAATGTCCTGAGCCTCACGTGTGAATCACGGCGGCAGGGGACGATGCTGAGCCTCCGCGCGAACGGCGAGCCGCTCACGGCCTTCCTCGACCGCGGGAGCTCCGGCCGCTTCAGCGCCGTGAGCCTGGCCGCATGGAGCCCGGCGGGTGATCACACGGTCGTCTTCGACGGCGTCGTCGTCCAGACGAATCCCTAAGCGGTCCCGTCGCTCGTGGGCGACCCCGACCCGGAACGCAGCCGCGTCGGGCCACGCCTCGGGCGCCGGCAAGCCGGGGCGAGCCCGCCAGTTGAGAGCGGTCGAGGACCTGCTCCCGTAGGCCGCAGAGGCTCCCGGAGACCCAGAGCGCCAACAGCCCTGGTACGTGGACCGCGCGACCGCCGACGAGCGTCGCGAGAACGGAGCCGGCGTGGCGGGTTGACCTCGTTCCCGACGCCCCACTGGAAGTTCGACGCCGAGAACCACGAGGCGAGACAGACCGAGGGCGGTACTCGCGATCGAGTCGCGCCCGCCGTCGACGCTCACGTGTGTTGTCTCGTAGGTCGACTGTGTCTATCGCCGACGGATCCCGCGAGAGCTGACGACCCCTTCGATCTCGGCTGCCGCGACTGCCGTGGTCCTCGTGTTCCCAGACGCGGATAACCGTCCAGCCTGCAGCGGCGAGCTGCGCAGTCGCGTGTCCCTATCGCGGCGCTGGTTCGCCTCGATCTTCTGTCGCCACCAAGCGGCGTTCGCCTTCGGCCAAGTGCCGTGCTCAGGACAGCCGTGCCAGTAGCAGCCGTCGCAGAAGACAGCGACCTTGCGACGCGGGAAGACGATGTCCGCTCGTCTGCGGACCGTAGGGAGGGGTGGAAAATCGACGCGGTAGCGAAGCCCACGTCGGTGTAGCTCGCGGCGAAGAGCGACCTCGGCCGGCGTGTCGCGCTGCGGCGTGTTCTGCATCCGCCGCCTAGTCTCGGGCGCCGGCGCGACTGGAACTCGAGGCACGGCCACCTCTCCAGGCTACGCGGCCGCGGCGGACATCGCCGTCGTAGCGATCTCAAGGGCGAGAACGTGACACCGTTCGCGGAGCTGGTCGACCGGTGTCGTCACGTCGACGGTCTCGACGCGGAGCCGCGGACCGCCGCGGACTACGCGATGCAGGCTCGGGCCGCTCGGCTTCTCGGCGTAGAGGAGGAGCCCTTCGTCTAGTCCGGTCGCGGAGCAGTAGGCGAGCAGCTGGTAGAGGTCGCCGACCTCGCCCTGCTCGCGTCGCCTTGTACTTCGCGTCGCCGACAAAAACGCAGCGGAGCCGCGCCAGAGCGAGAGGTCGGGTTCGGGTCGGACGCGGCTCGTCCTCGTCGAGGGCGACGGACTTTCCCTGTCGCCAGCGGTAGTTCGGCGGGAGAATGCCGCGGAGCTCGTCGCCGATCGCCGCCGAGACGAAGTCCTCGAACACGTCGTTCATGTCGAACAGGATCGAGCTCGTCGAAGCCGCACCCGGGTGGGAGCTCGACCGAGTGTTCGGACGAGGAGCGCGGCGAGCTCGAGCGCGGGTCGATACCGCTCGTCGAGCCGGGTGTACGTGAACGTCGGGAGTCGCCGCGGATCGGAAGCGCACATCGGTCACACTTCCGTCGAAGCCGTGAGCGCCTCCGCCGTCCTCCGTCGCAGGCGCGCGGTCGCGGAGTCGCAGACGCTCGATCCTCCGCAAGCCGCCTTGACGAGGCGGTTGGCCTCCGTGTCTACGGTGTGGTCGTCGTAGCCGACCTCGACCGGGAGGGGGAGGCCGTAGCGCCGCCGCAGCTGCTCGGCGAAGCGAACGCGGCCGCGGACGGTCGGAAGTGCTCCTCGCGCGAGACGTAGCTCATCGGCAGGCCGCGACGCAGCGCGCCGTTGGAGTCGTCGAGGAACATCGTGACGAACGGCTCCACGATCCCCTTGCGCGCGGCGAGCGTCGTCGGTGCCGCGAAGCGGAGCCTGCGAGCGTAGCCGAGGAGGAAGAAGACGCGGTCGATCGCGAGCTTCGGTTCGATGACGACATGCAGCCGGCACGTCGTCGCCGCGCCCACGATGCTCGACGGCGTGACGACGTACCGCCCGCGATCGGGCTGGATCGTCAGCTTCGCGGGGACGCCTGGAGCTCCGTGAGCTCCTGGGCGTCGAGCGCGAGCTCACTCGGCTTCCACTCCTGAAGCCGGATCGCTCTGCGCGATCGTCGACCTCCTCGCCAGCTTCGGGCTGTGCGCGCCGGCCGCGCGGTTCACGCGTGCTCGATTGCGGCGAGCGTGAACTCCTCACGCGGTCGGGCTCGTCGAAGAACTGCTCCTCGATGTACGGCAGGATCGAGTGCGCCCAGATCCGCTCGAGCCACTGCCTCGGTCAAGGCCTGGCGCATGAAGTGGCTCGGTCCGATCTGCAGGTGTCGGTCGGGCGAGCATGCGTTCGCGGCGTCGACAACATCGGCGACGTAGACCATCGTCGGGCGCGTGTCGCTGTAAGCCACCGCCGCAGCAAGCCCTCGACGGGCGGCCGGTCCGGGAAGAAGTCGACGAAGTGGAAGCGGCGGCGCAGCGCCGCGTCGAGGAGCGCGATCGACCGGTCGGCGGTGTTCATCGTCGCCGATCAGATCAGAGGTTCTCCGGCAGCTCGAACGGCTCCGACCCGTACTGGAGCTCGATCTTCGTCGTCGCCGGTACTCGAGCAGGTAGTAGAGCTCGCCGAAGACCTTGGCGATGTTGCCGCGGTTGATCTCGTCGATGAGCAGCACGCAGGGCTCCGCCGACTCCTCGGCGATCTTCCGCCAGTTCGGCGCAGCGGACCCGGCCGTGAGCTCGAACGGACGTTCCCGTCGTCGCCCTCGCGCGGCCGGTAGCCCTCGACGAAGTCCTCGTAGCGTATAGACGGGATGGAACTGGACGGTCTTCCGGTGCTGGTCGTCGGGGGCGAGGAACCGGGCGAGCCGCCGAGCGACGTACGTCTTCCCCGTGCCGGGCGGGCCGTAGAAGATCATCTGCCGCTTGTCCTCCAGGAGCTCGAGGACGCGTCGCAGCCACTCCGCGTGAAGGAGCAGCTCGTCGGCCACCTCGCTCGACAGAGCCGTCCTCGGGGATCAGCTCCGTCCTCGTCCTCTCTCTGCTTCAGGAGCCACCAGAGGAAGACCATCGCGCCCCACGAGTCGTCTGCGTAGTAGGGCTCGAGGAGATCGCTGGAGGACGTCGTTGGACTCCTTCGCGAGCTGCGCCCGCGACTTGCCCCGCTCGTCCAGAGGCTCGACCGGCAGCTCGGGGAGCCGCATCACCGCGCGCTTGCCGTTCTCGCCGCGGTAGACGAACAGCGGCACCCACCGGTCGGGGTAGACGATCGCGAGGCACTTCGTCGCCAGCGCCTCGCCGAACCCGCGCACCTTCCACTCCGGGTTGTCGAGTACGTCGTCGAGGCGGTCGCTCTCGTCGCCGGGGCCGTAGAGGAGGTGTCGGATCGTACGAGCGAGCGGGGCGATCGCCTCCGGCCCGGCACTCAGGTAGGGGTTGATCTGCCCCTGATTGCCTGCGCCGCCGTAGGCGTTCGAGGCGATCCGGCGGAAGGCGGGGAGGTCGAACGTCTCCGGGTCCGCGATAGCGGCGTCGAGCGATTCCTGCGCGAGCACGGGCAGCAGTTCCTCCCGCGCCGCAATCTGATCCTTGTCGTGTTGCCGTCGGGTAGCCCAGCTCTCGCTTGCAGCGCTCGATCAGCGCGCGAGACGAGTCGGCGTCGCGCCCGCCGCGCCGGCTCGTCGTACCGCGACCTCTGGGATACCACTCGCGGACCTTCGTCTCCAGCTCGCTTCCCTCCGGTAGCGATCAGCGTGGCGATCTCCCACCCTGGTCGACGTCGACGAAGATCGCCGCGGCGCCGATGTTCGTGCCCGGTCCGGTGAGCCGAGCCACCTTCTCGGCGGCGCGCTCCAGGTGCGCGTCGTTCGACAGGAGGATCGCGACGAGGTCGGGCTGCTGGTTGACGATACCGCCCTCGCCGAGACGGTTCTCGACGACGCCGGCGTCATCGACGACCTTCGCGCGAACCTTCGTCGGCGTCGAGTCCGAGCAGCTCGGCGAGCCGGCGGTCGACCGGCCTCAGCCGGTTCGCGTTTTGAGGCGGTCCGGCGAGACGTCGCTCCCGGATGATCCGGTCGAGCTCGTCCGGAACGGCCGACGGCTGCCGACGGCCGCATCGTAGGGTGAATCTCGGGTGCTGTCTAAGCGGCGGCCTGCTCGCGAATCGAGCGGAGATGCGCCTCGACCGCATCGAGAAGAGCCCATCGGGGAACCGCGAACGTCGAATCCGCCGTGCGGCGCAGGAAGCCGGCCGTCGCGCGCTCCGACAGACGGCTTCAGTCGGGAAGCGGAGGAAGCCGGCGAGGTTCTGATAGGGAGCTCGAACGGGCCACCGCGACACGGCACGCGGTAGGTTCCCGAGTCGTCGCCCCACGCTGCACGAGGCCACGGCGATCCGCTCGCGAAGGTCGTCATGGAGCGACTCGTCGTAAGGGCGCGGATCGCGGAGGCGTCGCCCGACCCACTCGGAGACAGGGACGCTCACGGCGTTGCCGACGAGCTTCCAGCGGCGCCCTCACCTCGCTTTCCCTCCTGCCGCGGGAGCCGTCCAGTCGGCGTTCGAACCCCTGCAGCCGCTCGGCGTCGCGGATGTCGGGCGTGCCGATCGATGCCGTCCGGCATCCAGATCGCCGGCGGCGAAGGGATGCCGATCGTCGAGCCGCCCTTCAGCGTCGGCACGCCATCCACCGCCCATCCGAGGCCGCGGATCCCCTCGGTCCAATAGAAGCCGCAGCGCGATCCGCGTGTCGGCGGCTCGGGCTCGCCCGTCGTCCCCGTGAAACAGGACTCGCCGGGATCGTCCGTACCGCGACGCGAGCAGGATCACACGCTGCCGACGCTGCGGAAGCCCGAAGCCCGCGCGTCGACCACTCGGTACGCCCAGCGGAAGCCGAGCTCACCCAGTCGCCGGGCGAGGTACCGCATCGCATCGACCGCGGTCGAGTTGGAGCATGAAAGGGACGTTCTCGAGCAGCAGCCAGCGCGGCTCGCGCTCCGCTCGCTCAAGCAGCTCGAACACGGGCTCCACGAGCCCGGAGTTCGTCCTTCGATACCGGCCGTGCGTCCCGCCTGGCTGAGGTCCTGACACGGAAATCCGGCCGCGACGAGGTCGCAGTCGGGGAAGCGAGTCGAGCGTCCGAATATCGCGCGCAAGCGGAATCGATGGAAAGCGGAAGCGGAGAACCGCAGCGGCGGCATCATCGATTTCGCACAGCAGCGTCCGACGAGTGCCCTGCGCGGTGAAGCCCAGCCTCGATCCCACCGATTCCGGCAAAAGAGCCCGACGACGCGGAGCGGAGACTGCACCGAATCGGAAAAGCTGCGACCTGGGTCGCGGTGATCACCTGGGAAGGACTCATCGCCACGATCCAGTTTCGAGAGTGCGGCGGATGGCACCGTCGGACCGGGAGTCGGCAGGGAAGCGAAGTCGCTTGACCGCTCCGCGCAACTCGTGCGCGGTGTGACGCGCGTGTAGCGCTGGTTGGAGTCGAGGTGTTGTGTCCGAGCAGCTCCTGGATCTGGCGCAGGTTCGCTCCTGCGCGCAGCAACTCGGAAGCGAACACGTGGCGGAGTGTGTGCGGCGTCTCGCCTTCCGCACCTCAGCAGACGCCGCGACAGGCCTGCTACGGAAAGAGCCCTGGTAACGGGGCCTTCCGGACCACCATACGAGCGCTTCCACGCATGGAGATCCGTTGGCCGCGGTTGGCCGTCGTCCGCGGGCGGCGGGTATCGAGCAGACCGCGGTCACGAGCCCAGTTGCGCGCGCGCCCGGCGATCCGCGCGAAGTCGGCGTCCCAGGCCTTCACCCGCTCCGGATGGAACGGCCCGAGCTTGCCCTGCGGCCACGAACCGAGATAGCTGTAGTGGTGGATGATGACGGTCTCTGGAAGGGGCGGGATCAGCCGCTTCGTGACAAGGTGATCGAGTGGAGCGGGGTTTCTTCCCCCGAGGATGACGACGAGTTCGGAGAGCCGTTTCGAGTCAAAGCGCAGCACGGGCGCCCAGCTTCGGCAACGGCAAACTGGACTTCATCCGCGGTCGTCTTCCAGTCCTTCACTCGGTACGACGACTTGATCACGTCGGTGATATAGCAGCGCCATCCTCCCGGCCTGAACGCGGCCGCCGGACTTGAAGCCGTGCTTTGCGAGCATTTCGCGGAAGAGCTTGTCGCCGGGGCTCGATGGTCCACTGCGTCTCGTTGTCTGTAGGTTGTTCGAAGCTGTCTCGAGGCGGCTGAGGCTCGGCGACTCGGCGATAAACCAAACAGGGCGCGAATGGGTCACCGAGGTAGCCGGTCATCCCACGGGTGTTCGTCCCGTCGATCCGGGAGGCGAGGCTCATCTCGATATGCGGCGTCGGCGCGTCGTTCGAGCTCCGCGAAAAAGGACGCGTGGTCGGCGGTGACTGGGCGCTGCATCAGACCTTGACGGTCTCGAGGTGCTCGAGCAGGCGCGCGTGCGCCTCCCACCCGTCGAACTCGACCTGGCGCGTCACGCCCAGTTCGTAGTCGGAGGGCGGCGCGTGATCCTCGAGCAGCTGCCCGGCGCCGGCGCGGCCGACGACGACGCACGCGTGACGGTGTCGCGTGGTGAGCACGGCGGCGCGACCGGCGTCGAGGTGGAAGGCCGTCGCGTCACGACGACCGGCGAGCGGATGCCAGACGAGAACGACGTCGAACTCGCGACCCTGCAGGCGGTTCGCGGTGTCGACGACGACCTCGCCCAGGTCACGGCGCTGCAACTCGACCGAAACGGCCGCGCGCTGGTTGCGATGGCTGACGCCGACGGCGACGCGAGAGTGGATGAAGGCGCGACGGTCTTGCCCGCGTTCTTCTCGTCGCGCACCGTTGGCTTCGAGTCGAAGAGACCCTGCACCAGGTCGCCGAGCGCGACGACGATCTCGCGGTCAGGCTGGATGACGAGCCGGTGCGGAAGCTCGAGGTACGCCCAGCCATCGGCGGCTGCAGCGCGCCAGACCTCGGCCGCAGGGCCACCGCGAAGGGAACGGACGCGCAGCGCGAGCTCGCGATCGCCGTCCTCGCTACCAGGGCCGAAGTCGAGATCGGGATAGAAGACCTCGCGGATCACGCCAGCGGCGCTGACCGGCAGTCGTCGCGTCACGGGGAGCGCGCGAACCGGAACGTCGTCGCCGCGGTACGCGAGCAGGGCGTCGACGGCGTTCAGCACGGGGTTGACCGCAAGGCCGCGCCAGCGCGCATCGTCGACGGTGGAGAACGGGTCGAGCTGGCCAGGATCGCCGAGGAAGTCGAGCGCCGGGAAGAGATCGGCGATGCGCAGGAGCTTCGCCGACTGCATCTGATAGCCCTCGTCGACGACCCCGGCGTCGAACCGCCCGTCTGGAATGTGGGCAGCGCTGAACGCCCACTTGTCGGCGGTGGCGACGATGACCTTCGCCGAGCCGAGGTTCTTCGCGTCGACGATCGTGACGTTCGGCAGATGCTTGTCGGGCGGCAGCACGACGCGCGCTCGCGCGGAAGGAAGGAGATCTCGCGCTTCGGCGCGATCGCCGCGATCCGACCGACGAGGTCGAACGCCTGCTCGTTCGTCTGGGCGATCACTCCGACGTGCGCGTCGTCGTCGGCGAGCGCATCGACGAGCCGCGTCACCGCGCCGGTCTTGCCGGCACCGGCCGGCGCCTTCGTGAGGCGCGCGCGCTCGCCGCCGCGCCTTCGCCGCCTCGATCAGGTCGTCGACGACGGCATCGGCGGCCGCGAGAGCCTCGGCGCCCGAAAGGACCGTCGAGACTGCTCATACCGCCGTCGTCTCCATCGCCGCCGCCTGAGTGACGTCGACGAGCGTGTCGAGCGCGGGCCCGTCGTCGAGCTCGGCGCTGTCGTCGGCGCGGCTCCTCGCCGACGGCGTGTGCGTCCAGGGCGTCGCCCGCGGTAGCGGCGCGCTCAGCGACCAGCCGATCCGGAGGCGTGGAAGATGCTGAAGCAGGCGCGGTCGCCGTGACTCGGGGAGCTCGCCGCGCATTCCCTCGACGACCTTCAGGACGACCGTTGCGCCGCCCGGACGCCGAGGGCACCGCCGACTCGACGAGCACGCGCAGCTTCTGCCGATCCGTCCACCACAGCTCCGTGCCGATCGGGAAACGGGCACGGGTCCGCGATGGCGAGCGTGATCAGCGGCCGCGCAGTCATCGACTTCCCGGACGGGCCGAGCTCGCGGTTGTCGGTGTCGACGTTGATGACGTCGCCGACGATCGCCTGGCCCTCGACTGATCGCTGCGAGCAGCGCGTACTCGTCCTCGAGCACCTGCGCGGCCTCGTAGCGTGCCTGTGCCGCCTCCCAGTCGTCGAGCACGAGCGCCGCCCGGCGCGCGGAGTCGATCGGACGCTCGACGTCCGCCTCTCGCGATGTAGTCGGCGTGCCGAGTGAAGTCGCGCAAGATCGTCGTCCCAGCGCGTCGCCACCGACGGCGCCTCCGGCAGTTCGGCGAGGATGTCGCGGGCGATCCAGAGCGCTTCCCAGGTCGGCATCGAGACACGGACGCAGCAGCTCGCGCATCTCTCCGCCGAGCTTCTCGACGACGCGCGGGATCGACCGAGCCGGCACGCTTGGCGTTGAACCGCGCGACCGCCTCGATCAGCGGGCCGTTGTCGACCTGCGGATCGGTGAGGACGCTCATCGGGCACGCCCTCGATCAGCGCTGCCGCCTCGGCGCCGTGCATCGAGTCGAGGTCGACGCCGTTGCACGCGCTCGGAGCGATCTCGGCGAGGTAGGCCGGGGTCGAACCATGCGAGCTGTGCGCCGAGGTGAGCATCCTCGAAGCTCGACTGGCCGGTCACGAAGTGGTTTGCGAGTTCGCGGGTCGCGACCACCGTGAGGGCGGAGCCGGCCGACGCGCCTGCTCGGCGTAGAAGCCGAGATGCGCACCCGCGACGTTCACCTCAGGCGGCACTTCGATGTGGCCGCCGTAGCCGGCCGGACGCATCCGCCGACCGAGCCGGTCGAGCAAGCGCGACCACCGCTTCGTTCGCGACGAGCAGCTGGGGAGCCCTGCGGACGCGCGTGTAGTGCTTGCCCGTTCTTCGTCTGGAAGTGGTCGCGCGGCGCACCGGCAGCGGCATCGACGGCGTCGCAGACGATCTTCGCCAGCTTGCGCCATCGCGCCGAACGCGATGCCCGGCGTGCGGGGCTCGGGCGCGACGATCAGCGTCGGCTTCGCCGCGCGAGGTGCCGACGAGCGCGCCCCAGACCGCGTGCGACTCGATCGACATCTGCATCGCGGCGATCGCAATCGGCTTCGGCTCGAGATGCACGTGGCGGAGCACCCGCCTGCGCTGAGCGCGACCCGACTCGGCGGCGTGTCGCGGCGATCAGCAGATCGACCGCGTTCATCTAGGCGCAGCCTCCTTCGGCGCGCAGCCTCGGCGGATCCGTCGGCAGCGCGGCCTCGATCGAGCAGCCGAGCGGCGCGCAGCAGGTGGTCGGCGATGTCCTCCTCGGCACTGTCGGGCGGCGCGCCGTTGGCGAGCTCGAGCGCGCGCCCGATGCTGCGGACAGAGCCGAGATCGAGGCCGGCGCACGCCGGGTTGCCGGAGACGCGGGCGGTCTCGCGGCAGTGGAGCGCGAGCGGGCAGTATGCTGAGGCAGGACGGCTCGTAGTGCGTGCCGAGCGTGTCGAGTACCTCGGCGATGTGCCCGGCGGCGTCCTCGTCGTTCATGCCGGTGGTGTCGAGGGTCACGCCGGGCGGCAGAGCCGCGAGGATCGTCGGGATGGTCGCGCGGCGGGCGAGCATGCGGCGCAGCGTGCGCACCTGCCGCGAGACGTCGATCTTCTCGACGGTCGGGACGAGCGAGGTGTTCTTCGCACAGACGAGCAGCACCTCGGTCGAGACGACGCTCGGGTCGAGCCCCTCGGCCTCGAGCAGGTCGACCAGCGCGGCGACATAGACCGCGGTCTGCCACGCCGCCCCGCCGACCTTCTCCGGGTCGGCGCGACCGTCGACGACCGGGAAGCTCTTGATCTCGACTACGCGGATCTGGTCGCCGATCCGCCAGGCGATGCCGTCGGCCTCGAGACGCGCGATCGCGCCGCCGAAGTCCCACTGAAGTGCGCCGCCGTCGATCAGGTTGTACGCGTCCGTCCTCGCCCTGGGCCATGGCGATGATCGCGTTCTTCGTCTCGGCGGCGCGCTTCGCGAGGGCGATCGACGGATCGCGCGGGTTGATCGGATAGAGCTCACGCAGCGGCAGGACGCGCACCGCCTCGACGGGATAGCCGACCTCGCGCAGCAGGCGGATCAGCTCGGCGTAGTTGTCGTCCTTGACGAGGCGCTCGAAGCGATTCCCGCGCTGCAGAGCGAACTTCGACTGCTCCTCGGGCACCGGGCGGCCGAGCCGCGCTGCGAGCGCGGCCTTGTCGACACCGGCGGCGTCGAGCACGCGGCGTGCGTTGCACGCCGGGTTGGTAGCGAATCGCTGCAAGCGTGCGCGCGTTCGGGAGCTTCATCCGGGAGTGGGCCGCGAAGAGCAGCGAGACCGGCCGTGACCGGATCAGGCCCGCCCTTGCGCACCACTACGCGTCCTCCTCAATACCCTTGAAGACCTTCAACGCAACCTTCACGAAGAACCCTCTTCTCCCGTTGTTTCCTCGGCCTGCTCGGCGACCCAGGCTCAAGATCTGAATGACAGACGACCGACCGAGGGTCATCCTCTCACTCTCTCTTCGGCTAGCCGGCGTGCATGCTTTAGGCCTGCTGAGACCACACCTCAGTGGGTTCGGCGCAGGGGGATGTGTCTTGGGGTTCTCGAGGGGCTTCGCGTTGAGGGCGCAGACGTCGGGCTGGTCTGAGAGCGCCCCAACCCTTCGTCGGTCGGCCTAGCGGGGCGACCCGACAGGCTCGAGCCCGTGCTCTCGGACGACGTGCTCGGGCACGACGAACGGGTACGCCCAGCCTTGGGCGTTCTGATGCCGGGGCGTCGGCTTTGCGAGACGCTCCTTCCAGAGCTCGACGATGCTCGCCGCCCACAGCGTGCCAGCGAGGCCGTGCTCGTCCAGGTAGGCGCGAACGTCGGCGGCGGTCGGGCGGCCTCTTGGGTGGCACAGTGAGCCGAAGTGCGTTCAGTTGCGGGTATCGAGAGCTACTGGTCGCACTCCGCGGAGGCGTCGAGGAACACAGCACGGGCCTGACCTTCTTGCGCACATATTGGTACGACGGCGCGCGGGACGGGATCCCGACGACTGATCACAGACTCATCGCAGGCCTTCCGTACGTCAAAGTCAGACTCGGGCGACTAACGAAGCGCGGACAGCAAAGGGTGTCGATGGACTCATCTACCGCGATCTAACCGCTTTCGCGCGCGTCGGCGCTCGAGCGCGCGTACCTGTTCACCGGCGACGGGGACCTTCGCGAGAAGCGTCGTGACGGCCCAGGACCTTGGGCGTTCAGGTCGTCCTCATGAGCCTGCCCCAACCCGTCAGACGGGCCGGTGAGCCGCCCGTGGTCGCGAGGTCGACGAGGTCATCGTGCTCGAGCGCCGTTTTGGGAGGCCTCACTGCTCGAGGCGGAGGCCGTCGGCACTTGATCGGAGCATCGGTGCCGCCCGAGAGCGCAGCCCTGGAGGCCTGTGCACAGGCATTCGGGGCAGGTAGGGCGGCCGACGCCACGACGGACGAGGTCCTTGAGCTGCTGAACAAGGAACCCGAGGTGCCGAAAGACATCTACGTCCAGCTCGTTCTAGCCGCGGAGACGTCGGTCGGCTTTTTGCGGTCCGCATCCCGCTGCTAAAGGCGAATTGCGGAGCGCGTTCTGGACCGCGCTCAAGCGCGAGACCGAGGACCAAGCGGGTCGGCGGCGTCGAATTGTCTTCCGAGGAAGGCTCGGAAGGCGAATGAAAGCGTCATGGAGCGTGCGCCTCAGGGATTCGCGCAAGATTGGCACGCCACGAGCGTTACCGACCACCATCCACTATAGCCATGGGGCGTGACGCCGCCCTCTCTCGGCGGTAGCACGGGTTCGAGTCCGAATGCCCACTCTGGACGTCCGGAGATGGACGTCGCTCATACGTTTGCTGCCCTTGCGCTGCCCGCTGGGCGAGGGATCTCAGCTATCGGTGTCTCGAAGCTGGCCAAATGCAGCGCTTTCGGCGAAAGCGGACGACGGGGCTCGAACCCGCGACCCTTGGCTTGGGAAGCCAATGCTCTACCAGCTGAGCTACGTCCGCCTGGCGCGCCAACGATACCACCGCCCGGCGTCCACCCTGGCAGCGCAAAGGGCGGCTGCCACAAAGCCGCGCTCGCCTCAGGGTCCTAGTGCCTCGCGCCCGGCGATGGAATACTTCTCTGGGAAATCCGGAGAGGAGTTGGGATGGGAGAGGAAACGCTGGAAGCGACTGCGCGCGCGCTCGTCGCGCCGGGGAAAGGCATCCTCGCGGCCGACGAGAGCACCGGGACGATCGAGAAGCGGCTGAGGTCGATCGAGGTCGAGTCCACCGAGGAGAACCGCCGCGCGTACAGGGAGATGCTCTTCACGACCCAGGGCCTGGGCGACCACATCTCGGGCGTGATCCTCTTCGACGAGACCATCCGGCAGTCGACCGCGGACGGGACCCCGTTCACGAAGGTGCTCCAGGACGCCGGCGTCATCCCCGGCATCAAGGTCGACACCGGGGCCAAGCCGCTCGCGGGCGCGGAGGGAGAGACGGTGACCGAGGGCCTCGACGGCCTGCGCGACCGGCTCGCCGAATACCGCGAGCTGGGCGCGAGGTTCACGAAGTGGCGCGCCGTCATCTCGATCGACGACGAGAAGATCCCGAGCGCGTACTCCATCCACGTGAACGCTCACGCCCTCGCCCGCTTCGCCGCGCTCTCGCAGGAGGCCGGGCTCGTGCCGATCGTCGAGCCCGAGGTGCTCATGGACGGCGGGCACACGATCGAGCGCTGCTACGAGGTGACCGAGGCGACACTCGAGGCCGTCTTCAACGAGCTCTTCTCGCAGCGCGTCGTCTACGAGCGCATGCTCCTGAAGCCGAACATGGTCATCTCCGGCAAGGAGTGCCCGCAGCAGGCCGGCCCCGAGGAGGTCGCGGAGAGGACGGTTCGCTGCTTCAAGAGCGTCGTCCCGGCGGCGGTGCCGGGGATCGTGTTCCTCTCGGGCGGCCAGAGCGACGAGCAGGCGACCGCAAATCTGAATGCGATGAACGCGATCGGGCCCCATCCGTGGGAACTGTCCTTCTCGTACGGCCGCGCGCTCCAGGCGCCCTCGCTCAAGGCGTGGGGCGGCGACGCCGCCAACGTCCGGGCCGGGCAGGAGGCGCTCGCCCATCGGGCCCGGCTCAACGGCGCCGCGCGGAGCGGGAGCTACACACCGGAGATGGAGAAGGTCGCCGCGGCCGCCTAGCGGTACTCGCGGCCCGAGAAGCGCTCGAGCTTGTCGAGGGCGTGCTGTGCCTCGACGCGCCGGACGGTGCCCGACCGCGACCGCATGACGATCGAGTCGGTGGTCGCACCGCCGCGCGTGTAGCGGACGCCGCGCAGGAGCGCGCCGTCGGTGACCCCCGTCGCCGCGACGAAGACGTCGTCCCCGCCGACGAGGTCGTCGGTCGTCAGGACTCGATCGGGGTCGTAGCCGCCATCCACGAGCTGCTGCCGCTCCCCCTCGTCACGCGGCCAGAGACGTCCCTGGACGATGCCTCCGAGGCACTTCACGGCCGCCGCCGCGATCACGCCCTCGGGCGTGCCGCCGATGCCCATCATCAGGTCCACGCCGGTCCCCGGCCGAGCGGCGGCGATCGCGGGCGCGACGTCCCCGTCGGTGATGAGGTTCACCTTGGCGCCGGCCTCGCGAACGCCGTCGATGATCGCCTGGTTTCGCTCGCGGTCGAGGATCACGACGGCGATCTCGCTCGGTCGCACGCCCTTCGCCTCGGCCGCGCGCTCCACGTTCTCCCCCGGCGGGGCGTCGATGGAGAGCGCCTCGGCGACGTCCTCCCCGCCCACCAGCTTGTCCATGTAGACGGCCGCGCCCGGGAAGAACATCGTCCCGCGCTCGGCCACCGCGATGACCGCGATCGCGTTCGGCTGGCCGACGGACGTGAGACGGGTTCCCTCGAGCGGGTCGACTGCGACGTCCACGGCGGGCGGCTGGCCGTTCCCGACGTCCTCGCCGTTGTAGAGCATCGGCGCCTCGTCCTTCTCCCCCTCTCCGATCACGACCACGCCGCTCATCGAGACCGTGTCGAGCATCGCCCGCATCGCGTCCACGGCCGCCTGGTCCGCGGCGATCTTGTCGCCGCGGCCGATCCAGCGTCCGCAGCCGAGCGCGGCCGCCTCCGTCACGCGCACGAGCTCGAGGGCCAGGTTCCGGTCAGGAGCGGAGCCGTCCGCCATGCCGCGCGCATCCTACGACACCTAGGAGGGCTCGACGAAACGCGGGCGGTGCCGCCGGGCCGCGCCAAGCCACGTTCCGCCAAACCCTCCTAGGATTCCCGCCACCGACCGAAGGGAGCAGGCGCTGACTCTCGGGCAGCTGGCGGTGACGGTGGCGCTTCTTGCCGCGCTCGGCCTGGTGGCGAGCCGCTTCGGCCTGTCCGCGATCCCCGCCTACATCCTCGCCGGGATCGTGCTCGGCCCCAATCAGCCGGAGCTCTTCTCACTCCTCGAGCCCTCGGAGGTGACGGAATTCGTCGCCGTGCTCGGGATCATCTTCCTCCTCTTCTTCCTCGGCCTCGAGTTCAGCATCCAACGCCTGCTCGAATCGGGACGACATCTCGTCTTCGGCGGCTCGGTGGACCTCCTCGTGAACGCGAGCCTCGGCCTGGTCGTGGGCGTGATCATGTTCGGGCCCGGCTTCGCGGCCGTTCTCGTCGGCGCCGCGATCTACGTCTCCTCGAGCGCGGTCACCGTCAAGGGCCTGATCGACTTCCGGCGGCTGGCGGACGACGAGACGGTCCTCGTGCTCGCGATCCTCGTCTTCGAGGACCTCGTGATCGCGTTCGTGCTCGGCTTCGCGGCGGGCGGCGGCGGCGGCGTGACCGAAATGCTCGTGCTCGCGGCGAAGGTGCTCGGCTTCATCGTCGCGTCCCTCGCCGCGTCGCGCTGGCTCTCGAGCCCGATCGACCGGCTTCTGGACGCGCTGCCGCGCGAGTTCTTCCTCCTCTTCACGGTCGCCCTCGTCGTCGGCATGAGCGCGCTTGCGGAGAAGCTCGGGCTCTCGGAGGCGATCGGCGCTCTCATGGCCGGCGTGATCCTCGCCGAGACGTCGGTGCGGGCCGAGATCGAGGAGCGCTTCCTGGGCCTCCGCGACCTCTTCGGCGCGCTCTTCTTCTTCGTCTTCGGGCTCACGGTCGACCTCGAGGCGCTCGGGACCGTCGGCTGGCTCGTCGCCCTCGCGGTCCTCGTCAGCGTGGCCGGAAAGCTGGCGGGAGGCTTCGGCGCCGGGCGGGTCGGCGGCTTCAGCCGTCGCCAGAGCCTGAACGTCGGCGCGGCGCTCGTCGCCCACGGCGAGTTCACGATCGTCATCGCGCAGCTCGCCTCGGAGAACGAGGCGATCGACCCCGCGGACGTGGCCGACCTGACCGCGTTCGCGGGCCTCTACGTCCTCGCCACGGCGATCGTGGGGATCGTGCTCATGAAGGAGTCCAAGCGGCTGGGGCGCCTGCTCTTCCCCCTACCAGCTCGTAGACTGAAACCCGAAGGAGGGACGCGTGGCGAATGAGCTCAGTCAGACGCGCCTGCCCGGCGTCGGAGTCAAGTACACGTGCCTGACCGCGCACGGCGGGCGGCTGACCGTGATCCTGCACAACGAGGGCCAGCGGGAGATCTACTGGTTCCGCCACGCGGACGACGACGAGCCCCAGGCCGTGATCGCGCTCGAGGACGACGAGGCCCGCCAGCTCGGCGCGATCATCGGCGGCGCCTACGAGCGGCCCAAGGTCGTCGAGGAGCTCGAGATGGCGTTCGGCGAGCTCTCGATCGAGTGGGTCCCGGTGCCGGACACGAGCCCGGCGATCGGGAAGACGCTCGCCGAGTGCGCCTTCCGCCAGCGAACGGGCATCACGATCATCGCCATCCTCCGCGAGCCGGAGCCCGTGGCGGGCGCACAGCCGGGCGACGTCGTCCAGGCCGGCGACACGCTCGTCACCGTCGGCAAGCTCGGCCAGTACCCCGCGTTCCGCAAGCTGCTCGCCGAGGGGTCGTTCGAGCCCGAGAACGGCTGAAGGGCGGCACAGGGGCCGCCCTTCAGCGTCGGAGGAGGGTAGGGCTACGCGGCGGTGGAGAAGGCGGGCTCCAGCTTGCCGACGGGCTCGTAGGTCGGCTGGTAGCCGGCGAGCTTGCCGAAGGCGGCGCCCATCGCGAGGGCGGCCTTCTGCGCGAACGCCGGGACGTGGGGCATGCGCAGGTCGTCGAAGTTCGCGTTGGCGATCACGGCCAGCCGCAGCGGGTTCGGCATGCCCTTGCGATTCGTCTTGCCGTCGGCGGCCAGGCCGAACATGGTGACGAGGAACTGCTCGAACTGGAGTGCGGGGCGAACCTGGCACACGAAGGTGGCGGGCTCGTCGCCGACGTTCGAGAAGCTGTGGACGGTGCCGGCCTCGACGGTGACGACGTCACCGGCGGTCACGGTCGTCTTCGAGCGGCCGTGCCGGAACTCGAACGTGCCCTCGATGACCTCGAAGCGCTCGCTCTGGTAGGGGTGGACGTGAGCCGCGGCGACGCCTCCGCCGGGCCGCACCGTGCACTCGATCTCGACGAGCTCGCCGTCGGTCTCGGCGGACGTGCGCAGGAAGTGCACGACCTCGCCGGTGACGGGATTCTCGATCGTGTCGCCCGGGCGGATGGAAATGGTGTTCGTCATCGTGGGTCTCTCCTTGGGTCGATTGGTCGCAGGTCGTTGCGTGCACGTACCTTGAGCGATCCCAGGCCCTACTTCCCTGGAGGAAACCCGCGTCGCTGCGACGGGTACCAGGCGTCCAAAAGTGTGGTTATCCCCCTGGCAGGGCTACATGCGCTCGGGCGCCTCGACCCCGATGAGGTCGAGGCTGCGGGCGATGACGGCGCTCGTAGCGCGGCAGAGGGCGAGCCGGAATGCCTCCGCCTCGCTGTCGATCACGCGGTGCAGGTGGTAGAAGCGGTGGAAGTCGTCCGCGACCCGGATGGCGTAGGTCGGAAGCGCGTGAGGCCCGCGCCGCTCGGTCGCCTCCGCGACAACTCCCGGAAACTCGGCGAGACGCTTGACGAGATTGCGCTCCTCGGGCGCCAGGCCGGCCGGCGCCTCGGCGGCGACCTCCCTCCCGTCCGCGTTTCGCAAGATGCCTGCGATCCGGGCATGGGCGTACTGCACGTAGTAGACCGGGTTCTTGGCGCTCTTCTCGCGCGCGAGGTCGACGTCGATCGTGATCGTCTGGTCGTACCCGCGCGAGACGAGGTACCAGCGGGCAGCGTCCACACCCACCTCGTCGACGAACTCGTCGAGAGTGACGACGTCGCCGCGGCGCTTGGACATCTTGACCACGTCCCCGCCCCTGGTCAGGTGGACGAGCTGGTAGAGGATGACCTCGACGCGCTCAGGGTCGTAGCCGAGCATCCGCGCGATCACCTGGTACCAGCCCCGCACGCCGTGGTGGTCGGCGCCGAGGACGTAGATCGCGCGGTCGAAGCCACGCTCGAGCTTGTCCCGCAGGTAGACGATGTCAGCCGCTTCGTACGTCGGGAGCCCGCCCCGCTCGGGCGAGCGGACGAGGACACGGTCCTTCTCGTCTCCGAACCCCGACGAGCGCACCCAGAGCGCGCGGTCGTGCTCGTAGGTGTCGAGGTTGCCGAGGAGCTCGGGGAGGTGTGACGCGAGCTCGCTCTGGAGCGCCCACGAGTCGAAGTGGATCCGGAAGCGCTCGAGGCTGTCCTCGATCTGGCGCAGCATGGGCGGGACGGGGTCGCCTTCGAGCGCAGCGAGCTCGCGCACGTAGTCGCCCGCATACCCGTCCTCCGGCGGCTCCTCGCCCCGGCGGACGGCCTCGACGGACTCGCGGAAGCGCTCCATCTGCGTGCCGGCGTCGTTGTAGTAGTACTCGCGCTCGACTTCGTGACCGGCGAAGGCGAGCAGGCGCGCCACGGAGTCGCCGTAGGCGCCGTTCCGCGCCGCGGCCACCGTGATCGGGCCTGTCGGGTTGGCGGAGACCATCTCCACCTGGACGCGCTCCCGCGTACCCGCGAAGGCCCCGCCGTAGCCCCGGTCGGCGGCGACCATCTCCGCGAGTGCCTCGCCGAACCACGGCGGCGCGAGCCAGAGGTTGACGAAGCCCGGCGGCGCCGTCTCCGCCCGCTCGACGTCCGGGAGCGCCTCCGCAGCGGCGGCGAGCTCGGCCGCGATCTCCAGCGGCGCCCGTCTCTGCTCCCCGGCCAGGCGTAAGGCGACGTTCGTGGCGTAGTCGCCGTGCTCCTCCTTGCCCGGCCGCTCGAGGACGACCGGCGCGCCTGCGGCGCGACCGAGCTCGGCCTCCAGGCGGCCGAGCGCCGTCCTCGTCGTGTCCCTTGCCTCCATGCGCGTATATCGTAGGGAGCCGTGGAGGAAGAGCCCCGAGAGCGGCAGCTCAACATCCATCTGGATCCGGAGAACCTCGCGGGCGTCTATGCGAACTTCGCCAACGTCAGCTTCTCGGACTACGAGTTCACGATCACGTTCGCACGCATCGACCACGAGGTCGAGGAGGGGGACGTTCCCGGCGTCGTCGTCAGCCGCGTGAACATGTCCTCGCGCTTCATGCGGGAGCTCCTGGACGCGATGACGGACTCGTGGTCGAAGTGGTCGACCCGCGAGGGGATCAGGAACCTCCCCGAGCAGGAACAGGAAGACCCCTAGCCGAAGCCCTCGGGCCTCAGGGGCGGAACGACTCGGCCATCGCGATGCGCTCCATCGGCGTCGGGTGCGTCCCGAGCCAGTAGGTCACCCAGGCGGGCGGGTCCGGGTCGGAGAGGCTCGTCGTCACGAAGCGCTGCTCGAGGGCGACCGCGCTCGCGGGATCGCCGGTCGCCTCGAGCGCCAGCCAGTCCGCCTCGGCCTCGTAGCGGCGCGAGACCGCGTTGGCCAGGGGCTGCGTGACGAGCACGTAGAGGACGACGACCGTGAGGCCGAGCGGGACAAGCCGCGGGCTCGCGAGCCCGCCGTGGCGCTCCGTCACCCAGGCGAGCAGGAAGACACCGGGAACGGCGAGGAGCGCGAACCAGGCGAGCCCCTTCCAGAGGTGGCGCTCGCGCACGTGGGCGAGCTCGTGCGCGCTGACGGAGAGGATCTCTCCCTCGCTGAACCGCCCGTCGAGAAGCGTGTCGTAGAGGACGACGCGGCGTGTTGGCCCGATCCCGGCCACGTAGGCGTTCGCGGTCGTAGTGCGCCGGCTGGCATCGGCGACGAGCACGTCGTCCACGTCGACTCCCATGCGGGCGGCGAGCTCCTCGACCTGCGCCGCGAGCTCACGGTCGGGGACCGGCTCGAAGCGATTGAAGAGCGGCTGGACGACGAGCGGCTGCGCGAGGAGGAAGAGCGCCGCGATCGCGACGAGCGCGGGCGCCCCCGCGAGCCACCAGCGCCGCCCGAGCCGCCCGGCGAGCCAGACCGCGCCCGCGACCCCGATCGCCACGAGCACCGCCCGGAGGCCGAGAGAGACCGCCTGGTCGCGAAGCCACCCACCCCAGCCCTGCTCGGAGAGACCGTAGTCACGGCGACGGACGTGCGTCGCAGCCGCAAACGGCAGGGCGGCCAGCCAGACTGCGAGCACGACCACGCTTCCCACGAGGACACCGGTTCGCACGCGGCCTCGCCCGATTCCCTCGAGGCGAGCGGCGAGGGGCCGCGCAAGCCAGACGAGCAGCCCGAGCACCGCGAGCTCGACCGCCAACCCCGCGAGGAAGATCGCTCGGGAGACGCGACGGTAGTCGTCGCTCCGCTCGAGCTCGGCGGCGGAGAAGTAGTCCCGAGGATCGAGCCCGGGGAGCTCGAGCTCGGGCACGCCGGTCTGCCAGAGGAGCGCCGCCGCTCCCACCCAGACAGCCGCGAGCGCGAGCACGACGACGCGCTTCGCTAACGTCCGCCTGCCGTGCGCGTCGCGGTCGTCTCTGACATCCACGGAAACCTCCATGCGCTCGAGGCGGTACTGGAGTCGATCGGCCGGGACGCCCCCGACGAGATCTGGTGCCTAGGCGACCTCGTCGGCTACGGCCCGCGCCCGAACCGCTGCTGCGCCCTCGTGGCCGAGCGGGCGGACGTCTGCCTGATAGGAAACCACGACCTCGCCGTCCTCGGTCGGCTCGACCTCGCCGCGTTCACTCCGGACGCCGCGCTGAGCGCCCGCTGGACGTCCGCGGTGCTCGAGCCGGAGCACTCGGCGTTCCTGGAGGCGCTCGAGCCGGCAGGTGAGCGCGACGGCGTCGGCCTCTTCCACGCGAGCCCGCGGGACCCGGTCTGGGAGTACGTCCTCTCAGGCGACGTCGCGGAGGCGTCGCTCCTGGGGACGCCGCACGACCTCGTCCTGGTCGGCCACAGCCACGTTCCCCTCGGCTTCGCCCTCTCGGAAGGACGACTTGCCCTCGCTCCGGACGGGACCGAGCTGGAGCTGGGCGGCGACCGCCGGCTCCTCAACCCCGGCTCGGTCGGCCAGCCGCGCGACAGCGACCCGCGCGCCGCCTGGCTCCTCCTCGATCTCGCAGCGGGCCGCGCGAGCTTTCAGCGGGTTCCGTACGACGTCTCCCGCACCCAGACAGAGATCCGCGAGCGTGGCCTGCCCGAGGTCCTGGCGGCCCGGCTCGAGCACGGCGTGTAGAAGGCGCTAGGTGCGGGCGACCGGCTGGCGGGCGACGTCGACCTCGATGCCCTCGCGCTCGAGCGCGAGCTGCACCTCCTCGCGCGCCTTGAAGATCCGCCACTTGACGGTGGCGAGGGTGATCTCGAGCGAGTCGGCGATCTCCGTGTACGCGAGACCGACGACGTCGCGGAGCAGCAGCGCCATCTTGAGGTCGGGGTTGAGGGCGGCGACCGCTCGCCAGAGGGCGTCGATCGCCTCGATCCGCTCGGGGGGAGCGTCCACGACCTCGAGCGGAGGCACGTCGTCGAGGTTGACGACCGGCTGCGGCTTGCGCTCCCGGGCGCGGAGCTCGTCGAGGACGCGGTTCTTCGCCACCTGGAAGAGCCAGGTCGTGAACCGACAGCGGAGCGAGAAGCCTGGCAGACCCTGGTAGATGCGGATGAAGATCTCCTGCGTGAGATCCTCCGCGAGCGCGCGGTCGCCGACCATTCGAAGCACGTAGTTGAAGACAGGCCCCTCGTACATCTCGAGGATGGCCTGAAAGGCGCGTTCCTCCCCCTTTTGCGCTCGCCGGAGGAGGAGATGATCGGGTTGAGGCAGTGGCACGCTATTGGCCCGGGCCGCGGGGTTTGCGGGAGTATAGCTCCGGACTCAGGCCGTGTGGACGAGGTTCCGACCGGTCATCGCCGCCGCGGGGGGAAGTCCCAGGAGCCAGAGACACGTAGGCACGAGATCGGCAAGCGTCCCGCCCTCCTCGAGCGCGGCGTGGTCGTGGGTGACCACGAGCGGCACCGGGTTCGTGGTGTGGGCGGTGTGAGGGCTGACCCCGTCCTCCTCGAGGAGCTGCTCGGCGTTTCCGTGGTCGGCCGTGATGACGGAGACGCCTCCGAGCGCCTCGACCGTCGCGACCACCTTCCCGAGCGCCGTGTCGGTCGCCTCGACCGCGGCGACGGCTGCAGGAATCACCCCGCTGTGGCCGACCATGTCGGGGTTGGCGAAGTTGACGATCGCGAATCCGTAGCCGTTCGGGAGCTCGGCGGCGAAGCGGTCGGCCACCTCGGGCGCCGACATCTCGGGCTTCTGGTCGTAGGTGGCCACGTCGCGCGGGGACGGGACGAGGATGCGCATCTCCCCCTTCCACTCCTCCTCGCGGCCGCCGTTGAAGAAGTACGTCACGTGGGCGTACTTCTCCGTCTCGGCGACGTGGAGCTGACGGACGTCGTGCTCGGCGAGCACCTCCGCCATCGTCTCGCGCACGTCCTGCTCGTCGAAGGCGACCGGGCAGTCGAAGTCGCCGCGGTAGCGGGTCATCGTCGTGAGGTCGAAGCCGGCTTCGAGGAGCTTCTGGGAGAGCTGGCGCGCACGGTCCGGGCGGAAGTTGAAGTGGATCGCGGCGTCGGCGGGGACGAGGCGCGGCCCGGGCAGGACGACCGGCTCCACGAACTCGTCGGTGATGCCTCGCTCGTAGGAGGACTCGATCGCAGCCACGGGGTCCGGCGCTTCCACCCCTTCGCCGTCGACGATCGCCGCCAACGCCCGCTGCGTCCGCTCCCAGCGCTGGTCTCGATCCATGGCGTAGTAGCGCCCGCAGACGGTGACGATGCGGGCTCCTTCGGAGACGAGCTCTGCGAGGTCGCCGCGGGCCGACGTCGGCGAGACGTCCCGGCCGTCCGTGAAGGCATGGAGGTACGTCCGCTCGTCGAGGCCCTCCCGGCGGGCGAGCTCGAGGAGTGCGCGGACGTGGTCGATGTGCGAGTGGACGCCGCCCGACGAGACGAGGCCGAGCAGGTGGACGTTCGTCCCACGCTCCCCGGCCCGGCGGAAGGCGCCGACGAGCGCCGGGCTCTCGAAGAACGCGCCCGACTCGATCGCGTCGTTCACGCGCATCAGGTCCTGGGGCACGATGCGCCCCGCCCCGATCGTGAGGTGGCCCACCTCCGAGTTCCCCATCTGGCCCGGCGGCAGGCCGACGTCCTCACCGGACGCGCGAAGCGTTGTGTGCGGAAAGCGCGCCCAGAGGTCGTCGAACACCCGCGTCTCGGCCAGGTCGACGGCGTTTCCCGGGCCCGGCGGCGCGCACCCCCACCCGTCGAGGACGACGAGCGCTACGAGCGGGAAAGGAGGGCGGCCGTCTCGCAAATCGCGGTGAAGGAGTCGACGTCGAGCGAGGCGCCCCCGACGAGTGCGCCGTCCACGTCAGGCTGGGCGAGCAGCTCCCCGGCGTTCTCGGGCTTCACGGAGCCTCCATAGAGCACCGGCGCGCCGAGGATGGTCTTGATGAATGCGTGCGCCTGCTGGGCCGTCGCCGCCGTGGCCGTCTTGCCCGTGCCGATCGCCCAGACCGGCTCGTAGGCGACGACGAGGCGGGCGTGCTGCGGGAGGACCGAGACCTGGCGGCGCAGAACCTCCTCAGTCTCCCCGCGCTCGCGCTCTACCTCGAGCTCCCCGACGCAGGCGATCACCCCGAGCCCGGCCTCGAGCGCGCGCTCGGCCCGGCGCGCGGTGGTCTCGTCGGTCTCGCCGAAGTACTGGCGACGCTCGGAATGGCCGACCAGCGAGCCGGCGACTCCCAGCTCGAGCAGCATCTCGGCGGAGACCTCCCCGGTATACGCCCCCTCCCGCTCCCAGTGCACGTTCTGGGCGTACACGGTGAGGCCGCTCACCATCGCCTCGCTGAGGGCCGTGAAAGGCGGGCAGACGATGACGTCGACGTCAGCGGGAGGCACGAACGCACGGCAGAACTCGACGGCCTCGGCAGGGCCCTTGTACATCTTCCAGTTGCCCGCGATCAGCATGCGCTTGGCGGCGAGCCGCGGGGCACCCCATCCCACCACCCGCTTTCCAGCGTAGCGAGGAAAAGCGCAACCGTGGGACGCGGGAGTGTGTCGAAATCGTGCATTTCAGTCCTCCGGGATGGCCGCGACGCCGGGGAGCTCCTTTCCCTCGAGCAGCTCCAGGGAGGCACCCCCGCCCGTCGAGATCCAGTCGATCTTGCCCGCCAGGCCGAGCTCCTCGACCGCCCGGACCGAGTCGCCGCCGCCGACGACCGTGTGCGCATCCGCCGCGGCGACGGCCTCGGCCACGGCCTTCGTGCCGGCGGCGAAGCGCGGCCATTCGAAGACGCCCATCGGCCCGTTCCAGAACACCGTCCGCGCCTCGGCAATTCGCTGCGCATACCGTTCCCGCGTCGCCGGCCCGACGTCGAGGCCGAGCCAGCCGTCTGGCAACGCGTCCCACGGCACGACGCGGGCCTCGGCGTCCTCCTCGAAGGCAGCCGCGGCGACGACGTCCTCGGGCAGCTCGTAGCCGGCGTCGCGCTCGACCTCCTCGGCCATCTTCCCGCCGACCAGGACGACGTCCGCCCTCTCTCCCAGAGCGCGGAGAACGCCGATCTTGTCGGCCACCTTGGCCCCGCCGAGCACGGCGACGAACGGCCGCTCGGGGGACTCGAGCAGCGAGCCGAGCTCCTCGAGCTCCCGCAGGAGCAGGAGGCCGGCGTAGGCAGGGAGCTGGTGCGCTACGCCCTCGGTCGAGGCGTGCGCGCGATGAGCCGAGCCGAATGCGTCGTTCACGTAGAGGTCCCCGTGCGCTGCGAGCTCCCGCGCCAGCGTCGGGTCGTTCGCCGTCTCCCGCGGGTCGAAGCGCGTGTTCTCGAGGAGCCGGACCCGCTCGTCGGGAGTCAGCTCGCGGAGCCTCGTCCCGACCGGTTTCAGCGAGAACGCCGGGTCGGGTCCCTCCGGGCGGCCCAGGTGGGACATGAGCACGACCTCGGAGGCCTCGCGCTCGAGGAGGAGCCGAATCGTCGGCAGCGCCGCGCGGATCCGCGTGTCGTCGGCGACCTGTCCGTCCTCGAGCGGGACGTTGAAGTCGACGCGGCCGAGCACGCGCCTGCCGGCGACGTCGGCGGCCTCGACCGAGCGCGGGCGGTGCACTAGAGCCGCTCGACGAGGTCAACGAGGCGGCAGCTGTAGCCCCACTCGTTGTCGTACCAGCCGAAAACCTTGACGGTCCTGCCTCGCGCCTGCGTCAGCCCGCTGTCGTAGATCGACGAGTACGAGTTCCCGATGACGTCCGAGGAGACGAGCGGCTCGTCCGAGTAGAGGAGGATGCCCTCCAGCGGTCCGCTGTCCGCCGCTTCGCGGAAGCGGGCGTTCACCTCGTCCGTGTCGACCTCGCTCTCGACCTGGACGACCAGATCGACGATGGAGCCGTCCGAGACCGGCGCGCGGACGGCGATGCCGTCCACCTTGCCCGCCAGCTCCGGGATGACGAGCCCGATCGCCTTCGCGGCACCCGTCGACGTAGGGATGAGGTTGATGGCCGCGGCGCGTGCCCGGCGCAGGTCGGAGTGAGGCAGGTCGAGGATCTGCTGGTCGTTCGTGTACGCGTGGATCGTCGTCATGAAGCCCGATTCGATGCCCCAGGCGTCGTTGAGAACCTTGGCGAGCGGGGCGACGCAGTTCGTCGTGCAGCTGGCGTTGGAGACGATCCGGTGCTGCTCGGGGTCGTAGGCATCGTCGTTGACGCCGAGGACGATCGTGACGTCGGGGTCGGTGGCGGGAGCCGAGATCACGACCTTCTCGGCACCGGCGTCGAGATGGAGCTGCGCCTTCTCCCGCTTCGTGAAGAGCCCGGTGGACTCGAGCACCACCTGGGCGCCGAGATCCTTCCAGGGGAGGGCCGCCGGATCCCGCTCGCTCAGCAGCGCGAGCTTGTCGCCGTCGACGCTGATGCCGCCGTCCACGGCCTCGACCTCCCCCTCGAACGGCCCGAGCACCGAGTCGTACTTGAGCAGGTGGGCCATGGTCTTCGCGTCGCCGAGGTCGTTCGCAGCCACGAAGTCGATGTCGGCGCCACGCTTGTGCGCGGCGCGGAAGAAGTTCCGCCCGATCCGCCCGAATCCGTTGATTCCCACACGTACGCTCATGCACGCTCCTCGTCGACGTTGCTCCGGCGCGGGCGATTCTATCCGGGGCCATCCGTGGAAAATTCTGGCGGTTGGCTCTTGCGCGCTCACCCTTCGTGGGATTAGGGTCGCAGGGAGAGCGGGTCTGCGCTCGCCGGGCATCGGATTCAGACCCCGTCCGTTGCCACGGTGCTGAGCGTGGTTCCAAGCGGAGGGGGAGGTCGTCCTCGGAGCTTCCCCTCCGGCCCGCTCTCGCTCGCGTGCGCCAGCCCATGGGCTAGGCCATGTCCCTCGCGGCCACGCCCAAGGGTCTGACCCCTGACATGGCTCAAACGGCCAGGTGAGGATCGTCAGGCGTCGTTGACGAAGGCCGCGAAGCGGTTTCGTGCCGAATCGAGATCGCGGCCGAACAGAGCGAGCACACGGCTCGGAGCGAGGAATCGGCGTGACTGCTCCAGGCCGACGATCGCCCTGTAGCTGCCCCAGGTCCAGCCGGCGGGCTGCCCGCAGAGGCCCGCTCGAACCGGGTTCAGCGCCAAATAGCGAGTGAGCTCCAGGAGATGACCGTCGCTCTCGACCAGACCCGAATAGAACCGACCTTGGAAGAGGTGGCCATCGAACGCGTGACGGACGTTGAACGTCTGGGCGTACCGACCGTTGAGCCACTGCATGCCCTTGGACAGATCCTCCCTCGGCGTTTCCACGAGGAGGTGGTAGTGGTTCGATAGGAGGCAATAGCCATGACCGAGCCAACCGCGACGGCGTCTCAGCTCGTCCAGGAGCGTCAGAAAGCGAAGATGGTCGTGGAGGTCGAGGAAGATCGCCTGCCGGCGGTTGCCACGAGCGGTGACGTGGAAGATCCCGCCGGCGACTTCCAGACGAAGCGAACGCGGCACGTGACGAGCGTAGGCGCCGGCGCACCTGTCCGGTCCGGTTTCCACAGACTTGACCCGTGGGCGGCCGCCTTTCCCGACACTCCGGGGTCAGACCCCGGGGTTCGGACTAGAGCTCGGCGAGCCGCTGGAGCCTGACGAGCCGCCTGTGGGCGGTCGCCTTCGTGGCCGGCGGGCGGCAGCGGCGCCCGAGCTCCCGCAGAGGGAGCGTGGGATGGCGCGCGCGCAGGCTCGCGATCTCCTTGAGCTCGGGCGCCAGGTGGTCGAGCCGGCCGCCTTGCTCGAGACGCCGGATGGCCCGTAGCTGGACGTCCGCGGCCCGGCTCGTTCGCACGATGTTCGCGTGGTCGGCGTTCGCGAGCCGGTTCGCGCGCGCCCGGGTCGCGGCCACGACCGCGTCCTCCCCCAGCCGGAGCGCAGCGTCATGGGCGCCGAGGTACGCGAGAAGCTCGCCGATCGGCTCCAGCCCCTTCACGTACGCGATTGCGTGCCGGTCGCGCTCGTAGACGGCAAGCTCGAACCCGTCCCTGGAAGCGAGCTCGGCGAGGAAGGAGGCGACATCGCCCTCGGCCGTCCGCAGCTCCAGATGCGCGTTCCTCGGGCCCGTGACCGACCCGGCGGCGAGGAAGGCGCCGCGCAGGTAGGCGGCGCGGCAGCAGGCGCGCGCGACCACGCGCCGCGGCGGCCGCGGCAGCGGCGCGAGGTTCGCGTCGAGGACGCCCGCCTCGTTCAACACCTGGAGAGCGCGCGCGTCGTCGGCGAGATGGATCTGGAAGCGCGTGTCCCGCTCGAACGCGCGCTGCCGGTAGGTCCTGATTTCGCAGGGGACGCCGTAGGAGCGGAGGAGCGAGAACGCCCGCCTCGCGACCGCTCCACTCGCGACTTCCAGGTGGAGGCCGATCCGCCCGCCACCGCGGAGGTGAACGCTCCCGGCGCCGCGCACGAGAGCGGAGAGCTCGGCAAGCCGGCAGCAGGCCTTGCGCGGCTCGATGGCCGCGAGCTCCCCCCGAACGTCCTCGGAGAGGCTCACAGCTCGATGCCTTCCAGCGCGAGGAGGCGGCGCTTGTAGTCGAGCCCGAGCGAGCCGTAGGAGCCGATCCCGCCGGCCGAGACGACGCGATGGCAGGGCACGACGAGCGGAAAGCGGTTGCCGGCGCAGAAGCTTCCGGCTGCCCGCTGCGCATTGGGGTAGCCGGCGAGCGCGGCGAGCTCCCCGTACGTGACCACCTCGCCACGCGGCACGGCCCTGAGCGTCTCGGCCACGGCCCGCTGGAAGCGCGTCGCCCACTCGAGGTCGAGCTCGACGTCGTCGAACGACACCGCCTCGCCCCGGAAGTGCGCCCTCACCCGCTCGGCCAGCGGATGTGCCGCCGGCTCGTCCGGTGCCTCGCCTGCCCGCGGAAGCTCGTGGTAGAGGAGCGTTCCATCCTTCAGATAGAGCTCCCCGACCCCCCAGCCCGGCACGTCGTACGCGATCACGTCCACGACAAATAGAATGCCCTGCGTGAGCGCCCCGGGAATCTTCCGCGTCCCAACGCCGACGAACGAGCCCATCCGCGACTACGCGCCCGGCTCCCCCGAGCGCGCGAGCCTTCAGATCCGGCTCGAGCAGATGAGGAACGAGCGCGCCGAGATCCCGCTCGTGATCGGTGGCGAGGACGTCACCACCGGGAAGCTCCGGGAGGCGGTGATGCCGCACGACAAGGATCACGTCCTCGCCGACGTCCACCAGGGTGGGCCGAAGGAGGTCGAGCGCGCGATCGAGGCCGCGGCGGAGGCATGGGAGGACTGGCACCGCGTCCCGTGGGAGGAGCGCGCCGCGGTCTTCCTCCGCGCAGCCGAGCTCCTCGCCGGGCCGTGGCGCGACACGCTGAACGCGGCCACGATGCTCGGCCAGTCGAAGACCGCCCACCAGGCCGAGATCGACGCCGCCTGCGAGCTGATCGATTTCTGGCGCTTCAACCCCTGGTTCATGACCCGGATGTACGAGGAGCAGCCGATCTCCTCCCCGGGCGTCTGGAACCGGCTCGAGTACAGGCCGCTCGAGGGCTTCGTCTTCGCGGTCTCGCCCTTCAACTTCACGGCGATCGGCGGCAACCTCACGGCCTCGCCGGCGTTGATGGGCAACACCGTGATCTGGAAGCCGGCCTCGACCGCGATGCTCTCCGCCTACTACACGATGCGCCTCTTCCAGGAGGCCGGGCTCCCGGACGGGGTCATCAACCTCGTCTACGGCTCGGGCAGCGACATCGGCGACCCGGCCCTCGCGAGCCCCGATCTCGCCGGCGTCCACTTCACCGGCTCGACCGCCGTCTTCCAGGGCATGTGGAAGGCCATCGGCGGGAACATCGAGAACTACCGGAGCTACCCGCGCATCGTCGGCGAGACGGGCGGCAAGGACTTCATCGTCGCCCATCCGACTGCGAACGCCGAGGCGGTCGCCACCGCGATCGTGCGCGGGTCGTTCGAGTACCAGGGCCAGAAGTGCTCCGCGGCCTCGCGCGTCTACGCGCCGGAGAGCATGTGGCCGGAGCTCGAGGAGCAGCTCGTCGAGCAGGTGCGGAGCATCAAGGTCGGCGACGTCTCCGACTTCTCGAACTTCATGGGCGCCGTCATCGACGCGAGCTCGTTTGCCACGCAGAAGGAGGCGATCGAGGAGGCGAAGACGCACGCCAAGAGCGAGGTCGTCGTCGGCGGCGGCTACGACGACAGCGAGGGGTATTTCGTCGAGCCGACCGTGATCAGGACCGAGGACCCCGACTTCCGGCTCCTCAAGGACGAGCTCTTCGGGCCCGTCGTGACGACGTTCGTCTATCCCGACGGCAAGTGGGAGGAGACGCTCGAGCTCGTCGACTCGACGGCGCCGTACGCGCTCACCGGCGCGATCTTCGCCGACGACCGGGAGGCCGTGCTCGAGGCGTCGGACGTGCTCCGCTACACGGCCGGCAATCTCTACCTCAACGACAAGCCGACGGGAGCGGTCGTTGCCCAGCAGCCGTTCGGAGGCGCGCGAGCCTCGGGGACGAACGACAAGGCCGGCTCGATGTGGAACCTGATCCGGTGGGTGAGCCCGCGCACGATCAAGGAGACGTTCGTCCCGCCGCGGGACTACCGCTACCCGTACATGTCGCCCGACGGGGACGCCGCCTAGCCGGCCTCAGCCGAGCGGCGCGAGCAGCGACTTCTTCCTCTCGAAGGCGAAGAGCAGGAGATCGACCATCCGGAAGGTCCGGTTGTCCGGGCCGAGCGTCGGGCGCCAGCCGGGGTCGCGCACGATCGAGAACTCGCTCCCCTCCATCGCACGGTGGAATGTCTCCGCGACGAGCCGCGCGCCGACTCCTCCGAGCTTGCCGCCGCCGAGCTCGGCCTCGCGCAGGATGTAGAACCAGAGCGGCGTGTCGTCGAGCAGAGCGTCCCGCTGGAGACGCGTGAGCCCATCGAGCTCGGCCCCGTTCCTCCCATTCCGCAGCTCGGCCCTGGTGAGCCTGGCCACCGAGACGCCCTTGCTCCTCAGGAGCCTCGCCAGCTGCTGGCCGGTGGCCAGCCTCAGCATCCGCGCTCTCACGAGGTTGCGGAAGGCAAGATCGTCCTCGGCGCCCGGGAAGCCGGGGATGACGCGGAGCGGCCGGGCGAGCTTCGTGTCGATGCGCATCGCGCGGTTGAAACGCGCCGCCGGCACGGCGAGATTGTCACGCCCGGCCTCCCGGAAGTCGTAGAGCCGCCGGAAGTCCGCGATCCAGTTGCTCGGGAGCCTCCGCCCGCCGCCCAGCGTGCCGCTCCCGGCCGAGAACTCGAAGAGCAGGTCGAGCGTGCCGCTCCCGAGGTCGAAGCGCCTGTTCCAGCTGTAGTCCGCTCTCACCATGCTGTGACCCAGGCGGAACGCGGCCACCGAGAACTCGATTGGCATGGTCGGCACGTCCATCGGGCTCGCCCCCACCTCGAAAACCTTCCGCCCGTTTCTGAAGACATCGGCGACCACGCTTCGCGCGCAGACGCGAGGCAGGTAGTCGTGGCGGAGCATCCACTGGTAGTGCTTCACCACGAGCTCCCTCGCCCGGGCGAAGCGTTGCGCCTGGGGGACCGAGGAGGGCAGGCTGTCGACGACGCGGTTGTGGAAGCGGATGAACGCCAGGTGCGTCTGCGCGACGGCGAGGTTCTCGTCGTTGCGGGGATCGGGGATCACGGCGCGCCTCCGTGCCGCCGCCCTCGTCCCCATGCCCCGGGGAAGATCGAAGCCCTCCCGCGCCCGGTCCTCGCCGATCCGATCCGTCCTCCCCATCTTCAGGTGGACGTCGTCGCTGTAGAACCTCGCCGAGACGGGATCCTGCGGGCCGGCGCCGTAGAGCGAGTCGAGATCGAGGCTCGGGGACCTGGCCTGCACGAGCTGCGCAGGCGTCACGCGCTCGCCGAGCATGACGTTCGTCTTGTCGAACGTGAGGTCGTGGTCGACGAACTGGCCGAGGTAGGTGAAGCCCGCCGGCACGCGCGAGACACGTCCGGTGCCCGAGGTCATCGCGTTCGCGAGCTCCCGGAGCGCGGCCGTGGAGTGCTGCTTCCCGCGCGGAGCGAGCCTCGTGAAGCGGAACGGCGGCGCCGCGGCCGCAGCAGAGCCTACGAGCGCGCGATCGCGCCCCCCGGCGCTCTCCGCCAGCAGCCCCTCGCCGAGGACGAAGTAGCTCTCGGAACCGTGCCGTCCCACCGACGTGGAGACTTCCACTGGGTGAGGCCGTCTGTCAATCGCCCGCAGCGGGCGCCGTCCCCTGGAGCTGCTCGACCGCCTGCTCGAAGAGCTCCTCCGGCTGTGCGCCCATCACGAGCAGGCGTCCCCCGAGGACGAAGGCGGGGATGGCGTAGATGCCGTGACGGTTGGCCTCCTGCGTGGAAGCGGCGATCCGGTCGGAGTAGCGACCCTCGGCGAGGACTGCCTGGGCTTCGGCGCGGTCGAGCCCGGCTTCGGCGCCGAGCTCGAGAAGGACGTCATCGTCGGCGAGGTCGGCCGACTCCGACCAGTACGCGTGCATGAGGCGGGTGTGAACCGGCTCGTGGAGGCCGACATCGCGCGCGAGCTCGCTCACCTGGAGTGCGTGGAGCGTGTTCGGAAGCCGGTCGGAGGGGTTGTACGTGAGCCCGGCGGCCTCGATGACTCTCCTGGTGTGTCCGTGGATGCCCGCCCCGTAGCGCTGCTCCAGATCGGTGCGCGGCTTGCCCTCATCGGGATACTCCGGATGCAGGAAGAAGGGCAGCCAGTCCACCTGCGCGCCGAACCGGCGCTCGAGCCACTCGGCCCGCGCGAGGCCGACGTAGCAGAACGGTCAGGTGTAGTCGCTCCAGATCGTGACCGTGAGGTCGTCCACCGTGACCAGGCTACCCGTCAGGGACGGCCCGACCGGTGCAGGGCTGCGTAGATCTCGCGCCCGGTCTTGGCCGGGACGCCGGGCACGCCTTGGAGCTCCTCCGACGTCGCGGCGAGCAGGCGCTCGGGGGAGCCGAAGTGCTGGATGAGCGCGCGCTTGCGCGCCGGGCCGACTCCGGGGAGCGCGTCGAGAATCGACTCCCGAGCCTTCGCATCGCGGCGACGGCGGTGGAAGCCGAGCGCGAAGCGGTGAGCCTCGTCACGGATCCGCTGCAGGAGCTGGAGGCCCGCCGAGTCGCGGCCGAGCGCCACGGGCTCGGAGCGGCCCGGGACGAAGACCTCCTCCTCGCGCTTGGCGAGCGAGATGACGGCGACCCGCGGGAGGTCGTGGGCCTGCATCGCCGCGAGCGCCGCCGACAGCTGTCCCTTCCCGCCGTCCACGACGACGAGGTTCGGGATCGCGGCGAAGCCCTCGTCGTAGCGCTCCTCCGTCACCTGCTTCGCCCGCGCGAAGCGGCGTGAGATCACCTCGGCCATCATGGCGAAGTCGTCCTGCCCCTCGACGCCCTTGATCCCGAACTTCCGGTAGTGGGCCTTCTTCGGCACGGCGTCCTGGAAAACGACCATCGAGCCGACCGGCGACTCCCCCTGGATCGTGGAGATGTCGAAGCACTCGATCCGGATCGGGAGGCTCTCGAGATTGAGGCACTCGCGCAGCTCTTCGAGCGCCTCGATCCTTCGGAGGCGCTTCCGCTCGCGCTGCGCGGCGTCGCTCTCGAGGGCGAGCTCCGCGTTCTGCTGGGCGAGCTCCTGGAGCCGCCGCTTCTCCCCGCGGCGGGCGGCCCGCACCTCGACCTTGGAGCCGCGCAGATCGGAGAGGTAGGCGGCGAGGGCCGCCGTCGGGCCCGCCTCGGGAGGGACGACGATCAGCGGCGGCAGGCTCGGCGCGCCCCCGTAGTACTCGAGGCAGAACGACTCCAGCAGCTGCGGCACGTCCTCGCCTGCGTCGTTCTCGAGATAGAAGGTGTGCCGGTCGACGAGCCGGCCGCCGCGAAGCGGGAAGACCTGCACGGCGGCGGTCTCGCCGCTTGACACGAGGCCGATCACGTCCACCGTGCCGATCGCGCGCTTGTCCGCCGCCTGCCGCTCGGCGAGGTGCCGGACCGAGTAGAGCCGGTTCCGGTGGCGCGCGGCCTCCTCGAAGTTCTGGCGCTCGGCCGCTGCCCGCATCTTCTCTTCGAGCTCCCGCAGGACCGGCCGCGTCTCGCCGGAGAGGAACTCGACCACGCGCTCGACGACCGCCCGGTAGTCCTCCTTCGTGACGTAGCCGACGCACGGCGCCAGGCAGCGCTCGATGTGGTAGTCGAGACAGGGGATGCCGGAGTGGCGGCCCGGTTGCGGCCCCTCGCAGGGCCGGTACGGAAAGACCCGGTTCAGGACGTCGAGGGTCTCTCGCACCTTCTTCGCGGACGCGTACGGGCCGAAGTAGACGACGCCCCGCCGGTGCCGCTCCCGCGTGAACATGACGCGCGGGTACTCGTCCTCCATGGTCACTGCGATGTAGGGGTAGCTCTTGTCGTCGCGGAGGCGGACGTTGAACGTCGGCCGGTGCCGCTTGATGAGGTTCTGCTCGAGGTGGTAGGCCTCGACCTCGGTCTGCGTGACGATCACCTCGATCCGTTCGACGCGCTCGATCAGCCGGTCGAGCCCGAGCCGCGCGTCCCCGCCCCGGAAATACGACCGCACGCGCGAGCGGAGCGACTTCGCCTTTCCGACGTAGAGCACGTCGTCCTTCGCGTTGCGGAAGAGGTAGACGCCCGGCTTCGCCGGGAGCCCCTTCAGCTGCTCCTCGATGCGCTCCTCGCGCGTCGCCGGTGTGCTCTCGGCTGCCGTAGCCATGTCAAATTCAGCCTAGCCCGAGCCAGGCTCCCCTACGCTCAGCAACGCCGCGCATACCAGGCCCAGGCACGCGCGAAGAGCTCGTCCACGTACGGCTGCTTCGCCTCCCAGTAGTCGTCATGGTGTGCCGCCTGGGCGGCGATGCGCCGCTTCTCGGCGCCGTAACGGTCGGCCTCGTCCGGATGCGCACGCAGATACTCGGCGAGTGCGCGGTGCCGGTGCCAGTGCTCGCCGTCGAGCTCGACGACGTGGACGTGGTGCGTCCGCCGGCCGTCCAGATCCTTCCGGAAGAACAGGCGCCCCGGGAGTCCGTGCTCCCCGAGGTACTGGTAGCCCAGCGCCTCCATGGCCGCGACCTGCTCGTCGTCGAGCCGGAGCTGGGCCAGGCCGACGGAGATGTCGATCACCGGCTTGCCGGCGAGCCCCGGCACGGCCGTCGAGCCCACGTGCTCGATGCCGGCGACCGCGGGGCCGAGGGCGGCCCGAACGCGACGCGCTTCGTCCTCGTAGAGCCCGGGCCAGCGTGCGTCGTACTCGACGATCTCGAGCGGCGCCCGCAGCTCGGCGGCGACCGCCTCGAGCACCTCCCCCGCGCTGCCGCGCAGGACGAGCGCCGCGCGGCGGTCGACCCACGTCGGCGTCCGGTTGACGACTGCCACTTTCCCGCCGGCGGCGAGCGTTGCCGAGGGAAGGTCGGCGACGGGATAGACCTCGAGCGAGGAGCCGACGACGAGCAGGAGCCGAGCCTCCGTCGCGTGCGACCGCGCCCGGTTCATCGCCCCCTCGGGGAGAAGCTCGTCGAAGAAGACCACGTCGGGCTTCAGGACGGCGTCGCACCCGCTGCAGCGAGGCGCCCCCTGCCCAGCCTCGATCATGACCACGACCTCCGCGAGCGGATATGCCGTTCGCGCAGTCGAGGCACGAGGACGTGCGGATCGACCCGTGCACCTCCACGACCTCATGCGACCCCGCCCGCTCGTGGAGCAGGTCGATGTTCTGGGTCACGACCGCCCGCACGAAGCCGCGCCGCTCCAGCTCGGCGAGGGCCAGGTGCGCCCGGTTCGGCTCGGCCTCCGTCAGCATTCCGAACCGCGGCCCGTAGAACCTCCAGACCTTTTCCGGGTCCTGCCGGAAGGCGCCGAGAGTCGCATACTCCAGGGGATCGAACTGCGCCCAGATCCCGGTCGGCGAACGGAAGTCAGGCACGCCGCTCTCGGTCGAGGCTCCAGCGCCCGTGAGGACGATGCAGGGCTGGTTCTCGCGGATGAGGTCCGCGAGCCTGCTGATCCCTTCAGGCGCGGTCGTCACGTGGCCAGTCTGCCCTTCGCTCTCCGATGGCCACGCTACACACGGCGAAGCCCCGCGCGAGCGGGGCTTCGCGACGTCCAGGACGAGAAGCTGACCTACATGCCCGCGTCGGTACGGGCCTCCCGGCGGCTCTTGTAGTACTCGCCGAGCTCGTTCCGGTAGCTCTGCTCGCGGAACGTCTCCTCGTCGAGCTCCGGGGCGTTCTTGACCTCGTCCTTGATGAGGTCCACGAAGACCGTCTCGGCGTCGAGATCGACATCGCGGATCACACCTGCCGGAAGCATGACCTTCCTGCCGAAGATCCACGGCCCCGTGTCGACGACGATGAAGCTGCCGCCGGTCTCGTGGGTCACCTCGTCGACCTTGCCGATTCCGTCGTCGCGGGCCTCGACCTTGAAGCCCGTCAGATCGACGTTCGACAGGTCGATCCCCGGCGTCTCGATCGTGAATGTCCACATTTCGACAATTGCCATTTGCTCTACCCCCTTCGGAGCTGCATGCCCCGAGTCGGTGTACCTATTCGCTTACCCGACACGTGGGCGCATAAACAACGCTCGCAGCCTCGAGAAAAGGGCTTGGTTGAGCCAAAGAGCCGGAGGTAGATCACAGTCCGTCCCGGTACTTGCAGCGGCGTCAGCGGATGAGCGCCGCGAGCCGCTCGAGCACCTTTGCCAACTGCAGGGAACAGGCGGGCCTTCCTCCTCGTTTGGGGACATTGATGGACGAGAACGGTCGCGCGCTGATGCTGGACACCACCTTCGGGCCCGTCTGCGATACGACGGGCTGCAACAAGGAGCGGCGGAGGACGCTCGAGGAGGTCGTCAACCTCGCAGTCGAGCTGGCGCGCGAGGGTCGCGAGGGTCGCAAGATCGGCACCCTCTTCGTGATCGGGGACGTCGACGCCGTCGTCGAGCAGTCCCGCCCGCTCCTCCTCGACCCGCTTTACGGACATGCCGACGAGCTCCTCCACGTCGAGCGGCCGGAGTTTCGTGAGACCGTGAAAGAGCTCGCGCAGCTCGACGGCGCCTTCGTCCTGCGGGACGATGGGACGTTCGTCTCCGCGGGTCGCTTCATCGACGTGGACGTCAGCGCCCCGGAGAACTTCCTTCCCGGGCTCGGCACGCGGCATGCGGCGGGCGCGTCGATCTCGCGGACGACGGACGCGATCGCGATCGTCGTCTCCCAGAGCTCCGTCGTGCGGGTCTACAGCCGCGGCGAGATCCGCGCGGAGATCATCCCCGAGCTCTTCCTCATGTCGCGCGAGAGCCTCTTCACGCGCTCGGCTCAGGTCCGGCAGGTGCCGGACGCCGGCGTGACGCTCGCGGTCGCGAGCGACGGGGCCTGAGACGCTAAGTAGTGTTGCGCGTGCAACGCGAGGTCGTCCTCCGCTTCCTCGACGAGGACGTGGCCGCGACGGCGCGGCTGCTCGGGGAACAGGCGCCCGAGACGTGCAATGCGGTCTGGGATGCGCTCCCTGTCTCCGGCCTCGCGCGCCACGGGATCTATTCCGGGAGCGAGGTCTACCTCATCCTCCCCACGCTAGTCACGGTGCCGCGCGAACACGCGACGACGATTGTCGGGGCCGGCGACGTTGGCTTCCTCACGGTCGAGAAGGGCTCGGGGTACGGCATCGAGGAGGGCTACTCGGAGGTCTGCTGGTTCTACGACCTCGACGCAACCCCTTCGATGCCCGAGGGGCCGATCGCCGTGAACGTCTTCGCCCGGCTTCGCGACGCCGACGCCTTCCTCGCCGTCTGTCGGCGGATGCGGCTGGAGGGGGCGAAGAGGCTCGAGATCGCCCGCGAGTAACCGGCGTGGCGGGACAGGCACCTCCTCCCCCTCCTAAGTAGCGTGGGTGTCTTGTCCAACAGGACGAGAGGCGCTGATCCGATGGAGTAGATTCCGCCTCCGATGCCCTCTTTGCGCGACGTGGCGAACCGCCGCACTAACGGGGCCGTTCGCGGCGAGGAGGGCGTCCGGGGGCGCCCGCCTGCCCGCCGACGAGCGCCCGGCGCCCGTCCTCACGGTACGAAAAGAGCGGTCACACGAGTGGGTACGATTGAGCCGTGGCCGAGGAGACTTCGTCGCAATACGTCGCGTACACGCTCTACAAGGTGGACCCGGCCTGGCTCCGGCTCCCGATCGAAGAGCGCGCGGCCGCCAAGGACGCCTTCGCAGAGGTCGTCGAGGAGTGGGCGGAGCGCCTCGAGCTCCGCTCGTACAGCCTCGTGGGCGTCCGTCCCGAGGCCGACTTCATGCTCTGGAAGCTGACGGACCGCTACGACGACCTGCGCGAGCTCGGAGCCGCGCTCAACGGGACGCCGCTCGCCGGCTGGGTCTCGACGCCCTACTCCTACCTCGCCGCCTCGAAGCCGTCCCAGTACTTCGAGCGCCAGAGCAGCAGGCCGCGGCGCGTGGTCCCGCGCGGGGCGCCGTACCTCGTCGTCTATCCGTTCGTGAAGAAGCGGGAGTGGTACTCGCTCTCCATGGACGAGCGCCGGCGCGCGATGCAGGAGCACGCGGCCGTCGGAAGCCGGTTCCCGACGATCACCAACCACACGACGTACTCCTTCGGGATCGACGATCAGGAGTTCATGACGGCGTTCGAGTGCGAGGCCCCGTCCGACTTCCTCCAGCTGATGATGACGCTGCGGGAGACCGAGGCGAGCCGCTACACGGAGCGCGACACGCCTATCTTCGTCGGCACCGCGCAGGAGATCCGGGAGCTGCTCGACTCGCTCGACGGCGCGTCGGCCCGCATCGCGTCGGGGTCCTGAGTTCCCAACTCTCAAGGTTCGACGAGCCCGAGGAGGCTCTCGTGCTCCGCGGCGCACGCTGGGCATCCGTCCAGATGCGCGCGCATGCCCGGCACGGCGGTCTCCGCGTCGGCTCCTGACACCTCGAGCTCGACGTAGCGGTCGAGGTCGCGGAAGCACTCCTCACAGCCGATCTCCGGCTCCTCGGAGCCGAGCAGCCGCCGCACCGCGTATAGGGCGTCGAGCCACGATCGCGTCTCGGCATCCGCGGGGCGGAGCGAGCCCTCGCGGCCGAAGCCGGCGACGGGCCCGATGCTCACGAGCCGTCCGCGACCTCGAGCGGGGCGAGGATGCGGGCAGCGAGCTCCGGCCGGCAGCCGCGCTCGACGAGCTCGATCAGGGCGTGAACGTCCACACGCCGGTCTCTCGCGAGCGCGGCGGCCAGCCTCGGGGGGAAACCGGCCTCCGCAAGGTGGCGCCGCCGCCAGGCCGCGACCGCGGCGCTCTCCAGGTGTTCGGTTCGAAGGGCGGTCCCCACGCCTAGTTCGTGACGTCGGCGCGCCCGTTCTTACCGGCGATCCGCACGGAGGTACGAACGGACGCGCGCGGGTCGCTGAGGTAGGTACCCGACCCACGGAGGTGGACATGCCCTGGGGTGACTGGATCAACGACCTTCCGACCGGCTTCTTCCTCGCCGTGCATCTCGCCGCGCTCGTGATCGGCGCGACCTTCGCCTGGATGGCGTTCGCGCGCGGTCTCTCGCTGCTCGGCTGGGCCTTCACGCTCTTCGCCCTCGCCGAGGTCAGCTACACGACCTATCACCTGGACTGGACCGTGTTCCTGTTCGCCCACACGATCAGCGAGGTGCTCGACCTGCTCGCGTTCGTGCTCGTCTTCGCGGCCGCGGTGGCCCGGGTGACGGCGCCGCAGCGCGCGACCCTCGAGACCGGAGGCGCGTGATCTCCCTACGCCTCCTCGCCCTCCTCGCCGCGCTCGCCGCCCTGGCGGCGGGCTGCGGCGGGAGTGATCCCCTGGCCGAGGATCCGGTGGCGACGACCGAGGTCATGCTCCCCAAGAGCTACCGCTTCGACCCGCCGGTCATCGAGGTCGCTCCGGGCGCGACCGTCACCTGGACGAACGACGACAACTTCACGCACACGATCCGCTTCGACGGCGACGAGGAGACGGCCGAGCTCGAGCCCGGCGACTCCTTCTCACGCAAGTTCCCCGGGGAAGGCGCGTTCCACTATGTCTGCACCCTCCATCCGCGCGACATGGAGGGCGAGGTGAGGGTGGGTCAGTAAGCGCTAGTAGCCGTAGGTGTGCTCGTCACGCCAGACGCGCCACATGGCGAAGATCCCAATGGCGACGGCGAGGATGAAGACGACGGCGTCGAGCCCACTCGTCGGGAACCAGGGCGAGAAGGCGAGCCCGACGGCGGCGATCGCGAGGGCGGCGCCGCCGTAGAACACGACCTGCGAGCGCCTTGACCACGAGGCGATTTCCTCACGGCGGCGGAACCAGAGCACGAAGAGCACATAGGCGATGGCGACGAGGAAGAGGATCTGCAGGAAGGCGAGGATCACCTCGAGGCCCGCTCCGATCTGCAGAGCCGTGAAGATCGCCGCGATCAGGACGAGGATGCCGAAGGCGCGGAGGCTGGGGCTGACGCTCATCGGCCGGTCTCCGGTCGATGAGCGTGTGGAGGGTGTGTGAGGGAACCGGGAGGTTCCCTCACTGGATCAAAGAAGGGGGCACGTGGGGGAAACATGGTTTCCCCCACGGGAGCGAGTCGTAGGCGAGTGACGCTCATCGGCCGCTTACGTTCCGGTGACGTACGCCCGTGCGGAGAGCGCCGCGGCCACGAGCGCCGCACCCGCGAACCAGGCCAGACGCTTTGCCGGCACAGGCGGTGCGTAGAACCACGGCGAGAGGACGGCGACGAGCGCCAGCACCCCGTACAGCGGATGGAGATTGCCGGGGGAAACGGTGTCCCCCGCCAGGAGGAGGAGCCCGAGCGCGACCTGCGCGACGACGAGCGCCTGCGCGAGCGCGAGCATGTGCGCGTAGAGGCGTCCCGGAGTCCGCCCACGCCGGAGGTAGACGAAGCCCCAGCCGGCCGCGAGGACGTTAGCCACGATCACCACCACCGCATTCAGGGCATGGAGCTCGCGCACGTCCCCAGCCTACGCGGCTGCGAGGACTGCGTGTTGAGGGCTAGAAGACTGCGAGCGCCAGGCGCCTGCCGCCGTGCCAGAGCACGGCGTAGACGAGCACGGCTGCGCCGGCGGCAATCAGGAGAGCCTGCGCCCCGACGGCAAAGGAGACCGCGTCTGCCGCGCCGACGCCGCTCGCCATCAAGATCGCGGCTCCCGCGCCCGCCTGCGTGGCTGCGCCCGCAGGAGCGATCGGGAGAGCGCCCGAGGCCGCGGCGGCGCAGAGGAAGCCGATCGCGAGCGGCAGCGACAGCTCGATGCCGAGCGCGTGCAGCAGGAGGAAGAGGCCAAAGGCCCTCGTCAGCCACGAGGCGAGGACGAGAGCACCGGCCTGCCAGGCGTCCCGCGGAGAGACGACCCGCTCGCCGAGCCAGCGCGTGAGGCGGAAGCGCAGCAGGCGGCCGCTCGTCGTGAGGCGCGGGAGGAGTGCGATGACGGCGGCCGCGCCGAAGCCGGCGAGGGCGACGACGCTCAGCGCGGCGCGGACGCCCGTGGAAGCCTCCGTCGTCGCGGCGGCGGTCGAGGCGAGCGGCATGAGCGCCGCGGTGTCGATCAACCCGAGCATGAAGAGCGAGAGGCAGACGGGACCGACCCCTGCGCGGCCACCTGTCGCACGGCGGACGACGGCGACGCGCACGACGTCGTCGAAGCGGCCCGGCAGCGCCGCGCCCGTCACCGAGGCGGCTCCGCACGATGCGGCCAGCGTCAGCGGCCGAGGGCGCTCGTGCGCGGCGAAGAGCCGGTGCCAGCCGTAGGCCTTGAAGGCGTAGGCAAGCAGGAACAGAACCCCGGCTGCGGCCACGAGGGGTACGTCCGCGCCGGCGAACGGCCAGCCGATCCCGGCGAAATGACGGGCGGCGAACACGGAGACGACGATCGCGAAGAGGCCGACGCCGAGGTTGAGGGCCAGCTTCCCGCGTGGGGACCGGCACAGGTTCATCAGCCCTCTCATCGAGTGTCTCATCGGCAAAGCAGGGAACGGCCTCGACCCGCAATCGGAAGAGATCGCGATCCACCCCGGAAATGGAGGCTGGGCCCGGGCCCAGTTCCCCGTTCGAGAGATTGTACGGCCGCGGCCCGATTCCTACCGGTCGAACCGGCATGGCCAACGCCGGTTGGCTGCCTCGACTGAACGTACGGGCACGGATTGGGCACCGGCCCAGCGGCGGCGCCTGAGCTAGCGAAGGGCGGGTAGCGGATCGACGGCTGCTCCGCGCCTGCGGAGCTCGAAGTGAAGATGTGGGCCGGTCGAGAATCCGCTCGAGCCGACGAGGCCGACCCTCATGCCTCGGCCGACGCGCTGGCCCGCGCGGACGGTCACGCGGCTGAGGTGCGCGTAGAACGATCGCATCCCGTATCGGTGGGAGACGATTACGAGTCGCCCATAGCCCCCGGGTGACCAACCGGCGGAGACCACACGCCCCCGGCGAGCGGCGCCAACGCGTGTGTTCCAGGCGGCCGGGAGGTCAATCCCCGGGTGGAACCGGTTGCCCCTCGGCCCGAAGGGGCTTCCGACGGACGCTCGGATCGGCCACCAGAACCGAAGTCGAGAGCGCGGGACAGGCTCGGAGAGCGTGCGGATCGTGACCGGGCCGGCGACTCCATCGGCGCCGATCCGGCGCCAGCGCTGATACCGGAACAGAGCTACGCCGGTCCGGGTTCCGAACCTGCCGTCGAACGGACCGGAGGGAAAACCGCGCCAGGCGAGGCGGAATTGCAGGGCGGCGACGTCCCAGCCCCACTTGCCGTCGAAGAGCACCCGGTCGCCGAGACGGTGGCGAGCGTACCGTCCGAGCGCCCGGCGCGTTTCCGGGCCCACAATCCCGTCGGCGACCAGTCCCCGGCGGCGCTGGAAGCGGCGCACGGCCGCGGTCGTCAGCGGCCCCTTGACCCCGTCGATCGTCGCGTGGTAGAGACCACGGTTCCAAAGCGTGACCTGTAAGGCCGCGACGTTCGGCCTGCCCATCGCGCCGGCTGCCGAAGCGAAGATTAGGGCCGCAAGGAGTACCGGCAGAGCAATGAATGCTCTGAGACGCATGGGTCCAGTGTTTTCACCCCCAGCCCGAGGTCTCCTCTCTTTCCGACGCCGGAAGGCGCCATGCCCTCCTGGACGACGCCGGCGACGCGTTAGGGACTGAGCACGGAATTCCAGAACCGGCTGCGCAGGGGAAATCCCTGCACAAGTGGGAAATGCGGATGAGAGGACTTGAACCTCCACGGGGTTCTCCGGGGGGCGGGCGCCCCCTGGCCCGAAGTGGCGCGACCTGGCTTGAATACTAGGGTTGCGGACCGCTGAGGAGGGGCGCCCCGCGGGGCGCCCCTCCTCGCTCGTGCTAGCGGCCCCAGACCTGGGCGACCGCGGAGTAGATGCAGTTCGACCCGGACACCTGCGTGTGCAGGTCGATCAGCGCAGCCTCCGAGTTAGCGCCGGTTCCGACGGAGAAGTGCCAGGTGGTGCGCTCCGTAAGCTGGAAGTTCGAGCTCCACGAGCTCAAGCCCGGCGAGCTGGCGAAGTCCGGGTTATTGGCGCCGGTCGAGCGCCAGCCGGTGAAGGTTCCACGCGACTGGTCGAAGTTGACGAGCGAAGCGTTCGCGCCGCCCGACTGGCAGTTCAGTGCTCTCAGCCTTGCGAAGCCCGGGATGACGAGCACGGTGTCGTTCGGGAAGGGGTTCGAGGTCGGCAGGACGACGCGTCCGACGTACGTCTTGCCCGTGCCCTGGACGAACCCGGTGGAGTCGATCCCGTCCAGCTTGTCCGCGTCGGCGGCCTTCGCAGTCTTCCCGAGGTACAAGCCGTCGGCCTCGGTCTGACTCAAGAACGCCGCATCCGCGCCGCTCTTGGAATAGAACTCGAGCGACTGCTCACCTTTCCTGCAGTTCGCACTGTTGTCGATCGGACGGAAGGTGCCCTTCGCCTGCGAGAAGCACGTCTTCACCGTTCCGCCGTCGCCGATCGCAGCCCAGGCAACCGAAGCAATCACTCCCGCAGCCGCGCAAGCAAGCAGCGCCATGATTAGTCGCTTTCTCATTCTGTAAAGGCTCCTTCCGCTGGAGACGCCGAATGGGCTGGATGCAGCCCCGCGGCGTGGGGAAACAGGGTGGTATCACAGCGCTTCGCGGACGGTCAATGGGCCGAACGGCCCATTTCAGGCTTGGGTATCACGGCGGTCCTCGAGCTTCAGCCGCCGGCGGCGGCGATGATCCGCTGTTCGGCCTCCTCGAGCGTTCTCAAGCCGTGCGCGAAGTCGAGCCGCCAGCGCCGACGCGTGCCGCTTCGCCAGCATCGACGCGACATACGGGCATCTGGCGCCCGACGCCGAGCGCGTCGAGCTCGAGCTCCTCGACGCCTACGACGAAACGTTTGGGCACGGAGTGGGCACCGGCCAGAGCGGAGAGGCCTGAGAAGCCCTGCTCAGAAGCCGAATGCGGATGAGAGGACTTGAACCTCCACGGGCTTTCGCCCACACGGACCTGAACCGTGCGCGTCTACCAATTCCGCCACATCCGCGCGGAGTGCCAGTGTAGCCCGATTAGCGCCGCGGGCGGTCTTCGTGCTCGTCGAGGACCGGGAGGTCGGCGAGGTCCTGCTCCACGCTCTTGACGAAGTCGTCTTCGGCCTCGTCGCCCTGGATCAGCGTCAGCTTCTCCTTGCGGCGTCGGCGCGAGCGCGTCGCCCAGGCATCCGCGCCGACCCGCTCGCTGAGGCGCGGCCACTCAGCCCCGATCAGCACGAGGACGGCAGCGACGAGGAGCCCGATCGCAATCCAACCCACACCTTCATTCTAGTGGCGGGCCTACGTCTCGCCAGGTGGCCGCCGGGCTTCCGCCGCCTCCAGAAACGCTTCCAGCCGGTCGTTGAACGGCGTGCCGGTGCGCTGGGCGCCGTGCCCTGCGCCCGGGATCGCGGCGCGCTCCGCGCCCAGCCGCGCCTCGAGGACGTCGCAGACGGCGTCGAACGCGTCGTGGTGCGCGCCGGAGACGACGAGCTTCGGAAAGGTGGTGGACGCGAGCGCGTCGAGCGGGATCGCGGCCTCCCAGGGACCGCGCTCCGCCATCAGCAGGCGGGCGCCGCGCTCGAGCTCCGGCGAGAGCGGCTCGGGCGGAGACAGACGCGAGCCGACCAGGCGGAGAAAAGCGGCGAGGAATGCCGCCGGATCGTCCGGCCCATGGGCCCAGAGCTGCGTGATGTCCGCGACCAGGGCATCCACAGCAGGGTCGCCGGCCGCGACAGCGAAGGCCGGCGGCTCGATCACGGTGAGCGAGCGGACGGCCTCGGGTCGGTGGGCCGCGGCGAGGAGGGAGACGACGCCGCCGTAGGAGTGGCCGACGAGGTGCGCGCCGGCCCCGAGAGCGTCCGCCACGAGAGGCGCGTCGACGTCGAAGTCGACCCGGTCGACAGGCGGGCCGGGGCCGAAGCCGGGCCGCTCGACGACGAGGAGCGTCCAGCGATCGGCGAGCGCCCGCTGCTCCCGCCACGTCGACCGCCCGCCGACGACGCTCCCGTGGACGAGGACGACCGGCGGGCCGTGGCCGAAGCGCTCGGCCTGAATGCTCATCGCTCGCCCCACGCGGTCGCGGCGAGCCAGCCGACGACCGCCGCGAGGATCCCGATCGGGGCGGTGTCGACCGCCGCCGGCCCGGCGAGGAGCGTCGCCATGACGACCGCGAAGAAAGGCATTCGCAGGGCGGCGGCCGCTGGCGGCGGCGACGCCGGCGACGATCGCGGGGGTGAGCGCGAAGCCCGGGAGCACGAGCACCGCGAGCGCGCCGATCGCGACTCCGAGGGTCAGCGCGGGGAAGACCGGCCCGCCGCGGAAGCCGGCCCCGAGCGAAAGCGCGTACGCGAGGCCCTTCGCCACGACGAGCAGCGCCAGCACGCCGGCAGAGCCCTCCATGACGATGGCCGGGAGCGACTCCTGGCCGGAGAAGAGGACGAGATCGACGGGACGGTCGGCGAGCGCGCGGAAGACGACGGCGATCGCTCCGACGGCCAGTCCTGCTGGGACGAGGACGGCGACGGGAGAGACGTGCACTCGCCGCGACATGAGGACCGCCGCGTCCCGGTAGGCGACGACGACCACGGCCACGACTGCGGCGACGGGCAGGCACCAAGCGATGTCGGCCAAGCGCACCGTCGGATAGTCGGGCAGCGGCACCGACAACTCCGGTGCGTCGAGCCCCTGCCACCCCCCCACTCCGGTATAGACGAGCGCCCCGGTTCCCGCCGCGACGAGCCCGGGCAGGAGCGCACGTGAGATGTCGGTGGCCTTCGTCCGCCCTGCGGCGGCGAGTGCCTCGAAGAGGAGGAATGCAGCGGGCAGCGGCCCTCCGAAGAGCCCGGCGACGGCCGCGAACGCGCCGGCGAGAACGAGGAGATCTGCTTCTCGTTCGGACGAGCGCGCCGCGCGCACGCCGATGACTCCGATCGCGAAGCCGAGAGCGAGCAGCGGCGCCTCCGGCCCGAGCACGATCCCCAACGCGAGCGAGGCGAGCGCCGCGGGCAGGATGCTGACGAGGTCGAGGGGCCGGATCGCAACCAGACCGAGCCCCTCGAGCGGCGTGTGCCCGCCGTGTCCTGGGAGCCTGAGCGCTCCGGCGACGATGAGGCCCGCGATCGCCGGCAGGAGAAGCACGTACCAGGCGGGGGGCTCGGCCCACTCGAAAGCCTCCGGGAGGTCGTGCCAGACGAGGTCCGTCAGCTCGTGGAGAGCCGTCTGGAAGAGCACGGCTGCGAAGGCGACGGGCACTCCGAGGGCCGCCGCGAAGACGAGCGTCCTCAGGTACGCCCTCTGGCTCACGATCCTGAATTACGCCACGAGCTGCCGGACGGCGCGTGCCAGCACGCGCGCCCCGAGCTCGCACTGCTCGGGCGCAGTGAACTCGTCGGGCGTGTGGCTCTTGCCCTCGCGGCTGGGGACGAAGAGCATCGCCGCCGGCACGTGATGGGCGAGCACCATCGCGTCGTGCCCGGCCCCGCTCGCCAGGCGGAGCGTCGTCGCGCCCTCCTCCCGCGCCGAAGCCTCGAGCACGTCCTGAAGCTCGGGGTCGAGCGCGACCGGCGCCTTCCGGTGCGTCTCGGAGAGCTCCAGCTCCAGTCCTTCGTCGGCGGCGATCTCCTGGAGCGTTTCCCGCACGACGGGCTCGAGCCGCGCGAATCCCTCCACGGTGGGCGAGCGGACGTCGATCGTGACCTCGGCCGCGCCCGGGACGACGTTGAAGCCACCCGGCTCGGCCGAGATGACGCCCACGTTGGCCGTCATGTCCTCGCGACCGCGCGCCTCGTCGCGAAGCGCGAGGACGGCGCGCGCGGCCCCCGCGAGCGCGTCGCGCCGCAGCTCCATCGGCGTGGTTCCCGCGTGGTTGGCCTCGCCGAGGAACCGGGCCCGGAAGCCGAGCATGCCCGTGATCGCGGTGACGACTCCCAGGTCGACGCCGGCGCGCTCGAGCACCGGCCCCTGCTCGATGTGGAGCTCCAGGTAAGCGCCGACCTCGGCGACCCGCGCTGCCTCGGCGAGCCGCGCGAAGTCGAATCCCGCCTCGGCCATCGCCTCGGCGACGCCGCGGCGGCGCCAGTCCTCGACGTCGCAGTCGCCGCAGAATGCGCGGCTCCCCAGCATCCCGGTCTGGAACCGCGCTCCCTCCTCGTCGTTGAACGAGACGACCCAGAGCGGACGGCGTGGCTCGACGCCCTCCGCCCGCAGCCTGCGGACGACGTCGAGCGCGGCGAGGACGCCGAGCGCGCCGTCGTAGCGGCCGCCGTTGGGCACCGTGTCGAGGTGCGAGCCGATGAGCACGGCCGTGCCTTCTCCCGCCCGCCAACGGCCGAGGACGTTGCCGGCTTCGTCCAGCTCCGCATCGAGGCCGAGCTCGCCGAGCCGCCCCATGAGCCACGCGTTCGCCTCTCCCAGCTCCGGCGTCCAGGCGAAGCGGCTCACACCGCCCCGCTCGTCGGCGCCGATCATGGCCGCGGCTTCGACGTCAGCTGTCAGCGACGACACGACGCCTCTTGTACCAGCGGACGGCTTCGACGACGCCTGCGACGAGAAGCGCGACCACGAAGGCGAGCAGGAATCCCTTGAGCGGGTCCTCCTCGAACGTTCGGCCGCCCACGTAGCCGAGCATGGCCGCGTACGTGGCCCAGACGAGCCCAGCGGCGACGTCGAAGGCGATGAAGCGGCGCCACGGCATCTCGAGCATCCCGCACGAGAGCGTGACCGCGGTGCGGCCGCCGGGGATGAACCGGCCGATGATGATCAGGTAGCCACCGCGCTTCTCGACCTGCCCGTGGGCCCAGTCCACCTGCTTGCGGCGCTCGCCCTTGAAGAAGCGATTCACGATCCGGTGGCCGGTCTTGCGGCCGATCCAGTAGGCGATGTTGTCGCCGAGAATGGCGCCCGCGGCGGCGAACAGGATCACGAGCACCAGCACCAGGTCGCCCGTGGAGGCGAGCACGCCCGCGAGGATCACCGAGGTCTCGCTCGGGACGAGCGGGATGATGACGTCGATCGCGGAGACAGCGAGGAGGAAGGCGTACGTCCACGGGGACCCGAGACGTACTCGGTCAGGGAGTCGAACACGGCTAGTGCCCGTTCAGGTGATGCTGCCCCGCTTCTGCGTCGTGAGCACCAAGCCAGAGTTCACACTCGACCGAAGGCAAGGCTAAGCCTTGCTGAGGGCGAGGGTGGGCTCTGGCGCCCGTGATCGCGGGGCAGAAGCGATGGCCAGTATTGCCTGGACGGGCACTCGTTAGTGGGCGTGTGTCTCCGGGAGGCCGAAGCGACGGGCGGTTCCCTCCTCGGAGTCGAACTGGATGAGAACGGCGGCCTCGTCGCCGACGACCCAGGCGTCGTGGCCGGGCTCGATCGCCACGACCTGCGGAGCGGCGTACTCGAACGAGCACCCGTCTGCGTACTCGCCCTGGATGTGCCCGCGGGCGAGGAAGCCGACATGGGCGTGCATGCAGAGGTCGGTGTCCACGCTGGGGCTCATGTGCGTCGACCAGCGAAAGCCCGGCGGGTAGACGGCGCGCTTGACGCGGCCGTTCCCGGCCCGGACGATGTCGACCGCCGCCCCGCCGACTTCGCGGTGCTCGGCCCCCTCGATCGGCGCTGTGAGCGGATCCATCGCGCCTAGCTTATCTCCCGAATGTAGTCCGTTTCGATGCCGACCCGCCGGTAGCCGAGGCTCTCGTTCAGATGGAGCATGCCGGCGTTCTCCTCGTCGGTATCGGTGAGGATCGCCTCGAAGCCCTCTTCGCGCGCCCAGGCGGTCGAGGCGAGCTTGGCGAGGCGTGCAAGCCCGCGGCGGCGGTGATCCGTGCGCGTCGCGGTCATCTCGTGGGCGGCCAGGCCGGTGGCGGGGTCGACGTGGAGAAAGGTGTGCGCGACGGGAAGGTCGCCGGCGAGCACGACGAAGCTGCCCTCGCGCGAGAGCTGCGGGTGCTGGAGGGCCTCCTCCAGCCAGTCTTCGAGCCGGACGTCATCCTCGACGTGGAGATGCGGGACGTCGGCCATGGCGGCAGCGTCGACCTCGTACAGCTGCTCGACGCGGTCGGCGACGTCTCCGAGAGGCACCAGCGAGTAGCCTTCGGCCTCCTTCGCGGCCCGCAGGCCGGCAAGAGCAGACGTGTCGGCAGTGGCGAGGTCGAGCCGGAGACGATGCACGGCGCGCTCGGCCCGAAAGCCCCGCGCGAGCAGGAAGCCGCCGCCCTCCTCGCCCACCGCCCAGGACTCGAGGACGCGCGCGCCGACCGCCTCGAGATGGGCGAACGCCGTCTCGTAGAGGCCTGCTCCGAGCCCTCGCCGCCGCCGCGCCGGCACGACGAAGGCCCAGACCTCGGCGACGCCCTCTGCCTTCGTCGACCACTGGAGCCGCGCCCGCACCCAGCCGACGACGTCGCCTTCCTCGACTGCTACCCAGGACCGAGCGCGGGCTCGCTCGGGCTGGCTTGCGATCCAGTGCCGGAGGCCGTCTCCGGTGAGGGCATGCGGCACGACGTCCTCGTTCAGAAGGGCGGCGATCGCATCGCCGTCCTCGTCGGCGAAGGGCCTGATCACGCGAGCCGCTCCGCGGCGAAGGGCCCCGGGTCGCCGGCCGCGAGCCGCCGGGCGAGGCCGGGCGCGGTGATCATGCCGATCGACGAGAGCCCGCCGATGACCTCGAGGCCGTCGATCCCTCCAGTCGGGCCGACGACGGGGAGGCCGTCGGGGGTCATGGCCCGCCGCCCCGACCAGGAGGCGACCACCGGGACGCGCTCGAGGTGCGGCGCGACGCGCACGGCCCGCGTCGCCAGGCGCCGGACCGTCTCCGGGCCCTCCGATTCCTCGAGGAGCGAGCGCGACAGCGACGTCCCGATCAGGCAGTGGCCCGCGGGTCGCCCGCCCAGAAGCAGCGAGACCAGCGCGGGCTCCTCCACGGCCCCGGCCGCGACTTCGCCGAGGGTCGGGTCGGCCGAGCGCGGCCCCATCTCGGCCTGCTCGGGCCAGGCGGCCTGCTCGATCGCATAGCGCGGGGGTGGATCGACCCTGCCCGTCTCGAGGAGCCAGCCTCGCGAGGACGAGATGGGTAGGTCGGCGCCGGCCGTGCGGAGCAGGAAGCGGGCCCGCGGGCCCGCAGCAACGACGACGCGGCCGCAGGAGACGATGCCCGCGTCCGTGGCGAGCCCGCTCACCCGCCCGTCCGCGACGAGCACGCGCTTCGCTTCGCACCCGAGCGCGAAGCGGGCGCCGGCGCCGCGGGCAGCCTCGGCGGCCGCCGTCGTCGCGGCCATCGCGTCGAGCGTGTAGCCCCCGTCGACGAGGAAGCCTCCGGCCAGGTCGTCGGCGAGCCAGGGGTCGGCGCGGAGGTCGGCTTCCTCGCCGCCCACCGCGTCGGCATAGGCTCGCGCGTGGTCGAGCTCGGCCTCCTCGACGGCGAGCAGGAGCATGGGCCACTGCCGCAGCTCGAGCGGCACCGGCCCCTCCTCCTCGAGCTCCTGGTACCAGGCCAGGGCCTCGTCGAGGAACTCGTCGATCCACGGTGCGGGCTGCCGGAAGAGGAACCCGCCGTTCCGACCCGACGCTCCGGCCCCGATCCCACCGCGGTCGACGACGACGACGGTCTCTCCGGCCGTCGCCAGGAAGCGCGCCGCCGCACAGCCGGCGATTCCGGCCCCGACGACGACGGTGTCAGCCGTGTCTAGCCCTCGGACCCGTCGCTGCCCGAGCGGCGCCTCCGCCAGAAAAGGATCCCGCCCACGGTAGCTCCCGTCGCGGCGGCCGCAGTTCCCCCGACGGCGATCTTCTTCGCCGTCGTCGGCGGCTGCTTCCGGAGCTTCATCTTCACCAACGCTCTCGCGACGAGGTACGTCGCGTAGCCGATGAGCGCCTTGCGCCTGTTCAGCATCTTCCTCCTTCCTTAGGCCTTCGCCGGAGCCCGCTTCCGGTTCGGGAGGTGGATGGCCCGGCCAAGTGCCACGAGCCCCGCCTCCTTGATCGCCTCCGCGAGCGTCGGGTGGGCGGTCATGCCGTCGGCGACCGTCTCGACGGTCGCCTCGGCGTCAAGCGCGACCACGCCAGCCTCGACGAGGTCGGTCACGTGCGGCCCGACCATCACGATCCCGAGCAGCTCGCCGTACCGGGACTCGTGGATCGACTTGACCCAGCCCACCGTCTCGTTCTGCATCATCGCGCGGCCGTTGGCCGAGAACGGAAACTTGCCTACGAGGACGTCGTCGCCGTGGGCCTCGCGCGCCTCCCGCTCGGTCAGCCCGACGCCCGCGACCTCCGGGTCGGTGTAGATCGGCCGGGGCACACCGCGGTTGTCGACGACGGCCTCGTGGCCCATCGCGTTCTCGGCCGCCACCTCGCCCTCCCTGAAAGCGGTGTGGGCAAGCTGCCAGTAGCCGGCGCAGTCCCCGATCGCGTAGATGTGCGAAACGGTCGTGCGGCGGTGCTCGTCGGCAGCGATTCCCTTCTTCGGGTCGAGCTCGACTCCGATCTCCTCGAGGCCGAGGTCCTGCGTGACCGGCCCGCGCCCGGTGGCGACCAGCATGAGGTCGCACTCCACGGACTCGCCGCCGAAGCTGACCCTGAGGCCGTCGCCGGTCTCCTCGACCTTGTCGCACTGCGATTCGAGGTGGACGGCGATGCCGCGCTTCTTGAACTGCTTCAGAAGCTCCTTGGCGGCGTCCTCGTCCTCCTGCGGGATGAGCGTCGGCAGCATCTCGACGATCGTCACCTCGCTCCCGAAACGCTGGAAGATCGAGGCGAACTCGCAGCCGATGATGCCGCCGCCGAGGATGACGAGCCGCTTCGGCACCTCCGTCTGCTCGAGCAGCCCGGTCGAGTCGACGCAGCGCGCGGAGTCGATTCCCTCGATCGGCGGCCGGAGCGGGTAGGAGCCCGTGGCGACGACGGCGCTCTTGAAGGAGACGTCCTCCCCGCCCTCCACGGCGATCGTGTTCGCGTCCCTGAAGCGGCCGGCGCCCTTGACCCACTCGACGCCGTTGGCCTTGAAGAGGCCCGCCACGCCGCCCGTCAGCTGATCGACGATCGCGTCCTTCCACGCGTTTGCCTGGGCGAAGTCGAGCTCCGGCGCGCTCACGTTCACACCGAGCTTGCCGAAGGTCTCCTCCGCCTCCTTGATCGCGTACGCAGTCTGCACCCAGGCCTTGGTCGGGATGCAGCCCACCCGGAGACACGTGCCCCCGAGGCGCTCCTCCTTCTCGATGCAGACGGCTTTCGCGCCGAGCTGAGCAGCCCGGATCGCCGCCGTGTAGCCACCCGGACCACCGCCGAGGACGGCGACGTCACATTCCATGATCTGGCCCTTTCCGATCGGTTCGCGTTCTAACCGCGATCCTATCCGTGCCCGGGCCGCTCAACCGCGCCGGCCCGCCCACGCGCCGGGGTCAGGCTAGGGACCGCGGAGGCGCAGGTCGAAGCCGGCCGGGGCATGCACGTTCACGATGCGCGCCACCGAGTCGCCGCGGTTTGCGAATCCATGCGGCACGCCGGGAGGGACGAGGACGAAGGTGCCCGGACCGGCCACCACCTCCTCGTCGTCGACCGTGAACGTGAGCTCGCCCTCGATCATGTAGAACGAGTCGTCCTCCTCGGCATGGGCGTGCGTTCCCGGGCCGTCGCGGTGAGGCTGGATCGTGATGATCGCCAGGTTGAACCGCGGCGTGTCCGCGCTCCGGGCCAGGAACTCGACGTTCCCTACTCGCTCGCCCTCGCCCGGCGGCACGACCACTGCGCGCATCGCTAGATGTCCTCCGAGAGCTGAAGCCGGTTCCCGTCCGGGTCGAAGACGTCGAGCAGGCGGATCGTCCCCGGGATCTCGAGCACCGTGCCGACCTCGACGCCCGCCGCGCGGAGCCGCTCGGCTTCCGCCTTCACGTCCTCCACGTCCAGCATCAGCACCGCCTCCGTCTCCTGGGGATCGCCCTCGGCGAGCGCCACGTCGGCGGATCCGCGCGTGAGCCTTGCCCACCTGTCCTCCTCGTCGACGTAGGCCTCCGCGAAGCCGAGGGTCCCCCGGTAGAAGGCCCGCGCCGCCTCGAGATCTCTGACGCGGTACCAGATGCTCACGACTGGACCGGGGCCTAGAGAGCCAGGCCCGGCTCTTCGAGGAACTGCTTCACCGTGCGGAGGAACTCGGAGGCGGTCGCGCCGTCGACGGAGCGGTGGTCGCACGTGAGGGTCAGCTCCATGACCGGGCGCGCGACGAGCTCTCCCTCGCGGACAACGGCGCGCTCCTCGATCGCTCCGACGGCCAGGATGGCGGCCTGCGGCGGGTTGAGGACGGCCACGAAGCGATCGACGCCGTACATGCCCAGGTTCGAGATCGTGAACGTGCCGCCCTCGAGATCCTCCTGGCGCAGCTTGCCCTCCCGGGTGCGCGTGACGAGATCGACGCGCTCGGCGGCGAGCTGCGCGATCGTCTTCGTCTCGCAGTTCCGCAGCACCGGGACAAGGAGGCCGTCCGGAACGGCCACGGCCATCCCGACGTTCGCGGTCGGCTGGAGCTGGACCTCGTCGCCTGCGAAGAGCGCGTTCACGGCGCGATGGCGCATGAGCGCGACCGCGCAGACCTTCGTGAGGATGTCGGAGTAGGTCGGCTTCGCCTCGCCCTCGCCGGTTCGGGCAACCAGAGCCTCCCGGAGCCGGATCGACGCGGTCATGTCGGCGGTCATGGCGATCTGGAAGGCCGGGGCCTCCCAGGCCTCCGTCATCCGGCGGGCGATGGTCTTGCGCATCCCGGTGAGCGGGATCGACTCGACCTCGCCGACGGGAGCGGCGGGGACGCCGGGCGCCGCCGTCTTCTCGGCGCGCTCCACGTCCTCGGCGACGATGCGGCCCTCCGGTCCCGTGCCCTGGAGCGACGCGAGGTCGATGCCGCGCTCCCGCGCGATCCGGCGCGCGAGCGGCGAGGCCTTCACGCGGCCTCCGTCCCGGGTCGCCTGCGCCTGGCCGTTCCCCGTTTGCTCCTGATCGGCCTCTCGACCTGTCTCGCGCTCCTCCCGGCGCTCCGGAGCCGGCTCGCCCTCCTCCTGCTCCTCCCCTTCCGCGACCTCGGTCGGTTCCTCGGCCTCGCCTGCGGGCTCGCTCGGTTCGTCGGCAACCTCTTCGCCCTCTTCGCCGATGACCGCGATCGCCTTCCCGACCTCGATCTCCTCGCCCTCGCCCGCGAGGATGCGGAGGAGGACCCCGCCGGCGTCGGCCTCCACCTCCTGCGTCACCTTCTCGGTGTCGAGCTCGTAGAGCGGCTCGCCCTTCTCGACCTGGTCCCCTTCGGACTTGAGCCAGCGGACGATCGTCCCGGACTCCATGCCCTGGCCGAGGCGCGGGAGCGTGACCTGGCTGGCCACTAGTGCCTCTTCCGGTAATACCGCGCGGCGTTGATTGCTGGGAGAGGCACTACTCCCTGCCGACGGTGCGCTTGATCGCTGCCAGCACGTCGGCCTGCTGCGGGACGACGTATGCCTCCATCACGGGCGCGAACGGGAGCGGGGTGAACTTCGAGCCGACCCGCTCGACCGGGGCGTCGAGGTAGTCGAAAGCCTGGTGCTGGACGATCGCCGCGATCTCGGCGCCGAAGCCCATCCGGACTACGGCCTCGTGGGCGACGACGCAGCGGTTCGTCTTCTTCACGGAGCCGACGATCGTCTCCTCGTCGAGCGGCAGCAGCGTGCGCGGGTCGACGACCTCGACCGAGATGCCGTCCTCCTCGGCGTCGGCGGCCGCGGCGAGCGCCTCGTGGACGAGCCGCCCCGTGGCGACGACCGTGACGTCGTCCCCCTCGCGGTGGATACGGGCCTTTCCCAGCTCGATCCCGTCGATCTCATCGGGCACCTCTCCCTTGAGGCCGTAGAGCGTCCGGTGCTCGAAGAAGATGACAGGGTTGTCATCGTAGATCGCGCTCCAGAGGAGGCCGCGCACGTCCTCCGGCGTCGAGGCGAAGACGACCTTGAGACCCGGAACGTGGACGAACCAGGCCTCGACCTGCTGGGCGTGCTGCGCGCCCGGCGACCAGCCCGCGCCGCCTTGCGTCCGGATCGTCAGCGGCACCTTGACCTGGCCGCCGGACATGTAGCGGTGCTTCGCCGCCTGCTGGACGAGCTGCTCCATCGCGAGCGTCATGAAGTCCTGGTACATGACCTCGACGATCGGGCGCATGCCCGAGACGGCCGCGCCGATTCCCGCGCCGACGATCGCCATCTCCGAGATCGGCGTGTTCCGCACGCGGTCGGGGCCGAACTCGTCGAGCATCCCCTGCGTGACGCCCATCGAGCCGCCCATCTCGGCGATGTCCTCGCCCATGATGAAGACGTCGTCGTCGCGCCGCATCGCCTCGCTCATCGCGTCGCGGACGGCCTCCCGGTACGTGACCTCGGGCATCAGTGCCCCTCCACTACGCGTAGACGTTCTTGAGGGCGTCCTCGGGCTTCGGGTCGGTGCCCGCCTTCGCGAACTCGACCGAGTCCTCGGCGATGCGGGTCGCCTCGCCGTCCAGCTCCTCGAACTCGGAGTCGGAAAGCTCGATCTTCGCGCGAAGGAGCTCGATCGGGTCGCGCGTCCGCCGCAGCTCCGCGATCTCCTCCCTCGGCCGGTAGACCTGCGGGTCGCCGACGTAGTGGCCCGTGAGACGGCAGCAGTCGGCGACGATGTACACGGGGCCCTTACCCTCGCGCGCGTGCCGAAGCGCCTTTTTCGCGGTTTCGTGAACCGCCTCGACATCCTGGCCGTCGACGGCCATGGAGAGCATGCCGAAGGCCTCGGCGCGCTTCGTCAGGTCCTCGATCGGCAGGTGCTGCTTCGCGGGCGTCGACTCGGCGTAGTGGTTCTGCTCGCAGACGAAGACGGCCGGCACCTTCCAGAGCTGCGCGAGGTTCAGGGACTCGTGGAACGTCCCGATGTTCGTGGCGCCGTCGCCGAAGAACGCGACCCCGACGCGGGGCTCGCCGCGCATCTTGAAGGCGAGGGCGGCGCCGACGATCCCCGGCAGGCCGCCGCCCACGACGGCATTGGCGCCGAGGTTCCCGCGCTCGATGTCGTAGAGGTGCATGGAGCCGCCGTAGCCGTGGCTGCAGCCCTCGACCTTGCCGTAGAGCTCCGCCATGACCTCGTTCGGATGGGTGCCCTTGGCGATCGTGTGCCCGTGGGCCCTGTGCGTCGAGGCGATGACGTCGCCCTCGTCGAGCGCGCGGCAGACGCCGACCGCGACGGCCTCCTGCCCGATGGCGACGTGGAGGAATCCCGGCAGCTCGCCCGCCCGGAAACGCTCCTCGACCATCTCCTCGAAACGGCGGATGAGGAGCATCTCCCGGAGGAACTCTCTCAGGCGCTCGGTGGACACCGTTTGCCCCTTCTCTTCGAGCGTTGCCACGGCGCCGACAAGCTAGCAGCCCCGTTATCCTCCCCGCCGATGGCGCTGGCCGATCGTGTCGAGGAGATCGTCCGCGGGCTTCCGCGCGGGTGGGAACGGGCGCGCCTCGACCTCACCGTCGAAGAGCCCGAGGACGCCGATCGCGCGGCGCTCATTCTCGCGCCGGCAACCCCCGGCCGCTCCGGACGCACCTTCACGCTCTACCTCCACGGCCCCGGGTCACGCGACGGCGCCTCGCCCGAGCTTGCCCGCCGCGTCGTCTCGCGCCTCGATGCCGAAGGCATCCGCGCACGTGTGCGCCTCGGCGGCCACGAGGCCGGTTCCGACGAGGCCCGGCCCGCGGAGCCGCCGGTGCGAGCCCGCGCCACTCTCGCGGCGTCGTGGGACACGCTGCTCCGCCGGCTGCCACCCGATTGGACGGATCTCTACGCCGAGATCGAGCTCGACTCGACCGACTATCTCGAGCGCGGCGCGCTCCTCCTCGCACCCGTCAACCCGACCCGCGCCGCCGGCGCCCCGGCGTTCCGCTTCCGCAGCGCGAGCACGACGGGGTACGGCGCGGCCTCGATCATGGCCCGCCGGGCGCTCCAGCGACTCGACGAGGAGGGCCTGAGCGGGCAGGTGCGGGTCCTCCGCGTCCTCTCCGACACGAGCTCCGACTTCACCCAGGGGCCGGTCTGGAGAGAAGGCGGCCGCTCCGTGTGAGCGATCGGTCGGAGCCGCAGGTCTCCTGGAAGGCGATCGAGCGCGACGCGACCGTCGTCAGCTCGGACGGCGAGGAGGTCGCTCGGGTGCTCGAGGTCGTGGGCGATCCGGCCGCCGACATCTTCAACGGCCTGGTGCTCGGCGTCGGAACGCTGCAAGCGGACCGCTATCTCCCGGCCGAGCGCGTGCGCGGGATCTGGCCTCGGCGCGTGGAGGTGGACGCGAGCGCGGCGGAGCTGGGCGAGCTTCCTCCCTACGAGGAGCCGGTCGTAGAGCGACTCGCGCCCGACTCCGGCTTCCTCACGCGGGTGCGGCGCCTCTTCCGCTGAGGGTCCTGACCCGGCGGCGGGCTCGGGCGAGCTGGAGGGGGACGAGCGAGAACGCTGCGGCCTCCCGCATGACGACGCGCGGCGACCCGGGAGTGCGCGCGGCCACGACGGAAACCCGCACGCCCGGCAACAGCGAGCGGAAGAGAACCGCGGCCCGTCGCCGGTGCCACGACGAGGTGACGACGACGACCTCCTTCACGCCCAGCTCGCGCGCGTGCGCTACGGCGTTGACGGCGTTTTCGGCCGTGCGACGGGCGTCGGGGTCGCAGAGCAACCCGCCCACAGGCCCTCGCCAGGCCCGGCGCATCAGCTCGGCCTCCGGCAACCGGCCTCGGCGCCGGGAGAAGCCCGAGAGGAGGACGGCGTCGCCCTCTTCCGTGAGCCGCTCCGCGTGCTCGAGCCGCGCCGCGCAGATCGGGTGCAGGCCCCGGCTACGCCCGTCGGAATAGCCGAGGACGACGACGAGCCGCTCAGGCTTAGAACTCATTTCGGAGTGATGCGTCGCGGCACCCGGCTTCATTTCGAAAGGGGTTCTTAAGCGCGGAGGTCGGCATCGAATTGCTCGGACAGCGCAGTCACGATGCGCCCGCGGATCGCACGGGCATCCTCGTCCGAGAGTGTGCGCTCGGGCGACTGGAACGAGACGTGGAGGGCGACCGATTTCTTCCCGTCCGGGATCGGATCCCCGCGGTAGACGTCGAAGATGCGGACGTCGCGGAGCTCCTCCCCTGCCGCCTCGCGGGCCGCGCTGACGAGGTCGCCGGCGAGCACGTCCTCGTCGACGACGAACGCGAGGTCCTGGCGCAAGGCCGGGAACGAGATCACGTCCTCGTACTCGACCCGCTCGGGCACCTGGGCGAAGAGCGCCGCCAGGTCGAGCTCGAACGCGCCCCAGGCTCCCTCGAGGAGCGTCGGGTGGAGCTCGCCGAGCCAGCCTGCCTCGAGCCGCGCCGCCTTGCCGGGGTGCAGGAAGGGCTTCTGAGCCCGCTCGAGGCGCGGCTCGATGCCGAGCGTGCCGTAGAGCGTCTCGAGGGCCCCCTTCGCGTGCAGGTAGCCGCCTTCGACGATCGCCCCGACGTACCAGCGCTCCTCGGGGAGCTGCTCGCCCGTCGGGAGATAGACGCGGGCGATCTCGAAGAGCGCGATCTCCTCGTTGCCCATGTTGACGTTGTGGGCCGCAGCGCCGACGAGGCCCTCGAGCAGCGTCGTCCGCAGCACTGCGTGCTCGGAGGTGAGGGGATCCGGGAGGCGGAGCGCGCCCGGATCGGGATCCGTCGCGACGAGGCTGAGCGTGTAGACCTCCGAGAAGCCGGCCCCGACGAGCACGTCCTCGACCAGCCTGCGCAGGCGCTGTTCCTTCGTGAGCCGCCCCTCCATCGCGCTCCTGAGCGGGAGCGTGAACGGAATCTTCTCGAGACCGTGGACGCGGGCGACCTCCTCGACGAGGTCGATCTCGCGGGTGACGTCTCGCGCGCGCCAGCTCGGCACCGTGACCTCCCAGCCCTCGGCGACGTCGAAGCCGAGGCGCTCGAGAATCGCCTTCTGCTCGTCCTCCTCGATCTCGAGCCCGACGATCCGGTCGGTCCGCTTCGTCCGGAAGCGGACGACGGGCGGCTCGGGGAGCTCGCCTTTCACGTCCACGTCGCCCGTCCAGCGCGCCCCGCTGAGCTCGTCGAGGAGCTGCGTGGCGAGCCGAGCGGCGAGCGGGGCGAGGTGCGGGTCGACGCCCTTCTCCCAGCGGTTCGAGCCCTCGGTGCGGAGACCGTGGCGCTCGGAGCTCCAGAGGATCGTCGTCGGCTCGAAGTTCGCCGCTTCCAGGAGGACCGACGTCGTCGTGTCGGTGACCTCCGTGTCGAGGCCGCCCATGATCCCCGCGAAGGCGATCGCGCGATCGGTGTCGGCGATCACGAGGTCCGCCGGGTCCAGCTTGCGGAGCTCGCCGTCGAGGCTCGTGAACTCCTCGCCCGGGCGCGCGCGCCGGACGACGATCCGGCCGCCGCCGAGGGACTCGTAGTCGAAGGCGTGCAGCGGGTTCCCGAGCGCCAGCATCACGTAGTTGGTCACGTCCACGACGTTCGAGATCGGGCGCATACCCGCCGCGGCGAGCCGCGCCTTCAGCCAGGGCGGCGAGGGCCCCACCCTGACGTCCCGGAAGAGCCGGCCGACGTAGCGCGGGCAGCCCTCGAGATCGTCGATCGTCACGTCGGGCCTCTCCTCGCCGCTCAGTGCGGGATCCTTCCCGGGGACCGGCCGAAGCTCGCCGGCGAAGAGGGCGGCGACTTCGCGCGCCAGCCCGTAGACGGAGAGACAGTCAGGCCGGTTCCGCGTCAGCTCGATCTCGAGGACCTCCTCTCCGAGCGGCAGGACCTCGCCGAGGGGCGTGCCCGGCTCGAGCGGCTCCGAGAGGACGAGGATCCCTGTGTGGTCGCTCGAGAGCTCGAGCTCGGACTCGGAGAGGATCATCCCGTCCGAGACGGTGCCGCGCAGCTTGGCGCGCTCGAGCGTGCGGCCGTCAGCGAGCACCGCGCCGGGGAGGGCGACCGCGACGGTCGCGCCGGCGCCGAAGTTCCAGGCGCCGCACACGATCTGTCGTGGCTCCCTCTCCCCCACGTCGACGCTGCAAAGCTGGAGCCGGTCGGCGTTCGGGTGCTTGCCCGCCTCGAGGACGCGCCCGACGCGGTAGAGGCCGTGGTTTCCGTCCACGTCGGCCACACCGTGAAAGGAGATCCGCTCGACCTCGCCGGTAGCGATCGCCAGGCGCTCGGCGACCTCGGCGGTCGTCGCGTCGACGTCGACGTACTCGCGGAGCCAGGAGACGGGCACCTTCATCAGAACTGGCGGAGCAGTCGCAGGTCGTTCTGCCAGAGCATCCCGAGCGCCGGCAGGCCGTGGCGGAGCATCGCCACCCGCTCGAGGCCCATCCCGAAGGCGAAGCCCGTCCACTCCTCCGGATCGAGGCCGACGAACTCGTAGAGCTTCGGGTCGACCATCCCCGACCCGGCGATCTCGATCCAGCCGGAGTAGCGGCAGACGGAACAGCCGCGCCCGTCGCAGAGGAAGCAGGAGACGTCGGGCTCGAGGGACGGCTCCGTGAAGGGGAAGTCGTGGGTCCGGAAGCGCATCTCGCGCTCCTCTCCGAAGAGGGCGCGCATCATGTGGAGCAGCGTTCCCTTCAGGTCGCCCATCGTGATGCCCTTGTCGATCGCCAGCCCTTCCACCTGGTGGAAGATCGGGGTGTGGGTCGCGTCGGGCGTGTCCCGCCGGTAGACGCGGCCCAGCGAGACGATGTAGATCGGCGGCGGCTCCGTCTCCATGACCCGGATCTGCGACGGTGACGTCTCCGTGCGAAGGAGCACGTCGCCGTTCAGGAAGACCGAGTGGAGCGGCGAGCGCGTCGGGTGCCCGGGCGGGAAGTTGAGCCCGTCGAAGTTGTAGCGGGTGGTCTCGACCTCGCGGCCGTCCACGACGCGGTACCCGAGTCCGAGGAAGATGTCCTCGACCTCGCGGCGGATCTGCGTGATCAGGTGGAGGTGGCCGCGGCGGGTCGCAGTGCCCGGGAGGGTGACGTCGAGGACCTCCTCCGACAGGCGGCGGTCGAGCTCGGCGCGCTCGAGCTCCGCTCCCCGTTCGGCCACGGCGGCTTCGAGGCCCTCGCGGAGAGCGTTGAGGACCCGCCCGGTCTCGGGGTCGCGGACCTCCCGGAGCGCCTGCTTCAGCTCGCTCTTCCGGCCCAGGTAGCGAACGCGCGCGTCGTCGAGCTCGGTGAGGGTCGAAGCGCCCTCAATCGCGCTTCGCGCCTCGTTTTCCAGGGCCTGCGAATCCATCGCATGAGCGTATCATCGGGTCTGTGCCGTCCTATGACGCGTTCGCGCCCATCTACGACGAGTGGGCGGCGCACATGACCGAGGACGTTCCTTTCTACGTCGAGCTGGCCCGCGAGGCGGACGGGCCGCTCGTGGAGCTGGCCGTCGGCAACGGCCGGGTCGCGATTCCCGTCGCCCTCGCGACCGCGCGCCCCGTGATCGGCATCGACTCGTCCCCCGCCATGCTGGCCGTCGCCCGGGAGCGCGCGGCCGCCGTGGGCGCCGAGCTCGACCTCCGGGAGGGCGACATGCGCGAGCTGGCGCTCGAGGAGCCTGCCGCGCTCGTCTACTGCCCCTTCCGCTCCCTGCTCCATCTGCGTGGGTGGACGGAGAAGCGCCGGGCGTTCGAACGCGCGGCGGCGGCGCTCGCGCCCGGTGGGCGCTTCGCCTGGAACGCGTTCGTGTTCGACCCTCACATCGCGGCGTCCGGCGACGGCCACGCGTCGCGGCACGGCGATCTGTGGGAGTACGTCGAGCACACTCCCGCGGACGCGCGGATCGACATCACCGCGTTCGTCGGGCATCCGGGCGCAGACGCCGCGCACGGTCTCGCTCTGGTGGGCGACGCGCGCCGAGTGGGAAGGGCTCGTCGAGGCGGCGGGGCTCGAGGTCGAGGCGCTCTACGGCTGGTTCGACCGGCGGCCGTTCGACGACCGGAGCGAGGAGTTCGTCTTCGTCGCCCGCAAGCCGGGCTCTGCGTGAGCGAGTACGACGCCATCGCCGAGCTCTACGACCCGTGGAGCACCAGCGTCACCGAGGACGTCGACTTCTACGTGGCCGAGGCGCGCAAGGCGCGCGGCGCCGTCGTCGAGCTGGGCGTGGGCACCGGGCGCATCGCGGTGCCCGTGGCCGCGGCCGGCGTCCCCGTGATCGGGGTGGACTCGTCGGCGGGGATGCTGGACGTGTGCCGGCGGCGGGCGAGAGCGGCCGGCGTCGAGCGGCTGCTCGACCTCCGGCTCGGCGACCTCCGCGACCCTCCGGTCGACGAGCGCGTCAGGCTCGTGACCTCCCCCTTCCGCGCGCTGCTCCACCTGGAGACGAATGCGGATCGGCGGGCGGCGCTCGCGGCGGCGCACAGTCTCCTTGTCCCGGGAGGCCGCTTTGTCTTCGACGTCTTCGCCCCCGCCAAGGAGGACGTGGAGGAGACGCACGGGCGCTGGCTCGAGCGCGAGCCCGGAATCTGGGAGCGCGCGGACTGGGACCTCGGCAGCCGCGTCCTCACGCTGCGCGTGCGCGGCCCCGAGGCGGAGGCGTCGATGCGACTGGCCTGGCTCGACGTCGAGGAGTGGCGCGCGCTCCTCGAGGACGCCGGCTTCGAGGTGGTCGCCTGCTACGGCTGGTTCGACCTGCGCCCCTACCGCGGCGGCGAGGACTCGGTCTGGCTCGCGCGGCGCCCCTGACGGGCACGTCCCTCGCGGCCACGTCCCGGGGTCTGACCCCGGACGTGGCTCACTGGGGACGAAATGTGAACGTGGAGACCGCCAGGCGGCACGGCGACTGCAGCGTTGTCCACAGACGGAACGGGCGCGTCCACCTTCGACGTGGTCCCCGAGGCTCGGCTGCCGGCGCCCGCTATTCGCCCCAGCCGGGGTGAGGTTCGTGGCGGCCGGGCTCGACGTGCCAGTACTCACGGAGAGCCTGCGCAGCGGCCGTCGGGCGCGAAGCGGAGGAGCAGGCAGCCGGGCAGGGTGATCTCCTCACCCTCCTGCACCATCGTCGCCCACCACTCGACCGCCACCCGGTCGCCGGAGACAAAGGGCCTCCCCATGCGCACGTCGACGTCTTCCTGCGCCGCGCAGGCGCGCGTCCAGTAGGCCCGGATGCCGTCGGACCCGATATTCGGCGGCTCCCGGAAGGGGCTCGACCGGTACTCGGCATCCTCGGTGAAGAGCGCCACGACCGCCTCCGCGTCACCCTCCCGCCACGCGCGCGCGTAGCCCTCGACCCAGTCCTGCAGGATCACCGTCTCCTCCTCCACTCGTAGAGCGCGATCGCGCCCGCGACCGCGACGTTCAGCGACTCCGCCGCGCCGGCCTGGGGAATCGTCGCAAGCGTCTCGCAGCCGGCCGACACCTCCTCCGGGAGACCGTCGCGCTCGGCCCCGAGGACGAAGGTCACCGGCTCGGGAAGCTCGACCTCGGAGAGCGGCGTGCCTCCCCTCGGAACGAGCCCGATCCTCGGCCCCTCCACCTCGTCGAACCGGACGACCGGCACCCTGAAGACCGCGCCGGCGGAGGCCCGAACGGCCTTCGGCCCTGTGGGGTCGGCGGAGCCGGACGAGAGCGCGACGAGAGCGGGGCCGAGGGCATCCGCCGCGCGGACGAGCGTGCCGAGGTTTCCCGGGTCTGCAACCCGCCAGAGCGCCAGCCCGACCGGAAGGTCGAGTGCCCGCGGCAGGTCCGCGCGCCGAAAGACGCCGATCACCCTCGCGGGGTGCGGGAGCGACGAGACCGCGCGGAGCAGCTCTGCCGCCACCGGCTCTGCGCCCGGAAGCCTGTCGAGGAGCGCCGGCCGCTCGGCGTCTACGAGCGCCTCGACCGGCTGGAGGCCGGCGTCGAGCGCCGCGGCGACGAGATCCTCACCCTCGCACGCGAAGAGCCCGAGCTTGTCCCGCTGTCGGCGGGACTCGAGCTTGCGGACGAGCTTGAGACGCGGGTTGGCGGCGGACGTGATCACGGCCGCCGGGGCCCTAGGGGGCTAGACCTCGAGCGCGGCTTTCGCGCGCTCCGCGATCTTCGCGAACGCTGCCGGGTCGTTGACCGCGATGTCGGCGAGCGCCTTGCGGTCGAGCTCGATCTCGGCCTTGCGGCAGCCGGCGACGAACTGGTTGTACGAGAGGCCCTCCTGCCGCGCCGCCGCGTTGATCCGCACGATCCAGAGTCGACGGAAGACGCGCTTCTTGCGCTTGCGGTCGCGGTAGGCGTGGTTGTCGGCCTTCTGGACGGCCTCCTTCGCCTTCCGATAGGAGATCGAGCTCTGGCCGACGTAGCCCTTGGCGCGCTCGAGCATCTTGCGGCGCTTCTTGCGCGCGTGAACGGATCGCTTGACGCGGGGCATGCGCTACCTCCTGGCGCTACCGCCCGAGCAGGCGGCGCGCCTCGTGGACGTCGGTCCCGTCCACGGGATGGTCACGGCGGAAGCCGCGACGCCGCTTGGCGGACTTCTTCTCGAGTTTGTGGCTCTGCATGGCATGGCGCCGCAGGATGCGGCCCGAGCCGGTGATCTTGAACCGCTTCTTCGCGGCTGAATTGGTCTTCTGCTTAGGCACTTTGAGCTGCTCCTACTTCTCGTCCGACGTTCCGGTGCGGCGCGAGCACCATCACCATGTTCCGTCCGTCCTGGATCGGAGGCGACTCGACCGCTCCGAGCTCCTTCACGTCCTCGGCCAGGCGCATCAGCAGGTCGCGGCCGCGCTCCGGGTGCGTCTGCTCGCGTCCCCGGAACATGATCGTCACCTTCACTTTCGCCCTCGAGTTCAGGAAGCGCCTCACGTGACCCTTCTTCGTCTCGTAGTCGTGCACCCCGATCTTGGGACGCAGCTTGATCTCCTTGACCTGGATCTGCGACTGGTGCTTCCTCGCGGTCTTTGCCTTCTGCTCCTGCTCGTACTTGTACTTGCCGTAGTCCATGATCCGGGCCACGGGCGGGTCGGCGCTTGCTGCGACCTCGACCAGGTCCAGATCCTTGGAGTACGCGTACTCGAGCGCGTCGGCCGTCGACTTGATGCCGACCTGGCTTCCGTCCGAGTCGACCAGCCGCACCCGCGGAACACGAATCGCTTCGTTGATCCGCGTCGTGTCCTGCTGCGGCCGGGCCTGCTCGAACCTCCGCCTCGGCCTCAATTGAACGTCACCAAGTTGTGCTGCTTCCTCCTCCTAGGAAAAACGAAAAGCTGCACGCAGGCAGCTCGTCACTTCCCCGACTCGGTTGAACCTCCGATGAGCCCGAGGCTCCGGAGGTGAGGAAACGATGCTCCTGCTTGCAGGGGCTAGAGTCTAGCAGCGGCGCGAAGCTCCTCGGCAAGCGCGTCCGCGGAGATGACGGATTGTTCACCGTGTCGTCGCCGGACCGACACAGACTCGAGCGATTCACGGTCTCCCCAGACGACGACGTACGGCACCTTCTGGAGCTCCGCGTCCCGGATCCGCCTCCCGACCGTCTCCTCGCGCTCGTCGACGGACGCCCGCAGGCCCTCCCGCCGGAAGCGGTCCGCGAGCGACTCGGCGTCCGCGCGATGTGACTCCCCGACGGGGAGGACGCGCACCTGCTCTGGCGCCAGGACGAGGGGCAGGTCGCCGCCCGTGTGCTCGAGGTAGACCCCGATGAAGCGCTCGAGCGACCCCAGCAGCGCGCGGTGGATCAGGACCGGCACGTGCTCGGCGTTGTCGTCGCCCTGGTAGACGAGCCCGAAGCGCTGAGGCATCTGGAGGTCGAGCTGCACCGTGCCGAGCTGCCAGCTCCGGCCGAGCGAGTCGGCCATGTGGAGATCGATCTTCGGCCCGTAGAACGAGCCCTCGCCCTCGCTCGACGTGTAGTCCAGCCCCTTCGTCGCGAGGGCCTTCACGAGCTCGCCCTCGGCGAAGTCCCACTCCTCGTCGGTCCCGAGCCTGTTGTCGGGACGCAGCGAGAGCTCGACGCGGATCTCGAGCTCGAAGAGGTCGTAGAGGTAGAAGGCGTAGTCGAGGCAGGCGAGGAGCTCGTCCTGGATCTGCTCGCGGGTGCAGTAGACGTGGGCGTCGTCCTGGACGAAGTGGCGCACGCGCAGCAGCCCGTGCAGGACGCCGGAGAGCTCGTTGCGGTGGAGGTTCCCAGCCTCGGCGAGCCGAAGCGGGAGGTCGCGGTAGCTGTGCGGCGTGAGCGAGTAGAGCAGACAGTGCCCCGGGCAGTTCATCGGCTTCAGTCCGTAGTCGCGCTCCTCGGCCTGGAGCCGGAACATGTGCTCCCGGTACTTCTCCCAGTGCCCGGACGTCTGCCAGAGCTCGGAGTCGTAGAGCAGCGGCGTCCGCACCTCCTCGTAGCCGCGCCTGGCGTTCTCGCGCCGCCGCAGGTCCTCGAGGACGTTCCAGACCACCATCCCCCGCGGGTTCCAGAACGGCATCCCGGGAGCGAGCTCGGAGAAGTCGAAGAGGGCAAGATCCTTCCCCAGCCTCCTGTGGTCGCGGCGCTTGGCCTCCTCGAGCCGCCGGAGATGTTCCTCGAGGTCCTTCGGGTCGAAGAACGCCGTCCCGTACACCCGCGTGAGCTGGGCCCGCTTCTCGTCGCCCCGCCAGTACGCGCCGGCGAGGGAGAGGAGCTTCACGGCCTTGATCGGCGCGGCGTTCTGCAGGTGCGGGCCCCGGCAGAGGTCGACGAAGTCGCCCTGCCTGTAGAAGGAGATCTCGCCCTCGGCCGTGTCGACCAGCTCGACCTTGTACGGCTCCCCCTCATCCTCGAAGTAGCGGCGCGCTTCGTCGCGGCTCGTCTCCCAGCGCTCCCACTCGCGCCCTTCGGCGATCTCACGCCTGATCTCCTCCTCGAGACGCTCGAGCGCGTCCTCGGTCACGGGCTCCGGGAACTCGAAGTCGTAGTAGAAGCCGCTCTCGATCGGGGGGCCGATCGCCACCTTGGTTCCGGGGTAGAGGCGTCGTGCTGCCTCGGCCAGGAGGTGCGCTGCCGAATGACGGAGCACGTAGAGCGCGTCCGGGTCGTCACGGTCACGCGTCGTCAGGATCTGGATTCGCTCGCCGTCGGCGAGTGGGTGGCGCAGGTCGCGGACGCTGCCGTTGGCCCGCAGGAGAACGGCCTGCTCGGCGAGCTTCGGGCCGATCGCTCGCGCGGCATCGAGACCGCTCGCGCCGTCGGGAAGTTCGAGCTCGCTGCTGTCGGGAAGGATGACCCGCATGAACACAGAGAATACTGAGCGCGAATCGCCCCAAGAGCCCGACGAAACGCAGGAAGGCTCGCCGGTTCCGGACCCGAGGAGGGCGAGGGCGGCGACGCCGAGGACGTCCCTGGCGCGGACTAGTTTCTCAGAGCCTCTGCGATCGCCTCGCGGCCGCCCTCGAGCACCGGCTCGCCGTGGGAGACGAGCACGACCTCGACGGGGAGGTCGAGGAGCGGCCTGAGGGCCGAGCGGAGGCCGTCGCGGCTCATTCCGCTCGGCAGGTAGCGGAGCCAGGAGTCGGGACAGAGACGGAGGCCGCCGGCGTCGTCGCCGAGGAGCCGGTCGCCGGGAATGAGCGTACGGACCCTCGGGAGCCAGACCATCGTCTCCCCGGCGCCCCTGATGGGCACCGTCTCGACGTCCTGGGGCAGCGTCTTCTTCGCGGGCGACGTCGAGGCCTCGTAGCGCTCGGCCAGCTCCGCCCGGCTCCTGCGATGAAACTGCAGGGTGGTCAGGATCGCGACCCGGCGGCTGTGGTGCCGGACGAGCTCGTCCAGCCCCTCGCGCAGGTCGCCGCGGTCGCCCGGCACGAGCGGGTCGACGAGGACCAGCGCGTCCGGCGCCTCGTAGGCGATCGAGCCGACGTCCGGGCCCCAATCGTCGGGCGCCCCCGGCGTGGGGCTCGGCTCCGCGTCCGGATGCCGGGCCGTCCAGCGGTGGAGCCCCGGCCGAAGCTCCGCGAACGCGTTCACTCGCCCTCGACGGCGCCCTTCAGGTGCGCGGGCGCCTTGAGCCAATAGCTCTCGCGGATCCATTCGAGCGCGGCCTCCAGCGCCTCGTCGTCGGCGACCTCCGCGGTGACCCAGCCGTAGCGGCCGACGTAGCGCGCCCTGTGGACATACGGCAGGAGCTCGGCGATCTCCCGCTCCTCGGCCGTCAGCTTCACCGTCAGCGACACGGCAGTCTCGCCGACGCTCATCGAGGCGAACATCTTGTTGTCGGCGCACTTGAAGACGGGATGGCCCCAGGGCTCGTCCTCGTACGTCTCCGGGAAGGAGAGCGCGAGCTCGCGCAGCCGCTCGGCCAGGTCGGCGGGGTCGGCTCGCTCGGGCACGGGGCTAATCTAGCTCGTTCGCGCGAGCGGACGAAAGACCGCGCATTTGTGAGGATTCTGCAAATTCATCGCGGCCCGGCGGTCGTTCCCCTACGCGACCCGTAGGCTCTGAGGCCGCGCGAGCCGGAGGCCTGGGGGCCCGCCGCAAGCCTCCGGATCTCTTCCACCGGCTCGTAGCCCACGGACGCTGAGGCGGAGTTCGCCGCAACGGGCTCCGCCTCGCGTGCGCCGGTCTACGCGGCCAGCGCGAGGTCGTCGAGGCCGGCGACGACGGGCTGCTCGACCTGGACCTGCGGGTCCTCGCGCCGGAGGGCGCTCAGGAAGGGGAGCGAGAGGAGGATCGGCGCGCCGATCGCCACCCACATGGCCCCGTAGCCGTGCGTGGCGGGGAAGACGGGCGCGAAGACGTCGATGGTGACGCCGACGACGATCGGCCCGAGGACGGCGCCGAGCGCGCGGGAGAAGCCGAACAGCCCCGAGAGGGCGCCCTCGGCGCCCGGGGGCGTGATCCCGACGAGGATTCCGTAGGGAAGGGTCATGACGACGGCGCCCGCCAGGGCGATGAACGGGAGCCCGATGAGGAAGGAGCCGAACGAGGAAAGGCCCGCGCCGACGAGGAGCCCGACGCCGTAGACCCAAACGGACGCACGCATGAGTCGGTGGATTCCCACCGTGTCCGCCAAGCGGCCGGCTCCGAATGCGGCGATCACGTACGCACCGGCCACGACACCCATCACGGCGGCGGCCGTGCCCATCGACTCGCCGAGCCCCTTGACGACGAAGAGCACGATGAAGGTCTTCAGGCCCATGAAGGAGAGCTCCCAGAGCGCATTCGCAGCCACGAAGGCCCGAACGTCCGCGCGCTCGCGCACGAGCCGGAACACTCCCGGGCCGGGGATCGTCGGCCGCTCGGGGGCGGGAGCCGGCGCGGCGTCGTTCTTCCCGCGGAGCTCGCGCACGAGCACGACCGTGGCCAGCACGGCGGCGGCGGCGGCGAGCAGGAACGGGAGCGGTGTCCAGACCGAGAGGAGCAGCCCACCGGCGACGAGGGCGACACCGAGGCCGAGACCGCGCATGACGCCCTGCCAGCCCTGGGCGCGCCCCTGATGGGTCGAGGGCACGAGCTCGGCGAAGAGCGCCTGGTACGGCGGGTAGTAGACGTGGTAGCCGACGAAGAAGAGCGAGACGAGGGCGACCGTCTCCGCGAACCCGTGCGCGAATGGGAGGATCGCGAGCGGGATCACGAGGAGCGGGAGGCCCACGAGCGCGTACGGGAGGCGGCGGCCGAAGCGGGTCTCCGTTCGGTCGGAGAGCGAGCCGATCAGGAGCGGCAGGAAGAGCGCGAAGGCCCCCTCGGCCCCGATAGCGAGGCCGATCGCCCCGGCGGAAGAGGTGGCCTCACCCAGGAGCAGCGGCGCATACGTCGTGAGAACGCTGATCCCGAGCGCGAGCGCGAAGGTCGGCAGCGCCAGCGCGCCTAGAAACCGGCTGGTGCGCGCCGCCGGCATCGCGGGCTAACCCGTGACGGCCCAGCGCACGCCGCGAGCTGTCCAGCCGCCCACTGCGAAGAGCAGGACTGCGAAGACCACGGCGCTGATGAACAGTTTCTTCTTCATGCGAGTACTTTCCCTCCTCAGCCTCAGGACGGGAATGGGGCCAGCCTGCTTCCCTTGGTGCGGTTTTCCGCACCGCCGCCGGCGCCGTCGTGGCTCGCTTACGAGCGCAGAAACGTGAGCACGGCGAGCACGCGCCGGTGGTCCTCGTGCGCGCGCGGAAGCCTGAGCTTCCCGAAGATGCTCGTCACGTGTTTCTCGACCGCGCGCTCGGTGACGACGAGCGCCTCGGCGATTCCCTGGTTGGAGCGGCCCTGCGCCATTTGCTCGAGCACCTCCCGCTCGCGTGGCGTGAGCGTGTCGATCGGGTCGTCGCGACGGCGCCGACCCACGAGCTGGGAGACGATCGCCGGGTCGAGAGCGGAGCCGCCCTCCCCCACTCGGCGAACCGCCGCGGCGAACTCCCCGACGTCGGAGATGCGGTCCTTGAGGAGGTAGCCGACGCCCTCGGCGCTCTCGGCGAGGAGCTCCATCGCATAGGTCGGCTCCACGTACTGCGAGAGAACGAGCACGCCGATCGTCGGGATGCTTCTCGCGAATCTCCTTCGCCGCCTTCAGCCCTTCGTCGGTGTGCGTCGGCGGCATGCGGATGTCGACGATGACGACGTTCGGCGTGTAGCTCCGGACCTTGAGCATCAGGTCGTCGGCGGTGCCCGTCTGGGCGACGACGTCGAACCCCTGGTCCTCGAGCAGACGGGCGACGCCTTCCCGCAGGAGGACCGAGTCCTCGGCGAGGACTACGCGCACGGGATCTCCGCTCGGATGCGGGTCCCCTGCCCCCGCGGGCTCTCGACGTGGAGCCGGCCGTCTAGCGCCTCGACCCGGTCGACGAGGCCGCGCAGGCCCGAGCCTCGGGTCGGGTCGGCTCCGCCGACGCCGTCGTCGGCGATCTCGATGACCGCTCGTCCGTTCACGCGGGCGATGCTAACGGCCACCGAGGACGCCTCCGCGTACTTCGCGATGTTGGTGAGCGCCTCCGAGACGACGTAGTAGGCCGCGGCTTCGACCGGCTCGGGGAGGCGGTCCTGCTCGAGCTCGAGCTCGACGGCGAGTGGGGCGCGGGCGACAAGCGCTTCGAGCGCCGGCCCCAGGCCGCGGTCGGAGAGCACGGCGGGATGAATGCCGCGTGCCAGCTCGCGCAGCTCCTCGAGCGCCTGGGACAGCTCGTCGGCAGCCTGTCCGAGCAGCCGCTGCGCCTCCTCGGGTGAGCTCTCGACGTTCGCCTGCGCAAGCCGGAGGACGAGCGAGAGCGACACGAGCCGCTGCTGCGCGCCGTCGTGAAGGTTGCGCTCGAGCCGGCGGCGCTCCACGTCGCTCGCCTCGACGAGCCGGGCGCGCGAGCGCCGCAGCTCCGCTTCGTGGAGCTTGCGCTCGGTGATGTCCACGCCGCAGACGAGGAGTCGCGGATGGCCCTTGTCGTCGTGGAGCGACGTCGTCGACCATGCGACGAGGCGGCGCTCTCCGGTCGCCGTGATCCACCTGTTCTCGTATTCACGGCGTCGTCCTTGCCCGCGACCGATCTCCTCCAGCGCCCGTTGCACCTGGTCGCGCTCCTCGGGCACGATGAAGAGATCCCAGAAGGGGAAGCCCTTCGTCAGGTCGTCGTCCTCCACTCCCGACAGCCGCTCGAGGGACGTGTTGAACCGGACGACGTACCCGCCGGGCGAGACGAGACAGAGGAGGCTGGGCGTCGCGTCGACGACTGCGCTCGCGAAGTCGCGCTCGTGCTCGAGCTCGCGGTGTCGCTGCTTGAGCTCGGCGTGCAGCTGCGCGAGCTCGTCCTGTGCCCTGTTGCGCTCGGTGAACTCGCGGACGATGAGAACCGCCTCCTCGCCGGCCTTGACGATTCGAGCTTCGAAGTCACGCAGGACGCCGTCGATCGTCAGGGCGTACTCCTCGGTGACGACCTCTCCCGTGTCGATCGCGCGCCGGATGCCCTCGACGAGCGGGTCGGCGACCTCGGCGGGAAGGATCTCGTGAGCCCGTGACCCGATGAGCCGCGAGGGCGGAACGGCGAGATCCTCCCGCCTGCCCTTGTACTCGAGGTAGCGCCCCTCGCGGTTCATGCGGAACATGAGGTCGGGGATCGCGTCGAGGAGCGCGCGGTTCCGGGCTTCCGCCGTCGCCAGAGCCGCCAGGCGCCGCTCGTTCTCGAGGGCGAGCGCCGCCGCTGCCACCGCCCCCTCGACGAAGAATGGGTCCTCTTCGAGCGAACGGTGGTGGATGAGAGCCGCCACGGTCCGGCCTTCTCGCCTCACCATCGTTGCGAGCTCCTCGCCGCCCGGCTCCGGCAGCTCGATCGGGCTCCCGTGGAGGTCAACGAAGGACCGGGTCTGGGGGATCCAGTACGCGAGCCTGAGCGTCGGGTCGCCGAGGGCGCGGGCAAGCGCGTCTCTGAGCTCGCCGGGACCGTGCGGCTTGCCGAGCTCGACCAGCAGCCGGCCGACGCCGCCTCGCGCGAGTCGTCCGCTGAAGAGCCCGAGGACGAACGCGAGCGGCACGCTGGCGAACGCGAAGACGACCACCCAGAAGAGCGCGTCCGCGGTCCGCTCGGAGAAGCTGGTGGCAATGAGGGCAACGGCAAGGAGGACGAGCGTCGCGCCCCCCGTGACGAAGACGGGCAGGAACACCCGCCGGATCGGCGCCGACGCCGCGCGCCAGCGGCGCCAGAAGACGTAGAGCGAGCCGGCGACCACCGGAATTCCCGACGCCAGGAGCACACCGTTCACGACCGCCAGGGCCGTGGGGGAGTCGACGATGAGGAAGGCGTTCTCAGGACAGTCGGCGCACTTGGTCGAGACGTCGTCGAAGAAGGAGGCGACCAGCGAGCCGATCGTCAGGACCGCGTAGGCCGTCCCGACGAGCGTGTAGACGAGCCTTGTCTCCAGGTAGCCGCGCGGGAACGCGAGCAGCGCGTGGACGAAAACGGCGATGAAGGCCCCGCCGAAGACCCAGCCGAGCGTGAAGAGGAGCGAGTTGTTCGACGCGCCGAGGGCGCCGATGAAGACCGTCAGCCCGACGATCGTCATCAGGACCCCGAAACGGTTGTCCGGGCGCCGCTTCAAGGCGAGGAGCCCGCCGAGGATGAAGGACCACGCGCCGACGAGGCTGAAGACCGTCGCGAAGGCGGGCTGGTCCTCGTGGTTACTCGTGGAGACGAGTGCGAGCGCGCACGCGCTCAGCAGGAGCCCCAGGCCGATGACGGCCGCCGGATTTAGTCGCTGCATCGACTTATCGAAGCACAGCGCGAAGCGCAGCGCCTGTCAGCTCTGCCTTCGGCACGAAGGCAGACGCACCGGAGCTACCCACGAGCGGACCGAAATCGGCCGCGTCGCGGCTCGAGGTGAGGACGACCTTCGGCGCAGTCCCGTTCTGCCGGCAGAGCTGACTCGCGACCGCAAAGCCGTCCATGTCGGGCAGCTGGACGTCGAGGAGCACCAGGTCGGGGTGCAGCCGGGCCGCTGCCTCGAGCGCAGAGTGCCCGTCCTCGGCCTCGCCGACGACGTCGAATCCGTCTGCGACGAGCAGGGCCCTGGCAGTCGCACGGAAGCCGGGATGGTCGTCGACGATGAGGATCCGACTGGGCATGTTTGCCTGAATTGTGCCAAGGCGGTGTATGCCCTGTGCTACGGGTAACCACACTCTTTTCGACGCTACGATCCGACTGGTGGCGCCCCTTCGTCGGACTCACGAGCGGGAGCTGAAGCTCGCAGTGCCTGCGGGCTTCGAGCTTCCCGAGCTGCCGGGGGAGCCCCTCGGGCCGCTCACGTTCACGTCCACCTACTTCGATACGTCCGACCGCGCGCTCGCGCGGGCCGGCGTGACGCTTCGCCGGCGCGTCGAGAGCCGCAAGGGCCTCTGGCAGCTCAAGCTTCCGGGTGAGGGCGAGCGCCTCGAGCTCGAGGCGCCCGGCGGCCCGGGTCGGCCCCCCGAGGAGCTCGCGCGCCTGCTCGCCGGCCTCTTGCGCGGACGAGCGCTGGAGAAGGCCGCCGTGCTGCGCACTCGTCGGGTCGGGATCCGCGCCCACGAGGACGGGCAGGCGGTCGCGGACGTCACGGTCGACGCGGTGGCGGTGCTCGACGGACGCCGGATCCGCGAGCGGTTCACCGAGCTCGAGGTCGAGGCTCTCGACGGAGGCGCCGAGTCCCTTCCCGGCCTCGAGCGTGCGCTTACGGAGGCGGGGGCCGCCCAGGGGGACGGGCTTCCCAAGGCCTTCCGGGCGATGGGGTTCTTCCCGACGAGGGTCGCGTCTCCACCGAGCTGGGCGCCCGCGCTCGAGCACGTCCGAGCGGCGATCGCCCTCCAGGTGCACGAGCTCCTCGCCCACGACCCGGGCACCCGACTCGGCGAGGACCCGGAGGAGCTCCATCAACTTCGGGTCGCCACGCGTCGACTGCGGGCGATCTTTCGCGCTGCCCGCCCACTCCTCGACCTCGAGTGGGCGGAGTCGCTGCGCGCCGAGCTCCGCTGGCTCGCGGACGCGCTCGGCCCGGTCCGCGACCTCGACGTGCTCGGCGAGCGTCTCCGGGGCGAGATCGAGCAGCTCGACGGACGCGAACGGCGTGCCGCAGGGCGTTTCGTCGCGCTCTTGACCGGGGACCGGGAAGCCGTCCGCGCAGAGATGCTCGAGGCGATGTCGAGCAGCCGGTACGGAGAGCTCCTCGACCGGCTCGAGGCGGCTGCGGCCGCCCCACGAGCGCGTGAGGCCGACGCCTCCCTCCACGACCTCGCCGCCGGCGAGTTCCGCAAGCTTCGGAAGGCTGTGAAGGCGCTGCCGCCGGACCCGTCCGACGACGAGCTCCACGCGGTGCGGATCCGCGGAAAGCGCGCCCGCTACGCAGCCGAGCTCGCCGAAGGCGCTGTCGGCAAGCCCGCGCGACGCTTCGTCCGGGAGGCGAAGCGCTTCCAGGACGTCGTCGGCGAGCACCAGGACGCCGTCGTGGCCGAGGAGCGGATCCGGGCCTTGCTCGGTCGGGCCGGCGGCGAGCAGACCCACCTGGCGGCCGGCCGCCTGATCGAGCGCGAGCGCACCCGCCGCCGGGAGGCTCGCGCCGCTCTCCCGAAAGCCTGGGCGAAGCTCGAGAAGGCCGGACGGGCGGCCTGGAGCTGATGGAGCGGACCGTCCGAGCCGCCGGGGGACTCGTCTTCCGCGGTGACGGAGATGCCCTCGAGGTACTGCTCGTCCACCGCCCACGCTACGACGACTGGTCGCTCCCGAAGGGCAAGCTCCACGACGGCGAGGACGACGAGGCGGCGGCGCTTCGCGAGGTCGAGGAGGAGACCGGCTTGCGCTGCGAGCTCGGTCCCGAGCTCCCCTCGAGCGCCTACCGCGACCAGAAGGGGCGCCCGAAGGTCGTTCGCTTCTGGGCGATGCGCCCCCGGGGCGGGGCCTTTCGGCCGCACGAGGAGGTGGACGACGTCCGCTGGCTGCCGCTCCCGGCTGCCCGAGAGGCGCTCTCGTACGAGCGCGACCGCGAGATCCTGCGCGCCTTCGCGGAGGCCGCGATCGGATGACCGTCCTCCTCCTGCGTCACGCTACGGCCGGCCACCGGCAGGAAGGTGCCGAGGACGATCACCTACGACCTCTCGACGAGCAGGGCCGTCGCCAGGCGGAAGGGCTCGTCGAGCTTCTGGCTCCCTTCGGCGTGGAGCGCGTGCTGACGAGCCCCTACGTTCGCTGTCGCCAGACGGTCGAGCCGCTCGCCGCGGCGCTCGGCCTGCCGGTCGAGGACCGGCACGAGCTCGCCGAGGGCCCCTCGGCAGGCGAGGCGCTCGGCCTCGTCTCGGAGGTCGACGGCGCCGTCGCCGTCCTCTGCACGCACGGGGACGTCGTCCAGGAGCTCCTCGGGGAGGAGTCTCCGAAGGGCTCGACCTGGGTGCTCGACCTCGACGCCGACGGCGGTCTCAGCCGCCGCGAGTACCTGCCTCCGCCTTAGGAGGGCTCGACGAAATGCGGGCGGTGCCGCCGGGCCGCGCTGCTCCCTCCGTAGCATTCCATCAAACCCTCCTAGTCGGGCTTGGCCCCGCGAGGAGCCCGCCCGAGCGCAGGACGATCCGGCGCTCGTCGGCGCTCACCGCCTCCACCTGGGCAACCGGGACGAGCACGAGCCAGTTCCCGAGCAGCCCTGCGCGCACCGAGAGGAGATACGGGCGCCCGTTCTTCTTGCGGCGCACCCGCTCAACCACGCCGATCCGCGCCGACGGCCCGTAGACGCCGAAGCCTTCGCAGCTGGCGAGGAGGGACTCGGGAACGCTCGTCTCGTGAGTCGTCGTCTCCATGCCTCCATCGTGCCCGGCAGCCCCAGGGCGTGGGTGACGAGGCCGTGAAGAAGCTGTTACGCGGCCGAGACCGCCAGCTCGTCCAGAATCGCCAAGGCCGCGCCCTCGCGGAGACCTGCCCGAGAGACCTCGAGCGGGACGCCGAGGCGCCGGTGGAGGCAGGCGAGGATGACGGCCCCACCCGCGAGCGTGCGTGCGCGGTGCTCGTGGAGCCCGAAGATCTTTGCCACTTTCGCCGATGAGCGCTTCGCGATGATGTGGAGCGCCGCGTCGAAGTCGTCGTCGGCGAGCGTTCGGCCGACGATCTTCCGCAGCGCCCGAGCCGTCCCGCCCGTGGCGAGGGCCCCCTGCGGCAGCAGCGGCGTGAAGCCTTCGAGATGGCGCTCCACCTCGGCCCGTGCAGCCACGAGGTTTCGCTTGCGAGGCGGATCGTCCCCTATGAAGCGCTCCGTGAGGCGGACCGCGCCGATGTCGAGAGAACGCGACCAGACGGGACCGCCCTCAGGGGTGCCGACGACCACCTCGGTCGATCCGCCTCCGACGTCGCAGACCGCGATGGTTTCGGGCAGCGGCGGCACGGCGGCGGCGACTGCGCCTGCGAAGGCGAGGCGCCCTTCCTCGTCCGCCGAGAGGACTCGCACCGGCGCGCCGCTCGCCGAGGCGAGCGCCCGGACGAGCTCGGCGGCGTTCGCGCTCTGCCGGCCGGGCGCCGTAACGACGACCTCGACGGCGTCGGCGCCCGCCGCGCGCGCCGCCCGCGCGTAGCCGCCCACCCACCGTGCCGTTTCTGCGATGCGCTCCGCCGACAGCCGCCCCTCGCGCTCCACGTCCTCGCCGAGGAAGAGGTGCTCCCGCGCCTCCCGCAACGGTACGAGGGAGCCTCGCTCGCGTCGGGCCACGAGCAGCCGCACGGTGTTGGAGCCTACGTCGACGACGGCAACGGTCACGTCCGACCCATTGTTAGCTCCGCGGTCGGCTGGCATCAGCGCGGTCGGCGGGCCGCGCGGCGGCGCGCGCGCGGCGTTCGCCTTCCGCATGAGCGCGTCGTGGCTCGCGCGGCTCTCCTTCTCCTTGCTCGGCCGCAGCCGCTGCCAGCTTCCGTCCGGCTGCAGCGTCCAGGCCGTGTTGTCGGCCAGGAGCACGTCGAACGCTCCGGTCAGCTGCGCCTGGACCCGCGAGTCTTCCACCGGAACGACGATCTCGATGCGGTGGTCGAGGTTCCGGGTCATGAGGTCGGCGCTTCCGAGAAACGTCTTCGCCGTGTCGCCCGCCTCGAAGACGAAGAAGCGGCTGTGCTCGAGGAAGCGCCCGAGCACGCTGCGCACGCGGATCGTCTCCGAGAGGCCCGGGACGCCCGGCCTGAGCGAGCAGATCGAGCGCGCCACGACGTCGATCTCGGCGCCCGCCTGCGAGGCGGCATAGAGCTCCTCGATGATCGCCTCGTCCGCGAGGGCGTTCGTCTTCAGGCGGATGCGGGCAGGCTCCCCGCCGGCCGCGGCCTTGGCGACCCCGCGGATCTCTTCGACGAGGCGACGGCGCAGGTTGAACGGCGCGACGAGGATCTTGCGAAACCGCTGCGGCCGGCCGAACCCGGTGACGTAGTTGAAAAGGTCGGCGACGTCCGCAGCGATCTCCTCGTCGGCCGTGAACAGCCCGAAATCTTCGTAGATGCGTGCAGTCAGAGCGTGATAGTTCCCCGTTCCGACGTGGACGTAGCGCCGCAGCGCGTTGCCCTCCCGCCGCACGACGAGCGTCGTCTTCGCGTGAATCTTGAGGTTGGGGAAGCCGTAGACGACGTGGACGCCGGCGCGCTCGAGCGCCCGCGACCACTCGATGTTCCGATGCTCGTCGAAGCGCGCTTTCAACTCCACCAGGCAGACGCTCTGACGGCCGTCCTCGGCCACCTCGATCAGGGCCGGCACCAGCGGAGAGTCGTCGCTCGTGCGGTACACCGTCGTCTTCAGCGCGGCGACCGCCGGGTCGCGGGCCGTCTCCCGGACGAAGCGCTCGAAGGTGGTCACGAAGGAGTCGTACGGGTGGTGGACGAGCAGGTCGCTCCGCCGGATCTCGGAAAAGAGGTCATCGCTGCCACGGGGTCCCGCGAAACGCGCCGGAGTGCGTGGAAGCCAGGGCTCGTCCTTCAGGTCGGACCGGTCGAGGGCAACCAGCTCGGAGAGGTCGGCGAGGTCGAGCAGGCCCCGGATCGGATAGACCTGCTCTTCTCCGACTCCGAGCCCATCCGTGAGCCTGGCGAGCATCCGGCTCGAGATCGAGCTCGAGACCTCGAGGCGGACGACGTCGCCAAAGCGACGGCGGCGAAGCTCCAGCTCGACCGCCTCGAGGAGATCGTCCCCGTCGTCGGACACCTCGAAGTCGGCGTCCCGCGTCACCCGGAAAACGGCCCGCTCGACGATCTCCATCTGCGGGAAGAGCAAGCCGAGGAAGTGGCCGATGACGGTCTCGAGCGGGACGAGCGCTCCCCGCTTGCCGACGTCGAGGAAGCGTGGCAGGTGCTCGGGGATCTTGACTCTGGCGAAGCGCTCCTCCCCGGCCTCGGCGTCGCGCACGAGAACGGCGAGGCTGTTCGAGAGGCCGGAAATGTAAGGGAAAGGCTGCCCCGGGCCGACCGCGAGCGGGGTCAGCACCGGGTAGATCTCGCGGTTGAAACGCTTCTCGAGCTCGGCGAGCTCCTTCTCGCTGCACTCGTCCACCTGGACGATGGCGATCCCCTTCTCGGCCAGCGCGGGGACGAGCTCGCGGGTCCAGAGGCGGGACTGGCGCGCGGCCAAGGCGAGCACTCGCTCCCGGATCTCGGCGAGCGCCGCCGACGGAGTCCGGCCGTCGGGGGAGCGCACGGCGACGCCGGCATCCTCCAGCCCCATGAGGCCGGCGACGCGCACCATGAAGAACTCATCGAGGTTCGCGGAAAAGATCGAGCAGAACTTCACGCGCTCGAGCAGCGGAACCGAAGAGTCCGAGGCCAGCTCGAGCACACGCGCGTTGAACTCGAGCCAGGAGAGCTCCCGATTGAGGAGTCGCTCGCCTTCCTGGGAGATCTTTCCGGTCGCCGTCGCCATCGAGTAGGAGTGCATCATCTCCTGAAACCATGCGAGGCGGGGTAACGGTCTGGTGAAGCTCTGGAGAACGGGCGCGGATCACGGCGCCCTTGCCATCCTCGCGCTCGCTGCGCTCGACGCCGCGGGCTACAGCGTCATCGCCCCGACGCTGCCGGCGATCGCGGACGAGACCGGCGCCGGGCCGGCGCTCACCGGCGCACTCGTCGCCACATTCCCCGCGGGGATGCTTCTGGGCTTCGTCCTGGCGGCACCCGGAGTGCGGCGGGGCCGAACGCGCGCGGTGCTCGCCGCCTCGCTGCTCGTCGTCGCCGTCGGAACTGCGGGCTTCGTGCTCCGGAGCGACGAGCTGGCCGTGCTCTTCGTCGCGCGGGCGCTCATGGGCCTCGGGTCGGGCGGCCTCTGGATAGGCCTCACCTTTGCCACGCTCGAACGCTCGCCGGGGCGGGAGTACCTCGCCATGGCCCGCCTCCTGGCCGCCTACTCGGTCGGAAGCCTCGTCGGCCCCGCGCTCGGCGCGATCGGCGGGGTGCGCGGGCCGTTCGCCGCCTACCTGGGGCTCGTCCTCCTCGGGCTCGTCGGCGCGGCCCTGCTCCGGCCGCCGGCCGACCGTCGCGCGTTCGTCTCCGACCGCGCCGCGCTGAGGCTGCCCGGCTTCTGGCTGGCCTGCGCCGCCGAGCTCGTCGCCGTCATCGGGCTCGGGCTGATCGAGGGCGTGCTTCCGCTTCATCTCGCGGAAGAGCTGGGCCAGGCGCCGATCGCGGCGCTGTACACGGGCCTCGCGCTCCTCGTCGCTGCCGCGGCAGTCGCGGCGGGTCACGCCTCGCCGCGCCCGGTCGTCGCGGCCGGCATCGTCATGATCGTGGCCGGAATCGGCGTGGCAGGGCTGGGAGGCGACGTCTGGATCTGGATCGTGAGCCTGATGGTGGCGGGCGCAGGCTTCGGGCTCGCGGACACCGGCTCGGTCGGAATCCTCCTCGAGACGGTAGGAACCGAGCGAATCGTCACGGCCATGATCGTCTGGTCGCAGATCGGCATCGCCGGCTACCTGATCGGCCCGCTCGCGGGCGGCGCGGTCGCCGAGGGCCTGTCCTTCGCGTGGATCGGAGTCGTCCCGCTCGCGGCCGCGGCCGGGCTCGCCGCGATCGTCCTGGCGCTGCGTGGGCGCTACGCGGCCGCGGCGGCCGAGTTGTGAAGGTGAGGGAAAGAGCCGGCAGCCCGCCGGCGAGGATCGGCGGGCTGCTGTGGAGGTGGGGCGAAGCCCCGCGGGGATCAGGAGCTCAGCGGGCCGACTTCCACGGCCCCCAGATCGCATACGTGACGGCGGCTCCGTCCGGCGGGCCCTCCGGCAGGTTGCCGCGATCGCCCTGCTGGTTGACGAAGAGGATCTGCCCGTGCGGGTCGAAGCAGCCGCCGCAGAACTCAGTCGCGTTGGCGGCCGTCTTGGCGAAGTCGTAGATCTGACCGTCGAGCGTGACGCCGCGCAGGAACTGCTCGCCGGAACCGTCCTCCTGGAGGAGGATGTGCCCGCTCCTCGGGACGATGACGACGTTGTCGGGGCTCTGGAGCACCGTCGAGCCGGGCGACTCGAAGATCAGCGTGACCGCCTCCCGCTCGGGGTCGTACTCCCATACCTGGCCCTGGCCGGCCGCCCCGCCGTTCGTGACGTCGAAGTAGATCTTCTTCCCTCCGACCCACATGCCCTCGAGGCGGTTGAAGGCGGCGGCGCCCTTCGCGTAGGCCTGGTTTCGTGTGGCGAGCGGTCCGTTGTCCGTGTCGTCCTCGTGGTCCGGGGAGTCGATGGTCACCCACTCGACCGGCAGCGGATCGAGCGGGGTCCGGCCCAGGTCCATGATCGCCTGCGGCTCGTCCCGGAGCTTCAAGGCCTGGAGGACGCCGGTCGTCTTCGAGAGCGGGTCCTTCGCGCCATACGGTGGGTTCGGGATGTAGCGGTAGAAGGCCGCCCCCGCCGGGTTCCCGGCCGACCTGGTCCGATCCTCGGTCTCGTAGAGTGCGCCGCCGAAGAAGAGCGACGCCTCGTGGACGAAGCGCCCCGCGCCGACGATCGGCTCCGCCTTCACGGGCCCGGTGGCGGAGGACAGGATGTCGAAGACGTAGCCGTGCTTGATGCCGGCCGCGCTTCGGTTCACCACCTCCTCGCAGGTGACCCACGAGGCCCACGGCGTCGTCCCACCGGCGCAGTTCGTGTCCGTGCCGCCGAGGACCGCGAAGGTCTCGACGACCTCGAAGTCGCCCTTCCGGGGGCCGGTGTCGACGACGATCTTCGTGTTCCCGGCGTTGTAGGACGGCGTCGGGTCGTAGCGGAGCTCTTCGGGGACGACCACGTTGATCTCGCCGGCCTGGCGCCGGTTCTCGTGGTTGCGGATCAGGACGATCGAGCCCCGCTTGCCGCGATACGCCGCCATGCCGTCGAAGATCCCGGGCACGATGTTCCCGTCGCTCATCAGCTCGCCCTGGCGCTGGATGACCGTGTAGTCGAAGGCCTCGGGAAGCCAGAGGTCGCCCTTGTCGACGAGCGGCCCGTAGCCCGGCGTGCGGGCCGGGGTCTTCCCGTGGGCGACCTGCGCGCCGAGCGCTCCGAGTGGGCCGAGCGCGGCCAGGCCTCCGCCTGTTGCCAGGCCGCGGCGAAGCAACGTCCTTCGGTCGAGCGTCTCCATGCTGAAGTACCTCCCCCTGTCGTCGTGCCTAGCTGCGCACGAGTCTCCGCGAGCGTCGGGGGACGGTGGGCATCGGCTTGGTGAACATCCGGCCGCGGGTGGGTGAACGCGGGCTCTGTGTCCAGGAGCCGGCTGCGCGCATGGGGTCTCGGCCGGTGAACGGCTGGTGAGAGACCTGTGAAGCGGTTTCTAGACGCCCCGAGGCGCCGCGTCGGCGAGGGCGACTCGCATGAGGTCGCGGATCGAGACGATCCCTGCAACCTTGCCCTCCTCGAGGACAGGCAGGTGCCGGAAACCGCCGTGGATCATGAGCGAGGCGGCGTGGTCTGTATCGTCGGAGGCCTCGATCGTCTCCGGATGCCGCGTCATCCAGTCGCGCACGCGCGCGTCCTCCGGGAGGCCGGCCGCCACGGCCCGGAGAATGTCGCGCTCGGTGAGAATCCCCTCGAGACGCTCGCCCTCGAGGACGACGACCGCGCCGACGCCGCGCTCGACCATCCGCTTTACCGCATCCGAGATCAGCTCATCCGGCGCGGCGGAGAGGAGCTCGCGCGACATGTGCTCCGCGATCGCCGACACAGCCGTCGATCCTAAAGGCAGTCGGCAGGATGCGTCGGCGCAGAACTCGATTCAAAATGACGGCTGTGTCGCCGGGCCGCCCTGGACGGCGCGATTCTGCGTCCTCGGTCGCGCCCGTATTCTCGAATACGAGCGCGGGTGGGTGGGGACATCATCAGTGGACGAGTTCGCGCAGCGAACTCGTCCTTGCCTCGCACTCGCCCAGGACACCCCGGCGACGAGCGACATCCTGAACCGAGTTCTTACTTGCCGACTGCCTCGACCTTGTAGCCGACCCCGTAACGCGTCTGGATGAACGTGTGCGCCGGGGAGAGGGACTCGAGCTTGTCCCTGATCTTGCGCACGAAGACGTCCACCGTCCGGTCGCGGTGCGTCAGCCGGCGGCCCCACACCTTCTGGAGCAGCTCGTCGCGGGTGACGACGCGGCCCTGTTCGAGCGCGAGAGCGTAGAGGAGCCGGAACTCCGTGGGCGTCAGCTCGGCGCTCTCACCCGAGACGTACGCCTGCACGTTCAAGGGGTCGACCTTCAGCTCCTCGATTTCGATTGGCTCGCCGCGGCGCTCGTCCTGCACGCGGACGCCACGACGAGCCGCCGCGCGCACGCGCGCGACAAGCTCTTTCATCGAGAACGGCTTCACGAGATAGTCGTCCGCGCCGATCTCGAGCGCGTGGACGCGGTCGTGCTCCGTCCCGCGGGCGCTGACGACGACGATCGGAGTGCCGATGCCCTCGTTCCGCGCCGTCTCGATCAGCTTCCAGCCGTCGATCCCCGGAAGCATGAGATCGAGGACGCAGACGTCGGGCCGCTCGTAGCGCAGGCGCGCGAGCCCGGACTCGCCCTTGGCGACCCAGTGAGGGTCGAATCCCGCCGAGGTGAGGTGGCGCGCCATGCCCTGCGCGATGACGTCGTCGTCCTCGATGATCAGCACCTTCGACACGTCACCCTCGATTTTGCCCGCAACGCCGGGCTGCCGGGGTCGCGCAACGGTAGCGGAGTTGTGAATAAGTGGTGAACCAGGGCTGGCCGTTCGGTCACGCGAATCAGTGCCACGTCCCTCTATCGTGTGCCGGCGAGAGCGCGGAGAGTCGAACGGTGCGCATGGATACAGCCGCTGTCGCCGACGGCGTCGGAAACCCACACACAGACCTCGCTCAAAACTTCGCGGTCGAGCGACCTCCGCACCGAACCGAACGGCTCGCTCTTACGAACCAAGAACAGCGGCCCAGCGGGCTCGTCGGAGGGAAGGGTTGGCGGCCCAGCCCTCCCTCCGACCCCCGTCCTCGGATACCGACGTTCTCCTCCCCGCGCGACGCGCTCAGGAAGATCCCCGCCGCCGACCGCGATCAGCGAAATCCGAGGAGGCTCGCGACACTCGAGGAGCACGGAGTCCCCGCGGGACGACGGACCGAAAGCTAGTCGAGTTGCGCGACTCGGCAGAGACTCCCCGCTTATGGGGCTCATGTTAGGCGTTCATGCGAGCAAGGCGCAGAGGTCCACAATCTGTCCGGTGACGGCGACCGTCGGCTCGTCGCCTCCGAACGAGATTCGGCCGGTCAACCAGGCGAGCGGAGGCAAATTGGTGAACCCGTGATCGAAGAACACCCAGGGGCCGGCCCCGCTGAACTGGAGCGAACCGTCGTGATTCACCGTCGTGAATGCAGGCCCGGAAACATTCAGCATGATCGAAGCATTGGCGCTGCTCAGCCGAACTACCGAGTGCCCGGTGAGGAACTGCACGACCGGCAGGCCTTCGGGGAAGGTCATAAGCGTGAACTGCTCATTGACGGGTTCGATCAGGACGTCGAATCCGCACCCCGTCGCCGTGACCGAACCCGAGGGGAGGGCTTCCCTGTCGGGCGGTGCGGCCGAGGCGCTGGCCGGCAAAGCGAGAAGGCCAACGACTGCCAGAACTGCTGAGAAACGCAACATCGACGACTCCTTTCGGATTTCGGCGATGCGCTCCGCGCTGGCAGTCCCCTGGCTTGGTGCGGGAAGTCTCAACCTCTTGATCACCCGTGTCAAGCGCCGTGCCTGAAACGACTCGTCCTATGCGGGAGCGCCCTACGTCGAGAACAACAAGCTCGTGCTGATCCGGGTCCAGCAGGTCGACAAGAAGGCTGTGACCTCCTGACCGACGCCGAGCCTCTCTGGCCCTGGCGCCATCTTCAGCAGGCTCGCGGACGGAGCTACGATCCGGGCGAGGTGCTCCGCTTCCTGCGACGGCGTCAGAGCGGCGAGGCCCGGCCCGGGCCCACCGCAGAGGATCTGCAGGTCGAGGCGAGGCGCGGGCGCGCCCTCGTCGAAGAGAGCCGTGAGATCGTCGTCGTGCTCGACGGCGAAGGGAGGGTGGTCGCCGCGAGCCGACGCGCCCGCGAGCTCATGGCCGGCCTCGAGGAGGGCGCCCCGCCTCCGGAGGCGCTCCTCGACACCGCGCCGCTCACGATCCCGTACGAGGTGGACGGCCGCACGGAGACGATTCTCTACGGGCGGCGCGACTCGGGCGACCTGGCCGCCTACGAGGAGCTCAGGGCCGGCTTCACCGCCTCGGTCTCGCACGAGCTCCGGACGCCGCTCGCCCGACTGCTCGCCCTCCTCGACACCGCTCTGCTGCCGGGGGCGGACGTCCGCGAGCTCGTCCAGCAGGCGCAAGGGGAGGTCGACGCGATCCGCGAGCTGATCGACGACATCCTCTTCATCTCCGAGCTGGAGTCGGGCCACGAGGTGGTCGGGCTCGGTAAGACGCCGGCGCTCCCGATCATCGCGGAGGTCGCCGAGGGCCTCGAGGAGCAGGCCGCCCGTGCGGGCGTCACCATCGAGATCGACGCGGACGAGGATGCGGAGCTCCCGCTCCGACCCCGGATGATCCGCGTCGTCGCCCAGAACCTCGCTCAGAATTCGGTGCGCTACGCGGGCCCGGGCGCCCGCCTCGTGCTCTCCCTGCGCCGCGCCGACGAGGGCGTCGAGCTCGTCGCCTCCGACGACGGTGTCGGCATGCCGGCAGAGGACCTTCCCCGTCTCTTCGAGCGCTTCTACCGGGGCGACCGCGCCAGGGCGTCGCGCGGCACGGGGCTCGGGCTGGCGATCGTGAAGCACGTCGTCACGTCCGCGGGCGGAACGGTGGAGGCGACGGGCGCCCGCGGCCGCGGGCTGACCGTCCGCTGCTTCTTCGCCGACGACCGGCGAAGCTAGGACGGCGCGCCGCTCTCCCTTATGGCCGGTCGGCGAGCCCTTCGCGGACGGCCCAGAGCGCGGCCTGCGTCCGGGATGCGAGACCGAGCTTTCGGAGGATGTTCGAGACGTGGTCCGCGCGGTGCGCTCGGAGATGACGAGCTCGGCGGCGATCTCCTTGTTCGGCTTGCCCGCAGCGACAAGACGGAGGATCTCGCGCTCGCGGTCGGTGAGCTCGGCCGCCGGATCCTGCGGTCGAGGGGCGTGCAGAGAGGCCACGAGACTCCGGGCGACTGCCGGGTCGAGCTGGAGCTCGCCGCGGAGGGCGGCGCGCACAGCAGCGGTGACCTCGTCCGGGTCGGAGTCCTTCAGGATGTAGCCGGAGGCGCCGGCGTCGAGGGCCGCATGGACGCGCTCTTCCTCGACGAATGAGGTAAGCGCGACGATTTCGACCCGGTCGTAGCGGGCTCGGATCCGGCGCGTGGCCTCGATGCCGTCGACGGGCTCCATCTGCAGGTCCATGAGCACCAGGTCGGGCAGCCGGTCCTCGGCGGCGAGCCGCGCGAGCTCGTCCAGCGCCTCGCCGCCGTCGGCCGCCTCGCCGACGACCTCGAGGTCGGGCTCGCCGCCGAGGAAGCTACGGAGCCCCTCGCGCACGACCCGGTGATCGTCGACCACCAGGATGCGGATGATCGGTTCGGAGCGGGGCGTCATCGCTGGGCCGGGATCTCGGCACGCACAACCGTTCCGCGGCCGGCGGCACTCGTGACCTCGAGCCGGCCGCCGAGATCGGCGACGCGGCCCCGCATCGACCGCAGGCCGAAGCTTCCGGCGCGCACGGCGGCTGGATCGAAACCGCGGCCGTCGTCGCGCACCTCGAACGAAACGATCCCATCCGTCGCTTCGATGCGGACGGCGGCGCTGCTCGCCCGGGCGTGCTTGACGACGTTGGCCAGAGCTTCCTGGCCGAAGAGGTACAGCTGCTTCTCGGCCTCCGGCTCCAGCGGCAAGCGCTCGTCCGGCCCGCCGACTTCGATGACCAGCCCGTCCCTGGCGCTGAGCACCGACGCCTGCTTGCTCAGCGCGGCGACCAGTCCGTCCTCAGCGAGCGCGTCAGGCCACAGCTCGAAAATGAGCGCGCGCATCTCGGCCTGCGCGTCCTCGGTCAACTGCCCGATCTCGCTCAGCTCCCCCCCGACCGGCCCTGCGGAATCGAGCCCCTCACGCGTCAGGGCCCGCTGAGCGGATCGGCACGTGGAGCCCCGTGGAGAAGAGGGACTGCGAGACCGAATCGTGCAGGTCGCGGGCGATGCGATGTCGTTCCTGCGCGGCGCGCTCGCCCTCGCGGCGCTGCGACTCGGCCAGCTCCAGCGCGGCACGACGACGCTCGCTGACGATCGCCGCCAAGTAGAACGTCGTCAGCGCGGCGAGCGTGATGTAGAGCTGGAGGTTGAGCGCGCTGTCGGTGGGCGCGCGTTCGACGAACGGCCCCTCCCTGTTCGAGGTGGCCCACACCGCAATTCCTGCCGTGGTCGCAACCGCCAACGTCGCTCCCTGCGGGCCAAAGCGCAGAGCGCCCCAGATCAACGCCGGGAACACCATGTAGGTAAGCGGCTGATCGACGGTGAAAGCGATCGCGCTCAGCAGGGCTACTGCGGTGAGCATCAGCGCGCCCTCGACCGCGCTGCTGTCCCGCCATGCCTCCCAATGCGGGTGCGCCCAGGCCAGCGCCAGCGGGACGACGACCAACCCGCCCGCGAGGCCGCCCAGCCACCAGCTCCGCCAGAACACACCCATCTCGGACACTTGGATGACGTCACCGACCCGCAGCGAGACCATTGCGACCGTCGCGCTGATCGCTTCGCCGATCGCTACGGCGGCGACTACCGCGCCGACGTGCTCGACCCGGTCCATCGCCGCCTGCCGGCCTACGAGCCGCCGAAGGATGACGACGGCCACGAGAGCCCTGGCCATGTTGCCTGCGGTCTGGGCGAGCGCCGCGCCGAGCGGCAGTTCGGTGAACTCTCTCGAGAGCAGGTCTCCGAGCAGGACGGCCGGCCACCAGCGCAAGCCGCCGAGGTAGAGGGCGGCGATTCCCACGCCGGTGGCGGGCCAGAAGGCCCCCGCGGGGCCCGTCAGGAGCAGAGCCTCGCCGCCTCGCGCAGCGGCGTAATAGACCCCGGCGATCAGGAGCACCCCGGCGGCATACCGCACCGACCGTGAGGTGAGAAGGAAGCTCCGCCCGGTCGGCAGTGCCCCGGGGAGCGGCGCGTCGCCGCTTGTCAGGCCGCCATGTTTGGGCAGGGACGTCACGTCAAGCGGACGGAAAAAGTTCCGTGCTGGATGCAGAGGGCGGGCCCTCTGCATGCGTCATCTCCAAGGAAACCTACCGTCGGGCGCAGATCCGAGTCGAATGACGTAGTCGGGCGTGCGCGGATGTCTCACACCGGACGCGTCATCCGGCCGATGCGCACCCGTAGCGAGGGCGAGACGATGCGCACACTCGATCCGTCGTATCGAGGAGGACGTTGCCCCGAGCTGTCGCCGATCGTTCGAGCGGCCCGATGACCCCGGCTGGACGGACGGTCGCTTGCCGTTCTCCGAGAGCGCCCCACCCCTCGAGCGCGGCACTCGCGCCGGGCGCAGCTCGTCGAGCTGCCACAGGCCGCTGCCCTCGACCTCGACGAGGCAAGCTCCTCGAGCCGGCCGTTCGACCGGGAAGCGTGTCGAGAACGGCGCTCGTCAACCGCCTGCGCGCCGCCCGCTCGTGTCCGGTCGTCACGATTCTCGCTCCGGCCGGTTACGGGAAGACGACGTTGCTCGCCCAGTGGGCGGGCCTGGACGAGCGGGCGTTCGCCTGGGTATCCGTCGAGGAGAGCGACGACGCGATGCTGCTCCTCAGGCACGTTGCGGCCGCGCTGAGCCGCGTCCAGGCGATCCACGCTTCCGTCCCTCGAGCATTGGACGCACGCAGGAGGTCGGTCCCAGCGGCGACCCGGCGGGTCGCGTCGGCGTGGTTTGCGAGCGAACGCCCGCTCGTCCTCGTCCTCGACGACGTTCAGCTGCTCCGCTCGAAAGAGTGCGCCGACGTCGTCGCGGCTCTCGTCCGGCATGTCCCGGACGGCTCGACGCTCGTCCTGTCGGGCCGCACCATCGCGGAGCTCCCGGTCGCGCGCCTTCGGGCAGCCGGTCGGATTGTCGAGCTCGGCGTCGATGAGCTTGCCCTGAGTCGCCGTGAGGCGCAGCTCCTCCTCGGCAACGCAGGCGTCGAGGTCGCGGAGAGTGACGCCTCCGAGCTCATCGATCGGACGGAGGGCTGGGCAACAGGGCTCTACCTGGCAGCGGTCGCGCTCGAGGCCCCAGGGGCGCCGGGCGATGCGGAGGAGTTCGCGGGTGACGACCGGTTCGTGGCCGACTACTTTCGCTCTGAATACCTGGCCGGCCTACGACCGGCCGAGATCCGGTTCCTCACGAGGACCTCGGTGCTCGACAGGATGTCCGGCCCGCTCTGCGACGCCGTGCTCGAGGGCAAGGGGTCGGCGCGCAAGCTCGAGACGTTCGAGAAGTCGAATCTCTTCGTCGTTCCGCTCGACCGGCACCGCGGGTGGTACCGCTACCACCGCCTCTTCAGGGACCTGCTGCGGGCGGAGCTGGAACAGCGCGAGCCCGGGCTGGTGAAGGCCCTGAACCGGCGTGCGGCGAGCTGGTGCGAGGCGAACGGCTCCGCGGAGGCAGCGATCGGCTATGCAAGCGCCGCCGGAGATACCAACACGGTTGCGCGGCTCGTGAGCGCGCTTGCGCTCCCCGCGTATCACGGAGGTCGGATCGCGACGATCGAGACCTGGCTCGACCACTTTCTCGATGACGATCGCAAACTTGCGCGCTATCCGGCGGTTGCCGTCCTGGGAGCCTGGGTGAACGCACTTCACGGCCGCGGGGCTGCGGCGGAGCGCTGGCTACGAGTCGCGGAGAACGCCAAGGCCAAGTGGGCGCTGCCCGACGGCAGCACGTCGATCGAGCCGTGGCTCGCCTTGCTTCGCGCCGCCCTGTGCCGTGACGGCCCCGACCAGATGCTGGTCGATGCCGACGCGGCGGTTCACGGGCTAGCCGCTGAAAGCGAGTGGAGGCCGACTGCCCTGCTCCTCCGCAGCGTGGCCCTCCTTCTCCTCGGCGAGGACGCCGGAGCGGACAGAAGCCTGGCCGACGCCGTCGAGGCGGCCGAGGGCGTCGGTGCGCTGGACACCCAGGTCGTCGCTCTCAGCGAGCGCTCCCTGCTCGCCGAATTCCACGGCGATCGCGCCGACGCCAAGGCGCACGGAGTCGCAGCACGCGCGCTCGTCGACGCGGGCGGGCTCCATGACTATCCGACGACTGCGATCGAGCTCGCAGCGTCCGCACGCGCAGAGCTCCACGCCGGCAACTGGGAGAGGGCCCGCGCCGCTCTCGAGCAGGCGAACCGTTTTCGCCCCGAGCTCACGCATGCGCTCCCCTGGTGCTCCGTGCAGACGCTCCTCGAGCTCGCGCGGGCCCACTTGGCGCTGCTCGACGCGTCGGAGGCGAAGTCATTGCTCTCCGAGGCGGACGAGGTCTTGCGCCGGCGGCCGGAGCTCGGAGTCCTGGCGGAACAGGTGATCGAGCTCCACCTGGAGACCGATGCGGTGCTCGAGGCGCGCGACGGGCGTGCCTCGACGCTGACACCTGCCGAGCTGCGGCTGCTCCCTCTCCTCGCCACCCACCTCTCCTTCCGCGAGATCGGCGAGCACCTGTACGTGTCCCGCAACACCGTGAAGAGCCAGGCGATCTCCGTGTACCGCAAGCTCGGAGTCTCCAGCCGGAGCGACGCGATCGAGCGCGCTGCCGACCTCGGCCTCGTCGACCTGCCGGCCGTTTCGTCGGTCGACTTCACCCTCACGGGATGATGCGGATCGCCTCCAGGCGAGGCTGAATGGATGTGGTCGTTGGTGCAAGACCACGAGGACACCCTGCGCAAGCTCGCGATTCGCGACGACGCGTTCGTGGATTCGATTCTCGCGCGCGAGCGCGAGAACGTCTCGACCTCGGGCCTCGACGCGAAGACCCACGCGCTCGTACGGGTCGGCGCGCTGATCGCGATCGATGCAGCCCCGCCCTCGTACATGGACGCCATCGAGTCCGGGCTCGCTTCCGGCGCGACCGTGGACGAGATCGTCGGGGTCTTGGTTGCGGTCATGCCGGCGATCGGCGTGGCGCGAGTGGTGTCCGCCGCGCCCAAGCTCGGCCTCGCCCTGGGCTACGACGTGACCGAGGCGCTCGAGGAACTGAACGGGGGAGAGTCGCTGCGCTGATTCCTACGCGGCGTTGCGAACAGGGGCGACGATGAGCGTCAGCCCGTCGAGCGCTTCGACGCGGACCGTCTCCCCACGGTCGGCGCCGGCCGCACACGTCGCCTCCCAGAGCTCGCCCCGGATGCGTACCTGACCCCTCGGCCGGCAGGCGGACTCGACCCGCGCGGTGCGTCCCAGCATCGCCTCTGCGCCCGTCCGAGGCCGCCAGCGGCGCGCGATCCGTCGGCCCCAGGTGAGCACGGCAGCCTCTCCCGCGAGACCGGCGAACACGATGACGACGCTCCACGGCATCGGCACGACGAAGACCGCGAGCAGGAGCGCGATGAGCAGGACATCGCCCGGCAGTAGAGCGCGGGCCGCTGGTGCATGCTTCATCCCGATGGGGCGAAGTGCGCGCCTCCGGAAGCTGAGAGGATCCGCCGCGTGCGAACCACGATGACGATTCCTGCAGCGGTCGCTGAGCGATGAGCGAGGCGGCCGCAGCCGCGCCGTCGGCAGCTCCGAAGCGGGCTGGGCTCGTGCTCGTCTCGCTCATCATGGTGGCGGCGGTCGCCAACCTGAACCTGTCCGTCGCCAACGTCGCGCTGCCGTCGATCGGCGCGGCATTCGACTCGTCGCAGACGACGCTCAACCTGATCGCGGTGGGCTACTCCCTCGGCCTCGCCGGTTCGGTGCTCTGGCTGGGCGCGATCGGGGACCGCTACGGGCGGAAGCTCCTGCTCGTGCTCGGCATGGTCCTGTCAGTCCCGGCCTCCCTCCTGGCGGCGTACGCGCCGTCCGACGAGATCCTCTTCTGCGCGCGGCTCCTCGGCGGCCTTTCGGCGGGCATGGCCTACCCGACCACGCTGGCGTTGATCACGGCCCTCTGGGCGGGGCCCGGACGCACGAAGGCGATCGCGCTCTGGTCGGCGCTCGGCGGCGGCATCGCCGCGCTCGGGCCGCTGGTGGCAGGCGTACTCCTGGAGGAGTTCTGGTGGGGGTCGGTCTTCCTCGTGACGCTGCCGCTCGTCGGCGTCGCCCTGCTGATGGCGCTCGTCTACGTCCCGAGCCATGTCAACGAGACGACCGATCCCGTCGACAACCTGGGGGGCATCCTCTCGGTCGTCCTCGTGGGGACGCTGATCCTGGGGATCAACTTCGCCCCGGTGCCGAACCTGGGCGCGCTGGCCGTCGGGTTGCTGGCCGTCGCGATCGCAGCGACCCTCGCCTTCCTCGTTCGGCAGCGCCGGGCGAAGAATCCTCTCTACGACCTCCAGGTCGCCGCGCCGCCGCACCTTCTGGGTCGCTGCCTGCGGCGGGATCATCGTCTTCGGCTCGCTGATGGCCGCCGCGTTCGTGAGCCAGCAGTACCTGCAGAACGTCCTCGGCTACTCGACGGTCGAGGCCGGCGCGGCGATCCTGCCCGCGGTCGTCTTCATGGTCCTCGTCGCGCCGCGCTCGGCGAAGCTGGTGGGCACGAAAGGAGCGCGCTTCACGCTGCTCTGCGGCTACGTCTTCCTCCTTCTCGCCTTCCTCTGGATGCTTCTCCTCTGGAAGGAAGACATCTCGTACTGGCAGGTCGGACTGGCGTACGTCTTCATCGGGATCGGCGTCGGCCTGGCGGGCACGCCGGCCTCGCATTCGCTCACCGGGTCGGTTCCGGTCGAGCGGGCCGGTATGGCGTCGGGGACCGCCGACCTGCAACGGGATCTCGGCGGCGCGCTCCTGACCTCCATCTTCGGCGCGCTCCTCGCAGCGGGCTACGCCTCCGCGATGGGCGCCGCCGTCACGTCGTCTGCGGACGGCCAGCAGGTAACCGACAGCACCCAGAGCCAGCTCCAGCTCTCGTTCGCGAGCGCGGAGGACCTGGCCGAGCAGAATCCGCAGTACGCGAGCGAGATCACGGCGGCAGCCAAGACGTCCTTCCTGCAGGGCGACCAGTGGGCCTACAGCGCCGGGATCGCCGCCGTCCTGCTCGGCGCGGCGCTCGTCTTCTTCCTCTTCCCGAGGAAGGACGAAGAGGAGCGCCTGCTGGCCCGGTATCACGCCGAGGACTCGCGGCCGGCCGCTGCTCCGCCCTAGACTCCACGACAAAGGAGGGAGGCAATGACGACGACCGCCCGGCCCGGCCCGATCGTGGTGGGCTACGACGACGAGGAGGCTGCGAAGCGGGCGCTCGAGCGCGCGCTCGAGGAGGCGAAGCGCTCGGGCACGGGGCTCGTGGTCGTTTCCGTCGTCGAGCTGCCCCTCGATCCGGAAGGGCCCCAGAACTTCGGGACGCTGGACGACAGCCCGGCGCGGATGATCCCGCTGGTCGTTCCCGACGAGCTCGAGCCCGTGCTCGCCCACGCCCGCGGGCGTGTCGCCGCCGAGGGGGTGCAGGCCGACTTTCTCTGGGCCGCCGGCGACCCCGCGAACGTGATCGTTGATGTCGCCCGGGACCGGAATGCGTCGCTCATCGTCGTCGGCTCCCACCACCACGGCTTCCTGGCGAAACTCGTCGGGGAAGATGTCGCCGAGGAGGTCAAGCGGCACGCGGGCGCGGGCGTCATGGTGGTCGAATAGCCACCCTTCGCCATTTCGTACGATGAGGATGATGCCTCTGCGCACTACGAGCAGGTTGGATTGGAGGCGATGAGGACCCGCACGGAGTTCATGGCGATCCCGATCGTCGCCGTCGTGCTCGGCATCGTCTTCCTCGTCATGCTCACCGCGGAGGCGGGGGTCTGGGGCTGGATCCTCTTCGCCGCGGGTGCGATCGTTGCCCTCGCCGTCGTGATCCTGGTCGTCGGCAGACGTCACCAGCATCCCTCCGACCTCGACGCGCCGGTGGTGCGCGCGCCCGGCGGCCGGGACGGGACGTTCAGAGTCCTCGTCGTCAGCGATGGAAGCTCGACGTCGCAGACGTTCCATGAAGAGGTCGTTGCCCACGCCGCCGGAAGGCCGATCGAGATCCTGGTCGTGGCCCCGGCGCTCGGGTCGCGGCTGTCGCACTGGACGGGCGACGACCACGCGAGGCACGAGGCCGAAGGGAACCTCGAGCGGACGGTGGAGGCGCTGACCGCGGCCGGCGTCTCCGCCCGCGGCGAGGTGGGATCGGACGACCCGATCCAGGCCGCCGACGATGCGCTGAGGGAGTTCCCAGCGGACGAGCTCGTCTTCGCCACGCACCCGGATTCTGCAGCGAACTGGAAGGAGCGGGGCGTCGTCGAGATCGCACGCACCGCTACGACCTGCCCGTCACCCACGTCGCCGTCCACGCCGACTGATGTGCCGGCTCTTCGGTCTGAGCGCCTCGCCCAAGCGGGTGCATGCGAGCTTCTGGCTCCTCGAGGCGCCTGACAGCCTCGTCGAGCAGAGCCGGCGAAACCCGGACGGGACCGGCCTCAGCTTCTTCGCTCCTGACGGCACTCCGGTCCTCGACAAGGAGCCGTTGGCGGCCTTCAAGGACGCGGCCTTCAGCCGCGAGGCGAGGCACATCAGCTCGACGACGTTCGTCTCCCATATCCGCTTCGCTACGACCGGAGAGCGGACGGTCGAGAACACCCATCCCTATGCCATGGACGGACGGATCTTCGCGCACAACGGCGTCCTCGCCGACCTGGAGCGGCTCGAGGCCGAGCTCGGCGACGAGCGCTCCCTCGTTCAGGGCGACACGGACTCGGAGCGCTACTTCGCCCTGGTGACGAAGGAGATACGGGCGAACGGCGGCGACGTCGGTGCAGGCATCGCCTCCGCCGCGGGCTGGATCGCGGCAAACGTGCCCGTCTATTCGATCAACTGCGTGCTGGCAACGGAGCACGATCTCTGGGCGTTCCGCTATCCGGAGACGCACCGGCTCTTCGTGCTCGAACGGCCCGCCGGAGGCCACGGCGACGACGAGGAAGGGCTTCGCCACGAGAGCGCCGTGCTGCGGGTGCACTCCGACCACCTCGCCGACCATCCCTCGGTCGTCGTGGCGAGCGAGCCGCTCGACGACAGCGCCGAGTGGCGCCCGCTCGAGCCCGGTGAGCTCGCGCAAGTCGGCCCCGACCTGACGGTCACGTCGACGGTCGTCGTCGACCACCCGCCCGCGCACGTCCTGCACCTCCACCATCCCACCGGCCAGGAGAGGAGCCACGAGTGACGCTGAGGCACCCCAAGGCGCCGGCAGGCCCGACCCAGGACCTCGCCGTCGCCCCGATCTTCACCCTGGAGGCGACCGAGATCCCGCGGCACCGGCTCCCCGACGGCGAGCTGTCGCCCGAGGTCGCGTACCAGATCATCCACGACGAGCTGATGCTCGACGGCAACGCGCGCCTGAACCTGGCCACGTTCGTGACCACCTGGATGGAGCCTCAGGCCGAGAAGCTCATGGCGGAGTGCTTCGACAAGAACATGATCGACAAGGACGAGTACCCGCAGACCGCGGAGCTCGAGAGCCGCTGCGTCGCCATCCTCAGCCGCCTCTGGCACGCGCCCGATCCCGACCAGGCGACCGGCTGCTCGACGACCGGGTCGAGCGAGGCCGCCATGCTCGGGGGCCTCGCCCTCAAGCGCCGCTGGCAGCAGAGCCGCAAGGCCGAGGGCAAGCCGGCCGACGCGCCCGAACATCGTCATGGGCATCAACGTCCAGGTCTGCTGGGAGAAGTTCGCCAACTACTGGGACGTCGAGATGCGCCTGGTCCCGATGGAGGGCGACCGCCTCCACCTCTCCGCCGAGGAGGCCGTGAAGCGGTGCGACGAGAACACCATCGGCGTCGTCCCCGTTCTCGGCTCGACGTTCGACGGCTCCTACGAGCCCGTCCAGGAGATCTGCGCCGCGCTGGACGGTCTCCAGGCGAGCACCGGCCTCGACATCCCGGTCCACGTCGACGGCGCGTCCGGGGCGTTCGTCGCCCCGTTCATCGACCCCGAGCTCGAGTGGGACTTCCGCCTGCCGCGCGTCGCCTCGATCAACGTCTCCGGGCACAAGTACGGGCTCGTCTACCCAGGCGTCGGCTGGGTCGTCTGGCGCGACGCCGAAGCGCTGCCCGAGGACCTCATCTTCTGGGTCAACTACCTGGGCGACAACATGCCGACGTTCGCGCTCAACTTCTCGCGGCCGGGCGCGCAGGTCGTGGGCCAGTACTACAACTTCCTGCGGCTCGGCTTCGACGGCTACCGCAACGTGCAGGCCTACGCACGGGACGTGGCCACGAGGCTGTCGGGGCGGATCGCCGAGCTGGGGCCGTTCGAGCTCGTCACGAAGGGCGACGAGCTGCCCGTCTTCGCCTTCAAGGTCAAGGACGACATCGACAACTTCACGGTCTTCGACGTCTCGAACGCAGTGCGTGAGCGCGGCTGGCTGCTGCCGGCCTATACCTTCCCGAAGAACCGGGAGGATCTCGCGGCTCTGCGCGTGGTCGTCAAGCGCGGCTTCAGCCACGACATGGCCGACCTGCTGGTCGCCGACCTCCAGCGGCAGCTACCGCACCTTCAGCAGCAGCCGGCGCCCGTGCACGACAGCACGACCGCGACGAGCTTCCATCACTAGACGGGTGAAGGAGGAACCAAGGTGCGACGAGACCCGTGGGAGCGGGCTTGAGTGATATCGCGCTGCGAATCCTGCTCTTCGCGCTCGTCGCTGCGGCCAGCCCGGTCGCGATCGTCGCGACGCTGGCTGTTCTCACCAGCAGGCGCGGGCGCACGAACGGGATTCTCTTTGCCGCCGGGTTCTTGCTCGGACAGTCGGCAGCCTTTCTGGCCGCGTTCCTCGTCGGCTCCGCGGCGACCACGGACCGCGAGGCGCACGAGCAGGCGGCCGCGGCGCTCGAGCTCGTCTTCGGCATCGCGCTCCTGGCGATCGCCTGGCCGGAGCGGCGGCACGGCGAGGCGGGCGTGGGTGGCGGCCCCTCCAGGACGAAGGCGCTCCTCGCCCGACTCAGGGGCCTGCGTCCGGGAACGGCGTTCGCACTGGGCACGCTCCTGGGCGTGGGGGGCGTGAAGCGTCTGAGTATCACCATCGTCGCCGGAGCCACCGTGGGAATTGCCAGCCTGCTCGCCGTCGAGGAGCTCGCCCTGGCCGTCCTCTATGTCCTGGTCGCGGGCGTCCTCGTGTGGCTCCCGGTCGGCCTCTACCTGGTCGCCGGGAAACGCGCGGAAGAGTGGATGGAGCAAGCGCAGGGCTGGCTGACGACGAACCAGCGGCGGCTGACCTTCGTCACGACTCTCGTCTTCGGATTCCTGCTCACCAGCGACGCGCTCGTCCGGCTCGTGTGATGCCCGGTCGATTGCCTATCGTGGTGCTCCTGTGGATGACGTAGCGGCAGTCCTTGCGATCTTCGCCGCGATCTCCTTCGCGCTTGCCGCCACGCTCTGGCAGCGGGCCTCGGTGGAGCTCGGGGTGGAGGCCGGAGGGCCGAAGGCGTTCCTCCGCTTGCTCGGGAGCTGGGTATGGCTCCTCGGTCTCGCTGCCCAGATCCTCGGAGTGATTCTCCAGGCGGCCGCGCTCGATCGGGGCAGGGTCGCGATCATCCAGCCGCTGCTCGTGACGACCATCGTCTGGGCCATGCCGCTCGGCTACTTCCTTACCAACCAGGTCATCACCCGACGCCACATCGCCGGGGCGGCGATCGTCGTCGTCGGGCTCGCGACCTTCGCGAAGTTCGGCGACCCTGCCGGCGGCGTAGACAACGCGCCGACCTCCGACTGGGTGTCGGCACTCCTCGTAGTCGCGGCGGTCTGCATCGGGCTCATGCTCTTCGCCCGACGTGGCGGACCGGGCGTGAAGGCGGCCGTCTTCGGGGCGACCGCGGGCATCCTCTACGGAGTGTCCGCGACGCTGATGAAGCCGGTCGTCGAAGGCCTGCACGCCAACGGCGTTGCGCAGACGCTCGAGAGCTGGGAGCCGTGGGTCATGGCAGTCGGCGGGCTCGTCGGCTTCTACCTGCAGCAGCTCTCGCTCGCGACCGGTCGGCTCGTGACCTCGGTGGCGACCGTTTCGGTGGCGAACCCGGTGGTCAGTGTCCTGCTCGGCGCGCTCGTCCTCCAGGAACGGCTGGACAGGACACCTCCCTGGCACGCAGTCGTCGCCGTGGGAGCGCTTGCGGTCGCGCTCCTGGGCGCGATCGTGATCGCGTCTGCGTCGGAGAAGGAGTCCAAGGCCGGGCCGTCGGATCAACCCGCGCTCGCCTGAGGTCGGCGACAGCCAGGCACCGACGAAGAAGCAGACGGCGCCGAGGAACGTGAAGGCGTTCGTCGCCTCGGTGTTGAGGAGCTCGCCCGTGTCGGGGACGACCCACGACGCCACGGCTGCGATCCCGAAGAAGACCGACCCGAGCATGTTCAGGCCCGCGATCTGCAATTGGGTGCCCCGCCGGCCCCACACCGCGGCCAGCGCGAGCCCGCTCGCCAGGAGGAAACAGATGGAGCCGAGGGCGTCGGGCGCCCACACCCGGACATCCTCCTGGGCCGTCGAGAGCGCGTCGTTCATGGCGGTGAAGGTCGTGACGTTGAAGAACACCGTCCCGACGAGCTGTACGCTGGCAGCCCACCAGTCGAGGCGGTCGCGCCGGGCCGTCTGGCTCAACTGGAGCAGGGAGGCGGTCGTGAAGAAGATCGAGCCGGCGAAGAACGTCACTCCGACGACCTCGGGCTCCACGAGCTCGGAGTAGAAGGGGGCCGACCCGAGCGCGAACGCCGCCGAGCCGACCATGAAAAAGACCGCGATCCACCATAGTCTGGGCTTCATCCCAGGGGGATGATGCGCCACCGGCCGACTGTGTGGAGTCTGATCGGTGACGGCGCGCCGTCCCAACCCGGCGCCGAAGGAGGACACTGTTGGCAAGCTCTGTCGAGCCCAGCGGGACAGAAGCGCGGCGGCCGCGTGTCGTCATCCTCGGCGGAGGGTTCGCCGGGATTGGTGCCGCCCGCAAGCTGAAGAACAGCGACGTCGACGTCGTGCTCGTGGACAAGCACGACTACCACACGTTTCAACCGCTCCTCTACCAGCTCGCCACCGACCTGCTCGAGACGTCCGCCGTCGGGCATCCGATACGCGACCTTTTCCAGGAGCAGCCGAACGTCATCGTTCACCAGGCGACCGCGACCCGCGTCGACGTCGAGAAGCGCGAGGTGGAGTTCGCCGACATGGCGCCGCTCTCCTACGACTACCTGGTGCTCGCGCTCGGCGCGGAGGTCAACTTCTTCGGGGTCGAGGGCGCTGCGGAGCATGCGTTCCCGATGTACACGCTCGCCGACGCCCTGCGCCTGAAGGAGCACGTTCTCGAAAGGTGGGAGGCGGCCGACAAGGACGCTTCCTTGGTGGAGGACGGCGCGCTCAACGTCGTCGTCGTCGGCGGCGGCCCTACAGGAGTCGAGAGCGTCGGTGCACTCGCCGAGCTCTACCATGCCGATTTCGCCAAGGACTATCGGGCGCTGCCACAGGAGAAGGCCCGTCTGATCCTCGTCGAGGCGGGCCCCGAAGTGTTCGCCATGTTCAAGCCGGACATTCGCGCGTACACGCAGAAGACGCTCGAGAAGCTCGGGGTCGAGGTACTCGTGGGGGAGATCGTCGACTCGATCACCCCGACGCGGGTCGCGCTCAAGTCGGGGAGGGTGCTCGACGCGCACACTCTCGTCTGGGGCGCGGGGCTCCAGGCGAGCCCGATAGCCCAGTCTCTCGGGCTGGAGCTCGAGAAAGGCAATCGCCTCGCCGCCGAGCCCGATCTCAGCACCGCGGAGCATCCCGAGGTGTTCGCCGTCGGCGACATCGCCTGGATCACCGACACGAAAACGAACGAGGTTCTTCCCCAGCTCGGCTCGGTCGCGCTTCAGGCCGGCGAGCAGGCCGGAGAGAACGTCGCACGGCTCGTCGCGGGGGGCGGACCGAGCCCTTCGTCTACAAGGACAAGGGCACGATGGCCACCATCGGGCGCGGCGCTGCGGTCGTCCAGTTTCGCAAGGGCCGCACGATGAAGGGCAAGTCCGCGTTTCTGGCCTGGGGCGCCGTCCATCTCGCGCTCCTCTCGACCGGCGAGGACCGCGCCAAGGCGATGGTGGACTGGACCTGGGCCGGGTTCAGCCACGAGCGCTCCGGCCGGATCAGAGTGAGCAGCGAAAGGAGCTGAGGATGGCAACCACGACCGGGAGTAGGCCCGCAGCCGGTACCGGCCACGAGGAGAGCTCGGCGCACGACCCCGCGGACGTCCTCGTCGTCTTCGGGATCACCGGCGACCTCGCGAAGGTGATGACGTTCCGTTCGCTGTACCGGCTGGAAGCGCGCGGGCTGCTCACGTGCCCGATCGTCGGAGTGGCGGTCGACGACTGGACGGTGGATCAGCTCGTCCAGCGCGCCCGCGAGTCGATCGAGGGAACCGGCGAGCAGCTCGACTCGGAGGTCTTCGACCGCTTCGCCGCGCGCCTTTCGTACGTGCAGGGCGACTTCGGGGACACTGCCACCTACGGACGTGTCGGCGAGGCCATCAAGGGCGCCGCGCGGCCCGTGTTCTATCTCGAGATACCGCCGTTCCTCTTCGGAACGGTCGTCAAGGGCCTGTCCGAGGCCGGACTGACGGGCACCGGGCGGGTCGTCGTGGAGAAGCCCTTCGGGCACGACCGGGACTCCGCGCGGGCGCTCGCAGACGAGCTGCACGCCTACATCGACGAGTCGCAGCTCTACCGCATCGACCACTTCCTCGGGAAGATGGGCCTCGAGGAGATCATCTATCTGCGTTTCGCGAACACCATGCTCGAGCCGGTCTGGAACCGGAATTACGTCGAGTGCGTGCAGATCACGATGGCGGAGGACTTCGGCGTCGAGGACCGAGGCCATTTCTACGACCCCGTCGGCGCGCTGCGCGACGTCGTCGTCAACCACATCATGCAAGTCGTGTCTGCTGCCGCCATGGAGGCGCCGGCGGGCGGCGACCCCGCGACCATCAAGGACGCGCAGGTCGCCGTCTTCCGCGCGACCGGCGAGGCCGACCCGGCCCACTACGTGCGCGGCCAGTACGACGGGTACCTCGACATCGAGGGGGTCGCCCCCGACTCGGCCACGGAGACGTACGCCGCCCTGCGCCTCGACATCGACAACTGGCGCTGGTCGGGAGTCCCCTTCTTCATCCGCACGGGAAAACGCCTGCCGGTCACGCAGACCGAGCTTCGGCTCGTCTTCAAACATCCGCCGCGGCTCGGCTTCGCGGCCTTCGCCCGCAGACCGGAGCCCAACCAGCTGGTGATCAAGCTCGATCCCTCGACGGGGGTCCAGCTCACCCTCGACGCGCACAGAGCGGACGTTGGGGCGGCGGCGCCGATCGACCTCGACACCGAGTTCGCCCAGGCGGGCGGCGAGGGCGCGACCCCCTACGAGGTGTTGCTGCACGCGGCGATGGTCGGCCAGAGCACGCGCTTCACTCGCCAGGACGCGGTCGAGGAGACCTGGCGGATCATGCAACCCCTCCTCGATGCCCCGCCGGCCGTCCACTCGTACGCGCCCGGTTCGTGGGGGCCCGAGGCCGCGGACGCGCTCGTCGCAGGTCACGGCCGCTGGCACGGTCCCTGGGTGACGGGATGAGCTCTCCCGAGGCGACCCCCAAGCCCCAGGCGCAGAGCGCGGCCGCCCCCTCGCCGTTCCCTCCGATCGACGCCTACGCGTTTCTCTCGAACTGCCATACAGGAGCGCTGGTCGCTCCCGACGGAGCCGTCGAGTGGCTCTGTGTCCCACGCTTCGACGCTCCCAGCGTGTTCGGAACCCTGCTCGACCGGGAAGCCGGCTACTTCCGTCTGGGACCGTTCGGGATCAACCACGCGACGGCGCGGGTGTACGAGCCCGGGACGAACGTCCTGGCCACGACCTGGAAGACGCCGACGGGGTGGGCCCTCGTTCGCGAAGCCCTGACCATGGGCCCGAGGGACCGTGAGGACGAGATCACCCCGCATACCCGTCCCCCGGCCGACGACGACGCCGAGCACGTGCTGGTCCGCACGGTCGAGTGCCTCGAGGGCACCATCGAGCTCGAGCTCGTCTGCGAGCCGGTCTTCGACTACGGTCGCGCCCCGGCCGAGTGGACGCTAGTCGACGGGAGCCGCCACACAGCCGATGCGGCCGGCGCCGACGTCAAGATCCGACTGCAAACCGACATGGCGCTCGGGATCGAAGGCGAGCGAGTCCGCGCGCGTCACGTCCTCGGAGCGGGGGACCGGCTCTACTGCTCGCTCTCGTGGGCCGAGGAGCTGGCCTCCCCCGGCGACGTCGACGAGGCAACGGCGCAGCTCGACGCGACGGTGCGCTACTGGCGCGCCTGGCTGGGGCGGGCACGCCTGCCCGATCACCACTGGCGCGACCCGATCCAGCGCTCGGCCCTGACCATCAAGGGCCTCACCTACATGCCGACCGGGGCGACCGTCGCCGCGCTGACGACGTCGCTGCCCGAGACGCCCGGCGGGGAGCGCAACTGGGACTACCGCTACTCGTGGATGCGGGACTCGACCTTCACGCTGCAGGCGCTGCACTTCCTGAACCTGGACTGGGAGGCCGACGAGTTCATGCAGTTCGTCGCCGACCTCAAGGCCAACGAGGACGGCGCGCTCCAGATCATGTACGGGATCGACGGCCGGCGCGACCTCACGGAATCGACGCGGGACGACCTCTCCGGCTACGCGGGAGCACGACCGGTGCGGATCGGGAACGGGGCCTTCGACCAGCGGCAGAACGACGTTTTCGGCTCCGTCCTGGACTCCGTCCTGCTGCACAGCCGGCGCAGCAACCGGCTGCCCCGGCGGCTGTGGCCGATCGTCCAATCACAGGCCGAGTGCGCGACGGCCGTGTGGCGCGAGCCGGACCAGGGGATCTGGGAGGCGCGCGGCGCCCCGCAGCACTACGTGTCGTCCAAGCTCATGTGCTGGGTCGCCCTCGACCGAGCCGCCAAGCTCGCCGCGATCAGCGGCAACCCGGAGCTGCAGGCGAGCTGGGGAGCCGTCGCAGAGGAGATCAAGGCGGACATTCTCGAGCACGGCGTCACCGACCAGGGCGTCCTCCGCCAGCACTACGACACGGATGCGCTGGACGCATCCACGCTCCTGGCCGCGCTCTTCGGGTTCCTGCCACACGACGACGAACGCCTGCGGGCAAGCGTCCTGGCGATCGCCGACGACCTCACCGAGCAGGGCTTCGTCCTGCGCTATCGCACCGACGAGACGGACGACGGCCTCTCGGGCAAGGAGGGAACCTTCCTCATCTGCTCGTTCTGGCTCGTCTCGGCGCTCGCGATCATCGGCGAGGAGCAGCGAGCCCGAGACTTGATGGAGCGCCTCCTGCGCATCGCCTCGCCCCTGGGCTTGTACGCAGAGGAATTCGACACCGACACCGGCCGCCATCTCGGCAACGTCCCGCAGGCGTTCTCCCATCTCGCGCTGATCGAGGCCGCCGCGCGGATCGTCCTCGCGGAGCGGCAGGAGGAGATCTCATGACCGAGTCCTACGACGTGATCGTGATCGGAACCGGGGCCGGAGGCGGCACGCTCGCCCGGCACCTTGCCCCCTCGGGGAAGCGCATCCTCCTCCTCGAGCGCGGCGACTGGCTTCCGAGAGAGCCTGAGAACTGGCTCTCGCAGTCCGTGTTCGTGGAGAACCGCTATGTCTCGCCGGACACGTGGTACGACGCGAAGGGGAAGCCGTTCCAGCCGCAGATTCACTACTTCGTCGGCGGCGCGACCAAGCTCTACGGCGCTGCGCTCTACCGGCTCAGGGCGGAGGACTTCGGCGAGCTTCGCCACCACGACGGGGTCTCGCCGGCCTGGCCGATCTCCTACGACGAGCTCGAGCCGTACTACACGCAGGCGGAGCAGCTCTACCAGGTGCACGGGGCGCGCGGGGAAGACCCGACCGAGCCCCCCGCGAGCGCTCCCTATCCTCACCCGGCCGTCTCGCACGAGCCGCGCATCCAGCAGCTGTCGGACGATCTGGCCGCGGCCGGCTACCGGCCGTTCCACGCGCCGTGCGGGATCCTGCTCAACGAGGCCAATCCGCCCTACAGCACGTGCGTCCGCTGCGCCAACTGCGACGGCTTTCCCTGCGTCCTCCACGCCAAGTCCGACGCCGAGGTGATCGGCGTGCGGCCCGCGCTCGAGCATCCGAACGTCACGCTGCTCACGAACGCGAAGGCGGTGAGGCTCGAGACGAACGAGGCCGGCACGGCGGTCACCGGGGTCGTCGTCGAGCACAACGGGGAGACGGAGACGTTCGCGGGTGAGCTCGTCGTCGTCTCGTGCGGTGCCGCGAACTCGGCGAGGCTGCTCCTCGAGTCGGCGACCGACAAGCATCCGAACGGCCTCGCGAACGGGTCGGACCAGGTCGGCCGGAACTTCATGTTCCACGACAGCCAGGCGGTGCTCGCACTCTCCCGCGAGGAGAACCCGACCACGTATCAGAAGACCCTCGGGCTGAACGACTACTACTTCGCGACCGACGAGTTCGACTACCCGCTCGGGAACGTCCAGATGGTCGGCAAGTCGCAGGCGCCGATGTTCCGCGGCGAGAAGCCGGTCGAAACCAAGCTCGCGCCCCAGTGGACGCTCGAGCGAGTAGCGCGCCACGCGATCGACTTCTGGCTCTCGACCGAGGACCTGCCGCGGCCCGACAACCGCGTCACGGTCGACCGCGACGGCAAGCTGACGCTCAGCTACGCGGAGACGAACGCCGTCGCGAAGAAGCAGCTGTACGAGAAGGTGAAGTCGATCCTCGGGCAGCTCGACATGAACCCCGGTCACCTCGTCCACCGCTTCATGTACATGAAGACCGAGATTCCGGTCGCCGGGTGCGCGCACCAGGCCGGCACGTGCCGGTTCGGGAGCGATCCGGAGAGCTCGGTGCTCAACACCGACTGCCGGGCGCACGAGCTGGACAACCTCTACGTCGTCGACACGAGCTTCTTCCCGAGCATCGGCGCCGTGAACCCGGCGCTGACCGCGATGGCCAACTCGCTTCGCGTAGGAGACCACCTGCTCGATCGACTCGAGTAGCTCGAGGCGGGACGCCTGATGGCGACCAGGAACGAGAACACGACCGTCTATGCGGCCGGCGTCGTGCAGGGCATCGTCCTGGTCACGTTCCCGGCGGCGAGCACGATCTTCACCGACCCGTCGGAGTACGACCTCTCGAGCACGCAGTACGGGACCCTGTTCCTGCCTCAGGTCATCGCGGCGATCACCGCGGCCCTGCTGGGCGCATCCCTGAGCAAGCGCTTCGGCGCGAAGCGCGTCTACCTGGTGGGCCTGACCGCCAGCCTCGTCGCGATGGCTCTCCTCATTGTCAGCTCGTTCATCGCGGAGGACGCGCTCGCGTACTGGCTGCTGCTGCTGGCCACGGCGAGCCTGGGCGCCGGGTTCGGCCTTGCCGTGCCCACCCTGAACACGTTCGCCGCCGCGTTTCACCCTGCCGCGGTCGACCGCTCGATCCTCGTCCTCAACGCCCTGCTGGGGCTCGGCACCGTGCTGGCGCCGGTGTTCGTCGCCGTCTTCGTCGGCCTGGGGTTCTGGTGGGGGCTGCCGCTGACGTCGGCGATCATGCTGGGCGCTCTCCTCGCCGTGAGCCTGGGGCTTCCGCTCCGCGTCCAGACTGCCGCGCACCGCTGGTGCGCGGGAGGCGAAAGGGATTCCCACTCGATTCTGGGTCTACGCGGGATTCGCCGTGCTCTACGGCTTCTGCGAGACCCTCAACGGCAACTGGTCGCAGCTGGACATGACCGACGAGCTGGGCGCGTCGACCACCGAGGCGGCCCTGGCCCTCACCGCGTTCTGGGGGATGGTCACCGTCGGCCGGGTGCTCTTCGCCGCGATCCAGCGGCGGTTCCCTTCGCGCCTGACCTTCCATCTGCTCCCGTTCGTGCTCGCCGGCGCCTTCGTGATCATCGCCGTCCTCCCCGACGACGAGCCGGCGCTCGGCGTGCTCGCCTTCGGCCTCGCCGGACTGGGCTGCTCGGCGCTTCTTCCCCTGACGATCAGCTTCGGCCAGGAGGAGCTCAAGGCGTTCGCGGCAGGGACGGCGGGGGGCGTGATCGCCTTCTACCAGCTCGGCTACGGCATCGCGGCCTTCGGCGTCGGCCCGCTCCTCAACGGCGGTGTCGGCCTTCCCACGATCTACGCCTTCTCGGCGGTGATCGCCGCCTGCATGGGAGTGTGGTCGTTCGCGGTGGCCCGCCGCCGGCCGAGCCCACCCGCGCTTCACCCGCGACTCGGGCATGCCGGCCGCTGACGTTCATCCCCTCTGGATGATGCTTTCAGGCGGCTGGTGCCGTGGAATGCACTCCAACGCGGACCGAAGCGGCGAAGAGGGCCAGCGTGAGCACCGTCCAAGCGGCACCACAAGCGATCCGCAGCACGATTCCGGCACTCGAGACGGTCACGAAACCGCTCACTTCGACCGCGGAGGAGAGGCGGCATGAGGCCGTGCGACCCGACGTGACCGCCTCTTCCGGCGAGCGGGTCGAGATCGCATTCCGAGCCCAGCGAGCCGTCGTCGACAGTGTCGGCGGCGGCTTGGCCTCGTACTCCGCGGCCGGCGGGGACGTGGTGGACGGCTACCCGGCCGACAGGCCGAGCACCTCGGGTCGCGGTCAGGTGCTGATCCCATGGCCGAATCGCCTGGAGGACGGGTCCTACGAGTTCGATGGACAAAGGCATCAGCTCCCGCTCAGCGAGCCGGAGAGGGGAAACGCGATCCACGGCCTCGTGCGCTCGGAGCCCTGGACGGTCGGCGAGCGCGAGACGCACCGGGTGGTCATGGAGCATGTCCTGCGTCCACAGGCCTGGGTACCCGTTCACGCTCTCGTTGGCCGTCGAGTACGCGCTCTCCGAGGGCGGACTGCGCGTGCGGACGACCGCGACGAACGCCGGACAGGCCGCGTGCCCGTTCGGAAGCGGTCAGCACCCATACGTGACGCTGGGGACGCCCGCCGTCGACTCGCTGGTTCTGAGCGCCCCGGGACGGACGGTCCTGATCGTGGACGAGCGTGGCATTCCGCGCGGGGCAGAGCCTGTCGACGGAACGGTGTACGACTTCCGGCGACCGCGAGAGATCGGTGCGACCATGCTCGACAACACGTTCACCGACCTGGTGCGGGGTCCGGATGGGCGTTCGCGCGTCGAGCTGCGCGATCCGAAGAGCCGCGCGGGCCTCACGTTCTGGGCCGACGAGAGCTATGGCTACCTGCAGCTTTTCACCGGAGACGCGCTTCCGGACGTTGCCCGTCGCAGCCTCGCCGTCGAGCCCATGACGTGTCCGCCGAATGCCTTCCGCAGCGGGGAGGCTCTGATCCGACTCGAGCCCGGCGAGTCGTTCGCAAGCGCATGGGGCATTGTTCCTTGACGGGCTCGATGGGTTTCCGCCACCCTACGCTGCCGTGGCGCCCCTGGACGACCTTGAATCCCTCGTGCTCGTCCTCGCCGCGTCGAGCGTCGGCGCGGTCCTGTCGAGGCTGCACCACCGAGTGGTACTGCCCACCGTGGTTCTCGAGATCGTGCTCGGGATCATCATCGGCCCCGAGGTGCTCGGAATCGCGGAGATCGACACCTACATCAATTTCCTCGCCAACCTCGGGCTCGCGCTCCTCTTCTTCTTCGCCGGCCTCGAAGTGGTCGAGAAGCGTGTCCCTCGACAGTCGCTCGAACGTGGGACGCTGGGGTGGGGCATCTCGCTCGGGATCGGGCTCGCGCTCGGCGCCGTGCTGCACGGAGCCGGTCTCGACGCCGAGTGGTGGCTGCTCGCTGTCGCGCTGAGCACGACCTCGCTCGGCACGCTGGTCCCGATCCTCAGCGACGCCGGCCTGCTGCCGACACGGCTCGGCTCGGCGGTGCTCGGCACCGGCGTCGCCGGCGAGTTCTGGCCGATCGTCTTCATCTCGGTCTTCCTCACCGGGGCCTACGGCGCCGTCGCCGAGGTGCTCCTTCTCGTTGCGTTCGGCGCGCTCGTCATGCTCGCCGCGGCTGCTGCGCTCCGCGCCCGCCCGCCCGGGCTCGTCCGCGTCCTCCAGCAGACCGTGCACACGACCGGTCAAGCCGCGGTACGAATGTCCGTTCTCCTGCTCGCCGCGCTCGTGCTCCTCGCAATCGAGGTGGGCTTCGACTTCGTGCTCGGTGCGTTCGCGGCGGGCCTGGTCGTGGGTCTCACCCTCGGCAGCCCCCGGGGTGAGCCCGTCCGGATGAGGTTGGAAGGGATCGGGTTCGGGTTCCTGATCCCGGTCTACTTCGTCGCGACCGGGATGACCTTCGACCTGGACAGCCTGCTCAGCCCGACCGGGCTCGGGCTGGCCGCCCTCTTCCTCTCCCTCCTGGTCGTCGTCCGCGGCGCGTCCTCGTTTCTCTGGCTCCGCGATCTGGGTGGCCGAGAGACGCTCAGCCTCGCGTTGTTCGGCGCGACGGGCCTGCCGTTGATCGTCGCGATCGTCGGGATCGGCACGCAGCATGGGGCCATCGCCGCGGATGTCGGCACTTCCCTCATCGGCGCCGGGATGATCTCGGTCCTTCTCTTCCCGCTCCTCGCCATCACGATCGCGGGCCGGGGCGCCCCGGCCGCGGCGGTCCCGTCCCCCTCGCTGGAGGAGGGCGAGTCGCCGCTGGGCGAGTACTGACCCCGCCGGTTCGTTTCCTGCGGCTTAGAGCGCCACGCTCACCGGGAAACTCGCGAGCCACCCCCCGAAGGAATTGGGGATACCACTAGGACCGCCCGCCTCAAGCGAGCGCCTTCCGCTTGATCTCGTCGAACTCGACTTGTGAGATCGCCCCGCTGTCGAGCAGGCCCTTCGCCTTCTCGATCTCGGCAGCGGCGCCGCCGCTACCGGCGCTCTGCCTGACGTAGTCGTCGAATTGCTGTTGCTGGGCCTGCGCCCGCTGCACGTTCCGGTCGGCCATCCCTTGGTGGTTCGCGATCAGGTAGAGAAAGACGCCGAGGAACGGGGCGACGATCAGGAAGATCACCCAGAGCACCTTCTTCCCGCCGCCTGCATCGTGCCGGCGGAAGAGGTCGGCGAAGCAGGTGATCAAGAGCCAGAACCAGATCACCCACGCGAAGAAGACGAACATCGTCCACAACACCTCTAGGAACGGGTAGTCGGCCGCGAGGAGCATCCAATCTCACCTCCAGTTCAGTGTTTTGTGCCGTCAAACAGCCTCCTCGACTCCGCGCCGCAGCACATCACCCGCTTGGGATGATCCGGCTCGAGCGCCGCAGACCACGGGTGATGCCGGAGTCCACGCCCTTCGGGAACCCGAAGCGCGACCCTTCCCTGCCTTCATCCCCTTGGGATGATTCCTCTAGCCGAGGCGGCTGGCACGATCACGCGTGGACCATGAGCACGCTCGCGTCCACGGCGGTAGAGCTCGCCCGCTGGCAATTCGCGCTGACGACGCTCTTCCACTTCATCTTCGTCCCGCTGACACTCGGGCTGGCGCCGTTTCTGGCGGTGATGCAGACGCTCTGGCACCGCACGCGCGACGAGAAGTGGCTGCGCCTGACGCACTTCTTCGGGACGCTCTTCCTGATCAACTTCGCGATCGGCGTCGCGACCGGCCTCGTCATGGAGTTCCAGTTCGGCATGAACTGGTCGGCCTTCTCCGCCTACGTCGGCGACGTCTTCGGCTCGCCGCTCGCGATCGAGGGCCTCGGAGCGTTCATGCTCGAGGCGACGTTCATCGGCCTGTGGATCTTCGGCTGGAACCGGCTCTCGCCCAAGGTGCACCTCGCGACGATCTACCTGGTCTGGCTCGGGACCTGGCTCTCGGCGTACTTCATCCTCGTCGGCGAACTCCTGGATGCAGCACCCGGTCGGCTACGAGCTCAACTCGCAGACCGGCCGGGCGGAGGCGAACGACATCTTCCAGATCCTCTTCCAGGGGTTCGTCCTCTTCGCCTGGGGGCACGCCATCCTGGCCGGGATCTTGACCGCCGGCTTCCTCGTGCTCGGCGTGGCCTGCTGGCACCTGCGACGCGGCAGGAACGTCGACGTCTTCCGCGGCGCGGCGAAGCTCGCGATCATCGTCGTGCTGCCCGTCTCGTTCCTCCAGCTCGGGCTCGGGAGCGAGTTCGGCGTCGAGGCGACGGACGTTCAGCCAATGAAGATCGCCGCCACCGAGGCGCTGTGGGACACCGAGGAGCCGGCCGGGTTCTCGCTCTTCCAGATCGGAGGCTTCACGCAGGACGACCAGACGCCGTCCTTCGACATCGAGGTCCCCGGCCTGCTCTCGTTCCTCGCCACGAACTCGTTCAAGGGCCAGGTGGTCGGCATCGAACGAGCTCCAGTCCCAGGCCGAGCAGCAGTACGGGCCCGGGAACTACATCCCCGACGTCCGCCTCGTCTACTGGAGCATGCGCGTCATGGCGTACCTGGGGACGCTGATGTTACTCCTCGCGCTCTGGGGTGCCTGGCTCCTCCGGCGCGGGACGCTCGAGCGCGCCAAGTGGTTTCAGCGGGCGGCCCTCGCTGGGATCGCGTTCCCCTTCCTCGCCAACTTCGCCGGCTGGATCCTCACGGAGGCCGGGCGGCAGCCGTGGGTCGTCTACGGGCTCCTGAAGACCGAGGACGCGGTCTCGGGCACGGTGAGCGCATGGACGGTCGGCCTCAGCCTGGGCGTGTTCGCGTCCCTCTACCTGGTCCTCGGCCTGGTCGACCTCTATCTCATGCGGCGCTACGCCCGTTTCGATCCTCCCGAGATCGGACGCGAGCCGGCGGAGGGAGCGCCGCAGCCGGCGCCTGGGTACTAGGCCATGACCCTCGAGATCCTCTGGTTCGTGCTGCTCGCCTTCTTCTGGACGGGGTACTTCGTCACCGAGGGCTTCGACTTCGGGGTCGGGATGCTGCTCCCCGTCCTGGGCAGGGAGGAGGGCGACCGGCAGACGATGTTCGAGTCGATCGGCCCGCTCTGGGACGGGAACGAGGTCTGGCTCGTCATCGCCGGAGGGGCGACCTTCGCCGCCTTCCCGGTCTGGTACGCGACGATGTTCTCGGGCTTCTACCTCGCGCTCCTCCTCATCCTGCTGCTCCTGATCGTGCGTGTTCTCTCCTTCGAGTGGCGCGCGAAAGCGGACAGCCCCCGCTGGAAGGCCGTTCTGGACCTGGATGAACACGATCGGGTCGGTCGGCGCGCCCCTGCTCTGGGGCATCGCGCTCGCGAGCCTGCTCCACGGGGTTCCCATCGCGTCGGACCAGAGCTTCGCCGGGGACTTCGGCGACCTCTTCACCGGCTACACGATCCTCGCCGGGATCGCGGTCTGCCTCCTCTTCGCCCTCCATGGGGCGGTCTTCCTCAGCCTCCGCACGCTCGGAGACCTGCGCGAGCGCGCCGGGCACACGGCGTCGCGCCTCGCGCCGGCGGCCGCGATCGTGGGCGCAGGCTTCCTCGTCTGGACGCTCGTCGTCGCTCGCGACGTGAACGACAAGGGCGTCTTCCCGGGCATCCTCCCCGTCGCCGTGGCCGCGGTCGCCGCCGTCGGGGCGATCTTCCTCGCGCGGGCGCGGAAGGAGCGGTGGGCGTTCGCCGCCACGGCGCTGACGATCGTCGCGGTCGTCGTCACGCTCTTCGTCAGCCTCTACCCGCGCGTCATGGTGTCGGATCCCGAGTTCGCCAACAGCCTCACGATCGACAACGCCTCCTCGGCCGAGTACTCGCTCAAGGTGATGACGGTCGTCGCGGCCGTGCTCGTCCCGGTGATACTGCTCTACCAGGCGTGGACGTACCACGTCTTCCGCGCCCGGCTGGGCGGCGAGGACGCCGGGAGCCCGGTCGATCTGCTCGCGCGGAAGACCGGCGGCTAGGGGCCCGTGGGGCTCGTCGACCCGCGCCTTCTCCGCCGCGCGCGGGCGGCGCGCGTCATGCTCGTCATCGACTCGGTGCTGGCCGTCGTCGCCGCGCTCCTCGTCCTCGCCCAGGCGGTCCTGATCGCGTACGTCGCCGCCCGCGGCTTCGGCGGCGCGTCCCTCGGCGAGCTGACCGTCCCGCTCGTCCTGCTCGTCGCGGTGGCCGCCGGGCGCGCGGCGGCGGCGTGGGGCTTCGAGGTCGTGGGACGCCGCGCCGCGACCGACGTGCTCTCGCGGCTCCGGCTCGAGGTCGTCGGACGGAGGCTCCGCGACGACCCGGCCGCGCTCGACGGGGCCGAGAGCGCCGCGGTCGCCACGGCGGCGGTCGCGGGGGTCGAGGCGCTCGAGACGACGTTCGCCCGCTATCTGCCGCAGGTCGTGCTGGCGGTCGTGGTCCCTATCGCCGTGATCGCCTTCGTCGCCTCGATCGACCTCGTCTCGGCCGGCCTGATGCTGCTCACGCTTCCGCTCGTGCCCGTCTTCATGTGGCTCGTCGGCCGCTACACGGAGAGGCGCGCCCGCGAGCGCTGGCAGACGCTGTCGCAGCTCGCGACGCACTTCCTCGACGTCGTGCGCGGCCTGCCGACGCTCCGCGCCTTCAACCGCGGCGAGGCGCAGGCGGGCCGAATCGCCGAGGTGAGCGACAGGTACCGGCGCGCGACGATGGGCACGTTGCGCGTCGCCTTCCTCTCCGGGGCGGTGCTCGAGCTCGCGGCGACGCTCGGCATCGCGCTCGTTGCCGTGACCGTCGGCGTTCGCCTCGTCAATGGAGGCATCGGCCTCGAGGCGGCCCTGACAGTGCTGGTGCTCGCGCCCGAGCTCTACTTGCCCCTGCGGAATCTCGCGGCCCAGTTCCACGCGAGCGCGGACGGCCTTGCGGTTGCCGAGCGGCTCCTCGCCCTCGTCGAGGGCCAGCCCGCGGCCGGATCGGGCGTTCGACGCCGCGCCGAGCCCGCGGGCTGTGCCCGTGCGGTTGGAAGGAGTCTCGTTCACGTACCCGGGCCGCGAGGGCGAGGTGCTCGACGCGGTCGACCTCGAGCTCGCTCCCGGCGAGACTGTCGCGCTCGTCGGCCCGAGCGGAGGCGGCAAGAGCACGGTCGCCTCGCTCCTCCTGCGTCTCGCCGAGCCGACGCGAGGGCGGGTGACGGCCGGCGGCGTCGACCTCGCCGTGTGCGACGCGGCCGCCTGGCGGTCGCAGCTCGCCTGGGTGCCGCAGCACCCCACCCTCTTCCGCGGCACGCTGGCCGAGAACATCCGGCTCGGCGACACCTCCGCCGACTCCGAGCGGGTTCGGGCCGCGGCCGAGCTGGCCGGCGCCGATGCCTTCATCCGCGCGTTGCCGGACGCCTACGAGACGACCGTGGGCGACGGCGGGCGCCTGCTCTCGGCCGGGGAGCGCCGGCGGGTCGCCCTCGCGCGGGCGTTCCTGCGCGACGCGCCGCTCGTCATCCTCGACGAGCCGACTGCGGATCTGGATCCCGCGAGCGCAGAGATCGTCGGCGAGGCGATTGCAAGGCTGAGCGGGCGCCGAACGATGCTCCTCATCAGCCACCGGCCACAGCACGCGGGCCTGGCCGACCGCGTCGTCCGGCTCGAGGCAGGGCGGATCGTCCAAGCCGCGGCGGCGGAGGCGGCATGAAGGAAACGCTCCGCCGCCTCACAGCCCTCGCTGGAGTGCCCGCCGGCCGCGTAGCGCTCTCGATCCTGCTCGGCGCGCTGGCCGTCGGCTTCGGCGTCGCCCTCATGACCACTGCCGGCTATCTCATCTCGCGCGCCGCCGAGCAGCCGCCGATCCTCTCGCTCACCGTCACGATCGTCGCCGTCCGCTTCTTCGGCCTTGCCCGGCCCCTCGCGCGGTACCTGGAGCGGCTCGCCTCGCACGACGTCGCGCTCAGGTCCCTGGTGCGGATTCGCTCTCGCTTCTACGAACGCATCGAGCCGCTGGCCCCTGCGCAGCTCGAGGGCTACCGCCGGGGAGACCTCCTCACGCGCATGGTCGGCGACGTCGACGCGCTGCAGGGGCTCTACCTGCGCGCGCTCGGGCCTCCGCTCATCGCTCTTCTGACGGGAGCCGCCTGCGTAGCGGTTGCAGCCGTGCTCCTGCCCATGGCCGCCGCGATCCTCGCCGGCGGGCTCCTGGTGGGCGGCGTCGCCGTCCCCGCGCTCGGGTGGGCAATGGGTCGAGCCTCCGGCCGCCGCCAGGCCGGAGCCCGGGGCGAGCTGACCGCCGAGCTCGTCGAGCTCCTGCACGGGGCTCCGGAGCTAGTCGCTTACGGCCGTGAGGAGGAGACGCTCGCACGGGTCCGGCGCGCCGACGCCGAGCTCGTGCGTCTCGGGCGACGAGACGCGCTGGTCGCGGGCCTCGCGGACGCGTTGTCGATCCTCGTCGCAGGCATGACTGTGGCCGGAGTGCTCGCGGTGGCGGTGGTCGCCCACGACGCGGGAACGCTCGACCGCGTGCTCGTGGCGACGCTCGCGCTGCTCGCCCTGGCCTCGTTCGAGGCGGTCGCGCCGCTTCCCGCTGCAGCACGGGAGCTCAGCGCCATCCTGGCCGCCGGCCGGCGCGTCGTCGAGTTGACCGACCGCGACCCAGCGGTGCGCGACCCCGAGACTCCGCGCTCTCGTCCGCAGGCCCCTGCCAGTGTCGCCCTCGAATCGGTGACCGCGGGCTACCGCGAGGAGGAGCCCGTGCTCCGGGGCGTCGATCTCAGGCTCGACCCCGGAAGACGGGTAGCGCTCGTCGGGCCGAGCGGAGCGGGAAAGACCACGGTCACGAACCTCCTCCTGCGCTTCCTCGACCCCGCCCAGGGGCGAATCACGATCGCCGGGCGCGACGCGCGCGAGTACCGCCAGGCGGACGTCCGGCGCACGTTCGCCCTCGCCGGCCAGGAAGCGCACCTGTTCAGCTCGACGATCCGGGAGAACCTGCGACTCGCGCGGCCCGAGGCGTCCGACGCCGAGCTCCACGGAGCGCTCCGGCGCGCGCGACTCGGCGAGTGGGTCGCCTCGCTCCCCGACGGGCTCGACACGCTCGTCGGCGAGGAGGGGAGCGCGGTTTCGGGCGGCCAGCGACAGCGCCTCGTGCTCGCACGCGCGCTGCTCGCCGACGCGCCCGTGCTCGTGCTGGACGAGCCGACGGCCCACCTCGATCCCTCCACCGCCGCCGAGCTCATGGACGACGTGCTCGACGCGACGGCCGACAAGACCGTGCTTCTCATCACTCACCGGCCCGAAGGGCTCGAGCGCATGGACGAGGTGGTCGCGCTCGACGCGGGCAGGGTCGTCCCCGGCCTCGTCACGACTTGAGACGCCGTGTGGAGCACCGTCTTCCGAGTCCGGCGGTCCCTGAGGGAGAGCCTCTGGGCCCTGCCGCTGCTCGGAGCACTCGCGGGGGTGGCCTTCGGCACGTTGACCGTGCAAATCGACGAGTCGCTGTCGCTTCCTTCCGACTGGCGGTACTCCCCCTCGACGGCGACCAGCGTCCTCGCGGCGATCGTCGGCGCGACGGCCGCGCTCACCGGCTTCGTGGTCACCGTCGACGGTCCTCGTCGTGCAAATGGCCACGGGGATGTTCTCGGCCCGCTACATGCGGCTCTTCTACCGCGATCGAATGCAGAAGGCCGTCCTCGCGGTCCTGGTCGGCACGCTTACCTTCTCCTTCTCGCTCCTCCGCCGGGTCGAGAGCGACTTCGTCCCGAACCTCGGCGTGACGCTCGCCGGCGTGTTTGTGGTGATCAGCCTGCTCCTGTTCATCTTCTTCCTCGATCGGTTCATCCATCGGTTACGCCCGGTCGTCGTAGCCGCCCTGGTTGCCAAGGCCGGGCGGCGTGCTTTCGAGGGTGCAAGGACGCCTGCTGCCGGGACGGATCCGGTCACGCCTCCGAACCCGGCGACGGCCTCGCTTGTCGTCGACAGCCGCTCCGGAGGCGCGATCCAGGCCATCGACGCCGAAGGCCTCGTCCGGTGGGCCCGGGAGCACGACTGTCTGCTCGTGCTACCGCATGCGATCGGCGACTTCGTCCCGGCGGGAACACCGCTGGTCGAGGTGCACGGCGCGATGCCCGATCCCCATGCGGCAGAGGACGAGCTGCGTGGGAAGGTCGCCCTCGGGGTCGAGCGAACCATCGAGCAGGATCCCGCCTTCGCCCTCCGGATCATGGTCGACATTGCCGCCATGGCACTCTCGCCTGCAGTCAACGCTCCCACGACAGCGGTGCAGGTGCTGGACCACCTCGAGGACTTCATGCGCTGGATCGGAGCGAGAGAGCTCCCCGCCCAGGCGCAGCACCGGGATCAGGAGGGTCGCCCGCGCCTCCTGGTGCCGGCGCAGGACTGGGACGAGCTCCTCGCCCTCGCCGTGACCGAGATTCGCCTCTACGGCGGCGCGGCGATCCAGGTGGTGCGGCGCCTGCGCGCAATGCTGGAGGAGCTGCACGACGCCGTGCGACCGGAGTATCGGGCCACAGTCGAGGCGGAGCTCGCCCGGCTCGATGCGACCGTCGCCCGACGCTTCGCCGAGTCCCCCGACCTCGATCGAGCGAGCATGGCCGACCGCCAGGGTCTGGGCGGGCCCGCAGCGGCCGGCGTGCGGGAGACCTGAGACGCGGAGAGCACGTCGCCGCTACCTCGCGCCGCATCCGCCGCCTCGCCGGCGGTCTGTCACGCGCCTCGCGGGCGAGACCGATCCGTCTGCTCTGCCTCATGTCGCGGTATGAGGACGAACCAGTAGAAGAAGACGAATCCGACCCAGGCTCCGATGCCGAGCACGACGGCGAAGCTGACGATCGTCCAGAACGCCTCCACGAGCACAGCGGTCCCCTACAGGACAGGCGTGCGCGTCGCCCCAATGGGATGAACCCGCCCAGTCCACGTTTCATCCTCTCGGACGTTGCCCACCACGCGGAGAATCCGCAGGTACGGAACGGGCATTCCCCGATGCTCGTGGGCCGAGCGTCGCGGATCGTTGACCGATGGCCTCTTCTGCTCCGATCGCCGGCATCGACCTGTACTGGCTGCCGCTCGGCGCAGGCGGTCACTCGGTTCGACTGAATGGGCGCGTCTTCGAGGCGGTCGCGGCGGGGCTGGAGCGGCGGGATCGCTGCGACCTCTACCACTCGGCGCTCGAGGTGCGGGTGCCGGAGGGACGGTTCGTGATCGAGACGGCGCCGGTCCCGTCCGGCGACGGCGCCGAACGTGGCGTCGTCGCCGAGGGTGCGGTCGGGACACGTGCTGCGGGCCGGTTCCGGCTCTTCCGCTACGAGGTGCGCCGCTGGCGCGACGGCGTCATCCCCGACCTCGCCGAGGCGGTCGAGAGCCCGCGCCGCCTCAGCGAGCGATCCCGACCGCGCGCGGCGGCTGCTCGAGCTGGTGCCACAGGTGCCGACGCCCGTCTGGGGACGGGACGAGCTCCGCGCAGGCGACATGTGGAACTCGAACTCGGTGATCTCGTGGCTGATGGCGCGCGGCGGGCTCGACGTCGAGTCGGTCCACCCTCCGCGCGGTGGACGGGCGCCAGGCTGGCCGGCCGGAATCGTCGTGGCCCGCCGCTAACCGTCTCCGGGCCGGGCCACAAGAGGGAGTTCACCAGGGCGTAACCACTTCTTCACAGCCTTTCAGCCCATCGCGGACAGGGGCAGGGCGACACTCGCCTCGAGGAAACGACGCGAAAGGAGCACTGTGGGTATTCGTCCCATCCCGAGGCTGGTCCTCCTCCTGCTGGCGCTCGCGGTCCTGGCCCTCGGCGTCGCCGGGTGTGGCCGGGACGACGACGACGACGCGGCCGAGGCCGCCAACGCGACCACAGGCGGCGGAGACACCACGGCTGCGGAGCTCTCCGGCACGATCGAGGTCGACGGGTCGAGCACGGTCGGGCCGCTCACGACCGCCGCCGCCGAGGCCTTCCGCGAGGAGCAGCCCGACGTGAACATCAACGTCGGAACGTCCGGCACGGGCGGCGGCTTCGAGCGCTTCTGCGCCGGCGAGACCGACATCTCGAACGCCTCGCGGCCGATCGACGAGGAGGAAGAAGTTCCGATCTGCGAAGAGGCGGGCATCGAGTACACCGAGTTCCAGGTCGGCGTGGACGCGTTGACGGTCGTCGTCAACTCCGAGAACGACTGGGCGACCTGCCTGACCGTCGACCAGCTCAAGAAGATCTGGGAGCCCGCCGCCGAGGGCAAGGTCGACAACTGGAACCAGGTCGACCCGAGCTTCCCGGACCAGTCACTCTCGCTCGCCGGGCCGGGCACGGACTCCGGCACGTTCGACTACTTCACCGACGAGGTGAACGGCGAGGAAGGCGCGAGCCGCACCGACTACACGCCGAGCGAGGACGACAACGTCATCGTCCAGGCGGTCGCGGGCGACCCGGCGGCATGGGCTACTTCGGCTACACCTACTACGAGCAGAACACCGACACGCTGAAGGCGCTCGAGATCGACGGCGGCGAGGGCTGTGTCGCACCGAGCGTCGACACGGCCCGGGACGGCACCTACGCGCCGCTCTCGCGCCCGCTCTTCATCTACGTCAAGAACGACTCGCTGACGAAGCCCGAGGTGCACGGGTTCGTCGAGTACTTCTTGACGAACTCGATCCAGCTCGCGGAGGACGCGCTCTTCATCCCCGTCCCTGACGACCAGGTGCAGACGAACCTGTCCACCCTCGAGTCCACCGGCACGTAAGGAGCGAGTGGCGACGCACGACACCACCGTAGGCGCGCAGCCGGCACCGATCCGGCTGCGCGCCGAACGCCGGCGCTGGGGCGAGGGGGTCGTCAAGGTCCTCCTCGCCCTTTGCGCCCTGGTCTCCGTCGTGACGACGGTGGGGATCGTGATCGCGCTCCTGGAGCCGGCCCTCGAGTTCTTCCGCGAGGTCTCGATCGTCGACTTCTTCTCCGGGGACCGCTGGGCGCCTCTCTTCAAGCCCGCGAGCTTCGGCGTGCAGCCGCTCCTCGCCGGCACGTTCGCCGTCACGTTCTGGGCGTGCCTCGTCGCCCTTCCGTGCGGGCTCGGGGTCGCCATCTTCCTGAGCGAGTACGCGCACCCGCGGGTGCGCAACATCGTCAAGCCGGCCCTCGAGGTGCTCGCGGGGATCCCGACGGTGGTCTTCGGCTTCTTCGCGCTCGCGTTCTTCACGCCCCTCCTCCAGGACCTCGGAGCCGAGGTGGGCACGTTCAACGTCCTCGCGGCAGGGCTCGTCATGGGCGTGATGTTGATCCCGACCGTGGCCTCCATCTCCGAGGACGCGATGAGCGCGGTCCCGCAGGAGCTCCGCGACGGCGCCTACGGCCTCGGCGCGACACGCCTCCAGGTCTCGACGAAAATCGTCGTCCCGGCCGCGATCTCCGGCATCGTCGCGAGCTACGTGCTCGCGATCTCGCGCGCGGTCGGCGAGACGATGATCGTGCTGATCGCCGCCGGCGGCATCGCCCAGATCACCTACGACCCGCGTGAGCCCGCGCAGACGATGACGGCCTTCATCGGCGCGACCGGGCTCGGCGACGTCCCCACGGGGTCGATCGAGTACAAGACCATCTTCGCCGTCGGGCTGACGCTGTTCGTCTTGACGCTCCTCATGAACCTGATCGCGATCCGGCTCGTGCGGAAGTTCAGGGAGGTGTACGAATAGTGACTGTCACGCCGGCGACGCTCGGGCCGGGGCCGCGCGGCGCCAAGGTCCGCGGGACGCTCTTCTACATCCTCCTGCTCGTCGCGGTCTTCGTGGGTTTCCTCCTCCTCGGGACGCTGATCGTCGACGTCCTGCGCAAGGGGATCGGCTACCTCGACCCGACGCTCCTGACCGAGCCGAACTCCTCGAACCCCGAGAAGGCGGGGGCCGGCCCCGCCATCCGCGGGACGATCTACATGATGCTCCTCCTGCTCGTCATGGTGGTGCCGATCGGGGTCGGCACGGCGATCTACCTCGAGGAGTACGCGAACCGCGACCGCTGGTACAACCGCTTGCTGGAGCTCAACATCCAGAACCTCGCCGCCGTGCCCTCGATCGTGTACGGCATCCTCGGCCTGGCCTTCCTCGTCCGCGGCCTCGGCCTCGGGCGCGTCCTCCTGGCGGGAGCGCTGATCCTCACGCTCCTCGTCCTGCCGACGGTCATCGTCGCCAGCAGGGAGGCGATCCGGGCTGTGCCCGACTCGATCCGGCAGGGCGCCTACGCGCTGGGATCGACCCAGTGGCAGGTCGTGTCGCGCCAGGTGCTACCCGCCGCGATCCCCGGCATCGCCACCGGCTCGATCCTCGCCCTGGCCCGCGCCATCGGCGAGACCGCCCCGCTCCTGCTCGTGGGCGCCCTCACATTCGTGACGACGGACCCGTCGCTCTCGGGGGCGTTCACCGCCCTGCCAGTGCAGATCTACCAGTGGATCGCACGCCCGCAGGAGGAGTTCCGGCTGCTCGCCGCGGCCGGGATCATCGTCCTGCTCGCGATCCTCCTGACGATGAACGCGTTCGCAATTTGGCTCCGCAACCGCTATCAGAGAAGATGGTGATGCCCGACATGGAAAGCGCTCCGGTGGCGCCTGCGAGAATCCCCGGCATGGATGAGAAGCTCCTCGCCCAGCGGGCGGAGGAAGTCGCGGCAACCCGCAGGGACGTCCTCTTCGACGTCTCCGACCTGACGGTCACGTACTCCGACGTCCCCGCCCTGAAGGACGTCTCCCTCGAGATCTACAAGAACTACGTGACGGCCTTCATCGGGCCGTCGGGGTGCGGCAAGAGCACCTTCATCCGCTGCTTCAACCGCATGAACGACCTGATCCCGACCGCGAAGGTCGACGGGACGATCCGCTACCACGGGCTCGACCTGTACGGATCCGACGTCGACTCCGTCGAGGTTCGCAAGAGGATCGGGATGGTCTTCCAGAAGCCCAACCCGTTCCCGAAGTCGATCTACGACAACGTCGCCTTCGGCCCACGCGTCCTCGGCTGGAAGAAGAACCTCGACGAGCGCGTCGAGCGGGCCCTTCGGAACGCAGCGCTCTGGGACGAGGTGAAGAACCGCCTCAAGGCGAGCGCGCTACAGCCTCTCGGGCGGCCAGCAGCAGCGGCTCTGCATCGCCCGCTGCCTCGCGGTCGAGCCGGACGTCCTGCTCATGGACGAGCCGGCCTCGGCGCTCGACCCGATCTCGACGACCGCGATCGAGGACCTGATGCACGACCTCAAGCGCGACTACACGATCGTGATCGTCACCCACAACATGCAGCAGGCCGCGCGCGTCGCGGACATGACCGCGTTCTTCAGCGTCGAGGTGGACGAGGAGGCGGACCGCCGCACGGGCATCCTCGTCGAGTACGACCAGACGCCGACCATCTTCACGAACCCCTCGCGACAAGCGGACAGAGGACTACGTGACAGGGCGCTTCGGATGAGGGTCACGCTCCAGGCAGAGCTCGACCAGCTCGAGGCCGCGCTCCAGGAGGAGGGCGCGCTCGTCCTGCGGGCTCTCCGCGGCTGCCTGAACGCGCTCGAGCAGTCGGACGTCGAGCTGGCCGACGAGGTGATCGCCTTCGACGACGAGATCGATGCGGCCTATCTCGGGATCGAAGAGGGCATCCCGTCGCTGCTCGCGACGCAGACGCCGGTGGCGGTCGACCTGCGGCTCGTGCTCGCCATCCTCCACGACAACCTCCATCTCGAGCGGATGGCCGACTACTGCGTCACGATCGCCAAGCTCACGAAGCTCGTGCACGACATTCCGCACGACCAGACGCTGCTCGAGGGCTTCGAGGAGATGGGCACCCGAGCGGAGGAGATGATCCGGGTCGCGCTCGACTCCTTCAGGGACCGGAACGTCGCCCACGCGGAGGCGCTCGTCGACCTGGACGAGCTGATCGACCGCGCGAATCGACGCGTCGTCGGGCACGTGCTCTCGCTCGGGGCCGACGCGGCCCTGCGCGAGTGGGGTCTCCGCATGATCATCGTCTCACGCTGCCTCGAGCGGATCGGCGACCACGCCGTCGACATCGGCGAGCAGACCGCCTACCTGGTCAGCGGCGAGTTCCGGGAGTTCACCGACGCGTCCCACGGCCCCGGGACGACGCCGCGCGATCTCAGGTAAGCCTAGGACACAAGCTCCGCAGGCAGGCCGAAACGCGGAAAGATCTCGGGGGTGACGAAGGCGGTGACCTCCTTGATCAGCGGCCCCTCGAGCGTGATCACGTCGATCGCCGAGGGCAGATAGCGCCCGGTTCCCGCGTCCAAGGCGTAATACGCGACGGCCAGCTGTCCGTTCGCGCGGGTGGGAACGCTGCGCGTGTCGGCGCAAACGTCGTGGGCCGTCTTCGCGAAGCCGGCGATCTCCTCGCGGCCCTGCCACCAGGTCGGCCATGGTGGCATCGAGAAGACGGCGTCCTCGGCCAGGAGCGCGGCGACGGCATTGACGTCGCCCCGCGCCCACGCATCGACATAGGCATTGACGAGCTCACGCATTCGCTCGTCGCCGAGCGAGCGAAGCGTTGCCTGCTGGCTCCGCTCGGGGAGCCGCGCGTCGACGGATTTCCGAGCGCGCTGCAAGGCGCTGTTCACCGACGCGACCGTCGTCTCCAGCAACTCGGACACCTCCCGCGCCGAGAAGCCGAGCACCTCGCGCAGGATCAGCACCGCACGTTGTGTCGCGGGCAGGTGCTGGAGCACCGCGATGAAGGCAAGCTCGAGGGCTTCCCGCTGCTCGTAGCGAGCCTCGGGTGCCGCGTACCCGCCGTCGAGCCCCAGCTCGTGATCCGGATAGGGCTCGACCCAAACCGACTCGACGAGCGGCTGAACGGCCTCGACGCTCGGTGCGGTCGGTGGGCCGTAGTCGACCGGAAGGACGCGCTTGGGCCGCCGCGCGATCGCGTCCAGGCAGGTGTTCGTCGCGATCCTGTAGAGCCAGGTGCGAAGCGAGCTACGACCCCCGAACTCCTGGAGCCCGCGCCATGCGCGCAGGAGGGTGTCCTGCAGGGCGTCCTCGGCGTCGTGCATCGAGCCGAGCATCCGGTAGCAGTGGGCGTGGAGCTCCGAGAGGTGGTCCTCGACGATGCGGCGAAAGGCGTCCTCGTCGCCGCCGCGGGCAGCGTCGAGCAGCTCCCTCTCCTGCGTCGAGCTTATGGGGGTGACTGCCACCGTCACCAGGTTAGACGAGCGGCACGGCCCGAACTCATCGCTCCCAGGCCTATGGTCTGCTGCGGTAGCGAAGGTGAACCATGCCGTTGCCGAAACGGCGTTCGTCCAGCAAGTCGAGTCCCAGGCGGACCCCGCCGGGGAGTGACTGTTTGCCTCCTCCCACCACGATGGGCGCGACGAAGAGGTGCAGCTCGTCGACCAACCCGGCCTCGAACGCCTGGGCGGCGAGCTCGGGACCGGCCACCGACAGGTCACGTTCTGCCGCCGCTTTCATCTGCCGGACCGCTTCCGGGTCGAAGTCCCGCTCGATCCGCGTCCGGGCGCTGGAGACCGTCTCGAGCGTCTTCGAGTACACGATCTTGTCGGCCGTCTGCCAGATCTCCGCGAAGTCCCGGATGTGGGGAGGCTGGTCGGCGAGGCCGATCGTCTCCCACGCGACCATCACCTCGTACATCCTGCGCCCGAGGAGATGGGTGCCGACGGGCCGCGCGAGGTCGTTGACGAAGGCGTGCACCTCCTCGTCCGGCTCACCCCAGTCGAACTTGCCGTCCTCGTCCGCCACGTAGCCGTCCAGCGACATGATCGCCAGGTAGATCAGCTTGGCCATCGTGACCCTCCCTTACGCACGCTGATGAAAAGCACACTGGGTAGACGGCGGGCCCGCCCGGGACTCATCGCCTAGGCGCGCGCGAGCGCGACGCGCCTGGTCTGCCAGCTGCGCGCGCCGAAGGCCACCGCGGCGATCAGGGCGGCCAGGGCGAGGACGAGGACGTCGCCCGCGGGGAGGCGCGTCAGCGCCTCCATGACGGCGCCGACGGCGCCCGCGGCCGGGATCGTCATCACCCACGCGACGAGGATGTTGCCCGCGACGCCCCAGCGCACCGCGTTGAGCCGGCGCGTCGCCCCCGCTCCGAGCACGGACCCGGAGATCGTGTGCGTCGTCGAGACGGGGAAGCCGTACTGCGCGGTCGTCCAGAGAATCCCCGCCGTCGCGGTCTGGGCCGCGAACCCGCGCGGCGGATCGATCTTCGCGATGCGGGTGCCGAGCGTCTTGATGATCCGCCAACCGCCCGCGTACGTGCCGAGGCCCATGGCCAGCGCGGCGCTCACGATCACCCAGGTGGGCGGGCGCTCGAAGTCGGCGGCGAGGTTCCCGGAGGCAACGAGCGCGAGCGCAATGACGCCCATCGTCTTCTGGGCGTCGTTCGTCCCGTGGGTGAAGGCGACGAACGCTCCGGAGACCAGCTGGAGACGCTTGAAGACCCGGTTCACGAGGCCAGGAGGGCGCCGCCGGACGATCCACATGACTCCGAGCATGAGCGCCGCGGCGCCGATGATCCCGAAGAGCGGCGCGAGGAGCGAGGGGATGGCGACCTTCTCCACCAGCCCGTCCCACTGCACGACGTCGACGCCGCCGGCGGCGATCGCCGAGCCGGCGACCCCACCGATGAGCGCGTGGCTCGAGCTCGACGGCAGCCCGAGATACCAGGTGATCAGGTTCCACGTGATCGCGCCCACGAGGCCCGCGAGGACGACGTCGAGCGTGATCACCCCCGGCTCGACGATGTCGTTGGCGATCGTCGCGGCGACCTCGAAGGAGACGAAGGCCCCGGCGACGTTGAGGATTGCTGCGCTGACGACCGCCGCCCGCGGCGAGAGGGCGCGGGTGGAGACGCTCGTCGCGATCGAGTTCGCCGTGTCGTGGAACCCGTTCGTGAAGTCGAAGAAGAGCGCGACCGCCACGACGGCGACGAGGGTCAGGTCATCCATGGGCGGCCCCCGCTACGCGTTCTTGACGACGATGTTCCCGAGCACGTTCGCCGCTGTCTCGCAGGCGTCGAGTGCGTCCTCGAGCGCCTCGAAGATGTCCTTCCAGCGGATCACGATCAGCGGGTCGATCCGCGGGTCCCGGAACAGGTCGGCGATCGCATCGTGGACGACTCTGTCCCCTTCGTCCTCCAGCGCCTTGAGCGCCACCAGCTCGCGCTCGACGCCCTGCATGCCCTTCAGCTCCTCGAGCGCCGCAGCCAGGTGCTCGGCTGCGCCGACGAGGATCCGGCACTGCTCGATCGCCTGGCGCGTGGGCGTTTCGACGCCGTAGAGGTCGAGCAGGTCGGACGCCTCGTCCATGTGGTCGACGACGTCGTCCACGCTCGTCGCGAGCGCGAAGATGTCCTCCCGGTCGAACGGGGTGATGTACTGCGTGTTGAGGAGCTGGATGAGGTCGCGCGTGATCAGGTCGCCCTCGTGCTCGGCCTCCTTGACGTCTGCGTGCGTGACCGACGAGTTGGGGTACTCGAGGAAGCGGCGCTCGACGCGCCGCGCCGTCTCGAGGGCGTTCGCGCCAGCCCTCGTGAACAGGTCGTAGAACGCCGTGGTGCGTGGAACGAGCGAGATCTTCAAGCCGCGCGGATCGTAGCGCTTCACCAACCCGACACCGGCTGGACACATTCCCGGATATACCCCTCACGGGTATAGTGAGGGCGTGAGCGGACCGACCCTCCAGCTCGAGCTCGAGGGCATGACCTGCGCCGCCTGCGCGGCGCGCATCGAGAAGGCGCTGAACAAGCTCGACGGAGTCGACGCGACTGTCAACTTCGCCACCGAGCAGGCCGCCGTTCGCTTCGACGAGGGAGAAGTCGCGATCGACGAGCTTCTGCGCGCCGTGGAAGGGAGCGGGCTACCGTGCCGCGCTCACGCGCTCCGAGAGCGAGCACGGCGCCGGGCTCGGCCTCCGCCTCGCGGTTGCGACGGCGCTGACCGTCCCCCTCGCGCTCATCGCGATGGTCCCGCCGCTCCGGTTCGAGGGCTGGGAGTGGGTGGCGTTCGCGCTCGCCACCCCGGTGTGGGCGTGGGCGGGCTGGCCGTTCCACCGGGCGGCGCTTCGCAACCTCCGCCACGGCGCGGCGACCATGGACACCCTCATCTCGCTCGGGACGACCGCCGCGTACGTCTGGTCGCTCGTCGCCCTCGTGGCGCTCGACGACGCGGAGACCTACTTCGAGGTCGCCGCCGTGATCACGACTCTGATCCTCCTGGGCCGCTGGCTCGAGTCGAGAGCGCGCCGACGGTCCGGCGCCGCCATCCGGGCGCTGCTCGAGCTCGGCGCCAAGGACGCCCGTGTCCTGCGCGACGGGGTCGAGATCCCCGTGCCGGTGGAGGAGCTGGCGGTCGGAGACCTCTTCGTCGTCCGCCCCGGCGAGAAGGTGGCCACCGACGGCGTCGTCGTCGAGGGTCGCTCCGCGGTCGACCGTTCGCTTCTGACCGGGGAACCGGTGCCCGTGGATGTCGAGCCCGGTGACGAGGTCGCCGGCGCAACCGTGAACGCTGCGGGGCGCCTCGTCGTGCGGGCGACGCGCGTCGGCGCGGAGACCGCGCTCGCCCAGATCGCGCGCCTCGTCGCGGAGGCCCAGTCCGGCAAGGCGCCGATCCAGCGCCTTGCGGACCGCGTCTCCGCGGTCTTCGTGCCCGATAGTGATCGGGCTCTCGCTCGCGACCCTGGCGGGCTGGATCCTGCTCGACGGGAGCGTGTCGGACGCGTTCACCGCCGCGGTCGCCGTCCTCATCATCGCCTGCCCCTGCGCGCTCGGGCTCGCCACGCCGACCGCGCTCATGGTCGGCTCGGGCCGAGGGGCGCAGCTCGGGATCGTCATCAGAGGCCCCGAGGTGCTCGAGCAGACGCGCCGCGCGACCGCCGTCGTCCTCGACAAGACCGGCACGGTCACCGAGGGCCGCCTGCAGCTCGTGGACGTCGTCACGGCGAACGGCGCCACCCGGGCGGACGTGCTGCGGCTCGCCGGCGCGCTCGAGGACGCGAGCGAGCACCCGATCGGAAAGGCGGTCGCCGCGGCGGCCCGCAGCGAGCTGGGCGCGCTGCCCCCCGTCGAGAGCTTCGAGAACCGGCCCGGCATCGGCGTGGTCGGACGCGTCGCCGGCCACGACGTCGAGGTCGGCCGAGGGGAGGACGGCATCGTCGTCCGCTGGGACGGCAAGGCCCGGGCGACGCTCCACGTCGCCGACACGGTCAAGCCCACGAGCGCCGAGGCCGTGGCGGAGCTGCGCGAGCTGGGGCTGACGCCCGTCCTGCTCACGGGCGACCGCGAGGAGGCCGCACGGGAGGTCGCGGACGAGGTCGGGATCGAGCGCGTGCTGGCGGAGGTGCTTCCCGCCGACAAGGCCGCCGAGGTGGAGCGCCTGCAGGCGGAGGGCGAGGTCGTGGCGATGGTCGGCGACGGCGTCAACGACGCCCCCGCGCTCGCCCAGGCCGATCTCGGCATCGCCATCGGGACGGGTGCGGACGTGGCCGTCGAGGCGAGCGACCTCACGCTCGTCTCCGGCGACCTTCGGGGCGCCGCGGACGCCATTCGCCTCTCGCGGCGCGTCCTCGCGACGATCAAGGGAAATCTCTTCTGGGCCTTCGCCTACAACGTCGCCGCCATCCCGCTCGCGGTCGCCGGGCTTCTCAACCCCATCGTCGCCGCGGCGGCGATGGCGGGCTCGAGCCTCTTCGTCGTCACGAACTCGCTGAGGCTCCGCCGCTTCAGCAGCCCTCGGGAAGCCGCTTAGAGTTGACGGTGGCGTCCGTGGTAGGAGATCAGCGTGCAGAGGAGCCCCGTGAGGGCGACGCCCGGCCCCACCTCGAGGAGTAGGCGCTCCTCGTCGGAGCGCTCGACGCCGGTGACGAGCCCTCCGACGCAGATCCAGACGGCGGCGAGGATTCCCGGGAGCAGGAGGAGGATCACCGTCCAGTCGTGCCAGGGACGCCCGCGCCGCGTCCAGAGCACGTAGTCCACCACCGTCAGAACGAGGATCAGGACCGCGGGCGCGATCCCCGTCAACACTTCCTGCGAGGCGGCCGCCACCCAGACCGCCAACCCGGCCGCTGCGAGCGTCAGGTAGCGGGGCACGAGCGGGACGCTAACGCACCTGGTTCGGCCCGGCGAGGCCCGTGTAGGGTGCCGCCGTGCTCGCCATCGCAGCCGGACGCTTCCGCTTCACGGCACGACTCGAGGAGGAGGCCGCGCCCAGGACGGTCGAGGCGCTCAGAAGCATGCTCCCCCTCGAGAGCCGGCTCGTACAGGCGCGCTGGAGCGGGGAGTCCGCCTGGGTGCCGCTCGGCTGGGAGCTGGAGCTCGCCGTCGCCCCCGAGAACGCAAACAGCTACCCGGCGGCGGGGGAGCTCCTCCTCTACCCCGGCGGTCTCTCCGAGGTCGAGATCCTCTTCCCGTACGGGGCGACGTGCTTCGCGAGCAAGATGGGGCAGCTCGCCGGGAACCACTTCGCCACGATCGAGGAAGGTCGCGAGCAGCTCCCGGAGCTCGGCCGCCTCGTCCTCTGGGAAGGCGCTCAGAAGATCCGCTTCGAAGAGGTCTAGCGACCTCCAGAACTAAACCGCTCGTTCCCCGCGCGGTCACCGCGGCGGTGGCACACTTTGACGGCACATGAGGTTCTTCGTCGTCGCCTGGCACGAAGCTCCCGTCCCCGCCTCGCTCGTCGCGGCGGGCAGTCGGATCGGCCTGGAGGCGGCCGTGCTGACGCCGCCGGAGGTCTCCCGCCGTGCCGGGCCGGGCGACCTGGTCCTCTCCTACCTCGACGTCCGGCCGCAGCTCGACGGCGTCGAGCCGGGCATCGCCAAGCTCCGCGGGCTCCGTGCGCGCGGCGTCACGATGCTCAACGGTCCCGAGACGGTCCGCGCCTGCCACGACAAGCTCGTCACCGCGCTTCGGCTCGGCCGGGTCGGGCTCCCTCACCCGGAAACCGCGTACCTGAGCGCGGCTTCGATCGCCGCGTGACGTCTCGCGGCTGCGCTTCCCACTCGTCGTCAAGCCTCGATTCGGAAGCCGGGGCGAGCACGTGACTATCTGCGCCGATCCCGACGAGCTCGGCCCGCTGCTCGGCCGGCTCCGACGGCTCGGCTGGTTCCGGCGGCAAGGCGCCCTCATCCAGGAGCTCGTGCCGCCCGCCGGGCACGACCTGCGCATCCTCGTCGCCGGCGGGCGCGCCGTCGGAGCGGTGCGCCGGGTCGCGCCTCCCGGCGAGTGGCGGACGAACGTGGCCCTCGGCGCCTTCCGCCGCCGGGTTCAGCCACAGCCGCACGAGTGCGAGCTCGCCGTCGCCGCCGCTGACGCCGTCGGGGCCGCGCTGGCCGGCGTCGACCTCATCCCCCTGCCCGACGGAGGCTACGCCGTCCTCGAGGTGAACGCCGCGCCCGAGTTCACGGCCGCGTACTCGCTCGACGGCAACGACGTGTTCGAGGCGGTCGTGATCGCGCTCCTGCTCCCGGAGCCCGCCGAGGTCTCACCCGCGCCCGCTCCGCTCACGTTGTAGAGCTCGGGCCGAGGGGGACCATCCCCTCCAGGAGCGCCCGGCCTACGACGGCGCCCTCGAGCCCCAGCGAAGCGAGCGCGTCGAGGTCGTCCTCCGACCGGATCCCTCCCGCGGCGAGCACGGGAAGCCCCGAGCTCTCGCTGACGCGCGCAAGGAGGTGGAGGTCGGGGCCTCCCATCGTTCCGTCGCGCTCGATCGCCGTGCAGAGGAGGCGCCGCACGCCGGCGCGGGAGCACCGGGCAGCAAGCTCCTCCGGGGAGACCTCGGCAGCACGGCTCCATCCGGCCACGGCGACCCGTCCCGCGCGCGAGTCGACGGCGACGACGAGCCGCTCGCCCAGCTCCGCCACCAGCTCCTCGAGCGGCTCGGGACCCGTGAGCGCGGCGGTCCCGACGACCACTCGAGCGGCCCCCGCAGCGAGCAGCTCGCGCGCGTCCGCCAGCGAGCGCACGCCGCCGGACGCCTGCACCGGCGTCGGGGCCGCCGCCTCCGCCAGCCGCCTCACGAGCTCGGGCCGGATCCGCCCCGACCGCGCTCCGTCCAGGTCGACGACGTGCACGAAGGGCGGGCGGGTCTCGGCGAACCCGGCGACGAGCTCCTCCGGAGGCCCGCCCCTCGCGACCACGTCGTCGAAGGCGCCCTGTCGCAGCCGCACGGCTTCGGATCCGACCACGTCGACGGCGGGGATCACCTGGAAGCCGGGCCGGTTCCCTGCTCTAACCGCTTGCGTTGTCATATTACCATGATAATATGGCAACGGACGGTATCAGAGGATGGTAGACCGATCACACCCGTGGCGAACAGCCGAGATGGAGGACCTCTTCGAGGCGATCCTGATGCTGGAGGAGCCGGACGAGCTGGAGCACTTCCTGCGCGATCTGTGCACGCTGGGCGAGCTCGAGGCGATGGCGCACCGCTGGGAAGTGGTGAAGCTGGTCGACGAGGGGCTCCCCTACCACGAGATCTCCCGGCGGACGGGCGCCTCGACGACGACGGTGACGCGGGTCGCGCACTGGCTTCGCCATGGCGAAGACGGCTACCGGACCGCGCTGGATCGCCGGAAGCGCCTCTCTCCGACAGGTTGAGGATCGCGGTCCCTGCCAAGGGCCGCCTCCGGGAGCCGTCCGTCGCGCTCCTGGAGGACGCCGGGCTGGGGCCCGAGGAGCCCGGTGAGCGCGCGCTGGCATTCCCGTGCCGGAACGCCCCGGTGGAGGTGCTTCTCGTCCGCGCGGCGGACGTCCCGGAGTACGTGCAGGACGGCGTCGTCGACTGCGGAATCACGGGAGCCGACCTCGTCGCCGAGCGGGGCGCGCGGGTCACCGAGCTGCTCCGGCTGGGCTTCGGCAGCTGCACGCTCGAGGTCGCCGTCCCGCAAGAGTCGGCGATCGACTACCTGGCCGGCGTCGCCGGGCTTCGAGTCGCCACGGTGTACCCCACCCTCGCCCACCGGCTCCTCGCCGAACGCGGCGTCGACGTCGAGCTCGTCGACGTGACGGGCTCCGTCGAGGTTGCCCCGCGACTCGGCCTCGCCGACGCGATCGTCGACCTCGTCTCGAGCGGCAACACGCTACGCACGAACGGCCTGCGCTCGCTCGGCGCGCTCTTCGCCTCCGAAGCTGTGCTGGTCGCCGGCGAGGAGCCCGACGAGGCGTCGCTGAAGCTGGCGCCGATCCTCAGGAGCGTCGTCCAGGCCCGGGAGGCGCGCTACCTGATGCTGAACGCGCCCGAATCCGCCCTCGACGAGATCTGCACCCTCGTTCCCGGCTCCGCCGCGCCGAGCGTCATCCCGCTCGCGCAGCCCGGGATGGTCGCGGTGCACGCGCTGGTGCCCGCCGCCGACATCTGGCGGCTTCTCCCCCGTCTCGAGACGGCGGGAGCCTCTTCGATCCTGCTCGTTCCCGTCGAGCGAATGCTGGCGTGAGCCGATGAGCGTCGCTCGCTTCCGGCTCGCTCCACAGGCTCAGAGGCCGAGGGCCGGCCTATGAGCGACGTCGCGAGCATCGTCGCGGACGTCCGCGAGCGCGGCGACGCGGCTCTGGCGGATTGGTCGCTGCGGCTCGACGGCGTCGAGCCGGCGCGGGCGGAGCCGGCAGGCGACGTGCCGGAGTGGGCCGTCCTCGCGCTCGCGGACGCCGTTCGCCGCTGGCACGAGCTCCAGCGCCCCGCCAACCTCAGCGAGGAGATCCTCCCCGGCACCGTCCTGGAGCGCCGCTGGCTGCCGCTCGCGTCCGTCGGGATCTACGTGCCGCGCCGGCTCGTCTCGACGCTCGTCATGTGCGCGGTTCCCGCCCAGGTCGCGGGCGTGGAGCGGATCGTCGTCGTCACGCCGCCCTCCGGCGCAGGCCTGGTGGCCCGCGCCGCAAGGCTGCTCGGCATCGAGGAGGTCTGGGCCGTCGGTGGGCCGCAGGCGATCGCTGCGCTCGCCTACGGCACCGAGACGGTGCCGGCCGTGGACAAGATCGTCGGCCCGGGGAGCGCCTTCGTGAACGAGGCGAAGCTCCTCGTCTCCCGGGAGGTCGCGGTCGACCTACCGGCCGGGCCGTCGGAGGTGGTCGTCCTCGCCTCCGAGGGAGCCGACCTGGCCGTTGCGGAGCTCGAGCTCGCGGCTCAGCGCGAGCACGGTCCCGACTCCGTGTGCCGGCTCGTCGAGGCGGACGGCGATCTCGAGGGCGCTCTCGCGCGCGTCGAGGAGCTCGCCCCCGAGCACCTCGTTCTCCTCGGCGAGGAGGCCGAGCGGCTGGCGCCGCGCGTCCGCAACGCCGGCGCCGTGTTCGTGGGGCGCTTCTCCCCGGTGGCTGCGGGCGACTACGCGACGGGCGGGAACCACGTCCTCCCCACCGGCGGACGGGCGCGGGCCGCCGGCGGGCTCGGGCTCGAGGCTTTCCTGAAGCCGGTCACGATCCAGCGGCTCACACCCGAGGGGCTTGCGCGGGTGCGGCCGGTCGTGGAGGCGCTCGCGGCCGTCGAGGGCATGCCGGCCCACGCCGAGGCGGTGCGCCGGTGAGGACGCTCCCGGCCGAGTTCGCCGCCTACGCCTGGGCTCCCTCGACGCGCGAGCTCGCGGCCCGCACCGGGCTCGACCCGGTCGAGATCGTCCGCTTCGACGGCAACGTCCCCGCCTGGCCTCTTCCCTCCACCCGCCCAGGCGCGCTCGCGGCGGCGGTCGCCGACGTGCAGAACTACCCGCACGGCGGGTACACGGACCTGACGGCCGCCGTCGCCCGCTACGCGGGGGTGGCGCCGGAGAACGTCGTCCTGGGCGCCGGCGCCGACGACCTCATCCTGCTCTGCGCGAGAACGTTCGCCGGCCCGGGCGACCGGGTCGCGATCGCGGACGAGCCGACCTATCCACTCTTCGCGACTGCCGCCAACCTCGTGGGCGCGGAGGTCGGGACCGAGAATCCGGTGCTGACGTTCAGCTGTCGGCCGAACAACCCGACCGGCGCGCTCGGGGAGCTGCCGGCCGCACGGCCGCTCGTCGTGGACGAGGCCTACTTCGAGTACGCAGGCGAGACGGCGGCGGGCCTCCTGGAGGACGGCGTCGTCGTCCTGCGCACCTTCTCCAAGGCCTTCGGGCTCGCCGGGGCCCGCGTCGGGTACGCGCTCGCGGACGCCGAGACCGCCGCCGAGCTGAACAGGCGGCAGTCGCCTGCGCCCATCTCGACGCTCTCGGCCGCGCTCGCCCTCGCCGCCCTCGCCGACCCGCCGGACGTCGCGGACCAGGTGGAGGAGCGCGAGCGGCTCGCCCGCGGCCTCCGCGCCCTCGGGCTCGAGCCGCTGCCCTCGCACACGAACTTCCTCTTCGTACCGGTGGCGGGGCCGGAGGAGCTCGGCGAGTCGCTCCTGCGCTCGGGGCTCGTCGTCCGCGTCTTCCCAGACGGGATCCGCGCGTCCGTGCGCGACCCGGAGGACGACGACCGGCTGCTCGAAGGCCTCGCCCGCGCGCTCGAGCGCCCCGCCCCGGTCGCTGCGTCCGGCGGGCGCCGGGTCCGGCACGTGCGGGCGACGGCCGAGACGCGAGTCCGCGTGCGCCTGGCCCTCGACGGCGCGAGCCGCGTCCGCGTCGCCACCGGGTGCCGGGCTCTACGACCACTTCTTCGAGCAGCTCGCCTTCCATGCCGGCTTCGATCTCGTTCTCGAGGCGGCCGGGGACCTCGAGACAGGCGAGCACCACACCGCCGAGGATGCGGCGCTCGCGCTCGGGGAGGCGCTCGACCGTGCGCTCGGCGACCGCCGCGGGATCGCCCGCTTCGGGGACGCGGTCGTGCCGATGGACGACGCGCTCGCACGAGCCGCGGTCGACCTCGGCGGGCGCCCGGCCGCCGAGGTTCGGCTCGGGCTCGACCCGGGGCTCGCGGGTCACGCGCTCACGAGCCTCGCCCAAGCGGGTCGCCTCGGGCTCCACGTCGAGTCGGACGGTCGCGATCCGCACCACGTCGCCGAGGCCGCGTTCAAGGCCGTGGGCCGGGCGCTGCGGTCGGCCGTCAGGGCCGAAGGCGTCGGCGGGGTTCCCTCGACGAAGGGATTGCTGTGAGGGTCGCCGTCTGCCAGTACGGCGCCGGCAACGTGCGCTCGGTCGTCCTGGCCTGCGACCGCCTCGGCGCCGACGTGTCTGCGACGAGCGACCCGGAGGTGGTGGCGCGCACCGATCTCGCCGTCTTCCCCGGGGTTGGATCGGCGCGCTCCGCCAGAGAAGGCCTCGCCGCCCGCGCGCTCGACGAGGCGCTTCGCGAGCGGGTCGCCGCTGGGAAGCCGACGCTCGGGATCTGCCTGGGGCTCCAGCTTGCTCTCGAGTCGTCGGACGAGGACGGCGGCGTCCAGGGACTCGCCCTCCTCCCCGGCCGTGCGGTCCGCCTGCGCGCGGGGCGCGTCCCTCGGATCGGCTGGGCCGCCGTCGACCCGGGCGGCGAAGAGTTCTACTTCGCGCATTCCTACGCGGCCGAGACAGCAGCCGCGACGGCGACCTCGGAGGGAGTCGTTGCCGTCGCCGAGGCCGGAAGCTTCGTGGGTGTCCAGTTCCATCCCGAGAAGAGCGGCCGCGCGGGAGCGCGCTTCCTCGAGCGATGCCTCTCCCCCGCCTGATTCCCTGCCTCGACGTCGCGGCCGGCCGCGTGGTCAAGGGTGTCCGCTTCCAGGAGCTCCGCGACGTCGGGGACCCGATCGACCTCGGCGCCGGGTACTCGGAGGCGGGCGCCGACGAGCTCGTCTTCCTCGACGTCGCGGCGACCGTCGAGAACCGTGGCACGCTGGTCGACCTCGTTCGCCGTGTAGCCGACCGCCTGGCGATCCCCTTCACGGTCGGCGGCGGCGTGCGGACGGTCGCGGACGCCGACGCGCTTCTCGCCGCCGGCGCCGACAAGGTGGCCGTCAACTCGGCAGCCCTGGCCCGCCCCGCGCTGATCAGCGAGCTGGCCGAGCAGCTCGGCTCGCAGGCCGTCGTGCTCGCGATCGACGCCGCGGGCGGCCGCGTCCGCTCCCACGCGGGAAGCCGCGCGGTGGGCCGGCTCGCTGCCGACTGGGCGCGCGAGGGAACGGAACGAGGCGCCGGCGAGATCCTGCTCACCTCCATCGACGCCGACGGGACGCGGAACGGCTACGACCTCGGGCTGACGCGGGCCGTGGCGGACGCCGTCTCCGTCCCGGTGATCGCCTCCGGCGGCGCCGGCTCGGCGGCCCACGTCGCCGCGGTGCTCGAGGTCGCCCAGGCGGCCCTCCTCGCCTCGATCCTCCACGAGAACCCGTTGCGGCTCGTCGAGCTACGCGCCGAGCTGCACGGCCTGGGGGTGACGCTCCGAGATGCCGCCTGAGCGGGAGCTGCGCGCCGCGATCGTCCAGGAGGCCGCAAGCGGGCGTGTGCTCATGCTCGCCTGGATGGACGAGGAGGCGGAGCGCCTCACGCGCGAGACCGGTGAAGCGCACTTCTTCAGCCGCTCGCGAGGGCGTCTCTGGCGCAAGGGCGAGACGTCGGGAAACACCCTGGCCGTCGAGGAGATCCGCGACGACTGCGACGGCGACGCGCTCCTGCTGCGGGTGCGGCCGAACGGCCCCGCCTGCCACACGGGCTCGGCCTCGTGCTTCGCACCCTGGCTCTGGCGGCGGGTCCGCGAGCGCGCGGAGGTCATGCCGGAGGGCTCCTACGTCGCCGAGCTCCTCCGCGGCGGCAGGTCCGCGTGTGCGCAGAAGCTCGGCGAGGAGGGCGTCGAGGCCGCGCTTGCCGTCGCCTCGGAGGACGACGAGCGGGTCGTCTCCGAGCTGGCCGACCTCTGGTTCTCGAGCTACGTCGCCCTGGCTGCCCGCGGGCTCGACCCGGCCGCCGTCGAGGAGGAGCTCGCCCGTCGCGCGCGCGGCTGATGCAGGGCTGAGCGCTACGGCCAGGTGCTGCTGTTGGGGTCGAGATCCAGCCGACCCCCGTTTCGGCATTCGGGAGACCGATACGCGCGTGTCAGCAAGTCGTACGTCTCCCAGGCCACGCGGGCAAGGCCATCGGCGTACCCGGCGGGCACGCCCAGCTCGAGAGCGGTCTTGCTGAGACGCTGCATCCCGTAGCACTCGGCGGCTGCCTCGTTGATCACACCGCCCGCGTGGAACGCCTCGTGGGCGAGGGAGCCCACGGCGACAGACATGAGGAGGCGGCCCTCGGGATCTCGGGGCCGGGCACGGTCGTACGTGAGGCGGTCGAGGGCGCCGCAAACGAGCGGCGAAAGCTGGACGCGACTGCTCGCGATCCCCGTGTAGCCGGCCGTTTCGCCCGGACGGAAGCTCATCCCGGTCGCCAGGCGCGCCTCATGCAGGAGCCGCCGCCAGGCACGCTTCTCCCAGCAGCGCACCTCGACCGTCTTCTCGACGAGCAGTGCCGCGGCCCGTCCGTACCGAGGATTGATGCGGTTCCGGCCTGCACTCCCGTCGAGAATCGGCAGCCGCTGCGCCCCTCCGGGCGGCACCTTGTCGTTGACGAGGCCGAAGGCCGTGACCGCGCGCTCCAGCTCCCCCTGGGCCTCCGGGTCGATCGCCGAGCCCGCCTCGCCCTCGTGCAGCTGCTCGAGCAGCAGGCCCACGCCGCGCGCGTAATGGCCACAGCCAGCCTCGACCAGGCCGGCGACGTCGCGGAGGCGCTGGGTCGGAGGCGCGCCGACGAGGTCGACGAAGTCCTGGAAGCACGATCGCAGCGGGGTCATCAGGCGCTCGAGCGCCTGCACGTCTTCCGGGTCACCCGCTTCGGCACCTGCGCTGATGGCGGCCCCCTGCTCGAGCGCCTCGTCCCTCGAGCGGCTCAGGCTCTGAGTCCAGCGTCCGAAGCCCTCGAGCCACGTCAGCTCCTCATGCGAGGCCCATCCTTCTCGCCGGGGCAGCTCCTCTTCGAACGCGGTCGGGCGAGTCGTCGTGGCGGCGCGACTCTCCGTGCGTTCCTGCGGCTCGGCTTCACGCTCGTCCCCGGAGCCGAAGCAGCCTGCGGCGAAGAGCAACACCACGGCCGCCATGACCCCGAAACGCACTTCCAGGAAGTATCGGCGGTCGTTGCCCGCTTGGCTAGACGAGCTCGCCGGCCGCGAGGTCCTCGACGGCTCCGGGCCCGCGGATGACGCGGTAGCCGCCGCCCTCGAGCAGCACCTCGGCGCACAGCGGCCGCGCATTGTACGTCGAGGACATGACGCGGCAGTAGGCGCCCGCTTGCTCGATCGCGAGCAGATCGCCCGGCTCGGGCAGGGGCAGCTCGCGGCCGAGCGCGAAGAAGTCGCCGGATTCGCAGACCGGGCCGACGACGTCCACGGCTCCGCCGGTCCGGTCGTCTCCGCCCAGGAGACGGATCGGGTGCTCGGCGCCGTACAGCGCCGGCCGGATGAGGTCGTTCATGCCGCCGTCGCAAACCGCGATTCTCCGACCGAGTGCGTCTTTGACGTAGAGCACGCGGGTCACGAACGTCCCGACGGGGCCGACCAGCCAGCGGCCCGGCTCGAGGAGCAGCGCGGCGCCGAGGTCGCGCGCCACTCCGGCGACCGAGGCGGCGTAGGTCTCGACGTCGGCCTCCCTACCCGCGGCGTAGGCGATCCCGAGCCCACCCCCGACGTCGAGCTCGCGAAGGGCAATCCCGTCGCCCGCGAGCTCCCGCCACAGCGCAGCCGCGCGCTCCGCCGCGGCCAGCACCGGCGCAGGGTCGAGGAGTTGCGAGCCGACGTGGAACGAGAGCCCGACCGGCTCCAGCGCTGGATCCGCCGCCGCGCGTTCGTACGCGGCCCGTGCGTCCCTCACGCCCAGCCCGAACTTGCTCGAGGCGGAACCGGTGGCCACGTAGGCGTGCGTGTCCGCCTCGACGTCCGGGTTCAGGCGGACGGACACCGGCGCGACGACACCGAGCGCGGCCGCCTCTTCGGCGATCACCTCGAGCTCACCGAGCGACTCGACGTTGAGCACGCGCACTCCCGCTGCGAGCGCGGCGCGGATCTCGTCGCGGCGTTTGCCGACCCCCGAGAAGACGATTCGGCTCGCCGGGGACGCCGGCGCGGCGCGCCTTCGCCAGCTCGCCGCCCGAGACGATGTCCGCGCCGAGCCCCTCCCGGGCCGCGATCGAGACGAGGGCGAGCGCGTCGTTCGCCTTGAGCGCGTAGCAGAGCAGATGCTGCGCGTCGCCGAAGGCGGCGCGGAAACGGTTGATTCGCTCCCGAAAGAGATCCGCGTCGTAGGCGTAGAACGGCGTGCCGACGACTGCGGCAACGTCTTCGAGCGGCTCCATGGAGCTAGATCTTGTCGGATCGCGCCCGAGCGGCGCGGACGGTCTCGCCGCCTGGCGGACCGGGCGACGCCGGGCGCGGGGGCATAGACTCGCGCCCGTGTTCGACTACGCTGGGCGCCGCCAGCGGCTGGACGAGCGCCTCCGCGAAGAGGAGATCGCCGCCCTCTTCCTGCCGCTCTCGTCCGACCTCGAGTACCTGACCGGGCTCGAGCGGCCGCTCCCGAGCTATGGGCAGGTCTCGCAGGCGCACGACTGGATCTCGGGGGGCTTCCTGCGCCCCGGCCGCGACCCGGTCTTCCTGCTTTCCCGGATGGAATCGCTGTTCGACGTGGCGGACGTGCCCGGCGAGCTCGTGATCGTGAACGAGTCGGACGACGCGCTCGCGGCGTTCGCGCGTGTGGCGGGAGGCTCCACGCCCGAGCGGATCGCCGTCGGTGACCGTACGCGCGCCGAGACGGTGCTCGCCCTCCAGGGCCTCGACTCCCGCGAGGTGGTCACCGCCACGCACCTCGTCAACGAGCTGCGCCGGGTCAAGTCGCCGGAGGAGCTCGCCGTGATGGAGCGCGCCTGCCGGATCGCCGAGGACGCGATGGCGGCGGTCACGCCCCGTGTGCAGCCCGGCGTCACGATGCTCGAGTTGCTCGAGGAGGTCGAGCACCAGCTGCGCGGGCACGGCGCGCGCGGGCCTTCCTTTCCGACGCACATCTTCACGGGCATCGGCGAGGCGGATCTCGATTCGGGCGGCCCGCGCGCCCGCGAGCCGCTCGCCGAAGACAGGCCGGTGCTCTTCGACTTCGGCGCCGCCCTCGACGGCTACTGCTCGGACTTCGGGCGGACGATCTGGTGCGGCGAGCCGCGCGCCGAGGATCGGGAGCTGTACGACCTCATGCTCGCCGCCCAGGAGGCCGGGCGGGCGGCCGCGAAGCCGGGCGTGCTCGCGCGAGACGTCAACGCCGCCTGTCGAGCTCCCATCGAGGACGCCGGGCTCGGTGCGTGCTTCCGGCACCGCATGGGCCACGGAATCGGGCTCGACGTCCACGAGCGGCCGTTCCTCTCGGAAGAGGACGAGACGCCGCTCGAGGCGGGCATGACCTTCACGGACGAGCCGTCGCTCGTCCCCCCGGAAGGGAACGGTTGCCGGATCGAGGACGTGATCGTCTGCGAGGACGGCGGAGCGAAGAAGCTGAACGGCTATCCGGCGGACCTCGTCTCGACGTAGAGACGCCACAATGAGCGCGTGACGCCCACGACGCTGACGCCCGCCGAAGTCGAGGTCGAGCGCCCTGCCGGCAAAGAGGTGCCCGAGCAGGAGCGGCCCTGGATCGTGATCGTCTGGAACGACCCGATCAACCTGATGTCATACGTGACCTTCGTCTTCCAGAAGCTCTTCGGGTACAGCAAGGCGAGGGCGACGAAGCTGATGCTCCAGGTCCACAACGAGGGCAAGGCGGTCGTCTCGGGCGGGCCGCGCGAGAAGGCGGAGCTGGACGTCGCCCGCCTCCACGCGCACGGCCTCTGGGCCACCATGCGGCAGGATTGAGCGCCCTGGTGTTTCCCCGCCCACCTATCGAGCGGACGCGCGGCGGGGTCGTTCGGCTGAGGCTCTCGGACGGGGAGCGCGAGCTCCTCCGCGGGCTCCCGGCCGAGCTCGGGGCTCTGCTCGATGCCGATCCGGACGACCCGGCGCTACGCCGCCTCCACCCGCCGGCCTACGAGGACGACGCCGAGGAAGAGGCGGAGTACCGTCGGCTGACGGCCCGCGAGCTGGACGAGGGGCGGCGCGAAGCGCTCCGCATCCTCGCCGAGACGGCCGACCGCGACCGGTTGAGCGCCACGGAGCTCGAGGCGTGGCTTCGCGCGCTCACCGACCTCCGCCTCGTGCTCGGCACGCGTCTCGACGTCAGCGAGGCGACCTACGAGCGCGACATCGACCCGGCCGACCCGCAGGCCTACGAGCTCTCCGTCTTCCTCTACCTGACCTGGCTCTTGGAGAACGCGGTCGCCGCCGCTTCCGACTAGGGCGCGCCGTGCTGGAGCCCGCCGGCACGGAGCCGCAGGGCGATGGAGACGACCTCCTCCTGGAGGTCCGTGAGCGCCTCGCGCCCGCTCCGGCCGGCGAGCGGCTCCTCCAGCAGCGTCGGCCGGTAGGCGGCCTGCTTCCACTCGGCGATCGTGTCGAGGAGCGCCTGAGTCTCGGCCCTGGTCGCGGGCTGCCGCGGCCGGTTCGCCGCGCGCGTGAGCAGCGGCCCGAGGTGGTTCGCATGCGCCACTCGGCGCCCCATGGCCTTGATCGCCGTGTCGGAGCGCTCGCAGAACCGCAGCAGGATCGTCTTCAGGATCGACGTGTGGTCGAAGACCGTGTGCGAGACGCCGGCCTCCACGTAGGGCGAGACGACGAGCGCCGGGACACGGACGCCGTAGCGCCGGTGGGTAGGTCGATCGTCCTCGGGGGTGAAGGCGCGCGGATCGACGTGGTCGAAGAAGCCGCCGTGCTCGTCGTAGGTGACGACGAGGAGCGTCTTGCGCCAGTGGGGTGACGTCCAGAGCGCGGTGAGCAGCGTCAGCACGAGCTCCTGGCCGGCCATGATCGGCGCAGGCGGATGGTCGTCGTTCGAGCCCGGCGGGCCGAAGAGCCTGAAGTCGACGAAGTTCGGGTCGATCCAGGACACGGCGGGCAGGTCACCGTCCCGCGCATCGTCGAGGAACGTGCGGCGCTCGAAGAGGGTCTTGCGGTCGAAGTAGGCGAACTCGTCGTCGTGGAAGAACGCGTAGCGTCCGTCGATCGCCCGCAGCGTGCCTGGATCGAAGGAGTACCAGCGCCACGGGACGTTCTCTCGGTCGAGGTGGCGGACGAACGACGGAAGGTCGTAGATCGGGGGTCTGCGGTTCGCGGTCGTCCCGGCCGACCCGCCGGTAACCGCGTAGAGCCGGTTGGGCCACGTCGGGCCCGGGAAGGAGCTGAACCAGCGGTCGCAGACCTGGTAGCGCCGCGCGAGGTAGTCGTAGACGGGCACGTCGTCGCCCGTCAGGTACGCGAGGACGAGCGTGGGGTCGAACTTGAAGCCGGCCGGAGGCGGATGCTCCTTCTTGTTCCGCTCGAAGGCCTTCACGAAGTTCTCGAGGAACCCTCCCATGTCCCCTTCGAGCTGCTCCTTCACGTCGGCAGCGCTGTGCCCAGGGTCGAGCGCCTTCTGGTCGATGCGCCTCCTGCCGAGCGCCCGCACGCGGTGGAAGGTCCCCTTCGCGTCCTCGTTGCCCATCGTCCGCTCGAGCCCGTCCACCTCCGGGAGGATGCCCTGGAGCTTGAGATAGCCGAGCATGTGGTCGAAGGAGCGGTTCTCCATCATGAGCACGACCACGTGGTCGATCTTCTCGAGGTTCATCGCGGTCGGGTCCGTCTCAGGGCTCATTCGTTCTCCTTTCGCCGTGAAACCTCATCGCCGGTGACGAGGAGCGTTCGGGCCTCGCCCTGCGGGCCCGCCACCCGCACGACCCACGCGATCCGGTCCGGGCTTCTGTCGTAGCCGAGGTAGAGATCCTCGACGGACTCGCCGGGAGCGAGCGCCGCAGTCGCTCGGGCCAGCACCGTTTCCGGGTCCAGCCAGTCGCCGGCGGGGGGTCCCTCGCCGGCGAACGAGGCGTAGCGTCGGAAGCCGAGGCCTGAGTCGAGCTGGACGAAGCCGGCGAGACGCTCGCCGACCACGACGCCGACGAGCCAGCCGGCCGGCTCCCGTTCCGGCGACTGGATGGGAAGCGGGCGCAGCTCGGCCTCCTCCGCGCGCGGCTCGTCGGCCATCCCGGCCGCGAGAGCCCTCCCGGCAGCCTCGCGCGCGGCTAGCACCTCGGCCTCGGTCGGCGTCAAACCAGCGTCACGTGAGCCGTGAACGTCCTCCGGTAAGTGGTGGCGTCGAAGTTCTCCCAGCGCGTGATCACACCGGCGTTCGGGGGCCACGGGTCGTAGACCAGGAGACCTCTGAACGGCGAGAGCCCGAGGCCGGTGAGGCCGACCCGCGTGTAGCCCGCCACGGTGCGGGAGTGGCTGGGGACGAAGCTGATGAGCGGACGGTTCGCACGGATCTCCGTCCGGAACTCGCTCCAGCTCGGTGTCGTGTTCATGGCCGCGTCGAGGGCATTCGAGGTCATCGCCTCGATCACCGTGACGACGTCGCCGTCGCGCGAGTACGGGAGCCCGTTCGGGTTTGCCAGGGTTCCGAGCCCGAGCTCGGCGGCGAGGCGGACCTGCGTGTACTCGTAGCGGTAGAAGTCGAGCAGCATCTGGACGCTTGCGGCCACGCACCAGACGCTCGTCTCCTGCCCGCGGACCTCGTAACAGGTGAAGTGGTCGGTGTTCCGTGTCGAATAATGGAGCTCGCGGGACTCGAAGAGGAGTTTGAGGATGTCGCGCACGACGATTCGCTCGAAGGTGGCGCGCGAAATCTGGTCGGCCGGGATCCGCTTGGCACGCGCGAGCAGCTCCTCGACGCCTGCGAGACGCTTCTCGTAGCGGGCGACGTTCCGACGCCGCGCCGCTGCCGGCTGCTCCTCGAGAAAAGACCAACGCTCGAAGTTGGACGGCGGCTCGTCGGCCGAACGGTCCGAGCGGGGCGGCACCGGGATCCAGGTGCCGAGCTCGAGCAGTGCGATCTCCTCCCCCTTGGCCAGGAATTGCACGGCGATCTTCGGGTAGCTGTAGGCGACGAAGCGCAGGGTTTCGGGCTGACGCCGGAAGTGCCTCCGGGCGCCCTTACGAGCCGCCTCGAGGATCGCGCGCTCGTTCCAGGCTCCCGTCGACGCGGCCAGCAGCACGGCGCCGAAGGCCGGATGCGTGGCGACGTCCGCATAGCCGACCGGCTCGCGCCCCCGTCGGAGAGGGAAGCGGACGTAGAGCTCCTCGCCGTTCAGGTCGTAGACCGGGGTAGCGCCGCCGATCTCCGACTCGTCGAACTCGGACGGAAGCGCGCCTGCGTAGTTCAGCACGCTCAGCTCCGCCCACGCACGCGCCTGCTCCGCAGGTCTGCGTTGGGCCATCGTGGTCTCCTCTCGACGTCGGCGCCGCGACCGTAGAGCCCGACGGCCCGAGTGTCAAGCTAGGCCTCGAGCAACTCCTTGAGCGCGGCGACACGTTCGCGCCAGAACGGCTTCCACCGCTTGGCCGCCTTGCTGTCGGGCAGGAGCTCGTGCTGGACCGAGAGGCGCGTCTTCGCCTTCTCGTCCTCGTCGAAGTAGACGACGACACGCCCGCCCTCGCCCCAGTCGAATCGCATCGTCCTCGGCTCCGTCGCCGTCCTCAGGGACAGCTCGGCAGCCGGCAGCCTAACGCGGCCCGGCCGGCAGTGCCTTCAACCTACGTCGGGTAGCGTCGCCGGCTCTGGAGCAGGGCGTGGTTGAGCATCGTTGTGTCGTCGTTCTCGTGTGCTACCACGACGACCTTGTTCCAGACGCCTCGATAGACGACACGCTCGCTGTACATCTGAGTTCGGAACCCTTCCGCGTACACGCCCGGAAGCGTGTCGCCCGCCCCGTACATACGCCGCCCCCCGTCGCTTCCCCGGACGACTGCGACGAGCTCGCGTGTCTCCTCGTAGTCGTCTGCTGCGACGAACTCGACCAGCGGCTGCTGCGGGGATCCACTGCTCAGGAAGGCGACGACGTACTTTCGGTCGCGTCCCCACCTGTTCTTGCGAATCGTCTCGCCGAGTCCGATGTGAACGGCGCCCTCGGCGCGCGTCGTGCCCAGGAACACGCGGTAGCGCGAGTAGCGATCGCGCTCTTCCGGCCACTGATACGACTCGCCGTCCCGCTTCCGCACGGTCCGCCAGTCCTCCGGGAGATCCGCCCTCTCCCCGCGAGCGGGAGCGGCCGCCTGGCCAGATCCACGATCGGCACCAACAGGCTTGATGGCCGGATTGGGGAAGCCCGCCTGCGCGAGCTGAATCAGAAGCGGGCCGAGCTCCCGGTCCGGAACGTGCTGCAGAGTCACCGAGAAGGGGCACACCGCTGCCTCCTAAAGAGATAACGTAGAGAAACGTAGCGACGTAAATCCACGTTGTCAAGAAGTCTGCTACACTACCTGCTGCGCGAGGACCCCACACGGAAGCCGTCGAGGCTCCCACTCTTCTCCTCTTCGACTGTCACATCCGGGCCTTGAGTGCAGTCAGGGAGAGCTCAACCGGGTTCTCTACCCCTGAGCACGAGAGTTAGGAGCAGCGTATGCATGCAACCGTGAGACGCTACGAGGGTGTCGACGCGAGTCGCACCGACGAGCTGACCAAGAGGGTCGGCGAGAGCCTGCTACCCCGCCTGAGCGAGATGCCGGGCTTCAGCGGGTACTACCTCATCGAGGCCGAAAAGGGCGTCTGGAGTTCTATCGGCTTCTTCGACACTTCGGCGCAGGCCGACGAGTCGAGCCGCGTCGCAGCCACCTGGGTGCGCGACGAGAAGCTCGAGACGGCACTTCCGAATCCGCCGAAGATCACGGGCGGAGAGGTGATCGTGCACAAGACGAACGGGCTCGTCCGCGCGTAACAGCTCGCGCCAGTTCGATGGAGAGAGAAGGCCCGCGTTTTCGCGGGCCTTCTTGCGCTTCTCAACGGCTCCGAGCCATCTGCCCCAGGACGCTTAGCTCTTGCGCAACTACTTCGAGCTCACTGTCACCATGGCTCGGCTCTCAATCCTAGGTGATCCTGCCTGCGCCAATCGCTCTGCCACGCCCTCCGAGGCGCGTGCGCCCGATGGCGCGGCGTGCGCGACCGACAGGCGGCCAGGCGCGCTAGCCTTGTAGCACATGACTGACGAGAAGCAGCGCGCTGACCGAAATAAGGAACGCTCGGAGGAGGCCCATTGGCAGGTGGCCGAGGCCGGCGTTGAGGAAGAGCAACGGCCGTCAGAAGCCGCTCGCCAGGCTGACAGGCAGCAGGACGACTGGGAAAACGAGGGTGGCGCGCTCGACCGGGATCCGAGGAAGAAGCTCGGGAACCTCAAGAAGGTCAGCGAGCCGGACACGAAGTAGAAGCCCCGCGGGGACCGGCAGGCTCGCTCCGCGCCTAGCATTAAGAACTCGATTCAAAATGACGGCTGTGTCGAAGCCGGGCTTGGGCGAGCGGTCACGCTGGCCCCGGCGGAACGTCGAGGACAACGTTGGCCGAGCCTGGGTCTAGGAGTCCCTGGATGAGTTCCACGAACGCGTGCGGATCCTCGAAGCGTGTACCCGGATCAAGGCCGGCGGCTCTGAGGAACTCCCTGTCGCCTTGCACGCGCCCATCGATCCACCTCGCCCACACTTCCTGGCCCTGTCGCCTGCCTCCGATCTCGACCCTGGCCACGCCAGTCCCTTCTCTCCGTTCGTAAGCGAGATATTGGCATGCGTTCGGTCGCGCATCGCCATCTTCTCACCCGGGCTTGAGCGGATGACGACCGGCAACGAAAGGGCCAAAAGCCCACAGTGCAGGACTCCGGCTCTCGTACGAGGTGGGCGGTACTGGGCTCGAACCTGTGACCCCCAGCTGTCGAGTCGGGGCGACCGTTCGCGCCCGTCCAGGCCGGTGCGCTCACACCGCGTATACACGGGCTTTCCGCCCGGCGAGCGAACGGACGGGCACGCGAACGAACGCCGAGCGTTGCCATTGTTGCCACGCCGCCGGCGGTGCGGAAGAGCTCCTCGTTCTCGCGCATGCAGTCGTCCCGTGAGGCCATTGCACTGGAATCCCCGTGCGGGCACGGCCCCAAAACTGCCAAAGGGACGGCAGGGCGCGACGCCGCCGCCGCGATGCCGTTACGTTGCCGCGATGGAGGAGGGCCTGGGCCTGAAGCCGCGTCTGCGCGGCGTCTCGCATCAGTGGGCGTGCGTCGTGTTCGTAGGGCTCGCCGCTCTCTTGATCGTGCTCGCCGAGGGGGCGAGGGAGCATGCCGGAGCGGCGGCGTTCGCAGCCGCGCTCGTGGCGATGTTCGGGACGAGCGCTGTCTACCACCGGGTGAACTGGCGGAGCCTCGCCGCGCGGATGTGGCTGCGCCGGCTCGACCACGCGATGATCTTCGTTCTGATCGCGGGGACGTACACGCCGTTCGGGCTCCTGGCGCTGGAGGGAGCCTGGCGCTGGTCGATCCTCTCCGTTGTCTGGGCGGGGGCCCTCGCCGCGATCGTGGTCGTGCTCGCCTGGGTCGGAGCGCCGCGGTGGCTGAGCGCGGCGCTCGGGATCCTGCTCGGCTGGGTCGGCATCGTCGTGGTGCCGCAGCTCATGAGTGCGATCGGGCCGCTCGGGATGCTCCTGCTCGCCGTCGGCGGTGTGCTCTACACCTTCGGCGCGGTCGTGTACGCGCGGCGCACTCCCGATCCCGTGCCGGCGGTGTTCGGCTACCACGAGGTCTTCCACGCGTGCGTGATCGGCGCGGCGGCGTGCCAGTACGCTGTCGTCGCCATGCTGGTCGCGTCCTAGGCTTTACTCCGCGCGGAGCCTGCGGGATCACATGTAGCTAGTCCTCTGGACCGGTCGGAGCGTTCGGGAAGTCGGCGGCGAAGACGAGGCCGCCCGCTCCGGTCCTGATCCAGAGCCAATCGGGCCGGACGCGGAACTCGTGCCGCCAGAGCGAGAAGCCGGCGAAGCCGCCGCCGTCGCGAGGCACATGCTGATACTCGACCCGGCCGATCGAGCACTCAGGGAGCATTCCTGAACCCTCGGGCACGCGACGGCCTTGACCCTCGAACCTACCGTCCCTCACCACCGTTTCCGGCAGGATGTCGACGCCTGTCCTCAAGCGGCTCGGCTTCGCCACGGTCGGCTGAATCGACGGCCTTCTCGACGCTTCGCGTGATGTACGGGGTCCGGCTGGGTCCGTCCGAGCTCAGGCCCCGAACCAGCGCTCCAGGTGCTCGGTCTCGAAGGCCGCCTTCTCGGCCGCGTGCGCCGCGCTTGGCCCGGTGATCGTGACGACCGGCTCGGGCTCGGCGTACCAGTGGCCCTCGACGAGCGCCGCCGAACCTGGTCCGAGCTCGATCGGGCAGAAGCCGCTGCCGTCGAACGGTGCCGGAGACTCCTCGCCACGCAACTCGGCCGCGATCGCCCGCGCCACCCGGGTGCCCTGGAGTTCCGCCATCACGCCGGCCTTCGGGAGCGGCAGGCCGTTCGCGAGCGGGATGAGGGTGACGTCCCCCACCGCGTAGACACCCTCGTGGGCCGTCGCGAGCGTGCCCGCATCGACCGCGATCCAGCCGTGCCCCGCCGTCAGCTCGCTATCGGCGACGATGGCGGCAGGTCGGTGGAGTGGGACCGCGATCAGCAGGTCGAAGGGCATCTCGCCGTCGGCGAGCACCACGCGGCCGGGCTCCACGCGCTCGGTCTTCGCGCCGAGCCGGTAGGAGATGCCGCGCTCGCTGAGCTGTTGCTCCATCCACTCCGAGCCGTCGCGACCGGCGTTCGGCATCAGCATCGGCTGGAGCGTCGCAACCGCGAGCTCCGTCAGGTCCCGCAGGCCACGGGCGAGGAGGTGCTCGTGGACGTGGAGGGCGCACTCGTACGGCGCCGGCGGGCACGGGTAGGGAGCGCCTGCGATGAGGACGACGATTCGCCCGCCGTCGAAGCCCCTCAGCGCCTCGGCTGCGGCCGGCACGCCGGCGAAGTCCCACACGTCGTGCCCGTACGCCGCGAGCCCGGGCACGAGGTCGGGCCGCGACACCGCGCCGAGCGCGACGACGAGATGGTCGCCGTCGAGCCAACCGTCCGTTGTCTCCGCCCGGCGTCCCGAGGCGTCGATCGCCGTGATCTCCAGCGCGAGGAACTCGACGCCGTGCCGCGCAAGCAGCGCCCGGGACCGGCTGCCGTCGGCGATGGTTCCGTGACCGACCAGCTCCCAGAGCTTGCGCAGGCCCATCGCGAACTGCGGCTTGCGGTCGACGAGCACGATCTCGTGGTCGTCGCCGAGGAGTCGTCGCAACTCCACGGCCGTCGCGATGCCGCCAAAGCCGCCGCCGAGAATGAGCGTGCGGGCGCTCACCCCTCACCCTGCCGGCGAGCGACGACCTCGAGCTCGGTCGGAGCGAACTTGTCGACGAACTGCTGCACACGGCTCATCCGCTCCTTGAACTCGGAATGCCCCTTCCAACCGCGCACCGCCTCCATGTCGTCCCATCCGAGGAAGCTCACGTAGCGGCCCTCCTCGCGCACGTCCCGAGCCAGGATCGCAGCACCGGCTCCATCGAGCCCCGCGGCCCACCCCGCGAACTCCTCCCAGGCCGCGATGAAGGCCTCCTCCTGCCCGGGAAACGGCTGCCACGAGCCCGTGGTGTAAACCGAATGCTCGGACGGATGCATGGCGGCCTCCTCTGGGATCGCTAACGGCGTCGCGGGTGCCCCGGGCGCGCGGCGCCGCACCCACAGGCTCCATCGTAACCCCCCGAAGTCGCTCGCCCAGCCGGCGCGCCGACGGCCTGCTGGGAGACGGCACAGGAGAGTCGCTGAGCGCATCGCCCGTGTCGGTCGCTCACAATCCCGGCGGATGGCGACCGATCGCCGCAGAAGAGTTTCGAAACGGCACCTGCTCGGGGCCGGCGTCGCTGTCGCCGTCATCGTCGTGACCTTCGTCTTCGTCCTCCCGCGCATCGCCGACTACCGGGACGTCTGGGGCGCGGTCAAGACGCTGTCGTGGACGGAGGTCGCTCTCCTGCTCGGAGCAACGCTGTTGAACCTCGTCACGTTCGCGCCGCCCTGGATGGCGGCGCTGCCGGGCCTCCGCTTCCTCCAGGCGTTCGTCGTCACCCAGGCTTCGACGGCATCGACCTACGTCGCTCCCGCGGGAGTCGCCGTCGGGATGGCGCTGTCGTTCGCGATGCTCCGCGCCTGGGGCTTCGCGAGCTCGGCGGTCGGCCTGGCGGTCGCGGTGACCGGTGTCTGGAACCAGCTCGCGATGCTGGCCTTCCCGACAGTCGCCCTCGCGCTCCTGGCCCTGAGCGGCGGCGCTCACACCGCCCTCGACACGATCGCCGCCGTCGGCCTCGCGATCCTGGTCGTCGTCGTGGCGGGCTTCGCGGCCGGCCTGAGCAGTCCCAGGCTCGCTCGCCGGGTCGGCGACCTCGCGGCCCGGATCGTCTCCTGGGGCCTGCGGTTGATCCGAAGGGAGCCGGTGGGCTGGGGCGGAGACGCATTCGTCCGTTTTCGCAACCGGACGAACCGGCTCCTCAGAGGTCGCTGGCACGTGCTCACGCTCGCGACGCTCGTCGGGCAGCTCACCGTCTTTCTCGTGCTGCTCGTCTCACTCCGCGTTCTCGGTGTCTCCGGTAGCGAGGTGAGCGCCGTCGAAGCCTTCGCCGCCTGGTCGCTGGTACGACTCCTGGGTTCGATCCCGATCACACCCGGCGGGCTCGGCGTCGTCGAGCTGGGCCTCACGACCGCTCTCGTGGGCTTCGGGGGCGACCAGGTGGACGTCGTCGCGGCGGTGCTCGTCTATCGCGTGATGACGGTCGTGCCCACGCTGGTGATCGGGCTTCTCGCCGGCGTGACCTGGAAGCGGTACCGCCCGGCATCTCTTCCGACCGACGCCTCTGGCTGATCACTTCTCGAGTGGAGGCGGGAAGAAATCCGAACGGGGGCAACGTCCGTATCCCGTGCGACCGATGTCCCAGCGCCACGCTCTCCTCGCCGTCCTCGCTGTACTCGCCGTCCTCGCGCTGCTCGCCCCGGCTACTGCGAAGGCGAGGACGTTCTACGGGAGGGTCGGGACCGGGCTTCACGATCACGCTCAAGCGAGCGGACGGGACGATCGTTCGCCGCGTCCAGGACGGCAGGCATGTCTTCGTCATCCGCGACCGCTCGAGCATCCACAACTTCCATCTCTTCGGGCCCGGCGTCGACCGGAGGACGGGGGTCGCGTTCACCGGTCGCCGCAGGTGGGAGGTCAGGCTGCGCGTCGGGACCTATAGGTACCGGTGCGACCCTCACCGGACGACGATGCGGGGGAGGTTCACGGTCGTCTAGGCGGCGCCGCTGTCGAGGCGCCGCTGCAAACGGCCTGCTAACGCCCGCCGGCCGCAAGGACTCCCTAGGACTACCCCTGCCCGCGCCCGGGTCAGGTCAGGCTACGACGCTGCGGTAGTGTCGCGACCGATGAGCGTCGTCGCGGCCGTCGATCACGAGCACCGCGTCACGCCGCGCGAGCTCTTCTTCGACCTCGTCTTCGTCTTCGCGTTTACGCAGGTCGCGACGCTGCTCGCCGACGACCCGACGTTCGCAGGGATCGGCCGGGGTGTGCTCGTCCTCGCCGCGCTCTGGTGGGCCTGGGCGGCATACGCCTGGCTGACGAACATCGTTGACCCCGAGGAGAGCGTCGTCGGCGCCGCGCTGCTTGTCGCGCTGATCGCGATGTTCATCGCAGGGCTCGTCGTGCCGGGCGTCTTCGGCGACGAGGGCGTGCTCTTCGGCGCCGCTTTCCTCGTGGTTTGCGTGATGCACGCAGCTCTCTACGCGCTCGCGGGCCGCGGGAACCCCGAGTTGCTCGGCGCCGTGCTCCGGCTGGCGCCGTGGACGTTGCTCGGCGCGACCATGATCCTCGTCGCGGGCTTCGCGGACGGCGCGCGCACATGGCTCTGGATCGCCGCGCTCGTCTGCACCTATTTCGGCGCCGTGCTGAGCGGATCGACGGGCTGGCAGGTGCACCCGTCGCACTTCGCGGAGCGGCACGGCCTGGTGCTGATCATCGCGCTCGGCGAGGCGTTCATCGCCATCGGGATCGGTGCGGCGGGGATCGGCATCGGGCTGGGCGAGGTCGTGGCCGCGATCCTGGGGCTCCTCGTCGCCACCTCGTTCTGGCTCGCGTACTTCGACTTCTTCGCGATCCGCGGCGAGCGATTGCTCGTGGACGCCCAGGGGCCGGAGCGCGTTGCTCTTGCCCGTGACGCGTACACGTACATGCACTTTCCGATGATCGTCGGAATCGTGCTCTTCGCGTTCGCGATGAAGAACATCGTCGGGGACGTCGGTGACGAGCTCGACTCCGTCGCGGCGTTCGCGCTCTGCGGCGGGAGCGCGCTCTACCTGCTGACCTACTCCGCGATCAGGATCCGGATCGAACGGCGGTGGCGGGTGAGCCGCGGCCGGTTCGTCGCGGCGCTCCTGCTCCTACTCCTGCTTCCGCTCGCGACGATGGTTCCGGCGATTGCCGCGCTGGCGCTCGTCACCGCCGTGTGGCTGGCGTTGCACACGTACGAGCTCGTGCTGTGGCGCGAGGCCCGAGCGGAGTCGCGCTCGGTGCTCACCTCCTAGGGGAGGTCGCTTGACAACAAAGGCTTCAGCTTTGCAGGGCTTTTCATGGGCGGTACTGGGCTCGAACCAGTGACCCCCAACTTGTCGAGACGGCGCAGACGTTCGTGCCCGCCTGCGCCCGGGCGTTAGTCCCTGCAAACCGGCGCTTTAGGGTTCGTGCCGTTCGCGTTCAAACGTCTGGGGCACGCCTGCGAAGCACGTGCTTAGGCGTTTCAGCGACTACGGGGCGCTCCTCAAGAGTTACATGTAGCCTGACGCCTTGGCCGCTGATGAATCTCCGGCCGAGGAGCCGAGATTGGCCTACATTGAACGAGTAATCAGAAACTTTGAGAAAAGGCAGTTCTTTTCGCCCACGGAACGGAATCTTCTCCCTGAGCTGGTTCGGGTATTGCCCATGGACCCTTCGCCTGGGCGAGACTCTTTTCTGATCTTGGACGTCGGGTCAGGTCCAACTACGCGACTAGGCACAAGGATCCCGGGCGAACCCGGAGCTCAGGTAGTTCCCATTGACGTGCGTGCAACCGAGTACTTGACGGCTCTCAAGCGTCGAGGCTTGGTAGCTCCCGTGGAACCAATCCAGATGCGCGCTGAAGATGCCGAATCCCTCTTCGACGAAGGTCAGTTCGATCTCATCCTTCTACGGAATGTCATCCATGAGCTAGAGGACCCGCCGCGTACCGTCATGAGCCTGACCCGACTCTTGAGACCGGGTAGCTCACTAATGATATTCGCACACACTGACGAGAGGTTTTCACGTTACGGGGCCATCTCCCGTTGGAGCCTCGAATTGACGACTGACAACATCAACCTGCGGAGAAGACCAAGGTCACGGCCGAGGAGCTGGCGGCGCCCATTCCGGAGCCTGCGCCCGAGGCGGAGGAGCGCTCGGCTGACTCCGGTGTTCGAACCATGTCCAGGCGTCACCGCGAAGGCGCGTCATCGCCCTGCAGCGTCATTCGCCAAACTTCAGGTTCGGCGAGATGGCCTCGATCGGCGGCAGCTACACCTGGAATGGCAACGTGGAAAGAAAGAGACGATGCGCTTCTGGTCTGAGCGCGCGGCCAATCCGTCCGCGTTTCCGGGTTTTGTCACACGATTCGATCCTGATATGCCACTTATGGATGGCATCGCGAAGCATCTACCCGCTGGTAACGACCCCGTGCGCATCCTTGATGTTGGCTCTGGTCCAGCTACAAACATCGGCCATAGGCTGAAGGACCGAGATGTCGAGCTGATATGCATTGACGTTATGGCTGACCACTTCAATAAGATGCTCGCTAGTTACGGATTGCACGCCCCAGTACCACCGATATATGGTAAGGCCGAGGACGTCGACGAGCAGTTTGGGCAAAATTCATTTGACATAGTCTTCTCCCGAAATGCCCTGGACCACGTAGCGGAGCCTATAACTGCCCTGAAGAGCATGTTGGCAGCTACAAAACGCGGTGGCTGTGTGATTGTCTGGGGTCATGTAAACGAGGGTGATCCACACTATCGTGGGTATCACCAGTGGAACTTCTGCTGGGAAAAGGATGAGTTCATAGTCTGGCGCCCGGGTTACCGGAAAGTTGTAAGAGGTATCTTTGGTGAGCCCGTTAATCTCAAAAGCGAAGGCAGTCAGGAACTCTACCGCATCATTATCAGTAGGCGTACGATCTCTTAGTGTTTCAACCCTGCGCCACGTATAAAGATCAGGACAGGCGCTCGTAAGCGCCCAGTCTGCGGCCACTCCCAGACCGAAAAGGTCAGTGGGGCCGCGTTCTTCCTCAGGCCGCCTTCTCCGGACTCTCGGAGGGGCTCAGCAGACTTCCCGTCGAGGGTTCGGAGACAATCCTTGTCCCGTTTCGCGGCGAGGACACGAAGGGCTACGCCGTACCGGGCTCAGCCGCGCACGGCACGCGCCCGCTCGAGCTCGAGCTGGCGGAGCTCGATGCGGCGGATCTTCCCGGTCAGCGTCTTGGGCAGGTCCTCGACGAACTCGATCCGCCGCGGATACGCGTAGGCGGATAGCCGCTCGCGGACGAACGCCTTGATCTGGTCGGCGAGCTCGTCGGACTGCTCGTGGTCGGCCGCGAGGACGATGAACGCCTTGACGACGTTGCCGCGCAGCTCGTCGGGCGAGGCCACGGCCGCCGCTTCCCGCACGGCTGGGTGCTCGAGGCAGACAGACTCGACCTCGAAGGGGCCGACGCGGTAGCCGGCGGCGATGATCACGTCGTCGGCGCGCCCCTCGTACCAGATGTAGCCGTCCTCGTCCTCGCTCGCGGCGTCCTTCGTGTGGAACCACTCGCCGCCGAAGACCTCCTCGGTGTCCTCGGGCCGGTTCCAGTAGCCGAGCGGGTAGTGCGGGTTCGTGCGGGCACGTAGGCAGATCTCGCCGCGCTCGCCCTGGGCGACCGAGCGCTCGTCCTCGTCAAGGATCTGCACGTCCCAGCCTGGCATCGGCTTGCCCATCGAGCCCTCGCGGACCTCCATGAACGGATAGTTCCCGACGAGCGGATACGACTCCGTCAACCCGTAGTAGTCGAGCACGGTCACGCCGTACTGCTCCCGGAACCAGCGAATCGCCTCTGGGTTCAACGGCTCGCCGGCCGAGCAGACCCGCCGGAACTTCTGCGGATACCGCGTCCCCGCGTCCTCGATCGCCATCATCGCCCGCATCGCCGTCGGCGTCGTGAAGACGTTCGTGACGTCGTGGCGGCTGAGGAAGTCCAGCTGCCGATGCGGGTCGAAGCCGGCCTCGCGCCTGTACACGCACTGCACCGCGCCGAGCCGCCACGGGCCGAGCAGCGGCGCGATTCCCGCCGCCCACGCCCATTCGCCCATGCCGTGGAACCGCTCGCCGTCGGCGACCTCATGGCTGTGGACGAACTCCTCGTGGCCGAGGATGTAGCGGTGGGCGTGCACGACGCCCTTCGCGAGCCCGGTCGTCCCCGACGTGTAGTAAAGCTGGGCGGGATCCTCGGCCGAGGTGTCGCCGGGGAGAGGCTCGGTCGAGGCGCCCGCGAGCGTGTCGGCCTCCAGGACCAGCATCGGCACACCCGAGTCGGCGAAGCGCGGCGCGTTATCCGCGTCCGTAACGACGAGCTTCGCGCCCGAGTCCGACAGGCGATGGCGAATCGAGTCGTCGCCGTACAGCACCGACATCGAGAGCAAGATCGCGCCCAGCTTCCAGACGCCGAAGAAGATCGCCGCGGCCTCCGGCGTCGCCGGCAGCACGACCGCAGCGCGGTCGCCGCGCTCGAGCCCGAGCTCGCCGAGGACGTGAGCCGCCTGGTTCGAGAGATCCTGGAGCGGGCCCCAGGCCAGCTCTCGGTGGGACCCGTCGAAGCTCTCCCACACCATCGCGAGCTTGTCGCGAGGGTGCTTGTCGCAGACGTCGGACGCGATGTTGTAGCGCGCCGGCACGTCCCACCGGTGCGCCGCGCAGACTTGCTCGTACGAGTTCGAGCTCATGAGCTGCGGGCTCAGGATCTCATCGTTCAGGGTGCATCACAAGACTAGGCGCGATCGGAGCCCGGGCAGCCCGCCGAACGCTGAAGCGTCCGCGCCGACGACGGTGCGATCGCTCGCGACTGCCGTCGCAGCAAGGGCTTTTCATGGGCGGTACTGGGCTCGAACCAGTGACCCCCAGCTTGTCGAGCTGGTGCTCTCCCAACTGAGCTAACCGCCCTCGCGGCCGCTCAGTCTAGCGAACGAAAGGCGCGCCGCCCCAGCAGCTTCAGCGGGTCGACCAGCTTGCCCCTCTCCCACGTCTGGAAGTGCAGATGGGTGCCCGTACAGGAGCCGGTGCAGCCGGCGCGGCCGATCAACTCCCGCGCCGTCACGACGTCGCCGCGCTTCACCAGGGCGCGCGCGAGGTGGGCGTACATCGAGACGAACCCGCCCTCGTGCCGAATCTTGACGACGAGGCCGAAGCCTGAGTAGCTGTTGAGCCAGCCGACGCGGGTGACGACGCCGCTCCGGGCGGCGCGGACGCGTGTCTCCGCCCACCCTTCGATGTCGATTCCCTCGTGCATGCGCCCCCAGCGCGGGCCGAACGGTGACCCGAGCGGGCCGTCCAGAGGGACGAGCCAGCGCGCCTCCGGGTGGGAGTCGGCGGGTGATTCTTCATATCCGGCCAGCGCGGGCGATGCGAGGACGGAGCAACAAAAAAGCCCTGCTAGCAGGGCCTTCAGGACAAGCACGGGGCGGAACCCTAGCAGAGGTCAGAAGATCTCGGGGCACCAAGGCGCGCGATCCGTCCGGAGAGAGCGTCCGCCCGCGCGACCGCGCCGTCCCTCGCAGCGATCTGCGAGTCTAGCCGCTCCTCCCAGGCGGGCTAAACCACTCTCTCGAGCGGCGCGTAGTCGAGCATCAGGCGGCGCTCGGCGCCGTCCGCGGCGAAGCGGACGGTGACGGTGCCGTCGCCGTCGATTCGCACGACCACTCCCTCCCCCAGGGTCGAATGGCGGACCGAGTCGCCCGTCGAGAGGTCGAGAGCCGGGCGGCTCGCCGCGGCAGACCCACGCGGTGCGCCGTAGCCCGACCAGGAGGTCGGGCGCAGGCGCTCGCGCTCGATCTCGTCGTCGGGCAGCTCCTCGAGGAAGCGACTGGGGCTCCGGTAGTCGCGCGCGCCCCAGAGCGAGCGCGTCGCCGCATGGATGAGCAGGAGGCGCTCCTGCGCCCGCGTCAGTCCGACGTAGGCAAGCCGCCGCTCCTCCTCGACGCCCTGCTCCTCGATCGAGCGCGAGTGCGGGAACACGCCCTCCTCCATCCCGACGAGGATCACCGCTCGGAACTCGAGCCCCTTCGCGTTGTGGAGCGTCATCAGCGTGACCCGGCTCGTTTCTTCCTCGAGCGCGTCCTGGTCGGAGAAGAGCGAGATCTGCTGGAGGAACTCGGAGAGGGTCGGGCTGTCGGCGGCCGCCTGGTACTCGACCGTCACGCCGCCCAGCTCGAGGAGGTTCTCGACGCGGCCCTGAGCCTCGATCGTCCGCTCGGCCTCGAGCGACTCGAGATAGCCGCTCCGCTCGAGCACCTTCTCCAAGAGCTCGGGCACGGGGAGCTCGAGCGCCCCGGCCATGAGCGACTGCATGAGCGTGTGGAAGCGCTGGACAGCCTTGAGCGGCGCCGCGCCGACGCCGGCGTCCTCTGCCTGCCCGAACGCCTCGAAGAGGGAGATCCCCTGGAGGTCGGCGTAGGCCTGGAGCCGTGCCTGGGACGCTTCGCCGATCCCGCGCCGCGGCCGGTTGGCGATGCGCGCCAGGGAGACTCCGTCGAACGGGTTGTCGATCACCTGGAGGTAGGCGATCGCGTCCTTCACCTCGGCGCGCTCGTAGAAGCGCGGGCCGCCGATCACCTGGTAGGGAACTCCCTGGCGTACGAGCACGTCCTCGACGACGCGCGACTGCGCGTTCGTCCGGTAGAAGACCGCTATCTCCGATGCGGAGCAGCCTTCGTCGACGAGCCCTGCGATCTCGGCGGCGACGAAGCGCGCCTCCGCGTGCTCGTCCTCGACCTCGACAACGCGGACGGGGTCGCCCTCCCCGAGCTCGCTGAAGAGGTTCTTCGGCTTGCGCTCGCGGTTGTGGGCGATCAGCGAGTTGGCCGCGCGCAGGATCGCGTTCGTGGAGCGGTAGTTCTGCTCCAGCGCGATGACCCGGGCGCCGCCGAAGTCGCGCTCGAACTCGAGGATGTTGCGGATGTCGGCGCCGCGGAAGGCATAGATGGACTGGTCCGGGTCGCCCACCGCGAAGACGTTCCCGTGCTTGCCGGCGAGGAGCTGGAGCAGCCGGTACTGGGCGTGGTTCGTGTCCTGATACTCGTCGACGAGGATGTAGCGGAATGCCTTCTGCCACTTCTCGCGCGCGTCCGGGTGGTGCTCGAGGATCTCGACGGTTCGCATGATGAGGTCGTCGAAGTCCATCGCGTTGGAGGCGTGGAGCCGCTTCTGGTAGCGGTCGTAGACGGCGGCGACGGTCTGCTCGTAGAAGGAGCCGACGCGGTTCGCGTACTCCTCGGGGCCGACGAGCTGGTTCTTCGCGCTCGAGATCTGGGCGTGGATCCCACGCGGGACGAAGCGCTTGGGGTCCCAGCCCTCCTCCTCCACGATCTGCTTCACGACGCGGACCTGGTCGGCCTGGTCGTAGATCGTGAAGTTGGAGCGGTACGCGAGCCGCGGCGCCTCGCGGCGGAGGATCCGCCCGCAGGCCGCGTGGAACGTCATCACCCACATGCGCCGGGCGACGTCGCCGAGAATCCCCTCGAGGCGGCGTTTCATCTCCTCCGCCGCTTTGTTCGTGAAGGTGATGGCGAGGATCTCGTTCGGCTTCACCCCGCAGGCGACGACGAGGTGCGCGATGCGATGCGTGAGGACGCGGGTCTTCCCGGAGCCGGCGCCCGCGACGACGAGCACGGGGCCTTCGGTGGCCAGGACCGCCTCCCGCTGGGCGGGATTCAGGTCGGCCAGGTACTGCTCCGGAGAGGTGACGGTCACGGCGTCGATCCTAGCGAGGCCCGCCGGCCGTTCCGACGCCGCGCCGACCCAGACAGGTCTCGGCCGGCCACGCCCGGGGTCAGACCCCGGGCATGGCGGGTCGGGCCAAGGCCGACGCTGCCGTGGGACGCGCTGCTCGCGGTTGGGTTCCGCTCGGTTCGGCGCTTTCTCGGGCGGGAGCGCGTCCGCTACGGCCACGGCGCGGGTCTGACCCCGGGCTCGGCTGGAGGGGACAGGCGCCCGCCCGTCCGGAACGGCCCTGGCTGGACAGTGGCCGGCGGCGACAGGTCCGGATTGGATGGAGGCGCTTACGCGCGGATGCGGTCGTGGAGAGCCGACTCGATCCACGCCGCCGCCTCGCCGAGCGCCCGGGCGTCGGCCGACTTGAGGACGACCTCGACCTCCGGGCCCGTGTCCAGAAAGGTCGGGTAGCTCCCGACGGCCACCGACGGATGGAGCAGTGTGGCCTCCTCCAGGACGGCGACGATCTGGCCCTCGCCCGTCGCGTAGCGGCGGCGCCAGGCCGTGATGGGAGGGCCGCTGAAGCGCCCGGCGAGCGTCTCGAACATGGCCTGCATCTCGCGCGGCACTCCGGGCAGGACGTGGACGTTTCCGAGGACGAACCCGGGAGCGCCCCCGAGCGGATTCTCGACCGCCTCGGCCCCCTCTGGGATCCGGGCCCAACGGGCCGCGTACTCGCCGAGGCCGCGCGGCCCGAAACGCTCGCGCAGCCGCCCGGCGAGGTCTCCGATCTCCTCGCAGGGGACGTCGAACGCCGCGGCGACGCCCTCGCGCGTCACGTCGTCCGGGGTGCCGCCGAGTCCGCCGGTGACCACGAGGACGTCACACCGGCCCGTCTCGGCGCGGAGGAACGCGGCGATCTCGTCCACCGAGTCGCGGACGGCGGCGACGAGCCGCACCTCGAGCCCCAGCTCGCCGAGCCGGCGCGCGAGCCAGGAGGCGTTCGTGTTCTCCACGTCTCCGGAGACGATCTCGTTCCCGACCGTGAGGACGACCGCGCTCACCGGCCGGCTCGCCATGGTCACGAGTATAGGACTGCGTTGACGAGCCGGACGATGGGTACTCCCTCGATCCAGTCGACGACGCTGAGGCCGCCGAACGACTGCTCGAGCCGAAAGAAGCCTTCGTCGGGGAGCCCGAGGACGTCCGCCAGAACCGCCCGAACGACGCCGCCGTGCCCGACGACCGCGACCGCCTCGCCCGGGTGGCGCTCCCTGATCTCTCCCGCGGCGCCCCGCACGCGCGAGCGCAGGTCGTCGAGGCTCTCGCCGCCGGGAAACCGGACGGACGCGGGTGCCCGCATCCAGGCGCGATAGAGCTCCGGCCGCTCGGCAGCGATCTGCTCGTACGGCAGGCCCTCGACCTCGCCGAAGTCCAGCTCCACGAGATCCGGGTGGACGACCGGCCCGAGGCCTTGTGCCGCCGCGATCGCCGCGGCGGTGTCGAGGGCGCGCACGAGCGGGCTCGAGTACACGGCGCCGAGCGGGATGACGCGCAGCGCCACGCCGAGCGCCTCGGCGTGGCGGATCCCCGCGGGCGAGAGCGCGACGTCGAGCCGTCCGTAGCAGCGTCCGCGCGCGGCCTCGTCCGTCTCGGTGTGACGGACGAGCAGGAGACGCGTCGCCTCACCACGATCGGGGAAGTGCAGCATCAGCGCGTAGCGGCCGCAGCGACGAGAGCGGCCGTGGTGGCGAGCTCGACTGCAGCACCGAGCACGTCGCCGGTCACGCCGCCCAGCCGGCGCCGGGCGATCCACCAGACGATCCCGACCACGAGCCCAGCGCCGCCCACCAGGGCGAGCCCGCGGACTCCGAGGAGGCCCACCGCGCCGCCGACCCCGAGCGCGAGTCCTCCGGCATGCACGGGCCAGCCCGCGTCCGTCAGCGCGGCGCCGCTGCCTCCAGCCGGGCGCGCGTAGGGCAGCGCCCACGCTAGAGCGAGCGGCGCGGCGCGGCCGACCGCGAACGCTGCCGCGACGGCTCCCACGGACCGTGGGCCGGTCGCGACCGTGGCGAGCGCTGCGGTCTTGACGAGGAGATCGAGGACGAGCGCGAGCGCCCCGAAGGCGCCGACGGCCGCCTCGCGCATGACTTCCAGGGCGCGCTCGCGTGTGGCTGCCCCGAGCCCGTCCGCGGCGTCGGCGAGGGCGTCGAGGTGAATTGCCCCGGTGAGAATCGCCTCGAGCGCCACCGCGAGCGCAGCCGCGAGCAACAGCCCCAGCCGGGCGTCGAGACCCCAGGCGACGAGGCCGACGAGCGCGCCGATCCCTCCCCCCACGAGCGGAAAGAGGACAGCTCCCCGCGCGACGTCCCGCGGCCCCACCGCGACCAGAGCGCCGATCGGGACGCGCGTGAGGAAGGCGACCGCCGCGACGACGGCGCGCCCGGCTTCCTCAAGAGCCCGCATCCGTGACCCCGGCCTCCTCGAATGTCGCCATCTCGGCGAGGATCGCCAGGGAGGCGTGGACGAGTGGCAGCGCGAGCGCGGCGCCGCTCCCCTCCCCCAGGCGCAGCCCGAGGTCCAAGAGTGGACGGAGCCCGAGCTCGCCGAGGACGAGAGCGTGCCCCGGCTCGGGCGAGAGGTGCGAGGCGACCATGCAGGCCGCGGCGGCAGGCGCCAGGCGCGCGGCGACGAGTCCGGCGGCCCCGGTGACGAAGCCGTCGAGGAGGACGACCGCGTGGCTCGCGGCCGCGCCGAGGCAGACGCCCGCGAGGACGGCGAGCTCGTGGCCGCCGACCGCCGCCAGCACGCCGAGGGGGTCGGCGCGGATCGGGCCGGTTGACGGCCAGCGCCCGACGGACGACCTCCACCTTGCGCGCGAGGCCCGCGTCGTCCACCCCGGTCCCGCGCCCGCAGACAGCCTCCGGCTCGGCGGGAAGGAGCGCCGCGCAGAGCGCGGAGGCGGCGGTCGTGTTCCCGATTCCCATCTCGCCGGTCGCCACGATCCCGAACCCGCCCGCGACGAGCTCCTCTGCGATCTCGATGCCCGCGGCGACTCCCTCGAGAGCTTGCTCGCGGGTCGAAGCGGGCCCCGCCGTCGCGTCGGCAGTGCCTGCGCCGAAGCGGAGAGACCGGATCTGCGGGCTGCTCAGCGGCTCGACGACCCCGGCGTCCACCAGGACGACGTGCAGGTCGACCCGCCGAGCGAGCACGTTGATCGCAGCGCCCCCGCCGGCGAAGTTGGCGAGCATCTGCGTGGTGACCTCCTGCGGGTACGCGCTCACGCCGAGCCGTGCGTATCCGTGGTCCCCGGCGGCGAGAACGAGCGCGGCCCTCAGGCTCTCCGGCGACGCGCCGCGGATCGAGGCGATGCGGACTGCGAGAGTCTCGAGCTCGCCGAGGCTGCCGCGCGGCTTGGTCTTCGCGTCGAGCGCCTCCCGCGCGGAGCGGGCGGCGTCCTCGTCCGGCGGAGCAATTCGCGCGACGGCGCCGTCGAGGAGCGTCGCCGGCTCGTCGTTCACCCGAGCTCCAGCCGTCGGCCCGCGACGACGAGGAAGGCGTGCTCGGCCTCGCCGGCGAAGACGGCGTTCACCCGCCCGAGCACGTCGCGGAACGCCCGGCCCAGAGGCGCGTCGGGGACGATCCCCATCCCCACCTCGTTGGAGGCAACCACCGTGAGCGCGGTGCGCGCGGCCGCGAGCGCCGCGGCCTCGACCGCGGTGCGCTCGATCGCCTCGTCGTCCCAGCCGGCCTCGAGCGCGTTCGCCGCCCAGAGCGTGAGGCAGTCCACGACGAGGCACGCGCCCTCGGGAGCGTGCGCGAGCGCACCCGTGAGGTCGAGCGGCTCCTCGACCGTCGTCCACGCAGGCGGCCGCTCGCGGCGGTGGCGGGCAATGCGCGCGGACATCTCCACGTCGTCACGCGCCTCCGCGGTCGCGACGAAGACGACCGGGCCTCCCCACTCGGACGCAATGCGGACGGCGAGCGCCGACTTTCCGCTCCTCGCACCGCCGAGCAGGAACGTCAGAGGCATCAGGAGACCGTTTCCTCCGCGTGGACACTCGGCCTGAGCGGGATGACGGCGATGCCGGTCTCGGCGTCCGCCACGATCCGCACCGACGCGCCGTAGTGGCGCGCGACCAGCTCCTCCGTGAGGACCTCGTGGACGGGCCCGCTGGCGACCTCCCTGCCCCCGTCCATGAGCAGCAGCCGGTCCGCGTACTGGCCCGCGTGCGTGAGGTCGTGCATGGCGGAGAGCACGGTCAGCCCCCGGTCGGCCCGGAGCGTCGCCACCAGCTCGAGGACCTGTTGCTGCGCGCCGACGTCGAGAGCGCTCGTCGGCTCGTCGAGCAGGAGCAGGCGGGCGTCCTGGGCGACCGCGCGCGCGAGGACGGCCCGCTGGCGCTCGCCGCCGCTCAGGCTCCCGAGCCTCCGGTCGGCGAGATGCGCGGCGTCCAGACGGCCGAGCGCCGAGCGCGAGGCGACGACGTCCCGCGGCCCCGGGCTTCCCGCGTAGCCGAGGTGCGGCGTCCGCCCCAGCACGACGTACTCGAGCACGCTCGTCTCCGGCGGCATGACCGGGATCTGCGGCACGACCGCAACGCGCCGGGCGGCCGCACGGCGGCCGAGCGACGACACCTCCTCGCCCTGGATCCGGATCGAGCCGGCGTAGGAAACGAGGCCTGCGACCGCGCGGAGGACCGTCGTCTTGCCGGCCCCGTTCGGGCCGATCAGGCCGAGCCACTCCCCCTCCTCGAGCGCGAAGCCGACCTCCTCCACGACCCGCGCGCCGTCGAGGCTCACCGCGACGTGCTCCGCGCGCAGCATCACGGGCCCACCGTTCGCGTCGTTCGGAGGACGACGGCGAAGAACGGCGCGCCCAGGAAGGCGGTGACGACGCCGATCGGCAGCTGCGCCGGCGCGACGACCGTGCGCGCGACGAGGTCCATGAGGACGAGGAAGCCGCCCCCGAACGCGAGCGAGAGCGGCAGGACGACGCGGTAGCTCGTCCCCGCCATCAGGCGGACGGCGTGCGGGACGATGATCCCCACGAACGCGATCAGCCCGCTGAACGCGACCGCGGCCGCCGTCCCGAGCGTCGCGGCGGCGACGACGAGCAACCGCACCCGGGCCACGGGCACTCCGAGGCTGGCCGCCTCGTCGTCGCCGACCGCGAGGACATCGAGGAGGCGTCGGTGCCAGAGAAGCGCGACCGCGCTCAGGGCGACGTAAGGGAGGACGATGAGCACGTCCGTCCATCCCGAGGTCTCCAGCTGGCCGAGGATCCAGCTGTACACCTCCTGCACGGTGTCCGAGTTGCGCTGCTGGACGTACGTCTGGAGAGCGGTCAGGAACGCCGCAACGGTCACGCCGGCGAGGATGAGCGTCGCGGTCTGGCGCCCGCCGACCGAGCGGCCGAGGAGATACGCGATGCCGACGCCGATCGTGGCGCCGACGAACGCCGCGACCGGCCGGAGGTCGAGACCGCCGTCGCCGCCGACGTCGTAGGCGATGACGAGCGTGGCGCCGAGGCCGGCCCCCGCCGCCGCTCCGAGCAGGTACGGGTCGGCCAGCGGGTTCCGGAAGACGCCCTGATAGGCCGCCCCCGCGGACGCGAGCATCGCGCCGACGAGGAGCCCGAGCGCGATCCGCGGCGCCCGGAGCTCCCAGAGGATGGCGTCCTCGGTGTCCGAGAACGTCGATTCGACCCCGAGGAACGGAACGTGGCTGAGCACCTCTCGCGTCACTGCGGCGAGACCGAGGTCGACCGGCCCGAGAGCGAGGCCCAGCAGCGTCGCCAGGACGACGAAGAGACCGGCGGCGACGGCCCAGCGGAGCGAGACGCCCCGGAGCGCGCGCTCAGGTCCGGCAGAGCGACGGGCCGGTAGTCCGCCGACGTGCGCCACTACGGCCGTCCGATCATCTCGAGCGACTCGGCAATCAAGGCCACGAAGTCCACGGTGCGCGGTCCCCAGCGAGAGGCGATGTCGTCATCGGCCTCGACGATGTCACCGTTCTCGACCGCCTCGACCTGGCCCCAGCCGGGGCGCTTCGCCACGGTTTCGGCGCTCTGCTCGCAGCACTTCGTGTCGGCAAGGACGATGACGTCGGGGCTCTCGCTGACGATGTACTCGCCGGTCAGCTGGGGATAGCCGCCGGCGTCGGCGCCGGCAGCGGCGTCCGCGATGTTCACGAGCCCGAAGAGCTCGTAGACGCTCCCGACGAAGGTGTCCGAGGTGGCCGAGAAGTAGTCGGGACCGAGCTCGTGGTAGACGGTGGCGCTCTTCGCGCCCGGGACCGAGCCGGCCAGCTCTTCGATCTCGATCTGCATCGAGCGGACGACCGTCTCCGCACCCTCGACGTTCCCGGTGGCAGCGCCGAGCGCCTCGATCTGCCCGTACGCAGCGTCGAGGTCCGGAGCTGCATCCTGGAGGAGCACGGGGATCTCGAGCCTCTCGAGGCCGTCGACGAGGCCGCCCGGGTCGTACGCGGCGACGACGAGATCGGGCTCGTAGTCCGCGATCGCCTCGACGTTCGGCTCGAATCCGGAGAGATCCGTGACCGGCGCCTCGGCGGGGAAGTTCGACTGGTCGTCTACGGCGATGACCTGGTCGCCTGCTCCGATCGCGAAGAGCGACTCGGTCGCCGTCGCGGAGAGCGACACGATGGCGTCAGGCTCCTCCTCCAGCGTCACCGGGCCGTTGTCGGCCTCGACCGTGACGGGGAACTCGGCCGCCAGCGTTGTCTCGACGGCGGCCGACGAGGTCGCCGGAGGCGCCGCCGTGTCGTCGTCTCCGCCGCACGAGGCGAGAACGAGGGCGAGCAGGGCAGCCAGGGCGGCTGCGAGAGGTCGAGAGTGCACGTTTCCTCCTTCCGCGAGGGGAACGGGTCTCGGCGAGAGGCAGGTCTTCTGACTCGGGGCTCCCCCCTCCGCCGCCTTCCCAGCCGAGGCCAGTGGCGTCGTGGCGGAGGAGCGTCTCCCCTCACAGCGGCGGGACCGTGCCGGACTCGCACCGGCTTCCCTCGACCGCTCGCCTGTTCTGTGCGCGTGAGCATATCTCTTGCCGGGCGGCGAGCTAGGCTGGACGGCTGTGGTGGTCTCGCGCGCCAACCTCTGGCTCCCGGTCGTCCTCTGGGCGGGGCTCATCTTCACGCTCTCGGCCGTCCCGAGCCTCGACACGGGCCTCGGCACGTGGGATCTCGCCGTGCGGAAGCTCGCCCATCTCGCCGAGTACGCAGTCCTCGGCGGGCTACTCCAGCGGGCGCTCGGCCGAGAGCCGCTCGCGCTGCTGCTCGGCTCGGCGTACGCGGCCTCCGACGAGATCCACCAGACGTTCGTCGCCGGGCGGCAGGGCTCTCCGCTCGACTGGCTCCTCGACACCGCGGGCGTCGCCGCGGGCGTCCTCCTCTACGCGCGGTGGGCCGCGTCGCGGGCGTGAAGGCCGTCGCAGTCGACCTCGACGCCCTCGGAGACACACGGCCGCTCTGGCGGGACTTCCTCGTCGATGCTGCGAGGCGCTTCGCGGCGATCGCGCCTCTCGACCCCGAGGCGCTCGCCGACGATCGCGCCGCGGCGGCTGTGGAGCTCGACCGCTGGGCCGAGGCGGGCGTCGGGGACTGGCGAGGGGCACTTCACCGCTTCGCCGAGGACCGCGCGCCGGTCTATCTCCGCCCGAACGCGGAGGCGAGCGCGGCGCTTCGGGCTCTCGCGGATGCAGGGGCTCGCGTCGGCGTCCACTCGGACGCCCCGGAGGCGCTCGCCGGCGTCGCCCTCGCGCAGCTCGGCGCGGCCCGGTACATCGAGGCGGTCGAGACCGGTGACGGCGCGCTGGAGCGCCTGGTGGCCCGGCTCGGCGGAGACGTCGAGACGGCCACCACCCTCGCCGAGCTGACTAAGATCAGCATCGATGCCTCCTGAGCGGAACCTCCTGGACGACCGCCAGCTCGACGCGATCCTCGCACGGCTCGACCGCCTCTGCGACGAGGTGCACACTCTCAACCGGCGGCTCGACTCGCACGAGCAGCTCCTGCGGATCGCCCACGAGCTCGGGCACCTGAACGAGTCCTTGCAGGCCCTGGCCTACGCCGCCCTCGGCCAGCAGGGCCCACAGGTCCGCCGTCGCCGCCGCAGCGCCTAGACGACATCGCCGGCCCGCGCCGGCTAGCCGTGGATGGAGGCGATGATGGGGATGATCAGGATGGCGACGATGTTGGCGATCTTGATCATCGGGTTGATCGCCGGGCCGGCCGTGTCCTTGTAGGGGTCGCCGACCGTGTCGCCCGTGACGGCGGCCGCGTGGGCCTCCGAGCCCTTCCCGCCGTACGCGCCGTCCTCGATGAGCTTCTTCGCGTTGTCCCAGGCGCCGCCGCCCGAGGTCATGGCAATGGCGAGGAAGATCCCCGTGACGATCGTGCCGATGAGGAGCCCGCCGAGGGCCTCTGGGCTGATGACGCCGACTATGATCGGAATGGCCACGGGGATGAGCGCCGGCAGGAGCATCTTCTTGATCGCGGAGCCGGTGACGATGTCGACGGCACGGCTGTAGTCGGGCCGTCCCGTTCCCTCGAGGATGCCCGGGATCTCCCGGAACTGCCGCCGCACCTCGGCGACGACGAGGCCGCCCACGCGCCCGACCGCCTGCATGGCGAGCGAGGCGAACAGGAACGGCATGAGGCCGCCGATGAAGAGGCCGGCGATCACCCACGGGTTGTCGAGGGAGAACACGCTCGCCACGTCCCTCTCGGCGAGCCCCCGCGCGTACTCGTCGAAGAGGATCAGCGCAGCCAGCCCCGCGGAGCCGATCGCGTAGCCCTTCGTCACGGCCTTGGTCGTGTTGCCGACCGCGTCGAGCGGGTCGGTGATCCCGCGCACCGACTCGTCCAGGTCGGCCATCTCGGCGATGCCTCCGGCGTTGTCGGTCACGGGCCCGTACGCGTCGAGCGCCACGATGAGGCCCGTCATCGAGAGCTGGGCCATGACCGCGACGCCGATTCCGTAGAGGCTGTTGCCGGCCACCTCGTAGGCGGCGACGATCCCGATCGCGATGACGAGGACCGGGAGCGCAGTCGCCTGCATCCCGACCGCGAGCCCTTCGATGATGTTCGTCGCGTGGCCTGTCTGCGAGGCCCCCGAGATCGACTTCACGGGCCCCCACCGCGTGCCCGTGTAGTACTCCGTGATCGCCACGAGCGCGAAGGTGATGACGAGGCCGATGATCGCCGAGGCGTAGAGCTCGCCGAAGCTGAAGCGGCCCGCGTCGAACGCCAGCGTCACGGGGATGAAGCCGAGGGCCGAGAGGACCGTGGCGACTATGACCGCCTTGTAGAGGGCGTTCATGATCGAGCCACCGCGGCCCACGCGGGCGAACCAGATGCCGATCACGGAGGCGACGATCGAGACGCCGCCGAGCGCGAGGGGGTAGAGCGGCAGGCCCCCGGCCGGGAACGCCGTGCCGAGGAGCATGACGGCTACCGCGGTGACCGCGTAGGTCTCGAAGAGGTCGGCCGCCATCCCTGCGCAGTCCCCCACGTTGTCGCCGACGTTGTCGGCGATCACCGCGGGGTTGCGAGGGTCGTCCTCGGGGATGCCGGCCTCGATCTTCCCGACGAGGTCGGCACCGACGTCGGCCGCCTTCGTGTAGATGCCGCCGCCGAGACGCGCGAAGACGGAGATGAGCGAGCCGCCGAAGGCGAGGCCGATGAGGTCGTCGATGGCGTCCTCCTGGGCGACGTCGAACCAGCTCGTCAGCACGCCGTAGTAGCCGGCGACGCCGAGCAGGCCGAGCCCGACGACGAGAAGACCGGTCACCGAGCCGGCTCGGAAGGCGACGTTGAGCGCCGGGGTCAGCCCCTGCTTGGCCGCCTCGGCGGTCCGAACGTTGGCGCGCACGGCGACGTTCATCCCGATGAAGCCGGCCGCTGCCGAGAACAGGGCGCCGACCAGGAATCCGATGGCCGTGCCCCAGCCGAGCTCGTTGTAGAAGCCGATCACGAGGAACGGGACGATGGCGACGATCCCGATCGTCGTGTACTGACGGCGCAGATACGCGGCGGCGCCCTCCTGGACGGCGCGCGCGATCTCGCGCATCCGCTCCGAGCCCGCCGGCTGCTTGAGGATCCACCACGTCAGGTAGAGCCCGACGGCGATCCCGAAAAGCGCGCACACGAGCGCGAAGAGGACGGTGTGGTTCTGGAAGAAGTCGGTCACGGGTGCACGAAACAAGGCCGCCGTGCAGGGCCGGAATCTCCTCGATCCCCCTGGCCCGGCCCGGAAACGGCCGCGCGGTGTTTTATCACACTAGAACCGGGCGCCGCTCAGGGCGGTCGCGCACAGATGGTCGGCCGGCTGCGGTGGAATCTTCGGGATGACGGCGAAGAGGAGGTCGCGGAGGCGCTCGTTGTTCTCGTTGAAGACCGTGACCACCTGCTCGTGGGAGACGGCCGGCGTGCCCTCGACGCCGACGTCGTGGTCGGTGACCATCGAGATGTTCGCGTAGCAGAGCTCGAGCTCTCGGGCCAGGTAGCCCTCGGGGAAGGCCGTCATGTTGATCACGTCCCAGCCGGCCTCCTGGAACCACTTCGACTCGGCGCGGGTGGAGAAGCGCGGGCCCTGGATGACCACGACCGTGCCGCCGTCCCGCGCCTTGATCCCCAGCTCGCGCGCGGTCTCCACGAGGAGCGCCCGCAGCTCCGGGCAGTAGGGGTCGGCCGCCGAGACGTGGGTCGTCTCGGGCCCGTCGTAGAACGTGTCCTCCCGGCCGCTCGTCCGGTCGACGAACTGGTCGCAGACGACGAACTCGCCGAGCTCGAGGTCCGCCTTCAGCGCGCCGGAGGCGTTCGGCCCGATGATCCTCCGCACGCCGAGCTCCTTCATCGCCCACGCGTTGGCCCGGTACGGAATCGCGTGCGGCGGGAGCTCGTGGCTCCGGCCGTGGCGCGGCAGGAAGGCGACCCGCGTGCCGCCGACCTCGCCGATCGTGAGCGGCGCGGACGGCGTGCCGTAGGGCGTCTCGACCACCACCTCCTCGACGTCCTCGAGGAACGAGTAGAAGCCCGAGCCGCCGAAGATGCCGACCTCAGCCGTCGGCAGCGCCACCCGCCTCTTCCTTCACGGCCTTCGCGTAGGCGAGCTGAAGGTTGGCGACCTGATCCTGGAAGCTGTCGACGACGTCCTCGGGAAGGAAATCCTCCAGCACGGGGACGAGCGCCTGCATCGTCTCGATGGCCAGCGACGTCTGCCCGAGGTCGCGGTCCTCGCGAGAGTCCTCGGTCAGGCCGAGGCGCCGGTAGCCGATCGAGGAGACGTGGACGAGCGTGTTCACGAGCACGTCCTCGACGCGGAGCTTCCGGAGCTCCTCGGCGAGCTCGTGTGCGGCTTGCTCCTGGTCGGGCTCAGGCATGCACCGGCACCAGGATCTCCCTCGCGTAGATCTCCTCGAGGGTCTCGCCTGCCTCGTGTCGGGCGATCTGACGCTCGGCGGCGCTCACCGGCGGAACCGCGAGCCACGGGGTGACGCCGAGCTCGTCGGCGACCGGCAGCGTCCACTCGATCAGCCGCTCGAGCTCGGCCCGCGCGGGGCGCACCACTCCGGCGTCGAGGTCGATCAGCTCGCCCGAGAGCCCGTAGCGGATGGCCCGCCAGAGGTTCTCCTCGAGCAGCCGGTGCGGATGCGCCGGCAAGGGCTCGCGCTCGTCGACGGCGCGCGCGATCCGCGCGGTGAGCGCGTACATGAACGCACAGAGAGCCTGCGCCTCGCCGAGGTCCGGCTGGCCGTCGCAGATCCGGATCTCGACGGTCGGGAAGGCGAGGTGAGGACGGACGCTCCACCAGAGCTGGGTGTGCTCCGTGATGGAGCCGGTGTCGTAGAGAAAGCGGACGTAGCGCTCGTACTCGCCCCAGGTGCCGAACGCGTCCGGGATGCCGCAGCGCGGGAACATGCGCGTGAAGATCTGCGTCCGCGCGGAGTGCAGGTACGTGAAGACGCCCTCGACGAACGGCGAGCTGCCCGAGAACGCGAGCAGGTGCGGGAGGAAGGCTCGCAGGCCGTCCGTGACGGCGATCGCCCGGTCCGCTCCCCGGATCCCGACGTGCACGTGGAGCCCGAAGCTGTTGTTGCGCCAGACGACGTAGCGCAGCACCTCGTCGTTCCTCCGGTAGTGCGGCGTCTCGATGATTCGCTGCTCCTGCCAGGGGCTCCAGGGATGCGTCCCGGTGGCCCCGAGGATCACGTCGAAGCGGGCGGCGAGCTCGAGAAGCTGGCGCCTTCGTTCGACCATCACGGCCGCGGCCTCCGCGAACGTCTCGCAGCGGCCGGTCCGCACCTCGATCTCCGACGCGATCAGCTCGCCGACGAGATGTTCTTCGAGCGGGGTTCCGAGCCCGGCCGCCTGCAGCTCCTCGAAGCGGTTGACGAGCCCCAGCGTCTCCGGGTCGAGGATCGCGAACTCCTCCTCGACCGCGACGGTGAAGTCGCGCCCGGACTCGAAAGCCTCCCTGGCGCTCGTGATCTGCTCGTCCGGAGTCAGTTTCTGGGCGTCGCCCATCGGCCGAAAGTATCAACCAGCAGCCGCTCGGGATGAGAAGGTTCGGCGAAATGGACCCCGACGGCCCCCTCGTCCAACGGGCCCAGCGAGGCGACCGCTTCGCCTTCGAGACGCTCGTGGAGCGACACGAGCAGCGGCTCTACACCCTCGCGGCGCGTGTGCTCGGCTCGCGCGAGGATGCCGCCGACGCGGTGCAGGATGCGCTCGTCCGCGCCTGGCTGGCATTGCCGAGGTTCCGCGGCGACGCGCTGTTCTCGACCTGGATCTACCGCATCGTCGTAAATGCGGCGCACGACGTCCGGGCGAAGCGCCGCGAGCTGCCGGCCGAGGAGCTGCCGGAGCCCGCCGATCCGCGGGATCGCTTCGCCGACCAGGAGCTTTCCGGAGACCTCCAGAAGGCTCTCGACGGGCTCGACGAGGGCTATCGGGTCGCCGTCGTCCTCTACGACGTGCTCGGCTGCTCGTACGCGGAGATCGCCGAGCTGACCGGTGTGCCCGAGGGTACCGTGAAGTCGCGGATCTTTCGCGGCCGGAGCGAGCTGGCCGAGCGCCTGGGAACCGCGGGGCACGAGACGGAGTCGAAGGAATGATGGCCGAGAAGCATCCGGACGAGATCGCCCTGCTCTCCTACGTGGAAGAGGAGATCGCCGCGGACGAGAGGCGGGAGGTCGTCGAGCACCTCGTAAGCTGCGCGTCGTGCTCGGCGCACGTCCGCCGGCTCGAGGTCGGCCGCGACGCGCTTCGCGCCGCACCGCTGCTCGAGCTTCCCGAGGGGCGCCGGCGAGAGCTCCTCTCCGCGCTCCCGGAGCAGCCCGACAGGTGGCGCCTGTTCCGGCCGGTCAGGCGGGCGCTGGTCGTGGCGGCGCCCGTAGTGGGAGCAGCCGCGCTCGTCGGCGTCTTCGTCCTCGCCGGCACGCAGCTCCGAAGCGGCGGCGACGACGACGCCAGCGAGGGCGCCGGCGCCGGAGCGGAGGCGGCGGAGACCATGAACGACTCCCAGGGGGCGACGGAGGCTGCGCCCGAGTCTGCCGAGGACGCCGATCAGCGAAACTCGCTCCTGTTCAAGGACGCTGTCGTCGTCCGGCGGGTGCAGGGGCCGCCTGCCGAGGTTCTCGACCTCCTCCGGCGCGAGGGCATCACCGCCGAGATCGTCGAGGGCGCCGTCATTGCCCGCGCTGCCCGCGCCGACGTCAGAGCCGTGCTCGCCGGCCGCCCAACCGGCGATGTTGATGTCTACGTGAGGTAGAAGTAGAGCGCGTAGAGGAGCTCGACCGCCGGGCTGGTCGTGTGGACGGTCACGTCCGTCGGGACGTCGAGCAGCGCCTCCGTGTAGTTGAAGATGATCTTCACGCCCGCCGCGACGACGTCGTCGGCGACCTGCTGCGCGGCCTCAGGGGGGACTGCGAGAACCGCGACGATGATGTTCTTCTCGCGGATCAGCTCGCCGAGGTCGCGGTAGGACGAGATCGTCGTCGAGCCGATCGGGGAGCCCACCTTCTCCTCGTCCGTGTCGAAAGCGGCGGCGATGTTGAAGCCGTGGTCGGCGAAGATCGTCGAGCTGGCGATCGCCTGCCCGAGCCGGCCGCCGCCGAAGAGCGCGATGTTGTGCTGACCCTGCGTCCGCAGGATCTTCCGGATCTCCGCGATGAGCCCGTCGATCGAGTAGCCGACGCCGCGCTTGCCGAACTTGCCGAACGCCGACAGATCGCGTCGGATCTGCGTCGCGTTGATGTTCGTGTACTCGCTGATCTCCTGGGAGGAGATCCGCTCCTTGCCCATCTTGCGGGACTGGATGAGGACGCGGAGGTACTGGGAGAGTCTCGCAGCGACGCCGACGGTCAGCCGGTCGGTCCTCGTCCCCCCCTCGCTGGCGATGCGCAAGGCCATCGGAGGGACAGGATAACGACGGGCCCGAGCGCCGGTGTGCAGTAGTGGGGCTAGCCCAGGCGGCGGCGCAGCGCGTCCGGCTGGACGAAGTAGACGAACGCTTCCTCGCCGTCCACGGAGACGACCGGCAGCCGCTCGCGATAGCGGCGCTCCAGCTCCGGGTCGCCCGAGATGTCCACCTCCTCGAGCTCGAACTCGACCTCGGCCCTGGCCTTCGCGAGAACGCGGCGGGCGCTTTCGCAGAGATGACAGCCCGGCGCGTGGTAGAGCGTGACCCGCGCGGCCACGGGACCCTCAGCGCGTGATCGTGAAGGTCGCCTCGGCCGTCGACGGCCGCGCACCGTCGTCCCCGTCCACGGGATAGGCCCTGAGGCGCAGCACGTACTCTCCCTCGCGGAGGACGCGGCCGGTGGGACTCCTTCCCGTGAGACCGAATGCGTAGCGGCCCGGGAGGACGTCGCGTAGCCGCGCCAGGACGCCCAGCCGTCGCCCCTTGGCGGTCCAGAGCTCGAGCTCGAGGACGCCGACGGGCTCGATCGCCTCGCCGTCGGGGACGCGGTCGACCCGCCCTGCGCGGAAAGCGAGGACGGCCGGCGCGGCGTCGGAGGGCGCGAACTCGCGGTGGGAAATCCTGACGTCGCCGACGAGCGGCGCCAGGCCTGCTTCCCGCTCGGAGACGGCCCACGGCACTCTGACCTCCTGGGCGCCCTCGGCGAAGACGACGAGGACGCCGCCCGCCTCGGCGGGGGTCTCCCCGACGGCAGCCGCGCCCACCGCGATGTCGGCAGAGGCGCCGGGCTCGAGGACGACCCTGGCCGGATCGGCCGAGAAGTCGAGCTGCGGAGCGTCGGGATCGTCGGACTGGAGCCCGAAACCGACAGTGAGCCGGCGCTCCGAGACGTTGCGGACGGTCAGCGCGCGAGTCGCGGCCCATTGCGGCCCGTCGGCCCGCCCGAAGGCCAGCGTGGCGGGCTCCACCGCGAGCTCGGCGCCCGCGGCGTGAACGGGATCGACGAGGCCGCCACCCTGGGAGGTAACGGGCAGCGGCCCTTCCTCCCGGCGAAGCCTGCCGCCGCTCCCGACGAGCGCGCTCTTCAGCTCGAGCGCCGAAAGGTCGGGCCTCGCCTGGGCGACGAGTGCGGCCGCGCCCGCCGCGACTGCGGCCGCCGCGCTCGAGCCGGTGATCGTCGCGTAGGCCTCTCCGCCCGCGTCGGAGGTGGCGAGACCGACGCCCGGAGCGATCAGGTCCGGCTTCACGCGCCCGTCGAAGGCGACGCCCCCCGAGGAGAAGGGTGCGAGATCCATGAGGCCCGCGTTCGGCAGCGCCCCTCCGACCGCAAGGTCGACGACGGTCGCTTCTCCCTCGCCGGAAGCCTCCAGCGCTTCTTCGCCGGCCTCGCGCGGGAGCGCGAGCACCGGGACGAGGATCTTCTCGTCGAGGTCGAGCGCGCCCGCCGGCAGCATCGACCCGTAGACGAGCACGGCGGTCGCGCCGGCTTCGGCGGCATTCCGAACACGCAGGGTAAGGGACCCGCCCTCGGCGTCCACGAGCGCCGCCTTGCCGGCGACGAGGCTCGTTCCGTCGGCGGCGAAGAAGTCGCCGAGCAGATCGCCCGTTGCCGGAACGCCGGCCAGCCGTGCCGGCTCCGCCAGGGTGGGGCCCGCGACGGGCGCGACCTGGAGCCGGAGCGCGGAACGCAGTCCTTCGGCGCCGAGCACGCGGACGGGCTCCTCGAACACGGTCTCGGAGCCCGCGGTCAGCTCGGCTTGCACCTGTTGCACCTCGCGGCGCGAGTCGAGCGCTCCGACCGCGAGCGCCTCCGATGCGGCGGCCGGCGCGGCCACGCTGCCGAAGCCCGGCCCGGGGCGGCCGTCGTTCCCGACCGGCGCGACCACGAGCGTCCCCAGGCGCGACGCGCCTGCGACCGCCCGCGTCTCCGGGCTGTCCGCGAACGCGGCATACGGCTCGACGCCGCCGACGAGCGCGACGGGAACAGCGTCCTCGACGTCGCCGTCGCCGTCCGGATCGACAGCGCGCTCGAGCCCGGCGAGGAGCTGGTCGCCGCGGCCCATCACGGCCGAGCCCCCGTCGGACGTCCGCTGCCAGCCCATGATGCGGATCGGCAGCACCCATGCGTCCGGCGCGACGCCCTGGATGCCCGCCGGCCCGCCGCGGCCGATCAGCACGCCTGCCAGGCGCGTCCCGTGAGTCTCGAGGACGCCCGGCTCGTCCGGCTTGGCCCCGGGCTCGACGTCGCGATCCCGGCCGACGATGTCGAACCCTCGCATGACATGACCGCCGAGGAACGGATGCTCGCGGTCGATCCCGGTGTCGAGCAGCGCCACGGTGACGCCGTCCCCGCTGTATCCGGGCAGCGAGACCTCCGCACGGCGGCCCTGTCCCGGGCCGAACTCGCGCCCGGCGAGGGTCTCCGGGACGGAAGCCGTCGCGGGGTAGACGGCGCGCACCGGGTAGACGCCCACCACGCCCTGGGCGCGCTCGAGCTCGGCGACGGCGCGCGCGCTCGCGAGCGTGGAGAACCCGTTGAAGGTCCGCGTGAAGATTCGGTCTCGGACGACGCGGACGCCGCGCTCGCGCAGGCCTGCGAGGAGCATCCGCTGCGCCCCTTCCGCTTCCGCCGCCCACGCCCGCTGCTTCCTCGCCGAGGATCGCCCTCGGTGACGCCATCCGATCCGCGAGCGACGGGGCGGCGAGAACGACGAGCACTCGCTGCCGTTCCTCCGCCGCGGGCGTGGGCCGATCGGCGAAGACCGCCTGCCAGGCCCGAGCGGCCGTGCGCGCGAGCGAGTCGCCGGCTCCGTGCACCGAGCCGACCATCGCGAGGGAGGCGGCGACGACCGCAAGGGCTGCCAGCGTCGTGGACCGCGGTAGATCAGGCCGCTGTGGCATGCGCATCCAGGGCAAGATACTGAGGAAACGGGAGCGGCGCGACATACCTTGCGGCCGAGGCGATCATTGCGGCATTGTCGGTGCAGAGCGCGAGCGGGGCGAGCACCGCATCCGAGAGCGCGGCTCGGAGCTCGGAGTTCGCCGCGACCCCTCCCACGACGGCCACGGTTTCGGCTCCCAGCGCGTCGGCCGCCGCCTCGGCCCGCTCGACCAGCGCGCGGACGATCGCCCGCTGGTACGAGGCGGCGAGATCGGCGCGACGGCGCTCGAGCTCGTCCGCTCCGAGCTCACGGACGGCGTAGAGGAGCGCTGTCTTGAGGCCCGAGAAGGAGAAGTCGAATCCCGGAACGCGTGCGACGGGGAACCCGTACGCCTCCGGGTCGCCCTCGCGGGCGATCCGGTCGAGCGCCGAGCCGCCCGGGTAGCCGAGGCCGAGAAGGCGCGCGCCCTTGTCGAATGCCTCGCCGGCCGCGTCGTCGAGCGTGGTGCCGACGACTCGGTAGCCGGAGCGGTCCTGCACGTCGAGCAGGAGCGTGTGCCCGCCGCTGGCCAGCAGGCACAGGAACGGCGGCTCCAGCGGATCGGGCTCGAGGTAGAGGGAGGCAACGTGGCCGTGGAGGTGGTCGACCGGAACGAGCGGCAGTCGCCGCGACCAGGCGAGCGCCTTGGCGGCCGAGAGGCCGACGAGCAGAGCGCCGATCAGGCCCGGCCCGCGGGTGACGGCAATCGTGTCGACGTCGTCGAGCGGCCGCTCGGCCTCGCGCAGCGCCTCGGAGAGGACCGGGCCTACGAGCTCGAGGTGGCGGCGCGATGCGACCTCCGGGACTACGCCCCCGTAGCGTGCATGCAGCTCAGCCTGGGACGCGACCACGTTGGCGTCCACCCGGCCCTCCCCTGTGACGAGGGCAACCGCGGTCTCGTCACAGGAGGTCTCGATCCCGAGAATCACCCGGACGCGCCCTCCGGAGCCGCCTCCCTAACGGGATCCCTCCACATGATCAACGCGTCCTCTCGATTGTCCGTGTAGTAGCCGCGGCGCATGCCGCTCGTCTCGAACCCGAACCGCTCGTAGAGGGCGATCGCGGCCTTGTTCGTGACGCGCACCTCGAGCGTGTAGCCGCGGCGGCCGTCGCCGGCGGTGAGCTCGAAGAGGGCGTCGAGCAGGCGGCTGGCGACTCCGAGCCGCCGGACGCCCAGATCGACCGCGATGTTCATGATGTGCCAGGCGTCGACGTAGCGCGAGACGATCAGGTAGCCGACCAGTCTCTCGGTCTCGTCGAAGGCGCCCACGCAGATGGACGACGGCTTGGCGAGCTCGCCCGCGAACATCGAGCGCGACCAGGGAGTCGGGTACACCCGCTGCTCGAGGCGCTCGATGTCGGAGAGGTCGCCGAGCGTCAGGCGGCGGATGTCGACGCGGACGCGCGGGACGTCGATCATCGAGCGATCGCCCTCTCGGCATCCGGAAGACGAAGGTAGATCGGCTCGGCGGCCTCCGCCGCTCCGAAATCGGTCGCGAGCCGGGCGTGGTGTCGCGCCCACGGGACGTGCTCCTCGGCCTCGTCGGGCGGCACGACCCCCCGGGAAGCCTCGATCGTCTCGCGGTAGCGGACGGCGCCGTCTCCGACGTACGTGCGGCCGGGCTCGATCCTGAGAGCGCCTGCCGGGAGGCAGCACGGCTCGCCGGCGTCGTCCCAGGTGAAGAGCTCACTCCGCTTCCCGTCGATCACCGGGACGGCGCCCGGGGCTCCCGCCGCGAGCGCGGCGAGCGTGGAGACACCGGCCACCGGAACACCGAGCGAGAACGCGAGCGTGCGAGCCGTGATGAGACCCATCCGGAGGCCCGTGTAGCTGCCGGGCCCGGTGCCGACGGCGATCCCGTCCACGTCCTCCGCGCGCAGGCCCGCCGCACCGAGGAGCTCCTCGAGGTCCTCGAGCAGGCGTACGGCTCTGGTAGCGCGCTCGCCGAGCACGTCGCCGTCACGGACGAGCGCGACGGTCGCGACGTCCGTGGCAGTGTCAAACGCGAGGATCAGCACTCGTAGATAGGCGGATTTCCAGGGCTTTTTCGGAGCTCTCGAGAGAAACCAGTCTATGCCCGTCCCCGAGGTGCCGCAACCGCACCCGGACGCGCGCCGGCGGGAGGGCGCCGACGCCCGCCTCGGGCCACTCGACGAAGACGACCGCGTCGTCGAAATACGCCTCCAGGTCTCCCCATTCCGCATGAGAGAGCCCGTCAAACCGGTAGAGGTCGAGGTGGGAGACGTCCGGGTCGCCGGCGTAGCGGTGCCCGACCGTGTAGCTCGGGCTGGTCACCGGCCGGTCGATCCCGAGCGCACGACAGGCGCCGCGAACGAACGTGGTCTTCCCGGTCCCGAGCTCGCCGGACACGGCGACGACGTCGCCGGACCGAAGCTCACGGGCGACCGCAGCGCCGATGCGCTCGGTCTCCTGCGGAGAGGGCGACTCGAGCTCGACCACGTTTCTAGCCTAGCGACGGCTAGAAGAGGCCGAGCTGTTCCTGCGGCGGAGCGGCGGGCGGCGGCGTCGGGAAGGGAATCACCCGGGCCTCGGGAACCGCCGCGACGGCCTCGCCGGCACCCGCAAGCAGCGCCGGGATGCGACTGAAGTCCTCCTCGAGCGTCTTCAGCATCGCAGGCGTGTAGAGAGCCGCCGCCGGGTGGTAGATCGGGTAGAGCGTCACGCGGCGGCCCCCGACGAGCGCTTCCTGAGGCTGCCCGTGCACTCGGGTGATCCCCGTCGGCTTCCCCGAAAGGAGCTTCGTGGCGAAGTTCCCCAGGGTGGCCACCAGCTTCGGCTGGATCAGCTCCAGTTGCCGGAAGAGGTGAGGCTCGCAGGACTCGATCTCGTCGGGCATCGGGTCGCGATTCCCGGGTGGCCTGCACTTGAGCGTGTTCGCGATGTACACGTCCTTCCTGGTCAGGCCGATCCCTTCCAGGAGCCGATCGAGGAGCTTCCCGGCCGAGCCGACGAACGGGTAGCCCTGCTTGTCCTCGTGGAAGCCCGGCGCCTCGCCCACGAACATGAGGTCGGCGTCCGGGTTGCCGACTCCGTAGACGACCTGCGTCCGGCCCTGAGCGAGCCGGCAGCGCGTGCACGATGCGGTCTCGGCGCCGTGCGCCTCGAGCGCCTGTCGGCGGCTCAGGACGTCAGGATCCGCAGCCACAGCTCCCGCCGCAACAACCGCCTCCGGACACCGGTCCGCCGAAGCTCGGCTGCTCGGCGGTGCCGCCGTGAGTCGCGAACACTGAAAGCTGGCGGGCGACCTTCGAGGCGCCGCAGTCCGGGCAGGGCGGGTCGGCCGCGCTCACCCCGACAAGCTCCTCGAAGTGCGACTCGCACTTCATGCACACGAACTCGTAGATCGGCATCGCCGAGGGAGTGTAGGCAGGTCCCCGGACGCACTGCAAATCTGTGCGGATGGACCGCGCTGTGATCCTCTTCGACTCCGACTGCGGCTTCTGCCGGCGGTCGCTGGAGCGGATCCTGGCCTGGGACCGGCGGGGGCGCCTGCGCCCGGTCGCGCTCCAGGATCCCGAGGCAGACGAGCTGCTCGCAGGGATCGATCGCGAGCGGAGGATGCGGCTCCTGGCACCTCGTGACGGCGGACGGGCGCGTCTACTCGGCCGGCGCCGCGTTCCCGCCCCTCCTCCGGCTTCTGCCGGGCGGCCGCCCCCTCGCGGCGCTGGCGGCGGCGCTTCCGGGGGTCACGGAGCGTGGCTACCGGTGGGTGGCTCGGAACAGAGGCAGGTTGGCTAGATCAGGCAGCTGGCGCGGCCGCGCTTGACCAGGTACTGCTGGTGGTAGTCCTCGGCGCGCCAGAACTCCGACGCCGGCTCGACCTCCGTGACGACCGGACGGTCGTAGCGCGTCTGGACGCGGGCCTTCGAGGCGAGCGCCTGCTCCTGCTGCTCGGGCGAGTGGAAGAAGATCGCCGAGCGGTACTGGCGCCCGACGTCAGGCCCCTGGCGGTCGAGCTGCGTCGGGTCGTGCGCAGACCAGAACGTGTCGAGCAGCTGCTCGTAGGAGACCTCGGAGGGGTCGAACTCGACCTCGACGACCTCGGCGTGGCCGGTGTGGTCGGTGCAGACCTGCTCGTAGGTCGGGTTCGGGACGGTGCCGCCCATGTAGCCGACCGCCGCGTCCGTCACGCCGGGAACGTTGCGGAAGTCGACCTCGACTCCCCAGAAGCAGCCGGCCCCGAACGTCGCCTTCTCCGTCATTCCTCAGAGTCTCCTTCCTCGCGCTCCAGGTCGAGCGCGGCCGAGTTGATGCAGTAGCGAAGCCCGGTCGGATCGGGCCCGTCCTCGAAGACGTGGCCGAGGTGCCCGCCGCAGGCGGCGCAGTGCACCTCCGTGCGGGGCAGGACGAGGCTCCAGTCGCGCTCGGTCTCGACGGCCTCGTCGCCCGCCGGAGCGTAGAAGCTCGGCCAGCCCGAGCCCGAGTCGTACTTCGTCTCCGAAGCGAAGAGCTCCGCGCCGCAGCCGGCGCAGCGGTAGATGCCGGCATCCTTGGCCTCGTTGTACTCGCCCGTGAAGGCCCGCTCGGTGCCGTGCTCGCGCAACACGCGGTACTGCTCCGGCGTCAGCTCGGCGCGCCACTCCTGCTCGCTCTTCTCGATCTTCTCCGCCATCGCCCTTAACGCTACCGGTGGGTGGGTAGACTGGGCGTGCCCGGTATCCCAGACGGAACTGGAGCCCGAGATGGAATTCACGTCAGCCTGCGTGGTCGGCGCCGGACGCGTCGGCTCCGCCGTCGCCGCCCGCCTCGCGGACAGCATCTCCGTGCGCCTGACCGGCCGCAAGCTCGAGCTCGGCGACCCCGACCTGGTCGTCCTGTGCGTGCCCGACCGCGCGATTCCCGAGGTGGCCGCGGCCATCCCTCCGGGGCCGTGGGTCGCCCACACGAGCGGCGCGCGCACGCTCGACGCGCTCGACCCGCACGTGCGCCGGTTCGGCCTGCACCCGCTCCAGACCATCGTCTCCGGCCGCGGGCCCGAGCAGCTCGACGGCGCCTGGGCGGCGGTCAGCGGCGAGAACGACGAGGCGCTCGCGGCGGGATTCGCACTCGCCGGTCTGCTCGGCCTGCACCCCTTCGAGCTCGACGACGACGAGCATCCTCTCTACCACGCGGCGGCGGCCATCGCCTCGAGCTTTCTCGTCTCCATCCACTGGGCGGCTGCGGAGCTCTTCGAGGAGGCCGGGGCTCCGCCGCGCGCGCTGCTGCCGCTCATGCAGCGGACGATGGACAACGACTTCGAGCTCACGGGGCCGCTGACCCGCGGGGACTGGGAGACGGTCGAGCGCCACCTCGCGGTGATCCGCGAGCGCCGGCCGGACCTCGAGCCGATGTACCGGGCACTGACCGAGATGACCGCGACGGTCGCCGCCCGGTGAACACCGAAGGGACGATCGCCGGGCTCCGCGCGACGCTCGAGCCCCTGCGGGCCGGCTCCACGATCGGGCTCGTCCCCACGATGGGCGCGCTCCACTCGGGCCACGAGGCGCTCTTTCACCGCGCCCGCGCCGAGAACGACGTCGTCGTCGCCAGCATCTTCGTGAACCCGGCGCAGTTCGGCCCGGGCGAGGACTTCGAGCGCTACCCCCGCGACGGGGAGCGCGATGCGCGGCTGGCGGAGCAGTGGGGCGCCGACCACCTCTTCATCCCGTCCACCGACGAGATGTACCCGGAGGGCTTTCAAACCTGGGTGGACGTCGAGGACGTCGCCGGGGGCCTGGAGGGGGCGGCGCGGCCGGGGCACTTCCGCGGTGTCGCCACCGTCTGCCTCAAGCTCTTCCTGATCGTCCGGCCCGACCGCGCCTACTTCGGTCAGAAGGACGCTCAACAGGCGGCGCTCGTCGAGCGGATGTGCCGCGACCTCGCCCTCGAGCTCGAGATCCGTGTCGTCCCGACCGTGCGCGAGGGAGACGGGCTCGCCGCGAGCTCCCGAAACGCGTACCTCTCGGCGGAGGAGCGGGAGGCGGCCCGTGCGCTCCCGCGGGCGCTCGCCGCGGGCGCCGAAGCGCACCGCGAGGGCAAGGGACGCCGGCGAGGCCGCGCGCGCCGTCCTCGCGGCGGAGCCGCTCCTCGTCCCCGAGTATGCCGAGGTCGCGCGGCTCAACGGCCGTGTCTACCTCGTGGCAGCGGTCCGGGCAGGCCGGACGCGCCTCATCGACAACGTCGTCCTGGAAGGAGCGCTGGAGTGACGAGCAGGCCGAAGCACGACGGAAAGCTGCCCCTGACCGATCTCGCGGACATGAGAGAGCGCGGCGAGCGAATCGTCATGGTCACCGCCTACGACTACCCGAGCGGGCGGCTCGCCGATGCCGCCGGGATGGAGATCGTCCTCGTGGGCGACTCGGCCGCGATGACCGTGCTCGGCCACTCCACCACCGTCCCGGCGACGATGGAGGAGATGCTGATGCTCACCCGCGCGGTCACGCGCGGGGCCCGCCGGCCGCTCGTCGTCGCGGACATGCCCTTCGGCTCCTTTCAGGTCTCCGACGAGAGCGCCCTCGAGAACGCGATCCGCTTCGTCAAGGATGCGGGGGCCGACGCCGTCAAGCTCGAGGGCGCCGGCCCGAGCCTCTCCCGTGTTCTCGCGCTCGTCGGAGCCGGGATCCCCGTCATGGGCCACATCGGGCTGACGCCGCAGTCGGCGACGATGCTCGGCGGCTTCCGGGCGCAGGGGAGAACCGCCGCGCAGGCGCGCAGGCTCCTCGAGGACGCGCTCGCGCTCGAGCAGGCCGGCTGCTTCTCGCTCGTCCTGGAGGCGGTGCCCGCGCCGGTCGCGGCGCGGATCACCGAGCGGCTCGCGATCCCGACCCTCGGCATCGGCTCGGGTGCCGAGTGCGACGGCCAGGTGCTCGTCCTCCACGACGTCCTCGGCCTCTATGAAGGCCGATCGCCGAGGTTCGCCAAGCGCTACGCGGATCTGGCGACGGAGATCCGGAGCGCCCTGGAGCGCTTCGCCGCGGAGGTCCGCGCGGGCGAGTTCCCCGCGGAGGAGCACACGTACGCGATGCCCGAGGAGGAGCTGGAGGCCTTCCTCAACTACTCGCGAGCGCGATCACGAACGGAAACGTGATCACGAGGATCGCCAGCACCGCGAGCGCGATCGAAACCGCCCCGCGCAAGATGCTCCAGCGCTCCACGACGGCGATCCCGTAGACGAGGAGCCCGAGCGACCAGAGGACGAAGGCTCCCGAGGCCAGGCCGAAGAGGACGGGCCCGATCCCGTCGTCGGAGCCGCCGGTCCGGAACGAGTCCGTCCCGTAGACGAGCAAGCGCAGGGGCCACACGAGCAGGAGCCCGAGCACCATGGGCGCGGCCGCGAAGGCAAGCAGGTGGCGCGCCCGGCGGTAGCTCCCCGCCGAGCCCGCGCCTCGGAGGCCCACGTAGAGCGCAGCCCCGCCGAGCCAGTACGTGGCCACGCCGTAGATCGCCCCGCTCAGAAAGACGAGCACCGAGAGCACCGCGACACTCCCATCGACGAGGTCTTCGTCGAACACCCGGCCCGTGGCGGGTGCGAGGAGAATCCCGGCGATCCCGGCGAGCAGGATCAGCGCCAGCACGGGCTCTTCCCGCGCTTCGGCCTCGCGCGGCGACTCGTCGCGAAGCGCTGCGAAGACCGGCCGCGGCGACTGAAACACGGCGAGGACACGCAGCCACCAGCGCTTCTCGGGGCTCGGCTCGGCGCCGGTCGAAGCCTCGGCGTTCACGGCGCCAGGCTAGCGCCGCCGCAATCAGGCCGCCGCCGGCGCGGCGCTCGGGAGCAGCTCCCTCAGGAACTGGCCTGTGTAGCTCTCCCCCACGTCGGCGACCTGCTCCGGGGTTCCGGTAGCGATCACCTCGCCGCCCGCCTCCCCGCCCTCCGGGCCGAGGTCGACGATCCAGTCGGCCTGCTTGATGACGTCGAGGTTGTGCTCGATGACGAGCACGGTGTTCCCCGCGTCGGCGAGGCGCTGGAGCACCTCGAGCAGCTTCTCGATGTCGGCGAAGTGGAGGCCGGTCGTCGGCTCGTCGAGGATGTAGAGGGTCCGGCCGGTCGCCACCTTCGAGAGCTCCGAGGAGAGCTTGACCCGCTGCGCCTCCCCGCCGGAGAGGGTCGTCGCCGGCTGGCCGAGCTTGATGTAGTCGAGGCCGACGTCGTGGAGCGTCTGGAGGCGGCGCCGGATCTTGGGGATCTTGGCGAAGAACGCGAGCGCCTCCTCCACCGACATCTCGAGCACGTCCGCGATCGACTTCCCCTTGAAGCGCACCTCGAGCGTCTCGCGGTTGTAGCGCTTGCCCCCGCACGTCTCGCAGGGGACGTAGACGTCGGGGAGGAAGTGCATCTCGATCTTGATCGTCCCGTCGCCCTTGCACGTCTCGCAGCGCCCGCCGCGGACGTTGAAGGAGAAGCGCCCCGGCTTGTAGCCGCGCACCTTCGCGTCGGGCGTCTGCGCGTAGAGCTCGCGGATGTGGTCGAAGAGCTTCGTGTAGGTGGCCGGGTTCGAGCGGGGCGTGCGCCCGATCGGCGACTGGTCGATGTCGATGACCTTGTCGAAGCACTCGATCCCCTCGACGGCATCGTGTGTCCCGGGCTTCACGCGCAGGCGATGGAGCCGGTTGGCGAGCGCCTTGTAGACGATCTCGTTGACGAGCGTCGACTTGCCGGAGCCGGAGACGCCCGTGATGCAGACGAGCTTCCCGATCGGGAACTCGACGTCGATGCTCTTGAGGTTGTGCATGCTCGCCCCGCGGACGGTGAAGGTGCCCAGATCCTGCGTTCGCCGCTCGGGGACGGCGATCGTCCGCGTGCGCGAGAGGAACTGCCCCGTGATCGAGGCCTCGTTGGCGGCGACGCGCTCGGCAGGCCCCTCGGCGACGACGTGGCCGCCGTGCTCCCCGGCACCCGGGCCCATGTCGACGAGCCAGTCGGCGGCCCGCATCATCTGCTCGTCGTGCTCGACGACGAGCACCGTGTTCCCGAGGTCGCGCAGGCGCTCGAGCGTGCCGATGAGGCGGCCGTTGTCGCGCTGGTGGAGGCCGATGGAGGGCTCGTCGAGGATGTAGAGGACGCCGACGAGCTGCGAGCCGATCTGGGTGGCGAGCCGAAGCCGCTGCGCCTCGCCGCCCGAGAGCGTCGAGGCCGCCCGGTCGAGCTGGAGGTACCCGACGCCGACGTTGTCCAGGAACGTGAGGCGCTCGCGGATCTCCTTGATGATCCGCGCGCCGATGAGGCGCTCGGTCTCGGTCAGCTCGAGCCCGTCCAGGAACTCGATCGCGCGCGTGACCGACAGCCGGGTCAGCTCGTGGATGTTCCTGTCCCCGACGGTGACCGCGAGCACCTCCGGCCGGAGGCGCGCGCCCTTGCAAGCCGGGCACGGGCGGAAGCTCATGTACTCCTCGATGCGCTCGCGCTGCTGCGAGGAGTCGGTCTCCTTGTAGCGCCGCTCCAGGCTCGGGACGATGCCCTCGAACGCGAGCATGTACGCCCTCCGGCGCCCCATGCGGTTGCGGTACGTGACGTAGATCTTGTCGCCGTTCGTCCCGTTCAGGAAGAGGCTCTGCTGCTCCTCCGTGAGCTCCTCCCAGGGACGGTCGACGTCGATCTCGTAGCGCTCCGCGATCGCCTGGATGATCGACTCGTAGTAGCTCGAGCTCCCCACCGACCAGGGGACGAGCGCGCCGTCGCCGATCGAGAGGCTCGGATCGGGGACGAGCAGGTCGGGGTCGATCTCCTGCTGCGCTCCGAGGCCGGTGCAGCGCGGGCAGGCGCCGTGGGGCGAGTTGAAGGAGAAGACGCGCGGCTGGAGCTCGGGAAGCCCGACCCCGTGCTCCGGGCAGGCGAAGCGCTCCGAGAAGGTCTGCGACCGGCCGCCGACGACGTCGATCGTCACCAGCCGGTCGGCGAGGGCGAGCGCCGTCTCGACCGAGTCCGCGACCCTGTGGCGCAGGTCCGGCTTCATGACGAGCCGGTCGACGACGACTTCGATCGTGTGCTTGAGCTTCTTGTCGAGCTCGATCTCCTCGTCGAGCTCACGCTGCACACCGTCGACCTTGACGCGCGTGAACCCCTCGCCGCGAAGCTGCTCCAGGAGGTCGCGGTACTCACCCTTGCGGTCCCGGACGACGGGCGCGTTCACGGTGAACTTCGTCCCCTCCGGAAGGCGCAGCACCTGGTCGACGATCGCCTCGACGGACTGCCCGGCGATCGGACGCCCGCAGATCGGGCAGTGCGGCCGGCCGACGCGCGCGTAGAGGAGCCGCAGGTAGTCGTAGATCTCGGTCACCGTCCCCACCGTCGAGCGAGGGTTCCGCGACGTTGTCTTCTGGTCGATCGAGATGGCGGGAGAAAGCCCGTCGATCGAGTCCACGTCGGGCTTCTCCATCATCTGGAGGAACTGCCGCGCGTACGCCGAGAGCGACTCGACGTAGCGCCGCTGGCCCTCCGCGTAGATCGTGTCGAAGGCGAGCGACGACTTCCCGGACCCGGAGAGGCCGGTGACGCAGATGAGCGCGTGCCGAGGCAGCCGGACGGTGACGTCCTTGAGATTGTGCTCCCTCGCGCCGTGGACGACGAGCTCTTCCTGGGCCACGAGATGAGTCTAGCCCCGGGCTCGGATAGAACAGATGTTCGTATCGCTCGGCGCGGGAGCGCTACTTGACTATGTCTGGTACCATGCGATCATGAACTCCGGCGGGACGCACCCGCACGACCCTCAACTCCTCAAGGGGGTGCTCGGGTTGATCTTGCTTCGGCTCCTCGCGGAGGGCGAGTCGTATGGCTACGAGCTGGTGACGCGAGTCCACGACCTCGGCCTTGTCGAGGTGGCCGACGGCTCGATCTATCCGGCTCTGACCCGGCTCGAGCGCGAAGGTCATCTCGCCTGTCGCCTTGTTCCCTCCACCTCGGGGCCGGCGCGCAAGTACTACCGCCTCTCGGAGAGTGGCCAGGAGGCCCTCAAGACGGGTGCGCGAGCGTGGCTCTCGTTGGCCGAGGTCGTGACGCCGCTTTTCACGAGCCCCCAGCTCGTTCGGCGAAAGGGCATCGCATGAACCTCGGCATCGAACTGGACCGCATGGCGGATCGACCGTCGTCTGCGTCGAGATGTTCCCTTCTCGGCCCGCCGGGCAATCCGCCGCGACGTGCGCGAGAGTCTTTACGCGGCGGCGCAGGAGGTAGGGGAGGCGGAGGCGCTGCGCCGCTTCGGCGACGTGACGACGGTTGCCGAGGACTACCGGGCCGCCGCAACTCGGCCGGATGCAGTCCGTGTCGATCGCGGCCTTGTCGGGGCCGCCTACACGCTTTTCGCGCTTCTGTGCCTGGCCGTCGTCCGTATCCCGACGTTCGGGATGGTCACGACGTTCGACGCGTTCACGGACGGGCAGGAGTGGCATCTGCAGCTCTGGCGCCTGGGCGAGCTCTCGGGCGACATCGCCACGGGCACGCTGTTCGAGGCCACGGTCTACAGCTACTCCCTCGTTCTCTTCCCCTTGCTCGTCTTTCTCGTCCGGTCGCGCGCGTGGCGCAATCTCGTGCGCAGAACCGACTCAGGCAGCCGCACGCGCCCTGCGTCCCTGCGCTAGCCGATGAGCCGGCGAACGCGTCGGGCATCCGGCACGTAGGGAACCTCGAAGTCCCCGGCGACGAGCGTCCCGTAGCCGAGCATCCTGCCCGTGAGGCTCTGCTCGAACTCGAGCGCGGAGACGCGGGCCAGACGGACGGCCGCGGCGCGCCGCCGGGCGACGCCGTAGACGACGTAGAGCTTCTCCGTCGTGAGGACGAGGCGAGTGCGGTCCCAGCGCCAGACGGCCCGGAGCGCGAGAAGGAATGCGAGCACGAGCGCCGCCGCGCCGCCGACGCCGAGCCCCCAGTAGACCTCCAGGCCGAGGACGAGGAGCAGGACGCCGAGCCCCGCGAGCAGGAGCGGGCGGGCGAGCGGCCGCACGAGCGCGACCCCGTGCGGGCGGGCGTCGAAGCGGACCTCCTCCCCGGGCTCGAGCTCGGTAGCCACGTGAGCTAGTTTCGCGGCCTCGCTCTCATTCCTGCGCCCATGGCCTCGCGGGACACGGCCAAGTGCCTGGCACCTGGACGCGTTCGCTCCGGCCACGGCAGGACAGGCCCTGTCAGGGGTCAGACCCCCGGACCTGGCCGGCGGGGACACGGCCGAGCGCCCTGGCCCTCGCCTGGGCTACGCGCGGCGCCAGCGGCCGAACACGAGGCCGCCGAGGGTGAACCCGAGGCCGAAAGTCCCGAGCGCGAACGCGCCGATTGCCAGGGTCTTTCGCCACGCCGAGAGGCGCTGCCAGCGCCCGAGGACCTCCTGCTCCTCGGGCGAGAGCTCCTCCCCGCGCCGCTTCTTGCGTTCCGCCGCACCGGCCCGCAAACCGAGGTACACGTCGTCGAAGATCTCGAGGGGCTCGTCGACCATGCTCTCACTATAGTCTGCGCGCCCGATGCCCCTCCTGCGCCTGCTGCACGTGTCCGACCTCCACGCGGGCACACAGGAGGAGCCGGAGGTCGAGGCCGACCTGCTGACGCTGGTCGACCGGACGGATCCCGAGCTCGTGCTCGCCACCGGCGACCTCACGCACCGCAACACCCGTGCGCAGCAGGAGCGTGCGGCGGCCTTCCTCCGCTCGCTCGAGCGGCCGCTCGTCGTCGTGCCGGGGAACCACGACATCCCGCCCTGGCCCCCGTGGCGCTTCACGCGCACGTTCGACGAGTTCCGGCGCCAGTGGCCGGAGCTCGAGCCCGTCCACCGCTCGGAGCGGCTCGTCGTCTGCGGTCTCAACTCGGTGCGGCCGTGGAAGCACCAGGGCGGCGCGCTCCGCTCCTCGCAGCTCGAGCACGCCGCGCAGGTCCTCGCGGCGGCGCCGGCCGGCGCGCTCCGCGTCGTCGCGCTCCACCACCACCTGCTCGGCGCGCCCTGGCGGAGCCGCAAGCGAACGATCGCCAACCGCGGCTCGGTCCTCGGAACGCTCGTGGACGCCGGGGCGGAGCTGATCGTCTCCGGCCACGTCCACCAGAGCGCCGTGGGCGAGCGGCGGGAGTTCGAGGTGACGCAGGCGCCCGTCCACGGGACGACCGTCGTCACCGCTCCAGGCCTCGGCCAGCCGCGCCCGCGGCGCCGCGGAGAAGCCCGCGGCCTCCACCTCTTCGAGGCCGACGAAGGCTCTCTCCGCGTCCTCACCTACGCGTGGACGGACCACCGCTGGACGCAGATCGCCGACCGGCGCTTTCCACGCGGGGCCGAGCCGCTCAGCGCGATCGGCTGAGCGGCTCGGCAGCGCGGAATCGGGCTACGGATCGGTCACGACCGGGCAGGCCGTCGCCCCGGTCGTCGTGCAGACGATGCGGCCCTGGATCGCCGGGCTGAGCGGCGAGTTCGCCGTGATCCAGTCGGCCACCGTCTGATCCATGATCTCGCGCGAGTGCGCGCGGGCCGCCACGTTCGGGTACCCGTCGCCGCCCGCCGCCATGAAGTCGTTGATGGCGAGGTGGTACATGGACGCTGCGGTCAGGTCGACCGCGGCGCCGGTGCAGGAGCCGTCCGCGGCCTGCCGGACGACGCTCGCCGGGATCACTCGGCTCCCGACGGGCGCCGAGATGTCGTACCGGAAGCACAAGCCGGAGACCTGCGGGAAGCGCCCGTTCGCCGCCGGCATCGAGGAGACGCCGTTCTCGAGGAACGTCTTCAGCTCGGCGCCGCTCACGTCCACGGTCGCCACGAGGTTCCCGAACGGCAGCACGCCCAGCACCTGACCCCGTGTGATCGGGAAGGGCGGAGGCGTGAAGGCCGGACAGAAGTCGTCCGGGCTGTCCGTCGTCGGGCAGGTCAGGTCGGCGCGGAGACCGCCCGAGTTCGTGATCGCGAAGTCGGTGGCGAACGTGAGCCGCATCGCGTCGGTGACGATGTCGCCCTCGAGCGACTCGCAGAGCCGCCCGTCGAGCCGTCCGCACGAGTCCGACCGCAGGACTGCCCGGTTGGACGAGCCGATCACCGTGGCCAGGATCGGCCGCAGCTCCTCGTTCAGCTGGTTGATCCGCGCCTGGATGGTCGGATCAGGCGTCACGCCGATGTTCCACGGCTTGTGGAAGTCGGCAGTCCGATACACGACCTCCTTGTCGTGCATGTCGATGAAGACGCGCACGCGCGTGAATCGCACGCCTCGGCTCAGGTTCTCCGTCAGGAGCACGCCGTTGTCCCGCTCGGAGACCACCTGGAAGTTCGTGTGGTCGCCGATCACGACGTCGACGTTGTCGACGCGCGTCCGCGAGGTCGGCACCCGGGCCGGTCGGCTCCGTGAGCGTGCCGGCCGTCGCACCCATATGCCCGATGGCGACGATGGCCGAGACCTCCTTGCGCTGCCGCGCGAGCCGCCCGGCCTCCGCGTTCACCGCCTCGACGGGGTCGGCCACGTGGAACGGCCCGAGCGATCCCGGCTTCGTCAGCTCGGGGATGTCGGGGTTCGAGAACCCGACGAAGCCGACTCGCAGGCCGGGCTCGATGGTGAACACCTTCGACTTCGCCCACTCGGCCGGCGTGTTTCCCGCGTCGTCGACGATGTTCGCGGAGAGGTAGTCGAAGGCGGCCAACGGGACGATCTCGTTGCGGAAGAACTGCTCGCCCTTGTCAAAGTTGTGGTTTCCGAGCCCGTCGAGGTCGAAGCCCATGAGGTTCATGAACTCGATCGTGGGCTTGTCGTCGAAGGCCGCCGAGATCGGCGGCGTGGCGCCGATCGCGTCGCCGGCGGTCAGCGTCAGGATCTCGCCGGGCGCCTCGGCGCGGTAGGCGTCGAACCACGGCTTCAGGAACGCCGACCCTCCGATCGGGAAGACCGGGTTCGCCGCGCCGGTGCCGGTCACGGTGTCGGCGACCTCGGTCAGCGGCACGAGTTGCCCGTGGTAGTCGGAGATATCGAGGACCTGGAACTCGTAGATCCGGTTCCCGCCCTTGATGATGTTCAGGAGCACCTTGCCGCGGGCGTTCTGCGGCTCGGGGATGTCCATCAGGTACGCGATCGTCGGCGCGAGGTCGATCGCCCTGACGCCCGGGACGGGCTTCGCCAGGCCCCTGATGTCCGGGCCGGCCGCGATGAACGTCGCGTGCATGTTGACGTTGTTCTCCAGGTCGACCAGGTCGGGCAGGTAGCCGTGCTGGCCGAAGAACTGCGACGGTGCGACGAGCTGCCCGGGCGTCTGCGCGTCGGTCTGGTACGGCGGGCGGAAGACGACGACGACGTCACCGCTGCGGCTCGGATGGAGCGCGTCGGTGCCGTCGACGTTCTTGCAGCTCCTCCTTCTTCATCACCTTCAGGACCACCTGCTGGAACCCGGGCAGGTTCGGGTCGTCCATGTTCTGGAAGGCCGCGATGATCTGGTTCCGCACCGCCTCGTAGTTTGCGGCGGGCACCTGCGGGGTGTTCCCGGCGGCCGGGTCGCGGCCGGCCAGGTTGATGTAGATCTGCGACGTGCCGCCGGCGTGGCACTCCTTCGCCAGCGTGTCGCCAGGGGTCGTCGTGCCCGGGTCGTTGGCGGCCTTGCGGCAGTTGCCGCTCTGCTCGCGCTCCTGGAGCCCGAGGTCGACGAGCACCTTGCTGACGTTGACCGCGTACCACTGTGGCGCGAACCCGTGGTCGGAGGAGACGAGTGTGTTCGTCTTCACCTTCATCAGGTCGCGGGCGAGGTCGAGCGTCCTGTCGGCCTCCTGATACGCGGAGCGAATGTAGCCCTCGCGCACCGCGACGCGGCCGTCCGGCACGTCGTCGTTGGTGAGGTCGTCGTAGTACGGGTTCGGGTTGCCGTCGATGTCCGTCGGCGTGACGAGGCCCATGAACTGGTGCTGGAACTCGTCGGTGGTCGGCGAGCCCACGAGCAGCAGGTCGGGCTTGATACCGAGGCCGGACGGGGCCGGGCCGAGGATGTACTCGAGGTACGCCCAGTGGGCGTCCTTCCACATGAGGCCCTGCTCGACGTAGGTGTCCTCGTCGACGATGCCGGCCTCCATCGGGGCGAAGTCGGCCGCCGTGGAGGTCGGGAAGTCGCGGTTCAGCTTCTCCTCGAAGTCGGTCGAGCCGGCGGGGCCGAGCGCGTTGTACGTCGCGTTCGCGCGCTGGACCGACGTGAAGTAGAGCCGGAACTTCGAGAGGTCGGCGTTGAGGTCGATCGCCTTCACGTAGAAGCCGGCCGTCCGGCCCGCGAACGTGCCGGTCGCCAGCGTCAGCTTGGCGTCCGCCCACTCGCCCTGGGCGAGGTTCGCCACGGCCGTGGCGCCGTTCTTGGCGTTGGCGGCCGAGACGATCAGCGCGCGGTCGTAGTTGGTCGTGCCGTCGTTCGTGGAGTCGTAGATGTAGACGTCCCAGACCCCGTTCGCGGCGATTTGCGCGTTGTTGTGCGTGAACGACGCCTGCTTCGCGGGACTGAAGGACGCCGGTACGTTCGTCCAGCCGGCTGCGTCGGCGAGCGTCACCTTCTGGTACTGGACGCCGAACGCGTTGGCGCCGGCCGGCTGGCCGGGGAGGTCGTAGTTGAGCATGATGCCGCGCCCGCCGATGAAGGTCCGGAAGTCAACGACCGGGCCCTGAAGGGGCGGCGTGAGGTTGCGGGTGCCGACCCACTCCATCGAGACGACGGTCTTGCCGCTCCGCTCGGCCGACTGCCCGATGTGGTCGGCCTGGAGGATGCCCGTCGTGGCAAAGCTCGTGGAGTTGTTGAAGTTGCCCTCGCCGACCCGATGGAACGTGTTGTTCGTCGAGCCGTGCTCGCCCGGCCACGTGCCGGTCGAGAGCGTGTACCAGCCCACGCCGGTGTTCGGCGGGAAGCCTTGGAGAAGCCCGTTGTCCCCCTTGAGCCCCTGCGCCATGAGCTGTCGCATCGTCGGCATGGCGCCCTGCTTGGCGTACTTGTCGACCAGGTCGGGCCGCATGCCGTCGGCGGCGAAATAGATCACGGGCGTGCCACTCGGCCGGCCGTCGCCCTTCGCGTTCGCGGACCGTTTCCCGGCCGCGCCGGCCGTCACCGATCCGGCCACCAGCAGTGCAAAGCTCAGCGTGAGGGCGGCCAAAAGGACGGGCCGCAACCGCAACGTGCGTCTCATCAGACTCCTCTCCCCGGGGTAGGACGGCTCGAAGTTACTCCATTTTCGGCCGTCCCACAACCGCCGAAGGGCTGGGTTGACCTGCTCGAAACGAGCTCATCACCGCGCCGACGGGCACACACACGCACTTTGAGTCGCTGCCACACAGCGCTAGGGTCGGAGCGAAGCGGATGCCCGCGACCGACGTGATCGGGAGGGACGCCGAGCTGGCGAGGACGGCGGCTTTCCTCGACGCGCTCCGAACAGGTCCGAGCGGGCTCGTGATCGAGGGCGAGGCCGGTGCGGGCAAGACCACGCTCTGGCTCGCCGCGGTGGAGGAGGCGCGCGAGCGAGGGTACCGCGTGCTCGAGACCCGGCCGGTGGAGGCGGAGGCGGGTCTGCCGTTCGCGGGTCTCGGCGACCTGGTCGATACCACGCTCAACGAGGTCATCGATCGAGCTGCCGGAGCCACAGGCCGATGCGCTCCGGGTCGCGCTCCTGCTCGCACCGCCGGGCCGGGCGCCGCCCGACGAACGGGCGGTCGCCGTCGCCGTCCTCGGCGTGCTCCGCGAGCTTGCGGGCACAGGACCCGTGCTGGTCGCCGTCGACGACGTCCAGTGGCTCGATCCCCCCTCGGCGAAGGTCGTGTCGTTCGCCTGGCGGCGGGTGCGGGAGGAGCCGGTCGGGCTCCTGCTCGCGCATCGCCTCGGCACCGACGCCCCGGCCGGGCTCGCCGAAGACGAGCGCCTCTCCCCGCTCGTGGTCGGGCCGCTCGCGCTCGGCGCCGTGCACAGGCTGCTGCACTCGCGGCTCGGACCTCGTCCTGCCGCGGCCGGCGCTTCGCCGGGTCCACGAGGTGAGCGGCGGCAACCCGTTCTTCGCGCCTCGAGCTCGGCCGCGCGCTCCAGGCCCACGGGGCCGAGCTCTCGCCCGGGCGAGCCGCTGCCGGTCCCCGACCGCCTCCAGGAGCTCGTTCGCTCGCGGCTCGAAGCGCTGCCGCCGGAGAGCCGCGACGTCCTCGCCGCGGCGGCGGCGCTCTCTCAGCCGACGCTCGAGCTTCTTGCCGCGGCAGTCTCAGATGGAGCTGACGCCCTACGGCCGGCGCTGGAGGCGCAGGTGGTCGAACTCGACGGTGACCGCGTCCGCTTCACACACCCGCTGCTCGCTTCGGCCGCGTACCAAGGCCTCGACGCGATCGGGCGCCGCCAGCTCCACCGGCGCCTCGCCGAGGCTCGTCGCCGACGTGGACGAGCGCGCCCGCCACCTGGCGCTCTCGACAGACGCTCCGGACTCCGACGTCGCGCGCGCGCTCGAGGAGGCGGCGGAGCACGCCCGCGCGCGAGGCGCGACCGCGACGGCCGCGGAGCTCTGCGAACAGGCGTGCCGGCTGACGCCGCTCGACGAGCCGGACGCCGCTCACCGCCGGACGGTGGCGGCGGCCCGCTACCGCTTCGTCGCGGGCGATACGGCGAGAGCACGCGCCCTGTTGGAAGAGGCGCTTCCTTCGACACGTGGGGGCGACGGTCTCGCCGAAGCGCTGGTCCTCCTCGGTCGGCTGCACCGATACGAGGGGGACCAGCCGCAGGCCGCCGAGCTCCTGCGCCGCGCGCTCGCCGAAACCAGCGCAAGCGACCGCGTGCGCGCGGAGGCGGCGCAGGGCTTGGCCGCGACGCTCTTCTTCATGCGCGAGGAGCTCGAGATCGCGCAGGGGCACGCGGCACTCGCCGCGGAGCTGGCGGCCCGGGCCGGCGCCTTCGCCGTGCAGGCGGAGTCCCTCGAGGACCAAGGGCCACATCGAAGCCCTGCTCGGGCGTCCAGAGGCGGCTGCCACGATGCGGGCGGCCCAGGAGCTGCGCGACGTGCCTGCCAAGCAGGGTCTCGTCGCTTCGCCGAGCTACGCGTGGGCCGTCCACCTGTGCTGGACGGACGAGCACCAGGACGCCGCCGTGCGGCTGCGCCAGAGCTACGAAGACGCCGCTCGCGCGCGGCGACGAGTGGTCGGCTCCGCTGATCCTCGCGAATCTCGCGGCGGCGGAGTATTTGCAAGGACGGTGGCAGGAGGCAGCGCAGATCGCAGAGGAAGGCTTCGAGGCCGCACTGCAGACAGGGCAGCGGGGGTACCAGGCGTTCTCGTTGTCCGTGCGGGCGCTCGTCCGGGCCTCGTTCGGCCTCGAGACCGAGGCACGCGCCGATGCGGAGGACGCGCTCGCCCTCGCCGGCGAGCGCGCGATGGGGTCGGCGAGGATCCACGCTCTCTGGGCGCTCGGCCTGCTCGAGCTCTCCCTCGGGCGGCCGGAGGAGACTGCCCGGCTGCTGGCGCCGGAGCGGGAGCGGCTGCTGGCGGCCGGAGTCGGCGAGCCGGGGACGATCCGTTTTGTCCCCGACGAGATCGAGGCGCTCGTGGCGCTCGGCCGGCTCGACGAGGCCGAGGCGGTGCTCGGCTGGCTCGAGGAGCGGGGGCGCGCGCTCGATCGAGCTTCGGCGCTCGCGGCCGCGGCGCGTTGCCGCGGACTGCTTGCGGCGTCGAGAGGCGACGCCGACACAGCGATCGCCGCGTTCGAGAGCGCCCTCCACGAGCACGACCGCGTGCACGATGCCGTTCGAGCGGGCGCGGACGCTCCTCGCTCTGGGCGCGACACAACGGCGTACAAAGCGAAAGCGCGCCGCACGGGCGTCCCTCGAGGAGGCGCTGACAGATCTTCGACGAGCTCGGCGCCGCTCTCTGGGCCGAGAAGGCACGCGCCGAGCTCGCCCAGATCAGCGGGCGAGCGCCCTCGCGACGGAGAGCTCACGCCGACCGAGGAGCGCGTCGCCGCGCTCGTCGCCGAAGGCCGGACGAACAAGGAGGTGGCCGCGGCGCTCTTCGTCAGCGACCGCACGGTCGAGTGCCACCTCTCGCACATCTACGCGAAGCTCGGCGTGCGCTCGCGCGCCGAGCTGGCGCGTCTGCCTCCCCGGGTAGCCGGGTCGAAACCCTGGGGGTTTCCGCGTTTCCAGCGGCGCGCGGCCGGCCTAGCGTGGATGGCGGTACCCGAAAGGAGGTGCGGAGATGAAGTCTTTCTTCACGTTGCTCGCCGCCCTGGCGCTCGCAGCCGGAGCCGGCGGATGCGGCCGGAGCGACACCACGCCGACCGCCGAGGAGCACGCAGCCCCGGCGGCGAAGCCGAAGTCTCACGTCGACGTGATCGAAGTCGGCGCAGCTCCGACCGCGGTGGCGATCAGCGACGGTTCGGTCTGGGTCGTCCGTAACCAGGGCGATACGGTCGTTCGCATCGACCCCCAGTCGAAGCAGATCGTCGGCGAGCCGATCCCCGCCGGGAACGGAGCACTCAGCGCTGCGGCCGGGGAGGGAGCCGTCTGGGTTGTGAACATGTTCGACGACACGGTCACTCGTATCGACTCACGTTCGAACCGAGTTGTCGGCAAGCCGATCCCCGTCGGAGACCGCCCGATGGCAATCGCGGCAGGCGAAGGCTCGGTCTGGGTCTTCAACACGTTGGGAGGCTCGGTTACCCGTATCGACGCGACGACGGGCAAGGTGCTTTCCACGTCTCCGCGGGTCGTCGGTCGCGCCGCCGGCAACGCCGACTACGCAGGGCTCGCGGTCGGCGACGGCTCGGTTTGGGTCCTCAGCCCGACCGAGGGCACGGTCCTCCGGCTGGACGCCGAGTCCTACCGGCCGCAGGGGAAGCCGATCGAGGTCGGAGCGGGACCGACCGGCATCACCGTCGCCGAGGGCGCGGTCTGGGTCGCCAACCCCGACCAGGGCACGATCACCCGCATCGACTCGCACACCGGCCAGATCGTCGGGGAGCCGATCGCAGTCGGGGGCCAGCCCGTGGCGGTGGCGGCCGGGGCGGGCGCCGTCTGGGTCGCGGATCGGGCGGGGGCGGTCAAGAGGATCGACGCCGAGTCGAACGGCCCCGTCGGCGAGCCGATCCCTGTTGAAGGAAGTCCCCTGAGCCTGGCCGTCGGAGACGGGGCGGTCTGGGTCGCGAACCCGTTCAACAGCACAGTCGCGCGGATCGGGACCTGACGGGCCACGATGGCGAGATACCTCGCCGAGCTGTACCTGCCGAAGACGGGCTCGGACGGCCTCCGCGAGGCGGCCGCCCGGGCCCGCTCGGCCGCCGAGGAGCTGTCACGCGAAGGCATGCCGGTCCGCTACGTGCGGGCGCTGCTCCTCGCCGACGACGAGATGTGCTTCCACCTGTACGAGGCGGCCACTGCCGAGTCTGTGCTGGAGGCCGCGCGAAGGGCAGGGATTCCCGTCGAGCGCGTCGTCGAGGCGGTCGAGATCGCCCCCGCCGCGCTAAGCGCGGCTCGGCGGCGGCCTGGAGCTCGCGGCGGAGGTCCTTGATCTCGTCGCGGAGCTTGGCGGCGTATTCGAAGCGAAGCTCCTCGGCCGCGGCGAACATCTCCTCCTCGAGCGTGACGACGAGCGTCTGCAGCTCCTCGTTCGACATCCCCTCGACCTGCCGCTGGCCGCGGCGACGTCGTCCGGGAACGTGCGGCGCGGACTCGAGCGAGAGGAACTCGGCGATGTCGGAGACCCCCTTGACGATGGACTCCGGCGTGATCCCGTGCTCCTCGTTGTAGCGGAGCTGGATCTCGCGCCTGCGGTTCGTCTCGTCGAGAGCGCCCTTGATCGCCTCGGTCATCTTGTCCGCGTACATGACGACCTTGCCGTTCACGTTCCGCGCGGCGCGCCCGATCGTCTGGATCAGCGCGGTCTGACCGCGAAGGAAGCCCTCCTTGTCGGCGTCGAGGATGGTGACGAGCGAGACCTCGGGCAGGTCGAGCCCTTCGCGCAGGAGGTTGACGCCGACGAGGACGTCGTACTCGCCCAGGCGGAGCTCGCGGATGATCTTGATGCGGTCGAGCGTGTCCACCTCGGAATGCAGGTACCGCGTGCGCACGCCCGACTCGAGCAGGTAGTCGGTCAGGTCCTCCGCCATCTTCTTCGTGAGCGTCGTGACGAGGACGCGCTCGCCGGCCTCCTCGCGGCGGCGGATCTCGTTCAGGAGGTCGTCGATCTGGTTCTTGGTGGGGCGCAGCTCGACCTCCGGGTCGACGACCCCGGTCGGGCGGATGATCTGCTCGGCGACGTTGGTCGAGTTGCGGAGCTCGAACGACGCCGGCGTCGCCGAGACGAAGAGGAGCTGCGGGGCCCGCTCGAGGAACTCGTCGAAGCGGAGCGGGCGGTTGTCGAGGGCGGAGGGGAGCCGAAAGCCGTGCTCCACGAGAGTCTCCTTGCGCGAGCGGTCGCCCTCGTACATCCCGCCGATCTGGGGCACGGTCTGGTGCGACTCGTCGATGAGGACGACGAAGTCGTCTCCGAAGAAGTCGAGCAGCGTGTGCGGAGCCGTTCCGGGCGCGCGGCCGTCGAGGATCCGGGAGTAGTTCTCGATTCCGTTGCAGTAGCCGAGCTCCTGGAGCATCTCGAGGTCGTACTCGGTGCGCTGGCGGATCCGGTGGGCCTCGAGGAGCTTCCCTTGCGACTCGAAGAGCTTCACCTGCTGCTCGAGCTCGTGCTGGATCTCGACGACCGCCCGCTCGATCGTCTCCCGGGAGGTGACGTACTGCGTCGCCGGGAAGATGGCGAGGTGCTCCAGGCGGGCGTAGATCTCCCCCGAGAGCGGGTCGAAGTGCGTGATCTGCTCGACCTCGTCCCCGAAGAAGGAGATGCGATAGGCCGACTCCATGTGCGCCGGCTGCACCTCGACCACGTCCCCGCGCACGCGGAAGCGCCCGCGCCCGAGGATCGAGTCGTTGCGGGCGTACTGGATGTCGACGAGCTTCCGGAGCATCACGTCGCGATCGATCTCGAGCCCGATGCCGAGCGCGACCGTCCGCTCCCCGTACTCCTCCGGCGACCCGATCCCGTAGATGCAGGAGACGGACGCGACGATGAGGACGTCCTTCCGGGCCAGGAGCGCGGCCGTCGCGGCGTGGCGCAGCCGGTCGATGTCGTCGTTGATGGAGGCGTCCTTCTCGATGTAGAGGTCCGCCTGGGGGACGTACGCCTCCGGCTGGTAGTAGTCGTAGTAGGAGACGAAGTACTCGACGGCGTTTCCCGGCAGGAACTCACGGAACTCGTTGCAGAGCTGCGCCGCGAGCGTCTTGTTGTGCGCGATCACGAGCGTGGGCTTTCTGACCTGCTCGGCGATCCACGCCATCGTCGCCGTCTTCCCCGTCCCGGTCGCGCCGAGCAGGGTCTGAAAGCGGTCGCCGCGCAGGATCGACTCGGAGAGCGCAGCGATCGCCTCCGGCTGGTCGCCGGTGGGGCGATAGGCATCGGAGACGCGGAAAGCGGCCACGACGGCCATCGTAGCCTCGCTCGTCCAGTGGACTTGAAGGGCTACGACCTCGTTCGGGACCCCTGGCAGCTCCGGAACCTCCTCCGAGACGGGAACCCGGGGAACAACCCGAATCTCCGGTCGCTTCGGGATCGCCTTGCACGCGATCGACGGTGCGCGGGCAGTGGGGCCGTCGCGCGACCGTGCCCGTGAGCCTCCGTCAGCCGAGCCCCAGCTCGTCCGCGTAGGCGCGCGCGTAGATCTCGCGCGCCTCGAGGACGTTGTCCACGTACTCGCGCGTCTCCGCGAACCGGATCTCTCCGCCCTCGGCTACCCACTGGTCCACGTTGGCCTGCCCGGCGTTGTAGGCAGCGAGTGCGAGCCGCTCGTCGCCGTACTTCCGGAGGAGGCGGCGCAGGTAGAAGGAGCCGTAGCGCACGTTGATCTCCGGGTCGTAGAGATCGCTCACCCGGAAGCGGTGCCCCTCGGTGAGCGTCGCGATCCCGACCGCAGTGTCGGGAAGGAGCTGCATGAGCCCGATCGCGCCCTGCGACGAGCGCGCGTCGGCGTCGAACTTGCTCTCGCGGTAGATGACAGCCGCCAGGAGCGCGGGATCGAGCTCGTACTGCCTGGCGTGGCCGCGGACGATGTGCTCGTACTCGAGCGGATAGCGAAGCCGGGCGTACCACGACGGTGTCGTCTCCTCGACGTAGAGCAACCCGCCCGCGAGCGCCCCGAGTGCCACGAGAGCCACGGCGAAGATCTTCATGCCGACAGGGTGCGCATGATGCCGGACACGAAGGCGTCGAGCTCTTCGAGGCTGCCGTCGTTGACGTAGACGTAGTCGGCGCGCTTCGCCTTCTCTGCATCGGGAAGCAGCCGTTGCTCTCGTTCGCGCAGCGGCCCGATCCGGCGCGAGATCCTGGCCTCGGGGGACGCCGTGACGACCAGAACCTTGTCGAACCGCGACTCTCCGCCCACCTCGTAGAGCAGCGGGACCTCCGTGACGCAGACCGCGGGGGGCCGAGGGAGCGTCGCAAGCTCCTCGCGCCACCCGAGATAGCGCGCCACGACGCGGGGGTGGAGCAGCTCCTCGAGCCAGACGAGAGCTCCCCGGTCCGCGAAGACGATCTCGGCCACCTTCCGCCGGTCGATCTCGCCGTCGGGCCCGAGGGTTTCCTCCCCGAGCCGGGCAACGACGGCCTCCTTGACCTCGGAGTCCGAGCGCAGCAGCTCGTGGACGATCTCGTCGCTCGAGATGACTGCGGCGCCGTGCCGCGCGAACGCGCGGAGCGTCTCGGTCTTGCCGGCACCGATCCCGCCGGTGATCGCGAGGGCGACCGGAGGACGGCTACTGCTGCTCGTCGCCAGGCTGGGCGGGGGCGTCGCCCTCGGCGGAAGGCGCTTCCTCGGCAGGAGGCTCTTCTTCGGCAGAAGGCTCTTCCTCGGCGACAGGCTCTTCTTGGGCAAGCGGCTCTTCCTCGGCGGGAGACTCGGCCTCGGCGGGGGGAGGCTCCTCCTCGACCGGAGGCGCTTCCTCGACCGGAGCCTCGTCGACGACGGGGGCCGCGTCCTCAACGACCGGAGGCGCTTCCTCGACCGGAGCCTCGTCGACGACGGGGGCCGCGTCCTCGACGACCGGGGCCGCGTCCTCGACGGCCGGAGGCGCTTCCTCGACCGGAGCCTCGTCGACGACGGGGGCCGCGTCCTCGACGACAGGGGCCGCGTCCTCGACGACGGGGGCCTCGTCGGCGATCTCGGGCTCGGTGTCCGCCTCCTCGCCCTCGACCGGGAGAGCTGCCTCTGCCTCCGGCTGCTCCTCCGTTTCGACGCCTGCCGGCTGCTCGGCGAAGACCTCCTCCGAGAGCCCCAGGTCCGGCGCGGTCGCCTCGCCGATCCCGGGACGCGCGGCCTCGCCCTCCTCGACGCGCTTCAGCGAGAGCGAGAGGCGCCGGCGCTCGGCGTCCATCTCGATGATCTTCGCGCGCACGGTCTCGCCCTGCTGGACGATCTCACGTGGGTTCTCGACGTGGTGCGTCGCGAGCTCGGAGATGTGCACGAGCCCCTCGACACCCGGAACGACCTCGACGAAGGCACCGAAGGTGACGACCTTGGTGACCTTCCCCTCGACGACGTCGCCCTGCTGGTACGTGTCGATGACCTGCTGCCAGGGATCGGACTGCGTCTGTTTGAGGCCGAGCGAGATTCGCTGACGCTCGCGGTCGATGTCGAGGACCTTGACGCGCACTTCCTGGCCGATCTCGAGCAGCTCCGAGGGGTGGTTCACGTGGCTCCACGAGAGCTCCGAGATGTGGATGAGCCCGTCGATCCCCGCCAGGTCCACGAAGGCCCCGAAGTCGACGATGTTCGAGATCGTCCCCTCGACGACGTCGCCCGGCGAGAGCCGGTCGAGGATCGCCTGCCGCATCTCGCGCCGTTCCTCCTCGAGCACGGCGCGGCGCGAGAGGACGACGTTGTTGCGGCTGCGGTTGAGCTCGATGACCTTGCAGCGGAGCGTCTGCGCCATGAACTCGTCGAGGTCCTGGACGCGTCGAATGTCCACGAGCGAGGCGGGCAGGAAGCCGCGCACCCCCAGGTCGAGGATGAGGCCGCCCTTGACGACCTCGATGACGGTGCCCTCGACGGGCTCGCCGCTTTCGGCGGCGCCTTCGATGCGCTTCCAGGCCATCTCGAACCGCGCCCGCTTCTTCGAGAGGATCAGACGCCCGTCGGCGTCCTCCTTCGTCATCACCAGCGCGTCGATCTCGTCCCCGAGCTGAACCTCGTCCGCCGGGTTGACCGAACGGCGGATCGAGAGCTCCGAGACCGGAATCACGCCCTCCGACTTGTAGCCGATGTCGACGAGAACCTCGTCCTTGTCGACCCGGACGACCTTGCCTCGTACCACCTCGCCCTCGTTGATGACCGGGAAGGTGGCGTCGTAGTCGGGGATCAGCTCGCCGTCGGGACCTCGTGTCCAGACGCCGTCGTCTGTCGTTGGAGTATCTGCTTCGGTAGTCGTGTCGTTCGAGACCATGCGGGATCGCGCATTATAGCCAGGGTCACATGGAGGTCCTTGCTTGAAGGGCCGCGACATCCTCATCCTCGCGGCCGTGGTGCTCGTCGGCGGATTCGCGGTCGCGGACTCGCTCCGGAACGAGGCTGCCGGCGACGGGAGCGCGCCGCAGCGGGAGACGACGGAGGCGACCACCGAGACCTCCGCGGTCGCCGAGGAAGACGAGAATCTCGGGCGGGAGTTCTTCCCGTCGGTCTCGGGCGCAGGCGGCTCGGTGGTGATCACCCAGACGGGCTCGTGCGCCGTGCGGGAGTTCGACCTTCCGACGGGCCTCGAGCTGCCCAACGTCGTCGCCCGCTCCACCTGCGAGCTCTGGGTCGCGCCCGTGACCGCGAAGGTTGCGGTGGGGATCGACGAGCTCGTGGGCGACGCCGCGCCGTTTCGGTTCGTCGACCTGAACCTGCCTAGCCGGGACCTGGGGAGCTCGGAGGCCCTCTTCGGCTTCCTGATCTGGAGCAACGACGGCCAGCGGGCGGCATGGTGCAACCGGCGGCGGGTGGGCATCGACCTCGAGCTCGGCGCCGGGCGGCGGCTTCTGCCCGGCTGTCCGGCCGCGTACACGCCCGACGGCGACGTCGCCTTCGCGGAGGGCAACCGCCTGGTGGTCGAGACCCGGACCGCGCTGAGGGCCTCGGGCGGCATCACGAGCGTCCACTACGGAAACGACGGCTCGGTCGGCCTCTCCGTGGAGAGCCGCCGGATCGAGCGCTACGAGGACGGAGCCCTCACCGACGCGCTCGACCTCCAGGAGCGCTTCCACGGTCGGATCCCGACTCTCTCTCCCGACAACTGCTCGGTGCTCTTCCGCGCCGGAGACCGCATTCGGATCCTCGACGTGGGCTGCTCCCCGCTGGGGCCGCAGGGAGCGCTCTTCCCCGGCCACGTGGCGGCCTGGTCGCCGGACGGTCGCTGGCTCGCGGTCGCCGGAGCTGCTGAGCTGACGTTCTACGACCTCGAGGGCGACGCGGATCCGGTGGCCTGGCCGGTCGGCGCCGTCGAGATCGGCTGGCGGCGCGGCTGACGCGCGCAGGGGCTACGACTTGGCTTCGTTCCAGTCGTCGCCGACGCCGACGTCGACGGCCAGGGGCGGGTCCAGCGGGTAGGCGCCGCACATCTCCTCGCGCACGAGATCGCGGACCGCCGACGTCTCCACCTCGGGCACCTCGAGCAGGAGCTCGTCGTGCACCTGGAGGACGAGCCGGGCGGCTCGCCCCTCCTCGCGCAAGCGCCGGTGGATCGCGACCATCGCGGCCTTGATGACGTCCGCCGCGGTGCCCTGCATGACGAAGTTGACGGCGAGCCGTTCGCCGAACGAGCGCGTCTGGCGGTTCCGCGCCTTCAGCTCCGGAACCGGGCGCCGGCGGCCGAATAGCGTGGTCGCGTAGCCGTCGCGCTCGGCCTGCTCGATCGTTCGCTGGATGAAGTCCTGCACGTGCGGGAAGCGGGCCAGGTACGTGTCGATGTAGGTCTGCGCCTCCTCGCGAGGAATGTCGAGGTTCTCGGAGAGCCCGAACGCGGAGATCCCGTAGATGATCCCGAAGTTGACCATCTTGGCGACGTTGCGCTCGTCCTTCGTCAGCTCGGAGCGTTCCTTGCCTAGCACCTCCGCCGCGGTCGCGGCGTGGATGTCCTCGCCGGCCGCGAAGGCCTCGCGCAACTTCGTCTCACCGGACACGTGCGCGAGAATGCGCAGCTCGACCTGGGAGTAGTCGGCGGAGAGGAGCCGGAAGCCGGGCTCCGCCACGAACGCGCTCCGGATCTCACGCCCCAGCTCGGTGCGGATCGGGATCGCCTGCAGATTGGGGCTCGACGTGGACAGCCTTCCGGTCGACGCCACCGCCTGGTTGATCGTCGTATGGAGCCGCCCGTCCTCCTGGGAGATGAGGCTCGGCAGGGGCCCGAGGTACGTGTTGAGGAGCTTCGAGTACTCGCGCCACTCCTCCAGCACCGGAACGATCTCGTGCTCGCCCCGAATGGCCCGCAGCACGCGCGAGTCGGTCGAGTAGCCGGTCTTCCCCCTGCGGCCCGCGGTGAGCTCGAGCTTCTCGAAGAGGATCCGCGCGACCTGCTGGGTCGAGCCGAGCATGAACTCCTCTCCCGCCAGCTCGTGCGCCCGCACCTCGAGCTCCTCGATCCGGTCGGCGAGGCGCGCGGTGATCTCCCCCATCCGGTACGTGTCGATGCGAACGCCGACGTCCTCCATCGCGGCGAGGACGCCCGTCAACGGAAGCTCGACGTTCCGGTACAGCGGCGCGAGCCCGCGCTCCTCGACCCGCGCGCGGAGCTGCGGGGCAAGACGAAGCGCCGCCGCCGCGTGGCGGACGAGAGCGGCCGTTTCCTCGTCGGCCGCCGGCTCGGGCACGAGCTCGACGCCGTACTCGGCAGCGAGGTCGTCGAGAGGATACGAGGAGCGGCCGGGCTCGATGAGATAGGCCAGTAGCAGCGTGTCGTCGGCCGCTTCGAGCCGGGCTGCCTTCGCGTCGTGAACGACGAGGGCGGCGTCCCGGACGCGTGAGGCGAGCGGCGGCGACCAGTCGCCGACCAGGACCTCGTCGCCCTCCCGGGCAAGCGCGAAGCGGTCCTCCTCGACCGAGAGGGCAGCCTCGCCCCGGACATCGGGGAGGTCGCCTTCCCGCCACGGGACGCCGACTCCCGTGACCTCGACCGGCGCGGCCGGCAGAGCCTCGTCGAGCTCGTCGACCCGGCCGAGCAGGTTCCGGAACTCGAAGCGGCGGAAGATTTCCTTCAGCTGCGAGCGGTCGGGAGGCGAGAGGACGAGCTGGGTCGGCTCGACCTCCAGCGAGAGGTCGCGGCGCATCGTGGCGAGCTCCTTGGCCGCCCGCGCCTGCTCGGCGTGCTCGCGGAGAGACTTGCCGCGTGCGGGCGAGAGATCGTCGACGTGCTCGAGGACGCCCTCGACGGATCCGTACTGTGAGACGAGCTGGCCGGCGGTCTTGTCGCCGATCCCCGGAACGCCCGGGATGTTGTCGGACGTGTCGCCTTTGAGCCCGATGAAGTCGGGCACCTGCTCGGGCGTGACCCCGTAGCGGGCGAAGACGCGCTCCGGCGTGTAGACGTGCACGTCCGCGACGCCCCGCGGCGTCATCATCAGGCAGACGTTTTCGGAGCAGAGCTGGAACGCGTCCCGGTCCGTGGAGACCACGCAGGTCTTGACACTTGCCTCGTCGGCGCGCGTGGCGAGCGTCGCGATCACGTCGTCGGCCTCCCAGCCCTCGAACTCGAGGTTCCGATAGCCGAACGCCTCCACGATCGGGCGAAAGTGCGGGAACTGCTCGCGCAGGAGGTCGGGCATCGGCCGCCGCTCGACCTTGTAGTCCGGATCGAGCTCCTTCCTGTGAACCGGGCTCGTGTCCCAGGCGACCGCGACTCCCTTCGGCCGGTAATCCGAGAGGAGCTTGAAGAGCATGTTCGTGAACCCGAGCAGGGCGTTGGTCGGGAAGCCCTCCGTCGTCGCCAGCTCCTCCGGGAGCGCGAAGTAGGCGCGGTAGGCGAGATTGTTCCCGTCGACGAGGAAGAGCTCGGCATCGCGCGCGGGCGCGTCGTCGACCTGGAGCTCTGCCCCGGTGAGCGTCTTCGGCATGTCACTCCGAGTCTATGCGGCTAGCCGGGGGCTGCTCGGCCGCGCGCGCGAGCCTCTCGGCACGGCCTGCCGCACTCTCGCCACGATCCGCGCACCACCCGCGCAGTTCCTCCCATTACGCTGGATAGCGGGTGGAGGCGCGGGGTGGCCCCACAGAGCTGCCGAGTCGGAGGAGCCCTAGTACTCGCCCAGGTAGGCCTTGCGGACCTGCTCGTTCTTGGCGAGCGCGTCCGCATCGTCGGTCAGCGCGATGTGGCCGGTCTCCATGACGTAGCCGCGGTTCGCGACGTCCAGCGCCATGAGCGCGTTCTGCTCGACGAGCAGGATCGGCGTGCCCTGCTGGTTGATCTCCTGGACGATCTCGAAGATCTTCTCGACGAAGATCGGCGCGAGGCCCATCGACGGCTCGTCGAGCATCAGGAGCTTGGGCCGCGCCATCAGCGCCCGGCCCATCGCCACCATCTGCTGCTCGCCGCCCGAGAGCGTCCCCGCCTTCTGGGTCTTGCGCTCGTTCAGGCGCGGGAAGAGCGTGTACACCCGGTCGAGGTCGTCCTTGATCTCTGCACGGTCGGTGCGCTGGAACGCTCCCATCTCGAGGTTCTCGAGCACCGACATCCGCGGGAAGAGCTTGCGTCCCTCGGGCGACTGGGCGATCCCCATCGCCACGATCTTGTGGGGGGCATCGCTCGTGATGTCCTTGCCCTGGAAGCGGATCGCGCCCTTGCGGGGGCGGTTGAGCCCGTTGATCGAGCGGAGGGTCGTGGACTTGCCCGCCCCGTTCGCGCCGATGAGCGTCACGATCTCGCCCTCGCGCACCTCCATCGTGACGCCCTTGATGGCATGAATGGACCCGTAGTACGTGTGGATGTCGGCGACCTCGAGGATGACGCCGTCCCCGGCCGCCGGCTTGGCGCGAGGCTCCGACGGCGCCGGCGACTCGGAAGGCTGCGGGGCCTGCTGCTCCGGGGCGTGCTCGCTCACGACGCCGCTCCCGTGACCGCGCCCTTGCCGAGGTAGGCCTCGATGACGCGGTCGTTCTTCTGGATCTCCAAGGGCGCCCCCTCGGCGATCTTCTCCCCGTAGTCGAGAACGGTCACGCGGTCCGAGACGCCCATGACGACCTTCATGTCGTGCTCGATGAGGAGGACGGTGAGGCCCTCCTCCTCGCGAAGCTTGGAGACGAACTGCGTGAACGTGGTCGTCTCCTGGGGGTTCATGCCCGCCGTCGGCTCGTCGAGCAGCAGCAGCTTCGGGTTCGTCGCCAGCGCCCTGGCCACCTCGAGCCGGCGCTGGTCGCCGTAGGGAAGGTTGCGGGCAAGCGTGTTATCGCGATTCTTGAGCCCCGAGAACGCGAGCAGCTCCCGCGCGCGCTCGTGGGCCTCCTTCTCCTCGCGGCGAACCCGCGGGAGCCCGAAGATCGAGCCGAGGATGCCGCCCTTGAGCCGGTGGTGCATTCCCACCAGGACATTCTCGAGCGAGGTCATGTACTCGAAGAGCCTGATGTTCTGGAACGTGCGCCCCACGCCGAGCTTCGTGATCTGATGCGGAGGCTTGCCGGTGACGTCGGTGCCGTCGAACTCGATCGCTCCCGACGTCGGCTTGTAGACCCCGGTGAGCATGTTGAAGAACGTCGTCTTGCCGGCGCCGTTCGGGCCGATGAGACCGACGATGCTCCCCTCCGGGATTCCGAAGTCGATGTCGTTGACGGCGATCAGGCCGCCGAACTCCTTCCGGACCATGGTCGCCGTGAGGATGTCGTTCGCCATCAGGCGTGCCGATCCCCGTAGAGCGTCTCTCCCGCGTGCGTCCCGCCTTCCTCGATCTCGCGTTTCCGCCGGCCCTCGGGTATGAGGCCTACCGGTCGGAAGAGCATCATCAGCACGATGATCACCCCGTAGATCCCGAACTGGTACTTCGCCACCTCGAACTCGAGCGGGGTCTCCCTGTTTATGTAGCTCCCGATGTTCGAGAGGCCCTCCTGGTTCAGGTACGTGAGGATCCCGCCGGCGACGACGACGCCCCAGACGCTTCCCATGCCGCCGAGGATGACCATGCACAGGAGGAATACGGAGATGTTGAAGAAGAACTCGCTCGGAAAGGCGCCGCCCTTGAAGCTCGCATAGAACGCGCCGGCGACCCCGCCGAAGAAGGCCCCGAGAGCGTAGGCCCACGTCTTCGTCTTCATGAGCGGCACTCCCATCGCCGCCGCGGCGGTCTCGTCCTCGCGGATGGCGATCCACGCGCGCCCGAGGCGGGAGTCGCGGAGGCGCACGGAGCAGAAGATCGTGAACATGAGCAGCGCGAGCGCGGCGAAGTAGAAGAGGTTGATCTTCTCGAACGACTGCTGGAAGCTCACGGGCAGGCCGAGCGACTCGTTCAGCGAGGCGCCGAAGCCCGGCGAGTCGATCGGGTTGATGCCGAACGTTCCGGCCGTCAGGTTGAAGCCGCCGAGGTCGTCGGCGTTGCGCACGAACTGAGGGATGATCTCGCCGAAGCCCAGCGTGACGATGGCGAGGTAGTCCCCGCGCAGGCGGAGGGTCGGAAGCCCGATGAGGATCCCGGCGAGCGCCGTCAGGCAGCCTGCAATCGCGAGCACGATCCAGAGGTTGACGTGGATGCCCCGAAGGTCGGGTCCGACCCCGAGGAGAACACGTGGATCTTCACCTGCTGGAAGTGGCCCGACGCCAGCCAGCCGGCCGTGTACGCGCCGACTGCGTAGAAGGCGACGTAGCCGAGGTCCAGGAGGCCCGCGTAGCCGACGACGATGTTGAGGCCGACGGCCATCATGATGAAGACGATCATGATCACTGCCGTGCTCACGCTCGGCCACTCCCGGATGATGGGGAGCTCCATCTCGCCGAGCCAGTTCTCGTACATCCACGGGTAGAGCGCCGCAAGGGCGAGCAGCACGAGCCCGGGGATGAAGCTGCGCGCGCGTCCAGGCAGCCGCCGCCAGGCCTGCCCGACGCCGTCGAGCCGGAGGGTGCGCGCCATTCGCTCCCTGAACGTGGTCGTGGTGGCGCCCTCGGTCGCCATCAGGCGCCCTCGGGAGTCTGCTCGCCGAGGAGACCCTCGGGGCGGAAGACGAGAATTGCGATCAGGATCCCGAACACCATCGAGCGTGTCCAGTCGCTCCCGAGCACCCAGATGGACAGGCCCTCGTTGTAGGCCTGGATGAAGCCGATCAGGAGCCCCCCGAGGCAGGCGCCCGCGAGGTTGCCGATGCCGCCCAGAACGGCAGCTGTGAACGCGATCAGCCCCAGCTCGAAGCCGGTGTCGTAGCGCATCTGGAACTGGAGCAGGTAGAGGACGCCCGCCGCCCCTGCCAGCCCTCCGGCGAGCACGAAGGTGAACGAGATCGTTCGGTTGACGTTGATCCCCATCATCGCGGCGGCGTCCTGGTCCTGCGCGGTCGCGCGCATCGCCTTGCCCTGCTTCGTCGAGCGCACGAGCCAGGTGAGCAGGATCAGGACGGGAATCGTCACCAGGATGATCACGAGCTTGTTCCAGCTCACCGAGACGTCGCCGATCGTGAACGCCGGCCCTGCCGAGATCAGCGGCGGCGCGCTCCTGTAGTTCACGTCGTAGAAGATGAGTGAGATGTTCTGGACGATGAACGACATGCCCACCGCGGTGATCAGCATCGTCAGCCGCGGCTGGCTGCGCAGGCGGCGATAGCCCAGGAACTCGATCGTCGTGTTCAGCGTCGAGCCGAAGAGCATCGTCAGGACGAGCGTGGCGAGCAGGCCCACGATGATGACCGGGACCGCCTCGTTCCCCGAGAGGTCGAGCAAGCTGATCATGATCGAGCTCGAGACGAGGCCGCACAGCGCGAAGAGATCCCCGTGCGCGAAGTTGATCAGCTGGAGGATTCCGTAGACGAGGGTGTAGCCGAGGGCGACCAGCGCGTAGACCGAGCCGGTCGTGAGACCGATCACCGAGACATTGAAGAACTGCGACGGATCGTTGATGAGATTCCGGAGGAGGATGACGACGATGAGCCCGACGAAGACGATCCCGACCACCGTGTTGAAGCTCGGGCGCGCCCGCCGAACTCCCTCGAGGGGCGAAGGCCGTGGCTCCTTGCCTGCCTCAACCGTCATCCCGACGACCTCCTAGACGAATCCGGGGGAGGGCCGAAGCCCTCCCCCGGATCGTAACCCGAGTCGACGTTAGTTGCCTCTCGCAGCGTCGACGTTCTCCTCGCTGCGGGGAGAAGACGGTCTCAGGCTCGAGCTCCTCCTCACCGCGGTAGACCGTGAAGCCGACGACCGCGCCGCTCGCGAGCGTCGGGTCGCCGTTCTCGTTGAACGTGAAGTCGCCGAGGAACCCGCCGGTCACCTCGGTGGCGAACATCTGCTCGATGACGCTCGGCGCGGGTGTAGTCGGACGCCGCGATCGCGTTCAGCAGGATCTCCGCCGCCTGGGCGCCGTAGACCGCGTACGGGTCGACGGGCTCGCCGCCGAGCGTCGGCTCGAACTCGGCGATGAACTCCGCCGCCGCGCCCGTGAACTCGTCGGCGGGCACGCCGGCGACCGAGAAGAACGCGCCGCGCGTGTTCTCCACGCCGGCCTCGTCGATCGTCTGCTGCGTCGTGAACCCGTCGGGCATGTAGAGCTTCACGCCGTCGTTCGGGCCGAGGACCTTCACCTTGTCCTTGATGACCTGGGCGCCGTTCTCGTCGATCAGGCCGCCGAGGAAGACGCCGTCCGCCCCGGACTGCTTGATCTTGTTCATGAGCGCCTCGTAGTTCGAGGCCCTCGGATCCCACGCCTCGAAGCCGACGACCTCGATGCCGAGGTGCTCGGCAGCGCCCCGCACGTTCGTGCGCGACGCCGAGGCCGTACGCCTCCTTGTCGTTGAGGATGTACAGCTTCGTCGTGCCCTGCTCCTGCATGAACTCGGCGACCGCCGCGCCCTGGTAGGCGTCGTGGGCGACGACGCGCGTGTAGTTGCGCGTGCCGGCCGGGTAGTACTTGTCCGGCTCGTCGTCCGCACAGCCCGGCCCGCCCTCGGTGAGGCAGACGTACGTGTTCGCCGGCGAGATCATGGCGACGCCGCCGCCCGGCGCCTGGTTCAGCACCGGGATGATGACCGCGGCGCAGCCCGAGTTGAACGTGCCGATGAGACCGAGCATGCTCTGGTTCTCGGCGTACGCGTTCGCGTTCTGGCTGCACTTGCCCGGATCCCACTTACCGGCCTGCGCCGTCGAGTCGTCGCACGACTGGTAGCCGACGTTGACGTCCCCGGCCTTCCATCCGTGCGTGGTCGAGCACCTGCTTGACGGCGCCGACGATCTGCAGGGTCTGCGTTCGCGAGGACCCCTGCAGCGGCAGGTCGGACGCGATGAGGACCTGGGGCTCGCCGTCGCCCTCGAACTCGATGTCCGTGCACGACGCCGACGGGAGCGCGGTCATCGGCGGCAGGTCCGGCGCCGCCTCGCCGTCGTCTTCGGCGCCGGTCGCCTGGCCCGCATCGCCGTCGTCGTCGTCCCCGCCGCACCCGGCCGCGACGAGGGCGAACGCGCCGATGAGCAGCACGAGTAACGCCAAAATCGTCCTTCGTTTCACCACTCCTCCTCTTCGCCCGATTCTTGTTTCGGCGCTGGCACCCGGCGAGCACCGTTCAAGGTGCCCGATTATGACTCCGGCGCGTGGCGCCCTTCAACCCCCTCCCGATACGATGTTCCGCAGTGGAGCGCGCCGAAGTGGCGGAACTGGAAGACGCGCTGGACTCAAAATCCAGTGGGGCGCAGCCCCGTGCGGGTTCGATTCCCGCCTTCGGCATCCGTTCGGCTCTCCTCACGCTCGTCTGTCGGTCAACGATCGGGGTGGGTACGTCCCCAAAGACGATCGGACGCAACCGAAGTTAGACGATAGGTGGCCAAGCGCGTCGCTCTCCTGACGGGCGGTGGAGACTGCCCGGGGCTGAACGCCGTCATCCGGGCGGTGACGCGCCGGTCGCTCGACCGCGGCCACGAGGTCGTCGGCGTCCGTGCGGGCTGGCGCGGACTCGTCGAAGGGCTGGTCGAGCCGCTCGACTACCGATCGATCTCCGGCATCCTCCCCCGCGGCGGCACGATCGTCGGCACGATCCCGCACGAACCCGTACAAGATCGAGGGCGGCGTCGACCGGGTGCTCGAGACACTTCGCGGCGCGAGCGCCTCGACGCGCTCGTCGCCATCGGCGGCGAGGACACGCTGGGCGTCGCGGCCCGGCTCTACGCCGAGCACGACTTCCCGGTCGTCGGCGTGCCGAAGACGATCGACAACGACCTCTCCGCCACCGACTACACCTTCGGCTTCGACACCGCCGTCACGATCGCCACGGAGGCGATCGACCGACTGCACACGACCGCCGAGTCGCACAACCGCGTCATGGTCGTCGAGGTGATGGGCCGCCATACCGGCTGGATCGCGGTCATGAGCGGCATCGCCGGCGGCGCCGACGTCATCCTCATCCCGGAGCAACCGATCACGGTCGAGGACGCGTGCGCCGATCTCCGCCGCCGTCACGAGCGCGGCAAGGACTTCTCCATCGTGGTCGTGAGCGAGGGTTACGAGCTCACGTACGCGTCCGGCGAGACGCAGCAGGTCGCCCAGGAGCCGTCCGCCACCGATCAGTTCGGCCACGTCCGGCTGGGCGGAGTCGGCGACGCGCTGGCCCGCGAGATCGAGGAGCGCACCGGCTACGAGACGCGAGTCACCGTTCTCGGCCACGTCCAGCGCGGCGGGACGCCCACCGCTCGAGACCGCGTCCTCGCCACGCGCTACGGCCTCAAGGCCGCCGACCTCGTTCACCAGGAGCGCTACGGCGTGATGGCGGCGCTCCAGGGCGACGACGATCGTCGAGGTTCCGCTCCGAGAGGCGGTCGCGGAGCTGAAGACCGTTCCGCCCGGCTGGTACGAGGTTGCCAAGCGCCTTCTTCGGGTAGTCCTCCTGCCTCGCGCGCTGCCCTCCTGGCCGCCATGTCCTCGGCGCGCTGCGCCGCCGACGAGCTCGGCGGACGTCGAGAGCGAGGTTGCCGCCCGCTTCTCCGCTTGCCGCCGCGGCTCCTTTCGTGCCGCTTCCGTCACGCTTTCGGCGCGGTCCAACGACCCACTCGTGCGTTCCTGCTGACTATGCTCGCAGCGGAGGGAGGACCGCGGCCGGCCGCCACCGCGCGCGTCTATTGGAAGAGGAGCAGGAGCGCGTCCGTCGGCGCGTAGTCGTCCGTGAGGACGGGAACGTCGTCGGTCGGGACGAGCGCGTCGTGGCGGTCGAGGATCGCCTGCTCGAGGTCGGGCGCCGTCGGCGCCTCGCTCCGGATCTCCTCCCAGCGCTGCGCGAGGAACACTCGCTGCGGCGCAGCCTGCTCCGTCGCGACGAGAATCAGGTTTCGGAAGGTCTCGTCCCCACCGTCGCCGTCGAGGATCGCCGGGTGGACGGTGACCGTCGGGAATACGGTGCGGTACGTCCGGTAGATCGAGCGGAAGAGGCGCGAGCCGGGCCCCGCGATGGAGCCGATGGCGTTCGTGACGACGACGCCGCCCGGGCTCAGCCTGGACTGCGGCCAGCGCGAGAAACTCGCGAGTCACCAGGTGGAAGGGGACCGCGTCGGCGAAGAAGGCGTCGACGACGATCGCGTCCCAGCGCCGCTCGTCGCCGGCGAGGAAGCGGCGCCCGTCCCCCACGCTGATCTCCAGGCGCGGATCGTCGCGCGGCACCGAGAAGTAGCGGTGGGCGACGTCGACGACGACGGGTCGATCTCCACGGCGTGCGAGCTGCACGTCGGGGAAGTCCTGCAGCATCCGCTTCTCCGACGAGCCCGCCCCGAGGCCGATGAAGAGGATGTTCCGCGCCTCCGGGTTGTAGGCGACGGCGAGGTGGAAGAGGTCGGTGTAGAGGAAGCGCGTGCGGTTCGGGTCGTCGATGTACATCGCGCTCTGGAGCGAGTTGTCGAACCGGAGATAGCGCGTGTCCGCGTCCTCGACGACCGAGAGCCGGTGGTACTGCGTGTCCTTCGAGTAGACGACGCGGATGTCCGGCTGGGCGATTGCCGCGCGAGGATCGCGCGCGTCGAGGATCGTCTCCGAGCCGCGCAACCGGTAGAGCGGCGACCAGTTCTGCGCCGCAGCTTCCGAGAGCGTCCCTCCGGTCTCCGGCGCGAGCGCCGAGGCCGCGACCCCGGCACCGATGGTCGCCGCCGCAGCCAGCACGGCCGCAACCCGCATCCGCTCCGCCGACGCGCGACGAGGGCGACTGCTGCGAGGAGCGCGGCCGCGAGCAAGCCGAGCAGCTGATCGGTCCCGAACTCGGGGATGAGGAAGAACGCCGTCGCGATGGTGCCGACGATGCTGCCTGCCGTCGAGACAGAGAACAGCCGTCCTGCCGTCCGCCCCACGCTCGTGAGCGAGCGCGCCCGCAGGCGCACGGCGATCGGCGTCACCCCCGCCATGAGCACGCTCGCGGGCCCGAAGAGCACGATCGCGGCGATGAGCGGGTTCAGGCGCGGGCCCGGGTCCCAGGAGACGACCGCCTCGAGGACGGGCTCGTCGACGAGGGGCACGGCCAGGATCGCCAGGGCCGCCAGCCCGAGGACACCGACGAGGAGCCGGGGTGCGGGAAGGCGGTCCGCGAGCGCGCCGCCGGCCCAGTAGCCGATCGCGAGGCCGGTGAGGACGACGCCGATCAGCGACCCCCAGACGAAGAGCGAGTTCCCGAAGAACGGGGCGAGCACGCGGCTGGCGGCGATCTCGACGCCCAGGAGGACCGCGCCGGAGACGAAGACGGCGACCATGATGGCGGCGCCGTCGAAGCGCGAGGAGAAGGCGGGCTCCGCCTCGTCGCGAGCGAGGAAGCCGCGACCGTTTCCGCCGTCCGGTCCGAGCTCCGCCGGAGGCCGGCTAACGCCGGGCTTCTGGTCCACGCACGAGCTCCTCGAGGGCCGCTTCGAAGTCTGGATCGCCCGCGAGGTCGTGGACGAGGATCGCGTCGACACCGGCCCGCTCGAGGGCCAGGACCTGCTCCCGCGAGACGATGCGCGCCTCGGAGACCACGAGCTTGCCGGCCGGGACGTCCGCGAGCAGGTCGAGCGTCCGTTCCAGGTCCTCCTCGTCCTCGTCGAGCCCGCGTTCCGAGATGAGCACGATGTCCGGGTCGATCCGCTCCAGGGCCTCCTCGAGCTCGTCCTCCTCGCGCACGTCGACGGCGCAGTCGAGGCCGAGCTCGCGCGCGAGCGCGTAGAGATCCTCGAGCCGGCCCTCGTCCTCGGCCGCCTCGTAGGCGATGACCACCGCGTCCGCACCGGCCGCAGAGACGGTGCTCGGATCGCCGTCCCGCGCGACGATCGGGAGTCCGGTGAGCGCCCGCGCCCGCTCGACGTGCTCCGCCGCGCACCGCCACCGCTTCGGCTCCTGCAGCCTCTGCGAGGGCGACGAGCTCGTCGATGTTCGCTTCGAGGACTGGGATGACGGAGATGCCGTCGCCTTCCGAGATGGCCTGGCTGAACCGGCTCATGGGTCAGACAGCCTAGACGCCGATCGGATGCCAGACGGTCTTCATCTCGAGGAACGAGGCTGCGTGCCAGGGCGACTGCCCCTCCCCGTTGCGGACGATCCGCTTGACGTTCTCGGCCGCGAGGCGCTCGAGCTGCGCGGCGTCCTCCGGCCCCGTCCAGGTCGAGCGCGTTCACGTCCATGTGCGCGGCGAGCACGGGCGCGAGCTCGCGCTTGCGGCCGGTGAGCACGTTGACCACGCCGCCCGGAACGTCGGACGTGGCCAGCACCTCCGCGAGGGTGACGGCCGCGAGCGGGCGCCGCTCGGACGCGACGACGACCGCGACGTTCCCACCGACCACCGCCGGGGCGAGCCGGGAGACGAGACCGGCGAGCGGCGGCTCCTCGGGCGCAACGATCCCGACCACGCCCGTCGGCTCCGGGATCGTGAAGTTGAAGTACGGGCCGGCGACGGGATTCGACGTGCCGAGCACCTGCGCGAGCTTGTCGGCCCAGCCCGCGTACCAGACCCAGCGATCGACGGCGGCGTCTACCTCGGCCTCGTCGCCCGTCAGCTCCGCGAACTCGGCCTTGCGCCCCTCCATCATCTCGGCGACGCGGTAGAGGACCTGGCCGCGGTTGTAGGCGGTCATTCCCGCCCACTTCGGAAACGCCCCGCGCGCAGCACGCACGGCGTCGCGAAGGTCCTTCCGCGACGCGAGCGCGACGTTCGCGCCCTCGACCTCGTAGGTGCGCCCCGACTCCGAGCGTGGGAACGCGCCGCCGAGGTAGAGCTTGTAGGTCTTCCTGACGGGCAGGCGGCTCATTCGTCGAACTCCAGGTACGGCGCGAGCCCGTGCAGGCCGCCCTCGCGCCCGAAACCGGACTCTTTGTAGCCGCCGAAGGGAGAGGCCGGGTCGAAGCGGTTGTACGTGTTCGCCCAGATGACCCCGGCGCGCAGGCGCTGCGCCATGGAGAGGATGCGCGACCCCTTCTCGGTCCAGACCCCGGCGGAAAGCCCGTAGGGCGTGTTGTTGGCCTTCTCCACCGCCTCGTCCGGTGTCCGGAACGTGAGGACGGAGAGCACCGGCCCGAAGATCTCCTCCTGCGCGATCCGGTAGCTCTGGGCGACGTTCGTGAACACGGTCGGCGGGAACCACCAGCCTTTCTCGGGCAGCCGGCAGGGCGGCTGGTAGATCTCCGCGCCCTCCTCCTCCCCGGCCGCCACGAGCTCGCGGATCCTCTCGAGCTGCTGCTGCGAGTTGATGGCGCCGACGTCGGTGTTCTTGTCGAGGGGGTCGCCGACGCGGAGCGTCGCCATGCGGCGCTTCAGCTTGGCGACGACTTCCTCGTACACGGACTCCTGCACGAAGAGCCGCGAGCCGGCGCAGCAGACGTGGCCCTGGTTGAAGTAGATGCCGTTGATGATCCCCTCGACAGCCTGGTCGAGCGGGGCGTCGTCGAAGATGATGTTGGCCGCCTTGCCGCCCAGCTCGAGCGTCAGGTGCTTGCCCGTGCCGGCGACCGCCCGCTGGATCTCCTTCCCGACCTCGGTCGAGCCGGTGAAGGCGATCTTGTCGACGTCCGAATGCTTGACGATCTCGGCGCCCGCGCGGCCGTCGCCCGTGACGATGTTGACGACGCCGGCCGGGAGCTCGGCCTGCCGCAGGACGTCGCAGAAGAGAAGCGCCGTGAGCGGCGTCGTCTCGGCCGGCTTGAGAACGACGGTGTTCCCGGCCGCGAGGGCCGGTGCGATCTTCCACGAGAGCATCAGGAGCGGGAAGTTCCAGGGGATCACCTGGCCGGCCACGCCCACGGGTCGCGGCTTCCGGTTGGGGAAGGCGTACTCGAGCTTGTCCGCCCAGCCCGCGTAGTAGAAGAAGTGTGCGGCGGCGAGCGGGAGGTCGACGTCTCGCGACTCGCGGATCGGCTTCCCACCGTCCAGGGACTCGAGCACGGCGAACTCGCGCGAGCGCTCCTGGAGGAGCCGGGCGATCCGGAAGAGGTACTTCGCCCGTTCGCTCGGAGCGAGGCCCGACCAGCCGTTCTCGAACGCGTCGCGGGCGGCGCTGACGGCGAGGTCGACGTCTTCCGCGCCCGCGTACGCGACCTCCGCGAGGGGCTCCTCGTCGCGGGGAGAAGCGCTCGTTGCGTACTCCCCCGAGCGCGGCTCGACCCATTCTCCGCCCACGAAGAGCCCGTAGCGCTCCTCGAGCCGCACGATCTCGCGCGACTCGGGCGCCGCCGCGTATTCGAACGCGCTCGGGACCGGGGAGCGGTCCTGTCGTTTCTCGACGTCGCTCAAGGGCTCGCGATCAATGGTACTCGGCGCGGCCCCGGCGCCTTTCCGCCTCGCCTCCTGGGGCCACCCGGACCACCACCCACTTCCGAGTCTAGTGCTGAAAAACGCAGCCATGGCGCGTGGATCGTGACAGGAGTGAGCCGGAACAGGAAAGTGCCCGTCCACCCCTGCCTATCAGTCGATCGTGAAGTAGTCCGGGCTCTGGTAGCTGCCCGTGCGCTCCTTGCGGATCTGCATGAGCACGTCGTTCAGGAGCGAGGAGGCGCCGAAGCGGAAGAGGTCGGGCGTGAGCCACTCCACGCCGAGGGTCTCGTGCAGGAGGACGAGGTACTGCACCGCCTGCTTGGCGTGCCGGATCCCGCCCGCGGGCTTCATGCCGATCTTCTTCCCCGTCTCCTCGTAGACGTCACGGATCGCCTCGAGCATGACGAGGGTGACGGGGAGGGTCGCGGCAGGCTGGATCTTCCCGGTCGACGTCTTGATGAAGTCGGCGCCGGCGGCGATCGCGAGCAGGCTCGCCCGCCGGACGTTGTCGTAGGTTCCCAGCTCGCCCGTCTCGAGGATGACCTTCAGATGGGCGCTACCGCAGGCCTCCTTCACCCGGCGAACCTCGTCGTAGACCTGCGCGTAGCGTCCGGAGAGGAACGCGCCGCGGTCGATCACCATGTCGACCTCGTGGGCGCCGAGCTGCGGCCACACGGGCGGCCTCCTCGACCTTGAGGTCGAGCGGCACCTGACCGGACGGGAAGCCGGTCGCCACCGAAGCGACCTTGACCGCCGCTCCCGTCCAGGCGCTCCAGCGCGTGCGGGACGAGGTTCGGATAGACGCAGACGGCCGCGACGGGCGGCACGGTGAGGTCGGTGGGGTCGGGGCGCATCGCCTTGGAGCTGAGGGCGGCGACCTTCCCGGGCGTGTCGGCACCCTCCAGGGTGGTCAGGTCCATCATGCGAACTGCGAGGTCGAGCGCGAAGAGCTTCGACTCCCGCTTGATGGAGCGCCGCGCGAGCGTGGCCGCCCGCTCCTCCACGGCCACCTGGTCGACGGCGCCGATGCGGGGCAGTCGAGGCTCGAGCGGGAGCTCGAAGCCGCTCGGCAGGGCGGGAGCCTGCGCCATGGCAGCAAGTGTAGCCCTCTCCTATCCTCGCCCAGTGCCGCCCCTGGCCGTTTCCGCAGCGCTCTCCCAGGCGACCAATGTCCTCCGGGAGACCGGCAACCGCCTGGTCGGGATCCCCGAGCTGGCCGCGAGCCTCGCCGGCACGCGCCGACCGAAGACGATGCGCGTGCGCGTGCTGATCCTGCGGGACGAGCGGGGAAGGCCGGTGGCGACGCCCGCCGACGTCGAGCCGGCGCTCGCCGAGGCGCGCCGCGTCCTCCGGGCCCGGACGGCGATCGAGCTCCTGCCGGCCGCCGAGCCGCTCGTCGCGACTCTCGAGATCCCCGCTCCCCCGGCTGCGCTCGACTCCCCGTGCGCGGAAGGCTCCTACCGGGCAGACCTCGGGCCGGGAGGGGCTTTCTTCCGCCGCTTCGCGGAGCGCGGAGCGAAAGCGGGATCGGGCGCGCCGATAACCGTCTTCGTCGTCCGCGACGTCCTCGGCAAGGCCGGCTGCTCGCTCGGCCCGCTCGTCGACTACGTCACCGTCGACATGGGCGCCCTCAGAGGCCGAACGCTCCGCGTGCTCGTGCACGAGCTCGCGCACGCCTGCGGCCTTCCGCATTCGAGCAGCTCCCAGAACCTCATGCTCCCGAAGGGCATGGGCGAGCGCCTCCAACTGTGGCAGGTCGCCGTCGTCCGCAGCTCACGGCACGTCACGTACCGCTGATCCCCGGTATCAGGTCGCGCTCGTGCGGTGCCGATGAAGGAGACATGAAGCACCGGATGAGCACCAAGGCAGCGCTCGTCGGCCTGGCCGCTTCCCTCGCGGGATTCGCGGTCGCGACGGTCGCGTATCTCGGCCCGCGCCGCTAAGGAATCGAGTCCTTAGACGGGTACGAGCTCCTCGAGGAGCGGAGCGGTGTCGAGCGGCTCGTAGCCGATTCGCTCCGCGATCTCCTCGCTCGTCGGCCTCGTCCCCTCGGCGAACAGCTCACGCAGGAGCTCGCCGGTCTCGGCCTTCCGCCACCACTCCTCGCCGATCGCGGCGCGCAGGTGGGCGCGCAGCTGCGCGGCTCTGATCCACGCACGCAGGTAGTCGGCGGAGTAGAAGTCCCCGTCCATGTCGGCCAGGTGGCCGTCGGGCCGGTACCGGAAGCCGGTCGCGGCGCGGAGGTTGTCGGCGTACGTCTGCGCCTTGTCGGTCGAGTCCGGGAAGTCCGACCAGAACTCGAGCTCGTACGCGAGCTTCGCAGCGTAGCGTCGGAAGAGCAGCAGCTCGAGGAAGCGGGCCGCCTCCGCCCGCTCGGCGTCCTCCTCGTCGGCGAGACCGAGATGCAGCGCGTGCCAGCCTCGCTCGCGCGTGATCGACTCCATCAGGAAGGAGTAGATCTCCGTGAGCGCGTGGTCCCGCGAGAGGCGCCGGAACGTGTAGGCGAGGTCGGGATCGACGCCCGCGTAGTGGAGGGCGTGCCCCGCCTCGTGCAGGAACGCCTGGTAGTCGTGGAGGCCGCCCTGGGCCCGGGTGATCAGGTGGACGACCGAGGGTGGGTCGGACGCGATCACGCAGGCACGCGGGCTCTTCTGCGGCCGGTCGTCGAGATCGAGGCGGATGCGTCCGTTGGCGGCGAGATCGAAGCCGAGGCCCGAGAGAGTCTCGAGGCACACGGGCACAGACCGCTCCTTCGCGTACAGCTCGGCGAACGGCGACATGCGACGCAGGTAGGCGACGTGGTACGAGGCCGGCTCCGGATCCCGCTCGGGGCCGAGAACGCGCTCGAGCCAGCGGGCGCGCAACGGCTCCCACGTGTCGGCCTGTCGGCTCGACGCCGCGCCGAGCGCGTCAGCGAGCGCGCGCAGGTCCACGAGCTTCCGCTCGGCGCTTCGGCTGACGGGGTCCGGGTTTCCGGAGAGCTCGGCGTCGAGCGCCTCTGCCCGCTCGAGGAGTGCGTAGCGCCGGTCGTTGAAACCTGCGGACGCGTCGCCGGCGAGGTCGCCGAGCTCCTCGCGGGCGCGGTAGTCCTCGAGGAGCGCAAGCTTCGCCTGGGCAGACCGAAGGGGAAGGGATTCGCCACCGAACTCGACGCGCTCGGCCAGGATCGCGTTCTCGAGCAGATCCGACTCCTCGGCGAGCTCGCGGACGACTATGCCCCCGGCACAGGCCTCGCGCAGGCGGAAGAGCCTTTCCCGCTCTCCGGCGCCCGCTTCCTCCTCGGCGGAGCGGAGCGCCTCGTGCTGGCCGCGGGTGAACAGATCGGCGTAGCGCTCGACGATCGCGGCCTGCTCGCTCGTCTCCTTCTCGCCGACGCGAACCGCCCGCGCTTCCTCGGACCGCTCGTAGAGGAAGCGCGCAAGCTCTTCCTCGAACCGATCCGGTGTCCTGACGACGGCCATCGACCCCCTCGCTAGATCCCCAGGCGCTCGAGCGCCCCCTCGTCCCGGCGCCATCTCGGCCGCACCTTCACCCTGAGCTCGAGATACACCGGCCGCGCCAGGAGCTGCTCGACCTCGGGCCTGGCGCGCGTGCCTATCGCCTTGATCATACTCCCGCCCTTCCCGACCACGATCCCTTTCTGCGACTCCGTCTCGACCCAGACGTGCGCGCTCACCCGGCCGGCGGACGCGTCGAGCTCCTCGACCTCGACGGAGATCGAATGCGGAACCTCGTCGCGCGTGAGCTCGAGCGCCTTCTCGCGGACGAGTTCCGCCACCTGTGCCTCGAGCGGCAGGTCGGTTCGCTGCCCTTCCTCGAAGTAGCGCGGCCCTTCCGGAAGCAGGTCGACGAGGTCCCGGAGAAGCGCGGCGATCCCGTCCCCCGTGAGCGCGCTGACGGGATGGAGGGAGTGGAAGTCCCCGAGCGCGGCCGCCGCGACGATCTGCTCGGCGATTCTGGCGGGCGACACGCGGTCCACCTTGTTCAGCGCCACCACGACCGGCGAGGCGCCGAAGACCCGCTCGGCGATGAAGCGGTCCCCTCCCGCGCTGCGCTCGTCCGCCGCCAGCACGAAGAGGATGCCGTCCACGCCCTCGAGCACGTCGTTCACCGTGCGCTGCATGCGCTCGGTCAGCGGGTCGCGAGGACGCTGGAAGCCGGGCAGGTCCACCAGCACGAGCTGGTACCGGTCCCCCTCGAGCTCCCCGTCGACGACGGCGCTGATCCGGCGCCGCGTCGTCTGTGGCTTGTCCGAGACGATCGCCACCTTCCCCCCGGCGAGCGCGTTCACGAGCGTCGACTTGCCGACGTTCGGCCGCCCGGCGACGGCGACGAACCCGGATCTCACGCTAATCCTCGAGCTCGAAGCTGTCCGGAAGGAGCTCGTCCGGCCGGCGGACGAGAAGCTCCCCGCCGTGGGGGAAGACCACCCGCTCGACGCCGAACTCGTGGAGCCACTGCCGGCAGCCGCCGCACGGCGAGGCGGTCACCCCGACGGCCTCGACCTCACCGGGCCGGACGCCTTCCGCCACCGCCCGTGCGAGGGCGCAGCGCTCGGCGCAGAGCCCGAGCGGGTACGAGGCGTTCTCGACGTTCACTCCCGTGATCACGCGGCCGTCTCGCAGGAGCGCTGCAGCCCCGACGTTGAACTTCGAGTACGGCGCGTACGCGCCCGCGGCGGCGGTCTCCGCGAGCGCCGACCAGCTCGCGGTCCGTCACGCGAGCACCTGGAAGAGGATCATCGTGACGAGCGTACCGATCACGGCGCCCAGCACGACCTCCGTCGTCGTGTGGATGCCGGACTCGACGCGCGTCTGGGCGACCAGCAGCGCCATGATCAGCGCCACGAAGGAGGCCGCGACGCGCTGGTCGTCGACGATGAACGTGATCGCCGCCCAGCCGCTGAAGGCAAGGGCGGCGTGGCCGGAGGGAAGGCCGCCGGAGAGCGGCGTTCCGCGCCCGGTCAGAGCCTTGCTCGCGATCACGATCAGGATCGTGAGGATGAGCGCGATCAGCGTGAGGTTGCTCGGCGCCTCCCGGAGCCGCGTGACGAGGCGCGAGCTCGGCTCGGTGAGCCGGTCGGCGAAGACGAGATAGCCGACGATGACCGCGTTCACGGCGGCGATCAGGACCGCGCCGGCGGCGATGTCCTTCGCCATCTTCGCCAGCGGGTCGAACGACGTCGTCGCGAGGTCGATGGTCGCCTCGATCGCGGTGTTGACCATCTCGGCGATGAGGACGAAGGAGATCGCGACGAGCAGCGCCATCAGCTCGAGCTTCGTGACCCCGTAGGAGAAGGCGAGGACGAGCACCGCCGTGGCCAGGGCGAAATGGACCCGCATGTTGGCCTCGGTCCGCAGGACGTGGATCACGCCCTCGAAAGCCCAGTTGAGACTCTGGAGGACGCGCGGAGCGCGTCGGGCCGGTCGTTCCGGCGGAGGCGTGCTCATCGGCCGGCGCCTGTGGCTTTCATGCTTCGTGGATTCGCTCTCGGCGCTCCATCTCCGGCCCGTGGTCGTAGCCGAGCAGGTGAAGGAGGCCGTGCACGAGCGGGCCGCGCCAAGCCTCGCCGACGACCTGCGGGCAGAGCACGACGTCCCCGAGCTGCCGAGGAACGCCCGGAGGAAGCTCGTCCCGGCCGTCGATCGGGAAGGAGAGGACGTCGGTGGCCTCGTTGATTCCGAGGTGCTCGCGCTTGAGCGCGCGCATCCGCTCCGGCGGCTCGAAGGCGACGCCGAGATCTCCCTCGTCGATCCCCTCGGTTGCGAGGACGCGCCGGCAGGCCTCTCGAACAGCGACCTCGTCAACCGCGATTCCGCTTCGATTGGAGATCTCGATGCCGGTCACCGGCGGCGCTGCGTGCCAGTCTCCTCCGCGTGGCGCTTGTACGCCTCGACGATGCGCTGGACGAGCACGTGGCGCACGACGTCCTGGTTTCCGAACTCGACGAACTCGATCCCGTCGATGGCGGCGAGGATCCGGCGGACGTGGATGAGGCCCGACGCCTGGTCCTGAGGCAGGTCGATCTGCGTGACGTCGCCCGTGACGACCACCTTGGAGCCGAAGCCGAGCCGCGTCAGAAACATCTGCATCTGCTCCGGAGTGGTGTTCTGCGCCTCGTCGAGGATGATGAAGGAGTCGTTCAGCGTCCGTCCGCGCATGAACGCGAGCGGCGCCACCTCGATCGTGCCGCGCTCCATGTATGCGTTCAGGCGGTCGGCGTCGAGCATGTCGTAGAGAGCGTCGAAGAGGGGCCGCAGGTACGGGTCGACCTTGGCGAGCATGTCCCCCGGCAGAAAGCCGAGCCGCTCCCCCGCCTCGACCGCCGGCCGCGTGAGGATGATGCGGCTCACCTCGCGGTCGGCGAGGGCGGCGACGGCGAGCGCCATTGCGAGGTAGGTCTTGCCGGTGCCCGCAGGCCCGATTGCGAAGGTGATGGTGCCGTCGCGAATCGCGTCCACGTAGCGCTTCTGGTTGACGGTCTTCGGGCTGATCTTCTTGCCGCGGTGGCGCCAGACGACGTGCTCGAAGATCTCCCTCGGATCCTTGGCGGCGTCGAGGGCCGCGAGCACGGCGTCGACGGTGCTCGGGCCGATCGCGTGCCCGCCCTCGACGAGGTCGACGAGCTCGTCGAGGACAAGACGAGCCTCACCGACCTTGTCGTCCTCCCCCTCGAGCGTGACCTCGTTGCCGCGCAGGCGGATGGTGCACTCCATCCGGTCGCGGAGCGCCCCCAGGATCCCGCCGTCGACGGTGGCAAGCTCGGCGGCCACCTCGTTGGAGATCGAAAGGACCTGCTGCAACGACCCAAGTGTAGAGGGCGCCGGCGCGGGTCAGGCCCGTGTCGCGTGGTCGAGGCCGGCCCTAGGCGAGCTTCTCGCGGACGAGCTGGCTGACGGCGGAGCCGTCGGCACGGCCGGCAACCTGCGGCATCACGTCCGCCATCACGCGCCCGAGGTCGCGGAGCGACGTCGCCCCCGTCTCGGCGATCGCGTCGTCGACGATCCGCTCGAGCTCTTCTTCGCCGAGCGGCTCCGGCATGAACTCCTGGATGATCCCGAGCTCTTCCTCTTCCTTGGCCGCCTGCTCCTCGCGCCCTGCCGAGCGGAAGGCCTCCGCCGCCTCGGCCCGCCGCTTCCGCTCGCGCTGGAGCACCTGCAGCTCCTCGTCCTCCTTGAGCGGGCGCCCGAGCTCCTTCTCGGCCGACCGCAGCTCGGCCAGCGTGAGCCGCAGCGCGTCCGTTCGCAGCTGCTCACGGGCGCGCATCGCGGCCTTGACCTCGCCCTCGATCTCGGCGATCAGGCTCACTCGAACCCCGCGAGCCGGCCGGTTCCGCCCAGCACGTGCCAGTGCATGTGGAACACCGTCTGGCCGCCCCCGCGGCCGACGTTCACGATCACCCGGTAGTCGTCGAGACCGGCTTCCCGCGCCGTGTCGGCGACGAACTCGAGCATCGCTTTCGCCTCCTCGGCCGTGAAGTCGCCGACGTCGCGAAACGTCTCGACGTGGCGCTCCGGGATGACGAGAAGGTGCGTCGGAGCCTTGGGGTTGATGTCCCGGACCGCGGCGAAGCCGCCCGCCTTGCGGACGTGGTCTCCCTCCGCGTAGAGGCCGCAGAAGAGACAGTCAGGCTGCGACACCGACGACTCCTTCCTCGCTCACGCCGACGGCTCGGGCCCTGACGAGCTCGCCGACGGGAGCGTCCACGAGCCAGGGAGTGTAGTCGTCCCCGTAGCCGAGGCCGGCCCGGTCGACGAGCACGACGTCTTCGCTCCCGAGCTTGCTCCGCCACCGCGTTTCCGCCGCCCTCGCCGAGAGAGCCCGGAGGCGTGCGCTCCGCTCCTTCTTCACCGCGGGCGGCACCGTGTCCTCGGCAGCCGTGCGCGTGCCCGGCCGCGGCGAGTACGGGAACACGTGCACCTTGGTGATCCCGGCCTCCTCGACGACTGCGAGCGTCCGCTCGAACGCAGCCCCGTCCTCGGCGGGGAAGCCGACGATCACGTCGGTCGTGAGGTTGAATTCCGCGGCGGCCCGGACCCGACGGAGGTACGTCGAGGCCGTGTAGCGGCGGCCCATGGCGGCCAGCACCCGGTCGTCGCCGGACTGGAGCGGCACGTGCAGGTGCGGCGAGACGGTCTCGGTCTCGCGCATCGCCTCGAGGAGCGCCGGGCCGAGGTGGTTGACCTCGAGGGACGAGAGACGCAGCCGCTCGAGGCCCGGAACCGCGCCGGCTTCCCGCACGAGCCTGGCCAGGTCGTAGCCGGCGGAGCGGTCGCGGTAGCAGCCGAGGTTGATCCCGGTCAGGACGACCTCCAGATGGCCCTGTCCGACCCGCCGGCGGATCTCGCCGAGAACGGCTTCCGCCGGGCGGCTGCGCGAGGCGCCCCGCACCTGCGGGATGACGCAGAACGCACACGAGAAGCTGCAGCCGTCCTGCACCTTCACGAAGGCGCGGATGCGGTCGAGGCGCGCGTCGGCCTGCACGCAGCCGATCGCACCCACGTCCCCCGCGACGAAGGCCGGAGTCCGCTCGCCGGGAAGCCTGACGACCGTGACGCTCTCCGGCAGCCCGGCGAGCCCCTCGCCGGCGAGATTCGCGCCGCAGCCCGTCACGTAGACGCGCTGAGCGCGCCGCGCCGCCCTCCGGGCGGCCTGGCGCGACTTCCGAACTGCCTCGTGCGTCACGCAGCACGTGTTGACGACAGCGACGTCGGCGCTTTTCTCCGCTTCGACGTGCCCCTCGGCGAGCAGGCGTTCGCGGATCTCCTGGGCATCCGTCTGCGAGACCTTGCAGCCGAGGAACTCAACGGTGAACGTCGCCATGGCGGGACCGATGCTAACCCCGTGCGAGCAGATCGGCCGCCCAGCCCTCGCGGACGCGACGCTCGAGCAGGCGCCATCCCTCCGCGTGAGGGCTCTCCGGCTCCAGGTAGCCGGAGACGACGAGGAGCCGCCCTTCGAAGCGCTCGGCCACACGCTCGACCGTCGCTCGGGCGATGTTGGCGACCGCGACCTCGACGGCCGGAAGCGGGTCGACGTGCACGTCCGCACGCCGCGCCGACACGGCGACCCCGTTCGCAGCCGCGTTCGACCGGCTCGCCTCGACCGCAGCCGGATCGTCGTCGAGGGCGAAGACGGGGGCGAAGCCGAGCTTGGCAGCGGCGACGGCGACGACTCCGGAGCCGCAGCCGGCGTCGAGCAGCCCGGCGGGCGCGAGATCGACCAGCAACTCGAGGCAGAGGCGGGTCGTCGCGTGCGCTCCCGTTCCGAAGGCCCTGCCGGGATCGATCACGACAGCAGTCGCACCGGGTTCCGGCGTCTCCCAGGACGGGCCGATCCAGAGCGGCCCGATCCTCACGGGCTTGTGGAACCGCTTCCACGCGTCCTCCCACCCCCCGACGACCTCGAGCTCCTCGACGCGGCCGAGCCCGCTCAGGAGCCCGGCCGCATCGGGACGCTCGGTGTAGGCGGCAACCTCGAGCCCGCCTTCGGCCTCGAGCTCCTCGAATCCCTCCGGGAAGAGCTCGACCATCCTGGCGCGCGCCTCTTCCGCGCGGTCCCCTGGAACCCTGACCGAGACGCGGCGGAGGCGTGTCAGCGGAACGCCGACCGGAGCTTCTCGAAGAAGCCTTCGTCGGCTCCGTAGTTCCGCTCGTGCTCGGTCCCGGCGAGCTCCTCGAGCAGGCGTCGCTGCTCGTCGGAAAGATGGCGCGGAACGGCGACGTTGACCAGCAGCCGGTGGTCGCCGCGACCGCGGCCCTGGAGGACGGGCATCCCCTTGCCACGGAGCACGCGGATCTCGCCCGGCTGCGTTCCCGGCGCGAACTCGAGCTCGACGTCGCCGTCGAGCGTCTCGACGGCCACCGTCGCCCCGAGGGCGGCCTGGGTCACGGTCAGGTCGACGGCCGAGATGAGATCGTTTCCCTCCCTGACGAAGCGCGAGTCGGGTCGGACGTGAACGAGCACGTAGACGTCGCCGGCGCGGCCGCCGAGGACGCCCGCATGCCCTTCGCCGCTCAGCCGGATGCGCTGGCCGTCGTGGATCCCCGGCGGGACCTCGACCTCGAGCTCGCGCTGCTCCGTAACCCGGCCCGCCCCGCTGCAGTCCGGACAGGGGGTCTCCACGATCGTCCCGGCACCTCCGCAGTCCGGGCAGGCTTGGGTGCGAATGACCTGCCCCAGGACGGAGTTGGACACGGACTGGAGCCGCCCCGCGCCCCTGCACGTCGGGCACGTCGTCGGCGACGTGCCCGGAGCGGCACCGCTGCCCAGGCAGGTGGAGCACCCGACCACCACCGGGAAGGGCACGCTGCGCGTTGCCCCCTCGGCTGCCTCGGCCAGCTCGATCTCCACCTCGGCGAGGACGTCGGCACCCCGGGCGGAGCGCCCCCCTCGCGGCCCGAAGCCCCCGAACAGATCGTCGCCGAAGAAGGCCGAGAAGAGGTCGGCGAAGCTGCCGAGGTCGAACTCAGTCGGCCTGAAGCCGCCGGTGCGGAGACCCTCGTGGCCGTAGCGGTCGTAGAGCTCGCGCGTCTCCGGCTTCGACAGGACCTCATAGGCCTCGGCGGTCTCGCGGAAGCGCTCCTGAGCATCGGGCGCGTCCGAGACGTCCGGGTGGAGCTCTCGGGCCAGACGGCGAAAGGCCGACTTGATCGCCTTCTCGTCGGCGTCGCGCGAGAGGCCGAGGATCTCGTAGTAGTCGCGCCTCGTCGTGGCCACGTTCGTAGCGTACTCCCGCCCCTGGGCGGAGCCGCGCCGCCCGCTCAGCCCTCGTAGAGCTCCTCGACGAAGCGCGAGAGCTCGTGCGCGGCCGAGCGCACGGCGGCGATCGCTTTCACGTAGTCCATGCGCATCGGCCCCAGCAGGCTCACGGTCCCGAGGTTCCGGCTCTGGAGCCCGTAGGGCGCCCCCACCAGCGCGACTCCCACGAGGTCGGGGTTCTCGAGATCGGCGCCGACCCGGACGAACGGCCTCTTCGAGAGGAGGCCTGCCTGCAGGAGGTCGAGAACGGCCGCTCGCCGCTCCAGCACCTCGAGCAGGCGTCGGTAGGTCCGGAGCTCGTCGGCCCGGAACTCGTCGAGCACGCCTGCTGTGCCGCCGACGTAGAGCATCTGTTCCTCGGCCTCGAGGACGTCAGTGAACGCCGATCGCAGCCGGTCGAGGAAGGCGAGCTCCCGCTCCGACAACGCCGGATCGTCGAACCTGCTGAGGAGCAACCGAGCCCCGAGCTGGAGGCCCGCCACCGTCTCGTTCAGGTACTGGCCGGCCCAGTCGGCGAGCCCCGCGTCGACGGGCTCGTCGAACGTGAAGAGCCGCTTCGTCACGCGGCCCGTCGACGTGATGACGACGACCATCACGACCTGCGACTGCAGGAGGAGCACCTCGACGTGGCGGACGATGGTCGTCTCGAGCGGCGGCGCGGAGACGAGAGCGAGCAGGTGCGTCAGCTCGGCCAGGGCTTCGGTGGTTGCCCGCAGGGCGGGGTCGACCTGGCTCTCGGCCCCCGAGAAATCGAGCTCGAGCGTGGCCGGACGCGGGCCGAGCCGGTCGAGGAGCCTGTCGACGAAGAAGCGGTAGCCCGCGTCGGTCGGCACGCGTCCCGCAGACGTGTGCGGGTGCATCAGCAGCCCCTGCTCTTCGAGCACCGAGAGCTCGTACCGGACGGTGGAGGATGACACCTCCAGGCGCCCTCGCTGGACGAGCGTCTTCGACCCAACGGGAGTGCCGGTCGCGACGTACTCCTCGACGACGTCGGCGAGGATCTGCTCCTGCCGTGGCGTCAACCGTAGCTCCTGTCCGTCCACCATGATCCTAAATTGTACTTTTTGCAGGGCTTTCGACCATGAGCTCGGCCGTCACGCCGCCGCCCAGGAAGCGGCCGCGCCGTGTGAGGACGAGCCCTCCCGACCGGCGCTCCGCCAGCCCGAGCCGCTCCATCCTGGCCAGCGCCCTCCCGTCCACGGCCCCCGCGACAGTGGTGAGAGGCACCGGCTCGTCGAGACGGAGCCCGAGCATGAGCCGCTCGCGGCTCGCGACCTCCGGCTCGAGCAGCTCCTCATCTCTGGGAGGCCGCCGCCCGTCCGAGAGCGCCCCCAGATACGCGGCCAGGCTGGGCCGGTTGCGCCAACGCCTGCCGCCGACGGTGGAGACCGCTCCGACGCCGATCCCGAGGTAGTCCCGGCCGAGCCAGTATCCGAGGTTGTGGCGCGCCTGGCGTCCGGGCCGGCAGAAGTTCGCCGTCTCGTACCAGCGGTAGCCGGCGCCCACGAGCGTCTCCACGACGACCTCGAAGTAGCCCTCCATCGCCTCGGCCTGGCGCGCGAGCTCCTCCCCGTGCGCGTGCGTGAAGCGGGTGCCGGGCTTCGCCTCGAGCTCGTAGCAGGAGAGATGCTCCGGACCGAGCGCGATCGCCTCTGCAAGATCGCGTTCGAGGTCGGAGGCGCTCTGGCCCGGGATCCCGTAGAGCAGATCGAGCGAGATGTTGTCAAATCCGGCATCACGCAGATGGTAGAAGGCGCCCCGGACGGCATCCGGGCCGGCTCTGCGCTCGAGCACCTCGAGAAGGTGTGGGTGAAAGCTCTGCGCCCCGAGCGAGACGCGCGTCACGCCCGCGTCGCGGAGCAGAGTCGCGAGCGAAGCCGTAACCGTCTCCGGGTTCGCCTCGACCGTGACCTCCTCCCCACCCGGCAGAGCCGCGAGCAGCCTGGCCAGCTCTGCGGGGTCGGTGAAGGTGGGCGTGCCGCCTCCCAGGAACACCGTCTCGAGCCGCCCCGCCAGCGCTTCCCGCTCGAGCCGGAGCTCCGCAAGGAGCCCGTCGACGTAGGCGCCGTGGGCGCCGCGGCGCCCGACGAGGGTCACGAAGTCGCAGTATCCGCACCGGCTCGCGCAGAACGGCAGGTGGACGTAGAGGTGGCGGACGTCGCTCACGGGCGGCCTCCGGCCGTGCTCATCGCCGCTCTCCGTCGAGCTTCAGGACCGCGAGGAACGCTTCCTGCGGCACCTCCACGGCCCCCACCTGCTTCATCCGCTTCTTCCCCTTCTTCTGGCGCTCGAGGAGCTTTCGCTTCCGGGTGATGTCTCCCCCGTAGCACTTGGCGAGCACGTCCTTGCGGCGAGCCTTGATCGTTTCCCGGGCCACGATTCGCGCGCCGATCGCCGCCTGGACGGGCACGTCGAACATCTGCCGCGGGATCTCCTCGCGCAGGCGGTCGACGAGCGCTCGGCCGCGCGCGTACGCGCCGTCCCGGTGGACGATGAGGCTGAGCGCATCCACCGGGTCGCCCGCCAGGAGGACGTCGAGCCGCACGAGCTCACCCGGCTCGAAGCCGATCACGTCGTAGTCGAAGCTCGCGTAGCCCCTCGTTCGGCTCTTGAGCTGGTCGTAGTAGTCGTAGACAATGTCGGCGAGCGGCAAGTCGAAGACGAGCAGGACGCGTTCCTCGCTCAGGTACTCGAGGTGGTGGAACCGGCCGCGGCGCTCGTTGTTGAGCTCCATCACCGAGCCGACGAAGTCCTTCGGCACGATGGTCGTCGCGCGGATGTACGGCTCCTCGACCCGCTCGACCTCGCGAGGCATGTCGGCCGGGTTGTGCACCTCCACCTCGTCACCCGCCTTCGTCAGTACGCGGTAGGCGACGTTCGGCGCGGTCACGAGCAGATCGAGGTCGAACTCCCGCTCGAGCCGCTCGCGCACGATCTCCATGTGGAGCAGGCCGAGGAATCCGCAGCGGAAGCCGAAGCCGAGCGCCTGCGAGGTCTCCGGCTCGTAGAAGAGCGAGGCGTCGTTGAGCTTCAGCCTCTCGAGCGCGTCGCGGAGCGCCGGATAGTCGTCGGAGTCGGTGGGAAAGAGCCCGGCGAACACGGTGGGCTTCACGTCCTTGTAGCCGGGAAGCGGCTCTGTCGCCGGACGGTCCCGGCTCGTGAGCGTGTCTCCGACCCGCAGCCTGCCGACGTCCTTGAGGCCGGTGACGACGTAGCCGACCTCGCCGGCCTCCAGAGTGGGGGTCGGCCGCCGGCCGGGCGAGAAGAAGCCGAGCTCTTCGGCCTCGAAGAGGGTTCCGGCCGCCATGGCGCGGAGCCGCTCGCGAGGCGAGAAGCGACCGTCGACCATGCGCACGAACGCGACGACTCCGCGGTACTGGTCGTACGACGAGTCGAAGACGAGCGCCCTGGCCGGAGCGTCCGGATCGCCCTGGGGCGGTGGGATGCGCTCCACGATCGCGTCGAGCACGGCCTCGATGCCCTCGCCGGTCTTTGCCGAGATCCGCAAGACGCGGGCCGGGTCCTCGCCGACCAGCTCGGCCACCTCGGCCGCCGCCGCCTCCGGGTCGGCCTGGGGCAGGTCGATCTTGTTCACGACGGGGACGATCTCGAGGTCGTTCTCGAGCGCGAGGTACGCGTTGGCGAGCGTCTGCGCCTCGATCCCCTGCGCCGCGTCCACGACCAGGAGCGCGCCCTCGCAGGCCTGGAGCGCCCGCGAGACCTCGTACGTGAAGTCGACGTGGCCGGGCGTGTCGATGAGGTTGAGCTGATGGCCGCGCCAGACGACCCGCACGGCCTGCGCCTTGATCGTGATGCCGCGCTCGCGCTCGAGCTCCATCGAGTCGAGCACCTGCTCGCGCATCTCGCGCTCCGAGAGGGTCTGCGTCAGCTCGAGGATGCGGTCGGCGAGGGTGGACTTGCCGTGGTCGATGTGCGCGACGATGGAGAAGTTGCGGATCCGGTCGAGGCTCATTCCGGGTCCGTTGTAGCGGATCGGCGTCGCAGCGAGAGAAGCGTCTGGAGCTCGCGGACGCGGAGGAGCGCCGCGAAGGCGAGAAACGCCCCCACCCCGGCGAGGATGCCGACGCCGACGGAGACGACCTGAGCACCCAGCGAGCGCCCGAGCGCCTCGTCGAGGCCGTACCAGATCCCGAAGGCCGCGCCCCCGGCCGCGGCCGCGGCGAGCGCGATGCGCGCATAGGACGCCGCGATCGCCCGCCCGTCCATCCGGCCGAGCCGACGTCGGAAAAGGACGAGAAGCGCCGCGGTGCCGACCATGTTCACGATCGACGTCGCGAGTGGGATCCCCCACACTCCCACCCGGTAGAGCGCCGCGTTCAGCACGACGTTGAGGGCCAGATTCCCGAGCGCGATCGCCGTCGGCACCCAGGCGGTCTGGAGACTGAAGTACGCGCGATTGAGCATGAGCATCGTCCCGTTGAATGTCAGCCCGAGCGTGAAGGCGGCGAGCGCGGCGGCGACTACCTGCGTCTGATCCGCGTCGAACGCGCCGCGCTGGTAGAGCAGCCGTGTGATCGGGACGGCGAGGACGGCGCCGACGGCGCTCGCCGGCAAGAGGAGGAAACCGATCTGACGAAGGCCGAGCGAGACGGTCTCGCGGAAGCCGTCGAAGTCCTCGCGCGCCGCAAGCCGGGAGAGGCGCGGAAAGAGCACCGTGGCGACTGCGACCGAGAACATCCCCTGGGGGAGCATGTAGATGCGGAAGGCCGCCTCGATGGCGCTGGGAGCAAGTCTCGGGTCGACGTAGCGCGAGGCGAAGAACGTGTTGATGACGATGTTGAAGTTGATGAGCCCGACGCCGAGCGTGACGGGGAGCATGAGCGCGAACACACGCTTCACCGCGGGGTCGCGCAGGTCGATGACTGCGCGGATGCGCCCGTCCTTGCCCCTCAGCCACCAGACGGGCGTGACCGCGAGGATGATCGTGCCCGCGAGGACGCCTCCGGCGTAGACGTACAGCTGCGCCTCCTCGCTCTCGAACCGCGGGACGAACACGATCAGCGAGGCGATGATGACGAGGTTCCAGAGGACCGGCATGAGCGCCGGCACCGTGAACTCCTCGTACGAGTTGAGGATCCCGACGACGATCCCCGACACGCCCATGAGCACGACGACGGGGAAGAGAATGCGCGAAAGCGTGGTGGCGAGCTCCTCGTACGGCCCGCCGAAGAGGCCCATGATCCACGGCGCGAGGAGGAAGAAGACTCCCGTCGCCGCGCCGAGGACGATGAGCAGGAGCCAGACCAGGGTCGAGGCGAGACGCCAGGCCCGCTCGCGCTGGTTTTTCTCGAGCAGCTCGCTGAAGACCGGAACGAACGCCGCAGTCAGGGCCATGTCCGCGAGCAGCGCGCGGACGAGGTTCGGCACCTGGAACGCGATCGTGAAGGCGTTGATCGGCCCCTCGACGCCGAAGTAGCGCCGGACGACGATCTCCCGGACGAGCCCGAGGACTCGCGAGAGGCCGGTGGCGGCCGCGAAGAACGCGGTCGACCAGGCAAGGCGGCGACGCCCAAGCTCCTCTCCCGGCCCCGCCTCCGCCTCCGTGGTCACTCGGGCGAGGATAGGCGAGCGGCCGGAAGCGTGGCTCCTGCTACGATTTCCCGCGGCCCGCCGGGGCCTTTTCTCCGTATGCCGAACATCAAGCAGCAGAAGCGCCGCGTCTCGATCGCCGCCCGCCAGCGGCTCGAGAACCTGCACCATCGCTCGACCGCCAAGACGCTCTACAGGAAGCTCGAGACGGCGGTGGCGGACGGCGACCAGGACGCGATCGCCGCAGCCCATCGCGAGCTCGTCCGCTGCCTCGATCGCGCAGCCGCGAACCGGGCGATCCACCCGAATCGAGCGGCCCGCAAGAAGTCTCAGGCCGCTCGGCTCGTCGCCAGCCCCTAGGCCGCTCGAACTTCGGGAGCGCCAGCGCCGGGCCGGCTCGACCAAGGGCGCTTGGGCCCTGCGCCGGGCGTGCTCGTGTGTGTAGCCGTTCCCCGGTGCGAGGCGGCACGATGTCGCCACGCTTCCGGGACAATCCGCGCGCCACACGCGCGTTTCTCCGGACTAGACTCGAAAGTGGGTGGTGGCTCGGGGTGGCCCCAAACGGCGGACGTGGCTTCCGGGGTATGGATCCGGCGCGACTAGCGCCTCGTCGCCGGCTCCGGGGTCTGCACGAGGTCGACGAGCGCGCGCTCGAGCTCGAGCTCGCCTGTGAGACGGCTCGCGCCTTTCAGCGCGGCGTCGAGCGCTGCGAGGCGGACGACCGCTTCGTCGAGCTCGTCCCGCGAGTAGTTCCCCGCGTGGCCGAGAGCCTTGCGAACGCGGAACTCGTGCTTGCCGAGGCGTTTCGCGATGTCCCGAGCGCCGAGGCCCTCTTCGGCAAGCGTCTGCACCTGCCGCACGAGCGCCACCTGCGAAGCCAGGCGCATCGTGACGACGAAGGGCTCCGCGCCGTGCTCGAGGTCGGACTGGCAGGCGGCCAGCGTCCCCGCGAGGTCGCGCGCCCCCCACGCGTCCATGATCGCCCAGGCGGACGCCTCGTGCGCAGGCGCTGCGAGCTGCTCGACCTCGCGACGGCCCACAGCGTCCCCCGCCGCCCAGGCGGCCAGCTTCTCGACCTCGGTCGCGAGAGCGTACGGATCGTCGCCGACGACCTCGACGAGCGCGCGCGCGGCGTCGCCGTCGGCGACGACGCCGAGCCGTTCGAACTGCGCACGTACCCACGACGGGAGGTCTCGCGCCTTCGGAATCTCGAAGGCCAGCACCTCGCCGGCCTTCGCGCAGAGGGCCGGCAGGGACGAGCCCTTGAGCTCCCCGCCGGCGACGAGCGCGAGGACCGAGGCACGCACGGGGTCGGCGACGTAGGCGGCTATCGCCTGCTCGTCCTCCTTCTTCCACAGCTCGACTGCCTCGACGACCACGAGACGGCCGCCTTCGCCGGCGAAGAGGCCGAGGGAGTTGCACGCCGCAACCGTCTCCTCACCGCTTGCCGACTCGGCATGGAGCTGCTCGACGGACTCGGGCCCGAAGCGCGCGCGCAGGCGCTCGAGGGCGCGACCGATCTTCGGCCGGTCGCCGCCGACGAGGAGGTAGACAGGGCGGAGCTCGCTCTCGGCCACCGCGGGCAAGCATAGTCAGCGCTCCTCGGAGACCGAGATACGCTCGCCGTCCGTCTCGATCGTGACCCGTCCGTCCCGATCGGTCCGATAGACGGCGAGGCCCGGAACGGCCTCCAGGGCGGCCATGGTCGTGGGCGCGGGGTGGCCGTAGTCGTTGCCCTCGCCGAGCGACACGACCGCCACGTTCGGCCGGACGAGCTCGAGAAGGTCCGGGAGGCGCTGCGTCCTCGGAGCCGTGGTGGGCCACCTTCAGGATCTCCACCCGAGGCGGGCGGAGCGGAACAGTGACGTTTCCCTCCGCGTCCGCCGTGAGCAAGGCGTCGACCTCGCCGAAGGACGCGAGCAGCACGATCGCATGGTCGTTCGGGTCCGCGCTCGGCGGCGGCGCGGCGCCGTCCGGCCAGAGGACCCGGAGGACGAGCCGTCCGACCCGCAGCCGCTGGCCCGCGCGGGCCCCGATGACCGGGATCTCACGACTCCGCGCAGCAGCGAGCGCGGCCTCCTCGTCCTCGCTCGGCGCCGGAATCCCCGAATGGACGACGGTGGACACCGAGACGTGCTCCAGTACCTCTGCGGCGCCGCCGACATGGTCGCGCTGGGGATGTGTGAGGACGAGGGCCACGAGGCTCTCGACGCCGAGCGAGTCGAGCTGCCCGGCCACGTCTCCCTCCGGCGGTCCCTGATCGACGAGCACCGCCCCTTCCGGCACTTGAAGGAGGACCGCGTCGCCCTGTCCCACGTCGAGCACCGTGATGCGAAGCCCCTGTGGCGGTGGGAGCGCCTCGTCCCCCGGAACGCTCCGCCAGGCGACTACGAGAACGAGGGCCAGACCGATCAGCGCCGCCGCGCGTCGGAGGCGGGCAGTCCGCACCGCGAGCAGGACTCCGAGCGCCGCCGCGAGCCCGGCCAGGAGCGCGAGGGCCTCGACGGAGGTCACCTGCGCGTACGGAAGCCCGCCGACGCTTCGCGCGCAGAACGCGAGGTACGCCGCCAACCAACTGTCGGCCCAGACGAGTGCCCCGGCAGCCTCCGGCAGCACTCCGTGGAGGGCCGCAGCAGCGAGCGCGAGACCGAGCAAGGGCGCGACGACTGGTGCCGCGAGCGCGTTCGCCGCGACCGAGTAGACGGGGATCGCGCCGAAATGCAGCCAGAGGATCGGTGCGGTCGCGAGCCCACAGGCCGCCGAGATGGAGACGACGAGCGCAAGCTTCCTCGGCAGCGGGTACCCCTCGAGCCGGCGCTCGAGCGGCGGGACGAGGACGAAGATCGCGGCGACGGCCGCGAAGGAGAGCTGGAAGCCGGGCTCGAGGAGGCTGTACGGGTTCCACGCAAGCAGCACCGCTGCCCCGAGCAGGAGGAAGTACCAGCGGTCGCGCGGACGCGAGGCGAGCCACGCGAGCGAGGCCAGCGCTCCGGCCACCCCCGCCCTGACGACGGACGGCTGCCAGCCGACCGCCAGCACGTACGCGCCGACCGTGCCGAGCGCAGCCGTCTCCCCGACCCAGCGCGGCAATCCGAGCATCCAGGCGAGCAGGATCGTCCCGATCACCACGTACGCGACGTTCTGGCCGGACACCGCTAGCAAGTGGTAGAGACCGGAAGCGCGAAAGCTGTCCTTCAGCTCCTGGCCGAGACCTTCGTCCTCGCCGAGGACGACCCCCGCGAGCACGGCTCTGCGCTCGCCGGCGGGCGCCGCCTCGAGCGAGCGTCCCACGCCTTCGCGGAGACGGTCGGCGACCCCGCCGAGCCCTCCCCTGCTCCCGACGATCCTGTACGAGCCACCGCGAAGGACGACGTGGATCCCTTGACGGCGGAGGAACGCAGCCTCGTCGAACCCACCCGCCTCCTCCGCGTCCCGGGGCAGGGTCACCGTGACCACGACCTCGAGCACCGCGCCCTGGGGCGGCGACCGCGCCGGGCGGCAGGTCGAGCCTCGCGCGTTCACGGAGCTCGAGGTCCCGAAAGCGAAGGACGCGGACGGGCACTCGCACGGCGAACTCGCTCGGGCGCGCGGGCCCGGTCACCTCGACCCGGGCGAGACCGGCACGCCCGATCTGCGGCTCGAGGACGCTCGCGTCGAGCCTCTCCAGGCGGACGCTTCCCCACCAGAGACCGGAGAGGGCCAGGGCCGCTGCGAGAAGCGGCGCGCGGCGATCCCCGGCGACGAGCGACGCAAGCGCGAGAGCAGCCGCGACGACGGCGACGGCCGGGTGGGCTTCGCGCGCGACGAGAGCGAGAGCGAGCCCCGCGCAGACGGCCGCCGCCAGAGCGTGCGCGGCGGGCATGCGCCCGGGGAGATCCAGATACGCCCGGCCTCGTGGATCCGGCCTCACAGATCGACGAGCGGACGAAGCTGCTCGAGCCGGGCCGGGCCGATTCCCGGCACGGCATCCAGCTCGTCAACGGAGCGGAAGACGCCGTTCGCCTCCCGGTAGTCGAGGATCTGCTGCGCCGTGATCGGCCCCACGCCGGGGAGCGTGTCGAGCTGCTCGAGCGTGGCCGAGTTGAGATGCACCGTGGCAACGGGAGCCCCGGGAGGAGCGGACGCGCTCGGGGCTCCCGGCGAGACGGTTGCGCCGTCGTCGCCGCGCAAGGGCACGACGACCTGCTGCCCGTCGGCGACCGGCGCGGCGAGGTTGACGAAGTCCAGGGCCGCCCTCGGCTTCGGGCCGCCGGCAATCGCGATCGCGTCGTCGATCCGGCTTCCGTCCGGCAGGCGGTAGAGGCCAGGCTGCCGGACGGCGCCGGCGACGTGGACGACAAGCTCGCGCGGAGGCTCTTCCTCCACCTCGAGAGCCACCGGCTCCGCAGGAGTCGCGCGGCGCGCCTCGTTGCCGCCGAGTGCCACTCGACCCGCGATCGTCAGGAGGACGAGCAGCGCGACGGCGTAGGCGAGCGCGCGCCCGCGGGAGATCGCCGGCATCCGCATCTAGCGCGAGCCGGTCGAGACGTAGTCCACGACGAGGTACGGGCGAAGGGACTCGTCCGGATAGCCGGCCGAGGGACCGTACGGCCCGCTCACCCCGTAGTCCTCGTCGCCGTCCTGGAGCTTGACGAGGAGGCCGTAGTTCGGCACGGCACCCGTGTGCCATCCACCGACCAGGCTCGTGACGTTCCATGTGAGCCACTGCGGCGTCGAGCCGGAGAAGACGACCGCCGTATCGGTGACACGCTCGTCGAACTCCAGCTCGCGCTCACGGAACCAGCTCGGTGAGAGGATGCGATGAGCGTCGAGGACGTAGCCGATGGCGCACGAAACCGCGGTCAGGCGAGGGGCAACGCACGTGCCGTCGTGCCGCAGCCGGAGCTCGGCGGACGTGATGGTCGCGGTCGAAGGGATCGCGGCGAGCGAGAAGTCCAAGGCGGCCCGCCACACCTTGTCGTCGACGCCGCCGATCGGGAGCCGCGTCCCGTCGTCCCGGTAGCAGCGCGACTCCCAGTCGTAGCTCCAGTCGCACCAGAACGGCAGCCCGACGTCGGCGCTCGGGGGGATCGCGACGCCACGCGCCCCGGCCGGCGCCCCGGCGAGCGCGAGCGCTGCCAGCGCCGCGATCAGGTGGAGTCGTCGCATGCCACGATCCTGGCGCGGGACTGCGCACGCGTGGTGCGCGGACCGTGCCGAGATCGAGACGGGCTCGTCTAAGAATTTCGGCTCAGGATGATGCGTCGCCCCGTCGGGGCGCTCTGTGCCCGAGACCCAGCCTCGCGCGCGAGCGCGCGGGCGACGGCGGAGGCGATGCCGGCTTTCCTGGTTGCGCCCGTCACGAGGGCGGCCCTCGCCCCGTCGACGGCGGGATCGACTCGGCCGCGCCGAGCCGAGCCTAGCCGACGATGCAGGGCCCCGAGGAGACCGGTCGGAGATCCTCCGAGGCGGCCCGCAGAACGAGCTCGACGGGGACGGCATACCCGCCCTGCCCGTCCCGGGTGCCTCCGAAGATCATCGCGATCACACGTCCGCGGCGGTCGACGACGGGGCCGCCGCTCTCCCCCGGCTGTACCTGCCCGCGCAGCGGCACGACGACCCGCGGACGAGGTCGCCCCCCGTACGCGCCTGGAGAGAGGACCGTGCGAGACTCGCCGGCCGAGGCGGCCGTCGCGGTCAGGGGCCCGTTCCTCGGGTACCCGAGCAGTGCGACCTGCCGCGACCGGTCGTCGCGCGTGTTGACGCCGAGCGCCCCGGTCTCGAGCCCGCGAACACGCAGGAGCGCGACGTCGTTCATCCCGTCGACGTAGACCGGCCGGCCGGAGAGGACCTGTCCGTTGGGAGCGAGCACGCGCGTGCCGCGGTGCCCCGCGACGACGTGGGCGTTCGTCGCCACAAGCCCGTTGCGCACGACCCAGCCGGATCCCTGCGTGGCCACGCCGCAGGCAGTCCCGTCGATCTTGACGACGGCGTTGGCGGCGGTGCGCGTCGAGCGATTCCCGAGGACGCTCGGGTCGGGAGGCGGCAGCGGCTCGGCCAGGCCCGGCAGCAGCGGCAGGGGATCGAACCGGTTCAGCGCCTGGAGGACGCGGTCGGGCGGAACGGCGCGCAGGAGCCGCGGCAGGAGCACCGACTCCCGGACCTCCGCTCGGAGCCCGAGCGCCGGCTGGTGCAGCGCGAGCACGGCCACGAGCCAGCCGATCCCAAGCGCGATGAGGCCGCCGAGCACGATTCCGCCCAGCCTGTCGAGGACCGCAAGAGGCGGATACGTCGCGAGGAACCGCCGCGTCGGGGCCGCCAGCGCGGCGGCGACCGAGCCGAGGAGCATGGCGCCGACGAGGGCTCCTGCCAGGCCGGCGACCGGCAGCCACGGCGAGTTGTCGGAGAAGAGGTAGGGCGCGACGATCGAGCCGACGACCGCGCCGACCGCGAGGCCGCCGAGCGAGAGCGCCTGCGCGGCGAGTCCCCGGTGCGCCCCGAGAATCGAGAACAGTGCGACGGCGAGCAGGAGCAGGAGGTCGACGACGTTCACGCGGACAGCGTACGGAGCGTTCCTAAACGACCAGGTTGACGAGCTTCCCGGGGACGACGATCTCCTTGCGGATCTCCTTGCCGTCCACGTGCGCGCGCACGCGAGGGAGCTCCTTCGCGCGCGTGAGCAGCTCGGGCTCCGACAGCCCTACGGGAACCTCCACGCGGTCTCGAACCCTGCCGTTCACCTGGACGACGAGCTGGAACGTCTCCCGCTCGAGCAGGGCCGGATCGGCCTGTGGCCAGGGCTGAGCCCACAGCCGCTCATGGCCGAGGCGCTCCCAGAGCTCTTCGGCGAGATGCGGTGCGTACGGCTGGACGAGCTCGACCGCGGTCTCCGTCGCGAAGCGAACCTCGCCGGCGCGGGCCGCGTCGTCCTTGGCAAGGTAGATGTCGTTGACGAGCTCGATCATCGCCGCGATCGGCGTGTTGAACTGGAAGCGCCGCTCGATGTCGTCGGTGACCTTGGCAATCGTCTCGTGGGCGCGCCGGACGAGCGGGCCGTCGGCGGGCGAGTCGGACGGGCCGCGCTCCGCCACCTCGATCCCCAGACGCCAGAGGCGGCCGAGGAAGCGGGCCATCCCTTCGATCCCGCGGTCCTGCCACTCGATGTCGTCCTCGGCGGGGCCCATGTAGAGCACGTAGAGGCGGACCGCGTCGGTGCCGTAGGCCGCCACCATCTCGTCGGGCGAGATGACGTTGCCCTTCGACTTGGACATCTTCGCGCCGAGGTAGTGGATCATCCCCTGGGTGAAGAGGCGCAGGAACGGCTCACGGAAGCCGAGCAGGCCGAGGTCGTTCAGCACCTTCACGAAGAAGCGCGCGTAGAGCAGGTGCAGGATCGCGTGCTCGATGCCGCCGATGTACTGGTTGACGGGCAGCCAGTGGTTCGCGACGGCGGGGTCCCACGGAGCCTCGTCGTTCGCCGGGTCCGTGTAGCGGATGAAGTACCAGGAGGAATCGACGAACGTGTCCATCGTGTCCGTCTCGCGGCGAGCTTCGCCACCGCAGCGCGGGCACGTCGTTCGCACCCAATCCTCCGCGGCGGCGAGCGGCGAGCGGCCCTTCGGCAGGTACTCGCCGATGTCCGGCAGGAGGACGGGCAGGTCTTCCTCCGGGACGGGGACGATGCCGCACTCGTCGCAGTAGACGATCGGGATCGGGCAGCCCCAGTACCGCTGGCGGGAGAGCAGCCAGTCGCGGAGCCGGTAGCCGACCTTGGCACGTCCTTGGCCGCGGGCCTCGAGCCAATCGACGATCGCCTGCTTGGCCTCCGTGCTCGACATGCCCGCGAACTGCGCGGAGTCGACCAGGCGCTCGTCCTCGGCGTGGCCGACGTACGCGGCTCCCTCCTCGACCTCGCCGTCGGCGGGCACGACGACGACCTTGACGGGCAGCTCGAAGCGCTGTGCGAACTCGTAGTCGCGCTCGTCGTGGGCGGGGACGGCCATGATCGCGCCCGTTCCGTACTCCATGAGGACGTAGTCCGAGACCCAGATCGGCAGGCGGTGCTCGTTGACGGGGTTCGTGACGAACGCACCTGTGAAGACGCCCGTCTTCTCCTTCTCGGGGTCGGCGCGCTCGATTGCCGAGCGACCGGCCGACCGGCGGGCGTAGTCCAGAACCTCCTGCTCGTGCGGCGTCCCCGCGACGAGCTCCGGCACGAGCGGGTGCTCCGGCGCGAGGACGAAGAACGTCGCGCCGAACAACGTGTCCGGACGCGTCGTGAAGACCGGGATGTCGACGTCCAGCTCCTCGATCCGGAAGAGGACCTCGGCGCCTTCCGAGCGGCCGATCCAGTTTCGCTGCATGGTCAGGACCCGCTCGGGCCAGGACTCGAGCAGCTCCATCTCGTCGAGCAGCCGGTCGGCGTACTCCGTGATCCGGAAGAGCCATTGCTCGAGGCTCTTCGACTCGACCTCGGTACCGCACGACTCGCAGCGCCCGTCGATCACCTGCTCGTTGGCGAGGACGGTCTGATCCTTGGGGCACCAGTTGACGGGCACTTCCTTCCGGTAGGCCAGGCCCTGCTCGAAGAACTTCAGGAAGAGCCACTGCGTCCAGCGGTAGTACGAAGGCTCGTGCGTCGAGACCTCGCGGTCCCAGTCGATCGCCCAGCCCATGCGGCGCATCTGCTCGCGGATGGCCGCGATGTTCCGCTCGGCGACGACTCGCGGATGGCCGCCTTCGCGGATGGCCGCGTTCTCGGCAGGGAGCCCGAACGCGTCGTAGCCCATCGGGCGCAGGACGTCGTACCCGGATCTGCGCCGGACGTGGGTGATCACGTCGCCGAGCGTGTAGTTCTTCACGTGCCCCATGTGGAGCTCGCCCGAGGGGTACGGGAGCATCTCGAGCACGTACGTGTGCCTGCCCTCGGCCTCCTCCGGCGAGGAGGGATTCGGGACCCGGAACGCGCGCTCGCGCTCCCAGACGTCCTGCCACTTGCGCTCGATCGTCTCCGGCTCGTACTGCTCCATCACGCTCTCCGAAAGAAAAAGCCTCTCGATCGAGAGGCGCTGGGGAGGGCCGGACGGCCGCGACGGCCGCCTCCGCGCTCCCGGCTCAGGTAAGGAGGGTTGCCATTCCGGAGACAAAGTCTAGCGCGCTCTTCGGGCGAGCAGGGCGGATCAGGGCGGCGGCCTGAAGGAGCAGACTGGCAGAATCGAAGGGTGATCTCGACCTACTCGATCGTTGCCTGCGACCTCGAGGCGCGCGAGTGGGGCGTCGCCGTCCAGTCGAAGTTCCTAGCTGTCGGCGCAGCCGTTCCCGCGGCGGAGCCCGAGGTCGGCGCCCTGGCCACGCAGGCGTGGGCGAACCTCGGCTACCGCCCGGACGGCCTCGCGCTCCTCCGCGAGGGCTACGCGGCGGCGGACGTCGTGCAGCGCCTCGTCGGCGCAGACGACGGCCGCGATCACCGCCAGCTCGGTGTCGTCGACGCGGCCGGGCGCGCCGCCACGTACACGGGCTCCGACTGCCTGGAGTGGGCCGGCGGGAAGACCGGGCCGGGCTACGCGGCGCAGGGCAACATCCTCGTCTCCGACGCGACGGTCGACGCCCTTGCGTCGACGTTCGAGCGAAGCGAAGGGGCGCCGCTCGCGGAGCGGCTCCTCGCCTGCCTCGCCGCCGCCCAGTCCGCCGGGGGCGACCGGCGAGGCCAGCAGTCGGCCGCGCTCCTCGTCGTCAGGGAGGGCGGCGGCTACGGCGGCACGAGCGACGCCGTCGCCGACCTCCGCGTCGACGACCATCCTCGCCCAGTCGAGGAGCTCGAGCGCATCTACCGGCTGCACGACCTGCTCTTCGGCCAGACCCCCGAGGAGGAATGGCTGGTCGTGGACGCGGGCCTCGCGGCCGAGCTGCGCGAGCGGCTGGCCGTGCTCGGCTACGAGAACGACGACCTCGCCGACGCGCTCGCCGCCTGGGCCGGGACCGAGAACTTCGAAGAGCGCGTCCGCGGTGCCGACCGGATCGACCCGGTGATCCTGGGGCAGCTTCGCGAGCGATGAGCTCCGCCGACAGCATCGAGCTCGAGGCCGAGTTCGAGGAGGAGCACCAGGTCACGAGCCTCGAGCTCTTCTTCGACCTCGTCTTCGTCTTCGCAGTCACGCAGGTCACCGGGCTCATGTCCGACGACCCGACCTGGGCAGGGGTCGGGCGGGGCCTGCTCATCCTGGCGGCGCTCTGGTGGGCGTGGGGCGCCTACGCCTGGCTGACGAACGCGATCGACCCTGACGAGGGCTCGGCCCGCCTCGCCATGCTCGGGGCGATGGCGGCCATGTTCGTGGCGGCGCTCGCGGTGCCTCACGCCTTCGACACGGACGCCGTCCTCTTCGGGATCGCGTACTTCGTCCTGCGGGTCCTGCACATCGTCGTCTTCGCCGAGGCGACGCCGCACGTGGACGTCCGCCAGGCGTCGTTCCGGCTCGCGCGGACCGCGATTCCGGGGCCGGCGCTCCTCATCGTCGCGGGCTTTCTCGACGGCGGCGCCCAGATCGCCGTCTGGCTGATCGCGCTCGCGATCGACTACTCGGGCCCGTACGTCTTCGGCGTCCGCGGCTTCTCCGTCTCCGCCGGTCACTTCGCGGAGCGCTATGGCCTCGTCGTCATCATCGCGCTCGGCGAGTCGATCGTGGCGATCGGGATCGGCGCTGCGGGCATCGAGCTCGGGCCGGGAGTCGTGCTCGCGGCGGTGGTCGGCCTGGGGCTCGCCGCCAGCCTCTGGTGGGCGTACTTCGACGTCGTCGTCTACGTGGCGCGGCAGAAACTCGCCGAGGCGCGCGGCGACGAGCGGGCACGGCTCGCCCGCGACTCGTTCAGCTACCTCCACCTGCCCATGTTCGCGGGCATCGTGCTGGTGGCGCTCGGGCTCAAGAAGGTGATCGAGCACGTGGACGAGCCTCTCGCGACCGTGCCCGCGGCCGCCCTGTGCGGCGGAGTGGCCCTCTACCTGCTCTCCCACGACGCGATCCGCTTCCGGGACAACCGAACCGTGAACCGAAGGCGCTGCCTGACGGCGCTCGCGTGCGTCGCGCTCATCCCCGTGGCGACACGGGTGGACAGCCTCGTTGCGCTGACGCTCGTGACGGCCGTGTCCGCGGCGCTGATCGCGTACGAGGCGCTGCGCTTTCGCGAGACCCGGACGCGCTGGCGCGCGGCCTCCTAACGAGGACGGAGTGCCTGCTCGCTACTACGAGACCGTCGCGGCCCGTAGCGCCCTGAGCAAGCGGCGCGGTCGGCGCTGTCGCTCGACGGCGACGACCCGACGGCCGACCGCCCGCGTGTGGAGGAGCTCGCGCTCGGCCTCCAGCATGCGGTGACGCGTCTCGAACTGGGTGAGGGAGAGATTAGTCATGAGAAAGATGCTCCTGGTTTGATTTCCCACATCCAACCAGCAGCCTCCGGTCGCCACAGTGAGGCAACCAGGCGTCTCGGGGTGCGGGTAGCTCGACCGGAGAACGCAAGAGCCCGCCGAGCAGGCGGGCTCTCGAGCTTCAAGTTGTAGCTTGGGTCAGGCCCCCAGCGCCTTCGCCTTCAGCTGGTCGTACTCGGCCTGGGAGATCGCCCCCGAGTCGAGGAGGTCCTTCGCCTTGGCGATCTCGGCCGCGGCGCCGCCGGCCGCGACGTCGCGGACGCGGTCGTCGAACGCTTGCTGCGAGGCCTCGACGGCCCTGATGTTCCGACTCGCCATTTCGTCCGCGTTCACGATCAGGTAGGCGAGTAGCCCGACAAGGGGAACCACGAGCAGGAAGATGAGCCACGCCGCCTTCTTGAAGCCGGACGCGTCGCGGCGCCTGAAGACGTCGAAGATCACCTGGAAGAGCATCATGAAGTAGATGATCATGAAGAAGATGATGAGGAGTGACCAGAGGACATCCCCAAGGTCGGCGAACAGCAAGCGAGGCTCCTTTCGTGGGACGGGAGGCGCGGAGAGCCTACCCCGCTGAGCATGCTCTGGCCAGCCGCGAGGGGCGCTTCCGCCCGCGGAAGACGGAGATCATCCCGCAGCAGGCGGTCCGAACCAGGTGGTTAGCGCGTCGGCGAGCCCCAGCTGGGTTAGGTCTCCCACCCAGGCCACGTATCCATCGGGCCGAATCAACACGGCGGTGGGAGCAGTGACCTCTCCGAGTGCCGGAAGCTCCCACGCACCAGCGTAGGCGGCGTCGACCACCTGAACCCGATCCGCCCGGGGAGTGATGTCGAAGCCGCCGGGCTCACCGAGGTTGAGCAGCACCGGCCGGGCGATCGTGCAGGAGGGTGAAGACCCGGAGCGGGCCGTCGGCGGTGACCAGGTCGAGATCGGGCATGCGGCGACCGAGCAGGGGGTGTCCCTCGCCGAGGTCGTAATGAATGCCCAGACCGGACATCTCCGCGGCGAGTCGCCTGCGCGGCTCGTCCATGCTCAGCAGCTCGGACACGGTGTCGCGCAACGCCTCGATACGATCGTCGACGCGCATGAGCGCGACTTGCGCCATCGTGTTGCGCAGCACGCGGGCGGCGACCGGGTGGCGCTCGGCGTGGTAGGTATCCAGGAGGCTTTCCGGCGATATCCGGTTCACCACCTGGGCCAGCTTCCAGCCCAGATTCACCGCATCCTGCACACCGGTGTTGAGACCCTGTCCACCGACCGGGGAATGCACGTGCGCCGCGTCGCCGGCCAGCAGGACGCGCCCCGCGCGGTAGGTCGCGGCCTGCCGAGTCATGTCGGTGAACCTGGAGATCCATGTGGGACTGTGGATCCCGTAATCGCTCCCGTAGACGGCGACGAGCGCCTCGCTGAGATCGCGCAAGGTGGGTTCGGCCGTGGCTCCGACGTGCGACTCGGTCAGCATGACCCCCACCGTCCCTCCTTCCTTGTAGACCACTTCGCCGTCGCGGATCTCGTAGTCCACCTTGCCCAGGGCATGCATGCCAGAGGCATCGCGGCGGATGCCCAACTCAGGCTCCTCGGTCATCTCGACCTGGGCGATCAGGGCGCTCGTCGTCGGCTCCCAGCCCGGGAACTCGATGCCGGCTTCTTTACGGACAAGACTGCGTCCTCCGTCGCACCCGACGAGATACTGCGCCCGCAGCGACTGGTCGTCGAACAGCTCGACATCGACGCCGTTGGCGTCCTGCGCAAGGCCCGTCACCTCACGTCCGCGATAGATCGTCACCGGCAGCTCGCCGACCCAGCCGGCCAGGATGCGCTCGATGTGGTTCTGCCACAGCCCGAGCCCGTAGGGGTGGCGGGTGGGGAAGTCGCTGATGTCCAAACGGACGCTGGCGAACCCCGCGACCTGAGCCACCTGTCCCTCCGAGAGGAACCGACCGGCGATGCCACGCTGATCGAGGACCTCGATGGTGCGTGAGTGCAGACCGCCTGCTCGCGAGCCGGGGAGGTCCTGGCTGGCGCGCCGCTCGACGATGGCGACGTCCACGCCCGCCAACGCCAACTCGCCGGCCAGCATCAGCCCCGTCGGGCCTCCTCCGGCGATCACCACCGCATGCTCGGTCATCGCTGCACTCCGGCCGGCATCACGCCGGTCGCGACCAGCGCATCACATCCCTCCGCGCCGAGTGCCCGCAACTGCACCGCGAGTCTTAGCGGGACGGCGCGAAGGGCCGCAGCTCGTCGGCACCCGGCTGCACGATCCCGACATGGGATTCGGGCGCCTCGTTCCAGGCGCCGGCAAGATCGCCGAGGGGCTCGGACACGACGACGCGGGTCTCGTCCGACAACCCGGCGAGCTCCTCGCTTTCCGGGTAGAGAGCCTTCAACGTGTCCATGCGCGTGCTGAAGTAGAGCGAGCGCGAGTCGCCCTCGCTCGAGTAGCGAAACGCCCACACGCTCTGCCCGTCGGTCGTCGCGACCGTCATCTGGATGGGATGCTCGACCCCGTGCTTGTGTCCCGTGTCCTCGACGAGGCCGACCATCTGCTCGACGGCGGCCACGGGGTCGCGCTCCAGCCCGAACGTCAGCGCCAGATAGAACATCGCCTCCGAGTCGGTCGTGCCTTCGATCGACGAATAGAGTGAGTCGTCGACGGCAAGCACGAGCTCCCGCCTCAGGCGCGGGAACTCGCGAATGAGCCCGTTGTGCATCCAGAGCCAGCGCCCGTAGCGGAAGGGGTGCGTGTTCGTCTGCTGGATCGCCGTCCCGGTCGACGCGCGGATGTGGGCGAAGAAGAGCGGCGAGGAGATCCCGGCGGCGAGCTCGCGGAGGTTCCGGTCGTTCCAAGCCGGATGCGTGCTGCGGTAGACCCTCGGCGTCTCACTCTCGTCATACCAGCCGACGCCGAAGCCGTCGCCGTTCGTCGTCGTCGCGCCCTGTCTGGCGTGCAGGCTCTGGTCGATCAGCGAGCGGTCGCGCTTGACGAGCAGCTCCTCGAGTGGGATCGGAGATCCTGAGTAGGCGAGCCAGCGACACATCGGTCCTACCTCTCTGCCCTGCCGGGCTGGGTCGTGGGAATGCGCTGAGTGAAGAAGAGCGCGGCGATCGCAAGCGCGGCGAGGATCGCGAGTGCCGCGCGGAGACCGTCGATGCGTGCGTCGCGGTAGGCATCGAGCGCGGCGTCCGTCGTCTCCGACGTCGCACCGGTCTCGTCGAGGGCCGCCTCGAGGTCGGCGTCCGAGACGAATGCGACGCTGCCCGCGAGCTCGACCTGCGCCTGGGACTTGACCTCCGAGGGAATCGCCGGGCTCCCCTGGATGTTCGCGAGGAACGACGACGCCACCGCGGCGATCATGATCGAGCCGGCGAGCGCCGTGCCCATCGAGGCGCCGAGGTTGGTCATCGTGTTCTGGACGCCGCCGACCTCCGGGCTCTCGTCGTCCGGCACGGCGGAGACCGTGACCGCGCCGAGCTGCGAGGCGAGCGCCCCGATACCAAGCCCGATCAGGAGCATCGGCACGAAGACGATCTCCGGTCCCGCGTCCGCGTCGAGAGCCGCGAGCAGGACGACGGTGCCGGCGAGGAGCGCCAGCAGGCCGCTGCGGACGACCAGCCGCGGCGAGACATTCGGGAGGAAGCGCGGGATGCCGACCGCCGCGAGGAGCAGCGTGACCGAGAGCGGCAGCAGCCTGGCACCGGTGGCCAGGGCCGACAGGCCGAGGCAGACCGAGAGGAACAGCGGCACGACGAAGAAGAGGCCTGCCTGGACGAGGTACTGGAAGAAGAACATGATCAGGCCGCCGCTCAGCTGCCGGTTGCGGAGCATCCCCGGGCGCACGAGCGGCTCCTCACCCCGGGACACGCGGCGGACCTCCCAGCGAGAGAAGATCCAGATCACGAACAACCCCGCCAGGATCAGCCACACGGTCGGCGAGAGCCCCGCCCAGGACGGCCCCTCGGCCTTCGGCTGGATCCAGCCCCATTCGCTCGAGCGGAGCACGCCGAAGACGAGCAGCCCGAGCCCGAGCGCGGAGAGCACCGTGCCGACGATGTCGAGGCGCGGATGCTCCTCGGCCGGGGCGTCGGCGATCCGGCGGGTCAGGAGAAGGATGGCGAGGACGACCACGACCTCGCCGGCGAAGACCCAACGCCACGAGAAGTACGTCGTGAAGAAGCCTCCGATCAGCGGGCCGACCGCGACCGCGATCGCGCCTGCAGCCGCGACCAGCCCGTAGGCGGCGGGGCGGCGCTCGGTCGGGAAGTTCCCGGCGACGAGAGCCACGATCGCCGGCAGGATCAGCGCCGCGCCGACCCCTTCCAGGAAGGACCAGCCGAGCAGCAGCACCGGCAGGCTCGGCGCGAGAGCGGTCGTGAGCGACCCGCACCCGTAGATCACGCAACCGATCGCGAAGGCCCGCTTCCGGCCGATGATCGCCCCGACCTTGGCGCCGGTGATCATCAAGCACGCCATCACGAGCGTGTAGGCCGTGATCGCCCCCTGGATCCCGGTCACCGTCGTGCCCACGTCCTTGGCCACCGTCGCGATCGAGACGTTCATCACCGAGCTGTCCAGCGTCATCAGGAACTGGCCCGACGCCAACGTGAACAGGACGAGAGTCGCTCCTCCTGCAACAGCCGCGGAGGTCGTCGCCCGAGTTGTCAAACGCCCTCTTCCTCCGCCCACGTGGCGGGCACGTCGGCTCCGCCCTCCTCGGAGATACGCGGCCCGAACCGTACGAATGCAGGGTGCGAGGCAATCTTCCCCGCCACGAGTGATTCGCCCATTCGGAACGTCGTCGCACGCTCCAGCAGCGGCGCCGGCGCGTACGAGAGGACGTCGGCGACGAAGGCGAGGTCGCCGGCCGACGTCATGCGCATGAGCACGAGGTTGTCGCACTGGGAGACGACGAGCTCGTTGACGCGCTGCGGCCTCTGGGTCGAGACGAGCAGGTACAGGCCGAACTTCCGCCCTTCCGTCGCGATCCGGGCCGCATGCTCGGTGGCCAGGGCTGTGACCTCGTCCCCAGGCTCGCGCGGGCAGACGTTGTGAGCCTCGTCGATGACGACCAGGACGGGCTCGCGCTCCGCGCGGTGCCTCCAGAGCGCGGCGAGCACGCTCTCCGCCGCGATTGCCTTCTCCCCGGGCGTCTCCAGCGAGCCCAGGTCGACGACGAGCGCGCGAGGGCCGCCCGGCGCCACCACGTCCTGAAGGGAATGGGGCTCTCCGGCCGACCAGATCGGCCAGCGGTAAATCCCCAGGTTGCGAAGACGGGCTCCGAGCGCCCGGACGTCCGGGCTCCCGGCGCCCAGCAACCGCTCTGCCACGTCCTCCGCGCTCGAGTCGCTGCCTCCGAGCCCGCTCTCGAGCGTGTCCAGGAGAGCGCTGTATTCCTCGCGGTCGCGAATAGGGTCGAGGCGGAGCACGGCGGCCTGCTCCTCCGCGTCACAGTCGGTGAAGCGCACGTGGAGCCGTCCCTCCTCCGCCCGCCCGCCGCGGCGCACGACCACGCCGGCGACCGCCTGTCGATAGCGGGACGCGAGGGCGCCGTCGACGTCGTCCCGCACCTCGCGGAGCCGGACGAAGTCCGAGTTCGGGTCGAGGACCACGATCCGAAGCGTCGTCTCCAGCAGGAGCTGTTCGAGGACCGTGCCAAGGGCGTAGGTCTTCCCCGATCCCGACTGGCCGCAGAAGAACGTGTGCCGGTCGAAGCCGCCGGCGTCGAGAGAGAAACGCACCTCCGGGTGAAGCAGGACGCTCGCGACGTCGAGCGCCGCCCTCGAGGGTCGCATACGCTCGAGCCACGCGGCGACCGTGCCGTCGTCCGCCTGCTCGATCGGCTCGTCGTGGAACGGAGGGACGCCGTCTTCGAGGACGATGCCGTGGCCGCGCGCGAGCGTGATGTACATCCGCGACGAAGAGGACGCCTCCTCGCCGAGGACCGCGGCGAGCTCCCCTCCCTCCGCCGATGCCGGCTGGACCGCGTAGATCTGGCCCAGCCGCCCGCCGATCGAGACGTACCCCCCCGTCTGCAGCTCGAGCCCGTGGACCGAGCACCGAAAGGTGAAACGCCGGCCGTCTATCGAGGAAGCTGCGGCGGCGACGGAGGCCTCGAGCTCGCGGCGACTCGCGCTGGTCATCGTGGGTTGGGTAAGGCCGTCCCACGCCGACCCCGCATCCACTTCCAGACGGAGTCGAGCACTACCGCGAGGACGGCGATCCCCACGATCGCGCTGAAGGTCTCCGGTGCGTTGCGCACCGTGTCGACGGCGAAGAAGACGAGGACGATGGCGGTCGCGGCGATCGCGGTCAGGACGATCTCAGCTCGGGAGCCGGTGTCGGACCGGCGCCGGTAGCCGGCGATGCCCACGAGCAGGAAGATCACCAGCGAGCAGGCGCTGCCGACCGACGCGATTGCGGAAAGGTCGACGAGATTGGCCACGAGCAGCACGAGCCCGGACGTGATCAGAAGCCCCGAGTGCGTCCCCAGGCGCGAGCCGCGCCCGAAGATGGGCGGAAACTGCCCCACCTCGGCCAGCATGGCCGTCAGCCCTCCGGACGCAAACAAGGTCGCGTTCACCGACGAAGCGGTGGCCAGGAGCGCCGCCACGGCCATCATCACGAACCCGGCCTCGCCGAGTGACGGTCGAGCGGCCTCTGCGATGGCGGTCTCCCCGTAGCCGATCGCCTCGTCGACCGTCAACGTCCCGAAGACCCCGAGCGAGATGAGGACGTAGGTGACGGTGGTCACGCCCAGGGCGGCATACATGGCCCTGGGAAGCTCGCGTGCGGGGTCGCGCAGGTCCCCGGCCGCGAACGTGATGACGCTGAACCCCAGGTAGGCGAAGAACGTGAGGGCGACGCTCGCCAGGATGTCCGAGTACGAGGGGTAGCCGCTGAAGGCGAGCAGGTCGAAGTCGATGTCGACGAGGGTCACTCCGATGAAGACCGCGAAGACGGCGAGGAGGATCACGACGATGAGCGACTGCGCCCGATCCACCATGCGCGAGCCGACCAGGTTGATCGCCGCCATGGCGACCACGATGCCCGACGTGAAGACGTTGTCCCACCCGCCCGCGGCATCGTCCCCCACGAAGAGCGAGGTCGCGTAGCTCCCGAAGGCGACTGCCACCATCGAGCACACGATCACGATCGCGGCGAAGTAGCCGAGCCAGGAGGCGATGCCGACGAGGCGCCCGTTCCCGAACCCCTCCATCAGGTAGGCGATCAGGCCGCCCGAGGAGGGAAAGCGAACGCCGAGCTTGACGACCGTGTAACCGAGGAGCGCTGCAACGATGCCCGCGAGGAGGAACGAGAGCCAGACCGCTGCCCCGGCGACCGTTCCGGCCTCGCCGAGCAGCGCGAAGATGCCGGCGCCCACCATCGCGCCGATGCCGAGGAAGGCTGCTCCGCGGACGGTCATGTCACGCGACGATCTGCAGCTCGTGCGTCGTGTTGTTCAGGCGCCGCCCACCCTCCTCGGCGACGGTCACGATGTCCTCGATGCGGACACCGAAGCGCTCGGGGAGGTAGACGCCGGGCTCGATCGAGAAGCACATGCCGGGCTCGAGCTTATGCGTCTCGCCTTCGACCATGTAGGGCGGCTCGTGGGTGGTCAGGCCGATGCCGTGCCCCGTCCGGTGGATGAAAAACTCGCCGTAGCCGGCGTCGGTGATCACGCGGCGCGCTGCACGGTCGATCTCCTGGCACTCGACGCCCGGCCGCACCGCCTCGAAAGCAGTCTGCTGCGCGCGCCGCACGATCTCGAAGACCTCGCGCTCCTCGTCGGTCGGCTCGCCGACGTGGACGGTGCGGGTCGTGTCGGAGCCGTAGCCGTCTTTGATGCCGCCGAAGTCGAGGACGACCATGTCGCCTTCCTCGACTCTTCGCCCGCTCATCTCGTGATGCGGGTTGGCGCCGTTCGGGCCCGAGCCGACAACGGTGAAGTCGATCTCCGAATGGCCGTGGTCGCGCAGGAAAGCAGCGAGATCGGCCGCGATCTCGCTCTCGCGGCGACCCGCGAACGGGAGCTTCACGATCTGCTCGAAGGTCGCGTCGGCCGCCGCGCCGGCGGCGGCGAGCCGCTCGAGCTCGTCCGCGCCCTTGATCGCGCGCAGCATCGGCAAAGTGCTCGTCATCGACACATACGTGGACTCGGGCAACACCTCTTGCAAGGCGAGCACGTGCATCGCCCAGGCCGCGTCGGAGATCGCGTAGCGGCCGTTCGCGTCTAGGAGCTTCGCGGTCGCGGCGTAAGGGTCGCTGCCGTCCGTCCAATCGCTCAGCGACAGGGCGGCCGCGGCGGGAGCGGCCTCGGCGTCGGAGCGCTCGAGAACCGGAACGATCATCGAGGGCTCCCGTGAGGCTTGGAGCGCGAGCATCGTGATTCGCTCGGTGATCGCGATCGGCTCGTAACCGGTGAAGTAGAGGAGGTCGGGCCCCGGTGTGACAAGGACACCGGTCAGCGCCGCCGCTTCCGCCTGCTCGGCTGCGCGCTCCATCCGCCGCGCGAAGTCCTCGGCCGTGAACGCGGGAATCTCGGCAGCGGCCATCGCTTGGAGTATTACGAGGACTTGGCCTGCGCGTACCTGTGAAAGAACAGCGCCTCGACGAGCGCCATGTGCTCGATCTCGGTCGGATCGACGCTCTCGTTGGGAGCGTGGATCAGGCAGAGCGGCTCCTCGACTCCGAGCAGCATGATCTCCGCGTCCGGGAACGTCTCCTGGAGGACGGTGCAGAGCGGGATCGAGCCACCCTGGCCGAGCAGTGTCACATCGCGCCCGTAGGCCTCTGCCATCGCTGCGGTCAAAGCTTCGAACGCAGGCCCCTCGACCGGGCCGCTGAACGGCCCTCCCTCCGCCTCGCGCTCGAACTCGAGCTGGACGTTCCACGGAGCGACGGCCTTCAGGTGTTCGATCAGCGCCGTCTGCGCCTCCTCGGCGTCCATGCCGGGCGGCACGCGCAGGTTGATGCGCGCGCGGGCCTCCGGCTGAATCGCAGCGGAGGAGCCGACGACGGGCGGGCAATCGATGCCGAGGACGGTGGCGGCCGGCCTGGCCCAGAGCATGTCGGAGACGTTCTCCCCGAGGAGGTCGACGCCGTCGAGGACCCCTGCGTCCTGCCGGAACTGCTCGGGCGGGTACTCGGCGCCGCGCCAGGTCTGCGACGAGTCCAGGCCCTCGATCGTCGTGTTGCCGTTCTCGTCTCGCAGGGTCGCGAGCATCGCGATCAGCGCCGCAAGCGCGTCCGGCGCCGCTCCGCCGTACATGCCCGAGTGCAGAGCCATCGAGGCCGTCCGCACGGTGACCCACACGTTGGCCAGCCCCCGCAGGCTCGTCGTCAGGCTCGGCACGCCGACCGCGAAGTTGCCGGTGTCGGCGACGAGAATCGCATCGGCGCGCAGCAGATCGGGATTCTCCCGAACGAACGCTTCGAGCCCGCCCGTGCCCTGCTCCTCCGAGCCCTCACCGACGATCTTGACGTTCACGGGGAGGTCGCCGGCGACCGCGCGGAGGGCCGTGAGGTGCACCGCGATGCTTCCCTTGTCGTCGGCGGCGCCACGGCCGTACCAGCGTCCGTTCCTCTCGGTCAGCTCCCAGGCGGGGCTCTCCCACGCGGTCTCGTCCGCCGGCGGCTGGACGTCGTGGTGGAAGTAGAGAAGCACCGTCGGCGCCCCGGGCGGCCCCGGCGCCTGACCGCAGACGGCTTTGCTCCCGTCGGCCGTCTCGTACGCGCGGACGTCCTCGAGGCCGACGCCCGAGAACGCCTCGATCGTCCAGTCGACCATCTTCTGGCACTCCTCCGGCGGGAACTGCTTGGCGTCGGCGACCGACTTGAAGGCGACCATCTGCGCGAGGTCCTCCCACGCCTGCGGCATCAGGCCCTTGACGCGCTCGCGGAGGGCGTCTGTGGACACGGTCTAGGCGCTAGTCTCGCACGACGTCGTCGAAGTCCCAGTCCTCGAAGAAGTCCTCGATGTCGGGGCGCTTCTCGGGACAGTAGACGTCGACGACCAGCGACAGACCCTGGCGAATCCGGGGGTCGAGCGGGACCGGGCGGAGGTAGTACTCGCCACCTTGGAGAAGTCGGAGCTTCCAGTAGCCCTGGACGAGCTCGCTGTCCGCCGTCTCGCACACCGAGCCGCCGTCGTCGCCCAGCGTCCGCGCGATCTGGTCCTGATCCGGAGCCGGGAGCCCGAGCTCCTCGTAAGCGGTGATCAGCTCCTGCGCCTTCGCATTGGCTACGTCGTTCTGGCGGTCGTAGTTCCAGGCGACGAGCATGACGATCAGGAGCACGCCGAAGATGCCGCCGACGATCCAGTAGATGGTTCGCTCCCTCATGCGACGTCCTCTGGAGCGGGCTCAGCGGTCTTCCAGCTCGGCTTGCGGAGCCAGAGGCAGAGCAGCGGGATGATCACGCCGAGCAGAACGACCCCGCCGCCGACGAAGAACACGTATGCGGCCGCGCTGAAGTCGAGCTGCGAGGGCGGGACGAAGCCGATCAGGACCGCCGCGAGAGATGACAGGAAGCCGACGGCGCAGAGCAGCCCCAGCGCCGGCGCGCGGTAGCCCCGCGGGTGGTCCGGCTGGCGCTTCCGCAAGTTGTATGCAGCGACGAACATCGAGAGGTACATGAGGAGATAGACCGATGTCGTAATCGTCATGAAGATCCAGTAGGCGTTCGAGACCGCAGCGGAGAACGCGAACAGGAGCGCGAGGATCGTGGTCAGAAATCCCTGCGCGACGAGGATGTTCACTTGGACACCCGCCTCGTTCGTCCGCTGGAACCAGAGGGGCAGGTAGCCGCCCTCCCTCGAGACCAGCAGGAGGCTCCTCGAGGGTCCCGCCAGCCAGGTGAGGAAGCCGGCGAGGGAGGCGGACACGATCGCGAGCCCGACGATCGGCGTCAGCCACTGGATGCCGAAGAAGGCGAGTACCGAATCGAAGGCTTGCATGATCCCCGCCGTCAGGCTCACGTCCTGGGCGGGGACGACCCAGCTGATCGCGAGCGGCGGCAGGATCAGGATCAGCAGCACGAGCACGGTGGCGACGAGCATCACCCTCGGAAACTGGCTCTTCGGGTCGCGGAGACGGCCCACGTGGACGGCGTTCATCTCCATGCCCGAGTAGGCGCCGAAGTTCGAGACGATCAGGACGATGCTCGCGATGCCGGCCCACTCCGGAAAGATGTGCTCCGCGTCCATCGGCGCCGCCGAGGGGTTTCCCTGGGCGAGATAGACGATCCCGAGGGTGACGAGCAGCGCGCCCGGGATGAGCGTGCCGATAAGCACGCCGCTCGAGGCGAGCTTGGCGATCACGCCGATACCGCCTCGAAGCTGCACGAGGACCCCGAGCCAGTAGACGGTGACGATCACGATCGCGGTCCAGACGCCGCTCGCCGCCAGCTCCGGGGCGATCACATAGGCGAGCGTCGCCGCCACGAACGACAGCAGTGACGGGTAGTAGAAGAGCGTCATCGCGTACTGGTGCCAGGCGGCCGTGAAGCCCATGCGAGGCGAGATGCCCTCCGTCACCCAGCGGTAGATGCCCCCGTTCCAGCCCGAGGCGAGCTCGGCCGAGACCAGCGCGGTCGGGATCAGGAAGACGATCGCCGGCAGCACGTAGAGGAAGACGGCGGCGAGGCCGTAGACCGCCATCGTCGGAGCCGGCCGCAGGCTGGCGACCGACGACACCGTCATCAGCGCCAGCGCCGTCCACGCGATGAAGGCCGGCCCAGCGACCGATGCGCGCGCAGTCGTTGCCGCCGGGGGTCGGCCTTCGGCGGAGTCGATCGTGGACACTAGGGCTTCCCCCTCTGGACTTCGAGTTAGGCCAGAGCCTTTCGCTTGATCGCGTCGAACTCCTCCTGGCTGATCGCGCCGCTGTCGAGAAGCTCTTTCGCCTTCGCGATCTCTCCGGATGCGCCCCCGCCGCCTGCGGCCGCGCGCACGTGCTCGTCGAACTGGGCGCGCTGGGCGCTTGCCCGCTCGACGTTCCGCTTCGTCATGCCGTCGTTCTGCGAGACCAGGTAGATGAACACGCCGAGGAACGGCAGGACGATCACGAAGATCAGCCACCCGGCCTTGCCCCAGCCGGAGAGGTCGTCGCGGCGAAAGACGTCGGCGAACACGGTGAAGAGCAGCCAGAACCAGACCACCCACAGGAAGAAGACGAGCATCGTCCCCATCACTTCGAGGAACGGGTAATCGGCAGCGAACACCTACACCTCCTCTGGATCGGTTTTCGGCCAGCGCAGATCGACTGCGTCATCTGGCGGCGAAACCTTATACCGCCGGCTGACCCACGAACAGCCGAAGGGCTCAATTCGCCGCCGGTTTCGAGCCCGCCTTCGACGCGGCCTTGTCAGAGCAGCGGCGAGATCGCCGCGAGCGCCGCGGCCCTGGCTCGTCGTTTCGTTCCGGTCAGCGGTCGACCCGGTGCCGACAGCGCCTCGGCGGGCGCGCTGAACCGCTCGTCGAACTGGGCCGCGACGGCCGCCGACAGGAGCTGGAGGTCGATCTCGAAGAAGCGCTTGAGGCTCCAGGCCTCGAGGTTGCACGTTCCCGCCACGAGCTCTCGGCCATCGCGAACGAAAGCCTTCGCGTGGAGCATCGTCGGGTACTCGAGGATGCTCACGCCGGCGTCCAGGAGCCTCGCGTGGTGGAACTGCTGCGCCCCGGCGCACGCCCAGTTGTTCGCGTTCGCAGGCACGAACAGGCGGACGCGGACGCCGCGGCGCGCCGCCCGCTCGATCCGCCGGATCATCCCGCGGTCGGTGACGTACGGGTTGACGACGTCGAGCGTTTCGGACGCGTTCTCCAGGAGGTGCGCGATCGCGTCTGTGATCGGCCGGTAGCGGCCGGGCGCGTTGTGCAGGACACGGGCGGGCACCGGATCGGCCCCGCCCTCCAGGAAGGGAAACAGCGCGTCGAGCTCCGCACGGTCGACCTCGCCGTAGAGCCAGCGGAAGCTCGCCAGGAAGACCAGCTGAAGCTGCGCCACCACGGGGCCCTCGACGCGGAGGAAAAGGTCGTGGAAGCGGCCGTCCTGGAAATGGTCCTCGATGCCTGCGCCCCCGACCCAGCCGACCCGGCCGTCCACGACCATGAGCTTGCGATGGTCGATGTGCCCGAGCCCGCTCAGGTTCCAACGGGTCGCGCCGTCGTTCGCCAGCGGTCCGGTGGGGACACGAGGTCGCGTCGCGCGCACGACGCAGACTTCGATCCCCGCCGCTGTAAGGCGGTCGTAGAACGCCTTCGAGCTCCGCTCCGGGTCGGAACCTTGCCGGTCGACGACGAGCCTGACGGAGACGCCTTCAGCGACCTTGCCGATCAGCGCGTCCGCGAACTGGTCCCCGACGAGACCCGGCCGGAAGCCGAACTGGTTGATGTGCACGGAGGACGAGGCGGCGGCGATGTCAGCGAGCATTCGCGGGTAGAACGAGGCGCCCTCGACGAGGACCTCCACCGACGAAGCCGTGCTCTCGTCGAACCCGAGCACGAGGGCCCTGCGGCTCGGTGGCCCGGCGAGAAGCCGCTCGGCCTGTCCGCGAATGCCGTCGTTCGGGACGACGAGAGCCGGACTCCTCCTCACCTGGAAGCCAAACGGTGGCGCTCGCTGCGGCGGCTAGTCCGCCTCCTCCAGGGAGTACGTCACCAGCCCGTAGGCCGCAAGAAGGTAGAGCGTGATGGCGAGGATGCTCACGAGCGGATAGCTGAAGATCCAGAAGAGGTTCACCATGGCGCCGAGGAACGCGAGGGCTATGCCTGCCAACGTCGCCAGGGGGTCCCGGCGGAAGATGAAGGCTCCGACGACGACGAGCAGGACGCCCGCGATGAGGTAGAGCCAGCCCCAGGCTTCGAGGTTGTCACCCCAGAAGAGGCTGTCGACCGCGGTGTCCTGGTTGTCGAGCGCCCACAGCCCGTTCATGAACTGCATCACGCCTGCGAAGATGAGCAGGAGGGCTGCATAGGCATTCCACCCTCGCCCGGGCCGTCTCTCCGGTGTGACTGTCATTGCTCGCTCCCTTCCTCGTTCGCTTCCGGCCTCGCCGACCGCGGCGCAGTGAGCGCCCTCGGCGTCTGCACCATCTTGCTGGACGCGCCGGACAGGCGGCCCGGCGAAGGACGCGGCAGCTGACAGACGCTCTCAGTGTCCTGACGGACCCGGTTGCTGAAAAGACCTTGGTTACCGGGTCGAACGTCTCGAAACGGCGTCCGTGCCATGGAGCCAGCGGGATTCGAACCCGCGACCTTCTGGCTGCCAGCCAGACGCTCTCCCAGCTGAGCTATGGCCCCGCGACAGGCAACTCTAGCGAAAGCGCAGCAGCGCTAGCCCGCGGCCGCGAGCTCGACGCTCGGCACGTCGCCCCAGAGCTCCTCGAGCCGGTAGTAGCCGCGCGACTCGGGCGTGAAGACGTGCATGACGACGTCCAGGTAGTCGGCGACGATCCAGCTTGCTTCCCGCTGGCCGGCGGCGCTCCGCGGGACCAGCCCCTCCTCGTGCTTCAGCCGCTCGCGAACCTCGTCGTAGATCGCCTTGGTCTGGCGCGCCGTCTGCCCGGTGCACACGACGAAGTAGTCCGTGTACGAGCAGACAGGCCGCATCTCGAGGATGACGACGTCGGCGGCGAGCTTCTCCTGGGCGAGCGCTGCGATACGGCGGGCGAGCTCGATGGGCGTCAGCGGCCTGGCATCTCCTCGGTGGACCGACTCAACATAGCTCCGGGCTCCGATCGGGGTCAACATCTGCATCGTAGAGGCCGAGCTCGACGACCCGGTCGGCCACCGCCGGCGGCAGGAGGTCGGCGATCGGCTCGCCGCGCGCGAGGCGGGCACGGACCTCGGTCGAGGATGTCTCGACCGCCGGGATCTCGAACAGCTCCACGCGCTCGGGACGGCTCAGGCGTGCCAGCACCGCATCGAGTCGCTCGCGCGGGTAGCCCGGTCGGGTTCCCACGGCCAGCCGCACCAGTCTCGAGAATCGCGTCGGGCTCCTTCCAGCCGAGAAAGTTGGCGAGCTCGTCCGCGCCCACGACGAAGAGCGTGTCCTCGGGGTCGTGGCCGGCGATGCGGAGGAAGTCGACCGTGTACGCATGGTCGTCCGGCACGACCTCGGCTCCCGGGAGGTCGGCGAAGGCGGCGCGCGCGAGCTCGAGCCGCTGCGTCACGTCCGCCGCGACGGGCCTGTGCGCCGGTGCGGCGACGACGAGGACGACGAGCCGGTCGAGCCGGAAGCGGTCGATCGCCCCGGCGGCCAGCGCCACGTGCCCGCGATGGGGAGGGTCGAACGCCCCGCCGAGAATCCCGGTGGTCATTCCTCCTCGTACTCGACGACCGCACCTGGCCGCACCCCGGCCGCGCGGAGATCCTCCTCCGACGCCTGTCCGCGGACGCGGTACCCGCGTTCGGTGCGGAAGATGCGAACCCGGCGGCGGCGAGGCGGCTGCGGCCGGTAGACGAGGAAGTCCGCCAGCCCGGGGCTCGCCGACAGCGCCGGAGCCCGCTCGGGAACGAGGTCGAAGAGCGTCGTCTTGAGCCCCTCGATCCCCTGCCCCGTGACCGCCGACGTGGCGACGACGGCGAGGACGCGCGGGTCCTCGATCTCGAAGCTCGGCGCTTCCCCGACCAGGTCGACCTTGCTGAGGACGACGATCTGCGGACGGTCGGCGAGCTCGGCACCGTAGGCCTGGAGCTCGCCGTCGATCGCTCGGAAGCGCTCCTCGACGTCTTCGTGGGCCTCGATCACGTGGAGAAAGAGCCGGGCGCGCTCGAGGTGGGCGAGGAACTCGTCGCCGAGGCCGACGCCCTCGCTCGCTCCTTCGAGGAGGCCGGGCACGTCCTCGACGGTGAGCTGCCTCCCGTCCGGGGTCTCCACGGTTCCAAGCACCGGCGCGAGCGTCGTGAACGGATAGTCGGCGACCTTGGGCTTCGCGTTCGAGATTCGCCGGAGAAGCGAGGACTTGCCGGCGTTCGGGAAGCCGAGCAGCGCAGCGTCGGCCAGGAGCTTCAGGCGGAGCACCAGCGAGGCGTCCTCACCCGGCGCGCCCAGCTCGGCGAGCCGCGGCGCCTGGTGCGTCGGGGTGGCGAAGCGGCGGTTGCCGGCGCCGCCGGCGCCGCCGTGGGCGGCTACGACCGTCGCGCCCGGATGCGCGAGGTCGGCGAGCAGGCCGCCTCCCTCGTCGAGCACCTGCGTCCCGACCGGAACACGGACCTGGACGTTCTCCCCGTTCGCGCCGCGACGGTTCGAGCCCTCCCCGTGGCGACCTCGCTTTGCCTCGAGCCACCGCCGGCCCTGGAAGGCGGAGAGGTCTCGGAGGTCCGGGTCGGCGTAGAGGATCACGTCACCGCCGTCGCCGCCGTCGCCGCCGTCGGGACCGCCCTTCGGCACGAACTTCTCGCGGCGAAAGCTCAGCGAGCCGTCGCCGCCGCGGCCGCCCTTGACGCGGATCCGCGCGCGGTCGTGGAACACCTAGTGGATCGCCTGGCGGGGCACCGGGCTCCTAGAGAACCGAGATGACCCGACCGTCGCCGCCGGCCCGGAAGGTGACTCTCCCGTCGCGGGTGGCGAAGATCGTGTGATCGCGGCCGAGCCCCGTTCCCGGGCCGGGCCGGAAGCGCGTGCCGCGCTGGCGGACGACGATCATCCCCGCCGTGATGTCCTCGCCGTCGAACACCTTGACGCCGAGCCGCTTCGACTGGGAGTCGCGGCCGTTCTTCGACGAGCCGAGTCCCTTCTTGTGCGCCATCTACGTCTCCTCGCTCTTCTTGGTGGTGCTCCGGCGGGCCGGCGCCTTCTTCTCCGAAGCCGCACGGGTCCCGCGCGTCGTGCTCGTCCTGCTTCCGGCCGGCTTCTTCTTCTCGGCGGCGGACGTCTCCTTCTTCGCGCTCGTCGAGCGGGCCGCCCGGGCCGTCCCGATCGACTGGATCTCGATGCGGGAGAGCCGGGCCCGGAAGCCGCGTCGACGCTTGTAGCCCGTCCGCCTCCGGTGCTTTCCGATCACCAGCTTCTCCCCGAGGACGTGCTCGGCGACTTTCGCGGTCACCTGTCGGCCCTTCAGCTCGTCGCCGAGCTTCGGGTCCCCGTCGCCGCCCAGCATGATCAGGTCGGGATGGAATGTCTTCCCCTCGTCGTACGGCAGTCGGTCGACGAGCAGGCGCAGCCCTTCCCGCACGCGGTACTGCTTGTTCCCGATCGAGATGACGGCGTAGGTCATGAGGTGCTCCGCACAGCAAACGAGCGGGCAGCGCCCGCTTCGCCGGACAGTCTAGCCCGCCTCCTCACCCGTCGCAATCGGCTCGGCCGACGCGTCGACCGCCGGCTTCTTCTTCCTGCGACGGCCTCCACGGGTGCCCCGTCGAGTCTTCTTCTTCGGCTTCTCCTCGGCAGGCGCTGTGCCGTCCCCGCTTGCCTCGTCGGCCACCGGCTCGTCCGGCACCGGGGCGGGCTCGGGCGGCGCTTCCGCTTCGCCGGCCTCGCGGCCCGCGCCCTCGGCGGCCGCACCGTCCGCCGCCGCGGCTGCCGGCTTCCGCTTGCGGCCCCTGCCGCCGCGCGTTCCGCGGCGAGTCTTCTTCTTCGGCTTCTCCCCGGCGGGCTTCTCTTCGGCGGGCCCCTCCCCGTCGGCGCTCGGCTCGGGCAGCTCGACCTCTGACTCGGCCTCGAGCGCCTCGCCGATGGCCACGGCAGGCTCGACCTTGCGGGCCCGCCGTGCGGAGGGCTTCGTCTTCCCGTCGACCTCAGGCTCCAGGCCCAGGTCGGCGGGCTTGCCCTCGGCAAGGATCTGGAACCGGTCGAGGCGGAAGGACTTCTTCGTCTTGAAGGCGAAGCGGCGTCCCGTTTCCACCTCGAGCTCGCGGAGGTGGGAGCCGTCCGGGCCGGCGAGGATCGCCGCCACGTCGGAATGCATCTCGACGAGGAACGCCTTGGCCCGAGACCCGGCGACGTGCTCGCGGAGCCGACGCTCGGCCATGACCGCGTGGGTTTCTGCAGAAAGGACGATCCCGTCTCCGCCGCACGTCGAGCAGGCGACGGTGAGGATCTCGCGCGGCCCGTCCGTGACGTTCTGCCGCGTCATCTCGACGAGCCCGAGCGGCGAGATCTCGACCACGTAGGTCTTCGTCCTGTCGCGCGCCAGCTCGTTGTTCAACGCATCCTCGACCAGCTGGCGATTCTTGGGGTTCGCCATGTCGATGAAGTCGATGACGATGATCCCACCGATGTCGCGCAGGCGGAGCTGGCGGACGACCTCGGAGACCGCCTCGAGGTTGTTCTTCGTGATCGTGTCCTCCAACCGGGAGTTCGAGGACTTGCCGCGGCCACCGACGAAGCGGCCCGTGTTCACGTCGATGACGGTGAAAGCCTCGGCGTAGTCGAAGATGAGAGAGCCGCCGGAAGGGAGATCGACCCGCCGGTTCAGAGTCGAGTGCACCGCCTCCTGCACGCCCGAGCGCTCGAGGAGGGGCTCCTTCCGCTTGTAGCGCTCGACGCGGGCTGCGAGCTCGGGCGAGGTGCGCTTCAGGTACCCGACGATCCTCCGGTACGTCCGCTCGTGGTCGACGACGACCCTGACGAAGTCCCGGATGAAGAGGTCGCGGACGATGCGGAGCGGAAGCTCGGCCTCCTGGTAGACGAGAGCCGGAGCCTGCGTCCGGCCGGCGCGGCCGCGGATCGTCGACCAGAGCTGGAGCAGGAGCTTGAGGTCCCCGGCGAGCTCCGCCTCGGACGCGCCCTCGGCCGCGGTCCGGACGATGAGACCGCCTTCCGGCAGCTCGAGCCCCTTGCAGATCCCCTTCAGCCGCTCGCGCTCGTCGTCGTCCAGCCGGCGCGAGACGCCGATCCCGTCGCCGAACGGCGTGTAGACGACGAAGCGCCCGGGCAGGGAGATCTCGGTCGTCAGCCGGGCACCCTTCGTCCCCATCGGGTCCTTGACCGCCTGGACGAGGACTTCCTGGCCGCGGGAGATCAGCTCCTGAATGCGCTTGCCGTGCCGCTTTCCCTCCAGCTCGGGGACGACGATCTCGTCCACGTAGAGGAACCCGTTTCGGCCCAGGCCGATGTCGACGAACGAGGCCTCCATCCCGGGGAGGACGTTGTCGACGACGCCCTTGTAGATGTTCCCGGCGATCGACCGCTTGCCGGGCCGCTCGAGGTAGACCTCGGCGGGCTTCCCGTCCTCGAGCACGGCGACCGTCTGCTCGGTGACCGCGACGGAGACGAGGATCTCCTTCTTGACGTCGGGAGCGGCGCGGCGCGGCCGCTCGACGGGGGCCCTTCGCGCGGCCGCGGCAGGCTTCTTCGCCGGCGCGCGCTTGCGCGGCTTCGGCTTCTCCTTCTCCTCTTTCTCCTCGACGGCCGTCGAGGCTGCGGCCGCGGCCGTCTCGGTCTTCTTCTTCCTGCCGCGTCCGCCGCGGCTGCCGCGCCGGCGCCTGGCCGGCGGCTTTCGCTCAGCCTCTTCGGCGGGCTCCGGGCGGGCCGGCTTCTCTACCGGCGCTTCGGGAGCGGCAGCCTCGGACGGCGCCTCCTCCCTGCGCTTCTTCCAACGAAACCAAGGCACTCGTGTGAACTCCTTTCGGGCGCACGCCGCGCTCGGCACCTCTTGGGCGCTCGCGCAGCCGCAGCGTGTCTGCCACAAAACTCATGTGATCTGGCGCTGGGATTCCGCTCGCCCGAGCCGGGCTTGGTGGTCCCTGCGCATCTCCGCAAGCCTAGCAGCCGGCCCAGCCGGCTAAGCAGCGGCCGTGCTGAGACCGGTTCGCTTGCGGTCGACCGCCCGCAGTCGCTGGTTCAGCCTCGACCATGCCCAGGACTCGACCTCTTCGTAGCGCTCGGTGGCCGACTCGGCCTGAGTCGCCTCCAGGTACTCGAACCAGGCGTCGGCCTCCTCGATCAGGAGCGCTTCGCGCACCTCCTCGCTCTCCATGGGCGAGAAGGCTAGGACCGGGACCGGACGGAGCCGGCGCTCGTTGCTCTCTCAGGTGCCGCCGTCCCGCTTCTGGGTCGCGGGCTCAGGCGCAGTGTGACCGCCGGCGGACGTGATGGCCCGCATTGCCTGTCGCGGCACCTTGGTTCCGCCTGCCTCGAAGTAGGCGACCGCGGCCGCTCCGAGTGCACGCGTTCCCGTATACGCCACCCCGCCCTTCACCGCCCAGCCGAGGCCGGGCACGAGGCCGACGATCTGCCTGGCGACGGTTCGCATCCCGAGGCCGGCGGCGACGACGGAGAGGATCTCGACCGCGCGCTCCCTGTCGAGCTTCTCGCCGTACGCGGCCCCGATCCGCAGCACCATGCGGATCTGGTTGAGCGTCAGGACCGGAAAGTCGGCGCCGGGAACGAAGATGGCTACCGCCAGCACGCCGTTCTGCACCGAGGCACGCTTGACGATTCCGTCGACGACGGCGGGTCGCAGCAGCGGAATGCGGGCGGCGAGCAGGTGGCTCGTCTCGTCGGCCTTGTCGGCGATGCGCTCGGCGATCGACTCGAACGGGAGCGGCTGCCCGGCGGCGACCGAGAGGACGTCGGTGTCGAGGACGTACGGGACGGAGGGCAGCTCGGCCTCGGGAGCGCCGACGAGGACGCAGACGACCCCGGCGCCCTTCCGGGTGGCGAGCCGGAAGGTCGCCTCGTCCTCGTCGCTCGTCGTCGCGCCGGCGACGAAGTACACGAGGACCGGGGCGCCCTCGAGGTCGTATCCCGTGGGCGGTGTTCCCGAGAGGTCGCGGACGGCGCGCGGATCGGCTCCCTCCTCCACCCGGGCGCGGAACGCAGAAGCATGCTCGGGCGCCCCGGCGAGGAGGAGCGGCCGGAAGTCCTCGTCCGTCACGCGCAGCTCCTTGAGCACGCTCCAGACGGCCGTCGGGCTCAGTGGGAGGCGCATACGCGGAGGGCTAGCGCGCTCCCGCCAGGCGGCCGCGGACGTGCACCGACTCGAGCAGGCCGACCATGATCAAGGTCGTCAGGAGCGAGCTTCCCCCGTAGGAGACGAGCGGCAGGGGGATTCCCGTCACGGGAGCGATCCCGATCGTCATGCCGACGTTGATGAAGAGCTGGAACAGGATGGCGAAGACGACCGCTCCCGCAAGGACCGCCGAGAAGAGGTCGCGTGCCACCGAGATGATCTTGATCCCTCGCCAGACGACGATCGCGTAGAGCAAGAGCAGGATCGACGCGCCGAGGAAACCGCGCTGCTCGGCGAGCGAGGAGAAGACGAAGTCCGTCGAGTGCTCGGGGAGGTAGTTGAATTTCGTCTGGGTCGCGGCGGCGACGCCGCGCCCGTCGAGCCCGCCCGAGCCGACCGCCGTGATCGACTGGTTCTGGTTGTAGGTGGAGCCGCTGGGATCGACGTCGGGGTCGACGAAGCCGATCAGCCGGTCCCGCTGGTACGGCTCCAGCACGTCGATCCCGGCCGACGGCAGGAACCAGAGAAGCGCCGTCGCCACGAGGGCGGCGACGATCCCGAGCACCGCGAGATGGCGCCAGGGCGTGCCGCCCACGAACAGCACGCCGAGGACGATCGCCGAGTAGATGAGCGAGGTGCCGAAGTCGGGCTCCTTGAACACGAGGAAGACGAGCGGCAGGGCGATGCCGACGACCCCCAGGGTCGTCCGCCACTCCGTGAGGCGATGGCGCCGGTCGGCCAAAAACGCGGCGAGCACGACGATGAGGACCAGCTTTCCGAGCTCGGAGGGCTGGAAGTTGAAGAACCCGATCTCGATCCACCGCTTGGAGCCGCGCACCTCTTCCGCGAACGCGAAGACGCAGACCAAGAGGACGAGCGCGAGGCCGTAGAGCGGGACGCGCACGCGGCGGTAGACGGAGGGGTCGACCGCCGCCGTGAGCACGAAGAGGAGAGCGCCGACGGCGATGTAGATGAGCTGCTTGGAGACGTAGTAGTCGGGGTCGCCGGGCACGTCGTTCCGGGTCACCGCCTCGAGCACCCAGAGCCCATAGGCGGCGAGCCCGCCCGTGGCCAGGAGCAGGAGGTAGTCGACGTGGCGGAGGAACGCGCCGAGCTCCCAGGCTGCGGCCTGCGAGCGACTGGGCTGCGGGAGCGGGGCGACTGGGGTCGCCATCAGCCGGCCATTCCTAGTCGCTCTCCTGGACGGTCGCCACGTAGCTGCCCGGGTCGACGTCGAAGTAGTCCTCGAAGATCCTGAGCGCCGTGGGCGCCGCCGCCGTGCCGCCGTGGCCGCCGTTCTCGATCACGGCGCAGACTGCGATCTCGGGCGACTGGTACGGCCCGTACCCGCACCACCACGACTGGTCGCGCAGCCCGTGGAAGCCGGGGAGGCGAACGAACTTTTCCGCGGTTCCCGTCTTGCCCGCGATCGGAACCGGGAACGCGCCGAAGACGCTCTGCGACGTTCCATAGCTCGCGTGCGTCGCGTCGAAGAGGCCCTCCTGCACGACCTGGAGCGCGTACGGGTCGATGCCGAGATCCCTCGCAGGCTTCGGCGTGTACGGGCGGAGGACGACCGGCTGCTCGCCCGGGCTGCGTGGCTCCTCGACGGCCTTGATGAGGTGCGGCTCGACCAGCTTCCCGCCGTTCGCGATCATCGCGTAGGCCCTGGCCATCTGGAGGGGGGTCACGAGCAGATCGCCCTGGCCGATCGCGAGCTGCACGGAGTCGCCGCTGGTCCAGATCTTGTCGATCTCGGTCTTGAACGTTCTCCGACGCCAGGCCGGTGTCGGGACGAGGCCCTTCTCCTCGGGCCCGAGCTCGACGCCCGTGCTCTGCCCGAAGCCCATCTTGCGCGACCAGCGCTGGAGCGGCGAGTCCGGCCGCTCGTAGAAGCGGAGGGCGACGTCGTAGAAGTACGTGTCGCAGGAGTTGGCGAGGGCGGTCGCGAGGACCATGGGCTCGTTCCGGTACGGGTCCCAGTTCATGAAGGTCTGCCCGTCGATGACCTCCTTGCCCGTGCACTGGATGACCTCGCCCGGGGTCAAGAGACCCTCCTGGAGCGCTGCGAGCGCCGTGATCGGCTTGAACGCAGAGCCGGGCGGATAGATGCCGGCGGTCGCCCGGTTGAGCGTGGGGAAGTTCCCGCGCGGGTCCGCGAGCCTCTCGAGCTCGCGCTCTTCCACGGTCCCGACGTAGACGCCCGGGTCGAACGTGGGGTTCGACGCCATGGCGAGGATCTCGCCGCTTTCGACGTCCATCGCCACGAGCGCGCCTCCGTCGGCGGCCCACTCCCCGTCGTCGTGGGCAAGGCGAATGCCGTATGCGAGAGCCTCCTCCGCGGTGCGCTGGAGCTCGGCGTCGATCGTGAGCCGAACGTTGTCGCCCGACTCGGGCAACTGGCTGAACTCGCGCTCGCTCGTGACCCGACCGAGAGCATCGACGAAGACCTCCCCCAGTCCCGGCAGGCCGCGCAGGTAGGAGTCGTAGGCGGCCTCGACCCCCGTCTGCCCGATCAGGTCGCCGGCCGCATAGCCCTCCCCCCGCCTCTGCTCGAGCTGCTCGGCCGAGATCTCGGACACGTAGCCGAGGATCTGGGCTGCGATCGTCCCCTGGTCGTGGTTGCGCAGGTACGTCTCGGAGATCTGGACACCCGGGAACTCGACCTGGTGCTCCATCAGGTAGGCGGCGCGGAGCTCTCCGACCCCGGCGCGGATCGTCACCGGCGTGAGCGGGTCGGTCGCAAGGCGATCCTCGACCTTCGCGCGGACGTTCTTGAGCCGGACGCCGAGCAGCCTGGAGATGCGGCGGAGGAGCTGCTCCCGCTCGACGAGCGGCATGTCCTCGAGCGCGGCCGGCCAGATCTGGACGAGGGTCCCCGGCATGTTGGAGACGAGCACCTCGCCGTCTCGCGCCACGACCGAGCCGCGCGGCGCCGGAAGGCGGAAGCTGCGAATCTGGTTGTTGCGCGCGTCCGCGAGGTAAGTCTCGCCCGAGATCACCTGCAGGGCCCAGAGGCGGAAGAACAGCGCGCAGAAGACGACGATGGCGAGCACGCCGAGGATCGCCACGCGCAGGGCCATCTGCGGAGAGAAGCGGTACGGCTCCTCGACCCGCGGGTCCGGCGGCAGGAAGCCCGGCCCTCGCGGGCCCGGCTCGTTCCAGGCGCTAGACAGCTGGAGTCACCTCGCGGCGGACGACGACGTGCGGCGGCAGCAGGCGGGCGCACAGGCCGTAGATCGGGTACGCGATCAGCATGTTGAGGGCGAGGGACGGAAGGAGGACTGCGAGGAAGAGCTGGGAGGCCGGAATCGTCAGGCCGAGCATGAAATGGAGAACCGCGGAGCCGAGCGCGACGCCGACGGTCGCGAAGGCGACCGCGATCAGGACCGGGTGCGCCGAGGCCCGCGTCGTGACCTCGCCGAACCTCCCGGTCCAGTAGCCCACGATCGTGAGCAGCAGCGACGTGAGGCCGAAGGTCCCGAAGGAGGCGGTATCGAGGATCAGCCCGACCCAGAAGCCCCCGGCGGCGCCGAAGATCGGCCCGCGGAGGAGGGCCACGGCGACGAGAGTGACGAGGACGACGTCAGGGTGCCCCTCTCCGACCTCGATCCACTCGGCGAGCGAGACCTGCACGATCGCGGCCAGGAGGAGGAGACCTCCGGTCTTCAGTGCGTCGACTCCTGTCACGGCCGCTTGGTCTGCTCCGCCTCGTCCGCTCCTCTTCTCCGCGCGGGCCGGTCGGCACGCGGCTTCTCGCGGAGCACGATCACCTCTGCCAGCGAATCGAAATCGACGAGCGGGGTGATCTGGATGCGCTTGTAGAGATCGACGTCCTGCTGGCCGACGGACTCGACCGTTCCGATCGGGATCCCGCGCGGGTAGAGCGACTCGAACGTGAGCGTCCGCCAGCCGGACGTGATGACCAGGTTGCCCTCCTCGACGAGCTGGTCCTTCCCGACCCGGTCGAGTATCAGCGAGTCAGGGCTTGCCCCGTGGCGCACGATCCCTGCGGATTCGCTCTCGAGGACGACCGCGGAAACGGCGCTGCGCTGGTCGGTGACGAGGGTCACGACCGCGCTGCCGGACGTCACCTCTGTGACTCGGCCGACGAGACCGTCGTCGGTGACCACCGGGGCGCCCTGCCTGACGCCGTCGTCGCGTCCGGCGGCGACGACGATCTCCTGCTCGTAGGGCGTGGGCGGCCGCCCGACCACCGCGGTCACGATCGGCTGGAAGTCGTCGGGGAAGGAGGGCCCGGCGACGAAGTCGGAGAGCTCGGAAAGCCGGCTCGACTGATTGGCCTCCGTCTGCGCCGCGATCACCCTCCGGCGAAGCTCTTCGTTCTCCTCGCGAAGCTCGTCGGCCTCCGACTTCGCGTCGAGGAGGTCCGAGACGTACGCCCAGCCGTCCCGGAACGGCCTTGCGACGCGCTCGCCGGCGACCTCGAAGGGCATGAGGACGGAGGCGCCGATCCGCTGGCTGGTGTGGAGCGGACCTTCGGACGACTCCCGGAAGTAGACGGTGATGAGCCCGAGGGAGAGAAGGACGAGCACGGCTGCGACGAGCCGCGCCCTGAAGGCGCGTCCCGTTCGCGAGGAGGGGCCCTCACCGCGCCGGATTGGAGCGTCCAGCGTCGGGAGCCGTGCTGTGCGTTGCCGAGGCACGGAGCGAAGCAGTCTAGTGAATCGCCCGGCGACCGCGACCCCGTTGCGGGCTCGCTTCCCGCCGGCGAGCGCCTAGCGGCGGCGTCCGTTCCGCTGGCGGGCCTTCGCGGAGCGGTGGATCACCTCGAACTCCTCGAGGCTCCGGCCCGAGCCGACGGCCACGCAGGTGAGCGGGGACTCGGCGAGCTGGACCGGCATCTGCGTCTCCTCGCGCAGGCGCTCGACGAGGCCTGTGAGCAGCGCCCCGCCTCCCGCGAGCACGATACCCCTGTCCATGATGTCCGCCGCGAGCTCGGGCGGCGTCTTGTCGAGCGTCGACTTGATCGCGTCGATGATCTGGCCGACGGGCTCGTCGAGCGCGCGGCGAACCTCCTCGGAGGTGATCACGACGGTCTTCGGAAGGCCGGTGAGCATGTCCCGGCCGCGAACCTCGGCCGAGACCTCCTGCGGAAGCTCCGACGCGGAGCCGACCTCGAGCTTCAGCTCCTCGGAGGTCTGCTGCCCGATGAGGAGCTTGTACTCCTTCTTGATGTGGGCCATGATCGCCTCGTCCATCTCGTCGCCCCCGACGCGGATTGACTGGGAGACGACGATCCCGCCGAGGGAGATCACGGCAACCTCGGTGGTGCCGCCGCCGATGTCGACGATCATGTTCCCGGTCGGCTCGGAGACCGGCAGGCCGGCCCCGATTGCGGCCGCCATCGGCTCCTCGATCAGATAGGCCTGGCGGGCGCCTGCGCTCAGGGTCGCCTCCTCGACGGCGCGCTTCTCGACGCCCGTGACGCCGCTCGGGACGCAGACGACGACGCGCGGGTGGGCGAAGCGGTTGTGGTGCACCTTCTGGATGAAGTGGCGGAGCATCTGCTCGGTCACGTCGAAGTCGGCGATGACGCCGTCCTTGAGCGGCCGGATCGCGGAGATCGTGCCCGGGGTGCGGCCGAGCATCCGCTTCGCCTCGATCCCCACCGCGTGCACCTCGCCCGTGCGCTGGTCGATGGCGACGACGGACGGCTCGGAGAGCACGATCCCGCGCCCACGCACGTAGACGAGGGTGTTGGCGGTGCCCAGGTCGACGGCCATCTCCCGCCCGCCGAACCCGCTCAAATAGCCCCAGAAGCTCATCGAAGATCCCGCTGAGTGTAACGACTGGCCTGAGCGCGTCCACCGCAGCCACGTCCGGGGTCTGACCCCGGACGTGGCTCGAAGGACCGGCGACTTTGCCCCAAGACTGTGGAATGCGAGAGAGCCGGTTCCGGCGAGGCCTACCCTGCGCTCATGCCGAGGTCGCACCGCATTCAGGCCGCCGGGGGAATCTTCCACGTGACGAGCCGGGGAAACCGACGACAAAAGATCTTCCTGGATGCCGAGGATCATCTCGGCTTCCTCGCGCTCCTGGACGACTTGGCCAGGCGGCGCGGGTGGCGCGGCTACGGCTACTGCCTCATGACCAACCACTACCACCTCGTCCTCGAGACGCCGAACGAGGATCTCTCTGCCGGCATGCAGTGGCTGAACGGCCGCTTCGCCCAGGCCTTCAACCACCGGCACGCCTACGACGGGCATGTCTTCCAGGGACGCTTCCACTCGGTCATGGTCGAGGGCGACTGGCACCTCCTCGAGCTCTCGCGCTACCTCGCCCTCAATCCCGTCAAGGCCGGGCTGTGTACGCATCCGGGAGCTTGGGTGTGGAGTAGCTACGCCGCCATCGCGGGGCTCGCGCGACCAAGCAGGTTCCTGGCGCCGCTACCTGTCCTGAAGCTCTTCGGCCGATCGCCGCAGACGGCGAGACGCCGGTTCGAGGAGTTCGTCAACGATCCACAGACGTGATCCTTCCGGCCACGCCCGGGGTCTGACCCCGGGCGTGGCCGGGCTAGCCGAGTCCGTAGGTGCCCGGGAAGCGGTCGGCGAGGAGGCTGACGAGGCGGGCTGCCGGGAGGCCGACGACGTTGAGGTAGTCGCCCTCGATCCGCTCGACGAGCCCGGCGCCGAGCCCCTGGATGGCGTAGGCGCCCGCGCGGTCGCGCCACTCGCCGGAGGAGACGTACGCGGCCACGTCGCGGGGCGTCAGTGGCCGAAAGGTCACGCGGGTCTCCGCGTGCTCGACGACCTCCCAGCCCGGCGTGATGAGGCAGAGACCGGAGACGACCACATGCGTGCGTCCGCCCAGCGCCGTCAGCATCTCCGCCGCCTCCTCCTCCCCTCCCGGCTTGCCGAAGACGCGTTCGTCGAGCACGACCGCGGTGTCGACGCCGAGCACCGGCCGCTCGCCCGCCCCCTCGGTTGCCGAGCGGGCCTTTCCCTGTGCGTGGGCCCGCACGAGCTCGACCGGCCCGAGGCCCGGCTCGTCTCGTTCCTCGTACCGCGGCGCGACGAGGTCGAACGGAAGCCCGAGCTGCTCGAGGATGGACCGGCGCTGCGGCGACGTGGACGCGAGGAGAAGCGGAGGAGCAGGCGGCGCACTCACCGCCGGCGCGCCCGCCAGATCTCCTCCGACGGCCACCGGCGCGCCCACCAGCGTTCCGGGAGCGCGGGAAACCGGTGCTCCCCCTCGCCCTCCGGCGCCCGGAGCTCCACCAGGTCGACGATCTCGAACCCGGACCCGGTCAGGAGCCGGATCCAGTCCCCGTGGCCGAGATGGAACTCCACCGAGTCGTCCTCGGGCCACTCGAGCCGGTGCATCCCGAAGGAGGAGCGCAGGAGCTCGCGGCCCGGCGGCTTCTCCTCATCGGGCGCGGCGAGGATGGCCAGGATTCCGTTGACGAGGAAGACCAGCTCGCCCCCCGGGCGCAGGAGCCGTGCCGCCTCCGGGACCCAGGCGTAGGGGTCGGCCCAGATCGACGCGCCGTACTCCGACACCGCCAGGTCGAAGCTCGCGTCCGGCAAGGGAACCGCCTCGGCGCTCGCCTCCAGCAAGGGGAACTCGAGCCCGAAGCGGCGCTGCATCGCGCGCGCGGTCTCCAGCTGCGCCGGGGTGACGTCGACGCCGACGGGATGCGCTCCTCGCCGCGCGAGCCAGGCCGAGATGTACGCCGTCCCGCATCCGAGCTCGATGACGTCGAGCCCCTCCAGCGACTCCGGAAGCACCCGCACCTCTGTCTCCGGAACGCCCCAGACCCCCCACGTGATCCCGTCGGCGGCCCAGGCCGCGGGCGCCTCATCGGCGTACTCGGGAGCCCAGGACGTCCACTCGGAGCGGTTGCGGCGGACGTGCTCCGGAAGGTCAGACAAGCTCGCCGTCGGAGAACCAGAGCGCGATCTCGCGCTCCGCAGACTCGAGGGAGTCCGAGCCGTGCACGAGGTTGTCGGGCATCGCGAGCGCGAGGTCGCCCCGGATCGTCCCCGGAGCCGCGTCTACGGGGTTCGTCGCCCCCATCGTCGTCCGGACGACGACGACTGCCGACTCCCCTTGGAGCACGAGCGCGAGCGTCGGCGCGGAGGTGATGAACTCCACGAGCTCGCGGTAGAACGGCTTCTCACGGTGCTCGCCGTAGTGCTCGCCGGCAAGCGCCTCGTCGACCTGGACGAGCTTCGCGGCCCGCACCTCGAGCCCGCGCTGCTCGAACCGCGCGAGGATCTCGCCCGCGAGCTTGCGCGCCAGCGCGTCGGGCTTGATCAGGACGAGTGTGCGTTCCGCCATTCCGCCGCACGCTCCTCGGCCTCGTCTCGCTTCTTCGCCTTCCAGAAGATCCAGCAGACCCACGCGAGAACGAACATCGGGACGAGCATCGCCACGAGCGCGATGATCGTGAGGGCGAGCGAACCGCCGTCTCCGCTCGGCTCGTGCATCTGCGCGAGAAGGAACTCCACGCAGGCAGGTTACTTACTCAGCCCGAAAGGTTCTCGACGGCGCGGGGGGCCTCGACGGGCGTCTCGCAGAACGGGCAGATCTGCCACAACGGCTCGAGCGGCGCCTTGCAGCGCCGGCAGGAGTCCTTCAGCTTCGTGGTGCAGACCGGGCACGCGAGATAGGTCGACTCGATCGCGGCGCGGCAGACGGGACAGCGTTCCACGACGTCGAAAGTGTCCTCCATCGCCTTGATCTCGAGCTCGCGCTCGCGAACGTCCTCGAGGTACTCGGGCGGCCTGAAGAACATGTAGAGGAGCGGCCCCACGAACGGCGGGAAGATCCCAAGCGCCACGGCCATGGCGAGCAGCCACGGATCCTCGATCCGCCGCCGCGCGTCCTTGTAGACCCAGTATGCGGAGGCGAGCCAGAAGACGACGAGGAAGAAGAGGCTGACGTTGCGGATGACGAGCCACTCCTCCGAGTCGAAGAAGTCGCCGACGAAGTCCAGCGGGTCCCCCGTGTCCTCGTCCGGGGCGGTGGTCGTCTGCGCGAGGAGTGTGTGGATGAGACTCACAGCAAGATCTTCCCAACGAACCACCCTGCGCCGAACGAGATCGCCACGATCGTGACGAGCACGACCGCCGCGAGCACGATGACGCTCAGCCGCTCGCCGACGCTTGGCATGGTAGACACGGAGGGCGGACGGAGGCGAGGTCTGCCAGCAGGTAGAGAGACCCCACGACGAGCACGGCGCCCTCCGGCCCCGCGAGCTCGCGCGCGCGGGTGACCGCCTCCGAGGGCAGCGGCACGACCTCGACGCCGGCGAAGTACGGGGCGGCCAGGGGAGCGAGTTGCTCGGCCGGGAGGGCCCGCGAGCTGGTGGAGCTCGTGGCGACGAGGCGGTTCGCCAGCGCGGAGAGAGCGGCCAGCATTCCCACCGAGTCCTTGTCCTCGAGGATGGAGACGACGAGCACCCAGTCGGCCTGCGGGAGGCGGCCGAGCAGATAGCCGACGCCGGCGAGATTGTGCGCGCCGTCCCAGATCTCGAGCGGTGCCTCCCCGACGCGCTCGAGCCGTCCCGGAACGGAGAGGTCCCGAAGCGCCGCGGGATCGACCGGTCTCCCGAGGAAGGTCTCGGCCGCAGCGTGCGCGAGCGCGGCGCTGGAGCCGGAGACGACCGTCACCCCGGCGGCGCCCGCCGCGCGCGCCGCTTCCTCCCAGTCGGGCTCGCCGAGAACCACCTGCGCGCCGGGTTGCACGACCGCGAGCTTCTCGGCGGCGATCGCCTCGCGCGTCGGCCCGAGCACCTCCGTGTGCTCGAGGGCGACGTTCGTCAGGACGACCACCGAGGCCTCGAGCACGTTGGTCGCGTCGTGCCGCCCTCCGAGCCCGGCCTCCACGACCGCGACGTCGACACCGGCTGCGGCGAACTCCGCGTAGGCCGCCGCCGTCAGGACCTCGAACTGCGTCGAGCCGAGAGCCTCGGCGTCGGGACGCACCCGCGCCAGCGCGGCCTCCAGGTCGGCGTCCCCTCCCCCCACCCGGATGCGCTCGGCCCACGAGACGACGTGCGGCGACGTATACGTGCCGACAACGAGCCCCTCCGCCTGGAGAAGAGCCTCGACCATGCGCGCGGTCGTCGTCTTCCCGTTCGTGCCGACGACGTGAATCGCGGGGAGCGCCCGCTGCGGCTCCCCGAGCCGGGCCAGGAGCTCGCGAATCCGCCCCAGCCCGAACTCCTCGGGCCACGGGGTGAGGCTTTCCAGCCAGGCGATCTCAGCGCTCGAGGGCATCGAGCTCGCGCCGGTAGCGTTCGAGCTTCTCGCGCTCGCCCTCGACCACCTCGGGAGGCGCATTCGCGACGAAGCGCTTGTTTCCGAGCATTCCCTCGGCTCGGGCGACCTCCTTGCGAAGGCGGGCGATCTCGCCGTCACGGCTTCCGTTCACGGGCAGCTGCTCCTTGCGGACGACCGCCTCGAAGATGCGCCGCTCCTCCTCGTCCAGCTCCACGAGCACTCCGCTCCGGCGGGCGATCGCAGCGGCGTCCTGGACGCGCTCGAGCGCATCGAGGTCGGAGGCGAAGCGCCCGTCCCGCTCGGGCCAGGACGCGACGACGAGACGGGTCTCGCGCGCGGGAAGCTGCGACCAGATCTCCTCGGTCACGTGGGGCACGACCGGATGCAGCAGCAGGAGCAACCGCTCGAGCGCGGCGAGCGCCGTCGAGCGTGCATCGACGTCGCCCGCATAGAGCCGCGGCTTGATGGCCTCCGCGTACCAGTCGCAGAAGTCGTCTCGCGCGACGCGGTAGAGGGCTTTGACGGCGGCCGCAAAATCGAACCGCGCCCACGCTTCCTCCAGCTCGACCTGTGCGGCCTCGAGCCGCGCGAGGATCCACCGCTCCTCGGCGGACTGCGGCGTGAGACCGGGCGCGGCACCCTCCGCGTTGGTGAGCAGAAGCCGCGCGACGTTCCAGAGCTTCACGCAGAGCCAGCGACCCTCCTCCACCATGCCCGGCGCGAAGCGGACGTCCTGCGTCGACGACATCTTCAGGAGCCCGTAGCGGGTCGCGTCGGCGCCGTGCTCGTCGATGACGTCGAGCGGGTCGATGCCCGTCCCGAGGCTCTTCGACATCCGCCGCCCGTCGGGGGCAAGCACCGTCGAGTGGATGATCACGTTGGTGAACGGGACGTCGCCGACTAGCTCGAGGCCCGTCCAGATCATCCGGTTCACCCAGAGGCGGATGATCTCGCGCGCCGTCGAGTCGACGTCGCCCGGGTAGTAGCGGCGTAGGTCCTCGGTGTCCTCGGGCCACCCCAGCGTCGCGAACGGCCAAAGGGCCGACGAGAACCAGGTGTCGAGCACGTCAGGATCGCGCGCGAGCTCTCCGGAGCCGCACTCGCCGCAGGACTCGGGCGGCGGCCACGCGCATGTGACGTGGCCGTCGGGGCAGTACCAGATCGGCAGCTGGTGACCCCACCAGAGCTGGCGGGAGACGTTCCAGTCCGGGATCTCCTCGAGCGAGCGGACGGCGAAGGCATGCTGCGACTCAGGGTGGTAGCGGACGCGGCGCTCGCGCAGCGCCTCGAGCGCCGGCCTGCGCGGCTCCTCCATCGCGCACCACCACTGGAGCGAGACGAGCGGCTCGATGCGGGTGTGGCAGCGCTCGCAGGTGCCGACGTTATGACGGTAGTGCTCGCGGCGCTCGAGCTGCCCGCGCTCGCGGAGCCAGTCGACGACGGCGGCGTCGGCCTCCTCCTGGGAGCGCCCGGCGAGCTCGCCCGCGGCATCGTTCATGCGTCCGTCGGGGCCGATCACTGCGAGCTCGGGCAGATCGTGGCGGCGGCCGATCTCGAAGTCCACCGGATCGTGGCCGGGAGTGATCTTGAGCGCTCCCGTGCCGAACTCCGGGTCGACGAGGTCGTCCGCGATCACGGGCACGCGCCGCTCGACGAACGGCACGATCACCTCCTTCCCGACAAGGTCTCCGTACCGCTCGTCATCGGGATGGACGGCGACGGCCACGTCGGCGAGGATGGTCGCCGGGCGCACCGTGGCGATCGTGATCGCGCCGGAACCGTCGGCAAAGGGATAGAGCGCGTACGTGAGCGTGTCGTCCATCGGCTCGTGGACGACCTCGAGGTCGGAGATCGCCGTCTCGTGGAAGGGGCACCAGTTGACGATGCGGTTCGCGCGGTACATCCAGCCTCGGTCCCAGCAGTGGACGAAGAAGCGCATGACCGCCTCGATGTAGTCGTCGTCCATCGTGAAGCGCTCGCGGTCGTAGGCGAGCGAGGCGCCGAGCCTGCGGTACTGGCCCATGATCGTCCGGCCCGTCTCCTCGAGATGCCGCCAGACCCGTTCCACGAAGGCCTCGCGGCCGATCTTCTTCCGGGACGTTCCCTCGCGCACGAGCTGCTTCTCGACGACGTTCTGCGTCGAGATCCCAGCGTGGTCGTACCCCGGCTGCCAGAGCGTGTCGAACCCGCGCATCCGGTGCCAGCGGACGAGCGCGTCCTGGAGCGCTCCGTTCAGCGCATGGCCCATGTGGAGCGCGCCCGTCACGTTGGGCGGCGGCACGCAGATGACGAAGGTCTCGTCCCGCCGCCTGCCGGCTCCGGCGCGGTACAGGCCCTCCTCCTCCCACGTCCGCTGCCAGCGCGCCTCGATCTCGTCAGGCCGGTACGTCGGCTCCATGCGGCTGATTCTACGGACGGTGTTCTTGGCGAAACGTGCCCGCTAAGGCAGACTTCGTAGATGCTCCGGAGCCTCGGAACGTGAGCCAGGTCGTCCAGGATCCCCTCGAAGCGGGGCGCGAGGCCCTGCGGCGGCACGACTGGCCCGAGGGCTACCGGCTCCTGAAGGCTGCCGACGAGGCGAGCGAGCTCGATCCCGCGGACATCCTGCTTCTCGGCGAGGCTGCGGTCTGGAGCGGGCACATGGACGAGGTCCTCCCGTACATGGAGCGCGCCTACCGCGGCTATCTCCAGGCGGGCAACACCCTGCGTGCCGCGTACGTCGCGACGCTGATCGCCCACGACCTGAAGAACAATTTGCTGACGTCGCAGGCGAACGGGTGGATGGGCCGCGCGAAACGCCTGCTCGACCTCGAAGAGGAAGCTTCCGAGCACGGCTACTGGGCTCTCCAGCAGAGCCTCGTCGCGCTCGGCGCGGGCAATCTCACGGAGGCCCTCGCGTTCGCGCGGCGAGCCGAGGAGCTGGGCCGCCGCTTCGGAGACCGCAACCTCGAGATCCGGGGTCTTCAGCGCCAGGGCAACGTCCTGATCGAGCAGGGCGAGGTGGCCGAGGGGAAGCTCCTCCTCGACGAGGCGAGCGCGGCCGCGCTCGCCGGAGAGCTCGACCCCATCTCGACCCTGACCGTCTACTGCAACACGATCGGCGCCTGTCGCGACGTCGCGGACTTCGAGAGCGCCGGCGAGTGGGCCGAGCGCGCGAGTGACTTCTGCGACACGAACGGCACCAGCGCGTTCCCGGGCATGTGCCGGGTCAACCACGCCGAGGTGATGAAGTTCAAGGGCCGCCTGAGCGAGGCGCAGGACCTGGCCGACCGCGCCGGCGCCGAGCTGCGCGTCTGGAACCCGCGGATCGCGGGGGCCGCGTTCTACGAGCTCGGCGAGGTCCGGCTGCGGCTGGGCGAGCTGGCCCAGGCCGAGCAGGCCTTCCGCGAGGCCGACGAGCTCGGGCGGACGCCCGAGCCCGGCCTCTCGCTGCTCCGGCTCGCACAGGGAAACGTCAAGGGCGCGCTCGCCTCCATCCGGCGAACCGCGGGGGACGAGTCGCGCAGCCTTCCCGCCCAGGCGCGCATCCTCCCGGCCGCGGTCGAGATCGCGGCCGCCGCTCGAGAGGCGGACGAGGCCGCCCGCTACGCCGAGCGGCTGGCGTCGATCGCCGACGTCTACGAGACCTCGGCGCTCAAGGCCTCAGCAGCGTATGCAGCGGGACAGGTGGCACTCGCGCGCGGCGAGGCCGACAGCGCCTACCGCGCCTTTCAACGGGCGCGGACGACCTGGGAGTCGAACGGCGCGACCTACGACGTCGCGCGCGCGCGCGAGCAGCTGGGCCGCGCCCTGCACGAGAGCGGCGACGAAGACGGGTCTCTCTGGGAGCTCCACGCGGCAGCCGCGCGGTTCGAGCGGCTCGGTGCCGCCCGCGATGCCGAGCGCGTCGCCGGGCTCCTCGCGCGCGACATGAGCACCGAGGTCATGAAGACGTTTCTCTTCACCGACATCGTCGGCTCGACCGAGCTCGCGAGCGCGGTCGGCTCCGACCGCCATTGGGTCAACCTGCTGCGCCGCCACGACGACGCACTGCGCAGCATCTTCGCCGACCACCAGGGGCAGGTCGTCGACCACACCGGCGACGGGTTTTTCGCCGCGTTCGAGGACGCGGCCGATGCGATCGGCGCCGCCATCGCCGTCCAGCGCGCGATCGACCAGGACTTCGAGTTCGACATCCGGATCGGCGTTCACCGGGACGGCGCGCTCCAGACGCGCGAGAACTACCACGGCAAGGGCGTCCACGCCGCCGCCCGGATCGGCGCCGAGGCGGACGGGCGCGAGATCCTCGTCAGCGAGGCGACCATGGAGAATCTGCCTCGTTTCGACGTCAGCAACCACCGAGCGATCACGCTGAAGGGCTTCAAAGAGCCCATCTCGGTCTGCTCGGTCGGTTGGCAGTCCGCGTAGCCCGCGCCCTGGTGCGCGTGCGCTCTGAGCGCGAGCTCGAGGAGCAGCGATGCATGTGTCAGAAGAGCTGACTTCTACACCGGCCGAACGGCTGGCACGTCTCATTCGCGACGGCGAGGTCTCGGCACTCGAGGTCGTCGAGGCACACCTCGAGCGCATCGCACGCGTCAACTCCGCGCTCAACGCTGTCGTTCAGCTCGACGCCCAGCGCGCCGTCAAGACTGCGGAAGCTGCGGATCGCGCTCGCGCAGACGGTGCGGCGCTCGGGCCGCTGCACGGCGTGCCGTTCACGGCCAAGGACAACTTCCTGACGGCCGGCGTCGTTACCGCCGTCGGCGTGCGGGAGCGCTCGGCGGTCGTGCCGACAGAGGATGCGACGGCCGTTGCGCGCATGCGCGCAGCTGGGGCGATCCTCCTCGGCAAGACCAACTGCCCACCCTGGGGCAGCGGGGGTTTCACCGACAATGAGGTCTACGGACGCACGAACAATCCCTATGACGCCGGGCGAACGCCGGGCGGCAGCAGCGGCGGCGAGGCGGCGATCATCGCTGCCGGCGCCTCGCCCTGCGGGCTAGGCAGCGACTCGGGCGGCAGCCTGCGCCAGCCGGCACATTTCTGCGGCACTGCTTGCATCAAGCCCACGGCAGGGCTGGTGCCGGTCACCGGCGTGATCGATGACGGCGGCCAGTTCGGCGCCGTCAGCGACCCCCGGACGCAAGTTGGCCCGCTGGCTCGCGCTGTTCGCGATGTCGCCCTGGTCCTGTCGGTGATCGCCGGACCGGACCGGCGCGAGCCGGACGTTCCTCCGATCGCGCTCGGTGACGCCGGGGAAGTGGAGCTGAGCCGATTGCGTGCGTTTGTCGTGTACCAGAACGACTTCGCCACGGCGACCCACGAGACCGTCGCCGCAGTCGCGGCTGCCGTGTCGGCACTGGCGGACGTCGGTGTTGTCGCGGAGTTCGGTGAGCTTCCGGGCGGCGGGCATGAGCTGACGCGTGAGATCTGGGCTTCGTATGGCGGCGGCATGTCGAGCGCGGCCGCCTACGTCCTCTTCCGGCGCTGGGACGCCTACAGGCGGCGAATGCTCGAGTTCTTCGAGCCGTACGACCTGATCCTCTCGCCCACATTCGACGGGCCGGCGCCGAGCCATGACGAGGTCGACGAGGACGAAACATGGAACGGTGTTAGCTACACGACACCGTTCAACCTCACCGGCTGGCCGGCGGCAATCGTCCGTGCCGGGACCGCCGGCGCGGGGCTGCCGCTCGGCGTCCAGATCGTCGCCCACCCCTGGCACGACCATGTTGCGCTCGCCGCGGCCGCTTGTGTCGAGGCGGCGCTTGGTGGGTGGCGGGCGCCGACAGGCCCTTAGCAGGCGGAGCGAGGAGCAGGGCTCTGGACGACGAGCTCCGATGTTCAGGGCCTTCGCCGCGCCGTACTGACGCGCGGCTCTAGGCCGACTCTTCTTCGAGCTCGTCCAGCGCGAGTGCCGCGCCGCCGCTCGTGACGAGCGTCGGGCGGAGGTTCCGCTCGATCGTCTCCTTCGTGATCACGCACTTGGAGACGTCCTTGCGCGACGGCAGCTCGAACATCACGTCGAGGAGCGCGAGCTCGATGATCGAGCGGAGGCCGCGCGCGCCCGTCTCGCGCTCGAGCGCCTTGTCGGAGATCTGCCAGAGGGAGTCCTCGGTGAAGATGAGCTCGACGTTGTCGTAGGAGAAGAAGCGCTGGTACTGCTTCACGAGCGCGTTCTTCGGCTCGAGAAGGATCTTGACGAGGTCCTCGCGCGTGAGCTGGTGCACCGCCGAGACGACGGGCAGCCGCCCGATGAACTCGGGGATCAGGCCGTAGGACAACAGGTCTTCCGGCATCACCGACGACAGCAGCTCGCTGGACTCGATCGACTTCCGCGACTTGATGTCGGCGCCGAAGCCGACCTGGTTCTTGCCGATGCGCTTGCCGATGATCTTCTCCAGCCCGGCGAACGCACCGCCGCAGATGAAGAGGACGTTCGTCGTGTCGATGGAGAGGAACTCCTGGTGGGGGTGCTTGCGGCCGCCCTGCGGCGGCACGCTCGCCACCGTGCCCTCGAGGATCTTGAGGAGCGCCTGCTGGACGCCCTCGCCGGAGACGTCGCGCGTGATCGACGGGTTGTCCGCCTTCCGCGCGATCTTGTCGACCTCGTCGATGTAGATGATCCCCGTCTCCGCCTTCTTGACGTCGAAGTCGGCGGCCTGGATGAGCTTGAGGAGGATGTTCTCGACGTCCTCGCCGACGTAGCCGGCCTCGGTCAGCGCCGTCGCGTCCGCGATGGCGAAGGGAACGTTGAGGATCCGCGCGAGCGTCTGGGCCAGGAGCGTCTTCCCGCAGCCGGTCGGACCGAGGAGGAGGATGTTCGACTTCTGGAGCTCGACGTCGTCCTCGTCGTTCGTCATCTGCACCCGCTTGTAATGGTTGTAGACGGCGACCGAGAGCGTTCGCTTGGCCTCTTCCTGGCCGACGACGTAGTCGTTCAGGATCGAGTAGATCTCCTTCGGCCGCGGTAGGTTGTCGAGGTCGAGCTGGGCCGGAGAGGTCAGCTCCTCGTCGATGATCTCGTTGCAGAGATCGATGCACTCGTCGCAGATGTAGACGCCGGGACCGGCGATCAGCTTCTTGACCTGCCGCTGGCTCTTGCCGCAGAAGCTGCAGAGAAGCTGCTCGTTACCGTCGGTCGCTCTGGCCACGTCTCATTCCTTTTAGCGCGAAATCGCCGATCTGACTAGGACGCCGCCGCCATCGCGGGGGTACCGCGGTGAGCGATGACTGTGTCGATGATGCCGTAATCGAGCGCTTCCTGCGCGGTCATGAAGTAGTCCCGCTCCATGTCCTTGCCGACCTTCTCGAGGTCCTGCTTCGTGTGGTTCGCGATGATCTCCTCGAGCAGGCGCTTCATGGAGAGCGTCTCCCGCGCCTGGATCTCGATGTCGGTCGCCTGGCCCTGGAAGCCGGCCGAGACCTGGTGGATGAGGATCTTGGAGTGCGGCGTCGCCATCCGCTTTCCGTCGGTTCCGCCCGCGAGGAGCAGCGCGCCCATCGACATGGCGATCCCGACGCAGATCGTCTGCACGTCGGGCTTGATGTACTGCATCGTGTCGTAGATCGCCATGCCGGCGTAGACCGAGCCGCCCGGCGAGTTGATGTAGATGGAGATGTCCTTGTCGGGATCCTCGGACTCCAGGTGGATGAGCTGCGCCACGACCAGGTTCGCGATCTGGTCGTCCACCGGCGTGCCGAGGAAGATGATGCGTTCGTTCAGCAGCCGCGAGTAGATGTCGAAAGCGCGCTCGCCTCTCGACGTCTGCTCGACGACCATTGGGATCAACGGGCTCATGTGCCTCCCTCGCTTCCTGGCGTCCATATCTTCATCTCGGTAGGTGCTTTCTCCTTCTCCGGCGTCCAGAGCTTCTCCCGGGCGCGCGCGAGCTCGACCGGGATCCGCTCGACGTCCGCGACCACCGCGTCGAGCGCCTTGCGCATGCGCAGGTCGGCGCGGAGCCGCTCGAAGCCGTCGCCCTCACGGGTCGCGGCGAGGACCTCGTCGGCGTTCTCGCCGGCCTCCTCGGCCTGCTCGCGGACGAGCGTCTCGACCTCCTCGTCGACAATCTCCAGCTCGAGCTCGTCGGCGACGGCGTCGAGGACGAGCTCGCGCTTGAGCGACTGCTCGGCCTCGGCGCGCAGCCGCTCGATCACCTGCTCCTGAGTCTGACCCGTCATGGCCAGGTACGTCTCCAGGTTGACGCCGCGCCGCTCGACGGTGCGGACGAAGCCGGTGGCGAGCTCGGCCGTCCGGCGCTCGACCATCGGGTCGAGCGAGCCGAACGAGGACGCCTCGACGAGCGCGTCGATCGCGTTCTGGCGAAGCACGACCTCCAGCTCGGCGTCGAGCTGCTCCTGGAGTCCCGACTCGATGTCGGCGCGTAGATCGCCGAGGGTCTCGAACTCGCTCGCCGCCCGCGCCAGGTCGTCGTCGAGCGGAGGCAGGACCTTTTCCTTGAGTTCGGTGACACGCACCGAGACTGCGGCCGTCCGCTCGTCGGGGAGCTCGAACTCGACCTCCTTCTCCTCGCCGACGGCCATGCCGACGAGCGCCGCCTCGATCTCGTCGACGAGCCTGCCGGTCCCGACCTCGAGCACGTAGTCGCGCTGAGTCGTTGCGCCCTCGTCGCCGTCCAGGTCGACGACGACCACGTCGCCGGGCTGCGCCGGCCGGTGGTCGATCGAGGCGAGCTCCGCCACGGTGCCGCGGAGATACTCGAGCTCGGCGTCGACGAGCTCGGAGGGGAGGTCGGGCTCCGGCGCTGCGACCTGGAGGCCCTTCCGGTCGGCCACGCGCGGCTTCGGGACGACCGCGACGGTCGCCGTGAAGCTGAAGGTCTCACCGTCGTCCGGAGGGCCGCCCACGGCCTCCACCTCGGGGCTCGCGACCGGCCGGACGCCCGATGTGGCCGCCGCGGTCCAGAACCAGCCGTCGAGGTGGCTGCGAACCGCCTCCTCCCAGAGGGCTTCGCGCCCGACCCGGGCGACGACCACCTGGATCGGCGCCTTTCCCTTCCGGAAACCGGGGATCCGAAGCGAGCCCGCGAGGTCCGACGCGGCGTGCTCGAGGGCGTGCTGAACGTCCTCCTCGGGCACCTCCACTTCGAGGCGAACGCGGCTTTCCGGCAGCTCTTCGACCTTCGTCCTCACTGCGAGCCATTGTGTCAGAACTGTGTCGGTGTCCCGGACATGGCCCGAGTCGCGATAACCGTCTCTCCCGGCGCGGCCCGGACCGAGCTCGTCGGCCGGCACGGCGACGGCTGGCGCGCGCGGATCGCGGCCCCGCCGGAGCGTGGCCGCGCCAACCGCGCCCTCATCGAGCTGCTTGCCGAGGCGCTCGACATCCCTCGGGACCGGGTGACGATCGTCGCCGGCCGGACCGGCCGCCGCAAGCTGGTCGAGGTGGAGGGCCTCGAGGCGCCGGAGCTGCACCGGCGCCTCGAGGCTGCTCTCAGGGCAAGCTGACGAAGTCGTCGAGGAACGCGCGCGCCGACGCCGTGTCCACGCGGTATGTGACGTCGGTCGCCCGGCAGAAGCGGTCGCCTGTGACCGTGATCGACGCGACGACGTCGCTCGAGCCGATGAAGTGCGGCCCGCCGGAATCCCCGTAGCAGGTCCCGCCGCTGCCGGTGGACGGGTTCATGCTCAGGTGGAGCCACGTCTTCCCGAGAGCGTTGAAGCTCTGCTCGGCGAAGCGCCGCTGGCCGTCGAAGAAGAGCGACGCCGGGCCCTTCGTCTTGTCCTCGCGCACCGTTCCATAGCCGACTGCGACGAACCGCTGCTGCTTCAACGCCATCCCGTCGAGCTGGTTCAGGGTCGGCAGGCGCGCCGGCGTGATCCCGGCCGCCGGGGCGTCGAGAACGACCACGGCGATGTCGTGCGTGTCGGAGAATCCACCAGGCCCGGAGGAGCCGAACTCCGGGTTGTTGTGGTACGTCCCCGGCAGGAGCGGCGATGCCTCGTCGAACGTCGGGTCGAAGGTCACCCAGACGTCGTCCGGAGCGACGCCGATCGACTCGAGGAACGCCGTGCAGTGCGACGCCGTCAAGAAGACGTCTGGCTCGATCAGCGTCCCGCTGCAGAGGATCCCGCGCTCGCCCTCATCGTTCTCGAAGATGAGCGCGCCGACGTTCGGGTGCCGGTTGCCGTCGAGCTGGCCGAACGTGATCGCGAGCGCCGACCCGGCGAGCGCGATCGCAGCCGCGGCGACCGCGAGCGGCACGAGGATCCGTCTCATGAAACCCCCTTCGGTCGGAGTGAACGGCGCCAGGGTCCCCTGTTCGGGCCGAGCTGTCAAGGTAGCCCTGCGCGAGCTCGGTGACGGTCTCGCGCTCATTGCTGCGTCGTCCGCGCCGTCCTCAGGAAGCTGCGTGCGATCTCGAGCGCGGCCTGCGTGGGAGTGACGCGATCCGCGTCGGCCGCGGCCAGGACGCGGCGCGTGGTCGCGGCGACCAGCCGCTCGACTTCTGCCAGGCAACGAGCCGGGTCCTCTCGACACTCGGGCGCTTCGTACAGGTGGATGCCGCCGGCGTTCGTCACGAAATCCGGCAACGCGAGGATCCCGCTCGCCGCGAGCACGTCGGTCGCCCCGGGGGCGTAGGGAACGTTCGCCGCCGGAATGACGGCGGCGCAGCCGAGCTCGGTCACCGACTCAGGCGCGATGACGTGCGGGCGCGCGCCCGGGACGAGCACGTCGCACTCGACCGCGAAGAGCGCCTCGCGCGGGCGGACGGGGACGGGGCCGTGGTGGACGAACGCGTCCCCGTGGAGGGCGCGAAGCGCGAGCAGCTCGTCCACGTCGAGCCCGGCCGGGTCGACGAGCGCGCCTTCGATCGTGCTCACCCCGATCACACGCGCGCCGGAGCGCGCGCACGCCCATGCGGTGCCGGCACCGGCTTTTCCGAACCCCTCGACGGCCATGCTCGCGCCCTCGAAGGACCGGCCGAGCTGCTCGAGGGCCACCGCCGCTGCGCCCTTGATCCCGTAACCGACCGCCAGGTCGTCCATCCCCATTCCTTCGTGGGTGCGCGCCCACACGGGCAGCGCCCTCCCGTCGGGCTCGAGGACGAGGAAGTCCTCCGGGTGCGTTCCCATGTCGGGGCCGGTGAGGAAGAAGTCCCGCCACTCCCGCACATGTTCGAGGAAGGCTCCGAGCACGGCGGCGCGGTCGCCGCCGTCGAACCGGATCCCTGCCTTCGCGCCCGCGTAGGGGACGCCGCAGACGGCGAGCTTCCAGGTCATCGCGCGCGCCAGGCGGGCCACCTCGTCGGCCGTCACGTCGGGCACCATCCGCGTCCCGCCGGCCGAGGTCTCGAAGAGCTCGTGGTCGATGACGACGACTGCGTCGAGCCCGACAGCCGGGTCGGCTATCTCGATCACGCGTGCGGGCGGCGCGTCGTCGCGCTCGAGGACAGACATGAGCGCGGACGCTATCCCAAGCCTCCTACACCGGGCTCGGGGCGTACGGTGTTTGACACTCCTACGAGAGTGGTATACAACTCCCACTCAAAACCTAGAGAAAGTGGGGATTGACTTGACGCAAGCTCGCATTCGCATCGCCCTGCCCGCTGCCTTTGCAGCGCTCGTCGTCCTGATCTCGCTCCTGGCAGCCGGCTGCGGCGGTGGTGACGACGCCTCCGGCGCCGCGGGCGGAGATGGCGGCACCCTCTCCCTCGTCGCCTACTCGACGCCTCGCGAGGCCTACGAAGAGATCATCCCGTCCTTCCAGGAGACGCCCGAGGGCGAGGGCTACGACTTCGACCAGTCGTATGCGTCCTCCGGAGAGCAGAGCCGGGCCGTCGAGGCAGGCCTCGCTGCGGACGTCGTCGCCTTCTCGCTCGAGCCGGACATCACCAGGCTCCTCGACGCGGGGCTCGTCGACACGGACTGGGCCGAGGACGAGTACAACGGCATGGTCACGGACTCCGTGGTCGTGTTCGTCGTGCGCGAGGGGAACCCCGAGGGCATCCAGACCTGGGACGACCTCCTCCAGGAGGGCGTCGAGGTGATCACGCCGAACCCGTTCACCTCGGGCGGCGCGCAGTGGAACATCATGGCCGCCTACGGGGCGCAGCTCGAGCAGGGGAAATCCGACGAAGAGGCGATCGCGTACCTGCGCGAGCTCTTCCTCGAGCACGTGCCCGTCCAGGACAAGAGCGCGCGCGAGTCGCTCCAGACGTTCTCGGGAGGGAAGGGCGACGTGCTCCTCGCCTACGAGAACGAGGCAATCTTCGCCCAGCAGGCCGGGCAGCCGCTCGAGTACGTCGTTCCCGACGAGACGATCCTGATCGAGAACCCGGTCGCAGTCGTGAACGAGAGCGAGCACCCGGAGGCGGCGCAGGCGTTCGTGGACTACCTGCGCACCCCGGAGGCGCAGCGGGTCTTCGGCGAGAAGGGGTACCGCCCCGTCGTCGAGGACGTGCTGGCCGAGTTCGACTACCCCGAGCCGCCCGGTCTCTTCACGATCGCCGACCTCGGCGGCTGGGCCGACGTCCGCACGCGTTTCTTCGACCGCGAGGAGAGCGTCTTCCTCGACATCGAGAACGAGCTCGGAGTCCCCACTGACGACTAGCGCCGAAGCCGTCCGGCTGCCGGAGCGCCGCGCACCCGCGCGGCGCTCCGGCACGCTGAGCCTCGGGCTCTCGGTCGCCTACCTGAGCCTGATCGTGCTGATCCCCGTCGCCGCGGTGATCGTGAAGTCGATGGAGGGCGGATGGGCCGAGTTCTGGGCGGCGGTGACGTCGCCGACGGCGGTCGCCGCCCTGAAGCTCACGTTCGTCGCGTCGCTCGTCGTCGTCGCGGTCAACGCCGTTGCGGGGACGCTGATCGCCTGGGTGCTCGTGCGCGACACGTTCCGCGGCAAGAGCGTCGTCAACGCCCTGATCGACCTCCCGTTCGCGCTCCCCACGATCGTCGCCGGCCTCACGCTGCTCGCCGTCTACGGGCCGCGGAGCCCGATCAACCTCGACCTCGCCTACACGAGGATCGCCATCGTCCTCGCGCTCCTGTTCGTGACGCTGCCCTTCGTCGTGCGCGCGGTGCAGCCGGTCCTCCTCGAGCTCGATCGGGAGATGGAGGAAGCAGCCGCCGCGCTCGGAGCCCGTCCGTTCACGATCTTCCGCCGGGTCATCCTCCCGAACCTCGTCCCCGCGATCCTCTCCGGGGCGGCGCTGTCGTTCGGGAAGGCCGTCGGCGAGTTCGGGTCGGTGATCCTCATCTCGGGGAACATCCCCTTCGACACCGAGGTCGCCTCGGTGCACATCTTCAAGGACATCGAGAGCGATCGGGTGGTGGCCGCGGCCGCCGTCTCCGTGGTCCTCCTCGCCCTCTCGTTCGCCGTTCTCGTCGCCGCCGACGTGCTCGAGCGGCGCGGCCGGAGGCACGATGCATAGCTCGCTCGGCGTTCGCTACGGGCTGCGGGCCGCGGCCCTCGGCTATCTCGCGTTCCTGCTCGCCCTCCCGCTCGGCGTCGTCTTCTACCGGACGTTCGAGGAGGGCCTCGGAGCCGTCTGGGAGTCCATGACCAGCGACTCGTTCGTCCACGCTCTCTGGCTCACGGTCCTGGTCGTCCTGATCGCCGTGCCGCTGAACACCGTCTTCGGGATCGTCTGCGCGCTCGCGATCGTGCGCCGCGGCTCGACACGCGGCAACTGGCTCCTCAACTCGGCGGTCGGGTTGCCCCTGGCCCTCTCCCCCGTGGTGGTGGGGCTCTCGCTGATCCTCGTCTACGGGCAGGGAGGCTGGTTCGGAGACTGGCTGATCGACCTCGGCTTCCAGGTGATCTTCTCCGTTCCGGGCATCGTGCTCGCGACGATCTTCGTCTCGCTTCCGTTCGTCGTCCGCGAGGTCGTGCCGGTCCTCCGCGAGGTCGGGACCGACCAGGAGGAGGCGGCCATGACGCTCGGCGCCTCGTCGTTCCGGACGTTCTGGAGGATCACGCTGCCCACGATCCGCTGGGGCGTCGCCTACGGGGTCGTGCTCACGACGGCCCGCGCGCTCGGCGAGTACGGCGCCGTCGCGGTCGTGTCCGGCAGGATCGCCGGGGCCACGGAGACCCTCACGCTCCACGTCGACGAGCGCTTCCTCGCGTTCGACCTCGTGGCCGCCTACACGACGTCGGTCGTGCTCGCCGTCCTGGCGGTCATGACCCTCGTTGCCATGAACCTGTTCAGAAAGGAGACACCGAATGGCGATAGCGGTACGCCAGGTGACGAAGCGATTCGGTAGCTTCGTCGCCCTCGACAACGTCTCGCTCGCCATCGCGAGCGGCTCGCTCACGGCGCTGCTCGGCCCGAGCGGCAGCGGCAAGTCCACCCTGCTCCGCGTCATCGCGGGCCTCGAGTCGCCCGACGAGGGAGGCGTCTCGATCCTCGGGGAGGACGTCACCGGCCTCGCGCCCCAGAAGCGCGGCGTCGGCATGGTCTTCCAGCACTACGCGGCGTTCAAGCACATGACCGTGCGGAAGAACGTCGCCTTCGGGCTCGAGATCCGCAAGCGGCCCAAGGCGGAGATCCGCCGGCGCGTGGACGAGCTCCTCGACCTCGTCCAGCTCAACGGGCTCGCCGACCGCTACCCGTCGCAGCTCTCGGGAGGCCAGCGGCAGCGGATGGCGCTCGCCAGGGCGCTCGCCGTCGAGCCGAAGGTCCTGCTCCTCGACGAGCCGTTCGGCGCCCTCGACGCGCGCGTGCGCAAGGAGCTCCGCGCGTGGCTCCGGCGCCTGCACGACGAGGTGCACGTGACGACGGTGCTCGTCACCCACGACCAGGAAGAGGCGATGGAGGTCGCCGACCGCGTCGCCGTCATGAACGACGGCCGTATCGAGCAGACCGGCAAGCCGCGCGACCTCTACGAGCACCCGGCGAACGAGTTCGTCATGACCTTCGTCGGGCCGGTGACGCAGCTCGGCGAGGCCTACATCCGCCCGCACGACCTCGAGCTGCGCCTCGAGCCCAACGGAACGACGAGCGAGGCGATGATCCAGCGGATCATCCACCTCGGCTTCGAGGTGCGGGTCGAGCTCGTCCTCGACGACGGCCGCCACGTCTCCGCCCAGGTCACGCGAGGCGAGGCCGAGGAGCTGGAGCTCCTCGAAGGTCAGATCGTCTTCGTCCGGCCCAGCCGCACGACGGTCTTCGAGCCCGTCCCTAGTGAGGCTCCCATGCGTCAGGGTCTGCCGTGATCGCAACGATCTCGGCCGGCAGCTCTCCCGAGGCGACGTCGGCGAGCGTCAGCTCCTCGAGGACGGCGCGTAGGTTCGCGCGCATGGCGATCCAGACGTCCCGGAGCTTGGTGGCCGGGCCGGCGTACTCGACGGTCTCCGGCCGGGCGCCGCGCACGTTGGCGAGAGGCCCCTCGACGACCCGGATCACGTCCGCCAGCTTGATCTCCTCCGGCGGGCGCGCGAGCCAGTAGCCCCCCTCCGCCCCACGCTGGCTCTGCACGAGCCCGGCGTGCCTGAGCTCGAGGAGGATGTTCTCGAGGAACTTGAGCGGGATGTCCTGCGCCTGCGCGATCCGCTCTCCCTTCACCGGCCCGTCGCCGGCCGCGGCCAGCTCGAGCGCCGCGCGGAGGGCGTAGTCCACCTTGGCGGAGACTCTCACTCCCCCATTCTCGCCCACGTGGGTCCGGACATGTGACGGGCGTTTCCCGTCAGAATTCAGCGGGTGGCCTCGTATGCCGTCAACGAACGTGCGCTCGCGCGGGCCCGCCGCCTCATTCGCGCCCGCCAGTACGTCCTGACGAGCGACTGGGGAGACGTCCAGCCGAAGGCCGAAGACGAGAACAGGTTCCTGGACTCGCACTCCTGGGACGAGTACGCGGAGTGGCATCTCGGCCTCACCGAGGGAGCCTCGGAGGAGACCAAGGCGAGGTACGCCTTCGTCTACGGCGACTTCCGCCGCCTCCACCGGACCGGCCTGATCGCCTGCCACTACCGGGCAGCCGAGTGGCGCCACAAGGAGATCGAGCTGGCAGCCCACGAGCTGCTGCAGCTCCTCGACCGGTCGAGCGCCTGACCACGCCCTGAGACCAGACACCGGGCCAGTGGAGCCTCCCAGGCTGCCAGGTACTACGGATCACGATCCGCGCAGCCCCTGATGTCCCAGGTACTCCCGCCTGCCAGGATCGAAGGGCGAAAGGAGGTGTGAGATGGCGACTATTTCGCATGAACCGTCGCGGGTCGGCAAGGAGCGCTGGACGGAGCTCCTCGCGTCCGAGATGTGGGCGTCCCTGGCAATCGCCGTCATCTGGCTTTCGGTCTTGTTCGACGCGATCTACGGCCCGGACATCGTGAGCAGGACCGCGGTGGGCGACTTCCTGACTGTTCCGTCAGCGGTCGTCGTGGCTTTCTTCGCGTTCCTCGCCACATGGGTCGTCGCACGGCACGGCTTCTTGCGTAACCGCAAGAGCGAGTGATTCATTTCAGCGCGGTCGATTGGAGGTGCGTCGTGAGGCGATACGAGTACAGGGTCATCGACACGGAGAACCGTGTTGAGGCACGGCTCAATGAGCTAGGCGCGGAAGGATGGCAAGTCGTTGGCGTGACCACCAAGAAGCAGCTTTTCATCGCGCCACCGCAGGCGATCATTCTGATGCGCGAGGTCCAGCCAACCGGCTGACGCGAGCGGCCGGACCTCGTCGCCGAAGAGTCCAGGCCTCAGTGCGGGCGAGAGGACTCGAACCTCCAAGGGCTTTCGCCCAACGGGTCCTAAACCCGTCGCGTCTGCCAGTTCCGCCACGCCCGCGTTACAAAGACGATAACGCGCGGGTACAACGCCGGTATGGAACGATCCGGCGACCCCGCGCCCGACCCTCCCCCGCAGCCCGAGCAGACTCGAGCCCGAGCTCCGCGACCCGGGTATCCGCGACCTCTCGGCGCGCGACTGGAAAGCGATCGTCGTCCGAGCGGCTAAGGAGGCGAAGGACGACGACGTCACCGACATCGCAGCTGCGCTCGCCTACTACGCCTTTCTCGCCATCCCGGCCGTGCTCCTAGTGGCCGTCGGCGTCTTCACCCTTACGGCCGGCACCGACACGATCGATTCGATGATGAGCCGGCTCGAGGGCACCGTTCCCGAAGAGGTGATCACCCTCCTGCGGGACAGCCTGACACGGGCGACCGAGAACCAGAGCGGCGGGCTCGTGATGATCGTCGTGGGCTTCCTGCTCGCCCTCTGGACGACGACCGGAGCCTTGAACGCGCTGATGCGTGGCCTGAACCGCGTCTACGACCGCGACGAGACGCGCGGCTTCGTCAAGCAGCGACTTACCGCGCTCGGCATGCTCTTCTTCCTGCTCCTCGCCGTTGCGCTCTCGTTCGGCCTGCTCGTGCTGGGCCCGGTGATCGCCGACTGGCTGGGCGACCTGCTCGACCTGGAAGGCGCCATCGGCTGGATCTGGTGGACGTTGCAATGGCCGATCCTGCTCCTGGGTCTTCTCTTTGCCTTCGCGTGGGTTCTCTTTCTCGGCCCGAACGTCGACCACCCGCACTGGCACTTCATCACCCCCGGGGCGGTGATCGCGGTCGTGATCTGGCTCGTCGCCTCAGGGCTCTTCGCCGTCTACGTCAGCATGTTCAGCTCGTACAACAAGGCGTGGGGCTCGCTCGCCGCCGTGATCATCATGCTCACGTGGCTCTGGCTCTCCGCCCTCGCGCTTCTCTTCGGCGCGGAGGTCAACGCCGAGGCCGAGCGTAGCCGGGAGCTCCGGCAGGGAGCGCCGGCCGAACGCGACCTTCAGGCGCCGGCCAAGGCCTGAGCAGGGCGCGGCTACACTCAGCGCGGGCCCCGTAGCTCAGCGGATAGAGCGGCGGACTTCGAATCCGCGTGCGCAGGTTCGACTCCTGCCGGGGCCATCCTGGCTGTTCACGCGGAATCCACGGACGCTCGACTTGTGATGCGGGTTGCAGGGGGTTCCGCAGAGGGTTCGTTCGTCCGCTCAAGACCGCTGGAGCCCGCCTAAGCAGGGACGCGCACTGGCGCGCGCCTGGCGCGCAGCAGCGGCGGCGATCGCCGAGGCCGCCGCGTGATCTGGGGCGCCGTCGTCGGCGGGCTGCTCGGGACGCTCGTGCTGACGACGTTGCTGCGCGCCGCTGCTCGAGCCGCCCGGCTTCCTCCTCTTCAATTACGGACGGCAGACACCCGTCGTGACGCTGGTCGCGCACCTCGCGTACGGCGCGAGAGAGGCCGGTCGCCCGGCCACTCTCTGCGGACTGGAACCCCCGTCTCGGCTATGGCAGCGGGCAGGCGCCGCCGCCGGAGTACGTTCCGCTGCCGGGGCTCGTGATCGAGCTGCTCGTCACGTCGTTGCGTCCGGTAAGGAAGCTGGTGACCGCCGCGTCGTCGTCGGCTCCGCCGGCGTAGCCGGGCATCCGCAGGTTCACTGCCGAGCCGCGCCGCACACGAATGTCGGCGCCGCCCGCGGGCTCGTTGCCGGCGAGCGTGAGGTGGTTGCGGTCGGCCGCGATCGCGCCGCCGAGGTCGAGGCAGACCGAGCCGGCATCGGCCGCGAGGATGCCGAGGTCGGCGTGGAAGCCGTGGAGTCCGTTCACAGGATCGAAGGTATCGGCGCTATTTCCCTGCACGGTTGCGTTGAGGGTGGAGTTGCCCTCTCCGTTCGCGACGATGATCGCGCGATCGTTCCAGCCGAAGACCTGATTGTCCTCGATCAGGGTCGTGTGAGTACCGCCGGCGCCGCGCGCGCCGATCACGATACCGAACGCTTCGATGCTTCCCGACTGGTTGACGCCGGTCGTGCCGATGACGTTGTCGGCGACCGTTCCGCTCATCGTGGCGGTGCCGCTGCCCTTGTTCATATGGATCGCGCCGCCCTGACGGTTGCGCAGGATCGTGTTCTCGGACACGGAGTATGTGCCGGTGCCGTTCCAGGAGGCGCCGAAAACGAGGATCCCGCCGCCGAGGCGAACCGGAAGCGTGGGGTTCTTGCAGGCTGTTGCCGGCGATCGTCACGTCGATCGACGGCGCTGTTGATCATGGTCCACGTTGACGTGATCGCCGCCGTGGTTCGCGAAGGTGTTGCCGGCTGATGTCGACGGTGTAGTTGTCGTTGTTCTCCGCCTCGACGAACACGCCGTCGTCAGGCGCCGTCCCGACGGTGTCGTGGATGTTGTTGCCAGTCACGTTGAGGGTCATCGTCCCGCCGCCCACGCCGGAGGCATGATCGACGCGGATGTTGCGCTGCCAACCCCCTGAGATCTCGCTGCCCGTGATCGAGTTCGTGCCGAGCAAGGTGTCGAACGAGATCGACCCGTCGCTGAAGGGCGTGGCCTCGTTCGTGCCGTTGGTGCCGTCGATCAGGCTGTTGGAGAGCGCAAAGTTCGTCGTCTGATTGCCGCGGATGCCGTAGTTGCTCGCGTTCCTGACCCGCATCGACGTGAGGGACGGATCCCGGGTCCCGGTCAGCACGATCCCCGTGCCGGCGGGCGTGAACGAGGAGTTGTCGGCGCCGACGAGGCCCTGGATCGTGCCTCCAGTGCAGGTCGGCGTGGCGGCTGTGCATACCCCGCCGATTCCGGTGACGACCAGCCCACCGTTGCCGACTGCCGTCCCGGTGTTGTTGAGCACGATCCCGTTCGCTCCGCCGTTGGCGGAGACGCTCAGGAAGTTGAGTCCGGCGGCGCCGATGTTGGTGTTCTGGACGTTGAGGGCGGTGCCGGTGGTGGTGGTCAGCGTGTTGTTGGGTGGGATGCTCGGGCCACCGGGGTCGGTTGCGGTGACCGTCCCGCCGTTGACGGCGTTGAAGGCGGCGTTGGTGCTGGTCGACAGCGTCAGTCCTCCGCTGAAGCTGATCGTGCCGTTGTCGTTGTTGTCGAGGTTGACGCCGGTGCCACCGCCGTTGACCGAGACCGGTGAACTGGACTGCACCCGGCGTTCCGGTGTTGCGGTTTGTGACCTCGACCGTCCGCCCGCTCGACGCCGAGTTGTTGATCACCCCGGCGAAGGTGAACGCACCGGTACCGCCGTCGATGTCGACCGCCCCGGTGGTCGTGTTGGCGATCGACGCCGCCGACGGCACCGTGACTGCCGCGGCGACGTTGGTCAGGCTGATTCCCGTGCCGACCCCGTTCTTGTCGAGGTCGCTGAACGTGAGGGTGCCGGCGACATTGTTGAGAGTGAGCGGGGTACCGGTCGTCGTCGTCAACGCCGTTTGGGTGACGTCGACGCCGGTGATCCCGCCCGTTCCGACGAGGGCGGCCGATGCTCCGGTCGAGATCGCGAGGCCTTGCAGCCTCGCGTTGGTGTCGAGGGTGACGGTGCCGCCGATCGTGGTCGTGCCGGTGCCCATCGCCGGACGTGCGATCGTCCCGGCGGGCGGCGTGATCGCGAACAGCGTGTCGAAGGGGCCGGTGGCGGCCTGGCCGATCAGCCACTCGCCGGTGTTGAGGGTGAGCCCGGTGGTGTCGGTGCCGCTGTAGACGAAGACGCGGTGGTTGGCGGCGTCGACGGCGTCCGCGCCGGCGAGCATGTTGAACGGGGTCGAGAGCCGGCCGTCGCCGTTGGTGGCCGCGGTGGGGTTGACGAACCAGATCACCGGCCCTGTGACGTTGACGGTGATCGTCGCCGGCGCGCTGGTGGCCGTGCCGGGGCAGCCGGTGTCTTGCACGGTGTAGGAGAAGGTGACGTTGCCGGTCACGCCGGGTGGCGGGTCGAAGTCGAACGTCCCCGCCGCAGCGTTGACGTTCGAGATCGTGCCGCCGGCCGGGAGTGGTGGTCGGGCCGACCGAGGCGACCGAGAAGCTCGGCGTGCACCCGTTGATCCCCGAGTCCGCGTCCGTGACGCCGGTCAAGGAGACCCGCGAGGCCGGTGATCTTCATGTTCGTCTGCGCCGTGTAGCTCTTCGCCTGCGCGACCGGCGCGTCGTTGACCGCAGTGACCGTGATCACGAAGGTCTGCGTCGCGCTCGCGTTCACGCCGCCGTTGGCGGTGCCGCCGTTGTCGGTGATTCTCAGCGTGATCGTCGCGGTGCCGTTCTGGTTCGCCGCCGGCGTGTAGGTCAGCGTGCCGGTCGACGACACGCTCGGCCCCGCGGAGAAGAGGCCCGCGTTCGTGTTGCCCGTGATCTCGAACGACGACGGTCTGGCCGGCCTCGTTCGCCGGCCCGGCGCTGATCCCCGTCGCCCAGCCGTTGACCGTCTGCGCGCCGGAGTCCTCGGCCACGGTCTGGTCGGCGCCCTTGCGTGAAGCTCGGCGCGTCGTTGACGGCGGTGACGGTGATCGTGAACGTCTGCGTCGCGCTGGTGTCGTCACCGCCGTTTGCGGTGCCGCCGTTGTCGCTCAGGAAGACCGAGACCGTGGCCGACCCGTTCGCGTTGGTGGCCGGCGTGAAGGTGAGCACGCCCGTGGGCGAGACGGCCGGCTGCACGGCGAAGAGCGCGTTGTTGTCGTTGGAGACGCTGAAGGTCACGGTCTGGCCGGACTCGTTGGCGGGCCCGGCGCTGATCGAGGTCGCCCAAGCGGCGCTGTGCGGGCCGGAATCCTCGTTCACGGTCACGTTGCCACCCGAGGCGAAGCTGGGCGCGTCGTTGACGGCGTTGATTGTGATCGTCACCGTCGCCGCAGCCGAGGTGTTGGCGCCGTCGTTGGCCGTGTACGTGAAGCTGTCCGTGCCGTTGAAGTTCAACGCCGGCGTGTAGAGGCGCCGGCGGTGCACACGTTCGGCGTCACGCCGCAGGTGACCGGACCGATGGCGCCCAGCGATCCGTTCGCCGGGCCGGTGCCGATGGCGAAGGTCAACGCATCGCCGTCCGCGTCGCTCGCCGACAGCGTGACCGTCAGCGGCGTGTCCTCGTTCGTCGAGGGCGACTGGGTCTGCGCGACCGGCGGCGTGTTGACGCTGATCGCAACCATGTCGGTGTCGGTCAGCGGGCCGCCCGAGCCGTTGTTTCCGAGGTCGCTCGTCGTCACGGTCAGCGTCGTCGACGCCGCGCCGTTGAAGACGAGCCCGTTGGCGGCGCCGAACGTCGTGTTGAGCTCGAGCAGGCTCCCCTGCAGCACGACCGTGCCCGACCCGTTCCCGGTGATGTTCGTGACGCCACCCGGGACCAGTGCCACCGTCAGCGTCCCGCTCGTGACCGACAGCGTGACCTCGAGATCGTCGGCTGCCGCGTCCACGTCCGCGATCGATAGCCCATGATCGGCGTGTTCGTGGCCGGGAGCGCCAGGACGGGCCCCGCCGGGAGCGTGTTGACGGGCGCGTCGTTGACCGCGTCGACCGTGATCGTGATCGTCGCCGAGGCCGAGTTCGGGACGTCGCACGGCGCGGGCGGAGCAATTGTCGGGGTCGCCGCGGTCGGGGACCTGATAGGTGAGGCTGTCGGTGCCGTTGAAGTTGGCCGGCGTGTAGGTCGCGCCGCCGCGGTCGCCGTTCGCCGGCGGCGTGAAGATCTCGTAGGTCAGGTTCGCGTCGGCGGTCTCGACGTCGCCGACGAGCGCGGCGAGGTCGAGCGTCAGCGACCCGTCCTCGTCGGTCTGCGGCTCGCGTCGAGCGATGGGGTGTCGTTGACCGGGTCGACCGTGATCGACACCGTCTGGGTGGTCGAGGTCTCGGGCGCGTCGCACGCCGGTGCGGGGGCGCCGCAGTTGTCCGGGTCGCCGCGGTCGATGACCCGGTAGGTGAGGCTGTCGGTGCCGTTGAAGTCCGCGGCCGGCGTGTACGTCGTCGCGGTCGCGGTGCCGTGCGCCGGCGGCGTGACGATCTCGTAGGTGAGGTTCGCGTCGGCGGTCTCGACGTCGCCGACGAGCGCGGCGAGGTCCAGCGCCAGCGGCGTGTCCTCGTCGGTCGTGCGGCTCGCGTCGAGCGCCGTCGGCGTGTCGTTGATCGGGCGGACCGTGATCGACACGGTGGCGGGCAGCGAGACGTGCGTGCCGTCGCTGGCCGTGTAGCTGAAGCCGGCGGCGCCGTTGTAGTCAGCGTCCGGCGTGAAGACGACGTCGGCCGTGCAGACGTTGGGCGTGCCGCCCGTGCAGCCGATCGGACCCACCGGGCCGGGCGTGCCGTGGCTCGCCGGGCCCGTGTTGGTCGCGAAGCTCGTGACGTCCTCGCCCTCAGGGTCGCTCGCCGACAGCGTCACTGTCACGGGCGCGTCTTCGTCGGTCGTCGCAGGCGGCGTCGGGCCCGGCGTCGGCGGCTCCGCCGTGTCGGAGACCGTGATCGCGAACGCCCGCGCGAACGTGCCCCCCTCGCCGTCGCTCGTGCGGACACGAATCGAGAACGAGCTCGTCGCCTCGAAATCCAAGACGGCGTCCGTCTCGAGCCTGCTGCCGTCGACCGCGAAAGAGGCGTTGCCGCTGTCGCCCGCACCCGACACGAGACTGTAGGTGTGCGAGTCGCCCGCGTCCGGGTCGCTCGTCGCCAGCGTGCCCACCAAGGCTCCGGAGGCTGTTCTCGACCACGCTCGCACTCGAAAGGGCGATACCGGTCGGGGAGGCGTTCGGCGGCTCTGTCTCGCAGTCGCCCCCAAAGCATGCGGATCCGCCACCACCCAATCGGCGCCCCCCCCACAGCCGAGGCGATCGACGCGACCTCCCGCGTCCAGAGCAAATCACTTCCAGCCCGCCCACGAGCCGATCGAGCCCCAGCCCACCGGCCAGGAAATCCGCGCCTCCCCGTCCCTCCAGCCGATCACGCCGCGCCCGCCCCGGAGCCGGTCGCGTCCCCAACCCCCGCCCAGAAATCATCGCCCGCCAGCCTCGCAGCAGATCGTCCCCGCGCCCCGCGGGAGCCATCCTCGCCCCGGCCCCCACGGAGAAGATCGTCGCCACCCCGGCCAACGAGAACGTCCGCGCCCCCCCAACCACAGATCACGTCTCTCCCCGCAGTGCCACCAGCCTGCCCGCCCGCCGTGCCGCAGCGTACAGCTGGGCGCCGCCCCGCCCGGCGCCGCCCCAACCGCAAACACAAACACGGCTGCCACGGCAGTCAACCAACCCACCCAGCGAGCGCCCTCGGCGGCATGCCTACAACGACCTCCAACCCCTTCGGATCACCGCACGTCCGGATCGGCAAGCCGGACGCCGACAACCACTCACCGGCCATCTTCCTACTCTGTCCGCCGAATAACAAGCCCTCAGCTCTCGCTTCCTCGAGCGGGCACGACGCTCCGTCGCTCCCGAAGCCGGCCGCAAACGGCTCCGGCCGTCAGTAGGCATCGTCCTCGCCCCACTCCATGTCGCTGCTGCGGCGTGCTCCTCCTCCGAGCACGATCCCGACTGTGCCGGATGTCCTAGTGCTTGGGCGTCGTCGCGCTCGCCTCGTTCGAGGGCGCGGAGCAGCCGAGCGAGTTGCAGGCGCGGACCCGATACGTGTACGTCGTCTTCGACTTGAGCCTGGTGTCGGCGAAGGACGCGCGTGTTCGCGGCCACCGTGGCGACGAGCTGGAAGGCTCGCCGGCGGTCGAGCGCTCGATCTCGAAGCGCGTCTCGTTCGCGCTCGTGTCGCTCCAGCGGAGGTCGATCGGGAGCGAGAGACGGCGGTCGCCGTCAGGCCTGACGGCGCCGACGGCACGGCCGCGCCGTGCGCGCGCTCGCGACGTTCGAGAAAGGCCCGTCTCCGCCCGAGTTGAACGCGCGCACACGGAAGAAGTAGGTCGTCTCGGGATCGAGGCCGAGGACCGTCGCTTCCGTGGCCGGGCCCGCGCGTCGTCCGAGCGACGTCCAGGCGATGCCGTCGAGCGAACGCTGGATCTCGTAACCGTCCGGGTCGTCGGCCGGATCCCAGTCGAGGTCGATCCGGTCGGAGCCGACCGCCGTCGCGACGAGGTTCGTCGGTGCCGACGGCGGCGAGTCGAGCGTCGTCGCGGCCGCCTCGTTCGAGGGCTCCGAGAAGCCGATCCCGTTGAAGGCGCGCACGACGTACGTGAATGTCGTGTCCTCGGCGAGCCCGGTATCCGACGAACGAGGTACGTTCCGGCGGCGACGCGGAACGTCTGCGGCGAGGCGCCGCTCGACGAGCCGCGTGATCTCGAAGCCGGTCTCGTTGCCGCTCCGATCCTCCCAGACGAGGTCGATCTGCGAGCGGGACACGGGCGGTCGCTCGCAGGTTCGCGGGGCGGCGGGGAGCCCGGCGGCGGGCGGCTCGGCCGGCGTCAGCACGCGCCCGAAGAGCTGGGCCTGGCCGTGGCCGGCGCGGAAGTCGTACCAGGCGACGCCCACGTTGCCCGTCGCGGGATCGACCGCGACGTTCGGCACGAGCCGGTCTTCGGAGGAGACGTCGGCGTTCACGCGCACGGGGGCGCTCCAGCTCAGGCCCGAGTCGCTCGAGGAGCGGAGGAGGATGTCGCGTGCCTCGTGCTCGTCCGACACCTGCGGCGCCGCGGTAGACGAGGTAGACGCGGTCGCGCGCGCGGTCCCAGGCCGCCTGCGGCATCGGCTGGAAGGGGAAGTCGCCGAGGGTCGCCACCCGCACCGGCGCCCCGAACCCGGCCGGGCCGAGCCCGTCCGGATCGACGCTCGCCTCGACGAAGCTCGGGCCGTTCGAGAGATGCTGCGTGACGACGAGCGCCTTCCCGCCGGGCCCGACCGCGATGTCCGGCTTGTTGCCGAACGTGGTCCGGGGAACGTCCTGCCGGCTGAACGGCGCCGACGGCGCCGAGCCCCGTGACAGGGGCGGCGAGCGTCCTCAAAGGGTCGTGTCGAAGCCCGTGAACGCGAGCCAGACGCTGCCCGCGCCGGCGGCGACGCTCGATGTCGCCCTCGAGGCCGGGCGACTCGGGGAGCGCGACGGGAGAGAAGCTCTGGCCGCCGTTCGTGCTCAGCGCGAGGCGAAGCTGCGGACTCGAACGGGTCGCTCGCGTCGAGGAAGCGCGAGGAAGCAGTTGCCGAAGCCGTCGCAGGCCAGATCGGCCGAGGAGCTCGCAGTCCGGGACTCCGACCGGATCGATCGCGCTCATCCAGGTGCCGCCGCCGTCCGAGCTGCGCGCGCGGAGGATGCCCGGCGTTCGCGCCGAAGAGGCTTCCGGTCCGCGCAGCCGCGAGCACGCGCCCGGCGACGCTCGGGTCGATCGCGAGCGAGGCGCCCGTCTGGTCGTCCGCGGCCCTCACGGGCACGGTCGGCCCGACGGAGGCGGAGCCGCCGCTCGCAGACGGCGATCGCGGCGGTCGCGAGATCGAGATCCGGCGAGCCGCTGTTGTCGGCCCAGGCCGCGCGCAGGATGCCGGCGCGGAAGTCGAGGCCGATCTGGTCGCCGAACGTGGTCGGCCCCTGACCGTCGAGGCGGACCGACGTGCCCGGCGCTGATCCGGAAGTCGGACGGAGCGGCCGTCTGCGACGCTGCGGACCCCGATATGAAGACGGCGAGTACCAGGGTTAGCGCGACACTGCGAAACGACAATCGTGGGTTGCGGGCGGCTCCTCCCATGGCTCGCTCCTTTAGCTCGACTAACGCTCGTCTAGAACTAGTGACGAAAGCCGCAGTCGGATTCGTGATCGTCGGCGTCGGTGCCGGAGGTCGCTGGGGCGACGCGACGAGATCGAGCGCCCCACGGCCTGATTGCCCCGGGGGCCCGGTGGCGAGCTGAGTCCTCAGCTCACCGCAGGAGCCGGCTGACGTCGACCGGCCGAGCCCGCAGGAGAGGATGCTGGGGCCGCCGCAACGTCCGCCCTCGTTAGCGCGACTAACTCGGGAGTGCGGCGCACAGTGGCGCGCGGCCCTCATACCGGGGAGCTTTTCCCTGCAAATAGGCACTTCGGCCTGACAGCCTTCGAATCCGCGTGCGCAGGTTCGACTCCTGCCGGGGCCATCGCTGGTTGTTCATGCGGAATCCATGAACGCTCGGCTTGTGTTGTGGGTTGCATGGAGCTCCAGAGAGGCGTCATGCGTCCGCTCAAGACCGCTGGAGACCGGCTGAGCTGGGGGCGCACTGGCGCACACCACGCGCACAACGCTTTGCCGAGACCGCCGCGAGGCCGCTTCCGGAACCCGTCTCACTCCGAGTCGCACAACAGACCTGGTTTCTGCGCCTTACCTGAGGGCTCGTGCCGCTGACCTTCCGACCGCAGTCTGAGCGAGACGTTGACCGAGGAAATGGAGGCCGACTCCGGACTCGAACCTGGGATCCTTCATACGAGTTTCGAGCCGCTGTGACCAGCAGTCATTGGGAGTCACTTCAAGTCACTCGCCGGCCGAATCCTCGGGATGGAAGTGACTCTGGGTGACCGAGATGAGCACTCCACAGACCTGGTGAACCTCGACGAGGTTGTCCGTCCAGCATACGGACGGCCGATTCGCCTCCACGCCCCGAGAGCTGAGCAGCGCGCTCACCCTCGGCTCATTCGCAAGCCTGTCAGCGTGGATGAGCACGCGCGCATTTGGGTCGGCGAGCGCCTCGAAGCGCCGGGCCCGCCCTCGATCCCAACCCGGAGTCGCCCGGTGTCTCACAACGCATGACGCCAACCAAGTCAAGCGAATCTCCAATCGGGCCTCTGTCTGCAGGTGGCGCGCGGCCGGCCTCGACCGGCCGGCGTCCGCGTCAAGGGCGAGCTTCGGCGCGGCTCTCTTTGGTCGGCTTCTGGTCGGCGGCGCGGGACTCCGCGGCGGGGTCGTGGTCGTCGGCGGCGGTAGCCTCGTTCGCCAGGCCCTCTTCCAGGACCTGCTTCGCGCCGAGGATTCGTAGGAGCACCTCCTGCACGTGCGCCTGCTCCGTCTCGAGCTCCGCGGAGCCGCGCCTGGCCCTTCTCGACCTCGGCGTCGAGCTCGACGAGTCTCGCCTTCAGTCGTTCACGCATCTCTCCCCCTCAGGATTGCTTGTCGGGTTCGACCTCGAGCTCGGGAATGTCGGCCCGGACGGCCTTCACCTCCCAGTAGAACGGGAGCGGGTGCTCCGCATTGGGCGGCTGATACTGAACCCCGCGGTGGACCACCATGGATACGGTGAACTTGCCGTCCACGATCGACGAAGCGGCGAGCGGCCAGCCGTGCTGGTTGCTTTCCGACTTGTGGGTGAGGAGCACCGTCCGGTTCTCCTTGCGCGTCAGCTTCTCGAAGTACGCGGGCAGCTCGATCGTGTTTCCCTTCGAAAGATCCCCCTCCCCGCGGAAGCAAACGACAAGCTCGGGCGCCTCGATCGCCGCGTGGACGAGGTCCTCTTCGTCGCCTCGAGCGGATGGTCGCTCACAAGCTTCATTTGTTTGCCGGAGACGTCGCCGCCTGCGCTGATGTTCCCCTCTATGGAGACATTGCCGTCCGCCTGCACGGAGAGCTTGTCGCTGCCCGACCAGAGGCGAGCGTTCCCTTCCTCCGCATACCAGACCCATCGCTCACCCTTGGACGGATTCGCTACGTAGGCAGTCACCTCGCGATCGCCGAGCGAAAGCCCAGCGTACTCGCCTTCGATGTGGATCTAGTCGGGCCAGATTCTCAGCGGCATCTTGAGCGACCCGAAGTCGCCGGCCTTCGCTGCATTGGAGTCGAAGCGGAGGTTGCC
>CAWDJV010000004.1:0-461441 GCA_963802795.1 uncultured Actinomycetes bacterium
GCGACGCTCGAGCGGGTTGCCGCGTGCGCCGTGCTCGCCGGCTGTCGCCCCGAGTACTTCCCGGTCGTCGTCGCTGCCGTCGAGGCTGCGCTCGACCCAGCCTTCAACCTCAACGGCCAGGCCGTGACGACACAGCCGGCCGGGCAGGTCATCGTCGTCAACGGACCGAGTGCGGAGCGCGATCGGGCTCAATTCGGACATCGGCGCCCTCGGGCCCGGCTTCCGTGCGAACATGACGATCGGCCGAACCCTTCGACTCGTGGTCGCTTTACCGGCGGCGGCTACCCCGGCCGGCTCGACCGCGCGACGCTCGGCCACCCCGGCAAGCTCTCGTTCTGCATCGCGGAGAACGAGGAGGCAAGCCCATGGGAGCCGCTCCATGTCGAGCGCGGCCTGGCCCGCGGAACGTCGGCGGTCACGCTCATCGCGGCCGACGCCCCTCTCGATCTCCGACCACCGCTCGCGGACGCCGGAACACTCGGCGGCCACGCTCGGATGGGCGGCCGCATCGAGTTGGAGCCCGTTCTGGTGGCCGCTCGACACCCATTCGCTTTCGTCCTGTGCCCCGAGCACGCCGAGCTCTTCCGGGCTCATGGTTGGGAGAAGCAGCGCGTCCGCCGGGAGATCTACAGGCCGTTCGCCGACCCGCAAGCGAGCTTCGCGGTCCCGGTGAGACGACGGCGCAGGTGATCTCCGCGCCGGACGAGAGGCGATCTCGCGCTGGGACGATCCGGCCCGGATCGTGCTCGTCGTCGCCGGCGGCCCCGCCGGACGCTTTTCTGCCGTCCTCGGCCCGTGTCTAGGAATGGACGCGGCAGTAGTCACCAAGGAGGTCGAATGGAGTATGTAAGCCCGATCGACACACGCGTGGCGACCGCCTGAGGCGCCGAGCGAGCGCCCGCCCGAGATCGCCGGGCCAGCGTGTCTGGCTTCTCGACATCGCAAAGAATCGAAGCGCGGAGTTCCTCGATCGCGATCGAGCAGCTCCTGAGAAGCCACGGCGCCGAGGTCCGGCGGGCACAGGAAGCCGACCTTCTCAAAGCCGCGCTCCGCAGGAGATCGTCGAGCGGATCGTGCTCCACGGCGATCTGGCCGTCGAGGCGCTGGCGGATTGAGGATCGTGCGTGTCGTGCAGTGTGCACGACGTCATTCGGCTCGAGCGGCGCGGCGTGCCCTCGCGTGGCCGTGGCCACGAGGCCGTTCGTCGACGAGGCGGTCGAACAGGCGGAGAGCCTCGGCATGCTCGGGATCGCCGTCGTCTACGTCCCGCATCCTGTGCAGCTCCTCGAGCCGAGCGCACTCCAAGGCCTCGCCGACGGGGCCTTTCCGGCCGTGGTCGACAGCCTCACCGTCTGAAACTCGGAGCATCTTCCCGGCTGACGCCGACGAGCAGAGGTGGCGCAGCGCTCGACGTGGCTAAGGCGAATTCGAGACGTGCTGAAGCTCGGGGGCCAGGCCATGATCGGCTACAACGCGGTCTCTGGCCAGAGAGGGCGGCGAGCGCTCGACCGTCGCCGTCGAGCGTTGCGCGGAGGCGCTCGGCGCACGGATACTCCCGGCGTGAGTCACCCCAACATCGCGCACTGGGACGACGTCGAGGAGCACGACCATGAGGAAGGAAGCATCCACTCCGCCTGGCGGTACCTGGGTGACGCCGCCGGCACGGTCGGCGTCGGCGTGAACCGCATCCGCATCCATCCGGGCTGCCGCTCGACACCGCTCCACTCCCACGGCGACCACGAGGAGATCTTCTTCGTGCTCGGCGGCTCGGGTCTCTCGTGGCAGCGCACCGAGCAGGGCGAGGACGTCGTCTGCGAGGTCGGCCCGGGGACCTGCCTCGTCCACTTGGCGACAGGGCCGGCGCACACGCTCGTCGCCGGGCCGGAAGGCCTCGAGGTGCTCGCGTACGGGAACGGGCGGCGCTCGGGGGCCGGCGGCTACGACTGGTTCCCGCGCATCGAGAAGGTCGGGATGGGCCCGTCGCTCTTCGACGTCGACCTGACGCACCAGTGGGAGCTCGAGGGCTCGCTGCCCGAGCCGGAGCTGCCGGAGCCCGGCGACCGGCCGCCGAACGTCGTCCGGCTCGAGGACGTCGAGCCGGAGCTCCTCGACCGCGGCGAGTTCGGCGACAGCTCGCGCGAGCTCGGCGCGGCCGGCGGTTCGGTCGAAACCGGGCTCAACCACTCGGACATCCCGCCGGGCAAGCTCAACTGCCCGGTGCACTGCCACGCCTCGGAGGAGGAGGTCTTCGTCGTCCTCGAGGGCGACGGCGTCTGCATCCTCGGCGAGGAGGATCACGCGGTGCGGCCGGCTCGGTGGTCGCGCGCCCGCCGCGCACGCGCGTCGGTCACGCGTTCCGCGCGGGCACCGGCGGGATGAAGCTGCTCGCCTACGGCACGCGCGAGCCGAACGACGTCGCCTGGTACCCGCGCTCGAAGAAGGTCGATTTCCGTGGCGTCGGCCTGATGACGCGTCTGCCCGAACTCCACTCCTGGGACGGCGAATAGCCGTCGCAAGTCCGGAAGACTCGGCGGTCGTGAGCGTGAAAGCTCCATAAATAAACAGAGGGTGAAAGATGCGTCGAATCGCGGTTAGTTCCCTGACTATTGGATTGATGGTTTCGGCACTCGCGGGCCCTGCCACGAGCGCCGTCGATACGAGCGACTTAGTGGTGGGCAAGGAGGCTGCCGATGCTGCCGGAGAGGACCTCGTAGCCGTCAGGACAGCCAGCCGAGGTTTCAATAGGAAATTCAGCAGGATTGAGGATAAGAGCCTAGTAGTAACTATTCCACCGTTGCATCAGTATTCGGCTCTCCGGCCGAATCAAGGGCTACCGCGAGTCCCTGAAAAACCCAGACTTCATGTTTACGGAATGGCGTAGGGTCAGGATCGTCCGACCAAGGATACTGGTCGTCTCGAAGTACATTCGCAGCCCGTACACGGGATGCAAGCGCAGGAGGCCTCTACGGAAGTTCGCGCTCAGGCAGGAATGGAAAGAACGAAGCTGCGACGCCGGCATCAAGTCCGTGAGTGTGGGCTTTCCGTGGAGTATCGGCGTTGGCTTTGGCTGCGAGGACGACGACTCCGTTCTGGCGAGGTGCTCAAGCACCCACGGTCGAGGTTCGTATGCCCTGCAACTCAACGGTGACACCGTCATCCGCTATGAGAAGAAGTTCGATGCTGGATGCACTTCGTTCGTTGCCGTGGCGCGCGTCGGCGCTCGCGTGTACAAGAAGATTGGAGACGGCATCACCAGCGACCTCGTCCAGAAGCGCTTCAGAGTGAAGCTGCCACGATGGAAGCGGCCAAGCGGAATTCCAGCTGTTCCCAGTGATCCTGCGTGTTCCAGCCCTACGTGCTCGCCGCGCTTGGCGACCTCGCGCCTGCCGACGTGGACGAGCGCTCGCGCCCGGCCGGACCGCGCGAGCGCGGCCGCGTCGAGCCCCACGTACCTCGAACGCGCTCGCCGCGGGCGTGACCGTGTTCGAGTCGGCGAAGCTGATCGGCTACGAGCGTGCGCATGATCGAGAAGCACTACGGCGCTCTGATCGACGGCGTGCACGCGGGCATCCTCGCGCGCCTCCAAGCGTTCGAGGCCGCTTCGCTCTGACGTTTGTGGACCGAGCGTGGCCCCAAGGATGGAGCGGGCCACGCTCACAAAACCCGCAAGCCCGCATGGACACTGGACGGGAGCGACGGGAATCGAACCTCATGCACTCCATCGCCAGAACGCCGCTGACCCTTGTACCTTGTGCGCCTTTAGCTGAGCGCCCGGGCGCGGCATCGACCCTAGAGGCTCGAGCTTGGCGTGGGCGGTTGGGACCAAGGAGCTCGTCGGTTCAAGCCGCCTGGCTTCTTCAAGGTGGAAGTGCCCTCGTTGGTGAGCCCGTTGCAGGCGGACTTCCACGTGGGCCCCGCGCATCCGTGGGACCCATGAGCTCGCCTTCCATCCCCAGAACCTCGCCACCGACTCAGAAACCCGCTAGAGGCTTGATCTGAAATTCGGGAGCCGTTCTGGCCTGAGACGCTACTCAGGTCGGAGCGGTACCTCTGGGCCAGCGGTCAGGAAAGCCCGAGCAGCGGAAGACAGGTGCACGAGTGCTGCCCTTAGGGTGACGTGGTGGGAACGGTGCTCAAAGTTGAAAGCGGCTTCGGCCAACTCCCGCCTGAGACTGATCCGGCGACGATCGAACCGATCCTCTCGTGCCGACACGCCCCGAACGGCCATCTACCCCCAGCCGGGGCCGAATGCTATGCGTCCCTAGTGGGATCGGGCACGACGACGATGATGGCGCCCGCTCGTGGATGACGGGCGAGATCGCTCAACGAGACAACCTCCTTACCGAACGGGACGAGCGCGGCGCCTGCCATCTTGAAGCTCGCAATCCCAAGCGGAATCCCGATGATCGTGATGCAAAGCGCGATGCCAGCGAACAAGTGGGCAAGCGCAAGCCACCAGCCCGCGAGGATGAACCAGAGAACGTTCGCGAACGCGCTCAGCCCACGGTTTCGTCGCTCGGCCGGAACCAAGGTACGCCCGAAGGGCCAGAGTGCGTAGCCCGCGAGCTTGAACGCCTGCACAGTGAACGGGATTCCGATGATCGTGATCGCCAAGAGCGCCGCCGCGAAGACATAGCCCAGGGCGAGCCAGATCCCGGCCAGGACCAACCAGATGATGTTCAACAGGGTCTTCACCGCTGCGCCGATCCTCTCACTCTCGGACACGGCCCGAACGGCCATCTAGACGCCCGAGCGCCGGCCCGCGTCCTAGTCTCGGGCTGCTCGAGCGGGGGCGTGGGGGGCCGCGGCCTTCGACCCATGCCCCTCTTTCTTCTCCCTAACGCTCCACGCTACTCGCTATGAGGAGTCCGCCGACGGGTCGATGCGAATGCCTTGATAGTTCTGCGCTCCCCTCCTCCCGCTACGTAGTCGACCTCTTCGCTGCCGGACTGTGCCTCGCGGCGCTACCGGAGGATTCTTTGGTCGCGGCTTGCGCGAGACGCGGCTTGCCGACGGCCCGCGGCGGTGCTTCTCCTCCCAGCGTTCAAACGCGTCAACATCACGCTGGATCGCGGCTAGGACGAACAGGAGCACTGTGACGTCGTCGGCGTAGCCGAACCCGACCAGGGGGTCGGGGATGGATCGAGGGGCATCACGAAGTAGATGACCGCCCCCGCTGCTGCCACGAGCGTCGTCCAGGGGACGTCGCGGTAGTCCCCCTTGGCATAGGCCTGGATCAACCGGATCAGCGCCTCAAGCTCGTCGACCGCCTCCCCCAGGCGATCGGGGTTCTCGCTCAGCTTTTTACGCGCCTGCGCGACAAGTTTTGCGGTCTGCTTCGGGTCCCGCAAGGTCGTTTCGGCACGCTTGAGAGTCTGCGTAAACGCCTTTGACTCAGCCCCCTTCCCCGGCGGCGCTTTCTTCTTCGTCGTCCGGCCCTGCGTGGACTTGGGCTTTGATCTGGGCGGTGCGCTCTTCTTGGCCATGTTCCTCCTTAGCGTCGCCGCGACCCTATCGACGGCTCGAATGTCTGACCAGTCGGAACCTGAGGGATCCGACTCCGGCCGCTGCGAGGAGGCTCTTGAGCATGTCTCAAGAAACAGTGCCGCAGGTTGGAGGAAAGCGCCTTACACACCTGGGTCAATCACCAGTTGATGGCCGGGAAGGGCCGCGGCTTTCGGCCCGCGCCCACCAACTAAGCGTCGCCCAAACGATCCACGCTACTCAGCGCCGTCAGGCCCGACGAGGACAACGTCAGGCGAGAGGACGCTCGCACATGTGGGCGTGTCCTCACTTGTGCCCCAGAGAGCCGCCGGTTGAACTCTTGCGTGGGTTCGATGCCCGCGGCCTCCACTTCAGGTTCCAAACCAAAGGTGAACCGCGTGACGACCTACAGCTCACACCGAGAGGCTGACGGGAAACGTCGCCAGCGGTTCTTCGGAGAATGGCGACTCCGGGAGCTGCTATCGGGCGAATGTAGCCGCCGAGTGTCAGTCTGCGTTCATGCCGAGCGGTCTCGGCGGCCTCGGCCTGGCACCAGCTCGAGCTCGCGGAAATCGAGCGTTCTCGCCCCCTCGGGGACGAAGGAGGCTACGACCGGCTTCTTATCGGAGCGGCGGCGGAGGATTCGAGGCGGCGTCTTGCTGAGGTAGGTATCGCCCCACTGCCGCAGCCCGGCGAGCGCAACGTCTAAGTGACGGCCCTTCTTCGTCAGGTGGTACTCGTAGCGCTCGGGCCGCTCGCTGTACCGAACCCGCTCGAGAATGCCCTCCTCGACGAGTCGGTTAAGACGGTCGGTGAGCACGTTGCGGGCGATGCCGAGACTCTCCTGGAACTCGTCGAAGCGGCGAAGGCCGAGGAAGGCGTCGCGGATGATCAGCAGTGTCCAGCGTTCGCCGACGATCTCGAGGGCGCGGGCGATCGAGCACTCTTGTCCTTCGTAGTCGCGCTTGAGCACACCGCAAAGGTAGCAAGGGAGAGTTTCATCACGCAACTCGATCTGCTACGCTCGCGGCCGTCAGTTTCTTGACGCAACTTGTTGCAGGAGGAGATGTCAGATGAGTGCTAATGCGGTTTCGCCGGTCACGACCTACTTCCGAGTCTGCGACGGCGTGCGAGTGAGGTTCGCCGACAACAAGGCAGACTCGGACATCACCGTTCTGCTGCTGGCGCCGTGGCCCGAAAGCCTTTGGGCCTTCCGTCGCATCTGGCACCGCGTTGCGTCAGTCGGGCGGGCGGTCGCCATCGACATGCCGGGATTCGGCCACTCCGACGGTCGCCCGGAACTGATCGCCCCGGACGCCTCGGGAGCGTTTCTGGCCGGCCTAATCGACGAGTGGGGCCTGGGGGCTCCGCACGTCGTCGGCCCGGACGTCGGCACGGCCGCAGCGCTCTTCCTTGCCACGAAGGCTCCGGAGCGCGTTACGAGCTTGACCGTCGGCGGCGGTGCTGTCCGCTTCCCGATCGAAGCAGGCGGCGCGCTCAAGGACATCATCGAAGCGCCGAGTCTGGACGTCGTGCGCGGGCTGGACGCCAGAACCAACATCGGCTACGCCGTCGAGTCCGGGGCCGCGAGCGAAAGCGAGCCCGAAGTCCACGAGGACTATGTCAGCGCCTATGACCTCGGGCGCTTCGCCGAGTCTGCCCGGTTCGTGCGGCATTACCCCGAACAGAACCCGGCGTTGCGCGATCTGCTGCCGACGATCACCACGCCGACCCAGATCGTGGCCGGGCGCGACGATGACCTCGTGCCGTGGTCGAACAACCAGTACCTCGACGACCTCCTCCCCAACAGCGAGATCCATCCCCTCGACGCCGGTCACTTCGCGTGGGAGCAAGCAGCGGAGGAATACGGCCGCCTGGTCGTCGATTGGGTCAAGGGCGGGTTTCGACACGTCGGCGCGGGCTAGCTGCTGGGTGGACCGCGTCGTGGGGCCGGCTGACCGCGTGTTCTTCATGGGACATTTCTGAACACTGGCACAGGCGAGTGTGTTCTGGCCTATTTGATTCACGCTGCTCAGCGCGGCAGGCCCTCCGAGCGATGTCAGGCGAGAGCGCGCTGGCCCAGCCCAAAGGTACGGACATCTGATCCCGCGCGCCTTGCGGGCCCGGTGATTTTGCGATCGGCAAGAATGGCCGCGTGGCGCTTCGACGGATGGACAACGTCGGCATCGTCGTGGAATCGCTTGATGCCGCTATCTCTTTTTTCGCCGAGCTGGGCCTCGAACTCGAAGGGCGAGCGATGATCGAAGGAGACTGGTCCGGGCGCGTCACCGGACTGCGCGACCAGCGCGTCGAGACCGCCATGATGCGTATGCCGGACGGCCACGGCCGGATCGAACTCTCGCGCTTTCTCACGCCGCCTGTCGTCGCCGATCACCGGAACGCGCCGGTGAACGCGCTGGGCTACCTGCGTGTCATGTTCGCCGTGGACGACCTCGACGATACGCTCGCCCGGCTCCGCAGACACGGCGCGCAGCTCGTCGACGAAGTGGTCCAGTACGAAGACGTGTATCGGCTCTGCTACGTCCGAGGCCCCGAGGGCATCCTCATCGGGCTGGCCGAGCAGATCGGCTAGCGGATTGAACTTTCGCGACGGGAGAGCGCCTCAGGCGTCATTCCCGAATGCTGGCCCATTCCGAGGACCTACCGCTTGACGTGGACCCTCGCTGGAGGATGAGTTCGCCGAGCTCGAGGAGCACTGGTGCGAGCTCACCGAGCGGATCAGATGCCGACGGATCGGTTGATCGCGCTCAGCGGACGGCGTAGACGAGCTGCTGCACGCGCCCGTCGAACAGCCGTGAGTCGACGAGCTCCAGGTCGATATCGGGCAGGCCGGCCAGGATCGGGTTCTTCTCCCGACTCTCCGGTGATGATGGGGAACACCATCACCTCCAGCCGATCCACCAGGCCAGCGGCGAGGAGTGCGCGGTTCATCGAGATGCTGCCGTGGGAGCGCAGCGGGACGGGCGACTCCGCCTTCAGGCGTGGGACCGCGTCGAGCGCGTCCTCCGCGACGAGCGTCGAGTTCGCCCAAGTCAGCGGCTCCTCCAGCGTCCGGGAGATCACGATCTTTCGGGCTGCGTTGAGCGGCGCGAAGCTCGGATCTTCTTCCGCCGGGGCGAAGCGCAACATCAAGCGGTAGGTGTTCGCCCCGAACACGAGCGTCTGATCTTTTTCGCCGTAGGTCCGGGCCCGCTGCTCGACCAACTCGGGGCCTTCCTTGCCCCAGTACGCAACACGCCCCGAGCCGAAGCCGTCCAGGGTTGTGAACAGGTCGACCGTGTATGTCGCCATTTGACGAGGGTACCCCGTACGCCTACGAGTACGCCCGCTCCCGCGCAGGCCCAGAGCGATGTCAGGCGAGAGCACGCTGGCCCAAGCGAGCGTCACGCGGCTGGCAGCTAGCGGTCGTCCCCGTGGAAGACCGCTTCGACGTTGTTCCCGTCCGGGTCGATGACGAACGCTGCGTAATACCCGGCGTGGTAATGCGGGCGAAGACCCGGCGCGCCGTTGTCGCGGCCGCCGGCTTCGACAGCGGCGCGGTGGAACTTGTCAACGGTAGCTCGGTCGGCTGCGGCGAAGGCCACATGAACGGGAGCGGCCGGGGGCTCCCCTTCCCCGATCCAGAAATCTCCACCGCCCTCGATGGCGAACCCAGGCCCCTGCGAGCTCTCCACTACCTTCACTCCGAACGGCTCGAGGGCCTGCTCGTAGAAGGTGCGGCTGCGCCTCACGTCACGTACTCGCAGGGCCAAGTGGTCGATGAGGGGAAGCGTCACGCGCAGCGACACGCCCTTCCATCTTAGAGCGCGATCTTCGGGGAACGCCTTGAGGTGGGCTGTCGTCGGCGGGTCTCAGGCGGCGATCTCTACACCGCAACGCCGATAGGCAGCCAACGGAACCGCTGGCGGATGTCCTCTGGCGCACGCGCAAGCTCGCGTTCGATGTCCTTCCGGCCTTCCTTGAAGTGCTTCCAGCCCTCGTAGTGGCTCGGAATCGCACTGCGCGGACTGATCAGGCCGCACAGCTCGACGGCGTCTCGCGCGCTCATGGTGTAGCGCACCGGCCCCGTGATCGGGAACCGCACGCCGCCAAGATGCAGGATCGCGGTGTCGACCTTCAGGCGGTCGGCGACCTCCCTCACTCCGTCGTAGAGCACGGTGTCTCCGGAGATCCACAGGACGCCGTCCTCCTGGCCGTCCCAGCGGAGCGCGAAGCCGACCACGTCGCCGGCGAGCGGGTGGCTGAACGGCGGGCCGTGGCGACACGGCGTCGCGGTGACCTCGATCTCGGGCCGTCCGGGCGCCTCGAGCACCGTGGACTGCCAGGCCGCGAGCCCGCGGCCGCCCCCGCCGAGGCGCCGCGCGCCGGAGGCAGTGGTCACCACGACGCCGGCCGCGGGGAGCAGCTCGCGGCCGGCGGCGTCGAGGTTGTCGCCGTGGTGGTCGTGCGTGAGCAGGATCGCGTCGAGCGGCGGCAGTTCGGCCGCCGGGATCGCCGGCCCGACGAGCTTGCGCGAGCTCGAGCCCCAGCCGAAGGAATAGCGCTCGCCCGGAGGGTCGAACGTCGGATCGGTGAGCAGCCGCCAGCCGCCCGCCTCGATCAGGAGCGTCGGCCCGCCGATGTGGGTCAGGCGGACGTCCTTCACGACCTCGGCCGCGTCACGCGGGATCTGCGGGAGTCGCTGCCGGCTGCGTCGCGTTGGCGAGCGCCCATTCCAGGGCGTAGTCGGCGACTTCCTCCCAGCCTTCCTGCGCGGGGAGAAGGTGCGCCCGGCCCTCATACTCTTTGACCTCGGTGGTGGTGTTCGACTTGTAGTGCTTGGCATTCGACCGCTGGACGCTCGGCGGCATGAGGTGGTCCTCGCCGCCCGAGATGAACAGCAGCGGAGCGCGGCTGTCATTCTTGTAGTCGACCCACGCGGCCTGGTGGCCAGGTTCCAGGTTGGCGAGCACGATCCCCCACAGGATCGCCCCCGAGGCCGGAACGTGGTAGCGCTCGTACAGCGCCTGGGACTCATCTTCGCTGAAAGTGTTCGTGAACACGTAGTGCCACTGCTCGGGCGTGAAGCCGACGGCGCGGTGGCGGTTGGCCGGGTTCTTGAGGACGGGGAACAGCGACTTGATCTGCGAGGGCGGGGTGACGCGGACGCCTTCGGTCGGGGCGGAGTTGATGGCCACCCCAGCGGCACCGAACCCGTGGTCGAGGAGGAGCTGCACGAAGGTCCCGCCGGCAGAGTGGCCGATCAGGATGGGAGGCGACTCGAGCTCGCCGACGACTGCCTCGAGATGCTCGACGACCGCCGGCACCGTCAGCGCCTCGATTGGCGAGGTGTCTGAATTGAGCGCCTCGACCTCGACCTCGAATCCAGGATAAGCAGGCGCGATCACGCGGTAGCCGGCCTGCTCGTATCGCTCGATCCAGTGCTCCCAGCTTCGGGGAGTGACCCAGAAGCCGTGGATCAGAACAATCGTGTCAGGTGTTGTCGAATCGGTGCTCATGCTTCCTCCTCGATGGTCGTCGTGCCCTGGCCGTTCGTGTGCATGGTCGGCCCGGTCGCCTCGGCGCGTGAGGATGTGCGGTGGCGTCGTTGTCGTTCGCGGTTCCCGCATGGCGATTCGGCATGCCAGCGTCGCGTGCCGGAGCGCGTCGTGTCGTAGAAAACGAGGTTGCACGGGGGCCGTTCGCAGCGCCGAGCGCCACTCAGGGGTTGGCGCAGAACGCGTAGGCGGTCACGGTCCAGTCGCTCGCGCGACCGCTCTCGTCCTCGAACGCCGTCACGGTGACCCTCGTCAGCGCGGCGTTGGGGCGGATGTCGTCGAGCAGAACCTGCCCCGGCCCCGCGGCGCCGGAGATTTCGGCCCCCGCTCCGAGCAGGTTCTTGCCGCTGGGGCAATTCGCGGGCACGCTCGCGGAGAAATCGGAGTCGGGATCGCTCTGGGCCGAGACCAGCTCGAGGCCGGGGGGTGGGTTGGCGCACACCGCGTGCGCGGTCACGTTCCAGTTTTCCGCGTAGCCGTTCTCGTCCTCGAAGCCGGTCGCGAGGACCGAGGTCAGGCCGCCCCCGAACGGCGCGACCGCCACCGGCACCACCTGCCCCCCGCCGTTGACTATCTCGCCGCCGGCGCCGATCACCCGCTTGCCGGCCGGACAGGCGACCCCGATGCCCTTGCTGAAACCCGAGTCGAGTGGCGCTCGACCTGGAAACGACCTCGAGGCCGGGAAGCGGCGTGGCGCAGATCGCGTAGGCGCGCAGAAGCCAGTTGCTCGAGATGCCGGTCTCGTCCTCGATGCCGGTGGCGAGGAAGCTCCCCCGAACGGCCGGAGGTCGTCCAGCACCACCTGCCCCGCGCCCCCGGTGATGTCGCCGCCGCCGCCCGTCACCTGCTTGCCGGCCAGGCAGTTCGCGATCACGAGCTTGGCGACCGAGTCGTTGGGGCTCGAGGCCGACGACCCGCTCCGAGGCGGCGGCGCAGATCGCGAAGGCGCGGGCGAACCAGTTGGCCGCGGTGCCGTCCTCGTCCTCGAACCCCGAAACGACCACGCCTTGCAGCCCGACTTGGGGGGTGAGGTCGTCGAGCACCACCTGGCCTCCGCCGCCGCCGAGCTCGCCGCCGACCCCCGTCACCTGCTTGCCGGCCGGGCAGTTCTTGGTCGCGATCTTGCTTGACGACGAGGGGGTGCTCGCGGCGGAGGCGCGCACGAGGCCGCCGACGGGGTTGGCGCAGATCGCGTAGGCGCGCACTCGCCACTTGACCGGGGTCCCGTTCTCGTCCTCGAGCCCCTGCACGGTGACGCCTTTCAGGGTGGAGCCGGGGATGACGTCGTTGGGCGCCACCTGGCCCCCGCCCCCCTCGATCTCCGCGCCGGTGCCGAGCAGCCGCTTGCCGGCGGGGCAGGTGGCGGTCACCGCCTTGTTGCCCGAGTTATTGGGGCTCGCGGCCGCGACCCGCTTGAGGCCGGGGGGCGGGGTGGCGCAGATCGCGAACGCGGTCACGGTCCAGTTGCTCGCGGTCCCGTTCTCGTCGTCGCGCCCCTGCACGGTGACGTTGCTCAGCGCCGACGTCCGGCCTGACGAACCCCAGCACCACCTCTCCCAGCGCGCCGTCTAGCTGCCCCCCGGCGCCGACCACCCGTTTGCCCGACGGGCAGAAGGCGGTGACGCTCTTGTTGGACGAGTTGATCGGGCTCGTCGCGGAGACCCGCTCCAGGCCCGTGACCGCGGCCGAGGCGCTTCCCCCCAGGCAGGCCCAGACGGCGGGCGCGAGCGCCAGCACGAGGCTCAGGCGCCGCAGGAGCGCCCACCCTGCCCCGGCCCGATCACCGGCGATGCGGTGGCCCCGCACGCGCTACCCCCTTGTCGTTGGGCGCCGGTCCCAGGCGCGGTCCCGGCGAACCTCAAAGGCGACGATGGCAGGGCCCCAGGGACAAGTCAAGTCGTCTTAACGGACCTCGCAGTCGTCGGTGGTAGCTCGCTCCCGCTTTGCGCCGAGCGAGCGTCTCACACGACCTTCGGCAGACGCCCGGTTGGGACGAGCCGCAGCAGTGCCGAGCCCACGCCGGCACGCTCCTGCTCTCGGGCGCGGAGTGATAGCCAGTACCCGGACTAGCTCCGGCGGAGGAAGGACGCGACGGGCTCGTCTGATCGAATCGACACTCCGTCCGCGCGGTTTGCACCGGGGCGGCGAGAGTGCCGGTCGTTTTGGGGATGAAGCGTCTGCCATCCCCAAAACCCCCGGACAAGCGCGGGGTATCGAGGGCCCTGCGCGCTCGGCAACGGCGTGAAACCCGCTCCTAGAGCGGGTTTACCGATTTCGCGCTTCTGGATCGCACCCAGGAGGTCGCCGGTTCGAGCCCGGCTAGCTCCATACCGAGAAGGGCTCTGCAGCCCTGCTTTTCTCCCAGTATCGTAGGCCCCGGTGCCTTCGGCGGCCGCGGACGTGATCGGCGCGCGTGCCGGCGGGCTCGTGCCCCGCGTGGGCGTCGTGCTCGGCTCGGGGCTCGGACCGCTCGCGGACGACCTGGCCGAGCCGGTAGTCATTCCCTACGACGAGCTGCCGGGCTTCCCGGAAGCGGGCGTTGCCGGCCACGCCGGCCGGCTTGTGCTCGGGCGTGTCGGCGAGACTCCGGTCGCGCTCATGCAGGGCCGGTCGCACCTGTACGAATACGGCCGTCCGGATGGGATGAAGGCGGCCGTGCGGACGCTGGCGGAGATCGGCTGCCGGACGCTCGTGCTCACAAACGCCGCCGGCAGCCTCGACCCCGAGATCGGGCCGGGCTCGGTCATGCTCGTCTCCGACCACATCGGCCTCACCGGCGTCTCGCCGCTCTTCGGCGAGAGCGGCACCGAGCGCTTCGTCGACATGGTTGATGCGTACTCGCTGCGGCTCCGGGAGCGGTTGCGAGAGCTTGCCGCGCGCCTTGGCATTGAGCTGCGCGAGGGCGTCTATGTGTGGTTCTCAGGCCCACAGTTCGAGACACCCGCCGAGATCCGGGCCGCGAAAGTCCTCGGCGGCACGGCGGTCGGCATGTCGACCGTGCCTGAGGTGATCCTCGCCCGCGAGGCCGGCCTCGAAGTCGCCGCGCTCTCGGTGATCACGAACTTCGCCGCCGGGATGAGCGAGGAGCGGCTGAGCCACGAGCAGACGATGCGCATAGCCGCGACCGCAGCGGAGACGACCGGCCGCCTGCTCCGCGCGTTCCTTGAGGAGGAGACCTGAGCCGGTGCTTCGGGGATCTGTGCGTCTCCCGGTGCCAGGAGCTCGCCTTCCATCCCCAAAACGTTGCTCTCGATCCCCAAACGTCCGGATACGCGGGGGTAGGATTCTCCCGCCGACGTCGACTGTCAGGGCGGTGCCAAGGGCGGTCTCTGCGCTCGTAGGCGGCTTGGCCGACGCGGGCCCACGGCGTGGCGTGTGCGCTATGTCCGTCATCATGAATCGCGCATGAACAAGCCGCGCATCTTCCTCGGGTCGTCGGGCAAGCAGGCCAAGCTGCTCCAGGCGATCACGCGCGGGCTCGAGGACGTCGCCGACGTCGAGCCGTGGACGACCACGTTCAACCCGGGGCGGTCGACCCTCGAGCGGCTCGTGGAGCTCTGCCAGGAGGTCGATTTCGCCGCGTTCGTGTTCGCCCAGGACGACTGGACGACGACGGATGCGTCCCAGTCCGGCCAGGCGGCGCCGCGCGACAACGTGGTGTTCGAGGCCGGGCTGTTCGGCGGCGCGCTCGGGATCCGGCGCACGTTCATCCTCCACGCGCACGGTTCGAAGCTGCCGAGCGACCTGCTCGGGCTGACCTCCGTCCGTTACGACCCGGCCGCCAGCCCGGCGGAGGTTCGCGCGATCAACCAGAAGCTCCGCAAGGCGATCGAGACCGAGGGTCGCCGCGGCCCGGTCGAGGGGCTGTGGTGGCAGCTCTCGCTTACCGTGCGGAGCGAGGGCGAACCGTCGGCGGTGAGCCTCCTGCGCATCTCGCGGGACCGCGACGGTGGCCTGAACGTGAACGGCCGGGCCTGGCAGGAGGACGGCACCCTGTCGGCCCGCTACTGGAGCGAGGCTGCGAAGGAGCGCAGGGATCCGGCCGGCATCCTCTACTTCTGGAAGGGCGAGCGCCCTCGGCATCCGAATGCCCCGCAGCTCGAGGGCACCGGCGAGATCAGGGTGGAGAGCGCCGACCGCGCCACCGGGTACTGGACGACACGGTCGGATCGCGACCCCGGGCTGAATGCCCGAACGGCCGGCGTCTACCTTCGAGCCGACCCCTCAGACCTCCAGGTGCTGGACGGCGGGAGCGAGGAGGAGCGGGCCGAGCTCATCGCGCAGCGCCTCCGGGAGTGGAAGTCGGCTGCGAACGCATTCTGAGCACCGTGTCCCGCGACGCTACCTGCGCTCTCCCCCTGACGGCTCGGAGATCGCCTCGACGAGCTCACCGGTCTTCGTCTCGTTCTCCCTGAGGGTGAGGGCGATATCGGCCTGGGCAACGATGCCGACGAGCCTGCCGTTCTCGACAACGGGCAGCCGCCGAACTTGATGGCGGGCCATGAGCTGGAGCGCCTCTTCGAGGTCCTTGTCGGGCTCGACGCTGATGAGGTCCCGGGAGTAGACGTCGCCGACCGACGTCGTCTTGGGGTCGGCGGCCTCGGCGACCACTCTCGTCGTGATGTCTCGGTCGGTGATCATCCCGACAAGCGTGTCGTCGTCGGTGATCGGGAGCGAGCCGATGTGCTTCTCCCGCATCAGTTGCGCGGCCTCGACCACCGACGCCGATGCGCCGATCGAGCGGGGATCTGCGGTCATCGTGTCGCGAACGCTCTTTGCCATCGTGCCTCCTCTCGGCTTCATGCGCGATCTTAGTCTTGTTGTTCTAATGACGGCGAAGGCTGTTCTCGCCGGAAAGGAGAGTCCAAATGGCTGATCAGCCGAACATCGTTCTCGCCCACGGGGCGTGGGCGGACGGCTCCAGCTGGAGCGCCGTCATCGAGAAGCTCCAGGCCACCGGGTACCGCGTCACTGCTCTGCAGTTCCCGCTGACGAAGCTGGCGGATGACGTCGCTCGCCTGAGGCGGGTGCTCGCCCGCCAGGACGGGCCGACTGTCGTCGTCGGGCATTCATACGGGTGTCAGATCATGACGGCGCTCGGTGAGGATCCGCCGAACGTCGTCGGACTCGTCTACATCGCCGGCTTCGCGCTTGACGAAGGCGAATCGATCGCAGCCTTGCTGGGACAGGGACCTCCGACCCCGTCGATCGCGCACCTCGACTACGACGAGGAAGGCTTCGCCTGGCTGCCCGAGGACGACTTCTTGAACCATTTCGCGGCCGACGTCGATCCGAGCAAGGCGAGGGTGATGCACGCGGTGCAACAGCCGCTGAACGGCTCCGCATGGGAGGAGACGATGGGGCCGCCGGCCTGGAAGTCGTTTCCGTCCTGGTTCCTCGTCGCCGAGGGGGACCAGACGATCCCGCCTGACGCCCAGCGGCAGTTTGCCGCGCGTATGGGCGCCACGACCACCGAGGTTTCGACGAATCACGTGGCGATGGTCTCGCACCCTGACGAGGTCCTGACGATGATCGAGACCGCGGTCGCGGCTGTATCAGTAGCGGGCTCATGACGACCCGCGGAGACGTGGGCACCGAGATCGCTCCCGAGGTCGCCGATGACCCCCAGCTGGCCGCTCGCCTGGACGATCTCCTGCACCGCGCCTGCAGCCTCGCGCGAGCCCTGACCGGCGCTGAGCAGGCCGCCCTCAGCGTCGACCTCGACGGGGACGGACATGCCGCGCGCAAGTTCTTCGACCTGAGCGCGCAGTACGCGCGCTGGCGCGACTTTCGCGTCGACCCGCACGGGGACGGGTTGCACGGCATCCGGCTCGAGCCGGGTGAGGTTGTCCGTCTGACGCAGGACGAGGTCGAGTCCCATCCCGCCTGGGCCGGCTTCGGTGATTTCGCCGACAGCCACCCACCGATGCGGGGCTGGCTGGCCACGGCAGTCTGCGGCGGCGTATAGTCGCGGGTCTACTCGGAGGGCGAGGAGCTCGTGGCCGCCCGAGCTCCTCGCCCCATCCCTCTCCCGCCGCAGGCCCCCAGTGTCCGCCTGACGAGCCCCCGCGGACATCCCCCCGAAGGGTGAGCTACGGTCACAGGCGGCGAGCCCGCGGGCCGCGGCGAGCTCCCCGCTCTTCGTCGTGGGGTCGGGGGAGCCCCCCGACCCCGGCGGCGCGTTTACCCGTGCCGCCTGTCGGCGTGGCTATCCCCGAGGCTCTGGGGGGAGGCAGTCGCCGTCTTCGGGAGATAGCCTCCGCCGCCGCTGCCGGCAGCCGAGGCAGCCGGGCTCCGGCACCGGGTGGCGGCTGCAGCCTCACCAGCGAGGGGTTCTCGGCGGCGGAGCTCAGCGTAGGACGGCTCGACAAAAGAAACAGGCTGCCTCGGCGTGGGCGCGCAGGGCCGCTTCACCGACGGGTTTCCGTCGAGTAGGGTCCGCCGGATGTCGAAGCGAGAAGGAGGTACCCATGCACGCAGTCGTTGCTAGGAGCACACTCCACGACTTCGAGCGGGCGAGGACGATCTTGCGAGAGCAGGGCATACCACGTATCTCCCAGGCGCCCGGCTTTGTCGCCGCGCAATGGGTAATGCTCGACGAGAACACCGGCACGTCGATGTTGACCTTTGAGTCCGAAGACGCGGCGCGGGCGGCCGCGGAGATGCTCAGGGCCAACCCGCCGGGGGGCGATGCGATCACGATCAACAGCATCGAGATCGGCGAAGTCGTCGAGCGTGTCTGATACGTGAGCCGGCGCTAAAGCCATCCGACCAGCTCCACGGGCTCAGGCCCCAGCCCTCACCGGCGAGGAGCTCTCTCCGGCGGAGGTCGATCGCGCGTCGGAGCCATTCACGCTCGGCTGCCTTCAGGCCCTTGGATGCCGCCGCAGGCCTACCGCCGGCGCGGGTGGGCGCCCTCCCCTTCGGGGGTCGCGGTACCCGCGGGCGCGCCGATGCATGCGCGTAGAGTTCCGCCCCGGTGGAAATGCTCGCCGTCCTGCCTCGCGCTCCTCGTGATCGCCCTTATGCTGCGGCGCCGTAGTAAAAGCGTCCGAGGAGGACCCGTGGCTATGAGCCCCCTTCCAGCACGACGTCCTGTGACGAGAGCCGCCCAGTTGCTCGCCCTCGCCATCGCCCTGGCAGCGACCTGGGTGCTGATCCTGACCGCCGCCGCCCCCGCGGCCACACGCCACGTCAGCGAAGACCAGCTTTCCGCGGCCCGCCACGCGGTCGAGCAGTCAGGGGTCCGAGGCATCGCGTGGTACGTGGACGGCGCCGCCGACCGAGTGGTGGTGACCGCTGACAGCACCGTCTCGACCGCGGAGGTGGCCACCATCAAGGAGAGCGCCGGCGCCGACGCCGCGGCCATCCGGATCAACCATGTGCCCGGTACGTTCCGGCCGCTGCTGTCGCGCGGGGATGCCATCTACGGCGGCCGGTACCGCTGCTCGCTCGGCTTCAACGTGGTCAGCGGAAGCACCTACTATTTCCTGACCGCCGGGCACTGCGGGAAGGTCGCCAACACCTGGTACACCAACTCGGGGCACACCACACTGATCGGCCCTACCGTCAACTACAGCTTCCCGGGCAATGACTACGCCCTGGTCCGCTACGACAACACCTCGCTGTCCCACCCAGGTGGGTTCACCGTCGCGGACGCCTTCGTCGGCGAGTCGGTCCGGCGCACCGGGTCCACCACCGGTACGCACGCAGGCACCGTCACCGCGCTGAACGTCTCGGTCCGTTACTCCGGTCGTCTCCATGGTGTCGTGAGTGGCTTGATTCAAACCAACGTGTGTGCCGAGCCAGGCGACTCCGGCGGCCCGCTCTATGACGGGACGAAGGCGCTGGGAATCACCTCCGGAGGCAGCGGCGACTGCAGGTCCGGTGGCACCACCTTCTACCAGCCGGTCCGCGAGGCCGCCAACGCCTACGGCGTCACCGTGTACTGATCGCCACCCCGCCGACAGAACGTGCCCGGCCCGTGAAGGAAAACGGGCGATCTGGGCGTGACACAGGGGCGCCCCGCGAGGGCGCCCCTGTCGCTCTAGTTCTCCGGAAGGCTACGGGCACGTCACTCGGAAAAGGCTGACGTTCGCCGTCACCTCACCGGGATCGGGGACGCCGTTGCGATTGCTATCGCGCCAGGTGGTGTGGGTCAGCGTGAAGACCGACACAATTCCGATCGCTTGGCCGTCTGCGCTGTAGAGGGTTCCGCGGTCCTGCTGGGCCTCGGTGAACACCTCCAGGCCACGCGAGGTGGCGGTGAACTCGAAGTGGCTGGGCGAAGAGGTGACGAGGTAGCGGCCATCCGCCCAGTCGATCCGGTAGTCCTGCGTCGCGGTTCCTCTGAAGTGGACTCCCTGGTCGGTGATGGTGAAATGTCCGGACTCCGTGACCGTGTTTGTGACCACACCGGTCGTAGCGGGTTGGCACACGAACTCCGGCTCGAGGGCGGTGAATGTCTCCTGGTTGTAAAAGGTCCCGACGGTGGCCTGCCCGTACGACGGGCCGGCCAATACCAGCGCGCCGAGTGCAGCCAGGGGAACCAAAAGGCGAACCTTCGTAATGGTCAAATGCTTCATCTCATCCTCCTCGTAGGTTTCGTCCAGACGCCTTCTCAGGATGGGCCTCGCCTGTTGGGGCCAGCGCGAGCCCCCGATCACTGCCGCGGCCAATAGCCGTCGCGGCTTCCTCAATAGGTCGCATGTGGCCTCCTTGGTCGATGGGCATAAGCACGACGAGACTAGGAATGGGCTGGGTGTAGGAAAACGGGGCTGGCACCACACCTGACTCCGTACTGCTACGAGACTTCGAGCGCGACCGATTGGGGCTGGCCACAATGCAGCTGCCGACGCACACGGACGAGGGGCTCGTCGCCGCGCAGCAGACGAAGGCCTCTCGAACCGCGCGATCGCCACTCGTCTATTCGTCACCGAGCGAACGGTCGAGGCGCACGTGAAGCAGATCTTCTTGAAGTTGCGCCCTGCCGCAAACCCGGAATCGCACCGGCGCGTCCGCGCCGTCCTTGCATACCTGAGCACAGGCACATAGACGTCGCCTGAAACTGTGGCCAGCCGCAGTCGAATCGGAGACAATCACCGTGTCTGCCCCGATGACGCGATGGAGCACTGCCCGTACCGTGGATCTCCTTCACTGATTCGAGAGGGAGTAAGGGCATGAGACCTACGGGAGCACTTCAGAGCGTTGTGGCCGCGGCAATCGTCGCCATTCTGCTCGCGGCGTGCAGCGGCGGCTCGGTGGGAGACAAGGCAGGTGGCGACGCCGCCCCGGTGACGTTGCGGATAGTGACCGTGGAAGACAGGCGGGCGCCCTACGCGGACGGCGTCACGGAGTTCGCTCGACAAGTCGAGGACCTCTCCGCGGGTTCGGTGCGCATCGACATCGTTTGGAACGGGGCCGTCGAATACTTCGGCGCGTTCGGCCCCGGAGCAGACCAGAAGGTCGCCGGACTGGTGCAGAACGGGGAGCTCGACCTCGCCCTCATTCCTGCACGTGCGTGGGACGAGATGGGTGTGACGAGCCTCCAGGCCTTGCAGGCGCCGTTCCTGGTGTCGAGTGAGGCCCTGGTCGAGCAGGTCGTCCAAAGCGAGCTGGCCGGAGAGCTGCTGGCGGGCCTCGACCCGGCAGGAGTCGTCGGGCTTGCGCTGCTGCCCGAAGGCCTGCGCCACCCGGTCGGGTTCGAGCACCCGTTGCTGCGTCTGGGGGACTTCTCGGGCGCGACGATCCGCTCGCTCCCGTCGAACGTGTCCCGTCGGCTCTTGGAAGCGCTCGGCGCGAAACCGGTCGACATCTGGGGCGACGTCTTTTCCGTGGCCGTGGAAAACGGTGAGATCGACGGCGCGGAATCGGGCTTCGCCTGGGAGGTGCCGAGCCCGAGCACATTCACCGCCAACATCACGCTCTACCCAAAGGTGAACGCCTTGGTCGCGAACGAGGATGCGTTCGGCCGACTCAGCGACGAGCACCAAAGGATCCTTCGGGAGGCCGCTGCGAAGGCGGTGCGCTACGTCGTCCAGAACGCCCCCACCGAGGCAGATCGGGCGGCGGTGTATTGCGGGAATGGCGGTGCGATCGCGTTTGCGGCTGAAGCAGACGTTGCGGCACTCGAGCGGGCCGCCCAGCCGGTCTACGAGGTGCTCCAGGCAGACCCGCTGACCAGGGAGCTCATCGGCCAGATCAGGGCGATGAAGGCGCAGGCGACCAGCTCCGGCGATGCGATCACGCCGTGCGGACCGGCGAGCAGCGGTGCGCCAACCACCACGAACGCAGAACCTTCGGAGTTCCCCGAGGGCGTCTACCGCGCCGATCTTCCGCCGGAGTACCTGATCGAGAAGGGGATGGACGCGCAAACCGCCTACGAGCTCGGCGGCATCAACACGCTGACTATCAAGGACGGCCGCTGGCGTGGCCATACGCAAAGCGTCCACAACTGGCCCGATTGCGGAGGTCCGTACTCGGTCGAAGCGGGGCGAGTCTCGCTGCGCGACGACGAGTGCGGCGCGAGCCACCTGGTCATGAGTGCCCGCTGGAAGCTGAAGGACGGCGAGCTCACCTTCTTTGACATTCGAGTCGGGAGACCGCTCGAATGGGGCAGCAAGCCCTTTAAGAAGATCGGCTGACCCCTGCGGACGTTTTCAGGCTGGTCTGCAGCCACTCAGCCCGACCGCTGGAATCGGACCCCGTAAGAAAGAGTGACCACTATCGCTGACCACGCGGCGCCTCGTCCGGCCCGCCCCCGCCCGGCCGGGTGGGTTCTTCGGAGAGCTCCGAGAACTCCTCGCACAGCCGCGTGCTTCAACAAGTGGGGCGCGGCAACGTCTTTAGAGAAGCCGGGTGCAAAGACCCTTTTGGGTCGGAGGCGTGTGGAGGGCCGCAGCACACGCCTCCAGGCCCCGGCCTTGGGCAGTTCTGAGGGGACGAGCCCCCCACCGCAGCGAGGGCCCGCCCCGCTCTCATAGAGGCCGATCGCTGACGACATCGCGCCCACCGTTCGGGCAGTGTCGACCCCGCGCGACCGACCAGTCCTCAACCAGGCAGGTGACGGGCTTGCGGGTCACCCGCGGCTCACGAAGTGCCTAACCAAGCCGAATCTCGGGCCAGAGACCGCCGAGATCGCACCGTGGAGGTCGCCGGGCGTCCGCTCGCGGGCAAAGTGCACGCCACCTGTCGTGTCGGCACGGAGAGACACGTCGACGGACGAGACCTTCGCGTAGGCACATCGCGGTGCCCACCCGCGGCAGGGCGCTGCTAGTACGGCACCTCGAGCGCGTCGCAGAGAAACTGCATCAGCGGCCCCACCCCGCGGCAGATCCGCGCATACTCGTCGACGAAGCCGGGAGCGACCACGTCGCCGTCGCTCAGGCGGGCCCAGCCGAAGAAGTCCTTCCGCCTCAGGTCGTCGGCGAACGGGTGCTCCGGGTCCGCCCACGGCGGGACGCGCTTGAGCGAGTCACCGCCGAGCTCCAGCCGCTTCGCAAAGGCGCCGCTGCGCGTTGCCCGCTTCCAGCGTTCCGGGTCGGCGACGATGGCCTCGCGGATGCTGGTGGCCGCGTCGGTGTTCGGATGCCAGATGCCGCCGCCGGCAAAGACCTCGCCCGGCCCGATGTGGAGGTAGAAGCCGGGCGCGTGGACGTCCTTGGCCCGCTCGTGCCTGAAATGGATTCCGAGGTTGGTCTTGTACGGCGACTTGTCCTTCGAGAAGCGCGTGTCCCGGTAGATGCGGAAGAGCGACCCTCCGCTCGGACGCGCGTCGGCGCGGAAGTGCGGGCTCAATCTTCTCCAGCTTCGGAGCGAAGGCGCCGATGAACGCGAGCGCGGGCTCGAGCAGATGCTCCTCGTACCGGTCCCTGTTGGCGGCGAACCACTCGCGATCGTTGTTCGCCCGCAGGTCGGCGAGGAACGAGAACAGCTCTGGATCAAAGAAGGCGGTCTTCGTCGTCGTCGCCATGGCGTCACTCTAGAGACGAACGAGGCGGCGGAAAATCGACAGCCGTGCGCCTCGAGGCTGCGTGGGGCCCTCCATGGGTGGGCGCCGTGCTTCGACGGCAAGCATCGCCGGCGACGTCAACGCTCCGCTCGTGCTAGGCGCGGCCGGGGCGGAGCTCCTTCTCCCAGGTCGCAAAGCGCGGGTGGGCGGTCATGCCCACCCGCGCGTACAGCCGCGTCGCTCCGGTAGTCGAATCGGCGTCGACGTGCAGGTCGGCCCCGCGTCGGCCGCGCGCGTGCAGCGCTCGAAACGCGTGGAGCAGAAGCGCCTCACCGAGGCCGCGGCGCCGGTAGGCGGGGCGCACGCCCAGCAGCCCGATGTAGCCGCGCGAGCTGTTCTCGCGCGACTTCTCCTGCGCTCCGACGTACCCGGCGAGCTCGTCCCCGTCCCAGGCGACGAACCAGAGCCCGGCGTCGTACTCCGGCGCGCGGAGGTGATGGTGGCGGAAGTCCTCGTACGTCTCCTTACCCTCGCCCCAGTGGTCGGCGAACGCCTCCACGTGGGCCTCGTAGAGCTGCTGCGCCTCGTCGGGGCGGAAGCCACGAACGCTGATGCCCTCGACCTCGCGGGGCGGGGCCGGCTCGGCCGCGAAGTCGACGCGACGGAGCTCGAAGCGGCGCACCTCGCGGTAGCCCCGAGAGCTGAGCAGCGCGCTCACCCTCGGCTCGTCCACAAGCGCGCCGGCGTGGATGAGCACGCGCACATTCGGGTCGGCGAGCGCCTCGAAGCGCCGCGCCCGCCGCTCGTTCTCGGACACGATCGCGGCACCGAGCCCGAGCCCGTGGAAGGCGGGAGCGACGATGCCGAGCGCGAACACCTCCACGAACGGCGGCTCCGCTTCGACGCTCAGGAAACCGCAGAGCTCCCCGTCGGGCGACTCGACGACCGCGAAGTCGCGGACGCGATCGACTCCCGGAGCCGTCCAGCGCGCCCGAAGCCAGTCGGCATCGATGAGGGGAACGCCGATCAACGCCACCGACTCCTCGTTCGAGAAGGCGGCGACCGCGTCGGCGTCCACGTCGCGCGGGGGCCGCATCCGGAAGCCGGGAAGCAGCTCCATCGCGCCAGTGTGCCGGACCGGGATCGGGAGTCCCCACTGCAAACTCGCCTTGACGTCCGTTGCGGACTCCGGCAGCCGGTGGATCGTCTGGGGCTATCCGAGCGCGCGTCGCTTGGCCACGCGAGAGCTCATCCTGAGCCGGGCAGCCCGAGCAGGAGGTACGCGTCGACCGCCTCCTGCCTGCCCTTGACCCGCAGTCCCGGCACCGCCGCGACGATGCTGCCCTCGGGTAGCGCCCGGCGGGTCTCCGCGCCGATCAGCACGGTGCCCTCCGGCGCCTCGTTCTCGAGCCGGGACGCCGTGTTGACGGCATCGCCGACGACCACATAGGCGACGAACCCGTCGCCGCCCATCTCGCGCACCGACGCGACACCGGTGTTGACGCCCACGCGCATCCCAGGCCATCCCGGGTTGGCCTCGGCGACAGCGGTCAGCTCGCGCTGGAGGGCGAGCGCCGCGCCGGCGGCCCGTACCGCGTGGTCGGGCTGGTCGCCGCGGCTGTTGAAGGTGGCCATGATTCCGTCGCCCATGAACTTCTCGAGCTCGCCGCCGAACCGGCGCGTGATCAGCGGCGCCGCGACGGCGTAATACGTGTTGAGCACGCTCGCGACGTCCGCGGGCTTCGCGCGCTCGGCGAACGCCGTGAAGCCGGCGAGGTCGCTGAAGAGGACGCTCACGGGCTGGACACGCTCGCGCGTGGTGGGCAGGTAGAGGCCGCGGAAGCGCTCGTCGCGCCACTGGCGGTGGGCGGCGTAGCTGACCACCGCGTAGGCCGTGACGATCAGGCCGTGCCACTCCCACCAGCTGGCGTGCCAGGCGCGCTCGCCGGTCAGCGCCACGCCGACCATCGCCTCGGCGAGCAGGATGAAGCAGGCGATCACGCTGGCCTGCAGAAGGCGGATCCGCCCCTTGTAGACGTACCAGTAGCGGGCCGCCGCGACGGCGTAGGCGACCGAGCCTACGGCGGCCAGCGCCGCGAGCACGCTGTGCGAGCCGCCTTCGCTGCTGGGCTCGTGAAGCGGCGGCACCTCGGCGACCGTCCAGATGAACCACACGGCCATGGCGGCGAGGACCGCCCGGCGCAGTGCCACGCGGTGTCGCACGACGAACGGCGCGAACGAGGGGTGAATATCGACGAACCCGGAGGCGAAGGCGAACAGGGCGGCGAGGACCAGGCCGACGGGATTCGCGATCTTGAACCCCGCATACTGGTGCTCGAAGAGAACCCCCGCGGTCCCGAGGGCGTGCAGGCCGAGGAACCCGCCCGTGGCCAGGAAGGCGAGCGAGATCAGCATGACTCGGGCGTCGCCGCGGCGGTTCGCCGCGTCGCCGGCTGCGTAGGCGAGCACGAAGACCCCGACGCCGACCGCCAGGAACGTGGTGAAGTGGACGCCGTGGTTGGACCAATCCGGATCGAGCTGCTCGCGCAGCAGAAGCGAGACGAGGCCGACCAGCGGCAGCGCCGCGACCAGCATCCAGGTGGCGGCGGCAAGACCGCTGCGGTGACGCCGTCCGTCGCTCGGGGCGAGGGTCGCGGGCGGCAGATGGAGCTCGGCGATAGTCACCGCACGAACCTACAGCGCCGCGCGCGCCAGATCGGTGGAGCTAGCACGAGTGATTGGTTCGGCTACCAGGCGTGCCGCGTGTTCGGTTGTGTCCCGCCGCCGTCGCGCAATTCGGCCGGCGCTCCGAGGCCTGAAGTCAGGAGAGGCCCGCAGGGCGCGGGCCTCTCCTCGGCTCCTCTGCTCAGCAGGTTCCGGCCGCAACGCAAGGGTGGATCACGCGCAGCCGCTCCGTCCACACCCAGGTGGGCAGATCGCGGAAGCGCAGCACGCGGGCCGCACCATAGGTCGTCCAGTTCTCCGCCACGCCTCGTAGGTGAAGCGGGCTGACCGCCCCCATCGAGGAGTACATGCGGTACGACTCGGGTTTGGCGAGCTCGTACCCCCCTGTGTCGCCGATGTGAATCCCGTAACGCGCCATCGCGCGCAGGATCAGGCGCATGCTCGGATGGAGCGGCGTGCCGTTCGTGTATCGGAGCGCATCGATCTCCGCCTCGGTCAGGTCGAGATAGAGCCAGTCGCCGAGACGAGGTGCGTTGACCATGGACTCACCGATCGCCGAGCACTGCCGAGCCTGGCCGAGCGCCGGCCAGATCTTGCCGTTGACGCACTTGACGACGCCGAACAGGCCGTGCTGGATCACTCCGGCCGCGAGATCCTGCCCACGCAGCATTCCGGCGAGCAGGCTCCACCGCGCCGCAGTGGCCTGGCCGGTCCCGACGATGCCGTCTCCGTCGGCGTCGGCGACGAGGCCGCTGCCGTCTAGCCTGGACATCCCGCCCGAGGCGACGTTCCACGTACCGGATGCAGGTGGGCTGGTTGCCTTCCACAGGTCGATGACCGTCGTGCCGTCCACGATCGCAAGGTGGGCATCGCCGCCGTCGGCAGGCAACGCCCCAATCGGCACGCGGACCCGCCGGCCTTCGATCTCGGAACAGGCGTACTGCGTGCAATGGATCGTGAGCTGACGCGTGTCGATCGCCGTGGCGAAGTAGTACGCGTGGCCGTAGTCCTGGCCCGAGCTCGGCTGAGTCGCCAGATTCCCCGGTGCGTAGTTCTGGCCACTCGCCCAGGCCGAGATCCTCGCCGCGATCGCAGCGCTGCTCGGGTCGAGGCGCACGTTCGCAGGGACGGCCATGTTGAACGGGCTCGAGGCATCGAAGGGCCGCCACATGTCGCTCCCGGCCGGCCAGAGCTTTCCGAGGCTGGACCAGGTCCCGAAGCCGTAGCTCCAGGTCGCCCCCGACGGCGGCGGCGGGTCCGGCGGCGGCGGTCCGGCTCCGGCGGCGGCGGCTGCGGGTCCGTCGTCTGCGTCTCGACCACGAGCTCCGGCACGAACGCGGCTCCGTAGGCCTCGCGGGAGTAGAAGCTGGCCGACCCCGAGCTGCTGAGCACGAACGAGACGGACCCGTTCCCCGTCACGGCCGTGGTGACGTCGAAGTCGCGCCACGTATAGCTGGACGTGTACGCGGGAACGGTGGCGAGCGTGGCGCCGGTCGGTGCGTTGGCATAGGTGACGCCGCCTTCGGACCACGCGCCGGTGGTCGTGCCGATGGTGAACCCGCTCGTCGAGGCGCCGCGCACGTACAGGCGTAGCGTGGCCTTCGAGACGGTCCCGGTCGTACCGCCGACGTCGAAGCGCAGGTACGAGCGTTGCACCGGTGAGCCCGTCGCGTACAGGTACCCCGAACTACCGTAGTTCGTGCTCGGGGCGTCCGAGCGCACGGAGGCATCGGCGGCGACCTTGAACGTTCGAGTCTCAACCGCGCTCCGTGCGGACGATGGAGCAGCGAGGCCCACGACGGTCGCGAGCAGCAACGGCAGTGCGCCGGCGAGACCGAGTCGGTCACGGAATGTCTTCATGTCCCCCCTTTGAGTGCGGTGGAGGAGGAGACCGACCGCCTCGAGCCGAAGGGGACCCCACGCCGCGACGCATTCGCGGTGGCGTTCTTCCCCCGATCCGAGGCTGGACGGCCGCCTCGAAGCGGCGGCACACTAACCGAGATCGGCCGCCGGGGGCGCTACAAGGTGACTCGCCGGGGCCGACGACCTCGGGACCTCCTACATCGCGATCGACCTCGGCGAGGTCGTCTCGGCTCGGGCGTCGATCAGGAGGGTGATGCGGCGCGGGCGGCGGCGACGGCTTCGAGTCGGGAGTTGACGCCGAGGGCGCGAAAGAGACGGCGGATGTGGTTCCTGACCGTCTCGGTGCTCAGGTGGAGCTCGGCGGCGATCTGCTTCGTCGAGCGGCCCTGCTCCAGAAGGCGAAGCACCTCGACTTGACGGGGGGTGAGATGCGGGTGTGGCGCTTTCGGCCTGTCGTCGGGGCGTTCCTCGAACAGCCCGAAGACGCCGACCACCCGTTCACCGCTCCTGAGCGGCACCGAGCTGATCTCCACCGGCACCCGCGAGCCGGCGGTCGAAACCAAGACGGCGCTCGCATCTGTCGCCGGGGCGGTGCCGAGCAGCTTCCGGGAGAACAGCTCGCGGGCGCGCCGGCTGTCCTCAGGCGCGACGACGGAGGTCAACTGGCGACCGCGAACGTCGCCGAGAAGCCGCTCGGCTGCCGCATTGATCCACCGGACGACTCCCGTTTCGTCGAGGACGTAGCTCGGGACGCCGACGCTCTCCAGAGCCTGCTCGACGTCGCCGCCGATTTTCAGGCCGGTGGCCATCACGGAAGTGTGGCTGATCCGGGCCGGCGATGGCGGAGCTGAAAGAGGTTTGCGCGAGAGACTCGATGTTCTTCCATGCCGGGGAATTGACCCAGTTGGGTCCTACCGGGCGAGTGAGGGAAGTCGATGTTTGTAGGGACGAGGCGATCACAGTGATTGCTTCAAACACCGGAGGTAGGAAATGCGCAAGATCATCACCGGCGTCATTGCTGTCGCGATGCTCGCCGTCCCGGCCGTCGCCAACGCGGCCACCACCGACGTCGACGGCGTCGTCACCGTGGCCAAGGGCGAGGTCATGGCAGCTCGCTCGGCCTGAACGAGCGCCGCGTTCCAGAGACGGCCCGAAGGTGCTCACCGGCTCCAACGTGTTCACCGCGACCACCACCACCGGCGTGGGCTGCTCGGACGGCACCGTCCAGCACCACTACCGCAGCACCATCATCACCAGCCCGATCAACGTTCGCCCCGATCGTACAACGACCGGCAACGGCAAGACCACCGGCTGGAACCTGATGACCAAGGGCGCGAGCGTCATCACCGAGTCCAACACCTACGGCACCGCGTCGTCGGGCCGCTTCCCGAACTACGCCACCATCTGCGCCGGTCACGGCGGCGTGACGACGCTTCGCGAGCCTCGTGCAGAGCCACAGCGACGTGACGATCGACCACCTTCAACGGCACGCCCGTCAACATCACGGTCAACCCGTACGTGGCTCCCGATCGTCCTGATCCACCCGCACCACCGCAGCGCCCCCGGCTTACGCAGCCGGGGGCGACGCCCTCGGCCACTAGCAGCAATCAGGTGAGCGCCCGGCTTCGACCGGGCGCTCGTTCTGGTGGCGATCTCGCCACCTTGACGGCCGGCGGGGTTGAAGCGAGTAGACGCAGGCGACCGTGTCGCCACCGCAGCCCGTAGGCCTCCTCGCGGGCGCAGCGCGTCAACAACCTCCCTGGGACATACAGCTAGTCCTGCCGCGAAGAGCCGACCCGCCTCATCGGGCAACTCGGCCGGCCAGAACGTCTGCGCCGGCGGCGCCTCGAGCCTCCCGCTCGGCAGACCGTCAGGCGGAGCGCATCCTCCGGCCCATCCCCCGTGGCGGACGAGCAACTCATCCGAGCGGGTCGCGCAGCTGGCGGCAGCGACCGAGAGCCGCCGGGGTCGCCCGGCGGCTCTCGTGTCTGGCCCTCTCAGCGAGTTGCGTTCAGGCCGTGAGCGCAGCGCAGAGGGCGGCCTCAGTCTCCGGCGTGAACGGGAACTCCACGAGGATTCCATGGTGTGTTCCGTCGGGGTACGTGAGACCCGCACCGTGGTTGATCACGCCGAAGCCGGGGGCGCTGATCTTGAAGTCGCCACCACTGTTGCGCGTGTCGACGGCAGTGGAGTCATCTCCCGGCGTCGTCCAGACCGTCCAGGTGCTCCAGTATCCGCTGATCTTCACCGTCGGCCCTGCCCCAGTCGGTGAGAGGCTCCAGGTCCCATCCAGGCTCGCAGCGACGTGCCGTCTTACGACCTTGCCATCCACATACCAGCGCGTCCCGTCGCCGCGGTAGTGGCTCGTCTGGTAGATCGCCCCGCAAGGGAGAACGTCGCCGGTCGCCTCGTTGACCGGCTCCTCAACCAGGAAGGTGTCGCAGATGACTTGGCGACCGTCCTCGCGGCAGACGGCATTGGGCGGCTCCGGCTCCAGCGTCGAGGGGTCGACGATCGGCCCCGCCGCGGCGGGCGCCGCCATCCAGATCAGGACGCCGCCTGCGAAAACGGCGGCCAAAGCGACAGACAGTCTTCGCATCATTCCTCCTTTCGTCGGTGCTTGATTCACGTCGACCGACGCTACGAGCCGGCGGGCGCGCGCGAAATGGGGCGGGCCACAGTCTTCGCTCCGTGCTCACCCGAGGATCTCGCCGCATGCGATTGCGGCTAGCAACAATGCGATCGCGCACCGCCTCTGCGACGATCAGGGCGTGAGCACGACCGCGCCAATATCGGTGAGGACTGGTGACGGCCGGGTGAGAGATCGAGTGATCGAGGACGACGGTCTCGGCGGCGCCGACCTGCCCGCGGAACGGGCCTGCGGGTCTCGCCGACCGGGTCGAGGCGCTCGGAGGCACCCTCCACGTCGAGAGTCCGGCGGGCGGGGGAACGCGACTCGCCGCCGAGATTCCTCTCGTCGGCGAGGGGTCGGAAATGCGCGGGTCAGTCGATCTTTGTCCAGGGGTGCGTCGCCCACACGAACTGGTCGCCCGGATCCATGGGAAGTACGGGCGTGAGGTGGAGATCGCCGTCGTCATCCACGGAGAAGGTGAACGTCAGGCTGTAGCCCCAGGCAGGGACGTAGAAGGTGACCTGGTCATCGGCGACGGTGTACGTCGTACCTGCCTCACCAGGGCCGTCCTCCATGCGCCCGTCCTTCAGGGTGACGGTGATGATGAAGGGGTAAGCCTCCTCAGGATCGACCATGCCGGCCTTCCGGGCCTCGTCGAGCGTGATCACATAGCGATAGGTGCCGTTCAGGGACGCGGGCGTCGTCCCCGTGCCCCCAGCTGTTTGCCCCGGCGCCGTGCCGGTGCAGTCCGCCGGGATGGCGAGCCCCGGTCCCACCGGGGTGGACTCCTTGAGCGCTTCGATCCGCTCGATGAACCTCTTCGTCTCCGGATGCTGTTCGAGCTTCGCGTAGACGGGGGCGAAGGCCGCTTCGAGCGCCGCCAGATCGGCAGCCGAGGCTTCCGCAAAGCGGGCGCCCGACCCACAGGCGTCGCCGAGGGCATGGGCATCCTTGTCGGCGAGCGCTGCCGATCGGGCCGCCGCGTCGCCGGCCGCCTCCTCAAGCCAGCCGCGCTGTTCGGCCGTCAGCGCTTCGAGACGTGCCGGGTTCGCGAGCAGCACATCCATCTGCGGCCACAGATGTACGTTGGCGGTCACGTAGGGAGCGAGAAGCAGCCACTTCGGGCTCCGGACGTAGAGCCACATGCTGAATTCGAACCCCTGGATCGCGCCCTTGCCGAGGGCCTCCTCGCGCTTCGACGAGAAGACCTGCGCGGGCGTAGCCCCGAGGGCTCGGATCGCTTCAGCCTGGCCGTTCGACCTCAAGGTGCCGAAGGTGATCCCCCGCCAATCCGCCGGGCCGACAATGGGTTGGGTGACGCCGATCGGCTTGCGGAGGCCGTCGGCGAGGACGCCGAGCCCGACCACCCCGAGATCGTCGAGCCCATGCATCATCTCCTCCGTGATCCCGCTCTCGATCACGGCGTTCTCGAGCGCGTAGCTATCGATCAACATCGGCGCCGTCAGCGCCTGGAAGCTCTCGACGCCCAGCGTGTCGAAGACGCGCGTTCCGACCCAGCCGAGGTCGGCGTCGCCCGCGGCGACATCGCGGACGACCTGCTGCTCGGCGTCGGAGGCGAACTCCGCCCATTCATCCACCGCCTCGATGCGCACTTTGCCGCCGGAGAGCTCCTCGACGTGCTTGACGAAGTACTCCACCGCGGGCGTCTGCCCGATATTGCCGCCTGTGCTGGCCAGGCGCAGCGTGACCGCCGCTCCTGGGCCGCCGGCCTTGTCCTCGCCGCCACCGCCGCCGCTGCAGGCCGCCGCGGAAAACGCCACGATCGCGGCGACGACGAGCGCCACGAGCCAGGTTCGATTCTTCATTCCGTCCATGGTCTCACTCCTTTCACAGAGGATCGAGACCACGGTAGGACCGGGCAGGGGCAGGCACATCGTGGCTGACCCGAGAGTTGGATTGTGGCCAGCACCAATGGGCCCGTCGTCGAAGGTGCCAGAATCGGGCGGTGGCGCGTCTCTTCGTCAGCCCGGCGAATCTTGCTCGGCTCGCCGGCAGAAATGTTGCGGGAGATGTTTCGGCACTCCAGGCGCTCTCCCGAAAGATGCTGCAAACAAGCCAGTTCTGGCCGAGAAGAGCGACTGGATCGCACCCAGGAGGTCGCCGGTTCGAGTCCGACTAGCTCCATGAAAGAACGCCCGCAGGCCACCATCATGATGCTGAGAGAGAGCCCTCGGTGGAGGGCCCTCTCTGTGAGGATCGCTGGGCCGGCGCGGGCGTTATCTGACCAGCGGGTGCGTGCCCCAGTCGGAGGTCCCGTCCGCCCCTCCGTGCATGACCTGGGTGAGGCCGGTTCCGTCCGCGTTCACGGTGTAGATGCTCTCGCTCTCGCCCGCGGCGGTCTCCGTGAAGATGCTGAAGATGATCCTCTTGCCGTCCGGCGACCAGCGGGGATGGATACAACCTCTGGAGGTCGGGTCGGAGATGGGGCCGCCGCAGGCCGGTTCTGCTTGGAGACGGATCTCGCGCAGCCCGCTTCCGTTGGAGTGAACGACCCACAGCGAGTTGCGCTTGTCGGCGCGCACGCGGCGGGCGAATACGATCGCGTTCCCCTGCGGCGACCAGTCGCCGGGTGAGCTGACGATCGTCCCGGGAGGCGTGATCGGTCGCAGATGGCTCCCGTTGGTCTTGACGACGTACAGGCCGACGGGGTCGTCATTCTGGTCGAAGCGCGCGAAGACGAGCCGCTTGCCTTGCGGCGAGTAGTCGCCTGGCATGTCATAGCCTCGAGGGCTCGACGTCATCCGCGTCAGGCCGCCGCCGTCGGAGGAGCGGATCGTGTAGATGCCGTTCCGGCTCGAGTCCGGCTCCCCGAAGCCCTCGCAGGCGAGCCGTTTGCCGTCAGGCGACCACACGATGCAGGCGGTGAACAGGGTGGGATCGGACATCTTGAGCTGCCGAAACTCCCTCGTGTCCGGATTCACGATCGTCAGCGCGCAGTTCTCTTCGCCGTCCGTGCAGGCTGCGAGGATGGCGACCTCGCTGCCGTCCGGCGACCAGCGGGGCTCCCCGGACGGGCCGGCGGAAAAGAGCTGCTCCACGTGGCTCCCGTCCGGGTTCGCGGTGAAGGTCACCGTGCCGTCCAGGGCCGGATCGAATCGTGCGAACGCGATCCGGCCGTTCGGGCCGGGAACCTTCGCATCCGCCGGCATGGCGGCCACCGCCGCGAGCACGGCGACGCCGGCGAGCAGTGCCGAGAGCGATCAGCTTGCGCATTCTGATTCTCCTTTCGTCGGTGACTTCTTTCGTCGACCGACGCTATGAGGCGGCCGGGCGCCCGCGAAATGAGGCGGGCCACAGTCTTCGCTCTGTGCAGACCCGAGCATCCGCACGCACGCGATTGTGGCTAGCCACAATGCGTCCGGCGGCGAACTTTGCGACGATCCGCCCTATGCGCCCGACGGTGTTGATCGTGGACGACCATCCTGAGTTTCGGGAGTCCGCCTCGGCGCTGCTGGAAGCCGAGGGATTCGCGGTCGTCGGCGGGGCCGCCGACGGCGATGAGGCGATCGCCGCGGTCGAGCGGCTCCGACCGCAGGTCGTCTTGCTCGACATTCAGCTTCCCGATCTGGACGGCTTCGCAGTAGCCGAGCGGCTGGCGGCGCGATCCGATCCGCCCAGAGTCGTGCTCATCTCGAGTCGCGAGGCGGCCGCCTACGGGCCCCGACTGGAGGCGGCGGCTGCGCGGGGATTCATCCCAAAGCGGGAGCTCTCGGGCTCGGCGCTCGCCGCCCTCGTGGGCTGATCCCGCCCATGCGCTGGTTCCGCCTGCTCCTCTGGCCGGCGGGCGCCGTGTTCGGCATCGCCGCCGAATGGATCTTCTTCGGCTGGGGCGACCCGCGCCATTGGATGCCCGACCTGGTTACCGGCTGGACCCTCATCGCCTGCGGGCTGATCGCCTGGTCACGGCGCCCCGAGAGCCGAAGCGGCGCTCTCATGGCGGCGACGGGCTTCAGCTGGTTCTTCGGGAACTTCGCCACCAGCGGGATCGACCCGGTGGACTGGCTCGGGGCTCACGCCCTCTACGTCTACCGCGGGCCGCTCGTCCATCTCCTGGTCACGTACCCGAGCGGGCGACTCTCTTCGCGCCTCGACCGGGCCGCCGTCGCCGTCGGATACGCAGCGGCCGTCCTGACTCCGGTCTGGCGGAGCGAGCTCGCGACGATCGTTCTCGCCGTTCTTCTGGTCGTCGTCTGTGCCCGCTCCTACCTCCGGGCGGTGGGCCCCGCCCGGAGGGCGCGCCGCTTGGCGCTCTGGGCCGCCACGGGCTTGGGGCTCGTGCTCGCCGGCGGTGCAGCAGCTCGTCTCGCGCTGCCTGCCGGGGACGCGAGTGACCCGTCGCTCATCGCGCTCGAGGCGACGCTCTGCGCCCTGGCCGCCGTCCTCCTCGCGGGGCTCCTGTCGCCCTCTTGGGGGCGGGCAGCGGTCACCGACCTCGTCGTCGAGCTCGGCGAGAGCCGCTCGGGAACGCTCCGTGACGAGCTCGCCCGTGCGCTCGGCGATCCGACCCTCGAGGTCGGCTACTGGCTTCCGAGCGAGGGTGCGTTCGTCGACTCCGAGGGCCGTTCTTTCGCTCTTCCCGACTCGGGAGCCGAGCGCTCGGTCACCATGATCGAGGGTGAAGGACCACCGATTGCCGCCCTCGTCCACGATCCGGCCGTACTCGACGATCCGGGTCTCCGCGATGCCGTCTCCTCCGCGGCGCGGCTCGCGGCCGCGAATGCGCGTCTCCAGGCCGAGGTGCGTGCCCAGGTGGCCGAGCTTCGAGAATCGCGGCGGCGGATCCTCGAAGCGGGCGATGCGGAGCGGCGGCGCCTGGAGTTGCGGCTTCGCGAAGGCGCGCAGCGGCGGCTGGAGCTGCTCGCCGAGCAACTTCGCCGGACGCGCCTCACCGCCCGTAGCGCCGCTGCCACGGAGCGAATCGACCGCACCGAGACTCAGCTCGCGCGGACGCTCGAGGAGCTCCGCCGGCTTGCCCACGGGCTCCACCCGCGTGTCCTCACCGAGGTGGGGCTCGCGGGCGCGCTCGCATCGCTCGCGGAGCAGGCGCCGGTACCGGTCGAGGTCGTCGCCCCGGCCGCCAGATTGCCCGCGGACGTCGAGGTGGTCGCGTACTTCCTTTGCTCCGAGGCCCTCGCGAACATCTCGAAGCACGCGTCCGCATCCCGGGTTTCGATATCGGTGACGAGCAATGACGGGCGGGTGAGGATCGAGATCGAGGACGACGGTCGCGGCGGCGCCGACCCTGCGCGCGGAACAGGCCTACGGGGTCTCGCCGACCGGGTCGAGGCACTCGGAGGGGCCCTCTACGTCGAGAGCCCGAAGGGTGCGGGGACCCGCCTCGCCGCCGAGATCCCCCTCGGCGGCGAGGCGGTATGAGCGCCGGCCGAAGGTCAGTCGATCTTCGTCCAGACCGTGTGCGAGCCGGCCTCGAACGCGTCTCCCGGGTCCACCCCGGGGACGGGGTCGAGGTCGAGATTGCCCTCGTCGTCCACGGTGAACGTGAACGTGACGGTGTAGTCGAAGTCGAAGTCGGTGGGGGCGAAGGTGATCCGATTCCCGTCCACCGAGTAGCTTCCGGTGAACCCGCCGGTGGCGTCGAAGTGCCCATCTTTCAGGATGTAGGTGTTGGCATGTGGGTACGGGCTGAGATCCGGCTCACCGGCCTTCCGAGCGTCCTCCTTGGTAAGCACGTAGCGGTAGGTCCCGTTCAGGTACGCGGGCGCCGTCCCCGTGCCCCCACTCGCTTGCTCCGGGGCCGTGCCGGTGCAGTCCGACGGGATGGCGAGCTCCCGTTCCGGTGGGGTGGACTCCTTGAGCGCTCGGATCCGTTCGATGAACGCCTTCGTCTCCGGGTGTCGTTGGAGGTTCGCGAAGACGGGGGCGAAGGCCGCTTCGAGCGCCGCGAGATCGGCGGCCGACGCTTCTGCGAAGCGGGCGCCTGCTGCACAGGAGTCGGCTAGAGCCCGGGCATCCCTGTCGGCAGGGGAGGTCGAGCGGGCCGCGTCGCGGGCCGCCTCCTCCAGCCACCCGCGCTGCTCCGCGGTCAGCGCTGCCAGACGTTCCGGGTTGGCGAGGAGAGCATCCATCTGCGGCCACAAGGTCACGTTGGCGGTGACATAGGGAGCTAGATGCGCCAGCGCGGGGTTGTGCTGGTGGACCCAGATACTCGACTCGAATCCCTGGATCGTTCCGTCTGCGAGCCCCTTTTCGCGCTCGGTCATGTGGACCTGCGCCGGGGTGGCCCCGAGTGCCCGGATCGCGTCGGCCTGGCTGTTCGACATCAAGGTGCCGAAGGTAATCCCCCGCCAGTCCCCTGGTCCGAGGATAGGTCCGGTCACGCCAGTCGGCTTGCGGAGGCCGTCGGGGAGGACGCCGAGCCCGACCACCCCGAGATCGTCGAGCCCCTGCATCATCTCGTCCGTGATCCCGCTCTCGATGACCGCGTGCTCGAGGGCGTAGCTGTCGACCAGCATGGGCGCGGTCAGCGCCTGGAAGCTCTTGACGTTCAGCGTGTCGAAGACTCGCGTCCCAACCCAGCCGAGGTCGATCTCGCCGGCGGAGACATCGTTCACGACCTGCTGCTCGGCGTCGGAGGCGGAGTTCCCCCAGTCATCCACGGCTTTGATGCGTAGGTCGCCGCCCGAGAGCTCCTCGACCCGCTGGACGAAGTCCACCACGGCGGGCGTAAAGTCGAGCTGGCCGTTGATGCTGGCGAGTCGCAGCACGACCGGCTCGCCCGAGCCGCCCGCCTTGTCCTCGCTGCCGGCTCCACCGCCGCCGCAGCCGGCCGCGGTGAACGCCGCGATCGCGGCGAGAACGAGTGCCGCGAGCCAGCTTCGATTCCTCATGCTGTTCATGGTCTCACTCCTATCAAGGAACTTCGAGACCACGCTACGAGGGGGCAAAGCCGGGTACATCGTGGCTGGCCCGAGAGTGGGATTGTGGCCAGCACCAATGTGCTCGTAGTCAAAGGTGCCACAATCGGGCGGTGGCGACCCTCTCCGTCCGCCCGGCGAACCTCGCTCGGCTCGCCGCCGGGGCAGCCGCGCTCGCCTACGGCCTGGGCGCGCTCGCCGTCGCACGCGGCCCGGGCGAGCTCACGACCTACGCCGGGCGCTCCGACCTCGCTGCCACTCTCGCCGTCCTCGCCGGTCTTGCGCTCGTGGCGGCCGGTCTCGTCACGTCCTTCGCCCGGCCGGCGGGGCGAATCGGCGACCTGGCCCTGCTGGCAGGCCTTGTCTGGTTCGCGCCGTTCTGGGCCGGCTGGAAGGGCGGGCCGCCGCTCGTCCTGAGCCTCGGCACGCTTGCCGCCGGCTTCGCCTTCCCGCTCCTCCTCCACCTCGTCCTCGCGTACCCCACCGGCCGGCTGCGCTCGAAAGGCGTGCGCGCACTCGTTGTCGCCGTCTACGCCGAAGCTGCCCTCTCAGCGCTCGGCCGGGCGCTGTTCCGCGATCCCTTCTTCGACCCCAATTGCTGGGACAACTGCACGGAGAACGTCTTCCTCGTCCGCTCGCTCCCGCGGGTCGCCGACGGGATCCAGGACGCCGACCTCTGGTTCACCGCCGCCGCGGCGGCGGCGCTCGCGGCGGTCTGCATCTGGCGGCTCGCCGCTGCGAGCGCCCCTGCCCGCCGGACGCTGTGGCCGGTTCTCGCAGGCGGAATAGCGCTCGCGGCTGCGACGATTGCGCATTCCGTCGCCCTCGAGCGCATGCCGGTCGAGGACCCGAGCGACCCAGCGTTCCTGTCCATCTTCGCCGTCGGCTGCGCGGCGGTCATCGTCATCGCCGTCGGCCTGCCGTGGGCCGTCATCCGCGCTCGAGTCCAGCGGCGTTCTGTCGCCAGGATCGTTTCCGAGCTCGGCGAGGCGCCGCCTCCCGGCTCGCTCGAGTCTGCACTCGCCCGGGCGATCGGCGATCCCGAGCTCCGAATCGCCTACCCGCGGCCGACCTCCCAGCACTACGTCGACGGTCGTGGCCGTCCGCTCGAAGAGCCCGTGGGCGCAGCGGGGCGCACGGTCACCCCGTTCGTGCGGGGCGGCCGGCGGGTCGCCCTCGTCGCGCACTCTGCGGCCATCGAGGACCTCGAGCGCGAGATGGGTGCCGCGATTCGACTCGCGCTCGAGAACGAGCGCCTGCAGGCAGAAGTCCTGGCGCAGCTCAACGACCTCCGCCTCTCGCGCACGCGCATCGTCGAGACGGGAGATGCCGAGCGGCGCCGGCTCGAGCGCGACCTCCACGACGGCGCCCAGCAGCGCCTACTCGCCCTCTCATACGACCTCCGGGTCGCACGCTCAGCCGCAGAGGCCGAGGGCGACGTCGAGACCGCGACGCTGCTCGTGGAGGCGACCGGCGACGCGCAGGCCGCACTCGGCGAGCTTCGGGAGCTTGCTCACGGTATCCACCCGGCGATCCTGACCGAGGCCGGCCTCGGCCCCGCACTGGCGTCACTCGCCGACGGAGCACCGGTTGTGGTCGAGATCGGCGAGACCGTTGGAGAGCGCTACCAGGCTCCGGTCGAGACGACGGCCTACCTCGTCGTCGCTGAGGCAATCGACGATGCGGCGCGGAGGGGCGCGAGCTATGCCGCAGTCAACGCTGCCCGGAAAGATGAGCGACTGGTGGTCAAGGTGGAGGACAACGGCTCGGAGCGCAGCTCCACGATGATCCACCTGTCCGATCGCGTCGGCGCGGCCGGCGGCCGTCTCGAGGTCGAGCCGACGACGTTGCGGGCGGAGATCCCATGCGCGTAGTCGTCGCCGACGACGTCATGCTCACTCGGCAAGGGATCGTCCGCCTGCTCCGGGACGCGGGCATCGACGTCGTCGCCGAGGCGGAGGACGCCGAGGGGCTTCTCCGCCACGTGCGGCTCGCACGCCCGGACGCGGCAATCGTCGACATCCGGATGCCGCCCACGCACACGGACGAGGGCCTCGTCGCCGCCCAGACGATCCGGACAGAGCACCCCGCCGTCGGCGTCCTCGTCCTCTCCCAGTACGTCGAGCCGAGTTACGCCATGCGTCTGCTCGAGGAACACCCCGAGAGAGTTGGCTACCTGCTCAAGGAGCGCGTCTTCGACGTCGCCATCCTCGTCGACGCCCTTCGCCGGCTCGCCGACGGCGAGACCGTCGTCGATCCCACGATCGTCTCCCGCCTCCTAGGCCGGCGCCGCCGCGAGGACCCTCTTACCGACTTGACCGAGCGCGAGCGAGAGGTGCTGGGCCTCCTCGCCGAGGGCCTCTCGAACAAGGCGATCGCCGGACGCCTCTTCGTAACCGAACGAACCGTCGAGGCGCATGTGAAGCAGATCTTCCTCAAGCTGCGCCTCACCGCCAACCCCGACTCGCACCGACGAGTGCTCGCCGTGCTCGCGTACCTGCGGGCGGCGGTCTAGGCGTCCTCTAGCCGGCCCAATGAGTCGCGCAGTAGGCGTCGCGCGCGGCGCGGCCGCCCAAGAGCGGGAGGTACTGCGTGGCCGTCCGGATCGCCCTCGCCTGGGATGCGGCGTAGCCCTCGATCTGCTGAGCGACCAGCTCGCGCGCCGCCGGCGTCGGCGCCAGCGCGAGCAGCTCTGCGTTCCTCCAGGCCGTCTCGCGCCAGCTGACGATGGCCTGGAAGAGTACGAAGTCGTCGAGGGTCGTCGGCGCGTTGCCGTCGTCGATCGTCGGGTCGAAGCGCCGGGCGACCTCGGCGATGATGTCGTCGGTGACGCGGTTGAGGATCTGATTCACGCGATCGTGATCCGCTTTCCGGCTACCGCCGTCCGGCTTGACGAGCCCGATGCTGTAGAGAACGAACGGGAGGTCGCGTTGAACATGCGCGCTGATCCCGAGGAGCAGGTTGCCGTTCGCCGAGACAGCTCGATCTCTCGCGGCGTCGAACGCGACTCGCCACGCCGGCGGGACCTCCGCCGTCCGCCCGGCGACCCAGGCGTCATGGGCAGCGAAGTAGTAGCGCGCGAAGATGACGTCCTCATGGTTCACGAACGCGGTGTCGTCGAAAAACGTCGGCGATTCGACGGTGCGCCGGTACTCCTCGGTCACGCGCAGGTACGTGAGGGCGAAGATCGCGTCGTGGTCGCACGAGGACGCGAGCGGCTGGAACCGCTTGGTCATCTGGTCAATGATCTTGTCGACGCACTTGACTCGCCCCGCGATGCAGTCGTCCGGGCTCGTCACGTCGTAGGGAAGCGAGAGCCCGGGCAGGAGCGCGCTCCAGCCGACGAACGGTGGATCGTCGGCAACGGCCGCGGGCGGGCGCACGAGCGCAAAGAGAACGAGCGCAAGGAGAAGGAGCGCCAGAACCGCATGCCGCACGCTTGATCGGAGATGCATCTTGTCCTACCCTGTCTGCCCGATCACGGAGAAACCGTAACTCAGGAGAAGCTGTTTGTGAACCGGTGAGGACGGGAAAGACCAGGAACTGGTCGGCCCGTCCGTTGAGAGGGAGTGTTGTCTGTGGCCACGCTCGACCTCGTCCGTACACGAAACCGACTCGCCGGCGCAGGCGCCGCCGTCGGGCCCCGCGCACCGTTCGAGGCCGTGGAGGAAGCGGTCGAAGCACTCGGCCGCGACCCCGGTCTCGTTCTGATCTTCCCGGCCGGCCTCTTCGACCCTCGGGAAGCGGCGACGCAGGCTCAGGCGGCCGCGGGAAACGCACGGGTCGCCGGGATGACCGGGACCGGCGCAATCGCGCTCAGCGGTGCGATCGAGAGTGGGTGCTCGGCTCTTGCGTTCGACTCCTCAGTCCCGGTCGGGGTAGGCACGGGTACTTCCTCCGACCCGCGCGCCGCCGGGCGCGCTGCCGCCCGCGAGGCTTTGTTCGGCGTCGCCCTCGACGGAAGCCAGGCTGCGCTCCTCCTGTTCGTCGACTCGGAGTCGGGCGACCAGGCCGAGATCGTCGCCGGGGCATACGAGATCGCGGGTGGGCGCATCCCGCTCGCGGGAGGAGCCGCCGGCGGCCTGGCCAGAGCCCAGTTCGCCGACGGCGAGGCGTTGTCGGGGAGCGTCGTCGCCGTCGCCCTGGCCAGCAGGACGCCGATCGGTGTCGGCATTGCGCACGGCTGTGTGCGGCGCGGAGCGCCGTCGATCGTCACCCGCTCGCGCGGCCGGGTCGTGCTCCAACTCGACGGCCGTCCCGCCGAGACTGTCTACCTCGAGAAGCTTGGGATGGGCGACGTCCCGTTGAGCGACGCCGATTTCGAGGCGATCGCGATGGCGCATCCGCTTGCCCAGCCGGAGCTACGCGGCGATGTCCGTCCACGATACGTGCGCGGCCGCGCGCCGGGAGGCGGTCTGGTCTGTGCGACGAGCATCGAGGCGAACGCGGCGGTGGATGTCTGCGAACACAAGCCGGAGGCGATCGTTCGCGGCGCGATGACGGCGGTCGACGAAGCCTTGCGGCAGCTTTCGGGCCCGGCCGAGGCCGTCGTGCTCTTCGACTGCGCCGCAAGGAGTGCGCAGTTCGGCAACCCGCTCGCCGCGCGTGAGGTCGAATCGATCATCTCCTCCTTCGGCGATCCCCCGCCCGCGCTGGCGGGCGTCTACACGCGGGGAGAGATCGGGCGGGTCCGCGGTGCGAAAGGAGACCGAAACTATAGCCTCGTCGTCGTTGCACTCGGCTCAACTTCTTGACCGCCGCAACGAGCTGCTTCGGCGCTTCGTCGAGTCTGCGCGGCGGGCTCAGATCGTCACGATCGTCAACCTCGCCCGTTCGGAAGCCGAGCTGGGCGAGCTCTTCACGGCAGAGCTTTGCGAGGCGTTCGAAGCCGAGATTGCGTTCGTCCTTGCGGCGCGTGACGGCGAAGCCGCCTGCACTCTCGTAGGCGCCCACGGCCTCATGCCCGAGCAACGGGCGGACCTGCTCGACGACGAACGCTGCGCGCGCGTCCTGACCTGTGAGGAGCCGCAGCTCTACAAGGGCGATCTGCTCGCGATCGGAGCCCAGGAGCTCGTCCTCGTGCCATTCGCCGGCGAGGTCGGCCGCGGTGTCGTCGGCGTCGCGCGCCTCTACGACGAGCCCTTCGACCAGGCGGAGGTTGCCCTGCTCGAGGCGGTCGTGGAGAGCGTCAGGCACGCGCTGGAACGGATCCGCCTGGGAGAAGAGCGCGATGCCCTCCTCACCCGCGAGCGTGCGGCACGACGGGAAGCGGAGGCAACGGCGGAACGACTCGAACGCCTGCAGCGCATCACCGGGACGATGCTCTCCGGCCTGCCGCTCGAGGGCATGCTCCGCGAGCTGCTGGAGCGAATCCGCGAGATCGTCACAGTCGACGCGGCCGTGATCCTCCTGATCGAGGGCGCCGACGCTGCGCTCGTCCTCCGCGCGGCGGCCGGCGCCGACACACACGTCGACGCAGCCGTCGAGCTCGCCCAGCGAGCAGGGGTCACCCGACGCGTCGTCGACGAACATCGGGAAGTCGATCTCGGCGCTGCGCACGAGGACAATGGTTCTCCACGAGATCGTGAAACGATCCGCTCGCTGATCGCGGTGCCGATGACCGTCGAGGGAAGGATCGCCGGCGTGCTGGTGGCCGGCGCGCTGGCCCCGCGCGACTTCTCGCCCGACGACATCGACCTGCTCGAGCTCGCCGCTGACCGCGCCGCAATCGCGATCGAGAACGCTCGGCTCTATCGGGAAGCCGAGGAGCGCGGACAAGCTGCCCGGGTGCTCGGCTATGTCGCGGACGGCGTCTTCCTCGTCGACGCAAAGGGAGTGGTTCGGCTTTGGAACCCTGCCGCTGAGGCGATCACAGGCGTTCCGGCCGAGGCTGTGCTCGGCCGCCCCGTCGAGGAAGTGATTCCCGGCTGGGAGACGCTGGCGCAAGCCGTCAGCATCGCGAGCGCTCCGGCTGCGTCCACTGGTCCTGCGACGACACTTCCCGTCGAGCTGGAGGGTCGTGAGCTCTGGCTCTCGGTCGCCGGGGTGAGCTTCGCGGAGGGGACTGTTTACGCATTCCGCGACCTGACTGAGGAGCGGCGGTTGGAGGAGCTCAAGGCGGATTTCGTCGCGACCGTCTCCCATGAGCTGCGAACGCCGATCGCCGCCGTCTACGGCGCGGTGAAGACCCTCGAGCGCGAAGACGTCGTCAACGAGGACTTACGCCGCCATCTCTTCTCCATCATCTCGGACCAATCCGAGCGGCTCGTCGATCTCGTCAACGACATCCTGCTCACGAGCCAGGTCGAGTCCGGCCGGCTCGTTCTCGCAAGCGAGCAGGTCGACGTCTCGGACGTCGCACGCGGGGTCATCGAGGCCGCGCGCACACACGCTCCAGAGGAGCTCTCGCTCGAGCTCGTGGCGCCCCCCTCTGTTGCCGCAGTCGCCGCGGACCGCGACAAGCTCCGGCAGGTGCTCGCGAACCTCGTGGGCAACGCAATCAAGTATTCGCCTGGCACCGGCCGTATCGAGGTCCGACTCGAGCCGCGCCGGACTCACCTTCGCATAGCGGTTCGTGACGAGGGCGTCGGTATTCCGCAGCCCGAGCAGCAGCGGATCTTCGAGAAGTTCTACCGCTTGTATCCGAGCACGACCCGGGGAGTCAGCGGCACCGGCCTCGGTCTCTACATCTGCCGCGAACTGGTCCGACTCATGGGAGGCAGCATCTGGGTCGAATCGAGCGGGGGAATTGGTTCAACATTCTTCGTCGAGCTGCCGCTTGCCTCGGCATCGCTGGGAGCGGTGCCAACCGGGCGCCCATCGTAGGCTCCTCGCGCCGGACGTCCCCTCGTGACTCTGCTCTACGCCCGCGTCGCCCGTACCGCCGTCCCGTAGGCGCAGATCTCAGTCCAGGTGCTCCCGAGCTCCGAGGTGTCGAAGCGGAAGGCGATGACCGCGTTGGCCCCCTTGCCCTCCGCCTCCTCGACGAGGCGCTGGGTGGCGTGCTCGCGTCCTTCGGCGAGCATCTTCGTCATCCCCTTGAGCTCCCCGCCGACGATCGACTTGAACGACGCACCGATCTGAGAGCCGACGTTGCGCGAGCGGACGGTGAGGCCGAATACCTCGCCGAGCACCTCGTCGATCCGGTAACCCGGGAGGTCGTTCATGGTGCTGATGATCATCGCGACTCCTTTCCACTGGCGAAGGAAGCGAATTCTGCCCGCGGCGTGCGTCCTGCGAATTGGCGGTCGCCGGATCAGTCCGCTTCGATCTCGTAACCGACCGTGCGAGGCATCCTGGAGCGGGTCTTTGCATTCGGTCTCGACGCGTCGTAACGTTGATCAACCCGACAAGGAGGGGAGATGCGGTTGATACGCAGCGCCGCAACGATTGTGGCCGCAGCGGCAGCGATCGCCGTCTTGCTCGTCGCACCGGCCGGCGCGGTGATCGGCGGGACGGACGACACGGCCAACCGGTACGCGAACGTCGGCGTGCTGCAGCTCCAGATCGAGGGCGACTGGTTCGACTTTTGCTCGGGGACGCTCGTCCGCGCTGACGTCGTTCTTACCGCCGCGCACTGCACCGACTTCCTGGTCGAGGAAGGGCCGGACGGGCTCGGCCCCGACGATCTGCGGATCTCGTTCGATCCGGAGGGGGACGGGCCGTACGCAACGGTGGATCACATCGTCGTGCACCCAGACTGGTTCACCGCGCCGCCCTGTATCGGCAACTCCAAGCAGCGCTGCCTCGCGCCTCCGGCCGAGGACATCGCGCTCGTGTTCCTCGACGACGCGGTGGCCGGCGTGACGCCCGCACCGATCGCAAGTGCCGACTACCTCGCCGCGCTCGACCTGAAGACCGAGACGTTCACCGTCGTCGGCTACGGAACCGACGAGTTCATCACAGGCAGCCTCGCGTCGCCCAAGGCAATCGTCCTGGTCGACGGCGTGCGGAGCTACCGGGACGTGACGGCCATCCCGGCGAAGGATGCCTTCCCCGACCGGTTCCTGAAGATCACTCAGAGCACCTGCTTCGGCGACTCGGGCGGCCCCTTGTTCCACGAGGGCACGATCGTCGGGATCAACACCTGGACGTTCAGCCTGCGCTGTTCGGGCCCAAATTTCGCGTACCGGGTCGACTCGACGGCCGCGCGGACGTTCCTCGAGGCGAATCTCTAGACGACGGAGTGCGCCGGCTGGCGAGCCACGGGCCCTCCAGCCGGCGCACTCGCTGCAGCCGGCCGACCGCGGTCGGCGATATGCAGCGGCCGTCTCGACCCACGGCTTACGCAGCAGGGCACCATCGAGCATTTTCGCGGGCGACGGGCTGATGGCGTTCTTCAACGACCCCATGCCGGTCGTGGACCACGAGCTTGCGGCCGTTCGAACGGCTGTAGCCGTGCGCGATCGGTTTGCACTGCTCGCGAAGGAGTGGCGGAAGCGTGGTCATGAGCTTGGACTCGGCATAGGGGTCGCCACCGGCTACGCCACGCTCGGCCGAGTCGGCTTCGAGGGTCGCTACGAGTACGGCGCAGTCGGAAACGCCGTCATTCTCGCCTCGCGTCTCAGCGACGCAGCCGGTCGGACGAGATCCTGCTCGATCAGCGAGCGCATGCCGCGGTCGAGGATCGCGTCGCAACCGAGCCGGTGCCGGAGCTTCGGCTCAAGGGATTGAGCAGGCCTGTCGTTGCCGTCCGCGCCGTCGCAGTCCGCGACTGAGGCTCAAACTCCCGCGGATCCGACTTGAGTCGATCGGCACCGCCTCGCGCGCGCCCATTAGGCCTCCAGCCGGATGCTGGTGACCGGCTCGAGCTCGATCCTCACCGGCGCCTCCCGTGAGAAAGCGACCGGGATCCTGGCCGCTCACCCGGGAGTTGCGTCTGCATCCCCCTGCCGAGATTCGGTCTCGCCGGCCCAGTAGTCGACGCCGCTCGAGCGAGGCACGATGAGGTCGTCGTCGCGATTGCCGGTCCAGATCCCGATCTTGTCGCCGTCCGGATACACGCTCGCCGCCGGATAGCTCACCGTCGAGAACATCAGGACGCGAGCGGTCCGCTCGGTGTCGTTTCGGACTCCGTGGGCGCCTTCGGGGCCTGACGGAAAGCAGACGACATCCCACGGCTCCAGCACGTCCGTTCCGTCGGGATGCCGCAGCGTCGGAGTGCCTTCGAGAACCAGTAGCCACTCCTCCTCGCCGTACTCGTAGTGGTACGGGCAGATCGACTGGCCCGGTGGGAGCTCGTACACGCTCGCGCCGAGCCGGCCGGCGTCGATCAGCCGTCCGAAGCGAAACATGCCGGAGCGAAAGCCTTCCGGGTCGTCGGCGTCGTACTCGAAGACGGGAGCGGCGATGTTGAGACGGCGCACCGGCGTGACCGTACCAGCACGTTCACGAGACCGATGAGTCCGGATGCCCAGGATCGTCTCTATTAAGACCCAACCGGATTCGAAGGAGTGACATGTTCAAGGACACCAAGGCATACAGCAGCTTCTCGGTCGACGACCTGCCGGCGGCGAAGCAGTTCTACGGCGACACCCTGGGCCTCGAGGTCGACGAGATCCCCGAGGGCCTGGTGCTCAAGATCGCCGGCGGCACCGACGTCTTCATCTACCCCTCTGACAACTACACGGCCCCGAAGCACACCGTCCTCAACTTTCCCGTGGACGACGTCGACGCGGCGGTGGACGAGCTCATCAGGCGCGGCGTTCGCATGGAGCACTACGACCTGCCGGAGATCAAGACCGACGAGAAGGGCATCTTCAGAGGAGGAGACTCCGGGCCTGAAGCGATTGCGTGGTTCAAGGATCCGGCCGGCCACGTGCTCGCGGTGATGCAGGACGGGGACGGCGCTCAGTAGCTTCGGAACGCGGCGGCGAGATCCGCGCGCCGCACCGGCCATCCGTTGCGGGCAAACCCGTACCGAAGTCTGTGGCCAAATGCGGATCGACGTGCGGGGCGCCCGAGGGGCCGGGATCCCTGTTCCGGTCTACCTTGGGCTCGAGAACACGAATAGTCGAAGGAGACGACCCGCCATGGCTTCCTATCCCGCCTCGACCACGCGCCCCCGCCCCCGCGCCTCGAGTACCAGCTCGGGCGCTTTCTGGATGGTGGCGACGATGCTGCTCGGCCTCGCTGTCGCCGTTGTCGGCTTCTTTGCCCTGATGATGTGGGCCGACTCGCGCGAGTCGCGCGACGCGGCGCCGCAGCCCGCTGCCTCCGAGGACGGGGCACCGGCTGCCGCCCAGGAGCAGGTGGGCGACCACAACACGGCGCTGCCGTTGAACAGCTTCGCCGGCATCGTGCCCGAGAACGCGGCCGAGCTGGCCGAGGCTCACAAGGCCTTTGACGCGACGCTCCCGGCTGTGCCCGCCGGCGACCTGGTCAAGGTGCAGATGACCTTGAAGGACATGGTCGTCGAGGTGGCGCCGGGCGTGGAGTACAACACCTGGGCCTTCGACGGGCACGGTGCTCCCGGCCCCGTCGTCCACGTGCGCGAGGGCCAGACCGTCGAGATGACGCTCACGAACGGCGGCTCGATCCCGCATTCGATCGACTTCCACGCCGCCCGGATCGCGCCCGACGTCGCCTTCCGCGACGCGAAGCCGGGCGAATCGTTCACATTCCGCTTCAAGGCGGGCGACCCCGGCATCTTCATGTACCACTGCGGCACGAAGCCGGTGCTCGCCCACATCGCCAACGGCATGTACGGCGCGATCATCGTCCAGCCGAAGGAAGGGCTGCCGCCGGTCGACAATGAGTACGTCCTCGTCGGCAGCGAGTGGTACCTGGACGGCGACGGCATCGACGAGCCGGCCTCGCTCGACATGTCCAAGGCGCGCGCCAGGCTGGTCGACTGGGCGACGTTCAACGGTTACGCGAATCAGTACGTCACGCACCCGCTCACCGCGGCGCCGGGCGAGACGACGCGGTTCTGGGTCGTCGCCGCCGGCCCGACGAACAACGTGAACTTCCACGTCGTCGGCACGATCTTCGACCGCGCGTGGGTCAACTCCGACCTGAAGAGCCCACCGCAGCGAGGAGTCCAGACGGTCATCGTTCCCGCAGGTGGCGGCGCCGTCTTCGACGTCAACATCGACGACGAGGGCATGTACCCGTTCGTGAGCCACGCGTTCGCCGACGTCGACCTCGGCCAGGTCGGTCTGCTCAAGGTCGGCAACCCGCCCAGCCGCAGCCTCACTGAGGAGCTCGAAGCGCGGGAGCCGCCGGCGGGTCGGCTCCCGCGCCTTCGTGCCCCGATCGCGGCCTTGGCGCTCCTACGGCTCCAGATCGAGACGGAGCCGGCGCCGAGCGCCGTGTCACCGGCTCGGCCGTACCCGAAGCCGCGGCCGAACCGCAGCCGCCCGCGCAGCAAGACGAAGCAGCGGGCGCGCCGGCGGTAACCGGCCGGCTCGACAACGAGTCAGTCGGTCGCCGCGACCGGCTCGTGCCGCTCGGTCGTATCCGACCCGGCAACGAGGACCGGGACGGGAGACCTGAGGACGAGGCGCTCGCTGACGCTCCCGAGGATGAGGCGCCCGACCGGGCCGAGGCCGCGAGACCCGACGACGACCAGATCGTAGCCTCCGGTTTCCGCCTCGCGAACGATCTCGTCGAGAGGGGCGCCGTGGGCGATCTTCATCTCCGACTCGATTCCCCGCTCGCGTAGGTGCTGATGGGCGCTCGCGACGTCCTGGTGGGCGTGCGGAGCCATCATCCGGTGGCCGCCCGCCTTGCTCGCTCCTGCATCGTCCTCCGGGACCACGCTGAGGATCGTCACCTCGCTGCGTCCCTCGGCGGCCAGCTCGGCGGTCTCTTCGAGCGCCTGCCTCGAGTGTTCGAATCCATCGTAGGCCAGCAAGACCTTCACGTTCGTCTCCTTTCTCCGTGCCGCTCGCCAGAATGCCAGCCTCACGGATTGCCGGCTGGAAGGCATCGGGGCCGCGACGGACCGATGCTGCGGTTTTCCCGCAGACGCGTCCGAACGTCCCCCGATGCCTACGGACGGAATGAGGACTAGGGTGCTCGGCATGTCCGAACGACCGCTTCGGGTCGTGATCGCCGGCGGAGGAGTTGCGGCGCTCGAGGCGATGATCGCGTTGAGAACGCTCGCCGAGGAGCGGGTCAAGGTCACGCTGCTCGCCCCGGAAACGGAGTTCTCCTACCGACCGCTCGCCGTCGCCGAGCCGTTCCAGCTCGGGCAGGTGCAGCGGTTCGAGCTCGCCACCCTCGCAGGCGGTTGCGGTGCCCACCACGTTCTCGGCGGTCTCGCGGTCGTCGAGGCGGGTCAGCGGCGCATCCGCACGACCCGGGCCGTGGAGATGCGCTACGACGCGCTGCTCGTCGCCTGCGGGGCCCAGGCGCGACCCGGGATCCCGGGCGCCCTGACCTTCCGCGGCTCGACCGACGTGCCCGACTTCCGCGCGCTCCTGGCCGACCTCGACGCGGGCGTGGTCAAGCGGGTCGTCTTCGCCGTCCCGGGCGGTGTCACCTGGTCGCTCCCTCTCTACGAGCTGGCTCTCCTGACGGCGTCCCGCCTGGCGGGGAGGGGCGTGCAGGGCGCGGAGCTCACCGTCGTCACGCCCGAGGACGATCCGCTCCGCATCTTCGGCCGCGAAGCGAGCAACGACCTGCGTAGCTCTCCTGGCTGCGAGGGGGATCGCGCTGAAGACGGGCGCCTACGCAGAGGCGTTCGAAGCCGGCTCGCTCAGGCTCGTCCCCGGTGAGAAGCTCGAAGCGGATCGCGTCGTCGCTCTCCCGCGGCTCAACGGCATCACGCTCGCCGGGATTCCCCAGGACGCGGACGGCTTCATCCGCGTCGATCCGCACGGTCGCGTGGAGGGGCTGGCCGACGTCTACGCGGCTGGGGACATCACGGACTTCCCGGTCAAGCAGGGCGGACTCGCGACCCAGCAGGCGGACGCCGTCGCGGAAGCGATCGCCGCCCGGGCGGGAGCGGACGTGACGCCGCGGCCGTTCGAGCCAGTGCTGCGGGGTCTCGTGCTGACGGGCGAGACCCCGCGCTACCTGCGCGCGGAGCTGAAACGAGGCCTCGGCGGCCGCTCGGCGGTCGACGACGAGCCGCTCTGGTGGCCGGCCGGGAAGATCGCAGGCCTCTACCTGGGCCCGTATCTGGCCGAGCACGCCGGCCTCGCCTTCGGCGCCTCCAGGGCGTAGCCCCTCAGCCGGATCAAGCGACTCACCCCGCCCGCGAGCACGTCGTGACGGACGTCGGAGGTCAGCTGGGGTCGATGTTGTGGTTGTGGCGGAAGACGTTCTCCGGGTCGTAGCGCCGCTTGGCCGCGAGCAGCCGCTCGTAGTTCGGCCCGTAGGCGGCCCGCACGGCGTCACCGAGCTGGTCGTCGCCCAGGTAGTTGAGCCAGCGGGCCTCGTCGAGATTGGGACCGAGGGCGGCGTGCGTCTCCCGTGTCCACGCGATGTTCTCGTCAGCCGCGGCAGGATCCGTCCACACGGAGGGGATGAACAGGTTCCAGCCTTCTGCCCGATGGGGCACCGCCGTGTCCGTTACGCCGACCCGTGTCACTGCCCCATGAAAGTGCTCGAGGATGATGGCCGTCATCGGCGAAGGCACGGACGCGAAACGCTCGACCATCGTGTCGATCAGCTCGTCTGGGAGGCCTCGCGTGAAACTCGAGAGCCAGTAGTTGAGAGCCCCGGCCGGGAAGCCGTCGTCGAGGAGCGTGTTCATCACCGGGTAGGGCATCTGACCGACCTCGACTACGGCAGGCGAGCCCCACGTCTTGAAGGGCGCCAGGTCCTCTTCGGCCTGCTCCGGGTCCCCCGTGTGGAAGACGATCATGGCGCAGAGCTTCAGGCCCGAGCCGTCCGGGGCGTGCACGAGACCGGCGAACACGGTCAGGTCGTCGGGACAGTCCGCGAGGGCGTCGCGATAGAAGCGGAGCATCTCGGGCGCGGCGTCGATCGGGTGGGCGATCAATCCGCCGATGACCGTCTCGAGGGGATGCAGGCGGTACGTGAAGGCCGTTGCGATGCCGAAGTTGCCACCTCCGCCGCGCAGCGCCCAGAAGAGGTCGGGGTCGGTAGCCTCGCTCACGTCGAGCACGTCTCCCTCGGCGTTCACCAGCTCGACGGCCAGCAGGCTGTCGGCAGCGAGGCCGTACTTCGCCATCAGCCAGCCCAGCCCGCCCCCGAGCGTGAGCCCGGCGATCCCCGTCGTGGAGATCGCCCCGCCGGTGACGACGAGGCCGTGCTCGGCGGTGGCGGCGTTGAGCTCTCCCCAGTCGAGACCGCCTTCAGCCCGCACCGTGCGAGCCTCGGGATCGACGCTCGTGCCCTTCATCTCGGCGAGGTCGATCATCACCGCATCGTCGGCGACCGCTCGGCCGGCCACGCTGTGGCCTCCGCCGCGGACGCAGATCTCGAGCCCCGCGGTCCGTGCGAAGCGCACGCCCGCTGCCGCGTCGGCTGCGCTACGACAGCGGACGATGAGGGCCGGTGCGCGGTCGACGAGTCCGTTGTGCACGTGGCGAGCGGCGTCGTAGCCCTCGTCTTCGGGTCGCAGGACGCTGCCGGAGAGGCGGCCGGCCAGCTCGTCAACGAGTCCGGGGTCGGGCGTTACGGTCATGGCTACCTTTCTCGGGGGGGACCGTCAGGGGCGGTTGTTCGAGTCTGAAGGACGGTAGCCGCGGAGGTCAACTCGCTCGTCCCGACGAGGCCCCCCTTGACGGCGGCCCACGCGAGTGCGATAAGCGGCCGGCACACGAACGGAGACGAGGCCATGAACCTGACGAAGAAGCTCACGGGTGAGTACGAGCAGCTGTTCGCAAGCTGCCGGATCAACGCGAACCGGGGCCGCGACGTCGACTCCCTTGCGGCCCACATCGCCGAGAACAAGCGGCGATACGCGTCGGTCTCGAGGGCCACGGGCGTGCCCTGGTACGTGATCGGGATCTTCCACTCGCTCGAGATCAGCCTTCGCTTCGACGGCCACCTCCACAACGGCGATCCGCTCACGGCTCGTACGGTCAGAGTCCCGGCAGGCCGGCCGGCGACGGGCAGGCCGCCCTTTACGTGGGAGCAGAGCGCCCGTGACGCCCTGCGGGGCCATGGGCTCGCCGACCTGAAGGACTGGAGCGTCGCGCCCACGCTCTTCCGCTTCGAACGATTCAACGGCTTCGGCTACAGGGACCGGACGCCGAAGATCAACTCGCCGTATCTGTGGAGCTTCTCGAACCACTACGTTCGCGGCAAGTTCGTCGCCGACGGCGTCTTCTCGGCCACCGCGGTATCGGCCCAGTGCGGGGCCGCGGTGCTCCTCCACAGGATGGCCGAGAACGGGACGATCGACCTCGAGGGGACGCTCGTCGAGCCTCGGACCCTCCGCCTCACCGATCCGTTCATGGAGGGCGACGACGTCAAGGCGGCGCAGCGTCTGCTCCGCAGGAGCGAGTTCGGCAACTTCCAGCCGGGGAAGCCCGACGGGGAGTACGGCCCGATCGCGGCCGGGGCGACGCGCCGGGCGAAGTGGATGCTCGGCTACCCGCCGGACAAGGTGAACCGGCAGTTCGACCTGGAGCTGAAGTCGTTCCTCGAGGGAGCGCCGCTCCCGCGCGCGTTTCGGAGAGCGAGGAAACAGCGCCTCCGGGAAGAGGCCGAGGAGCTGGAGGCCAGGCGGACGATCGTCAAGTGGGCGCGCTGGGGCGTGAGGAACGAGCCGAAGATCGACTACTCCCAGGACGGGCCGCGGCTGGCTGCCCTCCTCGAGCCGGGGACGCTTCCCCTCGAGACGGATTGCTCGGCGTTCGTGACGCTCCTCCACAGCTGGGCGGAGGCGCCCAACCCGAACCACGACGGGGCCTTCGATCCGAGCAGGACCGCGTTCACGGGAACGTTGCTGGAGCACTGCCGCCACATCCCGCGAGCCGCGGTCCAGCGGGGTGACCTCGTCGTCTGGAGCTCGACCGAGAAGAGCGAGCACGTCGCCGTCGTGGTCACGGGAGGTAAGGATCCGATGCTCGTCTCCCACGGCACCGACGCCGGCCCGGTCGCGATCCGTTTCTCGGCCGAGAACGCGATCCAGCGCCGCCTGGACCACAAGAAGGTCACCTGGTTGACGGCGTTCAAGTGACGATGCCTAACGTCGGCTGAGGGCGACGCCGACCAGACAGAGGGCTCCCCCGGCCAGCGCCAGCGTGGGCGGCGACTCGCCGAGGATTGCCCAGGCGAGCAGCACGGAGATCGGCGGCGCGAGGTAGGTCGTCGCCCCGAGGCGTCCGGCGCTGGTGCGCGCAAGCGCGTAGGCCCAGGTGGTGAACGCGAGCGCGGTCGGCAGCGCGCCGAGGTAGACCATCCAGGCGACGCTCGCGGCCGGAGAGTCGGGAAGCTCGTCCACGAGCGACGGTGCGAACGGGAGGCAGGCGAGTGTCCCGACCAGGCAGCAGAGAAAGGTCGTCTGCAGCGCGGAGACGTTGCGAAGCGGGAACTTCTGCGCCACCACCCCGCTCGCGTAGGCGACGGCGGCGAGCAGGCAGAGCAGGACACCTGCGCTCGAGCGGCTCGCCTCCGAGACCGCCAGGCCGATCACCGCCACACCGACGAACGCGACCGCGCAGCCGAGGAGCAGTTGCCGCGGGAAGCCCTCTCCCAGCAGGACACCGGCGAGCAGAGCGAGGACGATGGGCCCCACCGCGACGAGCATCGCCGCGGTGCCGGCGTCGACACGTTGCTCGCCGGCGTTGAGGGCAACGTTGTAGAGGCCGAACCAGAGGAGGCCGCAGACGACGATCCCCGGGAGATCGCGCGCGCGTGGCAGCGACTCCCGGCGAGCGAGCACGAACAAGCCGAGGATCAGGCTGCCGATCACGAGCCGTCCGAGCGCCAGAGGACCGGGGGAGAAGTCCTCGCCGGCCGCACGGATCCCGACGAATGCAGAGGCCCAGAGCACGACCGTGACGAGAGCCGCGAGCCCGGCGAGCGCCGCTTCTCGGGACGACTCGTCGTGGGCCGGCGTCCCAACGACTACAGCGGCCTCGCTTTTCGTCGCCATGCGACGATCATGCCTGAGCTACATTTCGGTGCGGGCCGAAACGTTGGACCGGCATGCTTTGCCTATGACGCGCTCGGTGGGTGACGCGGACGTCGCCGCGGTGGCGGCTCTGCTCGCGGAGCCCGCCCGGGCGACGATGCTGGATGCGCTCATGGACGGAGGCGCGCTACGCGCGGGTGAGCTCGCCCGCCGCGCGGGCGTCGCACCGAGCACCGCGAGCGGCCATCTGGCTCGCTTGCTCGCCGGACGGCTGGTCGTGTGCGAGGCCGAAGGCCGCGAGCGCCGCTATCGCCTGGCGTCCGCTGCGGTCGCCGAGGCGCTCGAGGCGCTCGCCCGGGTGGCGCCGCCCGTCGAGGTGCGCTCCCTGCGGGGCGCGGATCGGAGTGAGGCGATTCGATCCGCCCGCACCTGTTACGACCACCTCGCCGGGCGGCTCGGCGTCGGTCTCACGGAGGCGCTCGTCCAGCGTGGGTCGCTCCTGGCCGGCGACGCGGCCTACGAGCTGACTCCGGCCGGCGAGGAGACGCTGGCCGAGCTCGGCGTCGACGTCCTCGCCGCCCGTGCCCACCGGCGCTCGTTCGCGCGCGCGTGTCTCGACTGGAGCGAGCGGCGCCCGCACCTCGCCGGTGCCCTGGGCGCCGCTCTCGCCGAGGCACTCCTCGCACGCGGTTGGCTCGAGCGGCGACCGAGCGACCGCGGCCTCCTCGTGACGCCCCCGGGGAGAGACGGGCTGCTCCGGCTCGGCGTCGAGCTCTAAAGGCGGGGCCTCGCCGTCGACGAGGCAGCGGACGTAGCCCCGGCGGTCGCCGTCGAAGAACTTCATGTGCGGGTCGGCCGGGGAGGGAGTGGCAGACTTGCGGAGGACGCCGCCATGAGGATCAAGACCTTCGGCGAGGTCGACGAGCGCAGCCTCGCGCAGCTCGAGCGCTGCATGGACGCGGGCGACGCCGAGCTCGGCGTCCTCTGCGCCGACCACCACCCCGGCTACTCACAGCCGATCGGCGGCGGCATCGCCTACGAGGGCTACGTCTCCCCTTCCGGCGTCGGGTTCGACATCGGGTGCGGGAACAAGGCCGCCCGGACCGGGCTGACCCGGGCGGATCTCGACGAGCGCGGCGGCGTCGAGGCGCTCATGCGCGAGATCACGCGGCGAATCTCCTTCGGCATGGGCGTCGCGGCCCGCGAGCGGGCCGACCACCCGGTGCTCGACAGAATCCGGGGTGCCGACTTCGCCCCGCAGCGTAAGCTCGCCCGGCTCGCCGAGTCGCAGCTCGGGACGGTCGGCTCCGGCAACCACTACGTCAACCTGATGGAGGACGAGGAGGGGCGAATCTGGGTGGGCGTGCACTTCGGCTCGCGCGGTTTCGGCCACAAGACGGCCTCGGGCTTCCTCGCCCTGGCGCAGGGGCTCCCCTTCGAGGGGAGGGCAAGCGAGGGCGGGATGGACTCTCCGCCCGTCCTCTTCGAGGTGGGCTCGGAGCTGGGTGAGTCGTACGTCGGCGCCATGCAGCTCGCCGGCGAGTACGCCTATGCGGGCCGTGACGTCGTGGTGGCCAAGGTGCTCGAGATCCTCGGCGCCGAGGCGACCCACGAGGTGCACAACCACCACAACTTCGCCTGGCGGGAGGAGCACTTCGGCCGCACGTATTGGGTGATCCGGAAGGGCTGCACGCCTGCCAGGCCGGGCCAGGAGGGCTTCGTGGGCGGGTCGATGGGGGCCGAGTCGGTGATCCTCGAGGGGGTCGCCGGCGAGGAGGCGGAAGAGTCCCTCTTCTCGACCGTGCACGGCGCCGGCCGCGTCATGAGCAGAACGCAGGCTGCGGGAAGGGTTCGCCGGCGCAAGAGGATCGTCGACGGTCGCAAGGTCTGGGTCGAGGAGCAGCTCCGGCCCGGCGTCGTCGACTGGCCGGCCGTGCAGGCGCGCCTACGCGAGCAGGGGATCGTGCTCGTCGGCGGAGGCGCAGATGAGGCCCCGGAGGTCTACAAGCGCCTGGCGGACGTCCTGGCCGCGCACGCCGGCTCGGTGCGGGTGAAGCACCGCCTCCGGCCGCTCGGGGTCGCGATGGCGGGTCGCGACGTCCTCGACCCGTACAGGGACTGAGGCTACGGGGCGCTCGGCGTGCTGCCTCCCGGCGCAGGCCCGCCGCTTCGAGCTAGTCGAGCAGGAACGTGACCTTCAGGTGGACGTGGAAGACGTTCTCGCCGTTCTCGACCACGACCTCCTGTCCGTCCACCCAGGCTCCCTGGATGTTTCTGAGCGTCTCGCCGGCTTTGTCCATGCCTTGCCGGCAAGCGTCCTCGAAGCTATCGGGCGACGTTGCGGTCAACTCGATGATCTTGGCAACGGACACAGCGACTCCTTTCGGTTCGCCTAGAAGCTCGGCTGCGGGGAGAATACGACAGCCAGAGCCGGCCGGCGCTCTCATCTTTCTCTCATCTCTCCTGCGAGAATGGTGGAATGCGGGTCCTCGTCGTAGAGGACGACGTGAAGATGGCGGCGCTCGTGCGGCGCGGGCTGCTCGAGGAGGGGCTCGCCGTGGACGTGGCGCGCGTCGGCGACGACGCGCTGTGGATGGCGGGCGCTACGGACTACGACGCGATCGTGCTCGACGTGATGCTTCCGGGCCTCGACGGCTTCGAGCTCTGCCGCCGCCTCCGCGAGGCGGGAAGGTGGTCGCCCGTGCTCATGCTCACTGCCCGCGATTCCGTCGAGGACCGCGTCGCCGGCCTCGACGCCGGCGCCGACGACTACCTGGTCAAGCCGTTCTCCTTCGCCGAGCTCCTCGCCCGCCTGCGCTCGCTTGCCCGCCGGCCGGCGCTCGAGCGGCCGGCGGTCCTCGAGGTCGGCGACCTCCGCCTCGATCCTGCCACCCGCCGGGTCTGGCGCGGGGAGGCGGAGATTCACCTCTCGGCGAAGGAGTTCGCGCTGCTCGAGACGTTCATGCGGAGGCCGGGCCAGGTGCTCTCCCGCTACCAGCTCCTGGAGCACTGCTGGGACTACTCGTACGAGAACCGCTCGAACGTCGTCGACGTGTACGTCCGCTACCTGCGCGAGAAGGTCGACCGACCCTTCGGCCGCGCGTCGCTGGAGACCGTCCGCGGCGCCGGCTACCGCCTTCGATGAACAGGCTCCCTCTCCGCCTCCGCCTGACGCTCGCCTTCGCGGTGGTGATGGCCGTCGTGCTCGCCGCGACGGGAGCGTTCCTCTACTTCCGTCTCGCCTCGTCGCTGGACGAGGCGATCGACGACGGCCTGGAGGCGCGCGCGGCCGACATCGCGGCGACCCTCTCGAGCGACCAGCCGCGCGTCCCGCTCGAAGGGGCCGACGGCGAGCGGGTCTCCCAGGTGATCGAGCCGGACGGCGACGTCCTCGACGGCGTGGCGCCCCTGCTCGACTCCGGCCAACTCGCGCGCGTCGAGAGCGGGGAGCGTCTGCTGATCGAGCGTCGCGACGTCCCGGGCGTCGAAGGGCCGGCCCGGTTGCTGGCCACCCCGGCCGAGGCACCGCGCGGCACCTACGTGGTCGTCGTCGGTCAGTCGCTGGAGGACCGCGACGAGGCGTTGCGGTCGGAGCTCGTGGACCTCCTCCTCATCGGCCCCGCGGCGCTGATCCTCGCCTCGCTGCTCGGCTACGCGCTGGCCACCGCCGCCCTGCGCCCGGTCGAGGCGATCCGGGCCGAGGCCGCGGCGATCTCGGCTGCCGAGCCGGAGCGCCGCCTGCCGCTGCCGGAGTCGCGCGACGAGATTCGCCGGCTCGGCGAGACCCTCAACGCGATGCTCGATCGTCTCCAGCGAGGGCTCGAACGCGAGAGGGCCTTCGTCGCCGACGCGAGCCACGAGCTGAGGACGCCCCTCGCGCTGCTCAAGACCGAGCTGGAGGTCGCGCTCAGACGGCCCCGGTCCGAGGCGGAGCTCGAGGCGGCGCTCCGCTCGGCGGCTGCGGAGACGGATCGCCTCGCCCAGCTGGCCGAGGACCTCCTCGTCCTCGCGCGCTCGGACCAGGGTCGTCTCCTCCTGCGCCGGGAGCCGATTCCGGTCCGCGACGTCCTCGCGGGAGTCGCCGAGCGCTTCGGGCGCCGCGCCGAGGAGTCCGGTCGCGTCATCGAGGTCGAGGCTCCTGCCGCCCTTCTGGTCGACGCGGACTCCGTACGACTCGAGCAGGCGCTGGCGAACCTCGTCGAGAACGCCCTTCGCCACGGACGGGGCGCGATCCGCCTCGTCGCCCGGGAGCGCGACGGCGAGGTGGAGCTTCACGTCCTCGACCGGGGCGCCGGGTTCGCGCCCGAGCTCGCGCAGCGCGCCTTCGAACGCTTCACGCGGGCCGACGAGGCCCGCGCGGGGGGAGGCGCCGGGCTCGGCCTCGCGATTGCCCAGGTGATCGCCGCCGCCCATGGCGGCTCGGCGCACGTCGCGGGACGCTCTGGCGGCGGAGCCGACGTCTGGCTGACGCTTCCGGTGCGCTGAGGGCCCGGTAGGTGCCCCCGGGCGTCGAGCGGGTGCGATATACCTGAGGTGAGCATGCCCAAGCCGGTCGAGCAGCAAGACCGCGTCGTCATCCGCTTCGCCGGGGATTCCGGGGACGGCATGCAGCTCACCGGCGGCCGCTTCGCGAGCGAGACCGCGATCCTCGGCAACGACCTTTCGACGCTCCCCGACTTTCCCGCCGAGATCCGCGCGCCGGCCGGGTCGCTCCCGGGTGTCTCCGGCTACCAGATCCACTTCTCCGACCACGACATCCTGACTCCCGGCGACGCCCCGGACGTGCTCGTCGCCATGAATCCAGCGGCGCTCAAGGCGAACCTGAAGGAGCTGCCGAAAGGCGCGACCATCATCGTGAACACGGACGCCTTCGGCGAGCGGAACCTTCAGAAGGCGGGCTACGCCGCGGATCCGCTGGAGGATGGCTCGCTGGACGAGTACCGCGTGCAGCGGGTCCCGCTCACCTCGCTCACGGTCGAGGCCCTGAAGGAGTTCGACGTCTCGAAGCGGGAGGCAGACCGGTCGAAGAACATGTTCGCCCTCGGGCTCATGTCGTGGCTGTACAGCCGCCCGACGGAGGGCACCATCGACTTCCTCGAGCGGAAGTTCGGCGCCAAGCCCGAGATCGCCAAGGCCAACGTCAAGGCCTTCCGGGCCGGCTACGCCTTCGGCGAGACGACCGAGGAGTTCGCCGTTCGGTACGAGGTCAAGCCGGCCCGACTGCCGCCGGGGACCTACCGCAACGTCACCGGGAACCAGGCGATCGCCATGGGGCTCGTCGCGGCGAGCGTCCAGAGCGGCTTGCCGCTCTTCCTCGGCGCCTACCCGATCACACCGGCATCGGGCATCCTCGAGGAGCTCGCGCGGCTCAAGAGCTTCGGCGTGCGGACGTTCCAGGCCGAGGACGAGATCGCGGCCGCGGGCGCCGCGCTGGGAGCCTCCTTCGGCGGCTCGCTCGGCGTCTGCACCTCGAGCGGCCCCGGCATCGTCCTCAAGGCGGAGACCATCGGCCTCGGCGTCACGCTCGAGCTTCCGCTCGTCGTGCTCGACATCCAACGCGCCGGCCCGTCGACCGGCATGCCGACGAAGCCCGAGCAGGCGGACCTGCTCGATGGTCCTCTTCGGGCGCAACGCCGAGTCGCCGGTGCCGGTGCTCGCCGCGGCGACTCCCGGCCACTGCTTCGAGATGGCGATCGAGGCGGCGCGGATCGCGCTCAGGTACCGGACGCCCGTCTACCTCCTCTCGGACGCCTACCTCGCCCACGGCTCCGAGCCGTGGCTCGTTCCGGACGCGGCGAAGCTTCCCGACATCTCGACGGGGTTCGCGACCGCTCCGAACGACGACGGGCGGTTTCTGCCCTACGTCCGCGACGACCAGACGCTGGCCCGCCAGTGGGCGATTCCGGGCACGCCGGGCCTCGAGCATCGCATCGGCGGCCTCGAGAAGGAGGAGCGGACCGGCAACGTCTCCTACGACCCGGACAACCACGACCTCATGGTCAGGATCCGCGCTCGCAAGGTCGCAGGGATCGCCGCCGACATCCCCGACCTCGAGGTGGACGACCAGGAGGGCGCGCGGCTCCTCGTGCTCGGTTGGGGCGGCACCTACGGGCCCATCGCCGCCGCCGTCCGCCGCACGCGCGCCCAAGGCCGCGCCGTCGCGCATGCGCATCTCCACTACCTCAACCCCTTCCCGCGCAACCTCCGCGACGTCCTGCGCCGCTACGAGCGCGTGCTCGTGCCGGAGATGAACCTCGGCCAGCTCCTCAAGCTCGTCCGGGCCGAGTTCCTGGTCGATGCGGTCGGCTACAACCGCGTCCGCGGCGTCCCGTTCACCTCCGCCGAGCTCGCCGACGCGATCGAGCCGCTGACATGACCCCAGGCGAGCTGCCGACCGCGAAGGACTTCAAGTCAGACCAGGAGGTTCGCTGGTGCCCGGGGTGCGGAGACTACGCGGTCCTCGCGGCCGTCCAGAGCTTCCTGCCGCAGCTCGGGCTCGAGCGCGAGCGGCTCGTGTTCATCTCGGGGATCGGCTGTGCCGCCCGCTTCCCGTACTACGTCGAGACGTACGGCATGCACTCGATCCACGGACGGGCGCTGCCGATCGCGACCGGGCTCGCAGCCTCGCGGCCGGACCTCTCGGTCTGGGTCGTCACCGGCGACGGCGACGCGCTTTCGATCGGCGGCAACCACCTGCTCCACGCGCTGCGCCGCAACGTCAACATCACGATCCTCCTCTTCAACAACGAGGTCTACGGCCTGACGAAGGGCCAGTACTCGCCGACGAGCCCGCTCGGCCAGGTCACCGGCACGACCCCGATGGGCTCGATCGACTGGCCGCTGAACCCGGTGTCCGTCGCGCTCAGCGCCGAGGCGACCTTCGTCGCGCGCGCGATCGACACCGACCGCGGTCACCTCACCGAGACTCTCCGCGCGGCGAGCCGGCATCGGGGAGCGGCGATCGTCGAGATCCTCCAGAACTGCAACGTCTACAACGACGGGGCCTTCGACCACGTCCGCGAGGAGAAGGAGAACCGGATCGTGCTCGAGGACGGCGCCCCCGTGCGCTTCGGGAGCGAGGGGGAGAAGGGCGTCCGGCTGGGCCCCGACGGGGTGGCGGAGGTCGTGGACGCCGGCGAGGTGGGGGAGGAGGCGCTGCTCGTCCACGACGTCGCCGCCGCCGAGCCGACGACCGCCTTCGCGCTCGGCCGGCTCGGCCACGGACGCCCGGGCCCGCTCCCGATCGGCGTCTTCCGGGCGGTCGAGCGGCCGGTCTACGACGACCTGATGGCGGCCCAGATCGAGGGCGCCAGGCAGGAGCGGGGCGAGGGCGACCTCGAGGCCCTGCTCCACGCCGGCGACACCTGGCAGATCGCCTAGCGCTCCCGGCCCCCGCGCGGCGAGGCTCAGATGTCCGCGCTGAAGGTGTCGCAGCTGCCCGGGTTGCCGGACTCGTAGCCGGTCGCGAACCACTGCTGACGCTGCGCTGACGACCCGTGCGTCCAGCTCTCGGGCGTGACTCTGCCCTGGGCTGCCTGCTGGATCCGGTCGTCTCCGACCGCCGCCGCGGCGTCGAGCGCGTCGGCGATGTCCGCCTCCGTGAGCTGTGAGATGAAGCCGGTCTCGACCGCGTTGTTCGCCCAGACGCCCGCGAAGCAGTCGGCCTGAAGCTCGACCCGCACCGCGCGACTCTCGGCGCCCTGGTCCTGCGGGCCGCCGAGGATGCCCAGCAGGTTCTGGACGTGATGGCCGTACTCGTGGGCGAGCACGTACGCCTGTGCGAACGGGCCGCCCTGCGCACCGAACCTGGAGCGCAGCTCGTCGAAGAAGCTGAGGTCGATGTAGACGTAGTTGTCGCCGGGGCAGTAGAAGGGCCCCACCGCGGAGGTCGCAATTCCGCAGGCGCTCTCGGTCTCGCCCTCGAAGAAGCGGGTCCGCGCGGGCTCGTACGTCTGCCCGCCGCCCGCGAAGCTTTCCGTCCAGTAGGCCTGGATGCTGTTGACGTAGCCGACCACCCTGCAGTCCTCGCGCTCGTCCGCATCGGCCCCCGTTCGGCACTCCCGGGCGATCTCGCTGTTGACCGCGGGCGTTCCTGCCGTCTGGTCCTCGAGGTTCCCGAGGTCGCCGAGCCCGCCGCCCCCACCCACGACGTTCCCCCCGAAGAGGACGGCGAGCAAGATAGCCACCACGATGCCGAGCCCGCCCCCGCCGACCGTCAGCCCGCCTCCGGGGACGCGGCCGACCCTGCCTCGTCTCCCGCGCAGATCCTCCACCTGGGAGGTGTCGAGCTTGGCCTCGTCCCTGAAGTCCGGCATGTCAGCCCGCCTCGTCTGGGGCGAGCGTCTCGACGACCACGACCTCGTAGCGCTCGACGCTCGTCACGGTGGTCTCCAGACCCGCCGCGACCTCGTTACGCAGAACGGCGCCGCTCCCCGCCTCGTCCGCCAGGGCATCCTTGCTCGCCCAGAGCGTGATGCCGATCGATCTTCCGCCGGGCACGTCGAGGAGCGCAAGCCAGCCGCGGAAGCCCGTCGCGTCGCTGAACCAGTGGACGAGGTCGTCGCGGAAGGTCCGGAAGCCTTCCTCGATGCTCTCGGGGGCTCCCGCGAAGGTCGTCACACGCGCGAGCAGCGGGCCCTCCTCTCCCGCCTGGGCCTCGGCCGTGGCGGTCGGCAGGTCGTCGCCGGCGAAGAGCTCGTACCGCTCGACCCGCTCGATCTCGGCACCTGCGGCGGCAATCATGCTCTCCCGCATTTCCCGGCGGCCGCGCTCACTCCGCTCGAGCGCGTCCTCGCTCTCCCACATCGACAGGAGCCGGGCGCTGCCGGTCTCGACGTCGGCAAGGAGGAGAAACCCCTGGTAGCCGTCGAACGCACGGAGCCACGGCAGAATCTGCCCGGCTGCCATGTGGGCGATCGTGCTCACCTCGGCGCCGGCGCCGCGCACGGCCGTCAAGCTCGCGTACACGATGGAAGCTTAGAGGCGAGGGGTCGTCTTCGCGCTGCTCGCGGCGCTGTCGGGCAACTCTCGAGAATGTCTCACGAGAATTGTTTGACACATTTGCAGGCAATTGGTCTGAATCGGGTCGCCGATCCGTGCGGCTTTCTTGCAAACGGCGGGCGCATCGGCTATTCTGGCGCCTTCCAACCGGCGAGAGGAATCGTATGAACGCAACCAACTTCATGTTCCTTTCCGAGGCGGCGCAGACCGCGTCGAAGCCGGTGGGCACCACTGACGCCGACCGAGCCGCGGTCGCGTTCGGGAACGTTCGGCCCCTCGCAGGGAGAGGTATGCCCTAGCACGTCAGCGGCATACAGGCTCCGAGCGAGGGCGACCCAACGGGTCGCCTTCGTCGTTTCGGGACGAGAACGCGAGCTCGAGCGGAAGGAAGTGATGCTGATTTGAGGACACCGTAGACAGAACGACAGGCTCCGCCTGACGAGTAGGACGCCGGCGCTTGCGCCGGGAAATATCAGCGTGCATTTGACCTCCGGCTTTTGCATGCCATTTTTCAGAGACCCTCGATCGAACAGACCGAGAAAGACTTCACGAAGGGAGTACCGATGTACAGGCTTCACCTCGAGGCACGGCGCCTGGAAGAGCGCACGCCTCGCGCTGCTTCGGAGATCATGCTCCGATCCCGCGAGCTGGCGCGTCTACAGGCCCGCGAGCGTCTGCGAGAGCGACCCCGTGCCAGGCGCGAGCGGCCTGGCCTCTTCGTCCAGGGTGTCGCCCGGCTCAGGGCGCGCCGGTGGCGGACGCGCGTGCTCGACGCATGATGAAGAGCCCTCGAGGAATCGGGGGCTCTTCTCTCTTCCGCGTTTGGCCCCGGCGCCCAGTCTTCGTTCGCGCTTAGAGGAGCTCCGCGAGCTCGGCCGCGGTCGTCACCGGCCTCTGGCACGCGAAGCTCTCGCAGACGTAGGCGGCCGGGCGTCCGTCCAGGAGGCCCTTGCCCGCTAGCAGCGGGACAGCGTCGGTCGGTTCGGGGGTGAAGGCGAAGACCGCATTCGGACGGAAGCCTGCGAGCACGGCGGCACGGAGCTCGGGCGAGTCCCCGACGACGGCCACCTCTGCCGGGGGAGAGAGATGGAGGTCGAGCGCGCAGAGAAGATGGGAGACTGCGCCGGGCGCGCGCTCGAGCAGCCGGTGCGCGAGGCGGAAGACGCCGACCGCGCTCCGCTCGAGCTCGGGGTCACCGTAGATCCGGGCCAGCCGGAGAAGGACGTAGGCGGCCATCGAGTTCCCCGCCGGCGTGGGGTGGTCGTCGAACTCCTTGCGCCGGGCGACGAGGCCGTCGCCTTCGGGGGCGTCGACGAAGAAACCGCCTCGTGCCGGATCGGCGAAGAGCTCGACCACGATGCCCGCGAGGCGCCGCGCCTCCTCGAGCCAGCGGAGCTCGCCCGTCGCCCACGAGAGCTCGACGAGCCCGTGCGCGACGTTCGCGTAGTCCTCGAGGTAGCCGGGGATGTGTGCCTTGCCGTCCCGGAAGGTCCGTAGGAGCCGTCCACGGTCGTCTGACAGGGGGCCGAGGAGGAACTCGGCGAGCGTGACGGCTGCCGACAGGTAGTCCGGCCGGTCGAGCCGAGCCGCCGCCTCCGCGAGGGCGGCCAGCGTGAGGCCGTTCCACGCGGCCAGCGCCTTGTCGTCGCGCAAGGGCTGCAGACGTCCGGAGCGTGCCTCGAGCAGGGCCGCGCGCGCCTCCTCCGGAATCTCGCCCCGCAGGATCGAGCGGCCGTCCTCGAACGGCTCGAGCCACTCGGTGTGCGGCTCGCCGAGGACCGCCTCGATCTCCTCGGCCGTCCACGTGTAGGTGAGCCCTTCGACGCCGTCGGTGTCCGCGTCCTGCGCGGAGGCGAAGCCGCCCTCCGGCAGGCGCATCTCCCGGAGCAGGTAGTCGAGTGTCGCGCTCGCGACGTCCTGGTAGCGAGCCTCGCCCGTGACGAGCCACCCGTGCAGATAGGCCGAGGCGAGGAGCGCGTTGTCGTAGAGCATCTTCTCGAAGTGGGGGACGAGCCAGCGCCCGTCGACCGAATAGCGGTGGAAGCCGCCTCCGAGCACGTCGTACATCCCGCCGGCCGCCATCCGGTCGAGGGTGAGGCGGGCCATCGTCAGGGCATCCTCGTCTCCGCCACGAAGCTGCAGGCGGAGGAGGAGCTCGATCGTCGAGGCCGGCGGGAACTTCGGGGCGGGCCCGAAGCCTCCCTCGACCGAGTCGAACCCGCGGCGCAGGGTTGGCACGGCTCCCGTCAGGAGCCCGTTCGTCAGGGGCTCGGTCGAGGGCGCTTGCTCGCTCCCCTGGCGGATTGCGTCCACGAGCGCTCCGGCCTGGCGCTCGAGGTCCCCCCGCCGTTCTGCGTATGCCTCCCCGACTGCGAGCAGCAGCTGGCGAAAGCTCGGCATCCCGTGGCGGGGCTCGGGCGGAAAGTACGTGCCGCCGTAGAAAGGCTTCCCCTCCGGCGTGAGGAAGACCGTCATCGGCCAGCCGCCGTGACCGGTCATCGCGACGACGGCGTCCATGTAGAGCCCGTCGACGTCGGGCCGTTCCTCCCGGTCGACCTTCACGGAGACGAAGCGCTCGTTCATGAGCTCCGCCGTCGCCTCGTCCTCGAACGACTCGTGCTCCATGACGTGGCACCAGTGGCACGCGGCGTAGCCGACGGAGAGCAAGACGGGCCGGTCCTCTGAGCGCGCGCGCTCGAAGGCGTCCTCTCCCCAGGGGTACCAGTCCACGGGATTGTCCGCGTGCTGAAGGAGGTACGGGCTGGTCTCGCCGGCGAGGCGGTTCACCGAGCCAGCGTAGCCGCCTTAGTGCCCCATCAGGAGCACAGGCATGGGAGAGTCGGCGCCGACCCGCCGAGTCGACGCCGACCTCCAGCCGCAGTCTCGTGGAGTCTCTAGGCGGCCGTGACGGGCGTGCCGACGAGCTCGCTCACGCTCGTGAGCCGCGCGCCGTAGGTCGCCTGGAGGTAGTCGAGCGCGTCCTGCTCGCTGACGCCCTCGAACGCGCAGACCGCGTCCTCCGGAATCGTGATCTCGTAGCCGCGGATCAGCGCGCCGTAGGACGAGTGGCGCACGCAGATGTGCGTGTGCTGGCCCGTGATGACCACCTCGTCGACGCCGCGCTCGCGAAGCTGCTCGTCCAGGCCCGTGCCGTCGAAGGCGCCGTAGCTGCGCTTCGGAGAGACGAGGTCACCCTCGCGGGGCGCGAGCGCCTCGATGACCTCGGCGCCCGGGTCTCCCGCCATCGCGTGCTCGCCCCAGACCCGGAGCTCCGGGTCGCCGGGCTGGTGGGCGTCGTTCGAGAAGACGACGACCCAGTCGTCCTCACGGGCGTGGTCGAGGAGCCGCTCGAGCGGCTCGATGATCCCCTGCGCCTTCGGGTTCGCGAGCTTGCCGTCGACGAAGTCCTTCAGCATGTCGACGACGATGAGGGCCTTCATGTCCGCTATCCTCCAGAGGTAGTTTTAGACTATAAGTCGATAACTAACGGTGAAGTCTACCACAGACACTCATCCGGCTCACGAGGCGCTCGCCGTCGTCCTGCAGGTGCGCAACGGCGTTCTCCAGGCGCTCCTCTGGCAGCGCGCGCGCAAGCCGTTCCTTGACGCGTGGGCGCTTCCCGGCGGTCGGCTCGAGCAAGGCGAGACGCTCGAGCACTCCATCCGGCGGCACCTGGCGGCCAAGGTGGACGTCAAGGATCTCGCGCACCTCGAGCAGCTCGAGACGCGGAGCGAGCCCGACCGGCACCCGGCCGAGTGGCTCATCGCGACGGCCTATCTCGGTCTCGTCCCGGCCCATGTCGACCCTCGTGTGCCGGCGGACACCGCCTGGCACGCCGTGGACGACCTCCCGGCCATGGCCTTCGACCACGACGTGATCACGCTCACGGGCCGAGAGCGGCTCCGCGCCAAGCTCTCGTACACGAACATCGGCTTCGCGCTGGCACCTCCCTCCTTCACGATCTCGGAGCTGCGCGGCCTCTACAGCGCCGCGCTCGGCCACGACGTCTCGGCGACGAACCTCCAACGGGTGCTTCTCCGCCGGCGCGTCCTGGAGCCGACGGGCGGGACGCGCACACCGGGCCGGGCGGGAGGGAGGCCGGCGGCGGTCTACCGCTTCGCCCTCGACGACCTCGAGGTCACCGACCCGTTCGCCGTCCTTCGCCCGCCCGGCGCCCGCTGACGCCCGGCTAGATGAGCCCGCAGCGTCGCGCCGCGACGGGCCACGGGTGGAAGCCGCGGCCGGCGCGGAGCGCCTTCTCGGCCGTCCACATCTGCTCCGCGGGCGTCCAGTGGTTCGCGGTGCCCTTGCGGCGCAGCAGGTAACGGCCGTAGCCGCGCTGGAACGAGATGTCCATCTGGAGCCCGCCGAAGTACGGCTCGTTCGGATCGTTCCAGGCACCCTCGTAGCTGTGGATGCAGAGCCATTCGGCCAGGTGCGGCGGCCGGCGGAGCTGCCGGCGGGTTCGCACCGACCGCCTTTGCCAGAAGTCCCGCACGGAGCTGAGGGACGCCAGGGAGCTCGACCTGCCGGCCGGAGGACAGCTGCCGCGGCGTCCTGGGCTTCCCCATCACCGCCTGCCGGTGCCACGTCTTCGTGCGGTGCTTGCGGATCTCCTCCAGGAGCGTCTCCCGATCGGATTCTTCCGGTGTCGCCGCTCCAGCGGCGGCGGGCGCCGCAAGGGCGAGCGAGCTTGTGAGCGCGAGCAGGAGCCCGCGCAGGGATTTTGGATTCATTCCTCCCCTTTCTCGGCCAAACCGCGGCTCGATCTTTGGGCGCGGGATCGGGCTGCGAGGACGGCGCCGAACTGTGCCGCAGGGGCGCCTGCCTTGGGGTCGCTTTTTTGGAAGCGGACTAGGTTACACTCAAGCGCTGATGCTCTGGTTCACCTTGTGGTTCATGGTGATCCTCAAGATCCCGGCGCTCTACCTCTGCTACGTGATCTGGTGGGCGGTCAAGGATCCGCCTGCAGCGGCGGCCGGGAGCTCAGAGGAGGGCCTCGGGGGAGGGGGCGTCGAGCCACCGCGGCGCCGTGGGCCGCGTGCGCCCGCTCCCGGGCGCTACCCCCGCCCGCACGGCAGATGCGACCGCCGTCGCCAGGCAGAGCCGGTGCTTGCCCGCCGCGTGAGGAGGGCGAGCTGACCGCCCACGAGCAGGAGTACCGGAGCCGTCCCACCGCGACCCAGCTCGTCGCGGACTTTCTGGCCACGTTCGCGATCGTCGGAGGAGTCCTCGCGCTCGTCTACTACCCCGGCCGCGTCGGAACGGCGTCGGTGTTCGTGGCGCTTCTCGCCGCGACCCTGGGAGGCTCGAACCGGCGACTCGTCCCCATCGCGGTCTGGGTGACGGCGGCCTGCTGGTGTCTCGGCATGATCCTCGCGATCGCGCTCGAGCGCCCGATCGTCTAAACACCCGCTCAGCGCCGGCCTCGGATCCCCCTAAAGAGGGGTAACCGCTGGGCCGATGGTCTATATGCATGGGTAGCTTCAAGCTGCGGCTCGTCATCTACTTTCTGCTGCTCGCCCTGGTCCCGCTCGCGGTGGCGACCATGGCGTTCGGCGAAGTCGCGGTGCGCGGCGAGACGGGCACGGCCGACTCCCGCCTCTCGACTGCGATCCGCGTGGCCCAGGCCGACTACGAGGAGCAGCTCGAGGAGGACGCGGTCGAGACGGCGCGCTCGCTTGCGCGCGCCACCCAGATCCAGCAGGCCTTCGCCGAGCACGACCGCTCGGTGCTCGTCCGCAACGCGTCGCAGGTCGCGCACGCCGGCTTCTATTCGCCGAGCGGCGATCTTCTGGCGGGCGAGGCGCCGCCGCGCCTCGCTGCGTTCCGCGAAGCCGGAGTCATCTCGGAGGGCGGGAAGCTCATCGGCAAGGTCGTCGTCCATGTGACCTTCGACGACGAGCTCGCGCGGAGCCTCTCGGCCAAGGCCGCCCTGAAGGAAGGCGATCGCTTCGCGTTCGTCACAGCGGGCGGAGCCGTGATCGCGCCGACCGCTCTCCGGGGCGGGCTCGAGGTCCCGTACCGGAACCCGCGTTACGTCGAGGTCGGCGGCGTGGCGTACCGCGGGCTCGGCACCGACCTCCTCACCGGCGAAGAGTCGGCGGGGACGCCGCCCGTCGCGCTGGTCGTCCTGACGCCCAAGGCTTCCATCGACGCGGCCGCGAGCGGACTGCGCAGCCGCTTCCTCCTTTTCGCCGTCGCGGCGATGATCGCCGTGGCCATCCTCGCCTACACGCTCGGACGGACGATCGTCCGCTCGCTGCGCGAGCTCGCCGACGCCGCCGGGGCCGTTGCCAGGGGGAGATTCGAACGGCGCGTCCCGGTCCGCGGGCGCGACGAGTTCGCCTCGCTCGGGCAGGCCTTCAACGACATGGCAGCACAGCTCGAGGAGCGCCTCGAGGAGCTGACGGCCGAGCGCGGCCGGGTCCGCGACGCCGTGGGCCGCTTCGGTGAGGCGCTCGCGGTGACGCACGACCCCCTCGCGCTCCTGCCCGTCATCGTCGGCAGCGCGGTCGAAGCGACCGGCGCCGCGGGCGGCCGCCTCGTCGTCGACGGCCGGGAGATCGCCTCGAGCGGGCGACCAGACAGCGACAGCGCTTCGCTCGCCATTCCGCTCGGGTCGGACGGACGGGAGAGCGGCGTCCTCTACCTGACGCCGAAGGGATCCGACTTCAGCGACGAGGCGCGCGAGCTCGCCCACTGGCTCGGCTCGCAGGCGTCGGTCGCGCTCGAGAACGCGCGCCTGCACCGACTCCTCGAGCGGCAGGCGAGCACCGACGGTCTCACCGAGCTGCCGAACCGGCGTCACTTCGAGGAGGCGCTCGAGGCGGAGATCTCCCGCGCCGAGCGCTTCGATGGGTCGCTTGCGCTCGTCCTCGCGGACCTCGACGACTTCAAGCAGGTCAACGACCGGTACGGACACCAGGCAGGCGATCACGTCCTCCAGACCTTCGCCGACATCCTGCGCACGACCGTCCGCGAGATCGACCTGCCCGCGCGCTACGGCGGCGAGGAGTTCGCAATCCTCCTGCCTCAGACCGACCTCGACGGCGGAGAGCTGCTCGCTGAACGGCTGCGCCGCGCGCTCGCCGCTCGCCCGCTGGCGACCGAGTCCGGCTCGCTGATCGCAGTGACCGCCAGCTTCGGCGTGGCGGCGTACCCGGCCACGCCGACGCCCGCCGCGCTGTTCGCGTCGGCCGACGAAGCTCTCTACCGCGCGAAGCGCGCAGGTAAGAACTGCGTCGTGTCGGCCGATGTGGATACGATCGTCCGCGCGCAGGACTAGGTTTCCTCAGAGCGCGGAGTCCTCTAGACTGCGGCGCTTTCCCGTACCCGACCCGGGGGTGATTGTGAGTACCGACCACGAGACCGCCTTCGCCCGCATCATCGAGGAGCACCTCGAGCTGAAGCGGCGCAACTCCGAGCTCGACGACATGCCCATCGACCGCTATCGCGTAGTCGATCCATTCGAGAATCATCCGCTGTTCAAGACCGAGGAGCAGGCCCGCCTGGAGGACACGCTGAGCGGCCAGGAGCCCGAGCTCGAGCCGAGCAAGGTGCTGGCGTGGCCCGGCGGGGACACCGACGAAGCCGCGGCGGTCGACCCCGAGGACACCCTCTGGGGCCGCTCCCGCGACTTCGACTGGGGCGACGCCTAGCCGAAGCCGCAGTCGCGGCCGCGCGGCGCCCTGGCCAGGCTCGATTTCGCGGGTACAGTGAGCCCAGACGCGGGGCGTTAGCTCAGCTGGGAGAGCGCCGGCTTTGCAAGCCGGAGGTCACCGGTTCGATCCCGGTACGCTCCATCACCTATCCATGCGGGTTTGCGGGCTGCCTGGGGCTCGGGAGCTCGGCGGGGGCGCGCCGCCCCACTAGTGGCCCAAACGCTCCGGCTCGCCACTCGGCGGGCAGCTCCTGGCGTTCTTGAGCAGCGCCTCGTGGGCACCGTCGGCGAGGCAGGCCCGATGTGCGGCTCGATGTCATGGCGCGTCGAGGCCCCTGATGACCGGGCCGAGCGTGGTGCTGGCTCGCAGCCCTTCTTGTGCGAGCGCGTTCGGTGGCGGTGGCGGCGCGCAGGCCGGACAGGCGCGCCGGCCTCAGAGGATGCCGGAGCGCCTCGACGGCGGGCTGCCGGACGTCGGCGGCGGAAGCTCGGCCAGGTGCAGCGGCGCGCCACGTCCGATCCGCGGGGCTCCGGCTCGGTAGACAGGTGTGGAGACGGATGGCGTCGGAAGGGCGCGGAGCATGTCCGCTGCTCGGCGATAACTAAAACGGGCGAGCTATCCGATCGTCGTCCAAGTGGCGCCGAAGTCCTGGCTTCCGTAGATGGGTCCCGTCAGTCGTGAGCGCGTAAGCAAGTTCGATCTGGCTCTGAGAGAACGCGACCGGGCCACCTCCACTCTCGAGCGGGAGCACCGGAGCCCAGGTTCGCCCCTTGTCGGTCGTGCGAAGAACGCCTTCGTCGGTGCCGGCGAGCAGGAGAGCGTGGTGCTGGTCGTCGTAGTTGGGAGCCAGGGTGGAAGCGCTCTGGTCGAGCACGCTCGATCCAGTCGACGCCATCACCGTTGGCGTTCGCGATGACGCCGCGGCGCTCATCGCTCAAGAAGATCACACCGTCGATCGTCTCGTCGAGAGCGCGGCCGTCACTGCCCACGCGCGAGGACGGGCCGAGCTTCTGGAACGTGAGACCGCCGTTGTTCGAGCGGAAGATACCCTCGCCACCGATCGCGGCCTCAAGCCTGCCGCTGACGTCACGGCTGCCCGAAAGAGCCCGTACGTCAAGGCTTGGAAGGCCCAGGGGCCGGGCGTCGGTCCATGAACGGCCTCCGTCCAGGCTGCGCGCGAGGAACCCGGGGCCTCCCGCCCAGACCGTTCCGTCCTCGAGCCGCGCGAGCGCGACGATCTCTCGGCCACCGAGACCGGACCGCGTCCAGCTCCGGCCGCCGTCGAGGCTCTCGAATGCGCCGTCGTCGGTGCCTAGCAATAGCCGCTCCGGGGCGATCCGGTGGACGAGCAGGGCATTACCGCTCCTCGGCGACTTCCCGGTGGCTGTGGAGGGCTCCTCCCCTCCGGAGCAAGAGCGCCAGGAGGGCGGTCGCGCCAAGCAGGAGGATCACGGCCACAAGCGGCCATGACCGGCGCAAGAAGCGAACCATTATCACCCGATTATCTCCGTGCGAGAGCCGGATTGACACTCGGCGGGAGCTGCCCACGAGGCGGGGCTCGTCGCGCGTGCGATCAGCGATGCCGAGGTCGGGCCGCCTGTGACGGGGAACCTCGTCGGCTGCCAGGTGGGCGTGGCCCAACGTGTGGCCCAAACGTTCGGAACGCCCCCGTGTGGCTCATGCGGGTCGAGGCGCGCCGGCCGGGGGCCGCAAGCCGTGGCTAGAAGCGGGATCGGGCGGTCATCTGTCGCCGAGCGTCGTTTCCAGCGGCAAGGCTTTGCAAGCCGGAGGTCACCGGTTCGATCCCGGTACGCTCCATCGCCCGCAAACCCGCATCGGCAGCCGGGTTGCGGCCTCAGACGTTCTGGCCGTCCTCGCCGTCGGGCGCAAGATCAACGCAAGAACGTCGGCCGCGCCGCTCGGCGAGACCGAACCGAGGGGCGATCCTCGCTGCGCACCTCACCGTCGGCCGTGAGTCCGGCGAGACGCCTCGGGCCGCGGACCTCGGCTACTCCAGGCTGAACGGCAGCCGCTCGTCCTCCGGCGAAAGCACGAACTGCTCCGACGCCATCGCGCGGTAGAGGCGCAGGCGCGCGGTCGGGCCGACGTCGTCGGGCGTCCATTCGCGGCCGCCTTGCTCCAGCGACCGCCGAGAGAAGAGTGACACGCCTCGCTCGATCTCATCCGCGGCGGTGACCTGCTGGGCTCGAGCGGCCATGTAGACGGCTTTGCCGGTGCTGATCGGGACAGTCGAGTCAAAGATGACGATGCCGACCTCGGGGCGGACGGTGATGTTCTGCGAATGGCGGGCGCCCGGCTTTGAGACCCAGAAGAACTCGCGATACGACGCGGGCGCGTACCAGACTGGCGACGCCCAGGGCCGTCCGTCGCCATCGGCCGTGCCGAGCGTCATGTAGCTGTTGCCGTCGACGATGGCCCTCGCCATCGCCTCACGCTCGGCGAGGTCCATCATGCGACCATTTTCGCAGGCGCCGCGACACACGTTGCGTGGAAGGACGGCGATGCCAGCAATGTCCGCGGGGTTCACCGTCGCCCCTCCTGCCGCTCGACGCTGCCCCTCGCCTCCAGCCGGGCCAGGATCGCCGCTTCGGAGTCGCGGGCTAGGTGACCGTAGGTGCGGTCGATCATCGCGACCGACGTTCCCATCAAGCGGGCCAGCTCGAAGATCGTTACGCCGGCGGCGAGGGCTTCGGTCGCGAACGTGTGCCGCAGGTGGTACGGGCCGCGCTTGTGGAGGCCGGCGGCTTCGAGCGCCGGGTACCACTCGCGGGTGCGCCGGCTGTCCAGCCCGATCGGGCCGCCCATCACGGCAGGGAACAGGAGCGTCGTGTCGACCCGCGGCGGGAGCCGGTCGATCGCGTCGAGGGCGCGGGCGGTCAGTGGCACCCGCCGGCGGGAGCGTTCCGTCTTCGGGTAGGGGGTGAACGTCCCGTCGGCGTACCGTCGTTGCACGGTGACAGCCCGGCTCGCCCGGTCGACGTCGCGCCGCTCGAGCGCCGTCCCACTCGTTTGTTCGCAGGCCGGTTTCGGCCGCGAACACGACGAGCGGCCCGTAGCGGGGGCCGAGCTATACGTCGACGGCGTCGATCTATTCCAGGGCGAAGGGTGTACCTCATCGGCCCTAGGCTGCGGATTCTTGCATGCGGTGACGGTCGTGTTCTTATTGATGTAACTCCACCGCTGCGCGGCGCCGAGGGCTTGCCTGAGTGGCGACGTCAGCCGGTAGCGGGACGTGTCTGAGAGCGTGGCCCGCCAGCCGGCGATGTCGGTCGCGGCCCCTTCGAGCTCGCGGAGCGTCCAGCTGCCGAACACCGCCCGGGCGGGAGCGAGGCGTTCCTCCAGGGAGTCGCGGGTTCGTTTAGCGACCGTGGCGCCGTGCCGGTTCAGGAACAGTTCCGCAAACTCGTCGAGGGTGACGTCGGGGCTGGGGGCGGCCCGGCGCAAACGAGGGGCCACGTTCTCGTCGAACCACTCCCGCCCTTCCGTCCTGGTGCGCAATCCTGACTGTTGCCGGAAGGCGCCGTCCTCGGCCCAGCGGATTCCTAGGCATATAGCCTCTCTTGGCAACTCGGCGGGCTTTCGCTGAACTCGGCGGCCCTCGGTGAACTCCCCACAACCTTCCACGGCTCAGAGGGGCTACGGCTGGTCGCATCAGGTGGCCCGGAGACGGTTGGAGCCGCTGGTCGCCTCGGGGATGGTCAGGTGTTGCCGTTGCGGGGAGTTCATCGAGAGCGCTTCGACCTCGACCACTGGACGACGCGGCTTCCTCGGCGCCGCTCACGTGAGGTGCAACAGGGGGGCGCCTTCGAGGGATCGGGCGCGGCGGGTGCCGCGGCGGTGGTGAGGGTGGCGAGCTCCAGCGGAGCCTTAGGGAGGCTCGGCCAGCCGGCCAAGTTCGTCGCCGTCGGGGCAGGCGGGTACCTGGCGAACCTCCTGGTCTTCGCCGGCCTCTACGGCCTCGGCACGCCCTATCTCGTTGCCTCGATCCTGTCGTACCTAGTCGCGAACGCCCTCATGTACCTGGGCAACCGCTACTTCACGTTTCGGCTCGGACACGAGGGGTTCTGGGGCGCATACCTGCGCTACATGCTCGTCGGTGGAGTCGTGGTAGGGCTGAACGCCGGAATACTCGTCGCGCTCGTCGAGGGCACCGGGATCGATCCGCGGATTGGCCTGGCGATCTCTCTTCTCCTCATCACGCCGCTCGCCTTCGTCCTCTTCAAGCGGTGGACGTTCCGGCTCGGGTCTGCGTAGCGACGTCGGAGCTCTGTTCGAGGTACTCAGCAAGCCCAGCCGGCAGCTGCCTCGTCGCCCAGCTCGGTGAGCGCCAGCTTCCCGTCCTGGTCGACGGCGAGCCCGGAGTCGACCAGCCACGCTTCGAGGTCCTCCGGTCTTAGCCGGCCGCGAGCCTCGAAGCCGGTGCGAGCTCTGACAGCCGTGGGCAGGGCTCTTTGGACAGGCTCGTAGGGGAGCTGCCCGAGCGCACGAGCGGCCGGGCGTAGGGGAATGGGGAGAACTCGCCGCATCTCGGCAGTAGGGCGCACCTGCGGCCAAGTGCCGATTGTGCCGAGCGGCCGCGGCTGCCTTGATCAATAGGACGGCTGTGCTCTTCTGGCACGGCGTCAGGGGTTGCAGGAAGGGAGAGAAGATGAGGCATCGAAGAAGGACTCGGCTCCTCAGGGGGCTGGTCCTTGGTTTTGCGGTCGTGCTGGTCGCGGTCCCCGTCGCGCAGGCCAAGCCCGACGAGGGCTCGCTCTACCGCGGGGCGAGCGCGGATCGCCTGCTCGTGCAGGGTGAGGTCAAGGACGGCCTCGGCGCCTCACCAAGCGGCGCGGTCATCATCGGCGACGACAAGAGCGGCATCGGCACGCCGACCGGCGGCACCGTGCTCGTGCGGGGTGAGGTCAAGGACGGCCTCGGCGCCTCGCCAAGCGGCGCGGTCATCGCGGTGGAAGCGCCGCCGCAGGTCGTGAGCAGTCCGTCCGACGGCTTCCAGTGGGGCGACGCGGGCATCGGCATGGGAACCGCTTTCGCCGTCATGCTGCTCGGCGCGGGCGTCCTGCTCGCCACGCGGCACATCGGCCGTCCCGCCCAGGTCTAGAAAAGAACCACACGCAAGCGGGCCTCCGGGCCCGCTTGCAGCAGTCCCGTAGCGTTAGCCTCGGACCATTCGCGTCCCGGCGACCATCGCCTCGAGCTTGCGGAAGGCCAGCTCGCGCGGGAGGTACTTCATCCCGCAGTCCGGCGCGACGACGAGCCGTTCGGGCGGCACGACCGCGAGGGCGGCACGGACTCGGTCGGCCACGACCTCCGGCGTCTCCACCTCGCTCGAGCCCAGGTCGAGAACGCCGAGGACGATCACCTTGTCCGGGAGGTTGCGCAGCACCTCCGGATCGAGACCGGGCTGCGCCGCCTCGAGCGAGACGTGGGTCGCCGCGCAGTCGTTGAGCTCACGCAGGAACGGGTAGCCGGTGAGCCGCTTCTTCACGATGTGCGCGTAGCCGAAGCACGTGTGGAGGACCGTGTCCCCCTTGATCCCGTCCAGGGCGCGGTCGATCGCCTCGAGGGCGTACTCCCGCGCCGGCTCGGGGCGCGCCTGCAGATAGGGCTCGTCGATCTGAACCACGTCGGCGCCGGCTGCCTTCAGGTCCCGGAGCTCCTCGTTGACGGCGTCCGCGTACGCCAGCGCGAGGCTCCGATCGTCGTCGTAGTGGTCGTTTTGCGCCTGCTGCGCCATCGTGAAGGGCCCTGGAACGGTGATCTTGATCCGGCGGTCGGTGATCGCACGCAGGAACTCGACGTCGCCGACCTCGACCGGCCGCGTACGGCGGATCGGGCCGACGACCCGCGGAACGGGGTTCTCGTGACCCGTGCGATCGAGCGCGACACCGGGATTGTCGAGGTCGACGCCGTCGAGGGCGGTTGCGAAGCGATTGGAATAGCTCTCCCGCCGCATCTCGCCGTCGGTGACGACGTCGACGCCGGCCCGCTCCATGTCCTGGACCGCGAGGCGGGTGGCGTCGTTCTGGGCCTCCTCGAGGAACGCCTGTGGAACCCGCCAGAGCTCGCGCGCCCGCACCCGCGGCGGCAGCCGCGCTCCGAGCCGTTCCCGGTCGATCAGCCAGTCGGGCTGCGGATAGCTCCCGACGACGGTTGTCGTCAGCGTCACGCGGGCGACTTGACGGACTCGACGTAGCCGCGAACGTCGGCCGCCGGTTCCGTGTACGCATCGCCGAGGGCGTCCTCCATCGCGGTGAGGTATTCCTCGGTCCAGGCCGGAAGGTCGTAGTCGATCGCGCGCAGGAACTCGAGCGTGGCCGCGAAGCGCATGTCGGCGATGGACGGATTGTCGCCGCCGATGAACCTTCTGCCGGCGAGGAAGAAGGTGTTGTAGACCTCGAGCGGCCCGGCGAGCGCAGCCTCCGCGTCCTTCGCCGCCTTCGCCTTCAGCGTGTCGTCGACCTCGGCAGTCGCGACCTCGCCCGGGTACTGCGGGAAGCCGAGCGACGGGTACGTGGCGCGCGTGAGCAGCGGATAGAGGGTCCCGATCAGGTAGAACATCGCGCTGTCGACCATCGCCCGCTCGCCCGGGTCGGTGGGATAGAACCGGTCGAGGCCGTGCTTGTTGCAGAGGTATTGCATGATCGCGCAGCTCTCCCAGAGCGACCCGCGCGGCAGGCCTTCCGCCTCGAGCAGCGGCGTGAGGTCGGCCGGGTCCTTGGCCAGGAACTCGGGGGTGCTCTTCTTCCCCCAGACGTCCAGCTCCTCGAACTCGAGCCCGGCGGCTCGGACGAAGATCCGGACAGTCAGGTTGTTGACGCTCGGCCTCAGGATGCTCAGCGTGTTCTCTGCCATGTCTCCTCCCATCTCTAGCGGTAGGGATCCTGCGGCGACCGATCCTCCGAGAGGGACGCTCGCGATCGCCGGACGAGCGTCTCGATGGCGTCTGCAAGGTGGTCCTGGGCGATGTTGTAGTCGCCGCGCTCCACGCGCAACCTGTGCGCTTCGAGGAGCACGTCCGAGTGCGTGTGTCCGTGCGGCGGCTCGAACCGGTAGGAGGAAAGCTCGATCAGGAGCCCGAGCGGGTCCTCGAAATAGAGCGAGTCCATGAAGCCGCGGTCCTTGACGCCGCTGTGCCGGATCCCGCGCTCGTCCAGCCGCTCGACCGCCTGGTGAAACGTGGCCTGCGAGACGGCGAAGGCGATGTGGTGGACGCACCCCTGGTCCGTCGACGGTCCGGGTCGGGTCGGGCACGCGCTCCTCGTTCGTGAACACGGTAATAAGGCGACCGTCGCCCGGGTCGAAGTAGAGATGGCTCTCAGACTCGTTGTCGAGGTTGGGCTGCTCGAACACGAAGGGCATGCCGAGCACGCCCTCCCAGAAGTCGATCGACGTCTGCCGGTTCGCCCCGACGAGCGTGATGTGGTGGACGCCCTCGCTCTGAAGCTTGCGCACGGCCTCCTACCGCTCCACGAGCTTTGACTTGTACTCGCTCCGCTGGAGGCTGCCCCACGGCACGAGCTCCACCTCGGTCTGGACCACGAGCACGGCGCGGATCCTCTCACGAATTGCTTGCGCGAGCAAAGGATCATCGTTCGCCCGGCGCGCGAGCTCGACCGACACCGGCAGCGGCGGCTCCTGCTTCACGCCGGGCGACTGGGGCCTGACGAGGACGTGGCCGCTCACGTCGGGGGCGAACGCGCTCACGACCTCGCGCACCGCGGACGGGAAGACGTTCACGCCCCGGACGATGAGCATGTCGTCGGTCCGTCCGATGCAGCGCACGCGCGGGCCGGTTCTCCCGCACCCGCAGGGGCTCGCCCGCACCTCGACGTGGTCGCGCGTCCGAAAGCGCAGGAGCGGCGCGGCGCGGTGCTGCAGATGTGTCAGCACGAGCTCGCCGGCGGCGCCGTCCTCGAGCCCGAGCGCCTCGCCGGTCTCCGGGTCGATGAGCTCGGCATGGACGAACCCGCGGGCACCCAGGTGCATGCCGTCCTGCTCCTCGCACTCTCCCCAGAGCGACGGGCCGATGTCGCCGATGCCCATTGCCTCCGTCACCCGCGCGCCCCAGCCCTTCTCGAGCTCGGCGCGGAACGCGGGCTCGCCGCCGCCGGGCTCTCCCGCGACGAGGACGCGCTCGACGCTCGACTCCCGTAGGTCGAGGCCGCGCTCGAGCGCCGACTCGACGAGGTGCGCGGCGTAGGACGGCGTCAGCACGACGGCCTCGGGGCCGAGCAGCTCGATGGCGCGCAGGAGTCGCTCCGTGTTCCCGGTGCCGACGGGAACATGGCAGAGGCCGATGCGCTCGAAGGCCGCGAGCGCAGCCCCGGCGACGAACGGGCCGGCGTTGTAGGTGGAGACGATCCGCTGGCCCGCGACGACGCCCGAAGCGGCGTAGCTCCGCGCCGACCCGGTCACCCAGTTCTCGAGGTCGCCCGCGGTCACCGGCAGGTAGGTCGGCGTGCCGGTGGTGCCGCTCGTCGAGTAGATCCGGACGATCTCGGAAGAGTCGGCGGCGAAGTGCGCTCCGAACGGGTGCTCGGGTGTCACCGTGGCCTTCAGCTCGTCCTTGTCCGTCAGGGGGAGCTGCGCGATCTCGGCCAGCCCGACCGTTCGCGTCCCGGCGAGCTTCTCGCGGTAGAACGGCGAGCGCTCGCGGAGGTACGCGAGCTGCGCCCGGAACGCTTCGTCGTCGAGCGCGAGCTGCTCGTTCCAGGGCCGGGTCTCGACCTCAGGCTCGAGCATCGCGGCTCGTACTCGACCGCCTCCTCCGCCGCTGCCGCCAGCAGGAACCCGATCGGATCCTCCCGCTCCTCGGCGAGGTGGGCGAGCAGGCCGGCCGCGCGCGCCAGGATCGGGACCGCCTTCGCGACGTCCGGCGAGTACCCGAGGTCGAGCAGCACCGCGGCGATGGGCATGGCGACGTTCATCGGCAGAGGCTTGCCCCAGACCGTTGCCACGGAGTCGCGCAGGCAGCGTGCGAGCAGCACGTGGGGCCCGTTGCGCCGCGGGCGTCGGCGAGCTCGAGGATCCGCTCGGCACGCGGGTCGACCGGCCGGTGGACGGGATGGCCGAATCCCGGGACCTTCCCCCCGGTTGCGTGGGTCGTTCGCGCGATCTCGTCTGCGACCGCCGCCGGTTCCTCGCCCGCCGTCACCTTCTCCTGGGCGTCCGCAAGGAGGCGTGCGCACGACTCGGACGTGCCGAGGACGATCGGGCCGCAGCCCAGGATCCCTGCGGCGACCGCTCCCTGGAGGGATTCGGGATCCGCGGCGAGGGTCATGCGCGCCGCGACGTTCGACGGCATCATCCCGTGCTCCGCGATGCTGACGAGGAGCAGGTCGAGGAAGAAGCGCTGGTTCTCGGTCGGCTCGCGGCCCGTGAGCAGGAGGTGGAAATAGTCGGTGAAGCTCACCCTGCCCATCAGGTCGCCGCACAGGTCTCGTCCCCGTACCTCGACCCGGTCCGGGTGGGCCTGGCTGATGTGGCTGACGGGGTCTTCGGCCTTACCGGTGCGCATGCCGCCCCATGCGGGCGACGCTACGGATCGGACGGACGACCGTCAAGCCGCGACTACGCGGCGTCTCCTTCGTGTCGGTGACTCGATCACTCGACGTCACGCTCGAAATCACACTTGAACAGGAGGCGTCAAACTGGATGCCGAGCTGCACTGATCCTGAGGCGCGGCGAGCCGGGAGGGGATATGCCGGGCGGCATGGATTTCGAAGACGAGGACGTTGAGCCGGAAAGCATCGCCGAGGACGAAGGCAGCGAGGGCCTTGCGCAATCCGGAAGCTTCCTCTTCGCCGCCGGCGATGGCGTCCGTCGACCGGTGACGGAGCTGTACGCGGTCTTCTGCCGTCCGCGGACGGCCGCGGATCGGGAGAGCGGCGAGCTCGCCCACACCCTGGGTGTGCTCGGCGGGCCAGATGACGACGCAGACGATCTGCTCCCTCCGGAGCTGCCGGACCACCTTCGCGAGGAACTCTCGCTAGGCGAGGTGATCGAGGACGAGGGTCGACTGCTGCTAGCCGGCCTCGGGGGTGAGCAGGACACGCTCTATGCCGCCCCGACAACGAAGGATGCGATCGCCTACGCCGTGCTTCCAAATGGCGGCGGCGGGTGCTCCGTGCCGGGCCCGGACGGGCTCGTCCTCAGCTACGTCTGGTCGTCGGAATCATTGGTGCTGCACGGGCTTGTCGACGACGGCGTTGTCGCGGTCGACGTCATCGTTGACGGCGAGGCACGACCTGCCGTCATGGGCGAGAACGGGTTCGGTGTCCACATGGCAGCCGTTTCACAGAGCAACGTCGACCGCATCGTGCTTCACCGTCAGGACGGGACTCAGAACGAGATCGACCTCGGCTTCAACTAAGACGAGGGGCGCGGGCGCTCGGCCCGCGCCCCTCGGATTCCGGGCCTCCCTACTTCGCCGGCCGGAAGACCTCGTAGAGCGCGCCGCGTGTGTTCGAGAGGACGAACAGGTTCCCGTTCGGCCCCTGCAGGATGTCCGTCGTGAGGCCGAAGTTCTGGCCCCAGACGAGGCTCTCGCTCTCCGTGGCCTCGAACTTCGCGAGGTTGTCGGCGACGCGGTCCTCGATCCGCGGGTCGTCCACCCCGACCATGCGCCGGTTTCCGGTGATCTCCATGCGGAAGATGTGCCCGCTGAAGAGGAAGTCGCGGGCGCCGCCCATGAACAGGTCGCCGTGGTACTGCGAGCCGAGCGCGCGGCCCGTCACGAAGCCGAGCCCGGCCGGCGCGACCTCGAACTTCCAGGAGAACTCGGGGTCGGAGAAGTGCGCGCCCGGAAGCATGAAGAGGCGTGAGAGCGCCTCCGCCTCCGTGTCGGCGATGTTCGTCGGCGGCCAGCGGATCTGCTGCAGCCCGAAGAACTGCGGGCTCGTCTCGATCTCCTTGAACTGCGCGACGCGCGAGGACGGCCCCATGATCTGCACCCAGCCGGAGTTCATGCCCGGCTCGACGCGGTTCAGCTCGCTGAAGGTGTCGTCGCCGTTCTCGTTCTCCCAGAGGTCGCCCGAGAGCGGGTCGAAGTTCATCCCGTAGCTGTTCCGGATCCCGTAGGCGTAGATCCTCTGGATGTTGGCGCCCGACCTCGCCGCCGATCGCCGCGCCGGCGTCGAAGAACGGGTTGTCCGTCGGCGTCGTGCCGTCGTCGTTCAGGCGGACGATCACCCCGGTGCGGTGTTCGTCGTCGGGCGCCGGGCCGCCGAACTGGTCGTCCGGGATCCCGGGGCCGAACGGCCCGAACTCGAGGTTCTGCGTCTGGCCGCGCCGGCCGGTGTCGCCGACGATCACGTAGACCTTGCCGTCGGGGCCGAACCGGACCACGCCTCCGTTGTGGTTTCCCCGCGCCGTCTGGCCTGCGTCCTGCTGGAACGCGCGGAAACGGATGATGGTCCGGTCGAGACCAAGGCGGACCCGGTCCACCGGAAGCGGTCGACCCGGTTGGCCAGCACGTCCACCGCCGTCGACGACGTCGAGTCCGCCCCCGTGTTGCTCTCGCTCCAGAACAGGTACACGAACCCGTTCACGAGGAAGTTCCGGTGGAGCGCGATCCCGAGCAGCCCGCGCTCGGAGTTCGAGTTGACGGCCAGGTCGAGGACTGGCCCCTCGACGACGCCGTTGCGGATACGGATGACTCTGCCGGTCGCCTTCTCGTTGACGAGCATGTCGTTGGCGCCGATGAACGCCAGGCCGGTCGGCTGGGACAGGCCGGTGGCCACCGTCCTCACGGCGAGGTTCGGGTCGACGACGGTCGGATCCGCCTGCGCCCACGCCTGGGCGGGCAAGGCAAGCATGGCGAGGATGGCCAGCATCAGGAGACGCCGGCCCGGTCGCGGTGTTCTCATATCAGCCCCCTCCCTGGGAATCGACTGGGCTTCTCCCGCCCTTCCCTACGAGGCGGGCGGAGGAGCGGTTTGTCTCCTAGTAGGCCCGCCGGTAGCCGGCTCACCAACTCGCACGAATTGTCAGCACAGTCGCCCCGCCGACGGGAACATTGTCGCCGGGCTGGGGGTCGAACGGTCATGCGTTTCGGAATGGCGGCTACGAAGTGGGCGACGATCGCCTTGGCCGTCCCGCTCCTGCTCGCCGCTTGCGGCGAGGCCGCGCCGGAGCCCCGGGTGGAAGCGGCTCCAGGGACGACCACGGCTGCGGCACCCTCCAGCGAGCCCACCGCTTCGACGGAGCCCACCGCCCCGCCGCTGGACCTGGAGGGACCGCCGCCGGTCACGGTCCGGTTCTTCGACGAGTCGATCGCTCTCGAAGCGTGGACGTACTGTTATCGCAGCCTCTGCGTCGACGGGGCTCCGCCCGCCGACCTCCCGGATGTGGGCAGTCCCGGGGAAGTCGTCGTCGAGTCTCCGCTCCGGGAATGGTCGTTCGGCGCGGAGTTCCGCCCGGCCGGGAAGAAGTGCGGACGGATCCAGGTCGTGCCGCTCGAACCCGTCGGCGATGGGCGCTTCCTGCTCCGGCCGGCCGGGTACGCGGGCACGCTACGACGTCACCCTCTTCGGCCGGGGCGCCGGCGACCTGTTCACCACCTTCCGCTGGACGACGCCCGCCGACGGGCCGCTGCCCACGCCGGAAGCACGGCTCGCAGTGCTCGCCCACAGCGCGCGGCGACCCCACAGCTACGGAGTCGAGCTGGAGCTGACCAACCTGGCTCGCACGCCGAAGCACGCCTCGGCGAGGATCACGGTTCAGGCACGAGACGGAGACGCGATCACCTTCGGCGCGAAGCGGTCTGACGCTCGATGCTGGCCGGAGGGAACCGTGTACTGGGACGGTCCGGACGCGAAGGGCCTCGAGGCCGCGGGCCTCGGCGAGGGCCCCTTCGACTACAGGGTCGAGCTCGAGCTGGACGGCATGCGCTACGTCGCCGTCGCCACCTGGCCGGCCGACGAGATCGCCGGCAACGAGCCTTCGGTGGCCCTCCACTTCACTCCGAGCCTGCCGGGCGTCTCGTAGGCTCCGATCACAGATCGCGGGGCCCGCAGACGGTCCGTGCGGCGTTCGAAGGCTGAGCCGGAGTCGGCTATAGTGTCGCCGCTCTTGGGGGTGGTTCGAAGGGGCAACAGGGACTAGGCGGCGGGGCCCGCGCGCCGCTCGAGCATGGAGGTACTGATGAGGGGTCCGATCCTAAAGCTGCTGACTGCGGTGTCAGCGGTCGCGCTTGTGAGTGTGGGCGTGGCCGCAGCCGGGCCACGAAGACCAGACCAGGCTGGCTCAAGCGGCTCAGACCCAGTCGACAAACCCGAACTTCCGCGTGATCGGCGACGAGGTCGCCGACTCTCCCGTGGAGATCCATGGCATGCACGGCATGCAGCACGGTCAGCCTGGCGATCACTTGCCCGGCTCGAGCGACAACGTGACGCTTCTCGGGACAGGTGGACATCGACGACGCCGCCCCGACGACGTCGCCGACGTTACCGCGTACGGCAACTACGCGTACCTTGCCGTTCGTGACCCGAGGGGTGCACGGACGCCGGCTTCGCGGTGATCGACATCTCGGACCCGCGAAATCCCGAGCAGGTTGGCTTCATCGACTGGACCGACGGCTCGTTCCCAGGCGAGGGCGCCCACGTCATCAACCTCAACACGAGGTCCTTCAAGGGTCAGATCCTCGTCGGCAACAACGAGCTCTGCAACGAGGAGACGGGTGAGGGCGGTCTGACCATCTGGGACGTCACCAACCCGCTCGCCCCCGTGCAGCTCACCGCCCACGCAGGCGATCCCGATGCTGGTGCGGCGGGCTTCCCGCATCAGTTCAACCACATCCACAGCGTCTTCGCGTGGCAGCAGCAGAAGCGGGCGTTCGCCGTGATGACCGACAACATGGAATTCACGGACATCGACATCATGGAGATCACCGACCCGCGGAATCCCGTGCTCGTTTCGGAGACCGACGCCAACGACTTCGACGTCGCGCGGGAGGGTGTCGTTTCTCACGGCAACTTCCAGGGCTCGTTCCTCCACGACATGGTCGTGAAGAAGGTCGACCGCACGTGGACGCTGCTCGTCTCCTACTGGGACGGTGGCTGGGTGAAGTTCAATGTCAACGATCCGGCAAATCCGGAGTACATCGACGACTTCGACTACCCGCTGCCCGACACCTTCTTCCCGGACTACATGTTCCCCGAGGGCAACGCGCACCAGGCGGAGTTCACGCGCAACAACCGCTGGATCATCGGCACGGACGAGGACTTCTCCCCGTTCCGGCTTCTCAACGACTCGTTCTCGATCACTTCCGGCGCGAACGCCGGCGACTACCCGGGCGGCGAGTTCGGCTGGACCGTGCCGATCCGGACGTACCCGGACAGCCAGATCAACGGGCCGACCATCTACGGCGGCTACGGATGCCCGGACGTGAGTGCAGACGGTACTAACAACCCGGCTCCGTTCGACCTGCCGGTTCCGCCCGCCTCCGGCCTGCCGGCTGACCCGGGCGAGGAGAAGATCCTCGTCCTTCAGCGCGGGCAGTGCTTCTTCTCGGAGAAGGTGGAGACGGCTCAGAAGGCCGGTTACAACGCCGTCGTCGATCGCCAACCACCACGCCGGCGCAGGCAACGGCTGCGGCTGCCGGACGGCATCCTGTGCGGGAGTCAGGGCCACGCGTTCACGCCCACGATCGCGGCTATCTGCATCGGCCACCGGGCGTTCCACCTGCTCCTGGGGACGACGCCGAATTACGACCCGCCCGGGCCGCCGCACGCTGACGACCCGGCGATCGGCACGCTCGGGGGCGACATCCTCGCCCGCTCGGACTTCGACGGCTGGGGCTACGTCCGGCTGCTGGACGCCAACACGATGCAGGAGGTCGACGCCTACGCCATCGACGAGGCCATGGACCCGGACTTCGCCCAGGGCTTCGGCGATCTGACCGTGCACGAGGTGGCCGTCGACCCGTACAAGCCGAACATCGCGTATCTCTCCTACTACGCCGGCGGGATGCGCGTGATCGAGTACGGGCCGAACGGCCTCGAGGAGGTCGGTCACTACGTGGACGTGGACGGCAACGACTTCTGGGGCATCGAGGTGCACAAGCTGCGCCAGCTCAAGAAGCCGACCGTCATCCTTGCCAGCGACCGCGACAGCGGGCTCTGGATCTTCCAGTACTGGCGCGACTGAGCGGCGAAGAGAACGCCCAGCAAGGAGAGAGAGGCCGGCGAAAGCCGGCCTCTCTCGTGGCGACTTGCGGCGAAGCGGAGGATCGGGGAGGATCCAGCCGCTTCAATACACGAAAACCATAGGGGGAAGCATGAGCGCATTGGCAGGCTCCGGCCGCGTGGCCAAGTTGGTCCTCGCGGTCGTCGCGCTGGCCGCTACGGCCGGCCCCGCCGGGGCGCAGGTCACAGGCCCCGTGTTCATCGACGGCCAGGCTCAACCCGTCTTCTCGACCGTCCCGGCTACATGGGTGCGCGAGGAGCTCTGGGTGGAGTCCTCGATCGACAGCGACTTCGACGGCAAGCTCGACCGCATCCACATCGACGTCGCCCGCGTGCAGGAGACCGAGACCATCGGGCTCAAGGTCCCGGTGGTGATGGAGGTCAGTCCGTACTACGGCGGCTCCGTCGACGTCGTCAACTGGAACGTCGACCACGAGATCGGCCAGCCGCCGACCTTCCGGCCGACGGCGACGCCGACGTTCTTCGACACGAGCCCGATCATCTCCAACTCGCACACGGCAAACTGGGTGCCGCGCGGCTTCGCGGTCGTCCACGCGGAGGGAACCGGAACGGGGCTCTCCGAGGGCTGCCCGACTACGGGCGACCCGTTCGAGACGCTCGGCCCCAAGGCCGTGATCGACTGGCTGAACGGCCGCGCGAAGGCCTACACGGCGTCGACCGGCGGGACCGAGGTCGTCGCCGACTGGACGACCGGCAAGGTCGGGATGATCGGCACGTCCTACAACGGGACGCTCCCGATCGGTGTCGCCACCACCGGCGTCGAGGGGCTCGAGGCGATCGTCCCGATCTCGGCTATCTCGAGCTGGTACGACTACTACCGGGCCAACGGCATGGTGCGCGCCCCGGGCGGCTTCCAGGGCGAGGACGCCGACGTGCTGGCCGAGTACACGTACACGCGCCCGGACCAGCAGATCTGCCGGCCGGTCATCGCCGACATCGCCGCGAAGCAGGACCGGGTCACGGGCGACTACACGCCGTTCTGGAACGCTCGGAACTACATGAACGACATCGACAACGTGCACGCCGCGTCCCTGGTCGCGCACGGCAACAACGACTGGAACGTGATGACGAAGCACGCCGCCGCCTACTACGAGGCGCTGAAGGAGCGCGGCGTGCCGCACATGCTCTACTGGCACCAGGGCGGCCACGGCGGCTCGCCGCCGCTCATCAGGACGAACCGCTGGTTCAGCCGCTACCTCTGGGACCACCAGAACAACGTCGAGAACGACCCGAGGGCCTGGGTCGTCCGCGAGGGGCAGAGCTCGCAGAACCCGACGCCGTATCCGGAGTGGCCCGATCCGGCCGCGGCCAGGGTCACGCTGAGCTTCGAGGGCAACGGCCTCGAGACCGGCCAGCTCACGATGAAGGAGGGCAAGCGCGCCTTCCAGACGATCGTCGACAACGCGACGATCAGCGCTACGACGCTCATGAACGCGGCCTCGTCGCCGAACCGGCTCGTCTTCAAGACCCCGCCGCTCCTGCGACCGATCCGGATCAGTGGCACGCCGACGATTCAGCTCACGTTGGCGTTCTCGAAGCCGAAGGCGAACGTCACGGCCCACCTGATCAGCTATCCGGAGAGCACCGGCACCGCGACGGTCATCAGCCGTGGCTGGATCGACCCGGAGAACCGCTCGTCTCCCGCCGTCACCGAGGCGGTGACGCCGGGGAAGGCGTACAAGCTGACGTTCGACTTCCAGCCGAAGGACTCTGTCCTCGCTCCGGGCAGGCGGCTCGGGATCATGATCCTCTCGAGCGACTTCGACTACACGATCCGGCCGGCGCCGGGAACCGAGCTGACGATGGATCTCAAGGAGAGCAAGGTGCGGCTGCCGATCGTCGGCGGCCCCTCGACGTTCACGAACGCGTTCGACTGGTAACTCGCACGAAGGAGGGGCGCCCGGCTCGGGCGCCCCTCCACCCTGCTCGGTGCCCTGGCGGCTACGGCCGCGGGAAGACGACCGGGGTGCGACGAGCGGCGTGAGACCAAGCTTCCCGGGATTCTTGGGCTAGTCGGTCAGGCCCCGCGCGACGTCGCCCATGCGCTCGAAGCGGGCGCCGGCCTCGAGGCAGTGCTCCACGAAGCTCTCCAGCATCGCCACCCGGTGGCCGCGGCCGATCACTTGCGGGTGCATCGTCACCGTCAGGATCCCGCCGTCGACGTTTGCGTCCATCCAGTCGAATTCGGCCTCCCAGATCTCCAGCACGTCGCTCGGGGTCGCGCCACCCTTGCGGTACGGGTCGAAGTTGAACTGGAAGTGCACCCAGTCGTCGAGCTCGAAGCAGAGCGGGAGCTCCCAGATCGTGGACTCGCGCCCGCGCTCGAGCGGGACGCCGCGCGCCACCTTGTCGCCGATGCGCGGGTGGAACGGCCGGTAGTCGTCCGTCATCAGGCTCGAGTCGTAGAGGAAGCCCAGCTCCTCGACGAGCGCGAGGGTGGACTCCGACAGGTCGGCCGACGGCGCGCGGAACCCGAGCGGCGTGACGCCGATCCCCTCCAGCACCGACCACGCGCGCTCCATGTCGGCCCGCTCCTCCTCCGGCGACTGGAGGCTCGGGTCGACGTGGGCGTAGGAGTGATGAGCGACCTCGTGCCCGGCCTCGAGGATCGACGACGTCTCCTGGGGAAAGGACTCGACCGTGTGCCCGGGGACGAAGAACGTCGCCGGGAGCTTGCGGTCCTCGAGGAAGGCCAGGACGCGCGGGACGCCGACACGTGCTCCGTACTCTCCCCGGGCGAGCATCGCCGGCGTGACGCGGTCGTAGGCCAGCCAGACCGACAGGGCGTCGAAGTCGAAGCTGAGGCAGACGGTGCTCCGGGGCATGCCGGGCCGGATGCTACTGCCTGACCCAGCCTCCCTTCGGTTTCGAGGCCGCCCGCTCGTGCAAGAAACTGGAAGGTGCGAACGATGTTCACCCTCTACCTGGTCGCGACGACTGTCGGCCTGGTCGCGTACCTCGTGATCGGCCTCACGTCCTGATGCGCGCCTGGCTGCGGGACAACTCGCTGTCCGTCTTCTTCTTCGCGATCTTCGTCGTGGCCGTCGCCGGGCAGTCGCTCGCCGGCCAGCGCGCGTTCAACGCCGAGCAGTCGTCGCACGGGGAGCCGGGCGTCACCTACCTGCAGTACCTGACCTCTCCCGACTTCGGCGAGGCGCTGATGGAGAACTGGCAGTCGGAGTACCTCCAGTTCACCCTCTTCATCCTCGCCACGATCTGGCTCGTCCAGCGGGGCTCGAACGAGTCGAAGCCGCCGCAGGACATCGGCACCGAGAGCGACCAGCGGCAGCTCGTCGGCGGACACGCGCAGGCCGACTCGCCGCTCTGGGCGAAGGTGGGGGGCTGGCGGACGCACCTGTACTCGAACTCGCTCCTGATCGTGATGATCGCGATCTTCTTCGCCTCGTGGCTCGGGCAGTCCCTGAACGGCTGGCGCGCTTACAACGACGAGCTGACCGAGCACGGAGAGGCCGCGATCGGCTGGACGTCCTACCTCGCGGGCGCCGAGTTCTGGGAGATGACCCTCCAGAACTGGCAGTCGGAGTTCCTGGCCGTCGGAACGATGGCCGTCTACACGATCTACCTGCGCCAGCGCGGCTCGCCGGAGTCGAAGCCGGTCGGCGCGCCGCACGACCAAACCGGCACGTCCGGCTAGCTCCAGCCGAGCTCGGCGAGGCGGTCCTCGTCGATACCGAAGTGGTGCGCGATCTCGTGGACGACCGTGATCCCGATCTCCTCCTCGAGGACGTCGGGGTCGTCGCCGAATTCCTCCTCCAGGGGGATCCGGTAGATGGCGATCTTGTCCGGAAGGACGCCCGCGTAGCTCTCGACGCCGCGCTCGGTGAGCGGGATGCCGAGGTAGAGGCCGAAGAGGTCGGGGTCCTCGGGGTTCTCGTCCTCGACGACGATCTCGACGTTCGACATCGCCGCCTGCAGCTTCGCGGGGAGCGACTCGACGGCTGCGCGGACGTGGTCCTCGAAGGTCACCGGCTCAGTATCCATGCCGAGGAGCGGGGCGGCCGGTCGAGAAGGGCTTGATCATCAGTAACCCGAAGGCGATGCCGCCGAGGTGCGCGAAGTACGCGACGCCGCCGTTTTCCTCCGGGCTCACGAACGAGAGCCCGCCGACGAGCGCCTGCATCACGAAGTAGATCCCGAGAAAGACGAAGGCAGGGATCGGGAAGACGAAGATAGGAAGGATGAGCGTCAGGACCCGTCCGTGCGGGAAGAGCACGAAGTAGGCGCCGAGCACCGCCGCGATCGCCCCGCTGGCGCCGACGTTCGGAAGCGTCGCGTCCTGCGCCGTTCCCCAGCCGAGCGTGACGAACGCCTGCGTCGCCATCGCGGCTATGCCTCCGAGAACGTAGAAGACGAGGAAGCGGGCCCGGCCGAGGGTGTCCTCCACGTTGTTTCCGAAGACCCAGAGGAACAGCATGTTGCCCCCGAGGTGCAGCCAGCCGGCGTGCAGGAACATCGACGTGAAGGCGGTCAGGATCCAGCCCTGGCCGATGGGCGGACAGCTCTCGTCCACCTCGCACGGGTGGAAGGCGAGCTCCTGGAGCGAGGCGAGGAAGCCGCGGCCCTGCCCCCCGTCCTGGTAGAGGACGAAGACGACCACGTTTGCCGCGATGAGCCCGACCGTGACGGCGGGGAACCGCCGCGTGGGCACGTTGTCCCGAAGCGGGATCATCGAGTGCTAGGGGATGACGAGCGCCATGAGCGCCTTCTGGGCGTGGAGGCGGTTCTCCGCTTGATCCCAGGCGGCCGAGCGGGGCCCGTAGAGCACGTCCTCCGTGATCTCCTCGCCGTAGTGCGCGGGGAGGCAGTGGAGGACGATCGCGCGCGCGCTCGCGAGCGAGACGATCCCCTCGTCGAGGCCGTAGCCGGCGAGGTCGGCCAGGCGCCGCTTGCGCTCCTCGTCCTGGCCCATGCTCGTCCACACGTCCGTGTAGAGGACGTCCGCGCCGGTGGCGGCCGCGCGCGCGTCGGCGGTGAGCTCGACTGCCGTTCCCGCCGCCTCCGCAGCCGAGCGGGCCCAGCCGACGACCTGCTCGGACGGCTCGTAGCCGGGCGGCGTGGCGGCGACGAAGTCCATCCCGAGCTTCGCGCAGGCGACCATCAGCGAGTGGCAGACGTTGTTCCCGTCGCCGAGGTAGGCGACGCGGACCCCTTCGAAGCCCTCGAGCCGCTCGCGGATCGTCATCACGTCGGCCAGCGCCTGGCACGGGTGGAACTCGTCGGTGAGCCCGTTGATGACGGGCACGTCGGCGTGCTCCGCCAGCTCGTCGACGTCCGCCTGGCTGTACGTGCGGATCATGATCCCGTCGAGGTAGCGCGAGAGGACGGTCGCGGTGTCCTTGATCGTCTCTCCGCGCCCGAGCTGGAGGTCGCCCGCGGCGAGATAGAGCCCCGTGCCGCCGAGCTGGGCGATTCCGACCTCGAAGCTCACACGGGTCCGCGTGGAGGGCTTCTGGAAGATCATCCCGAGGCTGCGGCCCTCGAGCAGGCGATGGGGGATGCGCTCCCGCTGGCGGGCCTTGAGGCGGTCGGCGAGGTCGAGCACGGTGAGGAGCTCGTCGGGCTGCCAGTCGTTCACCCGCAGGAAATCGCGGCCCTTGAGCTGGGGGGAAATCACGGCCGCATCCTAGATATGGCACTCGTACGTTGGGAACCGTTTCGTGAGCTCGCCGCGCTTCAGAAAGACCGCAGCACGACCTAGCCGAGAGAAGCCGGGACCACCCGTGTCCCGGCTTCGCCGTTCCCGACGGCGTCCGCGCTCGTGATCAGGGCCTCTCCGCCCGTCTGCGCGACGAAGCTGAACGCGGCCTCCACCTTCGGTCGCATGCTTCCCGGGGGGAGCTCCTCGAGGAGGCCCGCGTCGCGCTTCGGGTCGAGCTGGGGAAGCGGCGCGCCGGCGTCGTCGCCGTTGCCGAAGTCGCGGTAGACGCCGGCGACCTGGGTGAGGATCACCAGGCGGCTCGCGCCGAGACCCACCGCGAGGAGGGCCGACGCGTGATCCTTGTCGATGACGGCGTCGATGCCGTCGAAGGCGCCGTCCCTGCGGACGACCGGAATCCCACCGCCGCCGACCGCGACCGCGAGCTGCCCGTCGTGGAGGAGCGTGCGGACGGCTTCGAGCTCGAGCACCTCGAGCGGCCTGGGGGAGGGGACGACCCGGCGCCAACCGCGGCCGGGATCCTCGCGGAGCGTCCAGCCGCGCTCCCGCTCGAGCTCGTGGGCGCGGTCGCTCGAGTAGTGCGGGCCGATCGGCTTCGTGGGGTTTTCGAAGGCGGGATCCTCCGGATCGACGACCACGTGCGTGGCCACGACCGCGACTGGGCGTCCGGCGATCGGGAGGAGCTCGGCGACGACGAGCGTCCCGATCTCGGCCTGGGTCTGCGCGACCGCGACCCAGAGGGGCAGAGGCGGTGCCTCCGCGGCCGCGAGCTCCTGGCGCAGGAGCTCGTTTCCGACCTGGGGCCCGTTCCCGTGCGTGACGACGACCTCGCCCTCGAGGAGCGGCGCGATCGCGGCGAAGGTGGCGGCGAGGTTGGCCCGGTGCTCGGCCGCCGTCCCCCGCTCGCCGGGCCTGAGCAGCGCGTTCCCCCCGAGGGCGATGACCGTCAGCACGCAGCTGCTAGTGCCCCTTCAGGCGATGCTGCCCAGCTCCTGGGTCGCGAGCACCAAGTCTGAGTCTGCACTCGTCCGCGGCCAAGGCTAGAAGCCTTGGTAAGGGCGAGGGTGGGCTCAGGCGCCGCGTGATCGCGGGACAGGAGCAGGCGTGTATTGCCTGATGGGGCACTACTACGCGAGCGCGGCGGCCGACTCGATGATCCCGCGCCCTTCGAGGATCGAGGCCAGCGTCGGCTCGCCGAGCTCCTGGAGCCGGTAGGTGACTCGCAGGGCCGGCTTGTCCACGTCGATGACGCGGCGGAGGTCGATCGGCGTCCCGATCAGGACGAGGTCGGCGTCGGAGGCTGCAATGGTCTCGCGGAGCTCCTCCATCTGGCCCCTGCCGTATCCCATCGCCGGCAGGAGCTCGTGGACGTGCGGGTACGCCTCGAACGTCCGCCTGATCGAGCCGACGGCGAACGGACGGGGGTCGACGAGCTCCGCCGCGCCGTGCTGCTTCGCGGCGAGCACGGCCGCGCCGTAGCTCATCTCGCCGTGCGTGAGTGTCGGCCCGTCCTCGACCGCCAGCACGCGCTTGCCGCGGATCTCCTCGGTGCGCCCGTCCTCGACGTGGAACGGCGAGGCGGCGAGCACGACGTCGGCGCGCGGGTTCAGCCGGTGGATCGAGTTCAGCACGGCCTCCACGCCCTCCGGCGGCGCCGTGTCGGTCTTGTTGACCACGCAGACGTCGGCCATGCGCAGGTTCGTCTCGCCGGGGTGGTAGCGGAGCTCGTGGCCGGGTCGGTGCGGGTCGCAGACGACGATGTGGAGGTCGGGGCGGATGAAGGGCGTGTCGTTGTTGCCGCCGTCCCAGACGATCACATCCGCCTCCTCCTCGGCGCGGGAGAGGATCGCCGCGTAGTCGATCCCCGCGAACACGAGGTTGCCCTCGGCGAGGTGGGGCTCGTACTCCTCGCGCTCCTCGATCGTGCAGTCGGCGGCGTCGAGATCCTCGTAGCGCTCGAAGCGCTGGACGGCCTGAGCGGCCAGGTCGCCGTACGGCATCGGGTGCCTGAGGACGGCGACCCGCTTGCCGGCCCCGTGCAGGAGCCCGGCGACGTAGCGGGTCGTCTGGCTCTTTCCGGAGCCCGTGCGGACCGCGCAGACCGCCACCACCGGCTTCTCCGAGGGGATCATGGTGGCACGCGGGCCGAGAAGCGTGTAGTCGGCTCCAGCCGCCATCACCGTCGAGCCGACGTGCATGACGTGCTCGTGGGTGACGTCCGAGTATGCGAAGACGACCTCGTCCACGTGCTCGCGGCGGACGAGGTCGGCGAGGGCCTCCTCGGGCAGGATCTGAATCCCGTCCGGGTAGCGCTCGCCTGCGAGCGCCGCAGGGTAGACGCGGCCTTCGATGTCGGGGATCTGCGTCGCGGTGAAGGCGACGACCTCGACGTCGGGAGCGCCGCGGAAGACGACGTTGAAGTTGTGGAAGTCGCGGCCGGCCGCACCGGCGATGACGACGCGCCTCATACGGACACCTCCTCGCGAATTCTCTCGCCGACGGCGGACAGCTCGAGCTCGGCTCCCGCCACGTCCTCCAGAAGCGCGGCCGCGGTCTGCCGCTGCCCCTCGTTCCAGAGCTCGCGGAGCAGGGAGCCTGCTTCTCGCCGCGTGAACCACGCGTTCCCGAACACCTCCCTCAGGTGGGAGCGCAGCTGCGCGTGGAACGCCCAGGCGCGCAGGTAGCAGGAGGAGTAGAAGCCGGTGTCGACGTCCGCGAGGAAGTCGGCCGCCGCGGGCTCGATCTTCGTGGCCTCGCGCAGCCACTCGACGTAGCGCCCGCGCATGGCCTCGGGCTCTGCGTCTCCCTGGAGCTCGAGCTCGTAGAGAAGCTTCCCCGCGTACCGGCGCACGAGGTACAGGAGCCCCGCGGCCGCCTCGGCCACGAAGTCCTGGGGCCCCGCGAAATCGAGTCGCCGCGAGAGCCAGGCGGGGTCGTTGACGAGATGCTCGAAGAGCATCGCCCAGCCTTCGGTGACCGAGTTGTCACCGAGGCGCTTGAACTCGACCGGGAGGGCGGGGGAGACGTGGGCGTAGTGCTCGGTGTGCCCGGCCTCGTGGAAGAAGGCGTGCCAGTCGTCCGGGCCGCCGATCGGCTTGATGACGAGCATGACGCGACCGGGAACCTCGATCGGCGCGCAGAAGGCGCGGGGGCTCTTGCGCGGCCTGGCCTCGAGGTCCAGGTGGACGTTCTGCTGCGCGGCGAGGTCGATTCCCAGCCCCTCCAGCGTCCACTCGAGCGCCGGGACCATGCGGTCGGCCGGGAACCCGGCGTCCCACTCGGTGGCCCTGAAGACCCGCTGCACGTCCGAGCGCCAGGCCTCTTCCAGCGGCACGCCCACCCGTCGCCGGAGAAGAGAGCCGAACGCCTCGGCGTAGAGGTCCTCCGTCTCGGCGAGAAAGGCGCGGCACTGCGCCTCGAGATCCCCGAGCGGGAACCCGAAGCGCTCGTACAGCTGGAGGTACGTCGAGGCGCCCAGCGCGCGGGCGCCCTCGCGCCGCTTCGCGTCCAGTGAGAGGTAGGGCGGGATCAGATGCTCCTCCGCGAGCTCCACGCGGGCGGCGTCGAGCCGCCGGCGCCGGTCGCGATCGGGCTCGTTCGCGATCGCAGGCCGAAGGTTCCTGTAGGGGATCTCCTCGCCGTCCACCGTGGCCGCCAGCGACGACTCGAGCCCGGCGATCTCCTCGGCCTCGGTCTTCGTGACGTCGCCGAGGTAGCCCTCGCACGCGAAGCGCCAGAGCTCGCCCTCGCCGTACCCGCCCGACTCGGCTGCAGCGGCCAGCCGCTCGGCGGCCTCGACGGTCGTCAGGTCGGAGAAGCGCTCGTAGATCGGCTCGAGCTCGAACTCCTCCTTCAAGCCCGCGTAGTGGAGGTAGTACTCCTCGTCGAGAGCGGCGATGAACCTGTCGGCTTCGCCCCGGTACGCGTCGAGGCTGCTCGCGGAAGCCGTCGCCATGGGTCGCGTAGGATACCCGCCCGTGCAGGAGATCCAGCTCTCGACCGAGCGGAAGACGCAGCTCCTGGACATCACGGCCTTGGTGCGCGAGGCCCTCGGCTCCGATGCGGAAGGCAGCGCGGCGCTCGTCTTCGTCCCCCATACGACGGCGGGCGTGACGATCAACGAGAAGATCGACCCCGACCTGCTCGACGACTTCGAGATGGCGCTCGCCGAGATCGTCGACGACCGCTGGTCGTGGAAGCACGTCGATGCCGACGGCCCGAACGCGCCCTCTCACCTGCGGGCGTCACTCCTCGGGCCGCAGGTCCTCGTCCCGCTCCGGGACGGCGAGCTGGCGCTCGGGACCTACCAGGGGATCTTCTTCTGCGAGCTCGACGGCCCGCGCTCGCGGAAGGTCTACGTCTCGACCCTGATCTAGGCGACTCCCGGGGCCTCGCCAGCCGCCACGATCGGGGTCTCTCGGCATCGTCGGCGCCTCGCCGCCGGCGATGAAACTAGCTCGGAGTCGCCAGGTGCTGGTCTTCGAGCGCCTCCCGGGCCGTCTTCGCCCACGTGCGCCGGCGGAGGAGCATCCGGAGCGTAGCCCGAAACAGAGCCGGCCAGATCAGCCACGTGTACGCCGCATAGAGCGGGACGATCGCGAGGTTCTTGACGATTCCCAACAGCCCGGTTCGCGCACCGCGCGCGATGCATCCGAGCACGATGCCGCCGTAGCCGAGCAGAAAGAAGAACAGGAGCTGCAACCATCCGTCGTCGCCCCAGTAGTCGGCTACGTCGAAGATCGCCAGGAAGATGCTGACGATGAAGGCGACACCGACGAGGGCGAGCACGACCGGCTGCAGTAGGTAGCAGACCAGGTCCAGCCTCGCGGGAAAGGACTTGTCCGCCCGCCAGACGGCGCCGAGCTGGGACATCGCCTGGAGGTTTCCCTGAGCCCATCGGGTCCGCTGGCGGAGCAGCCGCCGCAGTCCTGGCAATCCCTGCTGCTCGACCGTCGTACGATGTTCGGCTACCCCGTTCCAGCCTGCCTCGATCAGGCGCAGGCCGAGGTCCTGATCCTCGGTGAGGCGGTCGCGCCACGGACCGCCCGAGTCCGCGTCTGCGATTTCGTCCAGCGCCGGTAGCCGATGAAACTGGCCGTTGCCACCCATCCCTGCCGTGCCGGGGACGGTCCGGGCCGCCCCGTACAACAGGCCGTAGATCGCGAACTCGACGTCCTGAAACCAGGTCAGGAACCGTGAACGGTTGTAGATCCGGACGAGCACCTGCAGACCACCCGTCTCTGGGTCGGCGAACCTCGCCGCCACGTAGGCCGGGGCCTCGGGATCGAGCCGCCCGTCTGCGTCGACCACGACCACGAGAACACGGTCTCGCGGCCAGCCGGCCCAGCGCGGCGATTCGAGCACACGGTCGATGTGACGCCAAGCGTCGTTCAGGGCCGCCGCCTTCCCCAGCCGAGCGTCCGGCAAGACACGCCGGAGGACCTCGACCTGCGGATCCTCGATCCCGGCGAGCACGTCCGCCGTTCCGTCCGTCGAGCCGTCGTCGATGACGATGACCGCCTTGTTCGCCGCCTTGACCGCGAGCAAACGCTTGACGCTGTCGGCGATCGTCAGCTCCTCGTCGAGCGCCGGCACGAGGAAGATCCACAAGAACCTGTCGACTGCCTCCGGGTCGGGCTCGGGTGCACGGTCGAGTGCACGGCGGGAGACAGCAAAGAGGATCACAGTCCAGACCTGTGTGGCGATGATGAGCACGAACACGGCGTAGAAGAGCGCAGCGGCCCACGTGGGCAGGTTTTCGAACGGCCAAGCCAGCGCGATCACCGGCCCACCCACCTGTCTAGCTCCTCCGTGCGGTCCGGCTGTTGGCCCGCGTCCGCCGTTAGTGGCGGAAGAGGGCCTTCAAACCCGGCGGCACGGAGCACGGTCAGCCGTGAGAAGCCCGCGCCGAACCGAGCGGGGGCAGGCGCTATGCCGGCAAGGTGCTCGAGTGCCGCAACGATCCTGTCCGCGGCCCGTCCGTCTCCGTACGGGTTCGAGGCCGGGTCGAACGCATGCAAGAGGGGGTCGTCGAGGATCCGCTCGGACGTCTCGACTATCCGCTCGACATCCGTCCCCACGAGCGTCAACGTCCCCACGTCGACGCCCTCGCCGCGCTCGGTGCTGTCCCGAGCTACAAGGACGGGCACGCCGAGGGCCGGCGCCTCCTCCTGGATTCCGCCCGAGTCCGTGACGACCAGGCGCGCGCGGGAAAGCAGCCGTGCGAACTGCGCGTAGGCCTGCGGCTCCGTTCGTATGACATTCGAGTAGTCGGCCAGAGGCTCACCGAGCTGCTCGCGCACGAGCGGATTAGGATGGAGCGGTACGACGAAGTGCGTGTCCGGGCGAGCCGTCGCCAGACGGCCGATTGCCTCGGCGATACGTGCTAGACCCCCGTTCCAGTTCTCCCGTCGGTGAGCCGTAACGACAACGAGCGGGTCTCCCGACTCGACGGCGGCCGCGACCGCGGGATCGTCGAGTGTCACCTCGAGCGCGGCGGCGAAGCGGAGCGCATCGATCCCAGTGTTGCCGGTCACGAACACCTGCTCGTACGGAATGCCCTCTCTGACGAGGCTCTGCTTGTTCGACGACGTGGGCGCTAAATGGAACGAGGCGATCCTCGAGATCAGCTGGCGATTCAGCTCCTCTGGGAACGGCGTCAGCGTCGACCACGTACGGAGCCCGGCCTCGATGTGTATGACCGGGATGCGCAGGTTGAAGCAGGCAAGTGCGGCCGCGAGCGCAGACGACGTATCGCCGTGAACGATCGCTCCGGCCGGAAACCCAGCATGGACCTGAACTCTCGTCGCTCCCGAAGCGCCGGTCGCCCCGAAGCGCTCCCGGCAGAACGCGTCAAGACGGTCAATCGCCGTTGAGACGAGGTCATTCAGCGTCAGGCCTGGGTGGCCGACCCCGAGATCCATGTCGGACTCGATGCCGGCAAGCTCGAGGATCGGAGATACGAGGTCGGGGTGCTGCCCCGTCGTGACCACAACCGGCGTAAACCAAGTGCTGCGGCGCAGCGCATGGACGAGCGGGAACATCTTGATCGCCTCCGGCCGCGTACCGATCAACACGAGCAAATAACTCACGCGCTCGTCGTGCATGCAGATTCACCACCCTCGGTAGGCGCCGGTACCATACTGGCCCGCGCCGCGTCCCGACTGATGCTAGTAAGAACGCGGCTGGCGTCGCGCTCTGTACGAGGCGCCCGCCGAATCGATGGGTTCCAGTCACCCCTAGGTCACCGCACGGGCGTGTTGCGAGGCCGCGTTCCGACGCGTCGCTGGTAAGCCCGCCGGGCCGCCACGAATCCCAGCGTTCACTCGCCGGCGGGCCTGCCGGCAGCCGCCGGACTCCATTCGCTGCCGTGCTCCGGGCGCCGGGCCTTAGCTCCCTGGCGTCGACTGGGCTCGTGCCTCTTCGGTCGAACCTATGCCCTAAATGGTGGTTTCTTCCTTCCCTAACGGGTCTCGCCGCTGGTGGGCTCATCCTCATCCTGTTCGTGCTTGGCGACGGTGTCCCTCGCCCTCCTCTGTGCTCGTCGTCCGCCGGCTTCAGTGGCTGCGCGCCCAGCACCGGCGAGAGATCGTGCGTGCACGCATCGAGCCGATCGTCTCGAGCCTCCTCGCCCCCGAGTACCCACTCCGGGTCGAGATGGAGCTCCGCCCGATCATTGCCAGCCTGGACGAGGAGGAACGGGCGATCGCCGGGGCGCTTCTCCTCGAACTGGCGCAAGGAGCCTCGCCGACTGAGCGCGAACAACTGCGACAGCTCCTCGACGAGACCGGGGCGATCGAGCTCGCCGAGCTAGGTACCCGGCGGCGGTCGCCGTGGCGGCGCGCGCTCGCTTGTCAGGTCCTCGGCAGGATCGGCGCCGAACGGTCAGTGCCGGTGCTGCTCGAGCGGCTCGACGACGGGCGCCCGGAAGTGCGCATTGCCGCCGTGCGCGCCCTCGGCGACGTAGGCTCGCCTGCAGGCCGCTCCCGCGCTCACGTCTGCCTTCCTCGAGATCCGGTGCGCTCCGCCCGGCATTCTTTACGACGCGCTTCGCAAGCTCGGCCCTGATGGTGGGGCGGCGTTCATGCACGGCGTGCGCGACCACGCCGCCGTGGTCCGGTTGATCTCGTGCTTCGGCCTCGCCGCCACCGCCGAATCCGTAGGCCCGGACACGGTCAGGGGCGTGCTCGGGGAGACGCTGCTCGGAGACGCCGAGCCGCGGGTCCGAACGGCGGCCGCCGCCGCGCTGGGCCAGGTGGGGGGCACGGCGGCCCCGGCCTCGTTGGTTGCAGCCACAGACGATTCCGATGTCCGCGTCCGCCGGTCTGCCGTGAAGGCGCTCGGCATGTTCGACGATCCCGCGGCCGTAGGCGCTCTGGCCGCCAGAGCCGATGACCCCGACCGCGAGACGGCTCTGCGCGCCGCCGAGTCGCTGCTCGCACTGGAGGAACGTCCCGCCGCCGGTTCGGCCGCGCGCGCCAGGGTCGAGACCTCCGATTCCTGGTCGATCGACTACGCCCAGGCAGTGGCGGGGGTGGCAGCGTGACCGAGGTCCTCGAGGCCATCACGGTGGGCATCCTCGTGTTCTTTCTTGTGTACTACTTCAGCACGCTCGTCCTGCTCGCGCTCTCGTTGCGGGAGATCTCGTGGTACGCGCGCGGCCAGCAACCCGGGCGCACGAGGCCGGAGGAACTGGCGCACAGGCCGAGCCTGAGCCTGGTCGTCCCCGCGTACAACGAGGAGAGGCTCAGTCGTCCAGACCGTGTCGGCCTTCCTGGATCTCGACTACGCGCCCCTGGAAGTCATCGTCGTGGACGACGGCTCGACGGACGAGACCTTCGCTCGCCTCGACTCCGCCTTCGACCTTGTGCCGCTCCCCGCCGGAGGCAACCTCCCGCTCGAGACGGAACGGATTCGCAGCCTTCACATCTCTCAAAAGGCGCCCGCGCTCCGGGTCATCCGCAAGGAGAACGGGGGGCGCGCCGACGCAATCAACGCCGGCGCCGCGGTGGCTCGGGGCGAGCTCGTCGCGTTCACCGACGCCGACACCCTGCTCGAGCCGGACTCGATGCAGAGGGCGGTGCGTCCGTTCGAGGTTCGTCCCGACGACTGCGTGGCGGTCGGCGGAGCGATCCGCATCGCGAACGGCTCCCGCATCGTCGACGGCCGGGTCGAAGTGCCGCGCGTGTCCAAGCGCGGATTGGCCGCGACCCAGGTGATCGAGTACCTGCGGGGCTTCCTGGGGACGCGCATTGCGTGGTCGGAGATGAACGGACTCCTGATCCTGAGCGGCGCCTTCGGCGTCTTCCGGCGCGAGTTGCTCGTGGCGCTGGGCGGGTTTTCCCGCGCCTCGCTGGGCGAGGACATGGAGATGACCCTGCGCCTCCACCACGCCCTCCGGCCGAGCTGGAAGAACGCGCGGGTCGAGTTCGCCCCCGACGCGGTCTGCTGGACCGAAGCCCCGACGACAGTGCAGGGACTCCGCTCGCAGCGCATGCGCTGGCACGTCGGCCTGCTGGACAACATCCGCCTGCACATCGGCATGTTCGGGCGGCCGCGCTTCGGCGCCGCCGGCACGCTCGCGTTCCCTTACGTCGTTTTCTTCGAGGCGCTGGCGCCGCTCGTCGAGTTCCTCGGGTACGCGATCGTGATCACCCTGATCGTCCTGGACGCGGCTTCGTGGTACTACCTCGTCGTCTTCTTCCTGTTCGCTGTGGTCGTCGGCCAGGTGCTGAACGTGACCGCGCTCCTCATCGAGGAGGTCGGCTTCCGCCGCTACAGCGGCAGAGACCTGCTCCGCTTGGGCGCCTGGGGGCTCGTTGAGGCGCTTTGGTTCAGGCCGGCCGTCACCTGGTGGCGGACGCGCGCAACGGTCGCGGCGCTCTTCGGCCGGCGACCGGGCTGGGGCACCATCCCGCGCGGCGAGGGAATTCTGGAGGAGGCGCCCGTAGAGGCCGTCGCTCCGCTCACCCGTTGATTCTCCGATACGGTTGAGCGCGGCATGGCCGCGCCCGTGACGAAGGACCAGGAGCTGGAGCTCCGGATCGACTCGCTCGCCTACGGCGGAAACGGCGTTGCCCGCCTGAACGGGTTCGTCGTCTTCGTGCGGCGCGCGCTTCCCGGCGACGTCGTCCGGGCGCGCATCACCAAGGTGAAGCGGAATCACGCGGAGGCGGTCTCGCTGGAGGTCGTCGAGCCCGGCGCGCCCCGCGTGGAGGCGCCGTGCGTGCACTACCCCGCCTGCGGCGGCTGCCGCTTCCAGGACCTCGCCTACGAGGCGCAGCTCGCGGCGAAGGAGCGCCAGGTGGCGGACGCTCTCGCGCGTATCGGCGGACTGGTGGAGGTGCCGCTCGAGCCGGCCGTCCCGGCGGAGTCGGTGTTCCATTACCGGAACAAGCTCGAGTACTCGTTCACGACCCTCGAGGACGGCACGGTCGGCCTGGGCTTCCATCGCGCCGGGCGCTGGGACGAGGTGCTCGACGTCGAGCGCTGCTGGCTCACGACCGACCTCGGCAACAGCATCCGGGAGGCGGTGAAGGCCTGGGCGCGCGCCGAGGGCCTGCCCGCCTACGACCAGGAGCGGCAGGAGGGCTACCTGCGCCACCTCGTCGTCCGCGAGGGGCGGAACACGGGCCAGGCGCTCGCGGTCCTCGTCACCGCGCCCGGCGACCTCGCCGGCGCCGAAGGCCTCGTCGAGGCGCTGCGCGCCTTCCCGGAGGTGCGCTCCGTCCACTGGGCCGTCAACGACACCCCCGCCGAGGTGACGAACCTCCCCACCGACCTGCTCTGGGGGGAGGAGGCGATCGAGGAGGAGATCCTCGGCCTCCGCTTCCGGCTGCGCCCGAACGCCTTCCTGCAGACGAACACGGCCATGTGCGAGGTGCTCTACCGCCTTGCCGCCGAGTACGCGGGGCTGACCGGGAACGAGACCGTCTACGACCTCTACAGCGGCACCGGGACGATCGGGCTCACGCTGGCGCGCGAGGCGCTGACGGTGTGGGGGATCGAGTCTTCGGAGGAGTCCGTCGCCTGCGCGGTCGAGAACGCGGAGCTCAACGGCCTCCCCAACGCTGCCTTCTTCGCGGGCGAGGTGGGCTCCGACCTCGAGGAGCTCCGCGAGCGGGCCGGCCCGCCCGACGTCGTCGTCGTCGACCCGCCGCGCGCCGGCCTGGCGGGCAAGGCGCTCCGCCGGGTGGCGCGGCTGGAGGCGCCGCGTCTCGTCTACGTCTCCTGCAACCCGACCACGCTGGCCGGGAACGCCAAGGAGCTCGTCAAGGACTTCGGCTACCGGCTGGAGCGTGCTCGCCCGCTCGACATGTTCCCGCACACGCCCCACGTCGAGACGGTCGCCCTCTTCACGCGCGAGCCCCCCGAGTAACAGGCTGTCACCTAGAGCTCCCAACGCAATGAGGCGATGCCGCCTGGTCACGCTGGGCGGCCCGAGGCGGCGTCCTCAGTCGCGCCCATACCTCTACAGGTATGAGCGCTCCCTGCGTCCTTGCCTCGAACCACCCAGCGCACCCAGACGGCGGGCCATCATCACGTTAGGAACTCTTGGGCTCTGGGCCAGGCGCTCGAAGTGCTCGGTCGCCTCCTGCGCGCTCGGCACGGTGAGGACGTTCTCCGCGGCGTGCTCTTCGGCGCCCGGGAAACCGCTCGCGCGGATCGCGGCCGCGGCCGCTTCGAGGTCGTAGTCCGTCCGGCGGAGCTCGACCTCGGGGCCCAGCAGCGCCCAGTAGGCTCCGGGCCGCTTCTCGTAGGGCATGCCGACGCTGCCGGCGTTGACGAGGCGCTTGCCCGCCACGCGCCGGTCGAACTGCACGTGCGTGTGCCCGGAGACGACGACCTCCTCCTCGACTCCGGCGACGGCCGCCGCGACCCGCTCCTCCGGGGAGATGGCCGTGAGGATCTCGTCGTCGCGCCGCGGCGAGCCGTGACAGAAGAGCACGCGGCCGAGGCCGTCGATCTCCACCGACTGTGTGTCCGGAAGGCCGGCCAGGAACGCCACCTGCACGGCGTCGAGCTGCTCGGCCGACCAACGGGTCCGCTCTGCCCACAGCTCGACCTCCTTCGGCTCGGGGCCCTCGGCGATCTCGCGGTCGCCGTTTCCCCGCACGAAGAGTGCCCGCTCGCCGAGGGCGAGCAGGAGCTCGAGCGTCTCCCGCGGCATCGGCCCGATCGCCACGTCCCCGCCGACGACCACCAGGTCCGCGCCGGTCGCCTCCACCTCGGCCAGCACGGCCTCGAGCGCCGGCAGGTTGCCGTGGACGTCGTAGAGCGCGGCGACCTTCACCGGGGCTCCCGCACCGGCCGGTGCCGAAGCTGGCGCCAGACGAGGTCGGCGTTGACGAGCACGAACGCGGCGGACAGCAAGGGCAGTGCCGGCAGGCCGCCGATCTCGAAGGCGACGGCGAGGGCGAGCGTGGCACCGAAGGAGAGGGTCATCAGCACCCAGGTCAGCCCGGGCCGGAGCGCGAACACGACCGTCGCCCCGAGGAAGAGCGCGAAGAAGAGGACGTCGGGCAGGCCGAGCTGGGCGGAGTTGTGCTCGCCGGGGAGGGGGAACGCGATCGAGAGCGCGTCGAAGACCTGCGGCTGCTCCTCGACGATCACCTTCGTCGGTCCCTGGAACACGGAGTAGATGTCCACCGGAATGATCAGGAGGGCGACGAGCAGCACCCAGCTCACCGCCTCGAAGAAGCCGAGGAACCACCAGCCCGCGGCGGTCACGGCCGCGAACTTGACGAAGTTCGCGGCGATGTCGAGCCCGGCGAGCTCGAGCACGACCGCGAGCGCGACGAGCGCGACGACGCCGACCGCGAGCGCGCTCGGATGAACGGCGCGCCAGAACGGGAGCGCCAGCCACGTGAGCGAGAAGATCGCCGGCATGAGCACGAGCCCGACGAAAGCGACGTCTCCCCAGGTGCCCAGGTCGAAGAGCGACTCGGAGACGCCGTAGTAGACGCCGAGGAGCAGGAGGACGGCTAGTAGGGCGGCAGCTCTGACCACCAGGGGCCGAGAGCCTTGAACGCCTCCCAGAAGGCCCGCTTCGAGCGCTGCTCGTCCAGGGACGCGTCCACGTCCGGCGTCACGAGGGCGTCGATCGTCGGCGTGAGCCGCTGGATCTCCCCCGGCCGGTCGTCGATCTCGGTCGCCAGCGGGAACCTGGCCGCGTTCAGGCATGCCAGGGCATCTTGCCCCATGACGACGACGATCTTCGGCTGCACGATGTGGAGCTCGCGGGAGAGCCAGCGATGGGCATCGTCCTCGGCGGCGCCCTCGAACTTGAGGCAGTTCGTCCCGTAGATCGCCGTCGGCTCCACGTGGAGGCGCTGGAGGGACTTCAGGATGGCCTGCCCCGTGCGGCCGAAGAAGGCGACGCCCTCGTGTACCTCCGCCGTCTGCGGGGCGTGCTTGAGCAGGAAGACGTCCGCGAGGGGATGGCCCGACCCGAGCACCGCCGCCCGCTCGGCCCCGGCGGCCTGTCCGATCTCGTGGCCGAGCTCGTTGATCTCGGCTATCGCCTTCTTCAGGTAGCGCTCGGAGATGTCGTCGGCGGACGCGGACACGGGGTCGCGAACGGTATTCGGGGTCCCCTCGCCCACCTCCTACCGGACCGCCGCCTTCGCCCGCCGCTCACGGGCCTGCGCGACCCACTTGAGGCCCTGCAGGTAGATGAGCGACTTCGGCCGGCGCATGATCTCGGCGCTGCGCAGGCTCCAGAGGAACTCCTCGGGCGTCTCGAAGGCCTGCATGCGCACGAGGCCGGTGCCGACGCCCTGGAGCACGTGCGCGTCGGACCCCGCGCCCATCGTCAGGTTGTACTTGCGCGCGAAGCGCATGGCCTCGTCGTTCATGCTCTCGAAGAGCAGGCGTGCGTTGAAGACCTCGAACACGTCGATCTCGGCGAGATGGCGGTGGAGCGTCGAGGCGTCGGGGATCGTGTGCATGCGGTCGAAGGGGTGGGGGAGATAGACGACGCCGCCCTGCTCGCGAATCGCGGCGATCGTGTCTCCGAAGGACATGCCGCGCGGGATCTCCTCCTCGAGGAAGAGGCCGATGACCTCGCCGGCGTCGGTCTTCACCTCCTCGCCGGGGATGACCGTGAGCTCGAGGTCTCGCGCGAGCTCGACGGCTTCGAGGGCGCCGGAGAAGACATTGTGGTCGGTGATCGCGATCGCGCCCAGCCCGAGGCGCTCGGCGTGCTCGAGGAGGTCGGGCACGGGAACCGCGCAATCGTGCGAGTGCTCGGTGTGCATGTGGAGGTCGGCGAGGACGAAGGGCCGGTCGGCGAGCGGATCGGCGATGTCGGGCGCGGCGGCCCGCCGTTTGCGGAGGACGCCGCCGTACAGGTGCTCGAGCTCGTCGGCGAGGCGGTCGAATCCCTCGCGCTCGGCCAGGCGTCGTGCCTCACGCGAGCTCTTCTCCCGGAAGCGATCGTCGTCGGCGAGGCGGGCCAGAGCGGCGCCGACGAGCGCCGGCTGCTCGTGAGCGCCCGGCGGGGCCACCAGCGGCACGCCGGAGGCGGCCGCCTCGAGGCCGAGCCGCTCGTTCCCGCGCGCGGCCTGGACGAGCCCTGCGGCGCCGGCCAGCTCCGCGGCCCGCGACCCGGCGTCGAGCGTCGTCCGGACGGTCACGCGGCCGCGGAGGGCGCGGGGCACGTACGGACGTCCCGAGAGCGAAGTGGTCCGGAGGACGACGAGCTCCCACCCGTCGAGCTCGGCGAGCGCGCGAAAGGCGGTCCGCAGGCGCGGCAGCTCCTCGGCCCGCCACTCGAGCACGAAACGGCGGCGGGCGCGGCCGGGCCGGAAGCGGTCGAGGTCGACTCCGCGCGGGAGCAGCCTGTAATCGCCGGGGAAGCGGGCAGCGGCGGCCTCGGCCGCTGCGCCGTCGACCGCGGTGAGCGCGTCGACCCTCGCCAGCAGCCGCTCGCGCTGCTTCCGGCCCGGCGGGTAGCCGACTCGCTCGGCGGAGTGGAACGTGGCGACGGCGAGGCCCCGCGCGTCGCGCAACGCTAGGTACGAGAGGCTGGGAACGCCGGGCTCGTGAGCGTGGACGATGTCGAAGCGGTCGCGGGAGAGAGCGAGACCGAGGTTCGCGCGGACGCCGATCGGGACGCCAAGGCGGCTGCGGCGCGAGACCGGCAGCGCCGGCCCGACCGCAACGACACCCTCGAGCGGCTCTCCGTCGCGGCCGAGACGCCGGAGCGCTCGTCGACCGGCCGCAAGGTCCGTCGCCCGCCCTGACGGCGCGACGACTACCACCTCGTGGCCCCGGCGGCGCAGCTCCTCGGCCGCGCCGGCGACGTGGTCGTTGACGGGGTGGGGCTGCGACCACGCGAACGGGGTCACCATGCAGACCCGAAGCGACTTCACGCGCTCGATTCTACGCCTGCCCTTGCTGCGGCCGGCCGGCCGCGGTAGCGTCGCAGCGTCAACCCCGTGGAGAGGAGAGGTCATGTGTCTTCCGGGCACTGCGGAGACCGTCCGCGAGCAGATCGAGTCGGCAGGGGGGCCGAGGGTCGACCGCCGCACCGCTGTTCTCGGAGCCGCGGGCGTCGCGCTGGCGGCGGCGTTTCCCGCCGGTGCGCTCGCGAACGGACGGCGGGGCCGCGGCAAGCGGCGCTTCGCCGACCTGACCCACACGTTCACCGAGGGCTTCCCCGTGTTCACGCCGCCGTCGCCGGTGCGCGAGACGATCGCGGACTTCCCGACGTCGGGCTTCTACGCGCAACGGTGGACCTTCGGGGAGCACTCCGGCACGCACATGGACGCGCCGGGCCACTTCGTGCCGGGCGGGCGGCTCTCGCCCGAGATCACGCCCCAGGAGCTGCTCGTCCCCCTCGTCGTCGTGGACATCTCGCGGCGCGCCGAAGACGATCCGAACGCGATGGTCGAGGTCGATGACCTCCGCAGGTTCGAGCGCGGGAACGGCCGGATCCCGAAGGGAGCGCTCGTCGCGGCCGACTCGGGCTGGGCGGAGAAGGTGGACGATCCAGACGCGTTCAAGGGCGGCCCCGCGTTCCCGAACTACAACTTCCCCGGCTGGAGCGCGGAAGCGGCCATGTGGCTCGTCGACGAGCGGGACGTCACGGGCATCGGGATCGACACGATGAGCCTCGACCCCGGCAACTCGACCACATTCCCGGTGCACGTCAACTTCCTCGCGACCGACCGCTACGGCATCGAGAACCTGGCGGGCCTCGGCGACGTGCCGAAGCGCGGCGCGACCGCCTACGTCGGGCTCATCCCCTGGGAGGAGGGCTCGGGCGGCCCCTGCCGCGTCATCGCCAACTGGTAGCCGAACCACGTCCAAGTAACAGACTGTTACTCGGAACGATCGAGGGGCCGGCGCGAGCCGGCCCCTCGTGGTCGCTGGATCGGTGGACGGCGTTCGGCCGCGGACTACGACTTGGCGGCGGCCGCCTTGGCGGTCTTCCGCGCGTGGCGCTTGATGAATGCCTCGGTGAGGTCGCGCGCCTCGTCGTCCTGGACCTGCTTCGGCGGCGACTTCATCAGGTACGCGCTCGGGCCCTCGAGGGCACCCGCGACGCCGTTGTTCAAGGCGAGCTTCGCGAGCCGCACGGCGTCGATGACGATGCCGGCCGAGTTGGGGGAGTCCCAGACCTCGAGCTTCAGCTCGACGTTCAGCGGGACGTCGCCGAACGACGTGCCTTCCATGCGGATGTACGCCCACTTGCGGTCGGTGAGCCACGGCACGTAGTCCGAGGGGCCGACGTGCACGTTGCCCGCGCCCATGTCGTAGTCGAGCATGGACGTGACCGCGTTCGTCTTCGAGATCTTCTTCGACTCGAGGCGCTCGCGCTCGAGCATGTTGAGGAAGTCCGAGTTGCCGCCCACGTTGAGCTGCATCGTCCGGTCGAGGTGGACGCCGCGCTCGCGGAAGAGCGACGTGAGAACGCGGTGCGTGATCGTCGCGCCGACCTGGGACTTGATGTCGTCGCCGATGATCGGGAGGCCGTGCTGCTCGAACTGCCTCCCGAAGTAGCCGCCCTTGGCGATGAAGACGGGCATGCAGTTCACCATCGCGCAACCGGCCTTGAGGATCTGCTCCGTGTACCACTTGGTCGCCTCCTCGGAGCCGACCGGGAGGTAGTTGACGACGACGTCGGTGTTCGTCTCCCTGAGGATCTCGACGACGTCGTCGGTGTCGCCGGGAGCCTTCTCGACGACCTCCGAGATGTACTTGCCGATCCCGTCGTGCGTCATGCCGCGCGAGACGGTCACGCCCGTCTTCGGGACGTCGGCGAATCTGTATGTGTCGTTTGGGTGCGCCCAGATGGCGTCGGCGAGGTCCTTGCCGACCTTGTCCTTCGTGACGTCGAACGCCGCGGTGAACTCGACGTCCCGGACGTGGTAGCCGCCCAGGTCGACGTGCATGAGCCCGGGCACGAAGGCCTCCGGGTCGGCGTCCTTGTAGTACTCGACCCCCTGGAGCAGGGAGTTGGCGCAGTTACCGACTCCGATGACGGCGACGCGGACCTTGTCCTCGGATCGCCCTCTGCCGTTCGTCTTCCCGTTCGTGCTGGCCATTTCGTCCTTTCCTGTCAGTGCTTCGGTGAGCGTGGTGACGACGAGTTGGTTCGTCGTGCTAGCAGAGCGGCCGGCCTCGTCCTTGAGCGCGGCCTTCAGCGGAGGGGGCACGCGCAGGAGGACGGCGCCGCTCGCCCCGGGGGCGGTGCCGCCGCGGCGCCCGCTCGGCTCGAACTCGACGCCGAAGCGCTCGGCGAGGATCGAGACGGCCACGTCGTTCATCGTTCCCTGCCGTCGCGAGACCTCGCGCGCGAGCGCGCGCTTGAGCGCGGCGGGCATGCGGACGAGGAGGCTTGTTCTGCTAGCAGGCATTGGCCGCTAGCAGAGTATCAGGATTCGCGCAGCTGCTGCCGAACTGATAGCACTCGCTGGACGACCGTGATCCAGGCGGTCGCCGCGAGGACAGCGATCGTGATCGGCAGGACGAGCTCGTTGAAGGGCGCGAGCCCCAGGCCGACCGAGAGCACGACGACGCGCTCTGCCCGGCTGCCGATCCCGACGTCCCCCTTGAGCCCGATCGCCTCCGCCCGCGCCCGCGTGTAGCTGACGAGGAACGAGCCGCCCATCGCCGCGAAGGCGAGGGCGACGCCCCACTCGTAGCCGTCGCGCATGAGCACGAGCCCGACGGCGCCGAGCATGAAGCCCTCGCCGACCCGGTCGACGGTCGAGTCGAGGAAGGCGCCGAACGGCGTCCCCTTGCCGCTGCGGCGCGCGAGCGCCCCGTCGAGGATGTCGAGCACGCTCCCGATCACGAAGAGCAGGCCGCCGAAGAAGAAGAACCAGTGCGTGACGTACTCGAAGTACACGAGCACGGCGCCCGCGATGCAGAGGCCGACGCCGGAGACGGTGAGGGCGTCGGGCGTGACGCTCGTCCGTTCGAGCCCCGCGATCGAGCGGGTCGCGACGCGCCGAACCTCGTCCTGGTAGGTCCGCTTGGCTTGGTCTCTGGGCTCGGTGCGGCTCACGACCGCGCCGAGGCTACCACCGTCGCGGGCCCCAGCGGTAGAGCGCGGGGGAGGCGGCGAAGCGCCGCTCCTGCGCCCACGTGACGATCGTTCCTCCGACGAGCGCCACTCCGACGCCGGCGACGATGTCGAGCCAGAAGTGGTTGCCGGTCGCCATGACCGAGAACCACACCCACGTCGGCCAGAGCGTCCAGAGCGCCGCGGCCCACCGGCTCTTCACGAGCGTGGCCATGGCGAAGCCGATGATCAGCGCGTCCGCAGCGTGGACGCTGGGCATCGCCGCGTACGGATTCGAGGCGAGCTCGATGAAGCTGCTGCCGTGGTTGACCGAGGCCGACTGGGCGAGCGTGTCCACGAAGCCGTACTCCGGGAACATCCGCGGCGGCGCGGTCGGCATGAGGACGTAGCCCACGAGCGCGAGCAGGTTCGTGGCGAAGACCCAGTTCCGGACGGTCACGAACGCGTCGTTCCTGCGGAAGTAGATCCAGAGGAGGCCGATCCCGAGCACCGTGAACTGCGAGAGCCAGTACGTCCAGTTGACGGCCTCCAGCACGAACCCTCCCGCGTGGAGGACGGTGCGTTGGATCTCGACCTCGACGAGCGTGTTGAACGCGCGCTCGGCGTCGATGACCGTGAGCCCGTTCTGGATGGCCTCGAGGGTGCTGTGATCGGCGATCCCGCGGGCGATCTGGTACGCAAGCCCGAATCCGAGCCAGAGGGAGAGCTGGAAGAGGAAGTCCTTCCAGCCGCGCGGGAAGAGGCGTCCGACGGCGGTCACCTTTTCAGTCTAACGAGGGTGTCGGTTCGGTATTCCCCCGGCTTCGGTTCGGTATTCCCCCGGTTTCGAACTGGTAACCGTCGTCACAAGGGCCGGGCTCAGCCGCCGATGTAGGACATCTCGACCTTGGGGAGGTCGGCGGTCTCGGCGGAGCGGAGCTCCGAGTAGCGGTCGGTGCGGGCTCTCCACACGGCCGCAACGGCCTCGGCGATGTCCTCGTCCGAAGCGCCGTTCCGGAGGACGGCGCGCAGATCGTGGCCGCGGACCGCGAAGAGACAGGTGTAGAGCTTCCCGTCGGCGGAGAGCCGCGCGCGCGTGCAATCGCCGCAGAACGGCTGCGTCACCGAGGCGATGACGCCGATCTCACCGTCGCCGTCCAGGTAGCGCCAGCGGTTGGCAACTTCGCCGCGGTAGGACGGCTCGACCGGCTCGAGGGGGAGCTCCGAGTCGATGGCGGCAACGATCTCCGCGGCCGGGACGACGTCGTCCATCCGCCAGCCGTTCGTGTGGCCGACGTCCATGTACTCGATGAAGCGCAGGACGACGCCCGTGCCGCGGAAAGCGCGGGCCATCGGCACGATCCCGTCGTCGTTCAGGCCGCGCTTGACGACGACGTTGACCTTCACCGGCGCGAGGCCGGCCGCGCGGGCCGCGTCGATGCCGGCGAGCACCCGACTCACCGGGAAGTCGACGTCGTTCATCGCCCGGAACACGTCGTCGTCGAGCGAGTCGAGACTGACCGTGATCCGGTCGAGGCCGGCGTCGGCGAGCGCCTGGGCCTTCTGCTCGAGGAGCGCCCCGTTCGTCGTGAGCGCGAGCTCGAGCCCCGGAATGCGTGCGAGCATCTCCACGAGCGTCTCCAGATCGCGCCGGACGAGCGGCTCGCCGCCCGTGATCCGGATCTTCTCGACGCCGAGCCCGGCGAACGCGCGCGCGAGACGCTCGATCTCCTCGAAGGTGAGGAGCTCGGCCCTGGCGAGAAACTCGTAGTCGCGGCCGAAGACCTCCTTCGGCATGCAGTAGACACACCGAAAGTTGCAGCGGTCCGTCACGGAGACGCGGAGGTCCCGGATCGGCCGCCCGAACGCGTCTGCGAGCCGCTCCACGACGCAAGCGTAGCTCACCGGGCGCGCCGTCCGGCCGATTAGCTCTGCTGATCGAGTCTCTTCACAACTCGACTTGGACTGATCGTCGCGCTGCGGGCATGCTCGAGTCGTGGCGGCTCGATACAGCGGGAGGATCTGGTTTGCCCTGGCCACGGTGTACGTGGTCTGGGGCTCGACGTTCGTCGCCGTCGCGATCGCGGTGCGCGACCTGCCCCCCTTCCTGACGATGGCGATTCGCCACCTGGCCGCGGGGGCGCTTCTGCTCGCGCTGGCCCTTCCGCGCGGCGAGGGCGAGGGAGACCGGATCGGCCGGCCGCAGATCAAGGCGGGATTCATCTTCGGCGGCGCGCTCTTCCTCCTCGGGCACGGCAGCCTGACCTGGGCCCAGCAGACGGTTCCGGCCGGCGTGGCGGCTCTCCTCGTCGGCAGCATCCCGCTCTGGATGGCGATCCTCGACCGGGTCGTCTTCGGCCGGCGCCTGCGCTCCTCGGGCTACCTCGGGCTCGGGCTCGGCTTCGCCGGGCTCGCGTTCCTCCTCGACCCCTTCGGGGCCGGGACGGTCGACCGAGTTGGGGCGCTCGTCATCCTCTTCGGAGCGTTCGCCTGGGCGGCCGGCTCCCTCTACTCCCGCGGGGCGCCCCTGCCGCAGCGTCCGCTCGTCGCGGCCGGGCTCGGCTCGCTGTGTGGAGCCGTGCTGCTCTTCATCGTCTCCGCGCTCGGCGGCGAGCTCGGCGAGGCGCACTTCACCTCGGACGCACTGCTGGCCGTCGCCTACCTCGTCGTCGTCGGAAGCGTCGTCGGCTTCACCGCCTACGTCTGGCTTCTCCGGGCCGCGCCGACGTCCCTCGTCTCCACCTACGCGTACGTGAACCCGATCGTCGCCGTCGCGCTCGGGGCGGCGCTCCTCGGCGAGCAGGTCACAGTGCAGATGGTCGTCGCCGGCGCGGCCGTCGTCGTCTCCGTCGCCCTCATCCTCCGCGCGAGCGGCGCCGCCGTCGAGCCCGGCCGCGGGCTCCGCCGCAGGCCCGCGCCTTCCATCCTTCCCGACTCCGCCCGCTAGAACCTCGAAAGGGGTTCTAGGTTACGTTCCCCGCGTGGCGGGGAGTCGAGGGAACCAGGCGGAGACACCCCTCGCGGACGCAGTGGCCGCCTACCTGGCCGACCCGCGCATCACGCCCTTCACGACCCCGGGCCACAAGCGGGCGGCGCATCTCGCGGACGACCTTCTGCGCCTCGACCTGCCCCTGTCCTCGGGCGCCGACGACCTCCACCTCCGCTCCGACGTCCTCGGCTCCGCCGAGCGCCTCGCTGCCGATCTCTGGGGCGCGGCGACGTGCCGCTTCTGCGTGAACGGCTCGACGCAGGGAAACGAGGCGCTCGCCCTCGCGCTCGGACGGCCCGGCGACCGGGTGGTCGTCTCGCGGAGCCTGCACAAGTCGGTCCTCGCAGGGCTGGTCCTCTCCGGCCTCGACCCGGTCTGGGTGCGCCCGGACATCGATCCCGCCACGGGGCTCCCGCTCGCCCTGCCGCCGGCGCGCGTGGCGGACGCGCTGGCCGCTGCGCCGGGCGCCTGCGGAATCGTCCTCGTCGAGCCGAGCTTCGTCGGCGTCCTCTCCGATCTCGGGGCGATCGCGGAAATCGCACACTCCGCGGGCGTGCCGCTCGTCGTGGACCAGGCGTGGGGAGCCCATCTGGGCTTCCACCCCGAGCTTCCGCCGCACTCTCTCGCCCTCGGCGCCGACGCCTTCGTGACGTCGGCCCACAAGACGCTCGCCTCCTTCACCCAGGGGGCCTACCTGCTCGCGGGCGGGGACCGGCTCGACGCGACCCGGCTGGAGGAGGCGTTCGAGCTCCTGCACACGACGAGCCCGTCGGCTGCGATCCTGGCCAGCCTCGACCGCGCACGGCAGCTCCTGGCCCTGCGTGGAGAGGAGCTGCTCGGCGAGACGCTGCGGCTGGCCACCCTCGTGCGGGAGCGCCTGGCCGCGGTGGACGGGCTCGTCGTCGTCGACTCGGACGACCGGACGAAGCTCGCGCTCGCGCTCCCCGGAACCGGCGCCGACGGGCTCGAGGTCGAGGCGGACCTCTTCGCCGAGGGCATCCGGCTCGAGCTCGCGAACCGGGACACGCTCGTCCCGCTCCTGACCATCGGTGACACCGAGGCGAGCGTCGGAAAGCTCTGCGACGGGCTCCTGCGCTCGCTCGGCCTCCGCCGGGGCGAGCCGCGTGCCCCGGGCGGCGCCAGCGCGGTGTGGAGCGTCGCGCCCGAGGCGGCGCTCACGCCGCGAGAGGCCTTCTTCGCCCCGCGCGAGCCCGTGCCGGCAGAGGAGGCCGTGGGACGCGTCGCCGCCGAGCTCGTCGCACCGTATCCGCCCGGAATCCCGGCGATCGCGCCCGGCGAGGTCGTCTCCGAGGGCCTCGTCGCGGCGCTTCGCGAGGCCGCGGCGGAGGGCACGCGCCTGGCGTACTGCGCCGATCCGGCGCTCGCCACGCTTCAGGTCGTCGCCAAGCGCTGAACCTCCCGGCGGACCTCGGCACGATCTGATATAAGAACGCTTAGATTTTCTCAGCCTGCCAATCCCGACCACGTACCGGAGGCACACCATATGGCACGAACCATCGGCATCGATCTCGGCACGACGAACTCGTGCGTCGCCGTGCTGGAAGGCGGCGAGCCGACCGTCATCCCCAACGCCGAGGGCGGCCGCACGACGCCGTCGGTCGTCGCCTTCGCCAAGGACGGCCAGCGCCTCGTCGGCGCCCCGGCGAAGCGGCAGTCGGTCACGAACCCCGAGAACACGGTCTCCTCGATCAAGCGGTTCATGGGGCGCAAGTACGACGAGGTCTCGGAGGAGATGAAGATCGTCCCCTACGAGGTGATCCGCGGACCGAACGGGGACGTGCGCGTGAAGGCCGGCGACAAGGAGTACCCGCCGCCGGAGATCTCCGCGATGATCCTCCAGAAGCTCAAGGCGGACGCGGAGGGCTACCTCGGCGAGACGGTCACCGACGCGGTCGTCACCGTTCCCGCCTACTTCAACAACGCGCAGCGCGAGGCGACGAAGGACGCCGGCAAGATCGCCGGCCTCAACGTCCTCCGCATCATCAACGAGCCGACCGCCGCCTCGCTCGCCTACGGGCTCGACAAGGAGGCCGACCAGACGATCCTCGTCTTCGACCTCGGCGGCGGGACGTTCGACGTCTCGGTGCTCGAGCTGGGCGAAGGCGTCTTCGAGGTGAAGGCGACGAACGGCGACAACCACCTCGGCGGCGACAACTTCGACAAGACGGTCGTCGACTGGATGATCGCCGAGTTCAAGCGCGACCAGGGCATCGACCTCGGCCAGGACAAGATGGCGCTCCAGCGCCTCTACGAGGCCGCCGAGAAGGCCAAGATCGAGCTCTCGTCGACCACCTCGACGCAGATCAACCTGCCCTTCGTCACCGCGACGCAGGAGGGCCCGAAGCACCTCGACCTCCAGCTCACGCGGGCGAAGCTGAACGAGCTCACGCACGACCTGCTCGAGCGAACGGTCGGGCCCACGAAGCAGGCGCTCACCGACGCCGGGATCACCGCCGACGCGATCGACCACGTCGTACTCGTCGGCGGCATGACCCGCATGCCGGCCGTGCAGGAGAAGGTCAGGAGCCTCGTCGGCAAGGACCCGCACAAGGGCGTCAACCCGGACGAGGTCGTCGCCGTCGGCGCCGCCATCCAGGCCGGCGTCCTCAAGGGCGAGGTGAAGGACGTCCTCCTCCTCGACGTGACGCCGCTGTCCCTCGGCATCGAGACGAAGGGCGGCGTCTTCACGCCGCTCATCGAGCGGAACACGACGATCCCGAAGAAGAAGTCCGAGACATTCACGACTGCGGAGGACAACCAGCCGTCGGTCGAGATCCACGTCCTCCAGGGCGAGTCGGAGATGGCCGCGTTCAACAAGACGCTCGGCAAGTTCCAGCTCGTCGGGATCCCGCCGGCGCCGCGGGGCATGCCGCAGGTCGAGGTCGCCTTCGACATCGACGCGAACGGCATCATCAACGTCTCGGCCAGGGATCTCGGGACGGGCAATCAGCAGCAGATCCGGATCGAGGGCGGCTCCGGGCTCTCCGAGGAAGAGGTCGAGCGGCTCGTGAAGGACGCCGAGGCCCACGCCGACGAGGCGCATCGCCTGCGCGAGCTCGCCGAGGCCCGCAACCAGGCCGAGACCCTCGTCTACTCGACGGAGAAGAGCCTTGCCGAGCACCGCGAGACGCTCGACGAGGAGACCGTCGGGACGATCGAGGAGCGGATCGAGGCGCTCAAGGCGGTGCTCGACGGCGAGGACGCCGGCGAGATCAGGGCCAAGAGCGACGAGCTGATGCAGGCCGCGCACTCGCTCGCGCAGGCCGTCTACGAGAAGGTGCAGGCCGAGCAGGCTGCCTCCCAGACGGCCGCCGGGGGCGACGGCGGGACGAGCGACGAAGAGGTCGTCGAGGAGGCCGACTACGAGGTCATCGACGAGGAAGCCAAGCAGAGCTAGTGCCCCATCACGCAATACACTGCGGGGCCGTATCACCTGAAGGGGCACTAGGCGATGACCGACTCGTCCAAGCACGAACAGCCGGCACCGGAGGAGACCGAGGCGCCGGAGGAGGCCGAGCCGCCGCAGGAGGCCGAGGCACCGGCGGAGGCCTTTGCGCCCGAGGAGCGCATCGAGCTGCTCGAGCGTGAGCGGGACGAGTACCTCGACGACCTGAAGCGGGTCGCGGCCGACTTCGAGAACTACCGCAAGCGGGCCGCGCGCGAGCGGGAGAGCCTGGTCGCGCGCGCCCACGAGCGGCTGGTCAAGGAGCTCCTCCCCGTGCTCGACGACCTCGAGCGCGCCCTCGAGGCCGCCGAGGAGCACGAGGAGGCGAAGCTCGAGGAGGGCGTTCGCCTCGTCCACCGCGAGCTCCGAAAGGCGCTCGGCAAGGAGGGGCTCGTCGAGATCGAGACGGACGGGGCCTTCGATCCCCACGTCCACGAGGCGCTCCTCACGCAGCCCTCGGAGGAGGAAGACGGCGCGATCCTCCAGGTGATCCAGAAGGGCTACCGGCTCGGCGACCGGGTGCTTCGGCCCGCCCGCGTCGTCGTCTCCCAGGAGGCCCCCGAGGCGTGAGAGACCTCTACGAGGTGCTCGGCGTTCCCAAGACGGCCTCTGCGGACGAGATCAAGAAGGCCTACCGCCGGCTTGCCCGCGAGCACCATCCCGACCGGAACCCCGGCGACGCCGAGGCGGAGGAGCGCTTCAAGGAGGTCCAGGACGCCTACGACGTGCTCTCCGACGCGGAGAAGCGGGCGCAGTACGACCGCGTCGGCCCGCGGATGTTCTCCCGGGGCCCGGCGGGCGGAGGCTTCACCTGGAGCGGGAACGTGGGCGACCTGGGCGACCTCGGGGATCTCTTCGGCGGGCTCTTCGGGCGCATGGGAGGCGCGTCTGCGAGAGGCCGCTCGCGCAGCGAGCGAGGCGCGGATGTCGGCGTGGCGGTGAACCTCTCCTTCGAGGACTCGCTGGGCGGCCTCACGACGAAGATCCCCGTCGAGCTCGAGGCGGCGTGCTCGACGTGCGGCGGCAGCGGCGCCGAGCCGGGCACGACGCCGACGATCTGCCCCGAATGCCGCGGGCGCGGAGTCACCTCCGAGGACGAGGGCTTCTTCGCCTTCTCCCGCCCCTGTCCGCGCTGCGGCGGCAACGGCACCGTCGTCGAGAAGCCCTGCAGGACCTGCAAGGGCTCGGGGCGCGAGCGGCGGACGAAGCGCTACTCGGTGAAGATTCCGGCCGGCGTCCGCGACGGCACGCAGATCCGGCTGAAGGGCAAGGGGGAGGCGGGTATCGGCGGCGGGCCGTCCGGCGACTTGATCGTGACGACGCGAGTGGCGCCCTCGCCGCTCTTCGAACGGCGCGGCTCCGACCTCGTCATCGAGGTTCCCGTGACGTACGCCGAAGCCGCGCTCGGCGCCGAGGTGGAGGTGCCGACCCCGGACGGTCGCATCTCGCTCAAGGTGCCGTCCGGCTCCCAGGACGGGAAGCTCCTGCGCGTCCGTGGGAAGGGCGCCCCGAAGCTGAACGGCGGCGGCCGCGGCGACCTGCTCGCGCGCGTCCGTATCGCCGTCCCCACGAGGGTGACGAAGGCCGAGCGCGAGGCGATCGAGGCGCTCGAGAAGGCGTCCCACCGCGACGTCCGCGAGAAGCTGAGGGTCGACTGATGACGACCGACGAGCGCCGCCAACCCCGGTACATGATCAGCGTCGCCGCCGAGCTGGTGGGGATGCACCCCCAGACCCTGCGCATCTACGAGGCGAAGGGGCTCGTTCGGCCCAGGCGCACGCCGGGCAACACCCGCCTCTACTCGGAGGCGGACCTCGAGCGCCTGCGGCTGATCCAGCGGCTGACCGGCGAGCTCAGGCTCAACCTCGCCGGGGTCGAGACCGTCCTGCGCCTCGAAGACGAGCTGGGGCGCCTGCGCGCGCGCGTGGGGCGCCTCGAGCGCGAGCTCCGTGAGGAGGTCGCCGCAGTGCACCGGCAGTACCGTCGCGAGGTCGTCCTCTACCGCGAGCCCGGCGGGACCCTCCCCGAGACGAGGAAGAGATGGACTTCAACAGGCTGACGATCAAGTCGCAGGAGGCCGTCGGCGCCGCGCAGGAGCTCGCGCGCCGCGGCGGCAACCCCGAGATCTACCCCGAGCACCTGATCCTGTCGCTGCTCGACCAGGAGCTGCCGCGGACGCTCGTCGAGCGGGCAGGCGGGGCCGTCCCGGACGTCCGCGCCCGCGCGGAGGCCGCGCTCTCCGCCAAGCCGTCCGTCCAGGGCGCGGCCGCGCAGCAACCGCGCGTCTCCACGGCCTTCTCCGAGGTGCTCGATCGCGCGGAAGAGGAGATGCGTAAGCTCGACGACGAGTACGTATCGACCGAGCATCTGCTTCTAGCCCTCGACGTCGTCGACCGCAAGGCCCTCCTCGAATCGCTGAAGGCGATTCGAGGGTCCCAGCGCGTCACCTCGCAGGACCCCGAGGGCTCCTACCAGGCCCTGGAGAAGTTCGGCCGCGACCTCACGGAGCTGGCCGAGCAGGGCAAACTCGACCCGGTCATCGGCCGCGACGAGGAGATCCGCCGGGTGATCCAGGTGCTGTCGCGCCGGACGAAGAACAACCCGGTCCTGATCGGCGATCCCGGCGTCGGGAAGACCGCCATCGCGGAAGGCCTCGCGCAGCGGATCGTCGCGGGCGACGTCCCCGAGGGCCTCAAGGGCAAGCGCGTCTGGGCGCTCGACATCGGCGCGCTCCTGGCCGGCTCGAAGTACCGGGGCGAGTTCGAGGAACGGCTCAAGGCCGTCCTCACCGAGATCAAGGAGTCCGAGGGCGAGATCGTCCTCTTCATCGACGAGCTGCACACGATCGTCGGCGCGGGAGCCGCCGAGGGCGCCGTCGACGCGGCCAACATGCTGAAGCCGATGCTGGCGCGCGGGGAGCTGCGGGCGGTCGGCGCGACCACGCTCGACGACTACCGCAAGCACATCGAGAAGGACGCCGCGCTCGAGCGCCGCTTTCAGCCGATCGTCGTCGGCGAGCCGGCCGTGGCGGACACGATCGCCATCCTGCGAGGCCTGAAGGAGCGCTACGAGGCGCACCACGGCGTCCGCATCCGCGACGCCGCCCTCGTCGCCGCCGCGGTGCTGTCCGACCGCTACATCTCCGACCGCTACCTCCCGGACAAGGCGATCGACCTCGTCGACGAGGCGGCGTCACGCCTGCGCATGGAGATCGACTCGTCGCCCCTCGAGCTCGACGAGGCCGAGCGGCGCGTGCGCCAGCTCGAGATCGAGCTCGCCGCGATGGGCAAGGAGACGAAGGACGTCCGCGAGCCCGTCGAGCGCGAGCTGGCCGACGCGAAGGCGGCCCGCGACGAGCTCGCGGCCCGTTGGGCGAAGGAGAAGGAGCTGCTCGACCGCGTCAAGGAGGTCACCCAGCGGATCGACGACCTCCGCATGGAGGCCGAGCGTGCCGAGCGCACGGGCGACCTCCAGCGCGTCGCCGAGATCCGCTACGGCGAGCTGCCCGCCCTCGAGCAGGAGCTCGCCGAGCGCGAGGAGCAGGAGTTCGAGCCGATGGTGAAGGAGGAGGTCGACGAGGACGACGTCGCGGCGGTCGTTGCGCGCTGGACCGGCATCCCGGTCGACCGCCTGCTCGAGGGCGAGACCGAGAAGCTCATCCACATGGAGGAGCGGCTCCACAAGCGGGTCGTCGGCCAGGAAGAGGCCGTGGAGGCGGTCGCCAATGCGCTCCGGCGTGCGCGGACGGGCCTCCAGGACCCCAACCGCCCGATCGGGTCATTCGTCTTCCTCGGCCCGACCGGGGTGGGGAAGACCGAGCTCGCCCGCGCCCTGGCGGAGTTCATGTTCGACGACGAGCGCGCGCTGGTGCGGCTCGACATGTCCGAGTACCAGGAGCGGCACACGGTCGCGCGCCTGATCGGCGCCCCGCCCGGCTACGTCGGCTTCGACGAGGGCGGACAGCTCACCGAGGCGGTCCGCCGCCGCCCGTACTCGGTGATCCTCCTCGACGAGATCGAGAAGGCGCACACCGAGGTCTTCGACGTCCTCCTCCAGATCCTCGACGACGGACGCCTCACCGACGGCCACGGCCGCACTGTCGACTTTCGCAACACGGTCGTGATCATGACGTCGAACCTGCGCACGGCCGACGCGATGCGGGAGTTCTTCCGCCCCGAGTTCCTCAACCGGATCGACGAGATCGTGGAGTTCAAGCTTCTCTCGCGCGAGCAGCTCGCCGAGATCGTCGAGCTCCAGCTCGAGCGACTGCGCGCCCGGCTCGCCGAGCGCGGTCTCGGCCTCGAGCTCTCGGATGCCGCCAAGGAGCACCTCGCCGAGGTCGGCTGGGACCCGACGTACGGGGCGCGCCCGCTGAAGCGCGCGCTCCAGCGCCTGGTCGAGAACCAGCTCGCACTCAGGCTCCTCGAGGGCGATTTCGCCGAGGGCGACACGGTCCGCGTGGACCTGGCGGACGGCGAGCTGGCCTTCACGAAGGCCTCGGCGCCCGAGCCGGCGGCGGCGTAGCTATCGCTCCGTAGGCCGGGCGAGTCCCCGCGGCGAGGGCTTCCTCCGTGTGTCTCTCGGGGCACCCCGGCCCACCACCCGCTTTCGAGCGTACAGCCGAATTGCGCGCGGGTGGGGCGCGACTCCGTGTCGAAAGTGTGTCGGTGCGAAGGCGCGCGCGGTCCCTCTACGGAACCGCGTCGAAGAACTCTGCCTTGCCCCGTTCGGGCGGTGCTCCGTAGACGAAGAGGACGACCTCCTCGTCGCCGGCGTTGCGAAGCTGGAGGATCGTCCCGCGCTCCACGACCACGACGCCGCCGCGCGGCACCTCGTGCCGCTCGGGCGGGTCGCCGAGGTCGACCGTCAGCGTGCCGTCGAGCACGACGAAGATCTCCTCCTGGCCCAGGTCGCGATGCCGCCGCCCGCGGGCGCCGGGCGGATAGCGCCAGACGTTCGCCCGCGAATGCTCGAGCGCCTCCGAGATCCCCGCGACCGAACGAGGGTCGTCCTCGCCGCGTGGAGCGAACGCCAACTCGCTCGCCTGGAAGATCGTGAAGCCCACGCGCGGAGACTACTCTCTCCCTGATGAGCCAGGTCCTCGCGTTCCTCGGCATCTCGGCGCTCGTGATCGTGACGCCGGGCCAGGACACGGCCCTGACGATCCGCAACACGCTGGCCGGCGGGCGGCGGGCCGGCCTGCTGACCGCCGCCGGCGTCTCCACCGGGCAGGCCGTCTGGACGGTTGCTGCGAGCGCGGGCGTCGCCGCGCTGCTCGTCGCCTCCGAGCCGGCGTTCCTCGCCCTCAAGCTCGCCGGCGCGGCCTACCTGGTCTTCCTCGGCATCCAGGCGCTCGCCGCGGCGTTCCGCGGGAAGGGGCACGACAGCCGGCTGCCCGGGCCGGGCCCGGCGCCCCTCGCGCCGGCCGCCGCCTACCGCCAGGGGATCGTCTCGAATCTTGGGAACCCGAAGATGGCGGTGTTCTTCACGAGCCTCCTGCCCCAGTTCGCGCCCGCCGGCGGAGCCTCGTTCGCCGCCATGCTCGCGCTCGGGCTCGTCTTCTGCACGCTGACGCTCGCGTGGCTCGCCGCCTACGCGGCCGCGGTCGACCGGGCGGGGCAGTTCCTCCGCAAGGCCCCCGTTCGGCGCGTCCTCGACGCCGTCACCGGCACCGTCCTCGTCGCCTTCGGCCTTCGCCTCGCCGCGGAGGAACGCTAGTGCCCCGAGAAGCGGGGAAGCACCGCCCGCTGGGGCACTAGAGGCGCTTCTCCAGGCAGACGCTGCGCGGGTCGTCGACGAACGGCCCGTAGCGCGGGATCGGCTCGAAGCCCGACGAGGCGTAGAGCCGGATCGCCTCTGGCTGAGCGCTGCCGGTCTCCAGCCGGACGAAGGCGTAGCCGAGCGCCCGCGCCTCGTCCTCGAGCGCGGCCAGGACGAGCCGTCCGAGGCCGCGGCCGCGCGCCGCGGGCACCACGTACATGCGCCTGATCTCGGCGGTCGTCTCGTCGTAGCGGCAAACGCCGCCGCAGGCGACGGGCTCCCCGCTCTCCCAGCCGACGAGGAACGCGCCGTCGGGCTGCTCGAAGTCGGAGGCGGAGTGCTCCCCGCCCGACCCGTCGAACCCGTCGTACCGGTCGAGCAACTCGGTGCCGAGCGCGGCGACGAGCGTGCGGGCCGGAAGAGCTTCGTAGTCCTCGCGGCGGATCTCCACGACGCCAGCCTAGGCAGCCTCGTGCTCGCGACGCAGGAGGGGAGCAGCGCCCGACTAGAGTCTCACCGTGTCGCCTCCCGACCGTCCGCTGCCCCTCGGCGAGCTGCTCGCCGAGACCATCCGCATCTACGGCGACCGCCTCCGGGCCGCGCTCGGCCTCGGGGCCGTCGTCGGAGGCGCCTTCCTGGCCGCGCGCGCCGCGCCGACGCTTCTCGAGGTGCTCGTCGTCTCGCTCGCGTTCACGGCGACCTACGGCGCCGCGGCGAGGATCGTCTCGGGCGATTCTTTCGCGGAGGCATGGGCGCAGGTCGGGGTGCGCGCTCCGGTGCTCATCGTCCTCACGTTCGTGGTCGCCGTCCCTTTCGCCATCGCGGTGGGCTACCTCTTCCTCCTCATCCTCGCCGTCCTCTGGCTTGCGCTCGCAGGCTTCTCGATCCCGGTCGCCATGCTGGAGCGGGAACAGGACGGCGGCGGCGTCTTCGCACGAATCGCGTACTCCCTCGACCGGTCGCTGCGCCTCGCGCGGGCCGAGTACCTGCACGCAGCGGGTGTCGTGGCCGGGCTCGTAATCGCGTACCTCGTCCTCGGCGTCCTGATCGGGCTCGCGCTCGCGGGCTTCGCCGACAACGGACGGCTCGTCGCGGTCGCGCTGGCCCAGCTCGTCCTGGCGCCGCTCTTCTTCCTCGGGCTCGCGGTCCTCTACTACGAACAGCGGGCGCGGGCCGCTGTATCCTCGCCGCGCGAACCCGCGTAGGAGGAGAGATGCCCAAGTACCTGATGCTGTCGACGTTGAACGAGCAGGGCCTGCAGACACTGCGTGCGAACCCGGACCGCCTCCGGGAGGTCAACAAGGACGTCGAAGAGCTGGGGGCGAAGGTGCTGCACCAGTGGTTCATCCTCGGCCCGCACGACTTCGTGAACATCATCGAGGCCGAGAGCTCGTCGGTGATCGCCGAGGTCTCGATCGCGCTCGGCGCGCGCGGGAGCGTGCACACGGAGTCGTACGAGATGCTCGACGTGGACGACCTGTTGAAGATCCTCGCGTAGCGAACAGTCGATGGACGAGGAGCCGATCCGCCTCCCGGACTGGCTCGCCGCCGAGGTCGACTCGTGGCCGCAGGACGCGTGGGGCGCACACCAGACGCGCCTGCTCCTCCGCGACGGCCGCGTGCTCGAGCCTGTGGCCGTCCTGCCCGGCGGTGACGTGGTCGGGTGGGGCGGGGCCGGCGACGTTGCGTTTTCCGCCGACGACATCGTCGCCATCGAGCGCATCGACGACTGACGCACCCCGCCTTCAGTCGGTGAAGACGTAGTCGAGCTGTGCCCCGACGTGGCAGCTCCAGCAGACTGCGCCGCCGGCGACCTCTCCGAAGCGGTCCCCGGCCGCCTCGCGCGTGTACTCGACGAAGATCCAGTCGCCGTGGTCCGGGTCGGCGCCTCGCTCCTTGCGCATGGTCGCGACGAGCCCGACGAAGTCGGCGCCCGGTCGCCGCGCCTCCTTGACGACAACCGTTCCCGCCGGAAAGAGGCCGTTCGGGCGGCGCCGCTTCGTTGCGAAGACGTTCTTCGTCCCGTTATGCGGGTCCGATGCCCTCGGGGGAATCGGCGCGTCGTTCAGCTTCGCCCAGTCGCGGTAGCCGGCGACGAAACGCGGGAGGCCGGGGGGAGGCTTCGGCGCCTCGGCCTCGGTGGTGGTCTCCTCGGTGGCGGCGGCCTCGCTGGTCGCCTCCGTCGTGGTCGTCTCCGGTACGGTCGTCGTCGTGGGCGCCGCCTCGGAGGTTGCCGGAGCCGAGCCTTCCTCGGCCTCGCCGCCGCAGGCTGCGAGCAGGGCGACGACGAGGACGGCGAGCGACGCGTGCCTCACTACTACACCGAGCCTAGCCCACGATTCTTACGGGGCCCTTACTCGAGCCTGGAGTAGGCGACCGCCACCTCGGCCGCGAGCGCGGCGTTCTCGACGACGAGCTTCTTGTTCGCCTCGACGGTGGCGCCGCCGCTCGCCTCGTGGACGTAGGCGAGGACGAAGGGCGTGACGTCCTGTCCCTGCACGCCCGCCCGCGAGGCCTCCGCGACACCCGCCTCGATCAGCTCCTCGACGTCCAGACTCTCGTCGGGCGGCCGCGCCAGCAGGAGCGCCGAGTGCCGGCCTAGGCGCCAGTGGTACTGGGCGATCTGCGCCACTTCCTCGACCGTCAGAACCCGTGTCGAGACGGGCGGCCCTCCCTCGCGCGCGTAGAAGAGGGGGATCGTGTCCGTCCGCCAACCGAGCACCGGGACGCCGATCGTCTCCAGAACCTCGGCGGTGGCCTGCACGTCGAGCAGCGACTTCGCGCCGGACGCGACGACCAGGGCCTCCGTCCGCGCGAGCTCGCCCACGTCGGCGGAGATGTCCGGGCGCTCGCTCCAGCCGCGGTGAACGCCGCCGAGGCCCCCGGTCCCGAGGAAGCCGATGCCGACCGTGCGGCAGACCGCGAGAGTCGCGCCCGCCGTCGTCGCGCCGAGATCGCCCTGCACCGCGCACGCAGCCAGGTCGCGCGGGCCCACCTTCCGGGCCTCCGGTGTCGCGCCGAACCGCTCGAGCTGCTGCCTCCTCCAGCCCGACCTGGATGACGCCGTCGATGACCCCGACGGTCGCGGGCACCGCCCAGGCTGCCCGGACGCGCCGCTCGGACTCGAGCGCCACGGCGATGCCCTCCCCCTCCGGGAAGCCGTGGGAGACGAGCGTCGTCTCGAGCGCGACGACGGGGCGCCGCGCTTCGAGGGCGGCGCGCACTTCCGGATGGATGCGGACGAGCTCGGCCATGGGGAGCTACGGCATCGCCCCCATCCTCGCGACGCAGCGTGCCGCCGCGTCGAGCGCGAGCTCGGCTCCTCCGAGTAGGAAGCCCGCCGCGAAGGCGTCGCCCGCCCCGGTCGTGTCCACGACTTCGGCGTCCACGGAGGGCAGCTCCGTGCTGCGGCCCGCGCTTCGCACGACGCAACCGCCAGCCCCACGCTTGACGACGGTCGTCTCCGCGTCGAGCGGGCCGACGAGGGCCGACTCCGCCTCGTTGGCGAAGACGATCTCGGGAGCCACGTCGGCGACCGTCGCTCGGAAGGCCTCGACCCCGGTCTGCTCGATCGCCGCGGTGGAGGAGAGGTCGACGCTCACCCGCGGCGCGCGCCTCGCGGCGGCGAGAGCGGTCTCGCGAAGCGGAGCGCGCACGAGGCTGTAGCCCGGGACGTGCAGCCACTCGCAGCCGGCGAGCCAGGAACCCTCGAGCTCCTCCGGCCGGAACTCCGTCGAGACGCCGCGGTCGGTCAGCATCGTCCTCGAGCCGTCGGGCGCGGCCAGGGAAACGACGGTGCCCGTCCCGGACTCGACCTCGGGCCCGGCCAGCTCGACTCCCAGCGCGCGGAGCTCGTCGGCGAGCAGCCGGCCGGCTGGGTCGCGGGCCCGCTTGCCGAGAAACCGCGCGCGTCCGCCCAGGGCGACCGCCCAGGCGGCGACGTTCGCGGCCTGGCCTCCGGCGCCCACCCGCGTGCGTCCATAGGTGTCCGTATCTTGCGCAATCGCCCCCTCCAGCCGCACGACGACGTCCAGAAGGAGGTCCCCGAGCGTGCAGATCACGCCGGGCACCCTACAATCGGGTCGTGGACGGCGAGCGCCGCAAGCGGCTCCGCCCCTTCTTGCTCGGCGGCATCGTCGGCAGCCTGGCGGGCATCGCGGCGGCGGGGAAGATGAAGGTCGGGTCCCGCGCGCAGAAGCGCCGGACGCCGGCCGGCCTGGCCGCCTTCGAGCAGGCGCCGTGCTTCGAGGAGCTCGTCGAGCGCGAGGCCCGCGGCGAGCGCCCGGGTCAGGTGAGCTAGCGGAGGTCTTCGAGGGCCTCCTCGGCGGTGCCGAGGTTGCGGCCCGCGTCGCCGATGTCGAGCAGCTCGCCCAGCTGCTCGACGCGGACCGTCGCCTCCAGGTACTCCTCGGCTGTCACGACCGGTGCCCGTGTGCGGACGACGAGGAACGGGCCGGACCAGTGCGTCTCGAAGGCATCGCCGGGTGACGTCTGCGGGATCGTCAGGCGCGCGTCGTCGTGATCCAGCTCGTCCGAGGCGTCGAGGACCCACACGCCGCGGCCCAGCGGCTCTCCGGCGTCCTCGAGCGCATCGAGAGCGAGCTCGGGGTCGGCCCGCGGAACGAAGATCTCGCCGAAGGGGGCGCCCTTCCCCCACGCGTCGAGGTACGTCGGCTCGAAACCGAAGAGGACGTCGTCCGCCCGCCCGGTCGCGGCGAGCCATTCCGCGACCTCGGCCCGGGCCGTCGAGCGCTCCTCGGGCTCGCCCGTGTAGAGCCAGCGCGTCTTGCCGAGGCCCCACGCGACCTGGGCGGCGAGCACGAGGCCGATGCCGACGACGACCACCAGCGGGCCGGCCCGTCCGGCAGCCCGGCCCACGCGCACGAGCCCGACCGCGAAGAGCATCGCCGCGATGGGGAGGAGGAAGATGAGGTGCCGGGTCTCGAGCGAGGCGCCGGCTCCCGAGCGCGCTGCAAGCAGGGCGATCACCGGGACGGCCGCCAGCGACCCGGCGAGCAGGGCGGGCTCCGGCCGGCTCCTCACCAGCACGACGAAGCCGAGCCCCGCTACGAGGGCCACGGGCAGGGCGACCCAGAGCCAGCCGGCGGCGAAGTCGCCGAGCACGTCGGTGAGGTAGTCCAGGACGTCGAGGGGGCGAGCCGCGATCCTCCACGCTCACCCAGACCCACCTCGAAGCGCGACGCGAGCCCTGCGTACGTGCGCCAGAGCGGGCCGGCGAGAACGACGACGGCGGCGAGCGCGACGACCGGAGTGCGCAGCGAGAAGGGCCGACGCAGCCGGAGGAGCGCCACGTACACCACCTGGGCGCCGAGCACGAGGGCGCCGTACGGCTGGGTGGCGAGGAGCGCGAGCGTGCCGGCGGCCCACGCTGTCCATCGTCCGGTCGAGCCTCGTTCGAGGGCCCGCAGGAGCAGCAGCAGCGAGAGGAGGCTCGTGAAGAGGAAGAGGCTGTACATCCGGCCGTAGATGCCGTGGTAGAGCGTCGTCCAGCTCGCCGCGGTCAACAGGGTCGCCAGGAGCGCGATCCGCCGGCCCGCCATGCGCGCGACGAGCGCGGCGGCGAGAGGCATGCTCGCCACCGCGAATGTCACCGAGATCAGCCGGAGGCTCGTGAGCCCGGGCTCGACCCAGCCGGCGAGGTACGCGAGGAGGTAGTGGAGCGGCGCGCCGCCTCGCTCCCCGAGCACCGTTTCCAGGACCTCGCGGAGCGGCTCGTGGCTGACGAAGAACGCAAGCGTCTCGTCCTCGTGCGGCGGCAGAGCGTGCAGTCGCAGCAGGAGGAAGGCGCCCAGGCCGGCGCTGATCGCCACGACGGCGAGGCCGAATCCGCGGCGCGCGATGTCCTCGGAGCCCTCTGGCACTCCCGCCTCGCGAGTGCCGGAGGCCTCCGGCCTCCCTGCTAGCATCTCCCCCTGCAAACCGCGGCCTTTCTGCGATGCCGATCTACGAGTACCGATGCCCCAACGGCCACACCTTCGAGGTGTTTCAGCGCATGGCCGATGCGCCCGCGGAAGCGTGCGAGGTCTGCGGCGAGGGACCTGTGACCAAGGTGCTCTATCCCGCCGCCATCCACTTCAAGGGGTCGGGCTTCTACTCGACTGACTACGGACGCGGCGGCAGGCGCTCGGCAACGAAGGACGGCGGGGACTCGGGCGAGAGCAAGCCCGACAAGGCCGACAAGTCCGAGCCGAAGGCTCCCGAGTCGAAAGCCGCCGAGGCCTGAGCCCGGCGGGTCGTCGGCGGGCCGGCTCACCCGCGTCCGACCCGACAGCCCGGCCCGAAGGCGCCCGAGCCGGGCGGAGGCGGTTGCGGCGCCGTCTCTCCCGTGACCATGGCGACCACCGAGGCGTTCTCCTCGGTTCCGATGATGAACGACTGGCCGTCGAGGTCGGCGATCGTCCCGCCCAGACGGCAGCGGATCACGCCGCTCGAGGGCGTCCTCCGCTGCACCCAGCCGAGCTGGAGCAGCTCGTTCGCGGAGAGGTCGGTCGCAAGCGGCGCGACCAGGTCGTCGCCGATGAACGGCAGGCGCACGAAGGTCCCGAAGCTCGTTATCTCATCCGCGATCGCCTGGAGCACCGCCTGCTGGCGCTCGCCGCGCGTGATGTCGTTGTCCGCGGGGTCGAGCTGGTTCTGCCGGATGCGGGCGTAGACGAGCGCCCGGCGGCCGTCCATCTCCTGCTCGCCCTTCCTGAACCGCCAGCCCCTCCAGCGGTCGCACTTCGCCTGCGTTCCGCGCGGGCACTCGAACTTATTCGAGAGGATCGGCTTGGGCACGGTGACGGTGATGCCGCCGAGCGTGTCGACGACCTCCTGGAACTTCGAGAAGTCGACCACGACGACGTGGTTGATCGGCAGTCCGGTGAGCCCCTCGATCGTGCGGATCGCCAGGGTCGGGCCCCCGAACGCGTAGGCGGCGTTGACCTTGCTCTCCCCATGGCCCGCGATGTCCACCCGCAGGTCGCGCGGGATCGAGAGCATCGCGATCCGGTGCTCGTCGGGGTCGGTCCTGACGACCATGATGGCGTCCGAGCGGAAGGGCCCCTCGCGCCTCGGGCCTTCGTCCGTACCGAGGACGAGGGTCGTTGAAGGGTTCGAGAGCACGAGCCCGTCTTGCGGGGCGAGGACGTCGTAGGCCCGCGAGTCGAGCCTCGCGTTTGCCTCCTTGACGCCGCTTCGGAACGCCAGATAGCCCAGCACTCCCCAGACTGCCAGCGCGAGGAAGACGATGAGGAGGACGACGAGTCCGATGCGCAGCCGACGCCGCCATCGCCGCGGCTGCGCGCGTCTCGGAGGGGCAGACGGAGGCGCCCCGTCCTGCCTGAGCGGGGGTTTCGTCTTCGGCTCGTCGCGCGGTACGGGCCCCTTGGCCCGGCCGCCCCGATAGACGCGATACGGCTTGTCCTTGGAGGCCACAGCGACCGAGTATCGTAGCCACAGCGGCTATGGAGGCCCCCCACGTCATCGCAGTCGATCTGGGCGGAACGAAGCTCGCAGCGGGGGTTTTCGACCGGGACGGGGCCGTCTCGGGACGCGCCGTCGAGCCGACCGACCTCTCGAGCGAGGACGCCGTTCTCGCGCAGCTCGAGCGCGTGATCGGAGGCTTGAACGGGAGCGGCCTCGCGGCACTCGGGGTGGGAGTTCCTTCGACGATCGACCAGCGGACCGGCCGGGCGGTCGCCTCGGTGAACATCCCGCTCGCCGACGTGGACCTTCGCGAGTGGCTGAGCGGGCGGTTCGGAGTCCCGGTAGCGGTGGAGAACGATGCGAACGCGGCCACGGTCGCCGAGCACCGGCTCGGGGCGGGGCGGGGCTCCCGGCACATGATCATGCTCACCCTCGGCACGGGCGTCGGGGGCGGGCTCGTCCTCGACGGCCGCCTCTACCGCGGCTCCGTGGGCGCAGCGGCCGAGCTCGGCCACATCACGCTCGACCTGGACGGCCCGCCCTGTCAGGGGAACTGCCCGGGCCGCGGGCACCTGGAGGCGCTTGCTTCCGGGCTCGCGGCGGAGAGCCTCGCCCTGCGGACTGCCGCGGAACGCCCGGACGGCGATCTGGGGCGCGCGGCCGCCGCTGGGCGGGCGCTCGACGCGCGGGTCGTGGTCGAGCTCGCCGAGGCAGGAGCCGGCGACGCGCGCGACGTGCTCGACCACATCGGATTTCACCTCGGAGTCGGGATCGCGGACCTCGTGAACGTGTTCAATCCGGAGGTCGTCGTCGTCGGGGGCGGCTTCTCCGATGCCGGCGACCTCGTGCTCGGGCCCGCCCGCGAGGTGGTTGCGGAGCGGGCGCTCGCCCCCGCCCGCGACGAGGTGCGGATCGTCCTGGCCGAGCTGGGCACCGAGGCCGGGCTCGTCGGCGCGGCGCTCGTCGCCTTCGACGCGCTCGACGGGGTCGAGAGGGTCGACGGGGTCGACGTGCCGGGCGCTCTCTAGCCGTGCCGCTCGTCGTCTGCCCGACGCCGATCGGCAACCTCGAGGACGTCACGCTGCGGGTCCTGCGCGAGCTCGGGGAAGCGCAGCTCGTCCTCTGCGAGGACACGCGCCGGACCCGGATCCTGCTCGATCGCCACGGAGTGCGAGCGCGGCTTCTCTCGCTCCATCGTCACAACGAGGCGAAGCGGACCGAGGAGATCCTTCCGCGGCTCGAGGCGGGCGAGCGCGTCGCCCTCGCCAGCGACGCCGGCCTGCCCGGCGTGAACGACCCGGGCGCGAAGCTCGTTGCGGCCGCCCTCGCGCGCGGCCTCGAGGTCACCGTCCTCCCGGGCCCGTCGGCCGTCGAGACCGCGTTGGTGGCGAGCGGGCTCGTGGGCGACCGGTACACGTTCGTCGGCTACCTCCCCAGGACGCGCGCCGCTCTCGCCGGCCTCTGGGAGGAGCTCGCAGGCTGGGCCTGGCCGGTCGTCGCCTTCGAGTCCCCGCGGAGGCTCCCGGCGAGTCTCGCAAGCCTGGCGGAGACGGATCCCGAGCGCCGCGTCGCCGTGTGCCGTGAGTTGACGAAGCGCTTCGAGGAGGTCGTGCGCGGAAGCGCGAGCGAGGTCGCCGCGCGCTTCCGGACCCCTCCGAAGGGGGAGGTGACTCTCGTGGTCGGCGCCGCCGAGCCGCGTCCGTCCGGCGGAGACACGGCGGCCCTCGAGGCGGTGGGCGAGCTCGTGCGGGCCGGGACGCCGCGCCGAGCGGCGGCGGAGGTCGTCTCCCGCCTCACCGGAGAGCCGCGGAATCGGCTCTACCGCAGCTCCCTGTAGTAGCCGGGCCGCTGTCGCCATCGTTGACAACGTCCTGGCGGCCTGCTAGCTTGATCGTTGACACAGAGGACAACAGGAGGCGGGCATGAGAATGCTGCAGGCCCTGCTTCCGGTCCTGATCGCGCTCCAGGCCGGCGTGCCGCCCGCACTCGCCTGGACCTGGCCCGTCGACGGGCCGGTGCTGCAGGAATTCACGTTAGGGGACGACCCGTACGCTCGCGGACAGCATCGCGGCGTCGACCTGGAAGCTCGGCTCGGGGATCCCGTGCGGGCTCCGGCGCCCGGGACTGTTTCCTTCGCGGGGACGGTCCCCGGAGGCGGGCGCACGGTCACGATCCGAACGGACGACGGGTACTCGGTGACGCTTCTCCATCTCGGGACCATCGAGATTGCGCGGGGCGAAGCGGTGGACGCCGGCTCGGCGGTGGGGACGGCGGGAGCGAGCGGCGACCCCGAGCACGTCGGGCCGTACGTCCATCTGGGCATCCGCCTGACGGCGGACCCCAACGGCTACGTCGATCCACTCGGCCTGCTCCCGACGCGCGAGGCTCCGCCGCCGACGCCCCTTCCCCCCGAGGAGCCCGAGCCTGTGACTCCGCCCGTCGAGCCCCCCGTCCCGGCGCCTGCTCCGCCGACGCCGGCTCGCGACGTCACGGTCCCGAGCCCTGCTCCGGCTCCCGCTCACCGGGCCCGGGCCGAGGCGGCACCCGAGTCGCCCGCGCCCGCGCCGGCTCGGCGGTCGTCGAGGCACGCATCACGACGGTCAGACTGCCGGCTCCGTCGATCGCTGCAGAGCCCCGACCCCAGGAGCCGAGGGCAAGCGAGACGCCGTCCGGCGTCGCAGCGCCCGCCGCCGCTTACGCGCGGAGGACGCTCCTCGGGTCGTACGAGCTGCCGTCGGCGGCCGCAGGCGGGACGCCGGCAGCGCGTCCGGCCGTCCTCGAGAAGCCCGCCGTCGACGCTGACGTCGGAAAGGGCAGAGGTGCGCCACTGCGTGCCTTGCTCGCAGTCGCCGCCGCGGCGCTCGCCTCGTTCGGCCTCTTGGCTCTAGCCGTTCAGCGCCGCCACGTCGGCGACACACGAGCTGCAGACGCCGCGACCCTTGTGCTCCTCGACGCCGCTGGTGCTGCCGCAGAAGACGCAGGCTGCGCGCGGTCGGCTCAGCATGATCGTCTGGTCTCTGACGGTGATCTCCAGGGGGTCACGGACCGTGAGGCCGAACCGCTTGCGGATCTCGATCGGAATGACGATACGGCCCAGCTCGTCCAGGTGCCGAATGATCCCTGTCGTCCTCGTGCCGGTGCGGTTGCGTGTCGACGCCTCCATCGAAGCTCGCTCACGTCCTTCCTCTCGCCGTCTCAGGACCGGGGCACCGCCGGCCCGCTGACCGACGTGCCTCGTTTCCATGTCCATTCCCGTCCGTTGCGGCTTGAAACCACGGAGTCGTGCCGAAAGGCGTCCGTATGATGCGAGCCGATGAGCTTCTACCTCACGACGCCGATCTACTACGTGAACGCGGCGCCCCACTTCGGGCACGCGTACACGACGATCGCGGCCGACATCATCGTTCGTCATCGCCGCCAGCGCGGGGAGGAGACCTTCTTCCTCACGGGGACGGACGAGCACGGCTCGAATATTCCGCGGGTGGCGGAGGAGGCTGGGGTCGAGATCGCCGAGCTCGTCGACCGAAACGCTGCCGCCTTCCAGGAGATGACTGCCCGCGTCAACGCCTCGAACGACTTCTTCATTCGCACCACCGACCCGCGCCACGCGAAGTTGGTGCAGGAGTTCGTCCAGCGGATCTACGACCGCGGAGAGATCTACGAGGGCGTCTACTCGGGGCTCTATTGCAGCCGCTGCGAGTCGTTCTACGCCGAGGACGAGCTGGTGGACGGCCTCTGTCCCCAGCACGGCATCCCTCCGGAGTTCGTGGAGGAGAAGAACTACTTCTTCCGGCTGTCCGCTTATCAGGAGCCGCTTCTCCGTCTCTACGACGAGCGTCCGGACATCGTCCTGCCGCGCTTCCGCTACAACGAGGCGCGGAGCTTCATCGAGCGCGGCCTCGACGACATCAGCGTCAGCCGGGCCTCGCAGCGCTGGGGCGTGCCTGTCCCCTGGGACGAGACGCAGATCGTGTACGTCTGGGTCGACGCGCTCATCAACTACTGGAGCGCTCTCGGCTTCGCCCGTCCGGACGAGGACCTCCGGGAGCGGTACTGGCCTGAGGTGCGGCATCTCCTGGCGAAGGACATCCTCAAGTTCCACTGCGTGATCTGGCCGGCGCTCTTGCTCGCCGCCGGGCTCGAGGTGCCGCGCCAGCTCTTCGTCCACGGCTATCTGCTGCTCGACGAGCGGAAGATGTCGAAGTCGCTCGGGAACGTCATCGACCCGCTGGACCTGATCGACGTCTATGGAGCCGATCCGATCCGCTACTACCTCTTCCGCGTCGCCACGTTCGGGCAGGACGGGAGCATCTCGCTCGAGGGGCTGCACGAGCGGTACGAGCGCGAGCTCGGCAACGATCTCGGGAACCTGCTCTCGCGAACGACCGCGATGATCGCCCGCTACCGCGAAGGCAGCATTCGATTCGCGCAGCCGTCCGGCGAGCTCGCCGGGGAGATCGACCGGGTCCGCGCGGAGGTCGCCGCCCGCCTCGACGAGTTCGACGTGACCGGCGCGCTCGAAGTGGTGTGGGAGCTGGTCCGCCGGCTGAACCGGCATGTCGAGCAGGCCGCCCCCTGGGCGCTGGCGAAGGACGAGGCCAGGCGGGAGGAGCTCGACCGCGTGCTCTTCGAGCTCGCGGACGGTCTCCGCGCCGCCGCCGTCGCCCTGGCGTCGTTCGTGCCGGAGACGTCGGAGCGGATCCTGGCGGCCCTGGGGCAGCCGGCCGACATCGCGTGGGAGCAGGTGCGAGCCGGGCGCACTGCGGAAGCGGACGGAATCGAGCCGGCGCCCCCGCTCTTCCCGCGCGTGAGTGCTCCCACTGCCGCGGCGTGACGCCTCCTCACCGGAGCGCGGGCGTGGGCCGCTGACCCGATGAGCGCAGGCCGTTGATCGACACGCATGCCCATCTCGACGCCTTCGAGGACCCGGCGCCCGTTCTCTCCCGGGCGCGCGCCGCCGGAGTGGCCCGGGTCCTTAGCGTCGGGACGAGCGTCGCCTCCTGCCGCACGGTCCTCGACCTGTGCGAGCGTGAGGAGGGGGTGTATGCGATCCTCGGGCTCCATCCCCACGACGCTGCCGCCGTGGGCGAACGGGACCTCGCGGACCTCCGCGAGCTGCTGGAGCACCCGAAGGCGCTGGCCGTCGGCGAAACCGGGCTCGACTACTACCGGGAACGTGCGCCGCGCGATCGCCAGGCCGCCCTCTTCCGAGCGCAGTCGGAGCTGGCCGTCGAGCTCGGGCTGCCTCTCGTCGTCCACTCGCGCGCGGCGGAGGCCGACACTGCCGCCTCGCTCCGCGAGCTTCCCGAGAATCTCCCGGTCGTCCTCCACTGCTTCTCCTCGTCGCCGCTCCTCGAACCGGCGCTCGAGCGCGGCTGGTACGTCTCCTTCGCCGGCAACGTGACGTTCCCGAAAGCGTCCGACCTGCGCTGGGCTGCCGCGCGCGTCCCTGCGGACCGGCTGCTGGCGGAGACCGACAGCCCGTACCTGGCGCCCCAGCCCGTACGAGGACGGGAGAACGAGCCCGCGCACGTGGTCCACACGCTCGCGACCCTGGCCGACGTCCGCGGCGTCGATGCGGCTGCCCTCGAGGCGCAGATCGAGGCGAACGCCGCCGCCGTCTTCGGGCTGCCGTGAACCTCCCGGTCACGCCCAACCGCGAGCTCGGGCAGCATTTCCTCGTCGACGAGAACATGCTCGACGTCGCGGGCCGCCTCGCGGAGCTCGAGCCTGCCGACGTCGTCCTCGAGGTGGGAGCGGGCCTCGGTGTCCTCACGGCCTACCTCGCGGACCGCGCTCGCCACGTCCACGCGATCGAGCTCGACCGCTCCCTCGAGCCGCATCTCCGGAAACGCCTCGGAGACCGTCAGAACGTCGACCTCGTCTTCGGCGATGCGCTCAGACTCCCGCTCCAGGACCTCGAGCCGCCCGCCGTGAAGATGGTCGCCAACCTTCCGTATCAGATCGCCACGCCGCTCGTGGCCGAGAGCCTCGGAGGCCTCGCGTCCGTTCGGCTCTGGTGCGTGCTCGTGCAGCGGGAGGTCGCGGATCGCTTCTTCGCGACCACCAGGACCAAGAGCTACGGCGCGGTGTCGGTCCTTGTCCGGCTAACCGCGGAGCGGATCGGGCTTCACCCGGTCGCCCGCACGTGCTTCGTGCCGCCGCCCAACGTGGACTCCGCTCTCGTCGCCTTCCGGCGCCGCCGAGACTGGGGCGCCGAGCTCGCCGCCGTTCGCAAGGTCGTGCAGGCAGCGTTCGCGCACAGGCGGAAGACGCTCGTGAACTCGCTGGCGCTCGCCGGCGTGGCCGAGCGGGGGAGGGGGGTCGAGGCGCTCTCGGAGCTCGGACGCGCGGCGAGCGTTCGCGCAGAGGAGCTCGAACCGGAGGAGTTCCTTCGGCTCGGAGGCCTGCTCGGATGAGCCCGGCGCGGGCGGTCGCCGCGGCCAAGATCAACCTCGCGCTGGTCGTCGGGCCGCGCCGCGACGACGGCCTGCACGAGGTCGCCACCGTCCTCCAGCGAATCGATCTCTGCGATCGGCTCGAGCTCGCGCCCGCCGACGAGCTCACGGTCGCCGGCTTCCCGGACGACACGATCGTCGCGGAAGCGCTCCGGGTCCTCGCCCGCGAGGCCGGTGTCCAGCCCGGGTGGCGTGTGCGCATCGCCAAGGAGATTCCGGTGGCGGCCGGGTTGGGCGGCGGCAGCGCTGACGCCGCCGCGGCTCTCCGCCTCGCGAACGCCGCCCTGCCCGAGCTCCTTCCGGAGCGGCGGCTCCACGAGCTTGCTGCCGGGCTGGGCGCGGACGTTCCGTTCTTCCTCGACCCGGGGCCGAAGCTCGCGGAGGGCGCGGGCGAGCGTCTGGAGCGCCTGGATCTACCGCAGGACTTCTGGGTCCTCGTCGCGGTTCCCGCGCGTGTCGAGAAGGGGTCCACCGGGGAGATCTACGAGCGCTTCGACGAGCTGGGCGGCGAGGCCGGCTTCGAGGAGCGCCGTTCCGCGCTTCGCGGTGCTCTGACCGGGATCCGGCGCCCGCGAGACCTGGCCCGGCTGCCGCCGAACGACCTTGCCGAGGCGGCCGGGGGAGGCGCGGAGCTCGGCGCCGCGCTGCGCGCCGCAGGGGCCTTCCGGGCAGACGTGAGCGGCGCCGGGCCGGCCGTCTACGGCCTCTTCCACCACCGCGCCGATGCGCGTAGGGCGGCCCGCCGGCTCGGGCGCGGACACCGGGCCTGGGTGGTCGCACCGGTCTGGTAACGTCGCGGCGCGTGACGACCTCCCCCACGGTCGAGCTGTCGGAGAGCGCTCGCGGCCGGTGGGTGCGGGCGCGCCGGCTCCGGGTCGCGCTCTTGATCGGCCTCGTCGAGAGCCTGCTCGTCGTCATCGGCGGCTTCGGCTGGTTCTGGGTCCTGGCCCTCGCGGCGGTCACCGTCGCCTTCTACGTCTTCGTGGCCCGCCGCCTCCGCTTCCACGTGCCGAGGGAGATCGCGTGGATCGCCGCGGCGTCGCAGCTGATTGCCGTGATGGTGCCCGTGCTCTGGGAGGTCACCAAGTTTCTGGCGATCATCGTCATCGTGGTCATGGCGGCGGCGCTCCTCGTCATGCTGCTGGCGGACCGCCGCTAGGGGCTTCGTATACTCGCCGGTAGTGGGGCGTAGCCAAGTGGTAAGGCAGCGGGTTTTGGTCCCGTGACCGGAGGTTCGAATCCTCCCGCCCCAGCCATGAGCCGCTCGTGACCGGCGCGCCCCTCTCTGCCGTGGTGATGGCCGCAGGGCTGGGGACGCGCATGCGCTCGCGGCGGCCGAAGCACCTGCATCCGCTGCTCGGACGCCGGCTCGTGGACTGGACGGTGGCAGCCTTACGCGAGCTCGAGCCCGATCCGATCGTCGTCGTCACGTCGCCGGCGACCGTGCCCGAGCTCGAAGGGACGCTCCCCGACGGCGTGACCCTCGCCGTTCAGGCCGAGCCGCGCGGGACAGGCGACGCGGCCGCGGCCGCGCGCCCCTCGCTCGCGGGCTTCGCCGGCGACATCCTGGTCGTGGCGGGCGACGCTCCTCTGCTCTCCGCCGCCGAGCTGGAGCGCCTCGTGGAGACACACCGAGTCGAGCGCGCCGCGGCGACGGTGCTCTCCTTCCTCCCCGACGAGCCGGGCGGATACGGTCGCGTCCTTCGGGACGACGCGGGACGCCTACGCGCCATCGTGGAGGCCCGCGACGCCAGCCCGTCCGAGCTCCAGATCCGCGAGGTCAACTCGTCCGTCTACGTGTTCGACTCCGCCGGGCTCTGGAGCTCCCTCGAGCGCCTCGACACGGACAACGTGCAGGGGGAGCTGTACCTGACCGACGCCGTCCGCCACCTGGTGGATGACGGCCGCGCCGTTGCCGTGTACCGTGCCGAGGACCCACGTGTCGGGGAAGGCGTGAACACTCGGGCCGATCTGGCGGCCGCCGGAGCGCGGCTCCGCGACCAGATCGTCTCCGGCCACCTCGAGGCCGGCGTCACGGTCGTCGATCCCGCGACCACGTGGATCGAGCCCGAGGTCGAGATCGAGCCCGACGCCGTCATCCACCCGTTCACGATCCTCCGTGGGCGGACGGTCGTCCGCCGTGGAGCCGAGGTCGGCCCACACGCGGTGGCCGACGACGCCGAGATCGGAGAGGGGGCGCTGGTCGGCCCGTTCTGCTATCTCCGGCCCGGGACGGCCCTCGCCGCCGGCGCCAAGGCCGGAACGTTCGTGGAGCTCAAGAACGCCGTGATCGGCGAAGGCGCGAAGGTCCCGCACCTCTCCTACCTCGGCGACGCGGAGGTGGGGGAGGCGACGAACGTCGGCGCCGGGACGATCACGGCGAACTACCCTCACGAGCCGGGCAGGAAGAAGGGAAAGACCACGATCGGGAGGAACGTCAGGACCGGCATTCACAATGGACTCGAGGCTCCCGTGACGATCGGAGACGGTGCATGGATCGGCGGCGGCTCGTACATCACCGAGGACGTGCCGCCAGATTCGCTCGCCGTCGCCCGGTCGCGTCAAGTCACCAAGGAGGGCTACCTGCGTGGAAAGCGGAACGACTGAGCTCGCGCTTCCGGGCCTCGACGTGACGCCCGAGCACACGCCGCAGCCGCAGGGCGAGCGCGGCCGCTGGATCGAGCGCGGTCCCTCGGGCAAGCTGATGCTCTTCTCCGGCCGCTCGCATCCTGCGCTCGCGCAGCTGATCGCCGACCGGCTCAACATCGAGCTGGGCGAGGTCGAGCTGAAGACCTTCGCGAACGGCGAGACGTATTGCCGCTACCGGGAGTCGATCCGCGGCGCCGACGTCTTCATCGTGCAGGCCTGTCACGGGCGTGCTGCCAACGACTACCTCTGGGAGCTCATGGTCATGATCCAGGCGGCGAAGCTCGCGTCCGCCAACCGGATCACCGCGGTCATGCCCTGGTTCCCCTACTCGCGCCAGGACAAGAAGTCTTCGCCCCGGGAGCCGATCACCGCGAAGCTCCTTGCCGACGTCCTCGACGCGGCGGGAGTCGACCGCGTCCTGACGATGGACCTCCATGCGGGCCAGATCCAGGGGTTCTTCCGGATCCCGGTCGACCACATGACAGCGCTTCCGCTCTTCGCCCGCTACTACCGCGAGACGCTCGGACTGCACGGCGACGGCGTCGTCGCAGTGTCGCCGGATCCCGGACGGGCGAAGATGGCGACGAAGTTCGCGCAGATGCTCGACGCCGACTTCGCGCTCATGAACAAGCAGCGCCCCGCCCACGACATCGCCGCGGTCACCCAGGTGGTCGGTGAGGTCAGCGGCAAAGTGGTGATCATGAGCGACGACATCATCGTGACCGGCGGGACGCTGATCGCAGGGGCCGAGGCGCTCCTCGAGGCGGGGGCGACCAAGGTCTATGCGTGCGCGACGCACGGCCTCTTCCCGGGCGATGCGCTCGAAAGCCTCGACGCAAGCAAGCTGACGGGGATCGCGGTCACCGACACGGTCCCGATCGACGAGCTCGGCCGGCCCGTGAAGCTCACGGTCCTCCCCGTGGCCGGCCTCCTCGCGGAAACGATCCAGAACGTCTTCTCCGACGAGTCGGTTTCGGCGATCTTCGCGGGGGAGAACCAGCTCTTCTAGGCCAAACCGCATGGAGAGTGGCTTTGCGGCCACTTTGTACCCGAACTTTGTACCCCTCCGTGCTCGCCGCCGTCTAGCCACGTAGAGAGCGAGCGAGCGCGGGCCGTCCGGCGCACCGGCTCCGTCCGGCCGCAGTGGATCAGGAATGACCCGCTTGGGTCATCTCGCCCCCGTCGAGAGGTACCGATGCTGGTGCCATGACGCAAACTCAGGCTAACACCCGTTCTCGAGCTCGTCTGCCCGTGTGGCATCACGTTCGAGCCGCCGCCGTGGTTCAACGCTGAGCTGGACGAGCCTGTTTGCGATGAGTGCGCGGACGGTGAGTAGCAACAACCACTTAGATCGAGACATCCCACGGCGGACGGACGAGTGGGTCGTCATCGACTTTGAGACAGCATCTTCCCGGGGGACTCCGTGTCAGATCGCTGCCCTTCGGTACCGGGACGGTGTTGAGTTAGAGCGTTTTCACCAGCCTCATCCACCAACCCCCCGACGCGTTCTACCCGTTCAACGTCGCCCTTCACGGCATACGCCCGGAGATGGTCGAGGATGCGCCCTCTTGGCCCGAGGTGTGTGCCGAGCTCGTCCGGTTCGCCGGTGGAGACCGCTCGTTTCGCACTATGCGCCATTCGACATGGGTGTCGTTCGAGACGCCTGCGATCTCTGTGAGATCGACTGGCCCACCTTCCGCTACACCTGCACGGTGTCGATCTCGCGTCTGGTGTGGCCGGGGATGCAGAGCTACAGCCTTCCTCTCCTCAGCACCGAGCTTGGTCTGTCGGTAGATGAGGATCTCACCCACGACGCGCTCTACGACTCCCGGTTGGCAGCCGAGGTGCTGAGTCGTGCGCTCGCGGCGAAAGGTGCGGCGAGCCTGGCGGATCTCCTGAGCGAGATCTGGCTGGCATTCGGTGAGGTTGCGCCTGATGGCTGGTTCGGATCGCGGGCTAGAGCTAGAGCGATCACGGCGGGGAGCATCAAACCAAGTGCGGACGCCGACCCTGACTCCCCGTTCTTGGGCAAGGTCGTCGTGTTCACGGGTGAACTCGCCATGGTGCGAAAGCTCGCTTGGCAGGCAGTGGCGACTGCCGGCGGTCAGCCGAGCAACAACGTCTCGAAGAAGACGGACATGCTCGTCTGCGGCTACCAGGACATGGTGAAACTGGCGGTCGGCAAGACGAAGAGCAACAAGCTGCGAAACGCAGAAGAACTCCGCGCTGCCGGCGAGCCCATCGAGATCCTGACGGAGCGTGACTTCTTCAGGCTCCTCGGCGGAATCGAGAGGCCCCGAGCGAGCGTCGCTCGCTTGGCTGAATTTGCGTCGCGCTAACGCGCAACGCTACGCGCCGGTGTTCCAGTCGCTGGATAAGCGTCGCACGCGCCGCCACTTGCCCCGCGATGCTGAACGGCGGTGGGGCGAAGGCCCGGTGGATGGGTCGGTCACGTGACGAACGCCAAGCCGGCCCAGCTCATCTAGAATTACGGAGGATCCAGACTCCCTCGGCGTCAGGGTGCACGGGTCGTTGCTGCGGCGGAGCTCATGCAGCCGAAACCGCCGAGACGTGAGCGTTCTACCGCAGCGCCGCTCGACACGCCGCCGGACGTAGCCTCCGCCGAGGACGATCCCTGGGCCGGTGACGATGCCGCGTGGTCCGAAGCGGACTCCGCCGGGTCGCCGCCGACCGACGACCTCCTCGGGCCGTCCCGCGGCATCGCCCTGGGGCTGCTCGTCGCCCTCGTGCTCTGGTCGCTCGCCGCGGTGCTCATCTGGCAGCTCTTCCTGTAAGCGCGGAGGCGGTACCCCGTCCGAGGGCTCCCGGCCGACGGCCCTTGCGCCGATGAGAGAACTGCGGCCCAGTGAGAATCCGACTCCCCGATCCTGCGCTTCTCGATCAGCTGAGCGCCCATTACTCGCGCTCGGGCTTTGCCGTGCGCCGCGCCGGAGAGCGGGAGCTCGAGGTCTCGCGTCCCGACGCCCCGGACGAGGCTCAAGGCAGGCGCGAGATCGAGACGCACCTCGTGGTCTGGGGGCTCCTCCACCCCGAGACGCCTGCAGACGTCGTCGGCTAGCGACTCGACCCCACCGGGCTGCCCCGGAGCAGTCCTTCGCTAGACTTGCCCGCCGGAATGGCCGGTGAGCGCTTGAAGCTGGAGGTCAAGGAGCGCGAGTCGCGCGGAAGCGCCGACGCGCGCCGCTTGCGTGCGAACGGCGTCGTTCCCGGTGTCCTCTACGGAGGCGGCAAAAGGCCCCACCCCTTCACCGTCGAGGAGCGCGAGCTTCGCAAGGTGTTGACCGGCGAGCACGGCCTGCACGCGATTCTCGACATCCTCTTCGAGGGCCAGAAGACGCCCCACCACGCTGTCCTCAAGGAGTACCAGCTCGACCCCGTGCGTACGCGGCTCCTGCACATCGACCTGCACGAGGTCCGGCTCGACCAGCCGATCCAGGCGCAGGTCGCCGTGGCGCTCGTCGGCGAGTCCCAGGGCGTGAAGGAGGGCGGCGTGCTCACGCTCGTCCTGCGGGACATCAACGTCCAGGCCCTGCCGATGGAGGTGCCCGACGGTCTCGAGCTCGATATCTCGGACATGGCGATCGGCGACAGCCTCCGGGTCGCCGACCTCAGGATCCCCGAGGGAGTGACCCTTCTCGACGATCCGGAGTCGGTCGTCACGACGGTGACGCCGCCGACGAAGGTCGAGCTGCCCGAAGAGGTCGAGGTGGAGGAGGAGGCCCTCGAGGGCGAGGAGCTGCTCGAGGGCGAGGTCGAGGAGGGCGAGGAGGCCCCCACGGCCGAGGGCGAGCAGCCCGAAGAGCCCGAAGAGGCCTAAGCCTCGATGCGCCTGTTTCGTCGAGGCGAAAAGGCCTCGACGAACGCCCTGCTCGTCGCCGGCCTCGGGAACCCCGGCCGCGAGTACGGGACCACCCGCCACAACGTCGGCTTCATGGTGTGCGACGAGCTTGCACGCCGGCACGGCGGAACTTTCCGCTCGAAGTTCTCGGGGGACCTCGGCGAGCTGCGGCTCGACGGCGAGCGCGTCTCGCTCCTGAAGCCCCAGACGTACATGAACGAGTCCGGACGCTCTGTCGGCGCGGCCACACGCTTCTTCAAGGTCCCGCCGGAGCGGCTGCTGGTGGTCCACGACGAGGTCGACCTCGAGACCGGGCGGCTGCAAGCGCGGGCAGGCGGCGGCCTCGCCGGCCACAACGGGCTGCGCTCCATCGCGCAGCATCTGGGAACGCAGGAGTTCCTCCGTCTGCGCGTCGGTGTCGGGAGGCCGGAGCGGGGCGACCCGCGACCCGTGGCGGACTTCCTCCTCTCCCAGTTCGCGGCGGACGTCGACGTGGAAGGGCTCGTGGCACGGGCCGCCGACTGCGTGGAGACGATCGCCCGCGAGGGTCTCGAGGAAGCGCAACGCCGCTTCAACGAGCGCGTGTGACGCGTAGGGCCGGCGCACTCCCCAGCGTCGGCACGAACTCGACACGATGCGTGCGCCACGCGTGCGCTCTTCTCCGTTAGGCTCGCAGCGGAGGGAGGCCCGCGGCCGGCCCCTCCGCCGGTTCGGACGCCTTCGTGAACTCCGGGCGCATTGCGGCTCGGCCACCCGGGCGCCGTGGCCTCAGCTGAGCTCGGCTGGCAGCTCGGCCTCGTCGATCCGGACACGCACGAAGAGGCCACCGCCCGGTGCGCGCCCGTACTCGACCCGGAGAGCCTCGGGCCGCACCTGTGAGAGCGAGGCGGCGTGCTCGTCCTGCCAGCGGCGGAACGCCCCGGCGGCGTCGGGAGGGTCGAAGGACGCGACGAGCTTCGGCCGCGTCCCGATGGGCTGGAGCTCACCGGCCATGCGCCCGAATCGTACGGCCTCTTCCCGGACTCGGCGGCTAGGATGACCCCCCGCGGAACGGCCGTTCCGCCCCTCGTCATGGACCGTTCGACAGCCACTTCAGCCCCCGCACTCGCACCGATCGCCCGCGCCCTCGCGGAGGGAGAGCGCCTGCGCGAGCTCTTGGCCGATCCGGCGGACGCCCGCGTCTCGGAGCCGATCCTTCCGCTCGTCCTGGCCGCGCTCAGCCTCGCCCACGGCGGCCCCCTCGTCTGCATCCTTCCGGACGATGCGCAGGCCCGCGACGCCGCCGAGGGAGCCGGCTGGTTTCTGGGCGAGGAGCGCGTCGGTCTCTTCGCTTCGCGCGGTGTCCGTTGGGAGAGCGGGCTGGAGTCGCCGCCGCACCTCGTCGGGGAGCGCGCGCGGGCGCTCGAGGTGCTTGCCCGCGGCGGGCTCGTGTGCGCGTCGGCCCTCGGCGCGGCGGAGGGCATCCCGCCCGCTGACGTCCGCCCCGAGCCGATCACGATCCGCAGCGGCGACGAGCCCGGCGTCGACGGGCTCGCCGAACGTCTCGCCGGCGCCGGCTACGAGCGCGTCCCCCAGGCCGAGGAGCGCGGCCAGTTCGCCGTGAGGGGAGGCATCGTCGACGTCTTCCCGTCTACCGGCCGCGAGCCGGTCCGCATCGAGCTCTTCGGCGACGAGGTCGAGTCGCTCCGCGCTTTCTCTCCGTTCACACAGCGGACGCTGCATGCGCTCGACGAGGCGATCGTCTTCCCGGCGGTCGAACGACGCCTCGACGCGACCGAACCGTCGCTTCCCGACGAGGACGAGCCGCCGCGGGTTCCCGCCGACCTCGTTCGGCCATTGCCGCCCCCGGACTTCGTCTGGAACGCCGAGGAGGCGGAGGAAGCCGTGCGGGAGGAACTGGGGCGCGGCCTCGAGCTCGCGGATGCCGTTCACCTCTCGGAGCTCCCGGCCGGCCAGCGCCACGCCTTCGAGGCGCAGCGTCCCGCCGTCGCCGCCCGCGGCCTCGCCGAGGCCGAGCGCGACCTCCTGGCGTACGTCCGCGGTGGGAGCCGGGTGGTTGTCACCTTCCCGCACCGAGGTGAGGCGCTGCGCAGGAAGGCGCTCCTCCGCCGCATCGAAGCGGTCGTCCTCGAGCCCGGTGACGAGCTCCTGGACGAGCCGGGCCTCGTCTTCGCGGTCTCGCCGGCCCGCCGGGGGTTCGTCCTCCGCGACCTCGGCGTCATCGTTCTCCCCGATACGCAGGTCTTCCGCAAGCGCCCTCCTCGCGCGGACGTTCGCGTCGGGCGTGCCCTCCAGAGCTTCGCCGACCTGCGAACGGGCGACTACGTCGTCCACGAGGACCACGGTGTCGGCAAGCTGCTCGGCTTCGAGACGAAGACGGTGGCGGGTGTCACGCGCGACTACCTCTTCCTCGCCTTCCGCGGCGACGACCGCCTCTACGTCCCCCACGAGCAGATCGGCAAGGTCTCGCGCTACGTCGGTGCCGATGGCCACGTCCCGGCGCTCTCGAAGCTGGGCGGAAAAGCCTGGCAGGCGATCAAGAACCGGGCCCGGGCGGGCGCGCACGAGCTTGCAGGGGAACTGCTCGCTCTGTATGCGCGGCGACAGCAGGCGACCGGCACGGCGTTCGAGGTCGAGGGCGAGCTGATGGAGCGGCTCGAGGCGAGCTTCCCGTACGAGGAGACGCCCGACCAGCGGCAGGCGATCGAGGTGGTCAAAGAGGATCTCGAGGCGTCGCGGCCCATGGACCGGCTCGTCTGCGGCGACGTCGGGTTCGGAAAGACCGAGGTGGCAGTGCGCGCAGCGTTCGTCGCGGTCGCCAACGGCGCGCAGGCGCTGATGCTCGCGCCGACGACGATCCTCGTGCAGCAGCACTGGAACACCTTCCGGGAGCGCTACCGCGATCTCCCTGTCAGCGTCGAGATGGTCTCCCGCTTCCGGAAGCCAGCGGAGGCGAAGCGCGTGCTGGCCGACTTCGCCGCAGGCAAGGTCGACGTCTTGATCGGGACCCACCGAGTCCTCTCGCGCGACGTCGTTCCAAAGCAGCTCGGGCTGGTGATCGTGGACGAGGAGCAGCGGTTCGGTGTCGCACAAAAGGAGCTCCTGCGCCAGCTCCGCCTCGAGGTCGACGTCCTCGCCCTCTCGGCGACTCCGATTCCGCGGACCCTGCACATGTCGCTCGCCGGCCTCCGCGACATCAGCGTGATCGAGACGCCGCCTCACGGCCGACGCCCGATCCGAACGCACGTCGGTGAGTACGAGGAAGAGCTTCTCCGCGCGGCGCTCCTCCGCGAGCACGAGCGCGGAGGCCAGTCGTTCTACCTCCACAACAGGGTGGAGACGATCGAGGAGGCGGCCGAGCACCTGCGCCAGCTGTGCCCGGAGCTTCGCTTCCTCGTCGCGCACGGCCAGATGAGGGAGCGCGAGCTCGAGGAGCACATGCTCTCGTTCCTCTCCGGCGACGCGGACGTGCTCGTCTCGACGACGATCATCGAGTCCGGGCTCGACATCCCCCAGGCCAACACGCTGGCCGTCGACAGGGCGGACGCGCTCGGGCTGGCCCAGCTCTACCAGATCCGCGGTCGCGTGGGCCGGAGCGACGTCGTCGCGCACGCGTACCTCTTCTACCCCGACGGCCGGGAGCTGTCCCCCGAGGCGCGGGCGCGGCTGGCCACGCTCGCAGACCACACCGAGCTGGGCAGCGGTTTCGCCATTGCCATGCGCGATCTCGAGATCCGGGGCGCGGGTGCCCTCCTGGGCGCCGAGCAGTCCGGGCACGTCGCCGCGATCGGCTTCGAGCTCTACGTCGAGCTGCTGGGCGAGGCGGTCGCCGAGCTCGCGGGCACCCGCCGCGCGGCCGCCCGGCCGGTACGCGTCGACGCGCAGGTCGACGCCTACGTTCCCGCGGACTACATGCCCGCCGAGGCGCAGAAAATCGACCTGCACCGGCGCCTGGCACTGGTGGAGTCGGAGGACGAGCTCCGGGAGCTTCAGGCCGGAACGGAAGACCGGTTCGGGCCGCTTCCCGAGCCCGTCGAGAGCCTCTTCGCCATCCAGGAGGCGAAGCTGAAGCTCGCCCGCATCGGAGCCGACTACCTCGTCTTCCGCGGCGGCCGCGCGGCCGTCGGCCCGCTCCTCCTCGGCTCCGCGGAGCTGCGGGCGCTCCGCCCCACGGCTCCGACCGCCGTCTACTCGAGCGCGAAGCGGGAGATCACCCAGAGGGGGGACGGGTTCCCCCGAGCGCTGGCGCTGGTCGATGCTATCCTCGACCTACGGCTGTCCGCCTAGCAGTTGGCCCTATGCCTTTTTGGTCTCGCCTAATCGCCCTTCTCGCTGCGCTCGCACTCGGTGTCGCTGCCGCAGGCTGCGGCGGTGGCGACGAGGAGTCCGAGTCGATCGACGTCCCGGCCGGCGCGATCGCCGTCGTCGGCGGCCAGGAGATCCCCAAGGCCGAGTACGACCGGCTGCTGACAGCCGCAGAAAAGACCTACAAGGCGCGTGAGCAGGAGTTCCCCGAGGCCGGGACCCCCGAGTTCGCCCAGCTTCGGAATGCGATCGTCCGCAACCTCGTCGAGACGACGCAGTTCGAGATCGCGGCGCAGGAGCTCGGCATCGAGATCACCGACAAGGAGATCGACGAGCGCCTCAACGAGCTGAAGGAGCAGTACTTCGAGGGCGACGAGCAACGCTACAAGGACGAGCTCGAGGCCCAGGGGCTGACGGAGGAACAGGTGAGGAGCGATCTGGAGACGCGTCTGCTCTCGGAGAAGGTCTTCGAGGAGGTCACGAGCAAGGTCGAGGTCACCGACGAGGAGATCCAGAAGTACTACGACGAGAACAAGGCGCAGTTCGAGACGCCCGCCTCGCGCGAGGTTCGCCACATCCTCGTCAAGTCGAAGGCCAAGGCCGACGCGCTCCACCGGCAGCTCGAGAACGGCGCCAACTTCGCGCAGCTCGCCAAGGAGAACTCCACCGACACCGCCTCGAAGGAGCAGGGCGGGAAGTTCACCGCCCAGCAGGGCGCGACGGTCGCGCCGTTCGACAAGGTTGCGTTCGACCTCGAGACCGGCGAGCTCTCCGAGCCGGTCAAGACACAGTTCGGCTGGCACATCATCGAGGCCGTCGGCGACCCGAAGGCCAAGGCCACCCAGGAGCTGTCGGAGGTCGAGGAGCAGATCCAGACGACGCTGCTCGAGGAGAAGCGGAACACGCGGATCAACGAGTGGGTCGAGGAGCTCCGCAAGCGCTTCGAGGACCAGACCGGATATGCGCCGGGCTTCGCTCCGCCTCCGCCTGCTGAGACGACGTCCGGAGGCGGAGACACCGGTACGGCACCCGCTCCGGCGGAGACGGAGACCGAGACCGAGTAGCCGGTGGGCGGCGGCGACGGCCTCGAGCGGGCGTTCGTCGATCTGCAGAAGCTGGCCGAGCGGCTGCGGCGCGACTGTCCCTGGGACCGCGCCCAGACCGCCCGCACGATCGTTCCGCACACGGTCGAGGAGGCCTACGAGGTGGCCGACGCGGCTGTAGCCGGCGACGACCCGAAGCTCCTCGACGAGCTCGGCGATCTCCTCTTCCAGACCGTCTTCCTCGCGCTCCTGCTCGAGGAGCGCGGCGCCGGCGATCTCGCCGAGGTCGCCCGAGGGATCCACGCCAAGCTCGTCCGCCGGCATCCGCACGTCTTCGGCGATGCCGAGCTGGAGACACCGGGGGCGGTCAAAGGTCGCTGGGAGGAGCTCAAGCGCGAGCAGGAGGAGCGCGAGGGAATCTTCCATCACGTCCCCGAAGGGCTTCCCGCGCTTCTCCACGCGCGGAAGGTGCAGCGGCGCGCCGCGTCCGCGGGCTTCGACTGGCCGGACGCGGCCGGGCCGCTCGCCAAGCTGCGCGAAGAGGCCGACGAGCTGGAGGCGGAGGTCGCAGGTGTCGGCGCTCCTCCTCCGGAGACGGAGCCTTCCGAGCGGGTCTTCGCCGAGGTCGGCGACCTCCTCTTCACGGCCGTGAACCTCGCCAGGGCGCTCAACGTCGACCCGGAGCTCGCGCTTCGTGCGACGAGCGCCCGCTTCGTCGAGCGCATCGACCGCGCGGCGGAGCTCGCCGCGGCGGAGGGGCACGACTGGCGCGCGCTCGGCCTCGAGGAGCAGGATCGCTACTACGAGCTCGCCAAGGAGGCTCTCACGTGAAGCCGACCCGAGTCCACGCCAGGCAGATTCTCGACTCGCGGGGAAATCCGACGGTTGAGGTCGAGGTCACGCTCGACTCCGGTGCCGTCGGGCGCGCCGCGGTGCCCTCCGGCGCCTCGACCGGAATGTTCGAGGCGGTCGAGCTTCGCGACGGCGACCCGAGCGCCTATCTCGGCAAGGGAGTACTGCGCGCCGTCGCCAACGTCGACGAGGTGATCGGACCGGCGCTGGTCGCGGCCGACCTCGACGATCAGACGGCCGTCGACCGGTTCCTGCTCGAGCTCGACGGGACGCCCAACAAGGAGCGCCTGGGCGCGAACGCGATTCTCGGCTGCTCGCTCGCCTTCGCCAGGGCGGCCGGGGCCGAGGCAGGGCTCCCGCTCTACAGCTGGCTCGGCGGCGAGGACGCCCACGTTCTCCCGGTCCCGCTCATGAACGTCGTCAACGGTGGGGCCCACGCCCAGAACTCCCTCGACCTGCAGGAGTTCATGGTGGTGCCGGTCGACGCGTCGAGCTTCGCGGAGGCCCTGCGGATCGGCTCCGAGACGTTTCACCGGCTCAAGGAGCTGCTCCACGAGCGCGGGCTGGCGACCGGCGTGGGCGACGAGGGGGGCTTCGCCCCCGACCTCGACTCGAGCGAGGAGGCCATCCGGGTCGTGCTCGAGGCGGCCGACCGGGCCGGTCACGCGGACCGGGTTGCGATCGCGCTCGACCCCGCGACCTCCGAGCTCTACAGAGACGAGCGCTACCACCTCGAGGGCGAGGGGCGCGTGCTCGACCGGGACGGGATGATCGCCATGTGGGAGGAGCTCGCCGGCCGCTATCCGATCGTCTCGATCGAGGACGGGCTCGCGGAGGACGACTGGGCAGGCTGGCGCGCGTTGACCGAGCGTCTCGGTGGGCGCACGCAGCTCGTGGGCGACGACCTCTTCGTCACGAACGTCGAGCGGCTCCAGCGCGGGATCGACGAGGGAGCCGCAAACGCGATCCTCGTCAAGGTGAACCAGATCGGAACGCTGACCGAGACGCTCGGCGCGATCGAGCTCGCGCGTGCGAACGGCTACGCGGCGGTCATGTCGCACCGTTCCGGCGAGACCGAGGACACGACGATCGCCGACCTCGCAGTGGCCACCGGCGTGGGGCAGATCAAGACCGGCGCCCCGTCCCGAAGCGACCGCGTCGCCAAGTACAACCAGCTCCTCCGGATCGAGGAGGAGCTGGGCGACCGGGCCGTGTACCCGGGCTGGGCAGCCTTCCCCCACGCGAACCGCTAACGCTGCTCTTCGCGGCTTTCGCACTCTTGTGACATCCCGTGCGCCACCGGTGCGCTCTTCGCCGTTAGGCTCGCAGCGGAGGGAGGCCCGCGGCCGGCCCCTGGTGGGGCCCGGGATTTTCGTGGAGGAGAGCGGTCCGCGCGCGCTAACGTGATGTTGTGAGCCACGGCCTCCGTCGTACGAAGATCGTGTGCACGATCGGGCCGGCCTCTGCGAGCGTCGAGATGGTCGACCGGCTCGTGGCGGCGGGCATGGACGCGGCGCGGCTCAACTTCTCCCACGGCACGCATGAGGAGCACGGCGAGCGCGCGCGTCTCGTGCGGGAGGCGCAGGAGCGCGCCGGGCGTCCGCTCGCCCTCATCGCAGACCTCCAGGGCCCGAAGATTCGGATCGGCGAACTCGAGGCTCCCCGGATGCTCGTCGAAGGGGACAGGGTGGCGATCGCCGAGGAAGGGCATGCGTCGGACGGCGACTTGCCGGTCATGCCCGCCGCACTGCTCGGTGTCCTCGACCCCGGTCACGAGGTCTTGATCGACGACGGCCTCGTCCGCCTTCGCGTCGACGAAGTCGAGGGCCCCCGCGTCCTCACCACCGTGGTCGTGGGTGGGGCGGTGGGGGCTCACAAGGGCGTGAACGTGCCCGGTGTCCCGATCCCGGTTCCCTCGGTGACCGAGAAGGACGTCGCCGACCTCGAGTTCGCCCTCTCGCTCGACGTCGACTACGTGGCGCTCTCGTTCGTTCGCTCCGCCGCCGACTGCCGCGGGCTCCGCGAGCTCCTGAATGCCGCCGACTCGAAGGCGCTCGTGATCGCGAAGATCGAGAAGGCGGACGCGCTCGACGAGCTGGACGCGATCGTCAGCTCCTCGGACGCTGTGATGGTGGCGCGGGGCGACCTGGGCGTCGAGATCGGGCCGGCGGCGGTGCCGCTCGTCCAGAAGCGCATCATCCTGTCGGCCCTCGAGCACGGGAAGCCGGCCATCACCGCGACGCAGATGCTCGAGTCGATGATCACCCGGCCGGAGCCGACCCGGGCCGAGGCGAGCGACGTCGCCAACGCGATCCTGGACGGGACGTCTGCGGTGATGCTGTCCGGGGAGACCGCCGTGGGGGCCTATCCGGTGGAGAGCGCCGCTTTCATGGATCAGATCGCCCGGGTGATCGAGCCGAGCCTCCCCCACCGGCACGAGCTCGCGCGCGCCGCGGACGAGCCCTTCCCGACCGTGGGTGAGGCGATGTCGCACGCCGCCTGCGACATCGCCGAGGTGCTGAGCGCGTCCGCGATCCTCGTGCCGACGTACAGCGGCCGAACCGCGTCGGCCGTGGCCCGGCACCGTCCGCGCCGGCCGATCATCGCCGTCACCCACAGGCGCCACGCCGTGCAGCAGCTCGCGCTCGAATGGGGGGTCGTGCCCGCGGAGATCGAGGAAGCGGCGAACGTGGACGACCTGTGGACCCGCGCGCTCGAAGCGGCGCGGGAGTCGGGCCTCGTCGCGCCGGGGGACCGGATCGTCATCACCGCCGGAACCGCGGTGAACGTGCCCGGGACGACGAACATCATCAAGGTCGAGACCGCCTGACCGGCCGCGACGGGGAACTGTCCGTCCGACCGGGCCGCTAGCCTCCGTCGGGCCGCGGGAAGGAGGGTGCGGGCTGCGGTCGAAGTTGGCATGCCCATGCCAGCCAGGGGTCGCCGCCGCACCGCCCGCCGTCCTTCGCGATCTGCGCTCGCGCTTCGCTGGATCGGCGTACTCGTCCTTCTCGCGGTCGCGCTCGCCTACGTCCAGCCCCTGCGCTCCTACCGGGACTCCCAGGCCGAGGTTGCGGCGGGACGGGCGGAGGTGGCGGGGCTCGAGCGCGCGAACGCCGCGCTCGAAAAGCGGATCGAGGAGGCAGGAACGCCCGATTTCGTCTTGCGGGAAGCCCGTCGGCTGGGCTTCGTGAGGCCCGGGGAGCGCCTCTTCATCGTTTCGGGGATCGACGAATGGAAGCAGGAAGCGCAACGGAGGTAGCGCCCCCTCGGGCGGCGGAGGGCGCCGATACGATGACCTGGTGGACGACCGGAACGTGGTCTCCTGGCAGCTGGGTCGGACGGCGCGCCCGTTTCGGCGCGTGGCCGTCCGCTGTCCGTACGGCTATCCCGCTGTCACGGAGCAGGCGCCGTTCGGGCCCGACGGAGAGCCCTTCCCGACCACGTACTACCTGACCTGTCCCTGGCTCGTCGCCTCGATCGCGCGTCTCGAGGCCGCCGGAGGCGTCGAGCGCTGGTCGGCTGCGGCAGCGACGGAGCCGGCGCTCGCAGTGAGCCTGGCGCGCGCCGACAAGGAACAGCGGGAGCTTCGGCCGGAGCTCGACGTCGGCATCGGGGGGACCCGCTCGCCGGGGAAGCTCAAGTGCCTGCACGCCCACGCGGCGTTCGCGCTGGCGCGACCGGGATATGAGCTCGGAGAGCGGGTGCTCGAGGAAGCCGGCGAGCGCTGGTGCCCCGATGCACGCTGCTCGCGAGCCGGTGACGCCAAAGAGCCGGAATGATTCTCGAAAGCGCTCGCAGCCAATGGGAGGACGGACGGCGCCGCCTCGCCGACGAGGGCGAGGGCACTGCACGGTCGCGGCATCTCCTGCTGCTCGTGGAGGCGGTCGTCTCGGAGCTGCGCCGGCGGGTCGGCCACACCTTCACGCTCGCCGATCTCGCGCAGGCCTACGAGGGCTCGGAGGACTGGGTGCTGGAAGTCGTGGTCCGCGCCACGCCTCCCAAGTCGCGCGCGGGGCCGAGAGACGCTGCCCTCGTCCAGGACGCCGCCTTCGCGGACTACGCGCGCGGCGCCAGCGACTACCGACCGTGACCGCCCTGGAGAGCTCGCGATCGCAGCGGCGGCGGGAACGGTCCCGCTCGCGGGCGGCACGCGCCAGGCGGATCGCAGGGTGGCTCCTGGGGCTGATCGTGCTCGCCGCGGCGTTCGTGGCCGGTCTCGCCATCGGGAAGGCCGTCGAGGAGGGCCCCAATCCGGGTGGCACCCAAACGATCGTGCGCACGATCGAGCCGCTGACGGTCGAGCCGCGCGAGCGGACTGTGACCGTCACGACCACCGGCCGCTAGAAGGGCTCTGTCGCTTTTCGGTAGCTTTTGTGGCGGCGGCCCATGCCGAAGCATCGAAAGCGGGAGTCCGCCGGGCAATGGTCGCCGGCGGAGGACCGCGACTGGCTCACCCTTGGCCAAGCATCCGCGTTCACTCCCGGACCTGATCCTCCTCGACGTGATGATGCCGGAGGTGGACGGCTGGGAGATCCTGCGGCGCGTGCGAGAGCGCCACGGCGTCGACGCGATGCCGGTGATCATGTACTGCGGAAAGCTCGACGATTCCGCCGACTCGGTGCGGCGCGGCGCGCAGGCGTTCATCGGCAAGCCGTTCGACCCGACCCAGCTGCTCGAGAGGACGGCGCAGCTGCTCGGCTCGAGATAAGGGCTCCCGGCCGCCCGGACACCCGGCGACGAGGCATCATCCTGATCCGAGCTCTTGAGCTACGACCGCGACGTCTTCACCTGGGTCGTCGAGCACCGCGCCCCGCCGCTCGACTGGCTCTTCGTGGCCCTCTCGGCCGCCGGCCACGCGGGGCTTCTCTGGATCGTCCTGGCAGTGCCGCTCGCGATCCTGGCCTCGAAGCCGCCCGTGTCCACGGCGCTCATCACGGCGGCGACGGTCTGGACGGCGGATCTCTGCGCGACGGCCGGCAAGCTGATCGCCGACCGCGACCGGCCTTACCTCACGCTCGAGGCGGCCGACCCGCTCCTCCGCTGGGACATGGGCAGCTCGTTCCCCTCCGGTCACGCCGCCACGAGTGTCGCCGGAGCCGTCATTCTCGCCTACCTGCTCGGCCGCTTTCACGTCTGGCTGGCGCTCCTCGCGGCGGCGGTGTGCTTCTCACGGGTCTACATCGGCGTCCACTATCCGCTCGACGTGCTGAGCGGGGCGCTGCTCGGGGCGGTCGTCGGCCTGGCGGCCGCAGCCCTGGTCAGGCGTCTTCGGCCGACTTCAGGAGGCCTGCGACGATCAGGAGCAGCGCCGCCAGGAGGCTGATCCAGATCCCGATGCCCCGGCTCACGGACGGCTCGTAGCGCTCCGGGACCTCGATGATGCGAACGAGGATCAGGATCGTCCCGGCAAAGCCGAGGGCCGCGACCACGAGGCCGTCAGGGATGCTCGGCGGGAGCTCGACGCCGAACACCCGCAGGGCGAGGAGGAGGAGGACGGCGATCCCGACCGCGAAAACGAGCTTGCCCACGGTGCCCGTGTGCCAGCCGATGACGGAGAGGTTGCCCCTCAGGTCGCCGGAGAGCGAGTACCAGCCCATGAATGCTCCCAGGGTGAGGACGAGACCGCCGAGCCAGGCCAGGAGCTCTCCCGTCCGCCAGAGCCCGCCGGCGACCGCGCTGGGCTGAGGCCGGGGCGCGACCGTCGGCGCACGTCCTGTCCCGCCCGGATCCGGACCGACCGCCACAGCTGCGCCTAGAGGCCGAAGAGCGACCCGATCTTGTCCCAGATCGTGAGGCTCAGGAAAAGGCTGACGAAGACGAGAACGCCGATCAGGGCGAGAAACCGGATGCGGGCCATCCCCCGCTCGTGCCGGTGCTCGTCGAGCGCGCGGCGCTTGGCGCGCTCGCGGCGAAGCCGACGACCAACGGCGCCGGGGTCCGCGGAGGGCTCGGCGACCCGCCGCCTGGTGGCCGGAAGCTCGCCGGGCTCGGCTCGATGGGGCAAAGGCGCGGGCATGGCACGCGATTGTTGCCGCTCTGGGCGAAGCCTGCAAGCGGGTCCCGCACTGCCTACCGGTGTCGGCCTAGGGCGATAATGGCTCCATGGAGGGGGCCACGCCAACCGACCCGGACGCCGGTACCCCGCCGCGCCAGCCCGCCGAAGGCTCGCTCTCGGCCTTTGCGGCCGCCGCGCTCGAGCTCGTCCGCGGCGGTCGGCCGGAGCGGGGGCTCCGCGATCTCGTCCGCGCGGTGGCACTCGCGACCGGGGCCGAGCTCGTGGTGGCACGAGTCGCCGACGACGATCGAGACCTGATCGCCCGCGCGGTCTACGCACCCTCCCAGGCACTCACGGCAGAGCTCGAAGGCTCGCGCGTGCCGGCCGCCGAGCTCGGGGACCAGGAAGCAGTGCTGGCGGACGTGCCCGGCGATCCCACCGCGCCTGCCGCCCTGAGGCGGATCGCCGCCCTGGCCGGGGCGCCGATCGTCCGCCTCGTTCCCGTGGCGGTCGACGGCGAGCTCGTTGCGGCGCTCGAGCTCTATCGCTCCGGGCTCCCGTTCGGTCCCGAGGAGGAGGCGTTGGCGCGGGCCGCGGCGGCTCAGCTCGCGCTCGCGGCCCGGCTCGAGCGGGCCGGCGACGGCCCGAACGGCCGCGTCGAGCTCTCCGACGCCCAGCTCGAGCTGCTCGGTGAGGCGCTGGCCGCCGGCGCCGACGAGGCCGAGGCCGCCGAGCAGATCGTCCGTGTCGCGGTCGAGGCGGCGGAGGCGGACTGGGCGACCCTGTGGCGCCTCGACCCCGACGCCGCCCCCGCGTTCCTCGCCTCGCACGGCCTCGAGCACACCCCGGATCTCGAGGCCGCGCGCCGTCTTCCTGCCGCACTCGAGAAGCGGGGAGATGCGCCCGACCGGGACGGGCCGTGGCTGGTCTACACGGTCTCGCTGGGCGAGCCTCCGGCCGCGGCGCTCCAGCTCGGCTTCGGCGATCGGGACGAAGGAGGGCCGGTGCCCGACCTCGAGCGCCTCGCTCCCTTCACCGCGGGGGCCGCTCTCGCGCTGAGGCGCGGTCGGCGCGTCGGCCTGATCGCGCTCGCGCTCAAACGCTCGCAGACGCTCGTCGCGGTCGTCAGCCAGGCGATCGCGCAGCTCTCGCTCGCCCACACCCTCGAGACAGCTGTCGAGCGCGTGGCCGAGCTCACGGCGAGCGGCCACGTCGCGCTCTACCTACAGGAGGGCGACCGCCTCGCGGCCGCCGCCTCGCGCGGCCTGGAGGGCCGGCATACCGATCTTGCCGAACGGCTGCTCGAGCTCGCTCTCGGGCCCTTCCGCGGCCGGGGCTTCCTCTTCATCGAGGACATGCGGCGGGACCGGCGCCTCGCGGGTCTCGAGGACGTGCTCGAGGAGAGCGCGATTCGCCGCGCTGTCTTCATCCCGCTCCTCGTCCACGACGAGGTGATCGGTGCGCTCGGGGTCTTCAAGACGCGGGCTCGGCCGTATCGTGACGGCGAGGAGGGGCTCCTGATCGCGCTCTCCAGTCAGCTCGCCGTCGCGGTGCAGAACGCCCGCCTGCACGAGCGAACCAAGGAGCTCTCCTCGATCCTCGAGCGAACTCTCGAGTCGGAGCGCCTCGCGGCCCGCCAGCTCCGAGGGCTCTACGCGATCTCGCAGTCGTTCGCCGAGAGCCTCTCGCTCGACGCGACGCTCGAAGCCGTCGCGCGGACGATGGTCGAGCTCCTCGACGTGGACGTCGCAGTCATCCGCATGCCCGACGAACGGAACGAAGCGCTCACGACGCGGGCGGTCCACGTCGCGGACCCCCGCGTGGGGGAGGTCGTCGGCGCGCTCGTGTCCCAACCGCAACCTCTGTCGGGAAGCCTCGCCCGCCGGCTTCTCCGCACGAGGCAGGCCGTGGTCCTCACGCCGGGGGCGGCCGAGGACGAGCTGCGCATCCTGGAGCCGTTCCTTCGCCAGGGCGCGACCGCTGCGGTGCTCCCGCTCGCAACTCCCGGAGAGATGCTCGGGACGCTCACGCTCGTGTCCCTCGATCCAGGGAAGCCGCTCGAGAAGGACGCCGTGGACACGGCGCTCGCCGTAGGCTCTCAGGCGGCTCTCGCCGTCGACAATGCCCGCCTCTCCCAGCAGCAGAAGGACTTCGCCGAGACCATGCAGCGCTCGCTCCTCCCGCGCGAGGTTCCCCGGGCGCCCGGCCTCGAGGTCGGGCACGTCTACCAGTCCTCGGCGCGTGTAGACGTCGGCGGCGACCTGTACGACTTCGTCTCGCTGGAGGGCGGTCGTCTCGCCGTCGTGATCGGCGACGTTCTCGGCAAGGGGATCTCGGCGGCCGCAGACATGGCGATGACGAAGTTCAGCTTCCGGGTCCTCGCCCGCAGCGACCCCGATCCGGCCGCCTTCCTCGCCAGCGCGAACGAGGTCGTCTGCGACGAGATCGAGCCCGGGAAGTTCGTGACGCTCCTCTACGTGCTCGTCGAGCCCGACGGGCGCGAGGTCGCCTGCGGGAGCGCGGGCCATCCGCCTGCGCGCGTCGTCGACCCGGGAGGCCTCGTGACGCCGCTCGGGAAGTGCGGCCTCGCGCTCGGAATCGAAGAGGGCCAGAGCTACGAGGCCGAGCGCGTCCGCCTCGAGGCCGGCTCCGTCGTCGTCCTCTACACCGACGGCGTTGTCGAGGCGCGGCGCGGGGGGGAGCTCTACGGCGAGGAGCGGCTCGATCGCCTGCTCGCCTCTCGTCGTGATCTCCCCGCGCAGGAGCTCGCGGCGGCGATCCTGGCCGACTGCCGCGCCTTTGCGGGCGAGCTCGGCGACGACTGCGCCATCGTCTGCCTCAAGCTGGCACGCTGAATTGAGATGACCTCCGCGCCGGACGTCGCTGCGCCAGCCGTGCCGGCCGCCATGGTCGGCCGCACGCGGCTGGCGATCGTCGTCTTCACCGCCGGGATGGCCACGCTCGCCACCGAGATCGCCGCCTCGCGGCTCCTGGCGCCCTACTTCGGCAGCTCCACGATCGTGTGGGCGAACATCATCGGGCTGACGCTCCTCTACCTCTCGATCGGCTACTGGCTGGGCGGGAAGGTGGCCGACCGCAGGCCCGAGCCGCGCCTGCTCGGCCGGCTGATCCTCGTCGCCGCCCTTTGCATCGCCGCGACGCCGTTCATCGCGCGCCCGATCCTCGATCTCGCGCTCGAAGGCCTGGACGCCGTCTCGGTGGGGGCGGTGGTCGGCTCCTTCTTCGCGGCGCTGGCCCTCTTCGCGGTGCCGATCACGCTCCTCGGAGCCGTCTCGCCCTTCGCCATCAGGCTGGCGCTCGGGGACGTCGGCGAGGCCGGCACGGTCGCCGGGCGGCTCTACGCCCTCTCCACCGTGGGGAGCATCGTCGGCACCTTTCTCTCGGCGCTCGTCACGATCCCGCTGCTCGGAACGCAGCGGACGATGCTCGCTGCGGCGGCCCTGCTCGCCCTCGCGGCAGCGCTGCTCCTCGGGAGCCGCTGGCAGCTCCTCACCGTCGCCGTCGCGGGCCTCCTCTTCGTCCCGGCGGGCACCATCAAGGCGACGACCGGCCTCCTCTACGAGACCGAGTCGTCGTACCAGTACATCCAGATCGTCGAGAGAGACGACGGCTCCCGGGTCCTGAAGCTGAACGAGGGCGTGGCCGTCCACTCGGTCTGGCACGAGGACACCGTCCTCACCGGGGGCGTCTGGGACACGTTCCTCCTCGTCCCGCCGCTCCTGGAGCGGCCGGTGGAGCGCATGCTCGTCGTCGGCAACGCGGGCGGAACGGTGGCCCGGGCGTTCGGCGAGCTCTATCCGGAGGTGGAGATCGACGGGGTGGAGATCGACTCGGAGGTCTCCGACGCGGCACGGCGCTACATGGGGCTCGACGACAACCCGAGGCTGAACGTGATCACGGCCGACGGCCGGCCGTACCTCGAGCTCACCGAGGAGTCCTACGACATCATCGTCGTGGACGCCTACCACCAGCCGTACATCCCCTTCTACCTGGCGACGCGCGAGTTCTTCGCAACCGTGCGGGAGCATCTCCGTCCCGGCGGGGTGGTCGCGCTCAACGTCGCCGGCGTCCCCGGCGACACGAGGCTTTCCGAGGCGATCGGGAGCACGCTCCTCGCCGCCTTCCCGGACGCCTGGCGCTGGCGGCCCCTTCGCTTCAACGAGCTGATGCTCGCGTTCGACCGCCCGGTGGCCCGGGAGGAGCTCGTCGAGCGGGCCGAGGCGGCGCCGGCTGCCGTCGGCTCCCTCGTGCCGCTCTTCCAGGAAGAGCTCGCCCCGGTCGAGCCCGTCGAGCGGCCGCTCACGGACGACCGGGCGCCGGTCGAATGGCTGACCGACCGGATGATCATCGACTTCGTCGCGCGCGGCGGCGAGCTCGACGAGGACTACCTGCCGACGCGGCCGTAGAGCGGGCCCGAGAGCGCGCCCAGGATCGCTCCCGCCGCGAGCGCCTGCACGGACGCCGGCACGCCCCCGCTCCGGTGCCACCCCGGCACGCGGTGGCTGGGGAAGAGCTTCCGGCCGCCGGGGCGCGGCAGACGAAGGACGTGCTCCACGTCGGGAACCGAGCCGCCCACCGCCCCGAGGACGGTGGGCGACAGCGGTCCGCAAGCGGCCGCGAGGAGCAGGAGGCCCGCGACGCCGCTTGCCGTCTCGAAGCGGCGCGAAGCGACGTCTTGATGCGGCAGCGCGTCTCCGGCGGCGTGCGCGGCCAACCCGAGGAGGAACGCCGGGAGGCGCGAGCCCGCAGCGGCTCCCGCGAGCCCGCCGGTGGCGACGTGCAGGGAGACGATCACTCACGGCGTAGAGTGAACGACTCCATGAAGGATTGCGACCGTGCACTCGTCTAAGATCGTCGCCATGCAGCGCCGCCTGATCGCCGCTTCGATCGCCGCGCTTGCGCTGTTCGCGGCCGCGCCGGCGGGTGCGCAGGACCCGCCGCCTGTCATCGCAGACGGTGTGACCGTCGCCGGCGTCGACGTGGGCGGGCTGACCGCCGCGCAGGCGACCGTCGAGCTTCGGGCGTTCTTCGACCGGCGGCTCCGGTTCAGGCTCGGGGGGCAGGCTTACGCACCGACGCCGGGGACGTTCGCCTGGCCACGCCTCCCGAGCGCGGTGAGCGCCGCGCTCGCGGCGGCTCCCGCGACGGCGCTCCAGCTCGGGGTCGGTGTGCGTGAGAGAGCTCTGAGGCGATGGGTGGACCGGCGGGCGAAGGCGTTCAGAAGGGCGCCGGTTTCGACGCGCGTCGTTCTCAGGGGACTGCGTCCTCGCCTGACGCGGCCCAGGGAGGGCCGGAGGCTTCTCCCCAGGCTCACCCGCTATCGCCTGGAAAGGGCGCTACGAACCCATGACCGCAATCTCGGAGCCATCAGGATCAGGACGATCAGGCCGAAGGTGCGCCCCTCGAACTTCGGGAAGGTGATCGTCATCAAGCGCGATTCCCGCCGCCTGAAGCTCTTCCGCCCCGCAGGCGTGGGGAAGATGCGCCGCGTCGCGACCTTCCCCGTGGCCGTCGGGATGCCGGCCTGGCCGACACCGACCGGCAACCTTCGGATCGCGTCGATGCAGAAGAATCCCTGGTGGTATCCGCCGAACCAGCCGTGGGCGGAGGGAGCCTCGCCGATCCCGCCCGGCCCCGGGAACCCACTCGGCACGCGCTGGATGGGGACCAACCTCGGGGGCATCGGGATCCACGGGACGTACAACCCGGGCTCGATCGGCACCGCGGCTTCCCACGGCTGTATCCGGATGTACATCCGGGACTCCGAATGGCTCTACGAGCGCATTCGGATCGGGACGCCGGTCTTCATCCGCGCCGCTTAGGCACGAGCCGGCGGACGGCCCGGCGGTAGACTGAGTCGCGGTCCATGGGGCGCCGCGTCAAGCTCATCCTGCAGGCGGCGGCGATCCTCGTCGTCGCTTCCCTCGTCGCGCTCCTCGCCTGGGAGGTCGCCGAGGACGCGGAAGGCCGCGGTCTCTCCGCCGCGCTCGAGCGCGGCGAGCGGCCGTATCCACCGCAGCTCGAGTTCGAGACGCTCGACGGAGAGGACACGATCCGACTGGCGGACTACCGGGGCAAGGCGCTCGTCCTCAACTTCTGGGCTTCCTGGTGCCAGCCGTGCAAGAAGGAGGCGCCGCTGCTTCAGGAGACATGGGAGCGCTACCGGGAGGAGGGGCTCGTCGTCCTCGGAATCGACGCCCAGGACCTCAACGGGGACGGGCGCCGCTTCGTCGAGCGCTACGGGCTCACCTACCCGATCGCCTTCGACGGGAACGGCGCCAGCCTCGGCCGCTTCGGGAACACGGGCTTTCCCGAGACCTGGTTCGTCGGGCGTGACGGTCGCCTCGTCGGCGAGCACATCGTCGGCGAGTTCACGGAGGAGCAGCTCGAGGAGAACGTCCGGGCGGCCCTCGCAACGCCGACGCGATGAGGCTTCTCGCGGTCATCGCTCTCGTCACGCTCCTGGCCGCAGGCTGCGGCGGGGAGGACGACGCGACGCCGACGCTGGCCGAGCTCGAGACGGAGCTCATCTGCCCGACCTGCCAGACGACGCTCGAGCTCTCGAACTCCCCGGTCGCGGAACGCATGCGTGTCTTCATCCGGGAGCGGATCGCGGCCGGTGACACCGAGTCCGAGATCAAGGACGCGCTGGTGGCGGACTTCGGCGAGGGCGTGCTCGCCGCGCCGCCCAAGCAGGGGTTCAACCTCCTCGCCTGGGTGTTGCCGCTCGCGGCCGGAGCGCTGGCCGTCGCCGCGCTCGCGGTCGCGCTGCGGCGCTGGAGCCGTGCGCGGCGCGAGGAGGTGGCCGAGCCGTCCCCGTCCGCCAACGGCCGCCCTCCCCTCGACCCGGAGCTGGAACGCCGGGTCGACGAGGAGCTCGCCCGCTTCGACGGCTAGTGCCGCAGCATGTGGTGAGAAGGCACTAGTGGAGGCGAAGATCCCCCTCGCGTTCGTGGCCGGGCTCGTCTCGTTCGCCACGCCCTGCGTCCTGCCGCTCGTTCCCGGGTACCTCGCGGTCGTCTCCGGACAGGAGGTGGGGGTGGGCGGTCGCCGAGTGCTGCTCGCCAGCCTCCCGTTCGTCGCCGGCTTCACCGCGGTCTTCGTGGCGCTCGGGGCCGCCGCGGCGGCAGCGGGCGGGCTCTTCGGGGAGAACCGCGAGCTCCTGCTCATGGTCGCGGGCCTCCTCGTCGTCGTCCTGGGCTTCGCCATGATGGGCGTGCTGCCGCTCCCCTTCCTCGACAGCCTCGTGGCGCCGGGCCTCGTCCAGGGGGCGCGCCAGACAGGATCCGCGGCTCTCCTCGGAGGCGCGTTCGGCCTCTGCGCCGCACCGTGCGTCGGGCCGGTGCTCGCGTCGATCCTCGCCCTGGCGAGCGAGGGCCAGACGGTGGCGCAGGGCACGATCCTCCTCCTCGTCTACTCCGCGGGGCTGGCGGTGCCGTTCCTCGCGGTCGGAGTGGGCGTCGACCGTGCGATGGGAGCCTTCCGCTGGCTGCGCGACCACTACCGGACGCTGCGGATCGTGGCGGGCGCGCTCCTCGTGGGCCTCGGGCTGCTGCTCTTCTTCGACCGCTTCTGGTGGCTGAACGTGGCGGTGAACCGCGTCTTCGAGTTCTTCGGCATCGGGGTCTGAAGGGCGCCCGGCCTCGAGGAGATTGCGCCGGTGCCTCAAAGAGGTCTGAGGACCGGCTCGGGAAGGTCCGGGAAGCATCCTCGCGCCGACTCGACGGAGCCGAGGAGGGCCGTGACGTCGAGCCCGCGGTGGTCGGGCGCGTACGGCCCCAGGCGCCGGGCTGCTTTCTCGAGCTGGCGCTCGCAGCCGACCGGGTTCCCGCGCCCTGCCTGGTACCAGGCCACCGCGACGTGGACGAGGCCCTGGTAGAAGTCTCGCTCGGCCGGCTCTGCGGCCCGCCAGACGTCCTCCAGCACCTCGTGCGCGGCGAAGTACTCTCCGCGGCGAATCAGCTCGAGGCCGCGCTCGAGCTCGGCCCCGGGCTCAGAGCTCAGAGGACGACCTTCACCTCGCCGTTCTCGGCGACGACCTCGAAGGTCTCGAGTGCGAGGGCGCGGTCGAACTCGTTCTCCCCGGTCCTGACGTCGTACTGCCAGCCGTGCCAGGGGCACGAGAGGACGCAGCCGGCGAGCCTTCCGCGTCCGAGCGGGCCCTTCAGGTGCAGGCACTCGTTCTGCGTCGCGTAGAAGGTGCCGCCGACGTTGAAGAGCGCGAGCTCCCGCTCGCCCGCGCGGACGACGGCTCCGCTCCCGGGGGGCAGGTCCTCGACCCTCGCGACCGTATGAAGCTCCCCGGGCGCCATCGCCCGGGCAAGCTAGCAGAGGCCTCGACGAGTGCTACGCTCCCGCCGTGGCGACGATCCTGCTCGTTGGGGTCGATCTCTTCTTTCGAGGGAAGCTCGACGTGCTCCTCGGCGCCAGCCATCGGCTGACGACGACCGAGAGCATCGATCCGCCCGACCTCGTGATCGTCGACCTGGCGCGCGTCGAGGCCGACGAGGTGGCGGAGACGTACCCCGACGTCCCGATCCTGGGCTTCACGAACCACACCGACACGGCAGGCCTCAGGGCGGCCCAGACGGCGGGGCTCGACCAGGTGGTCGTGCGCTCCGCGCTGGCCGAGCGGGCGTCGGAGCTCGTGGACGAGCTCGTCGCATAGACTGGCCGCGTGACCTACATCATCGCGGAGCCCTGCATCGACATCAAGGATTTGTCGTGTGTGGACGTGTGTCCCGTGGACTGCATCCACCAGGCTGACCGCATCCTCGTCATCGATCCCGAGGAGTGCATCGACTGCGGCGCCTGCGAGCCGGAGTGCCCCGTGGAGGCGATCTTCCCCGAGGACGCCCTCCCCGAGAAGTGGGAGCCGTTCGTCAAGGTCAACTACGCGTACGGCGACGGAATGGACGTCGTCAACCAGCTCGTCGACGAGTACGCGACCGAGCACAACGTGCAGAACCCCCCGCTCGAGTAGCACCGGCGGCGTGGCGGCAACCGAGACGGACGAAGCACGGCGGGACGCCCTCGCCGAGCGCCTCTTCGGCGCGGCTCTGGGCGCCTACGAGCTCATGACGGTTCATCTCGGCGACCGTCTGGGCCTCTATCGCGCGCTCGCGGAGAGCGGGTGGTCGACGCCGGCCGAGCTCGCCGCCGCGACCGGGACGCAGGAGCGCTACGCGCGCGAGTGGCTCGAGCAGCAGGCCGTCGCCGGAATTCTCGAGGTCGAGGATCCCGGGGCCGACGCGGCCGAGCGCCGCTTCCGCCTCCCGTCCGGGCACGCCGAGGTGCTGATCGACCGTGACTCCCTCGCGCACGTGACGCCGCTGGCGCGCTCCGGCGTCTCGTTCGCCGGCGTTCTTCCGGCGATCGAGGAGGCATTTCGCTCCGGCGGCGGTGTTCCTTGGGAGGCGTTCGGCGAGCTCGGGCGCGAAGCCCAGGGTGACGCGAACCGCCCTGTCTTCGCCAACCTCCTCGGCCGCGAGTGGCTGCCGGCGATTCCGGATGTCCACGAGCGTCTGCTCGCAGACCCTCCGGCGCGGGTGGCCGACGTCGCCTGCGGAGCCGGCTGGTCGTCGATCGCGATCGCGCGCGCGTACCCGGGGGTCCTCGTCGACGGCCTCGACGTCGACGAGGCCTCCGTCGAGCTTGCCCGCGCGAACGTGGCGGAGGCGGGGCTGGAGCAGCGCGTCAACATTCAGCTTCGGGACGCAGGCGAGCCCGAGCTGGCCGGCTCGTACCAGCTCGTGACCGTGTTCGAGGCCGTGCACGACATGTCGCAGCCCGTCGAGGTCCTCCGGGCGCTGCGCGGCCTCGCCGCCGAGGACGGGGCCGTGATCGTGATGGACGAGCGGGTCGCGGACTCCTTCACTGCGCCGGGCGACGAGGTCGAGCGCCTCATGTACACGTACAGCGTCCTCTGCTGTCTCCCGGTCGGGCTCTCCGAGACGCCCTCGGTGGGCACGGGCACGGTCATGCGGACGGAGACGCTCCGCCGCTATGCGACCGAGGCCGGCTTCGCGGACATCGACGTGCTTCCGATCGAGCACGAGACCTTCCGGCTGTACCGCCTGCGCGGCTGAGACGGCTAGGCCGGCGTGAGCCGCAGCCCACGGGGCAGGTCGCGCTCGAGCGCGATCGCGCCGGCGCCGGCGATGAGGCAGACGGCCCCCGCGAGGGGCCAGAGGGCGAGCGGCTCCGCGGCGAGGATGAAGCCGCCTGCGGCCGGGCCGACGATGAAGCCGATGTCCCAGGAGATGGTCGAGACCGCCATGTAGCGCCCGCGCAGGCGCGGGGGAGCGAGGTCGGCCACGAGCGCTCCCTGCACGGGCCCCTGGAAGCATTCGCCGAGGCCGAAGACCACCGCCGCCGCTCCGAATGCAGCGGCGGCCGCCAGCGCTTCGAGCCAGGCGCCGCCGAGGAGCACGACGACCCACGCCACGGCCCACAGCACGGTCATCACCGTGAGGGCGGGCATCCGGCGCCGGCCCTCGAGCGCCTTGGCGACGGGGAACTGGGCGAGCACGACGACGAGCGTGTTGACGAGAAAGATGAGGCCGATGCCCTTCTCGCTCACGCCGGCTTCGTTCTTGGCGAAGACGGGCAGCAGCTCGAACTGCGCGTAGCCGGCCGTGACGAAGAGGACGTTCAGGACGACGATGCCGAGGAACGCGCGGTGCCGAAGGACGTCCAGGTAGCGGCCGGTCCCGAGCGGCTTGCCCTCCTCGTCCCGCGGGAGCTCGGGCTCGGGCACGAACGCGAGCATGACCGCGAAGACGAGGAATGTCGCGGCGTCGAGCGCGAAGAGCACGGTGAAGCTCGTCGGGTTCGAGGTCGTGGCGATGAGGCCGCCGGCCACGCCGCCGAGACCGATGCCGAGGTTTCGGGTCACGCGCTGCAACGCGAACGCGCCGTGCCGGCGCTCGGGCGGCGTCAGGCCGGCCAGGAGCGCCGACTGGCTCGGCCAGAAGCCCGCGTTCCCGACGCCGGACACCGCGCTGGCGAGAAAGGCGTGCCACGGCTCCTCGATGAAGGCGAAGCTTCCGAAGCCGATCGCGAGGAGGACGAGCGCGCAGGCGAGCGTGGCGCGGCCGCCCGCGCGGTCCACGGCCACGCCGACGAACGGGCCCGCCAGGAGGCTGACCGCCCCGGTCGTGGCGAGCACCAGGCCTGCGGTTCCGAGCGAGAAGCCGCGGACGTTGTGGAGGTAGATGACGATGAACGGGAAGGCGAGGCCGTTCCCGACCGCGTTGGCGAGCCCGCCGAGGTTGAGGATCCAGACGGGCCGGGGCAGCCTCGGATCGAGGCTTCTGACGTAGTCGAGAACCCGGAGGAGGGCCCTCAACCCTCTCCGAGCGTGGCCCAGACCTCCAGCTTCGACCGGACGCGAGCGATGACCTCGTCCGCGAACTCGGACGTCGAGGCGTGCCCGCCCAGATCCGCCGTGCGAGTGCCCGACGAGACCGTCTCGAGACAGGCCTCGCGAAGCGCGCGCCCGGCGGTGCGTACCTCGTCGTCGTCGATGTGCGAGAGCAGCGCCGCGCCCGCGAGGATCATCGCCATCGGGTTGGCGATGTTCTTCCCCTTGAGCGCGGGCGCCGTGCCGTGCGCCGCCTCCGCCATCAGCGCCCGAGGTGAGTAGTCCTCGTCGAAGGCGACGAGGAGCGACTCGGAGCCGGCGATCGAGCCGAAGAGGGGCAGCACGAGGTCGGAGAGGATGTCGCCGTCGCGGTTGAGCGCCGGAATGACGAGCGCCTCGCCCGCCGAGCTGATCAGGAGCGCGAACGTCGCGTCGATGAGCTGGGGCTCGTACTCGACCTCGGGATGCCGCTCGGCAGCAGCGTCCATCTCCTCCTTCAGCATCCCCTCGTAGACCGGCGAGACGGTGTACTTCGGCCCTCCGAACACCTTGGCCTTCGTCCGCTCCGCGTGGCGAAAAGAGAACTCCGCGACCGCGCGGCAGATCCGCCGTTCGATTCGCTCCGTGCGGTAGGCGATCTCCTCGTCTCCCTCCCCCTCGCGCCATTCCTTCGCGCCGTAGGCGTCGCCGACGGCCATGCGCACCACCGAGATCGGAAAGTGCGCGCCGCCGATGGGCACGACCCCGGGGATCCGTCGGCCCGTGCGGACGATGACGTGCCCTCCGATCTCCTCCCGGAGGATGCGGTTCGGGCTCCCGACGTCGCCGGCGCCTTCGGGCGTCACCGTCGCCGCCTTGAGGCCGAGACCGTGCTCGCGGACGGCGCGTGCCGCCTCGTGCACCACCTGGTTCTTGCTCGAGCGGCGCGACTCGAGCGAGAGGTCGTAGCGCGGCAGCTCCAGCTCGAGGCCGATCACGTCAGGTGTGAGGAGGCGGAGGGCCTCCTCGAGCAGCTCCTGACCCGTGTCGTCGCCCTCCAGGACGACGATCGTGCGCGTCTGCATGGCATGGGAGTCTAGAACCCGCCGGGAGCGGGTACTGAAAATCGACTGGTACCCTCAACCGCGCTGCACGGCGCTGCGAGAAGGGGGCTCCACCCTGGCCGAGGTCAAGTTCGACGGCGTGAGCAAGGTCTATCCGGACGGCACTCGGGCCGTGTCCACGATGGACCTGGAGATCGACAACGGGGAGTTCATGGTCCTCGTCGGGCCCTCGGGCTGTGGCAAGACGACCGCGCTCCGGATGGTGGCCGGGCTGGAGGAGATCTCCGAAGGCGTGCTCATGATCGGCGACCGCGTCGTCAACAACGTTCCGCCGAAAGACCGGGACATTGCGATGGTCTTTCAGAGCTACGCCCTCTACCCGCACCTCACCGTGTACGACAACATCGCGTTCAGCCTCAGGCTCAAGCGCGAGCGCAAGGGCGAGATCGACCGGCGTGTAAAGGACGCAGCCCGCGTCCTCGGGCTCGAGCCCTTCCTGAAGCGCAAGCCGCGCGCCCTCTCGGGCGGTCAGCGCCAACGTGTCGCGATGGGCCGCGCGATCGTGCGCGACCCGCAGGCGTTCCTGATGGACGAGCCCCTCTCGAACCTCGACGCGAAGCTCCGCGTCCAGATGCGTGCCGAGATCAGCCGCCTCCAGAGCGAGCTGGGAACGACGACCATCTACGTCACCCACGACCAGGTCGAGGCCATGACCATGGGCGACCGGATCGCCGTCATGCGCAAGGGCGAGCTCCAGCAGGTGGGGTCACCGCAGGACTTATACGACACGCCGGTCAACCTGTTCGTGGGCGGCTTCATCGGCAGCCCGGCGATGAACATGTTCGAGGCGAGACTCGCGCGCGAGGACGGGCGCCTGGCAGTGGAGATCGGCGACCAGCGTCTCTCCCTCGGCGAGGAGACCCTTTCGAACCGGCCAGGGCTCCAGGCCTACGAGGGCCGCACGGTCGTGCTCGGGATCAGGCCTGAGCACGTCGAGGACGCAGCGCTCGACTCCGACGCGCCGGCAGACCGGCGGTTGCGCGGCGAGGTGCAGCTCCTCGAAGCCCTGGGGTCCGAGATCGTTCTCCACGCCGCGATCGAGGCGAAGCCCGCGCTCACCGAGGACGTGCGCGAGCTCGCCCAGGACCTCGGGGAGGAGCTCGAGGAGGAGCCCGAGGCGACGACCATCCTCGTCGGCCGAATCGGCGCCCGCTCCAGCCTGAGCGAGGGTGACCCGGCCGAGCTGGTCGTCGACACGGGCGCCCTTCACTTCTTCGACCTCGAAACGGGAGCCGGAATCTACGACGACGAAACGACGAAAGGAGCCAGCGGATGAAGCACCAGCGCCTTCATCTCCTTGCACTCATGCTCGTGCTCGTCCTCTCCTTGCTGGCCGCCGGGTGCGGCGGCGACGACGACGGCGAGGCGGGCGACGAAACTACCGGAGCCACCGAGACCGGGGACGGAGGCGAGGCGGTCTCCGGCGAGGTCTCCGTCATGAGCACCTGGTCGGGGCCGGAGCAGGAGGCCTTCCAGGCGGTCATCGACGGCTTCACCGAGCAGAATCCGGACGTCGAGGTCACGTACGACTCCGCGGGAGACGCGCTCCCGACCGTTCTCTCCACTGCCGTGGAAGGCGGCAACCCGCCGAGCGTCGCGGCCGTCGCCCAGCCGGGTCTCGTCCAGCAGTACGTCGAGCGCGGCGAGCTCCAGCCACTCTCCTTCGCGGAGGACACGATCAGCGAGAACTTCAGCGAGTCGGTCAGGGAGGTCGGCACGTTCGAGGGAGAGATCTACGCGCTCCTCTTCAAGGCCGCCAACAAATCGACCGTCTGGTACAACGTCCACGCCTTCGAGGACGCGGGCGTCGAAGCCCCGGAGACCTGGGACGACTTCCTCGCGAACGCGGAGACGATCAAGGCGTCCGGGCTCCCGGCATATTCGATCGGCGGGGCGGAGGGGTGGACCCTCACCGACCTCTTCGAGAACATCTACCTGCGGACGGCCGGGGCGGACATGTACAAGCAGCTCTCGACGCACGAGATCCCCTGGACCGACCAGTCGGTCAAGGACGCGCTGACCGAGATGGCGAAGGTCGTCGGCGACGTGGACAACATCGCGGGTGGGCGGGAGGCCGCGCTCCAGAACGACTTCCCGACCTCCGTGGGCGCCGTCTTCAACGACCCGCCCGAGGCCGCCCAGGTCATCGAAGGCGACTTCGTCCCCGGCGTCGTCGAGACGGACCTCCAGCCCGAGACGGACTACAACGTCTTCGCGTTCCCCTCCGTCAACGACTCGCCCCCGGCGGTGGTGGGCGGCGGCGACCTGGTGATCGCGTTCGACGACTCGCCGGCAACGCAAGCATTCGTCGAATACCTCGCGACGCCGGAGGCTCACGAGATCTGGGCGGGCCTCGGCGGGTTCTCCTCGGCGAACCAGAATGTCGACGCGAGCGCCTATCCGGACACGATCACGGGGGAGACGGCGACGGCGATCGGCGAAGCCGAGAGCTTTGTCTTCGACCTCTCCGACCTCCAGCCTTCGGAGTTCGGCGTCGACCGAGGGCCAGGGGCTCTGGAAGCTCTTCCAGGACTTCGTGGCGAACCCCGACGACATCGACGGGATCGCGCAGCAGATGGAGAAGGCGGCCGCCCAGGCCTACGGCGACTAGCCGGAGCCTGACGTGAGCGGTGCCAGCATCACGGCGGAGCCCCCGAGCGGGGCTCCGCCTCCCGCGGGCAAGGGCCGCGACTGGAGGGGCTATGCGGTCGCCGCGGGCTTCCTCGCCCCGACGCTGTTCTTCCTCGGGCTGTGGGTCGTCTATCCGACCATCCGGACGATCATCAGGAGCTTCTTCGATCGCTCGGGCGAGGAGTTCGTCTGGTTCCAGAACTACGAGCGGATCTTCACGACCGACGTCCTCCTGACCGCGGTCAAGAACAACGCGATCTGGGTCCTCGTCGTTCCCGCCCTCGTGACCGCCATCGGGCTTATCTTCGCGGTCCTGACCGAGCGGGTCGGCTGGTCGGTCGCCTTCAAGACCGCGGTCTTCATGCCGATGGCGATCTCCGCCTTCGCCGCGGGCGTCACCTGGCGGATCATGTACCAGCAAGACCCCGATCAGGGGGCCGTCAACGCCGGCATCGCGGCGGTGAAGGACGCGGTGAACCCACCCGGGGTTCTCTCGGACGCGGCCCCGTCCACGGAGGCCGTCGTGGGCACGCCGGAAGGAGGCCTCACGCTCGCAGAACCGGTCGAGCCGGGCTCCGTCGTGCCGCTCGGCCTCACGCGCATCGCGAACGACGAGATCCCCGACGACTCCGAGCAGGCCGTCCTCCCCGAGGAGGTGTCCGGAGGGATCACAGGGGTCGTGTGGAGGGACTTCAAGCCCGGCGGCGGCACGCCCGGCGAGGTGGAGACCGACGAGGTCGGCCTCCCGGGCGTCACCGTCGAGCTGAGCACGGAGGACGGGGAGGGGGTGGGCTCGACGACGAGCGGGCCGGACGGCACCTTCGTATTCGAGGACCTCGAGTCGGGGAGCTACCAGGTGGGCATCGGCTCGCAGACGTTCGCGCAGCCGTTCAACGGCGTCTCCTGGCTCGGCCCGCGCCTCATCACGCCCTCGATCATCATCGCGTACGTCTGGATCTGGGCCGGCTTCGCGATGGTGGTGATCGCGGCCGGGCTCGCCTCGATCCCCCGCGATGTCCTCGAGGCCGCGCGAACCGACGGCGCGAGCGAGTGGCAGGTCTTCCGCCGCGTGACGGGGCCGCTCCTCGCACCGGTGCTCACGGTCGTCCTCATCACCATGCTGATCAACGTCCTCAAGGTGTTCGACATCGTCATCGCGATCGCGCCCGGCTCCGTGCAGGACGACGCCAACGTCCTCGCCCTGGCGATGTGGCGGACGTCGTTCGGCGGTGCGAGCAACCTGGGCGTCGGATCGGCGATCGCCGTGTTCATCTTCATCCTGGTCGTTCCCGTCCTCATGCTCAACGTCCGACGCTTCCGAAGAGAAGAGGCTTAGCCAGTGGCAACTGCAGAAGCAGTCGAGCAACCGCGGGTCGTGGAGGAAAAGTCGAGCGGGTTCAGACGCTTCCTCGCGAGGACGCCGGTGCACATCGGGCTCGTGGTCGTCGGGGCTCCTCTGGCTCGTCCCAACGATCGGACTCTTCATGACCTCGCTGCTCTCGGCGGAGGACTACCTGGAGGGCGGCTGGTGGCAGTTCCTCTCGGAGCCGAGCAAGTTCACCTTCGAGAACTACTCGGCCATCTTCCACAACGAGACGATCACGTCGTCGTTCGTGACGACGGTCTGGATCGCGATCGGGGGCACGTTGCTGCCGATCATCATCGGCGCCCTCGCCGGCTACGCGTTCGCCTGGCTCGAGTTCCCGGGCCGGGACTGGCTCTTCGTGATCGTGATCGCGCTGCTCGTGGTGCCGCTCCAGATGGCGCTCATCCCCATGTTCGAGGTGTACGACACCGTCGGGATCGCGGACACGGTGCTGGCGATCGTCCTCTTCCACACCGCGTTCGGGCTGCCGTTCGCGATCTTCCTGCTGCGCAACTTCTTCATAGGCATCCCGAGGGACCTGCTCGAGGCCGCCAGGATCGACGGAGCGTCCGAGATTCGTATCTTCGTGCGGCTGATCCTGCCGCTCGGGCTGCCCGCGATCGCCGCGCTCGCGATCTTCCAGTTCCTCTGGACCTGGAACGACCTCCTCGTGGCGCTGGTCTTCGGGCGGGAGACGCAGCCGCTCACAGTGGCCATCTACCGTCAGCTCGCCGAGTTCGGCGCGAACATCGAGATCATCGCCCCGGCGACGTTCGTCTCGCTGGTGATTCCTCTCATCGTCTTCTTCGCGTTCCAGCGCTACTTCGTCGAGGGGCTGCTGGCGGGCTCCGTCAAGTAACCGTGCCGAGTCAGATGCCGCGATCGCCCGGACGGCGCGATGCGGCGTCCTCGGTCGCGCCCGTATTCTCGAATACGAGCGCGGGTATGCGGCATGGACGAGTTCGCAGCGGGTCATGCGCGATGTCAGGGGGGCTCGCCGGCTTCGTCGCGTATGCGACCCTCCGCAAAGGGGGCCTCGAGCCGGCCGAGATCGCCGTGTTCGGAACGGACCCGGATCCGCGGCAGCGTGGCGCATCCGCGCGGCGGCGATCCGCCAGCGCCGGATGCGGTCGGAGAGCGACGGGCATTGCGCGCCGACGTCCTTTCCCGGCCTCGCGGTCCGGGCGGCGCTTCGGCGCCGGAGCGCCCTCCCGCTCGTCCAGAGCGTCTGCGACCGCTACCACCCCACGGTCGCGGAGTTCCTCGAGCACGTCCACGAGCTCAGGGTCGAGACCGGCTGGGACGAGAGCTTCCGCCGTGCGCGCGTCGAGCGGGTGCGGGCCGTCGAGGGCGGGTTCGAGCTCGACGACCACGGCCGCTTCCCGCACGTGCTCCTCGCCCTCGGTCACCCGGGGCTGAGCTTTCCCGAGGAGCTCGAAGGCGACACGCGCGCCGTCCACGCCTACGAGCCCCACGCGTACGCGCAGGAGGTCGAGGTCGTCGGCGCAGGCATGGCCGCCGCGACCGAGTGGCTGAACGCGCTGGCGGCCGGGTCGACCGTCGTCTCCGTCCGGCGCCGCGAGCCGGAACGGCGACCGCTCAACCTGCCGCGGGAGCTCTTCACCCGCCGGGGCCTGGCCGCCTACCACCGCACCGAGGCGGATGAGCGTGCCGCGTTCCTGCGCCGCTACTCGGCGCCGTCCTACCCGCCCGGGCGCGCCTGGGACGAGCCTCTCGAGCAGGCGAGTCGCGACGGGCGCTTCCATGTGGCTGCCGAGCAGAACGGCGCTCCCCAGGTCATCTGCGCGACGGGCTTCAAACGCGGCTTCCGGCACGACCCGCTGCTCGCGTCCCTCGTCGCCGATCATGCGCCGGCCACGGCGGGGGACTGGATCGTGCTCGCCCCCGACTCGACCGTTCCGTCCCTCACGGACGACGACCGCACGCTCGCGGTGGCCGGTGCGCCGGCGCAATGGGCGTTTCCCGCCGCCGACACGCTCGCCGGGGCGAAGTACGCCGCCCGGCGCTTCCTGAGGAGAGTGCTCGCATGGCGTACACGCTGAGAGGGCGGCTCGAGTCGCGGCTCGCGGCGGCGCTCGCCCCGCTCCTCGTCGCGTGCGTGCTCGCCCTCGCCCTCCAGGCCTGGTGGCCGGTGGAGCTCGCGCTCGTCATGCTCGGTGTCGGGCTCGCGCTCGACGCCGCCCTCTACCACCGCTTGCTCCGGTACCAGCCGGGCTGGGCCGCGCTCCCGCTGGGGCTCGTGGAGCTGCCGGCGATCATGGCAATCGCGCGCCTCCTCGACATCGCGGCCCCGCTCACGGCCGCGCTCGCCTTCTATGCCGGTTCCTGGCTCCTCGCCCAGCTCCTCGGCCACGCCGTCTTTCCGCTCGTCCGCCTCTCGTACGGCGAGGACGGTGGGGAGCTCGGCCGAGCCGGGCCCGCGGTCGCGGCGACCGCGCTGGTGGTCGTCGGAGCAGCCCTGGGAATCGCTTGGACGACGCAGCCGCCTCTCGTGCGGCTCCCGGCTGGGATTCACCAGGGACCGCTCGTGCTGGACAGCCCGCAGCGGCTCGTGGGTGAGCCGGGCGCCGTCGTCGAGGGCGGCATCGTCATCACCGCGGACGACGTCACCGTCAGGGACGTCACGGTTCTGGGCGGGGAGAACGGGATCGAGGTCGAGAATGCCGAACGGGTGGTGCTCGAGCGGGTCAGCGTCCTCGGTGCAGTGCTCGACGGGATCAACGCGCGCCGGAGCCAGGTCACGATCCGGGAGTGTGCCGTCGGCTCGCTCGTGAGCCCCTACGGCCAGGGGATCGACGTCTCGTTCAGCGCCGACCTCGAGATGAGCGTGGTCGAGAACTGCCTGCTCACGGGCGGGCAGGAAGGCATCTTCGTCGACTCGGTGCACGCGGTCGTGCGCGGAAACCGGGTGCGGGGGACGACTTTGCGCGGCATCACGGTGACCGAGATGGCCATGGTGACCGTCGAGGACAATGACGTTCGAGCTGGGCGCGGCATCGGCATTCTCTGCAGCGACTACTCCATGTGTGATATTCGCGAGAATTACGTCTCGGACATTCGCCCCGATCATGGGTCGTCGGACAAGATGCGCGACGGTTATGGCATCGTTTCTCACTACTGGGCTCATGTCGAGCTCGAGGACAACCGGGTCGCCCGAAGCCCTCACGCCGTTGGAGTCTTCGCGGACGCTCGCATTGAATCCCGGTAACGCGAACGATTCCGTTATCCTCCGGATTCGTTTCTCTCCCACATTGACAGGAGGAATACCGTGGCCCGAAAGACAATTCTCGTCTGCGACAACTGCGGCAGCGAGGTGGACGAGGGGCGGGGCGCCGCGTTGCGCATCACCTACACGGACGCCCGTCGGGGCGCGAAGGCTGCCGATCTCTGCGACAACTGCGCCGGCTCGATGCCCGGGAGGGCCGCCGCACGCCGCGGCCGCCGACCGAAGTCCGCCGCGTAGCCCTCCCCCCGAGCAGCCCTAGACTACGCTCGACAGGGCGCCAGCCGCCGCCGCCGGAGGCCGAGCGAGGGCCTCCGAGGCGGCGGGTAAGATGAGTTGGTGCCCCTCGCTCTGCTGGTTGGCCCGGCGAACGCGGGGAAGGTTGCGCGGCTCCTCGATCGATACCTGGAGAACCTCGAGCGCGAGCCGTTCCTCGTGGTTCCGAACCGGCCGGAGGTCGATCGCGTCGAGCGCGACCTCCTGGCCCGAAGGCCCGCGCTCCTCGGCGGGACGATCGGGACCTTCGACGACCTCTTCGAGCGCATCGCCCGCGGCGACGAGGGTCATCGTCCCGTTCTCACCGATGCCCAGCGCGGCCTCGCCCTCCGCCGCGTCCTCGCCGCGGCGAGCCTGAACGGGCTCGGCCGCTCGGCCCGCTTCGCCGGTTTCGGAGACGCGCTCGCCGGCGCGATCTCCGAGCTCGAATCGGGACTCGTCGACCCGGCCGACCTCGACGGCGAGCTCGCCCCGCTCTACGAGGCCTATCGGGACGAGCTGGAGCGTCTTGCCGTCTGGGATCGCGAGCTCGAGCGCCGCCGCGCAGTCGAGCGGATCGAGGGCGAGCTTTCGGCCTGGGACGGCCGGCCCGTTCTCGCTTACGGCTTCGAGGACCTCACCGGGGCCCAGTGGGCACTGCTCAGGGCGCTTGCCGGCCGCGTAGATGTGACCGTCTCGCTCCCGTACGAGCCCGGCAGGCCCGCGTTCGAGTCGCTGGCGAAGACCGCCGGAGACCTCGCGGGCCTCGCCGAGGGCGGGGTGGAGGAGCTGCCGCCCGCCTACGGCCAGATCGCGCATCCGGCTCTTGCGTACCTCGAGCGGGCCCTCTTCTCGGACGTCGCGCGCCCGGAGCCCCCGCCTCTCGAGGGCGCAGTGCGCTTTCTCGAGGGCGCCGGCGCCCGTGGCGCGCTCGAGCTCGTTGCCGACGAGATCCTGCGCCTCCTCCGAGATGGCCTCCCTGCCGAGGAGGTCGGCGTCGTCTGCCCGTCGGTCGACCAACGGCGGGCTTCCCTCGAGACCGCGCTCGGGACAGCCGGCATTCCCTACGCGATCGAGACCAGACTGCGGCTCGCCCAGACGTCCTTCGGCCATGCGCTTCTCGCCGCCCTCCGCTTCCTCTGGCAGGGCGGCGGCCGGCAGGATCTCTTCGGTTTCCTTCGCTCGCCCTATTCCGGGCTCCCGCGCGCACACACCGACTACCTGGAGGGCCGGCTCCGCGGCCTCGGGATCCGGACGGACGTCGAGGAGCATGTCCTGAGGTTCCGGGGCCACGCGCTTCCGGTGCTCGACGAGGTGCGGGCGGCGGCCTCCCCGACCGATGCGGTGCGGACCCTCGCGACCGCCATGCTCAGGGGCGCGCACGGGCTCGAGGCGCCCGCTGCCGACGAGCTCTCGCGGCTCGCCCTGCGCGTGTACGAGGACGTGACGCGGCTCCTCCGCGAGCTGGACGGCTGGGACGATCTCGCCGGAGGCCTTTCGCGCGAGGACGTCCTGGCCGCGCTCGAGCATGCGACGGTCCGTGCGGCCTCGGCCGGCGAGCCCGGGCGAGTCGCGGTGCTCGACCTGCTGCGCGCCCGAACACGGCGCTTCCGCGTCGTCTTCGTCCTCGGCCTCGAGGAGGGGAGCATTCCGCGCCGCGCGCTTGCCTCGCCGTTCCTCGACGACGACGTCCGTCGGGGGCTCGAGGAGCGGACTCGCGCCCGCCTCGTGCGCCCGGAGCCGGTCTCGCGCGACCGCTTTCTCTTCTACGCGGCGTGCACCCGCCCGTCCGATCGTCTCTACCTCGTGCGGGAAGCGGCTACCGACGACGGTGCCCCGCGTCAGGCCAGCCCGTTCTGGCACGAGGTGCGAGCGCTCTTCGACTCGTCCGACGTCGCCCGCTGGACGCGCCGGCGCCAGCTCTCGGCGCTCACGTGGCCGCTCGACGAGGCTCCGACCGAGCGGGAGCGGCTCCGCGCGCTCGCGGCGCTCGCCGCCCGGGATGCCTCCGAGGCCGAGGCGCTCGCTGTTGCAAACGGCTGGGAGCGCCGCTTCCGCCGCGCGCTCGGCGCCTTCGATCGTCCCACCGCCCTCACCAACCCGGCCGTCGTGGCCGAGCTCGCCGCCCGCGGCACGTTCAACGTGACGGAGCTCGAGGCGTTCGCCACCTGCTCCTCGATCTGGTTCGTCGAGCGGATCGTCTCGCCGCGCTCCATCGACGCGCAGGTGGACGCGAAGCTTCGCGGGTCGATCGCGCACACGACCCTCCATCGCTTCTACGCCGGGATCCCCAAGGAGCTCGGAGCCGACCGGGTCGATGCGGCGCGGGTCGAGGAGGCCGTCCGTTTCCTGCGCCGCTGCTTCGACGAGGCCGTGGACGGCGTCCGCCAGGAGCTCTCCGAGCTCGAGCGTCACGAGCTCGAAGGCCGGCTCTGGCGCGACCTCGAGCACTTCGTTCGGGACGAGGCAGCCGCCGAGACGCCGCTCGTCCCGCACCGCTTCGAGGTTTCCTTCGGCACCGAACGGTCGGCGCCGGAGCTTCAGCGCGGGCTCGACCTCGGTGGCTTCGCGCTCTCGGGGAAGATCGACCGGATCGACGTCGATCCCTTCAGCGCCCGCGGCATCGTCTGGGATTACAAGTCCGGCAGGACCGCTCACTCGGCGGCGAAGATCGACTCGGAGCTGCGGCTCCAGATCCCGCTCTACATGCTCGTCCTGCGTGACCTCGTCGGGATCGAGCCGCTCGGCGGGCTCTACCGGGCTCTGGCCGGGGAGCGCGAGGCCCGCGGGCTTCTCCGCGCCTCGGCGCGCGACGACGGCGTGCCCGGCTTCACGAAGACCGACTACCGGGACGAGGACGAGTTCTGGGCGCAGATCGACCGGGCGGCAGAGCGCGCAGGCGGCTTCGTCGAGCGCATCCGCGCCGGAGACGTGCGCCACGACCCGCTCGGCGACGCAGGCTGTCCGTCGTGGTGCGACCTCGCGCCGATGTGCCGGGTGGCGAGGCAGTAGGCATGGCGGTCAACGCTCCCAATCCCGAGCAGGCCGCGGCCATCGAGGCACCCGGAGTCGTCTTCGTCTCCGCGGGGGCAGGAACCGGGAAGACGACCGTTCTCGTCGAGCGATTCGTCAAGGCGGTCTGCGAGCGTGGGCTCGACGTCGACTCGCTCCTCGTCATCACGTACACGGAGCGGGCGGCCGCGGAGCTCCGCGAGCGCATCCGGACGCGTCTGGGCGAGGCCGGGCGCGCGGATCTCGCCCGCGCGCTCGACGCCTCCTGGATCTCGACGATCCACGGCTTCTGTCACCGCCTCCTCCGCGCGCACCCCTTCGCCGCAGGGATCGACCCGCGCTTCCGCGTTCTCGACGAGAGCCAGGCACGGGTGCTCCAGAGGGAAGCCTTCGAGGAGGCGCTGACCGAGTTCTGCGCCGGCGGTGACGCAGAGCGGGTCGGGCTCCTCGCCACCTACGGCGCCCGCGCTCTCCGTCGCATGCTCACGGGGGTCCACGACCGGCTCCGAGCGGCCGGGCGGCCGCTCGTGCTCGATCTGGGGGGCCGGCCGGGCCTCCCGGAGCGGCTCGCGGACCTGCGGGAGGCCGCGGACGCCCTCGCCGCCGACGCGGACGCGGGTGAGACGGCGCACGCGACCGCGAACCGCGCCCTCGAGGTGCTCGAGGAGCGGAGCCTCCCCGAGCGGCTGCTCGATCTCAGCGAGCTGCGGGCACGCGGCGAGCGTGCGGCGAGCTACGAGGAAGCCCGGCGCGGCGTCGAGCAGGCAGCTCTCGACGAGCTCGCCGCGCGAGACCGCGACCTCCTCCAGGAGCTGCTCGAGCGGTTCGGCTCCGTCTACAAGGCCACCAAGGACCGGGAGTCGGCGCTCGACTTCGAAGACCTCCAGCTCGCCGCCCGCGACCTCCTCAGGGACGACGAACGGGTCCGCGAGCGCGAGAGCTGGCGCTTCCGCTCGATCATGGTTGACGAGTTCCAGGACACGAACCGGCTCCAGTGCGAGATCGTCGACTTCCTCGCCGAGGGCCCCGACGGGAAGGAGCTCTTCTTCGTCGGCGACGAGTTCCAGTCCATCTACCGCTTCCGCCACGCCGACGTCGAGGTCTTCCGGGAACGGCGGGAGCAGTCGGGCGGCGTCCTGGCGCTGACGCACAACTACCGCTCCCGGCCGGAGGTGCTGGCTGCGGTCAACCACCTCTTCTCGACCGAGTTCGGGAACGAGTTCCAGCCGCTCGAGGCGGCCGGGCGCTTCCCCGACCCGGTCTTCGGCGCCCCGGTCGAGCTGCTCGTCACCGACAAGTCGAGCTACGCGGAGACGCCTCTGCACTGGCGCCGGGCCGAGGCGCGCCACATCGCCGTGCGTCTTCGTTCGCTCGTCGACTCCGGCGAGGCCAGCCCCGGCGAGATCGTCCTCCTCTTCGCGGCCGGAACCGATGCGGAATGGTACGAGGAGGAGCTCCGGAAGGCGGGTCTCGACACGTACCGCGCCACCGGCCGGGGCTACTTCGGCCAGCAGCAGGTGATCGACCTGCTCGCCTACCTGCGCCTCCTGCACAACCGCTACGACGACGAGGCGCTCGTGACCGTGCTCGCCTCGCCGTTCGTCGGGCTCTCGAACGACGCGCTCGTCCTGCTCCGCCGGGCGGCGCCCAAGCGCCCGCTCTTCCAGCCGTTCGAGCGCGAGCTTCCGGCCGAGCTCTCCGACCGCGACCGCCACCTCTGCCGGGCCTTCCTACAGCGTTACGAGCGCCTGGCCCGGGCGGCGTACGCGCTCTCCCTGGAGCAGCTGTGCGAGCGGATCGTCGCCGACCACGACTACGACCTGGCCGTCCTCGCCCGCTGGGACGGGCGCCGTCGCTACGCGAACATGCGGAAGCTCGCGCGCCTGGCGCGTTCGTACGAGGCGCTGCGGGGCCGGGACGTGGAGGGTTTCGTCAGCTTCGTGCGCGAGCAGGAGGCTGTCGGCGCCCGCGAGCTGGAGGCCGTCGCCGAGGAGGAGGACTCGGACGCCGTCCGGCTCCTGACCATCCACTCGGCCAAGGGTCTCGAGTTCAAGGTGGTCGTCGTCGCCGACGCGGGGCGCGACCGGACGGCGCCCTCCCCCGACGAGATCCTCTGCCTCCCGGACGGGCGGTTCGGCTTCCGCGTCGCCGATCCGGCTACCGGCTCGCGACGTCCGGCCTTCGAGTACGAGCGGGTTCGCGAGGCCGAGCGCGAGGCCGAGCGGGCAGAGCGGCTGCGTCTCTACTACGTGGCCATGACGCGCGCCGTCGACCGCCTGATCGTGTCGGGGGCGATCGACCCGAATCGGGCCGCCGACGCGACGACGCCGATCGGCTGGGTCCTCTCGCGCCTGGAGGCGGGCGAGCTGGACGCGGCAGGCGAGGGCCCTGTCGAGATCGTCCGCGACGGCGCCAGGCTCCTCGTCCGCGTCGATCGCCACCGCCCGGAGGCCGCGCCTCTCCCCTCCGCGCCGGGGGCAGTACCGGGGGACGACCAGCTGGAGCTCTTCGAGGGGGAGGAGCTGACGCCGCTCGCTCCGCTTGCTCCGCGGCTGCCCGAGCTGGCGCCGGTGCCGGCTCCGCCGCTCCACCGCGTGCGCCGTCTCTCCTACAGCGCGCTCGCGCTGTTCGAGCGCTGCTCGTACCGCTACTTCGCCGAACGGGTGGTGGGCATGCGGCCCGAGGACGCGCACGGCTCGGTCCCGGGTCAGACGGGGCTCGCCGCGACAGAGGTGGGCGACGCCGTGCACCGCCTCCTCGAGACGGTCGACCTGTCGGCGCCTGCCGTCCCCGATCCGGAGCCGGTGCGAGCCTGGTACCCCGCCGCCACGGACGAGGAGGTCGAGCGTATCGCCGCCTTCGTCGCCTCCTACTGCGACTCCGACCTCGCCCGGAGGGTGGCCTCGCTCCCCGGCGCCGCTCCCGAGCGTCCCTTCGCCTTCGAGCACGACGGCGTCCTCCTTCACGGCCGGCTCGACGTCTACTGGAGCGACGGTGGGCGGGCGTTCGTCCTCGACTACAAGACGAACTCGCTTGCCGAGGGCACGCCGGAGGAGATCGTCGAGGCCGATTACCGGCTCCAGCGGCTCGTCTACGCGCTCGCATGCCTGCGGACCGGCGCCGAGGAGGTCGAGGTCGTCTACCACTTCCTCGAGCGCCCGGAGGCGGTCGTCTCGACCCGTTTCAACCGGGCGGACACGGAGGCTCTGGAAGCCGAGCTCACGGCGGCGATCGCCCGCATCCAAGAGGGGGAGTTCCGGCCGACGCCGAGCCAGTTCACGTGCGCGGGCTGCCCCGCCCTCGACCGCGTCTGCGCCGGCCCGCGGCTGCTCGAGGTGCCCCAGCACGTCGAGTACGCCGAGGTCTAGTAGTGCCCCGCAGCTTCGTCCGCGAGGCGCGGCGGCCGGTCGGCCGGAGGCGGGAGAGGATCCGCGCGATCGTCGAGCGGCTCGCGTTCGCCCACCCGGACGCGGTGATCGCCCTCCGGTTCCGCGACGATCTCCAGCTCCTCGTCTCGGTGATGCTCTCGGCCCAGACGACGGACGTGACGGTGAACCGCGTCACGGAGAGGCTGTTCGAGAAGTACCGACGGCCGGAGGACTACCTCGCCGTCCCTCCGGCCGAGCTGGAGGCCGACATCCGCCCGACGGGGACCTACCGCCAAAAGGCGAGGAACCTTCGTGGGGCGATGAAGATGCTCGTCGAGGAGTACGACGGTCGCGTCCCCGAGCGGCTCGCGGAGCTCGTCCGGCTCCCCGGCGTGGGGCGGAAGACCGCGAACGTCGTCACGTCCGAGCGCGGGGCGACCGAGGGGATCGTCGTCGACACGCACGTCCGGCGCCTCTCGCAGCGGCTCGGCCTCACGCGCCAAGAGGACCCCGGGAAGATCGAGCAGGACCTCATGCGGGTCGTCCCACGCGAGGACTGGCCTCGCTTTCCGCACCTCCTCATCTGGCACGGCCGCCGCGTCTGTGACGCACGCCGCCCGCTCTGCGGAGCGTGCGTCCTCGCCGATCTCTGCCCTTCGAGCCGGGCGTAGGCCGTCGGGCTTAACGAGGCGCTACCGCCACGAGGAGGCCGCCGTCCTCGTCGTAGGCGGGGAAGAAGTCCGCGCGCACGGTCTTCGTGAGGCCGGCCCGCGTTCGAAGCGTCAGCATCTGGTCGAAGCGGCGGACGCCGTATTCGAGGGCGAGTGCGGCCGGCGTGGGGCCTTCGCCCTCGACCTCGAACAGCGTCGACATCACGTCGTGGCCGAGGAGGTCGCCTTCCCGGTAGCCCGTCAGCTCGAAGACGCCCTGCCCGACGGCAATGACGCGGCCGTTCCGGTCGCAGACCAGAAGCCCGGTCCCGGGAGCAGGATAGTAGTCGTCGATGATCTCGAACAGGAAGCCGAAACCGCAGCTCGAGCAGGCGACCGGCTGATGGGTGAGACCCTGCCGGCCGTCCTCGTCGAGGGACCGACGACGGCAGTTCGGGCAGATGAAGTACGGCACGAGGAAAAGCTAGCTGCGGGGAGCGGCAAGCGCGTCCGCGAGCCGCCCGCGGTCGGCGGCGAGCCATCGCTCCGCGTCCAGCGCGGCCATACAGCCGGAGCCCGCGGCCGTGACGGCCTGGCGGTAGACGTGGTCCTGGACGTCGCCTGCCGCGAAGACGCCGGGGACGTTCGTCTCGGTGCTCTTGCCCTTCGTGATCAGGTAGCCGGACTCCGGATCCATGTCGAGCTGGCCGACGAAGAGGCTCGTGTTGGGATCGTGACCGATGGCGACGAAGAAGCCCTCGGCGGGAATCTCGGTGCGCTCGTCGGTAGTGACGTTGCGAACGACGACCCCGGTGACGAGGCCGTCTCCGAGCACCTCCTCGACGACGGAGTCGAGGACGAACTCGATCTTGTCGGTCGCCTTCGCGCGGTCGACCATGATCGGCGAGGCTCGGAAGACGTCCCGTCGGTGGACGAGGGTCACCTTGGAGGCGAACTTGGCCAGATACGTTGCCTCCTCCATCGCCGAGTCGCCCCCGCCGATGACGACGACATCCTTCTCGCGGAAGAACGCGGCATCGCACACGGCGCAATACGAGACACCCCGCCCCTGAAGCGCTCGCTCGGACTCGAGCCCGAGCTGACGCGCGTTCGCCCCGGTGGCGACGATGACGGTCTCCGCCCGGTACTCGTCCTCCCCGACCCAGACTCGGTACGGGCGCTCGGAGAAATCGACCTTCGTCACGTCGTCGGTGACGAACTCGGCGCCGAAGCGCTCGGCCTGCTTGCGGAAGTCCTGCATCATCTCCGGGCCAAGCACTCCAGTCTCGTAGCCGGGGTAGTTCTCGACGTCGCTCGTGATCATGAGCTGACCGCCCCAGTTGACCCCTTCGATGACGAGCGGGCTCATGTTGGCGCGTGCGGCGTAGAGCGCTGCGGTGTAGCCTGCCGCTGCGCCGCCGATCACGATCACCTCGCGCACGTCTCCTGCGTTCACGTCGTTCCTCTCGGTCACGTTTTTTCGTCCTGCGTTCGTTAACGTCCGGGGTCGAAGAAGTGTTCCGATTGTGTAGCTTCTAGGCCCGGAAGGGAAACCTACAGGGGGCGAGCGGATGGCACGCACCGTCACGTGGGAAGAGCTCCGCGACCTGGCCGGCTTCGAAGCCGAGAAGGGATTCGCGACGAGCGTCTATCTCGATCTCGACCCCAGCGTTTCCTCCGCCGCCGGCGACGCCCAGACGCGCCTCAACTCACTCCTCGACCAGGGAGAGAAGGCGAACGGCCGCGAGCGGCGGGAGCTCTCGCACAACCAGCGGCAGGGGCTCAGGTCCGACTTCGAGCGGATCCGGCGCTACTTCGACTCCGAGTTCGAGCGGAACGGCGCCCACGGCCTGGCGATCTTCTGTGCGGGTCTCGACAACGTCTGGCGGACGCTTCCGCTCACCGAGGTCGTGCCCGACGGGATCAAGATCGGCCAGCTGCTGTACCTCGCCCCGCTCGTGCCGCTCGTCGGGCGCGGCGAGGGAGCGCTCGTCCTCGTCGTCAGCCGCGAGCAGGGCCGCTTCTACCGCCTGCGCGCCGGTCGTCTCGAAGAGCTGGCCGACCACTTCGACGAGCAGCCGAGGCGGCACGACCAGGGCGGCTGGGCTCAGGCCCGCCTCCAGCGGCGGGTCGACGAGCATGCCCAGGAGCACTTGCGCCGGACCGCCGAGGTGCTCGACCGGCTCGTCCGCCGTTTGCACGGGCCGAGGGTCGTGGTCGTCGCTTCCGAGGAGACGTGGGGGGAGTTCGGGGACCTCGTCTCGCAGGAGACCCGGGCCGCGATTGCCGGCGTGGCTCACGCCGAGGCCCACGCCCAGCCTTCGGAGCTCCTCGACGTTGCGAGGCCCGTGCTGGAGCGCTGGCGCGCGGAGCGCGAAGCCGCTCTCGTCGAACGGTGGGGCGACGAGCAAGGCCGGGACGGGCGGGCGTCGGCCGGGTGGGCAGCCACCCTCGAGGCAGCCTCGGACGGCCGGGTCGAGCTTCTCCTGTTCCGCGAGGGCGCCAACCGCGACGCCAAGCGCTGCCCGGCCTGCGGGCGGCTCTCGGCCTCGGGCGCCAAGTGCCCGCTGGACGGGACGCAGCTCGACGACTCCGAGGACGGTCTCGATCTCGCCGTCCACCAGACGCTGGCCCACCGCGGCACGGTCTGGGCGGTGCGAGGGCGCACCGAGCTCGACCCCGTGGAGGGCATCGGCGCCCTCCTTCGCTACTAGGTCCAGGCGCTAGGCGCTGAGCCTGCCCTGCGCTTCGACGAGGGTCGAATGGCCCGCATCGGCCGGCGCGTCCCCGGTGGCCGCGGGAAGCTCGAAGAAGAAGGTCGATCCCTCGTCCTCGCGCGAAGCGACCCAGATACGGCCCTCCATGCGGCGGACGAGCTCGCGGCAGATGTAGAGGCCGAGCCCCGTCCCGCCCACGCCGCGGGTGAGATTCGGGTCGAGCCGATAGAACTTCTCGAAGATCCTCGCCTGCTCGCGCAGCGGGATGCCGAGGCCCTGGTCGCGCACGACGAAGAGCACTCGGCTCTCGTGAGGCTCCAGGGAGACGCGAACGTGCCCCCCCGCCGGCGAGTATTTGACCGCGTTGTCGACGAGGTTCGCGAGCACCTGCCGGAGCATGTCGGGGTCGGCCTCGACAGGCGGCAAGCCGTCGCAGGGCACGAGCTCGACGGCGACGCTGTCAGGAAGGTGGGCGCGGGCCGCTTCGACGACCTCGAGGGCGAGCAAGACCGGGTCGCAGCGCTCCGGAGCGAAGACGAACGTCCCCGCGTCGAGGCGGCTCGCCGCGAGGACCTGGTCGATGATGCGGGCGAGCCGCTCGGACTCGCTCGCGATCACCGCGAGCAGGCGCGCCCGCCGTTCGTCGTCGAGCTCCACGTCCTGGCGGCGAAGGGTCATGGCGGCGCCGTACACGGCGGCGAGCGGCGTCCGGAGCTCGTGCGACACCGTCGCGACGAACTCGTTCTTCATGCGTTCGATGCCGCGCTCCTCGGTGAGGTCGCGGAGCGCATACACCGTTCCGTCCGGGAACTCAACGGCCGAGATCGAGACCCAGAGCTCCCGGCCGCCCACGTCGAGCGGAAGGGTCTCCGCATGCTTGGCGGCGTACGCGGGCGCGCTCGCCACGGGCACGAGCGGGGCGATGGCCGCCCAGCTCGGGAGGACCTCTTCGGGACGCCGCCCGAGGACCTCCGCCGCCTCGAGCCCGGTGATCGAGGCGACCGCGGGGTTCCAGAGCTGCACGGCGCCGGAACGGTCGACGAAGAAGACTCCGTCGCCGACGTTCGCCAGGACACGGGCGGCACGCTCCCGCTCCTCGCGCACTTCCTCCTGAAGCCGCGCCCGCTCGAGGACGTCGCCCGCTTCCTTGGCGATCAGATCCGCGACCGCGATTGCGACCGCGTCGAACCGTCGCGGCGCTGCGATCGCGTAGAAGCTGAGCGTGCCCATGGGACGGCCCTCGTAGCGGATGGGGGCGACGAGCACGCTTCGGGCGCCGAGGGAACGGGCGAGCTGCATCTTCAGCCGCCGCTCCCTGTTCACGTCCCTGACGACGAGCGGCTTGCCGCCCGTGAGCATCATCTGGTTGAAGTCGTCGGAGACCTCGACCTCGAAGGTCCGCCAGGCTTGCTCCGGGATGCCGCTAGCTGCCTTGGCCCCGAGGATGCGTCGCTCGGGATCGTAGAGGAGCAGGACGGCCGCCTCGGCGCCGAGCGCCGGCGCGGCCGCCTTCAGGATCGCGCCGCCCACCTCCTCGAGCGATCCCGGCTGGGAGGCGAGGCGCGCGATCGCGCCGAGCACCTCGAGCTCGCGGATCCGCTGCGGACGCTCCGAGCCGCGGCGCAGGCTCTCCCTGCCCCGGCGGGTGGCGAGAGCGATCCAGACGAGCGTGGCGAGCCCGGTCGCGACGATGGCGACTGCGTTGTACGCGGCAGAGTCGACCGCCCACCGGCTGGTGACCCCCATCGAGAAGATGATGAGCTGCTGGGCTGCGGCGCAGACCAGGAGCAGTCCGGCCGCCAGCGGCAGCACAGCGCCGGCGAAGCGCCGCTCGCGCCACCAGACGCGGACAAGGAGCAGGCCGAGCCCGAGAAGGGCGATCCCGAGCCAGAGGTAGAACCAGTCGAGTTCCACGGCGTCCTGAACCGAGTATAGGAACGGAATGCGGGAAGTCGAAACTCGGAGGACTGGCGGAACGTGGCTCGTCGCCGCGGTCCCGGCGGCACGCACTCGTCTCGTCGAGCCCTCCTAGGCGGCGTCGGCGGCGCGGGGGAGCTCGGCAAGCTCGACCGAGGTGACCTCGGGGAGCTCGGACTCGGCAGCGCGCTCGAGCTTCGTCTCGAAACGGGAGAGGCGTCGCTCGGACTCGCCGTACTTCGTCTGTGCGTTGCCCAGGTGCTTGCCCACGACGTCGAAGTCGGCCTTGAAGCGGGCGAAGTCCCGGCTCAGGTCGGCCACGTACGTCATGACCTCGTGCGCGTGCTGCTCGATCTGGAGCCCCCTGAAGCCCTGGACGAGGACGAGCAGGTACGCGTGGAACGTGGAGGGCGAGACCGGGATGACCTTCCGCTCCTGGGCGTACGAAAGCGGGTTGGCGTCGCCGCCGATCCGGTTGCACACGAGCTCGTAGTAGACGGCTTCGGCGGGCAGGTACATGAGGGCGAACTCGTACGTGCCCTCGTCGGGCCGGATGTACTTCTGCGCGATCGCGTCGACGTGGCTCTTCACGTCGCGCGAGAAGGCCTTGCCGTGGTGCTCGCGGGCGACGTCGTCGTCGGCTTCCACGAACCTCTGGAAGTTGTCGAGGGGGAACTTCGCGTCGACGGGGATGAGCGCGTCGTCGAGCCGGATGACGGCGTCCACGCGCTCACCGGTCCGGAAGCTGTGCTGCAGATCGAATCTCGCCGCCGGCAGCATGTCGGCGAGTAGGTTGGCGAGGAGCTGCTCGCCGACGCCGCCGCGTGCCTTCGGCGGCCGCAGCAGCTGCTCGAAGCGCTGGAACTCCTTCGCGCGCTCGTTCATCTGCGCCGTCGCCTCGTCCACCTTGCCGAGGCGCTCGTGGATCTTCGAGGACGTCTCCGACATCCCGGCGAGCCGGTGGTCGACCTTGGTGTCGAGATCGCCGAGACGCCGGTCGACCTTCGTGTCGAGCTCGGCGAAGCGGCGGTCCATCGTCTCCGTCATCCCGACGAGGCGGCGGTCGATGTCCGCGTTCCGGCCGTCGAGCCGGCTGTCGGCCTCCGTCTGGAGACGCGCCAGATCGCCGCGCACGACGCGAGCGAGCCAGACGACGCCGGCGGCGGCAGCGACGAGCAGGACGATGAGCAGCACGATCTCCGTCATGGACCGACGAACACTAGGGAGGGGGTCGGACGGAGCTGCCCTGCATTGCTCGAAACGTCCCGTTTAAACGCCAAATCCGGCGAGTCCGAAGACTTACCGGATCTGGCATGCGCGAGCCTAGCGGCGCCCGCTCGAACCCGTCAAGCGACCCGTGGCGAAACTCTCGCAAAGTGCAGTCTTTTCCGGTAGAACCCACCTCGTGCTCCGCTCCCTCACGGTCGCCTGCGCTCAGATCGAGCCGGTCGTGCTCGACCGCGACGCGACCGTCGAGCGCCTCGCCGAGCGCACCGCCGAGGCGGCGGGAGCGGGCGCTGAGCTCGTGGTCTTCCCCGAGGCCTTCGTCCCCGCCTACCCGTCGTCGGTCTGGGCAAGGCACCTCGCCGGGTGGGCGGACCCGCGCGCCAAGGCGGCCTTCGCGCGCTTCGCGCAGGAGGCGGTCGAGGTTCCCGGGCCCGCCGCCGACCGACTCGGAGAGATAGCCGCCGAGCACGGCGTCTGGCTCGTCACGGGCGTCACGGAGGCGGACCCCGAGCGGCCTGGCACCCTCTACAACACGCTTCTCTACCACGACCCCGAGGGACGCCTCGCGCTCCACCACAGGAAGCTCGTGCCCACGAACCACGAGCGGCTCGTCTGGGGCCAGGGCGACGGGCGGGGGCTGCGGGCGATCGAGACCGGCCTGGGCAGGATCGGCGGCCTGATCTGCTGGGAGAACTACATGCCGCTCGCCCGCTTCGCCCTCTATGAGTCGGGCGTCGAGATCTACGTCGCCTCGACCGCGGACGACTCGGACGGCTGGCAGGCGACGCTCGTCCACCTCGCGCGCGAGTCCAGGGCGTTCGTGGTCGCTCCCTGTCATTTTCAGCGGGCGGACGCCTACCCCGAGGATTTCCCGCTTGCAGAGGCGCTCGAGGGCATCGAGATCGTCGGGCGCGGCGGCAGCGCGATCCTCGACCCCGACGGCGCCTACCTCGCCGGCCCGCTCTACGACGAGGAGGGGATCCTCTACGCCGAGCTCGACCCGGTGCGCCTCCTCGAAGAACGGCAGCGCTTCGATCCCGTGGGCCACTACCACCGGCCAGACGTCCTCAAGCTCGAGGTCGATGCACCGCCCGCCGAGTGAGCCGGGCAGCGCTCGCACGGCGCGCCGACTTCCCCGTCCTCGACGAGGTCGTCTACCTGAACACCGGCTCGATCGGGCTCGAGTCTCTGCCGGTGCAACGGGCCGCCGAAGAGTTGGGGAGGCAGATCGCGGGCCGCGGGACCGTCGGCTTCGACGACGAGGTCGAGAAGGCGATCTTCGACGTCCCGCGCGCGGCCGCCGCCCGTCTCCTGGGCGCCGAGCCGGACGACGTCGCGCTCGTCACGCACGCGACCGAGGCGCTCTGCCAGGTCGCCTGGTGGCTGCGGCCCGCGGCCGGCGAGAACGTCGTCTCCGCCGATCTCGAGTTCCCGAGCGTCACCTACCCCTGGCTCCGCCTCGCCGGCGACACAGGCGTGGAGATCCGCCTCGCTCCGGCACTCGGCGATCCCGCCTCGTTCTCCCTCGACACGATCGCCGCTGCGGTGGACGAGCAGACCGCGGTCATCTGCGTCAGCCACGTGCAGTACGCGACGGGCCACCGGCTCGACCCCGCCGCGCTCGTCGAGCTGGCCCGTTCCGTCGGCGCCACGCTGGTCCTCGACGCCACGCAGTCGGCCGGCGTCGTCCCGCTCGACGCGCCGGGCCTCGACGTCGACGTGCTCGTCACGGCCGGGTACAAGTGGCTCTGCTCGGCGCCCGGAGTGGGCGTCTGCTACCTCCGAAGGGAGCTCTCGGAGCGGCTCGACCCGCCCTTCGTCGGCTGGCGTTCGGTGGAGGATCAGACCGCCTACGACGCCACGAAGATCGCTCTGGCCCCGGGCGCGCGGCGCCTCGAGTACTCGACTCCCGCCTACGCCGCCGGAGCGGCGCTCGCCGCCGCGGTCGACTATCTCCTCGAGCTGGGGATCGAGAACGTCCTCGCGCACGATCTCGCGCTCACGACCGAGCTCCGTGCCGGGCTGGAGAGCCTCGGCGCCGAGGTCCTGACGCCCGCGGAGGACGACCGCCGCGCCGGGATCGTGGTCGCACGCTTTCCCGGCCGGTCGGACAAGGAGCTCGCCGCGCGCCTGGCCGAGGCCGGCGTGATCGTCTCACCGCGGCTCGGCGCCGTACGCTTCTCGCTGCACGTCTTCAACGACTCGAGCGACGTCGAGCGGGCGCTGACCGTCCTCGAGACGATCCTCCGCGATCCCTCCGGTCGGGTCACCAGGTCGTAACCTTCCCCCGTGGAGTGGGCGCGCTACTTCGACGAGCGCACGGAGACGATGCCGCCCGTCTGGACGCGCCGGCTCGAGGAGGAGCTGCTCGCCGAGCAGGTGACGCGCTGCTACGAGCGCGCGCCTTTCTACCGGCGCAAGCTCGCGGAGGCCGGCGTTCGTCCCGAGCACGTTCTCGGCGCCGACGACCTACCCCGCCTGCCCTTCACGACGAAGGACGAGCTTCGCGCCTCGCAGGCAGCCGACCCGCCGCTCGGCGACTTTGCGTGCGCGGACCCGATCGACGTCGTCCGTCTCCACGTCACGTCGGGGACGACGGGCAAGCCGCTCGTTCTCGGATACACGAAGGAAGATCTGCGCACGCTCGGCGCGCATCGGCGCCCGCGCGTTCTGGGGTGCCGGAGCGCGTCCTGACGACACCGTTCTCCACTGCATGAGCTACAGCTTCTACACGGGCGGGCTCGCCGACCACGACGCGCTCGAGAAGACGGGCGCCACCATGGTCCCCGTCGGGCTCGGCCAGACGCAGCGCCTCCTCGATCTCTGGGAGGAGCTGCAGCCCACGGCACTCTTCTCGACCCTCACCTACCCGCTCTACCTCGCAGAGGCGGCGCGGGAGGCCGGTGTCGACCCGTCGGCGCTCGGGCTCCGGAAGCTGATCGTCTCCGGGGAGCCGGGCGGGCAGCAGGCCGCGACACGGCGGCGGGTGGAGGAGGCCTGGGGCGCGACTCTCGGCGACACGTACGGGCTCTCGGACGTCTGGGGGACGCTGGCCGGCGAGTGCGGGGAGCGTGACGGTCTCCATTTCGCCGGCCAGGACGGGACGCTCGTCGAGCTCGTGGACCCCGAGAACGGAGAGCGGGTGGGGATCGAGCCGGGGGCACGCGGCGAGCTCGTCTTCACCCACCTGGCGCGCGAGGCGACCCCCGTCCTCCGCTTCCGCTCGCGCGACGTCGCCGAGATCCTCGGCGTCGAGTGCCCGTGCGGGCGTACGGGCTTCCGCTTCCGCGTCGTCGGCCGCAGCGACGACATGTTCCGCGTACGCGGCGTCAACGTCTTCCCGAGCGCGGTCGAGGAGTTGCTGCGCGAGCGCGGCTTCGACCGGTTCGCCGTCGTCCTCGAGCGCTTTCCGGTGGAGCCTCCCGTCGAGGTGCTCGTCGAGGGCGTGGACGGGCGGGAGGACGAGCTGGCGAGAGCGCTGAAGGCCCGTCTCGGGTTCGGGTGCATGGTCCGCGCGGCAGCCCTGCCGCGGACCGAGACGAAGACGAAGCGGCTCTATCGGCTCTACGAGGGCGAGGAGCGCCGGCGTGACCGTCGCTCGCCTTCAGCTCGCTCCCGTGGGGGAAACCATGTTCCCCACGTGCCCCTTCTTTGATGCAGTGAGGGAACCTCCCGGTTCCCTCACACCCTCCCCACGCTCACTGGCCGGAGGCCGGCCCGTGACCGTCCGTGCGGCGCGGGAGGGGGAGGCCGTCTGGATTCGCTGGTCGCGCCCCGAGCGGCTCAACGCCTGGGACGGGGAGACGCTGGGGGCGCTCGGCGAGGCGCTCGCCGAGGCGGCGGGAGGCGACGCGCGCGCCGTTGTCCTCTGCGGCGAGGGTGGAGCCTTCTCCGCCGGCGACGACCTCCGCGAGACCGCGGAGCTGACGCCCGAGGCGTGGGCGCGCACGCTGACCGCCTTCAACCGGCTCACGCGCGAGGTCGTGGCCGCGCCGCAGCCGGTCATCGCCGCCGTGGACGGTGTCTGTGTGGGCGGCGCCTTCGAGCTGGCGGTCGCCTGCGACGTTCGGGTCGTCAGCCCCCGCTCCCGACTCGGCTGTCCGGAGGTCGCGATCGGGCTCTCGATCTCCAACGGCTTCAGCCTGCTCGCCCCGCGCGCGGCCCGACGCCTCGTCCTCACGGGAGAGCTCGTCGGCGCGGAGGAGGCGCTCCGGCTCGGCCTCGTCGACGCCGTCGTCGAGGACGTCGAGGCCGAGGCTCGGCGCCTCGTGGAGCGGATCGCCGCGCTCGCGCCGCTCGCGGTCGCGGGCTCGAAGCGGCTCCTGGACGAAGGGCAGCGCGAGGCGCTGGAGCGCGCACTCGACCGCGAGGCGGCCCTCTGCGAGCAGCTCTTCGAGACCGCCGACGCCCGCGAGGGCCTCGCCGCCTTCCTCGAGAAGCGCGAGCCGCGGTTCCGCGGCGTCTAGGAAAGGCTGATGGAGCCGTCTTCGGCGATTGTCCAGCCGGGGTTGTGCGCGACCTCCCACGGATGGCCGTCGGGATCGAGGAACACCCCCGAGTAGCCGCCCCAGAAAGTGGTCGCACCGGGGCGCCCGATCGTCGCGCCGGCCCGCTCGGCCTCCGCGAGGACGGTGTCGACCTCCTCGGCCGAGCGCGTGTTGTAGGCGAGCGTGATCCCGCCCCAGCCGCCGGAGTCCTCGACCACGCTGTCCTCTGCCAGCTGATCGCGGCCCCAGAGCGCGACGATCATGCAGCCTGCCTGGAAGAAGACCACGTCGTCCGCGGGCGCCGCGCCGCTCGTCCAGCCGAGCGCCTCGTAGAAAGCCCGCGCCCGGGCCAGGTCGGCGACGCCGAGGGTGACGAGGCTCAGCCGTTGCTCCACGGAGCGAGCCTACCATCCCGAACACACGTTCGCTATGCTGGCCGGTGGACGCTCTACTCTCGACGTCCCCCCGATGCGCGAGCTCTTCGGTCACGGCGGCGCCCTCGCGGCCTCGCTCCCCGGCTTCGAGCCCCGGGCCGAGCAGGCTGCGCTCGCCCAGGAGGTCTCGGACGCACTCGAACGGGGCGAGCACCTGCTCGCCGAGGCCGGCACGGGCGTCGGCAAGAGCCTCGCGTACCTGATCCCGGCGCTCGAGTCGGGCCGGCGGGTCGTGGTCGCGACCGCGACGAAGGCGCTCCAGGACCAGCTGCTGACGAAGGACGTGCCGGCGGCCGGCGCGGCGCTGGGGCGCGAGGTCGACGTCGCGGTCCTCAAAGGCCGCCAGAACTACCTGTGCCGCCGCAGCCTCCAGACCCTCGCGTTGCCGCTCTTTCGCACCGCCGACGACGCGCGCGAGTTCGAGCGGCTCCAGGACTGGACGGAGACCACCGAGACCGGCGACCGGGCCGAGCTCTCCTTCGAGCCGCGGCCGACGCTGTGGGCCGAGCTCGCGGTCGGCCCCGATCGCTGCGCGGGGCGGCGCTGCCCGTTCCTCGGGACGTGCTTCTCCGAGCGGGCGCGCGAGCGGGCGCAGGAGGCCGAGCTGCTCGTGGTCAACCACGCGCTCTACTTCGCCGACCTCGCGCTGCGGGGCCGGACCGGCGACGGCGCGGGGTTCCTTCCCGACCACGACGCCGTCGTCTTCGACGAGGCGCACCGGCTCGAGGACGCGGCGGCCGCGTGGTTCGGAGGGCGCGTCTCGCTCGCCGGCCTCCGCCAGCTCCTCCGGGACGTCGAGCGGGCCTGCCGCGAGAGCGGGGCCGCCGTCCCCGCCGGGGCGCTCGACGAGGTGGACCGACGCGGGGAGAAGCTCCTTGCGGGGCTCGACCCCGGCCGCGGGCGCCGGCGACTGACCGAGGCGGACGCGGAGGCTGCCTCGGCTCCGGCGACGGCTCTCGGTTCCGCGCTGATCCAGCTCGCGGAGGCTCTCCGGGGAAGGGGCGAGGACGCCGACCAGCTCGCGCGGCGCGCGCTCGCGGTCCTCGACGACCTCGAGGCCTGCCTCACCGTCGGCGGGGACGACACGGTCTCCTGGGCCGAGCAGGGCGCGCTCGCGTGGGCGCCCGTGGACGTCTCGGCGATCCTCCGCGAGCTCCTGTGGGAACGGGAGGTCGTCTCGGTGCTCGTCTCCGCGACGCTCGAGCCGCGCTTCCTGCGTGGACGCCTCGGGCTCGACGAGGCGCGCGAGGTCTCGCTGGCCTCGCCGTTCGACTTCCGCGAGCAGGCCCTGCTCTACGTGCCGCGAGCATTCCCGGAGCCCCGCACGTCGGGCTACGACGCACGTGTCGCGGAGGAAGTCGTCCAGCTCTGCCGGCTCTCCGAGGGCAGGGCGCTCGTCCTCACCACGTCGTATCGCGCGCTCGACGAGCTCGCGGAGCGGGCGAGGGCACGCATCCCGTATCCGGTCCTGATCCAGGGGGAGGCGCCGCGCGAGCGCCTGCTCGAGCGCTTTCGCGACGAGGTGGACTCGGTGTTGATGGCCACGCAGACCTTCTGGCAGGGCGTGGACGTCCAGGGCGAATCACTCTCCCTCCTCGTCATCGACAAGCTGCCGTTCGCGGCGCCCGGAGACCCGCTCATCGAGGCGCGCTGCGAGCGCATCGCCCGCGCCGGGCGGCGACTGGTTCTCGCAGTACGCGCTCCCCTCGGCCGTGCAGCAGCTTCGCCAGGGGTTCGGGCGACTCATCCGCGGGCACGGCGACAGCGGCATCGTGGCGATCCTCGACCCGCGGCTGCGAACGCGTGCCTACGGCCGGCGCTTCCTCGAAGCCCTTCCGCCCGCCCCTCTCGTGGGAGAGCTGGGGGACGTCGCCGAGTTCCTTGGTGCGGGGACTCGGGCGACAGCTTGATACCTTTTTTCCGTGGCCAAGAAGGATCGCGTCCCCACCCCGCCCAAGCGCCCGGTCCAGGCGCCGCAGCCGTACCACCAGGAGCGCGACACGCGCCGCTCCCGGCTGATCTTCATCGGCATCGGCGCGCTGATCCTGGTCGGCGCGGCCGCGGTCGGGATCGCCTTCGCCATGTCCGGCGGGAACGACGACGCCTCGGGCCCCGTCGGCTCGTCGGGCGACTGCGAAGTCCAGACGTTCAAGGCGCTCGGGAGAGATCACGTCGCGGAGCTCCCCGAGGACTACGAGTACAACTCGGTTCCCGCGACGAGCGGGTTCCACAACGCGCAGACGGCGATCTGGAACCTCTACGACCAGCCCGTCCCGCAGATCAACTCCCTCCACAACCTGGAGCACGGCGGCGTCGTCGTCCAGTACGGCAGCGGGGTGCCCGAGGCCACGACGGCCCAGATCGCCGACTGGTACCAGGAGGATCCGCGCGGGCTGATCGTCGCGCCCCTCGTCCCCGAGTTCGAGGAGGAGGAGCCCGCACTAGCGGACGAGGTCGTTCTCACCTCCTGGACGCACATGATGCGGTGCTCGACCTTCGACGAAGAGGCGTTCGACGGCTTCATCGAGGACTACCGAGGTCCCCAGGGCGACGCGCCCGAGAAGTTCCCCCTCGACTCGTTACAGCAGGGCTCCAACTAGACGACCCCAAGCGCGCCGGGGTGGCGGAACGGTAGACGCGGGGGGCTTAAAACCCTCTGCCCGCAAGGGCGTGTGAGTTCGAATCTCACCCCCGGCACTCGACTTCGAGTTCCCGCCTGCGGCAAATCCTGTCTCTTCGGCCAGGTATGCCCGGAAACTCTTGGAATCCGGCGCCCAAAAGCTCATGCTGAACTCTCCAGCAGTCCCGCGGGTGGCGGGACGGAATTTCGGAGGGGAGCAGCAAGAATGCATGGAACGCACGCACCACGGGCGATCGCGGGCCTCCTGGTCCTGCTGGTCGCCGTTGCGGCGTGGGGCGTCGCGCCCGCCACGGGAGCGACAACCTCACCTGAGGCACTCACGGGCGAATGCCCGACGATCATGCCTCTGGACCAGGTCTCGACCGGGATGCGGGGCACCGCGGTCTCGGTCACGCGAGGGCGGACGCTCTCGACGTTCGATGCCGAGGTGCTCGGCGTCCTGCGCGACGCCGTGGGGCCCGGGCGCCACATCATCATCGCCGACCTGTCGGGCCCGGTCGTGGACGCGGCCGGCGGGCTCTGGGCCGGCGCCTCCGGCTCGCCCGTCTTCTTCCGCGACCCGAGCACCGGCAGGGACGAGCTCGCCGGCGCGATCGCCTACGGGCTCGCAGGGGGCGGATCGACGCTTGCGGGCCTGACCCCGGCCGAGGACATGCAGGCGCTGCTCGAGGACGGCGCCGACGCGGCCCTCTTCGACAGTCGGGCAATCGCCGTTCCGAAGGGGCTCGCCATGAGAATGTCCGAGGCCACCGGCCTCTCGGTCGTCGAGACCGGCACGATCACGCGCCTGCGGACCCCGCTCTCGGCCTCCGGGCTGACCGACCGGGGGCTGCGGCACATGCAGCGCGCGATCGACCGGCAGGGGCTGCCCTTCATCGCGTACATGGGCTCGTCCGCCTCGAGCACGCCGACGACCCCGCCCGGCAAGCTGCGCGCCGGCGACTCCTTCGCGGGAGCGATGTCCCTGGGCGACGTCACCGTCGCCGGGATCGGGACGACGACGTTCGTCTGCGACGGGCAGGCGGTGGCCTTCGGCCATCCGTTCAACTGGACGGGCGAGACGACCATGGCGGCGCGGGCGGCCGACACGATCACGATCGTCGAGGATCCGATCTTCGGCTCCTACAAGCTCGCCAACATCGCGGAGAACGTCGGCACCCTCATGCAGGACCGGCTCGCCGGGATCGTCGCCGAGCTCGGCGACGGGCCGGTCGGCAACCCCGTCACGTCCACGGTGACCGACCTCGACACCGGCCGCACCCGTAGCGGCGAGAGCGAAGCCGTGATGCCGGACTTCCTCCCGTTCCTGTCCTTCTCGCACCTCTTCCAGAACATCGACGTGACGATCGACAGGATCGGCCCGGGAAGCTCCGAGATCGACTACACGATCCGCGGCACGCGGGACGGTGGGCGGACGTGGGCGCTGACGCGCTCCACCAGCTACGTGTCCGCCTTCGACATCTCCTTCGACTCGGTCCTCGAGCCCTCGTTCACCGCCGAGGTGCTCCAGGCCTTCGAGGACGAGGACATCGAGGTGACGAGCCTCGAGGTGCCGACGCTCGACATCAAGAGCGCGGTCGAGAGCTACCGGATCCGGAGCCTTCTCGTCTGGAACGGCGACCGCTACGTCACGCGGGAGTTCATTCGGGGCCGCGCGGGTAAGCTCATCCGGCTCCGGGTGGTGCTCAAGCCCACGCATCGCTCCGGAGCCCGGACGGTCGACCTCACGCTCAGGGTGCCCGACGACGCGAGGCGGGACGGCTACGTCGAAGTGGTGGGCGGCGGCTCGACCTTCGCGGACATCCCGTGCTTCATCTTCGAGGAGGAGTGCGGGGAGGAATCGGCGGGGAGCTTCGACAAGCTGCTTGCGTCCTTCCGGAACCAGCCGAGCGGCGATGCACTCGTGGCACGGCTCCACCTCGGAGCCGCGGAGACGGTCCGCGCCGAGAGGACGAAGACGCAGGACGCAGTGGTCACGGGCCAGCGCTTCCTCGGCTTCGACCTCATTCGCAACTGAGGCCTCGCGCGAGAGAGAATCGCGCCGATGCTGCTGATCGGCGCGATTCTCCTTGCTCTGTTCTTGCTCCCGGACGGCTGGGCGCTGCCGGTCGTCCTCGTCGCGGCGATAATCGAGATCGGGGAGACGCTCTTCTGGGTCTGGCTCAGCCGGCGCCGCAGCGTGCAGATGGGCCCCGAGACGCTGATAGGGGCGACCGGAGAGGTCGTGAGCGCTTGCACGCCTCTCGGGCAGGTGCGGGTGGGGGGCGAGCTCTGGCGCGCCCGCTGCGAGGAGTGGGCGGAGCCCGGCGACCGAGTGCGCGTTCGAGCGCTGTCGGACCTCACGCTCGTAGTCGAGCGTGCGAAGATCGACACGTGATCGTCCGCGAGGCACTCGTCGCCGACCCCCCGGTCCTCCAGGGGAGCGTGCCCGCGCAGCAGGCCGCGGCTCTGCTCGCGAAGCCGCACGTCGAAAGCGTGCTCGCTGCCGACGGCCACTATCTGCTCGGCTGCGTCACGAAGGACGCGATCGTCGCCGCCGTCGCGGACGGCCGCGACCTGCTGTCGCTGACGGCGGGAGACCTCGCCGATCCGGACGTGCCCACCGTCGGGCCCGAGACCGCGCTCGACGCGGCTCTCCTCCTCATGGCCGAGCAGGGGGTCGAGCGGCTCGCCGTCGTGGACGACGGCCGACTGCTCGGCATTCTCCCGCGAGAGCCGGTGCTGCGAAGGCTCGCCGAGGAAGAGCCTCCGCCCGAGCCGGACGATCAGCAGCAGGTGTAGGCGCCGGGCGGCGCGTCCCCCTCGACGCGCTCCGGGAGCTCCGACGCTGCGAGCGCCGCTCCGTGCATCAGGTCGTGCTCGCTCACCTCGAGCCCGTCGAGGCCCGCTCGACGAAGCACCTCCGCCACCACGATCACGCCTGCGAGGATCACCGGGGCGCGGTCGGGGTGCATGCCGCGCAACGCCCGGATCTCTTCGACCGGTAGGCCCGCGAGCTGCTCTGCCCTCTCGTCGATCCACGAGCTGGACAGGCGGTGACGGTGGACGAGTGCGGGGTCCTCCTCGGCCAGGCCGAGGGAGAGCACCGCGAGAGTCGTGACGGTCCCTGCGACCCCGACCGCATGCACCGGGCCGCGGATCTGTCGGGAAGCGCTCCTCGAGCAGCCCTCGCACGTGGCGTCGGCAGGCCTCGATCTCGTCGGCCGCCGGCGGGTCCGAGCGGAAGAAGCGCTCGGTCAGCCGGACGCAGCCGAGGTCGAGGCTCTCGTGCCACGCGATCCCGTCCGGGCCTCCGACCACGAGCTCCGTCGAGCCCCCGCCCACGTCGACGACCAGCGTCCCGGAAGGAAGCTCACGCCCGGCCGCCACGCCGCGGTAGGTCAGGAGGGCCTCGTCGTCGCCCGAGAGGAGGCGCGTGTCGAAGCCGTAGCTCCATTCGATCTCGCCGAGAAAAGCCTCGCCGTTCTCGGCATCGCGGACGGCGCTCGTGGCCACTGCCAGCGTGCGGTCGGCCCCGCGCGCGTCGAGCGCCCGCCGGTAGTCGGCGAGGACGTTACGGACCCGGGCGACCGCGGTGGGGAGGAGGAGCCGCCGCACGTCCACCTCCTCGCCGAGCCGCGTGATGGTCAGGCGGCGGTCGAGCTCGCGCACGACGCCGTCCTCGACGTCTGCGACGAGCAGGCGCGTCGAGTTCGTCCCCAGGTCGACGACGCCGACGCGCGTCACTTGCGGAGGTAGCTCGTGTGGAGCCGGCGCATCCCCCGACGTGCGTCCTGAAGCGACCTCGTCAGGACCGAGAGCCGCTCGAGAGACCCCTCGAGCTGGGCCCGCGCCCGCTCCGCCTCGGCGACGCGCTCCTGGGCGTGCGCCACCCTCACGTTGAGCGCCTCGGCCTCGGCCGCAAGCTCGTCGAGGCGGCTCTGGATGCGCTCCGCAGCGGCCGCGAGCGGCATGAGCCGTCGGATCGCGAACGCGGCGAAGATCGCAGTCGCGACGACCGCGAGGGCGAAGAATCCGAGCGCGAGCCACGTCCACCAGGGCATCGATCTGATGCTATCCTGGTGCTCGCGACGCGGGGTGGAGCAGTCAGGTAGCTCGCCGGGCTCATAACCCGGAGGTCGCGGGTTCAAATCCCGCCCCCGCTACCTCGAAAGGCCCTGGAAACGGGGCCTTTCTCATTCTCCGACCTTGAAACCGGAGGGAAGACTTTTGCCCAACTTTTGCCCGACCCGCTGCAGCCGAACGAACGGTGATGAAGCTCTCCTCAACGATCGGGTCCTGGGCTCGTGAAGGAACTGGCGCGCCAAGGTGGCCGCCCGAGTGTCTGATCGAGTGGAGCATCTGACCGCGGCCCAGAAGGCCGACCTCGAGACACAGCTGGCGGAGCTCGAGGGTCCGAAGCGTGCCGAGGCTGTTCAAGCGATCAAGACCGCACGCGGTTTTGGAGACCTCTCTGAGAACTTCGAGTACCACGCCGCAAAAAACGAGCAGGGACTCCTGGAGCGGCGCATCACGATCCTCCGTAACCGCCTGCAAGGTGCGGTGCTGATCGACGAGGAAGCGGCCGCTGCTAGCGAAAAGGTCTCAGTCGGGTCGCGGGTCACCATCGATCGAGACGACGGCGAGACGATGGACGTTGAGATCTCGAGCGTTGGCGGTGTCTCCCCCGACTCCCCGCTCGGGAAGGCGCTGATCGGGACGAAAGTCGGCGACGAAGTCGTCGTCGAGGCGCCCATCGGAATCTGGCGCGCCCGCGTTACCTCGATCGGCCGCTAACCCTCTGGGCACGTGCGACTCTGCCCGCTCCTGTATAAGCCTTGACAGGCATATACTGATTATGGAATATATGCCGAGATGCCGAGGGAAGCGTTCGCGGTGCTCTCGGAGCCGACGAGGCTTCGGATCCTGGAGGAGCTCCGGGCGTCGGAGAGCAGCGTCGGCGACCTCGTCGCGCGGCTCAGCGTGAGCCAGCCGACGATGTCCAAGCACCTGAAGGTGCTCCGCGAGGCTGGCTTCGTCTCGTGCAGGCCTGCCGCCCAGCAACGCATCTATCGCATCGAATCGCGTCCGTTCGAGGCCGTCGAGGAGTGGCTGGCGCCGTACCGCCGCCTCTGGACGGAGCGCCTCGACGCCCTGGAGCGCCACCTCGACAGCCAGGAGGAACGATGAACCGTGACACCTTCGAGCCGGGGCCGCTCGCGGAGGTCGACTACCTTGCGAACGAGGACGGGTGGACGCTGGTGTTCGTCCGCGAGCTGGCACATCAACCCGAGCAGGTCTGGGCGGCCCTCACCGACCCCGCCCAGCTGCGCGAGTGGGCGCCGTTCACTGCCGATCGGAGCCTGGGCGCGGAGGGCGAGGCGACGCTGACCATGATCGACGACGAAACGGAAGAGGAGCTCCCGGCCGTGGTGAGACGCGCAGAACGGCCGCGGGTGCTCGAGTACTCCTGGGGCGACGACCTGCTGCGCTGGGACCTCTCCCCGACGGGATCCGGGACACGGCTCACGCTCCGGCACACCGTCGGAGACCAGGACCTGCTGCCGAAGGTCGCGGCCGGCTGGCACATCTGCCTCGACGTGGCCGACCGGCTGCTCGACGGAAGCCCTGTCGGGCCGATCGTCGGGGACGCAGCGAAGAATTTCGGCTGGGATGAGCTACGCGACGCCTACGCCGAGGAGCTCGGCAGCGCAGGCGCCGCGTAGACGACGTCAGCTCACTTCTTGGATGGTGCGATCATCGCGCTCCCGCCGCCGCGCCGGACCGGCTCGGCCGCCGCCAGCACGCGTCCATCGCGGAGGAACTCGATCCCGGTCGCCGCGCCGATCTCGGGGCTCGGCGCCAGCACCTGTCCGTAGACCGTCGTCAGCTCCTGGGCGAGCGGCGAGCTCAGGAAGGCCGCCTCCGCGAGAGTCGACGCGGTGTTGCGCTGCGTCGCCCGCGGAGCGGCGATCGCCTCGGGCAGCGTCGCCCCGAGATCGAGGCGGTCGAGGAGGATCTGAAGAACGGTCGTGATGATCGTCGAGCCTCCGGGCGAGCCGAGCGCGAGGAGCGGCTTCCGGCCGTCGAGGACGATCGTCGGGCTCATCGAGCTGCGCGGGCGCTTGCCGCCCTCGACGCGGTTGGGGTGGGTCAGCGAGTCGAAGTTGAAGTCGGTCAGCTCGTTGTTGAGCAGGAAGCCCCAGCCGGGCACGACGATCCCGTTGCCCCCGGTGGACTCGATCGTGAACGTGTAGGAGACGACCGTTCCCTTGCGGTCGGAGACGGTGACGTGCGTCGTCGTGTCTCCCCGGGTCACGGTGGCAGCGGCCTGGCCGGCGCCCGCCCCGCCGCCGTCAAACGGGTAGGGATCGCCCGGAGCGACCGGGCTCGTCGCCGCGTGCGCCGGGTCGATGAGCGCCCGCCGCTCGGCGGCGAACCCGTCCGAGAGGAGACCTGTGAGCGGGACATCGAAGTAGTCCGGGTCGGCGAGATAGGCATTGCGGTCGGCGAACGAGAAGCGCGAGGCCTCCAGGTAGAGGTGGAACGCCTGTGCACGTGTCGCCGAGGCCAGGGGGTAGCCCTCGAGGATGTTCAGCGCCTCACCGACCGTGGAGCCGCCGCTCGAGGGCGGGCCCATGCCGTAGACCTCGAGTCCGCGGTAGCGGATCCGCGTGGGCTCCCGCTCGGGAGCGTCGTAGCCTGCGACGTCTTGCGCCGTCATGAGACCGGGCCGCCAGACGTGGTTCGCGTCGTCGTCCAGGGGCGGCTGCTGCGCCGCCTCGACCATCGCGTCGGCAATCTCGCCGCGGTAGAAGGCCTTGACGCCGCGCCGGGCGATCTGCTCGTACGTGCCCGCGAGGTCTGGGTTCCGGAAGACCGTGCCGACATCGCGCGGGGTCCCGTCGGCGTCGAGGTAGAGCTCCTCGGTGGAGGTGATGTCGTTGAAGTAGTCGACGTTCCCCAGTATCTGGTCGAAGAAGACCTGGTCGACGACAAAGCCCTCTCTGGCGACCTCGATCGCCGGGCGGACCGCCTCGCGGAGCGACATCGTCCCGTAGCGCCGGAGCGCCTCCTGCCAGCCCCGCACGGTGCCGGGCACCCCGGCGGACAGGCCGCTGTAGCGGGCGTCGTTGAACGGAAGGGGGGTTCCGCCTGCCCAGAAGGAGTCGGGCGCCATGGCCGCCGGCGCGGTCTCGCGGGCGTCGATCGTCGTGATCTTCCCGCTCTTCGTCCGGATGACCATGAAGCCTCCGCCGCCGACGCCGCACGAGAACGGCTCCGTGACGCCGAGGACCGCGGCGGCCACGACCGCCGCATCGACCGCGTTCGCTCCGCGCCGAAGCGCGTCCACCGCGGCCGCCGTGGCGAGCACGTCGACCGTTGCCGCCGCTCCCCCGCGGCCGATCGCAGTCGGTTCCTTGACCGGGTCCGCTCCGGCTCCCGGCTTCGCCGTTGCGGCGGCCGGGGCGGCGACGAGCGCCAGTGTGGCGACGGTGAGCACCAGCCTGATCGAGCCGCGTCCCATGAGATCTCCCTCCGTCTAGTGTCTCCTCGGTCGCTACCCGGACTCCGGCCGGACCGAACACGCCTCCGGCCGCTAGTAGCGGATCACACGGTTGTTGACGTTCACCGGGTCGATCGCGAGCGGTCCGATGAAGATGCCGTACCAGCGCGAGTACCCGAAGACCGAGTCACGGGCGCCCGAGCGCAACGACTGGTCGATCCGCAGGTTCTGGTTGTACGTCGCCAGCGCGCAGCGGAGGCAGACGAGATCGGTGGGGATCGCGCCGTTCGCCCAGGTGACGTACCAGCCGCCGCCCGCGCCCCAGCAGGTCCAGCGGCCGGTGAACGGGTCGCCGGAGGTGAAATCGACGAAGGTGACCCGGGTTCCGCTCAGGGCCTGGACGATGTCCTGGTGGATCGAGGGATCGGTGTGGCGCGCGCCGCATTCGACGTTGCCCGTGACGACCAGGTCGTGGGCGTCCTGCCCGATGCGCACGGCGTCGTAGGCGGTTCCGAGGTCGGCTCCGTTCCCGCGCACGTCGAGGATGAGATCGACCGTCGCCGGGTCCCCGTCCCCGTAGCAGCCGCGCAGATTGATCGCGTTGTCGTTTCCCGGGTTGGAGATCGTCGAGACGACCTTGAGCGGCGGAGGGCCGAAGGCTGAGAGTGAGCCCCTGCAGGTCCAAGGCTGGGTGGTCTCGATGATGGTGCCCGGGTCTGGCTCGGGCCCGGTCGTCAGGACGAGCTCTGGCGCCCGGCCGCCTTCCTTCGAGGTGAAGACGATGTTCCCGCTCCCGCTCGGGGCGGTGACGACGAACGACCTCGTTCCCGGGCCGAGAACCGCGCTCGTGACGTCGATCTCGCGCCACGTGTCCTGTACGGTGAAAGCGGCGGCGGTGGCGACGAGCGCTCCCGGCTGGGGCGCGTTGGCATAGGTGATCGTCTCTTCGGTCCAGCCGGCCGCAGTCGAGTAGACGTGGAAGCCCTCGGGAGCGTCGCTCTCGGCGTGGAGGCGCAGAACCGCTTTCTGCACCGCTCCGGGCAACCCGCCCACCGTGAAGCGAACGAACGCGCGCTTCACGGGGTTCGAGCTGACGCGCATGACGCTGTCCGAGCCGAGATTCCGCGACGGATGGCGGGCGGTCACCCAGGCGTCGTGGTCGGCGGGCACGGTCGCGGCGACCGCGTCGGGCGCCCACGCGGTGACGGCAACCAGCACGAACAGGCCGAGGCAGAAGGTCCTCTTCATGATCCCCCCTCGGTTGTCCGGGCGCCTTGGACGCCCGGGTGTCGGTACTCGACGACGCCGTTTCCGACGTTCACCGAGTCGACGGCATCGGGCCCGTACGAGCGCGAGAAGCCGAAAACGGAATCGCGCCCCCGGAGCGTATCGACTCGTCGATCCGCGTGGCTACTATCGGCCGGAGATGTCCACCGCCCGTCCGTCCACCGCATCCCTTCCGGCGACCACCCGGATGGGCGCCGTCCACCTGACGGTCGCCGACCTCGACCGCTCGCTCGCCTTCTACGGCGAGTCGCTGGGGCTGGCGGTGATCGAGCGGGAGGACGGGCGCGCCGTCCTTGGCACCGGCGGGACCGGCCTGCTCGGGCTCGCGGAGCGGCCCGGCGCCCGCCCCGTTCGCAACGCCACCGGCCTCTACCACTTCGCCCTCCTCGTGCCGGAACGCGTCGACCTGGCCCGCTGGCTCGTCCACGCAGGCCGCAGCGGCGTGCCGCTCGTCGGCATGTCCGACCACTTCGTGAGCGAGGCGATCTACCTCGCGGACCCCGACGGCCACGGCATCGAGATCTACCACGACCGCCCTCGGGAGGTCTGGGAGGGGCTCGTGGCGGCCAGGATGACCACCGACCCCCTCGACGTGCCAGACCTCCTCTCGGAGCTCGACGACCCGGCGACCGTCGACTTCGACGCGCTTCCCGCCGGCACCGAGATGGGGCACGTCCATCTGCAGGTGGCCGACCTCGGGTCCTCGATCGCCTTCTATCGGGACGTCCTCGGCTTCGACCTCATGGGTGAGCTGTTCGGCTCGGCGGCGTTCCTCTCCGCCGGCGGCTACCACCACCACGTCGGCGCGAACACCTGGCATAGCCTCGGAGCCGCGCCGCCACCGGAGGGTGCCGCTGGGCTCCGCCACGCGACGATCGTCCTGCCCGACCGGCACGAGCGCGATCTCGCGGCGGCGCGGGTCGCCGACGCCGGTCAGGAGCCCGAGGCGCGGGAGGACGGCGTCGTCGTCACCGATCCCTCGGGAATCAAACTCCTCCTCACCTCACGGTGACGCGCCCGGCGATCCTCGCGCTCGCGCTGGCGCTCGCGGTCTTCGGGATCGCAGCCTCGGCGTGCTCCTCGGGCGAAGGCCGGGAGGCGGAGCCTACGGAGAGTCGCGGCGGAGAAACAGCGGCGGCCGGCGACCTCTCCCGCTGTGAGGCGCTCGGGGACGAGTCCTCCCGCGACTGCTACGCGGAGGAGCTCGACGCGATCATGGCGGCGGCCCCGGATCCGGAAACCGGGCTCGAGGAGATTGCCGTCGCCGCCTACTCGGACCCGTCCGGCCGTCTTCTCGGCGACTGTCACGGGCTCATGCACACGGTCGGGCGCGAGTACGCCCAGGAGCACGACGTCACGCTGGAGAACCTCATGGACTTCCTGCCTCAGACGAACGAGCCGGGCTGCTCCGCGGGCTTCGCCCACGGGCTCGTCACCGGCGTCGCGCCGCAGATCGACCTCACCCGCCCGCAGGAGGCGGCGGAGGTGTGCCGCGAGACGACGACGCGCTACCAGCGCTACAGCTGCGTCCACGGGTTCGGCCACGCCTTCATGCGGCTCGTCCGCGAGGATCTCTCCGAGGCTCTTCGCCTCTGCGGTGCGTTGGGCGACGTCGCGGCGCCCGACTGCTCCCAGGGAGCCTTCCACGACTACTGGTTCGCGGCCATCGGCGCGGACGAGACCGAGCCGCCCGAGACCGTCGTGGACGATCCCCGCGAGCTCTGCGGCAGCCAGGCGCCCGAGTTCGTGCGCCCGTGCTGGTACCGCGCCTTCGTCGACAACCGGCCCGCCGAGCCGGTCTCCGACGCTGCGGCCCTCGAGGAGCTCTGCGCCGGGCTCGAGGGGCTCCAACGCTCGGCTTGCATCACCGCCGCCGCCGTCGTCGGGCCGCCCGACCCGAATGCCCAGCTCGCCATCTGTGCCGAGCTCGCCGGCGAGGACGCGGTCAGCTGCATCCGAGGGACGAAGGTCCAGAACCTCATCGTCGCCCCGCCGGAGGATCTCGTGGCCCTCCTCGGGGGCTGCGAAGGCTTTCCCGACGCGACCGCCCTTGCCTGCTACCGCTGGCTCGGCAAGGTCCTCGCCGTCCTCACCAATGGAGAGTTCGAGGCTTTCGGGTGTCCCGAGGCCCCGGACGCGCGCTCGCGCCGCGCGTGCGTGGAGGGCGCTCGAAGCATGGACGAGGCGCTCGAGACGTTCAGCTGAGCCGCCCGCTCGTCTCCATCCTCCTGCCGGTCCGCGACGAGGCCTCGTTCCTGCGCGAAGCCCTCGCCTCGCTCTCGGCGCAGACGCTCGCGGACTTCGAGGCGCTCGTCGTCGACGACGGCTCGACGGACGGCTCGGCCGAGATCGCGGCCGAGCACGCGCGCGCCGACCCGCGCTTCAGGGTGCTCCGGCAGAAGCGCTCGGGGCTCGTGCCCGCGCTCGAGCGGGCCCGCGCGCTCGCCGGAGGCCGCCTGATCGCGCGGATGGACGGAGACGACGTCGCTCTCCCGGAGCGGCTCGAAGCGCAGGTCGCCGCCCTCGCCGACGAGGAGCTGGCCGCCTGCGGGGGCGGCATCGCCTACTTCCCGGAGGAGGCGGTCCGCGAGGGCGCGCGCCGGTACGAGCGCTGGATCAACGGCCTCGTGACCCCTGAGGCCGCGGCGCGCGACGTGCTCGTCGAATGCCCCCTGCCGCACCCGACGCTCGTCGTCCGCAGCGACGCGCTCGCCGCAGTCGGCGGCTACCGGGACCGCGGCTGGCCGGAGGACTACGACCTCGTCCTGCGTCTCTGGGCGCGTGGCCGGCGGTTTCGCAACGTCGAAAGCGTCGTGCTTCTCTGGCGTGAGCACGCCGCCCGCCGCTCCCGCACCGACCCTGCCTATGCCCAGGACGCCTTCGTCCGCTGCAAGGTGCACCACCTCGCCGGGACGCTCCTTCGGCCGCTTCGAGAGCGTCGTCGTCTGGGGCGCCGGGCCCGTGGGGAAGTCGTTCGCGCGCGAGCTCACAGGCGCCGGCATCCGAGTTGCCGCCTTCGTCGACGTCGACCCGCGCAAGATCGGCCACACCGTCTACGACGCGCCTGTAGTCGGCGTGGATGACGCTCCTCGTTTCGCCCGCTCGTTCGCGCTCGGCGCCGTCGCCGGCGAAGAGGCCCGCGCGGAGATCCGCGCGACGGTCGCCGCCCAGGGCAGGCGTGACGGCGTGGACTTCGTCGCGGTCGCATAGCCTGCGGCACATGCCCGAACGCTGCGCGTGGGTTCCCGAGAACGACCCCCTCTATGCCGCCTACCACGACGAAGAGTGGGGAGTTCCGGTCCACGAGGACAGGCTGCTGTACGAGCTGCTCACGCTCGAGGGCGCCCAGGCCGGCCTCTCCTGGGCGACGATCCTCCGGAAGCGCGAGGGCTACCGGAGGGTCTTCGCAGGCTTCGACCCGGCCGTCGTCGCCCGCTTCGACGACCGGCGCGTGGAGGAACTTCTCCAGGACGCCGGCATCGTCCGGAACCGCCTCAAGGTGACGTCGACCGTGGAGAACGCGAGGCGCGTCCTCGAGGTGCAGGAGGAGCTGGGCAGCCTGGACGCCCTTCTCTGGAGCTTCGTCGACGGCGAGCCGCTCGTGGGCGGCTGGCAGACGGTCGCCGAGATTCCCGCGGAGACTCCGGTCTCACGGGCGCTCTCGAAGGAGCTCAAGCGCCGCGGCTTCCGCTTCGTCGGCCCGACCGTCTGCTACGCGTTCATGCAGGCCGCCGGGCTCGTTGACGACCACGTCGTCTCCTGCTTCCGCTTCGGCGCTGCCGGCAAGCGTTCGTGAGGGCGACGCCCGCGAGCACGCGGCGGCCACGCGCCCGGCGGCGCAGGGAATACCGGCGGGACGCGGGTAGTTCGTAGGATGCGGAAGGCTCACCTCGAGGAAGGACCGTCGATGAAGCTGGAAGGCATCCACCACGTCACCGCGATCACGGCCGACGCGCCGGGGAACGTGGACTTCTACACCCGCGTCCTCGGGCTCAGGCTCGTCAAGAAGACCGTCAACCAGGACGACCCGACCGTCTACCACCTCTTCTACGCGGACGAGGCCGGCAGTCCGGGTCCGACATCACCTTCTTCGAGTACCCGGGCCTGCCGCGCGGGCGAGCCGGCGCCGGGATGGTGCACACCGTGGCCTGGCGGGTCGCGTCCGCCGAGGCGCTCGACTTCTGGGCCGAGCGGCTCGCCGCCGAGGGCGTCGAGACCGAGCGCGACGGCTCCCGCCTTCGCTTCGGCGACCCGGAAGGGATGGGGCTCGAGCTCGCGGTTGTGGAGACCGGCGACGAGCCGCTCGTCGCCCGACACCCGGAGATCCCGCCCGAGCTGGCTCTGCAGGGCTTCGACGGCGTGCGGGCGTATGCCGCCGACCCCGGGCCGAGCCGAAGCCTCCTCGAGGAGACGCTCGGCTTCGAGCCCGACGGCGAGCGTGCCTGGGAAGTTCGCGGCGAGCGCCGCGGCTCGTTCTACGCCTACGACGAGCCGCCGGCCGAACGAGGCTCCGCGGGCGCCGGCACGGTCCACCACGTGGCCTGGTCTTCGACCATCGAGGACCACGAGGCGTGGCGTCAGCGAGTCGCCGAGGCGGGCATGCGCCCGACGCCGGTCATCGACCGCTTCTACTTCCGCTCGGTCTACTTCCGCGAGCCGAGCGGCGTTCTCTTCGAGATCGCCACCCTCGGGCCCGGGTTCACGGCGGACGAGCCGCTCGAGACGCTCGGCGAGGGTCTCTCCCTGCCGCCGGCGTTCGAGCCTCTCCGGGAACGCCTCGAGCAAGTGCTCACGCCGCTCCCCGACCCCCGCCGGAGCCGCGCAGTCACCTGAGCGGAGTATCGTCGGGCCCGTGCCGCTCCTGGAGAGCGTTCGAGTCCGGGGCTACCGCTCCGCGCGCGACGTCGAGATCGATCTGCGGTCGGTTACGGCCCTGGTCGGCGAGGCCCGTTCCGGCAAGTCCAACCTCCTCCGCGCGATTCGCGCGCTTCTCGACCCGGCGGCACCGCTCGGCCGCGACGACCTCGCCCGTGAAGGCGGGGAGAGCATCAGCGTCGAGGCGCGCCTGGCCGACGGGCGCCGCGTCGCGCGCCTCGCACGCCCGCCCGAGACCGCGAGCGCCGAGCTCGAGGGCGCGCCGCCCGTCATCTTCCTCCCGGCCTCGGAGCGCTCCGGCAGGCTCGTGGACGTCCCGGAGCTGCCCGAGGGAGCGTCGGAGGCGGTCCGGCTCTTCCTTGCCCACCGCGAGGAGGCCTGGGCCCGCGGCTCGGACGCGACCGGCGCCGCGGCGGTGGTCTCCGCGGTCGAGGCGGCCTGCGAGGCGGGTCTTACTGGCTTAGTCCTCCTCGTCGAGGAGCCGGAGCTCTTCCTCCGCCCGCAGACCCAGCGGTACCTGTACCGCCTTCTCCGGGCGCTGGCCTCGGCACAGAATCAGGTGCTCTACTCGACGCACTCGCCGGGGTTCCTGAACGTCGGACGCCTGGAGGAGCTCGTGCTCGTCGCCCACAACCCGGAGCGGGGGACACAGGTTGCGCAGCCCCAGCGCCTCGACGCCGACGAGGCCTTCAGGATCGCGAGCGAGTTCGATGCCGAGCGGAGCGAGCTCTTCCTCGCGCGGGCCGCGATCCTGGTCGAAGGTCGCACGGAGAAGCTGGTCTTCCCCGCGCTCTTCGCCGCACTCGGCCACGATGCGGACCGCGACCAGGTGAGCATCGTGGAGTGCGGCGGGAAGTCGAACATCCCCGTCTTCGTGCAGATCTGCAGGGTCTGCGAGATCCCGTTCGTCGTCGTGCACGACCGCGACGCGGAGCTCGGCAAGGAACCGATCCCCGCAGAAGTCGTGCTCAACCAGCTGATCGCAGACGTCGCGGGAGCCGAGCGCACGATCGTCCTCGCGCCCGACTTCGAGGGCGCGACCGGGCTCCGCGGCCACAGGAACAAGCCGGAGCGGGCCTGGGAGCACTTCTCCCAGCCGGGGGTGGAGGTGCCGGAGGCGCTGGCCCGTGCCGTCAGCCTGGCACTGCAGGCGGCGGGCTCCTAGGCGAGGGCGACGATTCGCAGTGGCGGGTCGCCTTCGAGCCGAACAGGCTCCCAGGCGTCCCCGCCGTTCTCGCTCGCGTAGACGGTCCCGTCGGCCAGGCCGGCGACGAGCTGCCCGTCGGCGAAGGCCAGGGCGTACGGCATCACGTCGAGCGGCTCCGGCAGCCCGCCGGCCAGCGGCTCCCAGGGGCCCTCGCCGCGCCAGCGGTAGATCAGGGCCCGGGCCGAGCCGCGGCCGTGCGCCGCGAACGGCCCGGTGCTCGCCGAGACGAACCAGCAGTCGGGGTCCGTGGGATCGACCGCGAGCGCCCACGTGTAGTGGCGGTCGCGGCCCTCGTCGGCCGGGCTCCAGCTCGCCCCGCCGTCGGTGCTCCACGCAGCTCCTCCGCCCCCGGCTTCGTAGGCGCGGCCGGGGGCGTTCGGATGCCAGGCGAGCGAGTGGCAGTCCGGCTGCGCGCCGGGACGGTGGTCGTCCCACGTCGCGCCGCCGTCGGCGCTCCGCATGACGCCTCCGAGCTCGATCCCGACGAGCAGGAGAGCGTCGTCGTGAGGGCTGGGCGCGATCCAGCGCACGTGTGACGTCCACGGCCTCGGCGGGAAGCTCCAGGTCGGGGCGGAGGGAAGCTCGCGGAGAGTCGCCAACTCGTCCCAGCTCCGACCCCCGTCGCGGCTCACGAAGAGCATGCTCGGCTCGCAGCCCGCGTAGATCGCGCCGTCGGCGCGGCTCACGGCGACGGAGAAGACGTCCAGCTGCGGAAACTCGAGGCGATCCCAGCTCCCGCCGCCGTCGCCGCTTCTCCAGACGCCCTGTCCACGCGAGCCGGCGACGAGCACGTCGGGGTCGCGGGGATCCCGGGCCAGGGACTGGATCCCGCTTCCCTGGGCGGCGAGCCGAGTCCGCCCGGAGCCGTCGAGCTGCGCGACGCCGTCCCCGGTCGCGGCACAGAGGCGGGTCACGGCGTCTCGACCGGCCGCGTGAAGATAACGAGCAGGCTGAGCGACTCGTAGCCCGTGAACCGGTGCTCGGCCCCGGCCGCGACGAACATCGCCTGGCCCTCCTCGAGGTCGAGCTCCTCGTCCTCGACCTGGAGCGTGCCGCGGCCCTCGATGACGACGTAGACCTCGTCGTCCTCGTGGGGCTGCTGCCGGTCCGGCTCCGGCGCCACGAGGACGTAGACGCCGACCTCGAGGCCCGGCGACCTGTGCACGATCTCGTAGCCTCCGTTGCCCGCTCGAAGCCGCCGCTTGGCGGCGTCGACCTCGAAGAGGTGCTCCTGGATCGCCATCAGGCGGGCGCCTTGCGGAGCCCTGGGATGATCTCGTCGCCGTAGGCCCGCAGGATGTCCTCCTGTCCGTGCGTCATCAGGTAGATGTTGAAGTGGTCGACGCCGACCGACTCGAGCTCGCGGAGCTTCTCGCGGACCGCGTCGACGCCCCCGATCACCGTGAAGCGGTCGCAGATCTCGTCGGTGACGAACTCGCCGTGCGCGGCGCCCTCGCGGCTGTGGTCCTTGTAGTCGTAGAACTTCCGCGCCTTCACGTACTCGGTCAGCTCTCTCGGGATCTCCGAGCCCTCGCCGTAGCGCTCGATCAGGTCCATGACGTGGTTCGAGACCATCGCCGGGAACCAGCGGACGGCCTCGCGGGCCTCCTGGAGGTTGCCGGTGACGATGCTCGGCGCGCAGACGAGGCACTCGAGCTCGTCGGGGTCCCGGCCGGCCTCGGTCGCCGCTGCGCGGGCCTGGTCCATGATCCACCTGACGATGACGGGGTCGGCGAGCTGGATGATGACGCCGTCGGCTACGCGCCCGGCGACCCCGAGCGCCCGGGGCCCGTAGGCGGCGATGTACATGGGGACGGGCTCGCGGCCCTTCGCCCACGTGAGCTCGAGATCCTTGCCGTTCCACTCGACCGGCCTGCCGTTCATGAGGTCCTTCATCATCCGGCAGGCAGACTCGAACTCCGCCATCTTCACGGGTTTCTGGCCGATCACACGCCGGGCCGAGTCGCCGCGGCCGATCCCCATCACCATGCGTCCGCCCGAGATGTCGTGAAGCGTCGCGTAGGCGCTGGCGGTGACCGTCGGTTCGCGCGTCCCCGGGTTCGTGACGCAGTGTCCGAGCTTCAGCTTCTCCGTGTGGACGGCGAGGAGCGTCAGGAGCGGAGTCGCCTCCTGCCAGAGGATGTGGGAGTCGTACGTCCAGCCGTACTCGAAGCCGTGCTGCTCCGCGAGCTGCATCAGCTCGACGAAGCGGGCGTGGGGAGGATCGGGCAGAACGGTGACGCCGAAGGTGAGCATTGAGCCTCCTGCGGATGGGAGGCCGATTCTACGCCCGCGGCCGCGACCGCCGGAATAGGCCGAACCGTCGGGACGTTCGACACTGGGAGATCATGGGTACCGTGCGCACGATGCAGATCGAGACGCTCGACCACGTCGCGCTCTGGGTCGAGGACAGGGATCGCCTCACCGACTTCCTCACCGCGAGCACGGGCGTGCACGTGGTGGACAGGACGGAGCGCTTCACGCTCGTGGGCGCCGACGCGCGCCGCGGGAAGCTGACGCTCTTCGACGCAGAGGGCGACCGGGACGCGGGCGTCCTCGCGCGGGTCGGACTCAGGGTCCACGACCTCGAGGAGGCGCTTGCGGCTCTCCCGCCGGATCTCTCCGTCGAGCGCGGGGACGGAGTGGCGACGTTCGAGGCCCCCGAGGGGCTGCGGCTCGCGTTCGTCCAGGTGGAGGACGGCGTCGCATACGACCTCGACCACGTCGCCTTCCTGGTCCCGGATCCCGAGACGACCTTCGCCGAGCTGGCCGAGCTCGGCTTCGACGTCGAGGACGGCCGGCTGCTGGCCGGCGACGCGTCCATCCTCCTCGAGCCGGGCGACCCGGGCGAGGGCGAGCGGCCGCTTCTCAACCATCTGGGGCTGCGGGTCGAGTCCGCCGACGAGCACATCGAGGAGGCCGAGCGCCGAGGCCTCGAGATCGCCGACGTCGTCGACGCCGAGAACACGTACGCGGTCTTCGTCTGGGGCCCCGACCGCATCAAGCTCGAGTACGTCGAGCACAAGCCGACGTTCTCGCTCACGTAGAGCTCTCATGGACCGCGTCGTCGTGGCGGGGGCCGGCATGGCCGGGCTCGCGGCCGCCGTGCGGGCGCGGGAGCTGGGCGCCGAAGTCGCCGTCCACGAGAAGGGCGAGCGGCCGGGCGGGTCGATGCTGCTCTCGAGCGGCGTCGTCTGGCGGTACCGCGAGTGGGAGCGGTTTCGCGCCGAGTGCCCGGCGGGCGACCCGGACCTTCAGCGGCTCGTCTGGGAGGGCCTCGACGACGCGCTCGCCTGGCTGGAGAGGCTCGGAGCACCGGTCGTCGCCCGGGAGACCGGGAACCCGCTCACGACCGGCGTCCGCTTCGATCCACCCGGGCTGACCGAGACGCTGGCTGCGCGCGCGGGGGAGATCCGTGTCGGAGATCCGCTCGCGGAGCTGCCCGACGGCATTCCCTCGATCCTCGCGACCGGCGGCTTCCAGGGGGACCGCGAGCTCGTGCGCCGCCACGTGACGCCCGAGGCCGACAGGCTGGTGCTTCGCGCCAACCCCTGGAGCCACGGCGACGGGTTGAGGCTCGCGCTCGGCCGGGGCGCGACGCTTTCCGCCGGCATGGACGAGTTCTACGGCCGGAACCTCGCGGCCGCGCCGCGGATCGAGCCCGAGGACTTCGTCCCGCTCGCCCAGGTCTATGCGCGGCACGCGGCCGTCGAAAACGCCCGCGGCGAGCGCTTCGAGGCGCGCCACTGGGCAGACGTGGACGTCGTCCAGTGGACGGCGCGGCAGCCCGAGGCGCGGGCGTGGTACGTCGTTCCCGACCGGGCGCTCGGCGAGCGGGTGCACGAGCGCACCGTCGGCGAGGTCGTCGAGGCGGCGCGACGGGCGGGAGCCCCGGTCGAGCGGCGCGACGGCTCCACCCGGGTCGAGGTCGTGGCCGGGATCACGTCGACCCTCGGCGGGATCGCGGTCGACACGCGCGCGCGGGCCGCCGAGGGGCTCTGGGCCGCGGGCGCCGACGTCGGCGGGATCTCGACGGGCGGTTGGTCGAGCGCCCTCGCGGCGGCCCTGGTCCTCGGCCGCGTCGCCGCCGAGGACGCCCTGGGCAAGTAACAGGCTGTTACTCGGCTACGCGGCTTGCAGGTACGCGCAGGCTCGACCGTCCTCCGGGAGCGGGGACGGGCCGATCTTGATGACCGTGTAGCGCGCTCCCTCCTCCAGCTCGACCTCGGAGCCGGCCTCGGGCGCCTCTCCATCTCGCTCGACGAGCTCGTAGCCCGAGGGCTTGGGGACGAAGAGCAGGTGGTTCCCGGCGGAGGACATCGGGCGGGAGTCTAATCCCGCGCGGCCGCCACGTACGCGGGCAACACGACGCGGACGACCGTGCCCCCCTGCTCGTTGCTCATGATCGTGAGGCGCCCGTTCAAGATCTTCACCCGCTCGTCGATCGCCTCGACGGACGCCCGACGCCGCTCCTCGACGCCGTCGTCGGCGATCTCGATCTCGAAACCGCCGTCCTCGCACGGGCGCACGGCCACCTCGATCTTCAGCGGCCGCCGCCGCACCGCCTGGTTCAGCGACTCGCGGATGATCTGGTAGAGAGCGACCTGGCTCTTCTCGCTGAGGCGTTCGCCCGCCTCGATGTCGGTGAGGACCGTGATCCTGTGCGTCGTCTCGACCTGATCGCCGAGAGCACGCACGGCGGCGAAGAATCCTGCGTCGCGGAGGACGAGCGGCTCGATCGCGAAGGAGAGGTCGCGGAGGACGCGGATCGTGTCGCGCTCCCTCTCGAGCGACCTCTCGATCACCTTGGCGGCGTCGTCCATGCGGCCGTCCTGGATGGCCGCAAGCGCTGCGTCGTGCATGAGCGCAATACCGGACATCGACTGGAGCGGGCCGTCGTGGAGGAAGAGGGAAAGGCGCCGCCGCTCGTCCTGCTCGGCGGTGATCAGGCGCTCGGTGAGGCGCTCTCGCTCCGTCTCGCGCTCGCGCGCCTCCTCGAGGAGGCGCGAGTTCTCGACCGCGCGGGCGGCGAAGTCGGCGAGCACGGTCGCCCGCATGTGGTCCCAGCGATGAAAGGGCTCGCCGCGCGCGAGCTCCAGGTCGCCGAGGCGCTCGCCGTGCACGGCGAGCGGAACGATCATGCGCTCGCCCGAGCTCTTGCCGTCGGCGGCGGCATCCCCTGCCGTGAGGATGCGCGCGCTGCGGGCGTGGAAGAGCCTCTTCGCCTCTTCGCACGTGCGGTCGAGGATCTCGGTCGCGTCGAGGCTCGAGGAGACCGCGGAGATGGAGTCGACCAGCGACTCGAGGAACGTCGCCTGGGCCTGGAGCTCGTCCTCGGCGAACTCGTGCCTCCGGCGTTCGCTGGCGATCAGGTACAGGGCGAAGCCGCCGAAGAAGGCGGTCGAGGCGACGAGCCCCGCCGCCGCCACGTCGTGCTGGCCGAAGGCGAGACCTAGCGCGCCCACGAGAGCCGCGCCGACCGTGCAGGCGACGAGCAGACCGCGCGCGTGCCGTGAGAGCTGACCGCTCACGGGCGTCTCAGGGACACCTGACTAATCGATGATCGACCCGCGGAGCGCGATCGCCACGGCATGGGTGCGCGTGTCCGCCTCGAGCTTCGCGAGGATGTGCCGGACATGGCTTTTCACCGTTTCCTGGCTGATGAAGAGACGCTGCGCGACGTCGGCGTTCGACATCCCGTCGGCCAGGAGCTGGAGGATCTGCCGCTCGCGTGCCGTCAGCATCTCCTCGCGCTCGCGCGTGAGCAGCGCCGGCATGAGCGCGGGATCGACGTAGCCTTCGCCGCTCGCGACCTTCTCGATCGCGCGGATGAGCGACTGGTGCGGCGCTTCCTTGAGGATGTAGCCTTTCGCGCCCGCCTCGAGACCCCGGCTGAGGAGGCTGCGCTCCCCGTACGCGGTGAAGATGAGAACGGCTGTCTGCGGAAGGCGCTCGGCGAGGATCTTCGTCGCCTCGAGCCCGTCCATCCCGGGCATCCTCACGTCCATGATCACGACATTCGGTCGGCGGCGCTCGGCGACGGAGACGGCGCTCGCGCCGTCGGAGGCCTCGCCCACCACGCGGATCGTCGAAGAGCGGGAGAGGGAAAGGCGCAAGCCTTCCCTGACGACCTCGTGGTCGTCGGCAATCAGACACGTGATTTCGTTCGACATCGTTCCGGCTCGCTCCCCAGCACGAGGATAATCGGGTGATTGGAGCTCACACTTTAGAGGGAGTTGTCGTTGACCCGATCGAGGGAGCCCACCAGGGCGTCGTCGTCATCGAGGGCGGGCGGATAGCCACGGTCGAGCGGCGGGAGGGCGGCCCTAGCGAGCCGCTCATCTTCCCGGGCTTCGTCGACCTCCAGGTGTACGCGCCCGAGGTCGTCCGTGGACAGGGCGTCACCGGCTACCTGCTCGCGACCCGTGAGCTCCGGCCAAGCGAGGATCCACTCTGCCTCGGCCTGCACCTCGAGGGGCCCTTCCTCAACCCCGCAGCCGCCGGCGCGATCCCGGTCGACGAGCTCACGCCCGTCGACCTGGGCGCGGTGGACGAGTGGACGGACTCCGGCGGCCTCGTCCGTCTCGTCACGCTGGCGCCGGAGCTCCCGCGCGCGCTCGACGCCGTCGAGCGCCTCGCCGCGGCCGGGATCGTCCCCGCCATCGGTCACACGCTGGCGAACGGGTACACCGCGCGCGCAGCGGTGGACGCGGGCGCCCGCTTCGCCACCCATCTCTGGAACGCGACGGCTCCGGTCAGAGCGCGCACGACCGGCCCCGTGCCGGCACTCCTCGTCGACGACCGCGTCACGATCGGGCTGATCGCGGACAGCCGCCATCTGAACCCGGCCATCGAGGAGCTCACGGTCCGCGCCGCAGGGGTGAACCGGGTCGCGCTCACGAGCGACGCCGTCCCGCTCCCGGCGCAGCGGCCGGACGGGGCCCTCCTCGGCGGCGACCGGGGCGGGGCCGCGCTCGTCGCGCGCATGGCGCGATTCGGGCTCGCCGAGGCCGCGACCATGGCGAGCCTCGTCCCGGCGCGGCTGCTGGGCCTTGCAGACCGCGGTCGAGTCGCCCCGGGCTTTCGCGCCGACCTGGCCCTCCTCGGGCGGGACTTCACGCCGCTCGGCACGTACGTCGAAGGCGAGGCCCTCTGATTCCTTCGCTATCCTCAGGACGACAGTTGGACGAGATCCCGCCTAGTACCCACGCCCCGGAGAGCGGGGCGTGAACGTCAATCGCCTTCGGCTCGCTCCCGTGGGGGAAACCATGTTTCCCCACGAGCCCCTCTTTGATGCAGTGAAGGAACCTCCCGGTTCCCTCACACATCCTCCACGCGCTCACAGGCCGGTCGGCCCGTGAGCGACTTCCTTCGGTTACTCGTCATTCTCCTGCTCGTGCTGGGGAATGCCGTTTTCGTCGCGGCCGAGTACTCGCTCGTCACGGCCCGGCGAGGGCGCCTGGAGCAGCGCGCGAGGGAAGGAAGCCGCTCCGCGCAGACCGCACTGCGCATGCTGGACGAGCCCGTTCGCTTCATCTCGACGGTGCAGGTCGGCATCACCGTCTTCGGGATCCTTCTGGGCGCCCTCGGAGAGCCGTTCCTCTCCCGCTACTTCGACGACTGGGTCTCGCGCTCGGTCGCGTTCGTCATCTCCTTTCTCATCCTGACGTACCTGAGCGTCGTCCTGGGAGAGCTCGTGCCGAAGTCGATCGCGCTCCAGCGCGCCGAGCGGCTGGCAGTGTGGCTCGCCATCCCACTCGACTGGCTCGGCCGGATCGCCTACCCGCTCGTCTGGGTCCTCCAGGCCTCGGCGAACGCCATCGCCCGGCTCTTCGGCGTGAAGCCCGCGCCCGCCGGGCTTTCCATGCACACCGAGGAGGACATCCGCCTGATCGTTCGCCAGACGGAGGAGATCCCCCAGGCCGAGGAGGAGATGCTCTACAAGGTCTTCGACTTCGCGGACAAGGAAGCCCACGACGTGATGGTCCCGCGGCCCGAGGTCGTCGCCCTCTCGGTCGAGCTTCCGCCGCAGGAAGCGCTCGCTGCGGTCATCGACTCGCCCTACACGCGCTACCCCGTCTACCGCGACTCGCTGGACGACGTCATCGGCATCCTGCACGTCCGCGACCTCTTCGGCGCCCTCTACGACCGAGGAATCGAGAACGTCGTCATCGAGGAGATCGTCCGCCCGGCCTACGTCGTTCCCGAGACGAAGGACCTCGCCTCCCTCCTCGCGGAGTTCCGTCGCCAGAACCAGCACATGGCGCTCGTCGTCGACGAATACGGGGCCGTCCAGGGCATCGTCACGCTCGAGGACCTCCTCGAGGAGATCGTGGGCGAGATCGAGGACGAGTACGACCTCCCCGACGAGTCGATCGAGCGCCTCGAGGACGGCCGGGTCCGCATCCACGGCACGTTCACGATCGACGACTTCAACGAGCGGTTCGCGCAGGAGCTGCCGCAGGAGGACTACCACACGGTCGCCGGGTTCGTCTTCGGCGCACTCGGGCGGGCTGCCGAGAAGGGCGACGAGGTCCACCACGACGGCCTGCGGTTCGAGGTCGTCGAGGTGGCCGGGTCGCGCATCGAGCGGCTCGAGGTCGAGTTTCTCGAGGCGGAGCCGGTCGAGGCCACTCAGACGTCTCAGTAAGATCGGCCCGTGCAGGCTTCCGGCCTCGTCGAGCTGCTCGCCGAGCTCGTCCGCATCGACTCCGTCAACCCCGACCTCGTCGAAGGCGCCGCCGGGGAGGCGGAGATCGCACGCTTCGTGGCGGGCTGGCTCGAGGATGCGGGGCTCGACGTCGAGGTCGAGGAGGTTGCCCCGGGACGCTTCAACACGGTGGGGGTGGCGCGGGGGTCGGGCGGGGGTCGCTCGCTGCTCCTGAACGCCCATCTGGACACGGTCGGCGTCGCGGGGATGGAGGCCCCCTTCGAGCCCGTCGTCGGGGGCGGGCGCCTCCACGGGCGCGGCTCCTACGACATGAAGGCAGGCCTCGCGGCGATCATGAGCGCAGGCGCAGAAGCGGCCCGAGCCGGGCTTCGGGGGGACGTGATCGTGACCGCGGTCTGCGACGAGGAGGTGGCGAGCATCGGCTCCGCCCGGGTCGCCGAGCTCCATCGCGCCGATGCCGCGATCGTCTCCGAGCCGACCGAGCTGCGCCTCGCGGTGGCGCACAAGGGCTTCGTCGCGTTCGAGATCGAGACGAGAGGGCGCGCGGCCCACGGGTCGCGCCCCGACCTCGGCGTCGACGCGATCGCGCACATGGGCCCCGTGCTCACGAGGCTCGCGGAGCTCGACCGGGCGCTCCGCGCCGACCCGAGCCACCCGCTGCTGGGGAGCGGCTCGCTGCACGCGTCCGTCATCGAGGGCGGGCAGGAGTACTCCAGCTACCCGGAACGCTGCCTGCTCAAGGGCGAGAGGCGCACGGTTCCGGGTGAGACCGTCGAGCAGGTCGAGGAGGAGGTTCGCGGGCTTCTCGGAGACGTCGACGGCACGCACAGGGTCGTCGTCGCCCGCGGGCCGTTCGAGACGCCGGAGGACGACGAGATCGTCGCGCTCGTGAGTCGGCACGCGGGCGGGCCGGAGATCGTCGGCGTCCCCTTCTGGGCCGACTCCGCGCTCTTCTCCGCCGCAGGGATCCCGACCGTCCTCTTCGGCCCCGCCGGCGAGGGCGCGCACGCGGTCGAGGAGTGGGTCGACCTCGCCAGTGTCGAGACCTGCGCCGAGGTCTACACCGCCGTGGCTCGAGACTTCTGCTCGTGACGCCGTCGCCGCTCCGGCTCGGGCTCCTCTCGACGGCGCGCATCAACCGCCGCATCCTGGCGGGTGCCGCCGAGACGGGACTTGTCGACGTCGTCGCGGTCGCCAGCCGCGAGGGGTCGCATGCCGATGCTTTCGCACGGGAGCACGCGATCGCTCGGGCACACGGAAGCTACGAGGCGCTGCTCGCCGATCCCGACGTGGACGCCGTCTACATCTCGCTGCCGAACTCCCTTCACGTCGAGTGGTCGCAGAGCGCGCTCGAGGCCGGGAAGCACGTCCTCTGCGAGAAGCCGCTCACCGACGAGCCCGACGAAGCTCAGGCGCTCTTCGACCTCGCCGACCGCGCGGGCCTCGTCATCGCCGAGGCGTTCATGTACCGGCACAACCCACAAACTCGCCGGCTGGAGCAGCTCGTGAGCGAGGGGGCCATCGGGCGGCTCCAGCTCGTGCGGACGTCGTTCAGCTTCCTGGTCGAAGGCGAGGAGAACATCAGGCTCGATCCCGATCTCGACGGCGGCTCGCTCCTCGACCTCGGCTGCTACTGCGTGAGCGGTGCGCGCCTGCTCGCGGGCGAGCCCGACAGCGTGCTCGGACGGCAGGTCACCGGCCCGAGCGGCGTCGACGATCTCTTCACGGGGAGCCTGGTCTTCCCGGACGGCGTCCACGGGCTCTTCGACTGTGGCCTCCGGATGCCGTTTCGGGCGACGCTCGAGGCCGTGGGGACCGAGGGGTCGCTCTTCGTCGACGATCCGTGGCTCTGCAGCAGGCCGGGCATCGAGCTCCGCCGAGCCGGTGGAGTCGAGCGCGTCCCCGTGGAGCGTGCCGACTCCTACAGGCTCGAGCTCGAAGACTTCGCCCGCGCCGTCGCCGGCGAGGCCCAGCCGCTCCTCGGCCGGGACGACGCCGTCGGCCAGGCGCGCGTGCTCTCGGCGCTCCGCCGCTCCGCGGTGGAGAGCATCCCGCTCCGGCCTACGTCGCCTCCGTGATCGTCGTCAGCCCGCCGGCCTCGAGGACGCCGGCCAGCCGGTCCCAGCGGTCGATCTCGCAGCCGTTCTGGCGGCTGAAGGTCGCCGTGACCTTCCGTCCCTGGAAGGTGCCCGCGATCTCGGCCTCCTCCGGCCCGCCGTAGATCTGCGTGCAGATCGTGTCCGGCGGGAGGGGCGCGAGCGCGTCGATGTTCCCGGCCAGCGCCAGGCAGGCCTTCTCGGGGCTCGGGTGCGTCCCGCCGGCGGGCTCGCACGTGAGCGTGAGCTCCTGCGAGTCGCCGTCTCTGCCCTTGGGCCAGACGGTGATCGTGAGCTCGGTCGCCGGCGCGGTCGCCTCCGACTGGCCCCCGCCGCCCGGCTCGGCCTCGTCCGCCTCCGACCCGCAGCCGGCGGCGAGCAGCACGATCAGCGCCCCGAGGAGGAAGAGGAGGAGGCGAGCTCGTCGCTGCGCCGCGCCATCTCGACGTCGGTCTCGGTGATCGCGCGCTTCACGTGGGTCCACCAGCGCACCGTAACCGCGTTCCAGCTGATCGCGATGTCGGGGTGGTGGTTCGCCGCCTCCGCGGCTTCCGCCAGCCGGTTCACGAACGCCATCGCCTCGGCGAAGTCGTGGAAGCGGTAGCCGCGCTGGAGCGCGCCGCGAACCTCGTTCCAGCCCTCGGGGTGCTCGACCGTCATGTCGTCGCATTGTCGCTCACCGTGATCGTTTCGTCCTCGACATGGCCGAGCAGCTGGATCGGCCGGTCGGTCCAGCTGACGTCGCCTTCGGTCACGAGCCCTTCCACGCCGTCGAGGTCGAGGCCCTCCACCCGCAGCGAGGGGCCGCCGCACTGGGGCGGGAACGACTCCGCGAGCGCCGAGCACAATCGAACCTCGTCGCCGATCGCGAGCAGGTTTCCGTTCACGAGCAGAAGCTCGTCGAGCTCGGAGGCGATCGCCTCCTCGATCGAGAGGCCCGGGCCGCGGCCCGCGTCGCCCCCACCTGTGTCCGAGCTCGAGTCGCCCTCACCGCCGCAGCCCCCGAGAGCGGCGGCAGTGAGCAGGGCTGCCAGGAGCGAGATCGTTCGCACGCCCGTCAGACGGCCGGAGAGTTGGAAAGGTTCCCCACTCCGGAGCGGAGCCCGTGCCTAGTCGAGCTCGTCGGCCTCGATGCGGCCGCCGGCGATCGTCCAGGCCGCCAGCTCGCCGGTGCGCAGCGAGAGGATCACGTAGGGCCTCCCCTCCCAGAGGCCGATGTTCTCCACGTCGGTCCGCGACGGTCGCGGCGGGCTTGACGGGTGCGAGTGGAAGACGGCGAGCGTGTAGCCCTCGTCCTCGAGGAACCAGACCTCGGGGTCGACCTCGAGCTCGAAGCGGTACGGGCTGGCGGCGGCGTTGCGGCCGGGCACGAAGCGCTCCGCCACGCCGTTGCGCAGGAGGATGAGGCCGCAGGCCTCGTTGGGCTTCTCCGCCTCGGCGTGCTCGACGAGCGCCGAGCGCACCTCGGCGGGGATCACCACCAGATGTTGTCCTCCATCGCCTGGCCTACCTCGCCGGCGGGGCGCGTCCAGAAGTCCGCGGAGAGGTACTTCCAGCCGCCGTCGGCGAGCACCGCCACGACGACGCCCTCTTCGAGCTCCTCGGCGACGCGCCGCGCGACGTGCACGACCGCCCCGGAGGAGACGCCGGCGAAGATCGCCTCGCGGTCGAGCAGCGCTCGGACACCTTCGACCGACTCCTCGTTGGTGACGAGTATCTTGCGGTCGAGCTTCGAGACGTCCAGGATCGGCGGGACGTAGCCGTCCGCGAGGGAGCGGAGGCCGTAGACCAGGTCGCCCTGGAGCGGCTCCGCGGCCGCGACGACGAGGTCCGGGGAGGACTCCCGCAGGCGGTCCCCGGCGCCCATGAGGGTGCCGCCGGTTCCCAGGCCGGCGACGAGGGCGTCGACACGGGGGAGGGCGTCCGCGATCTCGGCGCCCGTACCCTCGTAGTGGGCGCGGGGATTGGCCTCGTTGGCGTACTGGAACGGCATGAAGTAGCGCGGCTCGCGCTCGGCCAGGCGAAGCGCGTGGCGCACGGCGCCGTTCGAGCCCTCGGAGGCCGGAGAAAAGACGAGCCGGGCGCCGAACAGCTCGAGGAGCCTGAGGCGCTCCGACGTCGAGTTCTCGGGGATGACGCACGTCAGCGGGTACCCCTTCAGCTTGGCGACCATGGCGAGCGAGATCCCCGTGTTCCCGCTCGTCGGCTCGAGGAGGGCGCGGCCCGGCTCGAGCTCTCCGGAGGCCTCTGCAGCCTCGATCATCGCCTTGGCAACGCGGTCCTTGATAGAGCCGGTCGGATTCTGTCCCTCGAGCTTCGCGTAGAGGCGCACGCCCGGGTGCGGAGCGAGCCGCGTGAGCTCGACGAGCGGCGTCGAGCCGATCGTCTCGAGGAGCGACGGCGTCAGCGTCCGCTCGCCGCCGGCCATCGCCGGCAGGAGGATCACGGTCGCGTCCTCGCCCACGGGCGTGTCGAGCCCCTCGAAGAGGGTGCGCACGTCCTCGCTGTCGAGGTAGACGTTCACGTAGCGCGCGATGCCGTTGCCGTCGTCGAGGACCTGGCGGCCGAGGCCGGGAAACCGCTCGGCGAGATCGGCGAGCACCTCGCGCAGCGTGCTGCCCGAGGCCTCGATCTCGCGAGCGCCTCCGACCTCGGCGCGCAAGGTGGGCGGGATGCGAACGCGCGTCACGTGGTGACCTGGTGGGCGGGGCCTTGGCAGAACTCGACGTAGTCGACGTAGTCGGTGATGGTCGGGCTATCGCCGCAGACCGGGCAGTCCGGGTCGCGCCGCAGGGTGATCTCCGTGAACTGGGTCGAGAGGGCGTCGAACAGGAGCAGGCGGCCGATCAAGGGCTCGCCGACGCCGAGCGCCAGCTTCAGGGCCTCGTTGGCCTGCAGCGAGCCGACGATGCCCGGGAGCACGCCGAGGACGCCGCCCTCGGCGCAGCTCGGGGCGAGCTCGGGCGGCGGCGGCTGCGGGAAGAGGCAGCGATAGCACGGCCCCTCCTTCGGCTTGAACACCGTCGTCTGGCCCTCGAAGCGGAAGATCGACCCGTGGACGACCGGGATGTCGTGCCACACGGATGCGTCGTTCAGGAGATAGCGCGTCGGGAAGTTGTCCGCGCCGTCCACGATCACGTCCCAGCCGTCGCCGAGGATGCGGTCGACGTTGTCGGACGTGAGGCGCTCCTTGAAGACCTTCACCGTGACGTCCGGGTTCAGCGCCTCGATCGTCCGCTTGGCCGACTCGGCCTTCGACTCGCCCAGCCGCTCGGTCGAGTGGACGATCTGGCGCTGGAGGTTCGTCTCGTCGACGGTGTCGTCGTCGACGATGCCCAGCGTGCCGACCCCGGCCGCGGCGAGGTAGAGCGAGGCCGGCGAGCCGAGGCCTCCGGCGCCGATCAGGAGGATGCGCGAGTCGAGGAGCCGAAGCTGACCTTCCTCGCCGACCTCCGGAATGAGGAGGTGGCGGGAGTAGCGCCGTCGCCCTGCGTCGCCGAGCGCGCGCGGCACGTCGAAGGGGAAGCCGTTCCGCTTCCAGTCGGTGAAGCCGCCCGCGAGCGAGACGACGTCCTCGTAGCCGAGCTCCTCGAGGGCCTTCGCGGCGAAGGCCGAACGGCTGCCCGACGCGCAGTAGAGGACGATCGACGCGTCGCGGTCGGGCACTGCCTGCTCGATTCGGGACTCCAGGTTGCCGCGGGGGACGTGGAGTGCGCCCGGGACATGGCCCTCGTCCCACTCGTTCTGCTCGCGGACGTCCACGAAGACGGCTTCGTCGCTCTCCCGGAGCTCGGCGGCCCTCGAGACGCCGACCTCCTCGATCTCGCTCTTCACCTGCTGGAGAAACTCGCGGTAGCTCGGCATCGCTTCAGGAAGTATAGCGACGGCCATGCGGCGCTTCGCAAGCGCTGGGCTACATTCGCAGACGTGTCCGGCACGCGTGCCCGCGTCCTCGTCGGCCTTGCCGCAGCCGCTTCGGCTGCGCTCGTCGTCGGCGTTACGGTCCTCCAGGCAGAGGAGGGGGAGAGCCCGGAGCCGGCCGCGCCCGCGGCCGAGCGCGGGCCGCCGCCGCTCGAGCTCGGTCTCCTCGTCCGCGACGACCCCGAGGCCCGTGCGCTCCGCGAGGCCGAGACGCTTCTCGAGGACGGGGAGCGGGAGCAGGCGCGCACGCGCTTCGCAGAGCTTCTCGCTGAGAACCCGAGCTCGGTGGAGGCCGCCGTCGGGGCGGCGATCGCAGGTTGGCCCGACGGGACAGTCGAGCGCCTCGAGCAGGTCGTTGCCGACAACCCTTCGAGCGGCGTCGCCCGGCTTCACCTCGGCTTCGCGCTCCTCGCTGCGGGGGACGACGACGGGGCCGTCAGGGAGTGGCGAGAGGTGGTGCGAGCCGACCCGGACTCGCCGGCGGCGCTCCGTGCCGAGGACGTCCTCCACCCGCAGTTCGCGCCGGGACGGCCTCCCTTCGTCGCTCCGCTGGAGGCGCCGCCCGAGCTCGAGGGCCTGGCCCCCGAGCGCCAGCTCGCCGAGCTCGAGCGGCGGGCCGCGTCCGGCGGCAGCGACGCGAAGCTCGCCTACGGAATCGCGCTCCAGCGCGTCGGGCGGCCGGTGTCCGCGGGCAAAGCCTTCGAAGATGCGGTCGCCGCCGATCCCGGCAGCCTGCCGGCGAAGGTCGCAGCCGCGCTCGGGCGCTTCGACAAGGACGACCCCTCCCGCACGTTCTCCCGCCTCGGGCCCCTGGCCGACTCCGACGAGGACGGAGTCGTCCGCTACCACCTCGGGCTCGCGCTCTCCTGGATCGGCCAGGTCGAGGAGGCTCTGCGCCAGCTCCGCCTGGCGCGCGACGCCGATCCCGACGGCTTCTACGGCCGGGAAGCCGAGCGCCTGCTCGAGCGTCTAGAGGACATCGGATCCTAAGTCCCCCAAAAGGGGCATGACGGCGTCCGACGGTCGTGAAAGAGTCGCGGCACCTTGGTGACAAATCGGGAGCGAATCGGCTGTTGACAAGTGGCGAGTCCCGACTACGTTGAGGTGACGGGATCAGGGGATTGCGAGCAGAGAGGAGTGAGGCGGGCGTGATGCTCGACCACGACGAAGCCAAGGCGCTCGTGCGCCAGGGCCAGGCAGCGGGTTTCCTCACTCACGAGGAGATCGCGGTCGCGCTCGGAGACGAGTTCGATCCCGCCCAGCTCGCCGAGTTCTACAACGCGCTCGAAGAGCTCCACATCGAGGTGGTCGACGAAGCCGACGTGGTTCCCGAGCTCGATCTCGAGCCTCGCGACGTGACGACCGACGCGCTGCAGCTCTTTCTGAAGGACATCGGCAAGGTGCCGCTCCTCACGGCGGCGCAGGAGGTGGAGCTCGCGAAGCGGATCGAGCGCGGCGACCACTCGGCGAAGCAGAAGATGGTCGAGTCCAACCTCCGGCTCGTCGTCTCGATCGCGAAGAACTACCGCAACCAGGGGCTGCCGTTCCTCGACCTCATCCAGGAGGGGACGATCGGGCTCGTCCGCGCCGCCGAGAAGTTCGACCACCGCAAAGGCTTCAAGTTCTCGACGTACGGGACCTGGTGGATCCGCCAGGCCGTCGCGCGCGCACTCGCCGACAAGGCTCGAACCATCCGCATGCCGGTCCACGTCGTCGAGAAGCTGAACAAGATCGGGCGGATCGAGCGGAAGCTCCTCAGCGAGTACGGCCGCGAGCCGACCGTCGAGGAGATCGGCCGGGAGCTCGAGTTCGACGTCGCGGAGATCGAGCACATCCGGCGAAGCGCGCAGGCCCCTGTCTCGCTCGAGAAGCCGGTCGGCGACGAAGAGGAATCCGAGTTCGGTCACTTCCTCGCCGACGAGGGGGCGCCGGCGCCCGACGAGGCCGCCGAGACGGTCTTTCGCGCGGAGACGCTCGCACGCGTCCTCGAGAGCCTCTCGCTCCGCGAGCGGAGCGTCCTCGAGATGCGCTACGGGCTCGGGGGGCAGCATCCCTGCACGCTCGACGAGGTCGGGCGAACGTTCAACGTCACGCGGGAGCGCGTCCGCCAGATCGAGAACCAGTGCCTGAAGAAGCTTCAGGCGATGGCCGAGTCGCAGAAGCTCAGAGACGTCGCGTAGGAACTCTTAGGGCCCGGGCGGCCGGTAGCGGATCGAGGTCACGGCCGGCTCGACCGCGAGTAGGGCCTGGTTGAACGAGAACCGGAGCGCGTCCGTCCCCGTCGCGTTCTCGATCCCGAGCGTGGCCGAGTTGCCTCGTTCGCGGCCGTCGTCGGCGATGTTGGTGTGTTGGGTGAGGATTTCCCCGTTCTCGTGGAGGATGATGTTGAAGTCGATCCGGCGTGTGTCGTCGTCGAAGTAGTGGGCGTTGCGGAACTCGATCACGAAGCGGCGGTCGGGGGCGCTGCCCCTGACGTTGGCCCGGATCGATGCCTGGGTGTCGATGAAGAGGTCGTCCCAGTAGCCGTAGACGGCGCCGTTGGGCCGCCCGGTGGTCGGGATGCCGGCGTTCGAGGCCGAGCAGTTGGTGGTGGTCGGCCCGACGAACTCGACGAAGCCGTTGGTGCAGAGGTACGCCTGGTTGTAGGTCTCGCCGTAGAAGGTGAAGGGGAAGGGGAGGTCGATCGTGGTGGCGTTGTCGTCGCCGGTGAGCGGCACGACGGTGTCGGCCTGCTCGAAGGGGGCCTCCTCGAGCTCGCACGTGTACCCGAACTCGTCGCTGCGCGGGGGCAGCGTGAAGTCGAGCGTCGTCGGGCCGGCCACGACGAGCTCCTGTGTCAGCGCCCCGTCACATCCAATCGCGGAGACCGTCGCGACGTAGTTGCCTTCGGGCACGCTGGGGAACGTGTAGAAGCCGTCGGCGTTGGTGGTGGCCGGGGTGATCGGTGTCCCCTCGATGGTGACGGTCGCGTTGGGGATGGGCTGGTTGTCGGTGTCGCGGACGTGGCCGGAGACCGTGTGTGAGGGCGTCGGGGGCGGGGGCGTGTAGCGGATCGAGGTGACCGCCGGCTGGGGGGCGAGCAGCGTCTGGTTGAACGAGAAGCGGAGCGCGTCGGTGCCCGTGTGGTTTTCGATGCCGATGGTCGCGGAGTTGCCCCGCTCGCGGCCGTCGTCGGCGATGTTGCGGTACTGGGTGAGGATCTCCCCGTTCTCGTGGAGGACGATGTTGAAGTCGACGCGCCGGGACGTGTCGCTGGCGCCGATGTGCACGTTGCGAAACTCGATCACGAAGCGCCGGTCGGGCGCGCTGCCCCGCTCGTCGGCCCGGATCGACGCCTGCGCGTCGACCACCCAGTCGTCCCAGAAGGCCGCGATCTGGCCGTTGGGGCGTCCCGTGGTCGGGATCGCCGCGTTGGCCGACGAGCAATTGGTGGTCTCCGGGCCCACGAACTCGAGGAAGCCGTTGGCGCAGACGTGGGCGCGCGTGTAGGTGAAGCCGTAGAACGTGAACGGGAAGGGAAGGTCGATCGTTTCCACTCCCGAGGTGCCGGTGATCGGCAAAACCGTGTCCGCCTGCTCGAAGGGGGCCTCCACCAGCTCGCACGTGTGACCGAACGCGTCGCTGCGACGAGGCAGCATGAAATCGAACGTCGTCGGGCCCGACACGACGAGCTCCTGCGAGAGGTCGCCGATGCACCCGAATCCCGCCACGGTCACGGTGTAGGTCCCCTCGGGCACGCTCGGGAACGAGTAGAAGCCCTCGACGTCGGTGGCCGTCTCGAGGGGGGTTCCTTCGATCGTCACCGCCACGTTGGCGACCGGCTGGTTGTCGGAGTCGCGTACCCGACCGGAGACCTCGTGTGTGGGCGCCGGCAGGTAGCGGATCGAGGTGACCGCCGGCTCGGGGGCGAGCAGCGCCTGGTTGAACGAGAACCGAAGGGCGGCAGTGCCCGTGTGGTGCTCGATCCCGAGTGTGGCGGAGTTGCCCCGCTCTCGCCCGTCGTCGGCAATGTTCCGGTACTGGGTCAGAATCTCGCCGGTCTCGAATAGGACGATGTTGAAGTCGATCCGCCGCGTGGTGTCGTTGAAGTAGTGGGCGTTGCGGAACTCGATCACGAAGCGGCGGTCGGGCGCGCTGCCCCTGACGTCGGCCCGGATCGACGCCTGGGCGTCGATGAAGAGGTCGTCCCAGTAGCCGTAGACGGCGCCGTTGGGCCGCCCCGTCGTCGGAATGCCGGCGTTCGAGGCCGAGCAGTTGGTGGTCGCCGGCCCGACGAACTCGACGAACCCGTTGGTGCAGAGGTGGGCGCGGGTGTACGTCTCGCCGTAGAACGTGAAGGGGAAGGGGAGGTCGATCGTGGTGGCGTTGTCGTCGCCGGTGAGCGGCACGACGGTGTCGGCCTGCTCGAAGGGGGCCTCCTCGAGCTCGCACGTGTACCCGAACTCGTCGCTGGGTGGCAGGGTGAAGTCGAGCGTCGTCGGGGCGGAGACGACGAGCTCCTTCGTCTGAGGATTGCTGCACCCCGTGGCCGACGCGGTCGCCTGGTACGTGCCCTCGGGCACGCTGGGGAACGTGTAGAAGCCGTCGGCGTTGGTGGTGGCCGGGGTGATCGGTGTCCCCTCGATGGTGACGGTCGCGTTGGGGATGGGCTGGTTGTCGGTGTCGCGGACGTGGCCGGAGACGGTGTGTGAGGGTGGTCGGGGGCGGGGGCGTGTAGCGGATCGAGGTGACCGCCGGCTGGGGGGCGAGCAGCGTCTGGTTGAACGAGAAGCGGAGCGCGTCGGTGCCCGTGTGGTTTTCGATGCCGATGGTCGCGGAGTTGCCCCGCTCGCGGCCGTCGTCGGCGATGTTGCGGTACTGGGTGAGGATCTCTCCGTTCTCGTGGAGGACGATGTTGAAGTCGACGCGCCGGGACGTGTCGCTGGCGCCGATGTGCACGTTGCGAAACTCGATCACGAAGCGCCGGTCGGGCGCGCTGCCCCGCTCGTCGGCCCGGATCGACGCCTGCGCGTCGACCACCCAGTCGTCCCAGAAGGCCGCGATCTGGCCGTTGGGGCGTCCCGTGGTCGGGATCGCCGCGTTGGCCGACGAGCAATTGGTGGTCTCCGGGCCCACGAACTCGAGGAAGCCGTTGGCGCAGACGTGGGCGCGCGTGTAGGTGAAGCCGTAGAACGTGAACGGGAAGGGAAGGTCGATCGTTTCCACTCCCGAGGTGCCGGTGATCGGCAGAACCGTGTCCGCCTGCTCGAAGGGGGCCTCCACCAGCTCGCACGTGTGACCGAACGCGTCGCTGCGACGAGGCAGCATGAAATCGAACGTCGTCGGGCCCGACACGACGAGCTCACGCGTCTGCGTGCCGTTGCATCCCGAGGCGGAGGCCGTCACGGAGTAGGTGCCCTCCGGGATCAGCTCGAACGAGTAGAAGCCGTCGGCGTCGGTGGCGGCGGGCGTGATCGGCGTCTCCTCGATGGTCACGGTCGCGTTGGCGATGGGCCGGTTCTCCTCGTCGCGGACGTGGCCGGACACCGTGTGCGACGGCGGGAGCGGTGGGGGCCGGTAGCGGACCGATGTCGTCGTCGGCTCGTTCGCGAGCGAGGCCTCGTTGAACGAGAATCTGAGCGCATCCGTCCCCGTGTGGTTCTCGATGCCGATCGTTGCCGAGTTGCCCGCTTCTCCTGGGTCGTCGGCGATGTTGCGGTACTGGGTGAGGATCTCCCCGTTCTCGTGGAGGACGATGTTGAAGTCGACGCGCCGGCTCGTGTCGCCGGAGAAGTGGGCGTTCTCGAACTCGATCACGAAGCGCCGGTTGGGCGCGGTCCCCCTGGCGTCTGCCCGGATCGATGCCTCCGCGTCGATGACCAGGTCGTCCCAGAACGAAGAGATCTGGCCGTTGGGCCGTGCCGTGGTCGGGATCGCCGCGTTGGTGGCCGAGCAATCGGTCGTCGCCGGCCCCACGAACTCGAGGAACCCGTTGGCGCAGACGTAGGCCCGCGTGTGGGGGAACCCGTAGAACGGAAACGTGAACGGGAGGTCGATCGTCCCCACTCCCGAGGTGCCGGTGATCGGCAGGACCGTCTCCGCCTCCTCGAAGGGCGCCGCCTCGAGGCGGCACGTGTACCCGAACGCGTCGCTGCGCTTCGAGAGGGTGAAGTCGAGCGTGCTCGGCCGGGACAGAACGAGCGTCCGGGCCGCCGGGTCGTAGCACCCGCCCGCCGAGGCGGCCGCCTCGTACGTGCCCCTCGGCACTCCCTCGAAGGAGTAGAAGCCGTCGGCGCCGGTTCTCGTCTCCCAGAAGGTGTCGCCGCGCAAGGTGATCCTGGCGTGGGGGACGGGCCGGCCGTCGGCGTCGCGGACGCGCCCCGTGACCGCGTACGCGGGGTTGGCCTGGATGCGGAAGTAGGCGCGGTGTTGGACGCCGTCGTCGCGCGTGAGGACGAACTCGCGGCAGGTCCCGCCCCACGACTGGAGCGTCTTCCACGGAAACGTGTAGCGCCCCGTCGCCGGGTCGTAGGAGAGCCGGGAGTTGCCCGGCGTCTCCGCCGGGACCGGCAGCGGACGCGGGGTGATGAACTCCGCTCCCGGGGTCTCCGTACGGAGCGTGTCGCAGTCGACCTGCCGCGTGTAGGGGGAGTTGTCGGCCAGGATGTCCAGACCGCGATCGCCGCCGCCGTCGAACTCCATCTCCAACGCCTCGCCGCGGTTGACCGTGTTGAGGGTCGGCGGGTCGGACACGCCGACGAAGCCCTCGCGGCAGTCCGGGTGCGTGTCGAACGCCTCGCTGTTGTCGTCGCGGTTCGTCGTCCCCTGCACGGCGCTGAAGCCGAGCCCGCGGCGGGCGAAGGTCGCCCAGACGGTGCACGTGTCCTCGCCGTCGCTCAGGAGGTCGGCCGCGGCGATGATCGCGGCGCGGGCAACGACGAGACCGGGGGCGCAGCCCTGCATCTTGAGCCCGTCCACCACGTACTGGAGCGCGCGGTTGTTGCCGCCCGTGTCCCACGCCTCGTAGAGGTTCGGGTTGAACCCGTGCTTGTCGATCAGGTCCCAGTTCAGGTCCCAGAGCGTGGCTGCCCAGCCGTGGCCGAGGCCGTGCGGGAGCGCGAGAGACGTCCCGTTCAGCCAGGCGCCGGTCTTGATGCTGTCGTAGGTGAACGGCTGGATCTCCATGTTGCGGCTGTACGGCCGCGGCCTGATCCCAGCGCCCCGGCGGCTGTCCTGGAAGAGGGCATACGGCCCCAGTCCGCGCGGGCCGTCCGGATCGTCGAGCGCAGGGTCGAGCAGCATGGTGATGGCCAGGTAGTCGCTCCAGCCCTCGCCCGCCTGCTCGTTGCCGCTCAGACAGTTGGTCCCCGGGCCGCCGGTAAGGCGGTTGGAGACGCCGTGGCCGTACTCGTGGATGATGATCCCGTTCTCGAAGTCGCCGTCCCGGATCCCCGGGTGCGCCGGGTGCTTGCGGACGGCCCCCGTCGTCGGGCCCGCGGCGATGGCGGCCTTGATCGCGTTGCCGTCGGCCTGCGAGACGGCGACGGGCGGGATGCCGACCGGCGCGGTCGTCATCGAGGCGGTCAGGATCGGCGGCGCGGCGGCGCTGTTGTGCGCGACGATGACGGCGCTCGCGCCCAGGGACTGCCCAGTCTGCACCCGCAGTAGGTACGAGCAGGCGGTCGTGCCGCCGTCGACGACCGCGATCCAGGGAGGCGCCGGCAGGGTCGCGGGGTAGAGGCCGGCGTTGCACCCGGTGCCGGCGTAGACGAGCGTGCCCGACGTCCCTCCGGTCGTGGGCGAGGGCCCGAACCGGGACCAGCTCGCGTCGAAGGAGCCGAGCCCGTCGACCACCACCTGGTTCTGGGCCCCGAACTGGTTCCCGGGCCAGAGGTACATCTGCATCCGGGGCGTCCCGCCGGACGTCGGCGTCTCGATCGGGGTCGAGAAGTTGGCGTTGTTCGTGCCGCCGCCGTCGGCCGCCTCGGCGCGCACGTAGTCGCCCGAGGTGCCGCCGCGACCGTAGTTGTTCGCCTGGAAGTTGCCGGACGCCTCGTCGAAGCCGTACCGCGACATCACGTCGTGGAAAGCGTTGTTCGTGTAGAAGAGGTTCGTGACGACGGCGTCGCGGTAGTTCTGCGCGTGCTGGGTCAGGTCGGCCGGGAAGTCGAAGTCGAGGCCCGAGCCGCCGTCGGTGTCCCCGAAGTCGGCGGCGTTGTCGTTGTCCTGGTCGAGGTAGGCGTGGACGTTGTTGCCGCGGGTGAACGTGAACTCCGGGCCCGACGCGCCGTCGGTGTCGTGCCACCCGAAGGGCGACGCCGACCCGTCGGCCGGATTGGTCACGAGCGTGCGCGGCCCGTCGTTCGGGCTCTCCTTCGGGATGTCGAAGACGCGGTACGACGAGCCGTCGACGACCGGGCTCGGGGGAACCGGTCCCGCGAGGGCCGCCGCCGAGTCGGACGCGCGCGCCAGGGTGCCGGCGAGATCCTCGAGGTTGTCATGGGAGGTCCAGTCGGCGACGTCGAGCAGCTCTCCCGTCGCGGCGTCGAGGGTCGTGTTCCAGAGATGGACGCTGGACGAGTCGTCGATCGTGAGCTGCCAGGCGAGGCGCAGGCCGTCCTCGGTCGGCTGCCAGCCCAGGCGTGCCGGGATCGGCTCGTCGGAGATGCCGCCGTCGGAGACGACCGTCTCCCGGGCGGGGCCGCCGCTCTCGCGCACGACGCGCAGGCCGGCCGGCTCCTCGAGCTCGAGGCTCTCGGCCGCCGACTCGACGGCCCCGACGGCGTCGATCTTCGCGTCGGCAGAGGCCTTCGCCTCCAGGTCGGCCACGAGGCTCGCCCCGACGAAGACGATCCTGCCGTCGGCGGACACGCTGACGGTCACGTGTCCTTCGAAGACCTCGAGATCCCGGTACCGCTGGTTGAGGTTGACGTGGGTGACGCCGTTGTGGCGGCTCCGGTAGGCGCTCGTGACGGCGAGGTCGGCCACGTCGGTGCTTCCGACGCCGAGCTCCGCTGCGTTCTCCTTGACGTGGCTGATCGCCAGCGCGACAGCGTCCTCCGTCCCCGGCTCCGGCGCCGACGACGCGCCCGGGACGGCAACGAACGCGACGAGCACGCAGACGAGGGCCAGAATCGTCCCGACGGGCTTGCCCTGCATCGTTCCCCCCTCCTGACCGACCGATAGGCACGGCGATCCTTCTCGTTCTGGCCACGGCTGTCAAGCCCCGGTCCCCCGTGGGCCACTAGACTCCGCGCCCGTGCCGCAGGAGCCCGATGCCGCCTGGCTCGAGGAGCTTTCCGAGTGGCTCCGCATCCCGAGCGTGAGCGCCGACCCTGCGCACGCCGACGACGTCAGGCGGGCGGGGGAGTGGGTGTGCGAGTTCGTGCGGGCGGCCGGAGGCGAGGCAGAGCTCGTCGAGACGCCGGCGCCGCATCCTCTCGCGCTCGGCGAGATCCCCGCCTCGACAGGCGCCGCCGAGGCCCCCACCGTTCTCCTCTACGGGCACTTCGACGTCCAGCCGCCCACGCCGCTCGAGCTCTGGGACTCGCCGCCCTTCGAGCCGGAGGTCCGCGACGGGCATCTCTATGCGCGCGGAGCCGTCGACGACAAGGGAAACGCGTACCTCGCCCTGAAGGCCGCGCGGCTCCTCGCGGAGGAGGGCGCGCTTCCGGTCAACGTGCGGGTCGCGTTCGACGGCGAGGAGGAGATCGGCGGGCACTCGATCGTCGACTTCCTGGCAGCGGAGGAGCGCGCCGCCGATGCGTGCGTCATCTTCGACAGCGGCATGCCGCGGGAGGACGTTCCTGCCTTCGACCTCGGCGTCCGCGGCCTCGTCTACTTCCACGTCCGCCTGCGGACGGGGGAGCGCGACCTGCACTCCGGGATCTTCGGCGGCGCGGCGCTGAACGCCGTCCATGCCCTCATGCGAACGCTCGAGGCGGTCACTGCCGTGCCGGAGGAGCTCCGCGCGGGAGTGATCCCGCCGACCGCGGAGGAGCTCCGGTCCTGGGCCGAGCTCGACCCCGGCGACTCCGTGCTCGCCGAGGCGGGGGCGGTCCCCCTCGACGACCGCGCCGCGGCCGAGTTCTACGAGCGCACGTTCGCGGGCCCGGCCGTGGACGTGCACGGGATCCGAGGCGGCGAGCCCGAGCTCACGAAGACGGTGCTGCCTGTGCTCGCCGAGGCCAACGTCTCGATCCGGCTCGCGGCCGGACAGGACGTCGAGGCGATCTCGACGGCGTTCGTGCGACTGCTCGAGGCCGCCGCGCCCGCGGGAGCGGAGCTCGACGTGGAGCGCCGCTCGTCGGGGCCGGCGGGTCTCATCTCGCCCGAAGCGCCGGCCGTCCGCCTCGCACAGGACGCGTTCGAGCGGGTGCTCGGCCGCCGGCCGCTCCTCCTCCGCTCGGGCGGCGGCATACCGATCGTGCCGGCGCTCGCGGACCGTGGCGTCCCCACGATCCTGACCGGCTTCGCCCTCCCGGGGGCGAACATGCACTCCCCGAACGAGCGCCTGCTCGCCCGCTACATCCCGCTCGGCGTCGCCGCCGCGCGGGAGACGCTCCTCGCCTTCGGCGGGCTGCCGCGCTGACGTGAGCCTCGGAGGAACCCTCAACGGCGCCCTGCGCAAGCTGATCCTTGCCTCGGCAGGGAATCCGCTCGTCCGCCGCTTCGTCTCCGCCCACGGCATGCGCCTCGGGGCCTCCCGCTTCGTCGCGGGCGAGACGCTCGACGAGTGCGTGGTCGTGCTCGAGCGCCTGAACGGGCTAGGCCTCGCCGCGAACACGACGCTCCTCGGCGAGGACGTCGCCGCCGAGGGCGAGGCGAGGGCGGTCGCGGCCGAGTACGTCCGCATCCTCGAGCGCATCGACGCGGAGCGCCTGCGCGCGAACGTCGCGCTCAAGCTCACCAACCTCGGGCTCGCGATCGACGAGGAGCTTGCCTTCGAGAACGTCAGCACCGTCGTCGAGCGCGCCGGCGAGCTCGGCAACTTCGTCCGGCTCGACATGGAGTACTCGGCCGTCGTCGACGCGACCCTCCGCATCTACCGCCGGCTTCGGGAGGAGGGCCGCGAGAACGTCGGCACCGTCCTCCAGGCGTACCTCTACCGGACGCCCGACGACCTCGAGGCGCTGCTCCCGCTCCAGCCGAACCTCCGCCTCGTCAAGGGCGCCTACCTCGAGCCGCCCGAGATCGCCTACCCGCGCAAGGACGACGTGGACGCGGCGTACCTCCGTCTCGTGGAGCGCTCGCTCGGCGCCGGCGGGTACACGGCGATCGCGACGCACGACGAGCGGATGATCGACCACGCCCTGCGCGTCGCCGAGCGGGAGGGAGTCGGCCGTGATCGCTTCGAGGTGCAGATGCTCTACGGCATTCGTCCACAGCTGCAGCTCGACGTCGCGGCCCGCGGCTACAAGGTGCTGGTGGCGACGTCGTACGGGCCGGAGTGGTTCCCCTTCTTCAGCCGCCGGCTCGCCGAGCGGCCGGCAAACCTCCTCTTCATCCTCCGAAACCTGGTCAAGCGCTAGGAGGGAGCCCTGCGTGATCGGGCTCTACCGGAGCGCGAGGCCTAGCTCGTTGGTGCCGCCGCGGCTACGCGGCGGGAGCTACCGATTTCCGGCCGTGCGTGTGCCGCTCGTCGGGGACGAGCCAGCCGCGGCCGAAGCCGCGCATCGCCTCGATGATCGGCAGGAGAGCCTCGCCCTTCTCGGTCAGCTCGTACTCGACGCGCCGGGCGCCCGAGTGCTTCTCGAGGATGGCGTCCTGCTCGAGGGCCCGCAGGCGCTCCGAGAGCGTTCGCGGGCTGATGCCCGGGCACGATCGCTCGAGCTCGGAGAACCGCCGCGGCCCTTCCGAGAGGTCGTGGACGATGATCGCAGTCCACTTGGAGCCGATGATCTCGGCCGTGCAGGCGACGGCGCACTCCTCGTCGTGCACAGGCCTCATCGTGCGCATGGGCTCATTGTAGGACTTGTGGCGGACCCGAACGCGAATCGGCGCCAGAACTCGGTTCAGGATGATGCTCGTCGCAGGGGTGCGGGCGAGTGCGAGGAAAGGAAGGAGGGCTATATAAGGGGGGAGCAGAAATGCGAGGGCGGCCCGGCGACACTGCCGTCATTCTGAATCGAGTTCTCAGTCCCAGGGCGGGGCGTTGTGCACCCAGCGGCCGCCGAGCATCGTGGCGACGACCTCGACCTCGGCGAGCTCCTCTGGTGGGCAGTCGAGCGGGTCGCGGTCGAGCACGACGAGGTCGGCGAGATAGCCGGGGAGGAGCCTGCCGCGACGGCGCTCGTCCCCCGACAGCCAGGCGGGGGCAACGCAGGTCGCATGCAAGGCCTGCTCGACGGTCACCGTCTGCTCGCCGTGCCAGGGCCCGCGGTCGTCGAGCGTGCGGGTGACGCCCGCGCGGATCCCGAAGAGCGGGTCGAGCTCCTCGACGGGAGCGTCCGAGCCGTTGGCCACGAGGGCGCCCGAGTCGAGGAGCGCGCGGAAGGCATAGGCGCCCTCGGTCTTCCCGGCCCAGAAGCGGTCGGCCAGGTCGCGGTCGGAGGGCGCGTGGCTGAACTGCACCGAGGCGGCGACTCCGAGCGCCGCGAAGCGGCCGACGTCCTCCGGCGCGAGGAGCTGGGCGTGCTCGATGCGCTGGCGGAGGCCTCGCGGCTTCCACTCGTCCTGCGTCGCCTCGAAGGCGTCGAGCGCGCGGCGGTTGGCGAGGTCGCCGATCGCATGCACCGCGACCGGGAAGCCGGCGCGGGCACTGCGGCGGACGATGTCCACGAACTCTTCGTAACCGACGATCTCGACGCCCGACCCGTCGAGCATGAGCGCGGTCCGCGAGCCGAGCGTGCCGTCCAGGAAAGCCTTGATGTAACCGACGCGCAGGAGGTCGTCGCCGAGGCCGGAGCCGAGGCCGACCTCCCCGAGGCGGTCGACGTGTTCGTGCGGGAGCGACTGCCAGACCCGTACCGTCAGCGCCTCTTCCTCGCGGAGCCGCTGGAAGACGCGGAGCGCGCCGAGCCAGCCGTCCTTGTCGTGGATCGCGGTCACCCCGCGGGCGCCGGCGATCCGGACTCCCTTGCGGGAAGCCTCGACCATCTCGTCCTCGGTCGGCCGCACGTAGGCGTCGCGGAAGTGCCATGCGCACTCCTCGCGGAGGACGCCGGTCGGCTCGCCGCCCTCGTCCAGCTCGACGACGCCCCCCGGCACCTGGAGCTCCCCTTCCGCGAGCGCCAGCGCCGCCGAGTTGACCCAGAGCGAGTGGTAGTCCTTCGACATCAGCGCGACGGGCACGTCCCCCGCGACCGAGTCGAGCGCCTCCTTCGTCGGCTCGACGGACGGCGACCAGTCGCCGTTCCGCCAGCCGAGCCCGCGGAGCCATCGTCCCCGGGGAACGTCCCCGACCGCGGCTGCGACGCGGGTCAGTGCCTCGTCCAGCGACTCCGCTCCCTCCAGGCGCACCTGCCGCTGGGCGAGCGCCCAGGTCGGGAAGTGGACGTGAGAGTCCGTGAAGCCGGGGAGGACGCAGCGGCCGCCGAGGTCGACGCGCTCGGGGCTCGCCAGGGCGGTCTCGTGCGTGCCGACGCCGCCCGCGATCCGCTCGCCGGCGACCGCCAGGGCGGCCGCGCGGGGCAGCGTGGGGTCGAGCGTGCGGACGACGCCGTTCTCGAGGATCACCGCCGCAACCATAGAGAAGCGCCGGCGCCCCCGAGGACGGCAGGGAGTCCGCGGGGGCGCCGGGAGCCGGGCTCTCCTCGGCCGGGCGGTTGTGATTCGGCGGCCGGCCGGGATTCGGTTCGGCTCGTCCTAGCGGGCGAACGTCTCCGGGTTCTGCTCGACGATCGCCGAGGCGAGCGTGTCGCCCGTCATGATCATGTGGGCGTAGGCCTCGCGGGCGAGGCGGTTGGCCTTCTTGTAGTTGCCGGCCGCATAGGCGTCCAGCTGGCCCTTGAGCTGCATGACGTGCTTGGTGACGCCTTCCTGGAGCGCGTCCTGGGGCAGGCCGGTCGCCTGGGCGAGGAAGCCGGAGAAGGCGCCGGTGTAGCCGATCAGGTCTTCCACAGCGTCCTGCTGGCCCGCCGAGTCGCCCTTGGCGAGCGCGACGGTGTAGTCCACGAAGAAGGAGATGTGGTCGCGCCAGAGGCTGGGGCCGTTCAGGAACTGGTCGGCGGCCTCGTCGCCGTAGACGGAGCCGATCGCCTCCGAGACCTCGACGGAGTTCTCGTCGAGGGCGGCGGCTGTCGCCTGGAAGTCGGGTGCGCCGTCCAGGCCCTTCTGGGTCGCGGCGACTGCGAGCAGCGCGTGCTCGCCGAGGAGCCGGTCGAGCGTGACGCGAAGGTCGGCCGCCGGGCTCATGACATCCGCGGAGGGCATGGCCTCCGACATGTCGGCCGTCGTGGTCGTCTGGGCGGCCGGCATCTGCTGGGCGTTCTCGTCGCCGTCGCCGCCGCATGCCGTCAGCCCGAGGGCGCTGACGCCGATGACGGCGAGAAGCGCGAGGAATGGTCGGTGTCTCATCGTCTCTCCCTAGTCGGTGTCGTTGGGCACGCGTGGTTCGGATGCGCGCGGCGACCGGTTCGCCGAGGAAGCCGCGAAACCGCATCGAAAGACGACCCGTATTGACCGGCATGGTGCGTTGGCTTGTCGTCCCGCTGGCCGTAGGGCTACTCGCTGCCTGCGGAAGCGATGACGGCGAGGAGCAGCCGGCGGGCGGCGCGGGCGCCGAGGTCGAGGTCTCCCTCGTCGACGGTGGTCTCGAGCCGACCGGCTTCGAGCTGGACCCCGGCACGTACACCTTCCGGGTCGTCAACGACGGCACGACGGTCCACGCCCTGGAGATCGAGGGCCCCGAAGGCGAGGTGGAGACCGGAGACCTCGAGCCCGGCGACTCTGCGGACCTCACCGTCGAGCTCTCGGAGGCCGGCGAATACGAGCTCTACTGCCCCGTCGGCGACCACCGCGAGCAGGGCATGGAAGGGACGATCGTGGTCGGAGGCGGCGGAACCGGTACGACGACCGACGACGAGACGACCACCGAGGAGGACTCGGGCTACCGGTACTAGCCCCTCGCGGGGCAGCACCACTCCGCGACCCGCGGGAACGCGCCGCCGCCGCTGCCGGGCGCGAACTCCCGGCGCACGTCGTCCACCGCGACGAGGCCGCGCGCGTCGCCGAGCGGGAGGAAGAGCAGCTGGTCGGCGTCGGGCCAGCCGGCGAGGAGCCGGCGGCCGTTCGGCGAGTAGACGAGGTCCTCGATGCGGCCTTCGACGCTCTGCATGCGTTCTCCGCCGACGACGATCGCGCTGCGGCCGGTCTCGGGATCGAAGCTCGAGTACGCGATCGCCCCGGTCCCGGGGGCGAGCTCGGCGTCGAGGACGTCGTGCCCGCCGGGCGTCTCGAGCTCGCGCGAGGCGCGTCCTCCCCGGCCGTAGAGGGGATGGCGCGTGCCTGCGGTGACGACGAGGAGACGCCTTCCGTCCGGCGACCAGACGAGCTTCTCGGGCCGGGAACCAGGATCCGCCGACCAGACCCTCTCCCCGCTGTCGGCCTCGACGACGTGGACGCGACCGCGGGCGTCCGCGTAGGCGAGGACGGTCTGGTTCTCCCTCGGCAGCCAGGCGGGGGCGATCGGCGCGACTCCCCGGGCGAGGAGCTTGTCGTCCGTGCCGTCCCCGTGGACCACTCGAAGCGTCGCTCCCTCGCGGTAGGCGACTCGGAACCCCGGGGTCGGCGCCCAGCGGGCGTCCGCGACGGGCGAAGGCCGCGAGACCGACCAGCGCGGCTCGCCTCCCGGCTCCAGGGCGACCACCCGGCGGCCGTCGGTCGCGACCACGAAGAGCGCGTTCGGCGAGAACGACGCGCCCTCGTAGTCACCCAGCAGGCGCTTCGAGCCGTCGGGCCTGACGATCCACGGCCCGCGCTCGGAGAGGACGAGGAGCCGGCCGGGAGCGGGAAGGCGCACCAGCGCCGGCTCGGCGTCCTCCTTGCCCGCGACGCGATCGCGGATCCAGTCGCCGACCGCCCGGCCCGGTGGGGAGAGAGCAGCGGCCACCAGCGCGGCGACGACCGCGAGCGCGATGACCGGGCGGAGCCGGCGCGCCCGCCGCGAGACCGGCTCGCGCTCGGCGTAGGCCGGGCCGACGACGGCCCAGGCGCGGCGCTGCGCCTCGAGCTCGTCCGGCACCGGCGCGGTCTGCAGGTCGAGGCGAAGATCCTTCTCCGTCACGGCGCCTCCTCCCGGCCGACGACGCCCTGCAGGGCGTCCAGACCGCGGCGGAGGCGCGAGTTCACGGTGCCGCGCGGGAGCTCGAGGATGCCGGCGATCTCCCTGGGGGAGTACTCGAGGACGTAACGGAGCACGATCACGGCTCGCTGCTCGGGCGGGAGCGAGGCGAGCGCCGAGACCGCGTCGGCCGAGAGCGGCGCGGCGGGATCATCCCGCTCCGGAGCCGGGATCGCGGCGATCGCCTCGCCGGCGCCCACCTCGCGCCGCAGCGACCTCGCCCTCGCCCAGTCGATCGACCGGTTGACGACGATCCGGTGCAGCCAGGGCCCGAACGGACGGCGGACGTCGAAGCGATCGAGCGCCCGCACGGCGGCGAGAAAGGCCTCCTGCGCGATGTCCTCGGCCGCTGCGGCGTCGTGCACCACGAGGTACGCCGCCCGGTAGGCTCGCGGCCAGTAGGCGCGGAAGAGCGCCTCGAAGTCCGAGGCCGACCCTGCCTGGGCACCGCGCACCCAGGCGCGCTCGTCAAGGCCCGCGCCCGCCATCGCGTGCCGACTATACGAACGCGCGTCCCGCTTCGGTCCATCGCGAGGAGTACGGCTCGGCGCCTTGCGGAGGTCCAGCAGGCGTCGTACCCTTGCTCCACGGTGCACGCGTGCGCGAGCTGCCGCGGGGAGGTCGAGGAGCGCTTCCGCTTCTGCCCCTGGTGCGGCGCCGCGCAGCGCACCAAGATCGTCGAGTTCTTCGCGGGGCATCCGCTCGTCGAGGCGGATCCGGACAAGGCTCTGCGAGTCTCGCGGTACCTCGGCGACGCCGAGGAGAGCCGGCACGTCCGCTTCAGCGTCTGGAGCGGGGGAGGGGGGACGCCGCGGGCCGAGGCGGCCGTCTCGCTCGCCGACGACGAGGCCGAGCGGCTGGCCCGCTTCCTCGGCGAGACGGCGCGGATATCGGAACAGCCGACCGCGGGCTAGAAGCGCACAAAAGAGAGGGTGGGCCGGAGCCCACCCTCTCGCTGTTCCGTCTCCTCTCTCAGGTTAGGGGTCGACCATGATCGTGCAGACGAGCGGTTCGCGGCGACGGAGCCGATCGGCGACAGGTTGTTCGTGCGTCAGCGACCCGTCTCCGTCCGCGCCGGTCGGAAGTGGAGCCGGCAGTGGTCGCCGGTCGTCGGTCCACGCAGCTGATCGAGTCGGCATGCAGTACTCGCCATGAGCTGCGAATCGACGGAGGCGACCGTGAAGGTCCGTCAGCGGCGTGTTGCTGAACGTCGACCGTGTCGGCACACCGGGCAGGTCGCACTCCGTGGTCACCGTCGACGGTCTTCGCCGTTAGGCCGTCAGCGGCGTCGCCGTAGCCAGGCGGAGGCGACGTCTCGGTGACCGTGTAGTTGCCGGCGAACAGCCCGGCAGACGCAGAGCTCGTCGACGGCGGGTCCTCGTCACCGGCCGCGTTGTCTGGTCAACAACTGGAGCGGTCACCGGTGAGGAGAACGTCACGCCCCGGCTGCGGATGGTCGCCCGGTCCTCCGCTGCGTGCTTCCTCGCTTCAGTGATCAGGATTGCGCCCCGCTCACGTGCGTCGTGGAAGGTGCAGGTCACCGTCTCGCCACCGGACAGACCGATGGAGGCCGGGCTCGCTGCCGTCACTGCAGGTCGAGGAGACGAGGTTCCAACCCGCCGGCACCGTCTCGGCCACGTCGTACGTGCCGGGAGTCAGGTTGCCGAACGTGCTCGGAGTCCTTGCCGCCGGCACCCGCCGCAGTCGTCGTGAGAGTGAACGGAGCGGGAGACAGAGTGCCCGACGTGAAGTCGAACGGCCCGTACCCGTCGTCTGTGATCTTCTCGACGATGATCGCGCCACGTTCCCGGTTCGTGTACGTGCAGTCGAGCACGTCGGAGTCGAGCGTCGATGTCGAACGTCACCAGCGCACCGTTGATCGTCGGTGTGCACTCCCGTGCTCGCACTGCAGTCGAGGCATTGACGAAGTCCCACCCGGCCGGGACCTCGCCTCGGTCGACGGTGTAGCCGGTGCCGAAGAGGACGGTGTCGTTCGAAGTCGTTCACGCCGACTCGTCGGCCGAGCTGGAACGTGTTCGCGCCGTCGGGTCGGTGTCGAACGCCTTCGTGTAGTCGAACAAGGTCGTCGTTCGGGATCTCGTCCGGGTCGGTCACCTTGCGGATGATCACCGTGCCGCAGTTCTGAAGGTCGATGGCGACCGGGCGCGATGAAGTCCTTCAGCGAGCGACGTGAAGGACTGCCCGGAGGAGCGGCTCTTCAGCATCGCGCTGCCGAACGACACGCACTGGTCTGCCGGGAACACCCGGCAGCGGCGAGGTTGATCTGCCGCCTCGCCGAACGTCGAGGACACTGACCCGTTGTTGGCGACGCTTCCGGCCAGGCTCGGGCGTCGGGCGGATTCCAGAATCGACCACTGTTATGCGTTGTCCACTGCGCACGTTGGCGACACCGCTCGTCGTCAGGTTTACGAGATCGCCCCAGCACGGCAGTCAGTTGGACGCCTCGCACTGGCTCGTCGCGCCGCTGGTGACCCGTCTCCCGAAGCGGCTCAGAACCGGCGCGTGCACCGCTGCCTGGCCGAAGTCGAGACGTCGATCAGGAGGTCGCCGGCCGTGCGCGCCTTGGTCAGGCCGTTGGCGCTGCAGGCGTTGCTCACTGGTTGAACTCGAAGTCCATGTGCGCCGAACCGAGCGTGGCCGCTCCGCGCTCCAGGCCAGGTACAAGAAGTCGTTGCCGCTCGCCTTCTCCTCGATTCACATAGAAGCGTCAGAGGTCATCTTGTTCGTGCGGGATGCTGACCCGTCGTCCCGATCACGGGACGCCACATCGTCTTCCTTACGGCGCCCTGGGTAAACGAGTCGTCCAAGCTGCTGTTGGTCCGATCGACACCGCAGTTCGTGCCCGCTCCGAGCGCGGGACACGTGATGGGCTGGAGCGGGACCGATGTTGCACGGCAGGCGGCCGGCGGGTTCCAGTCGTGATCCGTGAGGTTCGGTGAGCGTCCCGTTCGCAGCATCGAACGAGCTGCCAGTCAAGGGCGCAGGCTCCGGCCCCGATCGAGAGCATGAGCACCGCGATCAGTGCGAATGGCACGAGGAGAAGCAGGCGCCGACGGCGATTGCGATCCCAGCGGAGCCCAGAATTCGATCTGCCATTTCCGACAGATTCCTTTCAGTTCAGGCGCGGGTCGAATCGCATGTCGGCAACTCGCTCGTCACGCTCTACTCGGGTCTCAGGCACGGGACGACGGTCCTCGAATGTCCTTCTGGGGGCTCGGCTCTGACGGAGCGCGAAACACGATGCTCGGGCGCGTTCGGCAGGCGCCGACGCTGACGTTCCTGTGTGATGCTCCTTTCCCGGCTCCGTTCTGCCTAGGAGAGCGCGCCAAGGACGGCGCTCTCGCCCGTGCGTCACTAGGGCCGCAGTAAGCCGCTGTGAACAAACCGCACGCTACGGGTCTGCACAGCCCGATGGAAGCGGGCGATTGCCCGATTTGTCCCCACCGGCCGCGGCAGTAGGCCGCCTCGGGCCACAACTGTAGAGGTCTATACTGCTGTTGCCCTAGAGATAGAGAGACGCGAGCCGGTTCGCATGTTTCCCTGCGTCGCGGTGTCTGTGTCATAGACAGACGGACACAGACGGACCGTTTGATGGAGCGTCTAACAGGCTCAGTTCTCGTCGTCGAGGACGACGAGGGTCAACGTCAGCTCATCACGAGCCTGCTCGATCGGGCCGGCTACGCGACCGTCGGGGCCGCCTCGGGCGAGGAGGCGCTCCTTGCGGCTTCGTCGGCGCAACCCGTGCTTGTCATCGTCGACGTCAAGCTGCCCGGCATGAGTGGCTACGAGGTCTGCCGCGCGCTGAAGGACGCGTTCGGGCCCGAGCTGCCGGTGCTCTTCGTTTCAGGTGTCAGGACGGAAGCGTTCGATCGCACGGCCGGTCTGCTCGTCGGCGCCGACGACTACATCGTCAAGCCGTTCGACCCGGGAGAATTCGTGGCCCGGGTCCGCACGCGCGTCTCGCCGCCGGGGCGAGCGACGGAGGCCGCGGCGTCGGAGACGTTGACGCCACGCGAGCTCGACGTGCTCCGCCAGCTGGCGGAAGGGCTCAATCAGGGCGAGATCGCGGAGCGCCTCGTGATCAGCCCGAAGACGGTGGCGACGCACATCCAGCACATCCTCGCGAAGCTCGGCGTTCACAGCCGGGCTCAGGCGGTAGCGGCCGCCCACCGCCTCGGGCTCAGCAGGCCTGTCGACGATTAGCGGAGGAGGCGACGGACTGCTCGGGCGTGGCGTGCGCCGCGCCGGTCGGAAAGCTCCCCGGCCGGGAGCTCGACGACGAAGGACGCCTTTCCGGGAAAGCGGTGGTTCTGCCAGTTGGCGGCCGTTCCGGGCGGCCAGCGGATCGAGCGGTAGGGCTCCCGCGCGAGGCGGGCATAGCGTCGGGCGGTGGCGCGGCTCCCGCCCCATGCGCGCACGACGGCCTGCGGCTGGTGGTACCAGATCGTCACGTCGGGCCTCACACGCCGGATCAGGTCGCGCGCGATCCGAGTCTCCCGCTCGGACCACGGCCGCGGCCCCGAGTACTCCGGGTCCCACCGCTCGCCGATCGGGACCCATTCGGAGCGGAAGTTGCGGTTCAGGTCGACGCCGCGGGCGTTCTGCCGGACGCGGAGCCGGTATCCGTCGCGGTTGAGGTTGTGGACGACCCAGAGATCGAGGCCGGCCGGGAGGGCTCCGCGGGCGAGTCGGCGGGTGACCTCCCTGCCCTCGCACTCGTTCCCGTGGATGCAGCCGACGACGAGGATCTTCCGCGGGCTGGAGAAGTCGCCGTAGCGGTGCACCTTGATCGCGCGGCCCTCGTGGGAGCGGCCGATCACCTCGTGGCGCTCGTCGGCGGCCACGCCTGACGGCTGGGCGAGGAGCAACGCGGCGGTCAGCGAAGCGGCGAGCATCAGCCTCCCTACGGCGTGGCGGCCCGCGGAGGTCCGGGACCCGATCGTCCCCGGGCAGCGTACCTTGGACACGATGAGGGCTCCCGTCCCGGCGCTCGTCCTTGCGCTCGCCGCCACAGCGGTCGGCACCGCCTTCGTGGATCCCGGCTCGGGCGACCCGGTTGCGCTCGAGCCCGTGCAGGCGCCGGCTCCGTTCGTCCGGGAGCGAATCGTGTGGCGCGACTCGGTCGCCCTCGGAACGCCGTCGGCAGGGCGTCTCGTCCGAGGAGTACGACTCCCGTCGGAGGGCGCGCGCTACTTCACCTGGGACCCGGTCTTGCGCCGCGCGCCGAACCGCGCTCGACGCCGGTGGGGGACGGACCGGCTCCTCAGGATCGTCCTGCGCGTCGTGCGGGAGTACGCCGCGGACCACCCCGGGGCGCCTCGCGTCGGGATCGGCGACCTGAGCCGCCCCCGCGGCGGCCCCTTCGGCCCCAAGCACGCCTCGCATCAGAACGGGCTCGACGTGGACGTCTACTATCCGCGCCTCGACCGCCGCGAGCGCCCGCCCCGCCGCGTCGACCAGATCGACCGGCGGCTCGCGCAGGACCTCGTCGACCGCTTCGCCCGCGAGGACGCGGATGTCCTCTACGTCGGGCCGAACACGGGCTTCACGGGGCCGCGCGGAGTCGTCGAGGTCCTCTGGAACCACGACAACCACCTCCACCTCCGGATCCGTGCTACGACTGGTTGAGCGCCATGCGAAGGATCGTCACCGGGGTCCTGATCGCCGCGCTCGCGGCGCTGGGGCTCGTCGCCGCCGTCGACGCCATGCGCGACGGCGAGCCTGGCCGGCGAGCGGGGTCGACGAGGCCGGTGGCGGGGGAGGCTCCGACGCAGGCGGTGGTCTCGGCGCTCGGCGAAGCCGGGGTGAGCAGGCGTTCTCACGTACTCGGACGAGGACTGCCGCCTGCACGCGCTCTCGCTTCCCGAGCTCGAGCCGGTGCAGGCGCCGTCCTTCGAGATGTGCCGCCCGCTTCCGTCCTCGGGAGGGCTCGGCGCCTTCGACGGCGAGGTGGTCTGGGCCGGCCTCGGCTACGGCACGTCCCAGGTCGTGCTCTCGCAGGAGGAGCTCTCCCGTGCGATCCGCGTCGGCCTCGGGATGGAGGCCGACGAGACGGGGGCGGGCTTCCGAGCCGTCCAGGCCGTCTCGCTCGACCGAGGGCAATTCCTGGTCCTCGCCGATTCGACGTACGAGCCCAGGGAGCGCGTCCTCGCCGGATTCGACGGAGACCGCGCGAGCTTCGTCCATCCCCGCTGGGTGGTCGGCGACGCGGAGGCCGTCCGTCCGAGCCCTCGCGGCGGCTACTACGCGCTGCTCGGCTCCGAGGCGTTCGGCCCGCGGGTCTTCACGCGGCAAGGACGCGAGGCTCCGGTCCCGCAAGGCGTTCGCGCTTTTCGAGCGGTGACCTGGTCTCCGGACGACCGCTGGACCGCGGCCGCCACCGACGACAGCGTCTACATCTTTCCGACCGAGCGTCCCGGACGGGCCGTCATCCGCATCCCCCTGGAGGTCAACGACCTGGCCTGGGCGGACGGGTCGCCAAGCGCTGGCACTCCTTGAGACCTGGGGCACCCCGGCCCACCACCCGCTTTCGAGCCTAATCCCGAAAACCGCACGCGTGGTGCGCCGATCGGGTCGGTAGCGTCGCGGATCGGTAGCGAGAGCGAACGGCGACGCCTGCTGTGGCGGACCGTGCGGACACTAGAATCCCGCCCGTGGCGTTCGAGCCGCTCAGCGACGAGCAGCGCGAGATCCGCGACCTCGTCCGCACGCTCGCCCGCGAGCGGATCGCGCCGCGGGCGGCGGAGATCGACGAGAAGGGCGAGTTCCCCTGGGACATGGTCGAGCTCCTCCGCGAGCATGAGATTCTCGGCCTGCCCTTCGAGGAGCGGTTCGGGGGCACGGGCACCGGGACGCTCATGGTGCTCGTCGCCATCGAGGAGATCTCCAAGGTCTGCGCGACGACGGGGCTCATCCTCGGCCTTCAAGAGCTCGGCGCGCTGGCGATCAAGAACGACGGCACCGACGAGCAGAAGGAGCGCTGGCTGCCTCGGCTGGCGAGCGGCGAGTGGCTCCCCGCGTACGCGCTGACGGAGCCGGGCTCGGGCTCCGACGCCGCTGCGATGCGCTCCGAGGCGCGGCGGGAAGGCGACGGGTACGTCCTCAACGGCTCGAAGCGCTTCATCACGAACGCGGGAGTCGCCGGGCTCTACGTCGTCTTCGCCAAGACGGACTCGGCGGCGGCGGGCCACGAAGGCATCTCGGCGTTCGTGGTCGAGGCCGACGCACCCGGCTTCGAGGTCGGGCGGATCGAGCCGAAGATGGGCATCAAGGGCTCCACGACCGGCGAGATCTTCTTCAACGACTGCCGCGTCCCCGCGGAGAACCGGATCGGGGAGGAGGGCGAAGGGTTCAAGGTGGCGATGCGCGTCCTCGACCGCTCACGGCCCGGGATCGCCGCGCAGGCGCTCGGCATCGCGCAGGGCGCCACCGACTACGCGCTCGAGTACGCGAAGACGCGCGAGACGATGGGGAAGCCGATCGCCGAGCACCAGCTGATCGCCGCGAAGCTCGCCGAGATGGAGACGAAGTGCGAGGCGGCGCGTGGGCTCCTCTACAAGGTCGGGATGGCGATCGACGAGGGTGTCGAGCCGCTGACGAAGCTCTCCGCGATGGCGAAGCTCTTCTGCGGGGACACGGCCATGGAGGTCACCACCGAGGCCGTGCAGATCCTCGGCGGCTACGGGTACATGAAGGAGTATCCGGTCGAGCGCATGATGCGCGACGCGAAGATCACCCAGATCTACGAGGGGACGCAGGAGATCCAGCGAATCGTCATCGCGCGCGAGATGGTGCGCGAGGCGCGCTCCTCGCTTCTCGCCGCGGTGTAGGCCGCGCGACTAGCCAGACCCGGCTGCGCGGAGCGACGCCTTGTAGGCCCGCTTCTTCTCCTGGTAGGCCTCGAGCGCCTCGTAGGAGTCGACGTCGCCGAGCGTCGGGTGCGTCGGCGCGACATCCTCCCAGCCGGGCGGCTGGACGCCGAAGCGCTTCTCGAGGATGGCGATCAGCGAGCGCGCCTTCATCGGCCCGATCCCCGGCAGGTCGAGGAGGCGGCTCTCGAGGTTCCTGCCCGTCTTGGCTTCGAGCCAGACCCGCTCGGCCCGGCCGCCGTAGTCCTCCGCGATCACGGCGCAGAGCTCCTGCACCCGTCTCGCCATGTTCCCAGGAAAGCGGTGGAGCGCCGGCCTCGCGCGGAAGACCTGCTCGAGCTCTGCCGGGTCGGCAGCGGCGATCTCGGCGGCCTCGAGCGTGCCGAGGCGCCGCCGCAGCTCGAGCGGGCCGGAGAAGGCTTTCTGGACACTCACCTGCTGGTCGAGGACGAAGCCGATCAGCAGAGCGAGCGGCTCTTCGGCAAGGAGCCGGTCAGCCTCGTCGTCGCCGGTGAAGTAAAGGTGCGTCGGGCGGGTGATCGCCACGACTCCGATCTTACTCGGATGACTCGGAACCGCCCCACGGCTGCGACCACGTATGCGGCGTCGGTTGATACCCAGGCTCTCTATGTATAGACTCTCTGAGCATCCATGAGCGAGCTGCACGGCCACCTCGACCTTCTCGCGCTCGCCGTTCTCGCGGACGGTCCGGCTCACGGCTACGCGGTGATCGACGAGTTGCGACGGCGGAGCTCGGGCGCCTTCGACCTGCCCGAGGGCACGGTGTACCCGGCGCTCCACCGACTCGAATTGGCGGGATTCCTGACGAGCCGCTGGGTAGCGTCGAACGGACGGCGCAGGCGCGTCTACAGGCTCACGCGGCGAGGGCACGGCAGGCTCGAACGCGGGCGGAGGGAGTGGAGCTCGTTCTCAGGCGCCGTCGCAGCGGTCGTGGGAGACGCCGGGTGAGCGGTCGTCGGACGATCGGCGACTATCTCGCGGCACTGGACCGGGAGCTTCGCGTCGGCCCCATTCGGCGCCGCCGCATCCTCGTCGAGGTCGAGGATCACCTGAGAGCGGTCGCCGAGGAGGAGCAGGCCGCCGGAACGCTCCGAGTCGGGGCGGAGGAGGCTGCCCTCGAGCGCTTCGGAGCCGTCGAGGGCATCGCGACCGGCTTCAATCGGCAGTGGCGTGTGCGCACGTGGCTTGCCGCCACGGCGGTCCTCGCGGGCGCCGGCGTCCTTTTCTTCAGCGTTCAGAGCCTCATGGAAGGCATGGTGCCCGCGGCGCCTTGGCCGGAAGACGCGCCTCCCGCGGCCGTCGCCTGGCAGTCCGATCTGGCGCAGGGATGCTTGTTTGCCGCCCTGCTGCTCGCCTTCGCGGTACCGGCGGTCCGCAGCTGGTCGGTTGCCGTTGCCGGCGCCGCTCTGGCCGCCCTCGCGCTCGCGTCCGCGTTCGTCTCCCACTACGAGCTCGAGCGGGCCGCGCTCGTGGCCGGCTCGCCGTCCGAGTGGGAGCTCGCCGGGGTCTTTGCGCTCCGTGCGATCGCCCTCCTGCCGGCGACGCTGCTCCTCGCGGGCCGGTTGCGGGTGCCGGCCGTCCTGCTGACTCGGGAGCCGCCAAACCGGGTAGCCCGACGTTCGGCGGGTAGGCTGGGTGCATGGAGGCGCTCGCTCCGTTCAGCTCCGAGGTTGGCGGCTGGTTCGAGCGAACATTCGACGCGCCCACGCCGGCCCAGGAGCAGGGATGGCCGGCGATCGCCTCCGGGAAGCACGTGCTCATCCAGGCGCCGACCGGCTCCGGGAAGACTCTGGCAGCGTTCCTCTGGGCGCTCGACCGGGCGCAAGCCGGGGAGGGCACCCAGGTCCTCTACGTAAGCCCCCTGAAGGCGCTCAACTACGACGTCGAGCGGAACCTGCGCGGGCCGCTCGCGGGCATCGGGTCGCGGCTCTCGGTCGCCGTCCGCACCGGCGACACGCCGCCGAAAGAGCGCGCCGCGATGCTCAAGAGCCCGCCCGACATCCTGATCACGACCCCCGAGTCGCTTTTCCTCATGCTGACCTCGCGCGCGCGGGAGACGCTCCGCACGGTGCGCGCGGTGATCGTGGACGAGGTGCACGCGGTCGCCGGATCGAAGCGCGGCACGCACCTCGTGCTCAGCCTCGAGCGGCTCGAGCGGCTCACGGGCGAGCCCTTCCAGCGCATCGGCCTCTCGGCGACCCAGCGCCCGCTGGACGAGATCGGCCGCTTCGTCTCCGGCGGCCGTCCGATCGAGCTGGTGGACGCCGGCAGCCGGAAGGAGCTCGACCTCCGGGTCGTCGTCCCGCTCGAGGACATGCGCGAGCCCGGCCAGGGCGGCTCCATCTGGCCCTCCGTCTACCCGGCGCTCCTCGAGCTGGTCGAGCAGCACCGGACGACGATCGCCTTCGTGAACAACCGCCGCCTCGCGGAGCGCCTCGCCTTACGGCTCAACGAGCTCGCCGAGCGGGAGGTCGCACGGGCCCACCACGGCTCCCTGGCCCGCGAGCAGCGGATCGAGGTCGAGGAGCTCCTCAAGAAGGGCGAGATCCCTTGCCTCGTCGCGACCTCCTCGCTCGAGCTCGGCATCGACATGGGCGCCGTCGACCTCGTCGTCCAGGTCGAGTCCCCGAAGTCGGTGGCGCGCGGCCTCCAGCGGGTCGGCCGGGCCGGGCACCGTCTGAACGAGCCCTCGAAGGGCCGCATCTTTCCGAAGTTCCGGGCCGACCTGCTCGAGAGCGCGGTCGTCGCGCGGCGCATGAAGGAAGGCCTCATCGAGGAGACTCGCGTGCCGCGCATCCCGCTCGACGTGCTCGCGCAGCAGATCGTGGCGATCGCCGCCCAGGAGGAGATCGCGGTCGCCGACCTCCACGAGCTCGTCCGGCGGGCCTGGCCGTTCCGCGACCTGTCGCGCCAGCAGCTCGAGAACGTCCTCGACATGCTGGCGGGGCGCTACCCGTCGGAGGAGTTCGCCGAGTTGCGGCCGCGCATCACCTGGGATCGGGCCGCAGGGCTCCTGCGAGGACGCGAGGGCGCCCGGCGGCTGGCGGTCACGAACGCGGGCACGATCCCCGACAGGGGCCTCTTCGGCGTCCACCTCGTCGACGGCGGCGGACGCGTCGGCGAGCTCGACGAGGAGATGGTCTACGAGGCGCGCGCGGGGCAGACGTTCCTGCTCGGCGCGTCGACCTGGCGCATCGAGGAGATCACGCGCGATCGGGTGCTCGTCTCGCCCGCACCGGGCGTCCCCGGCCTCGTGCCGTTCTGGAAGGGCGAGGGTGTGGGCCGCCCGTTCGAGCTGGGTGAGGCGATCGGTCGCACCGGACGCGAGCTCGTCGCGCTCGACGACGCGGAAGCGCTCGAGCGCCTCACGGCGGAGCACGAGCTCGACGAGCGCGCCGCCCAGAATCTCCTCACGTTCCTGCGCGACCAGGAGCAGGCGACCGGCGCCCTGCCGTCGGACTTGACTCTGGTCGTGGAGCGCTTTCGGGACGAGATCGGCGACTGGCGCCTCTGCATCCTCACGCCCTTCGGCGCCCGCGTGCACGCTCCCTGGGCGCTCGCGCTGGCGGCGCGCCTGCGCGAGTCGCAGGGGGTCGAGGTGAACTTCATCTGGTCGGACGACGGGATCGCGCTCCACCTGCCCGACGCCGACTCCCCGCCCCCGCTCGACGACCTGCTCGTCGGCGCGGACGAGCTGGAGGACCTGGTCGTCGCGGAGCTCGGCGGCACGGCGCTCTTCGGCGCGCGCTTCCGCGAGAACGCCGCTCGGGCGCTCCTCATCCCGCGCCGGCGGCCCGGACAGCGAACTCCCCTCTGGCAGCAGCGCCTGAAGGCCCAGGGCCTCCTCCAGGTCGCACGCCGCTATCCGGACTTCCCGGTCGTCCTCGAGACCTACCGGGAGTGCCTCCAGGACGTCTTCGACCTACCCGCGCTGCGCGGTCTGCTCGCCGCGCTCGCCCAGAGGCGGATCGACCTCGTCGAGGTGGAGACCGGGACCGCCTCGCCGTTCGCGTCTTCGCTTCTCTTCGACTACGTCGCCACCTACATGTACGAGGACGACACGCCTCTCGCCGAGCGCCGCGCGCAGGCCCTCGCGCTCGACCGGGACCTGCTCAAGGAGCTGCTCGGCCAGGAGGAGCTGCGCGACCTCATCGACCCCCAGGCGCTCGAGGAGGTGGAGGCCGAGCTGCGCGGCTCGCCGCGGACGGCAGACGCCCTGCACGATGCGCTGCTCCGCCGCGGCGACCTCGCTCCCGGCGAGTTCGACGAGGTGCTCGCCGCCGAGCTCGAGGAGGAGCGGCGTGCGGTCCGCGTGCGGGTCGCCGGCGCCGAGCGGCTGATCGCGGCGGAGGATGCCGGACGCTACCGCGACGCGGTCGGTGCGATGCCGCCGTCCGGCCTGCCCGGACGCGTACCTCGATGCGGGCGACGATCCGCTCCGCTGGATCCTGCGCCGCTTCGCGCGCGGGCGGGGCCCGTTCACGACCGACGAGGCGGCACGCCGCTTCGGCTTCGAGCCGGAGAGAGCGGAGGAGGCCCTTGCCGGGCTCGACCTCGTCCGCGGCGAGCTGCGGCCGGGAGGAAGCGAGCGCGAATGGTGTGACCCGGATGTCCTCCGGCGCCTGCGCCGGGCCAGCCTCGCGCGACTGCGCAAGGAGGTCGAGCCGGTCGAGGCGGGCGCGCTCGGGCGCTTCCTGCCCGGGTGGCAGGGAGTCGGGCGCCGCGCCGGCCTGCGCGAGGCGCTCGTGCCGCTCCAGGGGCTGTCGCTTCCCGTGCCGCTCTGGGAGAGCGACGTGCTCCCGCGCCGCGTGCCCGGCTACGAGCCGGCCCGGCTCGACCAGCTCACCGCCTCCGGCGAGGTGGTCTGGGTTGGGGCGGGCCTCGAGCGCGTGGCTCTCTACTTTCGCGAGGACGCGCCGGCGCTGGGCCGGCCCGCAGCCCTCCCCGCACCCGAAGGCGAGCAGCACGAGGCCGTCCGCGCCGCGCTCGCCTCCAGCGCCCTTTTCTGGTTCGACCTCCTGCACGTCACCGGCCTCGACGGCGAGACCGCGCTGCCCGCGCTGTGGGACCTCGTCTGGGCGGGCGAGGTGACGAACGACGCCTGGCAGCCGCTCCGGGCGAGTCGGCGCTTCCAGGCTCCGCGCCCGGAGCGGCGCCCGCGCCGGTTCTCCCGGGCCCGCTCGGACGCGATCACCGCGACCCAGGGCCGCTGGTCGTCGACCGCCGGGCTCTTCCCGGGCGAGCCGGATCCACGTGCGCTCGCGGAGCTCTTGCTCGAGCGCCAGGGGATCGTGACGCGCGACGGCGTTCGCGCCGAGGGGATCCCGGGTGGCTACGCGCCCGTCTACCACGAGCTTCGCCGCCTCGAGACGCTCGGCGTCTGCCGCCGCGGCTACTTCGTCGAAGGGCTGGGCGGTGCTCAGTTCGCGCTGCCGGGCGCGGTCGAGCGGCTCCGTGAGCGTCCAGAGGAGGAGACCGCTCTCGTCCTCGCGGCCGCCGACCCGGCTCAGCCGTTCGGTGCTGCGCTTCCGTGGCCGAAGCGCTCGGGGGCCCGGGCCGCCCGCGTCGGCGGCGCCCAGGTCGTGCTCCTCGGGGGGGAGGCGGCGCTCTTCGTAGAGCGCGGCGGCCGCTCGCTCGTCCCGCTCCGAGATCCGGAAGAGACCTGGCTCCGCGCGGCACTCGCCGCTCTCGTCGAGCACGTTCGCAGAAGCGGGCTGAAGCGGCTCGCCGTCGAGCGCTTCGACGGCAGCCCGGTCGGCGAGACGGAGATCATGCCGCTCCTGCTCGAGGCCGGCTTCCTCGCAGGGCCGCGGCGCGCCGTTCTGCGCGCGTGACGGGTGCCTGAAGGGGACGCTCTCCACCGAGCCGCCGAGCGTCTTCGCGTCCTCGAGGGCGAGGTCGTCGCCGTGGAGACGCCGCATCCCCGCGCGGCGGCGCTCCAGCTCGTCCCGCGACTCGATCGGCGGCGGCTGGAGCGCGTCCAGGCCGTCGGGAAGAACCTGCTGCTCGACTTCGAGGGAGGGCTCGTCCTCCGCAGCCACCTACGCATGCGTGGACGGTGGCGGGTGCTGGACGCGGGGACGCGGCCGTTCGGCACACCGTGGCTCGTCCTTCGCGGCCGGACGCACCAGGCGGTCCTCTGGAACGGCCCGGTGCTCGAGCTGACCCGCGGGCGCTCGCCCGCGGTCGCCCGCCTCGGCCCCGACGTCATGGCGTCGCCTCCCGACTTCGACGCCATGGTCGCCGGTCTCCGAGCTGCCGACCAGGCTCGACCGGTGGGCGACGCGCTCCTCGACCAGCGTCTCGTGGCGGGCATCGGGAACATGTGGAAGGCGGAGGCGCTCTTCGCCGTGCGGGTCTCGCCGTGGCGCACGCTCGGCGAGCTCACCGACGACGACGTGCGCGGTCTCCTCTCCGAGGCCGCCCGCCTCATGCGCGCGCGACGAGGGCGCCGCCAGGTCTACCGGCGCGCCGGCCTGCCCTGCCGGCGCTGCGGGACGGCGGTCCGTTCCGCTCCGCAGGGCGATGCCGTCAGGACGGCCTACTGGTGCCCCGGGTGCCAGCGTGAAGCAGGAACGAGCCCGGCGGGGGCGTAACCGTTCCGGGTGTCCGGCTGGGCTTCCGACGAGCGGCCTCAGACAGGAGGCGTGGGCAAGGCACCGCGCGCGCCGGGTCTCTTCGCCGCGCTTCGCACCTTCTGTCTCGGCGCGTTCTTCGACCTAGGCCTCGAGCTCGAGGCCGGGGCGGACGTCCCGATCGCGCTCGAGGAGCACGCGGGCCCGAACAGGCCGACGCTGTACGAGTACCGCCCGCTCGTCGGCTCCTTCGTCGAGCAGCGGGCCGGTCGGCTCGCGAACCGCGAGGACGCGCGCGAGGCGCTCGCGGCGCTCAAGGACGAGCCGGCGGCAGGGATTTTCGCCGGAGCCCATGCGGACGAGCGAATCGGTGAGGACGAGGCTCTCAGGCGCACGATTCTCATCCCGCTGCTCGTGCGCACCGCCGAGGCATGCGGGGGCTTCGACTGGGGGGACGAGGCATTCGAGCGCGCCTACCTCGAGCTGGAGACGTCGCTCTACGGCGATCGCCGGGCGTACTCGGCCGTCGCGCCGGTCGTCGGCCTGACGTCCGGCGGGACGATCGAGCTCGCGCACGGTGTCCGCGTCCGCCCGGCGGCTGTCGGGGAGCTCACGGCGGCGTGGCCCGACGCCGGCCGTCTCCTCCCGCGGGACTGGGGCCGCGAGGTCGATCGCACGCTGGTCCTCGAGCTGGAGGCCTTCCTCGACGCACAGGCCTGCCGCGTTCCCGACGCACCGGGCGAGTTCGGGCGCGCGGTCAGCGCGATGCGCCTCGCGACGCCGGGCGCGATCGCCGCCGGGCCGGTGGTCTTCGAACGGCTCGACTGGCGCCCCTACGGCGTCCGGCCGATGCCGGCGACCGCAGCCCAGCTGCCCCCGGGCCAGGCGACCCGGCTCGACGTGTTCCGCGCCCCGCTCGTCGTCGAGCTCCAGACGAGGCTCTCCGACGCTCCCGGCGACATGCTCGAGGCCCTCGAGCGCTGGGAGCTCGCGCTCTTCCACGCGGGCGCGCACCGCTCGGACGAGCTGCGGGAAGCGCTCGAGACGGTCCTCGGCTGCGACGAGGGGCCCTGGGCGGCGGCGATGCGCGCGGCTGTTCTCCTCGGCGAGACGGCCCGCGAGCGCGAGGATCTTCTCATCGCCCTCCGCGCCCTGCTCGACGGCGACGGCCCCGGGGCGCGGGCCGAGGACGCGGTCCGGCGCGCGCTCGTCGAGACCCTGCTCGAAGGGTCCCGCGAGCGGCTCGTGGCCTCGCTGGACGAGGCGCTCCTGGGACTGCGGCCGCGGCCCCAGGTGGGCTCGTCGACGCGTGTCCTCGCAACCGGATGATCCCGAGCCGCGCCGAGCTGATGCGGCGGCGGCGCTGCCGGCTGCTCGTCGTGGGGATGGTGCTCGGCGCCCTGCTCCCGATCTTCCAGTGGAGCTGGATCACGCTGGCGATCAGCCTCGGAGGCATCGCCCTCCTGCTGCTCGTCTACCGGCGCGAATGTCGTGACCCCTTGGAGCACGACTCGTCACACGGCGACACACACGCGCGCGATCCTGCCCCGTAGCCTCGGGGGGTGGACGAAGCACGCAAGGTCATCGAGCGTCTCGAGCGGATCGAGGCCCTCCAGAGTGATCGCGCTCCGGCGGCGGACCTCCTTGCCGAGGTTCGGCACCTCGTGCGGGAGGGGGAGGCATGGATCGCCGCGGAGCACGAACGGCGTCGGGAAACCGGGGGGAGGCGAGCCTCGGCGGAGGCCGCATCCTCGACGGCGGGGGCGGAGGCGGCGCTGAGCGGCTGTCGGACGACGCTCGCTCGCAGGGAGGAGGTGGTGCGCCGGGAGGTCGACAGGACCGCCATATAATCGAGCGCCATGCCGCGGTACGGGCCGCCGGACGCGTTCGAGACGCCGCGCTTCTCCGGCCCGCGCACGTTCATGCGGCTGCCGCACGTGAGGGACCTCGACGACGTCGACGTGGCCGTCGTGGGGATTCCGACCGACGGCGCGGTCGTCTACCGAACGGGGGCCCGGTTCGGCCCCGAGGGCATCCGGAGCGCCTCGGTCATGCTGCGCAACTACAACCCGCTGCTCGGCGTGAACGTCGTCGAGAAGCTCTCGCTGGTCGACTACGGGGACGTCCCTACCGTCCCGGGGTCCACCGTCGAGTCGCTCGAACGCTCGGCGGCCGGGCTCGAGGAGATCGCGCGCGCGGGGGTGACGACCCTTTGCCTGGGCGGCGACCATACGGTGCTGCTGGCCGAGCTCCGGGCTCTCGCGGCCGTGCACGGTCCGCTGGCGCTGGTGCAGCTCGACTCGCACCACGACCTCTGGGACGCGTACTTCGGGCAGAAGCTCTTCCACGGCAGCGTGGTCCGGCGGGCGTTGGAAGAGGGCCTCGTCGACCCTGCGCGGTCGATCCAGGCGGGGCTGCGCGGCTCCCTGACCGAGGCGGACGACGCGCGGCTCCCGGAAGCGTTCGGCATCGACGCGCTCACGTACGAGGAGCTCGCGGCGCTCGGCCCAGCCGGGTTCTCCGAGCGCGTCCGAGAGCGGGTCGGGCCCGGGCCGTGCTTCCTGTCCTTCGACGTGGACTTCGTCGATCCGGCGTTCGCTCCGGGGACGGGCACGCCCGAGGTCGGCGGGCCGTCGAGCCGCGAGGCGCTCACCTATGTCCGGTCGCTGGCGGGCCTCGACTTCCGCGGCTTCGACTGCGTCGAGGTGTCGCCTCCCTACGACCCCGCGGGGGTGACGGCGTTCGTGGCCGCGAACGCCTGCTTCGAGATGCTCTCGCTCCTCGCCCTGCGTCGTTGAGCCGAGAGCGTCCCCGGACGCCGCCAGGGGACCCGGCCGGAAACACCGCTGGCCCGCTTCCCAAGCCGGATTGCGCCGTCGGGCGGCGAGAAGGATTGTGCTACCCTGGCGCGAAACAGGAGCCCTCAATGGGCCTGTCTTCAATCCTGTCGCGTCCGCTTTGGCGGACGCCCCCTTCACAAGGAGTCAACCTGGCTCAGGTCATCGCGCTCGCCAACCAGAAGGGCGGCGTGGCGAAGACGACCACGACGCTCAATCTCGCTGTCGCTTTCAAGGAGCAGGGGTTCGACGTCCTCGCGGTCGACCTCGACCCGCAGGGGAACCTGACCATGAGTCAGGGGATGGATCCCGACAGCGTCGAGCGGTCGATGTTCGACGTCCTCGTCCACGGCCTCCCGATCGACGAGGTGATCCACCGGACGGAGGTCGACCTCGCCGTCTCCTCGATCGACCTCGCGGGCGCCGAGCTCGCGCTCTCGAGCATGATCGGGCGCGAGCGTGCCCTCCAGAAGGGGCTTCTGCCCGCCCGCAGCCGGTACGACTACATCCTCGTGGACACGCCGCCATCGCTCGGGCTCCTCACTATCAACGCCCTCACGGCCGCGGACGGCGTCATCGTCCCCGTGCAGTGCGAGTACCTCTCCCTGCGCGGTCTCGTCCAGCTCGAGAACACGCTCACGCTGATCCGGGAGAACCTGAACCCCACGGTGGAGATCCGGGGGATCCTCGCGACGATGTACGACAGCCGCACGCTCCACAGCCGCGAGGCCATCGAGATGCTGAAGGAGAACTTCGGCGACCTCGTCTTCGACACGCGCATCCGTAAGACGGTGCGCTACGCGGAGGCGCCCGTGCAGGGCAGCTCCGTTCTCAAGTACGACCCGACGGGGTCGGCCGCCGAGGCCTACCGCGAGCTCGCAAAGGAGGTGCTCGATGGCGCGACGCCGAGCCAGCATGCGTGAAGGGCCGCTCGCCGAGCTCTTCAAGGCGACCGATGCCGCGCAGAAGCAGTCCGGCAAGGAGGGTGAGCCCGCCGGCGACCAGGAGACGGTCGAGTCGGCCGCTCCGGAGCCAAGCGCCGACCAGCCGCCGGCCGCGCCCGTGGAGGCACCGCCGAAGAAGAAGGCCGGCAAGGCGCCCGCCTCGAGCCCCGAGCGGCCCTACGCCGCTCCAGCGGGCGACCGGGCGACGCCGTCTGCGCAGCGGCTGATCGAGCCGGCGCCGCGCATGCGGACGACCCCCCGGCCGGACTCGGCCGCGTACCTGGCCGTGATCCGCGTCGTCGGCGTCGGCGGCGCCGGGCTGAACGCGGTCAACCGCATGATCGAGGCGGGGATCTCGCAGGTCGAGTTCATCGCCGTCAACACGGACATCCAGCAGCTGAAGCAGTGCGAGGCGCCGATCAAGCTCCACATCGGCCGCGAGCTGACGCACGGTCTCGGCTCCGGGGCCGACCCTGACCTCGGCCGGCGGGCCGCCGAGGAGGCCCAGGACCAGATCAAGCACGTCCTCCGCGGCTCCGACATGGTCTTCGTGACCGCGGGCGAGGGCGGTGGCACCGGCTCGGGCGCCGCGCCGGTCGTGGCCCAGCTGGCCAAGGACGTGGGAGCGCTGACCGTCGGCATCGTGACGATGCCGTTCCGCTTCGAGGGCACACGCCGCCGTGCGCAGGCGGATGCAGGCGTCGACGATCTGCGGCGGGTCTGTGACACCGTCATCGTCATTCCGAACGACCGCCTGCTCGAGGTGCTCGACCGGTCGACGTCGATGATCGACGCGTTCCGGATCGCCGACGACGTGCTGCGCCAGGGCGTCCAGGGCATCTGCGACCTGATCACGATGCCCGGTCTAATCAACCTCGACTTCGCGGACGTCCGCACGGTCATGTCGAACGCCGGCTCCGCGCTCATGGGGATCGGGTTCGCCACGGGCGACAACCGGGCTCACGAAGCCGCCGAGCGAGCGCTGCGCTCGCCGCTCATCGACACCGAGCTCGTGGGCGCCAAGGGCATCCTCCTCTCGATCGCCGGTGGAGAGGACCTCACTCTGCTCGAGGTGAACGAGGCGGCCGAGGTGATCCGCCGCGGGGCAACCGAGGACACGAACATCATCTTCGGCGCGACGATCGACGAGCGGCTCGCCGGGCAGGTGTGGGTGACCGTGATCGCCACCGGGATCGGCGAAGTGGTGAAGCGTCCGTCGCTCCGGCCCCCCGAAGCGGAACCGCTCGAGCCGCCGAGCTTCCTCAGCGACCTGTAAGCGGGCACGGCCGCGTGGTGGACGTCGAAGCCGCCGTGCGCACATGGGCCGATGCGTGGCGGCGTGCCTGGCCGGCGAAGGATCCCGATCCGCTGGGCGACGTCTACGCGGAGGCGGCCGTCTTCCGCTCCCGGCCGTTCAGGGAGCCGCACGTGGGCCGGGAGGGGGTGCTCGACTACGCGAAATGGGCGTTCGCCGACCAGGAGGGATTCGGCGGCTGTTGGTTCGGTGAGCCGGTCGTCAGCGGCGATCGCGCGACTGTCGAGTACTGGGCCATCGTGGTCGAGAAAGGGAAGGAGGTCACGATCGCGGGCGTCGCCCTGCTCCGGTTCGACTGTGACGGCCGCGTGTGCGCCCAGCGCGACTACTGGTCGCTCGAGCCCGGCGGCCGGGAGCCGTTCGAGGAATGGGGCACCTGGTAGGCGAGTTGGGGACGTGGCCGCCCTAGCGCGCAAATGACCCCGGCTACCCTTTCCCCATGAGGGGCGCAGTCGCCGCCGGCCACCCGCTGACGGCAGAGGCGGGCGCGAGGATTCTTGCCGAGGGAGGCAACGCGGTCGACGCCTGCATCGCGGCGGCGTTCGTCTCCTGGGTCGCGGAGAGCCCCCTCGCCGGCCCCGGCGGGGGCGGGTTCATGCTCGTCCACCACGCCCGGGACCGGAGCGACCGGATCCTCGACTTCTTCGTCGCCCTCCCCGGCCGGGGGCTCGAGGACAGCCGGCCGACGGAGATGGTCGCAGTCGACGTTGCGTTCGACCCGCGCACGACCCAGGTCTTCCACATCGGGCCATCCTCGTGCGCCGTGCCGGGGGCGGTCGCCGGCCTCGCGGTCGCGCATCGCCGCTACGCGCAGTTGCCCTGGCGCGAGCTCGTCGCTCCCGCCGTCGAGGTCGCCCGGTTGGGCGTCGCCCTGAACTCCGGGCAGGCGTTCCTCCACGACATCCTCGACGTCGTTCTCCGTGCCGAGCCGGAGGGCAGGGAGGTCTACGGCGCGGAGTGCGCGCTGCGGCAGGGAGAGACCGTCGTCATGGACGACCTCGCGGCGACGCTCGAGTGGCTCGCCGTCGAGGGCGCGGACGTCTTCTACCGGGGCGAGCTCGCCCGGCGCATGGCAGACGCGGTGCAGGAGAGGGGCGGGCGCATCACGACAAGTGACCTCTCGGAGTACCGGGTCATCCAGCGGCGGCCGGTTCGGGCGGCCTACCGAGACGAGGTGTTCGTCTCCAACCCGCCGCCTTCGTCCGGAGGGCTGCTCATCGCCCTGGCGCTCAGGGTCCTCGACCGGCTCGGGCCCATGCCTCCGCTCGGAAGTCCCGGCGCGCTCGCGCAGCTTGCCGGCGTGATGAGCGTGGCCTCCGGGGTCCGAGGCAGCGGTTTTCTGACCGATCTCTACCGAGGTGGGGCCGTGGGGCGGGTCCTGGCGGACGAGCGCGTCGAGGCCTGGGCCCGGGCGCTCCGCAAGGGGCTGCTCCCTCCCGTGCAGGAGTCGGCCGGGGCGCCGTCCACGACACACATCAGCGTCGTCGACGTCAAGGGCAACGCGGCGTCGCTCTCGGCGTCCACGGGCTGCGGGTCGGGATTTTTCGTTCCCGGCACGGGCATCCAGCTCAACAACATGCTCGGGGAGACGGATCTCAACCCGCCGGGGTGGATCGCGCGGCCCGGCCGGCGGCTGACGAGCATGATGGCGCCGTCGCTCGTCCTCTCCGGGGGACAACCGCGACTCGTCGTCGGAAGCGCCGGCTCGATTCGACTCCGCTCGGCCATCCTCCAGACCGTCGTCAACGTCGTCGACCACGGCCTGAGCGTGGGAGATGCCCAGGAAGCGCCTCGCGTTCACCTCGAGGGGAACGTGCTCCAGCTCGAAGGAGGCATCGCGCCCGAGGCGGCCGACGCGCTGGAGACGTGGGGATACGCGGTCGCCCGCTGGGAGGGCCGCAACCTCTACTTCGGCGGAGTCTCGGCCGTGGGCGTCCGAGAGGACGGGACGCTCGAGGCGGCCGGCGACCCGCGCCGCAGCGGCGGCGGCGTGGTGGTCCCCGCGTGACCGTCTACGTGCGCCGGGCGGCCCCGGGCGACGCGCCGTCGCTGGTCGAGCTCGCCCGCGCCGTCGGCTCCGAGCCCGAGGGCTGGCTGATCGCCGACGGCGAATGGCGCAGCGTCTCCGAGGAGCGGCGCTACCTGCGGGCCGTGCGACGCCATCCTCATGCGGTGGTCTTCGTCGCCGAGTCGGCCGACGGGATCGTCGGCCGGATCTCTCTCGCCCGCGACCAGCACCCCGCCAGCGAGCACGTCGCCGACCTCGGGCTCATGGTGGAGCTCGGCCAGCGCCGCCGCGGCATCGGCCGCGCCCTCATGGAGGCGGCGGAGGAGTGGGCCCGCGAGATGGGCATCCTCAAGCTCGAGCTCCACGTGTTCCCCTACAACCACGCCGCGATCGCGCTCTACGAGAGCCTTGGCTACGAGCGCGAGGGCTACCGCCGGAACCACTACAAGCGCCCCGACGGGTTCGTCGATGCGATCCTGATGGCCAAGGAGGTGCGATGACCGAGCCGCTCGAGCCGCGCCCGGGCTCCGTGCTCTTCGAGGAGCGGGAGCTCGCGGAGGAGGAAGAGCTCTGGACCGACGACACCGGCGAGGACCATTCCGGGTGGTGCTGCGTCCGCACCGACCCGTTCCCGTGCCCGGCCCCGGGATGCGCGTTCGTGGCCGAGTTCATGACCGCCGTGCACCTCATCCTCGTGTGGCAGGAGCGCGACGACCCGAACCTCCTCTGGCACGCGCAGCGCGCGAAGGACGTGGGGAGGAACCCGCGCATCGTCGCCTACGAGCCGGCGTTCGGGCCGAGCGCCTCGTACTACGCCTGGGAGGCGTCCGGGCGCCCCGTGCACGGCATCCGCCGGTCAGCGTAAGCAGCGCTTAACGTGTGGACGTGGTGCACGCGCTCCTGGACCGCGCATCGGACGAGTGCGACGTGACGCCGGCTAGAGCGGCTCGACGCGGCCGTTGCCGCCGGCGCGGGCTCTGATCTCGCGGTCGCGCTCGACAGCGTCGGCCGCCTGGCTGAGCATGGGGGCGAGCCGGACCACCCGGTCGCGCTCCGAGCGCAGCTCGAGGAGCCCCTGCTTGACCTCGGTGCCGAAGTCGATGCGGGACGCGATCTGGTACGCGATCGAGTCGGCGTCGAGGTCGAGATCGTCGAGGTCGGCCTCGGCCGCGGTGACCACGCGCGCGTAGGCGGCGAGGCACTCCTCGATCTCGTCCTCGCTCGGAAGGTCGGACTCGTCGGGGAGCTCCTCGACCTCAGCCGTCCGGAAGGCACGGCCCGCCGTCAGCTCGAGGAGCTGGAAACGCGCGCGAGCCTCGACCACGACGTTCAGGCGCCCGTCCGGGAAGCGGTCGAGGACCTCGACGACGCTGCAGCGCGTGCCCACCTCGCGCAGACCCTCGTCGTCCTCGAGCAGGAGGCCGAAGTCGCGGCCGGAGTCAAGGCACTCGCCGATCAGCTCCCGGTAGCGCGGCTCGAAGACGTGGAGCGGCGCCTGCTCGCCGGGAACGAGCACGAGGTTCAGGGGGAAGAGGCCGATCTCGTCCATTGGCCGACAGGTTAAGGTTTCCGCGTGGCCAACGAGCTCACCAGGAGCGCGATCGCGGGCCTCGTTCCCTACGAGCCCGGGAAGCCCGTCGAGGAGGTGCAGCGCGAGCTCGGCCTCGAGCGCGTGGTCAAGCTTGCCTCGAACGAGGGCCAGTTCGGACCCTTTCCGGCCGCGCTCGCCGCGCTCGACGAGGGCCGGGCAGGGCTGAACCGGTACCCCGACGGCGGTGCGTACAGGCTCGTCATGCGCCTCGCCGAGAAGCACGGGGTCGAGCCCCAGAACGTCGCGGTCGCCGCCGGGGCGGACGCGGTCATCACCTACCTCTCGCTGGCGTCCCTCGACCCCGGCGACGAGGTCGTGTTCGGGTGGCCCTCCTTCGCCAGCTACCCGCTCGCTGCCGTGAAGATGGGGGCGACGCCGGTCCGCGTGCCGCTCACCGAGCACCGCTACGACGTCGAGCGGATCCTCGCTGCGGTCACCGACCGGACGAAGATCGTCTACCTGTGCAACCCGAACAATCCGACGGGCACGATGATCTCGCGGGCCGAGGTCGAGGCGTACTTCGCCGGCGTGCCGGACGGGGTCCTGACCGTGCTCGACGAGGCGTACTTCGAGTACCTGGAAGAGCCCGACTACCCGGACGGGATCGAGGAGCACATGAAGGCGGGGCGCCGCGTGCTCGTCCTGCGTACGTTCTCGAAGATCTACGGCCTCGCCGGGCTCCGCGTCGGGTACGGGATCGGCCCGAAGGAGGTCGTCGACGCGATCAAGAAGGTTCGGAACGCGTTCGACGTCACCCAGCCGGCTCAGGACGCGGCGGTGGCGAGCCTCGGCGACCCTGCCGAGGTCGACCGGCGCCGGCAGCTGAACGCGCAGGCCCGCGCCCGGCTCGTGGAGCTGTGCGGGGAGATCGGCCTGGAGATCGCCTCTCCGGCGGTGGCGAACTTCGTCTACGCGGAAGTCGGCGAGGATGCGCGACCGGTCTTCGACGCGCTGCTCCGCGAGGGCGTGGTCGTCCGTCCGCTCGCGCCCTTCGGCGCCCCGGGCGCGATCCGGGTGACGGTCGGGACGCCCGAGGAGAACGAGCTCTTCGCCGAGGCCATCCGGCGTGTGCTGGTGACCGCGTCGGGGCCCTAGCCCGTGGCCGCCCGGACGTGGACGCGCGAGGCCCTCGTCGAGGGCGTCCGCGCCGGCGACCGCCGGGCGCTCGCGCGCGCGATCACGCTCGTCGAGAGCTCCGATCCGCTCGCCTACGAGCTCGTGCGCGAGCTCTACCCCGAAACGGGGTCCTGCGTACGCAATCGGCGTCACCGGCCCGCCTGGCGTGGGGAAGTCGAGCCTGATCAGCGCCCTCGTCCGCCTCGTCCGCGCCGACGACACGAGCGTCGGCGTCATCTCCGTCGACCCGTCGAGCCCGTTCACCCACGGAGCGCTCCTGGGCGATCGCATCCGCCTCGCCGACCACTTCCTCGACCCGGAGGTCTTCATCCGCTCGATGGGGACGCGAGGGCACCTCGGTGGGCTTGCTGAGGCGACGCTCCAGGCGGCGCTCCTCCTCGACGCTGCGGGTAAGGAGCTGCTCTTCCTCGAGACAGTTGGAGCGGGGCAGAGCGAGGTCGAGGTGATCACGATCGCCGACACGGTGCTCCTCGTCCTCATGCCGGGCTCGGGGGACTCGATCCAGGCCTTGAAGGCGGGGATCATGGAGATCCCGGACGTGATCGCCGTGAACAAGCGCGACCACCCGGCCGCCAAGACGATGGTGAACGAGGTGCGCTCGATCCTCTCGCTGGACCGGGAGCGCGAGTGGCGGCCGCCGATCGTCCTCACCGAGGCCGTGCAGGGTGAGGGCGTGGACGAGCTCTGGGAGAAGCTCGAGGAGCACCGCCGCCATCTCGAGGAGAGCGGGACGCTCGAGGAGCGCCGCGCCCGGAACCTCGCCGGCGAGGTGTTCGCGGTGGCCAGCGCCCGTACCAAGGCGCGGCTGGAGGCTGCGGTGGCGGAGGACGAGGAGCTGCGACGCCTTCTCGGCGAGGTGCAGCGGCGCGAGCTCGATCCGCTCACCGCCGTTCGTGAGATCATGGAGAAGGTGTTCCACCTTCGGGATGGCGACGCGGACACACCCGACACTCGCTGAGATCGAAGAGGCGCGGCGGCGCCTCGACGGCGTCGCGCGGGTCACCCCGGTCGTCTCCTCCGAGACACTCGGGCGCCTAGTCGACCGCCCGGTCTGGCTCAAGGCCGAGAACCTCCAGCGCACGGGGTCGTTCAAGATCCGCGGCGCCTTCAACCGGATCTCCACCCTGACGGAGGCCGAGCGGGAGGCCGGCGTCGTGACGGCGAGCGCCGGGAACCACGGCCAGGCGGTCGCTTGGGCGGCCCGCGAGGCGGGAGTGCGGGCCACCGTGCTCATGCCCGAGGACGCGCCCGCGGCGAAGGTCGAGGCGACGCGCAGCTACGGCGCCGAGGTCGTGCTCGCCGGGGCCGGGTACGACGAGGCGAACGCCGCTGCGAAGCAGCGGGCGGAGGTGGGGGAGACGCTCGTGCACGCCTTCGAGGACCCGCTCGTCGTCGCGGGCCAGGGAACGCTCGGGCTCGAGCTCGCCGAGCAGCTCGAAGCCGACGTCGAGACGCTCGTCGTCCCGATCGGCGGCGGCGGTCTCGCCGCGGGCATCGCGCTCGCGCTGCACGAGCTGCGGCCGCACCTTCGAATCGTCGGCGTGCAGGCTGCGGCCTGCGCTCCCTTCGCGGGCGAGGAGCCCAGGGGAAGCACGATCGCGGACGGGATCGCGGTCAAGAGGCCCGGAGAGCACACGAAGGCCATCCTCGAAGAGAGGCTCGCCGGGGTCGTCACCGTCTCCGACGCGGAGATCGCCGACGCGATCCTGCTCGTCAACGAGCGCTGCAAGCTCACCGTGGAGGGCGCCGGCGCGGCCTCCGTCGCGGCGCTCCTCGCGGGCAAGGTGGAGGGCTCCGGCCCAGCGTGCGCGCTCCTCTCGGGCGGGAACATCGACGCAAGCGCGCTCATCGAGGTCCTCCGCCACGGGCTCACGCAGGCGGGGCGCTACCTCGTCATCCGCACCCGCGTCGACGACCGGCCCGGCAACCTCGCGCACCTCCTCGCGCTGGTCGCGGAGGAGCGTGCGAACGTTCTCGGCGTCGACCACCACCGGGAGGGCATGGACCTGCCGGTGACCGGCACCGAGATCGAGCTCACCCTCGCCATGCGGGACGAGGAGCACTGCGGCGAGCTCACGGAGAGGCTCGAGGCCGAGGGCTTCCCGGTCGAGCGGCTGCGCTAGCCGCTACCTGTCGAGCTCGAGGCCTTCGTGCGCGAGCTCGATCGACTCGATGGCAACCTCGTTCTTGCCCGCGTCGAGCTCGGAGAGCTCGAACTTCACGGGGAAGGCGTTGCGCAGGCGCCAGCTCAGCACCGGCGTGTGCGAGTCGTCCAGGAGCGTGATCGCCACGTTGCGCCGGTAGGCTCCGCCCTCCGAGACGCTCTTCCACCAGTCCCAGAGGTCGCTCGACGTGGTGAGGCCGCGCCGAAGGGTGACGTTCGGGTAATGGATGCGCCCGGGAAGCTTGCGCGACGAGGAGACCGGGTCCGAGCCCTCCCGATACTCGAGCAACTCGACCTCGGCCGAGAGACCGCTGACCGTCTTGAACGAGGCCGCGGCGATCCCGTCGATCTCGACGAGGAACGAGTAGTTCTTGAACGGATCTCGTCTCCCGGCAGGGGGCATCGCTCAGTCTCCTCTCACGTAGGCGATCTCTCGGTAGATCTCGAGATCGTGTGTCATCGCCGCCTTGTACTCCTCCTTGTCGGCGTCGCGGTAGGTGACCCGGGCGACGATCGAGCTCGCGCGGCGGCGGGCGAACCACGACGCTGCCGAGTCGAGCAGCGTCCGGATCTCCCTGCCCGGTGCGAGGAAGGGGATGTTGCGAAAGAGCGGCAGCGCCGCGACGTCCTTCGTCCCGCCGAGGCCTACGAGCTTGCGGTTGAAGGTCGTCCTGACGTCGAGCGCGGGGCGGTCGCCGATGTTCGAGACCGCGATGAAGAGGAGGCCGTCCTCGAAGACGACGTCCACGATCACCTCGGGGCGGCCGCTCATCGGCGAAGCCTACTCCGTGACCAGCTCCCGCAGCCGTTCCGCGTAGAGCGGCGCCGTCGGCTCGTCCTCGTGGCGAAAGAAGGCGTAGACGTCCGTCCCGGCGGCGAGGAGGGGCCGGATCGTGGCGGCAAGCCCTTCGAGGCCCGCCTCGTCGTAGGGAGGGTCCCGAAACCGTAGGTACCTGAACGCGGCGGCACCCTCGAGAGCGTTCGCGCGGACGACGCTGCGCTCGTCGAGCCGCTCGGTCACCTCGGGGTCGTCCCACGACTCGTGGCGGAAGTCGACCGCGACCGGCACCTCGGGGTCGAGCGAGTCGAGGAAGAGGCGCAGGAACCCGTCGTCGCGCGCCTGGGGGACCTTCACGCGGAGCGGACCGAGCCGGTCGCCGAGCCGGCGCGCCATCCGACAGAACTCGTCGACTCCCTCGACCCTCCCGAAGGACGTCAGGCGGCGGCTCATCGTGACCGCGAAGCGGAAGCCGTCGGGAACCTGAGCGGCCCAGCGGTCGAACTGATCCTCCTCCGGCACCCGGTAGAACGTGTTGTTGAGCTCGACGGCGTTGACGCGCTCCGCGTAGCGGCGCAGGAACGTGTCGGGCTTCGCCTCCGGCGGATAGAACCCGCCGCGCCAGGACGGGTAGGAGAAGCCGGAGGCGCCCGCATACAGCCGGCCGGTCACGGGCCGAGCGGCCTGGGAGCGGCGGAGGCTCTCGCGGAGGGGGCACGGGGAAATCCCGCGGAGCGGCCCAGGCGAGCGACGGTCACGCCGGGAGTATGCGCACCTCCCGCTCGTCGGCGTCGCCGGCCATGAAGGCGAGAAGCCGCCGCCCCTCGGCGGTCACGGCGGCGGTGTCCCTCTTCGACAGTTTCCGGACCGGCTTGATCGAGAGCGTCGCCGCGCCGCGCTCGCGCTCGATTCGCCAGGAAGCCTTCAGGAACCCGTCGATCAGCGCCATGCTGAAGAAGCGGTTGTCGCCGAACCCGAGGCGCGGCCGGTCCTCTGCGAAACCGATGCGCGAGCGGTCGGCGTGCGAGAGGAAGACGTTGTCGTACTCGGGCAGGAAGCGCACGGGCGCCGGCGTGTCCGGGTCGGGAAGGGGCGCGTCGGCCAGGTCGAAGAGCTCGACGGCGCTCTCGTCCCGGAACGTGCGCAGGTCGGCACGCAGCCGGTCCATCACCTCGCGCACGCGCGTGAGGCCCGACCAGGTGGCAACGTCCTGGACGCTCGCCGGCCCGAACGCGGCCAGGTAGCGCAGCACCGTCCGGTCGGGCGCGGAGTCGTCGCCGAGCGGGCGCCCGAGCCAGGACTCGAGCGTCGCCAGCGTCGGCCGCGCGCTCCGGCTCCAGAGGCCGCGGGGCGGGATCTGGACGACGGGGAGGAGGTAGGAGACGGCATGGGCCATCGCCTCCGCGTCCCGATCCGGCCAGCGCCCGGCGAGCGCCGTCCGAAGCCCGGCACGCGTGCGCGGCTCCTCCTCGAGCAGGGCGCGGCCGGCGGCGACGAGCTCGCCCGCGTCCACGTCGCCGAGCCGCCGCCCGAACGGGCTCCCGCTCCAGAAGGCTCGCTCCGCGACGACCTGGAGCACACGCCTCAGGACGAGGCAGTCGCGCGCCGTGACCAGGTGGATGGTCGCCCGCATGAGCGTCACGCGGACCGCCTGCCGCCCGACGATCAGCCGCTCGAGCTCCTCCGGGCGGAAGCCCTCGAGCCGTGACCAGAGGGCGACGTACGGATCGCGGGGCGCCTGCGCCTGCATGCCGACCAGGTGCTCGATCACCTCGCCGGCCGGGCGCGCCCGTCGCTCGAGCAGCAGCTGCCGCTCGAGGAGCGCCCGATTGAGCTCCCGCCTGCTCAGGACAGGGGACGCCGCGCGACCACCGTCCGTTGCGCCTCCTCGGCTCCGTCGCCGTTCTCGGCGGGCCCCGGCTCGGGGACGCTCGGCTCGTGGGCCCGTTCCCCGCGCCGGAGAAGCCGGCGGGCGCCCCAGACGGCGACAGCGGCGAGCCCGGCCACGATCGTGACGACGACGATCGCGTTCGCATAGGGCACCTCGAGGAGCTTCAGGCCGCTGAGGCACAGCGCGGACGCGAGCGCGAAGCGCAGCACCCGGTCCGACAGCCCGACGCTCACCTGGCTCCCGATCAGGACGCCGGGGATCGACCCCACGAGGAGCCAGCCGATCGCACCGACGTCGACGTTCCCGGCCACCAGGTGGCCGAAGCCTGCGACCCAGAGGAGGGCCGCGGCGTGGGCGATATCGGTCCCGACCACGACCCTGGCCGCGAGCGGGAAGGCCAGGAGCATCGCGAGCGCGAAGAGCGTCCCGCTCCCCACCGACGTGAGGCCGACGACGAACCCGCCGGTGGCGCCGATCGCGATGGCGAAGATCCGGTCCCGGTTGGTGAGCGCCCCGAGCGTGGTCTGAGGCCCGGTGCGATGCATGACGGCCTTGACGAGAAAGAGGACTCCGCCGATCACGAGCGTGACGCCGAGAATCCTGCCCTGGACGGAGTCGACACTGTCGCCGTAGCGGCGCGTCAGGTAGGTGGCAACCCAGACGCCGACGAGGGACAGGGGGGCGCTCCCGACCAGCATCCAGAAGGCCAGACGCGCTCTCACGGTTCCGAGCCGGCGGTGCCGCACCGCGCCGAAGGACTTGAAGACGGCTCCGTGCAGGATGTCCGTGCCGATCGCGACGGCAGGGTTGAAGTTGAAGAGGAAGATGAGCATCGGCGTCATCAGCGAGCCGCCGCCCATCCCCGTCATCCCGACCAGGACGCCGATCAGGAAGCCTGCAATCGCGAGCCGAGGGTCGTTCACGTCAGTAGACGACGAGCACGTCGCAGGTCGAGTGCCGCAGGACGTCCTGGAGGACGCTTCCCTCGACGAGCCGCTCGAAGAACCGCTTCCTGCGGGTCCCCACCACGATCAGGTCGACGTTCCGCTCGCGCGCGAGCTTGACGATCGCCTCCGCGGGGTGCCCCAGGGACGGCACCAGCTCCGCGGTCAGGCCGCGTCCTTCGAGGTAGCCGTGCGCCTGCTCGAGCCGCTCCCGCGCGAACTGCTCGGCTTCCACTTCTTCGCCCGCGCCGGCGGCCGCGGCGACGCTCGTGACGATCAGCGTCGCGCCCAGCGCCTCGGCCAGGTCGGCGGCTCGCGCCAGCGTCTCGGAGGCAGGGTCGTCGAAGGCGACGAGGATTGTCTCGACTGCGGGCACTGAGTCAGCGTAGGCGTTTTCGGCGGCGTGCGAGCCTGACGTTACAGACCGAGGTGGCGGGCGATCACCATGCGCTGCACCTCGTTCGTGCCCTCGCCGATCTCCAGCACCTTCTGGTCGCGGTAGAGCCGCGAGATTGCGTACTCGTCGGTGAAGCCGTAGCCGCCGTGGATCTGGAGGGCGCGGTCGACGACCCGCCCCGACAGCTCGCCCGTGTAGAGCTTGGCCATCGCCGCCTCGCCTGCGAACGGTCGCTCCTGGTCCTTGAGCCACGCCGCCCGGTACACGAGCCCGCGGCCCGCCTCGATCTCGGTGGCCATGTCCGCCAGCGCGAACTGGATCGCCTGGAAGCTTGCGATCGGCTTGCCGAACTGCTCCCGCTCGCGGGCGTAGCCGAAGGCGAGGTCGTACGCGCCCTGCGCGAGGCCCAGCCCCATCGCCGCCACCGAGATGCGCCCGCCGTCCAGGATCTCGAGGAACTGGCGGAAGCCGGCGCCGCGGTCGCCGAGCAGGTTGCCCTCGGGCACGGCGCAGTCCCGAAACGACAGCTCGCGCGTGTCGGAGGCCCGCCAGCCCATCTTGCGCATCGGAGCGGAGATCTCGTACCCGGGCGTCCCGTTCGGGACGATCAGGTTCGAGATCTCGCCGTCGCCTGTCAGGGCGGTGATCGTCACGCACGCGCTCAGGTCCGTGCCGGCATTCGTGATGAAGATCTTCGAGCCGTTCACGACCCACTCGCCGTCGCGCAGCTCCGCGCGGGTCCGGGTTGCGCCGGCGTCCGAGCCCGCGCCCGGCTCGGTGAGCCCGAAGGCGGCGAGGCGGCGGCCGGAAGCCAGGTCCGGGAGCCATTCCCGCCGCTGCTCCTCGGTGCCGAAGAGGAAGATCGGCATCGTCCCGAGCGACGTGTGCGCGGCGACGGTGATCGCCACGGACGAGTCCACGCGCGTCAGCTCCTCGATCGCGATCGCGTAGGCGAGCGTGTCGCTCCCCGCGCCGCCGTACTCCTCCGGGATCGGGATCCCCATGAGGCCGAGCTCGGCGAGCTCGGCGACGATCTCCTGCGGGAAGCGGTGCTCGCGGTCGAGCTCTTCGGCCACGGGTGCGATCCGCTCCTGCGCGAACTCGCGAACCGTCTGCCGCAGGAGCTCGTGCTCGTCGGAGAGGTCGAAGTCCACTACCGGTGCGCCTCCAGGTGATGCTGCCCCGCTTCTGCGCTGCGAGCACCAAGCCAGAGCCCGCACTCGGCCGAAGCCAAGGCTTGGAAGCCTTGGTGAGGGCGAGGGCGGGCTCTGGCGCCGCGTGATCGCGGGGCAGAAGCGATCGCCAGTATTGCCTGGAGGCGCACTTACTTACGAGAGGCGGCGGGCCAGCTCCGCGAGCAGCCTCACGCCGTAGCCGGTCGCGCCGAGCTCCGTGTAGTAGTCGCCCCGCCCGCGCTCCAGGTACGCCGTTCCCGCGATGTCGAGGTGCGCCCACGGCCCCTCACCCGCGAACTCCCGTAGAAACGCCGCCGCGAGGATCGGCGAGGCCTGCCTCAGGTCCGACGAGTTCTTGAGGTCCGCGAAGCGCGAATCGTTGTAGCGCCCGTAGCGCTCGTGGAGGGGAAGGCGCCAGGCGTGGTCGCCGCTCGCCTCCGCCGCCGCCTCGATCTCGGCGACCCAGGCGTCGTCCGTCCCGAAGAGCCCGGCGTACTGGTCGCCCATGGCGACGACGACGCCGCCCGTGAGCGTCGCCAGGTCGAGGACGTGGGTCGCGCCGGACTCCCGCGTGTACCAGAGGGCGTCGGCGAGGATCAGCCTTCCCTCGGCGTCCGTGTTGGTGACCTCGATGGTCTTGCCGCTCAGCGACGTGAGGATGTCGCCGGGGCGGTAGGCGTGCCCGCCGGGCAGGTTCTCGCAGGACGGGACCACCGCAAGGACGCGGACGGGGAGGCCCAGCTCGGCGATCGCGCCCATCCCGGCGAGGACGGCGGCGCCCCCGCCCATGTCCGACTTCATCTCGTCCATCCGGAGGGCCGGCTTCAGCGAGAAGCCGCCTGTGTCGAACGTGATCGCCTTGCCGACCAGCCCGACGCGGAGCTCGGCGCGCGCGGGCTCCTCCGGCTCGTACGCGAGGGTGATCAACCGCGGGGGGTTGTGGCTCCCCTGGCTGACCGCGGCGAACGCGCCCATGCCTGCGGCGCGGATGTCCTCGGGCCCGAGCGCCTCGAAGCGGAGCGAGGGAGAGCCGTCGGCGATCTCCTCCGCCCAGCCCGCCAGGGCCTCCGGCGTCACGATGTTGGCGGGGGCGTTGACGCGGTCGCGGCAGCGGTTGGCCCACGCCGCGGCCACGTTCGCCCGCTCGGCCGCCTCCCGTCCTGCGCCTGCGCCGACGCCGCAGAGGACGAGGCGCTCGACCTCGGGACGGGGCTCGTCGGCGGTCTTCCAGCGGCTGGTCCGATACGGGCCGAGCGCGACGCCGTCGACGACGGCGCGCGCCTGCTCGGCGGGTGAAAGGGCCCGCCCGCCGTCCATGACCCAGGCAACAGTCGTCGCGCCGTCGCTCACCGCGCGCCGGGCAACGGCAGCCGCGGCCGTGCGAAGCCTGTCGGCATCGAGCTCTCGTGGGCCGAGGCCGACGGCCGCGACTCGACGGGCTGCGACTTCGCCGTCCGTGTGGAGCACGGTGACACGGTGCTCCTCGCCCCGGAGCTCGCCCTCCTCGACGAGTCGGTTCAGCCGCCCGTCGAGCAGGCGGTCGATGCCGAGCGCCGCCTCGGACAGGGCGACGGGATCGGGGACCGGGAAGGCAAGCACATCTGCCTCGACCCCCCCGGGAGGCGCCTCGACGACGTCGATCTCCATCGGCGAGCGGGGATGCTATAGGAGGCCGAGCCCCTTTCGAGGGATGTTGGCACTCGCGTCCCGGCCGATACCTCTCATGCGCCAATCGAACGCACTCCATCCCCTCCACGTCGCCCGTACCCACCCCCTCCCCGGGCGACGAGTTTCCCCCGAAGCCCTCCGCTCCTCGGAGGGCTTCGTCGTTCCGGCGGGAATGGCGGCGAAAGGCGCCGGGTAACTAACGTTCCGCGCAGTGCACGGCGGCGTCGACCCCAGGGGCATGACCGCCCTCTCGTCGGGGCATCTCGCCACTGACCTCGCGCAGGGATCGCTCCCGGCGCTTCTCCCGTTCATGACGGTGCGCTTCGACCTCACCTACACGATGGTCGGCGCGCTCGTCCTCGCGGCCACCTTCAGCTCGTCGCTGATCCAGCCGGCGTTCGGCTTCTGGTCGGACGTGCGCGGGGCGCTCTGGCTCCTGCCTGCGGGAGTCGCCGTGGCCGGGATCGGGATCGCCTTCGCGTCGATCGCGCCCAGCTACGCGCTCGTCATGGTCGGCGTCCTCGCGTCCGGCCTCGGGGTCGCCGCGTACCACCCCGAGGGCTCGAAGTTCGCGAGCTACGTGAGCGGGAGGAGGCGCGCGAGCGGCATGTCGCTCTTCTCGGTCGGCGGCAACATCGGCTTCGCGCTCGGGCCCCTCGTCGCGTCCTTCTTCGTGATCACGCTCGGCCTCGGCCTCGACGGCGGTGTGTTCGTCGCCGTGCCGGGGCTCGTCGTGGCGGCCCTGCTCGTGCTCGCGCTTCCTCACCTGGCCGCGTTCGCGCCGGACGAGGCCGTCCAGGCCGACAGCACCTCGGCGCCGGTCAACTGGCGCGGAACCTGGCTCCTGCTCGCGATCGTCGGCCTGCGAAGCCTCGCCCACATGGGTCTGTTCACGTTCATCCCCCTCTACGAGATCTCGCGCGGCGAGAGCGCCGCCTACGGGACCCGAATGCTGGCGCTCTTCCTCTTCGCCGGGGCCGTCGGCACGCTCCTCGGCGGCCCTCTGGCGGATCGATTCGGGCGCCGCAAGGTGCTGCTCGGGAGCTTCATCGCCGCGACGCCGCTCATCGTCGTCTACGTTCTCGCCGGCGGAGTCGTCAGCGCGGTGGCGCTCTTCTTCGCCGGCATGGCGGTGGTCGGGACCTTCAGCGTCAGCCTCGTGATGAGCCAGGACTACATGCCGGGCCGCGTCGGCATGGCCTCGGGGCTCTCGATCGGCCTGGCGATCGGCCTCGGTGGCGTCGCGGCCGTCTCGCTCGGAGTGATCGCCGACGCCGTCGACCTCGAGACCGCGGTTCTCGTCACCGCCCTCGGACCCGCGCTCTCGATCGTGTTCACGCTCCTTCTTCCTTCGTCGATCCCCGGCCGGCGGAGCGAGCCGGCAGCGGCTCCCGTGTGATGGCCGCGGCGAGCGCCAGGGAGTTCTTCGACGAGCTGGCCGCGCGGACGGCCGAACGCTCCGAGCGAACCCGCGGCCTCCGCGCCACCTACCGCTTCGACGTCGACGGGGCGGGGAGCTGGGTCGTGGCCGTGGACGACGGCGCCGTCTCGATTCGTGAGGGAGACGACGCCGCCGACTGCGTGATCGGAGCCTCGGAGGAGACGTTCCTCAAGATCGTCGCCGGCAAGCAGAACCCGTTGACCGCTCTCATGACGGGGAAGATCCGTCTCGAGGGCGACACGGCGCTCGCGATGCGCCTGCGCGACCTGCTCGGCTAGCTGGTTCCGCTCTGAACTGCCTCGCGCTGCTCCGCGTGGACGCCCTCCGCGAGCTCCTCGACGAGCTTCGCGCAGAAGGCCGGGAGGTCGTCGGGCTTGCGGCTGGTGAAGAGGCCGCGGTCGATCACGAGCTCCTCGTCCACCCACGTGCCGCCCGCGTTGCGGATGTCGGTCGCGATGCTCGGCCACGACGTGAGCGTTCGCCCTTCGACCACGTCCGCCTCGACGAGGCTCCAGGGGCCGTGGCAGATCGCGCCGACCGGCTTCCCCTGCTCGAAGAACGCCCTCACGAAGGACATCGCGTCCTTGTCCAGGCGCAGGATGTCGGGGTTGATGACGCCGCCGGGGAGCACGAGCCCGTCGTAGTCGGACGGGTCGACGTTCCGAACCGCTCTGTCGACCGAGAACGTCTCGCCCTTGTCGCGGTGCTCGAACCCCTGGATGCGGCCGGTCTCGAGCGAGATCAGCTCGGCCTGTCCGCCCGCCTCCACGACAGCCGTCCACGGCTCGGTCAGCTCGACTTGCTCGACGCCGTCGGCGGCCAGGAATGCGATGCGCTTGCCGTTCAGCTCGTTGCCCATGATCGGGCCTCCTGTGGTCGTTTCCGGTCTTCCTCGCCTACCCGCGGACCTCGCCGGCAAACGTCCCTGCGGGCGCTCTAGGGGGCGAGGCGCTCGAGGCGCCAGGAACCGCTCTCGCGCGTATAGCGGAAGCGGTCGTGGAGGCGGTTGGGGCGGTTTTGCCAGAACTCCAGGCGGGCCGGGACGAGGACGTAGCCGCCCCACCACGGCGGCAGGGGCGGGTCGTCCCCGTACGCCGCCTCCGCGTCGGCGAACGCCCGGTCGAGCGCGTCGCGGTCGGCGACGAGGGTGCTCTGGCGCGAAGCCCACGCGCCCAAGCGGCTGCCGAGCGGGCGTGTGCGGAAATAGGCCTCGGACTCCTCGTGGGAGAGCGGCTCCACGGATCCGGCGACGGTCACCTGCCGACGCGGCTCCTGAGCCCAGTGGAAGACGAGCGCGGCGTTGGGGTTCTCCCTGAGCTCTGCGCCCTTGCGGCTCTCCGTGTTCGTGAAGAAGCGGAAGCCGTCCGCGTCCGCGCCCTTGAGGAGGACGGTCCGAACCGAGGGGTGCCCGGCCGCGTCCGCGGTCGCGAGCGCCATCGCCTCCGGCATCCCGACACCCGCGGCGACCGCCTCGTCGTACCAGCGCCGGAACTGCGCCATCGGATCGGGAAGGAGGTCGGCTTCGTCCATCACTCCTCCAGCTCCACGAGCAGCGCCCCGCCCGCGACGCGGTCGCCCTCGGCGACGTGCACTCGCCGGACGACGGCCTCGTAGGGCGAGACGAGGGGGGTCTCCATCTTCATCGCCTCGAGCACCACCAGCGCCTGCCGGGGCTCGACACGGTCGCCCGCGCTCGCCAGGACCCGGACGACGACGCCCGGCATCGGCGCCGTGAGGGAGCTCGTCTCCTGGGCGCCGCCGGCGGCGTGAGAGGCAGCCTCGACCGTCGGAGGGGGAGGCGCCTCGGGCGGCGACGCCCTTCGGTCCCGGTTGAGCCGCCAGTACGCGGACCAGGGCAGAGAGGGCCTGACCGTCCTCGAGAGGGGCGAATGCTCCGCGAGGAAGGCGGTGGTCGTCTCACCGGCGCGCACGACCGGATGGTCGACGAGCCAGCGAAGAAAGCCGAGGTTCGTGGTGGCGCCCACGACTCGCGTTGCCCGCAACGCGCGGGCGAGGTCGTCGAGAGCCTCGTCGCGGGTCTCCGCGTGCGCGATCAGCTTCGCGATCAGCGGGTCGTAGGCGACCGGAACGTCGTCACCGGCCGCGACCCCGGCATCCACCCGAATCGTCTCGGGCAGCTCGAGCCGCTCGAGGCGCCCCGCCTGGGGAAGGAACGTGAGCGGGTGCTCTGCGTAGAGCCGCACCTCGACCGCGTGCCCCTCCGGCTCCCGCGGCTCGAGGGCGAGTGCCTCGCCGGCGGCAATGGCGAGCTGCTGCTCGACGAGGTCGACACCCGTCACGAGCTCGGTCACCGGGTGCTCGACCTGCAGGCGCGCGTTCAGCTCCAGGAAGGAGAAGGTCGACCCGTCCAGCATGAACTCGGCCGTGCCGGCGTTCTCGTAGCCGACCGCGCGCGCGAACGCCACCGCGGCCTCGCCCATCTCCGCACGGAGATCCGCGTCGAGTGCGGGGGAGGGGCTCTCCTCCAGGATCTTCTGATGACGGCGCTGGACCGAGCACTCGCGCTCGCCGAGGTGGATCGCCCGTCCGTGCCGGTCCGCGAGGACCTGGATCTCGACGTGGCGCGGCCGCTCGACGTAGCGCTCGCAGAAGACGCGCCCGTCCCCGAACCCGGCCTCGGCCTCTCGCGCAGCGGACGCGAGGGCGTCCTCCAGCTCGGCAGGCGAGCGGACGACCCGCATCCCGCGTCCGCCTCCGCCTGCCGCGGCCTTGACCATGAGGGGGAATCCGAGCCCCTCCGGCTCGCCCGACTCGACGACCGGTACGCCGGCCTCGCGGGCGAGCCGCTTCGCCTCGAGCTTGTCTCCCGACGCGCGCAGGGCCTCCGGTGAGGGCCCGACGAAGACGAGCCCCGCGTCCCGGACGGCCTCGGCGAAGTCGCCGCTCTCGGCGAGGAAGCCGTAGCCGGGGTGGACGGCGTCGGCGGCCGTCGCCTCGGCGGCGCCGATCAGCGCCTCCGCGGCGAGGTAGCCCGACACGGGAAGCGCCTCGTCCGCCTCGCGGGTGTGGAAGGAGCCCTCGTCGTCCGGCGCGTAGACGGCCACCGTCGCGACGCCGAGCCGGCGGCAGGTGCGAAAGATCCGCGCGGCGATCTCGCCGCGGTTTGCTACCAGGAGCTTGCGGATCTCCATGGAGTCATGCGCGCTCGCGGCTCCCCAGCCTAATGCTCGGCCGCAATGGGCGTGGCCGGAAGAGCCGTTGTCGAAGCCGGCAACTTCTTCTATCCTGAACGGAAATCGAACTCGAGCGGCGCACGCCCGCAGCCTCGGCTCGGTTCACGAAGGGGGAGGTCGATCGTGCGTGCGTCGCAGGTGTTTGCGATCTGGAAGGTGGCTGCCCGGTGGACGGGTGTCGTGCTCTCGTGCTCGGCGTGTTCCTCGCAGCGGCGACCGTCGCTGCGGCGGAGACCGTCACCACCGAGGAGCAGGTCGTGCTGGAGAACGGGGACAGCGTGGTCGAGGTCTCCGAGCTGAGCGCGGCTGCAGCCACCGCGGTGGCCGGTACCACCATCAGGTGCAGGAAGGTCCACGGCTGGCGGGGGCTCAAGCATCCGTTGTTCGGGTACTTCTACTGGAGATACATCCTGACCATCCGGTGGTGCTGGAAGTCCGGAGGGTCGGTGATCGTCAGGACGACCAACCCGTGGTCACCGACGTACTGGCGCGATGTCGACTGCTGCATGCAGTTCTCCGGCTGGGACTTCAAGGGCCACATCGGGCTCGACGTCGACGGCGGAGCCGGGAGGAGCCTGTACCGGGTCCGGGCGCAGGGGAAGTTCCAGCAGTGCTACCAGTTCTGCTTCAACACCAGGACGCCCTGGGTCCGGCTGACCGGGTACCCGGGGGGAGCGTGGGGATGGGGCGGTGGCAGCTAGGCGGACGATCTCTCGCATCCTGATCGCGGTCCTGCTCGCGGTCGTCGTGTGCATCCTCCTGGTGGTCCTCTTCACGTGGGGAGTGGGCACCGGCGGAAGCGGCCCCGGGTAGACGAGACGGGAGGATCGGATTGGCTAGGCGCCTTCCGGAGGCTCCCGGTACACGCCCCAGGAGCCCCCGCCGGGAAGCGTGGCGGCGCGCTTCTCCAGGAAGGCGCGCAGCCCTTCCTGGCCCTCCGCGCCTGTTCGCAGGCGCGCCGCGATGCGCGCAGTCTCGACTCCCTGGGGCCGCTCGTGGACGAGGCGCTTCGCCGCGCGCGCAGCTTCCGGGCCGGCGGTGAGCAGATCCCGGACGATGCGCTCGCCGGCCGCCTCCAGGTCCTCGGCGATCTCGTGCACGAGCCCGATCCTCTGCGCGACGACGGCGTCGAAGCGCTCACCGGTCGAGAAGTAGCGGCGTGCGGCCCCGGCGCCGATCCGAGCGATCACGAAGGGTGAGATGACCGCGGGAATGATCCCCAGCCGAACCTCGGTGAAGCCGAAGACGGCGTCGGGGGCGGCAACCACCGCATCCGCGCAGGCGACCAGGCCCGAGCCGCCGCCGAGGGCAAAGCCCTGGACACGTGCCACCACGGGAGCCGGGCACGTGTCCACGGCCTCGAGCATGCCGTAGAGCCGCATGGCGTCGGCGACGTTCTCCTCGTACGAGAGGCCGATCGACGACCGCTGCCATTCGACGTCGGCGCCGGCGCAGAAGCTGGGGCCGTCGCCGGCGAGCACGACGGCGCGAGCATCGCCCGCTTTCGAGAACGCCTCGGCGAGCTCGGCGATCAGCTCGGCGTCGAAGGCGTTTCGGCGCTCCGGCTTGGCGATCGTGACCCGGAGGACGCCTCCGTCCCGCTCGATCCTGAGCGCGCCCATCGCCGGAGAGCATAAGGTTCGCCCGGTGATCCAGGGAGCGCTGGCTGCCGCGGTGACGCCGTTACGGCGCGACGGGGCGGAGGTCGACGAGGACGCGGTCGGCCCGCTCGCCGACTTCCTCGCCGCCGGCGGCCTGGACGGGATTCTCGCGATGGGCACGACCGGCGAAGGGATCCTCCTCTCGCTGCCCGAGCGCAAGCGCGTGACCGATCTCTTCCTCGCGGCGGGCGACGGTCGCCTCGCCGTCGCCGTCCACTGCGGAGCGCAGACCACCGCGGACACGGTCGCTCTCGCCGAGCATGCCGCCGCCGCCGGTGCGGCCGCGGTCGCCGTGATCGGCCCGCCGTACTTCCAGCTCGACGAGGACGAGCTGCTGGCGCACTTCTCCGCGGCGGCGCAGGCCTGCGCGCCCACCCCGTTCTACGTGTACGAGTTCGCCCGGGTGAGCGGCTACGCGGTCCCGGTGCCCGTCGTCGAGCGGCTGCGCGAGGCGGCGCCGAACCTCGCCGGCATGAAGGTCTCGGACGCTCCGTTCGAACGGATCGAGCCGTACCTGATCGAGGGCCTCGACATCTTCGTCGGGGCGGAGAGCCTGATCGGGGCCGGAATGCGGCAAGGGGCCCGGGGCTCGGTATCTGCGCTGGCAACCGCCTTTCCGGAGCTCGTCGCGGCGGCCGTGCGCGAGGCGGGGCCGGAGCGAAGCGCGCGCCTCGGGGAGCTGCGCGACGGGCTCGAGGCCTTTCCGCGGCATGCGGCTCTCAAGCGCGTGCTCGCCCTTCGGGGCGTGCCGGTTCGCGAGGACGTGCGCGCTCCGCTCCGTGGCCTCGTCGACGAGGAGCGCGAGCAGCTCGACGCGCTCGTGCCGACCTGGCTCGGGTAGCAGAGCGCTCTCGATCCGATCCCTGAGGGGCTCCTACATGCGGAAGATCCCGAAGGTCGTCTCCGGGATCGGCGCGTTGACCGCCGCGGAGATCCCCAGCGCCAGCACCTTGCGCGTGTCAACCGGGTCGATGATGCCGTCGTCCCACAGGCGCGCCGTCGAGTAGTAGGGGTTCCCCTCCCGCTCGTACTTGGCGCGGATCTCGTCCGGGTCGGCGCGGCCCACCGTCGAGAGCACGAGCGCGGCCTGCTCGCCGCCCATGACCGAGATGCGCGCATTCGGCCACATCCAGAGCTGCCGTGGGCCGTACGCGCGGCCGCACATGCCGTAATTTCCCGCGCCGAACGACCCGCCGAGAATGACCGTGAACTTCGGCACCTGCGCGCAGGCGACGGCGGTGACGAGCTTGGCGCCGTCCTTGGCGATCCCACCGGCCTCGTACTCCTTCCCGACCATGAAGCCGGTGATGTTCTGGAGGAAGACGAGCGGCACCCGCCTCTTGCAGGCGAGCTCCACGAAGTGCGCTCCTTTGAGCGCCGACTCGGAGAAGAGAACGCCGTTGTTGGCGAGGATCCCCACCGGGTAGCCCTCGATCCGCGCGAACCCGCACACGAGCGTCTCGCCGTAGAGCGCCTTGAACTCGTGCAGGCGGCTCCCGTCGACGAGGCGGGCGATCAGCTCGCGCACGTCGTACCCCTTCGCGTAGTCGGTGGGAACGATCCCGTAGAGCTCCTCGGGGTCGTAGAGCGGCTCCTCGGGCGGAAGCACGTCCCAGGGGGGATCTGGCTTGCGCCGGCTGAGGTTGCGCACGATCTCGCGCGCGAGGGCGAGGGCGTGCTCGTCGCCGACCGCGTAGTGGTCGGTGACCCCGGAGATGCGTGCATGGAGATCCGCGCCGCCGAGCTCCTCCGCCGTCACCTCCTCGCCGGTCGCAGCCTTCACGAGCGGTGGGCCGCCCAGGAAGATCGTTCCGGTTCCGCGGACGATGACCGTCTCGTCGCTCATCGCGGGAACGTAGGCGCCGCCGGCGGTGCACGAGCCCATCACGACGGCGATCTGGGGGATCCCCTCGGCGGACATGACCGCCTGGTTGAAGAAGATCCGCCCGAAGTGGTCGCGGTCGGGGAAGACCTCGTCCTGACGCGGCAGGAACGCTCCGCCCGAATCGACGAGATAGATGCAGGGCAGGTGGTTCTCTCGGGCGACCTCCTGCGCGCGCAGGTGCTTCTTCACCGTGAGCGGGTAGTACGTGCCGCCCTTCACCGTGGCGTCGTTGGCGACGATCACGCACTCGACGCCTTCGACGACGCCGATGCCGGAGATCATCCCGGCCCCCGGGGCGTCGCCCTCGTAGACGTCCCAGGCCGCGAGCGCGTTCAGCTCGAGGAACGCCGTGCCGGGGTCGAGCAGCCGCTCCACACGCTCGCGGGCGAGCAGCTTCCCCCGGTCCCGGTGCCGCTCGACGGCCTCGGGCGGGCGTTCGTGAGCGACCTGCTCGCTGCGCTCGCGCAGCTCGGCGACGAGCGCCTCCATGCGGGCTCGATTCGCGGCGTACTCGTCGGCCGAGCGGTCGGCCCGGGTGTCGAGGACGGCCACTAGGGCGGGTACGGCAGCTTGCCGATGATCTGCTTGATCGCGCGGAGCAGGTCCGCCTCCTCGTGTCCGAAGTCCTCGAGGTAGGAGGTGAGCGCCGCGCGAACCAGGCGCAGCTCCTCGTCGGTCAGCTCGATCGTGTGCATGAGCCGTAGCCTACGCCCTGCGCGGGACAAGAAGGACGGTTCGGGCTGGAAACGAACCCGCCCACGCGCTACTTTATGATCGATGCGGCCCGGGGCACGAACACTGTTCGTCCTACTTGCGTTCGCCCTGGTCCTGACCCTCCCGATGGCCGCGGTCGCCGCCGAGATCGTCGGCAACTGGAAGGCGAACCGGCTGATCGGCACCGGCCAGGGGGACCGCATCTTCGGCCGGGGCGGCGCGGACGTCATTTCCGGCCGAGACGGGTTGGACCTGCTTTACGGCGAGCGGGGGAATGACGCCGTCTTCGGCGGCCGCGGCAACGACCAAATCTGGGGTCTCGGGCTCGAGGACACGATCGACGGCGGGCCGGGAACTGACGCGCTGCGGGGAGGCTGGGGCCAGGACGTCGTCGAGGGTGGTCGCGGAGCGGACCTGGTCACCTTGCGCGAGGACGACAATCAGGTCGACACGGTCGACTGCGGCTCCGGCATCGACGTCGCGGTCATCAGGCGCGGGGACCGCGCCTTCAACTGCGAGACTATTCACTGGCGACGCGGAGCCGCGCCCCAGGGCGTCGCGGTCTTTCTGCGGGCGAGCAACGATTCGTTCACGGCCCCGAACTCCGACAACCAGCGGCACCTCGTCCGGGGCGGCGGCGGAAACGACACACTCGATGCCGGCGCAGGCAACGACATGATCTGGGGCAACGAGGGCTCGGACATGCTGACGGGCGGCACCGGGGCCGATTGGCTTCTCGGCGGCCCCGGCGACGACACGGTGAACGGCGATTCGGGCCGGGACCGCCTCTGGGGAGGCCGGGGCGCGGACACGCTCAGCGGGGGCCGCCACGGGGACGAGTTGATTGCGGGAGACGACGACGGCGCCGTCGACAGGATTTCCTGCGGGGCCGGCCGCGACCGCGCCGTCCTGCGCCGCCAGGACTTCAGGGCGCTCCAGCCGGGTCACCGCTGCGAAGTCGTCGTCGTGGTCGACTAGCAAGTCTTACCGCTCCCTAACACCGCGGCCACAGGTTCCACACACGCGCGTGGTTCAGTTCGACCGGGGGACGACCCACGTTTCGGAAAGGAGCCCGTGTGCAGCGCATTCTCGTCTTCAGCTTTGCGGTCGCGGCGGCCGTGCTCGCGATCGCACCTGCCGCCTCTGCGGCGCGGATCGTCGGTACCTCGGGCGACGACGTGCTCGTCGGCACCGAGCTGGGGGACGTCGTCTTCGGCCGTGCCGGCGAGGACACGATTGCCGGAAACGGCGGCCCCGACGCCCTGTTCGGCCAGCGTGGAAGCGACTCGGTGTCCGGCGACGACGGGCGAGATATCGCCTGGGGCGGTCCGGGAAGCGACACGCTCGAGGGCGGCGAGGGCGGAGACGTGCTCCATGCAGGCCGCGGTCCCGACGTGCTCGAGGGAGGCAACGGGAGGGACATCCTGCGCGCCGTCGAGGAGGACGGGCAGCCGGACGTCCTCGACTGCGGCCCGGGTCGCGACCGCGCGGTGCTGCGGGCCGGCGACGTCGCCGTGAACTGCGAGCGCGTCCGCACCATTCAGGGGCGGCGGCCGCACCTCGTCATCCAGACGGGTACCCGGGGCGACGACGTGCTCACAGGGACGGCGAGGCGGGACTTCATCCTCGCCCGGGCCGGAGACGACACGGTGTCGGGCCGGGGTGCAGGTGACTTCCTCTTCGGCCAGCCGGGCAACGACACGCTGAACGGCAACCGCGGCGCCGACAGGGCGTGGGGCGGCCCCGGGGACGACGACCTCTTGGGCGGCGTAGGCCCCGACGGGCTCTGGGCCGGCGCGGGATCGGACCAGCTGTTCGGAGGGCATGGCAACGACCGCCTGCGCGCGCTGGCGGACGACGACGACGTGGACACGCTCGACTGCGGCGAGAACGCGGACGACCGCGACCGCGCCGTGATGCGACCGGGAGACACGGCCGTGAACTGCGAGCGCGTCCGCATCCTCCCCGCCTCCTGAGCGCCCAGCAGCCGAAGCGAGGCCCGCGTGCGGCCGGGCCTCGCTTCCGGCTGCGCCCCGCCTCGGCGGTCGAGCCGGGACCGGAGCATGCCGACACGAAGTCGGCACGATTCGCGCCCCACCCGTGCGGATCTCGTCGATAGGCTCGATCGCGGGTGGAGGCGCGGGGTGGCCCCACACGAGGGGAGGCGAAGGGGGCCGAGACGAGAGGGCGCGAGGCCCGGTCAGGCCACGGGAGCGGCGACCGAGTCGACCGCTCGGCGGAGGGAGGCGACGAAGCGCTCCAGGCCGGCCGCGCCGGACTCGTCCGCGACCTGGATCGCGCGGCTCCCGACGACGACGCCGTCGGCAAGCGCGGCTGCGTCGGCGGCCTGCTCGGGCGTCGAGATTCCGAAGCCGGCCAGAAGCGGCAGGTCGGTAACGGCGCGCGCACGCCGGACGAGGCCCTCGAGCTGGTTGGAAACGGTCGTCCGGGCGCCGGTGGTCCCCGTCAGCGACACGACGTACAGCCAGCCGTCGGTGCGCGCTGCTGCGAGGCGGATCCGCTCGCTCGACGAGGTCGGGGCCACGAGCTGGACGCGAGGGATCTCGGGGGCGGCCTCGATCGGAAGATCGGCGACGATCAGGGTCGTCGCGCCGGCGGCGCGGGCTTCCTCCCAGAAGCGGACGTAGCCGTAGGCTTCCAGGATCGAGGCGTAGGTCATCGGGACCAGGGGAACGTCGGGGCCGACCCGGCTGCGCGTCTCGGCGAGGCACTCGAGACACGCCTTCGTTCGCATTCCGCGCGCGAGGGCGCGTTCGCCGGCGAGCCGGATCACGGGCCCGTCGGCCAGGGGGTCGGAAAATGGGAATCCGAGCTCGACCAGGTCGGCGCCGCCCGCGACCGCCCCCTCGGCGAGCTCCGGCGTCTCGGGGAACGCCATCAGGTACACGGCGAGGCGCTTAGAACCCATTTCGAAAGGGGTTCTTAGTGCTCGTGACCATGGGCGAGGACGACCGCGAGGTCCTTGTCGCCGCGGCCCGACAGGCACACGACCACGAGCTCCGCGTCGAGCTCGACCGCCCGGGCGAGGGCATGCGCAGGCTCGAGCGCGGCGATGATCCCCTCCCGCTCCGCGAGGAGATGGAGGGCCGCCAGCGCCTCGTCGTCGGTGGCCGGAACGTATTCGGCTCGCCCGGTGTCGCGCAGATGCGCGTGCTCCGGGCCGACGCCCGGGTAGTCGAGGCCGGCCGAGATGGAGTGAGCGTCGGCAATCTGCCCGTCCTCGTCCGCGAGCACCGAGGAGCGTGCGCCGTGGAGCACGCCGGCACGCCCCGTACCGAGGCTGGCCGCGCCTGCCGCCTCGACGCCGATCAGCCGAACGGTCTCGTCGGCGACGAAGCCGGCGAAGATGCCGATCGCGTTCGAGCCTCCGCCCACGCAGGCGACGACGGCGTCGGGGAGGCGGCTCTCGGCGTCCAGGATCTGCCGTCGCGCCTCGCGGCCGATGACCGACTGGAGCTCGCGCACCAGCTCGGGGTAGGGGTGGGGGCCGACGCAGGAGCCGATCAGGTAGTGCGTCGTCTCGACGTTCGTGATCCAGTCGCGGATCGCCTCGCTGGTGGCCTCCTTGAGCGTCTGCGTGCCGAACTCCACCGGTCGCACCTCGGCGCCGAGGAGGCCCATCCGCTCGACGTTGGGCTTCTGGCGCTCCATGTCCTCGGCGCCCATGTAGACGACGCACTCCATCCCGAAGCGCGCGCAGACGGTGGCGGCGGCCACGCCGTGCTGGCCGGCGCCGGTCTCCGCGACGATCCGCTGCTTGCCGAGCCTGCGCGCGACGAGCGCCTGGCCGACGGCGTTGTTGATCTTGTGGGCGCCGGTGTGGCAGAGGTCCTCGCGCTTCAGGTAGATCCGCTTTCCAGCGCCGATGCGCTCGGCGAGATAGAGCGGCGTCGGCCGTCCCACGTATGTGGCCTGGAGCGCCTCGAGCTCTGTCCGGAAGCCCGGGTCGTCTCGGATCTCGGCCCAGCCGCGCTCGAGCTCCTCGAGCGCGGGCATGAGCGTCTCCGGGACGTACTGTCCGCCGTACGCGCCGAAGGTCCCGTGCTCCGCGACGCTCATCGCACGGTCACCGTCTCGCCCGAGCGGACGGCCGCGACGAAGGCGCGGACGCGGTCGTGGTCCTTCACGCCCGGCGCGAGCTCGAGGCTCCGGCTTGCGTCCACGCACCAGGGCTCGACGGCCGCTATGGCTGCGTGGACGTTCTCCGGGCCGAGCCCACCGGCGAGGACCACTCGACCTGCGACGCTCGAGGCGCGCTCCCAGTGGCGGTCGTCCTCGCCGAGCCAGGGGAGGTCGAGCACGGTTGCTACCTGCTCCCCGTTCCGGAGGAGCGCTCCTTCGCGCGCGCGGTGACCGTCCTCCTCCGCGTAGACCTGGGTCAGGTCGGTGTCCGCGTCCACCGGCTCACCGACGCAGACCGCGACCGAGAGCATCGTGTCCGGCACGGGCAGCGGCGCTTCGGCGCGGCGCGGGCTCTCGGCGAGGACGAAGCCTGCCAGGTCGGCGCCGGCCTCCGCGGCCGCTGCAACGTCCTCTTCGCGCGTGAGGCCGCAGATCTTCACGAGCGGGCGCGCGAGGATTCGCTCGAGCTCGGCCCCGGGCTCGCGAGCGCGCATGAGGGCCGAGCCGACGAGGATCGCGTCGGCACCGGCGAGCTCGGCCTCGGCCGCCTGCGCGCGGCTCTGGATGGCGCTCTCGGCGACGATCACGCGATCGCGCGGCGCTCGTGAGACGAGCTCGAGCTGCGTGCGTCGGTCGACGGCGAAGGTGCCGAGGTCGCGGGCGTTGACGCCGATGATGTCCGCTCCGAGCGCCACGGCGCGCTCGAGCTCGTCGGCATCGTGCGCTTCGACCAGCAGGTCGAGCTTCAACGTCCGACCCTCGTCGAGCATGAGACGCGCCTGTGCATCGTCGAGGTCGCGCAGGAGGAGAAGGGCGGCGTCGGCGCCCGCCGCACGGCCCCGGCGGAGGTCCTCCGGGTCGTCGAAGAAGCCCTTGGCGAGGAGGGGGGCGCTCGTCGCTTGCCGGGCGTTCTCGAGGTCCGCGAAGGAGCCGCCGAAGCGCTCGTCTACGAGGATCGAGACCGCCGCGGCCCCGCTGTCCACGAACCCGCCGGCAAGGGCGGCCGGGTCGGCGTCAGGTCGCAGGTCGCCGGCCGAAGGCGAGCGGCGCTTCACCTCCGCAATCGCCCGGAGCCCCGGCGCCGCGAGCGCGTCCCGAAACCGGCCCATCAGGCGGTGACCTCCCGGGTGGAGAAGGAAACGAGGGCATCCAGGCGCTCGGCGGCGGCGCCCGAGTCCACTGCCTCCGCGGCCAGCCGATACCCCTCGGCCAGCTCGTCTGCGTGGCCCCCGGCCGCGATCGCTCCCGCCGCGTTCAGGAGGACCGCCTCGCGCTTGGGGCCGGGCGCGCCGCCGAAAATCTCGCGGACGACGGCGGCGTTCTCCTCCGGTGTCCCGCCGGCCAGGTCGGCGGACGAGCAGCGCGGGACGCCGAGCTCGAGCGGATCGATTTCCCGCCGGACCACACGCCCGTCCACGACCTCGCAGACCAGGTTCGGGCCCGCCGGCGAAAGCTCGTCGATCCCGCCCGCCCCGTGCACGACGAACGCGCGTCGCGCACCGAGTGTGGCCAGCACCGAGGCGATCGTCTCCACCAGCTCGGGAGCGTAGACGCCGACGACCTGCGCCCGCGCCCCCGCCGGGTTCGTGAGCGGCCCGAGCACGTTGAAGACCGTGCGCGTCGCCAGCTCGCGCCGCACCGGCGCGGCGTGCCGCATGGCCGGGTGGTGGGCAGGCGCGAAGAGGAACCCGAAGCCGAGCTCGTCGATCGAGCGTTCGATCTGCGGCGGCGCGAGCTCCAGCCGGAAGCCGAGCGCCTCGAGCACGTCGGCCGATCCGGATGCCGACGACACCGCGCGGTTCCCGTGCTTGGCCACGCCGGCTCCCGCCGCCGCCGCAACCAGCGCGGCCGCCGTCGAGATGTTGAACGTGCGCGCCCCGTCTCCGCCGGTTCCGGCGGTGTCCACGAGATCCTCCCGCTGCGGCCGCACCGAGAGGACGTGCTCGCGCATGGCCTCCGCGCACCCGGCGATCTCGTCCGCGCGCTCGCCCTTGAGCCTGAGCGCGACGAGGAAGCCGGCCATCTGCGCCGGCGTCGCCTCGCCGCTCATCATCTGGTTCATGACCTCGCGCGCCTCCGCGCGCGTGAGATCGTGGCCTTCGAGCAGCTCGGCGAGCGCCTGCTGGATCGTCACCGCTTCCCCTCCAGAAAGTTGCGGCCGAGCGCCGGCCCGTCCGGCGTCAACACCGACTCCGGGTGGAACTGAATCCCGACCACGGGGAGCTCGCGATGGCGGACGGCCATCACCTCGCCGTCGTCGGCGGTCGCGCAGACCTCCAGCGCCTCCGGCACGACGGTCGCCGCGAGGGAGTGGTAGCGGCCGCCTTCGAGCGGGTCTGGAAGGCCGTCGAAGATCCCACGTCCGTCGTGCGACACCGCGCTCGCCTTCCCGTGCAGGAGCTTGTGCGCCTGGCCGATCTCACCGCCGAAGGCCTCCACGATCGCCTGGTGGCCGAGGCACACGCCGAGCGTGGGCACGCGCGGTGCGAGCCGGCGCACGATCTCGATCGACCTTCCGGCGTCCTCGGGCCGGCCGGGGCCGGGGGAGATGACGAGGTGGCTCGGCGCCAGCCGCTCGGCGCCGTCGGCGTCGATCGCATCGTTCCGGATGACCGTCACCTCGGCGCCCAGCTCCTCGAAGAGGTGGGCGAGGTTGTAGGTGAAGCTGTCGTAGTTGTCGACGAGGAGGATCACGGCTGGGACCTCCCATTCTGCTCCGCGTCGGCGAGCGCCGCTTCCAGCGCGGCGAGCTTCCGCAGGCATTCCTCGTGCTCGGCCGCCGGATCGGAGTCGGCTACGAGGCCGGCGCCGGCCTGCAGGCGTGCCAGGCCCTCGGCCAGGATCACCGTGCGGATGGCGATGCAGGTGTCCAGCGACCCGTCCGGCAACGCGTAGCCGACGGCGCCCGCATACGGGCCGCGCCGGTAGCCCTCGAGCTCGGAGATGATCTGCATGGCGCGAACCTTCGGCGCGCCCGAGACCGTGCCGGCCGGGAAGCAGGCACGGAGCAGATCGAACGCGGCGCGGCCCGGCGCGAGCTCGCCGGCGACCTCCGAGACGAGGTGCGTCACGTGGGAGTAGCGCTCGGCCTCCAGGAAGCGGACGACGCGGACGGTTCCCGGCCTGCACACCCGCGAAAGGTCGTTCCGACCGAGGTCGACGAGCATGATGTGCTCCGCCTTGTCCTTCTCCGAGGCGAGCAGCCGCTCGGCGTCGCCCGCCCCGGGGCTCGTCGTCCCGGCAATCGGGTTCAGCGACGCCCGCGTGCCTTCGAGCTTGACCAGCGTCTCCGGCGATGAGCCGACGAGCGAGACGCCGTCCAGGTCGAGCAGGAAGTGGTACGGGGAGGGGTTGATGCGCCGGAGCGAGCGGTAGAGCGCGAGCGCTGAGACCCGGGTGGTCCTCTCCGCGCGTTGCGAGAGCACGATCTGGAACGCGTCGCCGGCGCGGATGTGCTCCTTGGCGCGTCGCACGCCCGCCTCGTAGGCCTTCCGCGCGGGGAAGCGTCGTGTCGGGCCGGCCTCGACGGCCGCGGCTGCGGGCGCCTCCCCGGCTCCGCGGCCAGGCGCGCGGAGATCTCCGCGGCGTCGCCCGCCAGCACCTCGGCGACGCTCGCCGCATGGTCGAAGCGGACGAGCGTGTCGGCGACCACGAAGCGGCTCTCGGGGAGGCCGGGCCCAGCCTCGGGGAGAGGCACGGTCGGCTCGAGCACCGCGACGTGGTCGTAGCCGAGGTAGCCGACGACCGGATGCCCCGCAGCGACTTCCTGCTCGGCCTCGGCGAAGGTGACGAGCCGAGTGCCGGCGCCCACGAGGCTGTGCCGGCCGAGGCGCCCCTTCTCGACGGACTCGAGGAGGAAGCCCGCGCGCGCTCCCTCGCGCAGCCGGAGGTAGGCCCCGAGGGGGGTGATGAGATCCGCGTGGATGTCCGGTGCGATCGTCATTGCAAACGAAAAGACCCTCCTGGCGGGGGTCTTCGAGCGGAGCGGGTCTTCGAGGTCGGCCTAGCAGGCCGCGGTCCCGCTCCGCTCGCGGCGCCAGGCCCACCAGGTGCGGACGGGAGTCGTCATCTGCGGGGAGCGTAGGCCACGCCGCGCGTGCGCGTCAAGACAGCGGTTCCGGGCAGCCGGCCGCGATCCGGTCATAATGGCCGGCGATGCCAGGGCATCCGATCCGCCTAGTCGTGAGGGACGACCTGGGACGCTCGCGCCTGACCGTCTTCTTCCGGCTCCTCCTCGCGATCCCGCATTTCATCTGGCTCCTCCTCTGGAGCGTCGCCGTCTTCTTCGTGGCGATCCTGAGCTGGTTCATCGTCCTGTTCACCGCCCGGCTTCCGGAGGGGCTGCACGGCTTCTCTTCCGCCTACGTCCGCTACGCGACGCACGTCTACGCGTACGTCCTGCTTGCCGCCAACCCGTTCCCCGGCTTCACGGGGACGGCGGGGAGCTACCCCCTCGACCCCGAGATCGACGCGCCGGCCCAGCAGTCGCGCTGGAAGACCGCCTTCCGCCTCCTTCTGGCGATCCCGGCGCTCTTCATCACGGCCGTGCTCGTGAACGGGTTCGCAGGCGGCGGCAGCGGCAGCTCGGCCGGCAACACCGGCTCGGAGGAGGCCTACTACTACTCGGGCGGAGCGGCCGGCCTGGCCGTCACGATCGCATTCTTCGCGTGGTTCGCCTGCCTCGTGCGCGCGCGGATGCCGAACGGCTTCCGCGACGCGCTCGCGTATTCGCTGCGCTACGCGGCGCAGACGTCCGGCTACCTGCTCTTTCTCACCGATCGCTATCCGGACGCCGACCCTGTCGAGCCGCCGCCGAGCCCCTCGCCGCCTCGTCCGATTGCCCTCACCTCGGAGGACGACCTGCGCCGGAGCCGGCTCACGGTCTTCTTCCGGCTCCTGCTGGCGATCCCGCACGTCGTGTGGCTCCTGCTGTGGGCGATTGCGGTGTTCTTCGCCATCGTCATCGCGTGGTTCGCCGGGATCATCCTCGGGCGCGTTCCGGCGGCGCTCCACCGCTTCATCGCCGCGTTCCTGCGCTACTCGGTCCACCTCTATGCCTTCGTCACCCTCGTGGCCAACCCGTTCCCCGGGTTCGTCGGCCGGTACGGGACCTATCCGATCGACCTGCGCGTCGACCCGCCCGCGCCGCAGCGGCGGTGGACGATCCTGCTGCGCTTCTTCCTCGCGATTCCCGCCATCATCGTCGAGTCGGCGCTGGCCGCCTCGCTCCTGTTCGTCGCGTTCTTCGGCTGGTTCGTCTCGCTCGCGCTCGGCCGCATGCCTCGCGGCCTCCAAGGGCTGGGCGCGTACGCGCTCGGCTACTACGGGCAGGTCTACGGCTACGTCTGGCTGTTGACCGGCACCTACCCGTACAGCGGGCCGCCGGGCCGTCGTGACCGAGCCTGAGCCCGAGCCGGAGCCCGAGCCGGCATGGCCCGCCGCACCTCCCTCGCCCTCCTTCTAGCCGTTCTCGCCGCCGGTTGGGCGGTCGCCGCCTGGCTGCTCTGGCAAACCCGGGTCCCCGACGGGCTGCGGTTGCCCGAGGTCGCCGCCGAGGACGTCCTCGGGCCCGCTCGGCTCGACGAGGCCCGCGACTACGAGCGGTTCGTCCGGCTGAACCTCGTCCTCTCCTTCGCCGCCCTGATCGTCGTCTTCGCGCTCTACGCGCGCTACGGCGCGCGCTTCGTCCGCGAGTCGGCGGCCGGCCGGATCGGCACCGGGATGCTGCTCGGGATGCTCGGCTTCGCCATCCTCTGGCTTGCCCAGCTTCCGTTCGGGGTCGCAGACCTCTGGTGGCAGCGGCGCCACGACGTGTCGGAGCTCGGCTACGGCGAGTGGCTCGTGCTCACCTGGTGGGGGCTCGGCGGCGAGTTTCTCTTCGTCTGCCTCGCGCTCCTGATCGTGATGGGCCTCGCCGGGCCGCTGCGGAACTGGTGGTGGATCCCGGGCGGCGCGGTCTTCGTCGGCCTGGCGGCGCTCTTCACCCTCGTGCTCCCGTACATGATCCCGGCGCAGACGGACGCGCCGCCCTCCCTCGTCGCGGAGGCGGACGCGCTGGCCGAGGAGCAGGGGCTGCCGCCGATCCCCGTTCGGGTGCAGGAGGTCGACTCCGAGGCCCCGAACGCCGCCGCGGTCGGCCTCGGCCCGACCCGGCGGGTCATCGTCTGGAACACGCTGGTCGAGGGCTTCGAGGAGGGCGAGGTGCGCGTCGTGCTCGCGCACGAGCTCGGCCACCACTCCAGCAACCATCTGTGGAAGAACATCGCGTGGTACGCGCTCTTCGCGTTTCCGGGAGCTTTCCTCATCGCGTGGGCGACCCGGCGGCGGGGAGGGATGCGGGAGCCGACCGCGGTGCCGCTCGCGCTCCTGGTCCTCGTCGTCCTCCAGATCCTGGCGCTGCCGGTGCAGAACGCGGTGATTCGCCATCTGGAGGCCGAGGCGGACTGGGTCGCCCTCGAGACGACCGAGGACCCCGACGCGGCGCGGGGCCTCTTCGTCGGCTTCTCGGAGCGGGCGCTCCTCGATCCGAGCCCGCCCGGCTGGTCGTACTTCCTGCTCGAGACCCATCCTTCCGTCGTCGAGCGGATCGCCATGGCCGAGGCCTGGCGGGAGCGGCAGGGACGCTGAGCCGACGTTGCTAGGCTGACCTCGTGGCCCGCTCGGTGATCGTTTCCGCGGTCCGGACGCCTTTCGGCAAGCTCGGGGGCGGCCTCGCCGCGTATGAGGCGCCCCAGCTCGGGGCGACCGCGATTCGCGCCGCGCTCGACCGCGTCGACGTGCGCGACGACGAGGTCGAGTACGTGATCATGGGCCAGGTTCTCCAGGGCGGGTCAGGTCAGGCGCCGGCCCGGCAGGCGGCGGTCGGCGCGGGCCTCCCGAAGGAGGTCCCGAGCGACACGATCAACAAGGTCTGCGCGTCGAGCGTCCGGGCGGTGGAGATCGCCGACCAGATGATCCGCGCCGGCGACCACGACGTGATCGTCGCGGGCGGGATGGAGTCGATGTCGAACGCGCCGTACATCCTCAAGCAGGCGCGCTTCGGCTACCGGATCGGAGACGGCGCCGTCATCGACCTCATGCTGCACGACGGGCTGGTCTCGAGCTTCGACGGGAAGCACATGGTCGAGCAGGCGTCGTTCGTCTCGCGCGAGCTCGGCATCACGCGCGAGGAGCAGGATTCGTGGGCGTACCGCTCGCACCAGCGCGCCGTGGCGGCGATCGACGAGGGGCGCTTCGCCGACGAGATCGTCGCCGTGGACGGCGTGGAGGTCGACGAGGCCCCGCGGCGGGACACCTCGCTCGAGAAGCTCGCCGGCCTGAAGCCGGTCTTCGACCCGGAGGGAACCACGACCGCGGGGAACGCCCCCGGGGTCAACGACGGCGCCGGCGCGCTCGTGGTCGCGAGCGAGGAGTTCGCCCGCGAGCGCGGGCTCGAGATTCTCGCCACGATCGTCTCCTCGGCCTACATCGCCGACGAGTACGCGTATCTCGCGCGCACGCCCGCCAAGGCCGCGGCCCGCGCGCTCGACAAGGCAGGCAAGACCATCGACGACGTCGAGCGCGTCGAGATCAACGAGGCCTTCGCCTCGGTGACGGTCAACTCGGTGAAGATGCTCGGCGCCGACCCCGAGAAGGTGAACGTGAACGGCGGCGCCGTCGCGCTAGGCCACCCCATCGGCGCGTCGGGGGCCCGCATCGTCGGCACGACCATCCACGAGCTCCGCCGCAACGGCGGCGGGCTCGGCCTCGTCGCGATCTGCTCGGGCGGCGGGCAGGGCGACGCGCTCCTCCTCGAGGTCTGACGACCCTAGCCCGGCTCCGCCGCTCGACTGCGGGGCCGGCTAGTCGACGTAGACGAGATACGTTTCCCGCCGCGGCTGGGCCTCGGCGACCAGCTCGCCCGTGCCGAGGTCGATGATCTCCCAGCGGGTGCCGTAGAGACTCGTCGCGTAGAGGTAGCCGCCGCTCGTCTGGGAAAAGTCGACACCTTCCCCGTCGAGTTCGAAGCGGAGCTCCCCGTCGGGGCCGAAGACCTCCAGCATCTGGTGATCCGAGCCCTCCTCCCAGGCGGAGCCGAGCAGGGCGCCCTCGCGGAACGCCACCGAGCCAGGAAGGTCGCTCACCTGGTTGACGCTCCAGTCGGCCGGGTCGATCAGCGAGAGCCCCACGAAGTCGGCTTCGAGCGTGTCCCCGTTCGTGGAGTAGTCGACGCCGCTGACGGCGACGAGGCCGTTCGGAAGCCACACCGCGGTGCGCCCCGGCCCGTCGATCAGCTTCGCCTCGGCGGCCGGCTCGAGCCAGCTGCGAAGCCGCCCGAGGAGCGAGACCGGCTCCGTGAGGTCGTGGTAGGTCACGTCCATCGTCGCAAGATCGACCTCGGCGACGCGGTTCCCGGCGGGGACGACGAGTGCGCGCGTGCCGCTGGGATCGACCGCAAATCCGGGGATCTGCTGACGTGTCCGGAAGTCCTCCGACGTCTCGCCCTCCGAGTGGTAGCCCGCCTGGATCTCGCCGAGCTCCACCGAGCTGACCGTGTTGCCGTCGTACCGAGCGACGCGCGCCGGGCCGATCCCTTCCGTGGGCGCGACGAGGAACGCGAGCGCGTCACCGGCCGGCAGGAGGCCACCATCGTGCCTCCGAGCCCTTCCGACGAGAGGAGCGTGCCCGTCGTCGGGTCGACTGCGGCGGCCTGGGACGGCAGGCCTCCGAGGGAGGCGAGCAGCAAGTCCGGCCGCGCCCAGTGAAGGCGCTCGACCCACTGCCCCGCGCGCAGGTCGATCGTCTGGAGAGGACGCATCCGCTTCACGTCGAGGAGCTGGATCACGCCCTGCTCGGAGCCGCCGACTGCGGCGAGGTCGCCCTGCGGCGACAACTCGGCGACCGAGTAGAAGAACGGAATGGTGGCTGCGCGGCCGTCGACGGGCTCGAGCGTCAGCGGGTCGGCCCAGAAGATCTCGCTGTGGGCGCCGGCGCTGCTGCCCGCGAGCACGGACTTGCTCCGGGGTGAGGTGGGCTCGGTCGTCGCGGTGGAGGCCTCGGTCGTCGCGGTGGAGGCGTCCCGATCGGGAGGCAGGGCCTCATCGCTCCCGCCGCAGCCGCCGAGCGCGAGAACGACCGCGCACGCAAGGAGAACGCCTCGAGCCATCACCCTCAGTACACCACCCATTCGACGTCCGTTCCAGTAGTGTCCTTCGCCGTGAGGTTCGAGCGCGTCCTGGTCGTCGGCGCCGGGCAGATGGGGGGCGGAATCGCCCAGGTGATGGCGGCGTCCGGCCGCCGCGTGCTGCTGCACGACGCCGCGCCCGGAGCCGTCGAGAAGGGGCTCGCCACGATGGAGAAGAGCCTCACCAGGCTCGCCGAGAAGGGCGCGCCGCACGACCCTGCCGAGGTGCTCGCGCGCGTCGAGGGGGTGGACGAGCTCGTGGACGCCGACCTGATGGTGGAGGCCGTCGTCGAGGACGCGAACGTCAAGCGGGACATCTTCCGCGGCGCCGACCTCGTCCTCGGTCCCGAGGCGGTGCTCGCCTCGAACACCTCCTCGATCCCGATCGCCTCGCTGGCCGCCTCGACCGGCCGGCCCGACCGCGTGATCGGCATGCACTTCTTCAACCCCGTGCCTGTCATGAGCCTCGTGGAGGTCGTCCGGGCGCCGGGCACTTCGGACGAGACCGTGCGGGAGATCGTCGAGCTGTCGCGCGAGCTGGGAAAGACACCGGCAGAGGTGAACGACTTCCCCGGCTTCGTCTCCAACCGCGTTCTCATGCCGCTGATCAACGAGGCTGCCTACACGCTCGCCGATGGAGTCGCCGAGGCGGAGGCGATCGACACGATCGCCAAGCTCGGCTTCAACCATCCCATGGGCCCGCTCGCGCTCGCCGACCTGATCGGGCTCGACACGTGCGTTTCCATCATGGAAGTGCTGCGCGAAGGCCTCGGCGACGACAAGTACGAGCCGTGCCCGCTCCTGCGCGAGCACGTCGCCGCAGGGCGCCTCGGCCGCAAGTCCGGCCGTGGGTTCTACGATTACGGCTGACGTGTTGGTAACGACGCAGTCCGAGAGCCGCCGGTGCGACTGCTGATCGTCGACGACGACGCCGGCTTTCGCGCGCTCCTGCGCACGACGTTCGAGGTCGTGGACGTCGAGGTGGCGGAGGCCGCGAGCGCCGAGGCCGCGTTGGAGACGGTGCCGGGGTGGCGCGCCCGACGCGATCGTCCTCGACGTTCGCATGCCGGGCATGAACGGGATCGAGCTGTGCGAGCGCGTCAAGGGTGACGAGAGCACCGCGGGGATCGCCGTCGTCCTCCTGTCCGGCTCGACCGACGACATGGCGGCGGCGCACGCCTCGGGCGCAGACGCCTTCATGCGGAAGCCGTTCAGCCCGCTCGAGCTCCTCGACGTCGTCGAGCGGCTCACAGGCGGCCTGGCCGCCGTGCCGCCTCCGGCGCGCGAAGGTGGAGCCGTGGTCGAGGAGGGGCAGCAACTCCTCCTCTACGCGCGGGACCTCCGCCACCTGCTCGAGATCGAGCGCGGCCAGCGCGTCCTCCTCCAGGACGCCTACCAGGAAACCGTGGCGGCGCTCGCGAGCGCTCTCGAGACGAAGGACACCGGCACGCGCGCCCATTCGCAGCGTGTCCAGCTGTACGCCCTCGAGCTCGCGCGGTCGGTCAGCCCCGAGCTCGTCGAGGACGCGAGCGTGGAGTACGGGTTCCTGCTCCACGACGTCGGGAAGATCGGGATCCCGGACCGCATCCTCCAGAAGCCCGGGCCGCTGAACGACGGCGAGAGGCGGCTGATGAGGACGCACACAGTGCTCGGCGAGCAGATGCTCGGCGGCGTGGCGTTTCTCAGGGGCGAGGGCCTGCACATCGTCCGCTCCCACCACGAGCGCTGGGACGGGGGAGGGTATCCGGACGGCATTGCGGGCACCGACATCCCGCTCTCGGCGCGGATCTTCGCGGTCGCCGACGCGCTGGACGCGATGACGAGCGACCGGCCCTACCGGCCTTCGCTCACGTGGGCCCACGCGGGGCAGGAGATCGTCCGCGAGGCGAAGGCGCAGTTCGACCCCGCCGTTTCGCGCGCCTTCGTCGAGCGGGAGGAGCGGCTGCGGCTCATCCGGCGCGAGCTCGCCGCGTAGACGTGCCGCGCCGCCGGGACGAGCCCGTGCGCCTGACCCGGATCTACACCCGGGGTGGGGACGCCGGCGAGACCAGCCTCGGCGACGGAAGCCGCGTGCCCAAGAACGATCCGCGCATCGAGGCGTACGGCGCGGTGGACGAGCTCAACTCCGTGCTCGGGCTCGCGCTCGCAGGAGAGCTGCCCGCCGAGTTCGAGCCGTGGCTCGAGGACATCCAGAACGATCTCTTCGACCTCGGAGCCGACTTCGCCGTGCCCGTCGAGGACCAGCGGCGCGAGCGGCTTCGGGTGACTTCGGCTCAGGTGGAGCGGCTCGAGGAGCTCTGCGACCTCGTGAACGAGCGGCTCGAGCCGCTCAAGAGCTTCGTCCTCCCCGGCGGCGGGGAGTCGGCCGCGCGCCTTCACGTCGCCCGGGCGGTGTGCCGCCGCGCAGAGCGGCTCGCCGTCGGGCTCGCCGACACGCACGGCGTCAACCCGGCGGCGCTCGCCTACCTCAATCGGCTCTCCGACCTCCTCTTCATCCTCGCCCGCGCGGCAAACGTCGAGGAGGGCGGGGACGAGCCTCTCTGGCGACCCGGAGGCGCACGCTAGGCACTCGCCTTCGGGCAGCCGATCGTGGCCGAGCTGATCGTCGTCCTCGCCGGCTCGTTCGCCGCCGGTTTTCTCGGGGCGGCCGTGGGCCTCGTGCTGGGGAGCCTGCGCCTGCCCGCGGTTCTTCTCGCCTCCGGGAGCCCGGCGGCGGCCGCGGGGACGAACATCGCCGTCAGCGCCGCGGCGGCGCTCACGGGCGGGCTCACGCATGCCCGTGCCGGGCGCGTGAGCTGGCCCATTGTCGCCTGGATGACCCCACCCTCGGTCGCGGGCGCGTTCGTGGGCGGCTACTTCGCCTACGCCGTGCCCGGCGATGCCCTCCTCGCCGTGATCTCCGTCGTGCTGGCCTGGAACGGCCTCGATCTCCTCTTCTCGCTCCGCGCGGCGCCCGAGACGAGGAGGCCGCGCCTCGCGGCGACCGTCTCGGGCGCCCTCATCGGCCTCCTGGGGGGAGCGGTGGGCCTGATCCTCGGGACGCTGCGGATGCCGGCGCTGCTCAGGAGCGTCGGGCTTTCTGCGCACACGGCCGTGGGGACGAACCTCGTGGTCGGCTTCTTCCTCGGCGCCGCCGGGTTCGCCGCCCATCTCGTCCGGCTCGAGATCGAGTGGGACGTGCTCGCCGTGAGCCTCGGCGGTGCGGTCCCCGGGGCGTGGCTCGGCGCCCGCTACTCGGGCCGCCTGCCCGAGCGCACACTGCGGCGGCTCATAGGCGCGGCGCTGCTCGCCGTCGCCGTGGCGATCGGCGTAACGGCGGCTCTCGGGGCGGGCTAGCCGCGCGGGACGATCAGGGGCGCTCCTCAACGCACGTAGAATCAGGCGGTACATGGCCACCACCGAGGACCGGAGGGGTCTCGACGCGACCGAGGAGTGGCGGCGCGAGCTCTACGACGCGAAGCCCGAGCGCGACGCCCTCTTCACGACGATGTCCGGGCTCCCCGTGGAGCCCCTCTCGACGCCGGACACGGTCGAGGTCGACTACGACCGCGACCTCGGGTATCCGGGCGTCTATCCGTACACGCGCGGCGTCTATCCCTCGATGTACCGCGGGAAGCTCTGGACGATGCGGCAGTTCGCCGGCTTCGGCACCGCCGAGGAGACGAACACGCGCTTCCGCTACCTGCTCGAGCACGGCCAGACCGGGCTCTCGACCGCCTTCGACATGCCCACGCTGATGGGCTACGACTCGGACCATCCGAAGTCGCTCGGGGAGGTGGGCCGCGAGGGCGTGGCCATCGACTCGCTCGAGGACATGGAGCACCTCTTCGCGGGCATCCCGCTCGACAAGGTCTCGACCTCGATGACGATCAACGCGCCGGCCGCGATCCTCCTCGCGTTCTACATCTGCGTAGGAGAGGAGCAGGGGGTCGGGCCCGACAAGCTTCGCGGGACGATCCAGACGGACATCCTCAAGGAGTACATCGCGCAGAAGGAGTGGATCTTCCCGCCCGAGCCTTCGATGCGGCTCTGCGTGGACATGATCGAGCACTGCGCGCGCGAGGTGCCGCTCTGGCATCCGGTCTCGATCTCCGGCTACCACATCCGCGAGGCCGGCTCGACCGCAGCGCAGGAGCTCGCCTTCACGCTGGCCGACGGCTTCGCCTACGTGGAGGCGGCCACGGCCCGCGGCCTCGAGGTGGACGAGTTCGCGCCGCGCCTCTCGTTCTTCTTCAACGCCCATATCGACTTCTTCGAGGAGATCGCCAAGTACCGGGCCGCGAGGCGCATCTGGGCGCGCGAGCTTCGGGAGCGCTACGGGGCGAAGAGCCCGCGCTCCTGGCTGATGCGCTTCCACGCCCAGACGGCCGGCGTCTCGCTGACGGCGCAGCAGCCCGAGGTGAACATCGTGCGGACCGCGGTCGAGGCGCTCGCCGCAGTGCTCGGCGGGTGCCAGTCGCTCCACACGAACTCGTTCGACGAGGCGCTCGCCCTCCCGACCGAGCACGCTGCCAAGATCGCCCTGCGCACGCAGCAGGTGCTCGCGCACGAGACCGGCGTCGCTTCGACGATCGATCCGCTGGGCGGGTCCTTCTTCGTCGAGGACCTGACGAACCGGCTCGAGGCGGAGGCGTACGACTACTTCGATCGCATTCGCCGCCTCGGCGGCGTCGTCGCGGCGATCAAGGAGAACTTCTTCCAGCGCGAGATCGCCGAGGCCTCCTTCCGGTTCCAGAGCGAGCTCGAGGCTGGGCAGCGCGTCATCGTCGGCGTCAATCGCTTCCAGGAGGCGGACGAGCGGCCGATCGAGCTCCTGAAGATCGACCAGGCGCTCGAAGCGAAGCAGATCGCCCGCGTCGCCTCGCTCCGCGCCCGACGCGACGCGGCCGCGGTCGAGGAAGCCCTCGGGCGGCTGCGGCGCGACGCCGCTTCACCCGACCAGAACCTCATGCCGGCGATCATCGACGCGTCCAGGGCCTACGTCACGATGGGGGAGATGTGCGACGCCCTGCGCGAGGTCTGGGGCACCTGGCGCGAGACCCCCGTCTTCTAGCACCCGACGGCCACGTCCTGGGCGCCTGACCTCTCCGCTAATCTCGCCGAACGGCTAGTAGCCGCGGCCCGACGGGTGGAGTAGGCTCGCGGGACGAGCGACGGTTGGCCGCAGCCGTCTGCTTGAAAGCGGGGGTTCGCCTTGAGCCTTCCCTCTGCGCGGCCCTCGCGTCCGTAAGCGGGTCGCTCCCGGAGACCAAGCGGGAGCGGCCCGCTTACCCCTTCCGGGGGATAGACGCCCGTGCCCGGGTGAGTAATCGTTGCGGAGCACGCGGCCGCCCCCGATTGGTCGGGGGGTGGCCGCTTCCCGTTTCTGGGTCTGGCCGGCTGTGAGCCTAGGCCGCGGTGCTCTGCGCCGCCTGGTGGGGCAGCAGACCGTGCACCTGCGCCCACCGGCTCGCCTCGGTGCGATTTGCGACCGCGAGCTTCCGGTAGATGTTCGACAGGTGGAACTTGACGGTCTGCTCCGTGACCCAGAGCATCCGCGCGAGCTGGGCATTCGAGTGGCCCTCGGCCACGAGCATGAGGATCTCCAGCTCGCGCCGGGTCAGGCCCCAGGACTCCTCGATCGCCTCGGGCGTGGGCTCGCGCTTGGCGCTGTGCCCGCGGGCGAGGTAGATGGAGTGGTCGAACGCCTGCCGGATGGCCGAGGCGAGGTCGTCGGCGTGCGCGGTCTTGAGGACGTACGCCTCGGCTCCCGCCGCCAGCGCCTCGTCGACGTACTGAGGCCCGGCGTAGGCAGAGAGGACGATCACCTTCAGGCCGGGGACGCGCTCCCGGGCGAGCGCGAGGCACTCGAGGCCGTCCATCTCGGCCGCGCCCATGTCGATCCCGGTCACCATCAGGTTGGGCCGGTGCTCCTCGATGAGGGCGAGGGCATGGTCGGGCGACGTCGCCTTCCCCTTGACCTCGATCCCGATCTTGGAGAGGACGTGCTCGACTGCCTCCAGCCAAAGGGGATGCTGATCCAGCAGTACCGCGGTGCGATGGTCAGGAAGACTCATCGAAAGGGCCGCCTTTCGATTGGACTACACGAAGGATTAGAAGATAACTCATCTTTCGTCCTGTGGAAACCCCTGTTCACGACTTTGTGGACAAGCGCTCGCCGGCTGGTTACCCGCAAACTGGGCACAATCTCCCGGGCGGCCGCCCCTCGATCGGCTAGGTGAGCTAGTCGAGCGGTGCGACCAGGAGCGGCGGGGCATGGAGGTACGCGGCCGCCCGCCGCTTGCGCTCGATGTCCTCGTAGACCCGTTCGACGACGGCCACGTCGAGGCCCGTCGCGCCGGCGGCGGCCTCCGCCGTCAGGCCCTGGTTCCAGGCGTAGAGGCAGACGTCGAGCTTGTCGAACGGCACCGAGAAGTAGAACTCCTCCTGGCTCTGCTCGAGCGCGTAGGTGTCGGTCGTCGGCGGGCGCTCCCGGATCTCGGCCGGAACGCCCAGATGCTCGGAGAGCTGGTAGACCTGGGTCTTGTAGAGGTGGGCGATCGGCTTCACGTCCGCGGACCCGTCGCCGTTCTTGACGAAGAAGCCCTGGTCGTATTCGAGCCGGTTCGGCGTGCCCACGACCGCGTAGTCGAGCCGGTCCGCGTGGTGGTACTCGAGCATCTTGCGGACGCGCTGCTTGAAGCTCGTGGCCGCCACCACCTCTCGGTAGGCCTCCGCTGTCAGGCGCGCCTCCCGGCGCTCGCCCTCGGGGGACTCGGCAACGACCGAGAAGAGGCTGTAGCGGGAGCCGCCGAGGAGGCTCGGGAGGACGATCTTCGCCTTCCAGCCCTCGCCGTACTCGGGGAGGACCGTTCGGATCGCGGCGTCGCGGCGCTCGTAGCAGCCAGCCGCCGTAAGGATCGGCGTGATGTCCTCGACCACGGTCTCGACGCCCGCGGCCTCGGCCGAGAGACGCGAGAGGTCGAGCGTGTCCGGGGCCGACTCGCCTTCGGGCATCAGGAGCCCGAGCACCCGCTCCGGGCCGAACGCCCGCGCGCAGAGGAACGCGACGAGGCTCGAGTCGACGCCGCCGGAGAGCCCGACCACCGCGCCCCGCCTCCGCAGGTCGCGATAGACGGTCTCCCGCAGGCGCTCGGCGATCTCGTCGACGGCCGCCGAGGCATCGAGGCGCAGTGCCTCGACGGTCAGCGTCCTAGAACTCATTTCGGAATGATGCGTCGCCGACAGGGTGTCCTGGGCGAGTGCGAGGCAAGGACGCAGGGAGTGCTCGTATTCGAGAATACGGGCGCGACCGAGGACGCCGCATCGCGCCGTCCAGGGCGCCCTGGCGGCACCGGGCTTCATTTCGAGATGGGTTCTTAACCGCCACCGTTCGAGCCCTCTCCGGTCTTCTCGGAGACGAAGCGGGTGATGTTCGCGATCGAGTCGAGGTTCTCCGGAAGGACTTCCTCGTCGGCGATCGCGATCTCGTAGCGCTCCTCGATGAAGCCGATCAGCTCGAGGACGCCCGTCGAGTCGATGACTCCGACCTCGATCAGGGAGTCGTCGCTCTCGAGCGTCACTCCGTCGGCGCTCAGCGGGAAGTTGTCCTTCAGGAACGTGCGGATTTCTTGCTCGACGCGCTCGTGGCTCGACATGCTTCGGGTTTTCCTCGTGACTTCGTGACAGACAAAGAGAAGTCGCCACCGGTGTCCTCGCGGGGGCGACCCTCTGAGCATACCAGCGCCCCCAGGCGCTTTCGACCAGGTTTCCTGCCCTTGCCCCGTGTCCGGGTCACCCGTATCGTCCGAAGGAATGTGCGGCATCGCCGGGATCTACGCGCGCCCGGACGCGGACGCTTCGCAGGAGCTTCTGCTCGCCATGGCGGGGGAGCTCCGACACCGCGGCCCTGACGGCAACGGGCTCTACCTGGACGGCAGGTTCGGGATGACGAACACCCGTCTCGCGATCGTCGACCTCGCGGGGGGCGACCAGCCGCTCTCCGACGAGGACGGCCGGTACTGGGTGATGCAGAACGGCGAGATCTACAACTACGTGGAGCTTCAGGCCGAGCTCGAAGCGCTCGGCCATCGGCTCTCGACGACCAGCGACACCGAGGTGATCGCCCACGCCTACGAGGAGTGGGGGCCGGCGTGCCTCGGCCGGCTCAACGGCGACTTCGCCATCGCGGTCTGGGACCGGCGCGAGCAGGAGCTCTTCCTCGCGCGCGACCGCTTCGGCGTCCGTCCGCTCTTCGTGGCGGAGCTCGGCGGCGACCTCGTCTACGCCTCCGAGGCGAAGGCGATCCTCCGTCACCCCGCCGCGCGGCGCGAGCTGGATGCGGCGGCCCTCGTCGAGTGCTTCACCACCTGGTGCGTCTCGCCCGACGCCTCGGCCTTCGCCGGCATCCGCGAGCTCGCGCCGGCCCACTACCTGAGGGCGGGCCCGGAGGGGATCCGAGAGGAGCGGCGCTGGTGGGACCTCCGCTTCTCCGACGCCGGCGACGTCCCTCCGGCCGAGCGCGAGGCGCTCGCGGGGGAGCTCGACGCCCTCCTCGCCGACGCCACCCGCCTGCGCCTGCGTGCCGACGTTCCCGTGGCCGCGTACCTGAGCGGCGGCCTCGACTCGTCGGCGATCGTCGCCCTCGCCCTCGAGCAGATGGACGAGACGCTCTACTCCTTCGGGGTCGGCTTCGAGGACCCGCGTTTCGACGAGAGCGCCTACCAGGATCGACTGGCCGCAGAAGCGGGAACGAGCCTCACCCGGGTCACCGTCGGGGCGCGCGAGATCGCCGAGCTCCTTCCGCGCACGGTCGAGATGTCGGAGAAGCCGACGCTCCGAACCGCTCCCTCGCCGCTCCTCCGCCTGTCCGCGGCGGTGCAGGACGCCGGCCTGAAGGTCGTGACGACCGGCGAGGGCGCCGACGAGCTCTTCGCCGGCTACGACCTCTTCCGCGAGAACAAGGTTCGCCACTTCTGGGCGCGCGAGCCGGAGTCCGAGCTTCGCCCGCTCCTCCTCACGCGCCTGAACGCCTTCATCGGAAAGGATCTGAAGCGCTCGGGCGCGTTCCTCGTCGGCTTCTACCGGAAGGGGCTGACCGAGACCGCCGACCCGCTCTACAGCCACCGGATCCGCTTCGCCAACACCTCGCGGATCCTCGCCCTGGCGGACGCGGACGTCCTCGCGCGCGCGGCCGAGCGCGGCGATCCGGCCGAGCGGCTCGAGGCGCGGCTGCCCTCCTGGTTCGGGGAGCTGACTCCCCTGGGGCGCGCCCAGTACCTCGAGATCACGACGTTCCTGAACGGCTACCTCCTCCATTCTCAGGGCGACCGGATGCTGATGGGGCACTCGATCGAGGGGCGCTTCCCGTTCCTCGACTACCGCGTCGCGGAGTTCGCGGCCGCGCTTCCAGACGCGCTGCGGCTCCGGGGGCTGAACGAGAAGTACCTGCTCCGCAAGGCCGTGGAGCACCGGCTTCCGCCCGAGATCGTCTCCCGGAAGAAGCGGCCCTATCGGGCTCCGATCGTCGCCGCCTTCGTCGGGCCCGAAGCGCCCGACTACGTGCGCGAGCATCTCGACCCGGCGCGGCTCGAGGCGGCCGGCATCTTCGCGCCGGAGGCTGTTGCGCGGCTCGTCCGCAAGTGCGAGGCCGGTGCGGCCCGCAACGCGGTCGGCGAGACGGACGAGATGGCCCTCGTGGGCGTGCTGTCGACGATGCTCCTCCACGATCGCTTCGTGGCGAGCCCCAGTCTCGCGCAGCCGCTCGTCCCCGACCGGGTCGTCGTCGGGAGCGAGGTGCGCGTTCTCAAGGCGCCGCTCCGGGCCACGGCATGAACGTCCGCCTGCTCCACGAGACCCTCCTCGAGTCCGCCGAGCGGGTCCCCGAGCGCGAAGCCTTGGTCGCCGGGTCGGCCCGTCTCACCTACGGCGGGCTCCTCGACCGCTCGCTCCGCCTCGCCCGCGGGCTCCAGGAGCTCGGCGTCCGGCGTGGCGACCGGGTGGCGATCTACATGGACAACTCCGCCGGCTGCGCGGCCGCCATCTACGGGACGCTCCTCGCCGGCGGCGTCTTCGTCGTCGTCAACCCGCAGACGAAGCAGGACAAGCTCCTCTACGTCCTCGACGACTGCGAGGCGACGGTGCTCCTCACGGAGGGGAGCCTGACACGCACAGCCGTCGCGGCCGCCGACGACGCGGAGAGCGTCAGGGCCGTCATCGCCGACGCCGCACCTGACGGGGTCGAGGCCGCCCTCGCCTTCGACGAGCTCGTCGAGGGCTCCGAGCCGGCGCCGCGGCCGGCCGGCACGATCCCGCTCGACCTCGCCGCGCTCATCTACACGTCCGGGAGCACGGGCTTTCCCAAGGGCGTGATGATGACCCACCAGAGCATGGTCTTCGCCGCGGGGAGCATCTCCGAGTACCTGCGGCTGGGTGCGGACGAGCGGATCCTCGGAGTTCTCCCGCTCGCCTTCGACTACGGTCTCTACCAGCTCCTCATGGGCGTACGGATGGGCGGGACGCTCGTCCTCGAGCGCTCCTTCGCCTTCCCGGCCCAGATCCTCAAGCGCCTCGAGGAGGAGGAGATCACCGTCTTCCCCGGTGTCCCGACCGTGTACGCCACGCTCATCTCCATGCGCCGGAACATGGAGTTCGAGTTCCCGGCCGTCCGCCGGGTCACGAACACGGCCGCGGCGCTGCCTGCGACCTTCCACGGCGAGCTCGGGCGCATCTTCCCGAACGCGCTCATCTTCGCCATGTACGGCCTCACGGAGTGCAAGCGGGTCAGCTACCTCGAGCCGGAGCTCCTGGGGCGGAAGCCGACGTCGGTGGGCAGGGCGATCCCCGGAACGGAGACGATGGTGCTGCGGGAGGACCTGACCCCGGTCGAGCCCGGCGAGACGGGAGTCCTCTACGTCCGAGGCCCGCACGTCATGGTCGGCTACTGGCGAAAGCCCGAGCAGACCGCCGAGATGATCGTGGACGGCCCGCTGCCCGGCGAGCGGATGCTCTGCGCCCAGGATCAGTTCACGATCGACGACGAAGGGTTCCTCTACTTCGTGGGGCGCACGGACGACATCATCAAGACGCGGGGCGAGAAGGTCAGCCCGATCGAGGTCGAGAACGTCCTTTTCGACGTCGACGGGGTCAAGGAGGCTGCCGTCGTCGGCGTTCCGGACGACGTGCTCGGCGAGGCGATCCGCGCGTTCGTCGTCCTCGACGAGGGCGCTGCCCTGACCGAGCAGGACGTGATCGCGGCCTGCCGCACCCGCCTCGAGAACTTCATGGTGCCGCGCGACGTCGTCTTCCTCGACGAGCTTCCGACGACGGCGACCGGCAAGGTGCGCCGCAAGAGCCTCAGGGACCCGGCGAAGATCTAGCTAGCGCCGGCGGCGCGGCGAGCCCTCGTACGGGTACTCGTCGCAGACGTTCCGCTCGAAGACGTTTCCGGTCGCCGCCGGCTCGACGCTGCACGTCGAGACGGCGAAGCTGCAGAGGCCCACCTCGCCCGTCGCGAGCTCCTCCTCACGCTCGGCCGGGTTGCCCGAACGGAAGCGGCTGTCGACCACCCGCACGCCTTCCGAGACCCCGAGGTTGAGCCCTCGGCGGCACGCGATCACGCGACAGCGGATGCACGCGTGATCGGTGGGAATGACGCTCGCGATGCCCCCGAGCGAGAAGTCGATGCCGCCGGAGGCTCCCGTGCACGTGGCGCGCTTCTCGTCCCAGTCGCCGACCTCGAGATCCACGAAGGCGATGTCGCGCGCTCCCATGGCCTGGATGCCGTCCTGGTGGGACCCCGGGGCGCGCGGGCCGCAGTCGATGTTCCCGGTGATGTCGATGTCGTGCGCGTCGAGCTTCACGCTCAGGGCGTCGTTGATGCCGCCCACGGTGCGCCCGTCGCCCTGGATGTCGAGGATGAGGTCGATCGCGTCCGTGCCGTCTCCGGTGCAGCCCTCGCGCAGGTCGACGACCGGTCCGGACGTCTCCACGAAGGTGGTGAACTTCGCGGTGACCTTGAGAGGGAGCGTGCCGCCCAGGCCTCTGGCGATGGTGGCGAGCGGCTCCCTGCACCGCCACTGCGAGTCGGTGATGACGAGCGCCGAGCCGGGAGCGCAGCCGCTCGTGTCGGACTGGTCACAGGGGCCGGTGGGCCCGCCGAGATCCCCGGTCTCGGTCGACTCGCTGCTCTCAGTCCCGCTCTCCGTCCCGCTCTCCGTCCCGCTCGCGGTCCCGCTGGAGGACGCTGCCGTCCCATCCCCGTCCGAGCGGAGGTCGAGAAACGTCCCGGCGGCAAATCCCGCGCCTGCGACGACCAGGAGGACGGCGACGGCTCCGAGTGCCTTCCGGCTCATCGACTAGCGGACGACCATCAGGCTCTTCGTCAGGCCGAAGAGCTTCTCCCGATGGATCTCGCCGTCCGGGAAGAGACGGCGCAGGTCGCCGGCCGAGAGCAGGTTCGCCTCTTCCCAGTCGCCCTTTTCCCTCCAGCCCATGGTGAAGCGCGCGTTGAGCGCTCGTTGGAGACGTTCGGGGAGGAACTGGAAGAAGGGAACCTGGTAGTGGGGCTCGATCGGGAAGTACCGATTCGGCGTCTGGACGAAGTAGCGGCGGCCGACCCGACGGATCTCGTCGGCGAAGGCCTGCTGGAGGTTCGTCGGGATGTGCTCGATCACCGAGCTCGAGAAGACGAGGGGAAACTCACCGTCCTCGAACGGGAGCTTCGTGGCGTCCGCCACCTGGACGGTCACGTTCTGCTGGGCCAGCCACTCGCTCTCGAGCGGATCGAGGTCGACCGCGACGATCTCGTTCGTCGTGTTGAAGCGCTCGAGCGCCCCGCCCGCGCCGGCGCCGACGTCGAGGATGCGATCGCCGGGCCGCACGGCGCAGAGCTCGAGGAACCGCTCGTAGCGGCTCTCCCGCCAGCGGCGAACGGTGTCGCTCGTCCTTGCCCATGTGCGGGTCCGCGCGAAGATGGATCCGGCCATGGGCTCTTTCTTAGCAGGAATGCCGCGCGCGCTCCGGCTCAGGCGCCAAGACTGGACGATCGGATGGCGACGCTCTCCCGTGTCCCTTGGAGGGCCGGTGGAATTCAGGTCACTAGACTCCGTCCATGGACGAGCGGGAACCCCTCGGCGTCCTCGGCGCCGGCTGGGTCGGTCTCGTGACGGCAGCCTGCTTCGCCGAGATCGGCCACGACGTCGTCGTGCGCGACGTCCTCCCCGAGAGGGTCGAGGCGCTGCGAGCGGGGGAGGTGCCGATCCACGAGCCCGGCCTGACGGAGCTGGTGGAGAAGAACCGCGAGCGGCTCCGGTTCACGCTCGAGCTCCGCGACGTCGTGGAGTCCTGCGGCATCGTCTTCGTCTGCGTCGGAACGCCGCCGTCGTACTCGGGCGATGCCGACCTCTCGGCCGTCTGGCACGTGGTCGACGAGCTGGCGGGCCTCGACGCGCAGCTCGTGCTCGTCATGAAGAGCACCGTTCCGGTCCGCACCGGGGAGCGGGTGCGGGCGCGTCTCGACTCGAAGGGGCTGGAGCACGTGGGGTACGTCTCGAATCCGGAGTTCCTCGCGGAAGGGACGGCAGTCGTGAACTTCAACCAGCCGGACCGGGTGGTGGTCGGGGCGTTCTCCGAGCCGGACGGAGACCTAGTGGCTGCGCTCTACGACCCGCTCGGGGCGCCGGTCGTCCGCACCGACGTCGCGTCGGCGGAGATGATCAAGCTGGCCTCCAACGCGGCCCTGATGACGAGGATCAGCTTCATCAACGAGATTGCGAACGTCTGCGAGCTCGTCGGAGCCGACGTCGAGGAGGTGGCGCGGGGGGTGGGGCTCGACGGGCGCCTCGGACCGCACTTCCTGCGTGCCGGCATCGGCTACGGCGGGTCGTGCTTCCCCAAGGACGCCTCGGCGCTCAAGCAGCTCGCCGCGAACTCGGGCTACCACTTCCAGCTCCTGACGGCTGTCATCGAGGTGAACGAGCTGCAGAAGCGGCGCGTCGTCCAGAAGCTCCAGGCCCACCTCGGCGACCTGCGGGGGCGGACGATCGCGCTCCTCGGCCTCGCGTTCAAGCCCAATACGAACGACATGCGCGAGGCGCCGAGCCTCGTCCTCGCGCCCCGGCTCCTCACCGAAGGCGCGATCGTGCGCGCCTGGGATCCAGTGGCGCTCGAGGAGGCGCGGTCGCTCATCGGCGGCGTCGAGCTGGAGGAGAGCCTCTTCGAGGCGGTCGCGGGGGCGGACGCCGCCGTGATCGTGACCGAATGGCCGGAGCTTCGCGACCTCGCCTCGCCCGAGGTCCGTGAGGCGATGCGGACGCCGCTGATCGTGGACGGACGGAACCTGCTCGACCCGGTCGCCGTGCGCGCTGCAGGGTTCGCCTACGAGGGCATCGGTCGTCCTCCCGCGGGCGTGCCCGAGCCGTCCGCCGTTTAGCGCGGATCAGGACGCCGGCTCGCGCAGGGCCGCGTCCGCCTGGGTGGAGCGCTGCAGCTCGAGCGTTCGCCTCAGGCCCTCCTCGAGCTCGATCTCCGGCTGCCAACCGAGCACCTGGCGGGCGCGGGTGATGTCCGGCTGGCGTACCTGCGGGTCGTCCACGGGCAGCGCCTCGTAGACGATCTCGCTTCTCGACCCGGTCGCGCGGATGACGGCCTCGGCCAGCTGGATGAGTGTCATCTCTCGTGGGTTCCCGAGGTTGACCGGAAGGTGCTCGCCGCTCGTGGCGAGGAGGTAGAGCCCGCGGATGAGGTCGTCGACGTAGCAGAAGGACCGCGTCTGGGAGCCGTCGCCGAAGACGGTGAGCGGCTCGCCCTCGAGCGCCTGGCGGAGAAAGGTCGGGATCGCGCGGCCGTCGTGGGGCCGCATGCGCGGGCCGTACGTGTTGAAGATGCGGGCAATGCAGGTGTCCACGCCCTGCTGGCGGTGGTAGGCCATCGTCAGCGCCTCGGCGTACCGCTTCGCCTCGTCGTAGACGCCCCGCGGCCCGATCGAATTGACGTGCCCCCAGTACGTCTCCGGCTGCGGGTGGATCTGCGGGTCGCCGTAGACCTCGCTCGTCGAGGCGAGCAGGAAGCGCGCCCGCTTGAACTTGGCGACGCCGAGCATGTGATGCGTGCCGTAGGAGCCGACCTTGAGCGTGTGCAGCGGCAGCCTCGCGTAGTCGATCGGGCTCGCCGGGCTGGCGAGGTGAAAGACGTAGTCGACCGGCTCCTCGAGGAAGAGCGGCTCCGTGAGGTCGTGGCTCAGGAAGACGAAGGCGTCGTCCCGGATGTGCTCGATGTTGTGGAGGCTGCCCGTGTCGAGGTTGTCGACGCAGACCACGCGGTGGTCCTGTCCGAGCAGGTACTCGCAGAGATGGGAGCCGAGGAAGCCCGCGCCGCCGCTTACGAGTGCAGTCGCCACGGATTCATCTTAGATCGGGTCGCCCGTGGGCTCCCTGGTCGCACGGATAGTCGTCGGCCGGCGCGTCAGCTGCCGTACGGCCACCTGTCGCAGCGGTTCCCGCGAATCGTGTAGTTGCGCGCAACGGCCCGGTTGATCACGCACGGATCGGACCCGTGGTCGCACATGCCTCGCTCTCCCGTGGGGAGCATCCCGCGGCGATCGGCGGGGTTCCCGCTTCGCCACCGCGAGTCCTCGACGAGCGTCCCCCTCGACTCGTCGATGAACATCCCGTGGTTGCAGGAGACGCTCTTGCAGCGGATACAGGACATGCCCCTCACCGGCCAGTTGTTCACGACGCCGGGGATGAACGTCCCGGCGGCGCCGTGGCAGGTGGCGCGCCGCCGCTTCCAGTTGCCCCACGTGAAGTCGATGAACTCGATGTTCCGGCCGCCCTGGATGGCCGCCCCGTCCTGATGCTCGTTGCGGCCCCGGGGCCCGCAGTTCGCCCAGCCGGTGATCTGGATGTCGTGAGGGTTCTCGCGGATCTTGATCGCGTCGACGGTCCCGCCCCTGGTGCGGCCGTTGCCTTCGACCTTGAGGATGAGGTCGATCGTGTTCGGGTTGCGGTCGCCTCTGCACCCGCCGCGGATCTCGATCACGCCCGGGTCGATGTGGACGTAGCGCGTGAAGTTGATCTTGACGAGGAGGGGAAGGCGGCGCCCGTGCGCCGCAGCGATCCGCGCAAGCGGGCGCCGGCACGACCAGCCCCGGTTCGTGCGCTCGATCCGCGAGCGAGGGACGCAGCCGGTTCCCTTGCGAACCGAGCGCGTCGCCGCCGGGCCGGCGTCACCGCTCGCGTCGACGGCCCGCACGTCGATGCCGTACCGCCGGTGGCAGTAGATGCCGGAGACGATCGCACGGCGGTCCGTGGTCGTCCGAAGGTAGTTGCCGCGCTTGTAGATCCGATAGCGGACCGCTCCCGCCGGCCTGCGCCACGAGATCGTGATCGAGCTGCGGGTCGTGTCGACGACCCGGAGCGCTCGAGGGGCCCCGGGAGCGGCCGAGGCCGGGCCGGAGAGCGCCGGCGCCGCCAGAGCTGCGGCGGCGAGAACGGCGAGGACAGTCAGGCGGGAGGCCGGATTCACGGGACGCGCGACCTTAGCAAAAGTTGGAAACTGAAGGGATTCTCTGAAGCCGGGCCTGGCCGGCCCTACTCCAGGTAGCCGAGCCCGCGCAGGCGCTCCTCGACCTCGGCCGCGCCCTCCTGCTCGAGCTCGGCCCGTCTGGGCTCGAACTCCACGGGTGCGGCGTCGTCGAACTCGGGCGGCCGCTGGTCGAGCAGCTCGGGGCGAAGAGCCTCGACGAGGACGCGGCCTTCGAGATCGCTCGGAATCGGCTCGCCGAGCAGATAGAGGATCGTCGGCGCGACGTCGACGAGCTCGCCGCCGAGCGCTGCGCCCGGGGTTGCAGCGGGGCCCGAGACGATCGCGACTCCCTCGTGTCGGTGACTGCCGACGTAGGACCGCTCGCTACCGGCCTCGACCTCGATCTCGTCCCACAGCGTCTCGGCCCGGGTCTTCAGGTTGCCCTTCCCGAGCCACGCGTAGCGGTCGAACTCCACCAGCAGGTCGGGGACCTTGTCGAGCTCGGGGCCGTAGAAGAGGTCCTCGCGGCGATGAACCTGCGCGACGATCCGCTCGCCCGCCGGGCCCCGGAGCTCGAGCAGCCGCCCTCCGATCTCGGCCAGCAGAGAGTCGCACTCCTCCGGCTCGACGATTCCGTCCCGCTCGCGGCCCCGGACGTTGAGGACGATGTTGCCGAACGTGCCGTACGCGAACGCCCGCGTCTTCGACCAGTCGACGACCGTGTAGTCGGCGCGGAGCTGCGTCTGCTCCCGAAGCCCGGGGAGCCGTTGCTTGGCCGCGTAGCGCAACCGCTCCGGCAGGTAGCGACGAAGCTGGAGCGCGTCGCCGAGGAGCTTGCGGCCGACGACCCCTCCTCCCGACGCGTAGTCCAGGTAGCCCTCGGAGGCGAGCCAGGCGTTCAGGTTGATCACGCCGTGCAGCGGCCCGGCGCCGTGGTCGGAGATGACCATTGCGTTCCCGCCCGGCCCGCCGAGGGCGAGCAGGGCACCGACCGCCTCGTCGAGGATCCGGTAGACGTCTGCCACAGGGCTGGCGAGGCCGTCCGACTCCCAGTCGGTCCAGCAGAGATGATGGATGTGATCGGCCGCCATGAAGACGACGAGCAGAAGCTCGGGGTCGAAACGCTCCGCGAGCCAGGTCACGATCTCGACCTTTTGCTCGGCCGCGCGGCGCACGAGGTCGAGATCGACGCGACCGTTCGTCAGGGGAAACCTGTTGTCGAGCTCGAGGGAGCCGAACCGCCGGCGAAGCTCGTCCCGAAGCGACTCGGGGTACGTCAGGCCCTCCTCGCGTGACGCTGCGTCGAAGCCGGCGATGGCGAAGCCGTCCACCTCGGGGGCCGGCCAGGTGAAGGGAACGTTGACGACCCCCACCCGGCGGCCCGCGCGCCCGAGCCGGTCCCAGATCGCAGGCGCCCTCCTGAAGCTGCCGTTGACGAGGCGCAGCTGGTGGCCGGTTTCGTCGCGTTCGGTGAAGTCCCAGATGCCGTGCCGGCCGGCGTTGACGCCGGTGACGATCGTCGCCCACGCGTGCGGCGTGAGGGGGTGCGTGGTCGAGCGGAGGACGCCGCGGGCGCCGGCGCTGCAGGCCTGCGAGAGATTCGGAAGCTCTCCGGCGGCCAGCATCGGGTCGACGACGTCGAAGGTCGCCGAATCGAGGCCGATGACGGTCAGGTTCTGACTGGACACCCAGGAGAGCAGCCGCTACAAGTTAGTGAGCACCCTACTGCAACACCACCCGCGCACCAGCTCGGGTGTCGCCCCTAGGAGAGCTCCCCCATCCGCTGTAAAAACTGCGGCCACTCGATTCGCGAAGACGACCGTTTCTGCGCGAGTTGCGGCGTGCCCACGGACCCTCGCCGACAGGTTCCCCCGGGCGCCAAGGAGAACCGCGCGACACGGTCCACGCCGGGCTCGGCGTCCGGCGTGGGCGTCTATCTCAACGCGCTGCGGCGCTTCTGGTGGGTCGTAGCCCTCGGCGCGGCCGTGGCGACGGTCGCGGCCGTGGCGGCGCGCTACTCGATCGGCGTGTTCCCGCCGAGCCTCACCGACAAGACCGCCATCAGCTACACGGCGTCGTCGCGTCTGCTCGTGTCGAGCGCGAACAATCCCGAGATTCGCTCGCAGACGAGCTTTCCCGTGAGGGGTCGCACCGTCTCGGGGGAGCGCGCCTCCTCCTCCCAGCCGCCGATCGTCCAGTTCAACGACCTCAACACGGTCATCCGGAACGCGAACCTCTATCCGCTCCTGATCGAGTCGGACGAGGTGGCGGACTTTCGCCGCGAGCGCTACGGGGAGCTCCCCGGCTCCGTGACCGCCCTCGGCGAGTACGCCACGGCCGTCGGCAACCGTGTCGAGCTGTCGGAGATCCCCGTGATCAGGCTCACGGCCGTCTCGGACTCGGACGACGGCGCGACCGAGCTCGCGGACAAGACGGCGAAGGCCTTCATCGGCTGGCTCTTGTCGGAGCAGGACCGCACCGGCGTCCGGACGCAGGACCGGATGGTCGTCGAGCAGTTGAACGTCCCGCTGGCGGCGGCGGCCTCGCAGGGGTCCTCGAACGCCATGCCGATCCTGGTCTTCCTGATGGTGTTCGGTGCGTTCTGCGTGCTCGCCGTCCTGCTCGACCGCCTCGTCGAGCCAAGCCCGGAGCGGGCGAGGGAGCGCGTGAGCAGCGCGATCGAGCAGGCGCTCGTCAAGATCAAGAAGACCGCGTAGGTCGGTAATGGATCAGCTGGAGGCGCCGGCCGCTCGCCGCACCACCGTCGTCGGGCTGGCCGCCCTCGGGGTCCTCGCGGTCGCGGGCGGAGCCTTCGTGGGGCCCGAGGTCGCGCTGGCCGGAGCGTTTGCGGTCGCCGCCGGGGCCGTGCTCGCCATGCGCGAGATGGCAACCCCGACCGTGACATGGCCGAACGCGGTCGCGGCCTTTCTTCTCGTCGTCTGGTTCATCCCCGCCAAGGGCTACCGTCTGCCCGTCTCCCTGCCCTTCAACCTGGAGCCCTACCGGCTTGCGCTCGCGCTGATCCTCGTCGTCTTGCTCGTCGCAGTCCTCACGCGGCGGGCGCAGCTCGAGTACCTCGGCTTCGGCGTCCCGCTCGCGCTGCTCGCCGGCGGCGCGACGGTCTCGGCCCTCCTCAACTACGACCAGATCGGAGATCTTCCGGGAGAGACCGGCGCCTTCAGGTCGTTGTCGTACTTCCTCGGCTTCCTCGCGGTCTTCGTCCTGATCGCCTCGACGATCAAGACGCACGACGGCCTGGATACGGCCGCGCGGGCCATTGTGATCGGCGCGAGCCTTGCCGCCCTGTCGGCGCTCTACGAGTCGCGGTCGGGCTACAACGTCTTCATCCACCTCGACGAGTGGATTCCCGCCCTCGTCCGCGAGGAGCGGGCGACGTTCGACGTCCGCGGCGGCAACCTCCGCGTCTTCGCGTCGGCGCAGCACCCGATTGCGCTCTCGTGCGCCCTCTTCATGTCGATTCCGCTCGCGGTCTACCTGATCGGCCGCGCCAGCTCGCAGGCCCGCGCCCGCCTCTGGATCGCTGCGGCCCTCATCTGTGCGCTCGGAGCGGTGGCCACCATCTCGCGCACGACGGTCATCATGGGCCTCGCGCTGCTCCTGGTCGGATTCTGGCTGCGCAGGAACGAGATCCTCCGCTACTGGCCGCTTCTGCTCCTGCTCCCGATCGTGATCCACTTCGCCACTCCCGGCGCCCTCGGAGGCATCTACTACGCGTTCTTCCCGCAGGAAGGCCTCGCGGGAGACCTCGCCAGCCGGCAGGGCGAGGCGGGCTCCGGGCGCCTTGCCGACGTGGAGCCCGGCATTCGGCTCTGGGAGCAGGCACCGATCTTCGGGAAGAGCGTCGGCGCGCAGTACACCACCGGGGAGGCGCAGATCGGGACGCTCGCCGAGGGCGCGCAGGGCGTGATCATCTACTTCGACAACCAATGGCTGAACACGCTCGTCTCGCTCGGCGTGGTCGGGCTCGTCGCCACGTTCTGGTTCGTCTGGGGCAGCTTCGGGTCGATCGCCAGGTTCGCCCGCCGCGTGCGCGGCCCGCGGAGCGACCTCGCAGCGGCCTGCGCCGCGTCCGTGGCCGCCTTCGGCGTCAGCATGCTCGTCTTCGACGCCTTCGCCTTCGTGCAGGCGACGATCATCTTCTTCGCGATCGCCGCGATCGGCCTCCAGGCCCGCCGGCTCGGCCCGCGTCCCGTCGACCTGGCTGACTAGGAGCTCTGGAGCAGGCTCGTCCCGCGCATCGAGGCCGGGACGTCCAGCCCCATGAGCTCGAGCACGGTCGGCGCGACGTCGAGAAGGTGCGCTCCCTCCCGGGGGCCGGGCGCCGCGCCCGGCGCGGCGAGCACGAAGAGACCCTCCTGCGCGTGGTTCGCGTCGTCGGGGCCCGTGTCGTTCTCGAAGGTGTGGATGCCCTCGTCTCCTCCGACCGTCCCGACCGACCGCCAGAGGAGGTCGCCGAAGTGGACGATCAGGTCGGGCGCCACGCCGTTCACCTGCTCGTACGTCTGCTCCGGCACGTGGACGCGCGTGCCGAGTGGGTTCCCGTTCTCGTCGGGGATGGCGGCGAGGCGCTCGGCAAGATCGGCCCGGACGCCCTCGTAGTCCTCGGGAGGCACGGTGCCTTCAGGCTCTCGGCCGGCGACGTTCATGAAGATCCGCGAGTAGTAGCCGCCCTCGCCCCAGGCCGACGTCCGCGACCAGTCCACGCCGGCCTCGCGGAGCGGAACCGCCTCCTGCGGCTCGGCCAGGGTCGCGAGGAAGCCTTCGCGGCGCAGCCACTCGTTGACGCGGATGCCGCCGTCCATGCGCTTGCCCCCGTGGTCCGAGACGACGAAGATCGCCGTGTCGTCGCCGGCGTGGGCGAGGACGCGCCCGACGAGCTCGTCGACGTGCTTGTGGTAGTCGAGGATCGCGCTCTCGAAGCGGTTGCCGGGCTCGTGCTTGCGATGCTCGGGGTCCATCATCTTCCAGAAGCCGTGGTACATGCGGTCGACGCCCATCTCGACCATGGCGAAGAGCTCCCAGGGCCGAGTCGAGAGAAGGTGCTCGGCGAGCGCGAAGCGGCGGTCGGTCATCTCGTAGACCTGCCGTAGGAGGTAGTCCTTGTCGTCGGTCCGGAAGTCCCTGACGTCGAAGTGGTACTCGCCGACCGTCTGCTCGATCTCTCGCTTGAGCATGGGCGGGAACGTGTACTGGCTCTCGACGTTCGGCGTCAGGAAGCAGCTCACCATCACGCCGTTCAGCGGGCGTGGGGGAAAGGTGCCGGGGACGCCGAGCACGATCGACGGCTTCCCGGCCCGCGTCGCGTAGTCCCAGAGGCGCTGCTCGCGGATCGCCGTCGAGTTGGCGATGAAGAGGTTGTCGTAGGAGTGGTCGGCGCGGTTTCGGAAGCCGTAGACGCCCAGGTCGCCGGGCGTGCGGCTGGCCATCATGCAGGACCATGCCGGAACCGTGATCGGCGGGATGACGGACGTCAGTCGGCCGAAGGCGCCCCTCTCCATGAGCCCGGAGAGAACCGGGAGCTCGGAGCGCCACCGTTCGAGGAGCAGCGACGGCTCGGCGCAGTCGAGCCCGACGATCATCACCTTGCTCATCGAGCGACCAGCTCGCGATAGAGGCCCTCGATCTCGCGTGCCGAGTGCGCCCAGGTGAGCGTCGGCCGCGAGGCGACCGCGTTCGCCCGCAGCCGCTCGAGAAGCTCGGGATCGCCGTCCAGGAGACGCAGGTGCTCGGTCAGCGTCGCCAGATCCCCGGCCTCGTGGACGAGGCCCTGCTGCAGGTGCGTGCAGCGGGCGCCCGTCGCGTCCGAGACGACGAGCGCACAACCGCTCGCCTGGGCCTCGTAGGTCACGAACGCGCTGCCCTCCTCGATCGACGGGAAGAGGAACACGTCGCTCTCCCGCATCAGCCTCCCGGGGTCGTCGACCCAACCCTGCACGCGAACGCTGGGATGCCGCAGCCGGCGCTCGAGAACCTGCTCGTACCCCGGGTAGAAGTTCCCGCAGATCACGAACGTGCCCCGCTCGGCCGCGCCGGACGCCGTCCAGGCCTCGAGCGCGTAATGCAGGCCCTTGCGGGGCTCGCAGCGGCCGACGAAGACCGCCCGGAGCCCTCCGTCGCGGCTCGGGCGGCCGTCCTCGGGGACCGGGAAGCGCACCGGGTCGAATCCGTACGCGTGCATCCCGAGGCGCTCGGGAGCAAAGCCGCGGTCGACGAACGTTCGCCGGACGTACTCCGAGAGGACCGCCACCATGTCCGCCGCCTCGTACTCCTGCTCCTCCAGCCGCAGGGCCTCCGCCGTCCCCTCGTGCGAGTGGCCCGCTGCCGCGGTGAGGCCGAGCCGAGCGGTCTCCTCGGCGACCCGCTCGTAGGCGAAGGCCGTGTGCGTGTTGGGCGCCTCCCGCAGGGTGGGAACGCCGACACGTCGCCCGGCGGCGGCCGTCGCCAGCGTCGCGCGCGGCCAGACGTGGGCGACGTCGAGCGCGCCCGCGAGGCGCGAGAGCGCCCCGGCGACGCGCCGGTCGTGGTAGCGATACGCGCGCTGCCGACCGAGCGCCCGATGCGGGATCCGGACGCCGGCTGCCGAGAGTGTCGTGACGAGCCGGTGGACGTCTGGCGGCTCCCCGGCGACGGCGGTGCAGTAGACGTGCACCTCGTGCCCGAGGCGGGCGAGCTCGTGGGTGTGATTTCGCGCGGCGACGCCGATGCCCGGAGCGCCGAGCGTGTCGGGGAAGCTGTAGAGAATGCGAAGAGGCCGGTCGCTCCGGCCCGCGGCCTGTGCTCCGTCCGAGGCCACTAGTCGTCGAGGTAGCCGAGCGCCTGCAAGCGGCGGCGGATGGCTGCGATCTCCTCGTGGGTGAGCCCGTCGTCGTCGACGTTCGGGGCCTGGCCTGCCGCGAGGTCACGGAGAACGTAGACGCAGAACTCGGTCACGGAGTGAAAGCCGGTGCCTTCGATCACCTGGCGCAGCCGCTCGTACAGCGGGCGGGGGATCTTGAGGGTGACGTCGCTTGTTCTCTGGGCCATGTGCACTACAGGAGGAGCGTCACAAGAGTGTAGCCTCGGGGCCTCGCCGAGTCCTCCATCGAAGGTCTGGACCGTCTACCCTGGATTTGGCAGAGGGCGAGGATGCCCTACACGTGAGCCGAGGAGATGCGGTAGATGGAAGGCAGACGCATGCCCAGGGTCCTGGCGACCGTCTTCGACCCGATGACCTACTTCCAGGCCGTCCGCCTGCTCCATTTCTACAGCTACTCGCATGTGCGCCCGCGCCGTCGGCTGACCATGGGGGAGAAGACGACGATCGCGCCCAACGTCTCGCTTCGAAACGGCGAGCGGATCGCGATCGGGGCGAGAACCCGCGTCGGCGAGCGCGCCTACCTCTGGGCGGGGGACCTCACCGGCCGGGTCACGATCGGCAACGATTGCCGGCTGGGCCCGGAGGTGTTCGTCACGGCTTCGGACTACGGGCTCGCGCCCGACCAGAAGATCACGGAGCAGGAGCGGCTCGAGCGGGACGTCGAGATCGGAAACGACGTCTGGCTCGGGGCCCGCGTCTTCGTCGGGGCCGGGGTCTCGATCGGTGACGGCTCGGTGGTCAGCGCCGGATCGGTCGTCACCAAGTCGCTTCCGCCGGGATCCGTAGCCGTCGGCAACCCGGCGCGAATCGTCCGCCGCCGCGAGGACTACGCGCCGACCGAGAGCGGAGAGGAGCGCGAGGGCACAGAGGCGCAGGTGACGACGAGCGCGTGAGCCTCGACGTCTCGATCGTCATCGTCACCTACAAGTGTCGGGAGGCGGCACGGGCGTGCCTTGCCTCCATCTTCGAGACCACGGCGGGGATGGACCTCGAGGTGATCGTCCTCGACAACGCCTCCGGCGACGGGACCGTCGAGATGGTGCGGTCGGAGTTCCCCCGCGTCCGCCTGATCGACTCGTCCGAGAACCTCGGCTTCGCGATCGGCTGCAACCGCGCCGCGGCCGAGGCCCGAGGCGAGTTCGTGTTCCTGCTGAACCCCGACACGGTCCTCCACGCCGCCGCCGTGCAGAACCTCCTCGAGTTCGCCCGCGCGCGTCCCCGTAACGGGATCTACGGCGGCCGGACCTTGCGGCCCGACGGGACGCTCGATCCCGGCTCGTGCTGGGCGGCGCCGTCGCTCTGGAGCCTCTTCTGCTTCGCCACGATGCTGACAAGCGCTTTCCGCGGCTCGTCGCTCTTCGACCCGGAGTCGATGGGAGGGTGGAAGCGGGACACGGTGCGCGAGGTGGACATCGTCACCGGCTGCCTGCTCTTCGTCTCACGCGCCCACTGGGACGAGCTCGGCGGGTTCGATCCTCGCTTCTTCATGTACGGCGAGGACGCCGACCTGTCGCTGCGCTCACGCGCCCTGGGCTTCCGCCCGATCGTGACCCCGGACGCCGTCGCGACGCACGAGGTGGGCGTCTCCTCACGCGCGCACGGCGACAAGCTCGTGCTCCTCTCGAGGGGCAAGGCGACGCTCCTTCGCAAGCACTGGCACGGCGCGAGGCTGCGCGCGGGGCTCTTCCTCCTCGAGGCGGGAGCGGGCCTCCGCGCCGTCTTCGGCGGCCTGCGGGGCCGCTCCGGCGGCCAGGGGGCTGCCTGGCGGGAGGTCTGGCGCGAGCGGCGGAGTTGGCTGGCCGGCTATCCCGAGGCTCCTGACCCCCGGGCGCCGACGCCGGCGCGCGGCGCGACTACCTGAGCCGCGCCGTGAGCGAGCAGCCAAGCTTCCACAGCTCGCTGAAGTGGACGTTCCTCATGACCTGGGGCGACCGCGCCTTCGGCCTGGTCTTCATCTTCCTCCTCGCGGCGATCCTCGGCCCCCGCGACTTCGGAATCGTCGCGCTCGCGCTCATCTACATCGCCCTCGTGCAGCTCTTCAACGAGGGAGGCCTCCAGACCGCGGTCGTCCAGCGCGAGGCGCTCGAGGACGAGCATCTCGACTCGGCCTTCTGGATGAACCTCGGCCTGTGCGTCGTGCTCGCCGCCCTGAGCTTCCTGCTTGCGGGCTGGTGGGCCCGCGTGAACGACATCCCGGAGCTCGAGGACGTCGTCAAGGCGCTCTCGGTCCTCCTCGTCGTGCAGGGGCTGACGATCGTGCCGCTCGCGATGCTCCAGCGGGAGATGCGCTTCAAGGCGCTCGCGATCCGGGAGACGGCCGCCGTCTTTGCAGGCGGCGTCCTCGGGCTCGTCCTCGCGCTCGAGGGTGCCGGCGTCTGGGCGCTCGTCGCCCAGCAGCTGGCCTTCGCCGGAACGCAGCTCGTCCTGCTCTGGTCGATGAGCGGCTGGCGGCCGGGGCTCCGCTTCTCGGGCTCGCACGCGCGCCAGCTCGTCGGCTTCTCGAGCGGCGTCTTCCTGGCGAATCTCGGCGGCTTCCTGAACCGCCGGGCCGACGCGCTCCTGATGGGCATCTTCTTCGGGCCGGTGGCCGTGGGCCTCTACCGTCTCGCCGACCGCTTCATGGACAACGTCCTCGAGGTGACGATGCGGCCGATCGCCTACGTCTCGCTCCCGTTCTTCTCGAGGCTCCAGAACGACAGGCCGGCGCTCCGCGAGGCCGTCGCAACGTGCCTGCGGACGACCCTGGTCCTGACCGTCCCCGCGATGGCCGTCATGGCCGCGTGCAGCGGCTTCCTGATGGCGGTCATGGGCCCGGAGTGGGAGCCGGCGGCGGACGTCCTGAAGCTGCTCGCGCTCGTCGGGATCGGCAAGGCGCTCGTCTTCTTCACGGGGCCTCTCCTCTTCGCGGTGGCGCGGCCGCACCTTCGTGCCGTGATGCTCTGGGTGCTCGCCGGGCTGAGCGCCGGGACGGTCGTCCTCGTCGGCTGGCTCCTCACCGACGACTCGAGCCGCGACCAGGCGCTGGGCATGGCAGCGTCTCGCGCCGCGTACTTCCTGGCGATCGTCGTCCCCGTCAACATCGCCGTGGTCTGCTGGATCACGGGGCTCAGGCCCCGGCGCTTCCTCCCGTGGCTCGCTTCGCCGGTGCTCTCTGCCGCGGCCGGAGTCGCCGCGGTCGTCCTCCTCGAAGCAAGCGGGATCCTGGACGACCTCCCCGCCTGGGCCGGCCTCATCGTGGCGGGCGGGTGCTCCGTGCTCGCGGCGGGCGCCGTCCTGTTCGGCCTCGACGCCCACGCCCGCGACCTGGTCCTTCCCCTCTTTCGCAAGATGACGCGGCGCGAGACGGATACGGCTCCCGCGTAGGCAGAATTGAGAGCCGATGAGCGACGGAACGACTCCCTCGACAACGGCGCCGGTGATTCCCGGCGGGGTCGCGGTGCCCGGCCCGAACGTCGTCGGCGCGACGGGCGGATCCGGAACGCGCGTGGTCGCGCGGATCCTGCGCGGCGCCGGCCTGTTCACCGGCGAGAAGCTCAATCCCGTACGAGGACGCGGTCGAGCTCGGCTTCTACTCCGACCGGTGGATCGACCGCTACGTCTCCGTCGCCGGAGAGCCGGACGAGGTGATGCGCGCCGAGATGGAGGACGACCTCCGCCTCGTCCTCGGCGACCACCTCTCGCCACTGCCGAGCGACGCGCGGGCGTGGGGCTGGAAGGAGCCGCGGAGCATCTACCTCCTGCGCTTCTGGAACGAGACGATGCCGTCCGTCCGCTTCCTCCACTTCATCAGGGACGGGCGCGACATGGCGTTCTCGAAGAACCAGCAGCAGCTGAAGAAGCACGGTGACGCCGTCCTCGGCGACGAGCTCCGCAGGGCGAGGACGCCGACCCGGTCGATCGGCCTCTGGAACCGGGTGAACCTCGCCGCCGCCGACCTGGGCGAGGGAGAGCTGGGCCCGCGGTACCTGCGCGTCCGCTTCGAGGACTTCTGCGCCGAGCCGGCCGCGACCGTGGCGCGCATCTACGCGTTCTTCGGCCTCGAGGGCGACGCGGAGGCGGCGGGCGCCGAGGTGCGCCCGCCCGACACGCTCGGACGCTGGGAGCGCCGGCGGAAGCGGGTCATCTCCGAGCTGAACGAAACGGCCGAGCCCGCTCTTCGGCGCTTCGGCTACCTGTAGCCGGGCCTCAGCCTCGCTGCTCGACGCGCCGGGCGAGCGCCTCGCCGATGAGTCCGAGGGCCTCGCGGGCGGCTCCGTCGTCGGCGAAGGGCGCGAGCAGGCCTTCGGCGCGCAGTACCTGGACGACGACCACCCGCCCGGGCTCCACCGGCTGGAGGACGAACTCGTACTCCCAGTCGCGGACGCCCGGCGCGACGAGGCGGTCCTGCCAGCGGAGCTTGCGATCGTCCCGCACGGTCAGAACCTCGGCGTCGAGCCGTTCCGAGCCGTGGCCGGGGAAGGTGGCGTCGAGCTCCAGCGAACTTCCCTCCTCAGCCTTTCCCGAGGCCTTGCGGAAGACGGGATTCCATTCCTCGTACGCGTCGAAGTCGGTGAGGACGTCCCAGACGACCGGCTTCGGCGCCTCGACCACCGAGCTCGTCGTCACGATCTTGGCGGGCCGGTCGAGGACCGCGCTCGCTCCCAGGGCAGCGAGCGCGAGCACGACCAGACCGAGCGCGCACAGGAGGATGAGGCGAAGGGCACGAGGCATCACGGGCCTCCCTCGTCGCCGTCCCGATCACGAGTGGCGAGCCGCGAGCGCCAGGACCGGCGGACGTCGCTCAGCCGCCCCGTCCTGGCGAGCGCAGCTCGGCCCGCGGCGGAGGTGCCCATCATCGCCGTTTGCACGAGATTGACGCCGAGCGGCCGCAGCCGGGGCGCGAAGACCCCGACGTCCTGCTCCTCCCAGCTGTCGTCGGCGAACGCGCGCTTGTAGTCGGCGTCGCCGAACCCGAAGTCGAGCCGGGAGACCGAGGGGTCGCGGCAGAGCTCCTCGATGACCTTGGTGAGCACGTAGGTGCCGGGGCGAAGCTCCGAGTGCGCCGGGTTGAAGGCCGTCCCCGAGGTGGCGTACGTCCCGCGATAGGCGTTCCCGAGCTGGTAGGCGACGGGCTCGCCTTCGAGGTAGAGGAGGCCTCCCAGGAACCAGCCCTTCTCCATGCCGAGCTCGGTCAGCGCCCGTTCGCGCTCGTCCGTCGAGAAGCCGACGCCGAGGGCGTGCTGGTAGCTGCTGCGATGAATGTGCTCGCAGTCGGCGTACAGCTCGCCGAGCTGGTCCGGGCTCCGGAAGAGCCTGACCTCCACGTCGCCGTCGTACGCCTCTTCCAGCCTGCGGGCGTGGCGGCGCACGTTCTTGCGCCGCTCGCGCGACCTCGCGGCGAGGAACTCGTCCATGGACTCCGGAATCCGGGCGGTCCAGTGCCGCATCCGAGGCGCAAACCGAAGCCGGCGGAGGGCAGGGGCGCCCGACGATGCGGCAGCGTGGAGGCCCGAGCCGACGGTGAGCATCCGCAGCCTCACCAGGTCGACCCGCTCGCCTCGCAGCGAGTCGGCGAGGGCTGCGAGGACAGTCCCCGCGCCCGCGTCGTCGATCTCGCCGAGAAAGCCACCGTAGACGACCACCAGCGTCCGCACCTCGGGCGCGTAGCGGATCCCGTAGCCGAGCCGAGCCTCCACCGGGAGGTCTTCGAGCCGGGCGACGACCAGCGCGGGCGCCGCGCCGTCGCGCTCGACGCGGACGACGTGGGGGCGAATCACGGTCGGTGTATGGCGCAGGAACGTGACGAAGAAGTCGATGTCGCTTCCGAGGTGTGGGCCCTGCAGCTCCTCCCACGTGGGGCGGAGCGCCTCGACTTCGTCGACGGTGCGCGCGACGTTCAGGCCCGCGCTCACGAGGGTCGTCTCCGAAGCGCTCGGCGGGCCCGTCCCGCTCTCGCGCGCGCCTGCCGGGCTGCCCGCTGCCCCCGGTAGCGCCAGAGCCGGTCGCGGCTCAGGCGCTCCGCCTCTTCCGGAGCGAGCTCGAGGGCGCCCGCGCCGACGTTCTCGGCGAGATGGGCCTCCGAGGACGTGCCGGGGATCGGTGCCAGGCACGCCGAGCGGCCCAGAAGCCATGCGAGGGCGACCTGCCCAGGCGTCGCCCGGCGAGCGCGTGCGATCTCCGAGAGGACGCCCTCGTCGCGCGCGAGGAAGCCCTTGGCCAGCGGCGCCCAGGCGACGAAGGCGAGCCCCGCCTCCTCGCAGCGGGCGAGGACGTCCTCGGAGGACCGCTCGGCAAGGCTGAAGCGGTTCTGCACCGAGACGATCTCTGCGACGTTCCGTGCCCGCTCGAGCTCCTGGACGTCCACGTTGCAGACTCCGATGTGGCGAATCTTGCCCTCTTGCCGGAGGTCGACGAGCGCGCCGACCGACTCCTCGACCGGGACTTGCGCGTCGACGACATGGAGCTGGTAGAGATCGATGCGCTCGAGGCCGAGCCGGCGCAGGCTTCCCTCGCAGGCCTCGCGCAGCGATTCCGGGCGGCAGTCCGCCGACCACGCGTGGGGCCCCTGGCGGCGGAAGCCCCCCTTGGTGGCGATCAGCAGCCCTTCGTAGGGGTGGAGCGCCTCGCGAACGAGGCGCTCGGCAGCCTCGGGACCGTAGGAGTCGGCCGTGTCGAAGAGCTGCACGCCGAGCTCACGGGCCTTGCGGAGGACGGCGCGCGCCGCGTCGCGGTCGGGCGGGTCGCCCCACGTCCCACGGCCGGTCAGCGACATCGTCCCGAACCCGAGCCGGCGAACCATCAGGCCGCCGCCGATCGTGAGCGCTTCCGGTCGCGCTGCCGCCTTCATCTGGTCTCCGCCTCGCTCATCGGAACCCGGTCCCGGACTGGCCCTGCACCGGCGGGGGGAAGAGCGCGTACCGGACGGCGCTCGCGCCCAGCGTCCACTCGGCGACCGCGAGCCGCGGCAGATAACGGCGGAACCGGCGCCGCAGCTCCGGCTGCGTGTCGAGCCGGCGGTAGATGACCGGCAGCCGCAGGAGCAGGAAATGGTGGATCGGAACGCGGGCGAAGAAACTCCGCAGCCGCCCCTCGTCGACGACGCGCCGGGTCCGCACGATCCCGTAGGCGACGCGCCGCTGCTGACGGCGGAGGTCCGCCCACGTCTCGCGATCGTGGTCGTGGTGGGCGTGGAAGCGCGGGTCGAAGACGAGCTCGTAGCCGGCCGACCGCGCGTCGGCGCTGAAGACACCGTCCTCCCCGCCGTAGCTCTCGTCCCAGCGGAAGGGCACGTCGCGCGGCACGGCCACGCAGTAGGAGGAGAGGAAGGGGACGCGGCGCGGCTCTCCGAGCGGCAGGTAGGGCGTCTCTCCCTGGAGGTGCGCAACCCACCCCCAGGCCGTCCGGCTGTCGAACGTGCGTGCGCATCCGACGAGAGCGTGCGGGAAGTCTTCGAGCGCGCGGGCGAGGCCGGCACCGAACCCGGGAGCCGGGATCGCGTCCGCGTCGAGAAAGACGACGACGGGCTGCGACGCAGCGGCCCAGCCGACGTTCCTCGCTCCGCCGGCGGAGCGGGACGTGTCGTTCGCGATGACGGTGGCGCCGGCGGCCGACGCGGCAGCGGCGGTGCCGTCCCTGGACGCGTCGTCGACGACGAGGATCTCGGCCGGCGCGGGCGTCTGGGCCGAGAGCGCCCCGACGACGCGGCCGATCGTGCGCTCGGCGTCGAACGCCGGGATGACGACGGTGACGTCCAGCTCGGTCTTATCCATGGCCGTCGGCGAGGATCCGCTCGCGCAGGGCGAGCGAGTCGGCGAGGAACTTCGCGGACCAGTTCGGGTACTGGAGCGGCGCGTAGCGTCCATAGACGGGAAACGAGCCGGGGACGGCGCCGTCGGTGGGCAGCCAGCCGCCGCGCGACTGGAGGCCTGCGGCCTGCGCGACTGCATCGAGGCCGGGCTGGAGGAGGCTCGCGTCGCCGGTCTCCTCGTAGAGACGGAGCCAGACGCCGCCGTTCTGCGCGAGCCCTGTCACGGAGACGGAGCGGGAGCGCGGAGTCCAGTCGCGGTCGTAGGTGGCAGGCAGCCTCCTCAGGCGACGGAAGACGGCGACGAGCGCCCGGGCGGTGCGGAGCGCGGCCTCTGTGTAGCGCTCGTCGCCGCTGAGCGCACCGCTCTCGAGCAGGCCGCGCGCCGTGTAGGCCAGCCCGTGACTGTTCGGCAGGTCTCCGGGCTTGAAGGAGCACCGCTCGAACCAGCCGTTCGGCTGCTGAACGGAGAGCACCCAGTCGAGATGGCGGGTCGCCGCCTCGCGAAAGGCGTCTTCGCCGGTCGCATCGGCGAGCCTGAGGAGAGCCCAGGCCACCCGCGCGTCGTAGGCGTGGGGGATCCCGTGGTGCTCGTGCTCTCCCTGCCAGGTCCCGTCTGCCTGCTGCGTGCGCTCGAGCCAGCGCCCGGCCCGGCCGGCAGCCTCGAGGAAGCCTCCGTCGGCGAGCTGCCCGTGGAGGTCGAGCCAGCCGAAGATCACCATGCCCGTGTTGAAGGCGACCGACTTGCCCGGAGGGGATCGAAGCGCGCCCTCCATCACGCCGCCGTCGGAGTTCTGCACCTCGATCTCCCACTCGCCCATCTCCCGCGCGCGCTCGACGAGCGTCGCGTCGCCGGTTCGGGCGGCGTGCTCGAGGAGCGTCCCGATCACGTAGCCCGTCGTCTCCGGGAACGCGGGCATCCACCCGCGCAGGAGGTGGTAGCCGAGCGAGGAGCCGCGCCTGCCCGTGACGTCGTGGGTGAGGCAGAGCCAGCGGATCGCGGCCTCCAGCGCCCCGTCCGGAACGCCCGCCCCGGGCTGCGAGCGGCCGAGCCCCGCCCGCACCGTGTCTCCCACGGCCAGCATCGGCAACGCGAGCGCGCGTCGCAGGACATCCCCCTTCATTCGAGCTACCCCCCGCGGCGGACGAGCTCGCGGGCCAGCAGCCCGACGAAGCGGGCATTCGTGCGCAGGTACCGGGGCCCGAGGCGGCGGGGCTCCTGCACGAAGCGGTAGAACCATTCGAGCCCGAAGCGTTGCATCCACGAAGGTGCCCGCTTCGTCTCGCCGGCGACGACGTCGATCGAGCCCCCGACCCCCATCGCGAACGGCACGCCCAGCTCGGCGGCGTGCTCGGCGAGCCAGTACTCCTTGCGCGGCGAGCTCATCGCCACGAGCAGGATCTGAGGCTCCGCCGCGCGGACGACCTCGCAGACCTCGGCGGTCTCCTCGTCGGCGAAGTAGCCGTGGTGGAGCCCGGCGAGGACGAGGCGCGGGTAGCGCTCCGCGAGCCGCGCGGCCGCGGTCTCGAGCACCTCCTGCCTCGCTCCGAGCACGAAGACACGGTAGCCCCGCTCCTCCGCGAGCTCCAGCAGCCGGAACATGAGGTCGATACCGGCCACGCGCTCGGGCAGCGGGTCGCCGAGCAACCGGGACGCCCAGACGAGCGGCTGGCCGTCCACGCTGACCAGCTCGCAGCGCTCGACGATCTCCCTGAGGCGCTGGTCGTCCCGCAGCGCCACGATCTTGGCCACGTTGACCGAGACGTGCTGTGCCGGCCCCCCGGCGTCGACGATCTCCGCGCAGCGGCGGACGGTCTCGTCCATGTCGAGCCGGTCGATGTCGCAGCCGAGAATCCTGGCCCGATCCGGCACCGCGTCCTCCCGCACGGGCTCGATGCTGAGGCCGGCGACGCTCACGCGCCCGTCGCGACCGACGTGCCGGCAGACCCGAACTCGGCGGCGATGACGTCGGCGACGCGCTCAGCGGCATGGCCGTCCCAGAGCGGAATCGCGCACGGCGCCGGGGCGTCGCCCGAGGGGCGAAGAGCGGCGATCGCGGCGGGGTCCTCGCCGATCAGCGTGTTCGTGCCCTGCGCAATCGTGATCGGGCGCTCGGTGTTCGCGCGCAGCGTGTAGCAGGGCACTCCGAGCGCTGCCGCCTCCTCCTGCAGCCCGCCGGAGTCGGTGACGATCAGGCCCGCGCCGCACTCGAGAGAGAGAAAGTCGAGGTAACCGAGCGGCTCGAGGCACACGACCCCGGCGCGCTCGAGGCGCTCGAGCCCACCGTCCGCCGCGAGCCGCGCCCGCGTGCGCGGATGAACCGGGAACAGGACGTGCGTCTTTCCTGCGAGGGCGGAGAGCGCCTCCACGATCGCGCGCAGCCGCGCCTCGACGTCGACGTTCGAGGGCCGATGCAGCGTGACGAGCGCATAGCTCCTCTCCTCGGCGCGGTGCTCGCTCCAGAGCTGCCGCGCCCTCGCCCGGCGCTCGAACCGCCGGAGCGTGTCGATCATCGTGTTCCCGACGTAATGGACCTTCTCGGCCGGGATCCCCTCGGCGGCGAGGTTCTCGTTCGCGTCGGGGCTGTGCGTGAACAGGAGCTCCGAGAGCCGGTCCGTCAGCACCCGGTTCTGCTCCTCGGGCATCGTCCAGTCGCGCGAGCGGAGGCCCGACTCGACGTGGGCCACGGGTACACCCAGCTTCGAGGCCGCGAGCGAGCAGGCGAGGGTGGCGTTCACGTCGCCGCTGACGACGACGAGGTCGGGGCGCTCCTCGAGGAGGACGCGCTCGAAGGCGATGAGCGTGAACCCGGTCTGCTCGCCGTGCGAGCCCGAGCCGATTCCCAGGAAGCGGTCAGGTCTCGGGAAGCCGAGGTCGTCGAGGATCTCGCTGGACATGCGCGCGTCGTAGTGCTGGCCCGTGTGGACGACGAGCTGCCGGAACAGCCCGCGCCGCCCCACGGCCTCGATGACCGGCGCCATCTTGACGAAGTTGGGGCGGGCTCCGACTGCGAAGACGATTGTGCTCATCTGGAAAGACCCGGACTAAGTGTGGCTGACGACAGGCGTGGCCACCAGGGGCCTAGCACGACCTCGCCCGGAAGAGCTCCGGGATCGTGCGGAGAATGAGCTTGAGGTCGTTGAGGAGCGACCAGGTGGTGACGTAGACGTAGTCGAGCCCCACCATCTCCTCGAACCCGATGTCGTCGCGGCCGAGCACCTGCCAGAGGCCGGTGATGCCCGGCTTCAGGTTGAGACGCTGCCGGCGCCAGTCGATGACGTGCTGGTCCTCCTCGAGGATGAGCGGTCGCGGCCCGACGAGGCTCATCTCACCCCGGACGACGTTGAGGAGCTGCGGAAGCTCGTCGATCGAGAAGCGGCGGAGCCACGACCCGCACCGTGTCACGCGGGGATCGTTGGGGATCTTGAACATGCGCGGGTCATCGTCGAGGTGCTTGTTCAGGGCGGCGAAGTCCCGCTTCCGAGCGTCCGCGTCCACGCTCATCGTCCTGAACTTGAAGATCTCGAACGTCTGCTCCTCCGCGCCCATCCGGAGCTGGCGGAAGAAGACCGGGCCGCGTGAGTCGAGCTTGATCCACACCGCGACCGCGGCGAAGACAGGGGCGAGGATGATGAGCCCGCAGACGGAGAGCGCAAGGTCCATCGCACGCTTCAGCGTGCGCGACGACCGCGAGAGGCGGAGGGCCGGCAGTCCGATGAGCGGAACTCCTTCGGCGGTGTGGATGCCGACGTTCGTCCCGATGACCTCGAAGAAGCGCGGGACGAGGTCGATCTGGACGTCGAGGTACTTCAGCGAGCGGATGAGGGCGAGCATCTCCCCGTGGGAGTCGTTCGAGAAGGCGACGATGACGCGCTCGACGTCGAGGATCTGCACCAGCTGAGGCAGCTGCCGGGCCTCGCCCAGGAGGGGGATGTCGCTCAGCGACTCCGGCCGATCCTTCGGCCGGTCGTCCACGAAGCCGACGAGGTTGAGGCCGTACTCCGGATGATTTCGGAGCTTTTTGGCGACGAGCTGGCCGACGTCGCCGGCGCCGACGATGACCGTGTTCTGGAGGTAGGCAAGGTGCCCGCGCGCGACCGTGCGGGCAACCGCGCGGCCCGCCGTGATCGCCACGATGGCGAGTAGCCAGAAGCTGACCAGCCGCGCGAAGCCGGGCTCGGCCTTGTGCGTCAGCTCGGCGAAGGCGAAGAGGAGCCAGCTCCCGACCGTGACGAGGTGGAAGACGCCCACGAGATCGTCGGCGGTCGAGTGGTCGGTGCGCACCTCGTCGTGGTCGTAGAGCCCGTACAGCTTCGCGACCACCACCCAGGCCGGGAGGCTGAGGCAGAAGACCAGCAGCTCGACGTGCGCGCCGATCGTGTCGGACCGTGCGCTCTGGTCGACGAGGAGCGTGGCCGCGGCGAACGCGAGGACCAGCCCGATCAGGTCGGCGCCCACGAGCATCCGCCGGACGAGCCAGCCGCGATGCATGCGCGCCGGCTTGTCTCGACGCCGCTCGAGGATCTGAAGGGTGCGCGGGTCGAGCGCGACCGGAGCGTCGCCTGTCCCCGGCCCGACGTAAGGGTCGACTACGGTCATCGCTCTCGGACCTCGGCCGGTCTAGCCGCGTCCCTCACCCGCTGTTGCCGCATCTAGCCACTCCCCCTTGCTGGAAAACTCCCGCCCACAGCCCGCCGCCTCCCTGAGCGAGCCTAGACAGTCCGAAATTACAACTCGAAGCGCACGCCAGCAATGAACGAAAGGACGGCCTGCGCAACCCCTTTCTTCCCCGACTCTGGACTTTCGGCTAGGTCGAAAAGCGATGTCCCGGGCGGCCCTCGCGTCGAGCGAGGCCCGGCGGGGGCCTGCCCGAGACCGTGGGGGTCGTAAGATCGGGCCGTGGCAACGCTGAGCCCGACGACTGTGCTCAGGCGGGCGGCCGAGCTCGAGGTGCGAGTGACGGCGGCCGGCGACGTTCTCGTGGCCGGCGAGGGTGGCCTCGTCAGCGGCGGGCCGCACGGCCTGGCCATCCTCGACTCGTTCTCGTCGCCGTCGACCCTCGCGGAGGCGCTGGAGACGCTCGGACCACGGGCGAGCGGCGGGCAGGACTGGATCGACCTCAGCGCGGCCGTCGTGCGCCTCGCCGAGGCGGGCGTCCTGCGGGCCGAAGGAGATCCTGACACGGACACCGGGCGCGTCGCGACCTCTTCGTTCGACTCGCCCGGGCCTCACGTCGCCATGCTCGAAGACCGTGCCCGAACCTCCGCGTTCCTCGCCGCGCTCGAGGAGCTGGTCGGCCCCGACGACGTGGTCGTCGACATCGGCACGGGGACCGGCGTGCTTGCGATCGGCGCGGCGCGGGCCGGAGCGCGGCACGTCTATGCGCTGGAGGCGACCCCGCTCGCCCGGCACGCGCGCGAGGTGGCTGTGGCAAACGGTCTCGGGGACCGGATCACGGTCGTGGAGGGCTGGTCGACCCGCGTCACGCTCCCCGAGCGCGGCACACTCGCCGTGGCCGAGATCCTGGGGAGCGACGCGCTCGAGGAGCGCGCGCTCCAGGCCCTGCTCGACGCCCGCAAGCGGCTGCTCGCGCCGCACGCACGCCTGATCCCCTCGGCGGTCAGCATCTTCGGCGTGCCGGTCGCAATCCCGGAGGATCGCCTCGACGCGCTGACCTTCACGCACGCCAACACTGAGCGCTGGCGCTCGTGGTACGGGGTCGAGTTCGAACCGCTCACGCGCTACGCCGCGCGCCTACGCCACCGGGTCACTGCTCAGCTCGACGAGGTGCGCGAATGGACCACCTTGAGCGAGCCGGTGCTCCTTGCCAAGCTCGACTTGACCGAGTGGGAGACGCCGGTCCTCGAGGTGACCCGGTCGGCGACGGCGACCTCGGCGGGCAGGGCCAACGCCGCGATCGCGTTCTTCGAGGCCGCACTCAGCCCCGGCGTCGTTCTCTCGACCGACCCCGCGCGCACGGGAGGCCCCACGTCCTGGGGCATCCCGGTCTGGCTCGCTTCCGAGCCGGTCGAGCTCCGCCCGGGCGAGGCCTTCTCGCTCGAGTACGCGTCGAGCGGCGCCGGGGGCAGCCTGCGGCTTCTCGGCTGAGCCGGATCACGCCGGCGCGGCTTCAGAAAGGGGACTCGCCTTTCCGTGCGCACCGTCTACCCTGTGTAGGCGAAGGGCTGCGTCGCGGCCGGTGCGGCGCGACGCGGACGGAAGAGAATCACTGGTGTACGCGGCCTACACGACATCTGGCACCCGCCGGCTCCTTCTCGGGAGGTAGCGCGAGGCGTGGCTTCGCTCGACTCGCACGCACCGGCGCTCTCCAGTACCGAGCGCGCCGCGCCGCCTCAGCCGGCCGCCCCGCCGCTCGTCGAGATCAGGGACGTGGTTCGCCGCTTCGGTCAGGTGACCGCGCTCGACGGTGTCTCGCTCCTCGTGCGCGGCGGCGAGATCCACGCCCTCCTCGGCCCCAACGGCGCGGGGAAGACGACCCTGCTCCGCGTCCTGACGGGGCTCGTGGACGCCGACGCCGGCCACGTGCGCATCGCGGGCTGCGACCCGAAGGGCAGCGGTCGGGCGCTCCGGGCCCGCGTCGGCACCGTCCCGTCGGGCGACCGGACGCTCTATCTCCGGCTCACCGGCCTCGAGAACCTCGTTTTCTTCGCGAGGCTGCAAGGGCTTCGGCGCCGGGCGGCTACCCGACGCGCGTACGAGGTCCTCGAGGGGGTCGGGCTCCAGGACGCTGCACGGAAGCGCGTCGGCGTCTACTCCCACGGGATGCAGAAGCGGCTCTCCGTGGCGCGGGCGCTCATCGTCGACCCGGCGGTGCTGCTCGTCGACGAGGCCACGCACGATCTCGACCCCGAGGCGGCGGAGAACGTGCGCGGGCTTGTGCGCGACCTGGCCGCCCGAGGGACCGCGATCGTCTGGACGACGCAACGCGTCGACGAGATCCGGGGCTTCGCGGGCGCCGTGACGCTGCTCGCGCGAGGGCGCGTCCGCTTCGCCGGCACCGTCCAGGAGCTGATGGCGCACGCGCTGCCCCGGCGGTACCTGCTCCGGCTGCTGGACACGCGCGCGAACGGCCGGGCTCCCTTGCCGGCGCTCGAGGCCCGGCTCGCGGGGATCGGGTCGATCGAGGCGACCTCCGACGATTCGACCCACTTCGCCATGTTCCTGAAGGACGGGGCCGTTCTCGGTGACGCGCTCGCGGCCGTTCGCGAGGCGGGCTTCCAGCTCCTCTCCTGCCGCGACGAGCGCTCCGAGGTGGAAGAGGCGTTCCTGACGTTGACGCGCGAGGGAGACGCATGATCGACGTCGCGCCACCGGACGAGCGGCGGCTCTCGGTCTTCATGCAGGAGACGTTCAAGCTCCCCGCCTTCGCCCGCCGTGACCTGATCGTCGCCTGGAGCTACCGGTTCGCATTCTTCTCGGACGCCCTCGGGCTGGCCCTCCAGGCCTTCCTCTTCTACTTCGTGGGCCTGATGGTCGACCAGAGCAAGCTGCCCGAGTACGGCGGCTCGCAGGTCTCGTACATGGAGTTCGTCGCCGTGGGCATCGCGCTCGCAGCGTTCCTCCAAGTCGGGCTCGGCCGGATCTCGGCCGCCATGCGGCGCGAGCAGATGATCGGCACGCTCGAGGCGATCCTGCTGACACCGACATCGCCGGCGACGATCCAGCTGGGCTCCGTCGTCTACGACCTCATCTACGTGCCTCTGCGGACTGCGATCTTCCTCGCCGCCATCGCCGTCGGGTTCGGGCTCGACTTCAACGGCGACGGGCTCGTCCCGGCGCTGCTCGTGCTCGTCGCATTCGTGCCCTTCGTGTGGGGCCTGGGGCTCATCAGCGCCGCCGGCACGATCACCTTTCGCGGAGGCTCCGCCGGGGTCGGCTTCGGGGTGGCGATCATGACGCTCGCCTCGGGGGCGTACTTCCCGCTCGACCTGCTGCCCGGCTGGCTCGCCGCGCTCGCCGTCCTGAACCCGATGGCGGTCGCCATCGAGGGCATGCGTGAGCCGCTCCTCGGCACGGTCTCGTGGTCGGCGACCGTCGACGCCGTGCTCATCCTCGTTCCGCTCGCGATCGTCTCGCTTCTCGCCGGGATCTTCGCCTTCCGGCAGGCGCTCCGCCGGGAGCGGCGGTTGGGAACGCTGGGGCTCTACTGATCGATGGCCCTCGCGCCGTCGTCCAGGGTGAAGCGGAACGAGAACGTGGCGTTTCGGCGACTCGCCGAGGGCGAGGGCGGCGTGCTCCTGCACCTCGAGACAGGCCAGTACCACGGGATCAACGAGGTGGGCTGCCTGATCTGGGAGCAACTCGACGAGCAGCGGACGGTGGACGAGGTCGCCGCAGCCGTCGGAGAGGGGCTGGAGGATCCGCCCGACGATCTGGTCGACGAGGTCGCCGCCTTTCTCGAAAGCCTCGAGGAGCGCGACCTGATCGGATGACGGGCGCGGTGGAGGGATCCTGCTACGGGTTCCAGCCGGTCTCGGATCTCAGCTTCGAGTACCTGCGGCAGGGAGGCGGCGAGCCCCTGGCCGTCGCCGAGCTTCAGGAGGAGCCGGACGGCTCGGCCGGAGTCCTCGTGACCGAGTGGACGCCGATCCCGGACCGCCGCGTCTGGGCGCGGCTCTACGCCGACGGGCCGCGCTACCGCCTCTGGGTGGACGGGTTCGGGACGTTCGCCGTCGACCCGCAGGCTCCGAGCGTCGGGCTCCCGGGCGCCGAGGTCGGCGCCGTTCGGCGCGAGGAGCGCCTCTGGGGGGTGCCGACCATGCTCTGCTTCCTCGCGCGGGGCGACCTCCCGCTCCACGCGGCCGCGGTCGACGTGGGCGGAGAGGCGGTCCTGCTCGCGGCTCCCGGCTACTTCGGGAAGACCACCCTCGCGGCCGGCTTCGACGCGGGTGGCTACCGAGTCCTCTCCGAGGACGTCGCTTGCATCCGCTTCGCACCCGAGCCGCACGTCATCCCGGGGCCGGCGATGCTGCGCATCCGCCGCGACGTCGCAGGGAGCCTGGAGCTGCCCGGGGCGCGTGCCGTGGCCGAGAGCGGCGATCGGGTCCACTTCTCCCTCGACAGCGAGCGCCGCGGGGACTCGAGCCCGGTGCCGCTCCGGGCGATCATGCTCCTGCGGAGCGGCGAGAACGGGATCTCGGTGGACGCAGTCCCGGCGGCCGGCGCGCTGCGCGACCTCTGGCCGCTGAGCTTCCGGCTCCCCACCGCCGGCGACCGCGCGCGTTGCTTCGACGGCATCGCCCGGCTCGCCGCGAACGTCCGCATCAGCAACCTCGTCCGTCCGCTGCGGCTGAACGAGCTCGGCCGGGTCGTCGAGCGAATCGTTGCCGATGCTTAGCGTCGGCGAGAAGGCGAGGCTGGCCCTGCGGGTCTGGGTCCGGTTCGGGCTCGTCGCGGTCGGCCTGCGCCGGAAGACGCTGCCCGCCCTCGTCGACCAGCTCGCCCGGACCAACGGGTCGAAGGGAGGGCGCGCCTACAGCCCGGCGACCCTCAGCAACGCCGTCCACCGCAGCCTCCACATCGGCGGCAAAAGACCGCGGTGTCTCGTGAACGCCCTCGTGCTCTTCCGGCTCCTCCGGGAGCAGGGAGAGGCCGCCGAGCTGCTCATCGGGCTGCCGCCCGACGCGACCAACCAGGAGGCGCATGCGTGGGTCGAGCTCCGCGGCCGCGACGTCGGTCCCCCGCCGGGCCGCCACGGCCACGAGGAGATGGCGCGCCTTCCGTGAGGCCCACAGGCGCGAAGATCTGGGCACGGGTCGACGAGCTCGTCGACACCGCTCCCGACCTGGCCGCGCTGCGGGCGCACCGGCTCCAGCTGCTCGCCGGCAGGCGCTGGCGCGAGCTCGGCCGGGAGATCCCCGAGGGCCTGCGCGCGGAGGAGCAGTTGGCCGCGATCCGGGACGCGCTCGCTCCCGACCTGCTGGGGCGCGTTCGCGCCGCTACCGACCAGCCGGTCGTCCTCCTGAAGGGGCTCGAGATCGCGCGCCGCTACCCTCGCCCGTCGCTGCGCCCGTCCATCGACCTCGACCTCCTCGCCACGGATGCGGACCGGCTGCAGGCCGAGCTCGTGGCGGGCGGCTTCGAACAGGCCGAGGATCCCGCCTGGGCGGCGCGCCTGGCCGAGGGGGTCGACCCTTTCGCGGACAAGCACCACTGTCACCCGCTCCGCTGGGCCGGCTGGCCTCTCCGCCTCGAGATCCACCGCCGCCCGAGCTGGCCCCACTGGCTCGCGCAGCCGCCGGCCGAGGAGCTGCTCGAGCTGACCGAGCCTGCCGACGCCGACGGCATTCTCGTGCTCGCGCCGGCCCCGCACGCGCTCGTACTCGCCGCGCACCTGTGGGTCTCGAACCCGTTCGCCCGGCTGCGCGACGTGCTCGACATCGCGCTCCTCCTGGACGAGGCGGACTCGGGCGACGTCGAGGGTCTTGCGCGCGCGTGGCGTATGGAACGGCTGTGGGGCTCGACGCGTGGCGTCGTCGAGTCCACCTTCCTCGGCGGAGCGACGACGTCCGCAGAGCGGCTCTGGGCGCGGCACCTGGCCGGTGCACGGGAGCAGACGGTCGTCGAGGTGCACGTGACCCGCTGGCTTTCCCCGTTCTGGGCCCTGCCGCGGCGCCGGGCCGTCCGGATCGCCGCCTCCGGGCTCGCAAGCGACATTCGCCCGGCCCGCGAGGAGCCCTGGCGCTCGAAGGTCAGGCGCAGCCTGCGCGCGCTCAGGAACGCCGGGGAGACGAAGTCGCGCCACGAAGAGGAGCTGGGCGCCGAGGGGCGCCAGCTCCGCCGCTGACTACGACCACAGGTCGACGAACGCGTGAGCCGCGGCCAGGTCGCGGGCCCAGAGGTAGTGCGCGAGCGGCATCCCCCCGCCCTCGAGCTCGGTGCCGAGGGCGTCGTAGTCGACCCCCTTCATGCGGAAGCTGTCGCGGGCGACCCAGTGCCGGACGGCCGGGTAATCGACTGCCATCTCCTGGAACCAGCGGTCCGTGTACGTCTTGTCGCGGCGATCGAGGATCTCGTTGGGGACCTCGCCGCGCAGCGCATTCCTTGCGAAGCCTTTCATCCGATAGTCGGGAAACTTGATCTCGGCCGGCAGGCTCAGGAAGAACTCCCAGACGTCCACGTCCGCCCAGGGCCGCCGCGCGCGGACACCGTAGAGCGCGTGGGAGTAGATGTCGGCCTCGCCGACCGGATCGGCGCCGAAGAAGGGCAGCTGGCCACTCACCCAGCGCCGCCTCGCCGGGAGCGCGTGGCCGGCATCGCGCCGCCCGATCCGATCAAGGTCGATCCAGGGGGGCAGGAACGCCGGCGGGTGCTGCCGGAAGCGCCGGGCCTGGACGGCGCGCGGCGTGGCCGCCTCCCTCAGCTCCGCGAGAAGGCGCCGGCGGCCCAGTCCTGCCGCCCGCTGCGACCGGAGCTGCGCGACCGCGCGTCGAAATCGTCCTCGCCAGAGCAGGTGGGAGATGACGTACGCCCTGATCGCGCTCACCTGCTCGGCGAACTCGCCGCTCAGGATCGTCGTGAACCCGTGTGCCTGTGCGTGTGTGCAGCGCTCGGCGGTTCCCTCCGGCGACCACGTCGACCATGGTCCGTCGAAGAGCTTCAGCCAGAACTGCAGACGGTCGAGGCGCTGAGGCCCGGGCTCGTATGTGTGCAGCGGGAGCCCGAACCGCTCGGCCACGAGCTCGATGTAGTGGCTCTCGTCGCTCTCGGGAAACGAGGGATAGACGGCCGAGAGCGCCGGGATCGGTCGCCCCCAGCGCTGCGTGTACACACGGTTCGCGTAGGCGGCGATCGGCGGGGAATCGATGCCGCCGCTGAGCGACACGGCGTCGTGCCCCGTGAGCATTCTGGTGATCGCCTGGGCGAACAGCTCTCGGAACTGCTCGTCGGCCGCGGCCGGCGAGAGCTTCGCGGACTCGAGCAACGCCGCCGGATCCCAGTACGGAGCCACGTCCAGCGAACCGAGATCGGCGGTCAGGAGCGTCGCGGCCACGAGGCGGCGCGCGCCGCGAAGCGCGCAGATGCTCGCATCGGCGAGCTCGCCGTAGAAGAGCGCCTCGACCGCGTCGAGGTCGGGTTCGGGAGCGATCTCGGCGCCGCTCAGCACCTGCTTCACCTCGGACGCCACATAGACGGCGTCGGCGTCCTCGCGGTAGAAGACGGTCTCGAGGCCCCCGTGGTCGCGGAAGGCCCAGAGCCGGGTACCGTCCGTGACGACGCAGCCGTAGGTGCCGCGCAGGACGACGGGCGCCTTCGTCCCGAGCGCCTTGAACGCGGCGAGCACGACGTCCGCCGGACGCGACATCCCCTCAGGAGCCGCGCCGAAGCGGCCCGCCAGCTCGCCGGCGTTGTCGAGCGCTCCCGCGAAGGCGACCGCGAGCGTGTCGTCCCAGGCGAGCGTCGCCTCTCCGCGCCCGTCCAGGTCGCTCACGCCGAGGGTACAGGCGCCGATCGACGTGACGACCCGCTGGTTCCCCCTGTGCGGAGCGGCGCCGAGCATGCGCTCCACCGTGTCGGCGGCCGGCGCCGGCGATCGGGCCAGGACCGCCGCTAGGCCTCGCACGCGCGCCCGTGGTCGTCCTGTGGCTCGGCCCGCGTCAGCATCTACCCATACGTGGTACAGGCCGGCGAACCGGCCTGCAACCTTGTCCCAACTCTAATGCGCGTGTTCGCGCCGTGGCCGCTGGCTACGGAGAGCCTCCGCCGCCCCCGTCCTCGGGGTGCGAGAGCTCGCAGTTCGTGGTCTCGACGCGACAGTTCAGGAACCCCTTGTGCCCGCCGCCGCCCCGACCTTGAGAGTTGGGCGGAGTCGGCATGAACGTGTGCGCGCTGATCGAACCGAAGTCCGTCACCTTGGGCCGCTCGAATCTGATTGTCATTGCGTGCCGCCTCCTTCTCCAGACACCGATCCAGTCGATGCCTTGGCCAACATGGTGCGTGATTCGCCGAATCCACGCAACTAACCTTCTGGCCAGTATTCCGCCTCGGAAGCGGCGCGCATCAGACGTCCACGACGAGCCCGTCCCGCGCGACCGGCACGCCGTCCGGCGCAGGCAGCTCGACCGGACGGTGGGTGAGGAGAACGGGGCCGTCCGCGGCCGCGAGCGCCTCCTCCGCAGACAGGTGGCCGCGGGGCTGCCCGTCGCCGGCGCCCTCGGCGAGCGTCGCTTCGCAGAGGAAGAGGTCGGCGCCGCGGGCGAGTGTGGCGAGCTCCCGGGTCGGCGCCGAGTCGCCGGAGTACGCAAGCGTCCGCCCGTCGTGGGTCACGCGAAAACCGTGCGAGGTGAGCTCGTAGTGGGGGAGCCGGTAGGCATCCACCTCGAAACCCGCCGCGTGGAAAGGGGTGCCCGGCTCGAACTCGCGCAGGGTGAAGGCGGCCTCGAACATGTTCTCGTTGCCCCAGCGGGAGGCGAACGCAGCGAGCTCGCTCGTCCCACCGGGCGGCAGCCAGAGCGTGCAGTCCATCCGGTGATCCTGCGGGCCGTAGGCGTTCAGCCAGGCCCACGGCACGAGATCGCCCCAGTGGTCGAGATGGAAGTGCGTGATCGCGATTGCGCGGGGGTACAGCCCGAGCTCCCGAAGGCGTCCCAGGACTCCCGGCCCGCAGTCGAGGAGAAGGGGCGCACCGGTGCCCTCGACCAGGTAGCCGGATTGGGCGCTTCCCGGGTTCGGCCAGGCGGGCGAGGAGCCGATGACGGTGAGGCGCACCTCCATATACTGGCGCACGATGGCGAGGAAGATCCGCGTCGTGATCGCAAAGCCGGGGCTCGACGGTCACGATCGGGGGGCGAAGATCATCGCCCGGGCGTTGCGCGATGCCGGGATGGAGGTCATCTACACCGGTCTGCACCAGACGCCCGAGCAGATCGTCGAGACGGCCATCCAGGAGGACGCGGACGCCGTCGGCATCTCGATCCTGTCGGGCGCGCACATGACCCTGGTGCCGCGCATCCTCGCCGGCTTGCGCGAGAACGGGGTCGAGGACGTCCTCGTCGTCGTCGGCGGAACGATTCCGCGCGACGACGTCGCTGCCCTCAAGGAACAGGGAGTGGCGGAGATCTTCACGCCGGGTGCCCCGGTCTCCGAGATCGTCGAGTTCCTGCGCGCGAACGTCCCCGTGGAGGTCTAGTGCCCCTCCTGGAGGGCCACTAGTGCCGATCGGCGTCGAGCGCGTCGACGGCGCGGCTGTCGTCACCGTCGACCGCCCCGAGGCCCTGAACGCCCTCGACCTCGAGCACCTCGAGTTACTGCGCGACCGCTTCGCCGAGCTCGCGGCCGACCCCGAGGCCCGCGTCGTCGTCCTCACGGGCGCCGGCGAGAAGGCCTTCGTGGCCGGCGCGGACATCAGGTACATGCAGGGCCTCGACGTCTACGGCGCGCGCCGCTGGGGCGAGCTCGGGCACGCCTGCGGCGAGCTGCTCGAGACGATGCCGAAGCCGACGATCGCGGCGATCAACGGCTTCGCGCTTGGGGGCGGCTGCGAGCTGGCGCTCGCCTGCGACCTTCGGCTCGCTTCGAGCACCGCGCGGCTCGGCCAGCCCGAGATCAACCTCGGAGTCCTGCCGGGCTGGGGCGGCTCGGTCCGTCTCGCCCGCACGACCACGCTCGGGTTCGCCAAGGAGCTCGTGCTGACGGGACGGCAGGTGGAGGCGGCCGAGGCGCTCGAGCGCGGGCTCGTGAACGCCGTCTACGAGCCCGGTGAGCTGCGCGAGAAGACGCTCGAGCTCTGTCGCGCGCTCGCCGCCAAGAGCCCGCTCGCCCTCGCGTACGCGAAGGAAGCGGTCAACCTCTCGCTGCAAGGCCCGCACGCCGCCAACCTGGCCGCCGAGGCGCGGCTCTTCGCCATGCTCTTCGCGAGCGAGGACCAGAAAGAGGGGATGGCCGCCTTCGCCGAGAAGCGGCCGCCCGACTTCCGCGGCAGGTAACGGATCCCTCCCGGGGGCGCGGGAGACCAGCCCAGGTTGCAGACCGTTGCTTGGCTGCCCGTTGATAGCCTTTGAGGAGCGGGAGCCTCTGAACGGAGGCTGAGAGGCGGCCACGAGGCCGCGACCGCCACCACCTGATCTGGGTCATGCCAGCGAAGGGAGACGAATGACCACCCAGGAGCCGCTCGTCATCGCCGGACGCGAGTTCCGCTCGCGCCTCCTGACGGGTACCGGCAAGTTCGACACCTTCGAGACGATGCGGGCAGCGCTCGCCGCTTCGGGGACGGAGATCGTGACCGTCGCCGTCCGGCGCATCGACTTCGACGCCCCCGGCGACGACATCGCCGACTTCCTTCCGGAGGGCGTCCTCCTCCTCCCGAACACGTCCGGCTGCGAGACCGCAGAGGAGGCGATCCGCTCGGCGCAGCTCGCCCGCGCGGGCGGCCTTCCGGACTGGGTGAAGCTCGAGGTCATCCCCGACCCGCGCTACCTGCTGCCCGACGCGGTCGAGACGCTGCGTGCCGCGGCGGCCCTCGTCGAGGACGGTTTCACGGTGCTTCCCTACGTCCTCCCCGACCCCGTGCTCCAGAAGAAGCTCGAGGAGGTCGGCTGCGCGACGGTCATGCCCCTCGCCGCCCCGATCGGCAGCGGCCGCGGGCTCAAGCTCGTGGACACGATCAAGATCATGGTCGAGCAGGCCGAGGTGCCGCTCGTCGTCGACGCCGGGCTCGGCGCTCCGTCGCACGCCGCGGGAGCGATGGAGCTTGGAGCCGACGCCGTCCTCGTCAACACGGCCATCGCGAGAGCGGGCGACCCGGTCGCCATGTCCCACGCGTTCCGCCTGGCGGTCGAGGCCGGGCGAGAGGCCTTCCTCGCCGGGCTCATCGAAGAGCAGACGAGAGCGGAGGCCTCGAGCCCGCTCGCAGGCGCCGTTCACGAGGGATGACTGCGCGTGTCCAGGTCAACGGCCGCGAGCAGGCGCTCGTGGACGGCGAGACGCTCGCAGCGCTTCTCGACCGCCTCGGGGTCGGCGCCCGTTACGCGCTCGTGGAGCGCAACGGCGAGCCCGTCGAGCGGTCGCGCTACTCGGATGTGAGGCTCGAAGATGGGGACACCCTCGTCGTCGCACGACCCGTCGCCGGCGGCTGACTCCTTCGCGTCCGCGCGGCTCTACCTCGTCACCGGCGCGCGCCCGGACCTGGGCGAGCTCCTCGAGGCGGCAGTGCGGGGCGGGGTGGACCTCGTCCAGGTTCGCGAGAAAGAGCTCGCCGACGGCGCGCTCCTCCGCGTGCTCGAGGAGGCGCGGGCGGTGACGCGGCGGCTCGGGGTCCCGCTGGTCGTCAACGACCGGCCCGACCTGGCCGTCCTCGTCGGCGCCGACGCCGTCCACCTCGGCCAGGACGACCTGCCCGTGGCCTCCGCGCGGCGCTTCGGGCTTCCGGTCGGCCTCTCGACACACACGACCGCCGAGCTCGAGCAGGCCGAGGCCGAGGCCGACTACGTCGGCGTGGGGCCCGTCTTCGCCACGCCGACCAAGCCGGGGCGCCAAGCTGTCGGCCTGGAGCTCGTCCGGCATGCTGCCGCCCGCGCCCGGACGCCGTGGTTTGCGATCGGCGGGATCGACGAGGCGAACGTCGCCGAGGTCGTTGCCGCAGGAGCCGGCCGGATCGCCGTCGTGCGGGCGATCGGAGACGCCGAGGATCCCGAACGCGCGGCGCGGACGCTCCGGGAGGCGCTGCCCGCCTAGGGATCGAGCCGAAGGAGGAGGTCGCTGACCGAGTGGTAGCCCGCCGGGGCCCTCGCCGCGCGGACCCACTGACGGAACGTCGGGGTCGTTGCGGTCACGCGCTTCCCCGGCTCGAAGGCGGCCAGCGCCGCGACGCTTGTATACGCCGGGCGTGACCGTGCGGCGGACGGTCGCCTCAGTGGGGACATCGAAGGTGATCGACCGCGCCGGCCTGCTGACCCAGCCGTTCGAGAGGCGGACTCTCTTGATGCGGACGCGGATGCGCGGTGGGTCGTAGTCGAGGTTGACCCGGGTGACCGTTCCCCAGACCTTCATCGAGAGCGTCTCGACGGCGGCCCGCGGCCGTGCATAGACGTGGCGGTACGCGGCGCGGAGCTTGCGGTAGGGGGAGCGAGCGGCGCCGCCGTTCGGATGCAACTCGAAGTGGAGGTGTGAGGCGATTCCGTTCGCGTCGCCCGAGTCGCCCACGTAGCCGATCAGCTGCCCTGCCCGCACTCGCTGGCCGCTCACGAGGCGCGGCGCGTAGGCGATTCGGTTGCGGCACCCGCCCCCGTTGTCGTTCCGGAGCGTCCGATCGTTGTTCAGATGGATGTACATGTACGTCGTACCGCTCCGGCCGTAGTGGTAGAGCATGCAGCCGGCCGAGCTCGAGCGGTGCTTCTCGACGCGGCCGCCCTCGACCGCCACCACCGGCGACCGCTTCGCCGCCATGATGTCGTTGCCCTGGTGCGATCCCTGCCAGCGCGGAGCACCGAAGTCGTCGATGTAGGAGACTTTCGCCACGACAGGGAAGATGAGGTGGGGGACGGCGGCGCCGGCGGTCCCTGCGAAGGCCCACGTGGCAAGGAGGACGAGTGTGGTTCCGGCTGTCGTCCGGTGGCGGCTCATGGATGAGCTGTCCGAGGTTCCGGCGCGGCGCTTGGGGGGCGCGAGCGTACCAGACGATTCAGCAGGATTCTGTAAAGACTTGAAACCGGACCGGCTCGATAGGATCCGCCTCCGGTGAAGATCGCCGTCTGCGTCAAGGAGGTGCCGGAGGCGTCCGCGCGCACGCGGATCGACCCCGCAACCCTCCGTCTCGACAGGAGCGGCACGGCCGCTCTCAACCCCTTCGACGCGCATGCCCTGGAGGAGGCCCTCCGGATCAAGGAGCGGACGGGCGAAGGCGAGGTCGTCGCGCTGATGATGGCCCCCGAGCGCGCCGCCGACTCGCTCCGAAAGGCCCTCGCCGTCGGCGCGGACCGGGCTGTCCACGTGGCCGACGACACCCTCGTCGGCTCGGATCTCGTGGCCACTGCCCGCGTGCTCGCCAAGGCACTCGAGGGAGAGCAAGCCGATCTCGTCCTGCTCGGTCAGCAGGGCGGCGACTCCGACGGCGCGGTCCTCGGCGCGGCGCTCGCCGACCTCCTGCAGCTTCCCGTCGTCTCGCAGGCGGCGAGCCTCGAGCTCGAGGGAGGCAAGGCGACCGTCAAGCGCCAGACCGAGTACGGCTACGACGTCATCGAGGCCCCCCTCCCGTGCGTGGTCGCCGTCTCGGACGCGATCAACGAGCCTCGCTATCCCTCCTTGAAGGGGATCATGGGCGCCAAGAAGAAGGCCTACGACACGAAGTCGGCAGCCGACCTCGGCGTCTCGGCCGGCGAGGTGGGCGAGGAGGGCTCGAAGACCGAGGTCCATGCGCTGGCCGACCCGCCCGCGCGAGGCGATTCCGCGCGTATCGAGGACGACGGGAAGGCCGCGGAGGCGATCGTGTCCTATCTCGCGGACCGAAAGCTGATCTGAATGGGAATCCTCGTCTACCTGGAAGACCACGAGGGAGAGCTCGTCAAGGGCTCGCTCGGGGTGCTCGGCAAGGCCTCCCAGCTCGCCGGCGACGTCGCGGCGGTCGTGTGCGGCTCGGGCGTCGGAGACCTGGCGGCGCAGGCGGGGCGTTACGGCGCCGGCCGGGTCTACGTGGCCGAAGACCCCGCGCTCGAGGCGCCGCTCCCGCAGCCGCGTGTCGACGTCCTCGCCAAGCTCGTCGGCGAGCAGAGCTTCGACACCGTCCTCTTCGGCGCCTCGGTCCTCACCGCGGACGTCGCCGCGGGCCTCGCCGCCCGTCTCGGCGCAGGGCTCAACTGGGACCTCGTCGACCTGGAGACCAGGGACGGGAAGCTCGTCGGCCGCCGGCCTGCCCTCCAGGATTCCGTCTACGTGGACGTGGGGTGGAAGGGCGAGCCCCGCCTGGCGCTCGTCCGCTCGGGCACCTTCGAGCCTGTCGAGAGCGGGGGGGAGGCCGACGTGGAGGCCGTCCCGGTCGAGATTGAGAGCTTCTCGACGCAGGCGGTCATGGTCGAACGCGCCCACGCGGAGAGCGAAGGCCCTTCCATCGAGGACGCGGACGTCATCGTCGCAGGGGGCCGCGGGCTCGGGTCGCCCGAGAAGTTCGGCCTCCTCGAGCAGCTTGCCGAGGCGCTGGGCGGCGCCGTCGGGGCCACCCGCGCGGTCGTCGACGCAGGCTGGTACCCGTACTCGGCGCAGGTGGGCCAGACAGGCAAGACGGTCGCTCCGAAGCTCTACTTCGCCTGCGGCATCTCGGGGGCGATCCAGCACAAGGTCGGCATGCAGGCGTCCGGGACGATCGTCGCCGTCAACAAGGATCCGAACGCGCCCATCTTCGAGTACGCGGACCTCGGAGTCGTCGGGGACCTCCACGAGATCGTCCCCAAGCTGACGCAGCTCGTGAAGGAGCGACGAGCGTGACGGCCCGGCCCGCGGACTTCCCGCCGCCGTTCGACTGGCGCGAGTTCGTCGCGGAGCCGACCGACCCGCCCGACGAGCGCATCGACGTGGGAGTCCTGATCGTCGGCGCCGGTCCCGCCGGGCTCGCCGCGGCGGCTCGGCTCGGGCAGCTCCTCGAGGAGCGACCCGCCGTTCGCGAGCGCCTCGGGGAGGTGCCGGTTGCGGTCGTGGAGAAGGGGCGGGCGCCCGGCGCGCAGCTGCTCTCGGGCGCGGTCGTGAACCCGCGCGCGTTCCGCGAGCTCTTTCCCGGGCTCCACACGGAGGAGCTGCCGCTCCGCCAGCCCGTATCCGCGAGGGCGTCTACTTCCTGACGGCGAAACGGCACGTGCGCGTGCCGGCGCCGCCGACCATGTGGAACCACAACCACTACGTCGCCTCGGTCTCCGAGATCGCGCGCTGGCTCGCCGAGCGCGCCGAGGAGCTTGGCGTGACGATCGTCCCGGAGACGAGCGCCAGGACGCTCCTCGTGAGCGGCGGCCGGGTCGTGGGCGTCCGCACCGGCGACCGGGGCCGCGGGAAGAAGGGAGAGGAGCTGCCCAACTTCGAGCCGGGCTCCGACATCCGCGCCCGCGTGACGATTCTCGCCGAGGGGACGCAGGGCCATCTCGCCGGCGTCGCCTCCTCCCGGTTCGGGCTCACGTCCCGCCCGCAGGTCTACGCCCTCGGCGTCAAGGAGGTCTGGGAGGTTCCGAGCCCGCCCAACCGGATCATCCACACGATGGGGTGGCCGCTCCGGGGCGGCAAGAGCTACCGCGAGTTCGGCGGCAGCTTCATCTACCCGCTCGACGAGGACAAGGTGGCCCTGGGCATGGTCGTCGGGCTCGATTACACGGACGCGACGCTCTCGGTGCACGATCTGCTCCAGCAGCTCAAGACCCATCCGTTCGTGCGCCGCATCCTCGCAGGGGGCACGCGCATCGCCTGGGGCGCGAAGACGATCCCCGAAGGGGGTTTCCAGGCGCTCCCCGACAGCTTCTCGTTCCCGGGCGGGATGCTCGTCGGCGACTCCGCCGGCCTCGTGAACGTGCCGGCGCTCAAGGGGATCCACTATGCGATGAAGTCCGGGATGCTCGCAGCCGAGGCGGCGTTCGAGGCGGCCAGCCCGGGCTCCACCGCCTGGGCGCCGGGCGCCCTGGAGGGGTACGACGAGGCGCTCCGCGCCAGCTACGTGTGGACCGACCTCGAGCGCGTCCGCAACCTGCGGCCGGCCTTCAAGCACGGATTCGTCGGCGGCTCGCTGCTCGCCGGGCTCTCCCTGAACACGCTCGGCAAGCTGCCGCCCGGGACGATGGAGCTCGAGCGCGACGCCGAGGTGCCGGTCGACGTGGGCGACCGCGCGAAGGGCTACCCGACCCCGGACGGGGAGCTCGTCTTCGACAAGCTCTCGAGCGTCTACCTGTCCGGGAACCGAACGCGCGACGACGCGCCCAGCCACCTGCGCGTGGACACGAAGGTCCGGCGCGAGGTGGCCGAGGCCTGGGCGCACATGTGCCCGGCCCAGGTGTACGAGGTCGCCGCCGACGCGAGCCCGGCCGGGAACGTCGTCGACGTGGAGGTGACGGCGTCGAACTGCGTCCAGTGCGGCGCCATCTCGGCGAAGGGCGGGCGCCTGACGCCGCCCGAGGGCGGGGACGGCCCCGAATACAGCCTGATGTAGGAGCGGCGGCGGCCGCGATCGCCGGCCGCCTCCACCGGACGCCCCTTTCTCGTCCGAGTCGCTCGGGCGCGTCTTCGGCGGCCGGGCGTACCTGAAGGCGGAGCTCTTCCAGAAGACCGGCAGCTTCAAGCCGCGGGGCGTCCTCGCGAAACTCGCCTCGCTGACGCCCGAGGAGCGCTCCCGCGGCGCGATCGCGGCCTCGGCCGGAAACCACGCGGCGGCGCTCGCCTACGGCTGCGCCCTCGAGGGAATCGACTGCCTCGTCGTCATGTGGCAGGGCGCGAGCGAGCTCAAACGGGCTGCCACGCTCGGATACGGGGCTGCGGTCGACCAGGCGGCCGCCGGACCGACCGAGGTCTTCGAGCGTCTTGCCGACCTGCAGGAGCAGACCGGGCGCGTCGTCGTCCACCCCTTCGAGGACCCGCTCGTCGTGGCGGGGCAGGCGACCGTCGGGCTCGAGATCGGCGAGGACCTGCCGGAGGTGGACGTGGTCGTCGTCCCGGTCGGCGGCGGCGCGCTGGTCTCCGGGATCGCCTCCGCGCTCCCGCAGGCGCGGGTGGTCGGCGTCGAGCCTGTCGGATCGCGTGCCCTTCACGACGCGCTCGCGGCCGGCGAGCCGGTGCGGGTGATTCCAGATTCGGTCGCCGACGGGCTGAACGCGCCCTTTGCCGGGAGGCTCCCCCTCGAGCTCTGCCGGGAGCACGGAGTCGAGTCGGTGCTCGTCTCCGAGGAGGAGATCGCCGAGGGCTTCCGTTTCCTCTACCAGCGGGCGAAGCTGGCCGCAGAGCCGGCTGGAGCGGCCGGAGTCGCCGCTGTGCTGGCCGGCAAGGTGCCGGGCGTCGAAGGGTCGTCGGTGGCCGTCGTTGTCTCCGGAGGCAACGTGGTGGGCGAAACGGCCTCTGGTATCCTCAAGTCGTATCCCCCCGAGGCCGACTATGAAGACTGACATCCATCCTGACTACGTCGTCGCAACCGTCCGCTGTTCCTGTGGAAACGAGTTCCAGACCCGCTCTACGAAGCCCGAGCTTCATGTCGAGATCTGCTCAGAGTGCCACCCGTTCTACACCGGGAAGCAGAAGCTCCTCGACACGGGCGGCCGCGTCGAGCGGTTCCAGCGCCGCCTCGAGAAGGCCGGCGCTCGCCGCGACGACCAGTAGGCGGCGTCGCCCGCGATGAGCGCGCCCATCGGCGGCCAGGCGGTGCTCGAGGGCGTGATGATGCGCGGCCCGTCCGCCTGGTCGGTCGCGGTCCGCAAGCCTGACGGCGAGATCGCCGAGGTCAACAGGCCGATCTCGTCGTTCCTGCTCCGGCACCGCTGGGCGCGGCTCCCCGTGATCCGGGGCGTCTTCGCGCTGGGCGAGTCGCTCGCCATCGGCTTTCGCGCGCTCGCCATCTCCGCGAACTACGCCGCGCAGGAGGAAGGCGAGGAGGGCGAGGAGGTGCAGACCGAGCTCTCGCGCGGCCAGCTCATCTTCGCGTTCGGCATCGCGATCGGCTTCGCGCTCCTCCTCTTCAAGGTCTCGCCGGCGCTGATCACGAACTGGCTGCCGATCGAGTCGACGACGCTGTTCGTCGTCGTCGAGGGCGTCGTGCGCGTGACGATCTTCATTCTGTACCTCGTGCTCGTGGGCTTCATGCCCGACCTGAAGCGCGTCTTCCAGTACCACGCGGCCGAGCACAAGGCGATCAACGCCTACGAGGCGGAGGACGCGCTCGAGCCCGAGGCCGTGCAGCGCCACAGCCTTCTCCACGTCCGCTGCGGGACCGCGTTCCTCCTCTACGTGATGGTGATCGCGATCTTCGTCTTCGCGTTCGTCGGACAGCCCGGCTGGGTCGGGCTGGTCGCCTCGCGGATCCTCCTCCTGCCGGTCATCGCAGGCATCGCCTACGAGGTGATCCGCTTCGCGGGAAAGCATCCACAGAACCCCATCCTGCGCACGATCCTCGCCCCGGGCCTCTGGCTCCAGCGGCTGACGACGAGGGAGCCCTCCCTCGACCAGATCGAGGTCTCGATCCGCGCGCTTCGCGAGGTCCTCCGGCTCGAGGGCCGGCTGACCCCGGAGGAGCGCAAGGTCGAGGTCATGGCGTAGGTCCTCCAGCGCGGCTCAGGGCTATCCTGAGCCGGTGATGGCCGTTGCGATCGACAGCCTCGTCGACGAGCTCGAGCGCTCCTATGTCGACGCGCAGGAGCGTCTCAACGACCCTGCCCTTTATTCGGATCGCAACGCGGCCGCCGACGCCGGCCGCCGGCTGAAGGAGCTGGAGGCGCCGCACGCGCTCGCGGTCAAGTGGCGCCTGGCCCGCGAGGATGCCGACGCGGCTCGTTCCGACCCCGAGCTCCGCGAGCTCCTGCCGGAGATCGAGGCGCGCCTTCTCGCGCTCGAGGAGGATCTGAAGCTCGCGCTCGTCGAGCGTGACCCGAACGACATGAAGGACGTCATCGTCGAGATCCGCCAGGGCGTCGGCGGCGACGAAGCCGCGCTCTGGGCGGCCGACCTGTTCCGCATGCTGACCCGGTACGCGGAGCGGCGCGGGTTCAAGTGGGAGGTGCTCGGCTCCGGCCCCAACGACGGCGGCGGTTACAAGGACATCGCGTTCGCGGTGAAGGGCGAGGGCGCCTACTCCGTCTTCAAGTGGGAGGGAGGCACGCACCGCGTGCAGCGCGTCCCGGAGACCGAGTCGCAGGGCCGGATCCACACGTCGACGGCGACCGCGGCGGTGATGCCGGAGGCCGAGGAGGTCGAGATCGAGATCGACCCCAACGACCTCAAGATCGACGTCTACCGCTCGACCGGGCCCGGGGGCCAGAGCGTCAACACGACCGACTCGGCCGTCCGGATCACGCACGTCCCCACTGGGATGGTCGTCTCGATGCAAGACGAGAAGTCCCAGCTCCAGAACAAGCAGAAGGCCCTCCGCGTCCTGCGGGCGCGGCTCCTGGAGGCGGAGCAGCGGCGGCAGCAGGAAGAGCTCTCCGCGGCGCGTCGCTTGCAGATCGGAAGCGGCGAGCGCTCCGAGAAGATCCGCACGTACAACTTTCCCGAGAGCCGGGTCACGGACCATCGCATCAAGCTCACCGTGCACAGGCTCGACGCGGTTCTCGACGGCGACCTGGTGGACGTGACCGAGGCGCTGGCGGGCGAGGAGCGCCGCCGCGCGCTCGAGGCCGCGGCGATCGCGTGACGCCCCTCGACGCGGTTCACGAGGTCGCGCGGGACCTGGGCGAGGCGGGGGTCCCCTCCCCGCGCGTCGACGCGGAGCACCTCGTCGCGCACGTCCTCGGGCAGACGCGCTCCGGGCTCTACGCATCGGACGAGGCTCTCTCGGTGGGCGAGCTCGGTCGGCTGCGGCCGCTGGTGGAGCGCCGGCGGGCACGTGAGCCGCTGGCGTACGTGCTGGGGGAGTGGGGCTTTCGGAGGCTCCTGCTCGCGGTCGACCGGCGTGCGCTCATCCCCCGCCCGGAGACCGAGGTCGTCGTGGAGCGGTGCCTCGCGCACCTGGAGCGCCTCTCGGCGCCGCGCGTCCTAGACGTCGGCACGGGCTCGGGGGCGATCGCGCTCGCGCTGGCCGACGAGCATCGCGGAGTGGAGGTCGTTGCGATCGACCGATCGCGGGACGCGCTCGCGCTCACACGCAAGAACCTCGCGCGGACAGAGGTGAACGGGCGGGTCAGGGTCGTCGGCGGCAACCTGCTGGACGGCGTCCGCGGGCCCTTCGACCTCGTGGTCTCGAACCCGCCGTACGTGCCGGCCGGCGAGTACGGCTCGCTTCAGCCCGAGATTCGGCTCTACGAGCCCTACGAGGCGGTTGTGGGCGACCGGGTCTGGGAGCTGATCGCGCGCGCGGCGCGCGAGGTCCTCCGCCCCGACGGGCACCTGGTCCTCGAGTGCGGCGACGGGCAGGCGCCCGCTGTCTCGGCCGGGCTCCTTTCTCTCGGCTACGAGGACGTCCTCACCACCCCGGACCTGGCCGGCCGCGACCGCGTGGTCGAAGCGCGGCGTCCCTAGCAGCCACGTCCGGGGGTCTGACCCCGGCCGTGGCCGGCGGGGACACGGCCTGTGGGCAACGCCGCGCAAACGCCCGGCGCGGGCCGTCAAACTGTCCACAGATGATCGGCGCCGTCCACACCCGGGCGTCCGAGCCACGTCAGTGCGGGCCATGCCCGGGGTCAGACCCCGGGCATGGGCGCGAAGGACATGCATGAGCGACGACGCGGTCGCGGCGCTTCGGGCCGGGCAGCTCGTCGTCCTGCCGACGGACACGGTCTACGGGCTCTGCGCGGACGGCTACCGCGAGGCGCCGTTCCGGCGCCTCGCGGCGTTGAAGGGGAGGCCCGAAGGGATGCCGGCGGCGCTCCTCGCCGTCGACCTGGACGCGATCCTCGACGCCGTCCCCGAGGCTCGCGGGGTGCGCGCCGTCGCCGCCAGGGCGCTCCTCCCAGGCCCGTTCACCCTCGTTCTTCCCAACCCGGCGCGCCGGTTTCGGTGGCTCTGCGGGTCACGACCCGAGACGATCGGCGTCCGCGTTCCCGATCTCCCCGCCGTGTCGCGGGAGGTGGTCGAGCGCGTGGGCGTCGTCGCCTCGACGAGCGCGAACCTCCACGGCGGCCCCGACCCCGCGAGGCTCGAGGATGTGCCGCGGGAGCTCCTGGACGGTTGCGGCGCGTTCGTCGACGGTGGTGAGCTGCCGGGAACGCCTTCGACCGTCGTCGACCTCACCGGGCCGGAGGCGGTGGTCGTCCGCGAGGGCGCTGTGTCGGCATCCGAGGCGCTCGCCCGCGCCGGCGCGGCGATGGCCGGCTGGCCGGCCGGCTAGCCCTGCTCGGCCGCGAGCCCGGCCAGAAACACGATGCCGGCGAGGAGTACCACCGCGAGAATCCCCACCCCTTCCACGATCCACACTCCACCCGGCCCGCCCAGTCCGGTATTCGAACGGGCACTCGGAGTAGAGTGGGCGCCGATGGCTGTCGCGGTCGAGACACTCGAGGAGCTGCGCCGCGCGGCTCTCGCGGAGGTCGACCCCGACCTCGTCGAGCTGCTCGGCAGGGAGCTGGAGCGCCAGCGCGGCCAGATCGAGCTGATCGCCTCGGAGAACTTCACATGGCCGTCGATCTTCGAGGCGGTCGGAAGCGTGCCGACCAACAAGTACGCGGAGGGCTATCCAGGGCGGCGCTACTACGGCGGCTGCGAGGTCGTCGACGAGATCGAGCAGCTCGCGATCGACCGCGCGAAGGCCCTCTTCGACGCGGAGCACGCGAACGTGCAGCCCCACGCGGGCGCGCAGACGAACATGGCCGTCTACTTCAGCTGCCTCGAGCCCGGCGACACGATCCTGGCCATGCGGCTCGACCACGGCGGCCACCTCACCCACGGGCTCAAGGTCAACTTCTCGGGGAAGCTCTACGAGGTCGTCGGGTACGGCGTCGACCGGGAGACGAACCTGATCGACTTCGACGAGGTGCTTCGGCTCGCCGAGGAGCACCGGCCGAAGCTGATCGTGTGCGGCGCCTCGGCCTATCCGCGGACGATCGAGGCGGACCGGTTCCGGGCGGTCGCGGACGAGGTCGGCGCGCTCCTCCTCTGCGACATGGCCCACATCGCCGGGCTCGTAGCGGCGGGGCTCCACCCGAATCCCGTGCCGCACTGCGACTTCGTCACCTCGACGAGCCACAAGACCCTCGCCGGCCCGCGCGCCGGCTTCATGCTCTGCAAGGAGGAGCACGCGGCGGCGCTCGACAAAGCGGTCTTCCCCGGAATGCAGGGCGGGCCGCTCCTGCACGTCATCGCCGCCAAGGCGACCTGCTTCAAGATCGCGGCCACCGAGGCGTTCCGCGTCTACCAGGGCCAGATCCGCGCGAACGCGGACGCGCTCGCCGAGTCGCTGCTCGAAGGCGGCTTCGACCTCCTCACGGGCGGCACCGACACCCACCTCGTCCAGGTCGACCTGCGGCGGAGCGACTGGACCGGGCGCGCCGCGGAGGAGCGCCTCCACGAGGTCAGGATCACCGCGAACCGCAACACGGTCCCGTTCGACGAGCGCCCGCCCATGGAGGCGTCGGGGATCCGCCTCGGCACGCCGGCGGTGACGATGCGCGGCTTCGACGAGGACGACCTCCGCGAGGTGGGGGAGATCATCGCCGGGGCGCTCGGCACGGGAGACCTCGACGACCTCCGCAGGCGGGCGGACGCGCTGTGCGAGCGTCGCCCCCTCTACCCGGGCTATCGGGGCTACCCGGAATACCGAACATGACCGTGACGGTCGCCTCCGCGAAGGTGACCGTGGTCGACCACCCGCTCGTCCAGCACAAGCTCGGGCTGCTCCGGGACCTCGAGACGCCGACCCAGATGTTCCGCCAGCTCGTCAACGAGGTGACGCTCCTGCTCACGTACGAGGTGACGAAGGATCTTGCCGTCGAGGAGGTCGAGATCGAGACCCCCCTCGAGCGGACGACCGTGCCGCGCATCTCGGGCAAGAAGGTGGCGGTCTGCCCGATCCTCCGGGCCGGCGTCGGGATGCTGGACGGCGTCCTCTCGCTCATCACGGGAGCCCGCGTCGGGTTCATCGGCCTCTATCGGGACGAGGAGACGCTCGAGCCGGTCGAGTACTACGTCAAGCTCCCGGCCGATATCGCCAACCGCGACGTCATCCTCCTCGACCCGATGCTCGCCACGGGAAACTCGACAGCCTCCGCAGTCGAGACCGTCAAGAAGGCAGGCGCGCAGTCGGTGCAGCTCGTGGCCATCATCGCCGCGCCCGAGGGCATTCGATCGCTGCACGAACGTCATCCGGACGTCCACGTGGTTGTGGCCGCGGTCGACCGCGGCCTGAACGAGCTGGGCTTCATCGTCCCCGGTCTCGGTGACGCGGGCGACCGGATCTACGGCACGAAGTAGCGGCGGGAGACCTCGAGCTCGAGGAGCCCCGGGCGTCGCAAGGCCTCGAGCCACACGGCGCGGGCGTCCTCGCGACCGGCCTGCTCCGACAGCCGCTCCATGACCCAGGCCGGGCCTGCCGTCGGGATCTCGCCGCTGATCGGGGCGATCCCCGGCCGCCGCTCGGCTCCGAGCTCCTCGCCGGCCGCGATCAGAACCTCGGCGCGCGTCTCGCCCGGCCGGATGCCGACGAGGTCGACGTCCGGCGCGCCCTCGCGGCCGGCCCGGCGCCAGATGCGCTCTGCAAGCTCGCCGACCGTCAGCGTGACGGGGTCGGCCGGGGTCGCGAGCTGCACCCCCTCGTCGGCGAGAATGGGCGCCTGGGCGGCTGCCCCCGCCGCGTGCGCCATGGTGATCCAGTAGCGCACCATGCCCGTGTCGGTGACCGTGAGAGGGACATCCGCTCGTGCCTGGCGCAGGAAGAGCTCGGAGGCGCTGCCGGCGCTTCCGAGCACGTTCACGAAGCGCACGGCGACCCGGCGCCCGCCCGCGTGGCGTCCGGCAAAGGCGGTCAGCTGCTCCATGAACCGCTTCGTCCGCCCGTAGAAGCTCGCGGCCAGCGCGGCCTTGTCCGTCGAGGCGACGACGACCGACTCGACGCCTGCCCGCTCGGCCGCGCGCAGGACGTTCCAGCTCCCCTGGAGGTTCGTGTCGACGAACTCCTCGGGATAGAGCTCCGCCCAGTCGACGTGCTTGTACGCGGCGAGGTGGAAGAGGACATCGGGTCGCGCTTCGGCGACCTCGCGCTCGACACGACCGGAGTCCCGCACGTCGCAGAGGACGTGGCGAACGGGCTCGCCCTGGCGCCTGCGCCGGTCGGACGTCAGGCCGGCCTCGTGCGCGTCCAGGATGACGACGCTCTCCGGCCGGAAACCGAGCAGGAAGCTCGCCAGGGCGGTGCCGATCGACCCCGCTCCGCCGGTGAGGAGGATCCTTCGGCCGCCGTAGCGCTCCTGGAGCTCGAGGAGGGACGGCACCGGGTCGCGGCGCTCCAGCACCCCCTGCCAGTCGAATGTGTCCGGGATGAGCCGTCGCGGTCGGGGACGAAGCGGCTCAGCCGGCCCGGCCGCCGCCCGCTCGATCGCCCCGTAGGCGCGTTTCATGTCGGCAGAGCGGGCCGGATCGGGCTCGGCGATCTCCGCCACGAGGTAGCGGGCGAGCCCGGAGAGGCGCGCGACGACGGGATCGAGGTCGAGCTCGCCGGCCCCGTAGGGAAGCCCTTCTCCCAGAATCCCGTGCGCATCGGAGACGTGTCCGACCACGATGTCCGGGCCGAGCTCCTCGACGTAGCGCGCGAGCTCGAGCTCGTCGTCGGAAGCGAGCCCGAACAGGCTCGGGTAGGCGGCCGCGAAGCTGCGAAAGAGGCCTGCGTGCGAGGTGTCCAGCGTGAAGCCGAGCCGGGGGACGCGCTCGCGGGCGCGCAGGAGGTCGCGCCAGTGGCCGCCGATCTCGGTGATGAAGAGGCCGCCGACGCGCATGCGGAGGACGGGGGGCACGTTCTCGACCAGCGGCGCGACGCCGCGGGACTCGCAGGCGTCCGCAAAGAAGCGCAGGAAGCGCTCGAGCTCCGACTCGTCGACCGGGGCGCGATTCCGGAACTCCGCGGGCGGAAGCGGAGCGTAGAGGTGGATCGTGAGGATGGGCGAGCCGATCGCCGCCGCGAACGCCGCGCTCCGCTCGATGCAGGCGCGCGCCTCGTCGGTGAGCCGGTCGACGCGGACGAAGGCGCCGCTCGGCCAGGAGACGGGTGCCTCGGCCGTGAGGGCGAGGTCGTGCCCCGCCGTCGCGGCGAGCGTGGTCTCGGCCGCGCGGGCGGTCGCGGCGTCGTCGGCGACATCGCTCGGCATGAGGGCGAGCTCGAGCCCGCTCCAGGGACCGCCCGCGAGTCGCTCGGCGATCTGGCTAGCCGACGGTGCGGCCTTGAGCTGCGGGATGGCGACGGAGCCAGTCGACATAGAGTGGAATGGCGTCCTCGAGCGGTCGGACGTCACAGGGTAGTCGCGGGGCGTCGGGCCCCGCACCGTAGCTCTCGTTCTCCCCCGGGCCGATTCCTCCTCCGGGCGTCTCGATCGGCGAGCCCGCGCCCGTCGCGTCGCGCACGAGCTCGGCCGCGCGGCGAAGAGGGGTCGAGACGCCGCTCGCGAGCGTTACCGTCTCGTGCCAGCGCTCGTCGGCGACGAGCGAGACGAGGGCGGGCACGACGTCGTCCACGTAGACGAAGTCGCGGGCCCGCTCGGGGTCTCCGGGGATGACGATCGGCTTGCCCTCGAGGGCGTGCGCGGCGAAAGCGGCGATCGCCCCCGTCGCGCCCTCCCAGGCCACCTGACCCGGGCCGTAGACGGACGTGAGGCGCACGGCGGTCGCCCGCGCGGGGTGGAGGCGGCAGGCTTCTTCGGCGAGGCGCTTGGAGAGCGCGTAGGGGTCGGGCGGGGGCTCGACGGCGGCGCGCACCGTGGACGGGTAGACGAGCCCGCACCCGTGCTCCGAGCAGCCTTCGAGGAGGTTCAGCGTCGTCCCGACGTTCTCGCGGACTGCGCGGGCAGGGTCGGCGCGGGAGCGCGCCGGGTCCGGAACGCCTGCGAAGTGCAGGACCGCGTCGCAGCCCTCGAGGAGCCCGCGGATCGCCGGATCGCCGGCGTCGATGCGGGTCGGCTCGGGCACGCCGGCGCGCTCGGCGCCCCCCGGCCGCCCGACTCGACGTACCTCGTGGCCGTCCCGCTCGAGAAGCTCGGCCGTCCGCGAGCCGAGGAAGCCCGTCGCCCCCGTGACGAGAAACCTCACGGCCGCAGGTACTCCTCGAGCCGGCGGTCGTACTCGAACGGCGAGACGACGGTGAACGACGGCTCGTCCTCTCGCTGCTCGCCTCGCGCGAGCCGGGCGACGTCCGCCACGGTGACGGTCTCGGCGGCGACGTTCGCCGGGCCGGGCGGCGCCTCGAGGAGGGCGCGCGCGGCATCGTCGACGTGGACGACGCCGATCGTGGCGCGGCCGCCCTCGTCCAGCGGGAGCTCCTCGCCCGCGGCCGCGAGCCGGCGGAAGCGGTCGACGACCGTCTGCGACTCGGGGTGCTCGTGCTCCACGGGGCTCGGGCCGTAGACGATCCCGAGCCGCGCGAGCGTGAGGTCGAACCCTGCGCGCTGGGCCTGCAAACCGAGCACGAGCTCGCCGTAGATCTTCGTCAGGTGGGCGAGGTCCGTCTGCGCGCCGTACGGGTGGTGGTGGTCGACCTCGCCCAGGAGCCCGGAGCCGTAGACGTGCAGCGAGCTGGCGAAGACGACTGCCGGCCCTCCGCGGGCCGCGACGGCCTCGGCGACGAGCCGGACCCCGGTCGCATTCGTCTCCTCGGTGTACGCGGGCTCGCGCTCGGAGACGGGCCGGCTCGCCTGGGCAGCCAGCAGCAGGAGCCGGTCGACCCCCTCGTCGAGGAGGCGCTCGACGTCCTCGCGGCGCCGGACGTCCGCCGTCTCGACCCGTGCGCCCCGCGCTTCGAGCCCGGCGAGCTGGTCCCGGTCGGTCGCGTACCAGTTGTCGGCGAGGCAGACGTCGTGCCCGGCGTCCAGCGCCAGCTCCCCGGCGCGGGCACCGATGTACCCCGCGCCGAGCACCAGGAGGCGCATTTGCTTCTACCTAGATCCGGTGGACGCCGGGTCCGGCCGGGACGACGTTCCGCGAGTCGACCACGAGCCGCGCGTGCTCCCAGAGCGGCGGGTCGAGGAACTCGCGGTGCTGAGTCAGGACGACGACGCAGTCGGCCCGCTCGATCTCCTCGACCGACCAGTCCACGCTCGTGTGGAGGACGCCGTCGAGCTCGATCTCGGACACCCACGGGTCGCAGTAGACGACGTCGCCGGAGCGCGCCAGGAGCAGGCGCATGACCTCGACGCTGGGGGACTCGCGCGTGTCGTGGACGTCGGCCTTGTAGGCCATGCCCAGGAGCAGGAGCCGAGACCCTTTGATCGGCCGCGACTCCTCGTTGAGCGCGTCGGAGACCTTCTGGACGACGTAGCCGGGCATGCGCGTGTTGATCTCGTGCGCCGCCTCGATCAGCTGCGGCGAGTAGCCGTACTCGCGAAGCCGTGCCGCGAGGAAGTGCGGCACGACCGGGATGCAGTCGCCGCCGAGGCCGGGGCCCGGGTAGTGCGGCATGAATGCGAACGGCTTCGAGGAGGCAGCTTCGATGACCTCCCAGACGGAGATGCCGAGCCTGTCGCACATGAGCGCGAGCTCGTTGGCGAGCGCGATGTTGACCGCCCGGAAGGTGTTCTCGTGCAGCTTCGCAATCTCGGCGACGGTGGGGCTCGAGACGGGGATGACCTCGTTGACGATCTGCCGGTAGAGGAGCTCCGTGCGCCGCCTGCATTCGTCCGTCACGCCGGCGACGAGCTTCGGCGTCGTCTTGATCGACCAGCTCTTGTTCCCGGGATCGACTCGCTCGGGCGCGTAGCCGAGGAAGACGTCGCGGCCGACGACGGCGCCGGTCGACTCGAGGATCGGCTTCACGATCTCCTCGGTCGTGCCCGGGTAGGTCGTGGACTGGAGGACGACGAGCTGGCCGGGCATGAGGTTCGCCGCCACCGACTCCGCGGCCGAGACGACGTAGGAGACGTCGGGCGTGCGCGACTTCGCGAGCGGCGTCGGCACGCAGATCGTCAGGGCGTCGAGGTCGCCGACTGTCCCGTAGTCGGTCGTGGCGCGCAGCCTTCCGTCGAGGCCCCCGTAGCGCTCGACCGGAACGTCGACGAGGTACGAGCGCCGCTCCTCGACCGCGCGCACGCGCTCCTCGTTGAGGTCGATCCCGGTGACTTCGAAGCCCGCCTCGGCGAAGGCCATCGCCAGCGGGAGGCCCGCGTAGCCGAGACCGACGGTGCCGAGACGCGCTTCGCGCGTGTCGATCCGTTCGTCGAAGGTCGCCGCTGTCAGGATTTCGGCCACGGCGTTGATGGTAGCTGTGGAGTACGCGGGGCTACCACCGGACGGTCGAGGGAACCGTTCTGACACTCTGGTATAACCGCCGCTATGTCCTTCCCCGATGCGTGGCGTGCCCTCATCGGAGACAGCGACGCGGTCTGGGCGTTCCTCGCGGCGGCGCTGATCGTCCTGGCGCTGACCCCTGTCGTCGCCCGGCTGGCGCCGCGGATCGGCGGCGTCGACGCGGGCGGCGACCGCCCGCGCGTCCACAAGCGGGCGGTGCCGCGGATCGGCGGGGTCGCGATCGTCGTCGGCATCCTCGTCCCTGCCGCCGTCCTCATCCGGCCCGACGGCGGCCCGTACCTCGGGATCCTCCTCGGCACGCTTCTCGTCGCGCTCCTCGGGCTCGTCGACGACCTGCACGGCATGCGTCCGCGCACGAAGCTCCTCGGCGTCTGCGCCATCGCCTGCGTCCCCGTCTTCGGCTTCGACATCACGGTGCAGGGCTACTCGCTCCCACTCCTCGGGACGCAGGACTTCGGCTGGCTCGCGTACCCGCTCACCATCCTCTGGATCGCGACCCTGGCGAACCTCGTCAACCTGATCGACGGGATGGACTCCCTCGCCTCCGGGATCGTCTCGATCGCCGCCTTCTCCTTCGCGCTCCTCGCCGCGTCCTTCGGACGCATGGACGCCGCCGTCCTCGCGGCCGCGATCTGCGGTGCGACGCTCGCCTTCCTGCGCCACAACTACCACCCGGCGAAGATCTTCATGGGCGACACCGGCGCGCTCGCCCTCGGCTTCCTCCTCGCAACGGTCGCCGTGGAGGGCGTCCTCAAGACGGCGGCGACGATCGCGCTCGTCGCCCCGCTCCTCGTGCTCGCCGTGCCAATTCTGGACACGTCCTTCGTGGTCCTGAAGCGCCTCAAGTACGGGCGCAGCCCCTTCGGGGCGGACCAGAACCACTTCTACCACCGCTTCATGAGGATCGGGTTCTCGCAGCGCCGAACGGCGGCGTACCTGCACGCCTGGGCGATCCTGCTCGCCGCATGGGCGATCCTCCTTCGCTTCGTGCCGGCTCGGCCGAACGGCGTCTGGGATCTCGAGAACGCCCTCATCCAGGCCGCGGTCGGGCTCGTCGTCGTCGCCGCCTCCGTCTGGATGGTCTACACCCTGGAGATCTTGAAGGCGCGCCATCTCCGCGTGCTCGGCCTCGGCCGCGACGTGGAACAGGGCGAGGCCGCGCAGGACGAAGCGCTGGAGCGCGCCCTCACCGGGACCGGCCGCTGATCGATCCCCGCGAGGCCGAGCAGGCGGTCGCGCTCGTCGCCGCGCGCGCGCGCGAATACCTGGCCGGGCTCGACGAACGGCCGGTGCGCTCGGCGACCGTCGAGGAGAGCGCCGCGAGCTTTGCGGGGCCTCTGCCCGACGAGGGCGACGGCACGGTCGGCGCCCTGACGGCGCTCCTCGACCGCGGCCCGGATGCCGCGATCGCCTCGAACGGGCCGCGCTTCTTCCACTTCGTCACCGGTGGGGTGACGCCGGCGGCGCTGGGAGCCGACTGGCTCGCCTCGACGCTCGACCAGATGGCCGGCGCCTGGGTCGCGTCGCCGCTCGCGGCCGAGCTCGAGGCGGTGAGCATCGACTGGCTCAAGGAGCTCTTCGGGCTGCCGGCGGACTGGGGCGGCGTCCTGACCACGGGTGCGACGATGGCGAACTTCGTCGGCCTCGCAGCGGCGAGGTCGTGGTGGGGCGAGCAGCACGGCCGGAACGTCGACGAGGACGGGCTTGCGAATCTCCCGCCGGTGCCGGTCCTGTCGAGCGGGTACATCCATTCGAGCGCGATCAAGGCGCTCGCCATGCTCGGAATCGGCCGGTCGGCAGCGCAGACGTTCGGCCGCGACGCGGCGGGCAGGCTCGACGAGGAGGCGCTCGCCGCGGCCTTGCGCGCGCTCGGAGGCGCGCCGGCGATCCTCGTCGCGAACGCCGGGGAGGTGAACGCGGGCGACTTCGACCCGGTCGCACGCCTCGCCGATCTCGCCGAGCAGCACGGCGCCTGGCTGCACGTCGACGGCGCGTTCGGGCTCTTCGCGCGCGCCACGCCGCGCGTCGCCCACCTGGCGGACGGCGTCGAGCGGGCCCATTCCGTGATCGCCGACGGCCACAAGTGGCTCAACGTCCCCTACGACTGCGGGTTCGCCTTCGTGCGGGACGCCTCCGCGCTCGCCAGGACGTTCACGCCCGAGGCCGCGTACCTGCCTCCGCCCGACGACCCGCGCCCCAACTTCGCCTTCCTCGGCCCCGAGATGTCGCGTCGCGGGCGCTCGCTCGCGGTGTGGGCCACGCTCAGGGCGTACGGCCGGCGGGGGTATCGCGAGCTCGTCGAGCACCACCTGGACCTCGCGCAGCGCCTCGCCCGCCGGGTCGACGAGGCGCCGGACCTGGAGCGGCTCGCCGACGCGCCGCTGAACATCGTCTGTTTCCGCTTCCGGCCGGAGGGCGTCGCGGAGGAGGAGCTCGACGAGCTCAACTCCCGGCTCGGCGACGAGATCCTCGAGGACGGGCGCGTCTACGTCGGCACGACGGTCTACGCGGGCAGGGTCGCGCTCCGTCCCGCGATCGTCAACTGGCGCACCCGCGAGGCGGACGTGGATGCGCTCGCCGACGTCGTCCGCGAGCTCGGCGCTCGTCTTCTCGTCAGCACAAAGTAGCTCTATTACCGCATCAGAGCTTGCATCGCGCTGTCACGAACTCACAAGCCTGACTGCTAGACTGCGGGCGAATAAGATGCAGTCCGACGTGGCCGCCATCGCCTGCGCTCGGACCGGGCCGTGATGCCCGGGGCGCTTCTCAGCCCACGACCCATGCCCGATCGCCGGACGGCGGTCGTGCTCGGCGGGACGGTCGTCGCGCTCGCGCTGCCGCTCTTTCTGATCGCAGGCTGGCGGGTCCAGGGCTGGGCCCTCGGGGCGTTCCTCTGGGTGGCGGCCCAGGCGCTCGGCCTCCTGCTCGCGCGCGCAGGGATCGGTGAGCCGACGCTCAGGGGCTCCGGCGTGGTCGCGTTCGGGATGATGGGGAGGGGGATCGGCCTCGCGCTCGTCCTCATCGTCGTCGCCGTCGCCGACCCGTCGCTCGCGCTCGCCGGCGCCCTCGTCTACGCGGCCGGCTACTCGGCGGAGCTCGCTACGAGCCTCGCCCTCTACTTCGCCGGAAACCCCCGGCGATGAACGTCACTCGCCTCCCGCTCGCTCCCGTGGGGGAAACCGTGTTTCCCCCACGTGCCCCCTTCTTTGACCTAGTGAGGGAACCTCCCGGTTCCCTCACACACCCTCCCCACGTTCAAGGGCCAGGGGCTGGCCCATGAACGTGCTCTTCGCCGCCGAGGGCGACTTCGACCCCCAGCACGAGTTCATCCTCGACCCCTGGGTCTCGATTCAGGTCGGTCCACTCGACATGTCCATCAACAAGGCGGTCGCCTACCTCTGGCTCGGGGGGCTGGTCACGATCCTGCTCGGCATCTGGCTGATGCGCTTCGGGCTCTCGATTCGGCCCGACCGCCGGCAGACGACGGGCGAGTCGGTCTACGAGCTCGTCCAGGAGCAGATCGCCGAGGCGAGCATCCCCTCGAAGGCGCTCCACATCTGGTTCCCGTACGTCGCCTGCCTGTTCCTCTTCATCTGGGTCGTGAACATCATCGGCTTCGTGCCGCTTCCGATCTCGAGCGAGAAGTTCGACTTCTTCGGCGTCGATCTCCCAACTTTCGGGATCTATGCCGCGACCGCGAACCTGAGCGTGACCCTCGCCCTCGCGCTCGTCACCTTCGTCGCCACGCACGTCGAGGGCATCCGCTACAACGGTCCGTCCCGCTACTTCAAGAGCTGGATTCCCGAGGGCGCGCCGAAGCCGCTGCTCGCGCTGATCGTCCCGCTCGAGGTCATTTCCCAGTTCATGCGCTTGATCTCGCTCTCGGTGCGACTCTTCGCCAACATGCTCGCGGGCCACATGCTGATCCTCGTCATGCTCGGGCTCATCTTCATCTTCTCGGCCTGGTGGCTCGTGCCCGCGTCTATTGTCGTCGGCACGATGATCTACCTCTTCGAGGTGGCGATCGTCGTCACGATCCAGGCCTTCGTCTTCGCGCTGCTCTCCGGCATCTACATCGGCGGCGCCATCGAACCGGAACATTGAGCTAAGGAGGAGGAACAGTGGACATCTTGCTCGCAGAGCTGAACGGGGAGATCGCCGACCTCGGGAAGGCGATCGCCTTCGGGGTCGGGGTCGGCCTCGGAGCCGTCGGCGCCGGGATCGGCATCGGCACGATCTTCGGCTCCATGATCCAGGCGGTCGCGCGCCAGCCCGAGCTGCGCGCCGAGCTCACCGGCATCCAGTGGCTCGGCTTCGCGCTGACCGAGGCCGTCGTCTTCTACGCGCTCCTCGGCGGCCTCCTGGCCTTCGTGCTCGTCTGACCCGATGAGGGACCCGCTACTCCAGGCGTTTCTCTTCGCCCAGGAGACCACGACCACGGCCGAGGAGGACGAAGGGTCGCTCATCGACGTCGTGCCGGGCCTGATGGTCTGGACGATCCTCACGTTCGTGATCGTGCTCTGGGTGCTGAAGCGCTTCGCCTTCGGCCGCATCCAGGGGATGATCGACCAGCGCCGGGACCGCATCCGCGAGGCACTCGACGAGGCCGACAAGGCCCGCGAAGAGGCCCGCAAGCTCCGTGAGGAGGTGAGGCGCGAGCGCGAGCAGGCCAAAGCGGACCGCGAGCGCCTGCTCGACGAGTCCCGCCGGCAGGCCCAGCGCCAGCTGGAGCAGGCGCGCGAGCAGGCCGACGCTGACCTGAAGGAGCGGCTGGCGAAGAACCTCGAGGAGCTCGATGCGGAGAACGCGAGGCTCCGGGAGCAGATCCGACGGGACGTGGTCGAGCTGACGCTCCTGGCCTCCGAGAAGGTGACCGGCAAGGTCCTCGACGACGAGGACCAGCGCCGGCTCATCGACGAGACGATCGCCGAAGTCGACGTCAAGCAGATCGCGAGCGAGAACTAATGGCCGTCGCGCATCGTGTCTACGCAGAGGCTCTCTTCGAGGCTGCCGGGGATCACGGCCGGCTCGCCGAGGTGCGCGAGCAGCTCGGCGACTTCGTCGACGCGGTCGAGAGCTCCGACGAGCTCCGCTCGCTCTTGCGGAACCCTCAGATCGAGCCGCACGTGAAGCGCGACGCGCTCGCCGCGGCGCTCGGCGAGGCGGAGCCCCTCGTCCGCAACGTTCTCCTCCTGCTCGCGGAGAAGGGCCGAATCGCCGAGATCGCCGACGTCCGGGCGGAGCTCGAGAGGCTGATCGCACGCCAGGAGCGCATTCTCGAGCTCGACCTGACGACCGCCGTCGAGCTCTCGGACGACGAGGCGGCCCGGGTCGTCAAGCAGATCGAGGAAGCCTCGGGCCGCCGCGTCGAGGCGACCCGGCGGGTCGACCCCTCCATCATCGGCGGCATAGTCATCCAGGCCGGCTCGCAGCGCCTCGATGCGAGCGTGCGCGGCCGGCTCGACCAGCTCGGACAGGAACTCACGGCAAGGAGTTGACACGGTGAAGCTACGCCCGGAAGAGATCACTTCGATCCTCAAGCAGCGCATCGAGGCCTACGACGTCGAGACCGACCTCGCCGAGGTCGGCACCGTCCTCCAGGTCGGCGACGGCATCGCCCGGGTCTACGGGCTCGAGAGCTGCATGGCGATGGAGATGCTGGAGCTCGAGCACGGGGTCACGGGCATCGCGCTCAACCTCGAGGAGGACAACGTCGGCGTCGCCCTCTTCGGCGAGTGGCAGAAGGTCTCCGAGGGCGATGCCGTGAAGCGAACGGGCCGCGTCATGAGCGTCCCCGTGGGCGAGGGCCTCGTCGGGCGCATCGTCGATCCGCTCGGGCAGCCGCTGGACGGCCAGGGCCCGCTCGACTCGAGCGAGAGCCGTCTGCTCGAGTTCAAGGCGCCCGGCGTCGTCCACCGCCAGCCCGTGCACGAGCCGCTGCAGACCGGGATCAAGGCGATCGACTCGATGATCCCGATCGGCCGCGGCCAGCGCGAGCTCGTGATCGGCGACCGCTCGACGGGCAAGACGGCGATCCTCGTCGACACGATCCTGAACCAGCGCGACCAGGACATGATCTGCATCTACGTCGCGATCGGGCAGAAGGCCTCGACCGTGGCCCAGGTCTACGAGCGCCTCAAGGAGGCGGGCGCGATGGACTACACGATCATCGTCACCGCCTCGGCGACCGAGGCCGCGCCGATCAAGTGGATGGCGCCGTACGCCGGCTGCGCCATGGGCGAGCACTTCCTCTACAACGGCAAGCACGCCGTCTGCATGTACGACGACCTCTCCAAGCACGCGGACGCGTACCGGCAGATGTCGCTCCTCCTCCGGCGGCCGCCCGGTCGCGAGGCGTTCCCCGGCGACGTCTTCTACCTCCACTCCCGTCTGCTCGAGCGCGCCTGCAAGCTGTCGGACAAGCTGGGAGGCGGCTCGCTGACGGCGCTGCCCGTGATCGAGACGCAGGCGGGCGACGTCTCCGCCTACATCCCGACCAACGTCATCTCGATCACGGACGGACAGATCTTCCTCGAGTCCGACCTCTTCTACTCGGGCGTGCGACCGGCGATCAACGTCGGGATCTCCGTCTCGCGCGTGGGCGGCAACGCGCAGACCAAGGCGATGAAGAAGGTGGCCGGCCGCCTTCGCCTCGACCTGGCGCAGTACCGGGAGCTGGAGGCGTTCGCCCAGTTCGGCTCCGAGCTCGACCCGCAGACCCAGCGAACCCTGGCGCGCGGCGAGCGGATGGTCGCCACCCTCAACCAGCCGCAGTACCAGCCGTGGCCGCTCGAGGAGCAGGTCGTCGCCATCTTCGCCGGGATCCAGGGCTACCTCGACGACGTCCCCGCCGGCCAGGTGCCGCGCTTCCAGCAGGAGCTGCGCGAGTTCCTGCGAACGGAGGGAACCGTCTACGACAAGCTGCGGGACGCGAGAGATCTCCCGGACGAGGCACAGGACGAGGTGAAGGCCCAGCTCGAGAGGTTCAAGGAGTCCTTCGCCGTCCACGAGGAGACCGGCGTCCCCGGGGCATAGTGGCCACCGTCCAGGACATCAAGCGGCGGCTTCGGTCGGTCCGCAACACGCGCAAGATCACGAAGGCGATGGAGCTCGTCGCCGCCGCGAAGCTCCGCCGGGCCGAAGCCAGGATCGAGGCGCTCCGCCCGTACGCCGAGCGGATGCGGGAGCTGATGATCGGCACGGCGCGCGCGACGCCGGCCCGCGGGTTCCCGCTTCTCGAGGGCCGCGAGGGCGAGGGCGCCGTGGCGATCGTTCCCCTCACGGGCGACCGGGGGCTCGCCGGCGCCTTCAACGCCCAGATCGTCCGGAGGGCGCTGCAGCTCGAGCGGGAGGTCCGGGGAGCCGGCTCCGACGTGCGCTGGGCCGTCGCCGGCAAGAAGGGGCGCTCGACGCTGCGCTTCCGCCGCTACGACATCGAGCAGGCCTGGGTCGACTTCACCGACCGGCCGACCTACGCGGACGCGGTGGCGATCTCGCACAAGCTCGCGGAGCTCTTCACCGAGCGCGAGGTCGATCGGGTGGTGATCGTCTACAACCACTACGTCTCCCCCCTCACGCAGACCGTCTCCGTGGAGGACATCCTCCCGATCCCCCGCACGCTGCTCGAGGAGGAGGAGAAGAGCGCGTACGAGATCGCCCTCGAGGGCGACTTCATCTACGAGCCCGAGCCCGAGGAGATCCTCGCCCGCCTGCTCCCGACCTACCTGGAGACGACCGTGTACCGCGCGCTCCTCGAGTCGGCCGCGTCCGAGCACGGAGCGCGGATGACCGCGATGCGGAACGCCTCGAAGAACGCGGGCGAGCTGATCGAGAGCCTCACCCTGGACATGAACCGCGCCCGCCAGTCGGAGATCACCCAGGAGATCCTCGAGGTGGTCGCGGGCGCCGACGCGCTCACGCAGTAGCTAACGCGGCAAGCCGGCGAGCGTCTGAGTCGATGATGCGCGCCCTCGCGCTCGTCCTCGTGATCGGCCTCCTGGTCGCGCTCGCCGCGGTCGTGGGGAGCCTCGGCCCGGGCGCCGACGAGGCGGAGGCGGCTCCGTGGGAGTTCGCCCAGTCGATGTCCCAGCGGCGGAGCTACGTCGCCGCCGCCGAGATCGGCGGGCAGATCTACGCCGCCGGAGGGATGGTGGGGGAGACCGGGCGGCCGCTCGACCTGCTCGCCCGCTACGACCCGGAGGCGGACAGCTGGGAGACCCTGAGGCGGATGCCGGAGCCCATCAGAGCGGGTGCCGCGGCGGCCGTCGACGGGATCCTGTACGTGACGGGGGGCTCCACCGCAGAGGGGAACTCGCGCGCCGTCTACGCCTACGACCCCGGGAGCGACGAGTGGGCGGAGCGTGCCCCCATGCCGGAGCCGCGCTTCAACCACAGCGCGGTCGAGCACGGCGGGAAGATCTACGTGCTCGGCGGCTTCCACGAGGGCCAGGAACGCCGCGAGGTGTTCGTCTACGACCCGGCGACAGACGAGTGGTCCGACGGCCCGCCGCTTCCGGCCCCGAACCACGCCTTCGACGCCGTTGCTTTCCGGGACGAGATCTGGTTGATCGGCGGCCGCCGGGGAGAGGAGATCCTTCGCGACGTCTGGATCCTCGAGCCCGAGACGGGGGAGTGGCGGCGCGGGCCCGAGATGCCGAAGCCCATGGAGCTCCTCGGCGCAGCGGTCGCCGGCGACGAGATCCACGCGGTCTGGGAGAGCACCTACCAGGTCTACGACGCGGCGACGGGCAGGTGGACGTCGGGGCCGCGCTCCCTCGTCACACGCCACGGGCTCCAGACGTTCTACGTCGCCGGCGCCCTCTACACGGTGGGCGGCTGCACGACCAAGCTCGTGGACAGCCAGGTGGTGGAGCGGAGAGCTCTCCCGCCGCGCTAACTTTCCCGCCGCCTGGTGCGTCTTTGCACCTAGTGGCCGCGGGCCCAGATCCATGTGCGGCCGTCTATGAACAGGAGGAGGGCAGCAGTGCGTAGAAACAGATGGCTCCTGCTCGTCGTGGCGCTCGTCGCGATCCTCACCCTCGGGGCAGCCGGGTGCGGTGGGGACGACGACGACGATGCGGCCGCCGACGACACGGGCGCAACCGACACCGGCGCGCCGAGCGCGGAGCAGGTGCTCCGGATCGCCTGGGGCGCCGAGCCGGCCTCGGTCGACCCCGGGAAGGCCACGGACACGACGTCGGCGAACGTCATCTCAGCCTTGATGGACCCGCTCGTGAAGCTGAATCCCGACACCGGCGAGCCTGAACCGTCGCTGGCCGAGAGCTGGGAGGTCGATGGCCCGAACGTCACGTTCCATCTCCGTGAAGACGCGACGTGGACGAACGGCGACCCCGTCACGGCTCAGGACTTCGTGTACTCGTGGAAGCGGACGCTGAGCCCCGAGCTGGCGGCCGACTATGCGTACCAGCTCTACGGCGTCAAGGGCGCCGCCGAGTACAACGGCTGCACCGAGAAGGACTGCAGCGCGCTGGCCGACGAGGTCGGCGTCACCGCGGTCGACGACTACACGCTCCAGGTCGAGCTGACCTCGGAGCAGCCCTGGTTCCTCCAGCAGGTCTCCCACCACTCGTTCCTGCCGGTTCACCAGGCGACCGTCGAGGAGTTCGGCGACAACTGGACCGATCCGGCGAACATCGTCACCAACGGCCCCTTCATGCTCGAGTCCTGGGACCACGAGGCGTCGCTCAACATGGTCAAGAACCCCGACTACCGCGACGCCGAGAACGTCACGCTGGAGCGCATCGACGGTCCGATCATCGTCGACGGGGTCACCAAGGTGGCGGCATTCGAGAACGGCGAGGTCGACGCGCTCGACGGCGGCGGGCTCCCGCCCGAGGACATCGAGCGACTCAAGGCCGAGCCGTACTACGAGCAGTACCCCTCACTGGGGACGTACTACTACGGCTTCAACGTCGACAACGTCGGCCTGGCTCAGCGCAAGGCGATGTCGCTGGCCATCAACCGGACGATCATCACGGACGAGATCGACCGGACGGGCCGCGCGCAGGCCACGGGCATGACGCCGGAAGGCATCAACGGCTTCGACGTCATCAACCCGAACTCGCCGTGGCTCCCCGCTGAGGGCGACATGGAGCAGGCGACCGCGCAAATGGCCGACGAGCCGAACCCGAAGACGAAGATCAACCTCTTCCACAACGACGCGCCCGGGCACGCGGAAATCGCCGTGGCCGTGCAGGACATGTGGAACGAGCTCGGCATCGAGACGACCATCAAGGCGCAGGAGTGGGCTCAGTACCTCGAGTTCCTCGGCCCTCCGCCGAACAAGTCCGTCGATGCCTACCGCCTCGGGTGGATCTATGACTTCCCGGATGCGATCAACGGGCTCGAGCTCTTCACGTGCGATTCCGGTAACAACAACACCAACTGGTGCAACGAGGAGTTCGACGCCGTCGTCGCAGAGGCCAAGGCGACCGTCGACGACGAAGCTCGCTACGAGCTCTACCGCCAGCTGGAGGGAATCATGTTCGACGAGGACGGCGAGGTGCCGATCACGCCGATCATGTGGTACACGATGCCGAACCTCGAGAACGACGCGGTTCGGGACTCGTTCTTCATCAGCCCGCTGAACTACATCGATTTCACCAAGATCGTGATGCAGGGAGGCTAAGGAGCCACTGGCTCACGCATCGGCAGGCGGGGCGCTTCGGCGCCCCGCCTGCTCTGGTTGCCAAAGAGCCTCGATCGGGTAGAGAATCCGGAGTAGATGGCAGCGTTCATCATCAGGCGGATCGTCTGGACGATTCCGGTGATCCTGCTCGTCATCCTGATGATCTTCGTGATGATGCGGCAGATCGAGGGGAACCCGTTCCAGAAGACCGAGCGCCCCGTTCCGCCACAGGTGCAGGAGAACCTCGAGCGGAAGTTCAACCTCGACAAACCGGCGTGGATGCAGTACCTGCTCTACGTCAAGGGCGTCTTCACGCTCGACCTCGGCCCGTCTCTGTTCGCCACCGATCGCGACGTGATGGACATCATCAAGGAGCATTTCCCGCGCTCGCTAAAGCTCGGGCTTCTCGCGTTCGTGTGGGCGATCCTCTTCGGGGTCCCGGCCGGGATCCTCGCGGCGCTGAGACCGAACACGATCTACGACTACGCCCTGATGTTCTTCTCGAGCCTCGGCTTTGCCCTGCCCAGCTTCTTCATCGCCACGATCTTCATCTACTACTTCGCCGTGAAGTTCACAGTGGTCCCGGTGCAAGGCTGGCCGCTCGGCTTCTGGCAGATCGACTCGAGGGTGATCCTCCCGTCGCTCGCTCTCGGGCTCTTCCCGATGGCGTATTTCGCTCGGCTCGTGCGCGGCACGATGCTCGAGACGATGCAGCAGGACTACGTGCGCACCGCTCGCGCGAAGGGCTTGCGCTGGCGCGCGATCGTCGTTCGGCACGTGTTCCGGAACTCGCTGATCCCGGTGGTGACGGCGACCGCACCGCTCTTCGGCCTCATCATCACGGGCACGTTCGTGATCGAGGTCATCTTCTCGATCCCCGGGATCGGCCGCTACTTCGTCCAATCGGTCTCCGGCCGCGACTACGCGGTCGTGATGGGCATCACCGTCCTGACATCGATCATCATCATCCTGGCAAATCTGTTCGTCGACATCGCATACGGGTTCCTCGATCCGAGAACGAGGACCTCGAAGCCGTGATGAGCTGATGGCAGTCAACCCCCGCGAAGCGACCGCCCTCCCGCCGCAGGTCTCGGCGCCGCCCCTCGTGGAGACGGCCGGCGAGCCGGTCCGCCAGTCGAGCCTGTGGCGCGACGCGTACCGCCGCTATCTGCGGAACAAGGCTGCGGTCGCGGCCGCGGTCGTCTTCGTGCTCATCGTGCTCTACTGCTTCCTGATCCCCGGCTTCTGGATCATCCCGGGGATCTGGACATCGATCTTCGACATCGACCCGAACGACGCCAACTTCGCGGAGGTCCACCTCCCGCCGTCCCTCGAGCACCCCTTTGGAACCGATCAGTTCGGACGCGACCTCTTTACACGCGTGGCAAAGGGCGGCCAGGTTTCGATCCTCATCGGTTTCGCCGCGACCATCGCCATTCTCATCATCGGCATCACCTACGGCTCGATCTCCGGTTTCATCGGCGGCAAGCTCGACAACGCCATGATGCGCTTCCTCGACGCGCTCTACGGGCTGCCGTACTTGCCCTTCGCCATTCTCGCGCTGGCGATCATCGGGACGATCAACGCCTGGACGATGGTGATCGCGCTCACGATCGCCAGCTGGTTCACGACGGCGCGCATCGTCCGCGGGCAGGTGATCACGCTGAAGCAGAACGACTACGTGCGGGCGGCCCACGCCGTGGGCGCGCGCTGGTACCGGGTGCTCACGCGCCACCTGCTTCCGAACACCCTCGGCGTGCTCATCATCGCGATCTTCCTGGAGCTCCCGACCGTTGTCCTCGGCGAGGCGTTCCTCTCCTTCATCGGCCTCGGGATCAGCCAGCCCGATTCCTCCTGGGGCTCGCTTGCGAGCGACGCCCGCGATGCCTATCGCACGCACCCGATGGACCTGTGGATCCCGTGCCTCTTCATCGCGGCGCTCGTCCTGTGCGCGAACTTCATCGCCGACGGGCTGCGCGACGCTCTCGATCCGCGTACCAGGGAGACATAGAGGGCACCGGATGGCGCTGCTCGAGGTCGACAACCTGAAGACGCACTTCTTCACCCGCGAGGGCGTCGTCCAGGCCGTCGACGGGGTCTCGTTCGAGGTGGAGGTGGGCAAGACGCTCGGGATCGTGGGCGAGTCCGGTTGCGGGAAGTCGGTGACCGCCCTCTCGATCATGGGCCTCATTCCCAAGCCGCCGGCCAAGATCGTCGCCGGCTCGGTCCTCTTCGACGGACAGGAGCTGACGACCCTCAGCGAGCGGCAGCTGGAGGACGTCCGCGGGAAGCGGATCGCGATGATCTTCCAGGACCCGATGACCTCGCTGAACCCGACGTTCAGGATCGGAACGCAGATCACGGAGACCCTGGTGCGGCACTTCGACACGCCCAAGGACGCCGCGCGAAAGCGGGCAGTCGAGCTTCTCGAGGAGGTCGGCATCCCGCGCGCGGCGGAGCGGCTCGACGACTACCCGCACCAGTTCTCGGGCGGCATGCGCCAGCGGGTGATGATCTCCATCGCGCTTTCCTGCAACCCGAAGCTCCTGATCGCCGACGAGCCGACGACCGCGCTCGACGTGACGATCCAGGCCCAGATCCTCGACCTTCTCGAGCGGCTCCGGGAGGAGCACGAGATGGCGATGATCATCATCACCCACGACATGGGAGTCGTCGCCGAGACGGCCGACGACGTCGCGGTCATGTACGCCGGCCAGATCGTCGAGCAGGCCTCCGTCCTCGACCTCTTCGAGAGCCCCGAGCATCCGTACACGGAGGCGCTCCTGGGTGCGCTTCCGCAGCTCGAGGGGGAAGGTGTCCGGGAGGGAAGGCTCACCGCCATCCCGGGACGCCCGCCCGACCTCGTCAACCCCCCGGAGGGCTGCCGGTTCGCAGCCCGCTGCCCCTACAGGGAGCAGGACTCGTGCTCGGAGCGCCCGCAGGAGCTTCGTGAGGTCCGGCCGGGCCACCTCGTTCGCTCCGCCCACCCGACGAGCGAGCGCGGTCGCACCCCAGAGATGGCGACGACGACGTGAGCACGCGACCCGAGAACGTGATCGAGAACGGGGCCCTCCTCACGGTCACCGACCTGCAGATGCACTTCCCCGTCCGCAAGGGCATCCTCTGGGAACGGGTCGTCGGCTACGTGAAGGCGGTGGACGGGGTCACGTTCTCGATCCCGAAGGGAAAGACCCTCGGGCTCGTGGGCGAGTCGGGCTCCGGGAAGTCGACGACCGGCTACTGCATCCTCCAGCTCCTGAAGGCGACCGGCGGCTCGATCCGCTTCGAGGGAGTGGAGCTGACGGAGCTCAAGGGCGAGTCCCTGAGGAGGAAGCGCCAGGACATGCAGATCGTCTTCCAGGATCCGTACTCGTCGCTCGACCCGCGGATGACGGTCGGCGACATCGTCTCGGAGCCGCTCGAGGTGCACGGCATGGGGACGCGCCGAAGTCGCCGGGAGACGGTGCGGCGGCTCCTCGAGGTCGTCGGCTTCAACCCGAACTACACCAACCGGTACCCGCACGAGTTCTCCGGCGGCCAGCGCCAGCGGATCGGCATTGCCCGCGCCCTCGCGCTCAACCCGAAGCTGATCGTCTGCGACGAGCCGGTCTCGGCGCTCGACGTCTCCATCCAGGCGCAGATCCTCAACCTGCTCAAGGATCTGCAGCAGGACTTCGGGCTCACGTACCTCTTCATCTCCCACGACCTCGCCGTCGTCCGGACGATGGCCGACGAGATCGCCGTGATGAACGAGGGCAAGCTCGTCGAGGTCGGGCCGGCCGAGCAGGTCTACTTCAACCCGAAAGAGGCGTACACGAAGGCGCTCTTCACGGCGGTGCCGGTTCCCGACCCGAGGCGGCAGCGCGAGCGGAAGGCCGAGCGGGCCCGTCTGCGGATCGAGAAGATCACCGGCCGCATTTAGGGACACCTAACCTCCTCCAGTAGGTATCGTCAGACACGGTAATGGCTGGCATCGACCCGCTTTTTGTCGGCGGCGCCTGCGAGCGCGCCCGTGAGTGGTCGTCTCTGCGACTCGACGACGAGCTCTCCGTGCTCGAGGAGGAGATCCTCGAGCGGCACCTCGCCGCCTGCGCTGCGTGCCGCGAGTTCGACGCCGGCGTCCGGTCCGCGACCGAGGCTCTGCGCTCGGCACGCCTCGAGGCGCCCTCGCGCCGCATCTCGATCCCTGCCGAGAGCGCGCGCCGCACCGTCCGGCGCCGGCGAGCCGGGCTCCTGGCCGCCGCCGCCCTCGCGCTGGGCGCGCTGGTCGGATCCCTCGCCGAGCGCCCCGCCGACCCCGAGCCGACGGCGCCGACGCAGGTCAGCATGCTCACGCGTGACGCGACCCAGCTCCGCGATCTCCAGCGAACCCGCTTCACCACGCCGCCGCCGGTGCCGCCGACGCCGGCCAACCCGCCCGAAGGCGTCATCTAGCTCCCGCCGGCGTCCCCGCGGGCCCGTGTCCGTTTCGGCCACGCCCCGGGGTCTGACCCCTGACATGGCCGGAGGGGACGACAGGGCTCGGTTAGACTGAGGCGGGCCGGACAGACGGCTTCCTCGCCCGCGATTCCAGGAGATACATGGCCACGGACACGGATTCGAAGAACGTCGGCAAGGTCGTCGAGATCAAGGGCGTCGTCATCGACGCTCTCTTCCAGGGCGAGCTGCCGGCCATCTACAGCGCCCTCGAGATCGAGGTCCCGGAACTGGAGGGACGCCCGGCCGCCCACCTGATCGCGGAGGTGCAGCAGCACCTCGGAAACGACCGGGTGCGCGCCGTCGCCATGGATTCCACGGACGGCATCGCGCGCGGCGCGGAGGTCGTCGACACGGGCGCCCCCATCTCCGTGCCCGTCGGCAAGGAGACGCTCGGGAGGATCTTCAACGTTCTCGGCGCGCCAATCGACGAAGGCGACGACGTCGACGTGGAGCGCTGGCCGATCCACCGGCCCGCGCCGACCTTCGAAGAGCTTCAGCCGAGCGTCGAGATCTTCGAGACGGGCATCAAGGTCATCGACCTGCTCGCCCCCTACGTGAAGGGCGGCAAGGTCGGCCTCTTCGGCGGCGCCGGCGTCGGCAAGACCGTGCTCATCCAGGAGCTCATCCGCAACATCGCGGCTGAGCACGAGGGGCTGTCGGTGTTCAGCGGCGTCGGCGAGCGGTCGCGCGAGGGCAACGACCTCTGGCTGGAGATGACCGAGTCGGGCGTCATCGAGAAGACAGCGCTCGTCTTCGGGCAGATGAACGAGCCGCCCGGGGCCCGCCTCCGCGTCGGCCTCGCCGGGCTGACGATGGCCGAGTACTTCCGCGACGAGGGGCAGAACGTCCTCCTCTTCATCGACAACATCTTCCGCTTCGTCCAGGCGGGCTCGGAGGTGTCGGCGCTCCTCGGCCGCATGCCCTCCGCCGTGGGCTATCAGCCGACGCTCGCCACGGAGATGGGGCAGCTCCAGGAGCGGATCACCTCGACGCGCAAGGGGTCCGTCACGTCGGTGCAGGCCATCTACGTGCCGGCCGACGACCTCACCGACCCCGCCCCGGCGAACACCTTCGCCCACCTCGACGCCACGACCACGCTCTCGCGCTCGATCGCGGAGCAGGCCATCTACCCGGCCGTCGACCCGCTGGACTCCGTCTCGCGGGCGCTCCAGCCGGACATCGTCGGCGAGGAGCACTACGCGACCGCCACGCGTGTCCAGGAGATCCTCCAGCGCTACAGGGAGCTCCAGGACATCATCGCCATCCTCGGGATGGACGAGCTCTCGGACGAGGACAAGCTCACCGTCCAGCGGGCGCGCAAGGTGCAGCGCTTCCTGTCGCAGCCGTTCTTCGTCGCCGAGGCGTTCACCGGGACCGGAGGCAAGTACGTGCGCCTCGACGACACGATCCGAGGCTTCAAGGAGATCATCGAGGGCAAGCACGACGACCTCAACGAGCAGGCCTTCTACATGGTCGGCACCATCGAGGAGGCGGTCGAGCAGGGTCGGAAGCTGGGCGGCGAGGAGGAAGAGCCCGCTCAGGCCGACGAAGCGCCGGAGGAGCCCGAGGCGGAAGCCGAGCGCGAGGCCGAGCCGGCCGCCGTCTAGCGCCGCCGAAGGAGCCCTGGATGGCGACGCAGGAAGGCGCGACCCGCACGTTCGACCTCTCGCTCGTGACGCCCGACGGGGCGGCGTTCGAGGGGGAGGCGGAGATGGTCATCGTCCCCGGAGCGGCCGGGGAGATCGGGGTGCTCGCGCGGCATGCCCCGCTCGTGGCCATGCTCAAGGCGGGGGAGATCCGCGTGAAGGCGGACGGCCGGTGGCAGGCCTTCGCGGCGGGCCCCGGCTACTTCAAGGTGCAGCAGGACCGAGCGCTCGTCCTCGTCGACGATGCGGTGCGAGCCGAGGACATCGACGTGGAGGAAGCCCGGCGGGGGGCCGAGGCTGCCCGCGCTCTCCTCGAGCGGATCGACGCCGGCGAGGAGGAGGGCGACCGCTGGCAGGTCGAGCAACGACTGCGGCACGCCGAGAACAAGCTCGCTGTCGCGGGCCGCGACTGAACGAGCCCGGGACCGCTCCGGCAGCCCGTAGGCGCCTCGTCGCGCCCCTGCCTGCGGGGCCACCCCGTGCCTCCACCCGCTGTTAGGTCCAAGAGCTTTCGGCCCCGGGCCGCCCTCCAAGGGCCCGATTCAGCACGCCCGCCGCTTCGGTCCTGTACCGCGAATCCAGTAGGCGGAAATCGGGCAATTGCCGTCTGTTAGGAAGCTTTCCAGTCTGTTAGGAAGCTTTCCACAGTCCTTAGTCTCGGCCGAGGTGCAACCAAGGGGTCGCGTGACGTCGGAACGGGCTGCCCGCTCGCCAGCGAGGCTCGAGCGGGGAGAGGAGGTGCTGTCTAGAGGAAAGCTTTGCCCGGACGCCCGCGACAGGCGACGCACATGCGAGGTCGCTTCGTGGGTGCCGGCCTTTTCCGGCCCGCGAGGGCCAACCCAGCGGAGGTACTTTCATGACACGGATTATCGGCCCGACAGGTAGCCGGCGGAGGCGCCGGTTCCTGTTCGCGCCCTTGTTGCTGGTCTCAGCGGTCGCCCTGATGTTCGTGGCGGGCGCGCAGGCCGTGCACGACGAGGACTTCCAGCTCGACGGCGACGTGATCGCGAGCACCACGACGAGCGTCGGCGGCACGACGCAGACCGTCGACTGGGACAGCCTGTTCGACGTGAACGGGGTTGAGAAGGACCCCCTGCCGGCCAATTTCGACCAGACGTCCTTCGACAAGGACTTCTTGAACGTCGGCACCACGTTCATCACGAGCGACACGACCACGTTCGCGACCGGGAGCAAGGACACGCTGCCGATCGCGGACTGGCAGTGCAACCGCGACGCCAACGTGAACAGCAAGATCGACGTGATGAACGCGTACGCGGCGACCTACACCAATGCAGCCGGGGACGAGATCCTCTACTTCGGCTTGGAGCGGAACACCAACACCGGTACCGCTGACGTCGGGTTCTGGTTCCTCCAGCAGCCCGTTGCGTGCGCGTCGCCTGGTGGTGCCGTCGACTTCGTGGGAGAGCACATGGACGGCGACCTGTTGGTCGTGTCCGAATTCACGCAAGGCGGAACCGTCAGCACGATCAACGTCTACCGCTGGAACGGCGACGACGCGACCGGCGAGCTGGGAGAGGAAGCGGTCGCAAGCGGCGTCGATTGCCGCAACACGGCAGCCGGCGATGCGGCCTGCGGAGCGGCGAACAGGGCTCCCATCACCACGCCGTGGCTCACCGCGGCCAAGACGCTGAGCCCCCAGGTCGGCCACTCGCTCCCGACCTCGCAGTTCTTCGAGGGCGGCGTGAACCTGACCGATCGGTCTCGGAGGGGCGTGCTTCAACACGTTCATCGCCGACACGCGCTCCTCGGCGTCGCTTGAGGCGACGCTGTTCGACTTCTCGCGTGGCCAGCTGGGCGAGTGCGAGACGGATGTGGAGACGACGCCGGTCGACAACGCCGGCACTCCGATCCCTGCCGGCGGGCTCGACATCCCAGCCGATCCGGCCGACGCTGCGATTCTGGTCAGGGACCGGGCGTTGATCACCGTCGACGGAGCCGACACGTTGACCGCGACGCTCACGTTCCACCTGTGCGGGCCGATCCCCGCTGGGTCCTGCGACCTGTGCGGCACGGGCGGCGTGTTGGTCGACACGCAGAACCTCACGACCGACGGGACGTTCACGTCCGCGGCGGCCGACGGTCACGTCGGCGGGGCGGTATTGCTGGCGAGCCGAATTCTCAGGCGACGAAGATGCCGGCGTGCCATCCGAGAGTGACAGCCGAGCGGCGGAGTGCTTCAGTCGTGAATCCGCGGCAGCCGGCCCTCACGACCCAGGCCGGAGCATCGCCGGTATCTTGGGCCAGCCGGTCACGGACACGGCCACACTGACCACACCGCTCATGATCCCGGCACGGCGGCCCGGCCGGCAGCACCGACGGGTCGATCAACCGGCCACGCTGGGCGACGACGCGGACGGCATGATCACGTTCACGCTCTACAGAGGACAATGCGTGCACGGTCCTGGCGAGGGCACCGGTACGAACCGGCAGACCGTCCCCGTGAGCGGCGACGGCACCTACGGGCCGGTCAGCTTCATTCCGGACGCACCCGGCAAGTACAACTGGGTTGCCTCCTACAGCGGCGACCTGCCGAACACGCTCGCCTCGGCTCCGTCCGCGTGCCTGGACGCGAACGAGGACGTCATGGTCGCCGGCGAGGCGACGCTCACGACGGCGCAGGACTGGCTGCCGAACGACACGGCCACGATCACCGGACCCACGAACCTGAACGGGACGCTGACGTTCACGCTGTACACGGGTGGCGACTGCGGTGCGACCCGGTGCAGCGGTTCCCGGGCAGTCCTACAGCTTCACGCTGGCGAACGCGCCGTCCCCGGCGGTTCGGACCACGACGAACACCACGTTCAAGGTCACGGCCGCGAACGAAGGCGCCTACTCGTGGCTCGTGCACTACGACGACACCATCCTGACCGATCCGCCGACAGGTGCGAGACGTCGACGGTCTCCATCACTGACTGATCGGAACGCGGAAAGGAGCGAACTGACGGAGAGGCCCCGGCGAAAGCCGGGGCCTCTCCACTTCAGAGCCGAGTGCCTAGCTGAGCCCGGCAGATGATCTAGGCGTGACCGCTCCGCCTTCTCTCCGTGTAAGACGCTGGATCGGCTTTGGGCGGATAACGAAGAGTGACGGTGTCGGGCGAACGGCACAATTTGCCTTGTGACGAGCTCGGCACCCACCGCCACCGCGCAGCTGCGCGAGCTGCTGGAGCAGCGCATCGTCGTCCTCGACGGCGCCTGGGGCACGATGCTCGCAGCGCCAGGGGCTCACCGACGCCGACTACCGCGGGAGAGCCGCCATGCTCGCCGAGCCAGGATCATCGACGTGGAGGAACCCGGCGGCGGGCCGAGGCTGCCCGCGCTCTCCTCGAGCTGATCGGCGCCGGCGAGGAGGAGGGCGACCGCTGGCAGTCGAGCAACGACTGCGGCACGCCGAGAACAAGCTCGCTGTCGCGGGCCGGTAGTAGCATCGGAGCTGTCGTCGAGAGGGAGGTTCACGTTTGAAGGCCTACGCACCGGGGATCTATCCACGCTCGGAAGAGCTCGTCCGAGCGACCCGCGACCTTGATCGCGGGCGGACGAGCGCCGAGGCGGTCGAGAAGCAGCGGCGCGTGGACGTCCAGGCGCTCGCCGCCGCTCAGGAGGAAGCCGGGCTCGACCTGCTCACGGACGGGCTGCTCGGCTGGCAGGACCTCTTCCGCCCGCTGGCCGAACGGAGTGACGGTCTCTCGGCGCGGCCGCTCACCCGCTTCCTCGACACGAACACGTTCTACAGGGCGCTCCTCGTCGAGGGGGAGCCTCGGCTCCGCGAGCCGATGCCGGCGCCGGAGCTGCCCGCCGGCGGCTGGCTCGGCACGCTGCCGGCGCCGTTCGCCCTCGCCCACGCGGCGCGCGGAGAGGCGTCTCCGCAGGCGTTCGCCGTCGGGGTTCTCGCCCCACAGATCGCCGCGTACGCGGAGGCGGGGTGCGCCCTCGTCGTCCTGGTCGACCCGTTCCTCGCCCGCGACGGGGCGATCGAGGAAGGGATCGCGGCCCTGCACGAGCTCCCCGGAGGCGTTCCGATCGCCCTCCACCTGCCTTTCGGCGACGCGGCCGGCGTGCTGGAGGCGCTCGCCGAGGCGCCCGTCTCGGCCGTCGGCATCGACTTCTACGCGACGGGCCTCGACGCGGTGCCCGAGGGCTATCCCAGAGAGATCGCCGCCGGCGTCGTCGATGCCCGCTCCTCGGTCCTGGAGGAGCCCGAGACGCTCGCGGAATTCGTCGCCTCTCTGGTGCGGCGAAACGCCGCGGGGGTCTCGCTGACCACGAACGGGGACCTGCAGTTCGTCCCCGAGCCCGTCGCGCGCGAGAAGCTCCTCCGGCTCGGCAGGGCCCGGGCGCTCCTGGCCGAGGGGGTGGCCGTATGAGCGTCCGCTTCATCACGCGGGAGATCGGTAGCCTCGCCAAGCCGTCCTGGCGGGTCAAGGCCTTCGCGGGGCGACCCGTCGGGGAGGAGGACGTCCGCCAGGCGGAGCGCTGGGGCAAGCGGCTCGAGGTGGACGGCCACGAGGAGCTCGTCGAGGCTCTGCGCAACGCCAACGGAGGCCTCGACCTGGTCGAGATCGACGACTGGGCGGCACGCTATGCCATCCGCCTGCTCGAGCAGACCGGGCTGGACGTCGTGTACGACGGCGAGCAGAAGCGCACGGAGATGTACGACCACGTCGCGGCCTTCGCGCACGGCTTCGAGCCGCGCGGGACGGTGCGCTCCTTCGACAACAAGTACTACGTCAAGGCCGCGGTGGTCGAGCGGCCGTATGCCGAGGGGCCCCAGGACGTGGACGAGCTCCGGTTCGTGGCGGCGCACACCGAGAAGCGGCTGAAGGTGCCGCTCACGGGGGCCTATACGATGGAGGACTGGTCGTACGACGAGCACTACGCTCGCGAGGGGAGGCTCGGCCGCTCTGCCGAGCAGCGTTACGAGCCGCGGCGCCGGCTGGTCGAGGACGTGGCCGAGCGCGTGATCCGGCCGAACGTCGTTGGTCTCATCGAAGCCGGAGCCGACTGGATCCAGATCGACGAACCGGCCGCGGCGACCAAGCCCGACGAGGTGCCGCTCGTCGTCCACGGGTTCAACACCGCGCTGCGCGACGTGGGTGAGGCGAGGCGCTCAATGCACATCTGCTTCTCCGACTACAGCGCTCTCTGGCCGGCCGTGCTCGATCTGGAGGACTGTCTCGAGCTCCAGCTCGAGTTCGCGAACCGGGACTCGCGCGAGCTCGGGACGCGCGCCGAGGATCGCTCCGGCTACTCCGACACCCTGCGCCTCTTCGCCGAGTTCGGCTACCCGAACGTCGGCCTCGGCGTCCTCGACATCCACTCGGACTTCGTCGAGCCGCCGGAGCTCGTCCGCGACCGCATCCTCTTCGCGGTCGACGCCCTGGGCGATCCGGAGCGGATCCAGGTGAACCCGGACTGTGGGCTGCGGACGCGAAGCTGGGACGTCGTCTACGAGAAGCTCTCGAACATGGTCGCCGGGGCGCGGCTGGCGGAGGACATCCTCAACACGGCGCACGCTGGCGCGGGGTAACCGCTGGAGCAGAACTTCGGGAAGAGCCGCCGCTTCAGCCTGGGCGTCGAGGAGGAGTTCCAGCTCGTCGGCCGCGAGAGCTACGAGCTCGTCTCCCGCGTCGACGAGATCCTCTCGGAGGTCGAGGACGAGGAGGCGCACGAGGGGCGCGTCAAGCCGGAGCTGCTCCAGTCGTCCGTCGAGGTGGCGACGAACGTCGCCCACTCGGTCGGCGAGGCGATGGAAGACCTGCGGGGCCTGCGCGCGCGCCTGCGCGTGGCCGCGGCCGAGCAGGACGCGCTGATCGCCTCCGCCGGTACTCACCCGTTCTCGCGCTACGAGCACCAGGAGGTGACGGATCGACCGCGCTACCGCGAGCTCCTCGAGGACATGCGCTGGATCGCGGAGCGGGAGCTGATCTTCGGCCTCCACGTGCACGTCGGCCTCGACTCGCCGGAAACCGCGATCCAGTGCGTCAACGCGGCTCGCACGTTCCTGCCCGAGCTGCTGGCGCTGTCGGCCAACTCGCCGTTCTGGCAGGCTCGGCCGACCGGGATCGCCTCGACGCGCACCAAGGTGTTCGAGGCCTTTCCCCGCGCGGGCCTCCCCCCGGCCTTCGCGTCGTACGAAGAGTTCGAGCTCCTCGTCGACCGCGCCGTGCGCACGAACTCGTTCCCGGACTACACGTACATCTGGTGGGACCTGCGCCCGCACCCCCGGTTCGGGACGATCGAGGTGCGGGTGTGCGACGCCCAGACCTCCATCGAGTCGGTGTCGGCGATCGTCGCGCTCGCGCAGAGCCTGGTGGCGACGCTCGCAGAGGAGTACGAGAGCGGTGAGGCGCTGCCGGTGCAGCCGGTGACGCTCGTGGGCGAGAACAAGTGGCGGGCCACTCGCGACGGGCTCGACGCCCGGCTGATCGACCTCGAGCACGACACCGAGTGGTCGGCGCGCGACGCTGTGGTCGCCCTGCTCGAGCGCTGCGAGCCCGCGGCGGGCCGCCTCGGCTGCGCCTCCGAGCTCGAGGCGGTCGAGAGCGTACTGGCGCGGGGAACCGGCGCAGACGACCAGCTGCGCGTCTACGAGGAGACGGAGAGCCTCCTGGCGGTCGCCCAGTGGATCGCGGAGGAGACCGTGCGGGGCGTGTAGAACCGGAACCGACGGCCGTGAGCTTCGGTATCCTCAGCGCGTCGCCAGCCGGCGACTTTTCCTCATGCGGACGACTCTGAAGAAAGGCACGAGCTGGTCCGCGAACGGGAACGGCGCCTTTCCGCCCGAGCCCCTGCTCGCGTCGGAGCCTCCGCTCGTCGGGGGCCCGCCGCGGCGCCCGCCCGACGCGGCGTCCTCTCCGCGCTCGTTCTACCGGGTGCGCCGAAATCCGCTCAAGCTCCTCGGCAAGGTCGTCCTGTGGCTCGTGATCGCCGTACTCATGGCGGCCGGAGCTCTCGCGGGCGGCGTCAAGCTGTACTTCGACCATAGCGTCGCCGCCGTCCGCGCCTCTTCGCCGGGGGTGATCGCGGCGCAGGAAGAGCTCGACGCCGCGCCGGAGCCCGGCCAGCCCGCGACCGCGATCGTGATCGGGTACGACAGGCGCGCCGGGGAGGCCGACGCCGGCTCGCGCTCGGACACGGTCATGCTGATGCGTGCCGACCCGAAGAAGAACACGGTCTCGCTCCTCTCCTTCCCGCGCGACCTGATCGTCGACATTCCCGGCTGCGTCGGCCACCCGCCGTGGCGCGGACGCATCAACGAGGCGTACGCGTACTGCGGCCCTCGCGGCACGCTCACGACCGTCAAGGAGCTGACGGGGATTCCGATCAACTACATGATCACGGTCAACTTCGAGGCGTTCACCAAGATCGTCGACCGGCTCGGCGGCGTGAACGTCGACGTCGACCGCCGCTACTTCAACGACAACTCCGGGCTCGGCGCGTCGTACGAGCGCATCGACCTGAAGCCCGGCTACCAGCACCTGGGCGGCAGCGACGCGCTCGACTTCGCCCGCTATCGCCACACCGACTCCGATCTCTACCGGGTCTTCCGCCAGCAGGAGGTGGTCAAGGCCCTGAAGCAGCAGGTGTCGAGCACGTGGACGCTCTTCCAGCTTCCGGGGATCGTGAGGGCGGTCACGGAGAACGTCGAGGTCGCCAAGGGCGGAGGCAAGCCGCTCGACTCCGACGAGGTGCTCGGCTACGCGAGGCTGCTCTACGGCCTCCCATCCGGAAACTTCCAGCAGGTGCAGCTCGAGGACGTCTCGGGCTACAACGAGCTGGCGGTCCCGGAGGAGAGCCTGGCCGACGCCGTACAGCGTTTCACCCATCCGGACGTCGACGCGTCGGAGAAGGCGCTGACGGTAGCGACCGGCGGGAAGGTCAAGGCGAACGACAGGGGGCCGGCGCCCTCGGAGGTCTCGGTCGAGATCCTGAACGGGAACGGCGTTGCGGGCGCGGCCGACGAAGCCGCGTACCTCCTCGGTCAGATCGGCTACCAGTCCACGAACGGCGGCAACGCGGAGAACTTCGAGTACTTCCGCACCCAGGTCCTCTACGACCCGGCAGTCCCCGGCTCGGAGCCCGCTGCACTCGCCATGGCCGACCTGTTCGGCGACGGCGACGCCGAGGAGGCGCCCGCGGGGACCGAGCTGACGACGATGCTCCAGGTCCTCGTCGGCAAGACCTTCCAGGGGACGCTCAGCCCCGTCCCGCGGGACGAGACCCCGGAGCGTCAAGCGCCGGCCGTCGTCAGCGACCCCGAGTCGGTCGCGCCTCTTCTCCGGCCGCTCAGCCGGCGCGTCGACTTCCCGCTGCTCGTTCCCGCCGTGCGGGAGGAGAGCTCGTCGCTTTCCACGGAGGAGGGGCTCCGCGTCTACAGGATCGACGACGACCACAAGGGTCTTCGGCTCACCTACAACACGGGGCAAAACGAGTACTGGGGCATCCAGCAGACCGACTGGACGGACGCCCCGATCCTCGAGGGGCCGACTCACGAGCGGAGGATCAAGGGGCGCACCTACAAGCTCTTCTTCAGCGGCCCCAAGCTCCACATGATCGCGTTCGAGCAGGACGGAGGCGTCTACTGGGTCGTCAACACGCTCCAGAACCGGCTCTCGAACGAGACCATGCTTGCGATCGCGAAGGGCCTCAAGCCACTCCGTCGGACCTAGTGGAGGCGATCATCCTGGCCGGCGGCAGGGGCGAGCGCCTGGGTCAGGCAGCCCAGGGCCGGCCGAAAGCGCTGGTCGAGGTCGCGGGACGCCCGCTGGCCGCCTACCAGGTCGCCCAGCTCGTGCGAGCCGGAGTCCGGCGGGTCATCGTCAGCTGCGCAGCGGGCGACGGCGACCTCTTCGAGACCGCCCTGGCCGGCCTGGGGGCCGAGATCGCGACGGTCGCCGAGCCCGAGCCGCTCGGCCGCGGCGGCGGTCTCCGCTTCGCCGCGCGGGCGCGTCAGGAGGAAGGTGACGTCCTGGCTTTGAACGGCGACGAGCTCCTGGCCGTCGACGTGGCCGGGCTGCTGGCCCGGCACCGGGCCACCGGGGCGGCCGCCACGATCGTCGTGACCCACCCGCGCTCCCCGTTCGGCGTCGTCGAGCTGGGCGAGGGAGACGTCGTCACGGGATTCAGCGAGGGCGGCCTCCTGCCGCACTATGTGAGCTGCGGCGTCTACGGACTGAGCGAGGAGGCCGTCGCGGAGCTGCCCGAGCGCGGCGACCACGAGACGACGACCTTTCCGGCGCTCGCCGAACGCGGCCTGCTCTTTGGCTTTCGATACGAGGGCCCCTGGCTCACCGTCAACACCCCGAAGGAGCTACGCCTCGCGGACGAGTACGTGCGCTCCCATCCGGGCTGGCTTGACTCGGGCGAGCCCGTTGGGTTATGACCGCCCTTCACGCGCCTCCTATGAGCGACCTGACCCCGAACCTGCGCGATCTCGACCGTTTTGCCGTGCCGGTGGAGCGGGTCGAGAAGCCGTGGGGTCACGAGCTTCTGTACGCCTCCACCGACCGCTACATGGGCAAGGTCCTCTTCATCCGCAGCGGCGAGCAGCTCAGCCTCCAGTTTCACCGGCAAAAGGACGAGGTGATCTACATCCACACCGGGCGCATCGAGCTCGAGGTCGGAGAGCCGGGACGGACACCGGACGTGGAGGTCGTCGGGCCGGGGCACGCCTTCCGCTTCACCCCCGGCACGGTGCACCGCATGCGCGCGCTCGAGGACACGTTCCTGCTCGAGGTCTCGACCCCAGAGCGCGACGACGTCGTGCGTCTCGAAGACCGCTACGGGCGCGCCGATCCTTAGGCTCCAGAGTTCTCAGTACACTGACGCGCCATGGCAACGACCGTGCCCAGCCACGACGTCAAGGACCTCGGGCTCGCCTCCGCGGGCGTCATGCGCATCGAGTGGGCCGACCGGCAGATGCCCGTGCTCGAGGCCATCCGCGAGCGCTTCGAGCGCGAGCGGCCGCTCGACGGCGTGCCCATCGCCGCGTGTCTCCACGTCACCACCGAGACGGCGAATCTCGCCCGCACGCTCAAGGCCGGCGGCGCCGACGTGGTTCTCTGCGCGTCGAACCCGCTCTCGACGCAGGACGACGTGGCGGCTGCTCTCGTCGAGGAGTACGGGATCTCCGTCTTCGCCATCCGCGGTGAGGACAACGACACGTACTACTCCCACATCGAGGCCGCCGTCGACCACCACCCGCGGCTGACGATGGACGACGGCGCCGACGTGATCGGCGTCCTCCACAAGAGCCGCCGCGACCAGCTCGACGAGATCATCGGCGGGACCGAGGAGACGACGACCGGCGTCATCCGCCTGAGGGCCCTCGAGGCTCAGGGCGAGCTCGCCTTCCCGATCGTGGCCGTCAACGAGGCGAACACCAAGCACCTCTTCGACAACCGCTACGGGACCGGACAGTCGACCATCGACGGGATCATCCGCGCCACGAACGTCCTGCTCGCCGGCCGGCGCTTCGTCGTCGCCGGCTACGGCTGGACCGGCCGCGGGGTCGCGATGCGGGCGCGCGGGATGGGCGCCCACGTGATCGTCACCGAGGTCGATCCGCTCCGCGCGCTCGAGGCGCTCATGGACGGCTACGAGGTGATGACGATCGAGAAGGCCGCCGAGGTGGGGGACATCTTCTGCACGGCGACCGGCGACAAGAACGTGATCTCGCGCGCGTCGTTCGAGCGGATGAAGGACGGAGCGATCCTCTCGAACACGGGCCACTTCAACGCCGAGATCGAGATCCCGGCGCTGCGCGAGCTCGCAGTCGCCACGCGCGAGGCCCGCCCGAACGTCGAGGAGTTCGAGCTCGCGGACGGCCGGCGCCTCTATTTGCTCGCCGAGGGCCGGCTCGTCAACCTCTCGGCCGCCGAGGGCCATCCCGCCGCCGTGATGGACATGAGCTTTGCCAACCAGGCTCTCTCGGCCGAGTTCGTCGTAGCCCACGCGGATGAGCTCGAGCCGCGGGTCTACGTCGTGCCCGAGGAGATCGACCGCGAGATCGCGCGGCTCAAGCTCGAGAGCCTGAAGGTCGAGATCGACAGCCTCACCGAGGAACAGGCGAGGTACCTGGCGTCCTGGGACGAAGGCACCTAGTGCCCCTTCAGGTGATGCTGCCGAGCTTCTGCGTCGCCGAGCACCAAGCATGAGACCGCAATCGCCCGCAGGCAAGGCTAGAAGCCTTGTCAAGGGCGAGGGTGGGCTCAGGCGCCGCGTGATCGCGGGGCAGGAGCCGGCCTGTATCGCCTGATGGGGCACTTAGTGCCTGACGGGGCGTTGGCCCCGGAGGACATCGTCAGGCTCGAAGCCGATCGGGTCGTGCTGCTCGATCAGCGGCGGCTGCCCGACGAGGTCTCCTACCTCGAGTGCCGCTCGGCGGGTGAGGTGGCCGAGGCGATTCGAACGCTCGCGGTGCGCGGGGCTCCGGCGATCGGGATCGCGGCGGCCTACGGGTACGCGCTCGCCGCCTCCTGCGGGGATGACCTCGACGAGGCGGCGGCCGTGCTCGGCGGCGCCCGCCCGACGGCCGCCAACCTGTCCTGGGCGATCGCGGAGCTGCAGAGCGTGGGCGGAGAGCCGGAAGACCTGGCCGCGCGGGCGCGCTCTCTCCACGAGGAGGAGGTGGACCGCTGCCGGCGCATGTCGGCGCACGCGGCGGCTCTCCTGCCGTCCCGGACGCGGGCTCTCACGCACTGCAACACGGGCGCGCTCGCGACCGGTGGCGTCGGCACCGCGCTCGGCGCCCTCTGCGAGGGCTTCGAGCGCGGGCTCGTCGACCACGTCCTGGTCGACGAGACGCGCCCGCTCCTCCAGGGCTCACGGCTCACCGCCTGGGAGCTCGAGCAGGCCGGCGTCCCCTACAGCGTTCTCGCCGACGCGGCCGCCGGGTCGTTCATGGCCCGCGGCGACGTGGACGTGGTGCTGACCGGAGCCGACCGGATCGCGGCGAACGGCGACGTCGCCAACAAGATCGGCACCTACATGCTGGCCGTTCTCGCCGCGCGCCACGAGATTCCCTTCTACGTGGTGGCGCCGAGCTCGACGGTCGACCTGGGCGCAGCAAGTGGTGCCGAGATTCCGATCGAAGAGCGCGACCCCGGCGAGGTGACGGCCCGGTTCCCGGCCAGGAACCCCGCGTTCGACGTCACGCCGGCCGCACTCGTCACCGCGATCGTCACCGAGGAAGGCGTGCACCGGCCGCCCTATGTCGAGTCGCTCGCGGACCTCCCGCGCAGGCGGGCCGAGGTGGGCGCGTGAAGGCGATGGTCATGGCGGCAGGGCTGGGGACGCGGCTGCGCCCGCTCACCGACTTCCTCCCCAAGCCGATGATGCCCGTCGCCAACCGGCCGGTCATGCACCACCTCCTCAATCTCCTGCGCCGGCACGACGTCACCGACGTCGGGATCAACCTCCATGCGTTCCCCGAGCTGATCCAGACCTACTTCGGCGACGGCTCCGCCCTCGACATGGCGATCCGCTGGTCGCACGAGCCCAAGCTCCTCGGCACGGCCGGTGGGACGAAGCTCCTGCAGGATCACTGGGGCGACGAGACGATCCTGATCACCTCGGGGGACGGTCTCCACGACGTCGACCTGACCGCGCTCCTCGGCCACCATCAGCGGACAGGTGCGCTCGCCACCCTGACCGTCAAGCCGGTCGCGGACCCGTCTGCCTACGGCGTGGTGATCCTCGACCGGGACACGCGCGTGCGCGGGTTCCAGGAGAAGCCTCGGCGCGACGAGGCCCGCAGCGACCTCGCGAACTGCGGCGTCTACGTCATCGAGCCGGCGCTGCTCGAGCGGATCCCGGCGGACACGTTCTACGACTTCGGCGAGAACGTCTGGCCGAGCCTCGTCGCCGCCGGCGAGGACGTGTACGCCTACACGACGATGGCCTACTGGAACGACGTCGGCGACCTCGACGAGCTGCGGAACACGATCCTCGACGCCGTGCTCGGCCACGTCCGCGTGGAGATTCCGGGCGAGGAGATCGCAACCGGCGTGTGGGCCGAGGACGGCTGCCGGATCAGCGCGACCGCGACGATCGACGGCCCCGTCGTGCTCGGCCGGAACGTCACCGTCGAGGAAGGAGCGCAGATCCGGGGCCCCGCCGCGATCGGAGCGGACTGCCACGTCGGCAAGGATGCCGCCATCCGACGTGCGGCGCTCCTACCTGGCAGCGTCGTGCCGGACGAGGGGCTCGCCATCGCCGGGATCTTCGGCGACGCTTCCAACCTCGCCGACAGCATCCTGCGCTACCCCGTGGCCGGGGAGTAAGAGGGCGACCGTCGTCAGCCGGCGGCGCCGACCGGAGCGAGGCCGGCGACGCGCAGACGCTCGGTGTCGGCGATCACCACGGCCGTCGCTCCCAGTACCGCAGCCCGCTCGCCGAGGACGCCGGCCTTGACGACGACGGCCTCGGAGGCTCCCGGCAGGGCATAGCGGTCGATCTCGTCCCGGATGCCGCGGAGGAGCGGCTCCCCGGCGAGGCTGAGGTCGCCGCCGACGACGATCGCCTCCGGGTTCAGGTGGTTGCAGAGGTCGGCGAGCGCCCGCCCGACCGCCCTGCCTGCGTCGGTGACCACCCGCGTGGCGGCGAGGTCGCCCCGAGCGACGAGCTCCAGCATCCCTCGCAGCGTCAGCTCCGGGCCGTGGGTCGGCCGGAGGAGGTCCAGGAGGGCGCCGGTCGAGGCGACGGTCTCCAGGCAGCCCCGGCTCCCACAGCGGCAGACGGCGCCGTCGGAGCGAACATGGACGTGGCCGAGCTCGCCCGCGATGCCCGACGCGCCGTGGTAGAGACGCCCTCCCAACACGAGGCCGGCGCCGACGCCGGGGGACATCAGCACGTACACGACGTCGGCGAGCCCGCGTCCGGCGCCGAAGGTGACCTCGGCGAGCGCGCCGAGATTCGCGTCGTTGTCGAGCTCGACGGGGACACCGAGCCGGCGCGAGAGCTCGTCGCCCGCATGGATGCCCGACCAGCCTGGGAGCACCGTCGAGCCGACCGTTCCCCGGTGGCGGTCGATCGGCCCCGAGAGGGCCATCCCGGCCCCGATGACGCGGCTGCGGTCGAGGCCGGCCTCGACCAGCACCTCGGCCGCCAGGTCGGCCGCCGCATCGAGCGCGACGACCGCTCCGCCGTCCACGTCGATCTCGACGAAGCGCTCCGCGAGCACGGCCGAGGAGAGATCCGCGACCGCCACCCTCACGTGGCGGTGGCCGAAGTCGACGCCCAGGGCCGCGCCCGCGGCCGCGTCGAGCCGCAGGAGGACCGGCGGCCGGCCGCGGCCGGCAGGCTCCGCTCGCCCGTTTCCCTCCACGATCAGGCCGCGCGCCTGCAGGTCCGCGACGAGCGTGGCCACCGTCGTCCGGGAGAGGCCGGTGACGCGCGCCAGCTCGCTGCGGCTCGCAGTGCCGGCGCGGCGCAGCGCGTCCACGACTCGGAGGCGGTTGAGCTCCCGCAGGGTTCCGAACGTGCCTGGTTCGATCGTCATCTCGTGCCCGCGGGTCCGCGGTGGCAGACACTTTCGCAGGATCGCGGAGGAATTTCACCTGCTCAGCCCGGAATTACGCCCTGGGCGGTCGAAATGGAGCCGTCGTCCGGCGAGCGTTCTGGGTGAGCCCTCCGCGTAAATTCGCTTGAATCGGCGCGGTTTGCGCCCTAAGCTGGCGCCGTTACCTTGCAGGGGTCAGTCTCGAGGGAGGCACAGCACAGTGAGCAGATTTTCGTATAAGGCCACCGAATCCCAACGGCGTCGACTGCTGCTCGGCCTCGTGCTAGCCCTCGTGGTGGCCCTCGCGGTCCTCGCGGCAGGCTGCGGCGGCGACGACGACGACGATGATGGCGCGGCGGACACCGGCGCTGCCGATACCGGCGCGGCCGCGGGCGGCGGCACCTGCGACAAGAGCGTCTGGGTGCTTCTGCCCGACAGCACGACCTCGCCTCGGTGGGAGACCGACGATCGACGCTACTTCGGCGAGGCTTTCGATGCGGCTGGAGTCGAGTACAACATCGTCAATGCGGAAGGAGATCCGGCGACGCAGCAGTCGCAGATGGAGCAGGCGATCGCGGACGACGCGGGAGCGGTCGTGCTCGTCAGCATCGACACAGCATCCGGCGCCACGCTCATCGACCAGGCCAAGGAGGCCGATATCCCCGTGGTCGAGTACGACCGGTTCAACACCGGTGGATCCGGCGGCGCAGCCTACGTCAGCTTTGACAACGTCGCGGTGGGCGCGGAGATGGCCGAGGTCCTGGAGCCGGAGATCGACGCCCTCGACGTCGACAAGCCGGCCGTCGTGATGCTCAACGGCGGCGAGGAGGACAACAACTCCTTCCAGTTCCGGCAGGGCTACGCGGAGACGGTCGAGGCGCGCGAGGAGGCCGGCGAGTGGACGGTGGTGGCCGATCAGCACGTCCCCGGCTGGGGCGCCAACGGCGAGGGCCAGCAGATCATGGAGCAGGTTCTCGCCGACGCGAACAACGAGGTCGACGCCGTGTTCGCGGCCAACGACAACCTCGCCCAGCAGGCCATCAACGCCCTCGACGCCGCGGGCGTGGGACAGGTCCCGGTAAGCGGCCAGGACGCGAGTGCGGCCGGGATGCAGAACATTCTCCTCGGCAACCAGACGATGAGCGTTTACAAGCCGTTCCCGGATGAGGCCGCGGTCGCGGCAGACGTGGCGCTGGCGCTGTGTGCCGGCGACGACTTCCAGGAAGTCGCGGCGGGATACGAGTCCGACCTCGAATCCGGCGGTGCCGGCGTGACGATCATCGGGATCGATGCGGCCAGCGGGGAGGCAACCGACTCGCCCGAGGGCGAAGGCGTCGTTCCCTACGTGGCCCTGGTGCCCATCGGCGTCACGGAAGAGAACATGGCCGAGACGGTGATCGCTGACGGGTTCCGCACCATCGAGGAGATCTGCACCGGCGACACGGCCGAGACGGACTTCTGCCAGGAGAACCAATGACCGAAGGGGCGGGGGCGGGGACGCTCGAGGCGTCCCCGCCCCTGACCCCGCTGCTCGAGTGCAGGGGCGTTTCGAAGGCGTTCGGGGCCGTCCAGGCCCTCTACAGGGTGGACTTCGAGGTCAAGCGCGGTGAGGTCATGGCTCTCGTCGGCGACAACGGTGCCGGCAAGTCGACGCTGATCAAGAGCATCGCCGGGATCTATCCGTTCGACGAGGGCGAGGTGTATTTCGAGGGGAGCTACGTCGACATCCACGGGCCTCGTGACGCCGCCAAATATGGCATCGAGGTCGTGTACCAGGACCTCGCGCTCGCGGACAACCTCGATGTTGTATCCAACATGTTCCTGGGCCGCGAGCAAACCCGCTCCGGGTTCGTGCTCGACGAGTCGAGCATGGAGAGCGCCTCACGCGAGACCCTGAACAGTCTGTCCGTGACAACCCTCCGGTCCGTCCGCCAGCGGGTGGCCGGGCTTTCCGGGGGCCAGCGCCAGGCGGTGGCGGTGGCGAAATCGGTCATGTGGGACTCGAAGCTCGTCATCCTCGACGAGCCGACGGCCGCCCTGGGAGTCGCCCAGACGAGGCAGGTGCTCGACCTCGTCCGCCGGCTCGCCGAGCGGGATCTCGGGGTCGTGATCATCTCCCACAACCTCCACGACGTCTTCGAGTGCGCCGACCGGATCACCGTGCTACGCCTGGGCCAACGGGTGGCGCAGCTCGAGAAGGCCAAGACGACCCAGCAGGAGGTTGTGCACGCAATCACCGCCGGCACGCTCGACCAGGTCCCCGGGATGGAGACCGCCGGGGCAGGAGCGGACATCTGACCGAGCACGTCGACCCGAGCGTTCCTCCCGCCGTCACAGCGGACGTCAATGAGCCGCCGGCTCCTCGCCCGCCCGAGGGCGAAGGGGCGGCGCAGGAAAGCCTGGCCGGATTCGCCCAGCGCTGGTGGCAGGGAGTCAAAGCGGGTGAGCTGGGGTCGCTTCCCATCATCGTCGGGCTGGTGGCAATCGTCATCGTCTTCGGCCTGCTCGACGACACGTTCCTGACCGAGCGAAACTTCACCAACCTCCTGCTGCAGATGGCGGCGATCGCGACGATCGCGATCGGGGTCGTCTTCGTGCTCCTCATCGGCGAGATCGACCTCTCCGTGGCCTTCGTCAGTGCCGTGGGCGGGGTCGTGATGACGCTGCTCCTGCGGCCGGATGATCCCGGATGGCCCTGGTGGCTGGCGGTCCTCGCCGCCCTCCTCGTCACGACGACGATCGGCTTCCTCCAGGCGCTCGTGATCACCAAGGCCGGCGTCCCGTCCTTCGTCGTAACCCTGGCCGGCCTCCTCATCTGGTCCGGCGTGGTCTTGATCCTGACGACCCAGGCGTCAGAGGTTGGGACGATCCGGATCCAGGACGAGACCGTCGTCCGCATCGCGAACGATTTCCTCTCGGAGACGGCCGGCTGGGTGCTCGGGGTTGTGGCGGTGCTCGCCTACGCGCTCGCGCAGCTGAACACCGCGCGCCAGCGGCGCGCGAGCGGCCTGTTCGGGAAGCCGCTCTCGGTCATCGTGCTCCAGGTCGTCGGCCTTGCCGTCGTCACGTTCGCCGCGGTCTGGTACTGCAACCAGGATCGCGGCGTGCCCTACGCGATCGTGATCCTCATCGTCTTCCTGATCTTCTGGTCGTTCGTCGCCGCGCGAACGCGCTTCGGCCGCCACGTCTACGCGGTGGGTGGAAGCGCGGAGGCGTCACGCCGCGCGGGGATCAGCGTCGACCGAGTCCGCATCGCCGTCTTCATGATCAGCAGCTTCATGGCCGGCGTGGGCGGCATCATGCTCGCCTCGCGGCTCCGCTCGGTCGCCACGAACACGGGTGGAGGCCAACTGCTGCTGCTGGTGATCGCCGCCGCCGTGATCGGCGGCACGAGCCTGTTTGGCGGCGTCGGTCGGGTCGTCTCCGCGCTCCTCGGGGCCCTCGTCATCGGCTCCATCACGAACGGGATGGACCTCCTCGGCCTGGCGTCGGGGACGAAGTTCGTCATCACTGGCCTCGTCTTGCTCGGGGCCGTGCTGATCGACGCGCTCGCGAAGCAGCGGCGGGCGGCCCGCGGCGGCGTCTAGGAGCCGGTGAGGCTCGAGCAGGCCCTTCAGATCGTGGACGCGGTCGTGCGCGAGGCGCCGGGGCCGGTCTCCGTCTTCGTGGCCGACTCCCACGGCGAGCTGGTCGCAGCCGCGACCATGGACGGCGCGGCGCTCGACACGAGGCTCAACGCGCAGCGAAAGGCCTACACGGCGGCGCGGAGCGACGCGAGCTCCACCGGCGAGCTCGCCGACAAGGTTCGGGATGACCCGGTCGAGCGCGCGAGCTTCGATCCCTTCTTCACGTTCTTCCGCGGCGGCGTCGCCGCCTTCGAGGACGGTCGCCGGGTCGGCGCCGTCGGCGTGAGCGGACTGCCCGGCGAGGACGACGAGGCGCTCGCGAGCGACGCGCTCCTCGCGGCCGGGCTCGCGCTCCGGTGAGCGCCCTCGTCGGGCTCGACGTCGGCACCTCGGGAGTCAAGGCGCTCGCGATCTCAGCCTCCGGCGAGGTGCTGGCGCGCGCCGAGCGCGAGTACCCGCTCTCGACCCCCAGGGCGGGGTGGGCGGAGCAGGACCCGGAGGACTGGCGTCGTGAGAGCGAGGCCGCGCTCGCGGAGCTCGGCGCGGCCGAAGTCGCCGGAATCGGCCTCTCGGGGCAGATGCACGGCCTGGTGGCACTCGACGCCGACGAGCGGGTGCTCCGCCCGGCGATCCTCTGGAACGACCAGCGCACCGCGGCCGAGTGCCGCGAGCTCGAGGAGCAGGTCGGCCTCGCGCGTCTGCTCGAGCTGACGGGGAACCGCGCGCTGCCGGGCTTCACGGCGCCGAAGCTCCTCTGGCTCCGGAACCACGAGCCGGAGATCTACGAGCGGCTCGCCCACGTCCTCCTGCCGAAGGACTACGTGCGCCTCGGGCTCACGGGCGAGCGCGCGACGGACGTCGCCGACGCGTCCGGCACCCTCCTCTTCGACGTCGGCGCGCGCCGCTGGAGCGAGGACGTGCTCTCGGCGCTCGAGCTGCCGGCAGAGTGGCTGCCCGCCTCGCTCGAGTCGCCCGCCGTCTCCGGCGAGACCGCGGCGGGCGCGCCCGTCGCCGCCGGCGCGGGCGACCAGGCGGCGGGAGCGGTCGGGGTCGGCGTCCACGAGCCGGGGCTCGTCTCGGTCGTCCTGGGCACGTCGGGCGTTGTCTTCGCCCCGCTCCCCGCGTTCGCCGCCGGCTCCGACGGGAGCGCGCACGTCTTCTGCCATGCCGTGCCGGGCACCTGGCACGCGATGGGCGTGATGCTGTCCGCCGCGGGGTCGCTTCGCTGGTTTCGCGACTCGTTCGCGCCGGGAGAGCCGTACGACCGCCTGCTGGCGGAGGCCGAGCGCTGGGAGCCCGGCGCCGACGGGATCTCCTACCTCCCCTATCTGGCCGGGGAGAGAACACCGCACGCCGACCCGGATGCCCGCGGCGCCTTCACCGGCCTCTCGCTGCGCCACGACCGCGGCGCTCTCGTCCGTGCGGTCCTCGAGGGGGTGGCCTACGGGCTCCGCGACTCGCTCGAGGTCGTTCGCTCGCTCGGATGCCGGGTCGAGGCAGCCCGCGTCTCCGGCGGCGGAGCGCGCAGCGGGCTGTGGCTCCGGATCGTGGCCTCCGTCCTCGGCCTTCGGCTCGAGCGCACGGCGGTGGAGGAGGGAGCCGCCTACGGAGCCGCGCTCCTCGGCGGGGTGGCGGGCGGCGTCTTCCCGGACGTTCCCGAAGCGGTGGCTTCGTGCGTTCGCGTCACGGAGACGATCGAGCCCGTCCCGGAGTGGGAACGAGCCTATGCGGACGGCTACGAGCGCTTCCGCGCTCTCTATCCAGCCCTACGAGCACTGGAGGTCGAATGACGAAGTGGGGGATCATCTCGACGGCCCACATCAACCGGCTCGTCCTCGCGGGCGCCCGCGAGTCCGACCGGGTGGAGGTCGTCGCCGTCGCGAGCCGCGACCAGGCCCGCGCCGAGGCCTACGCCCGCGAGCACGGCATCGAGCGTGCCCATGGAAGCTACGAGGCGCTCCTGGGCGACTCTGAAGTGGAGGCCGTCTACATCTCGCTTCCGAACGCGCCGCACGTCGAGTGGTCGATCAGGGCGCTCGAGGCCGGCAAGCACGTGCTCTGCGAGAAGCCCCTGAGCCGCCACGCGGAAGACGTCGAGCGCGCGTTCGACGTCGCGGATCGCACCGGACGCCTCCTCTCCGAGGCGTTCATGTACCGGCACAACCCACAGACGCGGCGTCTGCGGGAGCTGGTCGAGGAGGGCGCGATCGGAGCCCTCAGGCTCGTGCGCTCGGCGTTCACCTTCAAGCTCGACGACGAGGCGAACGTCCGGCTCTCCGCGGAGCTCGAGGGCGGCGCCCTCATGGACGTGGGCTGTTACTGCGTCAGCGGCTCCCGCCTGCTCGGAGGCGAGCCCGAGCAGGTCCTCGGGCACCAGGTCGTCGGCCCGTCGGGGGTCGACGTGGTCTTCGCGGGGACGATGCGCTTCCCGGGCGACGTGGTCGCGCAGTTCGACTGCGGCTTTCGCACGCCGGACCGCGACGAGCTGGAGGTCGTGGGCGAGGAGGGGTCGCTCTTCCTCGACGACCCGTGGCACTGCCGCACGCCGGTGATCGAGGTCCGGCGCGGCGACGGGCGGGACGAGATCGCCCTCGAGCCCGTCGACTCCTACCGGCTCGAGCTCGAGAACCTCAGCGACGCGATCTCCGGCGCAGCGCCGCCTCTCCTCGGCCGCGAGGACGCCGTCGGCCAGGCGCGCGCGATCGAGGCGCTCTACCGGTCGGCCGGCGAAGGCAGAGCCGTCTCCCTCACCGGCTGATACCAAGCTCCGTCCGCGTCGTTACGAGCTCGGCACGCGTCGGCACACACGCGTGCGCCCGAGGCCGCTATCCCACCCGGGGCAGGTATGGGCACCGACTTCGGCGCGCGGCTCCTCGGTCTTCTGCTCCCGGAGCGGTGCCTCGCGTGCGGGGCCGGCGACGAGCTGCTGTGCGGCGCCTGCCGCCGGGAGCTCGTCGTCCTCCGCGGGACGGTCTGCGCCCGCTGCGGCTGCCCGACGGCCTGGCCGGTGGAGCGCTGCGGCGAGTGCGCCGGGCGGAGGATTCCCTTCGCCTCCGCGCGGGCGGCGGTCGCCTACGACGGCCCCGCCCGGAGCCTCGTCACCGCCTGGAAGGAACACGGCCTCCGCCGCGTCGCAGGGCTTGCCGCCGAGCTCGTGACCGACGTCGTCGCGCGGCCGTCGGCCGACGCTCTCGCCTTCGTTCCGGGCGCGGGCGACCGCGTCGGCTGGCGCGGCGTCAACACGGCCGAAGCGCTCGCCCGCTCGCTCGCGGCGCATCTGGGAGCTGCCCGTCGTGCCGCTCCTCGCCCGCGCTCGCCGCTGTCCGCCCGCAGCGAGGCCTGCCGCGAGAGGCCCGGCGCGCGAACGTCCGCGACGCGTTCCGGGCCACCGGCGCCGCGCCGAGGGCGGTCGCGCTCGTGGACGACGTCTACACGACCGGGGCCACAGTCTCCGCGGCGGCCCGCGAGCTGAAGAAGGCCGGTGCCCGCACCGTCCACGTCGTGACGTTCGCCCGCACCGTACGAAGTTGACCCCCGCTGGAATTTCGGCCCCACGCTGTCGTATAGTTCCGCCGCCGGAACCGCAGTGCCGGGCAGGCAGACATCGGCTGCGGAACCGCCAGTGGGGGGATCGCGAGCACGCAGACCACACAGCCAAGGCCGGTTCGCCACGAGGCCTTCCGCCTGTCGCCGACAGGCAGCCCGCGGCTGCGCCCGTCGCTCGCCCACCCGCGTCAACCCCTTCGGGGACGAGCCCGGGCATCGACGCTCGGGGAAAGGAGAGCGATTTGACCAGGCGAATCGTCTGCATGGTTCTCGCGGTCGGCGTCTTCCTGGCGCTGGCGGCCGCGGCGACAGCCGCGCCTCCCGGCTTCAGGCCGATCGACAGCCAGGAGGCCGAATACCAGGACGACATGACCTGGGACGACTACAAGACCGTCCCGGGAACCGACTGGGCGAACCCCGCCCTCGCGCCGACCATCGAGAAGTGGAAGGTCGCGGTCGTCCTCACCGAGTTTGCGGATCAACCGCTGAACATCACCCTGCCCGCGGGCTCGACGCTGTTCGGGAACCCGCAACCGGCGGGGTCCAACATTCCCCGCGCGCAGGCTCCGCAGTTCTACGAGGACTTCCTCAACACGCCGAGCCCGCTGAACCACTTCACGACCATGAACAGCTACTGGATGGAGACGTCGCTGGGCCGCTACGGCGTCGAGATGGAGGCCTTCGGGCCGTACACCCTCACGGGCAACCAGTGGGAGTACTGGCTGCGCGACGCCGGCAACGCCGGCTCGGCCTGCCCGACGGGCTTCACGTGCATGCGCAACGCGCGCACCGAGGCGCGCGCGCTGTGGCTCGCCGAGGTGGGCATCGACGTCATCAACAGCTTCGACAACGTCATCTACGTCCAGGCCGGCCAGGACGAGAGCTCCACCTGGCAGGAGTTCGGCGAGATGATCTTCCAGACGATGGACGACGTCACCGAGCCGTGGGGGAACCCCGATCCGACGAAGCCGAACTGGGCGCCCACGCGCTACATCCCGTGGACCTCGTTCGGGGCCGCGAAGGGCGTCTGGCCGAGCGCGAGCGGCAACACGTTCACGGCGGGCGAGAGCTCGGGCATGGGCACGTACGCCCACGAGCTGAGCCACAACCTCGGCATCGGCGACAACTACAACAATCCGTACGGGATCCCGCAGCGACGCGACTTCACCGGTCCGTGGGACATGCTGAGCCGCGGCTCCTTCAACGGGCCGGGCGGTCCGCACCGGCGCTGGCTCATCCCCTCGACGGAGGGCGGCTCGCTCGGCTCGAGCCAGAACCTCCGCAACCGGATGGAGCTCGGGATCATCGAGGAGGACAACGTCCTCCGGCTCGACCGGAACGCGCTGGACGAGTCCGGCGTCGTCGTCGCGAGGGTCACTGCCCGCGTCGCCGACCCGGACCCCGGGGGGCTGTCAGGGCTGAACATCCAGCTCCTCCCGTCGCCGGACCTCGCAGACCCGGCGCGCGGCGACCAGTCGCCCGTGTGCAACATCAACACGGATCCGTTCTGCCCGGGCCCGACGTTGAACTCGTCGGGCGTCATCCAGACGAGCAGCCTCTACAACAACTACACCGTGGAGGTCGTCGACCGGCTCGGAGCGGACTCGTTCACGCCTGGGCACGGCGTCCTCTTCTCGAGGACGAAGAACCAGGACAGCCTCCCGTTCGTCTACATCATGGACGCGCATCCCGAGGACATGAACAAGGTCGACTTCCTGCGGCCCGACGGGACGCCTTCCATGGTCACGATCGCCGACTGGCGCCAGCTGAACGACGCCACGTTCCACGCCGGCCTCGAGTCCGGGAGCCAGTACGAGTACGTGGACGAGCCGAACCGGCTCCACTTCTACGTCGTCGAGACGTTCCAGAGGCACGGGGTCCGCGACTATCAGGTCGCCGTCCGCTCGCTGGACGGCGACGGGCCCCACGCCCGCGGCGTCGACCTTCAGAACGGCAGGGTCGGCAAGCGGACGCGGAACGGCTGGAACGACTGCACCTTCAACCTGAAGAACACAGGGATCTTCGTCCCCAAGACCGCGGTTCATCCCGAGGACGTGGACGGCTTCCTGCGAAACGACGTCTACCGACTGTCGGCGACGATCGAGGGCGCGGGCTGGGAGACCCAGCTGTACAACGCGCTCGCGACCGCCAAGGCCGGCGACGACGCCGAAGTGCCGGTCTTCGTCACCCGCACGGGAGCGGGCCCGGAGTCGGCGGTCGTCAGGCTGACCGCGACCTCGGAGAGCGATCCGTCGAAGACGGACACCGCGACCTGCAGCGTCAGCGCCGGCGACCTCAGCTAGCGAGACGAGAGAGCGACCCCCGCCACGCACGCGGGGGTCGCTCTCGTTGCCTCGCCCTCGGGAACGGGGGTAGGCTGCCGGGCAGACCGACGAGGGAGGGTCAGGTGAGACTTCAGGTCAAGGGCAGGAACGTCGAGGTCAGCGACAGCCTCAGGACCTACGCCCAGGAGAAGCTCGGCAAGCTGGACAAGCATCTGAACCAGGCCGCCCGGCTCGAGCTCGAGCTGGCGGTCGAGAAGAACCCGTCGATCCACGAGAATCAGATCGCCGAAGGCACCATCTGGACGAAGGGGCCGGTGCTCCGCGCGCGCGAGAGCTCGGCCGACATGCGGGCCGCGATCGACCTCCTCGTCGAGAAGCTCGAGCGCCAGGCGAAGCGGTACCGCGAGAAGCGGCGCCGCGGACCGGGCGGTCGCGCGGCAAACGAGCTCGCGGAAGCGGAGGCAATCCCGGTGGTACCCGATGAAGAAAGCCCCGTGATCGTCAAGACGAAGCAGTTCGCGGTCAAGCCGATGTCGCCGGAGGAGGCCGTTCTCCAGCTCGAGCTGATCGGCCACGACTTCTTCGTCTTCCAGAACGCCGACTCGAACGACGTGAACGTCGTGTACAGGCGGCGCGACGGCAACTACGGGCTCATCGAGCCCCAGGTCGGGTAGGCCACCGTGCCCGGCGACGAGATCGGCGATCCCCGCCTCTTCCGCTGGGTCGAGACCGGGGTGTCGGGGCTCGCGCGTCAGCGCGAGTGGGATGCGACCGCCATCGTCGAGCTCCCCTCGCTTGCGGGCTGGGACCTGCAGGAGCTCGAGTTTCGCCTCCTCGGCGACGGCTCCGTCGTCGGGGACGTTCCGGCCGAGGCGGTGCGCGAGCTCACCGGCGAGCTCAGGCTCGACCCGCCCTACGCGGTGCAGGCCGTTCGCCAGGGCGGCGACGAGTGGATGGTCGGCGCCCTGCAGCTCGAGTCCGAAGTGGTCTCGCTCCCCGCGGGCATCGAGGCGCTCTCCCTCGAGGTGGCGGTCCCGCCCGAAGGCGAGACGATGCTCCTGGTCGACGGTGACGTCGTCGCGGAGGCGCCGGAAGGCCCCGCGGGCGAAGCGGTTCGTGAGCTGGAACGACTCGGCCGCGAGCGCTTTCGGGCTTTCGTCGCGCGTGCCGATAGGGTGGCGGACGGTCGCTGGGATCTCACCGTCGACCCCCTCTGAACCCGGCTCGCTAACCTAGATCACATGCCCCAGAACTACGGCGCCCTCGAGAAGGTCCTCCGCGTCGGCGAGGGGCGTCGACTCAAGCGCCTCGCCCAGAAGGCCGACTACGTCGCCTCGCTCGAGCCCGACTTCGAGCGGCTCTCCGACGCCGAGCTCGCGGGCAAGACCGCCGAGTACCGGCAGCGGCTCGAGAACGGCGAGCCGCTCGCCGACCTCGTCTTCGAGGCGTTCGCGGCAGTTCGCGAGGGGGCCAAGCGCTCGGTCGGCATGCGCCACTTCGACGTGCAGGCCATGGGTGCGATCGTCCTCCACGAGGGCGACATCGCCGAGATGAAGACCGGCGAGGGGAAGACCCTCGTGGCCACGATGCCGCTCTTCCTGAACGCGCTGACGGCCGAGGGAGTGCACCTCGTGACGGTGAACGACTACCTCGCCAAGCGCGACGCGGAGTGGATGGGCCCCGTCTACGAGGCGGTCGGCATGCGCGCGTCCTTCATCCGGAACCAGATGCCTTTCGCGGAGCGGAAGGACGCCTACGCCGCCGACATCATCTACGGGACGAACTCCGAGTTCGGCTTCGACTACCTGCGAGACAACATGGCGACCTCTCTGGCGGCCACCGTCCAGCGCAGCCACGCCTACGCGATCGTCGACGAGGTGGACTCGATCCTCATCGACGAGGCGCGCACGCCGCTCATCATCTCCGGCGAGCCGCAGACCGCCGCGCGGACCTATTACGACTTCGCCCGGGTCGTCCGCACGCTCACCGGCATTCCCACGAAGTTCGTCCCCAAGGGCATGGAGAAGCCCGAGGACGACGCCGACTACGAGTTCGACGAGAAGTTCAAGACCGTCTCGCCGCGCCACAGCGCCATCGAGACGGTGGAGCGCATGCTCGGGGTCGAGAACCTCTACGAGCCGCAGCACGCCCAGCTAGTCAACCACCTGATCCAGGGGCTGAAGGCGGAGTCGCTCTACCAGCGCGACGTCGACTACGTCGTCCAGGACGGCGAGGTGAAGATCGTCGACGAGTTCACGGGCCGGATCATGGAGGGCCGCCGCTGGTCGGAAGGGCTTCACCAGGCGGTCGAGGCCAAGGAGGGCGTCGCCATCCGCGAGGAGCACGTCACGCTGGCGACGATCACGCTCCAGAACTACTTCCGCCTCTACGAGAAGCTCGCCGGGATGACGGGAACCGCCAAGACCGAGGAGAAAGAGTTCCAGGAGATCTACAACCTCTCCGTGGTCCAGATTCCCACCAACGAGCCGATCGCGCGCGCCGACGAGAACGACTACATCTACAAGACGACAGAGGCCAAGTACGACGCGGTCATCGCCGACATCAAGGAGCGCCACGACGAGGGCCAGCCCGTCCTCGTCGGCTCGATCTCCGTCGAGGTCTCCGAGCACCTTGCGGCGCTGCTCGAGCGCCAGGGAATCAAGCACAACGTCCTGAACGCGAAACAGCACGAGCGCGAGGCGGAGATCATCACGAACGCCGGCGAGCCCGGCGCCGTCACGATCGCGACGAACATGGCCGGCCGCGGCGTCGACATCAAGCTCGGCGAAGGGGTGCGCGAGCTCGGCGGGCTCTACGTCCTCGGCACCGAGCGGCACGAGGCCCGGCGCATCGACAACCAGCTCCGCGGGCGCTCCGGGCGCCAGGGAGACCCCGGCGAGTCCCGCTTCTACCTCTCGGCCCAGGACGACCTCGTGCGGCTCTTCGCCGGCGACCGCATCTACAACATCATCGAGCGCTTCAAGCTCCCCGACGACCAGCCCATGGAGGCCTCGATCCTCTCGAAGCAGATCGAGAACGCCCAGAAGAAGGTCGAGGAGCAGAACTTCGTCTCCCGCAAGAACGTCCTCAAGTACGACGACGTCATGAACGTCCAGCGGATGGTCATCTACGAGCAGCGCCGCCGCGTGCTCGAGGGCGCCGACCTCTCCGCGGAGATCGAAGGCTGGATGGACGAGCTCGTCGCGCGCATCGTCTACGAGCACACCGAGTCCGACTACCAGGAGGAGTGGGACCTCGACAGCCTCTTCAAGGAGATGGAGGGTCTCTACGAGACCGAGATCTCGCCGGAGGAGCTGGGCCCGTCGCTGACGCGCGAGGAGCTCATCGAGGAGTTCCAGACGGACGTGAGCGACGCCTACGCGGCAAAGGCAGAGGAGTACGGTCCGGAGCTCCTGCGCGAGGTCGAGCGCTACCTCGTCCTCCAGGTCGTCGACACGCGCTGGCGAGAGCACCTCGAGTCGATGGAGTACATGCGCGACGGGATCCACCTGAGGGCGATGGCGCAGAAGGATCCGCTCTCCGAGTACCGCTCCGAAGGCCACGGGATGTTCGAGGAGCTGACGACGATCATTCAGGAGGAGGTCGTCCGCTACCTGCTCCGCATCCAGATCGAGCGCCCGCCGGAGCAGCCCGAGGCGGAGCCGGCGGCGGCCGGGAACGGCGATCTCGTCTACGAGCACGAGTCGGTCGCCGGCGCCGACCTGATCAGGGCGGCAGGCGCCCCTCCCGCGGAGGGCGCGCGGACGCCGGGCGCGACCGCGGGCGCCGGAGCCGGCGCGGCGACGACCGTCTCGACGGGGCAGCGCATCGCCTCGGACTGGGACCGTGTCGGCCGGAACGACCCCTGCCCCTGCGGCTCGGGCAAGAAGTACAAGCGCTGCCACGGCGCGTAGCCGCCCGTCTCCGTCACGGATCGTCACACTCCCGTCACCTTCCGCGCGCCACGGGTGCGGTTTTCCTGGTTACGCTCGTAGCGGGTGGAGGCACGGGGTGGCCCCACAGCCCGACCGAGGCGAGGCCCTGGCGGGCGCCGTTCTCCGGGCGCGCTACGATCCAGTTCGTGGCCGAACGGAGCGCCGTAGAGCGAGAGCTCGCAGAGATCGGGACCCAGCTCTCCTGGGTCCGTGATTACCTTTGACCCTGACGGGTTGAGCTCACGCCTGGCCGAGCTCGAGGCGGCGATGGGGGAGCCGGGCTTCTGGGACGACCAGCAGACGGCGGCCCGCATCTCCGCCGAGCACGCGCGGCTGTCCCGCCGGCTCGACGACTACGACCGCCTCCGCGGCGAGGCCGACGACCTGGGCGAGCTTCTCGCGCTCGCCTCGGAGGACGGCGAGCTCGACGAGATCGAGCAGAGCGCCCTCGCGCTGCGACTGCAGCTCGACCGCCTCCAGGAGGAGTCGCTCTTCAGCGGCGACTACGACGCGGGCGACGCGGTCGTCTCGATCCACGCGGGCACCGGCGGGACCGATGCCCAGGACTGGGCCGAGATCATGCTCCGGATGTATCTCCGCTGGGCGTCCGAGCGCGGCTTCCGTACCGACCTGCTCGAGGCCTCCCCCGGCGAGGAGGCGGGGATCAAGTCTGCGACCTTCACGGTGGAGGGGGAGAACGCCTACGGGACGCTCAAGGCCGAGCGCGGCGTCCACCGCCTCGTGCGGCTCTCGCCGTTCGACCAGGCGCACCGCCGACACACCTCGTTCGCCCAGGTGATCGCGAGCCCGCTCGTCACGGACGAAGGCGCCATCGAGGTCGACGAGTCCGACCTCCGGATCGACACGTACCGTGCGAGCGGTGCCGGGGGCCAGCACGTGAACAAGACCGATTCGGCGGTCCGCATCACGCACCTGCCCACCGGAATCGTCGTCCAGTGCCAGAACGAGCGCTCGCAGCTCTCCAACCGGCAGACCGCCATGCGGATCCTGCGAAGCCGCCTCGCCGAGCACGAGCTCGAGCGCCGGGAGGCGGAGCTCGCGGCCGAGCGCGGGGAGGTGCTCGACACGGGCTTCGGAAGCCAGATCCGCAGCTACGTCCTCCACCCTTACCAGCTCGTGAAGGATCACCGCACCGACGTCGAAGAGGGAAACGCCCAGGCCGTGCTCGACGGGGACCTCGACCCATTCATCCGCGCCTATCTGCTCGCGCACGCGACGGGAGCCGTGGTGTAGTGCGCTTCCGGCCCGACCGTTGCGGTAGAATCGCCTGCCCGTACGCAACGCGCCTTCGGGAGTGGCGCCGCCTAGACCTGTGCAGGAAGCGGATCTCACACAACAGTTGGAAGGCCCTCGGGTGCGTGCGGTCGCGCTCGACGGCGACGGTGCCCGGCCGGCGGCCGCGGCCGAGACTGACACGGGCGTAGTCGAGCCGTCCGGCGCTCCGATGATCGTCTTCGAGACGGTCACGAAGGTGTACGAGCCGAGGGTCGTTGCCCTGCGCGAGGCGGGCTTCGTGATCGAGAAGGGCGAGTTCGTCTTCCTCGTCGGCCCTTCGGGCTCGGGCAAGTCGACGATCATCCGCCTGGTCCTCAAGGAGCTCGACCCGACGGGAGGGCGGATCATCGTGGGCGGCCGCGAGCTCGCCCGCCTCAAGCGCAGGATGGTGCCGCTCCTCCGCCGCAACATCGGCTGCGTCTTCCAGGACTTCAAGCTCCTGACCGATCGCACCGCCTTCGAGAACGTCGCCTACGCGCTGAAGGTGCAGGGGCAGTCGAAGAGCCAGATTCGCGCGAAGGTGCCCGAGATCCTCGCCCTCGTGGGCCTGGGCGCGAAGATGAACAGCTACCCGCACGAGCTTTCGGGCGGAGAGCAGCAGCGCGTCTCGATCGCGCGCGCCTTCGTCAACCACCCGCCGCTCCTCATCTGCGACGAGCCGACGGGCAACCTCGACCCGGACACCTCCGTCGGGATCATGCAGCTCCTCTACCGCATCAACCGCACCGGGACGACGGTGCTCATGGCCACCCACGACCGCGAGATGGTCGACAAGATGCGAAAGCGCGTGATCGCCCTCGAGGAGGGCATCGTCGTCCGCGACGAGCGGCGCGGCGGCTACGAGTAGCGCATGCGCGTCCGACTCTTCTTCTCCGAGGCGTTCCGGTCGATCGCGACCAACATCTCCACGACCGCCGCGGCGATCATGACCGTCCTCATCGGGATGTTCCTGCTCGGGCTCTTCATCGTGCTCGGCACGTGGCTCCTCTCGTGGACCGGCAACGTCAAGAAGGACATCGTCGTGAACGTCTACTTCTGCACCCAGGGCCAGTGCGGCGAGGAGGTGAACGAGAAGCAGATCGAGGGCGTCAGGGCGCAGCTCGCCTCGAACCCGAACGTCGAGTCGTTCGAGTTCATCACCAAGGACAAGGCCCTCGAGCAGATGCAGGAGCGGTACCCCGAGCTCACCGAGGACCTCCCGCGAAACCCGCTCCCCGCCTCATACGAGGTCGTTCCCAAGGACGCGGAGCTCGTCCAGGAGATCGCCGCCAGCCTCGAGCCCACGCCCGCCGGCGTCGAGCGGGTGACCTACGGGGAGAAGAAGGCCGAGAAGGTGCTGCACTGGGCCGCCATCATCGGCGGCACCGTTCTCTTCGGGAGCATCATCCTCCTCGTCTCGTCAACGATCCTGATCGCCAACACGATCCGCCTGTCGATCTTCTCCCGCCGCCACGAGATCGAGGTCATGAAGCTCGTGGGCGCGTCGAACTGGTTCGTGCGGGCCCCGTTCATGCTGGAGGGTCTCGTGTGCGGCCTGGCCGGCTCGATCCTCGCCGTCATCCTGCTCTTCGTGGCCGACCGGCTGGCGCTCGGGCGGCTGCTCGGCGGCGACGACGGCACCGAGCCCTGGGGCTTCCCGTTCATCGCTCTCACCATGATCGGCGTCAGCCTTCTGATCGGCGCGGCCGGCTCGGGCATCACCATGCGGCGTTTCCTGCGGATCTGAGACGGTGCCGTCGGGGAGCCCGGCAAAACGCTCCGCGGGCGGCCTCCTGAGACGAGCGCTCGCCGTCCTCGGCGTGTGCGCGCTCGTCGTCGGAGCGTTCGCGCTCGGGTTCCTCCTGACCCGGGCCGCTCCGAGCTCGAGCCCGAGCGCGGCCCCCCTCCAGCGAGACAGGCCGATCACGCTGATCGACGAGGTGCGCGCCGAGCTGACCTCCTACTACTACCGCTGGATCGACCCGAAGGTGCTGGCGCGGCAGACGGTCGACGACATCCTCGAGGGGCTCGAGGATCCCCACACCGACTACCTGACGCGCACGGAGTTCGAGAGCCTCCAGGAGACGACGCAAGGCACGTACACGGGCATCGGGCTCTCGGTCGGCCCCGCCCGCAACGGCCTGCTCGTCACGTCCGCGCTCAAAGGGCCGGCACGCGAGGCGGGGATCCGGGAGGGCGACGTGATCGTGCGGATCGACGGGGAGCAAGCCGCGCCCCTGTCCTTCGAGCATTCGCTCGCGCTCGTCAAAGGGGAGGCGGGCTCGCTCGTGCACCTGACGGTGCGGCGGCCGAAGTCGGGGAAGGCGATCGACTTCACGGTCGTCCGGCGAGACATCGAAGTCCCGCCGATCAGCGCCCACATGATCGAGCTCCGTAAGCGCGACGTCGCCTATCTGCGAGTCTTTTCGTTCCCGTCCGGCGCCGCACAGAGCCTCGAGGAGGCGACGTCGCGGCTCGTCGAGATGGGCGCGGAGGCGGCGATCATCGATCTCCGTGACAACCCGGGAGGACTTCTCTCCGAAGCGGTCGAGACCGCCTCCATCTTCCTGGACGACGGCCTCGTCTGCCGGACGGACGGTCTCCACGAGGAGGCCCATCTGTACGACGTGACCGGCTTCCCGACCCATCCCGAGCTTCCGCTCGTGGTGCTCGTCGACTACGGGAGCGCGAGCGCGGCCGAGATCGTCGCCGGCGCTCTCGCGGACAACGAGCGCGCGACGCTCGTCGGCGAGCGCACCTTCGGGAAGGCATCGGTTCAGACTGTCGCCCCGCTCCGGGGCGGCGGAGCGCTCAAGCTCACGACGGCGAAATACCTGACGCCGGCCGGCGCCGACATCACGAATGTCGGCATCGAGCCGTCCACTCTCGCCGTCGACGATCCTCTGACCGAGTCGGACGAGGCTCTGCGAACCGCTCGCAAGACGTTGCTGAAGGTCCTGCGCGGATAAGTGCCCCTCCAGGCAATGCGCGCGGTGCAGCATTCCTGAAGGGGCGTGAACCAGCTCCTCGTCTGCGAGCTCGCCCGGCGCGGCAAGCTCCTCGTCGGCGAGCCGTATTTCGAGGCCGGGACGCAGGTCGTGATCGACCGGAAGGGGGCGGGGGAGGCGTCCGTCGGCGACCTCGTCGTCCTCCGTCCGGGACGCGGGCGCGCCCGGCTCGAGCGGGTCCTCGGGCCCGCGAGCCACATCGAGCCCGTTCTCGAAGGGCTGCTGTGGCACGAGGGCCTGCGCCGGGAGCACCCTCCTCTCCCGGCCGACCCGCCGGAGGACGAACCGGATCGCGTCGACCTCCGCGGGCTCTTCACGTTCACGATCGACCCGGAGGAGGCGAAGGACTTCGACGACGCGCTCAGCGTGCGCCGCGAGGCCGAGGGCGTGCGCGCGTGGGTCCACATCGCCGACGTGTCCGCCTACGTCCCCGCCGGCTCGCCGCTCGACCACGACGCCGCGGAGCGCGCCTGCTCTGTCTACGTCCCCGGCCGCGTGGAGCCGATGCTCCCGGAGGAGCTCTCGGCCGATCTCTGCAGCCTTCGTCCTCATGTCGAGCGCCGCTGCGTGACCGTCGAGCTTTTCTTCGACACCGATTTCGAGCCGGGCGTGCCGCGCTTCTACCGCAGCGTGATCCGGAGCCAGGAGCGGCTCACGTACGGGCACGCGCAGGCGATCCTCGCGGGGCAGGAGCGGGCCGGGGCCGAGCTGGCCGAGTCGCTGCGGGTCGCAGAACAGGTGGCCGAGGGGCTCCGGCGGCGTCGGTACCGGCGAGGGGCGCTGCGGATCGAGACCGGTGAGATCGCCTTCGCCTTCGACGGAGATGGGGGCGTCGAGCGGGCCTGGATGGAGGAGGAGCCGCTCGCCCACATGCTCGTCGAGGAGCTGATGATCGTCGCGAACGAGGCGGTCGCCGAGCTTCTGGCGGGCCGGAAACGCGATGCCCTCTACCGCGTCCACGAGCGCCCGGATCCCCAGGCGGTCGAGCTGCTGGTTTCCAAGCTTGCAGACCTCGAGGTGCCGACCCCGCCGGTTCCCGAGCGTCTCACGCCCCCGACGGCTGCGCGCCTGGCCGCTCGCGCTGCCGTGGCGGTCTCCCGCTACGTGGAGCAGTCCGGACGTGGGAAAGAGGCGTATCCCGCCCTCGTGCTCCGCTCCCTCAAACAGGCGCGCTACGACCCGGCCAACCTCGGGCACTCAGGCCTCGCGAGCCGCGCCTACTGCCACTTCACGTCGCCGATCCGCCGCTACCCGGACCTCGTCTGCCACCGGGCGCTCCTGCGCGAGCTCGGGGTGCTCGACGTCGAGCCGCCCGCCGACCTTCCCGAGCTCGCCGCGTCGGTCTCCGCGCTCGAGCGGGCAGCCGCGCTGGTCGAGTACCGAGCCGACGAGCTCTGTCTCGCCTGGCTCCTCGAGCGGCGGCTCTTCGAGGAGGGCTGGGACGCAACCTTCGAGGGTGAGATCGTTGGAGCGATCGGCTCGGGCATCTTCGTCCGCTTCGACGGCGTCTTCGAGGGCTACGTCCCCGCTCGGCGCCTCCCCGGCGACTACTTCGAGCTGAACCCGCTCGGGACCGCCCTCGTCGGGCGGCGGTCGGGCTCGTCCTACCGTCTCGGGCACCCGATCGAAGTCCGGGTCGCCGAGGTTCGGCGGTGGGAGGGGAAGGTCGAGCTGACCCCTGCGTGAGCCTTCGAAAGAAATTGCCGCTCTTTGCGCGGAAAGGCCTCCGCGTCCCCTTGCGCCGCCGGGCGCGTCCCTTTAGGTTGCCGCTTGCGCCGAGCACGGAGCGCGACTAGGTCGAAGCCTCACCGGGCGGCACTACGCGGAAGCGGAAGGTCAGCCGGAGAGGTGGACGAAAGCGCAACCGGCTCGGCGAATTTTTTTGGTCCGGAATCACTCGCCGTTCGGTCATCCCGGGGTGGCAGACTCTCCCGCTGCGGTGACGGCAGTAGTAGCCCGGGGGACCGGGGCCGCCCCTCGAAAATCTGCTTTGGGGCGGAGTCCCGGCCGCTCTGGGAAAATCAGGGCTTGCGCTGGAGCGTGGTTTGCAGGTGTCCGCCGTTCCCGGTCGCCGAGAGGTGGATGTCGCACTTGCCGTGCCAGACGGGCACGGGCAGCCTCTGCTTGTTCACCTCGGCGCGGTAGCCGGACGACCAGTAGCGCCAGCCGATCGTTCGCGACCCGTACCGCGAGTAGCTGCGGTTGTGGCAGGACACGTTCGCGTCGACCTCGACCCAGCCACGCGGGCCGCGGGTGTTAGCCCGAAGCGCCTCGGTGCGGTAAGCCGTTTCCGTCGAGAGGGACGCGTAGGTGTAGGCGGAGGACGTATCCGGGGCGCGGGCGATGGTGTGCCACATGGCTGCGTCGGCGGTGGTGGCGAAGGCCGATGCGCCCACGAGGGCGACGACGACCACCGCTAGGAGCTTCTTCACTTCGGTCCCTTTCGTGAGGATTCCCCCGGCACCCCAGGGGCCAGGGTTCGCTTACACGGTTCATGTATCGGCAGCCTCGTCGCCGTGTAGTTCACCCATCTGGGTAAATCGGGCTCGCCGATGCCCGGGCGCGATTAGGGGACGCGGCCGACCGGAATCTGCCGGCGGGCTGAGAGCCTCGAGCCCGCAAAGCTGAACGCCGCCCCCGTATCGGCGAGCGGCGTTCGCGGGGCCTGTGCCCCCCGGAGGTTTAGGGGCCAGGGTTCGCTTTAGAGGCCGGCCTGGTCGACGCCGTACACGGCCTGCTGCTCGGTGTAGCCCTCGTACTCCAGCTGCTCGATGAGGCCGGTGCGGGAGAAGCTCGAGTAGTCGAGGTAGTCCTTGGCGGACTGGGCGGCCTGCTTGTTCCAGTTGGGGCTGACGGCCTCCACGGCGTAGGTGGCGTCCTTGGTGGAGTAGCCCTCGTACTTGAGCTGATCGATCAGGCCTTTCTTGGAGAACGCGCTGAAGTCGAGGTAGTCCTGGGCGCTCTCGCGGGCGTTCTCCTGACCGGCGGTCTCGGCCGGAGCCTCGGGCTCCTCGACGGGCTCGGCTTCCTCGACAGGCTCGGGCTCCTCGACCGGGGCCTCGTCGTCGACCGGCTCGGCCTCATCGGCCTCGGCCTGCACTGTCTCGGTCACGGTCTTCTCGACCGTCACCGTCTTCTCGACCGGCTTCGTGGCGGGCGGCCTGGCTGTGCGCCCACGCGCTGACCTCTGCCGCGCTGCGAGGGGTCGGGTAAGGGTTCCGGTAGTCCGCTGGTTGGTCGCGCTCAGAAGCGCTCTCAGCGGGCCCGATTCCTGGGCCACATATAGGCCACACGAGGACGCATTTGGCGCTCTAGGCGACGTTGGCGACCCGCATGGTTGAGCGAAGCCGGCATGGTTGCTGACCCACTGGCTTTTTTGGTCCAATGGCGGCATGGCCCGCGGGACCAAGCTGATCGCCGATAACCGGCGTGCGCGCCACGACTACCATCTCCTCGACCGCTACGAGGCGGGGCTGGTGCTCACGGGCACCGAGGTGAAGTCTCTGCGCGGCGGCAAGGCGATCCTCCAGCGTGCGTTCGGCGACGTCCGAGGAGGCGAGGTCTACCTCGTCGGCGCGCACATCCCCGAGTACGCGCAGGGCTCCATCTCGAACCACGATCCAGACCGCGACCGCAAGCTCCTCCTCCACCGCCGCGAGATCGACCAGCTCATCGGCAAGGTGCAGGAGAAGGGGCTCACCCTCGTGCCGACGAAGCTCTACTGGAAGGACGGACGGGTCAAGGTCGAGCTCGCGCTCGGGCGCGGCAAGGACGTGCGCGACAAGCGCCGGGACATTGCCGACCGCGACGCCCGGCGGCAGATCGAGCGGGAGCTCAAGGCCCGCGGCCGTGAATGAGGACCACGGCGTGGACCGCGGCGGCGAGGGCGAGGAAGGCAGCCACGGACCACAGCGCGACGAGGCCATGGGTGTCGAGGTCGGTGTCCGCGACGAGCAGCCAGACGGCGAGCACGGCGGCGGCGAGCGCGCTTCCGACCGCGGCGGCGAACGTGACGGTTTGCTGGGCGGGGGTGCCGGCGAGAGCCCATTCGAGGATGGCGAACGCGACCAGGGCGGCCCCGAGAAGCTGCGCGTAGAAAGGCGGCTCCGGCAGGGGAAGCCCGAAGAAGTCGTAGAGGGCGTCCCACGTGGCGGCGAGCAGGAAGACGGCGAGCGCCGCGTTCGAGACGGCGTCGACGCGCAGCACGAGCGCCTGGCTTAGCCGGGGAACCTCCATCCCGCGGCTATACTTTCAGTCTCTGGGGGCGATCCGGTTTCGACGGGGTCGGTTCTCCGGAAGAGCTGCAAGCCGAGGTCCCCGGTTGGCCTCGTTAAACAACCGGGAACAAAGCAAGTGCGAAGCCAAACGATCTCGCACTCGCCGCCTAACTAGGCGACGCGTCGGCTCCGGTCTCGGCCCGTGGATCGGAGACCCGGCGTCAGAAAACGGGCTCGCCGCCGAAGGAGCGCTGGTCGCCGGAGGCGGGACTTCTCAGGACCGGCTAGCCCGACGGTAGGTTTGCCAGCCCACCGGCCGGCCGGGCGAAATTCAAGGGCAGGCTGTGCTTGGAAAGGCTCTTCACGGTGCGACTTCGGACGCGGGTTCGATTCCCGCCGCCTCCATCGGCTTGGTTGATCGCGGCGCCGCAGCGAGGGTTTCGCGGCATGCTTTGGTCATGAGTGGCTCGGCGAGTCGCGATCCTGGCCCGGCCTGGCTGCCCAGCCAGTCAAAGGCGCTCCTTGGCAGTGCCGGATGCCTGGTGGTCGTCACGGCGGCGATCTACTTGTTCCGCGAAGCGGTGCCGGTACTCAGCCTCGGCGCGCTGTACCTCTTCGCAGTTCTACCGGTCGCGATCTTGTGGGGCCGGGCGTGGGCGGTCGGCGTCGCGGTCGCGAGCATGCTGGCGTTCAACTTCTTTTTCCTGCCACCTGCGCATACGTTCCGTCTGGAGGAACGAACGAACTGGCTTGCTCTCGCCGTCTATCTCGTGACCGGCGATCGTTGTCAGCGAGCTAGCAACACGCGCTCGGCAGCGTGCGGCCGAGGCGGAGCAGCGCGAGCGGGAGGAGGCGTTGCTCGCCGAGCTCTCGATTGCGCTGCTCCAGGGTGAGCGCGCTGACGAGCGGTCGGGAGGCGGTTGCTCGGGCAGTTGCGCGGATTCTGGGCGTCAGCCGAGGTACGTCTCGACCTCGACGACCGGGGTGAGGCGATTCCCGACGGGGCAGAGTTCAACCTCCGCGCCGGAGACCGGTTGGTCGGAAGGCTCGTCGTGCCCGAGGGTGAGCAACCGGACGCCGCGGTGCGAGACCGTTTTCTCCCGGCGTTGGCGTCGCTGCTCGCGGTGGCCGCCGACCGAGAGGTGCTCCAGCGAGAGGCGCTCGAGGCTGAGCGGCTGCGCCTGAGCGACACGGTCAAGACGGCGATCCTGCGATCGGTCGGCCACGACCTTCGCTCTCCGTTGACCGCGATTCGGGTTGCCGGCGGAAAGCCTTGCGTCGCCGGCGCTGGAGCTCACCGAGGAGGACCGACAGCGCCTGCTGGACACGATCAAGGAGGAGTCCCTCAGGCTCGATCGACTGGTCGCGAATCTGCTCGACCTCTCGCGCCTCGAGACCGGTGCGGTGACTTCGCGGAAGGAGCTCGTCGCGATCGACGAGCTCGTCGGGCAGGCGCTCGCTCAGCTTGGAGGACGGGAGGCCTCCGTCAGGGTTGAGCTACCGAGCGACGAGATCCCGCTCGTGGAGGTCGACGCGGTTCAGGTTGAGCGCGCCCTGGTCAACCTCCTCGAAAACGGGCTGCGCTTCTCGCCCGAGAACGAGGACGTGGTCGTTCGGGTCACTGCTTCGCGGCTGGAGGTCGTCCTCCGCGTCGAGAACGGCGGCCCGCCGCTGGCCGAGCGACGACCTCGAGCGCATCTTCGAGCCTTTCGAACGCGCCTCAGAGGCGGACGGTCGACAAGGCACCGGGCTAGGGCTCGCAATCGCACGGGGCTTCACCGAGGCGAACGGCGGCCGCATCTGGGCCGAAACACGCTGGATCGGAGGGCGCCTGCTTCGCGATCGCCTTCCCGCTCGCGCCCGTGCCGGTTCGAGGCCGAGGCGTGAGCGGGCCGCGCGTCCTGGTGGTCGACGACGAGCCGCAGATCCTGCGGGCGCTCGAGACGACCCTCCGAGGCGCCGGCTATGACGACCGAGACTGCCGCAACCGGCGAGGCCGCCCTGACGCAGGCCGCCGTCCGGCCGCCGGATGCCGTGATCCTGGACCTCGTGCTGCCCGGGAAAGGCGGGGCCGAGGTCTGTCGGGAGCTGCGCGAGTGGACGCAGGTGCCGATCGTCGTGCTGTCTGCGGTCGACGAGGAGCGCGAGAAGGTCGCTGCCCTCGATGCGGGCGCAGACGACTACGTGACCAAACCCTTCGGCGTCGAGGAGCTCTTGGCGCGCTTGCGCGCGAGCCTGCGCCGGGCCCAGCCCGCTGGCGACCCGGTCGTGGAGATCGGCGACCTGCGGATCGAGCTCGACAAGCGCGCGGTCTACAAGGACGGGCAGCTCCTGTCGCTCACGCCGCACGAGTTCAAGCTCTTGCGTCTCTTCTCGCTCAACGTCGGCCGTCTCTTGACGCACGCGGCAGATCCTGCGCGAGGTGTGGGGGCCGGCCTACCAGCGCGAGTCTCACTACCTGCACGTGTACGTCTCGCAGCTGCGGCGGAAGATCGAGACCGACCCCTCGCGGCCCCGCTACCTCCTGACGGAGCCGGGTGCGGGCTATCGCCTCGTCATTCCGTCTTGAGAGCTTCTTGAGACCTCAGGCCGAGATCCTGAGGGATCGCTGAGCGACGTCGGCATACGGTCGATGCGTGTTGACGATTGCACGTTGGCGTGCGCCCGGCCGCGAGCGGCGGCGTCTCTCTCGCGAGGTTCAGCGCTACGCGCTCGCTGAGCGAGAGCACTTCCACCGGGCGTCCGTCGTCGAGTTCGACACGGTCGCGGAGCGGTCGGCCCTGTACGAGCGGATCGCCGATCGGCTTCGAGACTTCGATCGACCGCTTCCCGAAGGCGCGCTTCGCGAGCTTGAGCTGCATCCTGTCCGAGCCGCCGCCGATTCGCGACTACGGCCTGAATGCCGTGAGGCGAAACGAGCGCATCGCGGCCGTCCTCGCCGAGCTCGAAAGCGACTGACCATGGCCGAGATCCGCGAACGTCCCCGAACGCTCGGTCGCCTGGAAGCGGGCGCTCATCGGCCGCCCGCGCGCGAGCAGCGAGATGGACGACACGCTCGTCTCGAAGAAGCTCGCCCTGCCGATCTTCGCCTCCGACCCGCTGTCGTCGGTGGCCTACGCGACCGAGTCGGGGCTCGTCGTGCTGATCGCAGCCTCGGCGACGGCGGCCAGCCTGATCATGCCGATCTCCATCGTGATCGCAGCAGTGCTGGCGATCGTCGTCCTCTCCTACACGCAGACGGTGCACGCCTACCAGACGAGCGGCGGCGCCTACATCGTCGCCAAGGACAACCTCGGACGGCTGCCGAGCCTCGTCGCGGCGGCGGCGCTCCTCGTCGACTACGTCCTCACCGTCGCCGTCTCGGTCGCCGCGGGCGTGCTCGCTCTGACGTCCGCCGTGCCCTCGCTCGAGTCGCACAAGGTGGGTCTCTCGATCGCCTTCATCGTCCTCCTGACGCGTCGCGAACCTGCGCGGTGTCCGCGAGTCCGGCATCCTCTTCGCCCTCCCGACGTACGCCTTCGTCGTCGCCATGTACGCGATGATCGCGACCGGCGTAGGCAAATGCGTCGTCGGCACCTGCCCTCAGGCGGAGGTGCCCGACCCGGTCGCGGCGGGCGTAGGGGCAGCCGGCGTGCTCGTCATCACCCGCGCCTTCGCATCCGGCGCCGCCGCGCTCACCGGCGTCGAGGCGATCTCGAACGGCGTCGGCGCCTTCCAGCCGCCGACGGGGCCGCAACGCGGCGCAGACGCTCCTCGTCCTCGGCGCCATCGCGATCACGCTTTTCCTCGGCGTCTCCTACCTCGCCGTCGAGATGGGCGCCCGCCCGAGCGAGAGCGTCTCGCTCATCTCCGAGATCGCCCGGGCCACCTTCCCGGCGTCCTCGCCGACCTCGGTCATGTACTACGTCGTCCAGGCGGTCACGTTCGGCGATCCTCATCCTCGCCGCCAACACGTCGTACCAGGGCTTCCCGCGGCTGGCGGCCGTCCTCGCGCGGGACGGCTACTTCCCCCGCCAGTTCGTGAACCTCGGCGACCGGCTCGTCTACTCGAACGGAATCATCGTGCTCGCCGGCCTCGCCGCGCGTCTCGATCTGGGTCTTCAACGCCGACGTCATCGCCCTCATCCACCTCTACGTCGTCGGCGTCTTCACCGCCTTCACGCTCTCCCAGGCAGGCATGGTGCGCCGCTGGCTACGGCTCAAGGAGCCCGGCTGGCGCGAAGAGCGCCGTCATGAACGGCGTCGGCGCGACCGCGACTGGAATCGTGACTCTGCTCGTGATCCAGGCGAAGTTCGTCGACGGGCGCCTGGATGGTCGTCATCGCCATCCCGGCACTGATCGCCCTCTTCCTCATCATCAACCGCCACTACCGGACGGTAAGCCGCCGGCTGCGGGCCGGAACGGCCGCGGTGCGAGGAGCGCCCGAGCCCACGAACACGACGATCCTCTACGTCGAGCACCTCGACGAGGCCACAGCCGAGGCGGCCTGGTACGCGCGCCAGATCGCGGGCAGCGAGCTACCACCCCGTCTATGTGCCCGACGAGCGGTCAGAAGCCCGACCCTCGCGAGCACTGGTGGGAGTTCAGCGGCGGCGGCACGCCGATCGAGACCCTCGAGCGGCGCGACGGAGTAGCCGACGCCGTCCTCGACTACGTCTGGGCGCTGCCGCGCGGCGACTCGGCCTTCACCACAGTGGTCGTTCCAGAGGTCTTCGAGCGGCCGTCGCTCTCCACCGCCATCGCCCGTCGCCGCTCGACCTTCTCACTCAAGCTTCGCCTGCTCTCAGAGCCAGGCGTGGTCGTCACGCGACGTCCCGGTCGTCCTCGATGCAGAACACGCCCGGCCCCAACCCGAGCGAGCCGATCGCTCGCGTCCTCGTCTCAGGCGTGCAGGCAGCATCGCTTCGCTCGATCAAGTACACGCAGACGCTCGGCCTCGACGACGCCAGGGCGGTCTTCTTCGCCTTCGACGCCGACGAGGCAAAGAGGATCAGAAGCGACTGGGAGCGAGAGGAGATCGACCTACCGCTCGACATCGCCGAGGCTCCCTACCGAGACCTCGGTGATCCGCTCCAGCGCTATCTCCGCGCAGCTCACCGCGGAACCGGACGTGGTCGTCTCCGTCGTGATGCCCGAGCTGATCTTCTCGGGCTGGCCGCGGCTCCTCCACAACCAGCGCGCCCTCTACATCAAGCGCCTGCTCCTCTTCGAGCCGCGAGTGCTGCTCTCGAGCGTCCCGTACCACGTGCGCTGAGCAGGACCGATCGTGGCCCCCTGTCGCGAAGTCGCTGGCGCCAGTTAGCGAAGAACGCCGCGCACCGTCGGGCTCCTCGCATGGTCGCGTGGGCACAGCCCGCGCGAGTTCTGGAGGGGTCAGGCAGGCGGGTCCTGGCTCGACGAGGGGCTTGCGCCGGCCCGTTTCCGCCTCCAGACCACGAGGCAGGCGACGATTGCCGCCAGAGCGAGCCCGAGGGCCAGGGCGATCCAGCCCCACGGCGGGTCGCTCGGGGAGGAAGTCGGTTCGGGCCCGACCGTTTCTACCTGAGTCACGGTCTCCACGCTCGTGGTGGTCGGGGTCTCGGTCTCCGTCGTCGTGGTCGAAGGCTCGGTCTCCGTCGTCTCGCCTTGGGCGGCGGCGAGGCCGAGCACGAGCGCGAGCCAGCCCAAGAACCCGTCTTCGTCGTCGGGTGGTTCGCTCGCCCCGGTGTCCGACGGGCCCGTATCCCCGTTCGTCGTCGAAGGTGAGGTCGTGGTCGTCTCGTTCGCCTGCGTCTCGCTGGAAGTGGTCGTCGGCTCCGTCGGCGTCCCCTCAGTGGGCGGCGTGGTTGGTGCCTCGGTGGTTGTTCCCGGAGCCGTCTCCGTTCGCGTGGAGAGGGTCGGCAAGGTCACGTCCGGTCGTGTGCCGGTAGGCAAGTCAGTCACACCGGACAGGCTTGGCAGGCCGTTCGAGTCACCTCCACCGCAGCCCCCGAGGAGGTAACCGGCAATCGCAGCGATCGCAAGGACAGGGCCGATGCGAGCGGCCTGACGCATCAATCCCCGCCACGGGCTGTCAGCTTTACGAGTGGGCCGGTGCGCCCCGCGGCCGCGGCCCGGACTGTGGCGCGCTCCATCCTTCGGACAAGATCGTCGGTGCTGAGCTCGCGTGCCATCCAGTCACTCCGGGGCCGAGGGGAGTCGCATCGACCGTGAGGTGAAGAATGTGACAGAGCGGTTCGCTCAGTGTCTACGCGCTGCGACGACCAGGCATCCATCTCGGCGGCTCGGCGTCTTCCTACCGTTCGGTTCGGACGTGTGCCTTGCGACGCGCGAGGATCTCGTTGCGGCTCGTGCTGCTCGAGCAGCTGATGGAAAGGGCTGAGCCCACTTCGGTCGTCTGCACGAGGCTAGATCTGTGCCGGCGCATCTGGTAGACCTCGCCGGCGGCCACGACTTCAAGGGGACGAAATGAGCAGACGCACGTTCATTGCCTGCACGGCGCTCGCAGCGGTCATCGCAGTCTCGGGGACGGCTGTCGCGCTCGCGGGCGGCAACAAGAGTGGTTTCAGGACTGGGGAGCGCTCGATGCTCAGCCCCGTCAAGGCGGGGGTGGAGATCACGCCGCTCCTGACGGTCGGGGACGTGCTTCCGAGCGGCTATCGCTTCGAGGCCATCCCGGACGGGATCTCCGTGCGCACCCGGGGTCAGGGCAGAGTCGACCTCTTTGTGAACCACGAGACCAGCAAGGTGCCGTTCCCGTACAACGCGACGGCGCCCACGGCGGCCAACGGGGAGAACGATTTCGACAACGCGCAGGTGAGCCGACTGATCCTCAACCAGCATTCGGCCGGAGTGCTCAACGGCTCTTTCGTCATCGAGAGCAGCTCCGGCTACCAGCGTTTCTGCTCCAACTACCTCGCGACGGAGAAGGAGGGGTTCGATCGGGAGATCTTCTTCACGAACGAGGAGTCGCCGGACTACGTGTACCGCCAGGAGGCCTCCTGGCCGCCTACCCCGGGGAGCCCGGCGGAGGAGGAGGCCGGCCTTGTCGTCGCGCTCGACGTCAAGACCGGCAAGCACCAGCCCGATCTACGGGATGGGCAGGCACAACCACGAGAACAACGTTCCTATCCCCGGATATGGGCACCCGGTCGTGTTCTCGGGTGACGACACCTTCACCAGCGGCCCCCTCACGAATCCGCTCAACACGTCCGTGAAGCTTGCACCTGCTCAGTCGCAGCTCTACTCCTACATCGCACCGAGCACGGACGAGCTGCTGGCCGACGAGGGCGACCTCTGGGCTTTCGTCTCCGACACGCCGGGGGTCAAGAACTACTACGACGTCGCCCCCGGATCGGGAACCGAAGTCAGCGGGCACTTCATCAAGGTGCCGAAGGACATCGCCACCGGCCTCAATCCCGACGGCTCGGAGCTGAAGGCCGCCGACAAGGGCTACCCGCTACCGCCGACGGACTTCAGCTGGCAGCTCGATCTTCGCTTCGCGACCGTCGCTCCGGGTCCCGGCATCGACGGTCCTCAGTGGGTGCTCGAGTACTGGAGCGATCTCAACAACGTGTTCCAGTTCGTCCGCGTCGAGGACATCGCCTATGACAAGCGGTCGGGCATGGAGAACGTCGTCTACATCGTCGACTCGGGCCGGGGCCGGACGGCCGCGCAGAGCCTCGACACGAACTTCAGGTCGACGAACGGCCGCGTGTGGAAGATGGTGCTCGACAAGAATGACCCGACGAAAGTGACGTCGCTCACGGTGTTCGTCGAGGGCGACGACAACCCCGTCAAGACGCTCGGCGAGGTCCACCAGCCTGACAACATCGAGACGACGCAGACCGGGCTGCTCCTGACCGAGGATCCCGGTAGCAGCCAGCAGTTCACTCCCGCCCAGATCGCGGCGGATCCCGCCAACGCGACGACGGCGCGGCTCTGGTACGTCCCGTTTACGGGTGCGCCCGAGGTCGTTCTCAAGGTCGACCAGTCCGCGGACGGGGGCCCGACCGACGTCGACGGCCGCGCGCCCGGGAACTGGGGCGCCTGGGAGTCGAGCGGGATCGTCGATGCTTCGGCGGCATTCGGGCCCGGCGCGTTCCTGATCAACGTCCAGGCGCACACGCTCTGGGTGGAGAAGGCGCCGGGTGACGACAACAACGGTGACGGTCAGCCCGACTTCACGTACAAGCGCGAAGGCGGGCAGCTGGCGCTGATCCGCATCCCGGGGGCGTAGCCCGCCGGCCTGAAATGGGGGGCGCCTCTCGGGGCGTCCCCCGGCCCTAGGCCAGAATCCGGTCGTTCGCCGGGTCGACGAGCGCGTCCTCGGCGACGACGGCGCCCACCGGCTTCCCGAGCACTTCGACCTCGAGGTTCGCGCCGGTCTCGACCTCCGCAGGGAGATACGCCAACCCGATGTTGCGGCCGACCGTGAACCCGTAGCCCGCGCTCCGAAGCCGGCCGACGACCTCACCGCCCGCGCGCACCGCCTCGCCTCCGTAGACCGGCACGTACTCCTCGCCTCCGACGAGCAGCGTGCGGAGCCGCCGGGCCGGACGCTCGCCCGCCTCCGCCAGCGCACGGCGACCGTTGAACTCGCCCTTTTCGAGGTCGACGCAGAAGCCGAGTCCCGCCTCGTAGGGGGTGTCCCCCGCGGTCAGGTCGGTGCCGAAGTAGCGGTAGCCCTTCTCGAGTCGCAGCGACTCGAGGACCCGGTAGCCGCCGGGCTCGATCCCGTGCGGCTCGCCTGACTCGAGCAGCCGGTCCCACACCTGAACGGCCCAGTCGGGCGCGACGTAGAGCTCGAAACCGAGCTCGCCCACGTACGTGATTCGCTGCGCGAGCACCTCCGATCCGCCGATCTCGATCGTCCGTGCCGTGCGGAACGGCAGCGCCTGGTCCCCGACGTCGTCCTCGGTCACGCCTTCGAGCACATCCCGCGCGCGCGGGCCCCAGAGCCCGATCACGGCGAGCTCCTCCGAGATGTCGCGGAGCTCGACCGCCGCGTCCTCCTCGCGGAGGTTGAGCCGGAGCCAGCCCAGGTCCGAATCGATCGTCCCCGCGCCGGTGATGACCCGGAAGCGCTCCTCGTCGAGCCTCGTGACGGTCACATCCGCCTCGATCCCGCCCCGGTCGTTCAGGAACTGCGTGTACACGACGCTCCCGGCGGGCCGGTCGATGCGATTGTCGGCAGCCCGCTCGAGCAAGGGCAGCGCGCCCGGGCCGGAGACCTCGATCTTCCCGAACGAGGTCATGTCGATGATCCCCACGCGCTCGCGGAAGGCCTCGTGCTCCACGCGGAGCCGCTCGAACCAGGGCGGCTTCGCGAACCCGAACGCCCGCTGGTCGGCGCCGGCCCTCCGGCTTGGCTTCCCCGGCTCGAAGAAGTCCGCGCGCTCCCACCCGTTCTTCGTCCCGAAGACCGCGCCGAGATCCTGGAGCCGTCCGTGCAGGGGCGAGAGCCGCTTCGGCCTGCCCAACTCGTCGACGTCGAACGGGTAGCGGAGGCGATAGTAGTAGCGGTAGACCTCGCGGGCGGTCTCCTGCGCGAAGCGCGGATCGCGGTACGAAGCTCCGAAGCGCCAGGCGCGGTAGCCGGTCACGTCCAGCTCGGTCTCTCCCTCGGAGATCCACTCGGCGACCGTCTTGCCGATGCCTCCGGCCCCGCCGAAGCCGTTGAGCGAGAGACCGGCGGCCGTCCAGAACCCGGGCACCCCGGGCATCGGCCCGAGGAGCGGATTGCCGTCCGGGGTCATGGCGTCGGGATGACAGATGAGCGCGACGACGCCTGCGTCGTGCAGGAACGGGAAGCGCCGGACGGCGCCGTCCATGAGCTGCGCGAAGCGCTCGTGATCGGGTGGAACCGACGCCCCGGCGTGATCCCAGGGCACCCCGTCCGCCCAGCGCGCGACCGGGTTCGGCTCGTAGCCGCCGAAGAGGATCCCTCCGGCCTCCGACTTGCCGTAGACGAGATTGTCGAGATCCCGGAAGCACGGCATCTCGCGAGGCAGCTCGTGCCCCTCCACCGCGGCGAGGGCAATGTGTTGGTGGTCGACCGGCACCGAGGGCGTGAACGCCCCCACCATCGCCGCGACCTGGGGTGCCCAGATCCCGCAGGCGTTCACGATCAGCTCCGTCTCGATCGGCCCGGTGTCGGTCTCGACGGCTGTCACCCGGCGCGACGGGCCGAGCCGGATCCCGGTGACGCGACGTCCGGTCTCGATCCGCACGCCGAGCTCCCGGGCGGCGTTCGCGAGCGTGTGCGTCGCGATGTGGGGATCGACCGAGCCGTCATCCTCGATCCAGATCGCCCCGTAGAGCGACTCGCGCGTGGCCGCAGGCAGCAACTGCACCACCTCTTCCGGCGAGAGCACGTCGACGTCGAGCCCGATCGCGCGGGCCCGGCTCGCGCCGCGCTCGAGCTCCTCGAGGCTCTCGAGACTGGACGCGATGCGGAGGCTTCCGACGCTGTCGAAGACGCCGAGCTCCCGGTAGAGCTCGACGCTGTAACGGCGGAAGCGCATCATCGTCGGGGAGGGGTTGAACTGTGTGACGAGGCCGGCCGCGTGGCAGGTCGAGCCGCTGGTCAGCTCGTCCTTTTCGAGGAGGATCACATCACGCAGCCCCGCCTTCGCGAGGTGGTACGCGACGCTGCAGCCGGTAATCCCGCCCCCTACGACGACGATCGCGGCACGCTCGCTCATCACACGCGGCTCCCCTCTGTGCGATAGAAACTCGGATTCGTGAGCGTAGACCGAACTCTCGAGCGCGTCCTCGCCAAGGTGCCCGAACTGTCCGGCGCCGCCGACGTGGCTGAGCTTCCGGGCGGCCTCACGAACACGAACTACAAGGTCACGGCCCCTTCAGGGGCCTACGTCGTTCGTGTCTCCGCCAAGGACGCCGGCCTGCTTGCGATCGACCGGGAGAACGAGTACCTGAACAGCGTTGCGGCCGCGGACGCCGGCGTCGGGGCCCGCGTGACGGCGTACCTCCCGGAGGAGAACGTGCTCGTCCTCGAGTTCATCGTCGGGCAGACGCAGAGCCCTCGAGGACCTGCGCCGCGGCGACAAGCTGGATCAGATCGCCGCCGCCTGCCGACGGCTCCACGGCGCCCGGCGCTTTCGCGACGACTTCAACATGTTCCGGATCCAGGCGCGCTATCTGGGGATCGTCCAGGAGCGCGGCTTCCGGCTGCCCGAGCGCTACCTCGAGTTCGAGCCGCAGGTACGTGCGATCGAGGCCGCCATGGCCGTGCGCGACGAGGGGACGGTTCCGTGCAACAACGACCTCCTCGCCGAGAACTTCATCGACGTCGGGGGCGAGTTCAAGCTGATCGACTACGAGTACTCGGGCAACAACGACGCCTGCTTCGAGCTCGGAAACGTCTGGAGCGAGTCGAACCTGGCGCTCGAGCAGCTCGACGAGCTCGTCGGCCACTACTACGGCCGGCCGCTCCGCAACAAGGTTGCTCGTGCACGCCTCTGGGGGCTGATGTCGAAGTACGGGTGGACGCTCTGGGCCTCGATCCAGGACGGCGTCTCCGAGATCGACTTCGACTTCTGGGCGTGGGGCATGGAGAAGTACGACCGCGCCGTCGAGGAGTTCGACGGCCCAGACTTCGCGCGCCTGCTCGAGGACGTGAAGCGCGAAGACTGAGTCAGGCGGCTCGTCGCTTTGCCCCGGCGGGTCAGACCCCGGTTCTGCGCCACGCCGGCCGTTCGACCCCGCCGACGCGATGTGCTTCGCGATGTGCTCGGCGTCCCTCCCGACGCCGCCGATCAGCGACGACGTGAACCCGTAGAGGAAGGGTCGGCCGACGAAGTACAGGCCGGGCGCGGCCTCGACGACTCCCCGGTCGTGCAGCGGCTCGCCGTCGTCGTCGAAGACCGGGAGATCGATCCACCCGAAGTCGGCGCGGAACCCGGTGCACCAGATCACGTTGGCCACGTCCAGCACGCGCCCGTCCTCGAGCTCCGGGCGACCCGTCGCGCGCCCCGACGGTCCTCGGGACGCGCTCGACGCCGGCCGCCTCGAGGTCCTTCGGCCGGACCCGCGCGAGCGGCGTCCCCTCCTTGACCTTCGGCCGGACCTTGCGGCCGATCGGCGTCTTCACCGTGACGCACGTGCGAGAGCGAGGAACCAGAAGAGGGGCATGAGCAGCCGGTCCAGGAAGCTGCCGGCCCGAGTGGGCTCGCTCCCCGGATGCCGGCCCGAGAGCCAGGTCGTGTGCGTGCCGGCCGCTTCGAGGGCGATCTCGGCCCCCGAGTTGCCGGCGCCGACCACGAGGACGCCGCCCTCCCGCAGCTGGGAGGGGCTCCGATACTCGGTCGAGCCGAGCTGGACGATGTCCGGGTGCGAGCTCGGAGGCGAAGGCGCGGAACCCGGAGGCCGTGGTAGGCGCCCGAGGCGACGACGACCGTGTCGGCCTCGAAGCGACGCTCGCCGGCGGCGAGGACGTAGCCGTTCCCGTTCCGCGAGATCCCGTCCACCTCGACGCCGGTGCGCACGGGAAGATCGAAGTGGGCCGCGTAGGCCTCCAGGTAGTCGGCCACGTCGTCCTTCCCCGGATAGGACAAGCCGGGGCCCGGGAACGGGCCGGCCGGGGAGGCCCGAGTAGCGGGCGGGCGTGAAGACTCGGAGCGAATCCCAGCGGCGCCGCCAGGAGTCGCCGACCCGCTCGCCCGCGTCGAGGATCACGAACTGCCGCTTTCGCCGCGCGAGGTGGTAACCGACCGCGAGCCCGGCCTGACCGCCCCCGACGATCACCGTCTCGAAGCGCTCCGTCGTCATGGCTCCCGACGGCTACGAAGCCGCCGGGCGCTGCCGCTTCGGGCGAACCACCCAAATCGGCCGCAACGCGCGAGGATGGGTATTTCTGTGTAGGCCCGCCTACACGAGGTCGTGCTCGTAGGCGTACGCGGTTGCCGCCGAGCGTGACGAGACGCTGTAGCTTCGTGAAGATGTTGCTGACGTGGCGGGCGACCGTCTTCTCGCTGATGACGAGCTCGCTCGGCGATCGCTCGGTTCGTCCTGCCGGTCGCAACGAGGCGGAGCACCTCCACCTCGCGTGCGGTCAGCCCGCCGGGAGCCCGCGGTCGCCGCTCGCCGCATGAGCTGCTCCACACGCGCGAGATCCGGAGCGGCGCCGAGCTCCTGGAAGGTGAGGCCGGCCGCGTCCAGCTCCAGCTCCGCGGTGTCCGTGTCTCCGAGCTCCCGACAGGCGAGGGCGATGAAGACGCGCGCTCGGGCCGTCTCGTACGGCGCGCCGAGCTCCTGCCACGCCTGACAGGCGTTACGGGCCGCTCCCAGGGCCGCCCAGGGGTCGGCCGCCTGCGAGGGCGACCGCCGCCCGCGCCTGCGATCGCATCGCGCCCAGCATGCCCGCCGGCTGATCCGCGGTGAGCTCCTCGAGCTCGCGGCACGCCGTGCGCGCCTCGTCGAGCTCGTCGACCGCCAGCATGATCTCGACATACGCGGGCAAGAGGGCCACTCGCTCGGAGCGGCTCGGTTGCCTCGCCGATCACCCTGCGGATCGCCGCCGCAGCCGCGTCGCGCTCTCCTCGAGCCAGGCGCAGCAGGGCGAGACCCGGCTGGGGCTCCCACCCGGACCGGCTGGCGCCCCGGTATGCCTCCTCGGCCCGGGCGAACTCACCCTGGAGACGGTGGATCTCGCCCTGGCGGTAGAGCGGCCTCGGCGTTGCCGACCTGGCTCATCCCCGGCCGCCCACCGCGCGCGTCGCGCCTCGTCCAGAGCCGCCGGCCAGGCTCCGTCGAGCTGCATGATCTCGGCGCGGTGCACGAGGCAGCGTCCGGTGAAGGCCATGAGATCGGGCTGCTCGGCGCACCACCGCGTCAGGGCGGCCGTCCATTCGCGGGCCCGGCGCAGCTCGTAGGCCCGCTGGCAGGCATCGATCACGCCGCAGTAGACGAGGCCCGCCGCGATCGGCGACAGCTCGTCCCGTCGTGACCGCCACCATGGCCTCGTCAAGGACACCGAGGCCTTCCTGGACGCGCCCCAGCACGATCAGGTACTGGCCTCGAAGGTGCATGGAGAGTGCGAAGAGGTCCGCATCGCCGAAGCGCTGGCCGATCCCGGCCGCCTCGCCGAGCACGTCGCAGGCCGCCGCGAGATCTCCGGCGGCCTCGTGTTGCATCACGAGCGGGAACAGCATGTAACCGCGCTCGACGGAGTCGGCCTCCCCCTGCTCGAACAACCGCAGCGCGCGGCCGGCCCAGCCGGTCGCGCCGCCCACATCGCCCCGGAGCGCGAGCCCGGTACCGATCCAGAACGCAGAGCGCAGCGCGCGCGGAATCTCGCCCGCGTCCGCGTGGAGCTGATAGGCGCGCTCGAGACCGCGCAGCCACTCGTCCTCGCGTCCGAGCAGGTAGGCAGCGGTGGCGAGACCCTCGAGATCCTCGGCTCCGAGCCGGCCTTCCCCATCCGCCAGCGTGAGCGCCTCGTAGGCATCCCGCCATGCTCGTTCGGCGTAAGCCCGGCGACCACGGCCGAGGTGATCGGCCGCGTCGACCACGTCTCCGAACTCAGAATGCTGCTTCACAACGCCTTCCACCCGACATTCTGTCGGCTCGCCGACGGCATCTGTCCGACCGGCTGATTTGACAGGTAACTAAAAGGTTACATATCATGCTCGCATGGACCTGGTGTTCAGGGCGCTGGCCGACCCGACACGCCGCGGACTGCTCGACGACCTGTACGGGCAAGACGGGCAGACGCTCACCGCCCTCGCGCGCGGGCTCCCGATGAGCCGTATCGGCGTCATGAAGCATCTGCGGGTGCTCGAGGAGGCCGGCCTCGTGACCACCAAGCGGCGCGGTCGCGAGAAGCTCCATTTCCTGAACCCCGTCCCGATCCGGCTCGTCCACGACCGCTGGGTCAGCAAGTACACAGAGCCCTGGGCCGCGACCCTCACCGGGCTCAAGAAGCGATTGGAGGACACGATGGAGAAGGTGTTCGAGATCTACATCAAGACGACCCCGGAGCGCCTCTGGGAGGCGATCACCAACCCAGAGCTGAGGGCGCAGTACTCGTTCGGGGTCGCCGTCAACTCGGACTGGACGGCCGGCTCCCGCTACGAGTCGACCCACGCGGGAGCGGGCGTCGCGATCGCCGAGGGCGAGAACCTGGAGGTCGACCCGCCGCGTCGGCTCGTGCAGAGCTTCAACGCCCTCTGGAGCGACGATGTGAAGGCCGAGGGAACCTCGAGGGTGACCTGGGAGATCGAACAGGTCGCCGACTCGTGCCGCCTGACCGTGACGCACGACCAGCTGCGCGAGGGCGCGAACGACGAGCTGTACGGCGGCTGGCCGATGATCCTCTCCGGCCTGAAGACGCTGCTCGAGACCGGGGAGACCCTCACCACACCCGGTTCGCTGCTCTATTCGGAGGCTTCGCCGGCCACCTGAGCCGAAAAAGTCCTGTAGGGCCTTGACGCCCGGTGACGGACCTGAAAGGATCCTCCCGTCAAGTCCTGTGGGCCCTCGGGTTCGCAGGACTTGGCGTTTGTGGGGGCCTGTTTTGCGACGCCCTCACAGGGGTACGCACTCACAATGACGTCGGATCCCACGACCGTCGACCCGGAGACGCCCGTCTCGGAGGCCGCGAAGCGGATGGCGCGCGACGGCATCGGACCGCTGCCGGTGGTCGAGGGCGACCGCCTCCTCGGGATCGTCGCGCAGGCCGACGTCGCGCGCGCGGTCAGCTCCTCGTGGGTCGGCGATGTCGTCGTGGACATCTCGCAGGACGCACCGTGAGCGCTCCCTCGCGTGCGCGAAAGCACCACCCGGTTCACGCGCTCGACTCCGCTCGAGTCCTCGTCTCCGGAACGGCCGCTTTCGTGAGCGGCGAGCTGCGCCGGCTTTTCCTGCACGGCGGAAGAGCCGAGGAGAGCCGCTCCGCGCAGCGCCGCCCACGCTGATCGGTCGACACCGCCCGATCGCGATCGACCCGGCGGTTATCCTCCGCTGGGATGACCGCGCAAACCGGAGCGGAAACCGAGCAGACGGCATTTCTCCGGCCGGACGGGAAAGAGAAGGTCACCGGCTCCGGCCGCTATACGGCCGATCTGAGCCTGACGGGGCAGCTCCACGCGAAGTTCCGCTACGCGGATCACACGCACGCCCGCATCGTCTCCATCGACGCGGGGCCGGCTCGGGCGCTTCCGGGCGTCCTCGCCGTCCTCACGCACGAGGACGTGCCGGACGTCCTCTACGGCGACCTCGCCCAGGACCGTCGGCTGTTCGCGCGGGAGCGGGTTCGGTTCGAGGGGGACGTCGTCGCCGCGGTCGCCGCGCTCACGCCCGAGCTCGCCGCCGAGGCGGCCGCCGCGATCGAGGTCGAGTACGAGCCGCTGCCGCCGGTCTCCGACATCGAGGCCGCCCTCGCTGACGACGCGCCGCTGATCCACGAGGACTGGGAGTCGTACGAGGCCGACGAAGAGCTCGGACGGGACCGAAACGTCCTCGGCTACTCGACCGTCGTCAAGGGCGACGCCGACGCTGCGATGGCGGCCGCCGACGTCGTCGTCAAGGGCCGCTACGTGACCGACGCCTCGCAGGGAGTGCCGATCGAGCCCCGCGCGCTGCTGGCGCAGTGGGAGGGCGACCGCGTCACCGTCTGGACCTCGACGCAGGTCCCCTACGCGGCCAGAGCCGGAGTCGCGCACGTCCTTCAGATCCCGCAGTCACACGTCCGGATCATCGTGCCGCTGCTCGGCGGGGGGTTCGGCTCCAAGTGCGACTTCCACTACGAGGGCCACGTCGCCGCGCTCGCGCGTGCCGCTGGGCGGCCTGTGAAGCTCGTCTTCACCCGCGAGGAGGAGTTCGTCGCGCCCGACCACCGGCGCGAAGGGATGGTGATCGAGCTCGAGACCGGCGCCCGTGGCGACGGGACGCTCGTTGCCCGCCGTGGGCGACTCGTCCTCGACGGGGGCGCCTACTGCGGCGAGGGCGGCTTCTTCTCCCAGATGGCGGCCATGCACGCCGTCGGGCCCTATGTGATCGAGAACGTGAACGTCGAGTCCACGCTCGTGTACACCAACAACCAGCCCTCCGGCTCGATCAGGGCGCCGACCGCGCCCCAGGTCTGCTGGGCGGTCGAGCAGCACATGGACGAGCTGGCCGAGGCGCTCGGGCTCGACCCGGTCGAGCTGCGCCGGCGCACGCTCGTCGCCCAGGGCGACGAGGGGCCGACGCGGCAGGTGATCGGGCCGATCGCGATCAAGGAGACGCTCGAGCGCGCCGTCGAGCTGATCGCGCCCGACGGCGACCTCCCCGACGACGAGGCGATCGGGGTCGCCTGCGGCTGGTGGCCCTCTTTCGGGAATCCCTCGGGCGCGTACGTGAAGCTGAACGGCGACGGCTCGGGGACGATCGTCACCGGGGCGCAGGAGAACGGAAGCGGCGCCGTCATGGCGCTGCCGCTCCTCGTCGCGGACGAGCTCGGCATGGAGCCGTCGGCCTTCTCGATCCTCTACCAGGACACCGATGCCGCTCCCTACGACGCGGGCTCGTCGGGCTCGCAGACGACGATGAACAACGGGCGCGCCGTCGTCCAGGCGGCCGGGGAGATCAGGGAGCAGCTGCTCGATCTCGCCGCGGAGAGGCTCGAGGTCGCGCGTGAGGATCTCGAGCTCGTCGCCGGGCAGGTGCAGGGTCGTCGGCTCGCCCGCCAAGGCGGTCGAGATCTCCGACCTTGCAGACTCCGACGGGCCGCTGATCGGAAAGGGCTCGGGCCCCGTGCCGGAGAATCCTCCCAGCGACGTCTCGGGCTGCCTCGGGCGGCTGGGAACGGAGTCGTTTCTCGAGCCGCAGGTGTTCACCCACGCTGCCCGCGTCAAGGTCGACCGCGAGACCGGCGTCGTGCGCGTGCTCCACGTCGCCGCCGTGCACGACTCGGGCGTGATCGTCAACGAGATCGGCGCGAGCGGGCAGGTCTACGGCGGGGTCGTCATGGGGATCGGGCAGGCGCTCCTGGAGGTGTCCCAGCTCGACGAGGAGGGGCGCCAGCGGAATCCGCACCTCCTCGACTACAAGCTCGTGACCGCGTCCGACGCGCCGCGCATCGACGTCGCCTGGATCGAGACGCCGGCGGAGAACGGCGGCCCGAGGGGGACGAAGGGCGTCGGCGAGCCGCCCACCGTGCCGACTCCGGGCGCGATTGCAAACGCGATCGCACAGGTCGTCGGCGCCCGCGTCCGGGATTTGCCGATGACCCCCGAGCGGGTGTGGGCCGCGGCGGCCGAGCGGCCCCGGTGACCTCAGCCTTTCTCTCGGCGACGACTCTCGACGAGGCGCTCTCGGCGCTGGCGGGCGGCGCGCGTCCGGTCGCCGGCGGGACCGACCTCGTCGTCGGCGCCCGGCAGGGCAAGGCTCCGCTCCCGGACAGCATCGTCGCCATCCACCGCCTCGACGAGCTCCGCGGCGCGCAAGCCCTGAACGGCGGGCTTCGCCTCGGGGCGCTCGTGACCCACGCGGAGATCGCCGCCGACGAGCTGGTGCTCGAGCGGCTGACGGCGCTCGCGGACGCGTCCTCCATCGTCGGCTCCGTGGCGACGCGGGCGCAGGGGACGATCGGCGGCAACGTGATGAACGCCTCGCCGGCCATGGAGCTCGGGGGGCCGCTCGTCGTCTTCGGCGCCTCCGTGACGCTCCGGTCGGAGTCCGGTGAGCGCCGGGTCTCGGTGGCCGACCTCCTGACGGGCCCGGGGACGACCGTCGCGGCGCCGGACGAGCTCCTCACCGATGTCGAGGTCCCGCTGCCGTCCGAAGGGACGGGCAGCTGCTATGCGCGACTCGAGTACCGGCGCCAGATGGAGATCGCGGTCGTCGGGGCAACGGCGGCCGTGACCCTCGCCGACGGCCGGGTGGAACGGGCCGACGTGGCGATCACCGCCCTCGCCCCGACGATCCGGCTCGTTCCGGAGGCCGGAGAGGCGCTGGTCGGCTCGGATGGGGGCTCCGACGCCGTGCATGAGGCCGCGCGCGCGGCCGCCGCCGCCGCCGAGCCGATCTCGGACGTCCGCGCGTCGGCGGACTACCGCCGGGCGATGGCCGAGGTGGTGGCCCGGCGCGTGCTGACGGCGGCCGTGGCACGCGCCCGCGGCGGGACGGTCCCGGTGCCGGCCAGCGCGTCCCTCTTCGCAGCGGGAGCTGCCTCGTGAAGGTGCCGCTGACCCTGACGGTCAACGGCGTCGCCTACCCGCTCGAGCTGGAGCCGGCGACGACGCTCCTCTACGCCGTTCGCGACGGCGTGGGGCTCACCGGCGCCAAGGAGGGCTGCGACGACTCGGAGTGCGGCGCCTGCATGATGCTCCTCGACGGGCAGCCGGTGAACTCGTGCTCGTACCTCGCCCTCCAGGCCGACGGTCGCGAGGTGACGACGGTCGAGGGCCTCGGCGACGGCGCCGGCCTCGCGCCGCTCCAGCGCGCCTTCCTCGAGCACGGCGGCGTCCAGTGCGGCTTCTGCACGCCGGGCATGCTCATCTCGGCGACTGCGCTGCTGGAGGCGAATCCACGCCCGACGGAGGACGAGGTGCGGATCGCGCTGTCGGGGAACCTCTGCCGCTGCACCGGCTACGACGGGATCGTCAAGGCGGTGCTGGAAGTCTCCGCGACGACGTCTTGACGCGGAAGGCGGTGCGAGGCGGCCGCCGGACGGCGACCGCCTCGCGGAATGCCACCGGCTCGATTCAGGCGCCGGTCAGCTCGGCTGCGATCTCGCAGAAGGGAAAGTCCTCTGCGAAGCCGGGGTGCGGTCCGTGCACGGACACGTGTGTCTCTTCGATGAACTCCGCCCCGGGGAGGCCGTCCCCGAGCGTGTCGAAGAGAGCCGTGGTGCGGATGACGCCGCGGTCCCGCACGACGACCTTGCCAGCCGAGTCCTCGATCACGAACGGCTGACCGGCCTCGATGGCGGTGAACTCGTAGATGTTCCCCTTGACCTGTGTGGCCTTGATCTCGCTGAACAGGCCGTTGCCCCGAATCACGAACCACTGTCCCGTCTCGGGGTTGGTGACCACGTCTCGGAACGAGAAGTTGTCCTTGGCGTAGAAGGCCTCGCCGCCCTTGTCGGCGCGGACAAGGAAGTGGCCGCTGAACTCGGACTCGACGTCGAGCGTAAAGCCGCAGTCGTCGAAGCTGGACGAGTCGGTGCCCGAGTAGAAACCCTTCTCGACGACCTTGGCCGCCGCGGGGCTTGCCCCGATCACGAGCAGTGCGATCACCGACAAGGCCGCCAGGCAGGCCACTGCCGATTTCTTCATTCGTCGATCCCCAAGCGCCATCTGGCGCCTCCTTTCCTGCTGCCGCAGTCGGCAGGTGGACGTGTCGTCACACGTTAAGATCCACGAGCCGCGCGTCAAGAGGGGAAAGGCCCTAGTCGTCGCTCAGGGCCTGCCCTAGGGATTCAGCCTCGAGATCGGCCGGGAGCGTTCGAGACTCTTGCTGGAAAGATTCTTTCTAGAGAAGGAAGGTTCGCCATGAGCCCGATCCCAGCGACCATGCACGCAATCCGCCTCCACGCCCCGGGCGGCCCCGCCGGGCTTGTCGGCGAACGGGTCGAAACCCCGTCGCCGGGGCCGGGTGAGACGCTCGTCCGGGTGCACGCGGCCGCCGTCACGAGGGACGAGTTGGACTGGCCGTCCGACCGGCTTCCCGCGATTCCGTCCTACGAGCTCTCGGGGGTCGTCGCCGCGACCGCGCCCGACGTCGGCGGCGTGGCCGTCGGAGACGCTGTCTACGCGCTCGCCGACTTCGAGCGCGACGGCGCCGCGGCCGAGTACGCGGTCGTCCCGGCGGCGCTGCTCGCTCCGAAGCCGCAATCGCTCAGCCACGTCGAGAGCGCCGCCGTCCCCCTCGCCGCGCTCAGCGCCTGGCAGGCGCTCTTCGACCACGGCCGGCTGACGACCGGCCAGCGGGTGCTCGTCCACGGGGCGGCCGGCGGAGTGGGAAGCTTCGCCGTCCAGCTCGCGCGCCACCGTGGGGCGCACGTGATCGGCACGGCGTCGAGCTCCGGAGTCGAGACGGTTCGTGAGCTCGGCGCCGACGAAGTCGTCGACAACACGACGGCGCGCTTCGAGGAGGCCGTCGAGCCCGTCGACCTCGTCTTCGACACGGCCGGCGGCGAGGTGCTCGAGCGCTCGCCGGCGGTTCTGCGCGAGGGCGGGAGGCTCGTGTCGGTCGCCGAGGAGCCCGCGGCCGACGGCGTCTACTTCATCGTCGAGCCCAACCGCGGGCAGCTCGTCGAGATCGGCCGCCTCGCCGACCAGGGCGAGCTGCGCCCGCTGGTCGACTCCGTCTTCCCTCTCGCCGAGGCGCGGGCCGCGTTCGAGCGCAGCATGCAGCCGGGCAAGCGTGGCAAAGTGGTCCTCCGCGTCGTCGATGACTAGCCAGGTGAAAAAAGGGGAGGAGTTCCGGGCGCTGCACGCCGGCGAGCCGTTCGTGATCCCCAATCCGTGGGACGCGGGCTCGGCCCGTGTCCTGGCCGCCCTCGGGTTCAAGGCGCTGGCCTCGACCAGCTTCGGCTTCGCGTTCACACTCGGCCGCCTGGACGGCGGCGTCACGCTGGACGAGGTGGTCGAGCACGCCGCTTCGCTCGACCAGGCCACCGACCTTCCTGTCTCGGTTGATCTCGAGCACGGCTACGGCCCGGATCCCGAGGACGCCGCGCTCGCGATCACCAGGGTCGCGGAGGCCGGTGCGGTCGGCGGCTCGATCGAGGACTTCGACCCGGGCGGCCGCATCTACGAGCCGAGCCACGCCGTCGAGAGGGTCGCGGCCGCCGCCGAAGCCGCCCACAGCCTGGCGTTTCCATTCACGCTGACGGCGCGGGCCGAGAACCACATCCGCGGCAATCCCGATCTGGACGACACGATCGCGCGCCTCCAGGCCTTCGAGGAGGCCGGGGCGGACGTCCTGTACGCACCCGGCCTCCGGACTGCCACGGAGATTCGGACGGTGTGCGAGGCGGTCTCGAAGCCGGTCAACGTCCTCGCGCTGCCCGAGCTGTCCCTGGCGGAGGTCGTCGCCGCCGGCGCGCGGCGGATCAGCGTCGGGGGCGGCCTGACCTCGGTCGCGGCGAGCGCGATGGCCGCCGCGGCCGTGGAGATCCGCGACGCCGGTGACTTCTCGTCCCTGGCCGCGCGCCTCCCGCTCGGCGAGTGGCTCGCCTCCTGAGCAGACCTAGCTTCGCTGCGCCATGCGGAACTGGTTCCCCGACGGGTCGCGGAAGCCGGCGTCGACGCCGTACGGCTGCTCGGTCGGCTCCTGCAGGAACTCGACGCCGCGGCTCTTGAGCTCCTCGTAACTGGCCTGGACGTCGTCCGTGGCGAAGAAGAGGCCGCCCGAGGCGCCCTTGGCCAGCAGCGCCTGGATCTGGGCGCGCGTGTCCTCGTCGAACACCGGCGGGCCGGGAACCGCCATCAGCGTGATGGCGACGTCGGGCTGGCCGGGCACGCCGACGCTGAGCCAGCGGAAGTTGCCCAGCTCAGGGACGGTGACGTCCTCGCGGAGCTCCATTCCGAGCTTCTCGGTGTAGAAGGCGAGGGCCTCGTCCTGGTCGTGAACCCAGACCTGGGTGTGGGTGAGCTGCTTCAGCACTGTGATCCTCCACGAGTTGTGAATTGTCGGCGGCGACGTTATCCGCGCGCGGACGCGGCTGTCTTCTCCAAACGTGCTGGACTGCGGACGGGCATAGGCCTGGATCACGCAGGTCGGGACGAGCGCACGGGAGACCGCGGGCGTGTGGGCGGCGCGATAGGCAGTCGGGGACATCCCGAACGTCCGGCCGAACGTCGTCGTGAACGACCCGACGCTGCGGAGGCCGACCAGGAGGCAGATGTCCGCCACCGAGCGATCGGTGTTGCGGAGCAGGGCCGCCGCGCGCTCCATTCGCCGCGTCAGCAGGTACTGGTGTGGCGACTCGCCGAACGTCCGCCGGAACTCACGGCTGAAGTGCGCAGGTGAGAGGAGAGCGGCGTTCGCAAGGGTTGCGACGTCGAGCGGCTCGCGGTAGCGGGCGTCGACGATGTCCTTTGCCCGCAGAAGGTGCCGGGCGGGGTGCACGGGCGCGGTCCTCAAGACGGCCTCGCTAGGCGGAATGATGCTCGTCGCCGAGGAGCGATGGTCGTTCCGAGGCAAGGACGAGGGAGCGCTCGTAACGGGGCGACTGAGGAGCGCATCGGGGCGAGCAGCGCGCTCGGCGGCCAGCCTGCATTTGTCAAACCCTCTAGCGATCGAGAGCGCACGGACCGGTCGTACAGGTCGATCACGTCGGGAATCGTCATGCGGATGCAGCCGTGCGAGGCCGCGGTCCCGATCGAGGCCGTATCGGCGGTGCCGTGGATGCCGGCGCCGTCCCAGAACCCCATCCAGCGTGCCTTGATGGGATTCGACGGGTCGTTTCCGGGGATCACCTTGCCCGCGAGGTCGCCGGCCCAGGGACGATTCGGGACGTACCAGGCCGGGTTGGTGGCCTTGGACTCGACCTCGTAGATCCCGGCAGGGGTCTCGAAGCCGAGCGCGCCGATGCCGACGCGGTAGCTCTTGACGAGCCTGCGGTCGACGAAGAAGCGAAGCTCCCGGCGGCCGCGGCTGATGGCGATGAAGTAGCGGTAGCGCCGGTCGAGCTGCTCCGTCGTCACCTTCGGCTCGAGGATACGGACTGGGACGCGAACCGGGCGGTCCGAGTCCGTGCCGACGAGCCCCGCGACGAGAGCCCGGCGCAGCGCCCGGGTTCGGACCGAGACGCCGTTGTTCGACGGCGTGATGTGCACGCCGGCGAAGGAGGCGGCGCTGCGAGCGTCCCTGGCCGGGTGGTCGAGCTCGCGGCGGATGCCCTCGACGACCCTGCCCACCGCCTCGCGGGAGTAGCGCACCTGCACGTCGAGGGCCATGTCGAGCGAGTCGCCCGTGAGGTCGCGAAACGAGCGCATGAGGAAGTTCCCCTCCCGGCTCTCGGCGACGGCCGCCTGGAGGACTGCGTCCACGTTCGTGCGAACGTCGACGAGCGCCGGGTCGAGCGTGAAGCGGCGGTCGCGATAGCGGACGACGACAGGCCGCTCCAGGCGGCGGTCGAGCTCGTCGCGGAGGGCGGTCCGCGCCTCTTCCACCGACTTGCCGCTCAGGTCGACCCCCGCCACGGTGATTCCCTCGGCGATCAGGTCCGACCGCGAAGCGTCGTATCGGTGCAGCGCAGCAGCGCCCGACCCCGCGAGGACGGCGACTGCGAGGATCGAGATGACCAGTGCCCTACGCATCTCGAAGCTCAAACCTTAGCGACGGATCAGAGAGCGTAGGCGAGACCGACGAGAACCGGGACGATGATCCAGGCCCCGACCGTGAGCGAGACTGCGACGATCACGAAGGTTCGCGCATCGTCCTTGGGGGGCTTGCCGCACCAGCCGACCGAGTCCCAGAGCACCCGTGCCGGCGCCTGCGTGGCGAGCCGAATCCGTCGCGACGCCAGCGCCGAGCCTCGGAGGATCAGCCATGAAGTGCCGAGCGCGATCAGGAGCGACACAACGGCGATGACGCCGGCCCAGCGCACGTCTCCGAGCACTCCCGTGACACGGCCGAGCGTGGCGACCAAGGGTATGGCCAGGCCGCCGATCAGGAAGGTCGGGACCCCGATCTCGCGGCTCCTGATCAACGCGTCGACCATGCGCTCGGCATCCATCCGCGCCCGCCGCAGCTCGCGATGCTCCCGGCTGAACGGCTCCGACTCGATCTCCCGCAGGCCGTACAGGTTCCTCATCGTCGTCGAGGTGTTGCGGATGTAGGAAACGACGACGTAGCGCGCAATGAGCTCGACGGTCTTCTTGACGACCACTCGGAGCGGTCCGAGGCGATCACCGACCCGCGCCCCGTGGTACCCGTGGCGCGCGAGCGACTCGAGCGCCTCGACCATGTTGCGGTGGTCCGTCGGGAACCGCTCCGGGCGCGCGAGGGGTCGAGTCCTCGAGATCTCGTAGAGCATCTCGCGCTCGCGCGGCCCCTTCAACTCGAGCGCGTCGAGGTACCGCGCCATCTGCTCGTCGTCCCCCGAGAGCAGCTTCAGCCGCTCGACCGGGTTGTCTATCTCCTCGAGGATCTCCTCCGTGCCCCCCGCGTCGCTCGTCGAAGCCGCGGCCCCGGAGGTGCCGGCAACGTCCGGCCGGTGTTCCTCGCCCTCGCTCTGCATGCTAGGAGAAGGGGAGCTCGACGTCGCTGACGTCGATGCCGAGCGAGTTCGCCAGCTTGACGCCCTCCTCGAGGTCCTCGCGGAGGCGCTGCAGGTCGCGAGCGTGCATCGCGCGGCCGATCCAGGCGCGCTCGGGAGGCCGCCAGAGCGCGTGCTCGACGAAGATCGGGAGCATGCGGTTGGCCGCCTTGACGAGCCTCTGCTTCGTCCGCTTGGTGGCGTTCTCGAGCAGGACACGCTCGTAGGCCATGCCGGCCCCGTGGTGGATCCCGTCGTCGATCGTGAGCCTGTTGCAGAGATCCGCGAGGACCGTTCCCGGTGAGGAGCGCGCAATGAGCCGGAAGCGCGAGATGATCAGCCGCTCGAAGAAGACCTGCATCAAGAAGACCTTCTCTTCGAGCATGTCGACCTCGTCCAGGAACATGCGCGCGAGCTCGTCCAGGTATGGGTCGCGCACCGCCGGGCCGCCCACCTCTCCGAGCAGCTTGAGCCACGCCTCGACGTGACGGGCCTCGTCCTGCGTCATCGTCGTGTAGTAGAGCCGCGCCTCGTCGTGGGGGGCGAGGTTCAGAAGCTGCGCGGCCATCTTCACGGCGAGGATGTCCGCCTGGTACTGCTGGGTGATGACCGAGCGCCAGACATCCTGCCGCCGCGCCCTCTTCTGGGCCGAGCCGCGGGTCTCGGGGACGGGCGGGATGTCGTTCCAGGGCAGGTCGCGGGTCTGCCACTCGGCGCGCTTGGCGAGCTCGTAGTAGCGGAGGACGCCGGCGTGCCGCTCCTGCGCCTTGTCGAGCGCTGCCTGCTGAAGCTCTTCGACGGCCATCGCGGGGAGCTTAGCCGTGTAGGAGGGTTTGGCGGATCGTGGCTCGTCGCCGGGGTGCGATGATCGTTCCGAGGCAAGGACGCAGGGAGCGGTCGTAGCGACTGAGCTACGGGCGCGACTGAGGACGCAGTCCTCGGGGCGAGCAGCGCGGCCCGGCGGCACCGCCCGCGTTTCGTCAAGCCCTCCTAAGCTGCGAGGTCCTGGATGAGGAGGTGACATGACGCGAGAAGCCGAGCTCGTCCGCACCGAAACCGGCCTCGTTCCTCGGGGCGAGGGCTGGTACGTGGTCAACGCGCGCGAGTCGCGCTGGACCGAGGCCGAGGAGTTCGGGCGCTGGTGCAACTTCGAGGGTGACGTCCGCTTCTCCCAGCTCGGGATCAACGTCAGCGTGCTCCAGCCGGGGCAACCCGGATGCATGTACCACGGCGAGAGCGCGCAGGAGGGCTTCCTCGTCCTCGCGGGCGAGTGCCTGCTCCTCGTCGAGGGCGAAGAGCGCCGGCTCCGGGCGTGGGACTTCTTCCACTCGTCGCCGTGGACGGAGCACGTCCTCGTCGGCGCGGGCGACGGCCCCTGCGTCGTCGTGGCCGTCGGCGCCCGCGGGGAGGGCGAGGAGGTGCGTTACCCGGTCGCCGAAGTGGCGCAGAAGCACGGTGCCTCGGTTCTCGAGGACACGACCTCCGGGGCCGAGGCGTACGCACGGTTCTCCCCTCTCGTCGAGCGCCGGTACCGCGAGGGAGACCTGGAGCGAGTGCGGGTCTAGACTCGCGGGAAACCCCAAAGGGAGGTACCCGGTGCCACGGAAGCGGACGACTCGGAGGCGACAGAAGCGGATCCTCAACTGCAAGCCGTCCCGCAAGCAGGACGAGGACTGGACGTTCGAGAACGCCGAAGACGCGGACATGGTCGCCGCCCCCGTGCGACTCCCGTCCTCGAAGGACCTGCGCGCCGACTGGTGGAAGGTGAACGATCAGAAGTCGACAGGGTCGTGCGTCGGCTGGGCGACTGCCGACTCGGTCCTGCGCTGGCACTTCGTGAAGGCGAAGCGCCTCGCTGAGTCGACGCTCCTCTCGCCCCGCTTCACGTGGATGGCGGCAAAGGAGACGGATCAGTTCATTTCCAGGCCGACGACATTCGTCGATTCCGAAGGCACGAGCATCAAGTCGGCGCTCGACATCGCCCGCAAGTACGGCGCAGTCCGCGACACCATGCTCCCGTTCGCATCCGGAAGGCTCTACGGGGGGCGCGCGAACACCTTCTACGCCGTCGCCGCCCAGTTCAAGATCCAGGCGTACTTCAATCTCGGCACGAGCCTGACCAGCTGGCGCTCGTGGCTCGCCTCGAGCGGGCCGATCGTGACGCGCCTCGATGTCGACGCGACCTGGGACGGGGCATCCGATACCGCCGGAAACCTCGACGAGTACCGGTTGGACACGGTGCGCGGAGGCCACGCCGTGGCCCTGGTCGGCTACCTTCCGGACCGGTTCATCGTCCGCAACAGCTGGGGATCCGGCTGGGGCGACAAGGGGTTCGCCTACGCCTCGCTCGAGTACGCGCAGGACGCCTTCACCGAGGCCTACGGCGTCGTCGTGTAGCGGGTGGAGCCGGGCCGCCGGAGAGCAGCTATTCGGTGGGAAACGTCCCTGCCCCGTCGTCGATCCGATAGAGGCGGGCCTCCGTGCGCCCGTCCTGACCGGCTTCGATGCGGGAGACGACGTTCTCGAGGCGTGCGAGGCGGCGGTCGACCGAACGCCAGCCCGACGTGATCAGCTCCGTGAGGAGGGCGACGTCCTGCAGCCGCTCCGCGCGCTCGCCCTCGGCGTCGGCCGCGACCTCCTCGAGCTGACCCAGCAGTCGCTCGAAGAGCATGCTGAGCTCGGCGACGTGCTCTGCGACGGGGCGGACCTCCACGCGGAGCGCCTCGTAGACGACGGTTCCCACTCCCTGGGGCAGCGCGGTGTCGAGCTCGGCAGCCGTCGCCCGGAAGCGTTCGACCATCTCACCAGGGGCTGGGGCCGGCGGCACGGCGGGCAGAACCTCTGCGCGAGGAGGGAACGGCGGGGCGCCGAGATCGGCGATCGCCTGACGGACGCGGCGCTCGGTTTCCTCGCTGACGGGCTCGCCGTGCACGACGCGCAGGACGTTCTCTGCGGAAACGCCCGCGTGAGCCGCAAGTTCGAGAATTGTCGCCACAGTGCGCTCTTTCAAAAACTAACTCTCTCGGGCGCTCGGTTCAACGGCCTGCGCTCGTGGATGCTCCGCGAGCGCGAGCGCGGCCTCTGCGGGCGAGCGGGCCGCGCAGGAGGACGCGCTCGGAGTACGGCAGGTAGCCGAGGTTCTCGTTGAGGCGCCGGATCGGCGCGTTCCGCGTCTCGTTGGCCGTCTCGAGGCGCTCGTAGCCCCGCTCCGCCGCCCAGGCGATCTGGGCCCGCTTGAGAGCGCCGGCGATCCCGCGCCCACGCCACGCGCGCCTGACCCCGGTCATGTCGTGCATCGCCACCGCGGGCCTCGCGTCGGAGAGGTGGAACTTCGAGTAGCCGACGACCTCACCGGACGCCACTGCGACGAACACGGCCTCCGGGCGGTCGTTCGGACCGCTCATGTCCAGTGCCAGCCACTCGTCGAAGGACGTCATTTCCTCCTCCTCGTGCCCGGGAATGTCGGCGTAGGCCTCGCAGGCGACCTCGTAGATTCCCTGCGCCACCTCGGGGCGCTCGGCCCAGACGACGATCTCGACGCCCGCCGGCGGGTCGAGGCAGGAGCTCAGCGGACGCGCTCCAGCATGACCAGGAGGCGCTCGGTCCACGAGGGACGCCGGGGATCGAAGTGACCGCCGGCGGCCCGAGCGTACGGGCCCGCCACGCGGCGGGCGTACGCGGCGAAGCCCTCACGGCGAAGGGGCGCCCAATCCTGCGCGTACGGGACGGCGAGGTGCTCGCCGGCGACGCTCTTGGCGGAGAGCAGGAAGGCCATGCCCATCCCGACCGAGACCTCGAGCAGCGAGCCTCGCTCGCGCGCTGCCTCGGCGCGGAGGCCGTGGTAGAGGGAGGCGAGCTCCCCGGGGCCGGGAAGGCCGGCGGCGTCCTCGCGGAGCTCGGCCAGGGTCGAGCGAAGCTCGGCCAGCTCCAGCGGGGGAATGTCGATCAGCCTTGCGGTCCGGCCCGAGGCGTTCTCGAGCGTCTCGAGGAGCTCGTCCACCGAGCCGATCTCGCGCTCTTCTGCAAGGACCCCGGCGCGCTTGAGCTCCGCGACGAAGGCGGCGAGGTAGACCCGCGAGCCGCTCGCGACGTCGGAGGCGGCGGCGAGCAGCCAGAGCGGCGAGAAGCCGAACGCGGCGATCGAGCCGAGCTCGACGACGTTGCCGGCCGCCTTGCGCTTGGTGATCTCCTGCGCGGAGACCTCGGGCGCCGCGGCCGGCTCCACGCGACCGACCGCTTCGATGGCGATCCGGAGCGCATTCTTCGCCGTCGCCTCGTACAGGCGCGAGCGCCGGACGAAGCGGGGGAGCACGAGCTGAGCGCTCTCGTGGATCAGCCCTCCGAGGGTGCCGACGAGCGTCCGAATGACCCGCTCCGGGACCGAGAGGACGTAGCGGTAGTGGTTAGAACTATTTCGAATGATCGAGCCATGAGGTTGGGGTACGGTGGACCGATGACTAATGCAACGCTTCACACTACCCACGGCGGCATCGCCGTCGAGCTCTTCGACGAGGACGCGCCCCGGACGGTCGAGAACTTCACGACCCTTGCCCGCGACGGGTTCTACGACGGGATCGGCTTCCACCGCGTCATCCCCGATTTCATGATCCAGGGCGGCTGCCCGCGCGGGGACGGGACCGGCGGGCCCGGCTACACGTTCGAGGACGAGCCGAACGAGCACCGCATCGTACGAGGCGTGCTTGCTATGGCCAACAGTGGGCCGGACACGAACGGGAGCCAGTTCTTCATCGTGACCGCCGAGTCGTGCCCCTGGCTCGACGGCAAGCACACCGTCTTCGGGCGCGTCGCCGAGGGGATGGAGGTCGTCGACGAGATCACTGCAGTTCCCCGCGACGGCCGCGACCGGCCGCAAGAGCCGGTCACGATCGAGCGCATCGAGCTCGCCGCGTAGAAGCGGGCGGTTCGACCGTGCAGCCGTCCGACTGGCTCGCGCGCTACCGCGCAGGTGCCTGTGCCGAGGTCTGGTCGGCGATGACCGAGCTCGGGCCGAATGTCCGGGACGCCGACCTCCTGGGCTACGCCGAAATGGTCGCCGCCGAGACGATGTCGCGCGTCCGGACGAACGTGGAGCTGCTCGTCGAGCGTCTGGGCGCCGCGGGATACGAGCTCGAACGGCCCGAGGAGGCACACGTTCCGCCGAGCGCGGCGCTGGCGGAGCAGATCGACGCGCTCGAGACGCACGTCGGGGCTCTGCCCCTCTCGCTGCGGAGCTTCTACGAGGTCGTGGGAACCGTCGACCTCACGCAGTCGTTCGGCCAGCTCGTGCAGTGGCACCAGCCAGAGCGCTCCGCGGCCTCGGAGCTCCAGCTCCTGGGGGAATACAACCCACTCGTCGTCGAGGCACTCGACACCCAGCGACACGATGCCGGGATGGTTCTACTTCGCCCCCGACGAGCATCACAAGGCGAACTACAGCGGGGGCGAGAACTACCACGCCGCGCTCCCGGATCCCGGTGCGGACTTTCGGATTCAGGGCCTGTACGGCGTCGACGAGGCCGGCGAGTTCTTCGTCTCGTACCTTCGGGCGACGTTCGAGGGCGGCGGCTTTCGCGGCAATGTCGGCGGCGACGAGGAGCGGAGCTGGACCGTCCCGCCCGATCTCGAGCTGACGCGGACGCTGGCCGCCGGGCTCCAGCCGATCTAGAGCTCGGTTCATGATGGCTCGGTCCTCTGGCTTGCCTCCTCGGGCGAGGTCAAGGATGATTGTCGTTCCCCAGCACGGCGTAGAAGGAGGTTCTCTTGCCCCACCATTGGTGGCTGATCGAGGGAGACAACCCCGGGCCGAAACGGCGCGCGGCCGCAGTCTTGAAGGCCGTGGACGACCTGCCTAACGTCGAATGTCTCTTCGTGGGACGCGAGGAGCCGAAAGAGCGCGGGCGCTGGTACGCGCTCGTCTACGTCGATCCCAAGGCGGATCCGGACGAGCTGAGGCGTGCCAAGCAGCGGGTCAAGGTGAGGCGTGCCGACAAGGTCCTCACGCGCTTCGACCGCTAGACTGACAAGGAGGCGGGATGCCCCATCACTGGTGGCTGATCGATCCGGATAACCCGGGGCCGCGTCAGCGGGCCAAGGCTGTCCGCAAGGCGGCCCGCGAGTGCGGAAGCGAGGTGATCTTCGTAGGCCGCACGGAGAAGAACACGTGGTTCGCGCTCGTCGACGTTCGGGACCCGGCCGACGAAGAGGCGGTCTACAAGGCGGTCGGAGGCAGAGGCAAGCTCTTCGAGCTGGAGAGCATCGAGGCGGAGGGACGGAAGGGCCGGGAGTAGGAGGGTTTGGCGGAATGTCGCTCGTCGCCGGGGTGCGATGGTCGTTCCGAGGCAAGGACGCAGGGAGCGCGTAGCGTCTGAGCTACGGGCGCGACTGAGGTGGGGCGAGCAGCGCGGCCCGGCGGCACAGCCGATATTCTAGCCCTCCTAGCCGAGCTAGTCGACGGTGCTGACGGACGAGGCCGCCTCGACCTCGCGGTAGAAGGCGTCGGCCTGTCGTCGTTCGCGGTCGGCTTCCTCGGCGCGGTCGGCCGCCCTCAGGTCGCGCGGCTGCGCGCAGCCGCGCGAGGGCTTCGTCCGGACGCGAGCCGATGCGCGAGAAGAGGGTCGCCGCGCGCTGCCAGTCTCCGGACCCGGCGGCCTGCGCAGCCTCGAGCCATCGAGTCCTCGTCGGGGTCCGACTCGTCGCCTCCATGAGCTCGGCCCCTCGGTCGAGCTCGACGAGGGCGAAGGTGAGGTCGGCGAGCCAGAACGACGCCAGCGAGTGCCCGTGACCGCGGTCGAGCCAGTGCGCGAGCAGCTCCTCTGCTGCCGCCGCGCCGGCATCTCCCTGCCCGGCGGCGACGAGGGCGTGTGCGTCGAAGGCCAGGGCGGGAAAGAGAAGCTGGGGAGCGCCGACCGACTTGGCTGCGCCCAGCGCCTTCTCGACGTTCTCGAGGGCCGGCTCCGCGCCGTTCCGGGCGAGCTCGATCTTGGCTCGGATCAGGAGAACGTCGACTTCGTGGAGCGATCCGAGCCCCTCCTCGCCGCCGCCGAGCAGGCTCTCTCCGATCTCGAGCGCGCTCGTCCAGTTGCCTTTCCAGTAGCACTCGTACATGCGCTCGACGTCCAACCAGCGAAGCGCCAGCGTATCCCCGAACCGCTCGGCCGCTCGGCGGCTCTCCCCGTAGAGCTCGAACGCGCGCTGCAGATCGCCCAGATCGGCCGTGACCGAGGCGAGGTTGTTGTACCCACGGGCCGTCTGCGGGGAATTGGCGTGCGAGGCGACATCGACGCTTTCGCGCAGGTCGCGAAGGCCCTCGAGATCGCCCTTCATCACCCGTGCAAAGCCCCTCGTGGACAGCGTGTGCGCGCGGACCTCGTCCAGCGCCAGCTCGTCTGCCATCCGCAGTGCCTCGGCAGCCGTCTCGGCCGCTTCGTCGGCCTCGTCCGCGGCGAGGTGTGAATGCGCGCGGCTCGCGAGCGCCCGGGCTTTCGAGCGGGAGGGCGGGCGATCGGCGAGGAGCGAGGCGGCATGCTCGAAGCGGGCCATCGCCTCGTCCCTGCGTCCCTGCGTGATCATGAGCAGGTCGCCTCGGAGCACCTCCGCCTCGGCGGCGAGCTCGAGCTCGCCTGCGGCGAGTAGCTCGGTCGCCGCCTCGGCGAGGACGTCGCCACCCGATTCCTCCGCCCGGAAGAGGGCCTGCCCGTAGCGGAGAAGGAGGAACGGACGCTCTGGATCGGGCTGGGGCCAGGACGCGAGCGCCTCGCGGTAGAAGCGGACTGCGGCCGTGTAGGCGGAGAGTGTCAGCGCCCTGTCCCCGGCCTCCAGCAGGGCATGGCGCGCCCGCTCTGGGAGGTCGCCGAGGCTCCGGCCCGCGGCGCGGGTGAACTGGAGCGCGCTCAGGTAGTGGTGGGCGATGAGGTCGGCGAGATCCTCCGCGCGGTCCCCCGCGAGCCCCTCGAGCCACTCCGCCGCAATCCTGTGGCTCTCGCCCCGTCGCGTCCGTGGGATCTGGGCGTAGGCGACGTCACGGACGAGGACGTGGCGGAAGACGAAGGCGGTCTCACCGGCAACGGACGAGCGTCGCTCGCGGCGGACGAACTCCTTGCGCTCGAGCCGGAGCAGGCCCTCCGCGACGACCTCGGCCGGCCGTTGGCTCACGACTGCGAGGGCGCCCACCCAGAAGACCTTGCCGACGACTGCAGCATCCTGGACGAGCGCCTTCTCTTCGGGGGCGAGCGTGTCCAGGCGGGCAGCGATGATGCCTTGCACGGTCTCCGGGAGGGGCAAGGCCGCGCCGGCGCGCGGCTCGGCGAGCATGCGGACGTACTCCTCCGCGTAGAGGGGGTTGCCGCCGGCGTGGGCGAGGAGCTCGGCAGCCCGTCCGTCCCTGACGGTCTTCTCGGCCAGCAGCGCGCCGAGCAGCCGTTCGGTCTCCTGGTCGGAGAGGGGGGAGAGGGAGACCGTGAGCGCGCTACGCTTGCCGCCGCCCCAGCCCGGGCGACGCTCGAGCAGCTCGGGCCGAGCCGTGCAGACGACGAGGATCGGGACGTCCGAGGCCCAGTCGACCAGGTGGTCGACGAAGTCGAGCAGGCCGTCGTCCGCCCAGTGCAGGTCCTCGAAGACGAGCACCAGAGGCCGCTGCTCGGCCAGCGCCTCGAAGAACCGTCGCCAGGCGGCGAAAGCCTCGCGCCGCGGGTCGGCGCCGACTTCCGGAGCGCCGCCGAGCCCGACGAGGGGCCGTAGCTGCTCGACCACCCACTCCCGCTCGGGCTCGTCGGCGAAAATCGTTCTGACTGCCGTGTCGAGCTTTTCGGCAGCGGCCTCGGAGGAGTCGGACTCGAGGATGCCCGCCTGGGATTTCACCATCTCGCCGAGCGCCCAGAAGCTGACTCCCTCGCCGTACGGGAGCGAGCGGCCCTGGCGCCAGTTGGCGAAGACGGCCGGGTCGTCGTCGAGCGCGGCGTACAGCTCGAAGAGGAGGCGGCTCTTGCCGATTCCGGGCACGCCGACCAACGTGACGAGTTGCGGCGAGCGCTCGCGCTCGGCGCGTGCGACGGCGTCTCGGAGGAGGTGGAGCTCCTCGTCGCGGCCGACGAGCTCGGCGCCGCCGCGGAAGGCGATGTCGACGCCGAGACGTTGCCGAGGAGCCACGACCTCCCAGACCTTGATCGGCTCGGACTTGCCCTTGGCGCTCACGGGCTCGGCCTCGCGGTAGTCGATCGCGGTGCGCCGTCGCCCGGTAGGTGGCGTCGTCGACGAGGATGCCGTCCACGGGCGCGGCCGACTGGAGGCGTGAGCAGGTGTTGACGATGTCGCCCGCCGCCATGCCCTCGCCCTCGCTCGGCTTCGCCCGCAGCGCGATCATCGCCTCGCCCGTCGTGACGCCGATGCGAACGTGGAGGCCGAGCTCCGGGTCGGCCGCATTGAGCTCGCGCGATCGCGTCGCGGGCGGCGACGGCGGCGCGCACGGCCCGCTCCGGGTCGTCCTCGTGGGCGAGCGGGGCGCCGAAGAGCGCGACGACCGCGTCGCCGATGAACTTCTCGACGGTGCCGCCGAAGCTCTCGAGCTCGGTCTTGACACGGCTGTGGTACGGCGCGAGCAGGCGTCGGACGTCTTCGGGGTCGAGCTGTTCGGCACGCCCCGTGAAGCCGACGAGGTCGGCGAAGAGGACGCTGACGACCTTGCGCTCCTCGAGGATCGGCGGCACCGCCTCGCCTGGCTCGAATTCGGCGCCGCAGGCGGTACAGAACGCGAGGTCGAGCGAGACAACCTCTCCGCAGGAGGGGCAAGCCCGGCCGAGTGTGAGGCCACAACTGCCGCAAAAGAGCGCCCCCGGCCGGTTCTCGTAACCGCACGAGGCGCATTGGGACATGCTGGGACTAGTCTAGGCCCGTTGCAGGCCACCCATGTGCCGCGTCCGGGTCTCGCCGAGGTCGTGCTGGTCTGGGCGCTCTTCGGGATCGTCGCCGTCGAGGTGCTCGTCACGTATGCGCGCCTGCCGCCGGCCGACCTCTACAACACCGAGCGAGAGCGGTCTCGCGGGCGGAGCGGGCACGGGCGCTCGTCTTCCTGAACTACCCGACCGCGCTCGTCGCGATCGCCGTCCTCATGGTGGTCTCGGAGCGGCTCCGTGGCCGAGGCCAGGCGATCCTCGCAGGCATCGCGGCACTCCTCTGCCTCGTGGTCCTCTGGCCGGGCGTGGTCGAACAGTCGGACCTCGACGCGAAGCCGGTCAACGCGCTTCCCGCGATCGGCGTCCTTCTGGCGGTCGCTCTGACCGTCGCGGCTCTCGCCCGCGACGGGATCGGCCCGGTTCGCCCGTTCCAGGGCTGGGACGTCGTGCGGGTCGCGCTCGCCGTCGTCGTCGTGGCGGCCTCGGTTCCGTGGATCGCGGGTGAAGCCGGCTACGACCTCGAGGGAGTCCCGGGCCTCGGAGCGCTCTTCCTGACCGGCGAGCTCCCGTCCGGAGCCGGGGCATCCGGGCCTGACGGCCGTCCATCTCGGGCATCACCACGGCATGGACGGCGCGCTGCTCGCGCTGGCGGCTCTCGCGCTCTCGCGCGTCGTCCGCGACGTTCGCCCAGGGATCCGCCGGGGCGCGCTCGGCCTCTACGTCGCGCTCATGCTCGTCTACGGGCTCGCGAACGCCGCTGCAGGACTTCTGGCTCGAGCAGCTCGTCAAGCGCGGCGCGACGTCGCTCGAGATCCCGAGCCTGATCGTTCCGAAGGCGTCGCCGGCCTGGGCCGCTCTCGTCGCGGCGGCTCTCATCATCCATTTCGCGGCCCGTCGCGTACGTATCCTTGACGTGGCATCAGAGGAAGGAGTCCCATGACCCGACGAATCCTCCTGCTCATGACCGCCCTCGCGCTGGTCGTCGCCGTGGCGGCCTGCGGGGGGACGACGACGACGGCGCCGAGGAACCGGCCGCCGAGGAGACCACCACCGGCGGCGGCGGCGGAGGCGGCGGGGCGACCATCGCCCTCGCGGCCGATCCCGGCGGTGCTCTCGCGTTCGACCAGACCGAGCTGACCGCTGCCGCCGGCGAGGTGACGATCGAGTTCACGAACGATTCCGGCATACCTCACAACGTCGAGGTCGAAGGAAACGGCGTCGAAGAGGTGAGCGAGACGATCACCGAGGGAACGACAAGCCTCACCCTCACCCTGGAGCCCGGCGAGTACGAGTTCTACTGCGCGGTCGATGACCACCGCGGAGGGGGAATGGAGGGCACGCTCACGGTCGAGTAGTACCTTCCGTGGCGTGCAGCTGCTCGACCTCGAGCACCTCGGCCGCCCGCGTGTCATTGCCTCGTATCTGCTCGAGCACGGCGAGCCCGCGCTCGTGGACTGCGGACCGGCGACCTGCCTGGGCGCACTGCGAGCGGGGCTCGCGTCCCGCGGGCTCTCGGTCGGGGCGCTCCGCCATCTCGTGCTCACGCACATCCACCTCGACCACGCCGGGGCGGCCGGGGCGCTCGTGCACGAGAACCCGGAGCTGGTCGTCCACGTGAGCGAGATCGGCGCCCCGCACCTCGTGGACCCCACCCGCCTCGAGCGAAGCGCTCGCCGTCTGTACGGGGAGACCTTCGACCGCCTCTGGGGCCCGCTGCTCCCGGTCCCGGAGGCGAACGTGCGCGTCGTCGGGGGGCGCGTGCTCGACCTCGAGGCGTTCCCGACGCCGGGACACGCTTCGCACCACGTCTCCTATCTGGGTCCGGACGGCTCCTGCCTGACCGGCGACGCGGTGGGCGCGCGGATCCCGCCCAGCGACTATCTGGCGCCGGTCTCGCCTCCGCCGGACATCGACCTCGAGGCGTGGGAGCGGTCGCTCGATGCGATCGCGACGCGGCGCCCGACGCGTCTCCTGCTCCCGCACTTCGGCGTCGTGGAGGACCCCGGGGCCCACCTCGAGAAGTGCCGCTCGACCCTACGGACCTGGGCCGAGCGCGCCCGCGACGGATCCGAAGAGGAGTTCGTACGCGCCGCCGAGGAGGAGCTGCGGGCCGCAGCCGATCCCGAGACGGCAGCCCTTTTCGAGCAGGCCGGGCCTCTCTGGCAGTCGTACGCGGGCCTGCGCCGGTACTGGGACAAGCGCGCAGAGCAATCGGCTACGGTGTGACGTTCGTGCGGCGCCAGGTGATCATCGGGGCTCTTCTGGCCCTGGTCGCAATCGCGCTCGCCCTGCCGAGCACGGCTTCGGCCGTCCGCCTCGTGCGCGTCGCGGGCGGCTTCGATCAGCTGACGCAGGTCACCGCCCCCCGGAGCGGCGATCCGAGCGGGACGCTCTACATGGTCGAGCAGGAAGGGCAAGTCTGGAAATGGCGGAACGGGAATCGCCGGCTCTTCCTCGACATTCGCGGCAGAGTGTCGTGCTGTGGCGAGCGGGGCCTGCTCTCGATCGCCTTCGATCCCGGGTACGCAACGAACGACTTCGTCTACGTCAACTACACGAACAACGGCGGGGACACGCGCATCGTCCGCTTCCGGGCCAATGCCTCCCACTCGAGAGTCGCCCGCAGCAGCGGACGGCGACTCCTCGCGCTCAACCAGCCCTTCTCGAACCACAACGGCGGGCGGCTCGCATTCGGCCCCAACGGAAGGCTCTACAGCGGCCAGGGAGACGGAGGGAGCGCTTGCGACCCCGGCGGGCGGGCCCAGAATCTCCGCAGCAAGCACGGGAAGCTCCTCAGCATCAACCCGAGGAATCTCCGAGCGGGCTGGCGCATCGACGCCTACGGGTTGCGCAACCCCTGGGGCTACTCCTTCGACCGCGCGACCGGGCGGCTGTACATCGGCGACGTCGGGCAGGGCGCCTGGGAGGAGGTCGACACGCTGCGTGCCCGCCGCCTCGGCGGGACGCCCGAGAACTTCATGTGGGACGTCTATGAGGGCTTCGCCCGCAGCGGGTGTTCCAACGGCGGCCTGCGCGGCCCCGGTGCTCGGATCCGGCCCATCAGCGCATACAGCCACTCGCTCGGCTGCTCCATCACGGGCGGCTACGCCTACCGGGGACGGTCGATCAGGAGCCTCCGTGGCCGCTATGTCTTCGCGGACTACTGCTCCGGCAGGATCTGGAGGCTCCACTACGCGAACGGACGGCTGCGCTCGGGCCGGCGCCTGCTCCTCGACACCTCGCTCAACATCTCCTCCTTCGGCGAGTGGAAGAGCGGAGGGCTCCTCCTGACGAACCACGCCGGACAGGTCTACCGGCTCGCTCGGTCCCGGTAGCCGGTGAAGTACCAGTTCGTCGATTGCCGCTGGGAGCTCGGGACCCCGGAGCGGGGCCGCGAGCTCTATCTCGAGGGTCACGTTCCGGGCGCCTCCTTCCTCGACGTCGAGCGCGAGCTCTCGGCCCCTCCCGCGAGCCCCGGCGGGCGGCACCCGCTGCCCTCCGCGGAGGACTTCGCGCGCGCGGCGGGAGCAGCCGGAATCGGATCGGGTGTCTTCGTCGTCGCCTACGACCAGGGCATGACCGGGGGCGCAGCGCGGCTCTGGTGGCTCCTCCGCCACTTCGGCCACGACGACGTCGCGGTGCTCGCCGGTGGGCTCGGCGCCTGGGCAGGGCCGCTGCGGGCCGGGGAGGAGAGCGTCGAGCCGGCCGAGCTCACGCTCCGGCCGCGCGAGGGAGACACGATCGAGGCGGCAGAGCTCGCCGCCCGGCTCGACGACGAGAGCCTCACGATCGTCGACGCCCGGCTTCCGGAGCGGTATCGCGGCGAGATCGAGCCGATCGACCCGGTCGCTGGACGGATTCCGGGAGCCCGGAACGCTCCGTTTCCGGACGAGCTCCCGCCGGACCTCCTCGGGGCCGGGGAGATCGTCGCCTACTGCGGCTCCGGCGTCACGGCGGCGGTCGTCCTCCTTCGGCTCGCCGCCGCCGGCCGAGAGGACGCGAGGCTCTACCCGGGGTCCTGGAGCGACTGGTGCGCGCGGGGGCTCCCCGCGGAGACCGGCCCGCCCCGAGCTACCTAGTAGCAGCCTGTACCCGGCTTGGGGGTCGACCTCCCCGACGCCTTCGAAGGCCGGGGCTCCGGGATCCTCTCGCCACCGCTCGTACACCGCCGCCGCCACCGCGAGATCCTGGACGGCGAGGCCTGTGGAGTCGAAGACGGTGATCTCGTCGGCATCCGATCTGCCCGGCTCCTCGCCGAGGAGGACCCTGCCGAGCTCTGCGACGTCCTCCCTGGCGAGCGTGCCTGCCTCCACCAGCCGGGAGAGGTCGCCGTTGTGGCTCGCCTGCTCCCACTCGTCGCAGACGACCCGCGCACGCAGGAGCTCCTCGACGGCGATCTCCGCCTTGCCAGGGCCGTCCGCGCCCATCAGGCTCACGTGCTGGCCCGGCCGAAGGCTTCCCGGCTCGTAGAGAACCTCGCGCCCGGGAGTCACCGTGGCGACCACGTCGGCCCTCAGTGCCTCCTCGCGCCCGGGCGCGACTCCGGCGCCGAGCTCCTCGGCGACCTGCGCGGTTCGCTCGGTCGCCGCGTCCCACAGGAGCACCTCTCGTCCGCGCGCGAGGAAGGTCCGGGCAACCGCCCGGCCGTTGACGCCGCAGCCGATCACGGCGGCCGGGCCGTTCCCGTCGGCGAGGGCCTCCGCGGCCAGCACCGCCGCCGCGCCCGTGCGGAGGGCCGTCAGGGCGCCCGCGTCGAGCTGCGCCAGCAGGCGCCCGTCCGTCGCGTCGGAGAGAAGGGCGATCCCGCCGACGGTCGGAAGCCCACGCTCGGGGTTGCGCGGGAACGACGTCACCCACTTGAGGACCGCGTAGCCGCCGCCACGCGCCGGCATCGCCCGGAAGTCGCCGTCCGGTGGCACGGGGACATAGACCTTCGAAGGCATGAGCCATTCGCCGCGGGCGTGGGCGAGGAAGGCCTCGCGCACGGCGTCGACCGCGTCCGCGGGGTCGACCGCCCCGTACACATGCTTGGCGGCGAAAACGGGAACTCTCATCGCGGCGCAGTCTCGCCCACGTAGCGAAAGCCCGTCGCCCGAATCGTGTCCTGCTCGATGAGCTTCCGCTCGAGCGGTTCGGGGGCGACGTCTCCCAGCTCGTGGAAGAGGTACGGCACCCACGCGAAGAACCGCTCGCGGAAGTGCCTGTCGAGGCAGGCGCGCATCGAGGCGTAGGAGTGGAGATCCGCGTGGTCTGCCTCCCATTCGCCGAGGCACGTGTCGAGTGAGGCCGGCGCCGGGTGGCGGTCCCCTTCCGCGAGGTCACGGCGCCGATCGAAGTACCACGTCGCGGTCGGCAGATCGAAGCGCTCCTTGGCGAACTCGTCGAGCACGAGGACGCCCCCGGAGACGAGGAGCTCCGCAATCTTCCCGAGCGCTGCGGCCAGGTCCTCGACGTGGTGGAGCGAGCGGGCGGCAATCACCGCGTCGAACGGCGCGGGCTCTTCGAACGCTTCGAGGGTCACCCTCCGGAAGAGCGGGCCGGAGGGCGCTTCCGGGTCGATTGCGACAACGTCGTGACCGGCCTCCGCGAGCGCGAACGCGAGATCGCCCCGGCCGCAACCGACCTCCAGAACGCGGGCCGAGGGCGGCAGGTGGGTGAGAACGAACGAGTGAAGGTCCACGTACGCTGAGCCTGCTTTGCGGGTCACCCTATGCGAGGTCGGGCCGCGCGACGGTCTCCAGAACGAGCAGGCGGTGCTCCCGCCGGCCGTCCGCGCGGACCTCGTCTACCTCCTGCACGGGGAGGGGGTGGAAACGGGTGTCGACCTCGACGCGCTCATCGACGTCTCCGAGTGGCTCGAGAGCCTCCTCGGACGGGAGCTCCCCGGCCAGGTTTACCGGGCCGGAGCCTTCGCGCCGGTCTCGGGCTAGCGGCCTCGGTTGGCTCCTGGCGGTCGGTGGGATCGCGGCCGGAGCCGCGCTGCTCCTCGTACGCATCGTCGCGGACGTCCACGACAAGCCGCTCTTCGAGGACGAGGCGGTCAGCGGCCTCATCGCAGCGCGGCCCGTCGGGGAGCTCGTCGAGACCGTGATGTGGGAGCGGGGCGGAGGGCCGCTCCACTTCCTCCTCTCCCACCTGACGCTCGAGATCGACCCTTCCCCCTACGCCCTCCGCTGGCTGTCGGTGGTCTTCGCGGTTGCCGCGCTCCCTCTCTGCTGGGACGTGGGCCGACGGCTGGGCGGGCCGGTTGCCGGCGCGACCGCGGCGCTCGTGGCCGCGACCTCGTCCTTCCTGCTCGTCTACGGGACGTTCGCCCGCATGTACTCGCTCTACGTCTTCGCCGCGGCCTTGGCGATCGACCTGTTCCTCGTGGCGAAGGAGCGCCGCACAGGCCGGTGGGTCTTCGCCGCGGCCGCCGCCGCCTGGCTCCTGCCCGCGATCCATCCCTACGGTGCGTTTCTCGTCGCCGCCGAAGCCGCGGTCGCGCTGGCTCTCTGGCGGGGACGGCCGCTCCGGCCCGCGCTCCCCGCCCTGGCCGTCGGGCTCGCCATGATCCCGTTCGCCGTCGCCGACCTGCGGCTGGCCGAGCGTTTCTCGGTCGGCCTGGACGGAGAGGAGGCGATCGCGGCGCCCACGGACGCCTGGGGCCAGCTGGGCCGCGCCTTCGCCGCGACGGCCGGCGGCAGCGATCTCTACGCGGGAATCGCCATCGCGCTCGTCGCGGCCGGCCTCGTCGTGCTGCTTCGGCGCGATCCCGCCTTCGTCGCGCTCAGCCTGACGGCCTTCCTCCTCCCGCCGGCGCTGCTGGTCCTCGTCCGTTCGGGGAGCGAGCCGGGGCTCTCTCCGCGCCATCTGATCTTCATTCTCCCGCTGGCGGCCGCCCTGATCGGCGTCGCCGTCGCGAGGGCCGTGCAGGGCCGAGGTCCTTTCGTGGCCGTGGGGGCGGTGGCGGCTGTCGGCGTCCTTCTCTTCCTGGCCCCGCTCGGCGGGATCCGCGACCCACGCGACTGGTCGAACGAGGTCCTCGGAGGGGGGCCGGCGGCGACCGCGACCGGCAGCGAGCTGAGGCTCGCTGCGCCCGCGCGCTGGCTGGAGGACAACGTCGGGCCGGGTGATGTCGTCTTTCCGTACTCGGCGGTCTACTTCGCCGCGCTCGGCGCCGTCGGGGAAGCGAACGTCCTGCCCTATTCGCAGAAGACGCTCGTGTTGCGCGCCGCCGACCGGATCCGGACTCCGGTGGACCGTGTCGTGGTCGCTGTTCCCCTGGGGAGCGCCTATGTGGACGCCGGCCTTCTGGACGAGTCGCTCGGCCCCGGCTTCGAGGCGCACTCCTTCGGTGCGTGGGTCCTGGTCGAAGGCACCGGTCCGTACGCGGAGAAGAGGGATGCCCTCGCGGCCGTCTACCACGCGCTCTATTCGACCCGCGACGCGGTGTTCGGGGAGAGCGACGAGCTCGCCTGGTACTTCCGCATCACGCTGTCGGCGCTCTGCGGCGCGGTCCAGACGGAGTGGGGCGGCTCGTGCCCGCTCGAGCCGGCCGTCAGCGGCTAGGGACGAAGAGAAAGCCGCCGAGGGCGCCCGCGCGCTCCGCAAGGTTGTCCGAGCAGGGAATGCGGGCCACGACCAGGCCGTCCGCCGTCCGAGTGGCCTCGGCCCCCTCCACGAGGCTGTCTCCGGCCCCTGACGGCACGACGGCGAACGCCTGCGCGCACGGCTCGCCGCTCCACGGGACCAGTGTCGGGTGGCCCGGGAGATACCAGCTCACCGGCCCTCGGACCGCGTAGGCGCTCCCGTAGTAGTCGAGCTCGTGGGCGCCGCCGAGGATGGCAACCTGATCGCCCGGCTGCCAGCCCAGCTCGACGAGGGCCTCGGCGACCTCGTCGTAGGGGGGAGGGCTCGCTTCGCGCGCCAGCCCGACGGCCACGACCGCGAGCGCGGCCGTTGCGCCGACGAGCGCTGCGGCACGCGGGAGCGCGGCGAGGAGCGCGGCGACGGCGACCGCCGCGAACGGCGCGGCAGCGATCACGTTCCGCGTCGTGAAGAGGTCGACGGCCGCCAGCCAGAGGGCGGCTCCGAGGAGGACGGGACCGACCGCCAGGAGCGCCGCCAGGCGCCCCCTCGCCCCGAGACGCCAGAGGACGACGCAGCCGGCGGCGACCAGCACAAGGGCGAAGGCGCGGGCGAGGCCCTCCCAGAAGCCGATCTGGACGAGGTCGCGGACGAAGAGCGGCCCCGGGTTCCAGACGTAGGCCGAGTAGACGGAGGCAGCCTTGACGACGGAGAAATCGCTGATCCAGGAGAAACGCTGGTTCGAGGCCTGGGTCCAGGCCGACGGCGCCCAGAGGGAAGCGGCAGCACGCCGAGCCCGACCGCGGCGCTCGCCCTGCGCCTGGCACTGCGAGCCTCAGGGGTGGTCCAGAGCCAGACGAGCCCGACGACGGCGACGAGCGCGAAGAAGTAGTGGGTCACGAGCCCCGCCGCGGTGGCGACGGCGAGGGCGGCGAGTCGCCCCCCGGTCGGCGCCCGCGCGGCGCGCTCGAGGAGCCAGGCGAAGACGAGGCCCAGGAGCGCGTAGAGCGCGTAGGCGCGCAGCTCGGAGCCGCGGGCGACGAGCTGGGTGGCGAGCGCAGCGAGGATGCCCGCGAGCCCGGCGGCGGCGAGCGGGAGGAGCCGGCGGGCGTAGACGACCAGAAGGCCGGCGAGGAGCGCGCCGGAGACGACCCCGATCCCGCGGGCGGCCTCGACCGGAGCACCCGTCTTCTCGAGCGTCCAGGCGAGGAGGTACCAGAGCGGCGGGGTGGACTCGATCGTCTCGATCCGGTCGAGCGCGGCCCCGAGCGTCGGCTCGACCATGACCCGTGCGGAGGCGACTTCGTCCTGCCACAGCGGGTACGCGACGGCCGGGATGAGGCGAGCCGCGGCGGCAATCGCCGCGACGACGAGGGCGACGACGAGGGTCGCGGGGTCGAGCCCGAACCGGGTTCGAGGTGCGATGGTCGCCGATCCTAGGAGGATTTGGCGGAATGATGCTCGTCGAGTGTTCGCGGCACAGCCTGCATTTCGTCAAGTCCTCCTGGAGCGTCGGCCGTGCATCATCCCGTCGTGCGCCGACTCTTCGCCCGCGCCGCCGAGCGCCCGCTCCTCCTCGCCACGGCGCTCTATGCGGTCGCGGCGGTCGTCTCCGCCCTCCCGGCGGTCCTCGACGTCCGGTCGGGCTTCCTCTCGACCGGCATGGAGGGCCACGGCGAGGCGGCGACGGGCGACCACCTCCAGACGAGCTACTGGTTCTGGCTCGTCGGCAGCCAACTCGAGCAGGGCGACGCGCCCTGGCGGGATCCCTACAGCTTTCAGCCGCTCGTCGAGCCGCAGGTGGTCCTGGGCGGGTGGCCCTACGGCTTCCCCTACTGGCCGCTCGAGTCGCTGCTCGGCCCGGTTCTGGCGTGGAACGTGCTCCTGCTCGCCGTCACCGTCGCGGCCGGCGTGCTCACGTATCTCTGGCTCGACGCGCTCGAGCTGCCACCGGCGGCCGCGACGCTCGGCGGCCTCGCGTTCGCGATCGCCCCGTACAGGCTCCTCCAGAGCGGCGGTCACCTGCTCGGGTGGATCGCCGTCCTTCTGCCCCTGGCGCTCTGGGCCTTCGAACGCTCGAGGGGGGCGAAGAGCTCCCGCGCCGCGCACGCGTGGGGCATCCTCGCCGCGGCGGCAACCGTCTCGATCCCGCTCTCGGGCCAGCTTCACCTGGCGCTCGGCGCGCTGCCGTTCCTCGCTGCCTATGCCGCAGTCCGCTACCGGCGCTTGCCCGCGCTCTGGCTGTGGGCCGGCGCCGCCGCCGCCGCGGCCGTCGGTCTCGTGGCCGAGGCCGTCGTGATCTCGGGCTCGACGGAATCCGAGGGACGGACGCTCGAGGAGGTCGCAGAGTTCTCGGCCGAGCCAATCGACTTCCTGAGCCGCTGGCGGCTGCGCGGCCTCGAGCACTTCGTCTACCTCGGCTGGCTGACGCCGGTGGTCGCAGTCGCGGGGCTCGTCGTCCTCTGGCGGCGGGAGCGCCGCGGCCTGGCAATCCTTCTCGCGGTCGCGGCGCTCGTTCCGGCCCTGCTCGCACTCGGGACGAACCTGCCCGTCTACGAGACGATGCGCGACGTCTTCCCGCCGCTCCGCTACCCGCGTGTGCCGGGACGCTTCCTGCCGCTCGCCGCGCTCGCGCTGGCCGCCCTGGCAGCCGTCGCCTGCGCCGCCCTGCTGAACCGTCTCCAGGGAGGCCGGCGGCTCGCGGCCGCTGCGCTGATCCTCGCCCTCGTCGCGGCCGACCTGCTCGTCTTCCCGCTCCGGACGAGCAGCGCCGACCCGGGGAACGGAGCCTATGCGGTCCTCCGCGCGCAGGGCCCAGGGCGGGTGCTCGAGCTCCCGATCCTCGAGCGCGGCAAGGGGCACTTCGGAAGCGTCTACTCAGTACTACGCGCTCCAGGCTCCCCGCGAGCGTCCGACCGGCTACGCGCTCGCACCGGAGGCAGCGTTCGACTTCACCGATCACTTCAACCGGCTCGACTGCGGCGCCTGGCTGCCCGGTGACCGGGAGGAGCTGGAGCGCCTTGGGATCCGCTTCCTCGTCTTCCACGGCGGCCTCTACGAGCAGTCGCGGACGCCGGGGGCCTGGTTCGCGTGGGACGGACTGCAGCGGGCCGGGTACCGGCCCGAGGCGGCCGGCGGCGTCCTCTGGCTCTTCGCAAACGGCGCCGGGGAGGCGGTACCTCCCGTTCCGGAGCCTGACCGCTCCGGCCCTGTCCTCTGCGACGGCTGGGAGGACGGAGAGATGAAGGGAACCGAAGGCGCGCTCTGGGTCTACGGAAGCGGGACGGCCGAGCTCGACCTCGAGGCGGACGAGCCGACGGGCGTGACCCTCTTCGCCGACGGCCGCCGTCTGCCGGAGACGACCGTCGAGGGCCGCGCTACCGTCTCCGCGGAGCTCGCGGGCGACGGCTGGCATGCGCTGGTCGTGCGCGGCGCTCCGGGGCTCCGCCTCACGCGCGCGGAACTCGGGTGAGCGATACTGGGAGCGGCCACTTCTCGAGGAGGCGAGCGCATGTCGGTTCTGATCAAGGGAGGCTCGTCACGGCGGCCGGGACTAGTCGCCGACGTCTCGTCGAGGACGACGCACCTTGGACCCGAGCGCGCGCGCTTCGGAGAGCAGCTCACCCCGGCCGCGACGGCAGCGGCCTGAGAGGAGGCACGATGTCTACACCGGAACGGCGCTACGGGCCCGGCGCCGGGATCACTCTCGGCGGCATCATCGTCATCGTCGGGATCCTCATCGCGCTCTTCTGGAGCCGGATCATCGGGATCATCGTCGCGGTCGTCGGCCTGCTCGCCTTCGGCGGCTTCGCCCGCGGCAAGTGGTACTGATCCGGCCTTCCTAGCGCAGCAGCGGCCGCGTCAGGCGTGTCCGCCCGACGACCCCGACGGTCCGGCGCCAGGAAGCCCGTAGGGCGACGGCTTCGGCGGAGCCGGATGCCCCGGCGGCAGCCAGGCGGCGGAGGCGGTGTCCGACCGGAACGACGACGAAGCCCGGCCTGCGGACGTAGATCGGCACGTAGTCGACCCGCGTCACGCTCACGCGGTCGCCGGCCACGCGCACCCGCGCGACCGCCGCGAGGCCGTCCTGGGTGGGGCCGGGGCAGCAGAGGCTGCTCTGCGCGGAGAGGAAGTTGCCCTCCCCGTAGACGACGAAGCGTCCACGCAGGCGGCGGATCGGCTGGACGACGTGGGCGTGCTGGCCCACGATCAGGTCGACGGCGCCGCTCCTGCGGAGCCGGCGGGCGATCGCACGCTGGGCGGCCGTCGGCGCGTGGACGTACTCGGCTCCCCAGTGGAGGTTGAGGATGACGAGGTCGGCGCCGAGACGCCTCGCGCGGCGGGCGCGCCCGATGATCTGCTTCGGTCGGATCAGCTTGACGGACCATGGGTGCGGCTTCGGGATGCCGTTCGTGCCGTACGTCGCGGCGAGGATCGCGACCCGGATTCCCTTCACCTCGACCAGGAGGATCCGCCGGGCCTCGCGACGGCTCCGGGCGGTCCCGGTGTGCCTGAGCCCGGCGCGCCGGAGGGCTCGGATCGTCGAGCGGACACCGGCCTGGCCCTGGTCGAGGGAGTGGTTCGACGCAGTCGTGCACACGTCCCACCCGGCCCACTTGACCGCGGTGGCGAGCGCCGGAGGCGTG
>CAWDJV010000005.1:0-1365136 GCA_963802795.1 uncultured Actinomycetes bacterium
CCGCCCGACCCGTCTGATCATGTCGGCATAGCTCATGACCTCGGGTCCGCCAGCGTCGTAGGTCTGCTCTAACGCGTCCTCGTTTCCGCACACGCCGGCGAGATAGCGGACGACATCGGCGAGCGCGATCGGCTGCGTCGGCGTCTTGGCCCAGCGCGGGAGGATCATCGCCGGCAGGCGGTCGACGAGCGCCGCGATCGTCTCGAACGCCGCGCTGCCCTTGCCTACGACCATGCCCGCTCGAAGCGTGGTCACGGGCACCGAGCCGGCGGCCAGTCGTTGTTCCGTCTCCCGGCGGCTGCGCAGGTGCGGCGAAAGGTCATCCGCGTCGTCGCCGAGCCCGCCGAGGTAGACGATCTGGCGAAAAGCCCAGCCTTCTCGGCTGCCCTGGCGAACCCGTCCGCGCTGCGCCGCTCGCGTTCCTCGAATCCCTCCTTGCCGAGCGAGTGCACGAGGTAGTACAGGGCCTCGGCGCCCTCCATTGCGCGGGCGACGCTTTGCTCGTCGTTCACGTCGGCGCGCACCCAGCGCACGCCGTGCTCGTCCCGGCTCTTCTCGGGCGAGCGCGAGACCGCCGTGATGTCGTGGTCGCGGGTGAGCACGGTGACGAGGGCGGCTCCGATCGCCCCCGTCGCGCCGAAGACGACGACCTTCATACCCACTCTCCAGGAAAAACTCGGGCGGCTCCTCTGCCTCACCTGAGCGGACCTAGGGAGGGGGAGGAGGTCGGCTCCAGGTCGTCGCCACTCCCGCTCCACTATGGATCCATCCATCTAGAGCACCGGGGCCGCCGGCCTCGATTGAACTCCTGCCTTAGGTCGGCTAGATCCGCTCTCGCGCCTCGTCCTTCGCGTCCTCGAACTGCTCCTTGCCCTCGCCGACCTTCTGCTGAGCCTTGCCCTGCTTCTCCCGAAGCTCGTCGTCGGTGAGCTTGCCTTCGGCTTCCTTCAGCTTGCCTTCGACCTTGTCGCGCTTACCTTCCATGGAAGACCCCTTTCGGACTGTGTGTTGAACCCGTGTGTGCCCCCGTCCGCGGAAAGGGAAACACAGGCGGCAGCGATGATTCGCGGTGAACGGGGACGTTCCCGAAACGCCCGACCGGCGGTTCGGCAAGTGCCGTATCCGCGGGTCCACCCTCGATCGACTTGCGGGATCGAGCAGGACGGCCTGACGATGTCGGTGGAGGACCGAAGGCGGACGATGAGCAAGTGGCTCGTCGATCCGCAAGACGATTCGGTCAGCTCGAATCCGTGAAGGTCAAGAGGTCGAGAAGGTCGCCGATCTCGTGGTTCGTTTGGGCTGGATGTCGCATTTTGCGCGACGGTGGATCGAGTAGTGGTTGCGTCGGCCGACCTTCTTGCGCTCGACGAAGCCTGTTTCGACGAGGTCGGCGACGATTCGCTGGGCGGCACGTTCGGTGATTCCGACTTTCTCCGCGACGTCGCGCAGACGCACGTCTCCGTCGCGAGCGATGCAGAGGAGTACCTGGGTGTGGTTCGTGACGAACCGCCACGGTTTCCCATCCCCATCGCTTGACTTTCCCATCCCCATCGCTTGACATTAGCGACCTAGTTATCGTATGTTTTTGGTCGTCTATGTTGTCCAACGTACCAGATCCCACCTCCGATCGCACCCTCGGCTCCGGAGAGCTCGGCCCCCCGCTCACGATCGCCGTGGAGACACTCGCAGACGGCGGATGCCTCGTGTCCATCTGGGGCGAAGTCGACCTTCACACGGCGCCCCAGCTCGAGCGCGTGCTCGACGACGCCACTCGAGCCGGCGACCGAGACGTCCTCGTCGAGTTCTCACGAGAGAGCTTCATCGACTCGACCGGCCTCCACGTTCTCATCCAGACCGCCCAGCGCCTGCAGGCGGCCGGTCGCTCGCTACGAGTCACAACCGAGAACCCCCACACCAACAGCGTCATCGAGACCATGGGCCTCGAAGAGAGGCTCGGCCTCACCAACTCGAGCGCAAGCGAGCCTGAGCTCACTGCCTCGGAGATTGGGGACGACATCTCCACCTAGCACAGTCTCCAGGCGGGATCGGTACCGGCTGATCGCGTAACCACCGTGGCGCGCCCAGACAACGCGACATAGTGCGTGGCCCTTCACCGCACCCTCGACGTGGACGCGGTGAGGGGTTCGGCGCATACGACTTGCTCTTCGGATCGTTGAGTTACGGGGAACGACCCGCGCATCCCGGTTGATCCGCTCCCTGTTTCATCCAGAGGCGCTTGCCGACTACCTCGCGGCGGTACGAGACCCGCTGTCGTTCACGCGATGTGCGAGGACTACAGGGCCGGGGCAACGGTTTATCACGAGCTGGACGAGGCCGATCTCGCGGCTGGCCGCCGGATCCACTGTCCGGTGCTCGCCCTCTGGGCGGGCCAAGACGAGCTGGGCCGTTGGTTCGACGTCCTTGAGACCTGGCGTCGTTGGGCGGACGACGGCGGACGACGTGCGCGGCCGCGCGATGAGTCAGTGCAGGCGGTGCTTACCGTTTTGTCTCGATGGGTACCCGAGGGTTCCGACCCAATCGAAAGGACACGAATGCCTGAGCTCACAACACCGCGCGACCTCTTCCTCCACGAACTCGGCGACATCCTCTACGTCGAGCGCGCCCTGGCAAAGGAGACGCTCCCGAAGCTGATCGGCGAGGTCTCCGACGAGGAGTTCAAGTCCGGGCTCGAGAGCCACCTCGAGCAGACCCGGCAGCACGTCGCCAACGTGGAGAAGGTCTTCGAGCTGCTCGGCGAGGAGCCCGAGGTCGAGAATGCGTCGGCTTCGAGGGCCTCAAGAAGGAGCACGACCAGCTGATCGAGGAGAGCGCCTCCTCGCTCGTCGACATCGTCGACGTCGGCGCCGCCGCGCGGACGGAGAACTACGAGATCGCCGCCTACGAAGGCCTGCGCCGGATGGCCAAGGCCATGGGCGAGGACGAGGCCGTCGACCTCCTCGACAAGAACCTCAAGCAGGAGAAAGGAGACGTTGCGCGAGGTCGAGAAGATCGCCACGCGCCTCAGCAACGATAGCGCCAAGGAGGCCTCGGCCGCCTAGCGACGGTCACGCACCAGGCGCCCGCCCGCAGGGCCGGGGCGGGCGCCTCCGATTGCAAGGAGGGCTTTCATGGTCGACCCCGTCGATTACCGCCTGCTCCTCAAGTACCCGGACCGCGACGAGCCGGAGAACGCAGACTTCACGAGCTTCACTGGGAAGATCACCGAAGGTGACGTCCTCTCGCTCCCCGAGAAGGGCGAGTGGCGAGTCGAGGAGGTCAGGGATGCTCACGACCTCCCGAATCCGCAGCTGGTCTGCGTTCCGGCCTAGCCGCCGACGCCGACGGGCTGATTCGTGACGCGCGCGATGCTTCACCCCTAGTCCCGTGATCGCCGGCGGTCTGGCGCTGTACATCACCGTCGGCCTCGCCCACCTCTAGCATGCGCGGCTGGCTCCGGAGCAAAAGCCTCTCCGTTGCTTCCTCGTGCTCTCTCCTCGCCACGCTGCGTCGGGAACCCGTCTCGACACCGCGGACTCCTGCGTTAGTACCACTTCCCTTTCGCGAACCCGCCGAAGGCTACGAGGCCGATGACGGCGATGATGACGCCGAGCAGGACACTCCAGACCAACGCGACGACGATTCCAGCTATGACGAGAATGCCGCCGAGGCCGATCCCGCCCCAGCGTCCCGATCCTCGCGTTTCCGTAGGTGTCGTAGTCATCGATCGCTCCTTTGTCGTTTAGGAGCGAGAGCATTCCCGCCGACGACCGGCTCTAAGCGCAGCGCAGCCTGCGCCTTGGACGTTTCCATGTCACCACGGCGGATACGACCATCTCGTGGCCTCAGCGCTCCACATCTACCTGCAGGATCATCTCGCCGGGGCAACGTTCGGCCTCGAGCTCGTTCAGCGCTGTCATCGGAACAACGAAGGCACAGAATTCGCCGAGCCCTTGGCCGAGCTCACCGTCGAGATCGCGGAGGATCGACGGACCCTGCGACGGATCATGCATGACATCGGGGCCGACGTCTCTCGCACCAAAGTGGCGGCCGGGTGGACACTGGAGAAGATTCACCGGCTGAAGCCGAACGGCGGCCTCCTCGAGTACACACCACTCGCGCGCGTCATGGAGCTCGAGAGCCTGGTGATCGGCATCGCGGGAAAGAGGGCGATGTGGCAGGCGCTCGATGATGTGGCCGCAAGTGACCACCGCCTCGGTCCCCACTGCTTCTCGAGGCTCGCCGGGCAGGCTGACGACCAACTCTCGAGGGTCGAAGCCCTCCGGCTCGACGCCGCCCGCACGGCGTTCCTACACCCGCCGACTGAGCGCACAGCCCGGGCATCCGCCTAGGCCGCACGTCACAGACTTGCTCGAGCCGCGATTCAGGTCTCGAGCACGATCTTGATCGCGCCGTCCTCCTTTCTGAAACATCTCGTAGCCGTGCGGGGCCAAGAGCCAGGCGACCGGCGAGCCCCCTCGCCAGCCCAGGAAACCACGAGTCGCCAGATAGAACGTCTCATGCACGAGTTCCTCCGCTAGCGTTGTGCTTCCGGTACGTCGAGCGAGATAGCCAACCGCGAGAGGCCAGTACGCCCGGAACAGTTCCTCCATCCATCCGGCCACGCCAGCCTCCTTCGGCGGTCGCGCCTCCACCGGCACAACATCTCTGGCCCTAAAGACGTAGCAGTCCCCTCAAAGGTCACATCAGCCCGAGGACGCCGCCGGATGCCATTTGGGAATGCCGGGTTCGCGCCGGCAGGCGACTCCCTCGTGGGGGCCAATCACAGTTGAGGCGGCGCAAACCCTCTGTCTACCCCTCTAAGGCTGAACCCGTGCGAGCATTCTGCGAGCACGGCCTTCGCGCCGTTGTCTCGGAAGAAAGCGAAACCCCCGTCTGTGCGGGGGTTTCTGTGGTGGGCGGTCCTGGGCTCGAACCAGTGACCCCAGCTTGTCGAGACTGCCTTCAGCATCGACCTGTTCACTTCGTGGGAGAGAAGCGGAGCGGAGGGGCGGCCTCCGGCGCTCTACGATCTTCGCATGACCGACAACGAGCAGTTCTGGCGCGCGATCGTCACGGGCGACGCGGGCGTGATGCGACGCGAGCGCCGACGACATCGGCGCATCCCTGGCACGCCTCGCTGCAAGACGTGCCTCGTGCCGCTCGGCGGACCGGCGGCACCCGTGGTCCGCCTCGTCCTCAAGTGCCGTCCATCTGCGAAGAACCCGAACTACTGCGACGTGTGCGAGACGTTCGTGCGGACGCATCCCGGCGGCGCCGAGGTCGAGATCTCGATGCTGTTCGCCGACGTGCGCGGGTCAACGACGCTCGCGGAGCGGATGCGGCCGACGGAGTTCGGCAGGCTGATGAACCGCTTCTTCGACTGCGCGAACCGCGTTGTGATCGACAGCGACGGGCTCGTCGACAAGCTCGTCGGCGACGAGGTCGTCGCACTCTACGTGCCCGCCGTCGGCCCTGACCACGCACGAAAGGCTGTTGAGGCCGCGGGCGACCTGCTGCGTGCGACGGCCGACCTCGTTCCGGTCGGCGCCGGCGTCCACACCGGCGTCGCGTACGTCGGCGCGGTCGGCTCGGACTCGACCGTCGCCGACTTCACCGCGCTCGGCGACGCGGTCAACGTCACGGCGAGGCTGGCGTCGCTCGCGGGCGTGGGTGAGGCGCTGATCAGCGAGGCGGCCTACACAGCTTCGGGCTCCGATGCGGCGACCTCGAGCGGCGCGAGCTCTCGGTGAGAGGCCGGGACGCGCCGCTCACGGTGCGGGTCCCTCGGCCTAACTTGGTACTGGAATTGGTACTGATCTCAGCGGATCTCACCGCACCGAGAAGGACTGAAGCGGGGCCGAAACCCCGCTTCAGTCCTCAAATGGACCTTCCGCAACAGAGCTTCAAAACCGGCGAAACCGGTGTGGCCCATCGGTAGGTAGGTTCGACTCCTACGCCGCTCCGCTCTAAAGAGCCTGCATATCGCCCCCTTCTTGCGCTGGCTCGTAGCCTGAGTTGAAACGGAATGTGAACTTGGTACTGGATTTGGTACCGGTTTCAGCGCGCCCGAGGGCATCTCACCGCATCTCAGCGGACCGAAGGGGAACCGAGATCGCGCGGTGGGGAAAAACCGGTGCGGGTTACGCGGGCATGCACGTGCCGCAGCTTCGCGCCTCACTCCTCGATTCGAATCGCGGCTCGCGGGCAACCGTCGACGGCATCCTCGACTTTCGTCCGAAGATCCTCTGTGGGCTCCGATCGAGTACGAGCAGGGTGTCGTCGGCTTGAAGCTCGAACACCTCGGGGGCGACCGAGACACAGACCCCGTTCGCCTCGCAGAGATCGGGGTCGACGGCAGGAGGGCTACCCGCGCGTCCTGGAGCACGACGCGAGCTCGCTCGGTTCCTTCCAACGCCCAGTCGGGGCTCTCCTCGCCGAGCAAGAGCATATTGAGCGATTCGGGCGCGGGGCGACGCCGTGCAGATCACACGGTATGTGGGTCAGCCGCTCGCTAAGTTGTCGAAGTCCTGCGCCCAGGTTAGGGCGCGCGCTCGAGGACGATTCGGCCGTTCATTTCGGAAACAAGGTAGACGTGCACGTCGTTCGCCCCGCGCTGGAAGACCTGCTCGGGGACGAGCGCCTCGAACCCGGTCGAGCCCCCGAGGGAGAAGGTTCGGGCTGTGACCACGATGCGGCCGTTTACGGCCAGGGCGACGTCTCGCCCTGCCCCGGCGCCCTCCAGTGTGCCGACGATGTGAGCCGGGCTAACGCCGGAGCGGACGCTCACCGCGCGGAAAAGCTCCGGGTCGGCGAGCTGACTCGAGAGCCCGCGATCGGCGTGGAGAGGAAGGTCGGCCACCGCTCGACCGAGGAGCTCCGGGTGTGGCCCGATGCGATAGAGGCCGGGCGGCCCATGCCCCCAGCCGAAGAGCCCGACCTGGCGCTCGAGCGCCTCCGCCAGTTTCCGCTTGAGCTCACCGGGCGTGACCGTGAAGTCGTCGCCGGGCTCGCGTGAGGGTACGGCTTGCACGGGCCCCATCGACCGCGGGAGAAGAGCGGAGCGTCCGTCCACCGGCCAGGGAAGGCGAACGCCCAGGACGTCCGCGAGCGTGGGAAGGATGTCGGTCGTCCGAACGAGGCGGTCTACCAACCGGCCCTCGCGCTGTCCCGGCGCCTTGACGAAGAGAGGCACGAGACCCAGCTCGGCGATGTTTTCCTCGGTGAAGCGCCGTCTGTGCTCGTGCGGGCGGAAGCTGACCCCGTGGTCGGCGGTGACGACGACGAGCGATCTGTCGTACAGCCTTGTCTTGCGGAGCCGTGCGAGCAGCTGACCCAGCAGCCCGTCGACGAACCCCACCTGGAGCAGATGGCGCTGGTACGCCTGCTCGACGAGCACCGGATCGGAGCCCCACACGTCGTCGGAGAGCCCCGGGATCCGGGTGGCGTTCGCGTACTCGCGCCCGGAGGGAAGGTAGCGCCAGGGGTGGTGCGGGAGGAGAACGTGGAGGAAGTTAAGGGTCGGTCGTGGAGATGGGCCGACCGAGGCCACGAAGGCGCGAAACTGCTCGTCACGAAAGCGCAGGTCGCGGAGGGCACTCGCGAGTACGAGCCAGCGCTTCGAGTGGACGGGCCCCTCTGGCTCCTGCGGTTCGTCGACCGCGCTACCGCGGAAGTCGGTCCACGTCCCCGTCACCGACGGCAGACGCTCGCGTAGGTCGTCGGGGAGAACCACATGCAGGTAGACGACACTGACATCCGAGAGAAGCGATCGCTCTCTGCCAAGGAAGCCCTCCCCGCGCGGTGCGGGACAGACCTTGGGCGGGCAGAGGCTCGTCACTGGCTCGACCACGTTGAGCCTGTGCGACCCCGCGAACAGCGTGAAGAGATTGTCCGGGTGATCGGCAAAGAAGGGGAGAGCGTCGGGATCGGGGCTCCGGCCGGTCAGAATCGCGGGCACCGCCTGCGTGGTGTCCCCGCTCACGCTGAGCGCTCGCCGAAACCACGTCGACTGACCCGCCAGCGCGGCGAAGTTCGGATAGCGCACGGCGTCGATGCCGCCGTCCCCGCCGAGCAGCGAAAGGAGTGGAAACTCGTCAAAGACGACCACCACCACCGGGGTGCGGCTGTGGACGGCCGCCACGTGCGCGGTCGCGTCGGAGGTGATCGTGATCTTCGAGACCGGCGATGCGAAAAGGAAGAGCCCTAAGAAGAAAAGCGGCGCGGGAGCGAGCACGGTGAGGAAGCTCCGCACCGGCGTAACCCGCAGGTACACAACCGCCCCACCGGCGCCCACGGCCGCGGCGAGCACAAGGAGCGGCGTGCTCGAGACGTCGAGGAGGCGCTTGCCTACCAGGAGTGCGAAGAGACCCGTCAGCAGGGCGACAGCGCCCAGATGGACGATGACGCGGGCCCTCGCGTGAGCGAGCCCCGCTACGAGCTCGAACGCGAGGAGCACGAGCGGCGGGACGAACGTGATTCCGACGGCGAACACGACGACGTCCCAGCTCGTCGAGCGACGGACAACGAAGAACTCCGCGTTCCGACCAAGGAGATCGAAGATCGGCTGCGCGAGCGCGAACGATGAAAGGACGGCCAGATGCACGCCATCGAGGACGGCCCCGCGAACATCCGGCCGCGGCAAGGAGCGCATCAGGGAAGGGAGGATCGTTTTCGCTCGGACACCGTGCGACGATGACCCCGGGAGGCCTCGATTGTCGACGACCGCGTCCTCTTCGGGGGAAAAGAGCAGGGTGCGAGCTTTCGCCCTCCCTCCGAAGCTGGCCATGATAGCGCCGCTGAACCTCTCGACGGTGCCGCAGTCACACTGGAGCACCACGAGGGGGTCCTGGAACGCGGCCAGCAAGGGTCAGGCGGCCTCGCGGTCGAGGCTCTCACCCAGCGCCGTCGAACCCGCGACGTTCCGGAGGAGGGGATCATCACCGTCCTGCCCACGCTCACGGACGAGTGTAGGTCTCACCCGAGTCGCGGCGCAGTGATACCAAGGCAGCCCTCGTGGGCCCGACCCGCTCCTGCCGCTTCGCACCCGCTCTAACCCGAGGCGCACGGCCGCAGCCGCGAGGCCACCGATTGTGAACAGCCAGACTTAGTGGGCGTTTGTTCGGCCTGAGTTTTCGTGGCCGGCTGCGAGCACTGCGGAAAACGGACCACCGTCCAGCCGCTCGAACGCTGGGGCACGCCTTCCCAGCGACCGTGGCGCAGCGACCCGTCCGTCCACCCGCCGGCTGCCGGCGAGTCCGCCGCGGGTCGCCCGGATTAGACCGATGGCGTCAGGGATCCGAGGAGCTCGTTGTGCCTTTGCGAGCAGACCGAACGCGGGTTCTTCCGATCATCCTTGCAGACTGTTCCTGGTGCCATCCTCGACGGTCGTCCGGGCTCTGTCCGTGCTCGTCCTTCTGCTCGTAGCAGCAACCGTCACCGGCGTCATCCTCCTATGGCCGGAGAATCGCCAGATCCCGAGGCCTCCGGAGCTGGGCGCCGCTTCCAATACGGAGGCGGCCGAGGTGGTCGGAGTCCGCGCAACGCCTTGTGGGCTGGGAACCGGACGGGATGACTGCCTCGAGGTCTCGGCCGCGCTCCGAAGCGGCCCCGACGAGGGCGACGAGGTGTCGTTCACGTTCGCCGCCGCCGAGGGCAACTTCGACGTCGGCGACGACATCCGCGTCTTCAAGAACGCTCCCCCGGACACACTCACGGAAGGGATCCAGATCGAGCCGTACTCGTTCTCCGACTTCGAGCGCCGGACCCCGATGCTCGGGCTGGTCGTGATGTTCGCTGTGCTCGTCCTGCTCACCGGCAAATGGCAGGGCTTTCGAGCGCTTCTCGGCCTCTGCGGCAGTCTGGGCGTAGTCGTGTTCTTCATTGTCCCGGCCATCCTCGACGGCCGCTCGCCGACCGCGGTCGCCTTCGTGGGGGCGCTGGCGATCATGCTGATCACGCTGCCGCTCGCCCACGGAGCGGGCCCCAAGACGATCGCTGCCAGCCTCGGAACGGCCGCCAGCCTGAGCCTCACGCTCGTGCTCGGCTACTTCTTCATCGACCTGGCACACTTGAGCGGCGTCTCCTCTGAGGAGGCTGTCTACCTGCGGGCCACGCAGGGCGACCTCTCACTCCGCGGCCTACTCCTCGCTGGGATGGTGATAGCCGCCCTCGGCGTCCTCGACGACCTGACCGTGTCCCAGTCCTCGACCGTGATGGCGTTGAGGCGGGCGAACCCTGACTTGGGCTTCGGCGGTCTCTTTCGCTCGGCCGTCACCGTTGGCCACGATCACATCGCTGCGACGGTGAACACGCTCGTCCTTGCCTACGCCGGCGCCTCGCTGCCGGTGCTCCTGATCTTCAGCCTGGCCGACACGCCCTTTGCGGATGCGATCAACTCCGAGGCGGTGTCGGCAGCCCTGGTGGCGACGCTAGTCGGCTCGATCGGGCTGCTCGCTGCAGTTCCGATCACGACGGCGCTCGCCGCGCTCCTGGCAAGCCGAATCGAGCCCGCGGCTCTCGCCGAGGCCCGACACGCTCACTAGCTGTCTAACCTGGCGAGGCACGGATCCACTCAGCGCGAGCGGCTGAGCGGCTCGGCACCTCCGCCTTGTCAGCGGTTCCGCACGTCGACCCAGACGAGTCGGTGGTCGGAGCTCGGGAACGGGAAGACGCCGGTCAAGCGGAAGAGCGGATCGCTCTGGAGCGGCCAGAAGACGGCCGCATCGACAATCTTCAGGTTCTTGCGCGGAAGAACATAGTCCGCCCTCAGGTTGCCCGGCGCGGAGTCGGCAAAGTCGGCAGTGTCGAACTTCGGGTCACCGCGGTGGGTCGTATTCGCCCCGCCCTGAAGCAGCGCCGCCTCGACGGCGCCCGCGCTCGACGGCGTCACCTTCGTGTTGACGAGTGGATGATCGAGCAGCTGCTGGATCGAGCCCGCGATGCTGTCCCCGTCCAGGGGGTCGGAGTTCTCATCCCCGGCGATCACGAAGCGCGAGTAGGGCGCCAGGCCGCCGCGGTTCCCGGCGTCGTCGTAGATGTAGAAGCTGGACGGGCCGGGCGTGATGTAGTCCCCCCACAGGCGGATCTCATCGAAGTTGCGCGTCCCGTTGCGATCCTCGGGCCCGTCGAACACCGGCGGCGTCGGGTGGCTGACGAGGAAGTGGATCGTGTCACCCCCCACACGAATGGGCACGTCCCAGTGGCTCTTGGACGAGAGGCGGAAGACGGCCAGCTCCTCGGGCGAGTACCAATCTGCCGGCGCCGGAGTCGCCGGGTCGTCCGGCAGCCGCGCGCCGGGCATGTCCTTCCAGAGGAAGTTCTGGAAGGTGCGGATCTCCGAGTAGAGGATCGGGTGCATCGAGTAGACGGCCATCCCGAACTGGCCCGGGAAGAAGCCGAAACCGTAGGCGTCGTCGGGACCGCCGATCACGCCGTTGTTGTTGAAGTCGAATCCCGAGGGAATCCCCGTGTTCGACGGCGCCGTGAACCGGTACGGGTAGACAATCGGGGCGGCGCCGTTCTGGCTCACAGACAAGTAGTTGTCCTGGAAGAGACGCAACGCCACGCTGCCGGAGTCGAAGTCGAACTCGTTGATCAGCAACACCTCCGGACGTGCGCGCTGGATGATCTCCGCCACGGTGCCTGCCTGCGCGTTGGCCGGCGTTGAGAGGTCCGCGATCAGCTGGCCCTCGGTGTTCCGATTGAGCGAGGCATTGAAGGTGGCGAAGCGGATACTCTCGCCCCCGGCTGCGGCCGGCGGGACGAGCATGAGCGCAACGAGGGCGGCCACACACGCTCCGAGCCACGAGCGGCGTCTGGGCAGGCAGCTTGGGATCATCTCGACTCCTTTCTCAGGTCCGGCGAGCCCAGTCTCACCTTCCTTCAGACGGATGGCAACCAGGCACAACGAACGTTCGCCAAGTCGAAACCCGGATGACACCGGGCATCAACGCCTTAGAACGAAACGAGAAGCCAGATCCTCGCATGACAACCCCTGCCCGGCAAGGCAGGCCGACATCCTGGGGAGGCGCGAAACGAAGCCACCCTCCCGCGCACTGTGGAGAGGGCGCGGCTGCGGATTATGGACGAGCCGGATTCCTTCACTTGGCCTTGCCCTCGTCGTCGCCTGCTCCTGGTCGCCGGGATGTTGGCTTCGAGGAGGCGCACGCGGCGCTCGCCTGACTGGACGCCGAGGTCGCGGCCTGAGAGGGCTGCGCCCGGGCGCCCCGGAAGAGCGCCCGGGCGTCCGAAGTCGTCTACGGGGTCAGAGTGTTGGAGAAGATGCTCGAAGGACCGCCCCCGAGAGTCGATCCCCAGGCGGTGGCGAAGCCTCCGCCGAAGTCGAGCCCCATGTAGTCGCCGATGAAGTAGCCGCGCGCGAACGGCGCCTCCCGGATGTTGAACGTCGGCGAGACCTGGGTCTCCTCGTTCCAGCTCGCCGGGTTGGCGCAGTTCTCCGACGCGGGATGGCAGTGCGAGGCCCAGTGCGTCGTATCGAGCGTCGCCGGCGAGGGCGTGTTGTTGCGGAAGTCGTAGTAGGTCACCGTGACAGCGCCGTCACTTCCGACCGCGACCGAAGGCGTGAACGCCTGCGAGTTCTGATTGCTCCCCGGCGGAGTCGCGTTCACCTGGATGGCCGGCGACCACGTCCGCCCGCCGTCGGACGACTGGCTGTACGCAATGCTGTCCCACCGGAAGGCACCGGTCTGGAAGAAGCTGAAGCGGGCATCCATCCACACCGCGTACAGCTTCCCGTTGGCCGAATCGACCGCCACGTCCGGGATGAAGTCGCCGCCGCGGATCGGGCACGCCCCGGTCTGGGCGGGGTTCGGGCAGGCGGCCGGCTCGAGGTCGGCCGTGCTGCTCGCCCGGAACAGGCTCATGGGCAGCTGATCGAGTCCGCTGCTTCCGATACCGGATCGGAGCTTCATACACGAGCACCGGCTGGACGAACATCGAAGATACTCGTTCCCCGAAGCGTCCCGGTACGGCTGGCCGACGACGTCGGGAACGGTTGCAACGATTCCGCTGACGAGGAACGCGGTGACGTTCGTCTTCTGCCACACCGCGAGGTCGCTCCGGAGGACGACCGCGATCTTCGTATCGAACCGCATACCGTGACGGTAGCCGCCCCGCCCAACGGCCTAGCAGACGCCCGGAGCCAGCGCTCAGTCCGGCCGGAGAGACCAGTCACTCGCAGGTCGGGCCTCAGCGTCTCGCGGCCTGGATCGCCTGTGCGAGTTCCTCGATCGCGAGGCGAATTGTCGGCTCGGACGACTGGGAGTAGCCGAGTAGAAGCGTGGCCGGCGCGCCGGTGCCGCGCACGCTGTGTTCGCGCATCGTCGTTAGGGCGATGCGGCGGCGGCGCGCCTGGTCGAGGATCGCATCCTCGTCGTCGGACTCGGGCAGGCGGACTGCGGCGTGCAGTCCGGCGGCGATTCCCTCGACGACCGCGTCGGGCAGCGCTTCCGCCAGCGCCTCGACGAGTGCGTCTCGTCGGCGGCGGTAGAGGATCCGCATTCGGCGCAGGTGCCGGTCGAGCTCGCCGCGGGCGACGAAGTCGGCGAACGCGTGCTGCTCGATGTGGGCTGTCGAGAGGTCTGCCGCGCGTTTCTCGCGGACGACCGCCTCGAGCAGCGCTTCCGGGACGACAAGCCAGCCGATCCGGAGCGCCGGTGCAAGCGTCTTGCTCGCCGAGCCGCCGTAGACAATGCGGTCGGGCTCGAGGCCCTGGAGGGCGCCGACAGGCAGGCGGTCGTAGCGGTACTCGGCGTCGTAGTCGTCCTCGAGCGCGACCGCGTTGCGCTCGCGCAGCCAATCGAGCAGGGCGGCGCGCCGCTCTCCCGCGAGAACGGCGCCGGTGGGGAACTGGTGCGCGGGGGTGACGATGACGGCGCCCACGTCCGCGCGGTCGAGTTCCTCGACGCGGAGGCCGTTGTCGTCGACACCGATCGGCACCAGCTCGAGGCCGGCCCGGAGGGCAATCAGACGCTGCTCGGGATGGCTGGGATCCTCGACCGCGATCCGCCTGACCCCGCCTGCAGCGAGTGCCCCGCAGACGAGACCCTGGCCCTGCGCGTAGCCGTTCGTGACGACGATTCGGGCCGGGTCCGCAAGCACGCCGCGGACGCGACCGAGGTACTCCGCGAGCGTGGAGCGCAGCGGCACAACCCCACGCGGGTCGCCGTAGCCGAGGTCCGCGTCCGGCATCCTCGCGAGAGCCCGCCGGACGGAGCGGAGCCAGGCATTCCGAGGAAAGGTGGAGACGTCCGGAACGCCGGGGAGGAGGTTGAACCGCGGCAGCCGAGGGGGTGGTTCCACGGCCGCGGCCGGAGCCGCCGAAGCGGCGGCCGTCGAGACCGACGTCGGCGCGCCCTGGCGGGCGGCGAGATAGCCCTCGGCGCCGAGTTGTCGGTACGCGTTCACGACGATGCCGCGCGAGACGCCGAGCTGCCGTGCCAGGTCGCGGGAAGAGGGCAGACGCGTCCCCGGCCGGAGCGTTCCCGCCCGGATCGCCTCCCGCAGCTGATCCTCGATCTGCGAACCGAGCGGCATCCGCGCGTCTCTGCGCAGCGCGAGCAGCAGCTCCACCGACTGGTCTTGCTCGACATGCACGGACTGGACCTTCCTGTCGGACCAGTTCAAGCCTACAGTCGTCGCATCGAGTCCAGGAGGAGCTGATGACCACTCTTATCGCCCACCCCGAGCTCGCGCGTGAGCGGAACGCCGACCCGCCGCGCGCCCCGTCTCCCCTCGTTCACGATCCTCGACCTGCGCGAGCAGGCTCACGCGGCCTGGGCAAGGACTTCTCGGTCCAGCGTTTCCATTCCGCGCTGCTGACGCTCGGCTCGCCTCCGCTCGGGCTGGTGGAAACAGTCCTGGAACGGGGCTGAGCCGATGCCGACCGCAGGAACGCTGATTGCCTTCTCCCTCGCCGCGCTCGTCCTGATCGTCATCCCTGGGCCGAACATCGTCTACATCGTTGCCCGCGGCGTCGAGCAGGGACGGCAGGCTGCCGTCTTCTCCGCGCTCGGGGTCGAAACCGGCAGCCTCTTCCACATCGGCGCCGCCGCGATCGGGCTCTCGGCGCTGCTCGCCTCCTCCCAGCTCGCGTTCGACACCGTCCGCTACCTCAGCGCCGCCTACCTCCTCTACCTCGGCCTCCGCACGTTCGCCCGCCGCGACGGACCAGCCGCGGACGCTGACGAAACCGGCGCACCCAGCCTCGCAAGCACCTACCGGCAGGCCGTGCTCGTGAACGTACTCAACCCCAAAGTCGCGCTCTTCTTCCTCGCCTTCCTCCCCCAGTTCGTCGATCCCGCGCGTGGCCCGGCCTGGGCGCAGATCCTGGTACTCGGCGTCGTCTTCCTCTTGATCGGCCTCTGCCTCGACCTCTCCTACGCCACCGCCGCGGGCACAATCGGCCACTGGCTCCAAAAACGGCCACGAGCGCTCCGCTGGCAACGCCACACGAGCGGCTCCGTCTACCTCGCCCTCGGCGCAGCCGCCGCCCTCAGCGGTTCACGCCGATGACCCCTCCCGCTCGTCCGCCGGCGAGCACGCGTGCAACTGCCGGCAACGACCATCGGCTCAAAGAAGGTGCTCGAGCGGCAATCCAACCAGGCGAGAGGTAAACACGGAGGTGGTACTCAATGGGCAGGATCATCATTTCGACACAACTGACAGTCGACGGCGTCCAGGACCGGCAGGACCACTGGTTCAACCGGCACGGTGAGCACGATTGGCACGCTCCCGCCGGCAAGGCCGCGCACGAGCAGCTTCTAGCGGCCGACGCAATGCTGCTGGGACGCAAGAACTACGAAGGGTTTGCCGCAGTTTGGCCGACCCTCACCGACGACATAGGCTTCGCCGACCGGGTCAACTCGATGCCCAAGTACGTTGCTTCCCGGTCGCCGATCGAAAGCTTGACCTGGAACACGCAGCAGCTCGAAGGGGATCTTGCGCCCGCCGTGCGAGCCCTGAAGGAACGCACCAACGGCGACCTCCTTTCGTATGGCTGCGGTGCGTTCGCGCGACAGCTAGTGTCAACCGGTCTCGTCGACGAGGTGCGCTTTTGGATCAACCCGATCTCCCTGGGACCGGGCACGCGGCCGTTCCCCGACAGCGAGCCAATCCAACTCCGGCTGGTCGGCACGGCGACGTTCGACACCGGGATCGTGCTGCTGCGCTACGCCGTGGCGGAGTGAGATTGCGACACATCCCCGCGGCCGCCCTCCACCTCCCAGCGAGAAGGGAAGGACGACCATGAAGCTGACAGTCACCACGTTCGTCTTCGTCGACGGAGTGATGCGGGGCATCGGCGGGCCGAGCGGCCCCCTTGCCCGGCTAAAGGCGGTCGCGCTCCAGGCTGTTGCTCGTTCTGCAAACGGAGAACATGCCGCGGTACGAGATGGGTACATCAGCTTGGGCACTCGCGGGCAAGCGCGGGCACACTAGACACGCCGCGAGCTTCGATTTGCAGGACAGACGTGCCCGCGAATGACCGCCCATGGTAAGGAGGGCGTCGACGGTTCGGCAGGGCTGAGCCCCAATCAGCAGTATCTCCGGCCCACACCGAAGAACGATCGCAGCACCCCGAACCTCGCCAGAGCGTTCTCACCCGTGCGGCGCCCGTTCGCTCGACAAGCCCACGCGGCGCGCAATACACCCTCCGCGGCGCCCCCACTGTTGCCACAGGACGCTCAGAAGTCGCCTATCCTGGCATCACTACAACACCATATGCAGGGGTTTCCGAGTAGGCGGTACTGGGCTCGAACCAGTGACCCCCAGCTTGTCGAAACGACTCAGACGTTCGCGCCTGCTCGCTTATCCCTGCAAACGGGCGCTTTCCGTTTTTGTGCTGTTCGCGGCGAGCGCACCCGAACGAACACCCGCTGCGAGCGTTGCGAGCACGCGGCGCTACTGGCGAGCCTGGCCTGACGCCTCGGTGAGCCGATAAACGCGGCGTCGGCCGGGCAGGCCCTTGAGTTCGTGCTCGCCCGCATCTTCGAGGCGGAGGTCGGACCCCTCGAGCAAGCTCACAGCCGGCCCGGAGACCAGCACCTCGCCCGGCTGCGCGAGCGCCGCGATCCGCGTGACGGCGTGGACTGCGACACCGCGGACGTTGCCGGCGTGGCGCTCGACCTCGCCCGAGTGGACACCCGCCCGGATCGGGAGGCCCTCGGCTGCCGCGCGATCCCTGATCGCGCCCGCGCACTGAACGGCACGCGCCGCCCCGTCGAAGAAGGCCAGGAAGCCGTCGCCCGTCGTCGTCACCTCCAGCCCCCGGAAGCGGTCGAGCTCGCGCCGCACGCCATCGCCATGGCGGGCGAGAAGCTCCTTCCACGCAGCGTCGCCGAGCCGCACGGCCACGTCCGTCGAGCCGACGATGTCCGTGACGAGAAGCGTGGCGACGACGCGCTCTCCCGCCTCGGGCGATTTCGCCCAGCCGCGCACGCCCGCGAACTCGATGCACACGTAGGGCTCGTTGCCCACGACTCTGGACAGGTGACCCGGCGCAATGTCGAACGCCTCGCCCGCGCGCATTATGCGGCGCGCACCTTCCATCTCGATCTCGACCTGGCCCGACAATACGACGCCCTGGTGGTGGTGCAGGCAGGTCGCGGTGCCCGCGACGGGCTGTACGTGCTCGGACCAGCTCCAACCAGGTTGGTGCACCATGCGGGCGACATGGACCTCGCCGAGCACCACCAACTGCACCGTCAACAACGGCTGCGTGACGAGCTCGTCCGGCTCGTCGAACGATTTGTTCACGATGCCCATCGCGCCAGGATACGGGCAGGCGCAGGGCGACGGCACCGTCGGACAGATACTCGAAACCGCTCCGATTGTCGCAAGGTCGTGCGTGTGAAATCGTGTGGGCATGGCCGACGCCGGGCGACTCGGCCGCATTCGGTAGGCGCGACGGAACGCCGAGGTTAGGACGCCCAGGCAGCAGTCTACGAAGCCCACTGCGTGATCCGAGCCTCCGTGTGCATCCCTCAGGGCCAACTCTCAACGGCGGAGCCAGAGCCTCCAAGTGCCAGCGTAGATCGCGACTCGGAATTCGCACAGCCGCAGTTTTCCCCCAACGGCTCCTAGCTGCAAAGGGCAGGGTCACGACTTCAGAAACGCCAAGGGTCCAGAAACCATCCTGGAGCCCTTCTCGCCGTTGCAGCAGAACAAGTCGCGAGACGCGCTCGCGTCTAGCGCTTGACGACCTTGTGGATCTACGCTCAAGACGACGACATCGGGAAGCGGCGGGTTGGGCGCATTCCAGTTCTGGGACCAGCGTCGACCTGTTGACTTCGTGGGACAGAGCGGAGCGGAGGGGCGGCCTCCAGCGCTCTACGATCTTCGCATGACCGATAACGAGCAGTTCTGGCGCGCGATCGTCACGGGCGACGCAGGCGTGATGCGACGCGAGCGCCGACGACATCGGCGCATCCCTGGCGCGCCCCGCTGCAAGACGTGCCTCGTGCCACTTGGCGGACCGGCGGCACCCGTGGTCCGCCTCGTCCTCAAGCGCCGCCCATCCGCGAAGAACCCCAACTACTGCGGGTCGACGACGCTCGCGGAGCAGATGCGGCCGACGGAGTTCAGCAGGCTGATGAACCGCTTCTTCGACTGCGCGAACCGCGTCGTGATCGACAGCGACGGGCTCGTCGACAAGCTCGTCGGCGACGAGGTCGTCGCACTCTACGTGCCCGCCGTCGGCCCTGACCACGCACGAAAGGCTGTTGAGGCCGCGGGCGACCTGCTGCGCGCGACGGCCGACCTCGTGCCGGTCGGCGCCGGCGTCCACACCTGCGTCGCGTACGTGGCGCGGCGGCTCCGACTCGACCCTCGCCGACTTCACCGCGCTCGGCGACGCGGTCAACGTCACGGCGAGGCTGGCGTCGCTCGCGAGCGCGGGTGAGGCGCTGATCAGCGAGGCGGCCTACACCGCTTCCGGGCTCCGATGCCCGCGACCCCGAGCGGCGCGAGCTCTCGGTAAAAGGCCGGGACGCGCCGCTCGCGGTGCGGATCCTTCGGGCCTAACTTGGTACTGGAATTGGTACTGATCTCAGCGGATCTCAGCGCACCGAGAAGGACTGAAGCGGGGCCGAAACCACGCTTCAGTCCTCAAATGGACCTTCCGTAACAGAGCTTCAAAACCGGTGAGGCGTGGCAGCCCCACGCTGGGTAGGTTCGACTCCTGCGCCGCTCCGTTCAGAAAGCTCCTGCACATGAGCCACTTCAACAGCTTCGACGTAGTCTGATGCCGCAACAGAATGTGAACTTGGTACTGGATTTGGTACTGGTTTCAGCGCGCCTCAGCGCACCTAATCGCATCTAAGAACTAAGCCGCCGGGTCGCAGAAACCCGTACTCCGAGCTGGCTGCATCTGCACGAGCCGCCCGCGGTTGTGCAACCACCGGCGCAGCACTGCCCTCACCTTAGGTGAGGCAAGCAGGCTGGCCGCCTTGGCGACGACCGTGCCGGCTTCAGGCCAAAGCGCGGATCGCCCGAGTACTTCTTCTCGTCGATGAGGCGCTTGAGCTCATCGATGTCGAGCACCTTGTACTCGTCGTACTTGACCATGGCCGCTCCTGGCGGCTCGCGCGCGACCCAACTCCGAGGCCGGAGGAGGCCGCTCCGCACGTAAGGGGCCATGTCGCTGGGTGTCTAGCTGCTTGCCTTTGGCTTGCGCCCCCGACGCGCTACAGACTTGGCGTTGGTCTTGCTGGCGATGGCCTGAGCTTCAGCGTCGGTCAGGTCTGCCGCATACGCGCCGCGCCGAGCGTCCGTGTACGTGATCCGCAACACGGCGCCTTTTCCGTCCGGCACTACCTCTCCCGACTGGTCTGAAACGAGCACGGTCTTGCGAGCCATTTTCCCTCCCGTTGAGTTTCGCGGGAGTCTACTGCGACGAGCGCCTGTTGCCGTGCCTCTCCTCGAAGGCTCTCCTCTCCCGGAGATGATTTTCAAGGGTCGGATTCCTGAACAGATAGAGGCCCACCCTGAACCATTCAATCCAAAAGCGAACCATGACGCGCCACCGGTACATGCGCTGACCTCCTCGACGAAGTCGAGCGGTCTAGTCGCCGTTTGCGAGCTCCCCGCAAAGGCAGTTCACGTCATCTGGCCACAACTTCAGAAGCGCCAAAGGGCTCCAGAAACCATCCTGGAGCCCTTCTCGCCCTTGCAGCAGAACAAGTCGCGAGACGCGCTCGCGTCTCAGCGCTTGACGACCTTGTGGATCTTGAGAATCTCCGGATCACCCGACAGCACGATGCCGACGTCGTTCAGCACCGGCATGAGGTGCTTGCCGAACGCGTCGAACTGCTCCCGCGAGTCCCAGATCTCGCTGACTCGGAACTTCCCGTCCGAAACGAAGGCGACGTGATACTCGAGTCCCTTCGGCGGCCAGTCGCCGGCCTTCTCAAGACGGCGGCTCGTTTCGTCGTACTGCTCGGGAGTCACACTAGGCGCGCCCGTGAAGCGGACAAGGATGCTTGTCTTGCGATCCTCCATGCTGCGCGTCGCGGACTCAGGGCTGGTCGTGGCCACTCGTGGCCTCCTTCGATGGATTGCTCCCGACCGAGCCGCCTACAAACCAAACACCTCTACTACGGCGCTCGCCTGGCGGGCGAGGAATCTGAGCCAGAAGACATTTGGACCCTATCACCCTCTCGTCGTGCGCCCCCGCAGAACCGTGGCGAGTAGCACGGCAGACGACCTGCAATCCAGCGCCGTCGAGTCACCGAGCCTTGAGCAAGTAAGAACCGTGGAGACGGACGACCCGCTAACGAGCCCATCGATGTCGGCCCTTACTCCGCCCGTCTCGACGACCGTCGCCTCAGGGGATCACGTGTATCCGAGAGAAGTGCCCGGCGAGTAGGAGGCCGAGGCTCTAGTAGTCGCTCAAGACGACGACATCGGGCGGCGGCGGGTTGGGCGCATTCTAATTCTGGGACCAGCGACGCACCGGGCCGGCCCCACAACTTGCGTAAGTGCAGCGGCTAGGCTGAGAGAGTGGCCGCTTCGGAGTGGACGGTGCGCGAATCGAAAAGGGAGACTCCGAGCTCCGAGAGTGTCGGGGCCTCGTGGTCGGTGAGGTGCAGCACTCGCGACGGTCGAGAGACCGCAACCATCGTTGAGGTCGAGCTCGCGGTGATGAGCCGGCTCGCGAAGGGTTCGGTTGCAAGCGACACGCGACTAGCACTGAGAACTCAGGGAAGAGGCCCCGTCGAGGCTTTCGTGAAGCGTGGTGGTGATCCGCCGACTCGGATCGTGTGCTCGGCATCCGGCTGTCAGGCGCAGTGAAGTAACGGAACGCCTGCGGAAGGGCGGCGACCGTCAGCGCGTGCCTACGCCGGCCGAGCGATTCCAGGCAGGAAACCAACGGGCCGCATGGACACAGGGAGAGCGGCGCGGTTCGGGCTGCGAGGCCACACCGAGGCCACACACGGCTAGGGGTTCGGGGTGAAGCGGCTCGTGTCGTGCCAGCGGCCGCGTCGACGGGCCTCCTCGCGGCGAGCCTCATTTCGCCGAGGCAACTCGGGCGAGACCTGCCGTTGGCAAAACGTGAACATCGAAAGTGGAGGCTGAGTTGGTCGACAGAACGTCCCGCGCCACTTCACGTGGAGCGAGCTGATACCGCGCGAAGCCGTCGGGTTCAGGAAGCGCTGGTATAGCTCGGGCTCACGATCCGTGAACCTCGTAGTGCTGCACGCGCTCCTCGCGGTCGACTAGATAGCGGTCGTCTTCCGGGTAGAACACGGCCTTGCCGATGTCGTCGCCTGCGAAGCCACGAATAGCGTCCTCCGAGTCCCAGAAGCTCAGCGTCAAGAACTCAACGCGATCGCCCTCCCGTCGCCGCAGCATCCACGCACCGAGATTGCCAGGGGTTCTCTGATAGTCAGTGATTCCTGTGGCTTGAACGTAGGCGGCATAGGTCTCGGCGTCATCCGCCGACGTCCAACCACGCCAGAGGCGAGCGATCACAATTCTCCTTTCGAGCAGGATCGTCGACATACGCAGGACGTTAGGCGGGTTCCCCCACGAGCGCTATAGCCCGGGAGCCTGCGCGATCGTTTTTCATCGGGTTCGACCATCAATGGCAAGCGGAGATGTCCTTCTCATTACGACGGTAGCGCGAGTTCGAGCACCCCACAGGCCGGGCTGTCGTAACGAGGCCGGCAGAGGAGCGCATGAGGAACCAGTCGACGAGCGGACGCCGGCTCGGCCGACGTTCGCAGCGCACTTCGAAGTTCGTCCGCGCTCAGGTCGCTGGCCGTCCGCTAAATCTGCTGAGGTAAAGCCACGTGGGTCGGTAGCCGAGTCGCTCGTAGAATCGCAGAGCACCGGAGTTGCCGGCGAGAACGCCGACCACGACGTCGGCAACTCCGAGGTTCGCGAGCTCGAGATGGCACCGGTTCATCAGCGCTTCGCCGATCCCCAGACCCCGATGCTCGGGGAGCACGGAAAGCGACTCGAGCTCAGCGATTCGATTGCCCGTGGCCCACGTGTCGGCCACCCACGTGTCGCGCGCTCTTGTCATGTGCACGAGGGCGTAACCTACGAGACGCTCTCCAAGCGAAGCCAGGAGGAGAAACGTGTCCTCCTTGCGGAAGAGATCCTCGTAGAGGCTGCGGCGCTCATCCCACGTCGTCTCATCCGAGACATAGGGCGCAAGCTCCGGCATTGACTCCGAATGGTGTCGATGCACAACCAACCACAGCCGCTCTAGACGCGGGATGTCCCCGGCGCTTCCGCGTGTGATCAACACATCGACGTTTCGCGGAGGACTCACGAGACCTCCTCTCAGCTCGGCGCAACTCCGAGCGTTTCCCCGTCTGCTGCTGCGGCCGGCCGCGCTTTGAACGGGTCGCACGCGGGCTGTATCGATCCATGTGATCGGGGACAGCTCGTTGGCCTCCTGCGTTCCGCGCCCATCATTCTCGTCTTCTTCGACAAGACTCCTCGTTACATGCCACTCGACGACTCAGAGAGCGCCGGCGTGATGCCTCAGACGGTGCGGGGTCGCCATGGCTCGTGCTCGTGCGTGAGCCAGACGAGCTCGGGGTCGAGCGCAAGGACCCGCTGCCGGCCTTCGGTGGGCGGCTCGTCGAACTCGCCGAACCACACCGCCACGTCGCCGCCGACGATGACCGGGCGCCCGCCAGTCTCGACGACGACCATCTGCATGCCGGGTGTGTGGCCCGGCGCCGGGACGAGTCGGAGCCCGGGCAGCAGCTCGAGCTCGCCGTCGACCGGCACGTACCGCACGCCAGGCGCCTCGACCCACTCGCGAATGGTGTAGCCGTCCTCGCTGCGCGCGTCCTCGAGCTCCCGACGCTGGACATAGATCGGCCTGCCGGCGAAGAGGTGGTTGCCGCCGCAGTGGTCGGCGTGCAGGTGTGTGTTGACGACGATGTCGATGCCGGCGAGATCGAAGTCCTGCTCGCTCAGCGGCCGGAGGCGGGGATCCATGTCGGCCATCGCCGGGTGCAGCTCCGTCATGCCGGTGTCGACCAGCACGCGCGCATCGGGATGGTCGATGACGTGCACGTAGACCGGCATCCGCTCGCCCTCGACGGAAAGGTCGGCAACGAAGACTGGCGTGATCGTGATCGAGGCGGGGGCATTCGGCCCGTCCGCCCTCCACCCGGCGACCTTCCGCCGATAGTCGGGCAGATGGAGCTGTGCGAGCGCGTCGAGCGCCGTCGACGTGAGCGCCGCCAGCCTCACGAGATTGGCCTCGTCTTGCTCGGTGAACTCTCCCTCGAGCCGATCGGAGGCCTGGATGAACCCGTAATTCGCGCCGTCCGATCCGATCAGGGGGACGGCCAGCCAGCCCCGCAGCGGCTGGTGGTTGTCGACCTGGTCGCCGAAGTTCCGCCACTCGTCGTGGGCGCGGAGCTCCTCGTCGGTCAGCCGGATCGGCCGGCTGACCTCGTGTGCGTACGCATGGATGCCGAATCCCTTGGCCGGTGCTCGGTAATCCGCCCACCGCGCGTATTTCTCCGAGAGGGAGAAGTACTTGCGGGCCTGCGCCCACCCCTCGCCGATCAGCTGCGTGGCCGCTCCCTGGTGAGCGCGAGCGAGTACCCGGGCGAGCTCCGCCGTCTCGGCGAGGACCGGGTCGGTGGCCAGCATGAAGCTCGCAAGGTCGGCAGGAACGTCCGCGCTGGGTGCCGTGCTCGCGTTGTGGTACGTGTTCAAGAACCGTTCGGTCGTCATATCGCCTCCGTCTATCAGCTCACTCACCGGAATCTCGCACCCGGCTCTTCGCTAATGACCAGCAGACGGCACCAAAATCATCGGCCGCCTCGCGACAAGCTCACGATCGACGTTCGACCACAAAGGGCGGCCAGCCGTAGAAACCGAGTGCCACGTGCCTAGATGGCCTACACAGCCGGGCCTACAAGGGCCGTTAGCCTGGCGGTTTGCGATCCGCCTAGCGACAGGGGCAACGCTATGACGCTCGAAGGCATCAATCCCGAGAACCTGCCCACCCCCCAGACTTACACCCACGTCGTCGCTGCCACTGGGCGCAGGCTGGTATTCATCGCCGGCCAAGAGCCCGAGGACAGCCAGGGCAATGTAGTCGGGCTCGGTGACCTGGCAGCCCAGGCACGTCAGGTGTTCGCCAATCTCGGCCGCGCTCTTGCGGCGGCCTCCGCCCGGACTGATCAGGTAGCCAAGATCACGATCTACGTTGTTCGCCACCGGCCGGAGTTTTTGCCCGTGATCGAAGACGCCCGGGTTTCGCTGTTCGGCGACCACAAGCCTGTGGACACGCTGGTAGGTGTTCAATCGTTGGCCCGACCCGAGTACCTGATCGAGGTTGACGCGATCGCGGTTACCGACGACTGACCGCCGCTGAGCACGACTCAAGGGGTGAGGACTTGAGCGATTAGGCGAAACGGCGTCCGGCTTCTTGACCGGGCGCCGTTCGCCTGGCGGCGCCACGCTCGCACTCGACACCAATTCCCCGCTCGTCAGTGGTGGAAGCGCAGCCGGTCGACGATCTTGTCGACTGTCCTGCGCTCGGCGCGGAACGCGATTCCGACGAGATCCAGATCCCGAGCGGCGACAGCGGCGACGGCCGCACGGTTTGCGGCGTCGTGGTTCGTCGCGAAGAGCTCGCGCGTGTAGATGGCAGGCGTGACGCCGCGGCCCCTCGCGCGTTCATACGCCCGCCGCAGCGCGTCGCCGTCAGCTTCATACACGAGCACCGGCTGGACGAACATCGGAAGATACTCGTTCCCCGAAGCGTCCCGGTACGGCTGGCCGACGACGTCGGGAACGGTTCCAGCGATTCCGCTGACGAGGAACGCGGTGACGTTCGTCTTCTGCCACACCGCGAGGTCGTTCTGGAGGACGACCGCGATCTTCGTATCGAACCGCATACCGTGACGGTAGCCGCCCGCCGAACGGCCTAGCAGATCACGCCCGGAGCCAGCGCGCAGTCGCAGGTCGGGCCTCAACGCCTGGCGGCCCGAATCGCCTGCGCGAACTCCTCGATCGCGAGGCGAATTCTCGGCTCGGGCGATTGGGAGTACCCGAGTAGAAGCGTGGCCGGCGCCCGTGCCGCACATTTCGGTGGGTCGCGGACACAAGCTTCCGCTGATTCGCGGCTCAGATCACGTCAACCGAGATCCTCCCGCATTGATCGAGATCCGTCTTTGCGGGCAGGGACGAGGCAGCGGCTCCCGAGGTTCAGCCCACGCGTGTGGATGTTGGCGTTTGGGAAGGGCGGATGTCAGGACCTCGTGCGCGGCGGCTTGCGGACGACGGTTGTTTTGGTCCCGTCCACGCTCTCCGTCGTTGTCAATGTCTCGCCGACCGCCTTGTCTGCCTCGTCCAACGTCCCCGCCACCGTTCGCTCCGCAGATTTCAAAATCACTCGCGTCAGCCTCTCGCTAAACCCGGCGACGAAGGCGAGGAGCGTGAAGAAGAAGAACGCCTTCCCCTCTGCCGGCTCCTGGAGCTGGAGCAACTCGCTCTCGAGCGCGAAGTAGATGAACAGGCCAAAGACCGCGCCGATGAACGGGCGAATCGCGCCCAGCCAGAACGAGGCCGTGCGTCCGACCTCGTAGTCGAGCGCGAAGTTGTCACTCCGCATCCGGGTGAGAACGCTCACCATCGCCCCCAACGCCCCGGCCGTGTAGCAGGCAAAGAAGAACCGCGTGGACAGCGAGTGGAGATCGATCGAGTCGAAGCCGAATTCCGCGATCAAGGCAATGACGACAGCGGCCGCCCCGGCGAAGAAGGCGCCGCCGACCATACCCCAGAAGAGATTGAATCGCGCGGCGTTGGCGGCGGCGCGGTCGTAGTACTTCTCGATCTCGATGACCTCGGCACGTCCGCGGTCAACGAGTTCGTCGTCGGTCGGCCCGCGCGACGGTCCCTTGGCCGAGTCCCGCGAACCCTTCGTCGGCCCGGCCGGCGACGTCCTAGCGGTAGTGCCGGCAGACGCCGAATTGTCATCTGCCGCCTTCGGCTCACGGCGGCCGTTTGTCTCGCTTGGGGCAGGGATCGGCCCCCACGAACGCCCTTCGACGATCCCGAGGAGATAGCTCTCCGTGGAGAAGATCCAAGTCATCGCAACCCGCTTGGAGGTGCGCGTGAGGATCTCAGCGGCTTTGTTGCCGAGCGTGTCGCAGTGGTGGAGGAGCTCAGCGATGCGCGGATCCGAGGCTGTTACCCACGTCGTCGCCCTGTGCAGCGAGAGTTTGGAGCCGAGCAAGAGGTTGAGCAGTTTCCGGTGGCGGCGCTGCTCCGTCATCACGATCCCTGACGGAACAGTGGCGGACCAGTAGGCGGCTACAATCTTCCCCTCCGCAGCACTGAACTGCTTGAGCTTCTCGTGGTAGCGGTCTTCAGCTGCCTTCCGATCCAGCTCGGTCGACCCGTCGGAACGCCACCCTGGGGGGGCGAGCCCATCCGGGAGGCCGCCGACCTCGCCGTAGCGCCCGTTCAGCACGAACCAATGGAAGTGTGCGAGGACGAGTTCGGTGAAGAGGACCGCGCCCTCGGCCGGCGACCCCGGCGTCTCTCCATTGCCGCCGCCGTTCAGCACCGTGCCGGTGCTCTCGGATGCTTCGGCTAACTGACTCAGGCTCGGCTCCTTACCGCGGCCTAGCAACGACCGCTACTTAGCAAACGAGAGTACAACGCGCTTTGACCGCGGGCAACCCCTCACCACCCCTGTATCAGCGAGGAGCCAGACGGTGAGCGAGGGGCCCTTCCCGACGAACCTGCTCGCGAGCCACCCCGAGCCGCTCGACCTCGCCGGGTCGCGGACTAGGGCGCAACGGACGGATGCCGGGGGCGATGCTCGAGGGCTTCGAATCGCTGTTCTCCGCCGACCAACTGGCACCAATTGATTCCAAGGGCGGGCTGTGAGACGCTTTCGTGATCGCAGCCACAAGACGTCAGATCGCCGAGGTTGTCAGGGGAGCGGGCTTCTCGTTCGGGCCGACGATCTTGGCTGAGGCGGCCAAGGCTGACTTGCGGCCCGCGCTTGCTCTTGCGCTTGTCGAGCAAGAGTCCGGGTTCCGCAACATCTTCGGCTGTGACCAGGGGGACCGTGATACCGCGCCTTGGTGCCATCAGAAGGTGACTCGCAAGCGGGTCCAGGAGCTGATCGACCACGTCGAACGCGGTGGGATCTCAAACGGCGTCGGTCTCACTCAGCTGACCTCGATCGGCTTCATCCGCCAGGCGGAGGTTGAGGGAGGAGCGCACAGGGTTGACGCGCAGTGCCGCGTCGCCTTCCAGCTCCTTCATGATTTGATCGCCCGGAATGGACGTCGGGTGGGGATCGGCGCCTACAACGGCGGTGAGGGCAATCCCAACCTCACCTACGCCGACTCGGTGCTCGCTCTGCGCGCCGAGTGGAAGAGGAAGATAGAGGCGGCGATCGGAGGGTAGAGGCGGCGATCGCCGGCAGCGCTGGGATAGCTGCGAGCGATAGACCTCTTCCAACGAGTCCTCAGACCGGTGAGGCGTGGCAGTCCCACGCTGGGTAGGTTCGACTCCTGCGCCGTCCGTGCTCGAGCAAAGTGCCTGCCCTTCCCATTTTCGCCCGACGGCAAACCGCATTTCTGCTCGTCGCGGTTTGACCTTGGGCTTCTCCGGTGATGTACCGGTTGGAGTAGCGTGGCTGGAGCGGGCCCACCGGGTGCTCTCCGCCACGCATGACGGGGGAGGAAAGATGGGAAAGTCAGGGTGGTTGAGGGCGCTCGTGGCGATTGCGGCGGTGACGCTCGTCCTGCCGGCGACCGCGACCGCACAAGCGAAGGAGAAGACCGGCTCGCTCACGCAGGTCGGGCACAACCCGCTGCTGAACCGCGGGATGAACGCGGCCGGCGCGATCCACGGGGATTACATGTACATCGGGAGCCGGACCGATGGAGGCCACGTGGACATGCCTATGGGCGGCATCATGATCGTGGACGTCTCGGATCCGTCCGACCCGACGCTCATCACTGATGAGCCGATAGACGCAAACCCGGGCGAGTCGTCGCGCGAGCTCAGGGTTTGGAGGTCACAGGACATCCTGATCGTCCTGAACACGAACTGCGGCGTCGGCGACGCGCTGCACCACTGCACGCTGCCGTCGATCAACAACTTCCGCTTCTACGACATCTCGGGCGCGAACGCGTCGAACCCGCAGCTCCTCTACCAGCTCGACGACAGCACGCACGAGTTCTTCCTCTGGGAGGACCCGGCGAACCCCGAGCGGGCTCTCATGTTCGGCGGGAGCGCAGGGAGCAGGTTCACGGTCTGGGACATCTCGCCGGTTCGCATCGGCCAGGCGCCCGTCGAACTGTTCGACGGAACGCACGGCTTCAGCCGCTTCCCGGCGTTCCCGGCGCCGGTCCAGATCCCGACCGGGGGCCTTCACTCGCTCTCGGTCTCGAATGACGGCACGCGGGCGTACGACGCGCTCCTCACCGGCGGCTTCGGCATCGTCGACGTGTCTGACTTCGCAGCTGGAGTGCCCGCTCCAACGCGTCGGCTCGTCACCCTCAACGAGGCGCGGCCGACGTGGCCGGGGCCCGGGGCTCACAGCGCGATCAAGCTCTGGGGCCGTGACTGGGCCTGGGTCTCCGACGAGGTGTACGGCACGGCCACCGGGTCCGGCCACGGCTGCCCGTGGGGCTGGGCGCGGATGATCGACATCTCGGACCCGCAGCGGCCGACCGTCGAGGCGGAGTATCGGCTGCCGGAGAACGACCCGTCCACGTGTGCTAACTGGAACCCGCCGCGCACGTCGTACTCGGCCCACAACCCGACGCTGACGCCGCATATCGCGTTCAGCACGTGGCATTCGGGCGGCTTCCAGGCGGTCAGCATCCAGCAGGCGCACAGGCCGTACCAGCTGGCCGAGTTCTTCCCGGAGCCGCTGGACGAGGTCATGCTCGAGGATCCGCGACTCTCCTCCGACCCCGACACGGGTCGGAACGAGAAGGTCGTGATGTGGAGCTACCCGATCATCAAGGACGGCCTCATCTACGTGATCGACCTGCGCAACGGGCTCTACATCCTCAAGTACCGAGGAGCGTTCGAGAAGGAGGTCAGCCGCATCGGGTTCCTCGAGGGCAACTCGAACCAGGGGGACGCGCTCTGCTACGAGCCGGTGGTCTTCACCCCGGCCGACTGCGACTGAGCGCAGCGAGCCGGGCGGCGGCAGCTCGGTACCGGAATTCGTACCGATCTGAGCGCACGTCACGGCAACTGGACGGACGGAAGCGGGCCAAGAGCCCGCTTCCGTCCTGACATGGACCTCTTCTGACAGACATTCAGAACCGGTTAAGGTGGGCGCCTGCCACTTTTCTTTTCCCCGCACGCGGGCTATCGTGCGCGGTCGCGGCTGCGGGACAGACAGCCGGCCGCGCAATAGGGGACAACGGAAAGGGAGAAACCATGAGGGGAGTCGAACGAGCCCTTGGGCGTGGACGCGTCCGAGGATTGGTCATCGTGGCCGTCGCGCTGGCGGCCTTGGTGTTCGCCAACACCGCGTTGGCGCAGGTTCCGCAAAGCGACTGCGACGAGCGGGCGAACAACAAGTATCCAAAGATCCTCGAGTGCATCCGGCTCGACCAGGTGCGCGAGCACCAGGCTGCGCTCCAGGAGATCGCCGACGAGAACGACGGAAACCGCTTCTCCGGCTTTTCGGGCTATAACGATTCGGTCGACTACGTGGTGGAGACGCTCGAGGCCGCGGGCTACGACCCCAGGTCCAGACGTTCGACTACCTCGCGTTCGAGGTCGTCGGCCCCTCGGCCCTGCAGCAGATCGCACCGAACGCGGTCACGTATGTCGAGGGTGTCGACTTCGGGCTGATCACGCAGTCCGACCCCGGCGACGTCACGGCGGCGGTGACGGCCGTCGACCTGCAGCTCGGTATCGGCAACACCTCGACCAGCGGCTGCGAGGCCGCCGACTTCGCGGGCTTCCCGGCCGGCAACATCGCGTTGCTCCAGCGTGGCATCTGCACGTTCGAGCTGAAGGCTGAGAACGCCGCCGCCGCCGGGCGCGGTCGGGATCGTGATCTTCAACCAGGGCAACACGGCCGCTGAGGATCGGAACAACATCCCGGCCGTGACGCTCACGGCCAACAACACCAGCGGCATCCCGGTGATCGGCACCACCTACGCGCTGGGCGAGACGCTGGCAGGGCTCGTCCCTGCAGGCCTCCGGATGCGGGTCTTCGCCAACACCCTGCGCCAGACGCTGCCCACCGCCAACGTGCTCGCCGAGAAGAGGGGCACCAACAACGGCAACGTCGTCATGGCCGGCGCGCACCTCGACTCGGTGCTGGCAGGGCCGGGCATCAACGACAACGGCTCGGGCTGCGCTTCCATCCTCGAGGTGGCCGAGCAGCTCGCCCACGTGAAGCTGCAGAACACGGTTCGCTTCGCGTGGTGGGGTGCCGAGGAGAGCGGGCTCGTCGGCTCGACGAACTACGTCAACGGCCTGAGCCAGGCGCAGAAGGACCGCATCGCGCTCTACCTCAACTTCGACATGGTCGGCTCGCCGAACTACATCTTCATGACGCAGGACGCCGACCAGTCGAGCTTCACGCCTCCCGCGGGCGTCAACGTTCCTGACGGTTCGATCGAGATCGAGGATCTCTTCGAGTCGTTCTACACGCTGAAGGGTGAACCATACGACGACGCCGCGTTCGACGGACGCAGCGACTACCAGGCGTTCATCGTGAACGACATCCCGGCCGGTGGCCTCTTCACCGGCGCGGAGGTTCGCGAAGACCGCCGAGCAGCAGTCGATCTGGGGCGGCACCGTGGGTGCGCAGTTCGACCCGTGCTACCACCAGGCCTGCGACACCTTCGCCAACAACAACGACCATGCGCTGTCGGTCAACGCCGACGCCATCGGGTTCGCGCTTCTGACGTACGCGTACTCGACCCAGTCGGTCAACGGCGTGCCGGGCAAGACGGTCCCGGGCAGCTTCCAATTCCGGCCCCGGCCGGCTCGCAGGGCACCTTCGTCCCGTAACCAGCCCACAACCGCAGGACGAGAGGGGGCGGCCGTTCTGGCCGCCCCCTCCTCGTTCTTGCTCGGTCAGCTTTTGACCTAGCGCCGTGAGGGGATTCGTTCGACCGAGGCTCCGATGAGTCTCCATGCTCCGGCGGGTCAGTACAGAATCGTCGAGATCGAGAGGAGAAGACATGAGACCCCTCGTCGTCAACACGTTCGTGACCCTGGACGGCGTCATGCAGGCGCCCGGAGGCCCGGAGGAGGATCCGGCGGGAGGCTTCACCCACGGCGGCTGGTCGGTCGGCTACTGGGACGAGGCCATGGGAGAGAGGATGGGCGAGGTGATGGGCGCGCCCTTCGACCTGCTCCTCGGGCGGAAGACCTACGAGATCTTCGCCGCCCACTGGCCGCACGTTCCCGACGAGCCCGGCGCCGAGCAGCTGAACAGCGCCCGGAAGTACGTGGCCTCGAGGACGCTCGACAGGGTCGAGTGGAACAACTCGACCCTGCTCGAGGGCGACGTCGCCGAGGCGGTCGCGAAGCTCAAGCAGGAGGAAGGGCCGGAGATCCAGGTGCACGGCAGCGGCGACCTGGTCCAGACGCTGCTCGAGCACGATCTCGTCGACACGTTCAATCTCATGATCTTCCCGGTCGTGCTCGGGACCGGAAAGCGGATCTTCGGCGAGGGCGCCGCACCCGCCGGGTTGGCGCTCGCCTCTTCGGCCACCTCGTCGACCGGCGTCGTGATGGCGACGTACAAGCGAGCGGGCGACATCCGCTACGGAACGTTCGCGCTCGAGGAGCCGACCGAGGAGGAGCGCGAGCGCCGGGCGCGGCTCGCCGACAGCTGAACGGGCGCCGCCTCGGCGCCGCGGGGCGGGGCCTCCCGCCCTCCGCTATCCGACGGCCTGCTCGACCGGCTCGACCGGTGCTTTCTCGCGCAGAAGGCTGACGAACTCGCGCATCCAGGCCGGGTGATCCGGCCAGGCGCGCGCCGAGACCATGTGCCCGTCGACGACCGCCTCCGCGTCGACGAACTCGGCTCCGGCGGCCTCGACGTCCGGGGCCAAGGCCGGGTAGGCCGCCGTTCGGCGCCCGGCGAGCAGCCCTGCGGCCGCGAGCGCCTGAGGGGCGTGGCAGAGCTGCGCGACCGGCAGCTCTTCGTCGAAGAAGTGGCGGGCGATCCGCTGGAAGTCCTCATCGTTCCGGATGTACTCCGGCGCGCGACCGCCGGGAATGACGAGCGCGACGTAGTCGGACGGGTCGACGTCCGCGAACGCCAGGTCCGCGGGCCAGGTGTAGCCGGGCTTCTCGGTGTACGTGTCGAAGCCGTCGACGAAGTCGTGGACGACGAACTGGAGCCGCTTCTCGGCCGGCGCGGCGATGTCGACCTCGTAGCCCTCCTCGCGGAGCCGCTGGTACGGGTAGAGCACCTCGAGCGACTCGCCGGCGTCGCCGGTCAGGATCAATACCTTCGGCATGGCAGTGGCCTCCTCGTGAGCTCGACTTGCTCGCAGACTAGCGCGGTCGAGTCGGCCTGCGTGCGCAAGAGCAGGCGCCGGCCGAAGGTGACCGGGGCGCCTGCTACTCGCCGTAGACGGGGCTCCAGCGGGCGACGGTCCAGCCGACGCCGAGCGGGAGCTCGTCGCGCGCGGCAGCGATGGCCTCAGCGACGCTCTCGCCGCCGCCGACGGTAGACCGAAACGTGCCGTGGGGAGACTCGAACGTCACGTTGAGGAGATGAGCGTTGAAACGGCGTGGCATCGGAGCGGGAGACGACCAGAAGGGGAGTGTGAGGGTGTCGGTGTGCATTGGTTTGCTCCTTGTGTCGGTCGATTGTGCACACATGGTCTTCCGATCGGCTCGAGCCGGCGAGGGAGCCAGCTTGTGTCCTCCGGTGCGGATAACCCACCCGGATGAACGAGCGGGCCCGGTCGGTGGAGACCCGCGGGGCCCGCCCGTCCTCGGGGTACTAGGCGATCGCGAAGGTGACGGTGAGCGTCGCGCTCACGTCTTGCACACCGGGCTCGATGGGTACGTCGCCCGCGGCCTCGACGTCGAGCTCGCGTGCGTACGCGGGTGAGACTCCGCCGCCGCTTGCTCCCTCGACGATCGCGACCGGCTCGCCGAGCGCCAGACCGGCCTCGTCTGCGATCGCCTGCGCCCGCGAGCGCGCGTCGTCGAAAGCCGCCTCGACGGCGGCCCCGTAACGCTCCTCGGCGTCCGACGCCGTCAGTGTCGGCCCGTAGACCTGGTTCGCGCCCGCCGCGACGGCCGCGTCGACGATCGCTCCTGCCCTCTCGAGATCGCGGATGACGGCATGCGCGGTGTTCGAGGCGTCGTACCCGACGATCGAGCTCCCGTCGTCGCTCGTGCGCGGATAGACGGAGACCTGCTCGGTGCGGAGGTCGTCGCCGCCCAGCCCCGCGTCGCGAAGCGCCGCGAGGATCCCCTTCATCGCGTCCGAGCTCGCGGAGAGCGCGGCCGCGGCTGTGTCGCCGCTCGTCTGAACGCCGAACGACCACTCGGCGGTGTCCGGGGCGAGACGAACGGACCCGGTGCCGACGACGGTGATCCCGGCGGAGGCGGCTGCGGCTCCACCGGCGGCGGCGAGGGGCTCGGCGCCCGCCCCCACGGCGGCGACACCGCTCTCGAGACCCCCTTCGACGGCGGCGTCGGTGCTCCCGTCATTGCCGCCGCACCCGGCGGCAAGCGCCGCGACGGCGACCACGACGGCTGCGACTGCGCTCGACCTCATCTCTTCCTCCGATCGTGTTTGGCGATTCGACCGGGGAGGCCGTCCGGAAGTTCCCGCCGGGCGCCATCGGCAAGAATGCCGGCGTGGTCCGCCGCATGCTGCTCGCGGTCGCCTTCGCGCTCGCCCTCGCGCCCGAGGCGGGCGCCGCGCCGCTCGTCTGCCTCGACCCCGGGCACGAGCGGCACCCCGACCTCTCCACCGAGCCGATCGGGCCCGGGTCGCCGATCCGGAAGATCAAGGACGGCGGCGGCGCCCCGGGGGAGGCCCGAGTCGTCCTGCGCATCGCGCGGAAGACGCGCGCCGTCCTCCTCGACCGCGGCTACCGCGTTGCCATGACGAGGAACGGGCCGAGCTTCGACTACGGGCGAGGCGGGAATCGTGACCGCGCCCAGTTCTGCAACCGGCGGCGGTCGGCGCTCATGCTCCGGATCCACGCCGACGGCTCGAGCGACCCGCGCGTCCACGGCGTGTCGACGCTCTACCCCGCGACACACAGAGGCTGGACGGACGACATCGACGGCCGCAGCCGACGGGCGGCGCGACTCGTCCACCGGGCGGTCGTGCACCGCACGGGAGCTGCCGACCGCGGGCTCGTCGCCAGAGGCGACCTCACCGGCTTCAACTGGGCGAACGTTCCGGTGATTCTCGTCGAGACCGGCTTCATGACGAACCCGACCGAGCGGCGGAGGCTCGAGCGAGACCGCTACCAGTGGCGCGTCGCGCGGGCGCTCGCTGCCGGCGCGGCCAGGTTCAGGCCGATTCGATGAGCCGTTTCAGGCGGGCTAGGTCGGATTCGAGCCTTGCCTGCGCGTGGCGCGTGACGACGGACGAGAGCAGCCGCGCCGCTCGCGACTTGTACCTCGTCTCGATCACGGCAGTAAGGCGCGTGCCGCCGTCGACCGCCTCGAGCCGCTGCGAGCTCGTCGCCTCGAAGGACTTCGCCTCGAGCCGCACGGTCTGACACCAGGGCGGGTCGACGTCGACGAGCTCGGCCTCGAGCTCGACCCGCTGGCCGTAGTCCTCGAAGACGTCGCGGAAGCGGCTCCCGACCTGGAGTGGGCCGTCCGTCAGCGGCTCGCTCTCGACGAGCGCGCTCATCCATTCGCACCGGCGACCGGAGTCCGCGAGCCAGGGGAAGACCGCGTCGGGCGGAGCATCGATCTCGACGGTCGCGGTGTTCGTATGGGAATCGCTCACGCCTGCTCGGGCGGCTCGCCCGAACGGCGCATCTCTTCGGCCGCGGCGCGGCCCTCCTCGTGGATCCGCCGCCGCATCGCCTCGAACTCGTCGTCCGGCCCCTGCTCGGGCGCCGAAGGCTCCTCGGCGACGGGCGTCGAGGGCTCGGGCTCGGGCCCGGGCGGAGGAGGCTCTGGCTCGGGCGCGACCGGCTCCTCGACGAGCGTCTCGGCGCCCATCCCGGCCGCCTCGAAGTCGTCCTCGTCCACGGCCGCCTCGCGGGCCTCGGCGAGCTTGCGCCGCAGCTCCTCCGCCCGCTCGTCACGAGGCGGGGGCGGAGCCTCGGGCGTCCGCCGCAGCCGCGCGAGGACGGCGCCGACGGCCGCCGCGGCGGCTGCCACGAGCGCGATTTTCGCCTTCTGTCCCACTCTCGTCACTCTTTCACGACACCAGGCCTGCGGGCAAGCGAGCAGCGGCCGCTATACTCGGCGGGCTTCCTGCTTCGCCGGGCTCCGCTTCTTCCCGAGCGGCGCGCGCAAGGCGGGGCCGCTAGACCGAGGGAAGGAGACGGAGGGAATCGTGAACCCATACGAGATCATGCTGCTGCTCGACTCCGAGCTGGCCGACGAGCGTCAGGCCGAGATCCTCACGCGCATCCGCGGGCTCGTCGAGCAGCGGGGAGGATCCTGGCAGGGGCAGGACGACTGGGGCCGGCGCAAGCTCGCCTACGAGATCGACCACAAGGGCGAGGCCTTCTACTACCTGTTTCAGTTCGACTGCGACGCGGCGACGCTCGAGGAGCTGACGCGCATCCTCAAGATCACCGACGGCGTGCTCCGCCACATGGCCGTGCGGCGGCTCGCGCCCGGCGCGACTCAGTCGGCCCGCGAGCACGCTGCGAGATGCTCCCCGCGAGCCGCGGCCGCGCGAGTCCGTCCCGTCTCCCGAGTACGATAGAACAGACGTTCGACAGAGGAGCTGAGAATCATGGCTGGAGATATCAATCGCGTCACGCTCGTCGGACGCCTCACCCGCGACCCGGAGCTCCGGCATCTCCCGTCCGGCCAGCCCGTCCTGCAACTCGGGCTCGCCGTCAACGGACGTCAGCGCGACGACGCCGGCAACTGGACCGACAAGCCGAACTTCTTCGACGTGAAAGTGTTCGGCAACCAGGCCGAGTCGCTCTCGCAGCACCTCGCCAAGGGCCGGCGCGTCGGGATCGACGGCAGGCTCGACTGGTCCTCCTGGGAGGCCCAGGACGGCACCAAGCGCTCCAAGGTCGAGGTCGTGGCGTACCAGGTCCAGTTCCTCGACAGCCGCACCGACGGCGGTGAGCAGAGCCAGTACATCCCGACGTCCGACGTGACCGCCGACAAGACCGATTTCGCGCCGGCGGGAGCCGCGGCCGCGGACGACGACATCCCCTTCTAGGCCCTCGAGAGGACGGCGAGCGACATGGCACAACAGACGAAGCAACGACGGCGCCCGTCGGCCTCGACCGGGCCTATCCGGAGGAAGAGCTGTTACTTCTGCCGCGAGAAGATCGAACAGGTCGACTACAAGAACTACAACCAGCTCCGGCGCTACATCTCCGAGAAGGGGAAGATCCGCTCGCGCCGCATCACCGGCGCCTGCCGGCGGCACCAGGACCAGATCGCAGTCGCCGTGAAGCGGGCGCGGGAGGTGGCGCTTCTGCCCTACGTGGACTCCCACCCGGGGAGCGGCAGGTAAATGGACGTCGTCCTCCTCGCGGACGTCGAGAAGCTCGGCCTCCGCGGCGAGGTCGTCTCAGTGTCCCGCGGGTACATGCGCAACTTCCTGCAGCCGCGTCGGCTCGCCGAGGTCGCGACGCCCGCGCGGGTCGCCGACCTCGAGCGGCGAGACGCGCAGCGCGCCCTCCAGGAGGCACGGACGGTCGAGCAGGCCGAGACGATCGCCGAGAAGCTGCGAAAGACGGTGCTTCGCTTCGAGGTCAACGCCGGCCCGCAGGGCACGCTCTTCGGCTCGGTGACGCCCACGGACATCGCCGACGAGATCTGGCGCGCCCGCAAGATCCGCGTCGACCGCCGGAAGATCGACCTCGACGATCCCATCAAGCGGATCGGGCGCTACGAGGTGCCGATCGCGGTCTTCGAGGACGTCCGGGTCGACGTGAAGACGCTGGTCGTCCCGATCGGCGGAGAGCTGCCTCCCGAGGAAGAGCTCGAGGAGCTCGCCGCCGCCGACGGCTCCGGTGAGGGCGAGCCCGCTCCCGAGAGCGAAGCAACGCCTGAGGGAGAGGCGGCCGCCGAGGCCGTGACCGGGCTCGAAGCCGAGGCCGTGCAGGCGCCCGAGCCGCCGGCGGACGAGCCGGACCAGCCCGAAGAGCCGCAAGCCTAGCTCTCAGCGGTCGGCGGGCCGCTCGACGATCTCGTAATGGCTCGAGCGCTCGTCCCAGCGCGAGAGGACCGCGCGCGCGGCCTCGGGCACGACGGCGAGCTCGTGGTCCTCGCCGGCGAACGACCGCACCGCGTCGAGCGACTCCCAGAGCGTCAGCGTCGCGAACTCCACTTCCTCCTCGAGCTCGCGGCGGAAGAGGTACGTGCCGCGGTGGCCGTCGTGCTGGGCGACCCACGGGAGGATCGTGCCGCGGAGGAGCTCCTCGTACGCGTCCGCGTTCTCGGCCGTCGCCGCCCAGCCTCGCCACCAGCGCGCGATCATGTCTCTGAAAACGACGCCGCCGGCCTTTCGCATTCCCGCGGAAGAAAGTCGCCGCCCCCGGCGTCATGAGGGACAGCGGCACAACGGCCTACGGGCCCTCCTCAGGAGCGGGGCGTCGATTGCGGCCGGCGCCCCGCCACCCTAGGCGGCCGCGAGGTCGGAGAACTTGGCGTACCGCTTCAGGAACGAGAGCTTCACCGTGTCGGTGGGCCCGTTGCGGTGCTTGGCGACGATCACCTCCGCGAGGCCCTGCTGCTCGGACTCCTCGCCGTTGTAGTACTCGTCCCTGTAGATGAACATGACGATGTCCGCGTCCTGCTCGATCGAGCCGCTCTCGCGCAGGTCGGAGAGGATCGGCCGCTTGTCGTGGCGCTGCTCCACCGCCCGCGAGAGCTGCGAGAGCGCCAGGATCGGCACGTCGAGGTCGCGCGCGAGCACCTTGAGCGAGCGCGAGATCTGCGAGACCTCCTGGACGCGGTTCTCGGCGTTCATCCCCGACGTCATCAGCTGGAGATAGTCGACGATGATTAGCCCGAGCTCGGGGTGCTTCGACTTCAAGCGCCGCGCTTTCGAGCGGATCTCCATCATCGTGATCGAGCCCGTGTCGTCGACGTAGACGGGCGCCTTGGCGAGCTTGTCGCAGGATGCGGTCAGCCTCGGCCAGTCGTCCGCCGAGAGCTTGCCGGTGCGCAACCGCTGCGACTCCACCTTCGCCTCGCTGCACATCAGCCGCTGCGTCACCTCGGCCTTCGACATCTCGAGTGTGAAGAGGGCAACCGGGACGTTCCTCCGCACGGCGAGATTCGCCGCGACGCCCAGTCCGAGCGCCGACTTGCCCATGCTGGGCCGCGCCGCGATAACGACGAGGTTTCCCTCCTGGAAGCCCGACGTGATCCTGTCGAGGTCGCGGAAGCCCGAGGGCACGCCGGTGACGTCCGTGCCCGACTCGTAGAGCTGCGTGATCCTCTCGAAGCTCTCCTTCAGGAGCGCCTCGATATGGCTGAACTCGGAGGTCGCCTTCTCCTGGGAGAGGTCGAAGAGGATCTGCTCGGCGCGGTCGATCAGCTCCGAGGTCTCGCCGGGGCGCTCCCAGCCGAGGCGCGCGATGTCGCCGCCGACGCGGATGAGGCCGCGCAGCGTGGCGCTCTCCTTGACGATCCGCGCGTAGTGGCCGGCGTTCGCACTGGCCGGGACGAGGGCGGCCAGCTCGTGGATGCGCACCTTGCCGCCCGCGTCCTCGAGCTCACCACGCTCGTCGAGCTCGTCGACGAGCGTGATCGCGTCGACCGGCTCCCCTTTTGCGTAGAGGGCGAGCGCCGCTCGGTAGACCCTCGCGTGACTCTCGCGGTAGAACTCGTGGCCCTCCGCGGAGAGCACGTCGGTCACCGCCGCGATCGCGCCGGGCGTGAGCATCATCGCGCCGAGCACGGACTCTTCGGCATCGAGGTTCTGCGGCGGGACCCGGGCGTCCTCTACTGTCGTCACCCGAGCCAGGTTCGTCGCCATCGGACGCGACACTACAGGGCCTGTCAATCGCGAATTCACAGCCACGAAATCCCCCCGGCGCAGGACAAAGGAACACATGTTCCCATGCCCGGCGGACGACAGTGCCCAGGCAAACCCACAGGCCTGTGCACGAGATTCACGCTCGGCGCGCGACTTTCGTCGATGCTTCTCCACACGCCATGTGGACGAGGCTCTACCGGCTTCCCCGACCACTAAGCTCCAGCCGATGCCAGCAACCGTGATCGTCGGCGCCCAGTGGGGCGACGAGGGGAAGGGCAAGATCGTCGACCTGCTCGCCGAGGACTCCGACGTCGTGTGCCGCTACCAGGGCGGCCCCAACGCCGGCCACACGATCGTCCGCGACGGCGAGACGTTCGCCCTCCACCACGTCCCGTCCGGAATCCTCGCGGGGAAGCTCTGCGTCGTGGGCGCCGGCTGCGTCGTCGACCCCGGGCTCCTCGTCGCCGAGCTGGACGCGCTCGAGGGCCGCGGAATCTCCACGGAGAGCGTGCGCGTCTCCGGGAACGCGCACCTGATCATGCCGTGGCACGTCGCCATCGACGCCGCCAGCGAGCGGCGGCTCGGCAGGCTCCAGATCGGGACGACGCGGCGAGGAATCGGTCCCGCCTACGCGGACAAGGCCTCGCGCATCGGCATTCGCGTCCAGGACATCCTCGACCCGAAGATTCTCCGACAGAAGTTCGAGACCGCGCTCGCGGAGAAGAACCTCGTCCTCGAGCGCGTCCACGAGGTCCCGCCGCTCGCGGTCGAGGAGCTGGCCGAGCGCATGGAGGCCTGCGCCGTCCGGCTGCGCCCGTACGTCGCGGACACATCCCTGCTCGTCGACCGCGCGCTTCGCGAGGGCCGGCGAGTCCTGCTCGAAGGAGCGCAGGGGACGCTGCTCGACCTCGACCACGGGACCTATCCGTTCGTCACGTCGTCGAACCCGCTGGCCGCCGCCGCCGCGACCGGAGTCGGCATCGGGCCGACGCGCATCGACCGCGTCCTCGGCGTCGCCAAGGCCTACGTGACGCGGGTCGGCGAGGGCCCGTTCCCCACCGAGATCGAAGGGCCGCAGCAAGCCCGCGTGCGCGAGCTGGGGGCGGAGTACGGGACGACCACCGGCCGCGAGCGCCGCTGCGGCTGGCTCGACCTGGTCGCGCTTCGCTTCGCGGTCCGCGTCAACGGGATGACGAGCCTCGTGCTCACGAAGCTGGACGTGCTCTCGGCCTTCACCGAGATTCCCGTCTGTACGCGCTACCGCCTTCCGGACGGCACGGAGACCGAGGAGTTCCCGGCGCACCAGAGCGACTTCCACCACGCCGAGCCCGTGTACGAGACATTGGCCGGCTGGGGGAGCCGCTCGCCGAGGCCGAGTCTCTCGCCGACCTCCCCGCCGCCGCGCGTGCGTACGTCGCCTTCGTCGAAGAGCGGCTCGGCGTCGAGGTCTGCCTCATCTCCGTGGGCGCCGAGCGCGAGCGCGTGGTCGCGCCGCACGGCCTTGCGAGCGTGGCTGGATGAGCCTTCGCCGCGTCAACCTATTTCCGGGCCGGCGTCGAGGACATGCCCGAGCGCCGGGACGGCTACCGCCTCGCCTACGCCCGCCTGGGCCCACAGATCGGGGCGGCCAAGATCGGTGCCACCGTCTACGAGCTCGCTCCCGGGCAGAGCACCTTCCCCTACCACTACGAGCGCGGCTGCGAGGAGTGGCTGCTCGTCGTCGGGGGGAGGCCGACCCTGCGCCATCCCGGCGGAGAGGACGAGCTCGAGCCCGGCGACCTGGTCTGCTTCCCCGAGGGCCCGGAAGGGGCGCACAAGGTCACGAACTCGACGACCGAGGCCGCGCGGGTCGTGATCCTCTCGACGAAGGCGTCTCCCGCGGTCGCCGTCTACCCGGACAGCGACAAGATCGGTGTCTTCACCGAAGACGAGGCCGACGACGTCATGGTCCGGCGCGAGAGCGGCGTCGACTACTGGGACCGCGAGCTCTGACGCCCACGCTCGAGGCTCTTACGAATCGCTCACAGTCCGTCCCTAGGGTGCCCGCACCATGCCTTCCCGCCCGGTACTGATCGCGCTGATCCTCGGCCTGCTCGCCGTACCGGCGGTCGCCGGCGCGGAGCTCTCCGAAGGCTCGTCGACCACGACGTCGGCAGCCGCCGGCCACGAGGCCTCCACGGCCGCGCTCGCTCCGGGCAGGGTCATCCGCACGCGGCGCAGCTGGGAGTGCCGTGGATCCCTCCGCAGGTACGGCCGGCTGCCGATCAAGGTGATCTCGAACATGCGGAACCCTGGAAACGGCGACGCGATCCGCCTGATCGGCTGCCGCGGTGACGGGAACCGCCGCACGGTCGACCTCATCCTCGACGTCAACGGCAACGGCCGGGGCCGCGGCACAGCCTTCGACGCCGTCCGCATCGGCCAGGACGCCCGTGACCTCGTCGTGACCGGCGACGTCGAGTGCGGGAGGAAGCACAGGAATCCGGGCATCCACCAGGACATCGTCCAGGCCCTCTCGGGAAGGAACATCATCTTCCGCGACTTCACCTCGGGGCACCCGAGGAGGGGCACGTGGACGTGCTGGGGCGCCGGCGGAGGCTGGTACGTCACCTGGGCCAACGGCAGCATCCCGACCAGGCTCATCTGCAACCGCTGCCGACTCGCGACGTACAACCAGAATCTGCGGATCGACGAGTCCGTCCGCTCGGGGGCGAGGAACTCGGTCTTCGGCTTCCACCGCTCCTACGGGATCTTCATCGGGCCGAAGGCCAGGCGCCCCGTCAACGTGAACAACCGCGTGATCGAGTACTAGCGCCTGGCCCGTTTCCGGCCGAGTCGACGACCTTGCTCACGCGAGACGTAACGGATCCTTAGGTACCACTAAACCCGCTTGATGCCTGGCCTTCCGGGGGTTTCCGTCCCGAGCGGAACTGCGCTATAACCCGCTCTCAACACTCGGGAGGAGGGGACTTTGAAACGCAAGAATCGTGTGGCGGTCCTGGCCGTGCTCGCGCTGCTGGTGGGCGCGCAGACGGCCGCCGCCAGGCCGGACCGCTTCGGGAGCACGGAGATGTTCCCGGGCGAGGGCGTCCTGAAGGCGAGCCTGCAGCACGACATGACGGGCGGGCACCTGCCTCCGGTCAGCGAGGGCGTCAAGCTCGTCGGAAAGGCCGAGGTGACCAACCCGGCCGGCACCGGGAACGACGGCCGCGTCGCCGATGTCTCGGCGTACGGCAAGTACGCGTTCCTGACCGCGTTCCGCGATCCGACCTGCGAGCGGACCGGGGCGCACGTCATCAACATGTCCGATCCGAAGAATCCGTTCGAGGTGACGAGCGCGTTCATGGAAACCACGCCGTTCAACTACGCGGGCGAGGGCTCCGACACGCTCCGTCTCGAGAACCAGTTCTTCGACGGCGTGCTCTTCATCCACCAGAACGAGACCTGCCCGGGAGCGCCGGCGCCGACCGCGCCGAGAACCCGCGGCGGGATCAACATCTGGGACATCAGCGACCCGGAGCACCCGGAGCTGCTCGTCAAGCACGCGGGCGACCTCGACGGCGGGTTCGACAACCAGCCGAACCAGACCCACAGCGTCTTCGCGTGGACGAGCCCGTTCGACGGCCGGACCTACGCTGTTCTCGTCGACGACGAGGAATTCACCGACCTCGACATCCTGGACATCACCGATCCGAGGAACCCGTTCATGGTGAACGACACGCTCGACCTGGTCGAGCTGTTCGGGGTCGAGCAGGAGTCGCCGCCGAATCTGACGTCGATCTTCTCGCACGACATGTACGTGAAGCGCGTCGGCCAGCGTCTGGTCATGAACGTGAGCTACTGGGACGGCGGCTACGTGTTCCTCGACGTCACCGACCCGACGCCGGGCAACGTGACGCTCATCGCCGAGTCGGACTTCGAGGAGCTGGATCCCGAGCGCCTGGCCCGGGGGCACGAGATCTCGCCCGAGGGCAACGCGCACCAGTCCGAGCTCTCGCCCGACAACCGCTTCCTCGTCGCGGGCGACGAGGACTTCAACGCGTACCGCGTGGTCGCCGAGATCACCTCGGGCCCGCACAGCGGAACCGAGTTCACGGCGCTCTCGGGGTCGGGGGTGCCGGCCATCGACCCGGACACGAGCATCAGCGGGACGCCGACGTTCGTCGGGCTCGCGTGCCCTGCCAGCCCGCCACCCGCGGGTGACGGCATCGCGCTCATCGAGCGCGGCGTGTGCTCGTTCCAGGAAAAGCTCGACACTGTGAAGGCCGCCGGCTACGACGCGGGCATCGTCTTCAACACGGTGCGGCCCGATTGCCAGGGTCTCGTCTTCATGCTCGCCGCGGGCGACATCCCGTTCGTGTTCGTGGACCGAGCGACCGGCCTGCAGATCCTGGGGCAGTCCCTGTCGGCGGACGTCTGCACGCAGGCGTCGCCGGCGGTCGGCTCGCCGGCGTCCTCGGTCTCCGTCGAGGCCGTCTTCGACGGCTGGGGCTACGTCCGGCTGTTCGAGACGGAAGTCCCGGGGCAGCTCGGCAGGACGGGCTCGATCACGTCGCTCGACACGTTCGCCATTCCCGAGTCGCAGGATCCCGCCTTCGCGGAGGGCTTCGGCGACCTGTCCGTGCACGAGGTGGCGCTCGATCCCAACCCGCGCAAGAAGCTCGCGTACGTGAGCTACTACGCGGGCGGCTTCCGCGTCCTCAAGTACGGGCCCCTGGGGCTCCGCCAGGTTGGCGCCTTCATCGACGAGGGCGGCAACAACTTCTGGGGCGTCGAGGTCCACAAGATCCGAGGACAGCAGTACGTCCTCGCGAGCGACCGCGACTTCGGCCTCTACATCTTCAGACCGTAAGCTCGTCGCAACTCGACGACGGCGGGGGCGGTCGCGCCCCCGCCGTCGTCATGCGCTCAGATCGCCGGGCTCGTTGACGTTCCGGAGCAGGGCCGGGTCGCACTCGACGACGTTCGTCCGGAGCTCTGCGAGCGCCCGGTGGAGGGCGAGGTCACCCGTGGCGATCCGGCGGTCGAGGACGTTGAGCGCCGAGGTCCGGTAGGCGCCTGGGAGCGGGCCGGTCTGCGGGACTGCCGCGTCCACGCCCGCCGCAGACTCCGTCAGCGCGCGCAGCAGGTCGGCTGTCACGAAGGGCATGTCCGTCGGGAGGACGACGACGAGGTCGGCTCCGGCGAGCCGCAGCGCGGCGGCGACGCCGACGATCGCTGCGCGCACCCGGCTCTCGTCGTCGAGCACGGGGAACGGGAGGTCGAGGCCGTCCTCGGCTTTGCCCACGACGACGACGCGCCCGCAGGCCTCCTCGAGCACGCGATGGGCTCGCTCGGCGAGCGTCTCGCCCTCGTATCGCGCCAGCGCCTTCGGCGAGCCGAACCGCGTGCTCGCGCCGCCGACCAGAAGCGCGCCGGCTACGCCTTCCCGACCGCGTACCACGCGCGCGCGCTCAGCCGGAACGCTCCGTCGGGAACGGCCAGCAGCCGGCGGTACTCCGCTTTCAGCGCCTCCTGCCCCTCCTGGTCGAGCGAGGCGGTGTAGCGGCCCGCCGGCCCCACGCCCGCCGGAAACGGATCCCAGAGGTCGTCGAAGCTCTGGTACTCCGCGGAGACGACGAGCTCACCCTCCTCGACGTCTGCGAGGCCGGCCTGCCGCCACAGCTCTCCCAGCTCCCCGCGGCGGCCGAAACGCATCCCCGTGCGTTCGTCGACGGCCTGCACGCCGTCCGGGTCGAGCGCCGACGCCGCGTCCCAGAACGCCCGCAGAAGTGTCATCTCGCCCGGATAGTCCCAGACGCTGGCGCCCACGCAACCGCCCGCCCGTGTGACGCGACACATTTCGGCGACGCCTGTCTCCGGGTCGCCCATGAAGTTGAGCACGAGCTGGGCCAGCGCGGTGTCGAACGCGTCGTCTTCGAAGGGCAGCGACTCCGCCGAGGCCAGGCGAACGTCGGCGCCCGGGCAGCGGGCCCGCAGCCCCGCGACGAACGACTCCGTGGGATCCACGGCGGCCACGCGCTCCGCGCCGACGAGATCGACGAGGCGCCGCGTGCCCGCGCCGGTCCCTGCGCCGACGTCCAGGACGGACGACGACGCCGTGACGCCGGCGGCCTCTGCCAGCGCCTCGCAGAGCCCGTAGCTGTAGCGCCCCACGAAGCGGTCGTAGACGTCCGCCGGAACCGCGAACGTCATGTGACGCGCCGAGGCTCCGAGTAGACGTTGACCCGGCCTCCGCGCACGAATCCGCAGAGCGTGACGCCGCGGTCGCGCGCGAGCTCGACGGCGAGGGTCGAGGGCGCGCCCACCGCAACCACGACCGGGCATCCCGCCACCGCCGCCTTCTGGACGAGCTCGAACGAGAGCCGACCGCTCACGCAGAGCACCTTGTCGGCAAGCGGCAGCAGGCCGTCGAGAAACGCGCGGCCGATCACCTTGTCCATCGCGTTGTGGCGCCCGACGTCCTCGCGCACGTGGAGAAGTGAACCGTCGGCCGCGAAGAGACCGGTCGCGTGGAGCCCACCGGTAGCCGCGAAGGCCGGTTGCGCCTCACGCAGTAACTCGGGCAGCTCGCTCACGACGGCCGCGGGCACGTGCAGGTCGCTCTCGACCCGCGGCGCCTCGACGGCCACCGCTTCGAGCGCCCCCTTGCCGCAGACGCCGCACGACGAGGACGTGTAGAAGTTCCGCCGGACGGCGTCGGGCTCGAAGCCGTCGGCGCGCACCTCGACCGTGTTGGCCGCCAGGTCGTCCGGAAGGGACGCGTCCAGGGGTCTGACCCCTTCCGAGAGCAGGAAGCCCAGGGCCAGCTCTTCGTCGTGACCCGGCGTGCGCATCGTCACGGCGACGGGCTCTCCGTTCACCCGGATCTCGAGCGGCTCCTCGACGGCGAGCTCGTCGGGCTCGGCCGCTCCGCCTGGAAGGCGCACCACCTCCGTGCGGGCCGCGGAGTACGGCGGCAGGGCGTTCACTATGATCGAACCATAGACGTCCTCAGGCTCACCGAGCTCCTGCCCGAGCTGCCCAAGGAGCGGACGAAGCTGCTGGACAACCTCGGCCGCGTGCGGCGCGAGGTGGGGCCGATCACGCCCGAGCTCTCCGACGCGGTCGCAGACCACATGAACATCCGCCGCGGCGAGGTCCACGAGGTCGTCTCCTTCTACGCGTTCCTGCGCGTCCCGATGAACGCCGTGCGCGTCTGCGTCGGGCCCGTCTGTGACTGCCTGGGTGCGAAGGACCTGCTCGCGCGCGAGCAGGAGCAGGCGAACGGACTCCCGGTCCTCGGGGTCGAGTGCCTCGGCCATTGCGACCTCGCTCCCGTGCTCATGCGCGGCGACACGGTCGAGCCCGAGGTCGTGTACCGCGCGAACGACGGCCCCTCGACCGGGCTCGCCCAGGCCGACGAGACGCTCGCCGACTACGAGGCGCGCGGCGGCCTCGACGTCCTGCGAGACCTCCCGTCGAGCGAGCGGATCGTCGCAGAGCTGAAGGCGTCGGGGCTCACCGGCTACGGGGGCGCGGGCTTCCCGACGGGGGTGAAGTGGGAGGCGGTCGCGCGCGAGCCGACGCCCCGCTACGTCGTCGTCAACGCTGACGAAGGGGAGCCCGGGACGATCAAGGACCGCTACGTGATGGAGCGCAGGCCGCATCTCATGCTCGAGGGGATGCTCGTCGCCATGCGCTTCGCCGAGGCGAGCGAGGGATTCATCTACCTGCGCGAGGAGTACGCGACCGCGCGAGAGCGCCTCACGCGCGCGATCGACGAGCTCCGGGAGGCCGGGCTCCTCGACGGGCTCTCGCTCGAGCTCGTCATCGGCGCCGGTGCCTACATCTGCGGCGAGGAGACGGCGATGCTCGAGTCGATGGAGGGACGGCGCGGGATGCCGCGGCTGAAGCCTCCGTTCCCGAGCGAGGTGGGCTACCTCGGCCGCCCGACGCTGATCAACAACGTCGAGACCCTGGCCCACATCCCCGCGATCCTGCGGCTCGGCGGCGAGGCCTGGCCGCACGTCCGCCTCTGGTCCGTGTCCGGCGCGGTCGCCGAGCCGGGCTGCTACGAGGCACCCATCGACGTCACCCTCCGGCAGCTCCTCGACGAGCACGCCGGCGGTGCGACCGGCGAGATCGGCGCGATCGTCCCCGGCGGAGCGGCGAGCGGCATCCTCCCGCCGGAAGCGCTCGACGTCCCCCTGACGCGGGACGCGCTGCAGGAGTGGGGCGTCGGCGCCGGGTCTGCCGGCGTCCAGGTCTTTCCGAGGAGCTACTCCCCGCTTCGACTGCTCGCCGAGACGATGCGCTTCTTCGCGGAGGAGTCGTGCCAGAAGTGCACGCCGTGCCGGATCGGCAACCGTGGCATGCACCACCTCCTCGAGGAGCTGGAGCACGGCCGCGTCGCAATGACCCGTGAGCAGGTGGAGGAGTGGCTCGACGCGATGGCGGCGACCTCGATCTGCGGGCTCGGGCAGGGCGCCCCGTTCCCCATGCGCGCGGCGTTTCGCTACTGGCCGGAGACCTTCGCGCCGCTCGGGGAGCCGGTTACGATGGGCGAGCGGTGAGCGGCGTCGTCACCTTCACGCTCGACGGCCGGACGGTCAGCGCGCCCGAGGGCGAGCTCCTCGTCTACGCCGCCGCGCGGCACGGCGTCTTCATCCCCACCCTCTGCCACGACGACAAGCTCGACCCGTACGGCGGCTGCCGCATGTGCGTGGTGGGCGTGGAGGGCTCTCCTCGGCCGCTGCCGGCCTGCGCGACGAGGGTCGCCGAGGGACTGGCCGTGTCCACGAACTCGTCCGTCCCGCAGTTCCGCAAGACGCTGACCGAGATGCTGCTCGCCGAGCACCTGAACCCGGATCCCGGCGGGCGCCCGAACGAGCTCGTCGATCTCGCGGAAGAGCTCGACGCCGAGGCGCCGTTCATGCTTCCGGACGCGAAGCGGGAGCCCTACGACGACCGCAACAGGTTCATGGGCTACAACCCCGACGCGTGCATCCTCTGCAACCGCTGCGTGCGGTACACGCAGGAGGTCATGCAGTGCTCGGCTCTCTCGCTCGAGGGCCGCGGGCCGCACGCACGAATCGTTCCCACGCACGGCTACTCCTGGCTCGATACCGAGTGCGAGCTCTGCGGAGGATGCCTCTCTGCCTGCCCGACCGGAGCGATCTACGAGAAGTTCGAAGAGGGAACCGAGCGCCCCGAGCGCGCCCTCCAGAAGGTGAAGTCGACCTGCACGTTCTGCGGAGTGGGCTGCCAGCTCGACCTGAACGTCGACCCGGAGACGAAGCGGATCGTGAAGGTGACCTCGGAGCCCCACTACGTCTCGAACGAGGGCAACCTCTGCGTCAAGGGCCGCTTCGCGTTCAACTTCGTCCACCACCCGGACCGGCTCACCGAGCCGCTCGTCCGCGGCGAGGACGGCGAGCTCCATCCGACGAGCTGGGAGGACGCCCTCCGAACCGCCGCCGAGGGCCTTCTGCGCGTGAAGGCCGAGCACGGGCCGCAGGCGATCGGCTTCCTCTCCTCGGCGCGGCTGACCATGGAGGAGAACTACCTCATCCAGAAGCTCGCGCGGACGGCGATCGGGACGAACTCCGTCCACTCCTGCGAAGCCACCTGACACGCTCCGACCCTCTACGGCCTGGTCAGGTCGTTAGGCAGAGGCGCAACGACCAACTCGATCCCGGAGATCGAGAACGCCCGTTTCATCCTCGTGATCGGCTCGAACACGACGGAGGCGCACCCGGTGCTGGCGCTGCGGATGAAGAAGGCGGCGCGAAACGGCGCCACGCTCGTCGTCGCCGACCCCCGCAAGATCTGGCTGACGAAGCTTGCCAAGCGGCACCTCCAGCTCAGACCGGGGTCGGACGTGTGGCTGATCAACGCGCTGATGCACGTCATCCTCAAGGAGGGGCTCCAGGACGACGCGTACATCGCGGAGCACACCGAGGACTTCGACGCCGTCGCCGAGGTGGTCTCCCGCTACACGCCCGAGGAGGCCGAGGAGGTCACGGGCGTGCCCGCCGCGGACATCGTCGCCACGGCACGGGAGTACGCCCGCGAGCGGCACGCGGCGATCTTCTACACGCTCGGGATCACCGAGCACGCCTGCGCCGTCGACAACATCTGGTCGCTCTCGAACCTCGTGCTGATGACGGGCCACCTCGGCTACGAGTCCACGGGCCTGAACGCCCTCCGCGGCCAGAACAACGTCCAGGGCCTGAACGACGCCGGCGCGAACCCCGCCTACCTCCCGGGCTACCAGTCGGTGGACGACCCCGAGATCCGCGCGAGGTTCGCGGAAGCCTGGGGAGTCGAGGTCCCGACGACGACCGGCTACCGGCTCGACCAGATCATGTCCGGCCTCCACGACGGCCGCATCAGAGCGCTCTACCTGATCGGCGAGAACCCCGTCCAGACGGAGCCGAACGCCCACCATGTCGAGGAGGGGATGACGCACCTCGACTTCGTCGTCGCGCAGGATCTGTTCCTGAACGACTCGAACCGCAAGTTCGCGAACGTGATCTTCCCCGCTTCGAGCTTCGCCGAGAAGGAGGGGACGTTCACGAACACCGAGCGGCGTGTGAACCGCGTGCGCAAGGCAGTTCCCTGCCCGGGGAACGCCCGCGAGGACCTCCGCATCGTGATCGACATGGCCAAGGCGCTCGGCGCGGACTGGCCGGAGTACCCCTCGGCGGAAGACGCGTGGAACGAGTTCGCCGACCTGTCCCCGCTCTGGTCGGGCATCCGCTACGACCGGATCGAGGAAGTCGGGCTTCAGTGGCCGTGCACGGACCGGGACCACCCGGGCACCCCCTACCTGCACGCGCCGAGCCCGGCCCGCCCGAGCGGGAAGGGGAAGTTCTACCCGGTCGAGTACCAGCCTCCGATCGAGCAGCCGGACTCCGAGTACCCGTTCGTGCTCTCGACGGGGCGGACGCTCTACCACTACAACTCGGCGACCATGACCATGCGCGAGGAAGGGGTCGTCCAGAAGCAGGAGGACCCGTTCGTCGAGATGCACCCCGATGATGCGGAAGCGCTCGGCGTCGCAGACGGAGACTGGGTGCGGCTCGTCTCCCGCCGGGGAGAGCTCGAGGCGCGGGCGAAGCTCGGCGACCGCGTCTACCCGGGCCTCGTCTGGATGGCGCTCCACTTCGCCGAGGCCAAGGTGAACTGGCTCACGCACGACGTCGGCGACTCGCTGATCGGAACGCCGGAGTACAAGACGTCGGCCGTCCGCGTCGAGCCGGTGGGCGGCTCGCTTCGGCCGGCCGCGCGCTGAGTTCGCGAAGCGATACACGTCACCCGGCTCGAAATCCTTACCGGCGGTTCACGAATCCCTTACGGACCGGGTGGACACTCGAGCCATGAGGTGGAGCGGGCTCGCGGCGCTTCTCGGCGCGGCGGCGCTCCTTCCGGGAGCGACCGCCGTCGGCTCGGCTTCGGTCGCGCCCACATCGGCTGAGCAGGCGAGGCCCAACGTCGTGGTGATCATGACCGACGACCAGACCGTCGAGTCGGTCCGGGTCATGACGAACGTCAAGCGGCTCCTACGCGATCGAGGGGCGACCTTCCGCCAGAGCTTCGTCAACTTCGCGCTCTGCTGTCCCTCGCGCGCGACGTTCCTCACCGGCCAGTACGCGCACAACCACGGCGTCCTCGGCAACGCGCCGCCGAGCGGCGGCTACGCAAAGCTCGACCATGCGAACACGCTGCCGGTCTGGCTCCAGGACGCCGGCTACTACACGGCGCACCTCGGCAAATATCTCAATGGTTACGGGCGGAGCAACCCCAGGGAGATCCCTCCCGGCTACGACGAATGGCATGGCTCGGTGGATCCCTCCACCTATCGCTTCTACGGCTACACCCTCAACGAGAACGGGCGTCTCGTCACGTTCGAGCGCCGGTACCAGACCGACCTCTACGCGGAGAAGGCCGCGCGGATCATCGGTCGTCGCGCGCCCCTCGCGAAGCCCTTCTACCTGTCGGTCGCATTCCTCGCGCCGCACAGCGGCGGGCCTCGAGAGCCGGGCGACCCGGTCGGCCAGGCGACGCCGGTGCCGGCTCCGCGTCACCGCAACGACTTCGCCTCCGAGCCGCTCCCGAGGCCGCCCGGCTTCAACGAGCGGAACGTGTCGGACAAGCCGATCGGCATCCGCAACCGAGCGCTCCTCACCCCCACGCGCATCCGCAAGATCAGGGAGAACTACCAGCAGCGGCTCGAGTCCCTCCTCGCGGTCGACCAGGCCGTCGGAAGGATCGTCGCCGCGCTGCGCCGGGCAGGCGAGCTCGACGACACGCTGATCGTCTTCACCTCCGACAACGGCTTCTTCCACGGTGAGCACCGCGTCCCGTCCGGGAAGGTGCTCCTGTACGAGCCCTCCATCCGCGTCCCGCTCATCATGCGGGGACCGGGCATCCCGGCCGGCCTGCGCCTGAGTCAGCGGGTCGCGAACATCGATCTCGCTCCGACCATCGTCGATGCCGCCGAAGCCACGCCGGCCCGCGTGATGGACGGCCGCTCGCTGCTGCCGGTCATCGCCAACCCCGGCGTGCCACTGGGGCGCGATCTCCTCGTCGTGCGCGGCCCGGGAGCGGGCACGTTCGCGGCGATCCGGGCGCCGAGCTACCTCTACGCCGAGTACGGGAACGGTGAGCGGGAGCTCTACGACCTGACGAGGGATCCATACCAGCTGCGGAGCCGTCACGCCGACCCGGCCTACGCCGCGGTCAAGGCGGATCTCGCCCGTCGGCTCGCGCATCTGCGCGCCTGCAGCGGCAGCTCGTGCCGGACCCGGCCCTTAGTGGCGAGGCGGTCGTCGCCCGCACGGACCGGAACGAGCAGGAGAGCGTCCTCCTGCGCCCCGACCTCGACGCTCTGATCGGCGCGTAGGACCGCTCCCGGGAACCGGTCTCACTGACGGCCGGTCAGTTTCCTCTTACGATGCGCCCATAGGCGCGCCTGCCACGCATACCGGCGACAGCGGGATCCTGTACGCGATCATCAAGACGGTCGGGTCCTCGCTCGACCTCGAGGAGGTGCTCGGGGCCGTCGTCAGCCTGCTGACGGATGCCTGCTCGGTCCATGCGTGCTTCGTCTACCTGATCGAGGACGAGAGGCGGCTCGTCCTCGAGGCGGCCTCCGACCCGTACGCCGACCTCGTCGGCAAGATCGCCCTAGAGCGCGGCGAAGGGCTCGCCTGGTGGGCGGCCGAGCGGAAGGAGCCGGCCTTCATCCGAGACGGCCTGCTCGACGACCCGCGCGTGAAGTACGTCCCCGAGCTCGAGGAGGAGCGCTTCCAGTCGCTCGTCTCGGTTCCGATCGTGGGGAAGGACGGGAACGTGATCGGCGTCATCTCGAGCCACACCGAGGCGCCGCGGGAGTTCACGGAGGTCGAGGTCGACGTGCTCGCGTCGAGCGCGTCACTCGTGGCCGGGGCGATCGAGAACGCGCGCCTCTACGAGGAGATGCGCCGGCGGGTGGACGAGCTCGAGCACCTCACCGAGCTCGGCGAGACACTGGCCCGCGCGGAAGCTCTCGACGAGCTCCTTCCAGCAGTCGTGCAACGGTCGCTCAGGCTCTTGCGGGCGGCTTCCTGCCACCTCTATCTGCTCGACCCCGGCTCGGAAGAGTTGACCCTTCGGGCCTCCGCGCCGCCGCTCACGGAGGCCCGCGTGTCGATCGGGCTCTCGGAGCTCGGGCCGGAGCTCGCCCGAAGCGGCCGTTCTGCGTCGGTCGCCGTTCCGCTCGTCGCAAACGACGAGCTCCTCGGCCTCCTCGCGGCGACGGGGACGTCGGAGGTCGACCTCGCGCGCGCCGTCGCGAACCAGGCCGCGGTCGCTCTCAAGAAGATCGACCTGATCGAGCGGCTCACGGAGAAGAACCTCATCAAGGACTTCTTCGAGCAGCTCGCGCGGGGGGAGGCGCTCGCGGGGCTCGAGGGCCGCGCCGCGCGGCTCGACTGCGACCTCGACAGGCGGTACGTCGTGCTCGCGGCGTCGCCGCCCTCCGACGAGCTCGAGCGCGCGCTCGCCGCCGCGGCGCCCGGGTCGCTCTTCGACCGGCGGGACGACTCCATGCGGGCGCTCCTGCGCGTCCCGCCGGAAGGCCACGACCGCCTGCTGGCGGCGGTGCGGCGGATGCAGGACAGGCTGTCGGCGCCTGCCTCGGTCGGCCTCTCGAACGTCTGCAAGGGCGCGGCGTCGTTCGCCGCGGGGTTCGAAGAGGCGCGTCACGCCCTCCTCGGCTCGACTCTCCTCCAGGGCACGCCTGCGGTGACGGCCTACGAGGAGCTCGGCCCGTACAAGTACCTCCTGCGGATGCCGCTCGACGCCGGCGTCCGCGATTCGCACCGCGACGCGGTCGGCCGGCTTGCGGAGTACGACCGCCAGCGCTCGACCGCCCTCCTCCAGACTCTCGAGGAGTTTCTGCGCCGGCGGGGGTCGATCAGCGCCACGGCCGAGGCCCTCTACGTGCATCCCAACACGCTGCGCCAGCGCCTGCGACGCATCGGAGAGATCTCGGGCCTCGACCTGCGCACCGACGACTGGCTCATGGTCGAGATCGCCGTGAAGCTGGTGCGACTCCAGCAGGCGCTGGGGACCGCCGACATAACGCGCGCCGAGCCGTTGTAGGGACCCGCCATCGGCGCAGGCGGCGGCGCGGGTTATGGTCAGAGGCGATCCCCAAAGGAGGACTCGCATGGCCACAGGGAGCGCGACCGCGCCGTCGGTGGAGGACATCCGCAAGGAGTCCGAGCGGCGCGGCATCGACTTCTACTTCGCCCAGTTCGTCGACATGTACGCGCGGCCGAGCGCGAAGCTCGTCCCGGCCCAGAACCTCGACGACCTCGTCACCGACGGTGCCGGGTTCGCCGGCTTCGCCGCCGGCGAGATCGGCCAGGTGCCGAGCGATCCGGACATCGCGGCGATCCCCGACCTGGCCAGCTTCACGCCCGTGCCCTGGGAGCCGACCGTTGCGCGCTTCGCCTGCGACATCACCGTCGACGGCGAGGAGTGGCCCTACGATCCGCGCACGATCCTCCGCCGCCAGCTCGACGCCGCACGCGGGCAGGGATTCGAGTTCATGATGGGCCTCGAGCTCGAGTACTTCCTCATCGAGCTCATGGAGGACGGCTCGATCCAGCTCGCGGACGCGCTCGACACGCTCGAGAAGCCGTGCTACGACCTCAACGGGCTCTCCCGCCACTACGACTTCTTGACGACGGTCTCGCGCTACGTCAACGAGCTCGGCTGGGGCAACTACGCGAACGACCACGAGGACGCGAACGGCCAGTTCGAGCAGAACTTCACCTACGCCGACGCGCTTACGAGCTGCGACCGCGCGGTGTTCTTCCGCTACATGGTCCACCAGCTCGCGGAGCGAAAGGGGCGCGAGGAGGGCCGAAACATCCTCGCCACGTTCATGCCGAAGCCGTTCTCGCACCTGACCGGCAACGGCTGCCATTTCCACATGTCTCTCTGGGACGGCGAGACGAACCTCTTCCTGGACGAGAACGACCCGCGCGGGCTCGGCCTCTCCGAGACGGCGTACCACTTCATCGGCGGTCTCACGAAGCACGCGCGTGCCTACAGCGCCGTGACGGCGCCGACGGTGAACTCCTACAAGCGGCTGAAGGTGGGGACGACGGCGAGCGGCGCGACGTGGTCGCCGGTCTGGATCAGCTACGGCTACAACAACCGCACCCAGATGCTCCGCATCCCGGGGCCGGGGCGGGTCGAGGACCGCACCATCGACGGCTCCTGCAACCCCTATCTCGCCGCGACCGTCATTCTGGCCGCGGGCCTCGACGGCATCGCCGAGCAGGATCGACCCCGGCGAGCCGAACGCCGAGAACCTCTATGCGACCCCGTACGAGGAGCTCAAGGGGCGCGGCCTCGAGACGCTCCCCGCCAACCTCCTCGAGGCGACCCACGAGCTGCAGGCCGACGAGGTCGTGCGCAGGGCCCTGGGCCGCGGGCGGGACGAGGACTACGCCGATTACTTCATCCGCGTCAAGCGGGAGGAGTGGGCCCGCTACCACGAGCAGGTGACCCCGTGGGAGGTGGCCGAGTACCTGACCCGCTTCTGAGATATGGAGGAAACCTCCATACGTTGAGCGGCAACTTTGTCGGAAACAGCGAGAATTCGCCTCATTTCCACCGTGTAGATTGAACACCTATGTGCGGGATCGTCGGACTGTTCGCGAAGACGCCTGAGATCGAGGACGACCTCGGCCGTCACCTCGCCGCCATGCTCGAGCAAATGGGCGACCGCGGGCCCGACAGCGCCGGGGTCGCCGTCTACCGGAACCCGGCTCCGCCCGGCACGAGCAAGCTGACGCTCTTCTCGGCCGATCCGCTCCAGGACTGGGACGCACTCTGCGCCGAGCTTCGGAACGCGTTCGGGGGCTCGCCCGAGGCGAGCGTCAGGTCGAGCCACGCAGTCATGCTCGTCGAGGCCGACGCGCCCGAGGCCGAGGCGTGGGTGCGGAGCTCGCACCCCGAGCTGCGGGTCATGAGCGCGGGGCGATCGATCGAGATCTACAAGGAGACGGGCCGGCCTGCCGAGTTCGTCCGCCGGTTCTCGCCTCTCCGACTTCCGCGGCTCGCACGCGCTCGGCCACACGCGCATGGCGACGGAGAGCCGCGTGACGACAGAGGGCTCGCACCCGTTCTCGACGGGCCACGACCTCTGCCTCGTCCACAACGGCTCGCTCTCGAACCACAACCGCCTGCGGGAGAGCCTCCGCCGCGAGGGGATCGATTTCCAGACGGAGAACGACACCGAGGTGGCCGCCGGCTACCTCGCCTGGCGGCTGCGGGAAGGCGCGTCGCTCGAGGAGGCCCTCGAAGGATGCCTCGAAGACCTCGACGGCTTCTACACGTTCCTCGTCGGCACGGAGGACGGCTTCGCGGTGCTCCGCGACCCGATCGCGTGCAAGCCGGCGGTGCTCGCCGAGTCCGAGGAGTGGGTGGCGATGGCCTCCGAATGGCGGGCCATCGCGGTGCTGCCCGGCGCCGCGAGCGCGCGCTCGTGGGAGCCCGCGCCCGGAGTCGTCTACGCCTGGGAACGGGCGAGGGTCTGATGGAAGCCGCGGCGGCGACCACGGTCGAGGTTGTCGACCTCGCCGTGACGCCCCTGCGCGAGCTGAACCAGCAGCTGCACGACCTCGCGGACGAGGCGACGGGCCCGCGTCGCTGGCGCGTCGTCAACCCGAACGGCGCGCATGCGGTCGCCTGCGGCCTCGACGCGGACGTCGAGGTCGAGGTCGAGGGTCACGTCGGCTACTACTGCGCGGGCATGAACAAGCGCGCGACCGTGCGGGTGCACGGGAACGCGGGCACGGGCCTGGCCGAGAACATGATGTCGGGGATCGTCGTCGTCGACGGCAATGCGAGCCAGTCCGCCGGGGCGAGCGGGCACGGCGGTCTGCTCGTCGTGCACGGCGACGCCTCCGCGCGCTGCGGAATCTCGATGAAGGGGATCGACATCGTCGTGCGCGGCTCGGTCGGGCACCTGAGCGGCTTCATGGCGCAGACGGGCAGGCTCGTCGTCTGCGGCGAGGCCGGCGAGGCGCTCGGCGACTCGATCTACGAGGCGCGCCTCTACGTTCGCGGAGCAGTTGCCGGTCTCGGAGCCGACTGCGTCGAGAAGGAGCTGCGAGCGGAGCACCGCGCCGAGCTCGCCGATCTGCTCCGCGCCGCGGGGATCGACGACGTCGACCCAGCCGACTTCCGTCGCTACGGCTCGGCCCGCCGTCTCTACTCCTTCCAGGTCGACAACGCCTCCGCGTACTGATGGCTCAGCAGCACCACCCGTGGAACCTGCGCGAGTCGTACCTCTTCGACCGCCCGGTCATCGCCGAGATCCAGCGCGCCGCGCGCGAGGGCATCTACGACATCCGCGGCTTCGGGGCGAAGCGCCGCGTCCCGCACTTCGACGACCTTCTCTTCCTCGGCGCGAGCGTCTCGCGCTATCCGCTCGAGGGCTACCGCGAGCGCTGCGACACGGACGTCACGCTCGGGACCCGCTTCGCACGGAAGCCGCTCGAGCTGAAGATCCCGATCACGATCGCCGGCATGAGCTTCGGCGCCCTCTCGGCGCCCGCGAAGGAGGCGCTCGGGCGCGGGGCGACCGAGGTCGGGACCTCGACGACGACCGGCGACGGCGGCATGACGCCCGAGGAGCGCGAGCACTCGAGCATCCTCGTCTACCAGGTTCTCCCCTCCCGCTACGGCATGAATCCGGACGACCTGCGCCGCTGCGATGCGGTCGAGGTCGTCGTCGGCCAGGGGGCGAAGCCCGGCGGGGGCGGCATGCTGCTCGGGCACAAGATCTCCGACCGGGTCGCCGAGATGCGCGACTTGCCGAAGGGGATCGACCAGCGCAGCGCATGCCGCCATCCGGACTGGACGGGCCCCGACGACCTCGAGATCAAGATCGGCGAGCTGCGCGAGATCACCGACTGGGAGAAGCCGATCTTCGTCAAGGTCGGCGCGACCCGGACGTACTACGACGTCCAGCTCGCCGTGAAGGCGGGCGCGGACGCGATCGTCGTGGACGGGATGCAGGGCGGGACGGCCGCCACCCAGGACGTCTTCATCGAGCACGTCGGGATTCCCACGCTGCCGGCGGTCCGGCTCGCGGTGGACGCGCTCACCGAGCTCGGCCTGCACCGTCGAGTCCAGCTCATCGTCTCGGGCGGCATCCGCTCGGGCGCGGACGTGGCCAAGGCGCTGGCGCTCGGGGCCGACGCGGTCTCGATCGGCACCGCTGCTCTCGTCGCCATGGGAGACAACAGCCCGGAGCTGGACGACGCCTATCGGGAGATCGGCAGCGCCGCCGGCTTCTACGACGACTGGCAGGCCGGCCGCGATCCCGCCGGCATCTCGACCCAGGAGGACGAGCTCGCCGCCCGCTTCGATCCCGTGCTCGGCGGCCGGCGCATCGCCAACTACCTCCGCGTGCTCACGCTGGAGACGCAGACGCTCGCCCGCGCGTGCGGGAAGTCACACGTCCACAACCTCGAGCCTGAGGACCTCGTCGCGCTCACGGTCGAGGCGGCCGCGATGGCCCGGGTGCCGCTCGCCGGCACCGACTGGATCCCCGGCGCGAACGGCGGCTGATGCTCCTCTACGACTCGCCCGTCTCCGGAAACTGCTACAAGGCACGCCTCCTCCTCGCCCACCTCGGGCTCGACTACGAGCGGCGCGAGGTCGACGTCGTCGATCGCTCCAACCGCCGGGAGATCCTCGGCGACCTCAATCCAGGGCTTCGCGTCCCGACGCTCGTTCTCGACGACGGCCGCGCGCTCGGCGAGTCCGGCGCGATCCTCTGGTACCTCGGCGACGGCACGGACTACCTGCCGGACGAGCACTTCGAGCGCGCCAAGGTGCTCCAGTGGATGTTCTTCGAGCAGTACAGCCACGAGCCGCACGTCGCGGTCGCCCGGTTCTGGCTGCACTCTCTCGGCGAGGCCGACCCGGACGCTCTCGCCGAGAAGCACCGCCTGGGCTACGCGGCCTTCGACGCGCTGGAGCACGGGCTCGACGGCCGCGAGTTCCTCGCCGGAGAGCGCTACTCGATCGCCGACATCGCGCTCTACGCCTACACGCACGTCGCCCACGAGGGCGGCTTCGACCTCGGTCGCTACGCGGCGATCCAGGCCTGGCTCGAGCGGGTGGCCGCCCAGCCCGGTCACGTCCCGATCACGGCCTGAACCGCCATGCCCCGGGGTCTGACCCCTGGCAGGTCCCACCGGGCCACGCCCCCGGGCAACGCGCCGGCGCCGCGGGCCCTCCCGGCAACGCCCGCAGAGAGCGGGATCGCAGCGAGGCCGCGTCCCGGGGAGCCATGCCCGGGGGTCTGACCCCTGACGTGGCCGACCGGGGCAGGGGAAACCACAAGATCTGTGGAAAACCCGATGCCTTGACAGCCGGCGATCTTTGATCAAAGATCAAGACCGCCCGTGGCGGTGCCCGCCTCTACACCGATCGAGATCTCGTCCGTCGAAGACGGCGTCTACCGGGCGCTTCGGCGCGAGATCGGGCGGCTCGAGGTCGCCCCGGGCGAGCGCCTGCCGCTCGAGGCCCTCGCCGGCCGCTTCCACGTCAGCCTCACGCCGGTCCGGCACGCGCTCCGCCGCCTCGAGAGCGAGGGGCTCGTCGTCAGCCTTCCGCGCCGGGGCTCGCGGGTGGCACCGCTCTCCGTCGAGGAGCTCGAGGAGATCCAGGCGCTTCGGCTCGGGCTCGAGACGTTCCTCGCGCGGCGCGGGGCCGAGCGCGTCACCGACGCCGCCCTCGAGGACATGACCGCCGCGCGGGACGAGCTGGAGCGGGCCTTCCGCGCCGGCGACCTCGACGCCTACCTCTCCTCGTTCTGGTCGCTTCGGGACGCGTGCTACCGCTGCGCGGAGCGGCCCCGGCTCGAACGGGCGCTGGCCGACCTGCGGCTGCGCGTCGAGCGCTACGTCCTCACGCTCTGCCGCGATCCCGAGGCGTTCGCTGACCTCCGGCGGGGGCCGGACACGCTGCTCGAGGCCTGCCGGGCGCGCGACGGCGAAGCCGCAGAGGCCGCCACCCGGGACGCCCTCCTCTCCGTGCTGGCGAAGCTCCGCCGCATGCTCGACGATGCCGGAGCCGCCTCCGCGGAGGCGTCGGCCTGGGAGGGGCACTGATGTCGTTTCTCCTTCCCTGTCCCAACTGCGGCCCCCGCCCGGTGGACGAGTTCACCTCCACCGGAGAGGTCACCGTTCGACCCGAGGACTCACCGTCGCTTTCCGAGCTGACGGGCTATCTCTACTTCAAGCGCAACGTCGCCGGCGTGCAGCGCGAGTGGTGGTGCCACCGCCTCGGTTGCGAGGCGTGGTTCACGGCCGAGCGGGACACGCGGACGAACGAGGTGCTGGCGACGGAGGCGGCTTCCCGCCGATGAGGCTGCCGCCCCAGCAGGGCGAGCGGATCGACCGCGACCGCGAGGTGGCTTTCACCTTCCACGGCGCGACCGTCCGCGGCTTCGAGGGCGACACGCTCGCGTCTGCCCTCTACGGCGAGGGCCAGCGGGTGTTCTCCCGAAGCTTCAAGTACCACAGGCCGCGCGGCCTCCTGTGCTGCCGCGGCACTTGCCCCAACTGCATGGTCAGCGTGGACGGGGTCCCGAACGTCCGCGCGTGTGTGACCCCGGTCAGCGAGGGCGCACGGGTCGAGGCGCAGAACGTCTGGGGCTCGCTCGACCACGACCTGCTCGCCGTCACCGACAAGGTCGGCGGGCCGTTCACGCCGGTCGGCTTCTACTACCGGACGATGATCCGGCCGCGCCGGGCATGGCCGCTCTACGAGCGGTTCCTGCGCAGCGTCGCCGGGCTCGGGAAGGTCGACCAGCACGCAGGACGCTCGCGGCGCTACGACGTCGAGCACCGGCGTGCGGAGGTGCTGGTGGTCGGGGGCGGCTCGGCGGGGCTCGAGGCAGCGCGCGAGGCCCTCGCGGAGGGCGCGCGCGTCGTCGTCGTGGACGATGGGCCGGATCCGGTCGAGCTGGAGGGAGCCGACGTCGTCAGGGGAACCGCGATCGGGATCTACGAGGGAGGGCTCGTTCCCGTGGACGGGGGCTCCGTCCTCTATCGATACCGGGCGGAACGGATCGTCGTCGCGGCGGGGGCCGTCGAGCAGCCGCTCCTCTTCCCGGGGAACGACCTCGTCGGCGTGGTTCTCCCCGAGGCGGTGCGCCGGCTCGTCGGCCGCTGGTCGCTCCGGCCGGGGGAGCGTGCGGTCGTGGTCTCGGCGGACGAGCAGGCGCTCGGCACGGTCGCGTTCCTCGAGCAGGCGGGCACCGATGTGGCCGAAGTCGTGGACCTGCGCGAGACGCGTGTGCGGCAGATCGCCGCACAGGGTCACGCCGGGCGCCTTGGCTCGGTCGAGCTGGACGGCCGGAAGGTGAGCTGCGACCTGCTCGTCATGTCGGGCGGGCGCCAGCCGGCGTACGCGCTGCTCGCCCACGCCGGCGCAAGGGTCGAGTACGACGACGCACGCGGTGTCTTCGTGCCGACCCACCTGCCCGCGGGTGTCGAGGTCGTGGGGACTGCGGCGGGTGAGGTCGACGACGCGACGGTTCCCGCTGCCACCTACAACGGCGCTGCGGGGAAGGGCAAGTGCTTCGTCTGCGTCTGTGAGGACGTCACCGACAAGGACGTCAAGCGCGCGATCGCCGAGGGATTCGACTCGATCGAGCTCGCCAAGCGCTACACGACCGTGACGATGGGCCCCTGCCAGGGGAAGCTCTGCCACCTCCCCTCCATCCGCCTCTACGCACGGGAGAACGAGACCGACGAGTCGACGATCGGGACGACGACGGCACGCCCTCCCTGGCAGCCGGTCGAGCTCGGGCTCCTTGCCGGGCGCACGCACGAGCCGGCGCAGCGCACCGCCATCCACCACCGCCACGAGGAGCTGGACGCGAAGATGATGTGGACGGGGACGTGGCGCCGCCCGCACTCCTACGGCGATCCCTCCGGCGAGGCGAAGAACGTCCACGACGCGCTCGGCGTCATCGACGTCTCCACGCTCGGCAAGCTGCTCGTGAGCGGGCCCGACGCGGCCGTCTTCCTCGAGCGCCTCTACCCGAACCGCTTCGCCGACCTGAAGGTCGGCCGGGTTCGCTACGGCGTCCTCAGCTCGGATGCCGGCCGGATCATGGACGACGGGACGATCGCCCGGCTCGACGAGCACGACTTCTACGTCACGACGACCTCCACGGGCGCGGGCGCCGTGGTCGAGTGGTTCGAGTGGTGGAACGCGATCTGGGGCCTGGACGTGCGGATCGTCAACGTCACCGGCGCGCTCGCGGCAGTCAACGTCGCGGGGCCCAACGCGCGGGAGCTGATGACGCGCCTCACCGAGCTCGACGTCTCGAACGAGGCGTTCACGTACCTCGACGCGAAGCACGCGCGCATCGCGGGAGTCCTCGCACTGGTTCTCCGGATCGGCTTCGTCGGGGAGCTCGGCTACGAGCTCCACTTCCCGAGCCCGTACGGCGAGCACGTCTGGGACGAGATCCTCGCGCGCGGGGCCGACCTCGGGGCTCGGCCGTTCGGGCTCGAGCCCCAGCGCATCCTCCGCCTCGAGAAGATGCACATCCTCGTCGGGCAGGACACCGATTCCGAGTCGAACGTCCTCGAAGCGTCGATGCCGTGGATCGCGAAACTCGACAAGGACGACTTCGTCGGCAAGTGGTCGCTCGAGCACGTGCTCGAGCGCGGCTTTCGCGAGCAGCTCGTCGGCTTCGAGACCGAGAACGGCGTCGTGCCCGAGGAGGGCGGCCAGGTCGTAGTCGACGGCCGGCCCGGCGGGCGCGTCACGAGCGCCCGCTGGAGCGACCAACTCGGCCGCGCAATCGGGATGGCCTGGGTGCCCCCCGACCTCGCCGAGGAGGACGCCCAGCTGACCATCAAGGTGAACGGGTCGGTGGAGAAGGCACGCGTCCGCCTGCGCCCGTTCTTCGACCCCGACGGGGAGCACCTCCGATCGTGACGCGATGAGCCACCTCGACTTCCTCAGCCCCGGACTGGCCGACGCCGAGGCGGTGTGGCGCTCGCCGCTCGAGCGGGCCCTCGCCCACGCTCCGGAAGGCGTCGAGGATCTCTCACGCACGGGCGTCCTCGACGTGCGAGGTGACGTCGACGGCCTGGATGCCGGCGAGGTCGTGCGCCTGACGCCCGAGCGTGCGCTCGTCCTCTGCGCGTACGACGAGACGGCTCGGGTGCGGACGCAGCTTGCCGGAGCCGGCCGCCTGGTCGTGGACGTGTCGGCCGGATGGGCCGGCCTGCGGGTTCGCGGCGAGACGCTCCTTCGGCGCCTGACCGACCTGGATCTCGACGCGCTTCCGGCCGTCGGCGCGCTCGCCCACGTGCAAGCCCTCGTCCTCCGCGACGACGCCGACACGTTCCGTCTCTACTTCCCGCAGGAGTACGGCCACCACGTGGCCGAGGTCGTCGTGGACGCGGCAGCAGGGCTCGCCGAATGAAGGACGTCTTCCGGATCCGGCGCATGTGGCGGCCGCGGGCCGAGCTTCGAGACCGCTACGACGTCGTCATCGTCGGCGGCGGCTCGCACGGGCTCGCGACCGCCTACTACCTGGCGAAGAACCACGGCATCACCGACGTCGCGATTCTGGAGAAGAGCTACATCGGCTCGGGGGCGGCGGGGCGCAACACGACCATCATCCGCGCCAACTACCGCACGCCCGAAGGGGCCGAGTTCTACAGGGCGAGCGTCGGGCTCTACGAGGGCCTCTCGGCCGACCTCGACTTCAACCTTCTCTTCTCCCAGCAGGGTCACCTGACCCTCGCGCACTCGGACCGGGGGACGATCACGGCGACCGAGCGCGCCGAGGTCAATCAGCTCCTCGGGATCGACTCGCGCGTGATCGGCCTCGACGAGATCGCCGAGCTCTGCCCGGAGATGGACCTCTCGGAGGACGTCACCTGGCCCGTCGTGGGCGCGCTCTACCACCCGCCCGGAGGGATCATCCGCCACGACGCCGTCGTCTGGGGCTACGCGCGGGGCGCCGACCGGGCGGGCGTCGAGATCCACCCGTACACCGAGGTGACGGGGATCGAACGGTCGAACGGGCGAGTCACCGGCGTCGAGACGACACGCGGCCCCGTGAAGACGGACATGGTGGTGAGCGCCACGGCGGGCTGGTCGTCCCTCGTCGCCGACCTCGCCGGCGTCCCGCTCCCGATCACGACCCACATCCTCCAGGCGTTCGTGACCGAGCCGATGAAGCCGTTCCTCGACGTCGTCGTCGTCTCTTCGCAGATGCACGTCTACATCTCGCAAACGGACCGCGGCGAGTTCCTGATCGGGGCCGAGATCGAGCCCTACACGACGTACACCTCGAAGGGGACGTTCTCGTTCCTGGAGTACTCCGCCCGCCACACGCTCGAGCTGTTCCCACAGCTCGAGCGCGTCAAGGTGCTCCGCCAGTGGACGGGCCTCTGCGACCTTTCCCCGGACTACAGCCCGATCCTCGGGAAGACGGAGCTCGAGGGCTTCCTCGTCTCGACCGGGTGGGGCACCTACGGCTTCAAGGCGGCGCCCATCGTCGGGACGACGCTCGCCGAGCTGGTCGCCACCGGCGAGACTCCGGGGCTGATCGCGCCGTTCGCGCTCGAGCGCTTCCACACGGATACGCTCGTGTCCGAGCTGGCCGCCGCCGCCGTCTCGCACTGACCCTCGACCAAGGAGCGACATGGCCACGCAGATGCCGAGCAGCCTGGAGATCGCGCAGGAGGCGACCCTTCGCCCGATCGCGGAGATCGCCGAGGAGACAGGGCTCGAGCCCGACGAGTACGACCTCTACGGCAAGTTCAAGGCAAAGGTCGACCTCGGAGTCGTCGAGAGGCTCAGCTCGACTCCCGACGCGAAGCTCGTCTGCGTGACGGCGATCACGCCGACGAAGGCGGGCGAGGGGAAGACGACGACCTCTGTCTCGCTCACGCAGGGCCTCGGCCACATCGGGCGCAAGGTGGCGCTCTGCCTCCGCGAGGCCTCGGTGGGGCCGGTCTTCGGGATCAAGGGCGGGGCTGCCGGAGGCGGTTACGCGCAGGTCGTCCCCATGGAGGACCTGAACCTCCACTTCACCGGCGACCTCCACGCGATCACGGCGGCGAACAACCTGCTCGCGGCAATGCTCGAGGCGCACCTGCTGCACGGCAACAAGCTCGGGATCGACCCGCTGACGGTGAGCTGGCGGCGCTGCGTGGACATCAACGACCGCGCGCTCCGCTCCATCGTCGTCGGGCTCGGCGGCCGGACGAACGGCTACGTGCGCGAGACGGGATTCGACATCACGGCCGCCTCCGAGGTGATGGCGATCCTGGCCGTCTCGCGCGACCTTCACGACCTCCGCAAGCGGCTCGGCGCCATCACGGTCGGCTACACGTGGGAGGGCGAGCCGGTCACGGCCGAGCAGCTCCAGGCCGCCGGGTCGATGACGGTCCTCCTCAAGGACGCGATCAAGCCCAATCTCGTGCAGACGCTCGAGGGCCAGCCGGCGTTCGTCCACTGCGGGCCCTTCGCCAACATCGCCCACGGCAACAACTCCCTCGTGGCCGACCTCGTGGCCCTCAAGCTCGCCGACTACGTCGTCACCGAGAGCGGCTTCGGCTCGGACATGGGCATGGAGAAGTTCCTCGACATCGTCTGCCGGATCGGGGGGCTCGCGCCGAGCGCCGTCGTGCTCGTGGCGACCGCGCGCGCCCTCAAGCACCACGGCGGGGAGCCCGACGGGGGCGTCGACGCGATCGAGCGCGGCTCCGCCAACCTCGAGCGTCATCTCGGCATCGTCAAGGAGTTCGGGCTCAAGGCGGTCGTCGCCGTCAACCGCTTTCCGGGCGACACCGACGAGGAAGTGGAGACCCTCCGGCGCCTCGCCCTCGAGCACGGCGCGCACGCGGCGGAGCTCAACGAGGCATTCGAGCGTGGCGGCGAGGGCGCGGCCGGCCTCGCGGAAGCGGTCGCCGACGCCGCCGAGCAGCCCTCCTCCTTCGACTACCTCTACCCGCTCGACGCGCCGATCGAGGCGAAGGTGGAGGCAATCTGCAAACGCGCGTACGGTGCGGAGGGAGTCGTCTACCTGCCGGCGGCACAGGAGAAGATCCGCGTCTTCACGGAGCAGGGCTACGACAAGCTCCCGGTCTGCATGGCGAAGACCCACCTCTCGCTCTCGCACGACCCCACCCTCCTCAACGCCCCGACCGGATTCACCGTCACCGTCCGCGACATCCGCGCGTACACCGGCGCAGGCTGGCTCGTCCCGCTCCTGGGGGACATGCAGACGATGCCGGGACTGGGCGTGAAGCCGGCGGCCTTCGACGTCGACATCGACGAGAGCGGTACGACGGTCGGCCTCTTCTAGGAGGCTCTTCCACGCCGCGCGACGGCGCGCGGGCCAGATCGGGGAGAATCGCGGCCGTGTCGTACGCGAACGTGCCGTTCGAGGAGCTGCTCGACATGATCGCGGCCGAGACGCCCGCCCCGGGAGGCGGATCCGTCGCCGCCTTCGTCACCGAGATGGCGGCCTCGCTCGCGGCGATGGTGGGGCGCTTCTCGCACGACTGGGACGGAGCCGCCGGCGCCGTGGCGCAGGCGGAGACGCTCCGCCACCGCGCGGCTCCGCTCGCCGTCCGGGACGCAGAGGCGTTCGAGAACGTCCTCACGGCGCTCCGCATGCCGAAGGACCTCGAGCCGGAAGTGCGCAATACGCTCATCGGCGAGACGCTCTCCAGGGCGGCCGACGTGCCGCTCGAGATCGCCGAGACGGCCGGCGACGTCGCCGCTCTCGCCGCGGAGATCGCCGCGAGCGGCAACCAGAACCTGCGCGGAGACGCCGCTGCGGCCGCTGCGCTCGCGGCCGCGGCGGCCCGCGTGGCCGCCAACCTCGTCGAGATCAACCTCTCCACCGTCGAGGGCGACGAGCGAATCGAGCGCGCCCGCGCGCTCGTCCGGCTGGCCGACCGGGCCGCCAAGCGCGCCCTCGGCGACCAGGACTAGGCGGTTCGGAGGTAGATGAGCGCCGTCGTCATCGACGGGAACCGGCTTGCGGAGGAGCTGCGCGCCGAGGTCGAAGCGCGCGTCGCGGAGCTCGCGGCGGCCGGGGTCCGCCCAGGGCTGGCGACCGTGCTCGTCGGCGAGGACTATGCGGCGCAGGCCTACGAGCGGCGTGTTCGGCGGCTCGCCGAGGAGATGGGCTGCCGGTATGCGTCCGAGCTGCTCGCCCCCGACGTGGAGGAGGCCGAGGCGCTGGCGGTCGTCGGCAAGCTCAATGCCGACCCGCGCGTCTCGGGCATCCTCATCCTCCGTCCGCTCCCGGAGCAGGTTCGCGAGGAGCACCTCTACCGGACGCTCCACCCGCTCAAGGACGTGGAGGCGGTCCACCCCGAGAACGCCGGCCTTCTCGCGCTCGGGGAGCCCCGCTACATCCCCTCGACGCCGGCGGCGGTCTTCTACCTGCTCGACCGCTACGTCGAGGAGACCGGGCGCGACCCGGCCACGCTTCTACAACGGCCTCGACCTCGTCCTCGTCGGCCGCTCGAACAACGTCGGCAAGCCGGCGCTCTGGCTCGGGCTGGCCCGCGGCGCGACGGTCGTCTCCTGCCACCACTTCACGTCCGCCGCGGGCCGCCTGGAGGAGCACACGACCCGGGCGGACATCCTGCTCGTCGCGGCCGGCGTCCCCAGGCTCGTCACCGGGGCGATGGTCAAGGAAGGCGTCATCGCGGTCGACGTCGGGATCAACCCGGTCGAGGACCCCGGGGACGGCAAGGTCCGGCTCGTCGGCGACCTCGACTTCGAGAGCGTGGCCGAGAAGGCCGAGGCGATCACTCCGGTCCCCGGCGGCGTCGGCCCGATCACCGACGTCTGGCTCCTCCGCAACACCGCCGAGGCGGCCGCGCTCCAGGTCGGCCGCGACTAGCTCTTCTTCTCGCCGACGAGCAGCCTGCGCAGCTCGGGCTCGCCGCCGGGCTCGAGGATGGCGAGCACCTGGTCGCCCGCCCGCAGCTCGGTGGAGCCGACGGCGATCTCGGCCTTCCCGTCCCGCATCACCGAGATCAGGCGCGCGCTCTCCGGAAGGCGAAGCTGCTCGACCCGCTTGCCCGCTGCAGCACAGTCGCTGCCGACCTCGACCTCGACGATCTCGAGGTTCTCGCGCGTCAGCTGGACGAGCTGCACGAGCTCGTGCTGGGGCAGCTCGTGCTGGATGAGCGCCATCACCATCTGCGTCGCGGAGACCGTCGGGGCGACGCCGAGTAGGTCGAAGTGCGCCTGGTTGCGGGGGTCGTTGACCCTGGCGACCACCTTCGAGACCCCGTAGAGCTCCTTGGCGAGCTGGCCGATGATCGAGGTTGTCCTCGTCGTCGCCGGTGGCGGCGACCACGATGTCGGCCGGACGCTTGATGCCGGCCCCTTCGAGCACCGCGAGCTCGGTGCCGTCGCCGTAGCGGGCCCGGTGGCCGAACTCCTCGTCCAGCAGCGCGTAGCGATCCTTGCGCTGCTCGATGAGCACGGCCTCGTGATTCAGCTCGAGCAGGGTGCGCGTCACGTTCTTGCCCACCTGGCCGCCGCCGACGACGATGACGAAGCTCACGTCTCGGCCCCGTCGAGAGCGAAGGCGGCGAGCTCCTCGATCGCGCTCGTCGTGGGCGAGACGACGTCGAAGCCCCGATTCGCGTAGAACGCAGCGCGCCCCGGGTCGAGGACGCGCGCCGCCACCTTCGGCACCTCGTAGCGGAGCTTCGCCACCTGGGCGACCACGAGGTTCGTGTTGTCGCCGTCGGTGGCGACGATCACGACGTCGGCCGAGGCGATCCCCGCGGCCTCGAGCACGGCGATGTCCAGCGCGTGGCCGACGTGGAGCTCGCCCGGCCACTTCTCCCCCAGACGCTCGAGCGCCTCCTCCGTCTCGTCGACGACACCGACGTCCCAGCCGGCTGAGTGAAGCCGCTTGGCGAGAGCGGAGCCGACCCGCCCGCAGCCGACGATGAGCGCCTTCATGCCTCCACTGTAATCCCCTCTTCCTCCTCCAGGACGCCCTGCGGATAGGCGATGACCATCACCTCGCAGGGAGCCTCGCGAAGGACGTAGTCGACGGTCGGGCTGAAGAAGCGCGACTGGCGGCGCCAGCGCGGCGCGGAGCCGAGGACGATGACGTCCGCGCCCTCCTCCTCGGCCGCCTCGACGATCGCCTCTCCCAGCGCGCGGGCCCGCACGATCCGCCCGTCGAGCTCGACGCCGTGCTCGCCGGCCAGGGCCTTCGCCTCGGCGAGCGAGGCTTCGGCCAGCTCCTCTGCCTCGGGAAGCGCCGCGTCGAGCGGCCGGTCGAGCGGCACACGGAGCACGTGAAGGACGGAGACGGCGCCGCGCCGCTCCTCCGCCAGCTTGATCGCCGTCGCGAGCACCTCCTCGCCGATCAGGCCCGATCTTGAGCGGGACGAGCACGCGCTCGTACTCGCCGTGTGCCTCCGGGACGAGGTCCGGCTCGGCCGGGCTGACGCGGGCGAGCAACGCCTCGCGGTGCGTGAGGCGGACCGCGACGTAGACGACGACGCCCAGCGCCACCCAGATCGGCCCGACGACGCGCGCCGCCTCGTGCGTCGCCATGGCGACGATCCAGAGCGCGAAGGTGAGCAGGGCCCCGAGAAGAGCGGGCGACCGGAACGCGGACGTCCCGGATGGTCACGTTCCAGGGGGCGCGGTAGGGACGGTCGAGGCCGGGCTCGGTGAAGCGAAGCCGGAGGACGGCGACCTGCGCCGCCGTCAGGGCGAGCAGGATCCCGAAGCTGTAGAGGCTGCCGAAGAAGCGGACGTCCCGCCCGGCCGCATCGACCGCGACGAGGAGCGCGCAGGCGAGTCCGGCCGCGGTCACGATCGCGGCGGGCGCGAGCAGCGTCCGCCTGTTCAGGCGGGCGAAGGCGTGCGGGAGCATGCCGTGCCGCCCGAGCGCGTACGCAAGGCGGCCGGCGCCCGAGATTCGCCGTCGTGATCGCGGCGACGAGGACGACGGCCGCGCCGAGCCCGACGAAGACGCGGAGCGCGTCCACGGCCCAGCCGGGCAGCGCGCCCTCCAGGGCGTCGACGATGGCGAGAAGCGGGGCCTCCAGCTCCGATGGGGAGGTCTGGGACGGACACGGCGACGAGGCCGAACGCCGCCGTCACGAGAACGACGAGACCGATCCCGACGAAGAGGCTCCGGGGCAGGGTCTTGCCGGGCTCGCGCGCCTCGGCGGCGAGGTTCGCCACGGTCTCGAGCCCCGTGTAGGCGAGCGTGGCGAGAGCGAGCGCGAACGCGAGATCGCCCCACGGCGGCGCCTGCCCGAGGTCGACGTCGCCGAGGTCGCGCGGGTGAGAAGACGAAGCCGAGGCCGAGGACGAGGAGCAGGACATGGGTGAAGAGCGCCAGGGCGGCGATGGCGACGGCGATCACGTAGAGCTCCGCCCGCGCACGAGCCGAAACGCGGCCACGGCGAGGATCACGCAGACGCCGACCACACCGTCCCACGGTCCCGCGGTCAGGGCTTCCCAGCCCACCGCCGTCCCGACGTAGTGCGGCACGAAGAGACCGGCGAGGGCGATGACGATCAGGTAGTCGAGGAACAGCACCCAGCCGGTGAGGAAGCCGATCGGGTCGTTGAACGCCCGCGCGACGAAGAGCGCCGCCCCGCCGGTCTCCGGCAGTGCGGAGCTCGCCTCCGCGTAGGAGAACGTGACGAGCAGGACGACGAGGCCGACGCCGAGAAGGACCCAGGGGGTGAGCCCGAGCGCGTAGAGGGCGACGATCCCGAGCGCGAAGTAGACGGACGAGCCGATCTCCGAGTACGCGACCGACGCGATCGGGGTCGGCGCCGAGGACGCGCGTGAGGCCGGGGAGCTTGCGCGCCATCAGCGCTCCCTCCCGAGGAGGGCAAGGCGAAGGCCTCCGGCCAGGACGAAGAGGCCGCCGATGAGAAAGCCGAGCGAGCCGCCCGACGACCGCGGTCTCCACGATGAGGACGACGCCGAGCGCGGCCGTGAGGGCGGAGAGCACCACGGTCGCCGGCACGCGGAGTCCTGCGTCACGCCGCCCTCTTCCCGGCGGTGACGAGCACGCGCGACGGGCTCGCGCGCGAGGACGTGGTCGACGGTCCTGCCGAAGACCGGGCGCCCCCGGCGCTCGCCGCCGGCGAGGCGCTCCCACGACGACGAGCTCGGCGCCGCGTCGCGCCGCCTCCTCCACGATCGCCGGGCCGGCCCGCCGCGCGCGCACGAGGCGCGGGACCGCGCGCACGCCGTAGCTCTCGACCAGCGCGCGGGCCTCGTCGAGGAGCGCGTCGAGCCTCGTCCTCCTCGTCCGGCAGGTCGGCGTCGAGCGGCAGCTCCAGGGGCACCTCGATCACCCGGAGGACGGCGATGGTCGCTCCGCGCTCGGCCGCGAGCCGGGCGGCCGCGACCAGCGCCTCCTCCGACTCGACCGTGCGGGAGACGGGCACGAGGATCGTGCGGTACTCGATCTCGAGCCCGGGGCCGAGGACGATCTGGGGCGCGCGCACCGTCCTGGACATCGGCTCGCGGACGAACCGCCGGCGGTAGACGGCGTAGGCGACGAAGCCGGCGACGAGCCAGCCGATGCCGGCCCAGCGGGTCGTCGGCTCCTGCACGACGATCACGACCCAGGCGATCAGCGTCCCGATCCCGCCCAGGATCGCGAACAGCGGCCAGTCGACGCCCCGGAACGAGAGGTTCGGCCGCGCCCGGTAGGCGACCTCCTCGGCCGGGAAGCGGTAGCGCAGCGCCACGATCGAGGCGTGCGCGACGGTGAACGAGAGCGTCGCGCCGAAGGCGTACATCGTCCCCAGGAAGTCCGTCTGGCCCGGGAGGATGGTCAGGATGCGGGATCGCCCCGGCGAAGACGACGAGGGCGAGCCACGGGGTCCGGAACCGCGGGTGCAGGCGGCGGAAGATCGCCGGCAGCTGCCGGTAGCCGGACATCGCGTACGTGATGCGGGAGGCGCCGATCACGCCGGCGTTCGTGGCGATGAAGAGAATGGTCGCCGCCAGCACGCCGACGTAGATCTCGAGCACGTCCAGCGACGCCCTCCGGAGAGGCCGAGGTTCTCGACGACGCCGAGCACCGGGTCGTTCGTGAAGCCGCCCTCCTCCGGCGGGAGGCCCGAGCAGGGTCACCCACTCGCCGTCGGCCTGCTGGAAGACCGGAAGAGCCGAGAGCGCGATGAGCGGCAGGGTGAAATAGATCGCGAAGACCGCGGCCGCGATCAGCTTGTAGGCGTTCGGGACGTTGCGCGGCGGGTCCCGCACCTCCTCCGCCAGGTTGGAAACGGTCTCCACGCCCGTGTAGGCGAGCATCGCCACGGGGATCGCCAGCGCGAACTGGCTCCAGGTGGGGGCGACGCCCCAGCGGATGTTGCTCGTGAGGACGTCCGGGCTGAAGACGAGGACGAACCCGATCACGACGAGGAGCGCCTGGGTGGCGAAGTCGACGACCGCCAGGACGACGTTGAGCTTCGCCGCCTCCTGGACGCCCACGATGTTGATCGCCACGAGGACGACCACGACGACCGCGCCGCCGACGATGTCCCAGGGGTTCTCGCGGAGCGGCTCCCAGAAGACCGAGAGGTAGTGCGGGACGAAGAAGGCCGAGATCGCCACGGTGGCGACGTAGACGAGCATCTGCGACCAGGCCGCCCCGAAGCTGACGAGCTCGTTGAACCCGTGCCGCGCGAAGCTCGAGGATCCGCCGGCCTCCGGGTAGCGCACCGTGCCTTCCGCATAGGTGGCCGCGGTCGCCGCGAAGATCACTCCGGCGACGACGAAGACGAGCGGCGTCAGCCCGAGGGCGAACGCGGCGGTGACGCCGAGCGCGTAGTAGATGGAGGAGCCGACGTTGCCGTAGGCCGTGGCGAAGAGCGCCGGCGTGCCGAGCACCCGCTCGAGGTCATGCGTGCGGCGGCGGCGGCGCGGCGGCACCGCCGAATCTTCTCAGAGCAGCCGGTTAGGCTCTCGGGTCAGCTCGGGCGCCCGTACGAGGCCCCGGACAGGCCGTCGAGGGCGCTCGGGTCGCTCAGCGCGCGCAGGCGCGCCTCCCAGTCCGAGTGCTGCTCCTTGCACATCGGGCAGGCGCGGAGGGCCTGGCCGTGACCGGCGTCCAGGTGCCCCCAGTGCCCGCGGGAGAGAAGGCCGTCCGCCTGCTGTCGCCCGCAGAGGCCGCAGAGAAGGTAGAGCCGCGACATCGACCCGATCTTTATAGCACCGTGCGGCGCGTCTCTTCTACCAGGGCCCGATGAACGAGCCGCTCGGGTGGGCGAGCAGGATGACGATCACGATCGACGATGCAGGCCAGCGAGACCAGGAGCAGCGCCGGAGTGAGCCAGCGGACATTGCGTCTGCTGGGGCGGGAACTCGATCTGCTTCTCACGAGCCATCGTGCCTCCCTCCTAGGGTCCCGGATCGGTCGAGGGCCCGGCGAACGGCGGCTCGGCGAAGCCGGGGCCCGGCGCCGTCGGGCTCGCGGGCGGCAGGCCGCCCGCGCCGCGCAGCAGCTCTGCCTGGGCGTTCAGCTTCTTGTTCTCGAGCCAGACCCAGTAGACGATCGCGAGCACCATGAAGATGATCCCGAGGACGGTCAGGACATAGGTGCCGGTGGAGTTCTCCGGGCCGAAGGTCCAGAAGGTCGTTATCTCCTCGCTCCACTCGTCGAAGGGGAAGCTGTCGATCACGACTACCTCCTTTCCGCGGGCGCGCCTGCCCTATGCCCGTTCGTTCGCGCGTACTCCTCGAGCAGGATCGGGCCCGCCTCGACCTCCTCGCCGCTCGGAAGGACGAGAACCTCCGGGACGCGCTCGAACTCGGGGAAGAAGTCCTGCTGGAACTCCGCCATGTCCATGCCTTCGAGCTCGACCTCCGGCGGGACGCGGAGCAGGTTCGCCTTCTTGAGGACCCAGCTGACGATGAAGCCGGGCAGGAAAGCGAGCGGGAAGAACGCGAGCATGCCCATGAGCTGCCCGCCGAACGAGGTGGGGATGTTGTTGACTCCGGTCGGGAAGCCGCCGGCGAAGATGCCGACGAGGAAGACCCCGTAGAAGCCGCAGACGCCGTGGACGGCCACCGCCCCGACGGCGTCGTCCACGCGCAGCTTCTTCTCGATGTAGGTGCCGGCCCAGACGGCGAGCATGCCGCCGCTGGCGGCGAGCAGGTAGCCGAGCGAGGGGTGGTAGACGTCGGCGCCCGCCGAGACGGAGATCACGCCCGCGAGACCGCCGGAGAGCGTCCAGAACGGATCGCCCTTGCTCGCGATCCAGCCGCCGGTGAAGCCGCCCGCGAAGCCGAAGGTGATGATCATCGCGATCGTGCCGAGCGTCGTCGGCGACAGGTAGATGTTGAGCCAGCCCGGGAAGACCGTCGACTGGATGAAGAGGCAGGCGGCGTAGAAGCCGTAGAAGCCGGTGAAGATCAGCATCAGGCCCATGAGGGTCAGATGCGTGTTGTGGGGTCTGAAGGCTCTCGCCCGCCCCTGGATGTCGTACTTCCCTATGCGCGGCCCCAGGTTGAGGAGGACGCCGAGCGTGAAGGCGCCGGCGACGCCGTGGACGACGAGCGAGGCGATCGAGTCGTGGAAGCCGTAGTTCGTCGTGAGCCAGCCGCCTGAGCTCCAGCCCCAGGCTGCGTCCATGATCCAGACCATCGAGCCGAGGACGACCGCGAGGATGAGATAGGCGGACAGGCGCACGCGCTCGATGAGGGCGCCCGACATGATCGAGGCGGTCGTCCAGGAGAAGAGGAGGAAGGCGAGGAAGAAGACGAGGCTCAGATGGCCCGTGAGGCTCGTCTCCAGGTTCCCGCCCATGCCGGCGCTCCACGGCGCGGTGAGGCCGCAGAAGCCTGGAAACTCGGCCGGGCCGGCGTGTCCTTCCGCCGGGCCGCCGTGCTCGAAGCAGCCGTAGATGTACCAGCCGAAGTAGTAGAAGCTCGGCGTCACGACCGCGATCGTGAGGATGTTCTTCATCGCCGTCGACATGATGTTCTTGCGCCGCGCGACGCCCGCCTCGTACGCCATGAAGCCGACGTGGATCAGCCACATGATCACGACGGTGAAGAAGTAGAAGACCTCGAGCAGGACAAGGCTGTCGAGGTCGACCTTGGCGTTCACCTCTTCGATGGTCGGAGCCTGCGCGAAGAGCGACGAGAGAACCGACGCCAGCGACGATGTCATCAGCAATCCCTCCTCGGGATGACGCCTGCTAAAGCACCGCTACACACCTGAGAGCCGGGACGAGCGTACGAAACCCGTCGGACGCGGCCCAGGTGCGGGAAGCCCACCTTTTCCCGCCCCGAGTGTCCGAAGGTCACACAGAGCCCGCTAGCACGCCTCCGTCTGGGTGTCTCCCGTTTCCCAGTCGATCAGGACGGTTGCGCAGTCCACCCGGATTCCGCTCTCGTCCACGGTGGAGAGGGACACCGCCCAGTAGGGGCGTGCGTCGAGGCCTCGCTGGATGAAGCGAATCTGGACGTCCTCGGCCTCGAAGTCGACCTGCTCCCTGGCGATCTCGATCGCCTCGTCCTGGTCGATCTCCTGGTCTCGCGCGGCGCAGGTCTTCGTGGCGAGGACGGCAAGCAGGAACACGGCGAGCAGCATCGCGATCCGCCCGAGCGGGCGGTCCCTGAACGCCTTTCTAGGCTCGGGCTCGGTGCCAGCGTCGGTAGGCGGCGTATCCACGGAGGGCGAGGTAGCCGACGAAGTGCGTCAGGAAGACGAGGGAGATCCACCAGGCCCACCAGCTCCAGTGCGGCCGCGGCTCCAGCTCCCGCAGCTCGATCACGGTGAGGTAGAGGGCCAGCGCGAGCGTGAGCAGGAGGATGATCTGCCCGGCGGGCGCGAAGTAGACGAAGAGCACGCGAGCATCGTGCGGGAAGCGCGCGGGCGGTGCAACCCGGTTCCGTCCACGTCAGAATCGACGAATGTCCGCCCGCGACGTCATCGAGACGCTTGCGCTCGTCCTCGCGGCCGGACTGGTCTCGGAGCTCGTCGCCGGGTTCCTCCGCATTCCCCGCATGGTCGTGCTGCTCGGCGCAGGCGTCGTGCTCGGCCCCGAGATCGGCGACTGGCTCGACCTCCCCCTCGAGTCGGTCGCCGTCCAGGTCCTCCTGGCGCTCGGCGTCTCGATGATCCTCTTCTACGGAGGGCTCCAGCTCTCGTTCGACGTGCTGCGGCCCGTCGTCGTCGGACTCGGGCTCCTCGCCATCCCGGGCGTCCTGATCACGGCGACCGTCACGGGGACGGTCGCCGCGGCAGCCTTCGACGTTCCGATCGAGGTCGGGCTCCTGATCGGCGCCGTCCTCGCACCCACCGACCCGGCGATCCTCGTCCCGCTGTTCGAGCACCTGCGCATCCGCGCCAAGGTCGTGCAGACGATCATCGCGGAGTCCGCGCTCAACGACGTCACCGGAGCGGTGCTCGCCCTGGCCCTCGCGACGTTCGTGATCGAAGGGGAGGGATCGCTCACGGCGCCCTTCGGCGACTTCGTGCTCGATCTCGTCGTCTCGACCGTTCTGGGGGCAGTTCTGGGCGTCGTCCTCGCGGTGACCATCTCGACGCGGAGGCTCGGGATCTGGCGCGAGTCACCGGTCATCGCCGTCCTCCTGGTCGTCGTCGCCGGCTACTTCGCGATCGACTACGCGGGCGGAAGCGGCTACCTGGGGGCGTTCCTGGCCGGCCTGATCGTGGCCAACATGGATCGGCTCGGGCTCGGGATGCATTCGGGGCGCGAGGACGAGGTGCGCCTGTTCACGTCGGCCAGCTCCGACATCGTCGTCGTCTTCGTCTTCATCACGCTCGGCGCCAACCTCCCCTTCGACACGATCGCCGACGAGGCGCTGCCGGCCCTGGTGACACTCGCAGCGCTCATCTTCGTGGCGCGCCCGCTGACCGTCTTCGCGTGCCTGCTGGCCGATCGCCGTGGCCGCTGGCGTCGCGAGGAGCTCGTCTTCCTCTCCTGGACCCGCGAGACGGGCGTCGTTCCCGCGGCGCTGGTCGGCATCCTCGTCGCCGACGGCATCGAGCAGGAGGCGGAGCTCGTCACCGTCGTCGCGCTGGCGATCGTCGTGACGCTGCTCCTCCAGTCGACGACCAAGGCCTGGCTGGCCCGGCGCCTGGGTCTGGCCGAGCCCGGCTGACAGGTCCCTGCGGGCCACGCCCGGGTGCCAGGCACCTGGACCTGCCCAGAACGGCCGCGTGTGGACTGCGGCCACAGCCCGTGCAGGCAAGATGAAAGCCGCTCCACAGACCTGGCCCCCCGAAATGGACACGCCCGGGGTCAGACCCCTGACGTGTCCCCTACGACCAGGGGTAGGGCGAGTGCGAGACCGGGTGGAGGTCGCCGGTTGCGAAGCGCTCGAAGCGGAACGGGTAGAGGAGGCTCGAGTGGTCGCCGAGGAGCACCTTGGCCACCTCGCGGCCGACCCCGATCATCTTGTAGCCGTGGTTCGAGTCGAGGATCGCGTACGCGTTCGGGCGCAGGTAGTCGAAGACGGGGAAGTTGTCGGCCGTGAAGGCGCCGACGCCGCCGGAGCGCGCCTGCTTGTACAGCGGTCGGCAGCCCTCGAAGCGCCCCATCGCATGCGAGAGCGCGGCGCACCACATGTCGGGGAAGCCCGGGTCGACGTCGGTCGTCTGCGGGTACGGGTCGAGCTCGACGTCTCCGTCGACCGTCAGCGGGGAGGCGCCGCCCTGGACGCCGTGCCGATCCCGCTTGTAGTAGATGCCCCAGAGCTCGTCCGTGAGCAGCTCGCCTTCGTCCGTGTAGAGGGGCGCGTCGGTGTCGAGGTGGATCACCGGCGGGGCGCTCCCGTCGGCCGTGGCGAACGTCTGCGGGTCGACGGCGATCTCGCCCTCCTGGAGGTTCCAGTAGGTCCACATGGGGCGGTTGTGCACGACCTCGCCGGAGGACGTCGTCACGTCGATCGCCTGCGGCAGCTCGAGCATCGACCAGAAGCGCTTCGCCCAGGGGCCGGGCGCGAGCACCAGCTGCTCGCCGACGTCGAGCCGGCCGCGGCTGGTCTCGACGGCCCGCACGGTTCCATCGCCCTCGAGCTCGACGGCCCTCACCTCCACGCCCGTCGCGATCTCGACGCCTTCCTCGCCGCACTTGCCGGCGAGGCCCAGCACCGACTCGCGGTTGAAGGCGAAGCCGCCCTGGTGCTCGTGGAGGAGCGTCGTGACCCCCTGGGCCCGCCAGTCGGGGAAGAGGCGCTTCATGTAGGCGTCGACCTCGCCCTCGCCCGTGACGAGGGTGGAGCGGTAGCCGATCTTCTCCTGCCGCTCGTACGTGGCTCCGAGGTCGGCCTCCTGAGCGGCCGGGCCGAGGGCCATGTAGCCGACCGCGTTGTAGGCATAGGCGGCGGGGTCCGACTCCCAGACCTCCACGCAAGCCTGCATGAGCTCGCTCATGGCCGGCTGGAAGTAGTTGTTGCGAACGACTCCACAGGCGATGCCCGAAGCCCCCGCGCCCGGCTCGGACTTCTCGAGCACGATCACGTCGCGCCCCGAGCCGAGCCCCCGCGAGCGCAGCTCCTTCGCGAGGTGGTAGGCGGTCGAGAGGCCGTGGATGCCGGCGCCGACGACGACGAAACGGGACGAGGCAGGAAGGTCGCTCACGGAATTGCCTCCTGGGCAATAGCGTTTCACAACTGTCATACTGACCGTACCATGCCCCGCACCGGCAAGCCGGCGACACGACGGGTGGCCGCCGTCGAGCGGGCGGTCGCGGTTCTCGACGCCCTCGCAGGCGGAGAGCGCGAGCAGGGGACGAACGAGCTCGCCCGGAGGACGGGTCTCCATCCCAGCTCGGTCTCGCGCCTGCTCGCCACGCTCGCCGAGTCCGGGCTCATCGAGCACGTCCCGTCGACAGGCCGTTACCGGCTCGGGCTCCGGCTCGTCCAGCTCGGGAACGCCGCGATCGCGGGCCTCGACCTGCGTGAGGTCGCACGGCCGCACCTGCGCGCGCTCGTCGAGGAGACGGGCGAGACCGCGACGCTCTCGGTCCCGGGAGACCCGGACGCGATCACCGTCGACTTCGTTCTCAGCGCGGCCTCGGTCCAGAGCGTCGCGAGGGTCGGCCGGCCGAGCGTCGCGCACGCGACCGCCGCGGGAAAGGTCGCGCTCGCGTTCGGGGAGGTGCCGATTCCAGCCGGCCGGCTCCGGCGTTTCACGGACAGGACGATCGTGGAGCGGGCCGCGCTCGCACGAGAGGTCGAGCGTGTCCGCGAGCAAGGCTGGGCGCGGGCGGTCGGCGAGCGGGAGGCGGAGCTCAACGCGGTCGCCGCGCCCGTGCGAGGGAGCCTTGGAGAGCTCGCCGCGGTGCTCGGAGTGCAAGGCCCCTCGTCCCGCTTCGGCGAGGAGGCGATGACGCGGGCCCTCGAGCCGCTCCTCGCGCGTGCAGCGGCGGTCTCGGACGCTTTAGGCTGGCGCCCAACCGACCGGGAGGGAGCGTGAGCACCGAAGCCGAGATCATCCGCACGGCCTTCGACGGCGTCCAGCGCAAGCTCGGAGCCGAGTTCATGGACTGGGAAGGCTGGTACTGGCCGAGTCACTTCGGCGACCCGGTGGCCGAGCACCAGGCGGTCCGGCAAGGCGTGGGCGTCTGGGACGAGTCGCCGCTTCGCAAGTGGGACTTCTCCGGTCCCGACGCGCTCGCCGCCGCCGATCGGATCTTCACCAACGACATGCTCGGGCTGGAGATCGGCCAGGTCCGCTACGCGCCGTTCTGCGACGAGCACGGCAAGATGGTCGGCGACGGCACGGTGTTCAAGTTCACCGACTCGAGCTGCTGGGTGATCACGGCGCTCGACTCCGACCTCGACCACATGCGCGAGGTCGTGGACGGGTTGGACGTCTCCATCGAGCCGATCACCGAGAAGCTCCCCCACGTCCAGGTCCAGGGCCCGGGCTCACGCGAGCTGCTCGGCGGGCTCGTCGACGAGGACGTCGAGAGCCTCGGCTACTTCCGCTTCCTCCCCCACCAGGTGCACGTCGGGCGCGTGCCGGCCTGGGTGTCCCGGACCGGCTACTCCGGCGAGCTCGGCTACGAGATCTTCTGCGAGCACGACTACGCCGAAGAGCTCTGGGGCGTCCTCACCGACGCGGGCGCGCGGCCTTACGGTCTCGCGGCGGTCGAGACGCTCCGGATCGAGTCGGGGCTGATCTTCATCGGCTACGACTATTTCCAGCACGAGACGGACCCCTTCGACATGTCGCTCGACAAGGTAATCCGGCTCGACACGGGCGACTTCCACGGGAAGGCCGCGCTCGAGGAGACCGCGAAGAGCCCTCCCAGGCGGTTGGTCACGCTGTCGGTCGAGGGCTCCGAGGTGCCCGAGTACGGCGCCGCCGTCACCAAGGGCGGGGAGGCAGCGGGGACGCTCACGAGCCCCGCGGAGAGCCCGACCCTGGGGAAGGTGATCGGCATGGCCGTCCTCGAGTCGCGGTTCGCCGCGAAGGGCGAGACGGTGGACGTCGCGCTCGGCGACGGCACCGTCTCGGCGACCGTCGACGACTTCCCGATCTACGACCCGGAGAAGACCAGGCCGCGCGCGTAGGTCAGACGGCCGCCGTTTCGAGGCCGTAGTGGCGGTAGGCGTCGCGCTCCATCTCCTCGGAGATGGCTCCCTCCGGGTCGCCGTAGTCGGGAGCGCTGTGCACCTGCTCCTTCGTCCACGGAATCCGGAGCGCCGTCCCTTCCCTCGTGGCCCCTTGGACCGGGACGAGGTAGTGATGGTGCCGGAACGTCCCCGTGAAGACGCCGATCCACTCGGGCTTCCCGGTGTTCCGGTCGGCGAAGAACGTCTCCATGTTGCCGATCGACTTTCCCCCGGCGTCGAGGACGTCGCGGCTCAGCAGATCTCGAAGCTCGGTTTCGTTCAGCATGGCTCCTCCTCTCGGGGCGAGACGCATCCTTCGCATACCCCGGGCCCGCGGTCAGGAAACCATGCCGAGGAGGACGAGCCCTGCGATGACCAGGCTGATTCCGGCCCACTGGGTCGCGCGCGGCCGCTCGTGCAGGAGAAGCACGCCGGCCACGATCGGGACGACGGAGTAGGGCGCCGCCGCGGTCGCGACCACCGAGGTGTCCGCGTGGCGCACGCCGAAGTTGAACGCCACGTACCCGAGGGTGTCGACGACGGCGATCAGGGCGATCGTGCCCAGCAGGCGGGGAGACCTGTCCGGAAAGCGCCACTCGCCGCCCCGGAGCGAGACCGCGACGAGGAAGAGGGTCGAGAAGCCGCGCGCCAGGAAGATCGGCACGAGCCAGCCGTAGTCGGCGCTGAAGTAGGCCACGCCGTAGACGAAGGCGCCGATCACGACCGCCGTCGCAAGGGCCAGCAGGATCCCGAGGAGCGCGATGCGCTCGAGCCGCCGCATCTGCGCCAGGTCGGAGGACGCGAGCACGACGCCGAGCATGACGACGACGATCGCGACGGTCTCCCCGCCGCCCAGCCGCTCGCCGCCGATCAGAACGGCGCAGACCACCGTGACGGCCGCGTAGGCGGAGACGATCGGGCTGACGATCGAGATCGGGCCGATCGCAAGCGCCCGGTAGAAGGCGAGGTACGAGAGGCTCCCGAGCAAGCCGACGAACGCGAGCCACACGAGATCCTCCCCCGAGACGTCGGAGAGCCCTTCGCCGGTGACGACGAGAAGCCCGCCGAGGAGAACCATCGCCATGAGGTGGAAGCCGAGCACGACCCGGAAGGAGCCGGCCTCCCGCGAGCTGACCGCGGCGAAGTAGTCCGCCACGCCCCACGACAACGCGGCCGTGAGGCCGAGCAGGATCCCCATCTACCGGGGCGCTGAGGCTGCCGTGACGAACTGGGCGAAGGGCTCGAGGAAGCGACGGTCGACCCGCCACTCTTCCTGCAGCTCCCACTGGACGGCGAGCAGATAACGATCGCCGTCCATCTCGACCGCCTCGACGACGCCGTCGGGCGCGGTGGCGACCACCCTCAGGTCGGAGGCGACCTCGTCGAGCGCCTGGTGGTGGAAGCTGTCGACCTCGATCTCGTCGACGCCGAGTGCGGCGTGGAGCCGGCTCCCGGGCTCGATCGCGATCGCGTGACGCGGGTGCGGCGGCACCTCGTCCGAGCCCTCGAGCGAGCTGCGCTCCATCTCCTTCCACGCCTTCCAGCCACGGTCCGAGGGGTGGCCGGCCCACTCCGGCTTCACGGCGACGTCCTGGACCAGCGTCCCGCCGAGGGCGACGTTGAGGATCTGGATGCCGCGGCACATGCCGAGGATGGGGAGCCCGCGGTCGAGGGCGCGCTCCGTCAGCTCGAGCTCGAACGCGTCCCGGAGGGGCTCCGTCGGCGCCAGGTGCTCGCTCGGCTCCTGGCCGTAGCGGCCGGGGTCGATGTCGCGGCCGCCGCCGAGGAGGATGCCGTCGCAGACGTCCAGCGCGTCCTCCAGGTGTCCGTTGACGCGCGGGAGCACGAGACCGACTCCGCCCGCGAGGGCGACCGGCCGCTGGAAGCCGACCCCGGCGTAGTCGCCGAAGTCGTGCAGTCCGAGCGAGAGCCCGATCACCGGCTTGCCTTCGTTGCGCATCACTGGACATTTCTATCGCAGTCGTCCTAGAGTCGGCGCAACCCAGCGAAGGAGGCGAATGGCGACCGAGAAGATCACCGAGGCCGGCGGAGCCAACGGACGCAGCGCCGAGCTCGTCGAGGAGTGGCGGAACGCCGCCTACAACTGCTTCAGCTCGGGCCACAAGTTCTGCCGCGAGGTCTGCCCGGTAATGCAGGTCACGCGGGACGAGCGGCACACGCCCACGGCGTTCCACGCGAACGTGGTCGCGATGGACGAGGGCCTCCTGTCGATCGAGGACGTCGCCGAGGACTACGTCCACTGCACGATGTGCGGCGCGTGCGAGCTGCGCTGCCCGAACACGCTCTTCACGGGCGACTTCTACCGCTTCCGCCAGCGGACGATCGACGTCGTGAGGGCGATGCGGACGCTGGCGGTCGAGGAGGGCATCCACCAGGAAAACTGGAAGCGCTGGGCGGAGCTCACCGACCGCTGGGGCAACGAGCCGGTGCTGGGCTGGCGCACCGAGACGTCCGCCGCCAAGGTCCGTGCCTGGGCAGCCGGCCTCGACCTTCCTACCGGCGGGGAGACGGTGCTCTTCGCCGATTGCGAGGCAGCGTTCTACCGGCCGTCCGTTCCCCGCGCCGTCGCGCTCATCCTCGACGCCGCGGGCATCGAGTTCGGCCTCATGAGCCAGCAGTGGTGCTGCGGCGGGCCGATGTGGGAGACCGGCTACGTGGAGATCGCCCACAAGATGGCCGAGCACAACATGATCGACTGGCGGAAGACCGGCACGAAGCGGGTCATCTGCCTCGATCCGCACGACTACATCACGATGATCGAGCACTACCCCACGCTGGACGAGAACTTCGACGAGTTCGAGATCGTCCTCGGCGTCGACCTCGTCGCCGAGCTGATCCGCGAGGGAAAGGTGAGCCTGACGACGCCGATCGAGCGGACGGTCACCTACCACGACCCCTGCCGCCTGAACAAGCGGCTCGGCAAGTGGCAGTCTCCGCGCGAGATCCTGCGGGCGATTCCGGGCCTCACGTTCGTCGACGTCGACCACGTCACGCAGTGGTCGTATTGCTCCGGCGCCGGCTCGAACCTCGCGACCGAGAAGCCGGAGCTGACGGCGGAGATCAGCCGGAGGCGAGTGGAGAAGGCAGCGGCGCTCGACGGGGTGGACACGCTCGTCTCCGCGTGTCCCTGGTCGGAGCGGCCGCTGACCGAGCAAGGGAAAGCGCAGGGCATCGAGGTGTTCGACATCTTCGAGCTGGTGGCCGAGTCGGCCGGATTCGAGGTGTGAGATGGCGGTCGCGGCGCTCCCCGACACCCTGATCGACGAGCTGGTCGCCATCTGCGGCGAGGATCACGTCTTCACCGGCCGCTCGGCGCTCCTGAACCGCGCCCGCGTCCCCTCGCCTTTCCCGAAGCACAGGTGGGAGGACTACATCCCGCAGGCGGTCGTCCTGCCCACGACCGCCGAGCAGATCTCCGAGGTCGTGAAGCTGGCGAACCGGGAGCGTGTCCCGGTCGTGCCGCGGGCCGGGGCGACCGGGCTCACCGACGGCGCCGTGCCGCTCAAGCACGGGATCCTCGTCGACGTCAAGCTCATGAACCAGATCCTCGAGATCGACGTCGAGGACCGCACGGTCACCGTCCAGCCGGGGATCAACATGCTGAAGCTCTCCCAGGAGCTGCAGCCGCTCGGCTTCATCTATCCGGACAACCCCGCGTCGTACCCCTGCTCGCTCGTCGGCGGGCGGATCGGCACGAGCGGGTGGTCGCTGATCGGCGGCCGCTTCGGCCACACGCGCGACCTCGTGATCAGCTTCGAGATCGTGCTCCCGACCGGGGAGATCATCCGCGTCGGGGACGGCGGCGGGAAGAAGGTGCGCAAGTCGTCGTCCGGCTACCAGCTCAAGCACCTCTTCATGGGCCACCAGGGAACGCTCGGGATCGTCACGGAAGCAACGCTCGAGCTGGTGAAGCGGCCAGAGGCGGAGTTCTCGGCCTTCTATGCCTACCCGTCCTACCTGGACGCGTGGAAGGCGACCGGCGAGTTCGCGCGCTCGGGCGCGGCCACGCTCGCCGGGGTCGTCCTCTTCGACGAGTGGAAGATCGAGTACCTCCGCCGGGACGACGAGGCGTACATCCCGCAGCCCGACTGGGTGAAGGGCGTCGTCGCGGTGGCCATGTACGGGAACGACGACGAGGTCAGGGCCTCGGCGAAGCGCATGCTCCGGATCGGCAAGGCCTCGGGCGGCACGTATCTCGGCGACGAGATCTCCCAGGGCGACTGGGCCTCGCGCCACGATCGCTACGCCACGCCGCAGCACGGGCGGACCCGAAACGGCCAGGTCGCCCTCATGAGCTGGCACTGCGAGGACGCGGCGATCCTCTACTCCCAGCTCCCCGCCGTCCGGGAGAAGTGGCACGCGGTCGCCGCCGGCCTGCGCGAGCGCTTCGACATGTTCGACGACTGGGGGATGTTCGCGTACACGAACGGGGCCTTCAAGTCATGGGGCGACTACCTCACCGAGATCGACATCGGCATCTGGGAGATGAAGTGGGACGACGAGAGCTGGGCCGCCTGGGTGGACGCAAAGCGCGAGATCGCCCGCATCGCGATCGAGCACGGCGGCTCCATCTCGGCCTGCCACGGCTCCTGCCGCGAGGGCGAGGTCGACCTCGTCCCGCTCGAGCTGGGCGGGGGCTACGACGTGATGAAGCAGATCAAACGCACGCTCGACCCCTAACAACGTCATGAATCCGGGCAAGTACCTGCTCGACGAGGCCTATGAGGAGGAGTCGTGATCGGCTTTCGACTCTCCGCGCAGAAGCCTCCCGAGGCGAAGCGCATCAAGGAGGACGTCGTCATGCGCTTCGAGCACATCTACGAGGTCGACCCGGCGCTCATGACCGAGCACACGCCCCAGCAAGACATCCCGGCCTGGGACACGCTGCGGATCGTCGAAAGCCGTTGGGAGCACCTGGCGTGGATGCACGACCACTTCGCTGACAGCGTCCTGTCCGGCGAGGAGCTCCTGGAGGAAATCGAGGCCGAGGAGGCCAAGGGATGAAATTCAGCTATACGACGCTGCTCGACTACCCGCTTTCCGATTCGCTCGAGCACATCAAGACGGCCGACGAGAACGGGTACTACGCGTGCTACGCGGCCGACGAGACGTGGCACAAGGATCTCTGGCTGCTGTATGCGGCCGCGGCCGACAAGACGAAGAACGTCCGCTTCGGGCCCAACCTCTCCAGCGTCTACCTCCGCGAGCCCACGCTCATCTGCCAGGCGCTCGCCACCCTCGACGAGCTCACCGGCGGCCGCGCGGAGGGCGTCATCTCCTGCGGCAACTTCGGCATGCTCACGCAGTACGGCGTCGACTGGAAGACGATCAAGCCCTTCTCGCGCGTCAAGGAGGCGCACGAGGTCATGCGCACCTTCCTCGACGAGGGCGTGATCACCCACGACGGTCAATTCCACACGTACGCCGGGCTCTTCACCTTCGCGCGGCCCGTGCAGGACCGCGTGCCGCTCTACATCGGGGCCATGCGCGGCCCCAAGTCGATGCAGCTCGCCGGCGAGGTCTCCGACGGCGTCCACAGCGCGCTGGGCTACAACAAGGCCTGGTACGACTACGTCGTCGAGAACGTCAAGATCGGCGCCGAGAAGGCGGGTCGAAACTGGCAGGACCTGGACATCGGCGCCTGGTGCGTGATCACCTGCGGCCCCGACTCGGAGAAGGCCAAGACGGCGGCGCGCGCCATCGTCACCTTCTACCTCTCCTCCCAGCCCGACGAGCAGTTCGAGGCCCACGGGATCGACCCGGCCGAGACTAAGGCGATCGTCGAGGTCCTCGGCACCGGCGACCTCGAGAAGGCGTACGAGATGACCACGCCCGCGATCGCCGAGAAGCTCTCGATCGCCGGCACGCCGGAGGAGTGCATGGCGAAGATCAAGGAGATGGAGTCGGCGGGCGTCAACCACATGATCCTTTGCATCACCGACCCCTACATCCTCAAGCTATTCGCGCAGCGGGATGTCGACGTCCCGGACGTCAACAGCCAACTCAGGCTCATCGCCGACGAGGTCATGCCGGCGTTCAATTAGGGATGGCCCTCACCGACGAGCAGCGCGCGACCTTCTGGGCGCTCGCCGACGTCCTCATCCCGGCCACGGACGAGATGCCGGCGGCCAGCGAGGCCGGCTCGGCGGAGAAGTGGCTCGACCGGGCGCTCGCCGCCCGGCCGGATCTCGTGGCACCGCTCGGCGCGGTGCTCGACGCGGCGGACGGGAAGGATCCTGAGGCCGAGGCACGCCGGCTCCACGCCGAGGATCCGGACGGCTTCTCCGCCCTCGCCCAGATCGCCTCCGGCGGCTACTACATGAACCTCAAGGTCCGGAAGCGCATCGGCTATCCGGGCCAGGGGAAGCGGCCGCCGTTCCCCGACGAGGCGGAATACGACCTGCGCGACGGTCTCCTCGACCCGGTGCTACGAGCGCGGGCCCGATCAACTCGACGCCGGCGCCGCCGCCGGATCCGGTCGAGCCGGCCGCGCCGCTCTCGTTCTCGATCTCGGGCAACGGCGAAAAGACAGACGTCGTCGTCATCGGCGCCGGGGCGGGAGGCTCGGTCGCGGCTCGGCACCTGGCCGAGGCCGGCTTCAAGGTGGTCTGCCTCGAGCAGGGCGGCTGGGAGAACGCGTCGGACTTCCCCGGCGACAAGCTCGAGTGGGAGCTCGTCGCCGACGCGCAGTGGAGCCCGAACCCGAACACCAGGCGGCATCCGTCCGACTACCCACTCGAGGTCTCGAGCTCGCCGATCACGCCGGTGATGTACAACGCAGTCGGGGGAAGCACGGTCCACTTCTGCGCCCAGTGGGTCCGCCTGCGGCCGCAGGACTACAAGCTCCGGACGCTGCACGGGGTCGCCGACGACTGGCCCCTCTCCTACGAGGAGATGAAGCCGTTCTACGAGCGCATCGACCAGGAGATGCAGATCTCGGGCATGACCGGCGACCCCAACTACCCGCACGGCCCTGCGCCTGCCCAGCCGCCCCTCCCGATCGGCGCGATCGGGCGCAAGGCGGCCGGGGGGATGAACGAGCTCGGCTGGCACTGGTGGCCCGCCGCCCACGCAATCCGCTCGGAAGCCGTCGGAAGCCTGGCCGGCTGCGAGCGCACGGGCACCTGCATGTGGGGCTGCCCGAAAGGCGCCAAGAGCTCCACCGACACGACGATGTGGCCTCCAGCCCTCGCGCACGGCGCCAGGCTCGTGACCGGCGCCCGGGTGCGTGAGATCACGACGAACGGAAACGGATTGGCCACGGGCGCGATCTACGTCGACCGCGACGGCAACGAGCAGCGGCAGGAGGCCGACGTCGTGATCGTCGCGGGGAACGGCGTCGGCACGGCCCGACTGCTACTCCTCTCGGGCGGTTCGGACGGCCTCGCCAACTCCTCGGGACTGGTCGGCAAGCGCCTCATGCTCCACCCGTACATGAGCGTCCTCGGGATCTACGAGGACGATCTCGAGGGATGGCTCGGGCCGTGGGGCACGCAGCTCCTCTCGCTCGAGTTCGCCGACCACGACGAGTCGCGGGGCTTCCCGCTCGGAGCGCAGTGGGACGTGATGCCGCTCGGCGGGCCGCTCTTCACGCTCTTCCGCTACGACGAGCTGCCCTTCGACGAGCGCTGGGGCGCGGCCGTCCACGACCTGACGGAGTCGACGCTCGGGCACGCGTTCGACTGGGGGGTCGGGATCGAGGACCTCCCGCACGAGTCGAACACCGTCACGATCGACCCGGCGCTGACGGACGCGGACGGCATCCCGGCGCCGAAGATCACCTTCGCGATCGACGACGAGATGCGCGCCAACCTCGACTTCCAGCTGGCCCGCGCGCGGGAGGCGCACGAGGCCGCCGGCGCCGTGAAGACGATCGTCGCGGACTGGTCGCAATGGGGCTGGCACCTGCTCGGGACGACGAGGATGGGCGACGACCCGGCCTCGTCCGTGGTCGACCGCTGGTGCGCCGCACACGACGTCCCCAACCTCTACGTCCTCGACGGCGCGGTCTTCCCCACCTCGGGCCCGATGGCTCCCACGTCCACGATCTGCGCCAACTCGCTCCGCTGCACCGAGCGCCTGATCGAACGCGCCCGCCTGCAACCGACGCCCGCGTAGTGTCCGGGCCCTTGATCCGCACGATTCGCGCGGTTCGGATCCTGGCCCGGGACGGCCGCATTCCGAAGCCGCTTCGCGGGGCGGCGGCATTTGGGCTATTGCCGCTCCCCGGACCGCTCGACGAAGCCGTCCTTCTGGTCGTCGGGCTGCTGCTGTGGGCCTTCTACCGCGAGCGGCTCTCGGCGGCGTGGCGCGACGCCCGGCCCGCGTAACAGGTCACTCGCCCAGGTCGAACGTGATCTGCTTCGTCTCCGTGAGGGCGTCGAGCATCCAGCCGGCCAGCTCGCGGCCCGCGCCGGAGGACTTCGCGCCGCCGAACGGCGCCAGCTGGTCCCAGTAGTTCGTCGTCTCGTTGATGTGGACGGTGCCGTGGCGAAGCTCCTCGGCCGCCCGCCACGCATCGTGGAGCGACCGGGTGAAGACGGACGCCGTCAGGCCGTACTCCGTCTCGTTCGCGAGCTCGAGCGCCTCGTCGAGGGTCGAGAAGGAGATGATCGGCGCGACCGGCCCGAAGGTCTCCTCCCGGGCGATCCGCATCTCGCTCGTGACCCCGTCCACGATCGTCGCCTCGTGGAGCTGTCCCTCGTGGCCGCCGCCGAGCACGATGCGCGCTCCCTTGGCCACCGCGTCGTCGAGGTGCTCGCGCGTGCGCGCCAGGACCTCGGGCGTGCAGAGGGGGCCCATGTCCGTCTCCTCGTCGAGCGGGTCGCCGACCCGGAGCGCCTTCGTCCTCTCCGCCAGGGCCTCGACGAACGCGTCCTTCACGGACTCGTGGACGAGGATCCGCTCGGCTGCCGTGCAGCACTGGCCGGCGAGGTAGAAGCACCCCACGATCGCTGCGTCGGCGGCCTTCTCGATATTCGCGTCGGCGAGCACGATCTGCGGCCCGTTGCCGCCGAGCTCGAGCACGCGGTTCTTGAGGGCGGCGTCCCGGGCCACCTGCTCGCCCGTGCGTGAGGAGCCGGTGAAGACGACGGCCCCGACGTCGGGGTGGCGGACGAGTGCCGAGCCGACGTCGCCCCGGCCGTGCACGACGTTCAGGGTTCCCGGTGGGAAGCCGGCGTCGTGGATGACCTCGGCGAACATGTTCGCGCAGAGCGGCGCGTGCTCCGAGGGCTTCCAGACAGCAGTGCAGCCGATTGCCAGGCCGTAGACGATCGGAATCCCGGCGATGTCGACCGGGAAGTTCCAGGGTGTGACCGCAGCCACGACGCCGACTGGCTCCTGGACGACGACGATCCGCTTGTCGTTCGTGCGCTCCTGCGTGGAGGGAAGGACCTTGCCCGCGTAGCGGAGGACGTCCTCGGAGGCGCGGCGGAAGTGGTCGGCCGTGTACTCGACCATCTCCTCCCGAGACTCGCGGATGGTCTTCCCGACCTCCCGAGTGATCATCTCGGCGATCTCGTCCGAGCGCTCCATGCAGATCGCGAAAGCCGTCCGGCAGAGCTCGACGCGCTCCAGCAGCGAGACCTTGCGCCACGCCACGAACGCCTCGGCAGCCGCCGCCACGGCCGCGTCCACCTGGGCCGGCGTGGACGCGGCGACCGTCCCGAGCACCTCGCCGGTGGCGGGGCTCCTGACCTCGATCTCCTCGCCGTCGCCCGGGATCCACTCACCGCCGATGTAGACGTCCTGTCGGGTCGCTATCGCCATTGCTCTCTCCTCCGTTGCCGTCGGAAGCAGTCTCGCATGCTCACTGGGCCTGTTGAAGTCAGTCCCGTCGAGTGTTACCGTCGCGCCTCGGATGAGGGCGTGGTGTCGACTGCGGCGAGCAACGAGGCGATCCGGCATGCCCTCTAGAGTCCTGGACCGGCTAGGGCGTCTCTCGATCCAGAGGAGGGTGCATGGCTGAAGTTGCAGTAGACGAACGACGTCTCCTCAAGACGATTCGGTGGTGGGACGGCTTCGTCATCGGTCTCGCCAACCCCGGTTTCCTGCTGATCGGCCTCTGGGGCTCGATCCTCGCGCTCGGCGGTACTCCTGCGATCATTCTCTGGGTCATCTCGGCCACCATCGGCGCGCTCCAGGCCTACATCTACTGCGAGCCCGCGGCGATGTTCCCGGACAAGCCGGGAGGCCTCTCCGTGTACGCGCGAGAGGGCTGGCGGAAGCACTTCTCGTTCGCGGGCCCGATCGCCGTTTTCGGCTACTGGTTCGCCTGGTCGAGCGTGCTCGCGATCTACGGCAGCCTGATCGGGTACCTGCTCATCGCCGAGTTCGGCGCCGACAGCTACTTCGCAACCACGACCTGGGACCCGCCGATCATCTACTCCCCGCTCGGCTGGCCACAGCTGATCGGGGTCGCGGCCATCGTGTTCTGCTGGATCGTCAACATCCGCGGCATGCGGCCGGCGGTCGGGCTCAGCTACGTCGTCGGCGCGCTGATGATCTTCCCGATCCTCGTGATCGCCATCGGCGGCTTCGTCACCGGCGACTTCCAGAACCACGAGATCAACTCGAACTTCATCGCGGCGAACGTCGAGTTCTACGGCGACTCACCGTCGTTCTTCAACCAGTTCGTGATGGTCATGGTCTGGTTGTACATCCTCGGCTGGTCGACCTACGGGCCAGAGGCCGGAGCGACGTTCGCGCCCGAGTACAAGGACACGGCCAACGACACCCGGAAGGCGCTCGCCTCCGTGGGAGCGCTCAACGTCTTCCTGTCGATCCTGCTCCCGATCGTCGTGCTCGGGACGATCGGCTACGACGCGCTGTTCGCCGACACGACCGGGGTGGTCTGGCTCACCGAAGTCGTCAACTCGATCGCGGGCGAGGGCTTCGGGAAGTTCCTCGTCGTCTGTCTCTGCGGCGGCCTGCTGCTCTCGATGAACACGGCGACGATGGACGGTTCGCGGGCGCTCTACGCGCTCTCCGAGGAGAAGATGACGATCAAGCAGCTTGGCACCCTCAACAGGCACAACGTGCCCGGCCGGGCGATGACCGTCGACATGCTGCTGAACATCTTCCTGCTTCTCATGTTCCAGAACATCTACTTCATCCTCGCGGCGGGCAATCTCGGGTACATGCTCTCGCACGTGATCGCCCTGTCGGGGGTGCTGCTGTTGCGCCGAGACCGCGCCAACTGGCCCCGTCCGATCAGGTTGGGCAAGGTCTGGATGTGGCTGGCAGGGCTCTTCTGCGCCGCGAACGCGATCTTCATCATCTTCGGGGTGTACGGGCTCAAGTACACGGGCTACGGCTTTAACTACCTGAGCGAGGAATACGCCGCCGGCACGGCCAGCCCGACGGAGCGCGTGCCCTGGATCATCATCGTCGGCGTCATCGTGCTGGCTGCCGGCGTCCTCGGCTACATCATCGCCCAGTGGCAGTGGGGCAAGAAGGTGCACTGGAAGGATCCAAGCGACGAGCAGCCGACGCAGGAGGCGATCGACGGCGCAGCCGCCGTCGCCGCCCGCGCCCGCTAGACGAAACGCCAATCGACCTGGAGAGGGCGGGGAAACCCGCCCTCTCCGCGTCCGGGGTCTAGAATCGGCGGCGAGGCCCGTGGCGATTCCCATCACCGTTCGATGCGAGTGCGGCGAGACCCACTCGGCGAAGCTCGGGGAGACGGTCGAGTGCTCGTGCGGCCGTAGCTACGACACGTCGCAGGTCTCCGAGAGCAACTTCCCCCAGGTGCGGGCGCACCAGGCCAAGGCGAGGCTCTACGTGCGCGTGGGGGCGATCTTCCTCATCGTGGTCGGAGTCGTGTCGTTCTTCCTCTGGGGCATCTGGGGCGCGGCGATCACAGTCCCCATCGCGGGGATGCTCTGGTTCTGGTACATCCGCCGCTGGTTCATGCGGAAGTTCGTGCCGTCCCCGGGAGAGCTGCCGACGCTCGAGCTGGAGGCTTCGCGGGAGTGAGCCGCGAGACGCTCGATCGCCCGGCGCCCCCGCAGGCGGCTCCGGTCGCGCAGAGCGTCCGCCCGGTCATGCTGCTCACGTTGAACGTCGAGCTCGAGGAGCCGGCGATCTCGTTCGCGATCGACTCCGCGGCCCAGACCGGCGCCGAGCTCTACATCTGCGACGCGATCCCGCTCGAGTACCGCAACTACGTGGGCCACGTCGCCCGCCAGTACGCCGAGCAGATGAACCGCAAGCACCTCGACGCGGTCGCCCGTCGCGCGCGCGAGAGCGGGGTCACCACGACCCAGCTCGCCTTCCACAGTCCGCGGCCGGTGAAGATCGCGTTGGAGGTGGCGCGTGACGAGCAGATCGGCCTCCTTGTCTTCGGGGCGAACCGCAAGGGACTGGGCAAGCGGTACTTCCGCAAGGCGATCAAGCGCATCCGCGCGGACGCGCCCTGCCTCGTCTGGGTCGGCGACGACGACTGACTCGTAACGGGTGCGGCTTGCACGGCCGCCGCAGCCACTGGGAGAATGCCGGTTCCCCGGTTCTGCAGCAAAGGAGGCATCGCGAGATGGCGCGCGACCCCAGAGCACGACATCCTCTTCGAGCCGATCCAGATCGGCCCGAAGACGATGAAGAACCGCTTCTACCAGATCCCGCACTGCAACGGCTTCGGCTCCGAGAAGCCCATGAGCCAGGCGCACTTCCGGGCCATGAAAGCCGAGGGCGGCTACGCCGCCGTCTGCACCGAGTACTGCTCGATCCATCCCGAGTCCGACGACACGCACCGGGTATCCGCGCGCCTGTGGGACGACGACGACATCAAGAACCTCGGGTTCATGTGCGACATGCTCCACGAGCACGGCGCGCTCGCCGCCGCCGAGCTCTGGTACGGCGGCCCGCACGCGCCCTGCATGGAGACGCGCTGCGTTCCGCGCGCGCCCTCGCAGATCCCGAGCGACTTCGAGCACCTCACGTACCCGAAGGAGATGGACAAGGACGACATCCGTGAGGTGCAGGGCTTCTACGTCGAGGCCGCGAAGCGGGCCCGCGAGGCCGGCTTCGACATCGTCTACGTCTACGGGTCGCACTCCTACCTCCCGCAGCAGTTCCTGACGCCGTACTACAACCGCCGAACCGACGAGTACGGCGGCTCCTTCGAGAACCGAGCCCGCTTCTGGCGCGAGACGATCGAGCAGGTGCGCGACGCCGTCGGCGCCGACTGCGCGATCGCCGTCCGCATGTCGACCGACATGTTCATGGGCGAGGCCGGCACGCAGCTCGAGCGCGACTGCCTTCCCTTCGTCGAGCTCGTCGACGAGATCGTGGACGTCTGGGACATCAACGTCTCGGGCATCTCCGAGTGGGGCGAGGACGCCACCCCGTCCCGGTTCTACGAGTCCGGCCGCCTGCTCCCGTGGCAGAAGGCGGTGAAGAGCGTCGCCAAGAAGCCGGTGCTCGGGGTCGGACGGTTCACGAACCCCGACCTCATGGTCGAGGCCATCGAGTCGGGCTCGCTCGACATCATCGCCACGTGCCGCCCGTCCATCTCCGACCCGTGGCTGCCGCGCAAGATCGACGAGGGCCGCCTGGACGACATCCGAGAGTGCATCGGCTGCAACATCTGCATCTCGCGCTGGGAGATCGGCGGGCCGCCGCTCATCTGCACGCAGAACGCGACGGCCGGCGAGGAGTACCGGCGCGGCTGGCATCCCGAGAAGTTCGAGCCGGCGGGCAATGCCGACAACGACGTCCTCGTGATCGGGGCCGGCCCGGCGGGGATGGAGTGCGCGATGATCCTCGGCAAGCGGGACATGCGCCGCGTGCATCTCGTCGAGGCGAAGGACGACATGGGCGGGATCATGCGCTGGATTCCGCAGCTCCCCGGCCTCGGCGAGTGGGCGCGGGTCGTCAACTACCGCAAGATCCAGATCGACAAGCTGAAGAACGTCGAGTTCATCCCGGGCACCGAGCTGGACGCCCAGGGCGTGAAGGAGTACGGCGCCGAGATCGTGGTCGTGGCGACCGGCGGCTACTGGGCGACCGACGGCCTCAACGGCTGCACCCACGACACGATCCCGGGCGCCGACTCGAGCCTCGACTGGCAGCTGACGCCGGAGCAGATCATGGACGAGGGCAAGACGGTGCCCGGCGAGAACGTCCTCATCCTCGACAACGACGGCTACTTCATGGGCGTCTCGCTCGCCGAGAAGCTCGCTCGCGAGGGCAAGAAGGTGACGCTCATGACGCACCTCGGGCACATCGCGCCGTACATGCACTTCACGCTCGAGGCGCCCAACCAGCACCGCATCCTGCACAAGCTCGGAGTCGAGATCGTCACGTACCACATGCCGGCTTCGCTCGAGCAGGGCCGCGTCCTTGCCGCCCACGTCTTCGACGAGGAGGCGCACGAGCACGAGTTCGCCACCGATGCGGTTGTGCTCGTCACCCAACGGCGCTCGAACGAGGCGCTCTTCCGCGAGCTGAAGGACAAGGTCGGCCTCGAGGCCCTCAGCGCCGAGGGCATCACCGGCCTCTACCGGATCGGCGACTGCGAGGCGCCGCGGCTCACAGCCGACGCCATCTTCTCGGGCCACCGGCTCGCGCGGGAGATCGACACCGACAACCCCGAGGTGCCGCTCCCGTTCAAGCGCGAGCGCCGCGTCGTCGAGCGCGAGGCCGTGCTCGCGTAAGTGCCCCACCAGGCAATACACGCCGCACTTCTGCCCCGCGATCACGCGGCGCCAGAGCCCACCCTCGCCCTCACCAAGGCTTCCTCAGCCTTGGCTTCGGTCGAGTGCGAACTCCGGCTTGGTGCTCGCGACGCAGAAGCGGGGCAGCATCACCTGGCGGGGCACGCATGAAGATCGCCGTCTGCGTCAAGCAGGTCGGATCCCTGGGGGACGAGGTCGAGTTCACCGAGGACGAGCGGGACGTCGACCCCGACTACCTCGACTACGCCCTCAACGAATGGGACTCGTACGCGACCGAGGAGGCGCTCCGCCTGCGCGAGGCTGCCGGCGAGGGTGAGGTCGTCGTCCTCACCGTGGGAGACGAGGACGCCGAGGACGCCCTGCGGCGGGCGCTCGCCATGGGCGCCGACCGAGGCGTCCGCGTATGGTCCGACGACCTGGCCGGCGCGGACCCCGTCACGGTCGCTCGGGCGCTCGCCGAGCCGGTCCGCGCCGAGAGCCCCGACCTCGTGCTGTGCGGCGTCCAGTCGAGCGATGCGGTCCAGGCCGCGACGGGAACGGCGCTCGCCGAGCTGCTCGGGCTGCCCCGGGCGGCGGTCGTCGCGAAGCTGGAGCTCGGGAACGGCACGGCGACGGTGCACCGGGAGCTCGAGGGCGGCCTCGTGGACGTGGTCGAGGTGGACACTCCGTGCGTGCTCACCATCCAGACGGGCATCAACGAGCCGCGCTACGCAACGCTGCGGGCCATCAAGCAGGCCGAGCAGCAGGAGATCGAGGTACGCGAGCCGGGCGACCTGGGCACGCCGGCCGCCCGCGTGCGGCGGATGTTCGTGCCGCCGAAGGGCGAGGGCGCGGAAATGCTGAACGGCAGCCCGGCCGACATCGCCCAGCGGATCAAGGAGATCGTCGACGACAGGATGAAGTCGTGACCCAGAGGTCCCCGACCTCCACCGGCCTTGGGGCCACCCCGGGCCACCACCCGCTTCGAGCGTATCGACGAAAGTCGCGCCGGTGGTGCACGGACCGTGCCGCGAGTGTGACGGAGCTCGGCGAATGAGCGTTCTCGTCGTCGCCGAACACCTCCGCGGCGAGCTTCGGCCGGTCACGCTCGAGCTCGTCAGCGCCGCGCGCGAGCTCGGCGGGCCGGTCGCGGTCGCGGTCGTCGCCGCCGACCCCGCGGCCCTCGCCGACGCGGTCAACGTCGAGGGCGTGGACGAGATCCTTGCCGTCAGCGTGGAGGCCGACGAGTTCGAGAACGACGTCTACCAGGCGGCCGTCGCGCAACTGATCGAGGAGCGAAGCCCCCGCGCCACGCTCCTCGGGTTCACCGTCAACTCGATGGGCTACGGCCCCGCGCTCGCCGCCAAGCTCGGCCTCGGATTCGCCTCCGACGTCTTCGCCGTGCGGGACGATGGTGGCGAGGTCGTCGCCGAGCGTTCCTTCTACGGCGCGAAGGTGAACGGCGAGGTCGAGTTCCCCGGCCACGACGGCGTCGTGCTCCTGCTCCGCGCCACGGCCTGGCCGCCGGCCGAAGGCGCCGGGTCCGCGACGATCACCGAGGTCGCCGGCCCGGAGACGACCTCGCGCGCCCGGCATCGGGAATGGGTCGAGGTGCAGACCGGCGACGTCGACATCACCACCTCGGACTTCCTCCTCTCCGTCGGTCGCGGTATCGGCGAGAAGGAGAACCTCGAGCAGTTCGAGGAGCTCGCCGGCACGATGGGCGCGACGCTGTCGGTCTCGCGTCCGCTCGTCGACGCCGGCTGGATGTCGAACGCCCGGCAGGTCGGGCAGTCCGGCAAGACCGTCAAGCCGAGGGTCTACCTCGCGCTCGGGATCTCGGGCGCCGTCCAGCACCTGGCGGGCATGAAGACCAGCGGCACGATCATTGCGGTCAACACCGACCCGGAAGCGGCGATCTTCACAGTCGCGCACTACGGCGCGGTCGCCGATCTCTTCGAGGTCGCAGAGGAGCTGGAAAAGCTCTACTGATGCCCGTCCCGCTGGGCGCCGAGGAGACGCGGGAGACCTTCGCCGGCCTCGATACCTGGCAGATCGTCCTCTGGTACGGGCTGATCGCCCTCTCCGTCGCGATCTTCGTCTTCGGGGTCGTCCGGCTGCTCCTCAAGTACCGCCGGGGCCGCACCTCCCAGCCGGTCGGCAACGTGGTGGAGCGTGCAGTTCGCACGGGAAAGATCGTCGCCACGCATGCCTGGATCCGCCGCCGGGACCCGCTCGCCGGCCTCGCCCACCTGCTGGTCTTCTACGGCTTCGTCGTCCTCTTGATCGGGACCGCGATCCTCGCCTTCCAGGACGACTTCGCCGAGCCCGTGCTCGGCTTCGACTTCTGGAGAGGCTGGTTCTACCTGGGCTACTCGCTCTTCCTGGACGTCTTCGGGGCGGCGCTGGTCGTCGGCCTCGTGATCTTCGCGGTCAAGCGCGGGGTGCTGCGGCCGTTCCGGCTTTCCTACTGGCGCCCCGCCGAGCCGGACCCGAAGCTCGCCGGCGAGCCGAGCGTCTATCGCACCGGAGACTGGATCTTCCTCGGAAGCCTCTTCTTCCTCGCCCTCACCGGCTTCCTGCTCGAAGCGTTCCGCATCGCGGCCGACGATCCCGACTTCGAGGTCTGGGCCCCGTTCGGCTGGCTCGTGGGACAGGCCTTCATCTCGGTCGGCTTCGAGGGCGACGCCGCCGAGTCGGCGCGCGCGCGCGAACTGGTGGGTGCACGGCGTCTTCGCGCTCTTCTGGGTCTCGTCGATCCCCTTCACGAAGGCCGTCCATATGCTCGCGGGACCGGCCGGAGTCGCCGCCAAGGACGAGCGGGCCGGGAGCCGCCTCGCACCGCTTCCCGCGGACGCGAAGCCGGAGGAGGTCGGCTACGCGACCATCGACGCGCTCTCGCCTAAGCACCTGCTCGACCTCGACGCCTGCACGAAGTGCGGCAAGTGCCACGAGGCGTGCCCGGCGACGGCGAGCGGCTACCCGCTCTCGCCGCGCGACCTCGATCCTCGATCTGCGCGAGGTCGCCGAGGGCGCGATGGGGAACCGGGCGGCGCTCGGGATCCCGCCCCGCTTCCCAGACCGCGCCGAGATCCTCGGGACGATCAAGCCGGAGACGCTCTGGTCGTGCATGCAATGCATGGCGTGCGTCGAGATCTGCCCGGTCGGCATCGAGCACGTGCCGATCATCAACCAGATGCGCAGGGCGCTCGTCGAGCGCGGGGAGATGGACGGGCAGCTCCAGCAGACGCTGGAGACGATCTACACGTCGGGTAACTCCTTCGGCGAGGCGAAGCGGAAACGCGGCCGCTGGGCGAAGGACCTCGACTTCACGGTGAAGGACGCGCGCAAGGAGCCCGCGGAGCTCCTCTGGTTCGTCGGCGACTACGCCTCCTTCGACCCGCGCAACCAACGGATCAGCCAGGCGCTCGCCCAGGTTCTCCGCCGGGCCGGCGTGGACTTCGGGATCCTGTACGACGGGGAGCGCACCGCGGGGAACGACGTCCGCCGGGCCGGCGAGGAGGGGCTCTGGTCGTCGCTCGCCGAGGAGAACGTGGAGACGCTGTCCGGCTGCCGCTTCGACCGCATCCTGACGTCGGACCCGCACACGTTCAACACGCTCAAGAACGAGTATCCGCAGCTGGGCGGGAGCTGGACGGTCGTGCACCACACGCAGCTCCTCCTCGAGCTCCTGGAGGCGGGGCGGCTGCGGCCGCGCAAGGGCCTCGGCTACCGCGTCACCTACCACGACCCCTGCACGCTGGGCCGCATGAACGGCGTCTACGACGCGCCCCGGGAGGTGATCGCGGCGGTGGGCTGTGAGGTCGTCGAGATGCCGCGGAACCGCGACAACTCCTTCTGCTGTGGGGCAGGCGGTGGGCGGATCTGGATGAAGGAGCTGAAGGCCGACGACGCGCAGCGACCGAGCGAGAATCGCATCGACGAGGCGGTCGGGCTTCGGGCGATCGACTACTTCGTGGTCGCCTGCCCCAAGGACGTAACGATGTACGAGGATGCGATCAAGACGTCCGGCCACCAGGGCGAGATCGAGCTGCGCGAGGTCTCGGAGCTCGTGCTCGAGTCCCTCGCGCTCGATGGAAAGGAGAGCACGTGAGCAAGGAGACCGCGTTCTACCCGCGCCTGAAGGCGCTGACCGACGAGTGGATGGATCTCTTCGGCTACTGGGCGCCCACCGAGGTCACCGACACGCAGGAGGAGTACCGGGCAGTGCGGGAGACCGCGGGGCTCATGGACTTCACGATGCTTCGCAAGGTCGATCTCGACGGCCCCGGCGCGCTCGAGCTCGTCAACTCGATCGTCACGCGTGACGTCTCCAAGCTGACACCCGGGCACATCGCCTACGGCGCGCTCGCCGACGACGACGGGAAGATGGTGGACGACTGCACGGCGATGATGCGCTCTGCCGACAGCGTCCGCTTTTGCGGCGCCAACGACCGCGACTTCGACATCTTCAGCGCGGCGGCGACGGGCACCGACATCGAGGTGCGGGAGTTCACGGACGATATGCCGCACCTGTGCCTCCAGGGCCCGAAGAGCCGCGAGATTCTCCAGGGCATGACGAGCAGCGACCTCTCAAACGCCGCCTTTCCCTACTACACGTTCAGGGAGGACGTCGAGATCGCCGGCGTTCCCATCTTCATGACGCGCCTGGGCTACACGGCCGAGCTCGGCTACGAGCTGTGGGTGGACCGCGAGCGGGCGTTCGAGCTCTGGGATGCCCTCATCCATGCGGGCGAGCCGCAGGGCATGAAGGTGATCGGCATGGTCGCGCTCGACCTCTTCCGGATCGAGGGCGGCTTCATCATCGGCGGGATCGAGTACGACCCGACGGTGTCCCCGTACGAGTGCGGTCTCGGATGGTCGGTCGAGCTGGACAAGGGTGAGTTCCAGGGCAAGGCCGGCCTCGCCGCCGACCGCGAGGAGACCCAGCTCAGGCTCACGAGCGTCGTGCTCGAAGGCGGCGGCGACGAGGCGAGCGGCGCTCAGCTCTGGGTCGACGAGCAGGAGGTCGGGCTCGTCACACAGGCCGTGGTCTCGCCGTACCTCGGCGGCCAAACGCTCGGTCTCGCCAAGATCCGCAAGGATCTGAAGGAGCCGGGCCAGCAGGTCGTCGCGCAGGTCGGCGAGAAGCAGATCTCCGGCGAGGTCGTCAGCCATCCGGTCTACGACCCGGAGCGGAGACGGGCCAAGGAGAGCTAGCGCGTGAGTTTCGGCACGAAGGGGTAGGCTTTCGACGAGCCCGTGCCGATCGCCGACGTCATGACCACGCGCCTCGTCCAGGCCGAGCCGGACGAGTCCGTCAGGGAGGCGATTCGGCGGATGTCCGACGCGGGGGTCGGGTCGATCGCGGTCTGCGAGGGATCCCGGCTCGTGGGGATCCTCACCGAGCGGGACGTGCTGAGCCTCGCGGCCCGCGGCGTCGACTTCGACGGCCTGCGCGTGCGCGAGGCGATGACGGATCGCGTGTTCACCGTCTCCCCGGACGCGGACATCGTCGCGACGGCGCGCCTCATGGGCGAGCGCCACATCCGCCACCTTCCCGTCGTCGAGGGCGAGAACCTGCTCGGCATCGTGGGCATCCGCGACGTGCTCGGCGCGCTCGCCGAAGCGCTCTGGCGCACGCAGGACGACGCCGTCCACGAGACGGCGCGCAGCCTCCTCTCGCACAGGTCGTAGCGATGGACGTCCGCACGCGGGCTTGACAAGTCGGCGCTGATTTAGTCAAATGCCTAAGTCACTTGACTAAAGGAGTGTCCATGAACGATTCGACCACCCTGTACTCCTCCCCGAAAGAAGCGATGCGCGCTCCCGCCGAGGAGTTCCTCTACGTCGCGTGTCTCCACGAGGGGACGGGCGTCGACAAGCCCGACTTCCTCGCCGTCGTCGACACCGACCCCAGCTCGGCCACCTATGGCCGGGTGATCCACGAAACGCCGATGCCGAACGTCGGCGACGAGCTCCATCACTACGGCTGGAACCGGTGCTCGTCGGCCTGCCACGGCCCCGACCGCTCGCACCTGATCATCCCCGGCTTCCGCTCCTCGCGGGTCCACGTCCTGAACGTGACGGACGACCCGCGCAAGCCGACGATCGAGAAGGTGATCGAGCCCGAGGAGTTGCTCGAGAAGACCGGCCTCACGCGGCCGCACACGGTTCACTGCATGCCGGGCGACAACATCGTGGTGAGCATGCTCGGAGACGCCGACGGCAACGGCGCCGGCGGCTTTGCCGTGCTCGACGCGAAGACGTTCGAGATCAAAGGCCGCTGGGAGAACGGCGGGCCGCGTCCGCCGATGAACTACGACTTCTGGTACCAGCCGCGGCAGAACACGCTCGTCTCGTCGGAGTTCGGCGAGCCCAACGCCTACGAGTCCGGTTTCGACCTCGCGGACGTCCAGGCCGGCCGCTACGGCCAGCGACTCCACTTCTGGAACCTCGAGGAGCGCACGCTCCAGCAGACCATCGACCTCGGGGAGCAGGGGCTCGTGCCGCTGGAGATCCGTGTCCTGCACGACCCGAATGCCAGGCAGGGCTTCCTCGGAGCCGCGCTTTCGAGCAACATCTGGCACTTCTCCGGCGACAACGGCACGTGGTCGGCCAAGCCGGTGATCACGACGGACCCGGTCGAGCTCGAGGGCTGGCCCTTCCCGGTTCCCGCCCTCATCACCGACCTCGTGCTCTCGATGGACGACAAAGCGCTCTACTTCTCCGACTGGCTCCACGGCGACCTGCGCCGCTACGACGTCTCCGACCCGGAGAACCCGACGCTGACGGGGAAGCTCTGGCTCGGCGGCCTGCTCGGAAAGCCGAACGACGCGGGGCGCGAGCTGAACGGCGGCCCTCAGATGCTGCAGTTGTCCCTGGACGGCAAGCGGCTCTACGTCACCAACTCGCTCTACTCGACCTGGGACAACCAGTTCTACCCAGAGCTGCGCTCGTGGCTCCTCAAGATCGACATCGGCGAGGACGGCTCGATGGAGGTCGACAGGGACTTCTTCGTCGACTTCCACGATCGCCCGGACGGACCGGCACGGGCCCACGAGGTTCGACTGCAGGGCGGCGACTGCACGACGGAGATCTTCCAGTGATGCTCGCGCACCACATGGGCGAGGACATCCTGCTCGGCTCGCTGGCGGCCGGAGGCACGACTGCGGCGACCGGCGTCGTGCTCTTCGGACGGGCCAGGCTCGACGCGCTCGTGCGGTGGCTGCGCCGCAAGTAGCCCGCGCCACGACGGAGGAGGCGTTCCTCGATGCAGCGGAGCGCCTCCTCGTCGAGCTCGGCTACCCGGGCGTCACCACCCGGCGCATCGCAGCCGAAGCCGGCCTCAACCACGGCCTCGTCCACTACTACTTCGGCTCGGTCGAAAACCTGCTCGTCCGCGTGCTCGAGCGATTCACCGAGCGGCTGATCGTCAGGCAGCGGGCGATGTACGAGGATCCCGCGACTCCGTTCGTGGAGAAGTGGCGGACCGCGATGCGCTACCTGGACGCCGACCGCGAGTACCAGAAGGTCTGGTGTGAGCTACAGGCACTTGCGTGGAACCGCCCCGAGCTTCGTGGCCCCGTCGGGCATGTGCACGACGAGTGGCGGGCGGTCCTCACCGAGGCGCTGGCCGAGCCCCGGGAGCGCTACGGGATTCCGATTGCGCTGGACGCGCTCGTGACGCTCGTGATTACGTTCAACGAGGGAATCATCCTCGAGCGCCTGTCAGGCGTAGAGGCAGGCCAGCGCGAGCTGCTGGACTGGATCGACGGCTGGTTGACCGCGCAGGAGGCGACGTGACGACGACGGCAGTCGACACTCGGGCCGAGCAGACGCGGGCCCGCTACCCCGACAGCGAGGGCTACGTCGAGCGCGACGGCGTCCGCGTCTTCTACGAGGTGTACGGGCACGGCGAGCCGACCCTGTTCTTGCTGCCTACCTGGTCGATCATCCACTCGCGTCACTGGAAGATGCAGATCCCCTACCTGGCACGCCACTTCCGCGTGCTCACCTTCGACGGACGTGGCAGCGGAAAGGTCGGACCGGCCGACGGAGGGCGAGGCGTACACGGAGGCGCAGTTTGCCGCCGACGCCCTGGCCGTGATGGACGCGACGAAGACCGAGCGGGCGGTCGTCGTGACACTCTCCTGCGGGGCGCTCTGGGGCACGCTGCTCGCGGCCGACCATTCCGACCGCGTTGCCGGAGCGGTCTTCATTGGCCCAGCGGTCCCGCTTGCCCCGCCTCATCCCGAGCGCACGGTCCATCCTGTCCACGAGCGGCTCGACACCTTCGAAGGCTGGGCGAAGTACAACCACTACTACTGGCTCGAGCATTACGAGGAGTTCCTCTGGTTCTTCTGCGGGCAGATGTTCACGGAGCCGCACTCGACGAAACAGATCGAGGATTGTGTCGGGTGGGGGCTCGAGCTGACGCCCGAGACGCTGATCGCAGCCGAGGTAGGGCTCTCGCTCTGCGGGCTGGAGGGCTTCGCGAACGCGTGCGCCCGCGTTCGCTGCCCGGTGCTCGTCATGCACGGCGACGAGGACGCGATCAGGCCGCTCGCACAAGGAGCGGCGCTCGCAGAGGTCACCGGGGGCGCCTCTCGTCACGCTCGTAGGCTCCGGCCACTGCCCGCACGCCCGCGACCCCGTGAAGGTCAACCTGTTGATCCGCGAGTTTGTCGAGTCGCTGGAAAGCAGGGCGACATGAACGTTCGCTGGACCCGCGGGCGGAGCCGACGGCGGCGCGCGCTGTATATCTCGTCCCCGATCGGGCTCGGCCACGCGCGTCGCGACGTCGCGATCGCCAGGGAGCTGCGGCAGCTCGTCCCGGACCTCGAGATCGACTGGCTCGCCCAGCACCCCGTCACGGCGGTGCTCGAGGCGGAGGGCGAGCGAATCCACCCGGCGAGCGCCGAGCTGGCGAACGAGTCCGGCCACATCGAGTCCGAGTCGGCCGAGCACGATCTGCACGCGTTCCAGGCGATCCGCCGGATGGACGAGATCCTGTGCGCGAACTTCATGCTCTTTCACGACGTCGTCGAGGAGGAGCAGTACGACGTCTGGATCGGAGACGAGGCCTGGGAGGTCGACTACTACCTGCACGAGAACCCGGAGCTGAAGAGAGCCGCCTACGTCTGGCTGACCGACTTCGTCGGCTGGCTTCCTCTGGAGGACGGCGGCGAGCGCGAGGCGTTCCTGACGGCCGACTACAACGCCGAGATGATCGAGCACATCGCGCGGTTCCCGCGCGTGAGGGACCGCGCGATCTTCGTCGGCAATCCCGAGGACGTGGTCGGCGACGCGTTCGGTCCCGACCTTCCGCCGATCCGGGACTGGACGGAGCAGCACTACGACTTCGCCGGCTACGTGACCGGGTTCGAGCCGGTCCAGGACCGCGAGAAGCTGCGTGCCGAGCTGGGCTATGCCGCAAACGAGCAGGTCTGCATCGTCACCGTCGGAGGGTCGGGGGTGGGCGGCGATCTGCTCCGGCGGGTCGTGGACGCGTTCCCGGAGGCGAAGGAGCTCGTTCCCGAGCTCCGGATGATCGTCGTCGCCGGTCCGCGCATCGATCCGGCGACGCTTCCGGAGGCCGACGGCCTCGAGGTGCGCGCGTACGTCCACAACCTCTACCGCCACCTGGCCGCCTGCGATCTCGCCGTCGTGCAGGGAGGGCTGACGACGGCGATGGAGCTGACGGCCAACCAGCGGCCCTTCCTCTTCTTCCCCCTCCGCCATCACTTCGAGCAGAACTTTCACGTTCGGCACCGCCTCGAGCGCTACGGCGCCGGGCGAGCGATGGACTTCGAGACCGCGACGCCCACCGTGATCGCAGAGGCGATGGCCGAGGAGATCGGCCGGGAGGTCGACTACCTGCCGGTCGAGACCGACGGCGCCGCGAAGGCAGCGGCACGGATCGCGGAGCTGCTCTACGACTTCCGACGAAGACGCCGTCGTTCGCTGTGTCCTCGACTACTTCGAGGGGTGGTTCGACGGCGACCCGGTACGCATGGAACGGCGCTCCATCCGGGCCTGAAGAGGTCGATGGGCGCGGAGTGTCGAAGACGGCGGGTCTCGGCAGCGGCGCATCCGGCGTGATCCACGGCACGATCGCCCTCGTTGAACGTCTAGCGAACTCCTAAGGGCGGGACGTACGTCGCGGTCAGCCGGGCCTCGCCGATCACGTGGCCCTCGGCGGCCGCGAGAAGCTCCTCCCGGGACGCCGCGCCGTCGAGGCCCGTCGGTGCGTCGAGCGCGAGCAGGCGGAAGACGTAGCGGTGCTCCTCGCCGCCCGGCGGACAGGGGCCGCCGTAGGCATCCTCGCCGAGGTCGTTCACGCCCTGGAGAAGAACTAGCCCGCCGTCGACGGGCCGGCCCGCGGGCACTTCGGCAGGCAGCTCGGTCGCCCCGGGATCGAGGCCGTACGCGAGCCAGTGGGTGAAGAGGCCGCCCGGAGCGTCGGGATCCTCGACGATCAGCGCGAGCTCGGCGGTCCCTTCGGGAACGCCCTCCCAGGCGAGCGCGGGCGAGACGTTGTCGCCGTCGCAGGTGTAGCGAGGGTCGATCGGCTCTCCTTCGGCGACGTCACTCTCCGCGAACGCAAAGCCGGGAACGGCCGCCCCGGTCTCGAGCGGCTCGCCGTCGTCTCCGCCGCAGCCCGCGGCCACTGCCGCGGCGAGCGCGAGTACCAGCGCGGCGGCTCGCATGCTCGAAGCCTAGGTGAACCGACGTCTGGCGTCGCTGCGAACACGTGGCATGAACGAGAACGAGACGAGCTGGACACGGCGCGACTTCGTCACCCGCCTCGGCGGAGCCGCCGTCGGCCTCGCCGCCACCGGTCTCTCCGCCACGCCTGCGTTGGCAGGCCGACCGAACGGCGGCGCCGGCCGCCTCAGCGCGGCCGTGCCGACCGCGTGGTTCGACCTCTCGCTCGATCTCGTCCGCAGCGCGAGCGGCTTCAGCCCGCCGGTCGCCGCGCGCGCCTTCGCCTATGCGGGGCTGACCCTCTACGAGGCGGTCGTTCCCGGGAATGCCCGGCTATCGCTCGCTCGGGCGGGTGTTCAGAGACCTCGACGGGCTCCCGCGCGCCGACAGGACGAAGAGATACGACTGGCCCACGGTCGCCAACGCCGCTCTTGCCGCGATCCTCGAGAGCCTTGATCCCGACGGCCGGCGACGAGGAGCTTGACGCTCTGACGGCCTTGGAGGCGCGCTTCCTGCGCCGCCGCGGCCGCGTGGTTCCGCCCGCCGTGCTCGCCCGCTCGGTGGAGCGCGGCCTCGACGTCGCCGAGACGATCTTCGCCTGGTCGAAAGGAGACGGCGGCCATCAGGGATACCTGCGCAACTTCCCTCCCTACTCGCCCCCGGCCGGGCCCGGTCTCTGGGTGCCGACGCCGCCCGCCTTCAGCTCGGCCCTCCAGCCCTTCTGGGGAGGGAACCGCTGCTTTCGCGATCACCAACGGCGCCGCGTACCCGCCCGGCGACCATCCACGCTACTCGGAGGCGGCCGGCTCGCGCTTCCGGCGGGAGGCGCGCGAGGTGTACGACACCGTGAACTCGCTGACGGCCCGGCAGAAGGCGATCGCCCTCTTCTGGTCGGACGACCCGGGCCAGACGGCGACTCCACCCGGGCACTCGATCTCGCTCGCCACGCAGGTGCTCCGGCGAGAGCGCTCCAGCCTGGCCGAGGCCGCCGAGACGTACGGGCGGCTCGGCGTGGCGCTCTCGGATGCCTTCGTCGCCTGCTGGTTCCAGAAGTTCCGCTACAACCTCCTCCGGCCGGTGACCTACTCCCGCGCCCAGTTCGATCCCGACTGGACGCCGCTGCTCGTCACGCCGCCCTTCCCCGAGTACCCCTCGGGACACTCGGTCCAGTCAGGAGCAGCCGCGCAGGTTCTCGCCGACCTGTTCGGGACCCGCTACCGCTTCGTCGACCACACGCACGACGACCGCGGTCTTACCCCGCGCCGCTTCGATTCGTTCCTGGACGCCGCCCAGGAGGCGGCGATCTCACGCCTCTACGGCGGCATCCACTTCCGCGCCGCGATCGAGAACGGCCTCGCCCAGGGAAGGCGGATCGGGCGGGCCGCGAGCCGACTACCGCTCCGCGCCTGAATCGGGCTTCGACGAATCCGCTAGAGAATCTGCGCGAGGAACTGCTTCGTGCGCTCCTCCTGCGGGCTCGTGAAGAAGTGCTCCGGGGGTCCGACCTCGACGATCTCGCCGTCGGCCATGAAGACCATCCGCCGTGCGACCGCGCGGGCGAAGCCCATCTCGTGCGTGACGACGATCATCGTCATGCCCGACGCGGCGAGCTCCTCTATGACGTCGAGCACCTCCTTGATCATCTCCGGATCGAGGGCCGAGGTGGCCTCGTCGAAGAGCATGATCTTCGGCTCCATGGCGAGCGCACGGGCGATGGCGGCCCGCTGTTGCTGCCCGCCGGAGAGCTGGAGGGGGTACTTGTGCGCCTGCTCGGGGATTCGAACGCGCCGGAGGAGCTCCATCGCCCGCTCCTCGGCCTCCTTGCGCGGCCGGCGGCGGACGTGGCGCGGGGCGAGCGTGACGTTCTGGAGCACCGAGAGATGGGGAAAGAGGTTGAACTGCTGAAAGACCATCCCTACCTCGCGCCGGACCTCCTGGATGTTGCGGAGGTCGTCGGAGAGCTCGATCCCGTCGACGACGATCCGGCCGCTGTCGTGTTTCTCCAGCCGGTTGATACAGCGGATCATCGTCGACTTCCCCGACCCAGAGGGGCCGCAGACGACCACCACCTCCTGCCGGTCGACCTCGAGATCCACGTCCTTGAGCGCCTGGAAGTCGCCGAACCACTTCGAGACCCCCGTGAGCTGGATCATTTCCTTGCCGTTCTCGGTGCTCATCGCCCTCCCAGCGCCAGACGTTGCTCGAGTCGCTGGCTCTCCCGCGACATCCAGTATGACCCGGTCCAGTAGACGAAGCTCGCGAAGACCAGGGTCTCGACGATGCGCCCCTGGGCGATGAAGTCGGGCTGCTTCGTGATGTTCTCGGAGATGGTGAGCAGCTCGGCCAGGCCGACGACGAAGACGAGCGACGTGTCCTTGTAGAGGCTGATGAACTGGCCGACGAGGGCGGGGATGACGCTTCGCAAGGCCTGCGGGAGGACGATCTGCCGCGTCGTCCGGTACGCGGAGAGCCCGAGCGCCTGCGCTGCCTCGACCTGGACCGTCGGCACCGACTGGAGGCCGCCCCTCACGATCTCCGCCACGTAGGCGGAGGTGAACATGATGAGCGCGATGAGGACGCGGACGATGGTGTCGGGGCGCTCGAGGCCCTCGGGTAGGAAGAAGCCGATCATGAAGACGCCCATGAAGATGAGCGCGACGAGCGGCACCCCGCGGATGAACTCGATGTACCCGGTGCAGACGATCCGCACGGCCGGCAGGCTCGACCGCCTGCCGAGCGCAAGCAGGACGCCGACCGGAAACGACAGCAGGATCCCGCCCACGGCGAGGAAGATGGTGAGCAAGAACCCGCCCCAGTCGCTCCACCTGACGCCTCCGAAGGCGACGATCGTCAGGAAGGCGAGCACGACTCCGGCGAGGACGATGAGCGGAACCGAGCGCTCGAGCCGTCGCGGCGCTCGTCGGCCGATCACGTTGAAGATCGCGCCGACGGCGGCGATGGCGAGCACGAGGAGCAGGTTCCGCAGGGATCCCGAGAACCACAGGAGAACGGCGACGAGGAGGACGACGGGCGCGAGGCGGCGGACGGCGACGCCTCGGGCGGCCGGCTGCGCTCGTCCCTCCGCGACCTCCCGGCGGCGCTGGGCTCCGATCGCGCCGGCGCCGAACCCGAGCGAGGCGGCGAGGACGAAGAGGGAGGCCCAGATGCGCCAGGTCTCGTCCCGCGGGAACGTGCCGATCATCAGGGTCGTGAGGTTCCGCTCGACGATCTCCCACTCGGCGTCGACGAAGACGAACTTCCCGATCCTGTAGGCAACCCAGGCGAGGAAGACTCCGAAGGCGACGGTCAGGACGGCGTCGAAGACGCTCCCGAAGAGGTTCTCCCGCACCCATTCGCGCGGTGGAAGCCGGCGCTCCGGCGGGCCCTCGGGGAGAGGCAGCGGCTCGAGCGTCTCGATCTGCGTGGCCACTAGTGCCCCTCCGGGTAATGCTGCCCCGCTTCTGCGTCGCGAGCACCAAGCGAGAGTCCGCACTCGTCCGCAGCCAAGGCTAGAAGCCTTGGTAAGGGCGAGGGTGCGCTCTCGCGCCGCGTGATCGCGGGGCAGAAGCAGCCGTCGTATTGCCCGGAGGGGCACTTAACGTCGCCCCTTCAAGGTGAGCCTGCGGTTGAAGAGGTTCGTGACGAGCGAGATCGACAGGGAGATGAGGAGGTAGATGCCCATGAGCAGGACGATCGCCTGCACCGCCGGCGCCTGCTGGGCGATCGAGACGCGCGTGATCTTCGTCAGCTCGTAGTAGCTGATCGCGATCCCGAGCGACGAGTTCTTCATCAGGTTCAGGTACTGGTTGGCGATGGGCGGCACCGAGATCCGAAAGGCCTGTGGCAGGACGACGTGGCGGAGCCGTTGCCCGCCGGATAGGCCGACGGCGTTCGCGGCCTCGGACTGACCGCCGGGGACGGCGAGGATGCTGCCGCGGACGATCTCCGCGATGTGGCTCGCCGTGTAGAGCGCGAGCCCGATCAGGAGCGCGACGTACTCCGGGCTGAGGCGGAACCCGCCGGTCGTCGAGCGCTCGCCGCGCTCGGGTGTCTCGACGGCCCACGGGGTGCCGGTGGCGAAGAAGCCGACCGTGAGGATGGCAAGCAGGACGCCGCCGGCCCAGAGCACTCGGCGGTGGGGCTCCCCGGTGCGGTCGAACCGGCGGGTGCGCCAGATCCAGACCGCGGCCGCCGCGGTGAGACCGACGAGCGCGACGAGCCCGAACGCGAAGCCCTCGCCGACCTTGTCGAACCAGGGCACGACGATGCCGCGGTTCGAGACCACCAGCAGGTCGGAGACCTCGAGCGCGTCCCCGATGGGCGGAAGCCGCAGGACGACGCCGAGGTACCAGAAGAGGATGATGACGAGGACCGGGATGTTGCGGAACGTCTCGACGTAGAGCGCCGCCGACTTGCGCACGAGCCAGTTGGAGGAGAGGCGGGCCACTCCGACGAGGACACCGATGATCGTGGCGAGCACGATCCCGAGGAGCGAGACCTTGAGCGTGTTCTCGACACCGATTTTCAGAGCGTCGCCCAGGCTCTGGGCCGAGCTGAAGTCGGAATCCGGGATGGCGAAGCCGGCGGCCTGGTCGAGGTAGTCGAAGCCGGTCGGGATCCCGAGACGCTCGAGATTTCCGACGACGTTGTCGAGCAGGTAGAGGAGAAAGCCGCCGACCGCGACGAGAAAGACCGCCTGGAGCACGATGCGGAGCACGCGGACGTTCCGCCACAGCGGCGTCCGGCGGGTCGGCATCGGCGTTGCGGTGCTCACGGAGACGGGCTCGGGGCGGCGACCTCGGCCGCCGCCCCGAGCGGTATCGGCCTAGCGGTACGGCGGCGCGTACTGGAGGCCGCCGTCAATCCAGAGCGCATTGAGACCCCGCTCGAGCCCGAGCGGAGAGTCGACCCCGACATTCGCGTCGTAGATCTCACCGTAGTTGCCCACCTGCTCGACCACCTGGACGGCGAAGTCGGCGGGAAGTCCGAGTCCCGCGTCGAAGGGCTCCGGCGTACCCCCCAGCTCCGCAGGCGCCGGCTGGCCGAGGAGGCGGAGCACCTCCGGATCGGTGCTGTCGAGCATGTCCTGGACGTTGCCGGACTCGATCCCGAGCTCCTCGGCGGCGACTGTCGAGATCACCGCCCAGTTGACCGCGTCGGCCCAGTCGTCGTCTCCGTCGGACACGACCGGCCCGAGCGGTTCCTTCGACATGGTCTCGTCGAGGATGACGAGAGCCTCCGGCCCGCCCTGTCCCTCCGGCCAGTTCGAGCGGATGCCGGCGAGCTGCGACTTGTCCGAGGTCCAGGCCCCGCACCGGCCCTGGATGAAGGCTTCCTGGAGCGGGTCGGTCTCCTCGAACGCGAGCGGCTCGTACTCGAGGCCCTCGGCCTGGAAGACGGTCTCGAGGTTGAGCTCCGTCGTGGTGCCCGACAGGACGCAGATCGTCTCGCCGTCGAGGTCCGCGAGCGATTCCACGCCGCTGTCCGCGGCCACCATCATCCCCTGCGCGTCGTAGAACGTCGTGTGCAGGAACCGGGCGCCTTCCGTGCCGTCGCGCGACGCCGTGTCCGTCGTGTTGCGGATGAGAACGTCGATCTCGCCGGACTGGAGCGCCGTGAAGCGTTGCTCGGCCGAGAGCACCGAGAACTCGACGGCCTCGGAGTCGCCCAGCACCGCCGCTGCAACCGCCCGGCAGAAGTCGATGTCGAACCCTTCGGGCTCGCCGGCCTCGCCGGTGAACCCGAACCCGGGCACCGAGTCGTTCACCCCGCAGCGGAGCGTGCCGCGGCTCGTGACCTCCTCGAGGAGGCTCCCGCCTCCCTGCTGGCCGCCGGCATCCGTCTGGCCGGTATCACCGGCCGCATCACCGTTTCCGTCGTCGTCGTCGCCTCCGAGCGAGCAGCCCGAGCCGAACGCCAGGACGACTAGACAAAGGACGCAGAGCGTCCATCCCCGCAAAACGCGCACTTGACCACCCCCTGGGTCTGACGGTTGCGCCAGACTAGACGATCCTCGGCGTGGGTGTCAGGCCCTCGAAACGCCGACCTCGAGCACGGCCGCGCCTCGGACCGACCCGGTTCGCAGGCGGTCGAGCGCCTCGTTTGCCTGCCCGAGCGGGAAGACCTCGACCTCGGTGCGGATCGGCACTCGGGGGGCGAGCTCCAGCAGCTCCTCCCCGTCACGGCGCGTGAGGTTCGCCACCGAGCGGAGGACGCGCTCGCTCCAGAGAAGCTCGTACGGGAAGGAGGGGATGTCGCTCATGTGGATCCCGGCGCAGACGACGATTCCTCCACGGGCGGTCGCCGCGAGCGCCGCCGGCACGAGCTCGCCCACCGGGGCGAAGACGATCGCCGCGTCGAGCTCCTCCGGCGGCGAGCTCAGCGAGTCTCCGGCCCAGTCCGCGCCGAGCTCCCGGGCGAACTCCTGACCGGCCTCGTCGCCCGCGCGCGTGAACGCGAAAACCCGCCGGCCCTCGTGGCGCGCCACCTGCGCGACGATATGCGCGCTCGCGCCGAAGCCATAGAGCCCGACCCGCTCCCCGTCGCCGGCGAGCCGGAGCGCTCTGTATCCGATCAGCCCCGCGCAGAGGAGCGGCGCCGCCTGGACGTCCGCGTAGGCCTCGGGCACCGGAAAGCAGAAGCGCTCGTCGGCGACGGCGAGCTCCGCGTAGCCACCGTCGAGGTCGTAGCCGGTAAAGCGTGCGAGCTCGCACAGGTTCTCGCGCTCCGAGCGGCAGTAGCGACACTGGCCACAGGTCCAGCCGAGCCAGGGAACGCCGACCCGCTCGCCCGGTGCGAAGCGCGCCGCGCTGTCCCCGGCCGCCGCGACCCGCCCGACGATCTGGTGGCCGGGGACGAGCGGCAGCTTCGGCTCCGGCAGCTCGCCGTCGACGACGTGGAGGTCGGTGCGGCAGACACCGCACGCGGCCACGGCGACGAGAACCTGGCCGGGCCCGGGCTCCGGCGCCGGGAGCTCGGCCTCCCGGAGAGGCTCCCCCGGGGCGCCGAGAACCATCGCCCTCATCGGTCCTAGGGGACGGCCCGGTCCCAGGCGTCTGCGAGCACGTCGCCGAGGATGCCGACGATCTCGTCGAACTGCTCCTGCTCGGCGACGAGCGGCGGAGAGATCTGCACGACGGGGTCGCCGCGGTCGTCGGCCCGGCAGATGAGCCCCGCCTCGAAGAGCCGCGGCGAAAGGAAGCCGCGCAGGAGCGTCTCGCACTCCGCCTCCGAGAACGTCTCGCGGGTCTCCTTGTCCTTGACGAGCTCGAGGGCGTAGAAGAAGCCCGTCCCGCGCAGGTCGCCGACGATCGGAAGGTCGAGGAGCTGCGCGAGCGTGGCGCGGAAACGCGTCCTCGCGCTCGGCGACATGCTCGACCAGGCGCTCGCGCCGCATGATCTCGATGTTCTTGAGCGCGATCGCCGCCTGGACCGGGTGGCCGCCGAAGGTCATCCCGTGCGTGTACATCGCCGTCCCCTCGAGGAACGGCTCCATCACACGGTCGGTGGCGATCAGGGCCCCGATCGCCGCGTGAGCCGACGAGAGCCCCTTCGCCGACGTGATCAGGTCCGGGCGGATGTCGTAGCGCTCGGAGCCGAACCACGCGCCGAGGCGCCCGAAGCCGGTGATGACCTCGTCGGCACAGAGCGAGGATCCCGTAGCGGTCGCAGATCTCGCGGACGCCCGCCCAGTAGCCGGCCGGAGGCGTGAACGAGCCGCCCGCGTTCTGGACCGGCTCCATGATCACCATCGCCACGGTGTCCGCGCCCGTCTGCACGATCGCCTCCTCCAGGTCTCCGAGCAGGAAGGCGGTGAACTCCTCCTCCGTCTCCTCCGGAGGCCGGTGGTAGCGGTTCGTGTTGTGGACGTGCACGGCGTCCGGGACGAGCGGCTCGAAGGGCGTCCGGAGCGCGGCGATGCCGTTGATGGAGAGCGCGCCCATCGTCGTGCCGTGGTAGGCGATCCGGCGCGCGATCGCCTTCCAGCGGCGCTCGCCGCGCGCAGCGTGGTACTGGCGTGCGAGCTTCCAGGCGGACTCGACCGCCTCCGAGCCGCCCGAGACGAAGAAGACACGGTTCAGGTCACCAGGCGCGAGCGAGGCGACCTCGGCCGCGAGCTCGATCGCGCGCGGATGGGCGTAGTTCCAGTTCGTGTAGAAGGGCAGCTCGCGGAGCTGCGCGGCCGCTGCCTCCCCCACCTCCTCGCCGAAGCTGTAGCCGATGTTGACCGCGAAGAGCCCCGCAAGCGCGTCGAGGTAGCGCTTGCCGTTCACGTCCTCGAGGTAGCAGCCGTCGCCCCGCACGATGATCGGCACTTCCTCTTGCGCAAAGCCCGACATGCGGGTGAAGTGCAGCCACAGGTGGTCGCGCGCGGCCTTCTGCAGCTCGTCGGCGGAGAGGGAGGTTGCGGGGAAGCTCATACGGCTCCTTTCGGCGCCCGGCGCCACTGGAAGAGAATGTTGGCGAGCATCAGCACGATGGCCACGCCGAAGATCATTGTGCCGATGACGTTGACCTCGGGCGGGACGCCGCGCTGCGCCTGGCTCCAGACATAGAGCGGGAACGTCTCCGTCGTACCCGAGTTGAAGCTCGTGATCACGAAGTCGTCGATCGAGAGGGAGAAGGCGAGCAGGGCGCCGGCGAGAATCCCGGGGCGATCAGCGGCAACGTGATGCGGAAGAACGTCACGAACTCGTTCGCGCCCAGATCCATCGCGGCCTCCTCCACGTGCCGGTCGAAGCCGACCAGCCGCGCCCGCACGGTCACGACGACGAAGCTGATGCAGAACATGATGTGGGCGGCCACGATCGTCCAGAAGCCGAGCGCGGTTCCCAGGTTCAGGAAGAGCGCGAGGAGGGAGGCGCCGAGGACGATCTCGGGCGCCGTGAGCGGGCACGAAGATGAGCAGGTTCGTCGTGCCGCGGCCCCGGAAGTGGTAGCGGACCAGGGCCAGCGCAACGAGGGTTCCCAGGATCACCGACACGATCGTGGCGAGCACCGCGACCTTGATGCTCGTTGCCACCGAATCGCCGAGAAAGGGCGGACCGAACGGATTCGTCCAGTGCGCGGTCGTGAAGCCCTCCCAGGTGTAGTTGAAGCGCCCGGCCGGGTCGTTGAAGGAGAAGACGATCACGACCACGATCGGGAGCATCAGGTAGGCGAGCGCCAGGATCCCGACGACGGTGAGGGTGTGGTGCCGGGCGAACGCCCAGGCCCTTGCGAGCGCGCTCACCCGGCGCCGGGGCAGCGGCTCGGTCCCGGCGGCCGTGGTCATCCTGCGAGCCGTTCCGTCCCCACCAGTCTGGTGTAGACGACGATCAGGAGCAGGATGACCACCATGAGGATCACCGAGAGCGCCGCCGCCTGCCCGTAGTCGGTGATCTCGAGGAACTTGGACTGGATGACGTTTCCGATCATGGCCTGATTCGGCGTCCCCAGGAGCTCGGCGTTGATGAAGTCTCCCGCCGCGGGGATGAAGGTCAGCAGCGTCCCGGCGATCACCCCCGGCATCGACAGCGGCAGCGTCACGCGCAGGAAGGCCTTCGTGCTCGACGCGTAGAGGTCCTTGGCCGCCTCGATCATGCTCTTGTCGATCTGCTCCAGGCTCACGTACAGGGGCAGCGCCATGAACGGCAGGAAGTTGTAGGTGATGCCCGCGATCACCGCCGTGGAGGTGGCCAGCACCCGCCCGTCGTCGGCGACGAGTCCCACGAGCTGCAGTGCGTTCACGACGAAGCCGTCGTCCGACAGGATGTTCTGCCAGGCGAGCGTCCGGATCAGGTAGGTGACGAAGAAAGGCGCGATGATGAAGAGGAGGAGCAGGTTCTTCCAGCGCCCGCCGCGGAAGGCGATCCAGTACGTGAGCGGGTAGGAGATGAGCAGGGCGACCACGGTCGCGATGCCGGCGTACTGGAGCGAGCGGTAGAACTGCTCGCGGTAGGTGCTGAAAGCCTCGGAGTAGTTGTCCCAGGCCCAGGTGAACGTGTAGCCGACCTGGACCGTCCCCTCCTGGAGGGACGTGTAGCCGAGGTAGTAGAGCGGGACGACGAAGAACAGGATCAGGAACGCGATCCCCGGCGCCAGGAGCAGGTACGGCGTCAGCCAGCGATGGCGGTGGAGGAAGCCCATTGCCGGAGCGCGTGAGCGGCTAGACGCCGATCACGGCCTGCCACTTCTCCTGGTAGTCGACGTTCTCGATCGCCTCCGGGTTGAACTCGTAGATGTTCTCGAGCACCTCGGGGGTCGGGAAGATCAGCGGATCCTCCGCGAGCGCCGGGTCGATCTCGGTGATGGCCTCCTTCGTCCCCTTGACCGGCGTGATGTAGTTCACGTACGCGGCGACCTCGGCCGCGATCGCCGGGTCGTAGAAGAAGTTCATGAACTTCGACGCCGTGTAGACGTCGCCGCCCGTGGGGATGACCATCGTGTCGACGGACGTCATGCCGCCGGCGTCCGGGATGGTGAACTGAGGTTCGGGTTGTCCGGCTGGAGGATGACGATGTCGCCCGACCAGGCGATCGAGGCCCAGACGTCGCCCTTGGAGAGCGGGCCCGTGTAGTCGTTGCCCGTGAACTGGCGGATCTGCCCGTCGTCCACCGCCTTCTGGACCTTGGCGATGGCCTCGTCGTAGGCCGTCGGCTCGATGTCGCCCGCCGGGTCGACGTCCATCTCGAGGAGGAAGAGGCCGATCGTGTCCTCCATCGAGTCGAGCATCGTGATCTTCCCCTTGAGCGCGGGGTCGAGGAGCTGCTCGACCGAGGTGAGCTCCCACCGACCTTCTTCGGGTCGTAGCCGATGCCCGTGATGTACGTCTGCCAGGGCAGGCTGTAGTCGCGGTTCGGGTCCCAGGACGGGCTCTTGAGCGTGTCCTCGAGGTTCACCATGTTCGGGATCGCGCTCTTGTCGAGCTTCTGGAGGTAGCCGAGCCTGAGCAGGCGTGCGGCGAGCCAGGCGGTCGGGACGATGATGTCCCGGTCGATCGACTGGCCGCGCGAGAGCGGCGCCTGGATCTCGCCGAAGAACTCCTCGTTCGAGTTGATGTCCTCGAGGTAGTTGACCTTGACCCCGGTCTCCTTCTCGAACTGCTCGAGGGTCGGGAACTTGGTCGCGTCGTCGTTCTGGTCGATGTAGTACGGCCAGTTCGAGACGGTGATCTCGTCGGCGAGCACCTGCTCGACCGTCGTCGCCGCGGTCTCCGTGTCAGGCTGCTGGGCCTCGATCCCCTCCCCTCCGCCGCACGCGGCGAGGAAGCCTGGCAGGGACAGCGTCACACCGCCCACTGCCGCCCGCCGCAGGAGCTGCTGCCGGGTCATCGGTTGGTTGATCTTCTCGAACGGCTGCTTCATCGTTCGCCCTCCTCCTGTGCTTCTACTACGAAGGTCGCGTCGGGGCTCCAGCTGAGCGTCACCTGGTTCCCCGGGTGCACCGAGGGCGGCCCCGCCTCGGCGTTCTGGACGTAGAGCGTTATCGCGCCTGCCGACGTGTCGACGATGTACTGGGTGGAGACGCCGATGTATGCGCTCTCGCGAACCTCGCCGGCCAGGTGGTTCTCCTCCTGGGCCCCGAGGCGCACCTTCTCGGGGCGGATGCCGATCGAGACGTCGCCGGTCCGTCCGGACGCCGCCGGCGCCCGGACTACGGTCCCGCCGGCGAGCCGGACGACGCCGTCACCCTCGACCGTGCCGTGCAGGAGGTTCGAGATCCCCAGGAACCCGGCGACGAAGGCGGTGCGCGGCGTCTCGTAGAGCTCGGTCGGCGTCCCGAGCTGCTCGATCCTGCCGTCGTGCATGACGGCGATCGAGTCCGCCATCGTCATGGCCTCCTCCTGGTCGTGCGTCACGTGCACGAAGGTGATCCCCACCTCGTGCTGGATGCGCTTGAGCTCGAGCTGCATCTGCTTGCGGAGCTTCATGTCGAGCGCGCCGAGAGGCTCGTCGAGGAGCAGGACGCGCGGGCGGTTCACGAGCGCGCGCGCCAGCGCGACACGCTGCTGCTGGCCGCCGGAGAGCTGCCGCGGCTTGCGCCGCTCGAACCCGGTCAGGGCGACCAGCTCGAGCGCCTCGGCGACGCGTTCCTTCAGCTCGGCGCCCTTCACGCCCCTGCGCTTGAGGCCGAAGGCGACGTTGTCGGCGATCGAGAGGTGCGGGAAGAGCGCGTAGCTCTGGAAGACGGTGTTGACGTCGCGCTTGTACGGGGGCAGGCCCGTCACGTCGCGGTCGCCGAGGTAGATGGTGCCCGCCGTCGGCTCCTCGAAGCCGCCGATCATGCGCAGGCTCGTGGTCTTGCCACAGCCCGACGGGCCGAGCAGCGCGAAGAAGCTCCCGCGAGGAATCTGGAGCGAGACGTCGTCGACCGCGACCACGTCGTCGAAGCGCTTCGTTACCGACTCGAGCCTGACGTCGGCCACGGCGGCGCTTTCCGGCTCGCGCTCGACCTGTTGCTCAACCGCCATCGCTCACCTCCCGCGGGTGAGGGTCGGAAGCCCTCCTCTTAGTCGATCTTCGCCATGACGTGCTTGATCTGGGTGTAGTCCTCGAGCGAGTAGGGGGACAGGTCCTTCCCGTAGCCCGACTGCTTGTAGCCGCCGTGCGGCATCTCGGACACGAGCGGAATGTGGTCGTTGATCCAGACCGTTCCGAACTGGAGCTTGCGCGCCGCGTTCAGGGCCCGTCCGATGTCGCGCGTCCAGACCGAGGACGCCAGCCCGTACTTGACGTCGTTCGCCCACGCGATCGCCTCGTCGTCCTCCGCGAAGCGCTGGACGGTGACGACGGGGCCGAAGACCTCGCGCTGGACGATCTCGTCGGCCTGGTCGACGTCGACGACGACAGTCGGGTTGACGAAGAAACCGCGGTCGCCGTTCGACCCGCCACCCGTGAGGACGGTCGCTCCTTCGGCTCGCTCGAGGAAGCCGAAGACCCGCTCCTGCTGGTCCTTGGAGATCACCGGGACCCATCTCGACGTCCTCGCCCTCGGCCGGGTCGGCGACGTTGATCGCCTCGACGGCCGGGACGAGCTCCTCGAGGAGCTTGTCGTAGATCTTCGGGCCGGCCATGACGCGCGAGGCCGCGGTGCAGTCCTGCCCGGAGTTCCAGTAGCCGGCGATCTTGATCCCCTCGGCGACAGCCGCGGGGTCGGCGTCGTCGAAGACGAGCACGGGCGCCTTGCCGCCGAGCTCGAGGTGGACGCGCTTGACGGTGTCGGCTGCGTTGCGCGCGATGATCTTGCCGGTCTCGACGTCGCCCGTGAGGGAGACGAGGCGGACGTCGGGGTGCTTGACGAGCGCCTCGCCCGCCGGGACGCCGTCGCCGGTGATGACGTTGAGGACGCCCGGCGGGATGATCCCCTCGGCGAGCTCGACGAAGCGGAGCAGCGTGAGCGGCGTCTGCTCGGACGGCTTCAACACCTGGACGTTGCCCGCCGCAAGGGCCGGCCCGAGCTTCCAGACGGCCATCCAGAGCGGGTAGTTCCAGGGGGCGATCCCGGCGACGACCCCCAGCGGCTCACGGCGGATCCACGAGGTGTGCTCGGCCATGTACTCGCCGGTCGAGCGGCCTTCGAGGATGCGCGCGGCCCCTGCGAAGAAGCGAAGGTTGTCGGCCATCTCCGCGGGCTCGTCCCGGGCGGCGGCAATCGGCTTGCCGACGTTCTTCGACTCGAGCGCGGCGAGCTCCTCGGCGTTCTCCTCGATGACGTCCGCGAGCTTGAGGAGCATCTCTGCGCGCTCGCGCGGCGTGGAGTCGAGCCACTCGGGGAGCGCGTTCTTGGCCGCCTGGACGGCGCGGTCGGCGTCCTCTGCGGTGCTGGCCGGAACCTCGGCGATCGCCTCTCCCGTCGCCGGGTTCAGGACCTCCATCGTCTCGCCGCCGGCGGAGTCGACCCACTCACCGCCGATGTAGTTCTTGTGCTGGGACACGGCAACGCTCATCTCGCCAACCTCCCTTTCCGACGCTGTGGCCAGCGTAACCCCCGGCTGGTTCTCGAACAAGCGGAACTGCGCGGGCCCCAGCGCCCGATACGAGTGGAGGGCAGGCTGTCGACTCGCCCTAGCGACGGGCCATCGCTTCGACCAGGCGGTCCGTCGGCAGCTCGTGCACGACCGTCCCACCGTGCCCGCTCATCGTCTCGGCGGCGCAGAGCGCGTTCAGGATTGCCTCTTCGGTCGCCTCGATGACGGCGTAGAAGAGCGGCGTGATGTGGCCGTTGGGCAGCATCTCGAGCGGGACCGTGAGCGGGCTCTCCGCCGCTACGTCGGCCGCCGGAAGCCCGCGGTTTCCGGTGGAGAAGCAGAGGAAGAGGTCGCCGCTCGAGTTCTCCCCGGCGCCGCCGACGCGGGCGATTCCGAGCCCGGCGCGCTGGGCGAGCCGGTCGCACTGGCCCGGCAGGAGCGCGGCCGTCGTCGCCACGACGACGATGATCGAGCCGCCCGAGGTCGCGCCCGGTACGCCGGGCAAGGGGACGACGGACGCGGGGATTTCCTCTCCGACGGGAACCCCGTCCACGCGGAGGCGGTCGCGCCGGCCGTAGTTCGCCTGGACGAGGACCCCGACGACGTGACCGCCGACCTCTTCCACGACGCGAGACGAGGTGCCGATGCCGCCCTTGAACTCGTGGCAGATCATGCCCGTGCCGCCGCCGACGCTCCCCTCGGCGACCGGCCCGCCCTGGGCGGCCGCGGTCGCAGCCCGCACGTGCTCCGGGCGGACGTGCATCCCGTTGATGTCGTTCAGGGAGCCGTCCCAGGTCTCGCCGACGACCGGCAGGCTCCAGAACTCGTCGCCGGCGTCCCGCTCTTGGACCTCCGCTGCGATCAGCGCGTCGTGGACGACTCCCACGGAGTGGGTGTTCGTGAGCCCGACAGGCGAGGTGAGCATCCCCGACTCCCGCACCCACTCGAGCCCGGTCAGCTCCCCGTTTCCGTTCAGGCGGTGCGCTCCCGCAAAGACCGGCTCCCTCCAGGGGTCGCCTTCGTGGGGAAAGAGGACGGTGACGCCGGTGCGCACCGAGTCGCCTTCGATGATCGTCTCGTGCCCGACGCGGACGCCGGGAACGTCGGTGATCGCATTGAGCTCTCCGGTCGGAAGGCTCCCGATCGAGATGCCGAGATCCCGTGCGCGGGGCCTGGCCACGGGCAACAGGCTAGGGTGCCCCTCGGCCGGATGACCGTCGCTCGCCTTCCGCTCGCTCTCCTCGAGAGACCAGACTCGATCGTCGTGGTCGCCGTCGACGGCGAGTCGATCGTCGTCGTCCGGCAGACGCGGGCGGGCGCGAAGGGCCGCACGCTCGAGCTTCCCGCCGGGTCGATCGAAGCGGGCGAGACGCCCGAGGAGTGCGCCGCGCGCGAGCTGGTCGAGGAGTGCGGGCTCGCGGCCGGCTCGTGGCGGAAGCTCGGCTCGTTCTGGGCGGCGCCGGACTACTCGACGGAGTACGTGCACGCCTTCGAGGCGACCGAGCTCACCGACGTGGGCATCGGCGAGCGTGAGGAGGGCGACGACCTCGTCATGGAGCGCCTGCCGACTCGTGGCATTCTCCGGGAGCTCTCGGACGCGGGCTCCCTCGCCGCGCTTGCGCTCTGGCTGCAGGGCTGAGGGCACGCGGGTGTCCTCTCCAGCCACGTCCAGGGGTCTGACCCCAGACGTGGCCGCTAGAGACAGCGCCGGCTTCTAGAAGCCGAGCAGAGCGACGCCGACGGCGACGAGCACCGCGCCCGCAACGCGCGCCGGGCCGACACGCTCCTGGAGGAAGAGCGCGGCTCCCAGTGTTGCGATGACGATGCTCGTCTCGCGGACGGCGGCGACGGGCGCCGCCTCGGCGCGCGCGAGCGCGGCGAGGACGAGGCCGTACGCGATGCCGATGCCGAGGCCCGCGACGATCGTGGCACCGCTCACCTCGGCCCGAAGCGCGGCGCGTCCCTTCGCGACGGCGACCCCCGCGGCGTACCCGATCGCCGGCACGACGAGCAGGAGCTCGAGATACGTGATCGCGTTGGCGAAACGAATGCCCTCGTTGTCCACGAGCGTGTACGCGGCGATGGAACAGGCGATGGCGAGGCCGAAGAGCACCCCGGACCACTCCCCCGGACGGCGCAGGCCGCGGACGAGGAGCACCCCGAGCCCAACCAGGCACACGCCTACGGCCTGGACGGCCGTTGTGTCCGCGCCCAGGGCGAGCACGCCGACGACCAGGACCAGCACAGGCGCGACTCCGCGCGCGAGCGGGTAGACCACCGAGAGCTCCGCCCGCCGGTAGGCGGCGCCGAGCAGAGCGAAGTAGATGAGCTCGAGCAGCGAGCTGGCCGCAATGTACGGCCACGCCCCCGACTCGAGCTCCCAGAAGAGAACGGCGACCGGCGCGAAGACGACGACGGCCGTGAGGAGCGCGACCGCGCCTGCGGCCTCGGGGTCGCGCGCCCGCGCGATCAGGAGATTCCAGAGCGCGTGCACGAAGGCCGCGGCGAGAGCGAGCAGGAAGGCGGAGGCGGGCACGGGACGTAGTCTCTGCTAGCCGGGCGAACGCTCCCAGAGCACGGGAAAGAGCGGATGCTCCATCGGCGCGCCGGCCGGGAGCTCGTCTGCGAGACCGGGAAACTCCGGCGAGGTCTTCCACGGCCTCGGCGCATGCGTCGCGTCGTCGCCGAGGAAGCGGACGGAGAACGCACGCCGCCGGGTGCCGCCCGAGACGCCCCCCGCCGCGTGCAGCGTGAGCATGTGGAAGAAGACCGCGTCGCCGGGCTCGAGCGCCCAGCCGAGCACGCGGAACCGGTCCGGGTCGGCATCGATGTCCGGGAGCTCCTCGAGGGTTCCCTCCGGAAACCACTTCGCCTCCTCGTCCATGAACGACCGCGGCATGAGCCACGGTCCCAGGTGCGAGCCGGCGATGAACTCGAGCGTGGCCTCGCGCGCGACCGGGTCGACCGGCAACCACATGCTGCAGACCTGGGTGCCCTCGACGTTGTAGTACGGCTGATCCTGGTGCCACGGCGTCCGCTGCGCCGTCCCCGGCTCCTTGACGAGGAGATGGTCGTGGTAGAGGCGCACGCGCTCGCTGCCCATCAGCTCGCCGGCAATCGCGGCCGCGCCCGACGCGCGCACGAACTCCTCGTACTCGGGGATCTCCTGCCAGTTGCAGAAGTCCTCGACGAAGCGGCCGGGGTCGTCCGGACGGCTGGCGACGATCGCCCGCGGGCTCGGCCGCGCGAGGTTCCGCTCGATCCCCAGCTCGAGCAGCCCGATCTCCTCAGACGATACGGCGCCGCGCACGCAGACCGCGCCGTCCCGGCGAAACGCCTCTCGAGCGCCCGCCAACTTCACGCGAAGACCTCTCGATAGTGCCGGTACCAGTCGCTCTGGAAGCGCTCCTCCGGATCGTACTCGCGCTTCTGGGCCAGGAAGGCCGGAAACTTCGGGTAGCAGCGCAGGAGCTGCTCCTTCGTCGCCCAGCGGTGGTAGGTGAGGAAGTAGCTGCCGCCGCGGCTGCTTGCAGCGTCGATCAGCCGCCGAAACGCGTCGGCGGAACGCTCGAGCCCCTCGGGTGTGTGCTCCGTGTGGAGGTTGAAGATGATGCAGGCGAAGCGGTCGCGCGCCCACGGCAGGAACGTCTCGTCGTCGCGCTCGATCAGCCTGATCGTCCCGTAGATCACGTCCACGCCCGTGCGCCGGAAAACCTCGGCGATCTCCGCGACGAAGCCGGTGAGCGCTTCGCGGGGGACGTAGAGCTCCGAGATCATCTCGGTCGCGCGGTTGGAAGCGCCGAGCTGCCGGTCGAGCTCGACGTGGTAGTCGTCGATGTACTCGGACATCTGGTGGCCGTCGGAGAGGTAGATCTGTCCCGAGGTGGCGAGGTAGTGCTGCGCGTAGCGGGCGAAGGCCTCCGACTTGTCTGTGTGCGCGAGGTAGAGGAGCGCCTTCCAATCATCGAGCGAGAGGGCGCGCTGGCCGTCGGGCACGGGCGTATCGTCGGAAACCGGGAGGTAGCACGAGAACACGCCCGCCTGGAGGAACTCGTCCGAGTCGGGGTCGGTGGCAAACTGGAAGTCGCCGTAGAGGAACCCCGAGGCGATGCGCTCGTCGAAGGCGTCCATGAGGCCGTCGATCGTCCGCACCTCGACCACGCGCTCGACCTTCCGCCGCGGCGAGAGGCGGAGCGTCACGGAGTAGACGACTCCGAAGAGCCCGTACCCGCCGATCACGAGCGAGAAGAGCTCGGGCTCGCTCGTGCGGCTGCAGGTCCGGAGCTCGCCGGAGGCGTCCACGAGGACGAGCGACTCGACGTCTGCGACGATCGGCTTCAGCGTCAGCGCCCGTCCGTGGACGTTCGCCGAGATCGCCCCGCCCAGCGTGAGCCGGTCTGCGCCGGTCTGCTTCTGGGCGAAGCCCCACGCGCCCCCTCCTCCCTCGGGCGAGCTCAGGTACGTGTAGAGCGCGGGCCACTGGATCCCGGCCTCGACCTCGATCGTCCCGCGCTCGCCGTTGAAGGCGAGCACACGCGAGACGCCGCGGGTGTCGAGGAGGAGCCCGCCCGCGCAGTACTGCTGGCCGCCCATGGCATGCCGGCCGCCGCAGATCGCGAGCGGCCGCCCGAGCTCGCCCGCCCGCGCGATCGCGGCCTTGACCCCTTCCAGCGAGTCGACCTCGATCACCTCCTCGACCTCGGACTCGTTCAGCTGGGAATGGATGTCGTTCACGATTACCGGCATCGAGACCTCCTTCAGCTGTGGGACAGGAACCCGTCGACGGCGCCGGCGAGCGTCCCCGCCGCCCTGCTCGCCTCGTAGAGCTGGCCGCGCACCGTCTCGGTGAAGCCGGCGAAGAAGAGGCCCGGGGCTGAGGCGACCGCCGGCTCGTCCCGCGGGAGACCGTGCTCGTCGAGGACGCCGTGCACGTCTAGGAGCTCCTCGAGCCCCGTTCGGAAGCCCGTCGCCGCCACGACGGCATCGACGTCCTGCTCGCTCCCGTCGGCGAACACCGCCCCGCCGGGGCGCAGCCCGCGCAGGGCAGGACGCACGCGAACCCGGCCCGCTTTGAGGACGCCGACGAACCCGACGTCGATCACCGCCGGACGCCGCGCCGAGAACGAGCCCCAGGCCGGCGGCCCGAGGCCGTATGGGGCGAGATCGCCGAGCGCGAGGCGCCGGACCCGTGCCGCGGCGCGATCCACGGCCCGGGCAGGAAGCGGGCTGAGCAGGATCCCGAAGAGCTGGACGGGGATGCCCGCCACCTCGCGAGAGACGATCGGAGGCGACGACCGCACGGCGATCTCGACGCTGCCCGCCCCCTGCTCGACGAGATCCACGGCGATCTCGGCCCCGCTGTTCCCGATGCCGACGACGAGCACGCGCTGACCGGCGAACGCGCCGCCCGTGCGGTAGTCGCCCGAGTGGACGATCGGCCCGCCGAAGGTCTGCGCGCCGGGAAGGTCGGGCAGGACCTCGAGCCGATGACGCCCGGTCGCGACGACGACGGCCCGGGCTCCCCAGGGCCCGGTCTCCGTGTCGAGCGTCCAGCGGCCCACCCCGTCGGGAGGGTGGATCGCCCGCACGGCCACGCCGTGGCGAACGTCGAGCCCGAGCCGGTCGGCATACTCCTCCAGGTAGCGGGCGTAGTCGTCCTTGGCGACGAAGCGCCCGTACGAGCGCGGCACCGGGTGATACGGGAGCCCCGAGAACCGCCGTGTCGTGTGCAGGTGCAGGCGGTCGTACCGGCCGCGCCAGGTCGCGCCGACCCTCTCGTCGCGGTGAAGCACGACCGGGCGGCGCCCGCGCCTCGCGAGCGCCGCCGCCGCTGCGAGGCCGGACGCGCCGGCCCCGACCACGACGACCTCGGCCTCGCTCACGCGGCCCTCAGGTTGTAGACGCCGTAGACGAGGAGGAACGCGGCGAGCACCCAGTGGAAGACGATCGGGATCGTCCCGCCGAACCAGCGCTGCTCGGGGCGGCGCCGCATGCGAACGACGTAGCGGACGCCCATCGCGCCTGCGTAGGCGCCGCTCACCACGACGACCGCCGCCCCGACCACCGTGCGGGGTGTGGTGAGGGCGCCGTCGTCCGAGCCGTCGAGAAACGCCGCGCATACGACCCCCATCACGCTCAGGAAGACGAGCTGGATCGGGAGGAGATAGCGGTACGGGAGGAGGTTCCACTGGACCATCGGCGGCAGCCAGCTCGGCGCCCGGAGCGCGACGGCCACCTGGCCTGTGACGCGGCCGAGGAAGAGCACGGTGAGGAGAAGGAAGACGCGCCCGGCGGCACGCGGATCGTGGGCGGGGGCGGCCAGCAGGTACCACGCCGTCGCGGTGCAGGCGGTTGCGAGCACCGCGACCAGCAGGACCTTCGTCGCTCTCGGGGTGGCGGCGTCGGCCATCGCCGCCTTGTAGCTTGAATCACGAGAGTCCGCGGCTCAACCCCGGCGGTGCCGGGTGCTGCCGGCACGCTCCCGCTCGGCCTGCGCCCACGCCGACTCCTGGGTGCACGCCTCGACGGCCCGCAGGAGCTCCGGGGACGTGTCGGCGTGACCGAAAGCACGGCGCACGACCGCGGGCAGCTCGCGCCGGTAGTCGTGCCCGGTCGTGCCGAATTCGACCGGGAACGCCGTCCCGTTCTTGACGTCGAAGAGGACCTGGAGGAACGTGATCCCGGGCAGCCAGCGAAGCCCGCGCGGTATACGGGGATCGCGCCGACGCCCGGCCGGGAGCCACGGCGGCCGCCGCCAGAGGAGGCTCGGGCCGGAGTAGTTGGCGACGGGATCCTCGGGATGGACGACGATCGTGAGCCGCCCGTCGGCCGTGCCCACCGACCGCGTGACGTGCTCGACGAGGGCGGTCGCGCCGTGCGGCGGGCCGACGAGCAGGACCCTCGCCGGGCTGACGCTCCCGGGCCGGCCTTCCAGCTCGACGAGCGCTCCGGCGGCGATCCAGGCTCCGAGGCTCTCACCGTAGAGGACGAGCTCGGATCGGGAGCCGGCCACGATCCGCTCGGCGATGCCCTGCAGAAGCAGGCCATACGTCCGGATGCCCATCGGCACGGCCCTGAGCGACCGGTAGGAGCGTCGGTTGGCGTACTGGATAGCCGCGGTCGCGACATCCCCCGCGCACATGTGCTCCTCCGCCTCGACGGGCACCGGGTGGACGAACCCCGCTCCGGTGGCGCAGACGACCACGATCCGCCTCCGCTCGAAGGCGCCGAGCCGCTCGAGCTCCTCGAGGGCGAGCCGGGCCCGGCCCTCGGGATCCGGCGCGCTCTCGAGACCCACGAAGACGCGGATGGGGTCGAGCGCGCCCGCTCCGGTCACCTCCTCGATGCGCGCGGCCGGCGTCGCGAGGCCGAGGAACTTCCGGCCCTCCCGGTCCAGCGTCGTGAGAGCGACTCCGCTCCCGTCGCCCACGGAGACCGTCGGCAGGTAGTCGTACGTGACGGAGGCTTTGACGAGGTCCTGGGGCTCCCCGAGGCGCCGCTTGAGGGCGACCAGCTCCGACGCACCCAGGACGAGGAGCCGTCCGAGCCCGGCGAGCGCCAGCAACCGCAGGAGCCGCGGCGCCCGGTCGACGACCCGCACGGCCGGCTCGGCGACCGAGCCCGCGACGAGGATCGTCGACGCCGTCTCGACGCCGTCCGCGAACGCGCGCCCCTGCCTGCCCCCCGCCCACGCCCGGCCGGCGAGCCCGGCGGCGGCGAGGACGGCGGCCGTACCAAACCGCCCGCCCGGAAGTCGCCTGCCGGCGCGCACCGCGAGCTCCTCGACGGCCGTCCCGGCCGCCGCGCCCATGAGCGCCGCGCCGCCGACGATCAGGCGCTCGTCCGCCGTCGTTCGCGGAGCGAGCGAGGGCCCTCGGGCGAGACCCGCGGCGAGGAGGCCGAGGGCGAGAGCCCGGCCGGTCGTCCGCCGGGGCCCAGGGTGGGTCGTCATGGTCAGTGGGCGCACGGTAGACCTCTTGCCCGTTCCCTGCTTAACTGGGCTGGTTGTGGGCGCCGTCGTAGAGGCCCGAACTGCCGAGACGGACACGCCGCGAACCATTCCGGGGCTCTGGACGCGGGCGACCTCGGCACACCGTGAGTACCCGGCCTACCTGGTCGAGGATCGTGGGGGCTGGCGCCCGGTCACCTGGCAGGAGGCGGGCGCGCGGGTGGACGAGCTCGCGTTCGGGTTCCTCGCGCACGGCGTTCGCAAGGGAGACCGAGTCGCCGTCCTGAGCCGAACCCGGCTCGAGTGGACCCTCTGCGACTTCGCCCTCTCCTCGCTCGGCGCGGTGGTCGTCCCGATCTACCTGCAGAGCTCGAGCGCGGACACCGAGCACATCCTCTCGCACTCCGGCGCGCGCTTCGCGATCGCGGAGGGCGAGGACGAGAGCCGCCGGCTCGGCGAGCTCGCGCCCTCGCTGCCGGAGCTCGAGGTCGTCGTCCAGATCGAGCCCGGCGCCGACCTGACCCTCGAAGACCTGGTCGCCGCAGGCCGCGGGCTCGCGGCGAGCCAGCCGCGCGCAGTCCACACGGTGCGCGCCGCACTGGCCGAGGACGACCCCCTCACGATCATCTACACGTCCGGAACCACCGGGAAGCCGAAGGGGTGCGTCCTCAGCCACCGCAACTTCACCGCTCTCGCCGAGTCGGTGCGCGGCGTCGACGGTCTCTTCGAGGCGGGCGACACGGCGGTCCTCTTCCTCCCGCTCGCCCACAACTTCGCCCGGCTCGTCCAGTTCTGCGGAGCGGAGATCGGGGTGACGATCGCCTTCTGCCCGGAGCCGGCGAACGTCGGCCGCGCGCTCCTGACCGTCCGCCCGACGGTCTTCCCCAGCGTGCCGCGACTGTACGAGAAAGCGTATGCGACCGCCCGCGCCAAGATCGACGCCCGGCGCGCCCCGAGCCGCTGGCTCGCGGCCTGGGCGCTGAGCATCGGCGCGCGGACTGCCCGCGGGAGCCGCTCCCCTCTTGTCGCTCTCCAGCAGCGGCTTGCGGACCGGCTCGTCCTCGCCAAGATCAGGGAGCGGCTCGGAGGGCGGATGCGGCTCGGCGTCTCGGGAGGCGCGCCGCTCTCGGCGGAGATCATCGAGTTCTTCCTCGCCTGCGGCGTCCCCGTTCTCGAGGGATACGGCCTGACCGAGACGACGAGCGCCTGCACGATCAACCGCGCCGGCCGAGTCACGGCGGGGTCCGTCGGGCCCGCCCTCCCGGGGATCGAGCTCGCGTTGGCGGACGACGGCGAGATCATGATTCGCGGCGAGACGGTCTTTCGCGGCTACTACCGCAACGAGGAGGCGACGACCGACGCGCTGCGTCCGGACGGCTGGCTCCTGAGCGGCGACATCGGCGTGCTCGACGCGGACGGAGCGCTCACCATCACCGACAGGAAGAAGGAGATCATCGTCACGGCCGGGGGCAAGAAGATCGCTCCTCAGAACGTCGAGGGCGCCTTGATCGCGTCCGGCTACTTCGCGCGGGCGCTCGTCGTGGGCGATCGCCGGCCGTACCTCGTCGCTCTCCTCGAGCTGGACGCCGAGCGGGTTGGGAGCGATGCGGGCTCGCCGGAGGAGACCCAGAAGCTAGTCGAGGGCGTCGTGGCTCAGGTCAACTCCGGCCTCGGGCGGGCCGAGCAGGTGAAGCGCTTCGCAATCCTGCCCCGGGAGCTCTCGATCGAGGAGGGGGAGATAACGCCGACGCTGAAGCTCCGCCGCCGCGTCTGCGAGGAGCACTTCCGCGACGTGATCGACGACCTGTACACGGGAGCCAAGAGCTCCTGACGCCCCGCGTCAGGACACGAAGTCCATCCTCGCGGCGACCCCTGTTCGACTCCACGTCCCGGCGTTCGTGCAATCCAGCGACCCGCCCGCTGCGTAGTGACAGAAACCCGGGGTCGAGAAAGAATCGCCGTCCCCGCGAGGCGCACCGCGCCGCCGCGCCGGGCCGGAGTGCTCGATCCCCGGGATATCGGAGGGGCGAGCCCGCCCGGCGCTCGCCCCTCCTCCGTTTCCTTCCGCGCGAGCGACTTGGGTGAGGGTTTGGGAACCGGCGCGAGCGGCTATATGAGCGCGTCCAGCGGCCACCAAGGAGGACTCCATGGCAACGTGGGTGTGGGTTCTGATCATCATCCTGCTCGTGCTCCTGCTCTTCGGCGGCATCGGTTTTGGCCGCCGCGGGCGGGTGTAAAGCGCGCGAGAGCTGGAGCGACCAGGGGGCCGGCAACGGCCCCCTCTCATGTTCGCCGGCGGGGAGGGCTGCGCCCGGCCGGTCAGTGGTCGGGCGGCTCCCAGCCTTCCAGCACGGGCCGCTGCCAGTCGGCGCCGACCGTCTGCGAGCCCTCGACCCACGGGCCGAGCTCGGGCTGGGGGAACTTCGCGTGCTTCTCCTTCAGCTGGATGCCGTAGGAGTTGCCCGACTGCAGGTGCTTGACGAGCACCTTGCGCGCGATCTCGTCCTCGCGCCCTGCCGGAATCGAGAAGTAGATGCGGACGAAGGAGTTGGAGTAGCGGTCGAAGACGGCCGGGACCCCCTCCTCTTCGAGGAGCTCGACGTCCTCGAGCCAGTTGAGGTCTTCGCCGGGAGTCGCCGCGAGGAGGTCGACTCCCTCGACCTCGGCGATGTCCTCCTGGTACGAGAAGCGCCGGCCGGAGAGATACTCGGCATCGATCTCAACGATCTTTTCGGGCTCTTTCATGGACATCAGCATCAATCCTCCGCACCCGCGTACTCGGCCGGTTGGTCCGGCAGGTAGTCCACCGGGTATTCGAGGTGCTTCTGGAGCAGGCGCTTGATCTCGGCGAGCGCCCGCTCCTCGGTGAGGCCCGGCACGTAGTCGGTTCCCGCCAGCGGCACCTTCGCCATCGCCGCCGCCTCGACCGTGAGCGCGCAGAGATCCTCGGGCTCGAGGGAGTGCACGTTCGTCTTCCCGCACGCGCGCGCGAGCATCTGCACCTCGAGCGTCAAGGTGTGCAGGAAGTTGTAGACGCGCTCGGCGGCCTCGTCGACGACTAGCCGCCTGCGAAGCTCGGGGTCCTGGGTGGTGATCCCGACAGGGCAGCGGCCGGTGTGGCAGTGGTAGCACTCGCCGGCCTTGACGCCGACCGTCCCTTCGTAGTCGGTGACCCCCGGGATCTCCTTGTTGCAGTTGAGAGCCATGAGGGCGGCGTGCCCGAGGGCCACGGCCTTGGCGCCGAGCGAGAGCGCCTTGGCGACGTCGCCGCCGTTGCGGATTCCGCCCGCGACGACCAGGTCGATCTCGTCCGCGAGCCCAACGTCCTCGAGCGCCCGCCGGGCCTCCGGAATCGCCGCAATGAGCGGGATGCCCGTCTCCTCGGTGGCAATGTGCGGCCCGGCGCCGGTGCCGCCTTCCGCCCCGTCGAGGTAGATGATGTCCGGCCCGCACTTCGCAGCCATGCGCACGTCGTCGTAGACGCGGGCGGCACCGAGCTTGAGCTGGATCGGGATCTGGTAGTCCGTCGCCTCGCGGATCTCCTGGATCTTCAGCGAAAGGTCGTCGGGGCCGAGCCAGTCGGGGTGCCGTGCGGGCGAGCGCTGGTCGATCCCCGGCGGAAGCGAGCGCATCTCGGCTACCTGCTCGGTCACCTTCTGCCCCATCAGGTGGCCGCCGAGGCCGACCTTGCAGCCCTGGCCGATGAAGAACTCACAGGCGTCGGCGAGCATCAGGTGGTGCGGGTTGAACCCGTACCGGCTCTGGATGCACTGGTAGTACCACTTCGTGGAGAGGTCGCGTTCCGGAGGGATCATCCCGCCCTCCCCCGAGCACGTCGCGGTCCCGGCCATGGAGGCGCCCTTGGCGAGCGCCATCTTCGCCTCGAGCGACAGGGCGCCGAAGCTCATGCCCGTGATGTAGATGGGGATGTCGAGCTCGATCGGCTTCTTGGCGAAGCGCGCGCCGAGCACCGTCTTCGTCACGCACTTCTCACGGTAGCCCTCGATCACGAACCGGGTGAGCGTCCCCGGCATGAACATGAGGTCGTCCCAGTGCGGGATCTTCTTGAAGATCGAGAAGCCCCGCATCCGGTAGCGGCCGAGCTCGGCCTTCATGTGGATGTCGTTGATGACGTCCGGCGTGAAGATCCGGCTCTGCCCGAGGACGGTGCGGTCGGCCGGGTCGGTCTCGTGGGGCACTAGTGTCCCTTCCGGTGATGGTCTCCCACTACAGCACCAGCTTTCGTTCCGAGGGCTCGAGGACGTCGTAGTTGTAGAGCTTCTTGCCGCACACGAACTTCTGGAGCTCGGGAGGATCTCCGAGCCCGTAGATCTTGAACTTCCGCTCGATGAACTCCGTGTCCGTCTCGTCCCACTCGCCCGGGACGCAGTCGATGCCGAGGGACTTCACCTTCCCGGCGACGTAGATCGTCCCGTCGTACATCGAGTCGCCCAGGCCGGGCCCGACGTTGCCGCAGATGACCTGGCGGCCGCGCTGCATCATGAAGCCGGTCATCGTGCCGGCGTCGCCCGCGACGATGATCGTGCCGCCCTTCTGGTCGATCCCCGTACGGGCGCCGACCCTCCCCCTCACGACGAGGTCGCCGCCCCGCATGGCCGCGCCCGTGAGCGAGCCCGCGTTCCCGTCGACGATCACGACGCCGGACATCATGTTCTCGCACGCCGACCAGCCGACCCGGCCCGTGATGTGGATCTCGGGCCCGTCGACGAGCCCGCACCCGAAGTAGCCGAGGCTCCCGCCGAAGGTGATGCGGCAGCGGGTGAGGATGCCGACGCCGAGCGAGTGCTTCGAGCCGGGGTTCAGGACGACCACGTCGTCGATCCCCTCCTCGTAGAGCAGCCGGCGCAGCTCGAGGTTGATCTGCCGCGTCGTCAGGTCCTGCGCGTCGAAGGTCGCCTGGCCGTGCTCGATCTCGGCGGTGCGCGGCGCCTCGGCGAATGGCTCGGCGAGGCCTCGCGCGTCGTAGGTGATGCGCGATTCGCCTACCGCTGCCACACCATCACCTCGCCCTCGTAGGGGTCGTAGGTGTCGATCTCGTGATCGACGATCGCGCGGATGGCGATCTCCTCCGAGGCGAGCGCCACGAGGTCGTCCGCCTCGTAGAGGACGAGAGGCTTCGCGGCCATCACGTCCTTGCAGACGCCGAGCGCGTCCGCGGTGACAGCGATGTAGGTGAAGACCCCGTCGAGCTCCTCGAGCGAGTCTCGCATCGCGCCCTCGAGGTCGGCGCCCTCGCTCATCTTCTCGGCGAGGTAGACGGCGATGATCTCCGAGTCGCACTCGGACTGGAAGCGGTGGCCGCTCCGCTCGAGCCGGCGCTTCCACTGGAAGTAGTTCGTGAGCTGGCCGTTGTGGACGACGGCGATGTCGCTGAACGGGTAGGCCCAGTACGGGTGGGCGCCCGAGATGTCGACGTCGGACTCGGTAGCCATGCGAACGTGGCCGATCGCGTGGGTGCCGGTGAAGCCGCCCAGGTCGTACTGCTCGGCCACGGACTCGGCGTCGCCGAGGTCCTTGACGATCTCGAGCGAGTGCCCGAGCGACAGCACCTCGGCCTCGGGAATGTCCTCGATTCGGTCGGCGAGCTCCTTCAGGTTTCCGTTCGGCAGCGTCAACGCGAGGCGGTAGGCGTACTCGGTCTCTTCCTCGACCTCGTGGATCGTCGCGCCCATCTTCTCGAGGCGCTGCAGGACCTGGTGCTGATGGACGTCGAGCCGGTCGGAGAACTCGAAGTCGCGGGGAGTGTTCGCGTCCGCGAGCTTGTAGCGCATGACGAGTTGGTCGTCGTGCGGCCTGTAGAGCGCGTAGCCGGTCGAGTCGGGACCGCGGTGCTTCATCGACTGGAGCATCCGGGTCATGTCGCGCCCGACCCCGTGCGTTCCGTCCTGGTAGATAATCCCCGCAATTCCGCACATTTCTGCGGCCTTTCTACGGAAGCACGTCGAGGTATTCGGTGACGTCCCAGTCGCTCACCTGGGCGCAGTAGCGCTCCCACTCGTCGCGCTTGTAGTGCATGAACACACGGTACATGTCGCCCGGAAGGGCAGACTTGATCACGTCGTCCTCCTCGAGCGCGTCGAGGGCGGCGCCGAACGTCATCGGGAGCCGCTTGACCTCCTTGCCGGCCTCCATCGCCTCGTAGATGTTCCGTTCCTCGGGCTCGCCCGGGTCGAGCTCGCGCTCGATGCCGTCGCGCATCGCAGCGATGAGGCCGGCCAGGGAGAGGTACGGATTGACGGCGGAGTCGACGGACCGATACTCGAAGCGGCCCGGGGCGGACACGCGCAGGGCGGTCGTGCGGTTCTGGTAGCCCCAGTCGGCGAAGACCGGCGCCCAGAAGCCCGTGTCCCAGAGGCGCCGGTACGAGTTGACGGTCGGGCACGTGAGGGCGGTGAGCGCGGGCTGGTGAGCCATGATCCCGCCGATCGCCTGGAGCCCGATCCGGCTCGGCTTCTGCAGGTCGTCGGTGTCCGGCATGAAGGCGTTCTCGTCGCCGCGCCAGAGCGAGATGTTGTGGTGACAGCCGTTGGCCGAGACGCCCATGAAGGGCTTCGGCATGAAGCACGGGAAGGCGTCCAGCTCGCGGCCGACCTGCTTGCAGATCTGGCGGAACGTGGAGAGATTGTCGGCGGTCCGCTCCGCTCGGTCGAAGCCGAAGTTCAGCTCGATCTGGCCGGGGGCGTCCTCGTGGTCGCCCTGGATCATGTCGAGGCCCATCCGCTGCCCGTACTCGATCACCTTGTGGATGATCGGCTGGAGCTCGGAGAACTGATCGATGTGGTAGCAGTAGGGCTTGGTCTTCCCCTCGACCGAGGGCTGGCCCTCTCCGTCCAGCTTGAGCCACATCATCTCCGGCTCCGTGCCCGCGCGAAGGTGCAGCCCAGTGGCCTCCTCGAACTCGGCCTGGATGCGCTTCAGGTTCGCGCGGCCGTCCGAGGTGAGGTAGCCGCCGGGGTCCTCTCGCTCCTCGCGGTTCCGGAAGCAGGTGACCCACACGCGGGCGACCTTCGGATCCCAGGGCAACGGCTTGAAGGTCTCCGGCTCGGGGACGCCGACGAGCTCGGCCGCTTCCGGGCCGTAGCCGATGTAGTTGCCGTGCCGGTCGGTGAACAGGTTCGCCGTCGCGCCGTAGACGAGCTGGAAGCCCTTCGCAGCGATCGTCTCCCAGTGGGGAGAGGGGACGCCCTTGCCCATGATTCGGCCCGTGACGGAGGGAAACTGGTAGTAGACGTACGTGATCCCGAGGTCGTCGATCCTCTTCCGGACCTCGGCGATCTTGTCTTCACGGCCATCGGCGCTGACGAAGGCCTCGAGATCGGTCGGCACGAGCTTCCCTCCTCCTCTCGGCAGGCGGCGCTCGGCCGCCGGTTACAGGAAGGGCAATACTAGTGTCCGCCGCGACGCGCCTCTAGCGGGTGGGCGCGGGCGCGCCCATCGGGTCGGGGCGGGCGCCGGGATGGAGTCGGCGTGGGCGCCGGGATGGAGTCGGCGTGGGCGCGGGATCGCGTCCGTGTGGGCGCCGGGATGGAGTCGGCCCCGTGTGCGCCCAAGTCTCCGCCCGCCGCTCGGCTTCGGCCGCCGGGTCGGCTGCCGACACAGACCGGCTCCACGCACGCCCGGCGCCGGCCGGCTCCACACACTGATAGACGCGCCCGCGCGAGGGGCCGGCCGCTGGCCTCCCTCCGGTTCCAGGCTATCGACGACTTCCGCACCGGTGGGTAACTCGCAGTGCCGAGATCCGCGCGCTCTGTGACGAATCGGTGACCTCCGTGAAGCGGTCGCTGCCAAACGCCCGGAGGCCCGTCTAGACTCGCCGCGTGAAGGTCCTGGTGGTGGGCGGAGGCGGACGCGAGCACGCGCTCGGGTGGAGAATCGCGCAAAGCCCGCATCTCACGGAACTCCACGCCGCGCCGGGGAATCCGGGCCTGGCGACGCTGGGAACGTGTCACGACCTGCATCCGGACGACTCGCGCGGCGTGCTCGACCTGTGCAGGCGCCTCGCCGTCGACCTCGTCGTCGTCGGGCCCGAGGCGCCTCTCGTTGCCGGGATCGCGGACGAGCTGCGCCGGGCCGGGATCGCGGTCTTCGGGCCCAGCGGGGCGGCGGCACGGATCGAAGGCTCGAAGTCCTTTGCGAAGGAGGTCATGCGAGCGGCCGAAGTGCCGACCGCGGAGGAGCCGGCGGAGGCCCGCGCCCCCTGCGTGGTCAAGACGGACGGCCTCGCGGCCGGGAAGGGGGTCTTCGTCTGCCGTACGGCGGACGAGGTGGCCGCTGCACTCGACCGGGCGCTGTCGTTCGGCGGCAAGGTCGTCGTCGAAGAGCTCCTCGAGGGTGAGGAGGTGTCGCTCTTCGCCCTCTGCGCCGGGCAGAGCGCGCTTCCGCTGGCCCCGGCGCAGGACTTCAAGCGGCTCCTCGACGACGACGAGGGGCCGAACACCGGCGGGATGGGGAGCTACTCGCCGGTCCCTCACCTCAGCCCCGACGAGGCGGACGAGCTCGTCGAGGCGATCCACCGCCCCGTTCTCGAGGAGCTCGCGTCACGAGGCATGCCGTTCGAAGGCCTTCTCTACGCAGGCCTGATGCTCACGGACGACGGGCCGCGTGTCCTCGAGTTCAACTGCCGCTTCGGCGACCCTGAGACCCAGGCCATCCTCCCCCGTCTCGAAGGCGACCTGCTCGAGGCGCTGACGGCGGCCGCGTCCGGGTCGTTGGAGGGCGTCGAGCTCGCCGCAGGGTCGGAGGCGGCGGTGACCGTCGTCCTCGCAGCCCCCGGCTACCCCGACGCGCCATCCAGCGGCACCCCGATCGCCGGCATCGACGACGCGGAGGCCGCCGGCGCGCTCGTCTTCCATGCGGGGACGGCTCTCCGGCAGGGGTCGCTCGTCAGCGCGGGCGGACGCGTGCTCAATGTGACCGCTCTCGGCGCCTCCGTCGCCGAGGCTCGCGAGCGGGCCTACCAAGCCGTCGACCGGATCGAGTTCCCCGGCGTTCAGTACCGTCACGACGTCGCGCTCAGAGCCGTCCATGCCGCCGCCTGAGGAAAGCCCCCTCCCCCTCCCTGTCCTCGAGGACTACGAGGACGTCGGTCCATTGGTCGGCATCCTCATCGGTTCGGAGTCCGACCGCGAGGCGATCGAGCCCGCGGGCGTCGAGCTCGACGAACGTGGCATCTCATGGGAGCTCAAGGTCCTGTCGGCGCACCGGGATCCCCGAGCCGTCGCCGAGTACGCGTCGACTGCTGCGCTCCGTGGGACGCGCGTGCTCATCGCCGGCGCCGGCATGGCCGCCGCACTGCCGGGCGTCGTCGCCTCGTACAGCGACCTGCCGGTGATCGGCGTTCCGCTGACCTCGTCGAGGAGCGTGATGGGGGGGCTCGACGCGATCCTTTCGATCGTCCAGATGCCGCCCGGCGTCCCCGTCGCCTGCGTCTCCGTGAATGGAGCGCGAAACGCCGCGATCCTCGCGGCCAAGATCCTGGCCCAGGGCGGCGGGTATCCCGGCACACCCGGCCGTCCGACCGCAGAGCAGTAGCCGAGCGCGCGGAACCCGGCTGATCCGCCTGAGCGCTTACTAGACTGGTCGGTGTGATCGCCCGCTACTCGCGTCCGGCCATGAAGCGCGTCTGGTCGGACGAGAGCAGGCTGGCGCGTTGGCTCGAGGTCGAGCTCGCCGCGCTCGGCGCCTGGGCCGAGGTCGGAGCGATCCCGCCCGCGGAGGCCGCCGAGGTGAGCGCCCGCGCCGTTCCCCCGACACCGGAGCGAGTCGCCGAGCTCGAGGAGCTGACCCAGCACGACCTCGCTGCGTTCGTGGATGCCGTCGCCGAGGGCCTGGGCCCTGAGGGGCGCTGGCTCCACTACGGCCTGACGTCCTCGGACGTCCTCGATACGGCGACCGCGCTGCAGGTGCGCGAGGCAGGAGGCCTCATCCTCGACGCGCTCGACGCCGCGCTCGCGGCGGTGATCCGCAGGGCGCTGGAGCACCGCGACACGGTGATGGTCGGCCGAACGCACGGGGTCCACGCCGAGCCGATTACGTTTGGTACCAAGCTCGCCGGCTGGGCGTTCGAGCTCGAGCGCGACCGCGCACGGGTCGTGGGCGCGCTCGAGGGGATGCGGGTCGGCAAGCTCGCGGGCGCGGTCGGCACCTATGGGGGCGGCGACCCCGAGGTCGAGCGGATCGCCTGCGAGCAACTCGATCTGGTGCCCGAGGCGGTTGCTACCCAGGTCGTGCCGCGCGACCGGCACGCGGAGCTTCTGTCGTCCCTCGCTCTCTGCGCTTCGTCCCTCGAGCGCTTTGGCACCGAGATCCGCCACCTCGCTCGGACCGAGGTCCGAGAGGTCCAGGAGCCGTTCGGAGCCGCTCAGAAGGGCTCGTCGGCGATGCCACACAAGCGAAACCCGGTGGTCGCCGAACGCATCTGCGGGCTCGCGCGCGTCGTTCGCGCGGCCTCGCTGGTCGCTCAGGAGAACGTCGCACTCTGGCACGAGCGGGACATCTCGCATTCGAGCGCAGAGCGGGTCGTGCTCCCGGACGCGTTCCTCACTCTCGACTACATGCTCGACCGCTTCGCCTGGCTCGTGGACGGGCTCGTCGTCGACGAGGCGCGGATGCGGCGCAACCTGGCCGAGTCACACGGCCTCGTGTTCAGCCAGAGGCTGCTCCTCGCTCTCGTCGGCTCCGGGCTCTCCCGCGACGAGGCGTATCGCCTCGTGCAGCGCAATGCCCTCCGCGCGTGGGAAGAGGAACGGGACTTTCGCGAGCTGGCTGCCAACGATCACGACATTTCGTCGCGGCTCGACGAGGACGCGCTCGCCGGAGCGTTCGACCTCGCCGACGCGCTGCGGCACGTCGATGTCCTGTTCGAGCGCCTCGCTGCTCTCGAGCAGAAAGTCTTCGAGCGGAAGGGAGAAGCAGTCCATGCCTGAGGCCGTCCACGTTGCGAGCGGCAAGGTGCGCGAGATCTACGAGCTCGACGAGGAGCGCCTGCTGCTCGTCGCCAGCGACCGGATCTCGACCTTCGACGTCGTCCTCCCGACTGAGATCCCCGACAAGGGCAGGGTTCTCACGGGCCTTTCCGGGTTCTGGTTCGCGCAGACGCGCGAGATCGTCCCCAACCACCTGCTCGCCCTCCGCGACGACGGGTGCTCGACCGAGGCGCGCAAGCTCGAGATGCTCCCGATCGAGTGCGTCGTGCGCGGGTACCTCGCCGGCTCCGGCTGGAAGGACTACCTCGCGACGGGCGAGGTCTGCGGCCTCCCGCTTCCCTCCGAACTGGAGGAATCGGAGAAGCTCCCCGAACCGATCTTCACGCCGGCGACGAAGGCCCAGGAAGGCCACGACGAGAACATCGACCGGGAGCAGGCAGCCGAGCTCGTCGGCGAGGAGCTCCTCGCCGAAGCCGAGCGCGTCTCGCTCGAGCTCTACCGCTTTGCGGCCGCCTACGCCGCCGAGCGCGGCATCGTCATCGCCGACACGAAGTTCGAGCTCGGGCGCGACCCCGCCGGGGAGCTGGTGCTCGGCGACGAGGCGCTGACGCCGGACTCCTCGCGTTTCTGGCCCGCCGACGAGTATGAGCCCGGACACGGTCAGGCGTCCTTCGACAAGCAGTACGTCCGCGACTACTGCGAGTCGCTCGGCTGGGACAAGGCCCCGCCGGCGCCAGAGCTCCCACCCGCGGTTGTCGCCGGAACCCGCGCCCGCTACGTCGAGGCGTTCGAGCGCCTCACCGAGATCCCGTTCGACGACTATCTCGCCGATCCTTCGGTGGTGCTCCGGTGAGGGCGACCGTTCTCGTCCGGCCCAAGGGCGGCATCCTCGACCCTCAGGGAGAGGCGGTGGAACGCTCGCTCCGGCAGCTCGGGTTTGCGGTCGGCGAGGCGCGCATCGGGCGGGTCATCGACCTGGAGGTCGAAGCCACGACGGCCACCGAGGCCCGCACGCAGGTCGAGCGGATGTGCGAGGACCTCCTCGCCAACCCCCTGATCGAGAGCTACGAGATCGAGCTCGCCGAGGCGGAGTCGTGAGCCGACGCCGCCCGCGGATCGCGGTGATCCGATTTCCCGGATCGAACGACGATCGCGATGCAGCGTGGGCTCTCTCGGCCCTGGGCGCCGAGCCGGTGCTGACCTGGCACGAAGACGCCGAGCTCCCGCCGCGTCGAGGCACTCGTGCTCCCCGGTGGATTCTCGTACGGGGACTACCTGCGCTGTGGCGCCATCGCGCGCTTCTCGCCGGCGATGGACGCGGTCGCCGCCTTCGCCGCGCACGGCGGTCCGGTCCTCGGGATCTGCAACGGGTTCCAGATCCTCTGCGAGGCGGGTCTCCTCCCCGGCGTCCTCCGCCCCAACGCGTCGCTCTCGTTCGTCTGCCGCGACGTCCCTCTCGTGGTGGAGCGGGCGGACACGCCGTTCACCGCTCGGTGCGAGCCCGGACAGACGCTGACGATCCCCGTCAAGCACGGCGAAGGTGCCTACCATGCGCCGCCGGAGCTGCCCGACGAGCAGATCGTGCTGAGGTACGCGCCGGGTGCGAATCCGAACGGTTCCGAGCGGGACATCGCCGGCGTCGCGAACGCCGAGGGCAACGTCCTCGGGCTCATGCCCCATCCCGAGCACGCCGTCGACCCTCTCCTGGGCTCGGGAGACGGAGCCTTCGTGCTCGCCTCGCTCGTGGACGCCGCCCGCGAGCGTGCCTACGCCCGCGCCTAGCTCGGGCGCTATTCAGTTTTCGTGAGCGTCTCGCCCGGCGGCAGACGCAGGATGCCCGCCAGCCGTGGCCGGGCTTCGAGCTCCGCGAGCAAGCGCTCGAGATCGCGCCCTCGCAGGGTCACGGGCCCTCGTCGGACCGTGCCGCCGGTCGAGTACGCGAAGCGAACGAGCTCACCCCCCTTCTCGTCCTCGAGAAGCTGGACGATCGTCTCGAAGCGGCGGGAGCCCGCGCGCTGCGCCACGCGGAGCTCCTCGACCACGGTCGTCCGGCCCCACGGAGTTTCGGCCTTCGTCGCCATGCGACGACCGTAACCGCGCAAAGCGCGCGAGTGTGTGACCGTTCGTGACGACATCGTCACGAGGCGGCGACGTGTAAGGATGCCGCGGTCCATCCGTTCCGCAGCCGGGCAGCTCTCCCCAAGGGCGCTTCGGATCGGAGGGGGCGGCGGGGTGCTGCTGCACGCCGCAAAGGGGAGAGCACGCGGTGGGACGGCCAAACGGATCGAAGGAGGCCAGGCATGCCTATCCGGTTCCGCTCTAGGAAGGCGCTGCTCGCCGGCGCCGTGCTCGCCCTGGCGGCAGGCGCCCTGACGGCGCCGCTCTACGCCGTCGAAGGCAGCGGATCCTCGTCAAGCAACCACGTCAAGGTGGAGCTCGCGAACGCGAGCGGCGCCGACGTCGGTTTCGTCAAGTTGACCAAGCAGGGCGGGAAGGTGATCGTCCGCGGCGAGATCGAAGGTCTCACCCCGGGGTTCCACGGCTTCCACGTCCATGCGGTCGGCGAGTGCGTGGCACCGTTCACCTCGGCGGGCGGCCACTACAACCCCGCCGGCGTGGGCCACGGCTCGCACGCTGGGGACATGCCCAGCCTGCTCGTCCTGGACGACGGCAGCGCCGAGGGTCAGTTCTCCACCGACAACTTCTCGATCGCCGAGCTCTTCGACGCCGACGGATCGGCGATCATCGTCCACGCCGGCCCCGACAACTTCGCCAACATCCCGACTCGCTATCAGTCGACCACCGAAGGAGTCTTCGGACCAGACTCGGCGACGCTTGCGACCGGCGACGCAGGCGCCCGCGTCGCCTGCGGCGTCGTGGACTAGCTCTGGACCCGTGTCGGCGCGGGACGCCTGCCGAGCCTCCCGCGCCGGCTCGGCCCCGCCTCGGACGGATCAGGCCTCGGCGTCGTCGAGGACGGTGAAGAGCGTGAGCTGCATCCCGTCGGGCGCCTCGAGCCGGACGTTTCGGTGACGCCAGGGCGTGACGGCCGGCCCGCCGACCAGCGTGGCGCCGGCAGAGACGAGCGCGCGCGCCGTCTCCTCGGAGTCCTCGACCTCGAGCGCAAGGCGCACGGGCCCGGCGACGCGCTCGCCGACCTCGACGCTGTCGATCAACTCCGCCTGGCGGACGGACAGAAGCTCGAGAGTCGCTCGCCCGGCGTCGAGGATGGCGCCGCTCCCGCTCGGCTCGTCCCAGGCAAACACCGTCGGTAGACCGAGGACGTCGCGGTAGAACGTGAGCGCCTCCTCGTAGTTCTCGATCGTCACCGCGACACGAAGCTCGCGCACCGGGCTAGTCGGCATGCATTCACGCTACCGGCTCGCCGGCGAGCGCGTGGGCGCCTGGTTGAAGGAGCCTTCGGGCCAGGAACGTCAGCCCGGAAGAGGCCCGTCGCACGCGAGCGCGTCCTTCCCGGAAGGAACCGCTAAGAGGGCGCGCGCTCGATGAGCTCGACTCGATAGCCGTCCGGATCTCTGACGAAGCACAGCAGCGAGCCGCCCTCCCGCACCGTGTAGGGCGGTTTCTCCGGCTCGATGCCCTGCGCCGCGAGGCGCTCCAGGGTCGCGTGGATGTCGTCCACCGTCACCGCGACGTGGCCGTAGCCGCTGCCGAGCTCGTACGAGTCGACCCCGAAGTTGTAGGTCAGCTCCAACCGGTCGCCGTCGCCCGGGAGGCCCATGAAGATGTTGAGAGCCTCGTCGCGGATCGGGAGCCGGCGGCGCTCCTCGAAGCCGAGCGCCTCGTAGAACGCGACCGACCGCTCCGGCTCGGTGATGCGGTAGCAGGTGTGGATGAGCTCCATCTACGGTGCCTCCTCGGGTTCTCGAGTCTCCCCAGGTTCCTGGATCAGCGCCGCCGACCGCTGGTGTTCCATGGCGCGAGCCTACCCTTCACGCCCGCGGGGTCGCCGGCTCGGGCCCCGGTTCCCGCCCCCGGCGGCGCAGGAGGCGGACGGCGCCCGAGCCGAGCGCGACTCCCGCGAGGATCAGCATGAGCCCGAGCGCCGCGTTGAGCGTCACCTGCTCGTCGAGGATGAGGACGCCGTAGACGAGCGCGACGGGCGGGAGCAGGTAGGTGACGAGGGACGCGCGCGCGGCCCCGTAGCGGTTGAGCAGGCGGTAGAAGAAGAGCAGAGCGATCGCCGTCCCGAAGACCCCAAGCGCGACGATCGAGCCGATCGCCTCCCAGCTCGGCACCTCCGCCGGAAGCTGGAAGGCCGCGATCGGGAGCAGGATGACGGCGCCGGCGATCGACGAGGCCGTGGCCACGACCACGGGCGACGTTGCCGAGAAGTTGTGCTGGACGAAGTGGTTCGCGGCCGCGTAGCAGAACGACGCGACGACGATCGCAAGCGTGCCGGCAACCACCCACCAGCCGCGCTCCGGGTGCAGGCCGGTCAGGACGCCGACGCCCGCGAGCCCGACGAGGATGCCCGCGAGGCGCACGCCGCCGACGCGCTCGCTCGGGTTGAAGCGAAACGCGAGCAGGACGACGAAGATCGGCACCGTGGCGTTGGCGATCGCCGCGACCCCGGAGTCCACGTACTTCTCGCCCCACGCGATGAGCGTGAACGGCAGCGCCGCGTTCAGGAGGCCGACGGTGAACACTTGCCACCAGCCCATGGCCCGCATCTCCGCGACCCCCTCTCGCCCCCCGAAGCGCCAGAGGAGCACGGGAAGGAGCACCGCGACGGCGAGCACGAGGCGGAAGAACATCATCGCCGTGGGCTCGACCTCGTCGACCGCGACCTTGATGAAGAGGTACGACGCGCCCCAGATCGAGGCGACGACGGCGAGCAGAGGCACGTATCCCCGGACCACCCTCTGAGGCTACCTACGGGGCCTTCGCGCTCGGTCCTCCCCGGGCGTTAGAGTGGGAGTCTCCTTTGAGCTTCGTGGCGGAACAGCCGCTCCACCGCGCGCTCGGTCTCACAGACGGGGAGTTCGACCGTATCCGGGGTCTTCTCGGGCGCGACCCGAACGACTTCGAGCTCGGCGTCTTCTCCCTCCTCTGGTCCGAGCACTGCGGCTACAAGCACACCGCGCGGCTGCTCGCCCGCTTCCCGACCGAGGGGCCTTTGGTGCTCCAAGGTCCCGGCGAGAACGCCGGCGTCGTCGACCTCGGCGACGGACAGGCGTGCGCCTTCAAGGTTGAGAGCCACAACCATCCTTCGGCGGTGGAGCCCTTCCAGGGAGCAGCGACGGGGGTAGGCGGGATCCTCCGCGACATCGTCGCCATGGGCGCGCGACCCATAGCCCTGCTCGACGGGCTCCGCTTCGGTGAGCCGGGCTTCGACTTCGCGCGTGCCGTCGGCGGGATCGGCCATTACGGCAACTGCGTCGGCGTTCCGACGGTCGGAGGCGAGGCCGTCTTCGAGCACGAGTACCGGCAGAACCCGCTCGTGAACGCGATGTGCGTCGGCCTTCTGCCCGCGGAGCGCCTCACCCGGGCGCGGGCGAGCGGAACGGGCAATCTCGTCGTCCTCTACGGCGCGACGACAGGCAGGGACGGGATCGGCGGCGCGAGCGTGCTCGCGAGCCAGGAGCTCTCCGACGAGGACGACGACAAGCGGCCGTCGGTGCAGATCGGCGATCCCTTCACGGGCAAGAAGCTCATCGAGGCGAGCCTCGAGCTGGTCGAGCAGGGGGTCGTCGAGTCCCTCCAGGACCTCGGCGCCGCCGGCCTCGCGTCGTCCCTCTCCGAGATGGCCGGCCGCGGCGGCGCCGGTATCGACGTCCACCTCGACCGCGTTCCCCTACGCGAGGCCGACCTGGAGCCCGTCGAGATCATGATCTCCGAGAGCCAGGAGCGGATGGTGGCCGTGGTCACGCCCGGGCGCCTCGACGCCGTCGAGGAGGTCTGCGGCCGCTGGGAGCTCGAGTGCGCCGCGATCGGCGAGGTGACGGACTCGGGTGAGCTGAGGGCGTACTTCGAGGAGGAGCTCGTGGGCGCGATCGCGGTGAGCCACCTCACCGAGGAGACTCCCCGCTACGAGGTCGAGACGCTCGAGCGGCCACTCGAGCCGCCGATCGAGCACGCGCCGATCCCTGCCGAGCGGGACGACCTGCTCGCGCTCCTCGCCTCGCCCAACGTGAGGAGCCGGCGGCCGGTCTTCGAGCGCTACGACCATCTGGTCGGCTCCCGCACCGTTCGCCGGCCTGGCCTGGACGCGGCGGTGCTCAGGCTGCGGCCCTCGCTCCGCGGGCTCGCCGTCTCCCTCGACGGCCCCGGCCGCGCCGCCGCGTTGGATCCCCGCTCCGCAGGCGCCCGCGCCGTCCTCGAGTCGGCGCGCAACGTCGCCTGCGCTGGAGGCCGGCCGCTGGCGATCACCGACTGCCTCAACTTCGGGAGCCCGGAGAAGCCCGAGGTCGCGTGGGAGCTCGTCGAGGCGATCGACGGCATGGCGCGGGCCTGCGAGGCCCTCGAGCTTCCCGTCGTCTCGGGCAACGTCTCCCTCTACAACGAGACCGACGGGAGCGCGATCCCGCCGACTCCGGTGGTCGGCTGCATCGGCCTCGTCGCCGACGTGCGCGCCGTCCCCGGGAGCTGGCGCGAGGGCGATGTCGTCCTCGTCGCGGGAGACGGCGGGCTCTCCCTCGACGGCTCGGAGTACCAGGCGCGCTTCCTCGGCGGCGCGGCCGGGCTGCCCCCGCCGCCGGACTACGCGGCCGAGGCCGCTCTCGTCAGCTTCCTCTGGCGCTCGGCGCCTCTCCTCTCGGCGACGCACGACGTCTCGGACGGTGGGCTCGCCGTCGCGCTGGCCGAGCTCGCGCTCCACTCGGGAGTCGGCGCGGAGCTCGACATCGACGCCGACGCCGTCGAGTGGTTCGGCGAGGGCGCGGGCCGGGCGGTCGTCGCCTGCCCGCCCGAGCAAGCCGGCGGACTCGAAGGGGCGCCCCTTCGTCGAATCGGCGTCGTCGGCGGCAGGAGGATCCTCGGTATCCCGCTCGCTGAGCTGCGCGAGGCGTACGAAGGAGGCCCGGCGTAGATGTGCGGGGTCTTCGGCATCCACGCGCCCGATCGCGACGTCGCCCGGCTCTCGTACTTCGGCCTCTTCGCCCTCCAGCATCGCGGGCAGGAGTCGGCCGGAATCGCCGTCTCGGACGGCGAGCGCCTCACCGCGCTCCGGGACATGGGCCTCGTCACCCAGGTCTTCTCCGAGCAGAAGCTCCGCGGCCTGCGCGGTCAGACGGCCATCGGCCACTGCCGCTACTCGACCACGGGCTCGACGCACTGGGCGAACGCGCAGCCGATCGTCCAGCACGGCCCGGCCCGCACGGTTGCGCTGGCGCACAACGGGAACCTCACGAACACGGGCGAGCTCCGAGCCGAGCTGCTGCGCACCGGCGCCAAGCTCTCCTCCACGTCCGACACCGAGGTGATTGCGGCGCTGGTCGCCCGCGACGAGCGGCCGCTCGAGGAAGCGGTGGCGGCGACGATGGCGCGCATCGAGGGCGCGTTCGCGGCGGTGCTCCTCTCGGAGGGAAAGCTCGTCGGCTTCCGCGATCCCGACGGGATCCGGCCGCTCGCGCTCGGGAAGCTCGACGGCGACTGGCTGCTCGCCTCCGAAGGGTGCGCGTTCGACCTGATCGGCGCCGAGCACGTACGCGAGCTGCGGCCGGGCGAGCTCGTGGTCGCTGGGCCCGGGGGCCTGCACGAGGAGCAGGCCGTCGAGCCGCGCGACGGCGGCGCGCTCTGCATCTTCGAGTTCATCTACTTCGCGCGCCCGGACTCGACCCTGCGCGGCGTCGAGCTGCACGGGGCGCGCGTGCGGATGGGTGAGCGGCTCGCAGCCGAGGCGCCGGTCGACGCCGATCTGGTCATCGGGATCCCCGACTCCGGGACGCCCGCCGCGATCGGCTTCGCGCACGCGAGCGGGATCCCGTTCCAGGAAGGGCTGATCAAGAACCGCTACGTGGGGCGCACGTTCATCCAGCCCGACCAGGGCCTGCGCGAGCGCGGTGTCCGCATGAAGTTCAACCCGCTCGGCGAGGTGCGCGGAAAGCGCGTCGTCGCGGTCGACGACTCGATCGTGCGCGGCTCGACCACCCGGCAGATCGTGGCAACGCTCTTCGAGGCCGGTGCGCTCGAGGTGCACGTGCGCATCTCGTCGCCGCCGATCGTCTCCCCCTGCTTCTACGGGATCGACATGGCCAACGAGGACGAGCTGATCGCGGCCGGCCGCGAGGTCGAGGACGTCCGCGAGGAGATCGGCGCCACGAGCCTGGCGTACCTCTCCTTGGAGGCCCTGCAGGAGGCGACGCGCCGCCCGGCCGACTCCTTCTGCCGCGCCTGCCTGACGAAGAGCTATCCCACGCGGATTCCCGAGAGCCTCCGCCTGGCGAAGCTCCGCTTCGAGCAGACGCGCGCGTAGCCGGGCCCGGCTCGGGCGACCGGACGGGCCGGACACGGCGAGGGGCGGCGTCGCCGCCGCCCCTCCGGAACGACCTGAGCGCCGCTCTCCTACCCGACGGGCCCGACCTGGGTCTGCGGGTTGAGCCGCGGGAACTTCTTCGCCCCCGCGGTGGCGTTGCTCGACAGGCGGAAGACGTTGAGGCCCTCCGTGATGTTCGTCTCGTAGATGAAGTTGTTGTACCAGTAGCTGCCCCACGCCCCGCCGAGGCTGAGGTCGATCCCGCCCGCCTCGAGCGCGTCCGTGCAGCAGGGGATGGGCGGCGGGTCAGACCACGCGACCGTCTTCGGGCTCGCCGGGTTCGTGAAGTCGACGACCCACGTGCCCGCCTGGTAGGCGCCCGTGGTCAGGACGTCGCGCTTCCCGGTCGGGACGATGCTGTAGTTGTGAATCGTGCAGTTCTCGAGCGTCGTCTGGGGACGCGGGAGGACCCACTTCCCGAGCAGGTCGCCGGACTCCGTGTCGAAGAAGAAGATGCTCTTCATGTCGGCCGTCTGGACGCCCGGCTCGTCGAAGGGCGCCAGCGGGGCGCCCGTCGCCAGGCAGCGCGGGAAGATGCCGCCGCCGGGCTCCCAGCCCATCACCGTGACGCTGCCATCCCACGAGAACGCGGCGGAGTGCCAGGTGGTGACGCCCGGTGCCGTGAAGTCGGTCAGCTTCGCCGGGGCGGCCGGGTCGCTGATGTCGAACACGACGGCGTGACCGGCCGCGCACACCGCGAGGTCGGTCCCCTTGTTCAGAAGCACCCCGATGTCGTGGCACGACGTGTGAGCCCTGCCGGGTCGAGGCCGAGTGGCACATCGGCGAGGAGCGCCGCGTCTTCTGGCGAGTCCAGGGGAACCTCGATGATCTGGAACTTGTTGTGGGGCTCGGAGCACTGGTGGCCCCAGACCGTGTCGCCTGCGGCGTACTCCGGGCCGACGGAGCTGTTCGCGACGTAGATGAGGACGCGATCGTTCGCCGGGTCCGGCACGACCGTATGCGTGTGCGACCCGCAGTCGGTGGCCACGGCCGTCACGAGGTCGTCCGCGCTCGCCTTCTTCGGGTCGTCCACCTGGAAGATCTGAACACCCTCGAAGCCCGCACCGTCGGCGAACTCGTCGGTGCACGTCTCCTCGGGCGTGTCGGCCACCACCGGCAGATCGATGGAGCGGAACACGAGGTTGCCATAGACGCCGATGTCGCCCTGCTCGACGCCGCAGTCCACCTCGGCGAGCACCTTGGGGTTGCCCGGCGCCGCGATGTTGATCGTGCGGAACCCGCCGATCCAGGTGCCCTGGTAGGCGATCTTGCCCTGGAACGCCGCGTCGGTGAAGAACGCCTCCCCGAAGGTCTCGACCGGCCGGTTGTCGTTCGTGTCGCCCATTGGGTGGAAGTTCTTGGTTCTCGGATCGTTGTCGTGCCCCGCGACGGCCGCCGACGCCGTCACGAGCAGGACGCCGCCGAGGACCAGCCCGTACAAGAGGGCTCGTGTCGGACGTCTCATCAGTGCTCCCCTTTCCCGTAAGTGGAGATGACCACCCGAAGAACGATCCTTACCCTCCCAGCGGGAGGCTGTCAAGCCGTAGAGATCCCCACGGCCGCGGATTACTCGAGACCGCCCACGTCGAGGACGACCGTCTTCAGGTCGGTCATGTCGAGCATCGTGTAGCGGCCGCCGATGCGGCCCCAGCCGGTGCGCGTGCCCGAGGCGCCGCCGAAGGGCTCGTGGGCCTCCCAGTAGTCGGTGGAGTCGTTGACGACGACGTTCCCGACCTGCAGGTTGTCGAGGTAGCGGAACGCCCGCTTCAGGCTCCGCGTGAAGACGGCGGCCTGGAGGCCCAGGTGCGAGTCGTTGGCCGCCGCGAGAGCGGCGTCGTCGTCGGCGACCGTGATCAGCGGGACGATCGGCCCGAAGGTCTCGTCGCGGTTGATGAGCGTGTCGAGCCCGACGCCGTCGACGACCGTCGGCTGGTAGTAGAGCTCCGTGGGGCGCCCGCCCTCGCGGGAGCCGCCCAGCACGATCTCGGCGCCCTTGGCCACCGCGTCCTCGACGTGCGCGTCCATCTTCTGCGCGGTGGGCTCGTTGTTCATCGGGCCGACGAGGGTCGAGTCGTCGAAGGGGTCTCCCAGCTTCCAGCCCTCGGCCTCCTTGACCACGGCTGCGAGGAAGTCGTCGTGGACGCGCGCGTCCACCAGCACCCGCTCGGTGGCGCAGCAGACCTGGCCGGCGCAGAAGAAGCCGCCGTAGACGGCGCCCTTCGCCGCGGCCTCGAGGTCGGCGTCGACGCAGACGACCACCGGCCCGTTTCCGCTCGCCTCGATCAGCGACCGCTTCAGCCCCGCGGCCCTGACGATCTTCTCCGCGGTCGTGTGCGAGCCGATGAAGCCGATGCAGTCGATGTTCTCGTCCTGGATGAGCCGCTCGCCCACCCTGCCGTCGCCGTAGATCACGTTGACGACCCCTTCGGGGAGCCCTGCGTCGGCCATGATCTGCATGAAGTTCGCCATCGCGATCGGCGTCCACTCGGACGGCTTGCAGACCATCGTGTTCCCGGCCGCGATTCCGGGCGCGATCAGCTCCACCGGGATCAGGGTCGGGAAGTTCCAGGGCGTGATCGACGCGTAGACGCCGTTCGGCTTGCGGAACGTCAGGATCCGCTTGTTCACGTCCTGTGAGGGGATGATCGCCGTCTCCATGCGCTTGACGTCCTCGGCGGCGAGCCGGAAATTCTCGGCCGTCTCGTCGATGTCGGGAATCGCCTCGGCAGTGAACGGCTTGCCCTGCTCGAGCGAGAGCTCGCGCGCGAAGTCGTCCCGGCGCTCCTCGATGAGGTCGGCGATCTTGTGGCAGACCTCGGCGCGCTCCCAGGCCGAGAGCGCAGCCCACTTCGGCTGAGCCTCCCGGGCCGCCCGCGCGGCCCGCGCGACGTCCTCCTCGCTCGCGTTGGGAGCGTCGGCGAGCCGCTCGCCGGTGACCGGGGAGACGATCTCGCGCGCGTCGTCACCCGTTGCGTCGACCCACTCTCCTCCGATGAAGTTCTGCAGCGTCCGCACGGTCACCGCCATCGAAATCCTCCTCAGACCTTGACGTTGATGCGTTCCCACGCCTCGTCGAGCACCTGCTCGAGGACTCCGACCATCTCGTCGAACTCCTCGGGTCCCGCCACGAGCGGCGGGGAGAACTGCGCGCACGTCTCGCCGCGGTCGTCGAAGCGCATGTAGACGCCGAGCTCACGCGCCCGCGGCGTCAGGAACTTCTTGATGAGCTCGTCTCGCTCGGGCGGCGCGAAGGTCTCCTTCGTCTCCTTGTCCTTCACGAGCTCGAGCGAGTAGAAGTAGCCGTCGCCGCGCACGTCGCCGACCATCGGATGCTCGGCAAGGAGCCGCTCGCAGCGCGCGCGGAGCTCGGGCCCGAGCCGTTGGGATCGCCCGATCAGGTCCTCCCGCTCGAAGATCGCGAGGTTGGCGAGCGCAACGGCGCACGAGAGCGGGTGCCCGCCGAACGTGATGCCGTGAGTGAACGCCGTCGTCGCCTCCCCGAAGAACGGCTCGACGACCCGCGGCGCCGCGACGACGGCGCCGAGCGGCGCGTAGGCCGAGGTGATGGCCTTCGCGAGGACCATCAGGTCCGGCTCGATGCCGTAGCGGGTCGACCCGAACCAGTCGCCGACCCGGCCGAAGCCGCAGATCACCTCGTCGGCGACGAGGAGCAGGCCGTGGGCGTCACAGATCTCGCGGACGCGCTCGAAGTAGCCCGGCGGCGGGGTGATCGACCCAGCCGAGTTCTGCACCGGCTCGAGGATCACCGCGGCGACCGTCTCGGGCCCCTCGTTGACGACGATGTCGTCGATCTCGTCGGCGCAGCGGAGCGTGCACTCGGGCTTCTCCGCGCAGTACGGGCAGCGGTAGCGGTACGGCATGGGCGCGCGCAGGCACCCGGGCACGAGCGGCTCGAACTGCTGTCGGAGCGACGGGCTCCCGTTGATGGAGAGCGCCCCGAGCGTCGTCCCGTGGTAGGCGCTCCGCCGCGTCACGAACTTGTGACGAGCCGGCTCGCCGCGTAGACGGTGGTACTGACGCGCAGCTTTGAGTGCCGTCTCGATCGCCTCGGAGCCGCCCCCGACGAGGAAGATCCGGCCCACGTCGATCGGCACGAGCTCGGTCAGCTTCTCGGCGAGCTCGAGCGAGGGCGGCGTCGCGAAGCCGACCCAGTTCGTGAAGAAGGGAAGCTCCTCGAGCTGGCGCTTCGCCGCTTCCGCGATCTCGGGCCAGGGGCCGTAGCCGATGTTCACGCAGTAGAGGGCGGAGAGAGAGTCCAGGTAGCGGTTGCCCTCGCTGTCCCAGATGTAACAGCCCTCGCCTCGCTCGATGACGAGCGTGGCCGCGCCCGCGGCCGTGAAGTGGCGCCAGAGATGGTCGGTGGCAGTGGTCGTCAAGAGACACTCCTTCCGTTCCGGGCCGCGGTCGGCATCTAAGAGCTCAACGCTACGCGGGAGCCGCCCGCGAAGCAACGGGGACCGCGGAGACCGCTAGGGCCCGAGGACCTTGCCCGCCTTGGCGATTCCGCGCGAGATCATGAAGGCGGACGCGAGCACGACCGTCGCGGTCAGGAATGCCTCCCAGCCGACCGCGTCGGAGGCCACCGTGATGATGAAGGCAACGACCCAGGCGATGAGGAAGACGATGAGCTCGGCCGGCGGGGCGGCCACCGGCGGCCCGACCACCAGGTGGCGCTCGTAACCGCGCGCCGGGGGCGGCGGGGGCGGCGGGGGCGTGGGCGTGCTCGACATGCTCCTCCTTCCTCCTGCGGTCGCCGGGCACTCTACTCGGATCGTCGCGGCCGAGGCCGTTACGATGCCGCCGCCCCGTGCACCTCTTTCACTACCACCTCGTGACGAGCAAGGTCAGGCTCCTCGAGGCGCGCTATCTCGGGAAGCTCGGCTTCTCGCTCCTGGGACGCTACGGGTGGAGGGGCGAGGCCTCGGAGTGGTTCGCCGCGGGGACGTCCTGGGAGGAGCTCCAGGCGATGGGCTTCCGGCTCCGTCTGGTGGAGCTGGCGCGCGGCGCGGTGAACGTCGTCATCCAGCCGGGCCACTGGGAGCACCCACGGGTCGACCACGTCGGGATCGCGCTCGACGACGACGGCTACACCGAGGCGCTCGAAAGGGCCGCCGACCTGGGCTTGAAGATCCAGGACCACCCCGGGAAGCGCACGTTCGTCGCGACCGACGCCGGCTATCGCCTCGAGATACACCCGCCGCGCGAGTGGATCGAGGAGATGATCGCCGAGGCGGACGAGTTCCGCCTGGGCGAGCTGCACCTGCGGGCGCGCGACCCCGAGGAGAAGGCCGCCGCTCTCGCCGAGATCCTCGGTCTCGACCATCTCGGCGGCGACGTGCTGGTCGGGGACACGCTCGTCAGCTTCCAGCCGGACGGGCCGCAGGGCAGGCCCGAGCTCGTCGCGGAGGTGCTCCTGTGACGTCGTACGGAGAGGCGGGGGTCTCGCTGGCCAAGGCCGAGGAGGTCGTCGAGCGCCTGCGTGCCGCCGTCGAGTCGACGCGAACCCCCGGCGTGGAGGGCGCGTTGGGCGGCTTCGCCGGCCTCTTCGCTCTCGACGAGGAGCGGATCCTGGCCGCCACGACCGACGGCGTCGGCACCAAGCTGACGCTGTCGCGTCGTGCAGGGCGGCTCTTCGACGCGGGCATCGACCTCGCGGCTCACTGCGCCAACGACCTGGCGACGACCGGCGCCGAGCCGCTGTTCTTCCTGGACTACGCCGCCTCAGCCTCGCTCGACCTGGGCGAGGTGGCGGAGCTCGTCGCGGGCGCGGCCTCGGCCTGCACCGAAGCACGGTGCGCCATCCTCGGGGGTGAGACGGCGGAGCTGCCCGGCATCTACCGCGAGGGCGAGCTCGACTTCGTCGGGACGATGGTGGGGCTCGTGCGCCGCGAGGCCCTCGTGGACGGGTCACGCTGCGAGCCCGGCGACGCCGTGCTGGGCCTTCCCTCCTCAGGTCTCCACGCGAACGGCTTCACGCTCGTTCGGCGACTGCTCGGGGACGAGCCTTTCGACGCCGACCTGCTCCTCGCGCCGACTCGGCTCTACCTCGAGGACGTGCGCCGGCTGCGCGCGCGCTGCGACGTGCGCGCGCTCGCGAACGTCACCGGCGGCGGCATCCCGGGGAACCTCCCACGCGCGCTTCCGGCCGGCCTGGGCGCGGTCGTCGATCCGGCGGGCTGGACGCGCCCTGCGGTCTTCGGCTGGCTCGAAGAGCGGGGGGTCGCCGAGGAGGAGCAGCGGCGCGTCTTCAACCTCGGCATCGGCTTCTGCGCGGTCGTGCCGGCCTCCGAGGCCGAGCGCGCCGGCCACGCGGTGATCGGCCGGCTCGAGGAGGGCGTCGAGGGCGTGACCTGGGCGGCAGAGCGGTGATCGGCGTCCTCGTCTCGGGGCAGGGCACGAACCTCCAGGCGCTCCTCGACGAAGGGTTGCCGGTCGTCGCGGTCGCCTCAAACATCGCGGGAGCCGGCGCTCTCGAGCGGGCCGAGCGCGCGGGAGTGCCCACGGCGGCCTTCCAGCTCGAGGACTACGGCTCACGCGAGGAGCGCGACCTGGCGATCGCCGACTGGCTCGGCGGCCACGGAGTCGAGCTCGTGGTCTGTGCGGGGTACATGCACCTCCTCACCCCGGCCTTCCTCGGGCGCTACACCGCCGTCAACGTCCATCCCGCGCTCCTGCCCGCCTTCCCGGGGACGACGCCGATCGAGGACGCCCTCGCGGCCGGGGTCGCCGAGACCGGCGTGACCGTCCACTTCGTCGACGAGGGAGTCGATTCGGGGCCGGTGATCCTCCAGGAGGCGGTGGCAGTCGAGCCGGACGACACGGCGGAGACCCTGCGAGAACGGATCCACACGGTCGAGCACCGGCTCCTGCCGCAGGCCGTGCGTCTCTATCTGGCCGGAGCCGTACGCTCCTAGCTCTTCATGGTCGCGCGCGCGCTCATCTCGGTATACGACAAGACCGGTCTCGACGAGTTCGCGCGCGGCCTCTCCGAACTCGGCGTCGAGATCGTGGCGAGCGGCGGCACCGCCGGCTACATCGCCGAGCTCGGCATCGACGTGGTCCGGGTGGAGGAGCTGACCGAGGTCCCGGAGCTCCTGGGCGGGCGGGTGAAGACGCTGCACCCGAGGATCCATGCAGGCATCTTGGCCCGCCGTGGCCACGAGGCCGACCTCGACGAGCTGCGCGAGCAAGGCATCGGCACATTCGACCTCGTCTGCGTCAACCTCTACCCGTTCCACAGCGTGACCGGGAGGCGCAACGTCCGCGAAGAGGAGGCCGTCGAGATGATCGACATCGGCGGCCCGGCGCTCCTGAGGGCGGCCGCGAAGAACTTCGTGGACGTCCTGCCCGTCTGCGACCCGACCCGCTACGGAGAGATTCTCGAAGCGCTGAGAAGCGGCGGGATCGAGCTCGCCGCCAGGCGCAAGCTGGCCGCCGAGGCGTTCGCCCACACCGGCGCGTACGAGATCACGATTGCGTCGTGGTTCGCGGACCGCGAGACCTTCCCGCCTCACCTCCTCCTCTCGCTCGAGAAGGTCAGCGACCTCGTCTACGGCGAGAATCCCCATCAGCGCGGCGCCTACTACGCCGAGGCCGAGGCGCGGCGCCACCTGCTCTCCCGCATCGAGCAGCTCGGGGGACGCGAGCTCTCCTTCAACAACCTGAACGACCTCGACGCCGCACGCGCGGCGGGGCGCGAGTTCACGCTCCCGACCTGCGTGATCGTCAAGCATGCCAACCCGTGCGGTTGCGCCGTCGCGGCCTCGATCGAGGACGCGTACGAGAAGGCGCTCGCGGCCGACCCCGTCTCGGCCTACGGAGGCATCGTCTCGCTCAACCGAACGGTTTCGCCGGAGCTCGCGGCCCGTCTCTCGGAGCAGTACGTCGAGGTGCTGATCGCTCCCGAGTACGAGGAGGAAGCGCTCGCGGCGCTTCGTGCCAAGGAGGCGCTGCGCATCCTCGTCGACCGCGAGCGTCGCGGGGCCGGCCCCGGCGATCGCGACTACAGGCGCGTGCTCGGGGGGTTTCTCGTCCAGGACGCCGACGCGGAGGTGGACGACCGCGAGGGCATGCAGGTCGTGACCGGCGACCATCCCGACGAGCCGACCTGGGGCGACCTCCTCTTCGCGTGGCGGGTCGTCAAGCACGTCGCGTCGAACGCGATCGTCGTCGCGAAGGGCCTCCAGACACTGGGGATCGGCGGCGGCCAGATGAGCCGCGTCGATGCGGTTCGGCTTGCGCTCGAGAAGGCCGCGGCGTACGGGCACGATCTCACCGGGGCGGTGCTCGCCTCGGACGCGTTCTTCCCCTTCCCCGACGGCCCGACCATCGCCCTCGACGCCGGGATCGGCGCGATCATCCAGCCGGGCGGCTCGAAGCGCGACGACGAGGTCGTGCAGACCGTCGACGACGCGGGTGCCGTCATGGTCTTCACGTCCCGCCGGCACTTCCGGCACTGAGATGACGGTCGCCCCGGCACCGATCCCTCCGCGCTCCTCGCGGTGGCTGCTCGTCCCCCTGGCAGGCTTCGCGGTCGTCTCGCTGCTTGCGGGCTTCCTCGCCGACGCAGAGCTCGACCGGAGCGGAGGCTACTTCGACCTCTTCTTCAGCGACACCATCCATCTGAAGTCCTGGCTGGCGAGCGCCGCGGTCGTCCTCGCGCTCGCGCAGCTCTTCACGGCGGCGTGGATCTTCCGCAAGCTGCCCTGGCGGCGGCCGGCCTGGGTTCCCGGAGTGCACCGCTGGACAGGGCGGCTCGCGTTCCTCGTCACGCTTCCCATTGCCTATCACTGCATCTTCAAGCTGGGCTTCCAGAGCGGCGACGACCGTGTCCTCGCCCATTCCCTCCTCGGCTGCGCCTTCTACGGCGCCTTCGCGGCCAAGGTGCTGGTCGTCCGGCTGCACCGGTACCCCGGCTGGGTGCTGCCGACCGCGGGCGGCCTCCTCTTCGCCACCCTGGTCGCGGTCTGGTACACGAGCGCGGTCTGGTTCTTCCGCCTGGCGGGCGTCGGGCTCTGACCCGACGACGAGCCCCGCGGCGACTTAAGCTTCTCCCGTGGCGCGTGACTACCCGACCCTGCTCGACCTCGTCGGGGGCACTCCGCTCGTGCGCCTGCAGCGGATCGGGCGCGAGCTCGGGCCGACGCTGCTGGCCAAGCTCGAGTACATGAATCCCGGCGGGAGCGTCAAGGACCGCATCGGCCTCCGGATGATCGAGGCCGCCGAGGCCGAGGGGAAGCTCAAGCCGGGCGCGACGATCGTCGAGCCGACGAGCGGGAACACCGGCGTGGGCCTCGCCATCGCCGCCGCGATCAAGGGCTACCGCTGCGTCTTCGTGATGCCGGACAAGATCGCCGAGGAGAAGCGGGCGCTCCTGCGCGGCTACGGCGCCGAGGTCGTCATCTGCCCGACGGCGGTGCCGCCCGAGTCCCCCGAGAGCTACTACTCGGTCTCCAACCGGCTGGCCGAGGAGATCCCCGGCGCCTACAAGCCAGATCAGTACTCCAACCCGGCGAACCCGGAGGCGCACTACGAGACGACGGGGCCGGAGATCTGGGAGCAGACGGGCGGCGAGGTGGACGCGATCGTCTTCTCGGTGGGAACGGGGGGCACGATCTCGGGGGCGGCGCGCTACCTGCGGGAGCGCAACCCCGATCTCCTGGTCGTGGGCGCCGACCCCCAGGGCTCCATCTTCTCCAGCCCGGTCGTCCATACCTACCAGGTCGAGGGGATCGGCGAGGATTTCTGGCCGGAGACCTACGACCCGACCCTCGTGGACGAGTACGTGACGGTCGCGGACGGCGACTCATTCCGCACCGCGAGGCGGCTGGCGCGCGAGGAAGGGCTCCTGGTGGGGGGCTCGGGTGGGACAGCGGTGTGGGCGATGCTCCAGGTGGCGCCGCGCTTCGGGCCGGAGGCGACGCTCGTGACGCTCGTCCCGGACTCGGGGCGCGGGTACCTCTCGAAGCTCTACGACGACAACTGGCTCGTCGAGCACGGCTTCCTCGAGCGCGAGGCGCCGGCCACCATCGAGGAGGTGCTCGCGTTCAAGCGCCGCCACGAGCCCGACGTCCCCGAGCTCGTGACGCTGGCGACGCACCAGAAGGTCGGCGAGGCGATCGATCTCATGCAGCGCTACGGGATCTCGCAGATCCTCGTCGTCCGCCACGACGGGGGCGACTCGCTCGCGGACGTGGTCGGCTCGATCCGCGAGCGCGGCCTCTTCGAGCGCGTCTTCCACAACCGCGACGCTCTCGGCGAGGACGTCGCCACCGCGATGGAGTCGCCCCTCCCCGCGGTCGAGATCGACGAGTCGGTCGACACCGTCTTCGCCGACTTCTCGGCGGGCAACCCGGCGGTCGTCGTGGCGCGCGACGGGAAGCCGGTCGGCGTCCTCACGCGCGCCGACCTCCTCGAGTACCTCGCCCACGGCCGAGCCGCCAACGGCGCCTAGCCGACGCGACACCCTCCACAGGCATGGCCACTAGAGCCACGTCAGGGGTCTGACCCCGGACACGGCCGCCGGGGACTGGGCCGACCGGGACGAGTGCGACCGGCGGTCGGCTCCACTGCTGGTCACGCCGGCAGAAGGACATGCCCAGGGGTCTGACCCCGGGCGCGGCTGCCGTGGACGGTGCTGCGTACACTGAGCGCTGTGGACTTCGAGACGCGCGCGATCCACGATGGGCAGGAGCCGGACCCGGCCACGGGGTCGGTCATTCCGCCGATCTACCAGACGACGACGTTCGCCCAGGACGCCGTCGGGGTCAACAAGGGCTACGACTATTCGCGCGCCGGGAACCCGACGAGGACGGCGCTCGAGACCTGCCTGGCCTCGCTCGAGGGGGCGGAGCACGGCTTTGCGTACTCCTCTGGGCTGGGCGCAACCACGACGCTGATGCACCTGCTGAGCCCGGGCGACCGAGTCGTCTCGGTGAACGACGTCTACGGCGGCGTCTACCGGATGTTCTCCCAGGTCTACGGGCCCAAGGGGTACCGCTTCGAGTTCGTCTCGGAACAGGACATCGCCGCCGGTCTCGAGCAGCACCTGGACGAGACGACGCGCCTGGTCTGGCTCGAGTCGCCCACGAACCCGCTCCTCAACGTGATCGACATCCGCAAGGCGGCCGACGCGGCCCACGAGGTCGGCGCCCTCGTCGTGGTCGACAACACGTTCGCCACGCCGTACCTGCAGCGCCCGCTCGAGCTGGGCGCCGACGTCGTCCTCCATTCGACGACCAAGTACCTCGGCGGCCACTCCGACGTGATCGGAGGCTTCCTCGCCACGAACGACCCCACCGTTGCCGAACGGCTGAAGTTCCTGCAGAAGTCCCTCGGCGCCGTCCCGGGCCCGTTCGACTGCTGGCTCGTCCTCCGCGGCGTGAGGACGCTCGCAATCCGCATGGAGCGGCATTGCGAGAACGCGCGCGCCGTCGCGACGTTCCTGGACGGCCATCCGGCCGTCGAGAGCGTCCTCTACCCCGGTCTCCCCGACCACCCGGGCCACGAGGTGGCGGCGCGCGAGATGCGTGACTTCGGCGGCATGGTCTGCTTCCTGACGGCGACTCCGGAGGACGCCGCCGAGCTGGTCACGCGCACGAAGGTGTGGACGCTCGCCGAGAGCCTCGGCGGCGTCGAAAGCCTGATCGAAGTGCCCGTGGCGATGACGCACGCCTCGACGGCGGACGGGCCGTTCGCCGTTCCGCCCAACCTCATCCGGCTCTCGGTGGGGCTCGAGTCGGCGAACGATCTCGTCGCCGACCTCGAGCAGGCGCTGGCGGCGGTCGGCGCGGGCTCGCGCACGGGCTAGGGGGAGCCCAACGCGAACGCGATCCGATCGCTGTCGGGCGACCAGGCCGGCGACCAGGCGTTGCCGGGATCCCGGGGACTACACCTGCTGGGCGTGCGGGGTTCCAGCGAGAACCGCTTCGTACGCGGCGACGTACTCCTGCACCATGCGCTCGGCCGAGAATGCCTCCTCGGCCGAGCGCCGGCATTCGCTGGGCTCGAGCCGGTCGGCATCCGCCAGCGCTGCCGCCATCTCGCGATAGTCGTCGACGATGATTCCCGAGCGCCCGTGCTCGATCACCTCGGGCACGGCGCCCCAGCGGGTGGCGATCACCGGCGTCCCGCACGCCATCGACTCGATCATGACGAGGCCGAACGGCTCCTCCCACTCGATGGGGAAGAGCGTCGCGCGCGCGTTCTGGAGGAGGGAAACCTTCTTCCTGTGGCTCGTCTCTCCCAGGTACTCCACGCCGTCGCCGAGGTACGGAGCCACGTAGGCCTCGAAGTACTCGCGCTCGGCAGGCTCCCGCATCTTCCCGGCGATCTTGAGCGGGACGCCAGCCTCGCGCGCGACCTCGACGGCGCGATGGCAGCCCTTGTCCGCGTTCAGGCGCCCGAGGAAGAGGAGGTACTCGCCGCGCTCCGAGTGCACCGGATAGGAATCGAGATCGAGGGCGTTGTGGCAGTTCGCGACCCAGTTGAGATCCGGCTGGGGCTTGCGCTGGTTGAGGGAGACCGAGATGAGCCCGACCTCGGGCGCGACCCGCCCGAGGGAGGCGTACAGCTCCCCGTCGGGGCCGAGCAGCGGCCCGTGCACGGTGTGCACGACGGGCGTGGAGACCGCCCCGCCGACCGCGACGGCGAGCGGCCCCGAATGGTCGTTGATCAGGTCGAAGTCGGCGGCCCGCTCGTAGCAGGCGAGCGCGTGACGGAGCTCGGGCCCCGTCATCCCGATCTCGGGCGAGGGCGCCTCGGGGAAGACGGCGACGAGCTCGGCCTTCGTGAAGGAGTCCCCGGACGCGAAGAGCGTCACGTCGTGTCCGGCTGCGACGAGCCCCTCCGCGAGGAGCGATACCACCAGCTCGATGCCCCCGTAGCCGCTCGGCGGCACCGGGAACCACACAGGGGAGACAATCCCGATCCTCACGCCTGCTCAATCGTGACACTTCCGTGCTCGAGATGCACGTCCCACGCCTTGTCGAAGGCGCGCACCCCGCTGAGGTGGAGGGGCCCAGCCCACGTGGGAAGCTCCGCCGGTGCAGTCGTGCCGAGCACATGGCGGCGCGGGTCCGGCGCGAGGCCGAGCAGGAGCTGGAGCAGCAGCACGGGCGTGCCGGCCGCCCACGCCTGGGGCCGCGCAGCCGTCGGGTAGGGGATCGGGAACGGTGTCTCGGTTCGCGAGAACCCTGCGAAGACCTCGGGCAGCTGATGGTCGAAGAAGGAGGCCGCGTTGAGCATCCGGCGGATGATCCGCTGCGCCTCCGGCCAGCGCCCGTAGCGGGCGAGGCCCCAGGCGATCAGGGAGTTGTCGTGGGGCCACACGGTGCCGTTGTGGTACGCGAGAGGGTTGTAGCCCTTGTCCCCGGTGGACATCGTGCGCACGCCCCAGCCCGACCAGAGCTCCTCGCCCATGAGCCGGTCGACGACCGCGTCGACCCGCTCCGGGGGAACGATCCCGCACCAGAGCAGGTGACCGATGTTCGAGGTCAGGGAGTCGACCCGCTCCTTGTCCGCGTCGAGGGCGAGCGCGTAGTAGCCGCCGCGCGCGTCGCACCAGAAGGCTTCGTCGAAGCGCGACTGGAGCTCGGCGGCCTCGCGGTCGAGCCGCTCCGCCAGCTCTCGCTCGCGCCAGACCTCCAGCGCGAGCTCCGCGAGGCGCACCTTCGCGTCGTAGACGTAGGCCTGGACCTCGCACGGAGCGATCGGAGCCTCGGCGTGCCGGCCGTCCTGGAAGAGCTGCGAGTCGCCGGAGTCCTTCCAGGACTGGTTCAGGAGGCCGCGCCGGGAGCGGCGCCGGTACTCGACGAACCCGTCCCCGTCCAGGTCGCCGTACCGGTCGATCCACTCGAGCGCGCGCAGAGCCGGCTCGCGCAGGTCCCGCACCGTGACGGCGTCGCCGGTCCAGCGCCACACCTCGGAGAGGAGGATCAGGTAGAGCGGGGTCGCGTCGACGGTGCCGTAGTAGCGCGGGAACCAGGCCTTCGCGCCCTTTCCGTGCCGGACCTCGTGGACGATCTTGCCGGGCTCCGCGTCGGCCTCCGGGTCGTCCTCGCGCGCCTGGAGCTCGGCCAGCACTGCGAGCGCGTTGTGGGCGAAGTCGGGCCCGAAGAGGAGGGTCTGGAGGCACGTGACGATCGTGTCCCTCCCGAAGACCGTCATGAACCACGGCATCCCGGCCGCGGGAAGCCGGCCGGAGAGGCGCGGGTCCTGGCGCATCCGCAGCGAGGACAGATCGGCAACCGACCTGCTGAAGGAGTGAGTGAGCTCGTCCCAGGAAGAACGAAGCCGCGGGATGCGCAGCTGCCATGCGGCGAGCGAGGCGCGGACGCGCGCGAGCTCGTCCCCGAAGCGCCGCTCGGCGAGCTGCACGGCGGTGCGGACGCCGTCGAGCGCCGGAATCACGTCCGCGCGCAGGCGCCAGCTCTCGCGCGGCTCGAGCTCGAGCCGGTACGTCACCGTCGAGTCGCCGGCCTCGCCGCGCTCCGAGAGCACGACCTGCGTCAGTCCCTGGAAGCCGTCGCTGTCGCCGTCGACGGCGATGACGAACTGGTTGTCCTCGGCCTCGAAGACCGGCGCGATCGGAGGCGGAAGCGGGTCGGCGTGGGCCGGGTCGCCGAGCGCGAAGTCGTAGTCCTTGACCGCGAAGATGTCGGCGAAGTCGTTGCCGAGCTCGAGCGCGAGGTCGAACGCCACCCGCCGGCCGGAGTGGTTGGAGACGACGATGTGCTCCTGCATCGACTCGCCCACGAAGCGCTCGCGCCCGATCGAGAGCTCGTCGGGGGCGAGGTCGCCCGCCACCGGATTGCGGAGGAAGAAGGCGGCCGAGTAGTACTCGACCTTGCGAGAGGAGAGGATCAGAGGGCGGGCGCCGTTGATCGTCAGAGCCCAGCGCGAGAGGAAGCGGGTGTCGTGCGCGAAGAGCCCCATGGTCGGCTCGACGATGTCGCCGAGCTCGTCCGAGACGCAGAACGTCGAGCCTTCGAGAATCGTGAGCGGCACTATCTCCGGACGATCGCGTCCTGGCTGGCCTGCTGGAGAGGCTTGACCACGATCTCGTCCACGACCATGCGCGGCGGCCGCGTCACGGCCCAGAGAATGCAATCGGCGACGTCGTCCGGGGTCAGGTAGTCGACGCCCTGGTAGACGGCGGCCTTCTTCGCTTCGTCGCCGCCGAAGCGGACATCCGAGAACTCGGTGTCGCCGACCATGCCCGGGTCGACGGTGGTCACGCGGATCCGGCCCACGAGCTCCTTGCGGAGGACGTAGGTGAGCGCGCGCACGGCGGTCTTCGAGCCGACGTACATGCCCCCGCCGGCGTAGGCCTCGCGCCCGGCCCAGGAGCCGAGGTTGACGATGTGGCCGCGCCCGTCCTCCATGTGCGGGAGGACGAGGCGCGTGATGCGGACGAGGCCGAGGACGTTCGTCTCCAGCATGAGCGCGTCGTCCTCGTCCGAGCCTTCTCCGATCTCGGTGCGGCCCAGCGCGAGCCCTGCGTTGTTGACGAGGATGTCTATGTTGTCGAACTCGCCTGCGGCGACTTCGACAAAGGACCTGCTGCTCTCCGGGTCGGTGACGTCGAGCTGATGAACGACGTGCCCGTCACCGAGCTCTGCTGCGATCTCCTCCAACCGCTCGGTCCGACGGGCGCCTAGCGCAACGCGCGCTCCTTCGGCGGCGAGGGCCCGCGCGGTCGAGAGCCCGATGCCGCTCGAGGCGCCGGTGACGATCGCTGTCCTCCCTTCCAGGGCGGGCACGTTGGGCTTAGCGGGACGTTCCCACGGTCGCGTCCACGAGGTCGCCGAGGCTCCCTCCGTGCCGCCCGTGCGCGAGACCCACGAGGTAGCAGATCAGCGGAGCGTTCGTTCGCTCGCCGCTCTCGTGCGCCGCGATGCGCGCCAGCTCGAGGAGCTCGTCGGCGTCGGCCCGCGAGAGGTCGTAGCCCGACGGCTCCTCCTCCACGGCCCGCGCGAGCTTCGCGCACGCCTCTTCCAGCCATCCGCCCATTCCCCCGCAGCTTAGAGCTCCCAACGCAATGAGGGCGGTGCCTGGCCATCATCACGTCGGGAACTCTTAGACTCCGCCGAGCATGAAGGTGGGGGTCGCCAAGGAGTCCGCTCCGGGGGAAACCCGCGTCGCCGTCGTGCCCGACACGGCGCGACGGCTGGCGGAGGACGGCGTCGAGACACTCGTCGAGCAGGGCGCCGGCGAGGCTGCCACGTTCGCCGACGGCGACTACGAGGCGGCAGGCGCACGCGTCGTCCCCGCCGCTGAGCTCTATCGCGAGGCCGACGTCGTCTGCCGCGTGCGCAGGCCCTCGCCGGAGGAGATCGGATTCCTGCGGGAGGGACAGGCGCTCGTCGCGCTCCTGCAACCGCTGGTCGACCACGAGATCGCAGGACGACTGGCTGCGCAGGGCGTCACGGCCTTCTCCCTGGACGCGATCCCGCGCGTCACACGGGCACAGCCGATGGACGCGCTCTCGTCGCAGAGCACCGTCTCCGGGTACAAGGCCGCTCTCCTCGCCGCCGAGCACCTGGGCAAGTTCTTCCCGATGCTGACGACAGCGGCAGGAACCATCCCCCCCGCGAAAGTGCTCGTCCTGGGCGCCGGTGTCGCGGGGCTCCAGGCAATCGCCACGGCGCGGCGGCTCGGCGCGGTCGTTTCCGCGTTCGACGTTCGCCCCGTGGTGAAGGAGCAGGTGGAGAGCATCGGCGCCACGTTCCTCGAGCTCGACGTCGAGGGCGCCGAGGGCGTCGGCGGCTACGCGGTCGCGCTCGCCGAGGACCAGCACGCGCGCGAGCAGGAGCTGATCGCGCGCCATGCGCAGTCCTCGGACGCGGTGATCACGACGGCGCTCGTCCCCGGAAAGGCCGCTCCCGAGCTGATCACGGAGGACGCGGTCCGCGGCATGCACGCAGGCTCGGTGATCGTCGACCTCGCTGCCGAGGCAGGTGGCAATTGCGCCGCGACGAGGCCCGGCGAGACCGTGGTGGTCGGCGGTGTCACCGTCGTCGGGCTCACGAACCTCCCGGCGACGATGCCCGTACACGCGAGCCAGATGTACTCGCGCAACGTCCAGGCGTTCCTCGCCCTTCTCGTCGAGGACGGGCGCCTCGTGCTCGACTTCGAGGACGAGATCGTCCGCGAGACGTGCGTCGCGCACGGCGGACGGGTCATGAAGGAGCCGGCCGCGTGAGCCAGGCGCTCCTCACCAGCATCACCGTCTTCGTGCTCTCGGTCTTCCTCGGGTTCGAGCTGATCTCACGCGTCCCGACGCTCCTGCACACGCCGCTCATGTCGGGCACGAACGCGATCCACGGGATCGTGGTCGTGGGCGCCATGCTCATCGCCGGCTCGGCGGACTCGACGCTGGAGCAGGCGCTCGCCTTCGTCGCGGTCGTCTTCGGAACGATCAACGTCGTCGGCGGCTTCCTCGTCACCGACCGGATGCTGGAGATGTTCAAGCGCAAGCCGGGCGAAGACGACGAGTGATCCTCGCCGTCTCGCAGACCACGATCAACCTCGCCTACCTGGTGGCGGGCGTCCTCCTCGTCATCGGCATCAAACGGCTCTCCTCGCCCGCAACCGCCCGCTCCGGGAACGTCGTCGCCGCGGTCGGGATGGGGATCGCAATCCTCTTCACCTTCCTCGACCCCGACCTCGACTCCTACTGGCTGATCGTCACGGGCATGGCCGTCGGAACCGTGATCGGGGTCGCCTCGGCCCGGCTCGTGAAGATGACCGCGATGCCGCAGATGGTGGCGCTCTTCAACGGCGTCGGCGGCGGGGCGGCCGCGTTGATCGCGGCCGCGGAGTTCCACAGGCTTGCGCCCGACTCCGGCCACGTGCTCCCCGAGTGGATGGGCGCGATGCTCTTCTCCGCGCTGATCGGCTCCATCAGCTTCTCGGGGAGTCTCGTCGCGTTCGCGAAACTCCAGGAGCTCCTCCCCGGCCGCCCGCTCGTCTTCCGCGGCCAGCAGGTCGTGAACGGGCTTCTCTTCGCGGCCCTCGTCGCGGTCGGCATCGCAGCCGGCGCTACGGAAGGCGGCGCCTGGGCGGTCGTCCTCCTCGCGGGCGCCCTCCTCTTCGGCGTCCTGCTCGTCCTTCCGATCGGAGGAGCGGACATGCCCGTCGTGATCTCTCTCCTGAACGCCTTCACCGGGCTGGCGGCAGCCTCGGCAGGCTTCGTCCTCGAGAACACGGCGCTCATCATCGGGGGGACGCTCGTCGGGGCTTCGGGAACGCTCCTGACGATCCTCATGGGCAGGGCGATGAACCGCTCGCTCGCCAACGTCCTCTTCGGGGCGTTCGGAGCGGCCGCCCCCGCGGCCGCGGGGGCGGCCGCCGACTCGACGGACGGGAAGAGCTACCGCGAGGTGACGGCGGAGGACTGCGCCGTCATGCTCGCCTACGCGAGCCGGGTCGTGATCGTGCCCGGCTACGGGCTCGCGGTCGCCCAGGCCCAGCACGGCGTCCGCGAGCTGGCCGACCTCCTCGAGCGGCGCGGCGTCGAGGTCAAGTACGGCATCCACCCGGTGGCCGGCCGCATGCCCGGGCACATGAACGTCCTTCTCGCGGAGGCGAACGTCCCCTACCCGCAGCTCTACGACATGGAAGACGTGAACCCCGAGCTCCCGCGCACCGACGTCGCGCTCGTGATCGGGGCGAACGACGTCACGAACCCCGCGGCGCGCGACAACCCCGAGAGCCCGCTCTACGGCATGCCGATCCTGAACGTCGACCAGGCGGCGAACGTGGTCGTCCTCAAGCGGAGCATGAGCCCGGGCTTCGCCGGGATCGACAACGACCTCTTCTACAGGCCGAACACGGCCATGCTCTTCGGCGACGCGAAGTCGTCGGTGGAGAAGCTCGTCGCGGCCGTCAAAGCGGCCTGACGGGGTCCCCGAGAGCGACCCGCCCGGTCCTGACAACCGAGGCCAGCATGCCGCGCTTCCCCTCGAGCTCCGCCTGGAGGCCGGGGCGGATCTCCTCCATCAGGTGGCACGGATCGCAGACCATCGAGATCTCGAACTCGGCCTCTCCGACCACGACCCGCTGGCCGATCGGCCAGCGCATGACATCGTCGCCGCGAACAGTGAAGTTCTCGCGGATGACGCCCGGCTCGACGCCCACTGCGTCCAGGTCCTCTGCGGCCACGAAGAGGACCGAGCGCTTGCCGGCGCGCCGGTGCGCGCAGCCCTCGAGCCCGTCCTCCAGGACCTGCGCCTCGTCGAGCCCCTCCATCGGCACCCGCCGCGCGGGCGCACGCCAGACTCCCACGATCTCGGCCACGAGGCCGAGTCTACCGACCGTCCGGATGGCCTAGGGATCGCGCTTGTCGTGCGTGACGGCGCGGAGGGCGTTGACGACGCCCTTGCCGAAGAAGCTCGTCTGGCTCCCGCTCGTGACGCAGCGCGCGTCTCCGACGGGGCACGGAAGGGGATCCGCCGTCTGGCGCAGGATCAGCGAGACGCGATCGGGGTCGAGCCCGGCGCCTCCGCCCCACCACCAGCGCTTCTGGCCGAACTCGCTGACGACGAGAGCCGCGACGCCGCTCGCCTGCGCGGTCGCCTGGGACGTCCCCGCGAAGAAGCGGTAGAACGCCGCGTCGGAGCCCTCGCACGGATCGCAGAGGAGCCGCGGAACCTGCATGGAGGCAGGCCAGGGGCCGAGGATGAGGCCGGCGGGGGGCGTGCCCTGCAGGAAGTCGCCGCCGGGGGCCGCGAGGTCGACCTTGCCGAGGCCGTAGTTCGAGGGCGGCCCGGCTGCGAGCCCGTCGTCGAGCCCGATGGAGGAGACCGTGAGGACGCCCGGCAGGCCGCTCGGAAGGCGCTTGCAGCCCTCGAGCGCGGGGTCGGCGAGGTCGAGGCCGTTGTTCCCGGCCGAGGCGAGCACGGAGACGTTGCGCTTGCCCGCGTACTCGACGGCTCGCGTGACCGCCTTGACAATCGTGCGCTGGCTCGGGTCGGTTCGGCAGAAGGAGGTCGTCCCGCCCGAGAGGGCGCTGTCCACCGAGTAGCTGTTGTTCGCGACGTCGACGCCGTGCTCGGCCGCCCACACGAAGGAGCAGATCACGGCATCGGCGAGGAAGAGGTCGCTCGTTCCCACCCGCGTGCTCGCCTTGATGACGGCCAGCTTGACCTTCGGCGCGATGCCGACGATGCCGCGGCCATTGGCCTCGGCGGCGATGACGCCGGCGACATTCGTCCCATGGCCCGAGTCGTCGTTCCACGAGGCCGGGTCTCGGTTGGGGACGCCGCCGACGCAGGAGACGCTCTTCGAGGAATCGACGTTGTCGTCGAGATCGGGATGCGAGGCGTCGGCGCCCGTGTCGATGACGCCCACGAGGACCTTCGGGCTGCCGCCCGTCACCGCGTGCGCCTCGGGCGACTTGATGCGCTTCGCCCACCACTGGAGCGGCGAGAACGTGTCAGCGTCGGCGACGGGCTCGTTCGGGAGCCCTGGCTCATCGCCCCACCAGCCGCTTCCGGAGGGCGTGGCCACGACGCTGCCCGTCGCCGCGACGCCCTCGACGGAGCGGTTCTTCGACAGCGCGGTCACGAAGGCAGGATCGGTCGAGTCGGCGATGACGACACCGATCTGCGGGTAGGACGCGGTGATCGAGCCGCCCGCCCGCTCGACATCCGACTTGGCGCCCCAGACGCCCCAGCCGTGCTCGGGATACAGAACGACGTAGCGCTCGGCAGCCGCCGGCCCTGCGAGGGCAAGCGCGGCTGCAGCTGCCACGAGCAGCACGACGAATCGAATCGACGTAGATCGCCGCAATCTTCTCCCGGTTTGGTGCTCTATCCGACGGGGCGCAGATGCGCCCGTTACGCGCACCATAGGCACGGAGACCCGTTTCGCCTCCCCCAACCGGGGGAGTCTCTAGCAGGAGCGCTTGTGGATCTCCGCGGCCCCGGACGCGATCGTCCAGCGCGTCGTGTAACACGCGTTCGGGCCCCGGCTCGTCGTCCAGTAGCTCACTCGCGCGACTTCTAACCGTCGCCAGAACCCTGCGCTTGCTCGAGCCGATCCGCCCCTGCTTCAGTCTCGTGACGCCGGAACGCGCGTCCACCCAGATCACGTTCCGATAGTGGAGGGAGGGAGCACTGAGTCGCCCGATTCTCGTCTGCGCGACCGTTTGCCTGGCGCCGTTCCAGAGCCTCAGCACCTTGATCCGCGATCGCTTTCGACTGACGGTGTTCCAGGCGAGGCGCCCGTGTCGGAGCGAGGGACGCCCGAGGTCGGTGCTCGGACGGACGGACGCAATCACGTCCATGTTCCCTGTCTGGAAGTTACGCAGGATCAGCCGCCTCCGATTGGAGTCACGACGGACGTAGGCAATCCTCGGCCAGTCGAGCGCCGGCCGCCTCGCGCCGCGGTTCGCGAGGCGGGCGACCTGCGCCCCGTTACGCCAGCGCACGACCCGGATCCCCCGGGAATCCACGTAGGCCAGGTACCGCCCCGAGAGGGCAGGTTGCGAAGCGTTGCGGAAGACCACGTCCGGCCCCGACGGAGGCCTGACGACCACGACCCCTGACTGCCTCGCGAAGGCGACTACGTGCCCGCTCGCCGAAGGGTCGAGGGCCGCTCTGGCGACGCGCCCCCCACCCGCGGCCGGTGCCAGCGCGAGCAGGATCCCGCAGACGACGAGCGCGATCGCGTTGGCCCGCAGCAGCGTCCGGCGCCGGCCCGTGAGGCGCTCGACGGCGGCACTCGGGTCGCCCGCGCGGCGGCGTGGCCAGACGACCATGAGCGCCCTCCCGGCGCCATAAAGGGAGAAGCAGAGCGCCGCCGGAAGCGGGCGCGCGAGCGCGAGCGCAGCGGCGCACGCTACCCAGAACGTCGAAACCGGCTGGAAGGTGAACATTCCGGCCCCGAGCCCGGCGCCGTACCCCGTGGCCCAGACGGGCAGCGGCAGCTCGAAGCGCCACCGCTCGGGTACCTGGCGGCGAGCCTGTGGGAGCGGGAAGCGGAGCAGGCCGGCCTCGCGGGCCGCCGCGACGAGGGCGACGGCCGCGGCGACGAGCACCGCCCGCTCGGCGCCCAGTGCCCCGCCCACGAAGCCGAGCGCGAGCCCGACCGTCGCCGCCGCGGCAACGGCGCTCCCCGCGAAGAGGGCCTGGGCGAGTACTTGGCGCTTCCGGCTCCCGCACACGGCGGGAGTGAAGGTCTCGAGCATCGAAAGCCCTCAGGGCGACCAGGCGCCGGAGACCCCTGCTACGAGCGCGGCGAGGGCGACGCCGACTTCGATCAGCACGGCAGCCCCGTGTCGTAGTACATGACGCAGTAGACGCGCCGGCCGCCCCAGCAATAGCCCGTGAGCGACGCGTCGCCGTTGATCCGCCGCCGGCTGAACGAGCAGCAGTCGACGAGCTTGCGGATCTGCCCGCCGCAACAGCGAAACCACGACCCCTGCAGGCGCAGGTCCGTCAAGCCCTTCGTCTCGCGCGTCCAGTCTTCGCAGACACGCGTGCGCGGGCCGCGCGGGACGATGCTTCCGTCAGGCCCGCGCAGGCGGTTTCCCTTCCCGTCGAGCGCGTAGCCTGCCGAGTCCACCAACCGGCCGAGGTTGTCGATCGGCCTCCCCGACGACGGATGGAGCGGATAGCCCTTCCGGTCGATTCGCGCCAGGGGCGGATACGGGCTCGGGCACGAGCCGGTCGTCCAGATGTGCCCGCAGAGATGAAAAGCCTCGGCCTCGTCCGGCTTCACGGCCGCGGCGACGGCGGATCCACCGGCTACCGCGAGGGCGGCGGCCCCCAGCCGGCCGAGGAACGAGCGCCGCGTCGTCGACTCCGCGAGCTTCGCCGAGAGCCGCTCGACCCTGCGGTCGAGGCGCGAGATCTCAGGCTGCTGCATGGACCCTCGCCCGCCCCGTGTCGAGGAGGCTCTCGAGCTCCTCCAGCGTGTTCACCGTTCCCTTGGCGACGACAACGCCCTCGACGACGTGGACGACGAACGGGGTCCCTGGCACGTTCCAGAGCTTGAAGGCCTCCTCCTCCTGCTCCTCCTCGACGACGCGAACGGCGAGGCCCTGGCGCGCGAGGGCCGCAACGCCTGCGCCGAGCTGCCGGCAGAGGCGGCAGGTCGTCGAGAAGAAGAAGACGACCTCGGCCCGCCTGCCTCGAAGACCGTCGAGCTCGGGGGCGCGGGAGCCCAGCTCCGGGCCTTCCTCGGCGATCTCGAACGGCACCCGTGGGCCGATGCGGAGGGTGAGCACGCCCACCTGGCGGTAGAGCGCGAGCACGAGCAGTGTCAGGCCGATGACCGCGAGGCTGAGCACGACGAGCGCGCCCACCATCAGCGTGTCGGCCGACACCGAGAGGTCGATCCGTCCTCCGAAGGCGGCGAGCAGGGCAAGCGCCGTGAAGCCCCCCGCCCGCAGGAGGAGGTGAGTCGTGCGCCCCTCCGAAGCGCCGAAGCAGCCGCAGCGCAGCCGTTCGACGCCGCGCAGCCAGGCAAAGGCGAGCGCTGCCACGAAGACGACGCCGAGTGCGACGGCGGCATAGGCGCTGGCGGGGAGAGCAAGGCCGAAGAGGAGCAGGAGGCCGACGACTCCCTCCGTGACCATGACCGTCCACGCGACCGACTCGGCGTAGCGGACGGGCACGCCGTAGGCGGCGAGCCAGTCGGGCAGGTCGTTCCGACGGTATGCCTTGGCGGCCGCCGCCCACAGCAGCAGGACGGCGACGACGATCCGGGCGAGGGTCGACACCTCCAGCACTGTAGGAGCTAATCGGCCCGCCTGCGCAGGTACGGGAGCGTTTTCAACGAATCCTCATGAACCGGCTTCGATCCTGAACCGCTGCTCGTCTAGGGTTCTCCTACGGTGCGCAAGTCCCTCCAAACGCTACCCGGAGGCTCCGCCGGAGGACTCGAGTGAGCGGCCGTCCGAGGCTCGTGGGCTTGAATCACGTCGCGCTCGAGGTCGGCGACGTCGACGAAGCGCTCGCGTTCTACAGCGGCATCTTCGACGTCGAGCTCCGCGGCCGCACCCGCGGCATGGCCTTCGTGGACATGGGCGACCAGTTCCTCGCCCTCGGCGAGGGCCGCACGCAGGAGCCCGACGACCATCGCCACTTCGGGCTCGTCGTGGACTCGAAGGATGCCGCCCGTCACGCGCTCGAGGAGGCAGGCGTCGACATCCTCCCCGGCCGCGGCCTCGACTTCCTCGACCCCTGGGGCAACCGGGTGCAGATCGTCGAGTACGCCGACATCCAGTTTGCGAAGGCGCCGGAAGTGCTCGAGGGCATGGGGCTCCAAGACCTCGAGAAGTCGGAGCGGGCGCTCGAGGAGCTGCGGGCGAAGGGCCTCGCACCCGATCGGTGAGCGCGGGCCGAGCAACAGCCTGTTACTTGGCTACGCTCCGCCGCTAAGGTGTCGGAAAGGCCACGTTCGCAATTCGTTTGAGTACGCACGTATCCACTCACGACGGGTCGCCCACCCAGTTCGTGCCCGAGACCGCGCGGCTCGAGGCCTGGGTGCGCTTCCTGCGGGCCCATGCGGCCCTGACGCGCGACCTTTCCGCCGATCTCGTCGCAGAGCACGGCCTCACCATCAACGACTACGAGGTCCTCCTCTACCTCGCGCGCTCGCCGGAGAGGATGCTGCGGCGCGTCGACCTTGCCGAGCGGGTGCTCCTCACGGCGTCCGGCATCACGCGCCTCCTCGAGGGCCTCGAGCGCGCCGGCCTGGTCGAGCGGGCCGACTCGGAGTCGGACCGGCGCGTCGTCTATGCGAAGCTGACGCCGGCCGGAGCTCGGAAGCTGCGCGAGGCGTCGCGGACGCACCTCTCCGGGATCGACCAGCTCTTCACCGGGCACTTCTCGGAGGAGGAGCTCGCGACGCTTTCCTCGCTCCTCGCACGGCTTCCCGGCGGAGCCGGCGCGGTGGACGAGAACGCGTGCACCGGCGAAGACTGACCGGAGCTTCCCGACTGGTTATGCTCGCTCCCTCGTGAGCGAGACGAAGATCACGCTGCCCGAGAGCGCGATCCCGGCGCGCTGGTACAACATTCAGGCGGACATGCCGAGCCGGCCGCAGCCGGTTCTGCACCCGGGGACCGGCGAGCCCGTCGGCCCCGACGACCTCGCCCCGCTCTTCCCGATGGACCTCATCCTCCAGGAGGTCTCCGAGGAGGCGGAGATCCCCATCCCGGAGCCGATTCGGGACGTCTATCGCCTCTGGCGGCCGACGCCGCTCTACCGCGCTCGGCGCTTCGAGGCCGAGCTGGGGACCCGCTCGCGGATCTTCTACAAGTACGAAGGCGTCAGCCCGGCCGGCAGCCACAAGCCGAACACGGCGGTCGCGCAGGCGTACTACGTGAAGGAGTCGGGCCGCACGCGGATCTCGACCGAGACCGGCGCCGGGCAGTGGGGAAGCGCCCTCGCCCTCGCGGCCCAGCTCTTCGGCCTCGAGTGCAAGGTCTACATGGTCAAGGTTTCCTACGACCAGAAGCCGTACCGGCGCTCGATGATGGAGGCCTGGGGCGCGACCGTCGTTGCGAGCCCCTCCGAGGACACCGGGTCGGGGCGCGCGATCCTCGAGGCGAGCCCCGAGTCGCCGGGCAGCCTCGGGATCGCCATCTCGGAAGCCGTGGAGGACGCGGCCCAGCGCGAGGACACCGCCTACTCGCTCGGCAGCGTCCTCAACCACGTGCTCATGCACCAGACGGTGATCGGCCAGGAGGCGCTCGCGCAGATGGAGCTCGCAGGCGCGTTTCCCGACCTCGTCGTCGGCTGCGTCGGCGGCGGCTCGAATTTCGCGGGCCTCGCCTTCCCCTTCCTGCGCGAGAAGATCGCCGGACGGGAGATCGACGTGCTGGCCTGCGAGCCCGCCGCCTGCCCGACGTTGACCCGCGGCCCGTTCGCCTACGACTTCGGCGACACCGCTCAGCTGACGCCGCTCGTTCCCATGCACACGCTCGGCCACGACTTCGTTCCGCCCGGGATCCACGCCGGCGGGCTCCGCTACCACGGGATGGCGCCTCTCGTCTCGCAGCTCGTCCTCGACGGGCTCGTGCGCGCCGAGGCATACGGTCAGACGGACGTCTTCGGCTCGGCGGTCCGCTTCGCCCGCTGCGAGGGGATCATCCCGGCGCCCGAGGCCGCGCACGCCGTTCACGGCGTCGTCGAGGCGGTCGCCCGCTCCGATGAGGAGGGCCGCGAGGGAACCATCCTCTTCAACCTCTCGGGCCACGGGCACTTCGACCTGGGCGCCTACGACGCCTATCTCCGCGGGGAGCTCGAGGACTTCGAGCTTCCGGAGGACGAGATCGAGCGCGCCCTGGCCGCGATCGAGCCGCTCCCGAAGCCGGCGATCGCCTAGTCCTCGAGGAGCGGCTCGAAGAGCAGCGGGCGAACGCGTCCCAGGAGGACAGCCGCCTGCTCCTCGCCGAGGTCGAGCGCGCGGCGAGAGCCGGCGCCCTGGCCGAGATGGACGGTCAGCGTGCAGAGCCCGGCGCGTCTCTGCCCGGGGGAGCTCCGGAGCTCGTAGGAGACGGCCGCCGCCGGGTCCACCTCCGACCAGCGGCGGCGGAGGCTGCCCTCCCGGAGCGCCAGCCGGCGCCCGTCGAAGGCGTGCCCGAGCTGCCGGTAGCGGTCGAGGGCGAGCGGCACCGCGACCACGATGAGGGCGACGGCCAGGGGGACTCCCCAGAGAACGCCGAGGGCGAAGGCGACGACGAGGAGGACGACGAGAAGGGAGCCCGGAGCCGCCAGCGCCCGGACGAGCCGTCTCGACCGCGCCGCCGGCGGGTGCGGAGCAAGGGGAGCGGCCGGGTCCGGCGCGCCCGGGTCGACGGCGCCCACCAGCGCGGCGGCCGCATCCGAGCGGAGCACCGGCGCGAGCACCGTGCCCCCCGTCCGCCCCCGCAGGCCTGCGGCAATCGCGGTCACCGCGGCGAGCCCGAGCGGTCGCCGGAGCGGTGTGTCCCTCACGTCCGCTCCCCGGATCCGCTCTCGGTCGAGGTGCACGACGCGCCGTGTGAGCAGCCCACGCGACGCCGCGAGCCGCTCCCCCTCGTCGGTGAGCGTGAAGTCCCAATCGACGAGCAGCGAGCCGGCCGCGGCGACGACCAGGACGAGCGCAAGGGCGCCGAAGCCCAGCAGTCCGAGCGCCCACGCGTCGGTGGGGAATCGGTCCGCGGAAGCCTCGGCGGCTCGCTCGGCGAATCCGCCCGGCAGGTCGTCGGCGATGTTGAAGAGGACCCCGACCACAGCGGCCGGGGCGAGGAGGTAGCGCATGCTCGTGACGCCGCCGAGCGCAAGCAGGCCAGGGGTCGCCCGGTAGAGCGGCTCGGCCTCGGCTGCGTCCTCGGCGGCGGGGCGCCCACCACGGAGGAGGGCCTCGCGAAGCGCCTCGGCCTGCTCGCGAGACACGGCGGCGAGCGAGAGCTCGGCCTGGGAGCCGCCGCCTGCGGCGGCTTCGACCTCGACCCGGACGAGGCCGAGCAGCCGATGCAGGAACGGCGCGGTCACGTCGACGCCTCGGACGCGGTCGAGTGGAATCATCCGCACCGAGCGGCTGAAGACGCCCGAACGAAGCTCGAGCCGCCCTCCCGCGACGCGATAGTGGAAGCGCCACCACGACAGAAGCGCGAGCGGCACGCCGACGAAGAGCGCCACGAGGAGGAGCGGGACGATCACCCTGGCCCCGGCGGAGAGAAGGAGCACGAGCGCGGGCAGGATGCTGGCCCCCACGAAGCGCCGGGCGAAGACGAGTACGGCGAGCGGATGCAGGCGCCCCCCGAGCTCGCTCACGTTCCTTCCTCCAGCTCGGCGCGCCGCGCAAGCTCCGCCACGAGCTCGTCCGCGACCGGCGGCGCAAGGCCGGGAATCGATGTACCGCCGGCCGCCGAGGCGGTCCGAACCTCGACGTCGACGAGGCCGAACGCGCGCAGGAGCGGGCCGGCGGTGGTGTCGACGGTCTGGACGCGCGCGTGCGGAACGACCTGCAGGCGGCGCCAGAGCCAGCCCCTGGCGACGTAGAGGCCCTGCTCGGTCACCTCGTAGCGAAAGTGCCGGTAGTCGAGCCTCGCGACGACGACGGCGAGCACTGCGAGGGCCGCCACGACGAGACCGCCGAGCACACCGACGAGCCAGGCAACGGTTGCCGCCTCGAGCAGAGCCGCGATCACGGCGCCGGCGGCGACGAGAACCAGCGACCACGCCGGTGGCGAGCAGGCCCTGGACGAGCCAGTAGCTCCGCACCCGCGGATCGAGCGGGTTCGCCGGCTCGCGGAGGACCATCGCCGCACGATGCCAGATCGCCGCTCCTCCGCCGCCTAGCCGGATGGGTCTGGCTAGGCCATGATCGGTCTGTGACAATGAGAGGCCTGAGAACTCTGCGGCAACAGAAGCTCGGTCGCTCCTTCGCGTCGGCACTTTCGTGCCGTCGTCTGTTTCTGCCTGATTTCAGGCGCGTACGTCGGAGCGGCAAAGCTCGGTCTCAGCCTCCCGGTCTCCCACGGCGTCATCACGCCGGTCTGGGCGCCGTCGGGCATTGCGCTCGCAGCTCTGCTGATCCTCGGCGTCCGCTACTGGCCGGCCGTCGCGGTCGGCGCCTTCGTCGCCAACGCGACCAGCGGCGCGACCCTCGCCGTCGCGGCGGGAATCACGTTCGGCAACACGCTCGCTGCCGTCGTCGGGGCGCTCCTCGTCTGGAGGCTCGGCTTCACGATCGCGCTCGACCGCGTGCGCGCGGTCCTCGCCCTCGTGGTCGGCGGCGCCCTGGTGAGCACGACGATCAGCGCGACAAACGGCGTCACCGTCCTCGCCCTCGCCGACGACACCATGCAGTCGTACGGGTCGGCGTGGCTGCTCTGGTGGTTCGGGGACGCCATCGGGGTCCTGATGGTGGCGCCCGCGATCCTCGTGCTCTACGGCTCCCGCCACGCCCGGCCGTCACCCGTCCGCGCACTCGAAGGATTGGCGCTGCTCGCCGCGATCTCAGGCGTGAGCGCGATCGTGTTCCTGGCGGGAGCGTGGCGTTATCCGTACCTGATCTTCCCCTTCCTCCTCTGGGCCACGCTCCGGTTCAGGCAGGGCGGTGCGGCGAACGCGTCGCTACTGGTCGGCGCGATCGGCACCTGGGGCGCCGTCCAAGGGACGATCCCGCTGGCAGGCGCGACGGCGACGGAGCGCGTGCAGCTGGCGCAGGCCCTCTTCGGAGTCGTCTCCGTGAGCCTCCTGATCGTCGGCGCGACGCTTGCGGAACGGGAGTCCGCGCGGGAGACGCTCGCGTTGACCGCCTCGCGCCTCAGCGAGGCGCAGGCCATCGCCCACATCGGCAGCTGGGACTGGGACATCCGCCGCGACCTGGTCACGTGGTCCGACGAGCTCTACCGGGTCTTCGGGCTCACCCGCGGCCGCGAGCCCCTCACGTATCGATCCTTCCTCGAGCGTGTCCATCCGGAGGATCGAGACTTCGTCGCCGACGCTGTCAGCCGGGCGCACCGGGACGGAGGTCCGCTGGCATTCGATTACCGCATCGTGCGCCCGGACGGCTCCGAGCGGTTCCTCTCCAGCCGCGGCCAGGTCATTCTGGACGGAAACGAGGCGGTCGCCATCGTCGGGATCGCGCAGGATGTGACGGAGCAGCGTCAGGTCGAGAAGCTCCGGGAGGACATCCTCTCCACCGTCTCCCACGAGCTTCGCACTCCCCTGACCTCGGTCCTCGGCTTCGCGCTGACGCTCGAGAAGCATCGTGCGGACCTGGAGCCCGAGACGATCGACTGCATCGTGACCGACCTCGTCGAAGGTGCCCGCCGGCTCGAGCGGCTTCTGTCCGATCTCCTGGACGTCGAACGCCTGCGTCGCGGCCTCGTCATCGTGAGGCGCGAGACGGTCGACGTGGGCGAGCTGGTGCGCCGGGTCGTAGCGGACGGGCGGCTCGACGGCCGCTCGATCCAGATCAGCGGCGGGCTCCTCGCTCACGTCGACGGCGCGAAGGTCGAGCGGATCGTAGAGAACCTCGTCGTCAACGCCGGCAAGCACACGCCCCCCGGGAGCCCGATCGAGATCCGGCTCGAAGCACGCGGGCGCGATCTGCTCCTCGTCGTCGAGGACGAGGGCCCCGGAATCGCCGACGAGTTCAAGGAGGTCGTCTTCGAGACCTTCAATCGCGGCCCGATCATGATGGCGACGACGCCGGGAGCAGGAATCGGCCTGTCCCTCGTGGCCCGCTTCGCAGCCTTGCACGGCGGCCGAAGCTGGGTGGAGGACGCGCCCGGCGGAGGCGCCTCCTTCCACGTTTTCATCCCCGACTGCGTCCTCGAGGTGCCGGTGTCAGCCTGATGATGGGCCGGGCGGGGGTCGAACGGCCGTGCAATCGCAGGCGGTCGGTGCTCGCGGTCCGAACAGGGACGTTCGAACGCCGCGGCACGCCTTCATTGGCGCGGGTCACAGACCCTCTGGTCGCCTCGAGGCGCCACGAGCAGCGCGTGTACGTGTCCGCGGTGGCGCTGAGCGCGCTGGCCGACGAGGCGGCGATGTCCGCCCAGAGCGATTGCCGGTGACCGCTGATTCCTCATGGCGCGCGACCGCTTCGACGCGCAACCGCAGCCTGCGCGCCTGCTCGGCTGGATCGGAAGCTGAGGCCCGATCCCACCCGAGCACGAGCAGCCCGTCACGCGCCCGCGACACGGGTCGCCGGAGTCCCAGTCTTGGACAGGCTCCTAGGGAACCTGCCCGAGCGCACGAGCGGCCGGGCTAGGGAAAAGGGGAGAGCTCGCCGCCTCTCGGCAGTAGGGCGCACCTGCGACTAAGAGCCGATTGTGCCGAGCGGCTGCGGCTGCTCTGATCAACATGATGACTGTGCTCTTCAGGCACGGCGACGAACCCGGAGGTAGCCCATGACCCCGCATCCCTCGCTCCTCCAGGAGATCGCCCGGCAGCGCCACGGCGACTTTCTGCGCGAAGCGGCGCAGGCGCGGCTCGCGCGGACGGTGCGGCTCCAGGATGAACCGAGCGAGCACGTGGCAGCACGGCTTGCGCGGCTGCTGCGCCTCCGCCGGGCGCGCCCCGCGGCGGTAATCGAGCCCAAGCCGGTAACGAACGCCGAATAGCGACCAATCTGCCGGCGGGCTGAGAGCCTCGTGCCGCAAAGCCGAACGCCGCCCCCGTGTTGGCGAGCGGCGTTCGTGGGGGCCCGTGTCCCCCGGAGGTATAGGGGGCCAGGCCAGGGTTCGATTAGAGGCCGGTCTGGTTCTCGGGGTCAGGAGCCGAGTCCCCAGCTGTACGAGGTGCCGTTGACGGTCACCTCGACGGTGTAGCCGCTCGCATAGCCGTCAGCGTCGGGCTTAGTCACGGAGACAAAGCACTCGAGCTTAGTCACGCCGGGCTCGGGCAGCGTGCACTCGACGTTGCGCGCAGTCTCGCCGGGGATGCAGACGTCCCTCGCCTTACAGCGGTTCCAGGACTCCTTGATCGACGACTGGATCTCGCCCGTGAGCGCCTCGATCCCGGGCTCCTCTTCCGGGGCGACTTCTTGCTCCGGAACCGTGGTGGGATCGAACTCGGGCTCGGTCTGAGCGGGAGTTTCCGCCGCCGGCGCAGCGGCAGCCGTGTCTTCCTCGCCCTCCGCGCAACCGAGGCCCGCGGAGACGATCAGAACGCCAGCCACGAGGACGGCGCCCAACTTCAACTTGCTCATCTGACTCTCTCTTTCAGTTCGGATTGGCTACTTCTGGATGTTCGGGTGAAGAGGCCCGCCGAAGCGGGCCTTCAACTTCGTGCTTAGTTGGTCGCCGGTACGGGCTCGACGGCCGTGTGCTTGCGGCCTCGATACAGGCCGAACGCGATAGCGGCGGCGTAGCCGAACGCGACGACGCCCCACACGACTAGGTCGGCGAAGATCGTGGTCGCGCCCGCGAGGACGCCGATGAGGCCGGCCGCGGCGAACACGCCGAGCGAGCCCTTCCTGACCTTGCCAATCAGCAGCGAGCCGCCGACGACGAAGAGCAGGGCGACAAAGAAGCCCCAGCTTCCGCCGTTGTCGTGCGACTGCTCCAAGCCCTCGCCGAGCGCGTTGGCGGTGCCGGCCGCCAACGACTGGACGAGGACGATGAGCGCCAAGAAGATGGCGATGATTCCTCCTGCGATGCGCATAATACACCTTTCTCGTGAGTTCCCCCGGCACCGGAGCGGCCGGTTTCGCTTTTCACGTTCATGTATCGGCTGCCTCGTCGGCCGCGTAGTTGACCCACCTGGGTCAATCGGGCTCGCCGGTGCCGATCCCGCTCCGCCCCCTGCCAGGCCCCTCCTCCGTGGGGGCACGCGGGTGGGGGCAGGAGCCGCGCAGGGGTGGCGAGCATGCGCCGCATGGCACGAACCGCCGGCGGGGCGCAAGCGCGCTTGCCATGCGGCCTCCGGCGTGGTCGCAGGGCTGGCGGCTCTCCGGGCGAGAGGCGCGCCGGATGGGCCGGGCAGGATTCGAACCTGCGACCTTGGGATTAAAAGTCCCCTGCTCTACCAGCTGAGCTACCGGCCCTCGGCGGGATCGAGTGTACCGCCGGCCCGGAGCTATCCTTGCCACGCCGCCCCCATCGACTAGCGGCCTAGGTCACGGCCCTTTCAAGGCCGTAGCGCGGGTTCGAATCCCGCTGGGGGCATCGCCTCCGTGATCCTCGGACTTGTGTGAGACTGAAGAGACTCGGGGCGGTTAGCTCAGTTGGGAGAGCGCCTGCCTTACAAGCAGGAGGTCGCTGGTTCGAGCCCGGCACCGCCCACTCGAGAAAGGCCTGCTGACGGCCGACCTTCGTTTCCGAGCGGGCGACGCTCGGAGGTGTGGGCAGCGTCCGCCGTGCGGCGGCCTTCGGCTCAGCGCGCGTCGTCGGTGCAGACCAGCCGCTTGCTGAAATGCACGTTGTAGTGACAGCTCTTGCCGTGGGTCGTCACGAGCAGGTAGACGACGAGCGTAACTAGCCCGACAGCGATGACGGCAGACTTCCGCACGTCACGAGGATCGGCGCCGTAGCGTCGCGACTTGATCCCCCGCTGCTCACTGCCCGATCCCGGCCGCGGCGAGCTGCTGCAGGAGGAGGGCGTTGCGCTCCTCGGCGACTGCGTCGTGTTCGATGGTTCCGCGTCGCCGTGGACAGAGCGTTGCGACGCCTCCACCCAGGTATAGCGTGCTGCCTGCGCACGTAGACTCCCGCGTCATAGCCGACGAGCCACACGAGCACCCGCGCGCGGTGCCACGGCCGGCGGTGCCGTTCGTTGCGTCACTGCCGGGCGAGGTTCCCGCATCCGGTGCGCCCACGATTGCAGGCATCCAGTTGCCCGCAGGGATCGCGTGCCCCGGCGACGGGCCGCCGGCGTACTGGCGGACGCTCGAACCGATCGATGATCCGCGGCGCCTTACCTCACCGCTTGCGGAGGCGTTCGCCCAGACCGGTCTGTGGCCGCTGCTGTACGCGTGGGAGGAAGACCCTGAGAACTACTGGTTCGGTGGGCCGGGCGTCCCGGACGACCTTGCAGTCGACATCGACGAGGTCATGCGTGTGCAGTGGGAGTCCTGGAAGCAGTCGACGTGGGGACCCAGGCCGATCTTTCCCGAGTTCCCCGGACTGGCGGAGGCGCAAGGCGCAAGCGAGGACGGTTCGAGCGGCGATCCCTTCGTGCTGATCAACGACGACACCCGGCGTCAGTCCTGGGAGCCCACGCGGTCGCTGCTGCTCGTGGCCTGCCGCCGGCCGGCGGACGTCCTCGCCGTCGTGGGTTGGGACTTCAGCCAGATGCCCTATCCGATCATGACCGCGCTGCTGCGGTCATGGGAGGAGCGATTCGCCGCCGTCCCGGTGCAGATCGATCCTTCCACGATCATCCTCAACGTCGGGCGGCCGCCGCAGACCCACACCTAAGCCCAGCGGCTCGTGGCCGAGCTCGCCGCCGTCTGCGAACTTGATCTCGGCGCAGAAGACGACTGGCTCGAGCGGACGGCGTCGCTCCTGCTCCACGGCAGCCCGATCGGCCCCTCGTTCGACAACCTCTCGCCGACGCACTGGCGCATCGCCTTTCAGGAACAGCCGCCCGAAGCTCTGGCCGAGGTGGCCGACCGCTAACGCAACGGACGACGCAGCGCTCGCCGGCGCGCCCGGGCCGCGGCGCAGCGATGAGCTCCCCCGTCCGTCAGCGTGTCGACGCACGCCGGGCCGAGCTTGACCACGGGCGGCTCCTGGCCGAAGCCGCCAAAATCCCAGGTCATGTGGGAACCAATGGGCCCTGACGACCTGCGTAAGATCGCGATACGGCGCCGGGGCATGGAGGAAGAGGTTAATTGGGCTTGGTGGACGGTCTGCGCTGCTGTTGGCCACGACTTCCGAACCGTTCCGGGACACCCGTACATCCTGCGCTGCAAACGCTGCGGACGGCTAGATCCCATCCGACGCCCGGAGGATTAGAACGTCAAGAACGCTCGCGCCGTTCCCTCACGGGTCCCCCCACGGAGCAGGGAAACCCGCCTCATTTGCAGCCTGCTTCGAGCCCGGCACCGCCCATCCGTCCGGCCGCAGACCTCCCCGCCGCGGGTACCGTGAACGGCGATGAGGCCGCGACGGGGAGACGGGGGCGGAAGCCGGTGGGATTTCTCGCGGGGCGAGCCCCCCGAGCGCCCTGACGACCCGGACGTTCGCCGAGCGAATCTGCGGCGCGTCGCCATCCTCTTCAAGCCCTACCGCAGGCGCCTCGCAGCGGTGCTTGCGCTCATCTTCCTCTCGGCGCTCCTCACCATGGTGTCGCCGTTCCTGATCCGCGACATCTTCGACGAGGCGCTGCCGCAGGACGACGACCGCCTGCTGACCATGCTCGTCCTCGGGTTGATCGCGATCGCAGTGATCACCGGCGTGCTCGGCGTCGCGCAAACCTGGCTCTCGAACCTGGTCGGCCAGCGCGTGATGCACGACCTTCGCGCGAACGTCTACCGCCACCTCCAGCAGCTCTCGCTCGCCTTCTTCACCCGCACGCGGACGGGCGAGGTCCAGTCCCGGATCGCGAACGACATCGGCGGCGTCGAACGCGTCGTGACGTCGACGGCGACGTCGATCGTCTCGAACATCACCACGGTCGTGGCGGCCGTCGTGGCGATGTTTCTGCTCGACTGGCGTCTCGCCGTCTTCTCGCTCGCCCTCGTGCCCGTCTTCGTGCTCCTGACGCGCCGGGTCGGCGAGCAGCGCCGCCGGATCACGACCGATCGCCAGAAGACGATGGCGGACATCTCGACGCTGGTCGAGGAGTCGCTCTCGGTCTCCGGGATCCTGCTCGGCAAGACCATGGGCCGCACCGGCGAGCTCGCCGAGCGCTTCGAGCGGGAATCCCTGGAGCTCGCAGGCCTCGAGGTGAAGCAGACGATGGCCGGCCGCTGGGTCATGGCGTCGATCCAGATGAGCTTCTCGATCATGCCTGCCCTCATCTACTGGTTCGCGGGCCAGAGCTTCATCGGCGGCGTCTCCCTCGGAACGATCGTCGCCTTCACCACCCTGCAGACGCGCCTCTTCTTCCCCGTCGGCTCGCTGCTCTCCGTCCAGATCGACGTGCAGACGTCGCTGGCACTCTTCGACCGCGTCTTCGAGTACCTCGACCTCCCGGTCGAGATTGCCGAGCGCGAAGACGCGCTCGACCTCCCGCCTTGCCGCGGCGACCTCGCCTTCGACCGTGTCTGGTTCCGCTACCAGCCGGACGGCGCGGAGGGCGCCTGGACTCTGCAGGACGTCAGCTTCGAGGTCCCGGCCGGCACGACGACGGCCGTCGTGGGCGAGACCGGCTCGGGCAAGACGACGGTCGGCTACCTCGTGGCGAGGCTCTACGACGTCGAGCGCGGGAGCGTCACGATCGACGGCATCGACGTGCGGGGCGCCACGTTCTCGTCGCTCGCGCGCACGATCGGCGTCGTCTCGCAGGAGACGTACCTCTTCCACGCGACGATCAAGGACAACCTCCGCTTCGCCCGGCCCGACGCGTCGGACGAGCAGATCCAGGACGCCGCGCGCGCCGCGCACATCCACGACCTCATCTCAGGCCTGCCGGATGGCTACGACACGATGGTCGGCGAGCGGGGCTACCGCTTCTCGGGCGGCGAGAAGCAGCGCATGGCGATCGCGCGCACGATCCTGCGGAACCCGCCCGTGCTCGTCCTCGACGAGGCGACGAGCGCTCTCGATGCCCAGACCGAGCGCGCCGTCCAGGAGGCGCTGGACAGCCTCGCCGCGGACCGGACGACGATCGCGATCGCCCACCGCCTCTCGACGATCCGCGACGCGGACCAGATCATCGTCCTCGACCGAGGCCGGATAGTCGAGCGGGGCACCCACGACGAGCTGCTCGCGCTCGGAGGCCGCTACGCCGCTCTCGTGGCGAGGGACGCCGACCTCGGCCCCACCGTCCAGGTCGCCGCAGAGGAGCTGGCGTCGGGCGGCTTGGCCTGAGGCCGCCGACGGTCTCTGCCCACGGCTAAGATTGTCCAGCGCCTGGGGGCGTAGTTCAGTTGGTTAGAACGCCGGCCTGTCACGCCGGAGGTCGCGGGTTCGAGTCCCGTCGCTCCCGTAAACTCCTCAAATAGCCTCTCTTGTCGCCGGTCGGGGCCGAACTGACCGCCGGCTTCTCGTCATCCCGCGCACATCCCGCCACGGAAGTAGCCGACCAGAGCCGCTTGGCACCCGCTTATTCGCGACTCCTGCGCCACCCAGCGCACCTGCTGAGCGGATCGCTAAGGTTCGGCGGCTCCTCGGGGTGACCTCATGCGACTGGCCGTCTACTGCGACTACTCCTACCGTCAGGACGACGGGACGCTCTGGGCAGAGCTGGCGTTTGCGCGCTTTCTCGCCGGCCTGGCGCCCCATCTGGAGCATCTCACGCTGGTGGGGCGTCTCGACCCCGAGCGAGGGCCGTGGCATCACGCGGTGCCGCCCGAGCTCGGATTCGAGCCGCTGCCGTACTACACGAGCCTAGCGACGCCCATAGAGCCGGCACGCGCCTTTCTGACGTCGATGCGGCGCTTTTGGAGGCTGCTCCCTAGCGTCGACGCCGTCTGGCTGCTCGGTCCGCATCCCACGGCTCTCGGCTTCGCGCTTCTCGCCAGGCTGCGAGGCCGCCCCATCGCGCTCGGGGTGCGCCAGGATCTTCGCGCCTACATGCGTAACCGCCACCCTCGCTCCCGCGGTCTCCACGCCGCGGCGGCGCTCTTGGAGGGCTCGTTTCGGCTGCTCGGGCGGCGCTGCGCCGTCGTGGTCGTGGGCTCGGACCTCGCTCGCCGGTACCGCCGAGCCCGCCGCCTGCTGCCCATCTCGATCTCTCTCGTCTCCGAGCGGGAGCTCGCCGACGCCGAGGCAAGCGCCGCTCAGGCGTGGGACGGCGAGCTGCGGGTGCTGAGCGTGGGGCGCCTCGATGCGGAGAAGAACCCCCTTCTGCTTGCCGATGTGCTTGCTCGCCTACTCGAGAGGCAGCCGCGCTGGCGGCTCGTCGTGTGTGGGGACGGCTCGCTGAAGGATGACCTCGACACTCGGTTGCGCGAGCTCGGCGTCGGCGAACGCGCAGACCTCCGAGGGTACATCCCCGTCGAGGCAGGCCTACTGGATCTGTACCGGTCGAGCCACCTGCTGCTCCACTGCTCGTGGACGGAGGGCGTTCCGCAGGTGCTTTATGAGGCGTTCTCGGCGGGGCTACCCGTGGTCGCCACGGACGTCGGTGGCGTCCGTGACGCCACTGGGGGCGCGGCGCTCCTCGTGCCGCCCGGCGATGCAGAGGCCGCTGCAAGGGCACTCGAGGCGCTTGCCGAGGATGGGGGGCTGCGGGACCGTCTCGTCAAGGCGGGCCTCGAACGCGCGCACGAGGATAGTTTGGAGTCCGTAACCGCCCGGGTTGCCCGCTTCCTTCTCGAGACGCTCGCTCCCGTGACCCGGGTACGCTGAGAGAGGTGGATCGGCTGCACTCGCGGCGACCAACGCTCGGGAGTGCTTTTCCATGCTTGCATTGGCGGCCTATGACCATCCGTCGCCGAGGAGTTACGTCGAGCTCGGTCAACCTTCGCTCGTCGGGCGTGCGAAATGACGGCCGGCCCGAGGAGGTGCAGCTGATGAGAGCTCTCGTCGTGTCTCCGCGGATGCCTGCTGCAGGTGGAAAGGGAGATCAGCTCCGTGGCTTCCAGTTCGCGCGAGCGCTCGCGGCGGACCACGAGGTCGAGGTTGTCACGACTGGTGCTGGAAAGCGAGTCGTGGGCGCCGAGAAGTCAATCGCCGAATTCGCCACTCTGGACGTTCTGTCGACCTCGGTGGCGCTCAGGGTGCTTGGCGCCATCGGTGCGGTGCTACGAGGCCAGCCGGCACAGGTTGGCTGGATGATGCCTGGCCGAAAGTGGCGGGCGGTCCGCCGACGGGCCGCTCGGGCGGACTTCGTTCTTGCGGTTACGGTCCGCTCGCTTCGCGGTCCGCTGCCCGTCCCGATAATCCTCGATCACGTTGACGCGATCAGCGTCAACATGCGGCGCCGCGCCACGGGGCCCGAGCCCGCTCCAGTTCGCTGGGCCGCGCGCGTCGAAGCAGCGCTATTCAAGCGCTGGGAGCACCGTCTCAGCCAGTGGGTCGCCGCACAGCTGGTTATCTCACCGGTCGATGCTCGCGACCTTCCGCCTGATCCGGAAGTCCACGTGCTCATGAACGCCGTCGATCTGCCGACCATGCCGCCGGCTTCGTTGGTGGAGCGCGACATCGACGTCATCCTCACCGGCAACATGGCCTATCCGCCCAACGCCGACGCGGCCGAGTGGTTGAGTGAGACGATCGCACCCGAGCTTTGGCGCAAACGGCCCGACACGTCGGTCTGGGTCGTGGGTCGCGATGCCGGCAAGCTGTCGCTCAACCAGCGAATTCACGTCCACGCCGACGTTCCGCATCTGGCCGAGTACCTGAGTCGGGCGAAGATCGCCCTTGCACCGCTGCGGATCGGCACGGGCAGCCCCAACAAGGTTCTGGAGGCCATGGCCGTGGGAACGCCCGTCGTGGCGACGCCCGCAGCTGCTGAGCCGTTCGGCTTCCCGCCCGATGCCGTCCGCCAGGCATCTACGGCTGAGGGGATCGCGGCTCAGGCGCTTGAATTGCTCGACGACGTCGAGGCCCGCAGTCGCCTGGCTGCGCGAGCTCGTGCGCTCGTGACGCGTTACGACGCCGCCGGACAGCAGCAGCGGCTGGCAGAGATCGTGGCGGCGACTATCGGTCCGCAGCTAGCCGCCGGCTACACGATGGGCGAGTTGACTGGGCGGCGAGCCGCGGCTTACCGTGAAGCTGTGGAATCACGTCGACGCTCCCGCCCGGCCCACCTCGTTCCGTTCGGGCTTGCGGCACCTCTCGCCGTCTTCGGCTCCCTCGCCGCCGCGGTCGTGCTCCGCGGGCACGTTCCGGGAGAGGACGACGTCGCCGACGTCGCACGGAGCGCCATATGGTCGATCTGGGTCCCGTTCGACGGAACGCGGCTGCTCGAGAGCTCGACGATCGGCGGGCCGTTGCTCTTGATTGCGTTCGCCGTCGTGCTCGTTCGCTTGGCGGGCCGTTCGTACGCGGCGTTCTGGGTCGCTGCCGTCGGGAGCGTGTTCCTCCTGGATCCGCTCCTCAAGGCCGCGTTCCGACGGCCCTCGATCGCGGGTCCCGGCGGCGAGTACTCGTTCCCGAGCGGGACGGCGCTCTTCTGCGCGGCCGCGGTCGCGGCAATCGCGCTGACCTTGCCGAGAGGACGCGGGTCCGTCGCGGTCGCGGTCGCCGGCGGGCTCGTCTGCCTCGCCTTCGGCGCGGCGGTCGTCGCCGCCGACTGGCACTACCCGTCGGACGTCGTCGCAGGGTGGGCACTCGGCGTCGCCTGGACGTCGGGTCTCTGGCTCGCCTTCTCCGCTGTCCGCCGCCGGCCTCTCGGGAGGAGCAACGAGGCGAGGCCGAAGTTGAGCGGCCCGAGCTCGTGACCGGACGTCCGGAGGGAGAGGCCGTAGGTCGACGGATGCCGGCGAGTGGGCGTGCGTCGGGGAAGCTCCGCGTGTTCTTCGTCACGCAGGACGACCCGATCTACGTCGCCTGCTTCTTCGAGGTCTTCTTCGCGGAATATCCGCGTGACGAGCTCGAGCTCGTCGGGATGACGATCGGACGCGCGTTCCGCGAGTCGAGGCTTGCGGTGGCGAAGCGGATGCTCCGCTTCTACGGTCTGCGCGACTTCTCGCGCGTTGCGGCCCGGCTGGCCGGCGCACGCCTACGCGGCCGTTCAATCTCGAAGCTCGCGGCCCGGGAGCGCGTCCGAATCCTCGAGACCGCGTCGGTGAACGACGCCGCCTACGTCGGCCGCGTCCGCGAGCTGCAACCGGACATCATCGTCTCAGTCGCCGCGCCCGAGATCTTCTCGGAGGAGCTCCTCGCGGCCGGACGGCTCGGGTGCCTGAACATCCACTCGGGCCGCCTGCCCCGCTACCGCGGGATGATGCCCACATTCTGGCAGATGCTCGCCGGCGAGCGCCGTATCGCGATGACTGTCCATGAGATGGTCGCGCGCCTGGATGCGGGCGGAATCCTCGGGACGGTCGAGTATCCCCTTCGCGACGACGACACTCTCGATCGCGTCATGAGCGAGACGAAGCGCGAAGGGGCACGGCTCATGATCGACGTCCTCCGAAGGATCCGCCGCGGCGAAGCGAGGCCAGAGTCTCTCGACATGCGCGACGCCTCGTACTTCTCGTTCCCTTCCCGCGAGAAGGTTGCCGAGTTCCGCGCGCGTGGGCTGCGCCTCCTCTAGGCGCGGTCGTGGACGCGGAGAGGCCCTTACCTCCCGAGGACGCAAACGGCTTAACATCGACTCGATGACGGCCCCCTCCCTGACACCCGTCTCGCCTCGTGCCGCGATGTCGGTCGACGTGGAGGACTGGTTCCAGGCCGAGAACCTGAGGCAGGTGATTTCTCGCGAGAGCTGGCAGAGTCGGAGCCTGCGAGTCGAGCGGAACATGGACCGGATGCTCGAGCTCATGGCCGAGCGCGGGGTCTCCGCGACGTGCTTCGTGCTCGGTTGGATTGCCGACCGTTGCCCGTCGCTCGTCGCCCGGATCGCGGCCGAAGGACACGAGATCGCGTCGCACGGCTACGGCCACGACCTGGTCACGAATCTCTCGCCCGAGGCGTTCCGGGCAGACGTCGAGCGGTCGAAGAAGCGCCTCGAGGAGATAGCCGGCGTGGAAGTGCGCGGCTATCGCGCCCCGAGCTTCACGATCACCGACTGGTCGATCCCGATCCTCGAGGAGGTCGGCTACACGTACGACTCGTCAGCGTTTCCGACCATCGCTCACGACCGCTACGGCAGGCTGACGTGGATGACTGCCGGTCTGTCCGTGGTCGAGCTCCGTCCCGGATTCCACGAGGTCTGCGTGTCGTGCCTGAACGTCCGCAATCGCGGCGTTCCGTGGGGAGGCGGCGCGTACTTCCGCCTCATCCCGTACGGCGTCTTCCGCTGGGGGGTCCGGCAGATCCTCCGCTCGGGCCGCCCGTACGTCTTCTACATCCACCCGTGGGAGATCGATCCGGGACAACCGCGGCCGCCAGGCGTGGCGGCGAGCCGGCGTTTCCGGCACTACGTCGGGCTCGGCCGCTGCGAGACGCGCTTTCGCTCGCTCCTTCGGGACTTCCGGTGGTCGACGGTCTCGGAGGTTCTCCACGCAAACATCCGCACGCGCCCCTAGCGCGCGGGTGCGCCGGCGTGCGCCGGCCGCCGGTGCCGCACCCTCGAGATCGTTCGTCGCCTGTACGATGCCGAGCCCTTGCAGGGCTGGGCGACGGCACTTCGGCGCCGATGCGCATCAGTGTGACCAAATCCCCAAGCAGGCACGCCTCTCGGGTCGTGATCGCCGGAGGCGTCCTCGCGCTTACCTGTGCAGCCGGCTTCCTCGGATCCACCCACTCCGCGAACGGCCAGCCGAACCTCGTCCCGAACGGGAGCTTCGAGCGCTCGTTGAGCGGGTGGCGAGGTCACCACGCGAGGCTGTCGCGGACACGGGGCGGGCCCGTGGGCCGCATGGCCGCGCGCGTCAAGGTCTCGGGCTCGTGGAAGTCCTACTCCATCCGCCTGCGCGTCGCACCCGTGTCGTCGACACGGGCGGGCGCCGTGTACCGCGCGGGTGCCCGGGTGCGCGGCGCGGTCGCCGGCCGCAAAATCTGCCTTCGCATTCGCGAGTCGCGGCGATCCGGACGGCTCGTCGGCACGCGGAAGACGTGCATTCGCTCGACGCGTCGGTGGGCGGCGTTCAGGCCCGTCCGGTACACGGCACGAGCGACGGGAAACAGGCTCGACACGTACGCCTACCAGCTCGGCGCCGTCGCCGGGGATCGCTTCTACCTGGACGGCGTCCGACTGACGCGCTCCACAAACGGGTGCGGTTGGGGCACGTTCAGCTCCGAGCAGCACGTCTGGCCGAGGGCGTGCTGGCGCCCGTTTGCCGCGACGAGCCCGTTCAACAAGCCGATTCCCGCCGATCCGAAGATCCGCGGGAACAGCGCCGCGATCGTCGCCAAGCTCCTCTCGACCGGAGGCGGGCCGGGCAATCTCGTCGCCGGGGGCGCGCGCACCGACGACCACGGCCACCCGGTGGTCTACTCGCGACGGAACGATCCCGTGTACACGATCCATTGCACGCGGTACGCGTGCGACGATCTCGAGGGCAAGCGGGTTCGCATTCCCGTCGGGGCTCGCCCGGCGGGCGGAAGCGACCGCCATCTGGCCGTCGTCGACCAGACGTCCGGCTACTCGTACGACTTCTGGGAGGCGGGCACGCCGAGCGGATCCGGAGGGACGCTGAACGTGGGGAGCGGCGGCGTCGCCCGGGTGAACGCTCGCGGCACCGGGCGCGCACTCGACCTCGACGGGGACGGCAGGGTGGGCGAAGCCACGGCCGCACGCTTCGCGCTCCTCGCCGGCATCGTGCGCGCCGAGGAGCTCGCTGCGCGCAAGATCGACCACGCGCTCTTCATCACGGTGCCGTGCGGCGCCCGTCAGCCGTCCTACGTCGCACCGGCCACCAAGAGCGGGACCCGGTGCGCGGACAACACGAACAGGATTCCGATGGGCGCCCGGCTGCGCCTGAACATGACCTCGGCCGGGATCGAGGCGCTCGACGTCCCGCGATGGAAGAAGACGATCCTCCACGCCTTCCGCGTCCACGGCGCGTACATGGGCGACACCGGAGGCCCGTCGAGCTTCGGCGTGATGCTCGAATCCGACGCCACCTACACGGCGTTCGGCGTCACGAGCCGGATGGTCGAGTTCGCCGCCGCGAACGGCTGGACGCGGTTCGACGGCGCCTACGTCGGCAACCTCCGCGGCGGCGTTCCCTGGTCGCGCCTGCAGGTCCTCGACTGGTCCGACCCGGCCAACCACTGAACGGCGGATCCGGGCGGTCGCCTGCGCCGCCGCGGGCGCGTCCTATCATCCGTTCGTGAACGTCCGGCGCCGACTGCGCGTCCATACGCTCATCGACAGCCTCGGCACCGGCGGGGCCGAGACGCTCCTCGGCGACCTCGCGGCCGGAGCGCTCCAGGGCGGAATCGACTTCTCGGTCGCCTACCTGCAACACGAAGGCCCGCCTGCCGTCCGGCTTCGCGAGCTCGGAATCAGCCCGGAGCGAGTCCCGATCGACAGCCTCCTCGGACCGGGGGACTTCAGGCGCGTGCGGGCGCATCTCGCGCGCGTCCGGCCGGATGTGCTCCACACGCACCTCGGGTACTCCGACTTCCTCGGTGGAATCGCGGCCCGGTCGCTCGGCATCCCGGCCGTCTCGACGCTCCACGTGATGGAATGGGACCGCAAGCTCCGCGATCGAGTCAAGCTGACGCTCATGGCGTTCGCCCGCATCGCGTGCTGCCAACGGGTCATCTGCGTCTCGGACGCCGCGCGAGCGAGCTACCTGGCCGCATGGCCGGCCCGGCGCGCGCGCGTCCTCACCGTGCACAACGGGATCGCGGCGACGCCGCGTCCCGGCTCGGGTCGAGCGGTCCGGGCCGAGCTCGGGATCGGGCCCGGGCGAGCCTGTCGTCTCGATGGTCACCGTCCTCCGCGAAGGCAAGGGCCACGACGTCGCTCTCGAGGCTGTGGGCGAGGTTCGCCGGCGCTTCCCGGGCCTCCGGCTACTGATCCTCGGGGAGGGCCCCGCGAGAGCCGCCATCGCCGAGCGTGCCTCCCCGCTCGGAGAGAGCGTGATCCTCACCGGCCATCGACGCGACGTGCTGGAGGTGCTCGACGCCTCGGACATCCTGCTCCATCCCACCAGCGCGGACGCCTTCCCCACGGCCCTCCTGGAAGCCATGGCGGCCGGCGTGCCGATCGTCGCCTCGTCCGTGGGAGGGATCCCGGAGATCGTCGAGGACGGGCGCCACGGCGTGCTTCTGCCGGCGCCGCCTGTCGCGGCCCACGTCGCAAGCGCGCTCGAAGCCCTCCTCTCCGATCCGGGCCGCCGACGCGAGCTGGCCGCCGCGGCCCGCACGCGCTTCGACGGGCGCTTCACGATCGAGGCGTGGATCGACCGTCTCCTGCCGGTATACGACGGCGCCGTCGCGGACGGCCCGGGGCGGGCAGCCCCGCCCGCCGAGCCCGTGAACTAGGCGGAAGCGAGGAGCCGCTCCACGGCGGCCATGACCGAGATGGAATGGCGCTCCATCTCGTCGGGCATCCTCAGGACGTTCCGGATCCGGAAGGAGAGGCCGCCGAGCACCGGTGCAAGCGTCGCGAGCGCGAGCCGGTCGTCGAGGTGGCGGCGTCGCAGCTCCTCCTCGACGCGCCGGAGCGCGGCGGCGAGCGGGTCGTCGAGCGACGTCTCGCCTTCGCGCGCGAGGAGGCGCAGCTCGGCGAGCTCGTAGCCCCAGAGGTCGACCATCGGCGTGCCGTCCAGCACGGCCCATTCCCAGTCGTAGACTCGGATCGCGCCTGCTCGGGCGGCGATGTTGCCGCGCCAGAAGTCCCCGTGGACGGCGCAGCGGGGCACCGTGGTTCCCCGGATCTGCTCGAGCAGGGATCGGACGCGACGTACGACGACGTCCTCGGTGGGGAGGCTCGCGGATCGCCACGCGTCGCGTGTTGCGTCGACGGCCGCCCGCTCATCGTCCGCGTCCCACTGCCGTTCGTGCGACGACGAGGCGACCTGAAACGCCCGCAGCCACTCGAGCGCCTGCTCGCGCGTGGCCGCGCCCGTGGCGCCGCCGAGCGCGTCGAACGGCTCGGCGACCACGAACTCGCCTTCGACGTCCTCCGCCAGCAACGGCGGGTCCGGGAGAGTCGCAGCCAGACGCTCGTCCTCTCCGATCAGGCCGCGGATCGACTCCACGAGCCTGGCTTCCTGTCGCAGTCGCCAGTCGAACCGGGGCTCGGCCATCGCCTTGACGACCATGTGTGGCTCTCGATCGCCTTCGCGAAAGAGGAAACAGATCGCCTTCGAGACGGCCTGGCCCGACGGCGAGTAGAGCGCGATCCGCGGCGGACGGCCGCCCGTGATCGTCGTGCCGATCCGCGCGGCCAGGCCGTCCGTTTCGGCGATGAGCGCGGCGCGGGCGCGGAGCGACATCCACGCCGCCGCGTCGGGGAGCCGGCGGAGCGTCGGCACCATCGTCCGGCGGAGCCACTCCGCGGCGGGCGGGTATCCCATATCGGCAGCGATCATCGGCAGGCGGGCGTCGGGCCAGAGCGTGTAGACGCGGCCTCCGCGTCGCGCGCGCGCTGCGGTCGCGACGATGCGCGCCCGCGAGGTCACGATGCGGCCGCGGCCGGCGAGGAGGCGGGTCGTCGTCGCCGGCCGCACCGGCTACCGCCTGCTCATTCGGACTGGGCGGACCGGCGCCTGCGGGACGGGCGAAGAGCGCGGACGACCGCGTCGACCGGTGCGACGCGGCTCGCCTCGCGGACGAGCCGCACCGGCCTCGCCACCTTGACGCGGAATCGGCGCGGCCCGTCCGGCGGGTAGACGCCGACCCGCGGCCAGCCGGCACGAGGAAGTCCCGGAGCGGGCAGCCCGGCGACGGCGGTGTATCCCTCCTCGCTCGCGGCCCGGGTCACGAGCCGATTGCCGTCCCCATACGGGAGCGCGAGCGTGCGGCAGGTTCCGAGCTCGTCCTCGCATGCCGTGCGCGAGCCGGCGAGCTCGCGCCTGAGGGCTCGCTCGTCGAGGCGCGAGAGGTACGGATGCGAGCAGGTGTGCGATCCGACTTCCCAGCCGGCGTCGCGGAGCGAGCGCAGCTCGTCCCAGGACATGCCGACGAGCTCGTCCTCGTACGGACTGCCGACCCAGCACTCGATGCCCGGCCAGCTCATCGGCGTCTCCGCGCCGACGAGGTCCGTGACGACGAAGACCGTCCCCGGCAGGTCGAACGACGCGAGGATCGGCAGCGCATGCGCGAGGACGGAGCGGAACCCGTCGTCGAACGTGACGGCGAGCGTGCGCGAGGCCGGGGGCGACGTGACCGCACGCTCGAAAGTCGCGCCGCGGTACCCGCGGCGGACGAGCAAGGAGAGCTGACGCTCGAATTCGTCGGGGCGAACGGCGAGCGGCGAGGGCCACCGGTCGCTGATCGCGTGGTAGCAGAGAACGAGCACGTCGGGCACGCAGGGAGCTTAGCCCCGTCCTCGCGCCGCCCCACGACTCGCTGTCCGTCCGCGCCACGGCCGGCTACTGGGGCGACCCGACGGTCGTCCGTGCGTCGTCGTCGGCCCCCCCGGACGTGGCCGCGGCGTCTGCCACGCGGCGCCGGAGGTCGCGGATCACATCCGGCGCGAGGACCCAGAGCGCGCCGGCGTAGGTCGGGATTGCGGCCGCGACGCCGGCGACGAGGGCGACCCACGGCGCCTCGAAGGCGCTGGAGACGGCGAAGGCGACGAGGCCCATGGCGGCCGCGGCGGCCGTGGGGGGCAACAGTGCCGACACCAGCTCCCTGGGGCGGACCGCGAGCATCCGCGAGGCGATCGTGAGGCCGATGATCGCGAAGAGACCGGCCACGGCGGCCTGGCATGCGGCCACCGCGACGATCCCCTCGTCGACTACGAGCGCGATGGAGCCGATGACCAGCGCGGTGCGAGGCACCGCGAGCTTCAGCAGGATGCCGGCCTGGCCCGTCGCCTTGTAGGCGATCCCGGCCGGGATGCCGATCGCGACGGCCAGCGCGTAGAAGGAGAGCACGCGCATGCAGTCGACGGAGCCCGCCCAGCGCTCCCCGAAGAGCGTCAGGACGAAGGGCTCCGCCAGAACAGCGAGGCCGACCGAGAGGGGAAGGGCCACGATCGCGGCATAGCGGACGGACACGACGAACGCGCGCTCGAGCGCGTCGCGGTCGACCGCGGCGAATGCCGGGAAGAGCACCCGTCCGGCGACAACCGCGAGGCTGACGACGAGCATCTCGGGAAGACGGAAGCCGAGGGTGTATAGACCGAGCGCGGACGTCCCGAGTACGCGCCCGACGAACACGTAGTCGATCTGGCCGATCACCGCCGCCAGGATGTCGACGGCGGTGAGCGTGCTCCCGAAGCGCAGCATCCCGCGCAGCTCTGCGCGGCGAGGCAGGCCGGACGGGCGCCAGGGGACGAGCCGCCAGAGCGTCGCGCTGACGACGGCCGTCCCGACGAGGTAGCCGATGACGAGGCTCCACGGGCCGAACCCGGCGAGTGCAAGCGCGATCCCAGTCGCCCCGCGCGCACAGACCCCCGTGACCTCGGCGACAGTGCGAGGGCGGAAGTCGAGGCGCTTCTGTGCGAGCGCGTAATGGGTCGCGCCGACTGCCCGCAGCACGAAGGTGAGCCCGAGCACCGCGAGCAAGGGCGCGAGATCCGGCTGATCGAAGAAGGCGGCCGCTAGAGGGGCCAGGGCAGCGGTCAGCGCGGCCAATACCAGCCCGAGGACGATGGTGGAGCCAAAGACCGTGTTGGCCCGCTCGCGCAGCTCCTCCTCCGTCGAGATGACGAGGGCGGGGCTGAGCCCGAGATCGGAGATCGTGTCCACCAGCAGGATGAACACGAGGGCGAGCGCGACCAGCCCGAAGTCGGCGGGCGAGAGGAGGCGCGCGAGGATCGCCGTCGAGACGAGGACGAGCACCTGGCCCCCGATGTAGGAGCCGTACGCCCACGCCGTCCCCCGCAGGGTGCGGGCGCCGACGCTCGCCTGTGCCGCGGCGCCCGGGTCGCCCGCGTCTACGCCCAACGCCCGCGCACCCGTGCCTGGACTCGCCTCACGGCGCGGATCGCCGGACGCAGGAGCGCCTTGATCCGCCAGGGTGGAAGGTGGACCGACCGCGCGGGGAGCCCTTCCTGCCGGAGGAGCGCGCGGCTACGGCCGACGTCGTAGCGAACGGCGCGGAAGAATGCCGTGCCGCGCTCGAGATCGAGCACCATGAACCGCGCGCGAACGAGCGGCTCGCGGGACTGTCCGACGGCACCCGGGTTGAGCAGCCAGCGGCCGTTCCCGTCGAGGGCGACGGAGTCGCGCGCCCCGATCCGCGACACGGTCGTCCGTCCGCCGTGCGCGAACGCCCGATGCGTGTGGCCGACCACGAGAATCCTCGCCGCGGGATACGACTCCGCGAGCCTTCCGAGCTGCACGGTCGCCTGGTCGGCCCGCAGCACGTACTCCTGCGGATCGTCGAGCGACCCGTGGGCGAGCAGGATCCCGCCCGGAAGGTCGAGGTGCAGCGGGAGCCGGTCGAGGTAGTCGCGCGCGTGGTCGTCGAGCGCTTCGCGCGTCCAGCGCAGGCTCTCGCGCGCGATCCGCTCGCACTGATCCTCGGAGAGCTTGCCGAGCGCGATGAGGTCGTGGTTCCCGGCGACGCACGCGGCGCCGAGCTTCCGCACGACCTCGACGCACTCGTTCGGCTGCGACCCGTACCCGACGAGGTCGCCCGCGCAAGCGTAGGCGTCGACGCCGACGCGGTCGAGCTCGGCCAGGACGGCCTCGAGCGCGGGCAGGTTCGCGTGCACGTCCGAGATCACGCCGTAACGCACGCCGCCCTCACCCCCGATGCGCGCGCGGGCCGACGCCGATACGCCCGCCCACTCGAACGAGCGCGCCCATCACCGCGGGGAGCGGATCGTCGAGGGCAACGATGGACTTCGCCTCGGACGCGATCGCCCAGGGGATCCACCGGCGGACAGAGACCCCCTGGCGACGCGCGGCGCGCGCATCGTGGGCGTGGTAGATCCACCGGACGCCGGGGCGCGCTTGCTCCGTGCGTGGGCGCGCCCGCCCGGCGAGGTCGGCGTAGACCAGCGCGGGGAGGTTGACTCCGGCCCGCGCGCCGGCGTGATGCCAGAGGTTGAAGCGTGCGTTCACCTCGAGCAGCCGCAGGCGCCCGCCGGGGTCGCGCTTGAAGTCGAGCTTGGCGACCCCTTGCAAGCCGAGACGCCGAGTGACCTCGCGGCCGAGCTCGGCGACGTCGCGCTCCGCGGTGATCTCGAGCGCCGTCGTCTCGCCGAACTCCGGGGGCTCGGTCCGGATCTTCCGGCCCGTGAACTCGCCGGCGGTCCGGCCGGCCCCGTCGACGTAGACGTGGTAGCTCTCGATCCGGGTCTCGGGCCCGGGGACCATCTCCTGCACGAGCACCTTGAGACGCTCGCGGGCGAGGTGCGACCAGAGCGCGCGGAGCTCGTCGGGCGTCGTCGCCGCGAGCGCCTTGGCCCCGTTCGCGACGGCCGCCCAGCTCCCGCGCTCCGCCGCCGGCTTGATCACGAGCGGGAAGCGCAGATCGAGGTCGCCGGGGGAGACGGAGGACGCGTCGACCGTGATCGCTGCCGGCACCGGGAGCTCCAGACGGCGAGCGAGCTCGCTGAACCGCTCCTTGTCGACGAGATCCTCGACGAGCCGTGGCTCGGGGATGACGAAGCGGAAGCCGTCCCGAAGCTGATCGCGTCGTCGCGAGACGAACAGGAGGTCTGCGTCCTGTCCGTAGTAGAGGACCGGCGGCTCGGCCTGGGTGCCGGCGAATCGCAGCAGGCGCTCGAGGAGGACGTCGGGCTCGCGGCGCGGGATCGGCGAGCGGAATCACCTCGCGCGTGAACCGCGAGTATGCGGCGACGTCTCCCGCCTCGACGACGACGGCGCACGGGATCCCGGCCAGGCCGAGCGGCCGGACGAGATCCATGCTCCCGATCACGCACGCAAGCGGCCGCGCCGACGCCGCCGCCGGCGACCGAGAATTCCGCCAAACCCGGTGGATGGATCGCATCGCTCTCTCATTGTCGCCATTTAGGCGCTCCGCCATGTCCCCCGTATGGGGTCAAGCGGCCGAGCGACGGAGCGCGAGGAGCTCCTCCTCTACGCGGCCCGCGACCTCGTCCCAGCTGGACGCGGTGACCACCCTCCGCCGTGCGGCCTCACCCATGCGCGCCGCGAGCTCCGGATCGGCCAGGATCTCCTCGAGCGCGGCCGCGAGGCGCGCCGGGTCGCCGGCCGGGACGACCCGGCCCGTGACGCCGTCCTGGACGGCGCTTCCGAGGTCGCCGACGTCGCTCGTCACGACGGCCCGCGCCATCGTCGCGGCGACGGCTATGACGCCGCTCTGGTAGCCGGCGACGTACGGCGTCACGACAACTCGTGCGCGCCCGAACGTCGGAGCGACGTCCTCGATCGGGACGTAGCCGTCGACCACCTCGACACGGCCACCGTGACCTCGCGCCCAGGCGACCAGGATCTCGGGGTCCCAGTCTTCCGGTATCGGCGTCCCGGCCACGGTCAGCCGCGCCTCCGGCCGGCGCCGTGCGAGCTCGTCGAAGGCATCCATGAGGACAGGAAGGCCCTTGACCTTTCGCCAGTCTCCGAAAAAGAGGACGCGCTCCTCCGCGCTCGGGGACGGCGGCTCGTCGGCGAAGATCCCTTCGTCGCCGTGGGGAACGACCGCGAGGCGCGTCGGCCCCCACGTGGCCACGAACTCCTCCCGACTGCGCTCGCCGTGCACGAGCACGAGGTCGAATCCTCGGTAGATGCGCCCCAAGAGCGCACGGTTGAGCGGCGAGGGATCGAAGAGGTCGTCGCCGCCCCGGCGGTTGAACGCGCGCACGTTGTGGGCGATGCGGACGAGGAGCGGCCGCCCGGGGACGGCGGTCATGAGCAGGGTGGCGAGCGACGCAGGCGGAATCCCGATGTCCGCGCCGTGGATGACGGCGTCGTAGCGGCCGGGCCGCGTCTCCCACAGCATGCGCGTCCACGCGCGAACGAGCCGGGCCCCGACGCCGGCCCGCCGCCTGACGTACGCCGCGCGAGTCCGTGCCGGGGCGAGCGACGGGACGAGCAGGGGGAGAACCTCGCGCATTCGCGCCTGCGTCGGCACGCCCATGCAGCTCGTTGCCCCGCGTGGCGATCACGTCGACGGCGTGTCCGCGAGCGGCGAGCGCGTCCGCGAGCTGCACGCTGTAGTGGAGAAGGCCCCCGTGGCTCGACGGCTCGAGAACCGCAATACGCATCGGCGTCGAAGCATATGCGGGTCGGGATTCGGAAGCCGATCGCCGGGCGGCCGGCTAGCGCGCGAGCAACCGTGCGAGGCGGCGGCGGTGCGCAGGCGGCAATCTGCGAGCAGCCTGGAGCGCGGCGACCCCCGCCCGTCCGGCGACGCCGCTGCCGAGCGCGACCGTCTCCAGGCCGGGATCGCTCGTCGCGAACCGGAACTTGTAGGGCTCGTCGCCCCGGAGGAAGAGGTAGCGCCCCATCCCGGCCTCGACGCAGTCCCGGATCGTGTGCGCGAGCAGCACGCGCGCCGACCGAGTGCCGATCCCAGGCCGGGTCACGACCCGACTGGTAGTACCAATCGGCTCCGCCGAAGCGGAAGCCGTGCCATGCCGCGACCGGCTGTCCGTCGACCTCGAGGAGCCAGAGTCGCAGCCAGCCGCGCTCGTGGGCGTGGGCCGCGAACGCCCGATGGAAGGGCTTCGCCCGGCCGTACTCGGCGGCGCCCGCCTCGCCCCACCGGGTTCCGTGGAGGGCGAAGAGGACGTCGAGCGCGTTCGGGAGCGCGTCGGCGTCCTCGACCAGCCGGTACCGGAGGTCGTGCTCACGCGCGAGTCGGCGCTCCTTGGTACCGGACCTGCTGGCGAAGGTTCGAGCTCCGTTGGGCGAGGAACTCGTCCCAGTCCCGTGTGGTCACCTCGAGGACGGGGCTCGCCTCGCGACCGATGGTCCGTCCCTGGAGGCGGCCCGCCCACCGTTCCTCGGCGGGCAGGTGCTCGGCGAGCAGAACCGCGTTCCTCCACGGCTTCGAGCGGAGGGCGGCGCGGAGCGCGGCCGCCGCACGCTCCGCGTCCGGAGGCAAGCAGATGGGCCCGAGCCGGTCTCCCTGCCCGTGCCCGAGGAGCCGGACGAGCTTCACCCCGCCGCCCGCCCGTGCGACGTACGCCGGGAGGAGAGCGACGAGCGAGCCGGCTCGATCGCGGCAGGCCGTGACGAGCAGACGGCAACCCGAGCCGAAGTGCTGCCACCAGGTCGAGTTCCACTCCCACGTCGCGAAGAGGTTCCCGGACCTCTCGCCGAGCGCCGACCACTCGGGACGGAGCCCCTCGAGATCGTCCACGGACTCCACGAGCAGTTCGGACGCCGCCGTCTCGGAGCGACGGCCGCCGGGCGGGAGGTCAGGCGACGGATCGATAGCGCGATTGTGCACTGGGGGCGGCGTTCTCGGTTTCAGCGCCCGTCGGCGCGACGGTAGAGTGTCGGAGTAGACGGCAAGTCGCATGTGCGCCCGGTTGCGCCGCGAACCGCACCCGCCCGCTCCGCCGGGTGCGTGCTCGGACCGGCGAGCGTGCCCTGGACGACCCGGAATCCGGACTACACTCTGTCTAGACGGCGGTTGCAGGGCCTACGCCGGACCCCGACGATGACGACAGCAGCGCGCCGAGCCGACATGCCTGTCTTCTCGGTCGCGCTCGCGGCCGCTGCGATCCTGCTCGGGGTCGCGGTCGGCCTCGCCCTCGCCGTCGACGTCCGCCTGGGCGCCGCGCTCGCGTTCGGCGCGCTCACGGTTCCGCTCGCGCTCGTCGACCTCCCTGCCGTGATCGCGCTGGCGGTGGCGCTCACCGTCTTCTCCCGCGACCCGGCCTTCGGACTCGCCGCGACGGCGGCCGGAATCCTCGTTCTCGCCGGCTGGCTCGCCTACGCACGTGACCACGGCGCGGCCGTACGCTCCGCTCTGCGTCTCCATCGGCGCCTCGTGGCTCTCGTTGGCCTCCTGCTCGTCTGGTTGACGCTGTCGCTCGCGTGGTCGCAGGATTCGTCGGCCGCGCAGTCCGACCTCGTCTACTGGTATGTCAACGCGGCGGCGATCGTCGTGTTGCTGACCGCGGTGCGGACGCCGCGCGACGTTCGCCTGGTCATCTCGGCACTCGTCCTCGCCGTCGTCACCGCGGTCTGCCTCGCTCTCGCCGGCATCGACCTGACCGCCCCGTCGGCGCTGGACGCCGGGGCGACGAGCGAGGGTCGCCTGCAGGGGGTCATCGGCGACCCAAACTTCACCGCCGCGTTCATCGTGGCCGCGGTCGTCCTCTCCGCGGCGCTCGGAGCGATCGCGGCGCCGCGGACGCGAGGGCTGCTGGTGCCGGCGGTCGTCGTCCTCGTCGTCGGCCTCGCCGCGACCATGTCGCGCGGGGGGATCCTCGCCGCGCTCGCCGCGTTCGCCACCGCCGTCGCCCTCGTCCGCGGCCGCCGCGCCGCCGTCCTCGGCGCGGGCGCGGTCGTGCTGCTCGTGGCCGCGCTGTGGTTCTCGGCGAACCCGGCCGCGGTAGAACGCATCCGGGCCGCCGACGAGGACCGCGGCTCCGGTCGCGAGGACATCTGGCTCGTGGCCCGCCGTCTCAGCGCGGAACACCCGATCGGCGGCGTCGGCCTCGCGAATTTCCGGCCTCGCTCGCGCGAGTACGTCCGCCGCCCCGGCACCCTCGAGTACGTCGAGCTGATCGTCGACCGCCCGCACGAGGTGCACAACACGTACCTCCAGATGCTGGCCGAAACCGGCGCCGTCGGGCTCGCCCTGTTCCTCGCGATCGTGGCGACGGCGGTTGCCTCGACGATTCGCGCCGCGCGCGCGTTCGAGCAGGCCGGCGAGCGCGCCCTGGCTCGCGTCTCGGGCGGCGTCGCGGCGGCCACGGTCGGGCTCCTGACCGCGGCGTTCTTCATCTCGCTCCAGGTCACGACGACGTTCTGGGTGGTGCTCATGCTCGGGCCCGTGCTCCTCGGGGTCTCGCGCCGCACGGAGACCGAGGCGCGCCGGCGGACGGTCGCGCAGCATCGACCGGGAGCCTCCTTCGTCCCCGTCCCCCGCCCGGTTCCGTCACATGGCCGGCGCTAGACTCGCATGATGCGCGACATCTCTGCGCCGGCCCCGTCGGTCGCGGCGCCCCCTGCCGAGCCGTCCGGCGACGGCGGCCCGGGTCGAGGGATCTTCTCCTCGCTGCGCGCCCATCCGATTCTCATCGCTTTCGTCACGCTCCTCACGGTCGCGACGACGCTCGCGGCCTCGGCGGCGCGCGAGTCGACATACGAGGCGGAGGCGCAGATCCTGGTCACGCCGATCCCGGAGACGGAACGGTCGCTGCCGCAGCTTCCGCTGTTGCGCGCGTCGTCCGATCGCACGCGCGTCGCCCAGACGGCGGCGAACCTCCTCGACTCGCCCGCCGCAGCCGAGCTCGCGGCCGAGCAGCTCGGGACGGGTTGGACGGCCGACCGCGTGGCCGCCGCGACCGACATCCTGCCCGAGGGGGAGAGCGACATCCTGGCGGTGACCGCCGAGGCCGACGACCCGGATCTCGCCGCGCGGGTCGCGAACGCGTTCGCGGAATCCACGCTCGTCGCCCGCCACGAGGCGGTCGCTCCGATCCTCGAGAGCCGCATCGCGCAGCTCGAGGACGAGCTGCAGGCGGAGCCCGACCCGTCGGCCCCCGCTGCGGTCGATCTCGCGGAGCGGCTCGCGACCTTGCGCGCGCTCCGATCGGACGAAGGCGATCCGACGCTCTCGCTCACCCAGCTCGCCGAGGCGCCGACATCCGCGGTCGGCCCGTCCCGCTCGCTCCTCGTGATCGTGAGCGTCCTCGCCGGGTTCGTCCTGGGCCTGGGCATCGCGATCGTCGTGGACATGTTGAGCCCACGTGCGGGTCGCGGACGCCGCCGACGCGGTCGCCGCGACCGGCGTCCCCGTGCTGGCTCGTGTCCCGGCGCTGCTCGTTCTGGCAGCGAGCGCGTCGATCGCCGCGGTTGCGGCTTCGCCCGGCCACCGCGGCGGCGCTGCGGCGGCTGCAGCATCAGCTCGAGCTCCAGCCTGGGACGCCGCGCCGGCTCCTGTTCGTCGGCGGCTCCACGGGCGACGGCGTAACGACGTCGGTCGGCGAGCTCGGGCTGACGCTCGCCCGTGCCGGCCACGACGTGCTCTTGATGGATCTGAACACACGAAAGCCGCAGCTCGCACGGCGCCTCGGCGCGCCTGACGTCACGCCCCTCGCGACCGTCCTCGCCGCTGGTGGCGACTGGGAGAGCGGGACTGCCTCGGTCCCCGACGAGCAGGGGCTCAGGTTGCTCGCCGTAGGCGCGCAGGGCCCGCTCGGGATTCCGGACGACGTCGCCGCCGATCTTCCCGAGGTGCTGGCCGCGGCGCGCGAGCGGTTCGACTACGTCCTCATCGACGCGCCGCCGCTGACCGAATCCGGCGAGGCGCTCCGCGTAACCTCGGCCGTCGACGCGGTCGTGCTCGTTGTCAGGCCGGGCAAGACGCGCCTCGTCGATCTCGAGTCCGGGCTGGCGATCCTCCAGCGGGCGCTGTGGACTCCGGCGGGGCTGCTCCTTGTCGGCGGGCGCGTCCCGGGGGACTAGCCGCATGGCCAGTTGCGCCGGGCGGACGACGACTGCATCCTGCGGATAGCGGTAAACCTGCGGCACGAAGGGAGACTCGGGCAACCCGGGACTGCGGCCGATCGATTTCGGCCCCGGTTGCTCGAAACCGAATATGGTTGCAACCAAGCGTCGGCGTCGGCGCTGGCCAACATACCCAACGGGCCGGGCCGGGCTGCCCTCGGACCGCCGGGGGGCGAGCTTCGAGAACCGGTGCTCCTCGCACTCTCCTCCGCGCTGCCATGACGGACTAGTAAAGCGGGGCGGTGAACCCCGAAAGGGGGAGGCAGTCAACTCCGTCGGGGGGACTCCGGCCCGCGGCTGCCGACGCAGACTTCGGGGCATGGAGGAAATCCCGGGGCCTCAGCGCGCGTGGGATCGTGAGCAGGCGTGAGCGTTCTCGAGGACGCATACCCGTCGCCCGAGGTCGCCGCCGCAGCGCCGACTCGTGCCACGACAGCCGCGCTCTCGCGACGTTCGCTCCAGGCGGCGGCACTCGTTCGCGTCGGAGCAGTGCTCCTACCCGTCGCGCTCGTGCTCAATCCGTTCGAGCTGACGCAGGGACTGCTCGTCGCCTGGGCGTTCGTCGCCGGCATCTGGCTCCTCGCCTTTACCGCGGCCCCCCGGGTGGTCCCCGTATCTCGGCACGCGATCGGCGGCCTGGCCGTTGGCGCCGTCGGAACGCTCGTCGGGCTCGCGACCGTCTCGGCGGCCGGGTTCTGGGCTCCGTGGCTCCACGTCGCCCCGGCGCACCTTGCGATCGTCGCCATCGCGGTCTTCGCGACGACGACGGTATGCGATCGCATCGTCCGGAAATTCCTCCAACCTCGACGCCGCCTGCTCGTCGTCGGGTCGTCCCCGGAAGCGACCCAGCTCGTCGACGAGCTCGCGCAAAGCGAAGATGTCGGATTCGAATGCGTCGGGATCGTGGACCACTCCGCCCGAGGCCCGTCGAACGGACATCGAGCGAGCGCTCACGGACCGAGCCGAGCATCGGCTCTCACCGACGCCGTGCTCCGAGACCGGCCCGACCTCGTCGTGCTGGTCGACGAGCCGCGGGCCGACGACGTGGACGACCTCCTCGACGCGGGATCGCTCGGATTTCGCGTGGTCGGGCTGCCGACCTTCTACGAGCACGCGTTCGGACGCGTGCCGGTTCACACGCTCGGACCCGAGTGGTTCATGAGCGTGCTCCACCTGGACCAGCGCTCGTACTCGGCACTGACGAAGCGGATCTTCGACATCGCGGTTGCCGGCCCTAGCCCTGGTCGTGCTGGCGCCGGTCATGCTGCTGGTCGCCGGCTTCATCTCCGTCTTCGATCGCGGGCCCGTCCTCTTCCGTCAGATGCGCCTCGGGGAGGGCGGTCGGACGTTCGAGATGCTGAAGTTCCGAACGATGGTCGTCGACGCGGAGCGGCAGGGCCGCGCGCGCTGGGCCGTGGACAACGACCCTCGCGTGACACGCGTGGGCCGCGTGCTCCGGAAGGCACGCCTCGACGAGCTGCCGCAGCTCTGGAACGTGCTGCGGGGCGAGATGAGCATTGTCGGCCCTCGTCCGGAGCGTCCCGAGTTCATGGAGGAGCTCGCGGAAGGGGTCCCCTTCTGGACGCGCAGGCACCTCCTCAAGCCGGGCATCACCGGCTGGGCGCAGGTGCGGCACCACTACACATCGGACGTGACAGGCACGGCGGAGAAACTCGGCTACGACCTCTACTACCTGAAGCACCGCAGCCTCTTCCTCGATCTCGCCATCGTGCTCAAGACGGCGAGGACGGTCGTCTCAGGCTCGGGCGCACGGTAGCGAGACGGACGTCCTCTTGGGACTCCGGCAGGCGGCCGCGGCCGCGCGCGACCCTGAGCGTCACGCGAACTCGGCATCGGCTGCAGGGTTCGACCTCCGCTCGGTCAACAAGACGAATCGCGCGTCTGCCATGGCGGCTGCGCGTGTACTCGCGAGACCTCGGCGTCGATGGCGGGCGAAGTGAGCGCACGCCGCCGTATCGGGATTCGGTTCGGCGCGACCGCCGTCGTTGCCGCCCTCATGTTGGTCGTGGCGGCTTCCTCGACGCCGGCCGCCCCCGGCGTGTTCTCGTTCGACCGCCTCCGTCTCGGAGGCGCTTCGGGGCCGGAGAACTACCTCTTTACCGCGGGCGACGTGATCGTCCCCGAGGGCGGAGCCGACACCGGCTCGTACTACAAGTTCATCGTGACCGACTCCGCGGGCGCTGTCCGCAACGGCTCGTTCCCGTGCACGCCGGCCGCGAGCTTCACGACGGCCGGCAACAGCTACACGATCAAGGCAACTGATCCCGTCTCGACGAAGACACCCTGGAAGTACACGCTCAACCAGTACGCCAACTCGACATGCACGGGGACCGCGGCCAAGACCGCCTCGAAGAACCTCAACGTCCCGAGGCTGAGCGCCTACGCCGACTCCGCGCTGACGACCCCGAGGTCGACGTTCCCTGCCGGAGCGACCGCGTACACGACGATTGACGGTCTCACCTCTGCCACGGACGACTGGAGCACCACGTGGATCCTCCCTTCGAGCTCGACGGCGTGCGCGAACACCGCCGGGACCGACCGCGCCGACGTCACCACGCAGGGGCGCTTGCCAAAGACTGCGGGCGGCTTCCTCATGTATGCGCCAGCTTCTGCCACGAGCAACGGCGCCTGGAACCGAGACGTGAACTACGAGGCGAGGCCGTGCCCGGCGTTCGCGGCCGGCAACCAGGGAAGCTGGAAGCTCCGCGTCGAGCGCGACGCGACCCATTTCGTCGTCCTGTCCGCATTCGGAGTCGACACAACGCCGCCGCCGACGCCGTCGATCGACTCCGGCCCGACGGGCGCGACCAACTCGACCGGCGCCGGCTTCGCCTTCTCCTCGACGGAGGCGGGCGTCAGCTTCCTCTGCCAGCTCGACGGCGGCGGATATGCGGGCTGCATCACCCCGAAGGCGTACGCGGGACTGAACGACGGCTCGCACCAGTTCAACGTCAAGTCCCGGGACGCGGCCGGCAACGAAAGCGGTGTCGCCTCCCGCACATGGACGATCGACGCGACCCCGCCGCCGACGCCGTCGATCGGCTCTGGCCCGACCGGAGCGACCAACTCGACCGGCGCCGGCTTCGCCTTCTCCTCGACGGAGGCGGGCGTCGGCTTCCTCTGCCAGCTCGACGGGGTTGGGTACTCGAGCTGCATCACCCCCGCGAGCTACGCGGGGCTTGCCGACGGCTCGCATACCTTCAGCGTCAAGTCGCGTGACACGGCCGGCAACGAGAGCGTGGCCGCGTCGCGCACATGGACGATTGACACGATCGCACCGCCGGCGCCTTCGATCGACTCAGGCCCGAGCGGAACGACCAGCGCCGGCAGCGCGAGCTTCGGGTTCTCCTCGACGGAGGCAGGTGTCAGCCATCACTGCCGGCTCGACGGGGGCGGGTACACCGCCTGTACCAGCCCGACGATCTACAGCGGGCTGATCGACGGCTCGCACTCCTTCGTCGTCAAGTCTCAGGACGGCGCCGGCAACGAGAGCGCCGCCGCCTCGCGCGGTTGGACCGTCGACACGGTCGCGCCCGGAGTGACTCTGGCGTCCCCGCCGGACGGGAGCACGACGTCGAGCGCGACGCCGACCTTCAGCGGTGCCGCCGGAACCGCGGCCGGCGACTCGGCGACCGTGAACGTGAAGGTCTTCGAGGGCCCCACGGCAACCGGGATCCCGATCGAGGTTCTCACGGCGACGCGAGACGGTGGCACATACTCGGTCGACGCCTCGCCGCCGCTCGCCGGCGGGACCTACACCGCACGCGCCGAACAGAGCGACACCGCGGACAACACCGGTCAGAGCACCGCGCACACGTTCACCGTCGCCGCGGCGCCGGCGCCGCCTGCGAACACGTCGGTGCCGACGATCGCCGGCGTGGCCGCGTGACGGGGAAACGCTGACGGCCGACGCGGGCGTGTGGAGCGGCACGGAGCCGATTGCGTACGCGTATCAGTGGCGTCGGTGCGATGCGGTGGGCGACGACTGTGCCGATATCGCGAGCGCGACGGGCCAGTCCTACACGCTCGCACCGGCCGATGTCGGCTCGAGCGTGCGGGTGGCCGTCACCGCCGCCAACGCCGGCGGCTCCAGCGGCGCCGCCTCGGCCCAGACCGGGCTTGTGGCCGCCGCCGCGCCGGCCAACACGGCTGCGCCCTCGATCGCCGGCAGCTCGCTCGAAGGCGCCACGCTCACCGCCGACCCTGGCAACTGGACAGGGACACCGCCGATCAGCTACGCCTACCGGTGGCGCCGCTGCGACCTCGCCGGCGGCGACTGCGCGGATATCAACGGCGCCGCGGCGGAGACGTACACGCTCACCCTCGCCGACGTGGGCGCCACGATCCGAGTCGTCGCTACCGCGTCGAACAGTGCCGACTCCACCAGCGCCACCTCCGCTCAGACGCTGGCCGTCATGGCGGTGCCGGTCGCGCCGGCCAATACCGGGGCGCCGACCGTGAGCGGTACCGCGCAGGTGGGTCACACGCTTAGCGCCGACCCCGGCACGTGGACTGGGACGCAGCCGATCAGCTACGCCTACCGGTGGCGCCGCTGCGACTCCGGCGGTGCCGGCTGTGCCGACATCGTGCCCGCGGGCGCACAGACGTACATCCTCGCCTCTAACGACGTCGGCGCGACTATCCGCGTCGTCGTCACCGCGTCCAACAGCGCCGGGTCGGACAGCGCCACCTCCGCGCAGACGGCGATCGTGCAGGCTGCTCCGGTCCTGCCGGTGACGACAATCGAAACCGGCCCACCGGACCCCTCCAAGTCCAGCGCGGCCAGCTTCGGCTTCTCGGCCGACAAGCCGGGCGCGACCTTCGAGTGCAGACTCGACGCCGCCTCCTTCATCGCCTGCACGAGCCCGCGGAGCTACACGGACTTGGCCGAGGGTGTGCACAGCTTCCAGGTCAGGGCGACCGACTCCGCCGGCCTCGAGGGCGCGCCCTCGACCTACGACTGGATCGTCGACCTGACCGCGCCGCAACCGAGTCTGACCAGCCCTGCACCTGCCGACGCAACCGCCGACACCACCCCCACCTTCTCCGGCCAGGCGGGAGTCCAGAGCGGCGACCTGGGCAGTGTCGTCGTGTCCGTCTACGCCGGCGCCAACACTCTCGGCACGCTCATGCAGACGCTCACCGCCGCCCGGCAGCCTGACGGGTCTTACGCGGTCGAGGCAAGCGCTCCCCTCGCCACCGGAACCTATAGCGCCGAGGCAGAGCAGCTCGACGCCGCCGGCAACGCCGGCCGCTCGGTCGCGGTCACGTTCACGATCGATACGAGCGCGCCGACCGTAACCCTCACCGCTCCCGCGGACGGCAGCTCGACGACGGGCGCGACTCCCACCTTCGCGGGGCTCGCAGGCAGCGGCCCAGGCGACAACAGCGGCGTCGTGGTCAAGGTCTACGCCGGTGCAAGTGCCGGCGGTCTTCCGATTCAGGTGTTGACGACCACACGCGCCGCGGACGGCGGGTACGGCGTCGACGCCTCGGCTGCGCTCGCCGACGGGCTCTACACCGCGCAGGCCGAGCAGGCCGACGTGGCGGGCAACCTCGGGCGCTCGGCCCCGACAACGTTCCGCATCGACACGACGCCTCCCAGCGTGACGATCGTCTCACCGGAACCGGGCGGCAGCACCCCACAGGCGAGCGTCACCTTCCAGGGCATCGTGGGTACGGCTGTCGGCGACAACCCCGGCGTCACGCTCCGTGTCTACGCGGGCACCGCAGCGACGGGAACGCCCGTACAGACGCTCAACGCCACCGTGAGCGGATCCCAGTGGACCACGACCGCCAACCCACTGGCGGAGGGCCCATACACCGCACGGGCCGAGCAGGCGGACACCATGGGCAACGTTGGACGAAGCGCGCCGGTGACGTTCACGGTGGTGAGGCTGTACCGCGACGAGGTCCTGGCTGACTCTCCGCGCGCCTACTGGCGACTCGGCGAAAGCTCCGGGACGACGGCGGCCAGTCAGACCGGAACAGGCGGCGGGACGTATCTCGGTGGATCCACGCTGAATCAAGCCGGAGCGCTGAGCGGCGATCCGAACACGGCGGCGCAGTTCAACGGAGTCGGCGGAAACGTGCGGATTCCCAACTCGAGCGCACTGAATCCCACGACCGCACTTTCGCTCGAGGCCTGGGTGAAGCCCGACGCCCTGCCGACCGCATCGGCCAGCATCCTCCGGAAGGGCGCGCCGATGTTGCTACGGCTGACCCCGAGTGGAGGCGTCACGTTCCGCCTGACCAAGGGCGGCGCCGTCAACGAAGTCTCCACGGGCGGAGCGCTGATCGCGCCGGCGCAGTGGTCGCACATCGTGTCGACCTGGGACGGTGCGACGATGAAGGTCTACATCAACGCGACTCTGCGGGCGAGCGCGTCCCTCGCCGGGCCGATCGACTCGGGCACGGACAGCTTCCACCTCGCCTCGAGCTACGGCTCCTACGACTTCTTCGCCGGCGCCATCGACGAGGCGGCGCTCTATCCCGCCGCGCTTACCCAGGCGCGCGTCCAAGCGCATTACAACCGGGCGCGGCTCATCAACAGCGGCGCCCCGAACGTCACACTCGCCAGCCCGGCCGACGGGAGCGCCCACACGGACGCACGGCCGACTTTCGCCGGAGCCGCCGGCACAGACGACGGCGACTCCGCCATCGTCCGCGTGCGGCTCTGGGCGGGGGCGTCGCCGACCGGTGACACCGTCGCAGTGCTCGAGGCGACGAGACTAGGAGAATCCTGGTCGGTCCAGCCCGGCGCGCCGCTCGCCAACGGGACGTACACGGCGCGCGCCGAGCAAGCGAACGACATCGGCTTCATCGGCACGAGCTCACTGGTCACGTTCCGAGTCGACGCTGCGCCGCCGGTCGTGACGGTCACCAGCCCGGTGAACGGTAGCCAGACGTTCGACCGGATCCCCATCTTCGAGGGCGGGGCAGGCGCGGCAATCGGCGACGCCAGTAACGTCTCCGTGCGCATCTTCTCGGGCTCCGGGACGGGCGGTCCTCTCCTCGACACGCTCACCGGGACCTCTGTTGGAGGCAACTGGTCCGCTCGTCCGTCCGCGCCTCTGGCTCCCGGGGCCTACACGATCCAGGCCGAGCAGCGTGACGACGTCGGGAATCTCGGCACGAGTCCAGCAGTGACCTTCACCGTGTTGGAGTCCAGGTACCGAACAGAGGTGATGGCGGACCAGCCGCGTGCGTACTGGCGACTCGGAGAATCGACGGGCACGACGGCTGCAAGCGAGACGCAAACCAACGCCGGCACGTATCTAAATGGTGTCAGGCTCCGCGTCGACGGCGCGGTTCGGCCGGACACCAACAAGGCAGTTTCACTCGACGGCGTCAACGACAACGTTCGGGCACCGAACTCAACGAGCCTCAATCCGACCACTGCCATATCCGTCGAGGCGTGGGTCAACCCGTCCGCACTGCCGGCTTCGAGCGCCACGATCGTTCGCAAGGGAACGCAGTACCTGCTGCGTGTGACCTCGACAGGCGTGATCGCGTTCCGCATCTACAAGGCGGGTGCCGCGATCGAGGTGCTCAGTCCTTCAGGCGCGCTCTCTACGGGGAACTGGCGTCACGTCGTGGCCACCTGGGACGGCGTCAACATGGCGATCTACGTAGACGGCAGCCTGCGCGCGAGCCGCGCGCTCAGCGGGCCTGGCGACTCCGGGACCGAGGCGCTCCACATCGGAGCGAGCTATGGGAGCTACGACTTCTTCGCCGGTGCCGTCGACGACGTCGCGGTATACGGCTCGGCGCTGTCGCAGGGGCGTATCCAGGCGCATTACGACACGGTGGACGCTCGACCGCCGTCGGTACGGCTGGACACGCCGGCGGCCGGCACGACGATGGGCTCGACGCCGAACTTCGGAGGTCTCGCCGGAACGGCGCTCGGCGACGCGGGGAGCGTCACCGTGAAGGTTTACGCGGGCACGACCGCGACCGGAACACCCGTCGGCACCTACCCGGCCGAGGTGCGAAGCTCAGGCGCCTACTCCGTGCAGACGACGAGCCCCTTGGTCAGCGGCACGTACACGGCCCAAGCAGAGCAGCTCGACCAAAGCGGCATCGTGGGCCTGAGCCAGCCTGCGACGTTCACCGTCGACGCAACCGCCGACCCTGCGCTGATTGCAGCAGGCGACATCGCCGGTTGTGATTCTTCCGGCGACGAGGCCACGGCGGCGCTCCTGGACCGGCTGCCCGGGGTCGTTCAGACTGTCGGAGACCACGCGTACGAGGACGGCAGTCCCCTCCTCTTCGCCAATTGCTACGACCCGAGCTGGGGTCGCCACAAGGCTCGCACGCATCCGTCGGTGGGCGACCACGACTACGGGACCGCGGACGCTTCGGGCTACTTCAACTACTTCGGCACGGCGGCGTCGCCTGGAAGCAACGGCTATTACTCATACGATCTCGGCGCCTGGCACATCGTCGTGACCAACGGCATCTGCGGCGAGGTTCCTGGTGGATGCGAGGCCGACTCACCCCAGGATCGCTGGCTTATCCAGGACCTCGCAGCCCATCCCACCCAGTGCACGCTCGGCGTCATCGCAGGTCCCCGTTTCTCCTCCGGGGCCACCCACGGCAGCGAGCCCGAGTTCGAGCGCATGTGGCAGGACTTCTATGACGCGGGAGCAGACGTGATTCTGAGCGCCGACGACCACATCTACGAGCGCTTCGCGCGCCAGACGCCCGATGGAACCCGCGACGACATCCGCGGACTCAGAGGGTTCGTCGTGGGGACCGGCGGACGCTCGCACTATCCGATCGGTACGGTCGCGGCCAACTCCGAGGTGCGCAACAACGACACGTTCGGCGTGCTCAAGCTCACGCTCCACGCCGGCAGCTACTCGTGGCAGTTCGTGCCCGAAGCGGGGAAGACGTTCACCGACTCCGGAGTCGAGAGCTGCCACTAGGAATCCGGCACGTAGCCCCGGCTTTATCGACAGTTGCCGTCCTTCTGTTTGCGCTGGCCTCGTCAGGTACGCCGGTAGATGCGGCAACGGTGGCGACGAGCTCGGTGACTCCCGCGGCGGATACGTAAAGACCAACTGGAACGAGACCGGACTCACTTACAACAACGCACCCTCGTACTCGAGCACGATCACCGGCTCGTCCGGTCCGCTCGTGGCGGGAGTGCGCACCACCGTCGACGTCAGCGCTCTGTCTCCGGCCCTGGGCACGGAACATGTCCTGGCCGAGGCCTCGGGTCACACCGGGGGTCGCGGGCGCGCGATGCTTCGGGTCGAGGTACCGCCGGCGTGCGCTTCCTAGCCGCCACCCCAGGGGTCGTCGATCAGGATTCGCCAGCCGCCATCCGGTGCGCGGCGGAGGACGTCGGCGCTGTGGCCGCGCATTTCGACCGGGGTGCCGTCGGGCTGCATGCCCTCGAGCTGCCAGCGGTTCTGGACGAGCGCCACCTCCCCGGCGGTCAAGACCTTGGTGATCTCGCCGTGCAGCCGCGGCTTCAACGCTGCGAGCTGCTGGAGAGCACCCCGAATCGCCGCCAGGCCCGTCACCTCCTCGCCGGGCTGGGGCGCAAGAGTCGCCTCCGGCTCGTAGAGAGCGATCGCGTCGTTCACGTCCCCGCGGACGAGGGCTGCGGTAAACAGCTCGATGACCTGCTCTGGACTATCAGCTCTCATTGCTACCTCTACCTCCTTGTCGAGCGCTGCTGGAGCACGAGTAACTAGTCTGCTATCGTACCACTTAGTCTGATATGAGAGCAAATGAGAAGCATGGCTAGAGGGGGGACGAGCGAGTCGCGGCGTCAGGAGCGGCGCGGCGACACGGGAGGACCTCGGCTTCCTGCTTGCGAAGGCAAGCCAGCGCTGGAACGAGCTTCTCTATGAGCGCTTCGTCGCCGCCGGCTATCCAGACGTACGGCCCTCGTACGGATCGATCCTCCTCCCCCTGTTCGAGGAGGACGGCCTCCGCATGGGTGAGCTCGCCGCCCGTGCTCGCCTGAGCAAGCAGACGATGACGACGATGGTGCGCCTGCTCGAGCGCGACGGCCTCGTCGAGCGTCGCGCCGACCCGAGCGACGGCCGGGCCGCACTCGTCTTCCTCACAGAGCGCGCGCGCAGCTTCCGCCCGGTGGCGGAGGCGACGCTCGCCGAGCTCGACCGGCTGGTCGTCAGAATGCTGACCGCACGCGGTCGGGACGAGGTGCGTGACGCGCTGCGCGCGCTCGCAGACCTCTGAACGCCGCCGGCGCGCAGTGTGACGCGTGTTTTCGACGAAGTAGGCTGGGCCCGGTGCGCGGGCAGCCACTTGCCCTGATTGGAGTTCCGACAAGCGCGGGTGCCTTCGCACCCGGTCAGGAGCGCGCGCCCGGGGCGCTGCGCGACGCGGGGTTGCTCGAGCTGCTCAGGGATGCCGGGATCGACGTCCGCGACCGCGGGGATCGCCAGGTCTGGCGCTGGCGGCCGGATCGGGAGAATCCACGCTCCCAGAACCTCGGAGCCGTCGTCGAGATCGTGCAGGATACCGCCCGCCGGGTCGCGGCGGCGGTAGCGGAGGGCGAGGCGACGCTGGTGCTGGGCGGCGACTGTACGGTCGGGATCGGCACGGTCGCCGGGCATGTCAGAGAGTGGTGGATCGACCGGGCTGTTCTATTTCGACGCGCACGCCGATCTGAACACGCCCACAAGCGTGCACGAGGGTGCGCTCGACTGGATGGGGATGGCGCACATGCTCGGCGAGGAGGGCGCAGCCCCGGAGCTCGTCGAAGTGGGAGCGACGGTCCCGCTGCTCGATGCGGCACAGGTGGTTGTCTTCGGCTGGGGCGCCGAGCAGGCGACCGAACACGAGCGGAAGGCGGTCGAACGCCTCTCGCTCGAAGCCGTCCCGGCGGATGAGGTGAGAGCGGATCCAGCCGCCGCTGCCACTCGCGCTCTCGACCTGCTCGAGGAGCGGGCGAACCGCTTCGTCGTTCACTTCGACGTCGACGTGATCGACTTCACGGACGCGCCGCTCTCCGAGAATCCGGGCCGCAACGAAGGGCTTGCCTACGACGACGCCGTTCGAGCACTCGAAGTGGTTCTCGGGTCGCCAAGGCTCGCGGGACTCACACTCACCGAGCTAAACCCGGACCACGCAGCCGCTGCTGCCGGCAGCGTCGATCGGCTAACGGCCGATCTGGCGCGGCTCCTCTCCCAGTAGCCTGCGGGCGCTCAGGGCTCGATGTTCTGGTTGAGCCTGAAGAAGTTGGTCGGGTCGTAGGCGCGCTTGAGCTCGACCAGCCGCTCGTACTTCGCGGCGCCGTAGGCCTGTCGGACGCGGTCGGGCCCCTCGTCGCCCAGGAAGTTGACATAGACACGGTCGCGCGCGTGCGGCTGCATGGCGTCGAAGAAATCGCGCGCCCAGGCGGTGTGCCGGTCGCCCTCTGGGTCGTCTTCGGTCCAGACGGCGTTGATGACGACGTTGTGCGTGGCGTCGCGCTGGCTGAAGGCGGTTGCGTCCTCTGGCACGCGACCGAGCGCCCCGCCGAGCTGGAGGATGATGGTGTATGAGCGTGGCGACGTGATCCGCGAGGTGTGGTCGATGAGCGTGTCGATCGCCCCGTCGGTGAGCGGCGGCAGCTCGACGGACTTCCAGTAGCGGTGCCAGCCGTGCGGCACCAACGGGTCGAACATGGACTGCAGCGCCACGTAAGGCTTGGGCTCGAGCCGATCGACGATCGGGCTGCCGAACTCTTTCAGCGGCCGGACGACCTCGGCGCCGTCCTCAGGCGCCCCTGCGTAGCACGCGCCCACCATGACTATCGGCTTGCCGTGCACGTCCTCGGGCAGGAACGGCAGTGGCGGCGCGAGCTCGAGCTCGACGATCGTCGTGAGCTCGTCGGGCGCGGCAGCCGCGAGCTCGCGATAGAACCGCAGTACCTCCGGCGCGTCTTCGAGCGGGTGGAAGATCGGCCCGGCGAGTACGATCGGCCCGACCGGATGCAGGCGGTACTCGAACGACGTGACGATGCCGAAGTTACCGCCGCCGCCGCGCACTCCCCAGAACAGATCGTGGTTCTCGTCCTCGCTGGCGGTGACCAGCTCGCCATCCGCCGTGACGAGGTCGACGGAGAGCAGGTTGTCGACCGTCGCCCCGTACTTGCGCATCAACCAGCCGATCCCGCCCCCCAGGGTCAGCCCCGAAACGCCCGTGTGGCTCACGATTCCACCCACCGTCGCAAGCCCAAAGAGCTGGGTCTCGCGGTCGAGCTCGCCCCACAAAACGCCTGCCTCGGCGCGCGCCGTCCTAGCTTGTGGGTCGACGTGAATGCCTTTCATCGGCGAGAGGTCGATCAGGAGGCCGCCGTCGCAGAGCGCGTGACCGCCGACCCCGTGACCACCCGAGCGGACCGCCACGAGCAGATCACGCTCGCGGGCGAACCGGACCGCGGCGGCGACGTCGGCGACGCCGGTGCAGCGGGCGATGCAGGCTGGGCGGCGGTCGATCGCGCCGTTCCAGATCGAGCGGGCCTCGTCGTAGCCTTCGTCCTCGGGGCCGATCACCGGGCCGTGGACGGAGTTGCGTAGACGCTCGTCGTCGGTGGCCGCCGCCACCCTTGCCGTTTCGGTAGCCATGCGACGACGGTACGCGGAGTGCGCCGCGCCCGACTAGACCGAATTTCGAACCAAGTGGTCTGAATTCCGAACCTAATGCGAATCCGGGGCTAGCATTCCCGGAGCATGCGGAGCTACGCGCAGTACTGTCCGATCGCTAAGGCGAGCGAGATCCTCGGCGACCGCTGGACGCTCCTGATCGTGCGTGAGATGCTCGGCGGCGCGAGCGGGTTCAACGAGCTTCAGCGTGGCCTGCCGGGTATCTCGCGCTCGGTCCTCACGGACCGCCTGCGCTCGCTCGAGCGGGCCGAGATCATCGAGCGGCGCACCGGTCCCAAGGGCAAGACGCTCGAGTATCGTCTGACGCTCGCCGGCCGAGACCTGGAGGCGGTCGTGCAGGCGCTCGGGGAGTGGGGGGTTACCTGGTCGTTCACCGATCCCCGCCCCGAGGAGCTCGACCCCGACCTCCTGATCGTCTGGATGGCCCGACACGTCGATCGTGAGCAGCTTCCCCCCGGCCGCACGGTGGTCAAGTTCGACTTCCGCAACCCGGCGAAGCGCTACTGGATGGTGCTCGAGCCCTCGGAGGTCTCGGTTTGCCTCCAGCATCCCGGGTTCGACGTCGACCTCGAGGTAAGGGTCGACACCGCCACCCTCTACCGCGTCTACCTCGGGCGCGTCGAGCTGGACGGCGCAATGCGCGCGCGCAAGCTGACGCTGAGCGGCCCGAGGGTGCTCCAGCGCGCCTTCGGGCGCTGGTTCGCGTGGAGCGCGTTCGCCCCGGCCAGCCGCCAGGCGGACGAGCGCCGGGGGGCGGCGTCGCGACTCGCGGGCCCCGAGAGGGTGCGGGTCGAACGGCCGCTGCCGCCCTACCCTCGCTCGAGTGCATGAGCGTGCCGGTGGCACGACCTCATGCCAGCGGCGTCTCCGCCGTCTCGCGTCCGAGGACGTCGGGGTTCGCCTTGCGGAAGCGGCCCAGGGTGATCGCGCCGAGCGGCAACGTGAGGACCGAGTAGAAGACCCGCCACAGGAGCGCCGCGGCCAGGAGCGCGTCGTCGGAGGCGCTGCCCAGCTCGAACAGCATGGCGATGAGAACGGCGTCGACCACCCCCAGACCGCTTCCTGTGATCGGGAGCACCGCCCCGGCCCAGAAGGCGATCGCGAAGGCGGCGAAGGCATCGGGCGCGGAGAGCTCGGCGCTCGAGACACCGACGAAGCGGAGCGCTGCCAGCAGGATCAGATAGGTGAGGAAGAGGTTGGCCGCAACGCCGATCGACCCGAGCGCCCAGCCCTCGCGCAGGACGGCGAGCGCTCGAGTGCGCAGCTCGGTCGCCTGCCCCGCACCGTCTTCGATCGGATTGCGCTTGAGCTTCACCAGGATCCAGGAGAGCGGCCGTTGTGCCTTGGCTCCGATCCAGCGCGCCGAGCGTCTCCGCGCAGAAAGAGGTAGCCGGCGATGCATGCACCGGCCGTGACCGCGAGCGAGAGCGTCCCCGCGAGCACGATCGTGCCGTTCAGCTCGCCGGTGAGGATTACCAGGAGGAGCGCGACGAGCGGCAGCATGAACCGGCCCATCGTCGGGAACAGGAACGAGCCGAGCGCCGCGAGCCCGGCAGTGTCGGAGGCGTAGCCTCCGCCGCGGAAGTAGCCGTACTGGACGACGCTCGCGCTCGGAGGCGGCAGCAGTTGCCCCGCGAAGTTCGAGGAGAGGTACGCCTCGCTTCCGCGCCACAGGCTGAGGCCGGGCAAGAATGCCCGATACATCAGCGCCTCGGTGGGCACGCGCGCAAGCCCGAGCCCGAACAGGACGGCCACTTCCCACCCGTCGAGCTGCGTCAGCGCCTCCCAGACTTCCTGGTAGTCGATGAACTGCGGCAGGAGCCACCCGAAGACGACCACGAGAGCCGCGGCCACGACCGCGGGCCTGGCCAGGCGCCTCCACAGCGGCCGCCGCGCGGGTGCAGGAGACGTGTCCGTCACGGGCGCTCGGACGCATTCTGATGCTGCGGTCGGCGTTGCCTCGGCACCACCACGTCTCACGCGCGGTCGCCCTAGGGCTCAGCCGTCCTGGGCGCAGCGGAAGCCGACGTTTCCGGTCGAGGAGTCGGGCGTCGAGCCTTGCCGCGCCGCGACCCGCTAGCGCCTGCAGTAAGAGTGGCTACTGCCGGGCCATCGCGATCTGCAGGCGCTCCTCCGGCGAGATTAGGTGGTCGACGTTCTCCGCGGCCTCGTCGATGTCGAGCTGCACCCAGCGCGCCCTGCCCGTGAACTCGCTGTCGCGAGGCCCGTAGTCGTCGCTCACCGGGGTCGCGGTGTCGCTCCCGACGTCGGTCGTCTCGTCTGTGGAGAAGAGCATCGGCACGGTCGCCTCGACACGGCCCTCGCCGACAACCTCGCCGTCGACGAAGAGCGTGACGGCGCCGCCCTTCCCCAGGCCGCCCCCGTCGTAGGCGAACTCCATGCGCACCTGGTGCTCGCCTGCTGGGATCGCGTCCTCGCCGTAGACCTTGAAGCGCTGGAGGCCGAAGAGGTTGTAGCAGTAGGCAAGCCTCCCGTCCTTCGCGTAGAGCGCGAAGCCGCCGAACGCACCACCCTGCGACAGGATGACGCCGTTGGCGCCCTTCTCCGGCACCACGATCTCGGCCGTGATCGCGTGCGACTTGTTCTTCAGCGGGAGGATCGAGTTCTCGGACAGGCGTCCCATCCGGCCGAACAGGAGCTGGGACGTGCCGCGCACGAGCTGCGGGCGCCCTGCGAGGTCCGGGTTGAATCGCTCGAAGCGACGGTCGTCCAGCGGCAGCACGTTGTACTTCCTCGCCTCCTCGAGGAACAGGCGCTGGAGCTCGGCGAGCTTCTCGGGCTGCTGGTCGGCGAGGTCGTGCGCCTGTGTCCAGTCGTCGGGCGCGTAGAGCTCCCAGACGTCGTCGGCGAACGCCGGCATCTCGGTCGCCACCCAGGGGATGCTGTGCCGCGTCACGGCAGTCCAGCCTTCGTGGTAGATGCCGCGATTGCAGAACATCTCGAAGTACTGCGTCGTGCGGCGCTCGGCCGCGCTCGCGTCGTCGAAGGAGTAAGTCATCGACACGCCGTGGAGCGGCATCTGCTCGACGCCGTGGACGGTCGTGGGCTCGGCCAGCCCGGCGGCGTCGAGCACGGTCGCGGCGATGTCGATCACGTGGTGGAACTGAGTGCGGATCTCTCCCCTGGAGCGGATCCCAGCGGGCCAGTGGACGATCGTCCCGTTGCGGGTTCCGCCCCAGTGCGATGCGATCTGCTTCGTCCACTGGTACGGGGCATCCATCGCGTGCGCCCACCCGACCGCGTAGTGGTTGTACGCGCGCGGCGTGCCGAAGTCGTCGATCCGGGAGGCCATGAACTCGACCGTCTCGAGCCCGAAGGCCCCGTTCAGGACGGCGAGCTCGTTGAAGCAGCCGTTCGGCGTACCTTCGGCCGAGGCGCCGTTGTCGCCGATGATGTAGTAGACGAGGGTGTCGTCGAGGACCCCGAGGTCGTCGAGGGCGTCGATCAGCCGGCCGACGTGGTGGTCGGTGTGCTCGAGAAACCCGGCGTAGACCTCCATCTGGCGCGCGAGCACGGGCTTCAGGTCGTCGGGCATGTCGTCCCAGGCGGGGATCTCCTCCGGACGCTCGGTGAGCTCCGCCTCGGGTGGAATGACCCCGAGCTCCTTCTGGCGCGCCAGCGTCCGCTCGCGCAGCGCGTCCCAGCCGTCGTCGAACGAGCCCTTGTACTTGGCCGACCAATCCGGCCGCACGTGATGGGGAGCATGGGTCGCTCCCGGCGCGAAGTACACGAAGAACGGCTTGTCCGGCATGAGTGCCTTCTGCTCGCCGATCCAGTCGATCGCGCGGTCGGTCATGTCCTCCGTGAAGTGGTAACCCTCCTCCGGAGTCCGGTCCGGCTCGATCGGCGTCGTTCCGTCATAGATGGCGGGCGCGTACTGGTTCGTCTCTCCTCCGATGAACCCGTAGAAGTGCTCGAAGCCTCCTCCGCCCGTCGGCCACGAGTCGAAGGGCCCGAGAGGGCTCGTCTCCCAGACCGGCACCTCGTGGCACTTGCCGAACTGCGCGGTCGAGTAGCCGTTCAGCTTGAGCGTTTCGGCCAGCGGCGCCGCGGTGTTCGGCCGGATCGAGTTGTAGCCGGGCGCAGACGTCGCGATCTCCGTGATGCCGCCCATTCCGACCGAGTGGTGGTTCCGGCCGGTCAGAAGCGCCTGGCGCGTGGGCGAGCAGAGCGCCGTCGTGTGAAAACGGTTGTACTTGAGTCCGTTCGCCCCGAGCCTCTCGGCGGTCGGCGTCGCGCAGGGGCCACCGAAGGCGCTCGAGGCGCCGAAGCCGATGTCGTCGAGCAGGACGATGAGGACGTTGGGGGCGCCAGCGGGCGGCCGCAGCGGCTCGATCGGTGGGAACTTCGCCTCCGGGTCCTTGGCATCCTCGTACACCGGTCCCGCATACGGCCGATCTGGGATCGGAAGGTGATCGCGGACGGGCTCCTCGGGCATCTCGGCTCCTTGCGTCGGGACGACTCTGAGAGCGCGATTCTATTCTGGGCGCCCCGAGCCATACAGGCGCACTGAGGGACCGTGAGGTGAGCGCCTGGCGCCGCTGCGATGAGTTCGAGGTCGCTCGGCAAGTCTGTACGTGAAAGACCACACGTTCTCGACGTTCACCGACCAGGAGAACCCACATGTCCGAAAGCGATGCACAGACGCAACCGTCCCCGGACCCCGCGCTCGAGCGCCTCGATCGCTTGGTCGGTACGTGGACGCTGAAAGGCCACCTCGTCGGCTCAGACGAGGAGAACATCGTCGGCGAGATCACCTTTCACTGGCTGGAAGGCGGCTTCTTCCTGCAGCAGGACGCGGAGATCGACTTCGCGGGCATGTTCGAGGTCAAGGCTCGTGAGCTGATCGGCTACGACCCCGAGAGCGAAGGCTTCGCCTCGACCGTCTTCTCCAACTTCTCCCCCACGCCGCTCCCGTACAGGTGGGATCTTCGAGATGACACGCTGACCATCTCCGTGTCACACGGCCCGTTGGATGCAAGCTTCAGCGGCGAATTCAGCGAGGACGGCGAGAGCTTCGCCGGCGGCTGGCGGCCGAACCCCGGCGCGGACGAGACGATCAACGTTCCCTACGACGTCAGGGGGACCCGCGTGAAGTAACCTCGTCTGCGGCTCGTGACGACTTCGGGCCCGAGATGAGGAAAGACGTTCGCGAGTTCATCCGCCGGCTCGAAGCCGAAGGGCTCACGGTCGAGCCGACGCCGGGGCACTACCGCGTCCTGCGCGACGGCAAGCCGCTTCGCAAGGCGAACGGGATGCCGTTCATGCTGCCGTTCTCTCCCGACACGACCCGCTGGCGCAGAGCGGCCGTCGTCGAACTGCGGAGGCTGGGCATCGACCTCTAGCGTCTCGCCAGGGCCTCCGCGCCCTCCGGGCCGGTGTAGCGCGTGTCGACGTCGCTCGCGAAGCGGCTACGAATCGACCATTCCCGGGTCGTGTCGAGGACGAGCAGCACCAGGTTTGCGCCGGCCGTTGCTCCGACGATGGCGGTGATGAGGGCCAACAAGTCGGCCGTCGCGTGGAACCCCAGCCAGGCGCCGACCAGCCCGGCTGCGACCGCGGCCGCGAAGCCCGTGGTCTTGGTCCCGGCTGTCCAGTCGCGGTTCACCCAGGCCGAAGTAGACACCGATCCCAATCGGTAGGCCCACCGAGAGAGCCGCGAGCAGCTCGTCGTCGAGAGGTGTGCCGGGCATGGTCGTGATGACGATCAGCACGCCCAGGAACCACCCGCCCAGGCCGAGGACGACCGGATACACCGAACGCAGAACGGCGCCGGTCTTGCGGCCGAAGCGTCCCCGCTTGTGCACGCGGCGAGCCATCAGGAGCAGCGAGAGCACGGTCAGCGCCGCAAGCCCGACCATCGCGCCACCGATGCCCTTGCCGAGCGCGGTCTGCGTGACTTCGGGCGTGAAGTCGACGGCCTGCGGCTCGTAGAGCGAGTCGTCGACTTCGCCGTGGGCAAGGTAGGTGGTGATCAGCCGGCTGCCGGCCTCGGGCTGGTACGTCCAGAAGTCGAGCGAGTGCCCGAACCCGGGCAGCACGACCTGGCGGCCGTTCGGCAGCGAGGGAAGCAGCTCTTTCGTCGCGATCTGCGGCGGCGTCGCGACGTCGAGCGCACCGCCGATCAGGAGCGTCTCGACGTCCGACCTCCGCACGCGGCTGTACTCGCCCGCGTCCGGTGCGGCCGGCCAGGCGTCGACCAGCCGCCCGCCGCCCCACCCGAACGCCGTCGCCGCCTCCCCGAGGTTCAAATAGCGGTCCCGCCCGCCGGAGGAGAAGTAGTCTCGCGCCGCTTCGGCGTCGGACGTCGCGGCAGCGGCGTACTCGCCCCAGACGAACGACCCCGGGAAGAAGAGATCGGCCAGTAGCGACTGGAGCCAGAAGCCGCTCGCATCGCCCTCGTCCGCGGAGAGCCACGAGTTGAGCGTCATCGGGGAAGAGAGCGGCGCATTCTCCAAGGTCGATTCCATGAGCCCGTAGAAGGAGGCGACGCGCACGTTGCCTTCCTTGATCGGCAGGAAGAACCAGCGGCCGGGGATGTCGGCCCCGGTCTCTCTCATCGACGCGGCGAGGTCGTCGGTGCGCTCGCTGCAGCTCTCATCCTTCGAGCAGAGCTCGGCGTAGCGACCGATCTGCTCGTCGGTCGTCTTCGGGTCCCAGAGGAAGTTGCCCGGCGGGTTCACCCCGATCATCACCGATCGGTGGATGCTCTCCGGGTAGCGCCAGGCGTAGATCATCGCCGTGCGCGTCCCGGCGCTCTCGCTCAGGAGGTCGATGCGGTCGTAGCCGAGTGCCTTGCGCGCCGCCTCCAGGTCGTCGACCCGCTGCGGCAGGCTGTACCCCGCGAGATCGACGCCCTCCTCGCCGAGCCGATCCGCGCAGGCGCGGAAACCTGCGGCAAACGCGCGGAAGGACTCCTCGCCGAGAAGGTCGGTCGAGCGCTTGAGCGCCGACTCGACCTCCGGGCAGTCGAGCGCGGAGGAACCGTCCACGCCCCGGTAGCCGACGAGGACGACGTCGTGGTCGTCCGGCGAACCGGCTCGCCTCGGCGAACTCCATGTTCGTGAGGCCGGGGCCACCCTGGAGGCGGAAGATCGGCTCGGCCGGGTTGTCGGACTTGGCCTTGATGCGAGTCACCGGCAGCGCGATCAGCCGCGAGTCCGGGTCGGCCCTGTTCTCGGGCACGACGAGCGTTCCGCATTCGGCTGCGTAGCTCCCGGCCTCGGTGCCGTACTCGCAGTTCTCGAGGAGCAGGTCGCCGGCCAGGGCGCCGTTGGGCACCGAGACCCGATCCTCGGACGCGAACCGGAGGTACAGGAGACCGAGCGCCGCCAGTCCGATGATCGCTAGGGCGACGATTCGTGCCGGTGTGAAGACGGTCATGGCGATTCCTTTCGCGGCCACCCCCGGGCCACGAGGGCCCGGGGGTTGACCATCTGCTCTAGGCGGAGACGGGAGCCGGCTCGGCCTCGGGCGGGGCCTCGTCCTCGCCGAGGTCGAAGCGAGGCAGCCACTGGAGCCAGCTCGGCAGGTACCAGTTCCAGTCTCCGAGCAGCTTCATCGAGGCGGGCAGGAGCACGGCCCTCACGATCGTCGCGTCGATCAGGACCGCAGTGGCAAGCCCGACCCCGAACTGCTTGAAGAACAGCATCGAGAGCGTGGCGAAGATCGCGAAGACGAAGACCATCACGATGGCCGCACTCGTGACGACGCCCGCGGTCGACCTGATCCCGTAGGCGATCGCTTCATCGCTCCCCGCCCCGCGGTGAAAGGCCTCGCGGATGCGGCTGAGGATGAACACGTGGTAGTCCATCGAGAGCCCGAACAGGATCACGAAGAGGAGCAGCGGGATCGCCGGGTCGATTCCCTCGGTCGAGCTGAAGCCGAGGAAGTCCTTGCCGATGCCGTGCTGGAAGACGAGCACGAGCACGCCGTAGGCCGCGGCCACAGACAACAGGTTCAGCACGATTGCCTTCGCCGCGACCACGAGCGAGCGGAAGGCGACCAGCATGAGTACGAACGCGAGCAGGAGCACGAACGCGAACACGAGCGGAAGCTTCGACTTGATCTCGTCCGTGGAGTCCGTCCACTGGGCCGTGAGACCCGTGACACCGGTCTCCGCGTCGGGCAGCGCGCCCACGGTCGCGGGGACGATGTCGTCCCGCAACGCGGCGAGAGAGGCGTCGGAGACCGCGTCCTCTCCGTTTCCCTCCATGGGCACCGTGATGTTCGCGACCGTCGCGTCCTGATTGACGTCCACCGTGATCGGCTCGTGCATGCGGCCGCTCGCGAGCGCACGCTCTTCGAGCTCCTGAATCGCCGCCTGCACGGCCGGTGCGTTCACGTCGGGCGCCTTGACGACGACGTTGGCCGGAAGGGCCGTGCCTGGAAAGGCCTCCTGCATGCGGATGTAGGTCTCGACCGCGGGGATCGACTCCGGATACGTGTCCGGGCTTGGGCTGGCCATGCTCAGCTGGAACGCGGGGATCGCAAGGGCAACCAACAGCCCGCCGGCGAGCGCAGCCGACAAGGCCGGGCGTCGCATGACCCGGTCGACGATCGCGCCCCAGAACCGGCCCTGGCCGTCGTCGCGTCGCAGCCGGTGGACGAGCGGCACGCGCAGCCGGTCGACGTTGTCGCCGAGCCTGCACAGCAAGGCCGGAAGCACCGTCAACGAGCCGAGGACGGCAATCGCGACGACGGCGATCGTCGCCATCGCGATCGAGGCGAAGGTCTGGTCGCCGGTCAGGAACATGCCGGCCATCGCCGCCATGACGACCAGGCCGGAGACGAGCACCGAGCGGCCGGACGTCGCGGCGGCGGCTTCGACTGCAGCCCGCCGGCTCCGGCCCGCCGCACGCTCCTCCCGCTCCCGCCGCAGGTAGAACATCGAGTAGTCGACGCCGACGGCGAGCCCGATCAGGAGCACGACTGCGGGCGCTTGCATCGCCATCGGCAGGAAATGGCTGGACAGGGCGACCAGCCCGAAAGTCGCGAACACGGCGGTCAGCGCCAGGAGCAGCGGGATCCCCGCAGCGACGAGCGCCCCGAACGCGATCACGAGGATGATCAGCGTGATCGGAAGAGAGAGCTGGCCGGCCTTCTCGAGGTCGTCGGCATACGCCGTCTCGACTGCGTCGACCGCGCTCGCCTCTCCGAACTCACCGATGAAGAACTCGGGATGAACCTGCTGAGCCACGTCGACTCGGTCGAGCACCGGGCCGATCTTGTCCGCCGCGTCGTCGGCGTCTCCCCGGATCTCGAACTCGACGAGCGCCGCGCGCTCGTCCGGCGCGATCTGGCCCGCGTTCTCCGGGTCGAGCGGCGAGCGAACGTTCTGCACGACTCCGAGCGTCTCCACTCGTTCGACGACGTCCTGGATCACTTCCGTGAACGCCGGGTCGGTCACTCGGAGCGAATCGCTCTGGATCAGGACGCTCTCGCCGGCGGGCTGCTTGAAGCCTGCGTCGAGGATCGCGTCCATCCGGCCGGACTCGCCCGGCCCCGGCTCGTTCGGATCGATCGACTTCGTCCCGGCCATGCCGCCGAGAGCGAAGGCGACGAGCACGAACGCCAACCACCCGAACGTGGCGGTCTTCCAGTGGTCGGCGCTCCAGCGACCCATGCGGGCCGCCAGGTTGTGGGACTGATTGCCGTGGTTCGTGCGGGACATTACGGTTCTCCTTTCAGGGTTCGACTTCGGCTCCTCTAGGCCGCATAGGCGAAGGGGTGGTAGAAGGCATCGAGAGCGCGGTCGGGCGCGACCGCGACCTGGAAGCGACCTCCGAGACGGGCGTCCTCGACCGAGACGGTGAGCGTGTTCTCGGGCGGGTGCCAGAGCAAGAGGACGTGGATGCCGTCACTCTCGCGGGCGGCGAGCTCGCGGGTCTGCCGTGCTGCGGGGCTCATGGCTCCTCCTTCTGGTCCTGAAGCGAGTCGGCGCGAGGGCATGCGACGAGGCTACGAGCGCGGCCGCGAGAAAACGTCGTCGCGAAGCCGGATTCGCGCTCGCACCAGCCGACGATTCGAGCTGGCACCCGCCGACGATTCCGACTCCTACTCAGGTAGGAGGCGCCGCGTCAGACGGTGCGGTACCTTCAGCGCGTGAGCCGGATCAGGATTAGCTACCTCGCGCGTGAGTACTGGTTCGAGCTCCTGATCGGTGCTCTGGCTGTCGCAGCCATCCTCGACCTGATCCTCGTCGCCGGGCGCGCCGAGCACGAGCCTGTGGTTCGCCGTACCCGCAGTGGCGGTCCTGATGCTGCCGCTCTTCACCCGTCGGCGGTTTCCCTTCGGCGCTCCGGCGGCTTACTGGCTCCTCGCGGCGGCGCTCTCCTTCGTCGACGGCGTACTGATCCCGTCTATCGAGAGCCTTTTCCCCGTCGGGTTGGCGTCCGCCGCCCTGCTCGGGAACCTGCGCGACGCCAGGCAGGCGTGGACCGGTTTGGCGATCGTGCTCGCAGGCATCACGACGGTCGTCTACAACATCCCCGGCCACACGACCGCCGAGCTCATCCTGATTCCCGTCGACTTCGGAATCGCCTGGGCCGCCGGCTTCGCTCTCCGCATGCGCGGCGAGCAGGCCGAGGCGGCGGAAGTACGCGCGACCCAGGCCGAGCGCGACCGCGAGGCGGCGGCACGCGTTGCGGTGGCCGAGGAGCGCGCGCGGATCGCACGCGAGCTCCACGACATCGTCGCGCACGCCGTCAGCGTGATGGTGCTCCAGGTCGGCGCCGTCAGGCACAAGCTGCCCGATGAGCCCGGCCGCGGACCGGGAGGCGCTGAGGGGCGTGGAGCGGGCGGGCCGCACGGCGCTGACCGAGATGCGCCGTCTGCTGGCCGCCATGCGCAGCGAGGGGGAGGACGTCGAGTTCGCGCCCCAGCCCGGCCTCGACGGCCTCGACTCGCTGCTGGAAGCGATCGGCCGCGCCGGCCTGCCTGTCGAGCTCCACGTCGACGGAGAGCCGTTCCCGCTCCCTCGGGGGATCGACCTCTCGGCCTACCGCATCGTCCAGGAAGGCCTGACCAACACGCTCAAGCATGCTCGCGCCAGCGACGCCGACGTCACCGTCCGCTATCGGCCGGACGAGCTGGAGATCGAGGTGCGCGACAACGGCCAGGGCAGCGCGACGAGCGACGGCCTCGGGCACGGGCTCGTCGGCATCCGCGAACGCGTCAAGATCTACGGCGGCGAGATGACCGCGGGACGGGCAAGCGGAGGCGGCTTCGTCCTCAGCACACGCCTTCCACTCAGCAGGACGAATCACGATGATCCGCGTCCTCGTCGCCGACGACCAATCGATGGTGCGCGCCGGCTTTCGCATGCTGCTCGCCGACGAGGAGGACATCGAAGTCGTGGCCGAGGCGAGCAACGGGCTCGAGGCGATCGACAAGGCAGCGCGCTTCGATCCAAGCGTCGTCCTGATGGATATTCGCATGCCCGAGCTCGACGGGCTCCAGGCGACTCGACGCATCCTCGCGGCCGACGACACCGCCCGGATCCTGATCCTCACGACATTCGACCTCGACGAATACGTGTACGAGGCGCTGAGAGCCGGCGCGAGCGGCTTCGTCCTCAAGGACGACTCTCCCGAGCAGTTGATCGACGCGATCCGCACGGTCGCCGCCGGCGACGCCCTCCTCTCGCCCACGATCACGAAACGCGTGATCCAGAAGTTCGCCCGCATGCCCCGTCACTCTCCTCCGAAGGAGCTCGACGGTCTCAGCGAGCGCGAGCGGGAGGTCTTTCGCCTGATGGCCCGCGGCCTCTCGAACGGGGAGATCGCACAGGAGCTCTACATCAGCGAGACGACGGTCAAGACACACGTCACGCACATCCTCCAGAAGCTCAACCTCCGCGACCGCGTCCAGGCGGTCGTGCTTGCCTACCAGACGGGGATCTTCGAGGCAGAGAATTCCGCGCTGAAGCCGGCGCCATAAGAGCCGGCCTCGCTGCGCCGAAGGCTCGGTCATCCCGCCCGAGGTCGACGAGAGTCTCGTCACATTCGCGTCTCGGCGCGTCCTGCGCCCAGGGTGGGCGCCGCGACGGTCAGGCGCCGCCTCGGCGCGAGCTACACAAATCTTCAGCGCGAGCTACACAAAACTTCGAGCGAATTGATACGTTGCGAGCTCGGCCCAGTGCGGGGCTGGGCGAAGCCCGATTCGCCAGGAGGTCGTCAGATGCGTATCAAACCGCCCACCTTTTCTGGAGTTGCTATTGGGGCGGTGGTTGTCCTGATCGTGACGGCGACCGCCGCGACGGCCGCGAAGCTCATTACCGGTGCCGACATCAAGAACGGAACCATCGCCAGTGCGGACATCAAGAACAACAACGTCAAGAGCGACGACATCAAGGGCAGCAACGTCAAGAGCGGCGACATCAAGGACGCAGCCGTCTCCAGCGCCGAAATCAAGAACGAAGAAGTCAAGAGCGCCGACATCAACGGCGGAGCCGTCGCCAGCGCCGAACTCAAGAACAACAGCGTGGCCAGCGCCGACATCCTGGATGGAACCATCCCAGCGCCGACATCGCGAACGGAACCATCAGCGTCAGCGGCTGCCTACAGCGGCCCCCAGTGGAGCATCGTCGACCGCAACGTGATCGGTAACGGTGACTCCTACCTGCGCTCCGGGCCATTCACGCCGCCCGCCGGTATCGGGAGTCTGGGCATTCGCACCGGTTCGCCCGACGACGCGGCTGCGTTCGGGAACGTGGTCGACTTCCGTCTAATGACGGTGCGCTGACCTCACGAACGTCGGCTACTCCGTGTTCACCACTTCGGAGAACAACGGCCGTGCGCCCAACAACATGCCCGCCATCAAGATCGAGATCGACCCCAATCTGGGCGCTCCAATCCGACATCCAGCTTCAGCACGATGGTGTATGTGCCCACCAACTCGCTCGCCGGGGTGTGGGACTGCGATCGACGCCGTCGCGGATGACGAGCCGCACTGGGGGCTGACCGGAGCTGCCTTCGCAGGCACCCTGTGCGACATCAACGGCCCGCGCTGTACCTTCGACCAGCTGCAGGGGTTCCTCGACGACGGGGCGGGAGGAACCCTGCGAGGATCCTCACCGTCCAGATCGGCAAGGGACGTGACTTCGCTTTCTCCGGCGCTGTGGACGCGCTGATCATCAACGACCAGATGTTCGACTTCGAGCCGTTCGGTGTGATCACTACGACGACCCCGTAGCCAAGCTGCATTGCATCCGAGGTACAAGCTGACCTGGCCTCAATGAGGCCAGGTCAGTCCTCGAGCGCCACGCGGCGATGAGTCTCGGCCGCTGTGAGAGTCTCCAGTGCAGAGATTTCCGTCCACCACGAAGAAGGGTGACTTCCGATGGCCAAGGTTCTCGCAGGGATCACGACGTCCGTCGACGGGTACATCGCGGGGCCGGACGACGGCCCGGGCAAGGGGCTCGGCGAGGGCGGCGAGCGACTGCACTACTGGGTGTTCGGCGGGCCGTGGACGTACGACGAAGAGCCGAAGGGCGAGCCGGCCGGCGAGGACGCCGCCTGGCTGGCGGAGACAAGCTCCAGGATCGGCGCGGTTGTCGGCGGACGGTGGACGTACGAGGCGGCCGGGCACTGGGGCGACGAGAACCCCTGGGGGCTGCCGTTCTTCATCGTCACGCACCGGCCGGAGGAAGAGCCGGAGGGCGGCGCCTTCACGTTCGTGCCGGGGGTGAAGGAGGCCGTCGAGCGAGCCGTGGAAGCCGCCGCGGGCAAGGACGTCCACGTCATGGGAGGAGCCGACGTCATCCGCCAGGCGCTCGAGGCCGGGCTCGTGGACGAGCTGACCATCATCGTCGCGCCGGTCGTCCTGGGCGGCGGAAAGCGCCTGTTCGAGGGGTTCTCGAGCTCGTTGGACCTGGAGCACCTCGGCGTGCGGCAGTCGCGGTACGCGACCTTCATCGACTACCGCGTGAATCGGCAAGGACGATGACCCCCGAGCTGATCAGCCTCGAAGAGCCGAGCGAGACGCGCCACTTCGAGAAGGGGCGGTTCGACGTCTACCGCGTCGGGCCCGCGATCCTCGGTCGGGCGACGTACGAGCCGGGCTGGCGCTGGTCGGAGCACGTAGCGCCGACCGTCGGCACCGCCTCCTGCCGCGTCGAGCACGTCGGCCTCGTGCTCGGCGGCCAGGCCGTCGCAAAGATGGATGACGGCACCGAACGGCTGCTGAAGGCCGGCGACTTCTTCTACATACCGCCGGGCCACGACAGCTGGGTCGTCGGCGACGAGCCCTACGTCTCGCTCCACATCCTCGGCAGCGAGGAGTACGCAGCGCCTGCTGATTGAGCCTCGATCTCACGCTCTTGCGTCGCCGCGCGTTACACGAATGCCACCACCGACAAGGAGACGACATGAGCGCGATCGCCGCGAATCGCTTTTCCGTGAGGGCGCTGCCGCAGGAGGTTGCTGACCTACGTCCGTGAGCACGGCCGCGACCCGATCTGGGGCCACCCGGCCCTGAAGCAGCTGGCCACAGGTTTTGGGCCCTGTCGGCTCTGCCTGCGCAGGTTCCGGGAGGGTGAGGAGATGCGCATTTTGTTCACCTACGACACCTACGCCGGCGTCGCCGAGTTCCCCCAACCGGGGCCTGTCTACATCCACGCTGACGACTGCGACCGCTACGACGGGGACACGTTCCCGCCGGATCTGCGCACACTCGATCTGACGTTCGAGGGAGTTGCGGCGGGGCCGCGAGTCGTCGCGCTGGAGCGCACGGACGGTGAAGGTGCCGAGGGCGTGATCGGGCGACTGCTCGAGCTGCCCGACGTCGTCTACGTCAACGTCCGCAACACCGAAGCCGGCTGCTTCGTCGGCCGGGTCGACCGGGAGCCGCTTAAGCCGTAGTCTCCGCCCTCGATCGGACGCGACCCGCTGTGGGGCTTGTGAAATGCGACCCGAGGAGGGCATGCAGTGAGTGAGGTCAACGGCTTTGCGAACGTCGTTTTCCCGGCGCGCGACCTCGACGTCGGCGTAGCGGCATGGACGGCGATGCTGGGCCGCGAGCCGGCGTTCGTCGGGGACGACTTCGCGGTCTTCAGCGGTGACGGCGTCGAGGTAGGGCTGACGGCACTCCCCTGGGTCGACCACCCGCTCGTGTTCTGGAAGGTCGACGACCTCGAAGACACCCACAGCGTGCTCGTCGCGCGAGGCGCGACCCCGCTGGGTGAGATCGCGGACGGCTCGCTCGCCGAGCTCGGCGCCGCCGAGGTCACCAACGGCGACCCGGCGACCGGCATCGTCGACGTCCCCGGCGGCCGGCTCGCGGTCCTCAGAGCCCCGGACGGGAACCTGATCGGGCTCACGCAGGAAGCGGGCTAGCCGCACCGACCGCAGGCGTGACCACGGGGGGCGGCCGCGCGAGCGCGCCGCCGCCCCACCTCCCCGGCGACTCAGGTGTTGTCGGCGACCAGCTTGAAGAGCGTGCCGGTGGGATCCGCGGCCTGCGCGAGGCGGCCGTACGGCGTGTCCTCGGCCGGCCGGACGACCTTCCCGCCCAGCCGGACGATCTCTTCGAGCGCGGCCGCGGTGTCCTCGACGCCGAAATAGACCGACCAGGACGCCGGCGCGCCCTCGGGCACGAACTGCGTCGCGTCCATGATTCCCGCGAGCGCGTTGTCCCCTTCTCCGAGCGTCGTGTAGCGGAACTCGGGGGAGTCGCTCATCGTGTGAGCGTCCCACCCGAACACCTCGCGGTAGAAGTCGACGCTGGCGTCGTAATCCCGCGTGTGCAGCTCGAACCAGCTCGCGGTGCCGCTCTCGTTCCGCACGTCGAACCCGCTCTGGGTGCCCGGCTGCCAGAGGCCGACCGCTGCCTGGCCGGGGTCTCCGACCATCGCCATCCGGCCGTTCTGCGCGATGTCCATCGGCTCGCCGTGGACCTGACCGCCGTTCGCCGCTACGGCTTCGACGGTACGCTCGATGTCGTCGGTCATCAGGTAGATGGTCCACGCGTCCGGGTACCCCTGCTCGCCGTCGTTGTGCATGCAGCCGGCGACAGTCTTCCCGTCCTTCTGGAACGTGAAGTACCCGCCGAACTCGGGGCCGGCCGACTCTGTCGTCCACCCGAACACCTTCCCGTAGAACTCGGTCGCCTTGTCGGTGTCCGAGCTGTACAGGTCGATCCAGCACGGCGCGCCGACGACCAAGGTTGGTGCAGGCATGTGGCTCTCCTCCTCGTTGGGAAATGAAGCGTTCTACATTCGACTTCGCCGGCCGACCAGACTCATCGGTCGTTGCCGATGATTTGGTCGCCCGCCAGCCGGGTCGCCGTCGCGCTGGACTCGTCGACGAATACGGCCGGCTCCTGCCACGGATGGTTGGGCAGAAGGCCCGAAGACAGGACACGGTCCAGGAGCTCCGCGTCGCGCGGGATGGCGAACTCGAGTCTGACGCTCGGAACGCGCTCGGTCTGCCCCGGAGAGCCCACGGTCGGCTTCGAGCCGGGCAGCGGCTGGAACTGCTCGACGCCGACGCTCGACCACCAGGCACAGCTTTCGTACTGGCCGAAGACGAGCGGTACCACGCGGTCGACCGCCGCGAGCAGCGAGTCGACGTCGTCGGGTGGCACGAACGTCGTGATCCGATAGACGGGGCGGAGAGGCATCACGTTCCTTTCTCAGGCCTGGGCGACTAGCTGGCGGCTGTGCTGCAGCTGGTAGCGCTTCATCTGGTGTTGCTCCGTGGACGTCGGTCTCGGCAGCCCTTTCCAGCTCAGGCGGGCCGGTAGGTGAGAAGCACGCCACCCGTGCTCGTGGCTTTGGATTCGACCAGGTTCAGCCTCCTGGCCTCGTCGGCATCGCGGAAGAGTCGTTTGCCGCTCCCCAGCAGGATCGGGAACACCGCCAGGAAGTACTCGTCGACAAGGTCGTGTTCGATAAGCGTCTGAACGAGCTCGCCGCTGCCGAGGACGGCGATGTTCTTGCCCGGCTGCTCCTTGAGCCTGGCGACCGCCTCGGCGACGTCACCCTCGAGCAGTGCCGTGTTCTGCCACTCGACGCTGTGAAGCGTCCTCGAGGCCACGTACTTAGGCGTGTCGTTCAGGTGCCGGGCGTACGGATCGTCTGCGGGCGCGGTCGGCCAGTAGGCGGCCATCTTCTCGTAGGTCTTCCTGCCGAACAGGTAGCTGTCCGTCTCAGCCATCCCCTCCGCGGCGGTTGCACCGAGAACGTCGTCGAGGTACGGCGGCTGCCAACCGCCTTGCCGGAATCCGCCTTCGGTGTCCTCCTCGGGACTGCCAGGCGCCTGCATGACGCCGTCGAGGGACAAGAACTCGATCACGCGGAGCATCGTCATTCGCTCTCTCCTTTCCTTCGCCGGCCCCGTGCCGGCCGCCGGATCGACATGATCGAGCCTACGGGCGCGTCACGTGCCGACGAAGTCTCGCCGTCGGAACGCCCACAGGGCGGCGAGCGCAGAAGCGGAGGCAAGCGCGAGCATGATCGCCGCTGCGGCGGCCTCGAAGGGCTCGCCTGGGACGAGGCCGACATCGTGGAAGGGCGAGAGGGCGAGCAGCCAGTCGGGCGCCTCCAAGAGGGCGCCGAACAGCTCCCAGACGAACGCGAGGCCAACGAGGCCGTAGGCGATGATCGCGCTCGCGCGGGGCACGAGACCGAAGGCGAGCGCGCCGAGGCCCAGGAAGAGCAGCGCAGGCGGCAGTGTGTTGGCGCCGGCTCCGACCATCTCGGGCAGCGAGACATCGGCGCCCTGGACAGCGGCGCCCGCCCAGGCGAACACCCCGGCCGCGAGCGCGACGACCGCCGCCCCTGCCGCGGCCAGCAGCAGGCGGCCGGCGAGCCAGCTGCCCCGCCCGACCGGAAGCCCAAGCAGAGTCTCGAGGCGCTGCTCGCCCTCTTCGGCGCGCAACGAGGCGATCTGCATGCAGCAGAACAGGCTGATTGCCAGGACGAAGAAGATGAAAGTGAACCCCAGCCAGCCCGACGGCGTGACGACCGACCCGCTGCCGAGCTTCTCGAGCTGGCGCTGCACGTTCTCGGAGATCACATCGGGGGTGGCGGCGTCGGAGATGATGCCCATCAGGAGCGCGAAGGCGCCGACCCCTACCAGCCAGGCGACAAGAGCGCCGCGCTCGGAGCGAACTGCCTGCGCTGCCGGCGATCCGAGCAGGCGCAGCCGCGGCGGCGCGGTGTCGCGCGCCGGCAGCAGGCCGCTGCCGATGTCGCGGCGGACCCAGAGGGTCCCGGCCGCTGCCAGCAGGAGCACTGCGCAGGACGGCGGGCAGCAGCAGGACGAGCGGCTGCGGATCCGCGAAGGGCCGGAGCTCTTCGGCCCAGCCGAGGGGCGTCGCCCAGCGCAGCCAGTCGAGCCCTGCGGACGAGATGGCGGCGACCGTGCGCAGCGCGAAGGCGAGCACGAGCACTCCGACCGCCAGCCCGGTCGCGATGCGCTTGGTCGGGGCGAGCTGGCTCGAGACAGCTCCGACGCCGGCGAACACCGGCACGACCGAGACGATCGCGAGCGCCAGGTAGGCCGAGCCGCCCGCGGGGAGCTTGCCGGCGAGGAAGGCAACGAAGAGCGCGAGCCAGAGCACGGCCGCGCCGGCGCCGATCGCGGCGAGCTGCGCGAGGAAGGCCTTGCGGCGGCTGATGACGCCGGCGAGCAGGAGCTCGGCGCGCCCCGCCTCTTCCTCCGCGCGCATGGCGCGGACCGCGCCGAGCAGGCCCCAGAGCGCGGCGAACACGACGAGGATCCCGCCCACGCGCCAGCTGACGTAGCCGCCGACGGAGAGCAGGTCGTGCGGCGCGCCGTAGAGCATCCGGGCGGCGTCGTTCTCGCCCACGCTGCGCGCGAAGTCCCGCCGTTCGGCAAGCGTCGGGTAGCCCTCGCGGTAGGCGGTCGCCTGCGTGAGCGCGGCGACGATGAAGAGCAGGGCGAACGAGATGGTCCGGACGCGGGAGTCGGCGAAGACGCGGCGGGCGATCGCGCTAGCGTCGGCCACGGCCGTCCCCATCCTCGTAGTGGTGCAGGAAGATCTCCTCGAGCGAGGGCTGACGGCTCTCGAGCGCGACGACCGGGTGGTCGGCCAGCTCCGCGATCAGCGGCCCAATGCTCCCGCTCACATGGAAGCGCAGCGCGCTCGGGCCCGCCTCCGCGACCTCGACGCCGGGCAGCGGCGGGAGCTCTGGCACGCGGCCGTCGAAAGTGACCTCGACCGTCTGCACGCTGAGATGGCGCAGGTCGGCGAGCGTGCCCTCGTCGACCAGCCGCCCCGCGCGCAGGATGCCGACCCGGTCGCAGAGCGCCTCCACTTCGCTGAGGATGTGCGAGGAGAGGAAGACCGTCTGGCCACGCTCATTGGCTTCGCGCACGGTCTCGCGGAAGGCCATCTCCATCAGGGGATCGAGGCCGCCGGTCGGCTCGTCCAGGATCAGCAGGTCGGCGCGGCTCGCGAAGGCGGCGATCAGCTGCACCTTCTGGCGGTTGCCGTGCGAGAGCGCCCGCACCTTCTTGTCCACGTCGAGCCGGAAGCGCTCGACCAGCAGGTCGCGGTAGGCCGCGTCTGCGCCGCCGCGCACGCGGGCGAGGAACTCGAGCGTCTCCGCGCCCGTCAGAGAGCGGCCACAGGTTCGGCTCGGTTCCGCGGAGAGCTACTTAGCAATGATGCGTGAGGCCGTACCTGGCTACGACCGCCTCGAGGACGAGACCTTGGCCGCGAAGGGTGTGGGCGCAAAGTCGGTTCTCGAGCTCGGGACTGGGACGGGTGAGACGGCACGGCGAGTTCTTGACCGTCACCCCGACGCGCAGCTAATCGGCATCGACGCGAGCCTCGGAATGGTCAACGTCGCCGTGACAGCCTGCCTTCCGATCGAGTCAAGCTACTTGTAGGCCGACTGGAGGATCCCCTGCCGGAAGGGTCTTTCGACCTCGTCGTATCGGCTCTTGCAGTTCATCATCTCGAAGGCACAGGCAAGGCCAATCTCTTCCGACGCATCGCCAGCAGGTTCGACCCGGCGGCCGTTTCGTCCTCGCGACGTCGTGGAGCCGTCGATCCTCGTATGTTGTGACGGCAATCGACCCGAGGTCGATCACTCAGCAAGCTCGACGAGCAGCTCGCCTGGCTGGAAGCGCAGGCTTGTTCCCGGAGGTCACCTGGACTTACGAGATCTCGTGGTGATAGTCGGCAGCCCGGGCTAGGGTGAGGCGGAATACTCTCGTCTGGGCTAGTGTTCGGAAATGTCACCCGAAGGGCGAAGGGCTACGTGACCGTGACCGTGCGTTAGCGAGAGGCGTTCGTCGCGTGTCCCCGAAGGCGCAGAGGAGCTAGACCTCGAGCGCAACGACTCCGCTCCTGCAACGGCGCGAGCGAGTGCCGCGTCGGCCTCCGCGAGGGGGAAAGACGCGCCGAGCTCGAAGTCGAGCCGTCAGTCGGCAAATCTTGACTGGAGAGCGCGAGCTGCTCGCCGTAGGCGCGCACGTACAGTGAGACGACTTCGATTCCTCGCTCGCTCTCGGGCAGATCGGAAGTGATCGTGACAGACGACCGCGTCTCGAACCGCCGCGAGCGCGACCGCGACAGCGTCGAGCGCTGCGTTGGCAGCGGCATCGACACCATCGCCGGCATCGCCGCACGACCTGAGCGTCCAGTCCGGGTCGTGGTAGTCGATCACCGTCGCGGCTCCGGAACCGATAACCCGCTCGCGACTCTTAGGTCCGCCGTCGAGATCACTCGACGCCGCGGAGAGCTGCCATCGAGACGATCAACGTTCCGGTGGCTCCGCCGCTCCGTTCACGAGCAGCCGCTCGCGCGGTTCACGCGCAGGCTTCGTCAACACCTGAACCGCGGTCAGTGCGGGGACCGGGAACGCAGCGGCATGCGTCCACGAAATCTCCGCGGTTTGGGGGCGAGCAAGGCAGCTCGGCCACGAGCCACGGCGCGCCTTGCTCCGCGAGTGGGAGCGGATGGGTGAACACCGGATCCCGACGACACCCTCGAACCGGCACCAAGGCCGCAACCACGCCGCCGCCGCGACACCGAGCGCATCGGCGGCCTCGTCCAGATCCAACGTCCATTCCGGGCGAACTCATCCAATTGCCGACACCGGCGGCTTGACTCGATAAGAACTTCGCGGTGCGCGGCGCGCGAGGGTCAGGCACTAGAGCACTTACACCGAGCGAATTCTTGATTGCGAGGTGCGCGATGGTACCGACAAGCGAGCGACGCGAAATCGGAGCGTGCTCGCGCCTGGGAGGACGGTTCGCGGTCACGTAGGCGATCCGGCGGTGGGCGGTGACCGGGTCATGCCAGGCGTCTACTCCGAACAGCTCCGCCCGACCCGCGGTCGGCCGGAGCAGCCCCAGCAGCAGCCGGATCGTCGTCGTCTTCCCCGCGCCGTTCGGCCCCAGGTAGCCGTACACCTCGCCCGCCTCCACCGTCAGGTCGAGCGCGTCGAGCGCGAGCGTAGTGTCGTAGCGCTTCGAGAGCCCTTCGGTCCGGATCGCGCTCGCCATGGTGAGAAACTATCGTCGCTTCGAAGCTCGATCTCCGGCAAGATCGTCCGCATGCCAGCTGGACCACTCGACGGCAAGGTCGCCCTCGTGACGGGCGCGACACGTGGGGCCGGGCGCGGCACGGCCGTGGCGCTCGGAGAGGCAGGCGCGACCGTGTACTGCACCGGCCGTAGCACCCGCGAGCGGCGGTCGGAGTACGACCGCCCGGAGACGATCGAGGAGACCGCCGAGCTCGTGAGCGCCGCCGGCGGCATCGGGATCGCTGTCGCGGTCGACCATCTCGAGGCGGACCAGGTCGAAGCGCTCGTGCGGCGGATCGACACGGAGCGCGGGCGGCTCGACGTCCTGGTCAACGACATCTGGGGCGGCGAGCTGCTCTTCGAGTGGAACACACCGGTGTGGGAGCACGACCTCGACAAGGGGCTGCGGATCCTGCGCCTCGCGATCGACACTCACCTGATCACCAGCCACTTCGCGCTGCCGCTCGTGATCCGTGAGCCCGGTGGGCTCGTCGTCGAGATGACCGACGGCACGCGCGAGTACAACGCCGAGCACTACCGGGTCTCGACGTTCTACGACCTGGCCAAGACGGCGGTCATCAGGCTCGCCTTCGCGCAGGGCGAGGAGCTGGCGCCGCACGGGTGCACCGCCGTCGCGCTGACGCCGGGCTGGATGCGCTCGGAGATGATGCTCGACAACTACGGCGTGACCGAGGCGAACTGGCGCGACGGCGCGGCGGTCAATCCGCACTTCGCCGCGATCTCCGAGAGCCCGCGGTTCGTGGGCCGTGCCGTGGCCGCCCTCGCGGCCGACCCCGACCTCCACCGCCGCAACGGCGGCTCGTTCTCCTCCGGCGGGCTTGCGCGCGACTACGGCTTCACCGACGTCGACGGCTCCCAACCGGATGCCTGGCGCTACATGGTCGAGGTCCAGGACGCCGGCCTGCCGGCTGATCCGACCGGCTATCGCTGACCCAACGGCTCTACTAGGGTGCCGTGATGGCTCGGGCAACGTCTGAACGAGGCGCTCGCCGGAAGGGGATGGCGTTCGTCCCGGGCGGGACGTTCGCCATGGGCTCCGAGCGGCACTACCCCGAGGAGGCGCCCGTTCGCGAGGTGACGGTGGGGAGCTTCTGGATGGACGAGCACCCCGTCACCAACCTCGAGTTCCGCGGTTCGTGAAGGCCACCGGCCACGTGACGTGGGCCGAGCAAGGAGCCCGACCCCGCGCAGTACCCCGACGCGAAGCCGGACATGCTCTTCGCCGGGTCCGTGGTCTTCCAGAAGTCGGCCGGCCCGGTCGACCTGAGCAACCACTTCAACTGGTGGACGTGGACGCGCGGCGCCGACTGGCGGCATCCGGAGGGGCCGGAAAGCTCGCTCCACGGCCGCGAGCGGCATCCCGTGGTGCACGTCGCGTTCAGCGACGCGGAGGCCTACGCCGCCTGGGCCGGCAAGGAGCTGCCGACCGAGGCGGAGTGGGAGTTCGCGGCGCGCGGCGGCCTCGACGGCGCCGAGTACGCCTGGGGCGACGAGTTCATGCCGAAGGGCAAGCAGATGGCGAACACCTGGCAGGGCGAGTTCCCGTACGAGAACACCCTCCTGGACGGCTACGAGGGCACCTCGCCGGTCGGCACCTTCCCGCCGAACGGCTACGGCCTCTACGACGTGACCGGGAACGTGTGGGAGTGGACGACCGACTGGTACGCCGCAGCCACCGACGCCGTGTCTCCCTGCTGCGGCGGGGACCTGCGGGCGGCGAGCATCGACCCGAACGACCCCGCGGCGATCCCGCGCAGGGTGATGAAGGGCGGCTCGCACCTGTGCGCGCCGAACTACTGCCGGCGCTACCGGCCGGCGGCGCGAATGGCCCAGGCAATCGACACGTCGACCAACCACCTCGGCTTTCGCTGTCATCGTGCGCGCGTAGCCGATCCCGAAGGGAGGCATGACCCATGCCGAAGGACAAGCCGAACATCCTCGTGATCTGGGGCGACGACATCGGGATCACGAACCTGAGCTGCTACAGCGACGGCCTGATGGGGTACCGCACGCCCAACATCGACCGCATCGCGAACGAGGGGATGCGCTTCACGGACTCCTACGGCGAGCAGAGCTGCACCGCGGGGCGCGCGTCGTTCATCACCGGCCAGAGCGTCTTCCGCACCGGGCTCAGCAAGGTCGGCCTTCCCGGTGCGCCCGTCGGGCCTGCAGGCCGAGGACCCGACGATCGCCGAGCTGCTCAAGAACCACGGCTACTCGACGGGCCAGTTCGGCAAGAACCACCTCGGCGATCGCGAACGAGTACCTACCGACCGTGCACGGCTTCGACGAGTTCTTCGGGAACCTGTACCACCTGAACGCCGAGGAGGACCCGGAGGACCCGGACTACCCGAGCAAGCACGGCTTCGAGGAGTTCCACGAGCGTTTCGGCCCGCGCGGGGTCCTGCGAGTGCAGGGCGACGAACAAGGACGACCCGAGGGAGCACCCGCGTGGGGCCGCGTCGGGAAGCAGAGGATCAAGGACACGGGCCCGCTGACGAGGAAGCGGATGGAGACGTGTCGACGACGAGATCGTCGAGGCCGCATGCGACTTCATCCAGCGGCAGCACAACAGGCGCAAGCCGTTCTTCTGTTGGGTGAACACGACCCACATGCACCTCCGGACGCATCCGAAGCGGAGGAGCCTCGGGAAGGCCGGCCGCTGGCAGTCCCCGTACCACGACACGATGCTCGACCACGACCGGAACGTCGGCCGGCTGCTCGACCTGCTCGACCGGCTCGGGATCGCAGACGACACGATCGTCCTGTACGGCACCGACAACGGCCCGCACATGAACACGTGGCCCGACGCGGCGATGACCCCGTTCCGCAGCGAGAAGAACACGAACTGGGAAGGCGCGTTCCGAGTGCCGATGATGGTGCGCTGGCCCGGCAGGATCCCGGCGGGCGTCGTGTCCAACGAGATCGTCCAGCACCACGACTGGCTGCCCACGTTTCTGGCGGCGGCCGGCGAGCCCGACGTCGTCGAGAAGCTGAAGAAGGGGCACGAGGCGGCGGGCAAGACGTTCAAGGTCCACATCGACGGGTTCAACCTGCTCCCGTATCTCACCGGCGAGGAGGAGAAGAGCCCGCGCAACGGGTTCATCTACTTCAACGACGACGGCGACCTGGTCGCCCTACGCTTCGACAACTGGAAGGTCGTCTTCATGGAGCAGCGGAGCCCGGGGACCTGGGGCTCTGGGCCGAGCCGTTCACGACGCTGCGCGTACCGAAGTTCTTCAACCTGCGGACGGACCCGTTCGAGCGTGCCGACACGACGTCGAACACGTACTGGGACTGGTTCATCGACAAGGGCTACATGATCATGGCCGCCCAGTCGATCGTGGCCGAGTTCCTGGCCACGTTCGAGGACTTCCCGCCACGTCAGAAGGCCGCGAGCTTCACGATCGACCAGGCCATGGAGAAGATGGCGGACGCCGCGAGCGGCGCCCGCGGATGATGGCGTTCGGAAGGCGACTGGCGAATCCCTGACGAGTTAACCTGACCCCGCCTACGAGGGGGAACCGTGGCATCGCTACGCCAGGAGTTCCTGCGGCGCAAGCCCGTCTCCACGATGACGGAGGAGACCGGCGCGGACACCGGGAAGGGCGAGCTCGACCGGTCGATCGGCCTGTTCCAGCTGACGGCGTTCGGCATCGGCGCCACGATCGGCACCGGCATCTTCATAGTCCTCACGGAGGCAGTGCCGATCGGCGGTCCTGCGGTCGTCCTCTCCTTCGTGCTCGCCGGCGCCGTGGCCGGCCTCACCGCCATCTGCTACGCGGAGCTGGCAAGCGCGGTGCCGGTGTCGGGCTCCTCGTACTCGTACGCGTACGCGACGCTGGGCGAAGGGGTCGCCATGGTGGTCGCGGCGTGCCTGCTGCTCGAGTACGGCGTCTCGTCGGCTGCTGTCGCCGTCGGGTGGTCGCAGTACCTCAACGAGCTGCTCGACAACCTCTTCGGCTTCACGATTCCCGACTCCCTCTCGAGCGCTCCCGAGCAGGGCGGCGTACTCAACCTGCCTGCCGTGATCTTGATCGTGCTGTGCTCGCTGCTTCTGATCCGTGGTGCGAGCGAGTCGGCGAAGGTCAACGCGGTCATGGTGCTGATCAAGATCGGCGTGCTCGTCCTGTTCATCGTCCTGGGGCTGCAGGGCTGGAACTCGGACAACTTGTCCGACTTCACCCCGTTCGGCGTGAACGGGATCACGGCGGCCGCGGGCATCATCTTCTTCTCCTACATCGAGCTGGATGCCGTCTCGACGGCGGGCGAGGAGGTACGCAACCGCGCCGCACTCTTCCCTGGCCATTCTCATCGCGTTGGTGGTGGTGACCACGCTGTACATCGCCGTTGCCCTCGTCGCCGTCGCGGCGCAGCCCGTCGAGGGATTCGAGGGGCAGGAGGCCGGGCTGGCCGCGATCACCTAGGCTGGTCCAAGATCGTGCGGAGCTCACCGGTCCCGGTCGTCGCCGTCCAACGTGGCACCGCCGAGGAGCGCGCCGGCCGGGCGGCGCGGGCGGATCAGGCCGCCGGCACCGGAAGGTCGTAGTACCGCCGGACGCTCGAGCCGATCCGGGAGACGTCGGTCCCGTAGACGTGGATGGAGATCGCGACCTCGTCGCCGACATTGCGGACGCGGTGGATGTCGCCGGGCGGGGCAAACCCACTCACGTCGCCGGGGAGGTTCGAGTTCTTCCCCGCGCCGACGAGGCACTCGTTCTCCTCGTCGAGCCTGAACAGCTCTTCGTACTCGACGCCCTGGATCACTCCGAACACGCACCACGTCACGTGATCGTGGATCGGCGTCATCTGTCCGGGGCGCCAGACCAATGCGACGATCGAGAAGCTCCCGTCCGGCTCGATGTGCAGAACATGGCTGCGATGGCCGTCGGGATCGCCGACCCGCTGGTCGGCGGTGAGCACGCCCGGGGAGGGTAGGTGGCGTTTCAGATCCGCGGCCACGAGCCGGGCAGTCCGCCGCCAGTCGGCGTGCCGCTCCACCGAGGCGCGGACGGCGGTCACCAGCTCGTCCAGGCCCGGCGCCGAAGCGGCGCCGCGCTCGCCGGTCAGGGTGATCGGTCTGGTGCTCATCGCTAGGACGCGTTGCACTGTAGACCCCGAGTCGGCCGAAAACTCATCGCTGCCCGCACAGCGCCGGAACGAAGGCTCGTCGCGCGGATCAGTCCACGTCGGCGCGGCTGTAGCGGACGGTCGCCGCCAGCCAGCCGAGGACCGCCAGGGCGGGCAGGACGACGACCGCGGCGGCGACAGACCGTCCGTCGAGCGGCACCTCGACGTCGGGCACGGTCGAGACGATCGAGCGCGCCCAACCGGTCACGGTGAAGCGCGCCGTGCCGTCCGAGGCGTGTGCGCCTGCGTTCTCCCAGAGCAGGATGAACGCCAGCCCCCACCACACCGCGCGCCGGAACCAGAGCCCCGCCGCCACGAACAGGCCGGCGTAGGCGCACGCCGCGAGCGACGCTGCGAGCAGGGAGGCGAGCGCCAGCTCTCCGGCGCCGGCTGCGAGGGCCGCGGCGGCCATCGGCAGCGCGGTGAGCGGCACGACGAGCGTGATGGTGGCGAGGACGGCCGCCGCGGGGAGCTGCCAGCGTGTGACCGGCTTCAGCCAGAGGTAGACGAGGAGCCGGTCCTCGACGAGGTCGCCGACCGCGGCCGTGCCGAACCAGAGCGCGGCGAGAGGCACGAGAATCCCGAGGCCGTAAGAGGCGGCGGCGTCCGCGGCCGCCTGGACGGGCTCGTCGTCCCAGCGGGCAAAGAGGCCGAGCAGCACGGACAGCGCCCCGAGCGCCGCGATGCCGAGCAGCCTGGGCACGGTGACCTGCGTGCGGAGCAGAAGTCGGTACAGCGCGCCGAGGGTGGTCGCAGTGCGCGGTCGCCGGGTTGCCGCTACGTCCACCGCGCTCATCGCTGCACCAGGTAGCGGAAGACGCCTTCGAGGTCGGCGTCGAGGGGGACGACCTCCAGCAGGCGTGCGCCGCGGTCGCGGGCGAGCGGCGCGAGCGCATGGGCCAGCTCCCGGGCGTCGTTCGTGTCGAGCTCGAGCACCTCGTCGCCGTCGAGGCGGGCGCCGACGACCGTCCCGCCTTCGAGCAAGGCCCCGGCGAGGTCCCGCGGCCGGTCGGTCCGGACGCGCACGCGCATCGGCCGGTCGTCCATCAGCGCCCGCAGCTCCCGGAAGTCCCCTGCCGCGGCGAGCCGTCCCTGCGACATGACGAGGATCTCCGAGCCGAGTCGCTCGACCTCGCCGAGGACGTGGCTCGAGACGAGCACGCAGCGCCCCTCGGCGCCCAGCCGTCTGAAGAGCGCGACCATGTCCGCGCGCTGGCGGGGATCGAGCCCCGTCAACGGCTCGTCCAGCATGACCACCGTCGGGTCGTGGACGAGCCCTTGCGCCACCTTGACCCGCTGCCGCATCCCCTTCGAGTACGCCGGCAGCCTGCGCGTGTCGCTCGGGTCGAGCCCCACCTGCTCGAGCGCGGCAGCTGCGGAGGCCTCGGGATCGGGGAGCCCGTGCAGCGTGGCGGTGAGGCGGACGAAGCCGTGGGCCGTCAGCGGCTCGAAGACGGTCTCCTGCTGAGGCACGAGACCGATCGAGCGTGTGAGCCCGACATCGCTGCGCGGGTCGCGGCCGAGCACGCGGACGGTGCCTCGGGAGGGACGAGCGAGCCCGCAGAGCATTCGCAGCATCGTCGACTTGCCGGCCCCGTTCGGCCCCAGCAGAGCGGTCACGCCGGGACCGATCTCGAAGCTGACGTCCGAGACCGCGACCAGGGAGCCGAACCACTTCGAGACGCCCTCGGCGACGACCCGAGGCTCATTCACCGAAATGCCTCGATCCGCCGGTAGCGGAGCCAGCACACGAGCGCGCCGGCCACGATCCACGCGGCCACGCCGGCGGCGACGAGCCAGGTCGAGAGCCTCTCGATCGGCACTCCCTCGAAGTGGAGCTCGTCGAAGATCCGGTAGGAGAGCTCGGACACGACGAACGGGAAGCTGAGCAGGTCGAGCGCGTCCGGCGCGCCCGCGCTCTCGATCGCGCCCCGAACCACGAGGGCCGGAACGAACAGGAGGAGCACGACGGCCACGGCGGCGGCCGCGCGCCGGGTCGTGAAGCTCGAGACCGCCAGCGAGACGCAGGCGTAGGCCAGCGCGGTCACGAGCCCGGTCGCGAGGATCTGCAGGAGAAGCTTGGGCGTCTCGCCGAGAGTCGGGCCGTACCCGGCGATCACGAAGGCGGCGAGCATGAAGAGGAGCGGGCCGAGCGTGATGACGAGCATCACCGCGAACACCGCCGCGCCCTTGGCCGCGAGGTAACGGTTTCGGTCGAGCGGCCCGGCGAGGTAGAGCGAGAGCATGCCCGACCGCCGGTCGGGGCAGAGCGCCTCGGGCGCGATGAGCGCAGCGAAGAGGGCCAGGGCGCTGCCGATGAAGAACGTGTACTCGCCGTAGGTGATCAGGTCGTCGACGAGCAGATCGTCGAGGAGCGCCGAGACGGCCACGGAGACGAGAGCCGGCGCGTACGCGATCACGAGCGTGAGCGCGGGAAGCACCTTGTGGCGCGCGCCGCGCCCGAGCCCGAGCACCCGGCGCACGGTGAAGACCGCGAGAGTCCAGATCGCCCACGCCGGCCGGCGCCGCGCGCCCTCGTAGCCCCGGTAGCCGAGGTCGAAGAGGCGTGCGCCCTGCTCCGAGCTCATGCTTCGGTTCCCATGTACACGTCCTCGAGGGTTCGTCCCCGAGGCGCAAGCCGCCTCAGCCCCACGCCGAGGTCGGCGACTGCGTCGCGCACCGCGTCGTGGTCGCCGTCGGCGCCCACCAGGATGACCACCCCGTCCTGGACCGTGGCGTCGAAGCCGCGCCCGGTGAGGAGCGCCGCCAGCTCGTCGGCGCGATCGTCGACCTCCACCACGAGCCCCTCGGGACCGCGGCGGAGGTCCGCGAGCGTCCCCGCGTGCGCGACCACGCCTCCCTCGACGATCACCACCGCGTCGCAGATCCGCTCCACCTCCTCGAGGTGGTGCGACGAGATCACGATGTGCATCCCGAACTCGGAGCCGATGCGGCGGATGAGGTCGAGCATCTCCGTCCGCTGGACCGGGTCGAGCCCGTCGGTCGGCTCGTCGAGGAGCACGAGCTCGGGATCGTGCGCGATCGCCGTCGCGAGCTTGACGCGCTGCCGCTGCCCGGTCGACATCGAGCCGACGGGCCGGAAGCGCTCCTCGCCGAGACCCACCAGCCAGAGGGCATCGTTCGCACGCTGAACGGCGGCGCGCGCCGGGATGAGATGCAGCTCCGCGAGGTGCCGCACGAGATCCGCGGCGGCGAGCTCGGCGGGCAGCTCGTGGTGCTCGGGCGAGTAGCCGATGCGGGCACGCACCCCGATTCCCGCCGTGGCGGGGTCCTCGCCCAGCACGACCAGATGGCCTTCGTCCCGCGAGCGGAGCCCGAGCATCAGCGAGAGGAAGGTGGTCTTTCCGGCTCCGTTGGAGCCGAGTAGGCCCGTCACTCCGGTGCCGATCTCGGCGTCCAGACCGGCGAGCGCGACGGTACGCCCGTAGCGCTTGACCACCCCACGGGCGGAGACGACGGATGGAGAGTGAGGCTCAGGCACGGGCGAGTGCGCGACGGCTGATCACGATTCTCGTTCCTTTCCCACGGCCCTGCCCGCTCTGCGATTCGCCGAGCCTCGGGCTAGCGCGACGAGACGCTCAGTCGAACTCTGCGGCGGGCTCCGCGTGCGCGGGGACGCTCATCGGCTTGGCGCGGAGGAGGACGGCGGCGAGCACCGCTGCGGCGGCCGCGAAGACAGCCCCGGCGATGAACGCGGCCTGGTAGCCGCCGGTCAACGCCGCGAGCGCGCTCTCGCCCGACGCCTCCAGGCTTTCCGTACGCGCGTCGGCGAGGCTGGCGAGAACGGCCAGGCCGAGCGCGCCGCCCATCATGAACGCCGTGTTGACGACGCCCGAAGCGAGGCCGGCTTCGGACTGATCGACGTCTCCCATGGCGGCGAGGAGGAGCGGGTTGAACGTGATGCCGCCGCCGAGGCCGAAGAAGATCATGCCCGGGAGAACGTCGACGACGTAGTTTCCGTCGACGGGCACCCGCGAGAAGAGGAGGAGGCCGACCACGAACAGTCCGAGCCCGCCGATGAGCGGCGGCTTGATGCCGAACCGCATCACGAGCCGGTCGGAGAGCGCTATCGAGGCCAGGCCCCAGACGATCGTCGAGGGCAGGAAGGCGAGCCCCACCTCGAGCGGCGAGTAGCCGAGCACCGAGTTGAAGATAGAGCGCGGAGAGGAAGAACAGGCCGAACATCGCGCCCGCCATCAGGACGCCGACCGCATTGGCCGTGGCGACGTTGCGATGCCGGAAGAGGCCGAGCGGCATGAGCGGCGCCGAGACGCGCGCTTCGATCGCGAGGAAGATCGCCAGGAGCGCGCCGGCAGCGACGAGCAGGCCGATCGTCTCGCCGGACGACCAGCCGGTCTCGTTCCCGTTCACGATCGCGTAGACGGCGAGCATGAGCGCTGCCGTCACCGTGACTGCGCCCGCGATGTCGAGCCGACCGGTGGCCGCCTGGCGGCGGTCACCCGGGAGGAGCATCACGGTGAGCACGAAGACGGCGACGCCGACCGGCAGGTTCACGAGGAAGATCCAGTGCCAGCTGAGCACGTCCGTGAGGACTCCCCCGAGCAGAACGCCCGCGGTGCCGCCACCGGAGAGGACGAAGCCGACGATGCCCATCGCCTTGGCGCGCTCGGCCGGCTCGGTGAAGAGGATCATGATCAGCGAGAGGGCCACAACCGAGACGATCGCGCCGCCGAGGCCCTGGACGGCGCGTGCGCCGATCAGGAACTCCTGCGAGGTGGCAAGACCGCACGCGAGCGAGGCGAGCGTGAAGACGGCGATGCCGATCAGGAAGAGGCGGCGATGCCCGTACAGGTCGCCCAGCCTTCCGCCGAGCAGGAGGAAGCCGCCGAACGTGAGCAGATAGGCGTTCACGACCCAGGCGAGCGAGGTCTTCGAGAAGCCGAGATCGTCCTGGATCGACGGCAGGGCGACGTTCACGATCGTCGAGTCGAGCACGATCATGAGATCGCCGAGGCAGAGGACGAGGAGCGCGAGCCAGCGCTTGCGGCCGTCGAGGCTCATGCTGCTCCGTGACGGGAGCCCTGGGCCATCTCACTCCGGAACGAGAGCATCCCCGCGATCATTCCCCCCGTCGCCATGCCGACACACCGTATCGGCCTATGCGGTCAGCTTTTGTCCGCATGATCTGGAAGGCTAGGGCCCGTGCTGGAGACGTCGGCACGCCTCCTGAAGCTGCTCTCGCTGCTCCAGTCCCGGCGGTCGTGGACGGGCCCGGAGCTGGCGGCCGAGCTCGCGGTTTCCGCGCGGACTGTCCGTCGCGACGTGGATCGCCTGCGGCGGCTCGGGTACCCGGTCCGAGCCGCGCCCGGCGTCGAGGGGGGCTATCGACTCGGCGCGGGGGCCGAGCTTCCTCCGCTTCTCCTCGACGACGAAGAGGCAGTGGCGGTCGCCGTCGGGCTTCGCACGGCAGCCGGCGGCACCGCCGGGATCGAGGAAACGTCGCTCAGGGCGCTGGTGAAGCTCGAGCACCTGCTGCCGTCCCGGCTCCGCCGCCGCGTGAACGCGCTGCGGACGTAAACGGTCTCGCTGGCAGGCTCAACGGACGCGGTGGAGGCCGGCTCCCTGGCCACCATCGCCGCCGCGTGCCGCGACCACGAGCGGCTCCGGTTCCCGTATCGAAAGCACGACGGGACGAAGAGCAGGCGCATGGTAGAGCCGCATCGACTCGTGCACCTGGGGCGCCGCTGGTACCTGGTCGGCTGGGACGTGGGGCGAGGGGACTGGCGCACGTTCCGCGTCGACCGGATCGAGCGGCCGCCGTCCACGGATCGCCGCTTCGTGCCGAGGAAGCCGCCCGCGCGGGACATCGGCGCCTATGTCGCCGCCGCCGTGTCGGCCGCACGCGACCGCTACCAGGCCCAGGTCATCCTGCACGCGCCGCTGGCGCAGGTGGCACCGTCCGTGCCGCCTTCGTACGGAACTCTGGAGGCGATCGACGAGCGCACCTGCCTCCTCCGCACCGGCTCGGACTGGCTCGACGGCCTGGCCGTCTACGTCGCGTCGATCGGAGTCGACTTCGAGGTCGTCGAGCCGCCCGAGTTCGTCGACCAGGTTCGCGTGCTCGCCGAGCGCTTCCGCCGCGCGACTCCGGAGCGTTCGCCGGGCTGACGGGTCAGTCGCCCGCGAGAGTGCCCCAGGCGAACCAGCTGCGCGGCTCGATCACGGCGGTGATGCTCTGCCGCTCGCGGTTCCAGTACGGCTCGCCGCGATACCGTCGGGACAGGCGGTCGATGTCCTCGAGCTCGGGGTCGTCCCGCAGCTCGACGACGTCTCCGGCCAGGAGAAGATGGCTGTACCAGTCGTCGCGCGACATGATCGTCACGGCCACGCGTGGATCGCGCCGCATATGGTCGAGGCGCCGTCTCGACGCGTCCATGTTCACCAGCAGACGCCCGTCTCGCCACTCGTACCAGGTGGGCACGGCATGGGGCGAGCCGTCGGGCCGCAGCGTTGCGATCACCGCGGGATTCGCGTCGGCGAGGAACGGCTCGAACCTGGGCGGGACCGGAGCGGGAGGCATCCCGTCGTCTGGAGCGCCGGCTACCGCTCGAGCCGGAGCGGCAGGCCGAAGAGCGGGAACAGGCTCGCGGTGTCGAGGAAGAAGGTGATCGCCGCGATCCGGCCGCCCGTGATCTCGAGGACCTGGAGGGACCACGCCTCGTGGCCTCCGTCCCCGTCGGGCCTGTACTGGCCGAACGCGGGCGAGCCGTTCGCCTGGGTGGCGACGAGGCGCGAGCCACGGCAGCCGATGCCGGGCCCGAGGCACCAGCGGCGGATGTCGAGGTGGTCGTGCAGCCACAGCTCGTACGGCGGCATCGACCACGTCGCATCCTCGTGCAGAAGCGATGTGAGCGCGTCGAGGTCGTACCGCTCGAACGCGTCGACGTAGCGCTCGAGGAACGCCTGCTGCTCGTCGTCCATCGGCTCGGCCGGCTCGGTCTCGGCGACGTCGGTCGCCGCGATGGTCGCGCGCGCCCGCTGGAGGGCGCTGTTGACCGACGCGACGGAGGTGTCGAGCAGCTCCGCGACCTCGCTCGCCTTCCAGGACATGACCTCCCGCAGGATCAGCACCGCTCGCTGCCGCGGAGGAAGGTGTTGAAGCGCGGCGATGAACGCGAGCCGAACCGTCTCACGAGTGGCCGCGAGCTCGGCCGGGTCGCCGTCTGCCGGAAGCACGCGGCTGTCCGGCACCGGCAGGATCCAGGTTGCCTCGGGGAGCGGCGAGCCCAGAGGCGCGTCGGCAGTCTGGGCGGCCGCGAGGTCCATGGGCCGCGCGCGGCGCTCCTTCCCCGCCAGCATGTCGAGGCACACGTTGGTCGCGATCCGGTAGAGCCACGAGCGCAGGGCGGAGCGGCCTTCGAAGCGATCGAAGCCCCGCCACGCACGCACGAGCGTCTCCTGCACGGCGTCCTCGGCCTCGAACGCCGAGCCCAGCATCCGGTAACAGTGGGCGGTGAGCTCCGCCCGGTGCTCCTCCAGGCGGCTCTCGAGCTCCCCGGCGTCGCGCGTGGCCGTTCGTTGCACCCGAGCCATACTAGGGGAGCCGACCGCTACGGCGCGGATCCCTCGGTTTCTCGTGCCAACGAGACGGCGCTCAGCACGGCAGGCCCGAGCCCGCAGTTGTACAGCGCCCTGACCGGCAGGCCGTTCAGGCAGAGGACGGCGCCGCTCCCGAATCGCCTACGTCTGCCGCTCGAGCACTCGAGCTCGATTTCCCCGTGCTCGACGACGACGAGCGCGTCGCGCCACTCGGCCTCGTCGTAGGGGCGGGCGCGACCGGGCGCGAGCGCGACCACCCGGAGCTCGAACGAGGCCGGGAGACGTCTGCCGAGAAAGGACAGCCGCTCACCGGCGTCGTGTTCCGTGTGATCTCCTCCTCTTCAGTTTCGTTGGCGAACGCTCTCGCAAGTAAGACGGCGGCGCGCAGCCCAACTCATCGCTGGCACCATCACTCCGATGACGATTCTCGACGTGGATACTCCGCACGGCCCGGCGAAGGCTCACCTGCATCCGGTCGAGGAGCCGAGAGCCGCGCTGATCCTCGGTCACGGAGCAGCCGGCGGCGTAACCGCGGGAGACCTCGTCGCGGTGGCGGATGCGGCGCGCTCGCAAGGAATCAGCGTCGCGCTCGTCGAGCAGCCGTACCGCGTCGCCGGCAGGCGCTCCCCTGCTCCCGCGCGTCAGCTCGAAGCCGCGTGGACCGCCGTCGTCGAAGAGCTGCTTGCGGGCGAGCTGCACGGGCTGCCGGTCATCGTCGGAGGGAGGTCCCTGGGTGGCCGCGTCGCCTGCCGCACGGCGGCTGCGACCGGCGCGGTCGGCGTTCTCTGCCTGGCGTTCCCGCTGCAGCCCCGCGCCGGTCGGGGAAGACCCAGCCTCCGAGCCGTCTCTCGGAGCTCGACGACGTCGCCGTCCCGACGCTCGTCGTGCAGGGCACGCGAGATCCGTTCGGAATGCCTCCGCCGGCCGCGCGGCGGACGGTCGTGCAGGTGCCGGGAGACCACAGCCTGAGAACGGACGTCGAGTCGGTGGCCGCCGCGGTCCGGGACTGGCTGCCCGGCGTGCTCGGCACGTGACCGCTGGCGCCGGGACCTGCGCCCGTCCCCAACGGCCGCGGCCCTGGGTCTGACCCTGGGCATGGCCGCCGCGGACGACCCTCCGGGAACGGACCCCGCCCGCACAGGACGTGTCGCCGGCGCCGCGGCCCTGGACCCATGCGACCCAGGACCTGTCCGGTCCGGTATCCACAGAAAACCGGCGGAATCGTGGGCCGTTGCCGACGGGCCTGGGTCAGACCCGCGAGGGGCTCCGCGAGGCGCGGGCCGCCCGCGCGGCGCGCGCAGTCGCCTCGAACTCCTCCAGGCTCTGGCCGGCGCCGAGCGCGACGCACGTGAGCGGGGACTCGACGAGGTGCACCGGGACGCCGGTCTCCGAGCGCAGGCGCGCGTCGATCCGGCGGAGAAGCGCCCCACCTCCGGCGAGCGCGATTCCTCGCTCGACGACGTCGGCCGCGAGCTGCGGCGGCGTGCGTTCGAGCGTCTCCTTCACCGCGTCGACGATTCGTGTGATCGGCCCTTCGAGCGCGACCTGTACCTCCTCGGAGTGGAGCGCGATCCGCCGGAGGACGCCGCTGACCTGATCCCGTCCCGCGACCTCTGCCCGGCTCGGCTCCGCCGAGTCGAGCGCCCCGCCGATCTCGATCTTCACCTGCTCGGCGCGCTCCTGTCCGATCAGGAGGCCGTGCGCCTTCTTGGCGTGATCGACGATCGCGTCGTCCATCTCGTAGCCGCCGACCCGGATGGAGCTCGAGACCACGGTCCCCCCGAGCGCGATCACCGCCACCTCGGTGGTTCCGCCGCCGATGTCGACCACCATGCTCGCCGAGGGCTCCGCGACGGGCAGGCCGGCGCCGATCGCCGCCGCCATCGCCTCCTCGATGAGGCAGGCCTCGCGCGCGCCCGCGACGAGAGTCGCCTCTTCGACGGCCCGTCGCTCGACGTCGGTGATGCCGCTCGGCACGCAGAGCATGACGCGCGGATGGGCCAGCCGGTTGCTGATGGTTCGCCGGATGAAATGCCGAAGCATCTGCTCCGTCACCTCGAAATCCGCGATGACGCCGTGTCGAAGAGGCCGAGTCGCGCGGATCCTCGCCGGCGTGCGGCCGATCATGCGACGCGCTTCCTCCCCCACGGCGAGGACCTCGCCCGAAACCTCATCGACCGCGACGACGGACGGCTCGAAGAGGCGAATGCCCTCGCCGCGGACGAAGACGACCGTATTCGCCGTGCCGAGGTCGACGGCGAGCTCGCCGCCGCGTCGCGATGACAGCTTTCGCCAGAAGCGTGCGGACATGGTTGAGCGCTGACCCCGGAGACAGGGTAGTGAAGCCGAAGCCTGCCGGTGTTGCGTGAGACGAAAAGCACACGCCGCGGCGATTTGATATCCCCACACGGTTGGGCGGCTCGGAGCGGCACCTGAAGGGCGTGGAGGCTCGCTGGCCGGAGCCGTACCACGCCTACCACGAGGACTTCGAGTACTACGAGGATCGCGCGCTCGGCCTGCTCGCGTCGGCCGAGGACGGCAACGACGGGGCGGTAGCCGCATTCGAGCGTTGGGAAGCGCCGCTGACCGAGGCGGGCGCGCGAACCGTAGTCGCGCTCGAGCACGGGTTCGGGACGTGGTCGGCGCTCCGCCGGCACGTCGCCGGGCTCCGCGACTCGGGAGAGCCCTTCGCGCTCGCCTACCGGGCGGTCGAAGCTCGTGACGTGGAGGCACTCGAGCAGGTGCTCGACCGTCATCCCGACCTCGTCTCCGCACGCGGGACGAACGGCAACGACCTCCTTGGAATGGCGGCCGGAACCGGTGACGAGCGTCTCGTCACGTCGCTGCTCGAACGGGGAGCCGATCCTTCGCGCGGCAACGCGCACGGTTGGACACCGCTTCACCAGGCCGCCTACGGCAACCGGCCGGACCTCGCGCGGACCCTTCTGGACGCGGGCGCGCCGGTCGACTCGTCGGGCCGCGGCGACGGCGGCACGCCGCTCGTCGTTGCGCTGTTCTGGGGTAACCGGGAGACGGCCGAGCTCCTGGCCGAGCGCGAGGTCGTTCCGCGGAACCTGCGCGCCGCCGCCGGGCTCGAGCGGCTCGAGCTGATCGGCGAGCTGGTCGAAGCCGACGGCCGCCCGACGCCGGAGGCCGGAGCACATCGGGCGTACTACCGCCCGCACAGCGGCTTCCCGCCCTGGCGGCCCTCGGACGATCCGCAGGAGGTGCTCGACGAGGCGCTCTCGTGGGCGGCGCGAAACGACCGCGTGGATTCGCTCGACGCGCTGGTCGCGTGCGGCGCGGACGTCGAGGCCGACGTCTACCGCGGCACGGCGCTCGCCTGGGCCGCCGCCTGCGGGAGAACGAGCGCGGTCCGGCGCCTGCTCGCCCTCGGCGCCGACCCGACCGGCCGCTCGACGTTCGGCGGGCCCCAGCACGGCGAAGGGGTGACGGCCCTCCATCTGGCCGCGCAGGACGGGCACCTCGACGCGATCGAAGCGCTACTCGAGGGAGGCGCGGATCCGACAGTCCGCGACGCCCTCTACGACTCGACGCCGGCCGGCTGGGCGGAGCATTCGCAGCGCCACGCCGCGGCCCAGCTGCTCCAGAGCCGCGGCGGCTGAGCCCGGAGTTACGCTGGTGCCGGTGAAGCTTCCCAAAGAGGTGGCCGTCGTCGGTGCCGGCGTGATGGGTACCGGGATCGCGCGTGTCTTCGCGGATGCCGGCGCCTCCGTGCGGCTCTGCGCCCGGCGCGAATCGACACTCGCCGCAGCCCGCAGTCGGCTGGGCGCGACGGCGACGGAGGTGCTGCTGACGACTTCTGCCGACGAGGCGCTCGCGGCGGCCGAGCTCGTGATCGAGACGATCTTCGAGGAAGCCGACCCGAAGCGTGCGCTCCTCGCCCGGGCCGAGGAGGTCGCCTCACCGGAAGCGATCCTGACGACGAACACGTCGTCGCTCTCCATCTCGTCGCTCGCCGAAGTTCTCCGACGGCCGGAGCGCTTCGCCGGCCTGCACTGGCTGAACCCGCCGGAGCTCGTCGAGGTCGTCGAGGTCGTCGGAGGCGAGCGGACCGCGGCCGAGACGCTGGAGTCCCTCGCAGGCTGGATGTTCGAGCTCGGCAAGGCGCCCGTGATCGTCCGTCGCGACGTGCCGGGCTTCATCGTCAACCGCCTCCAGTACGCCCTCCTCCGGGAGGCGTATGCACTCGTCGACGCAGGCGTCTGCTCCTTCGCGGACGTCGACCGCGCCGTCACCCACGGCCTCGGCGCCCGCTGGGCGGCGATCGGGCCGTTCGAGACGATGGATCTCGCCGGGCTCGACGTCCACGCAGCGGTGGCGGCGAACCTCTGGCCCGAGCTCGCAAACGCCACCGAGCCTTCGCCGTCGATCGCGCGCGTCCTCGAGACCGGCGCTCTCGGCGTGAAGAACGGCCGCGGCCTTCGAGGTGACTACGATCCTGCCGCCGCCCGTGCGCTCGGGGACCGGCGTGATCGCGTCTTACGCGGGCTCCGGGCGCTCCGAGAGGGAGCGCGAGAGGCCTGAGCCCGGGATTTCCAGCGCGTGCTGTCGCTGCTTCGGCAAGCGCCTCCGGATACGCGGCGTCTGCGTAGCGTGCGACCCCGAGGGCGGGGTCGGACCAGAAGACCCGGCTGAGCTTCCGCTCGGCCAGCTCGGTTCCGTCGGCCACGACGACCATGCCTGAGTGGATCGAGCGGCCGATGCCGACCCCACCGCCGCTGCCGATTGCCACCCAGCTCGCGCCCTGTGCAGCGTTGAGGAGGGCCGAGAGGACCGGCCAGTCGGCGACAGCGTCGCTCCCGTCGCGCATCGCCTCGGTCTCCCGCGTCGGCGAGGCGACCGACGCCGGGTCCATGTGGTCGCGGCCGAGGGCAAGGGGGCCGCACCGGCCCGAGCGGACGAGGTCGTTCAGCGCCAAGGCGACGCGGTCGCGCTCCCCGAGCCCCAGCCAGCAGATGCGCGCGGGCAGGCCTTGAAGCGGGACGCGCTCTCGCGCCAGCTCGATCCAGGCGCGGAGCGAGTCCGTGCCGACGACCTCCATGACGACGTCCTCGCTGCGCCTCAGATCGGCGGGATCGCCGCTGAGGCAGATCCACCGAAACGGGCCCACTCCACGCGCGAAGATCGACCGGACGTACGCGGAGACGAATCCCGGGATCACGAAGGCGTCCTCGACCCCGTGGGCGGCGGCCTGCGCCCTGATGCCGTTCCCGTACTCGAAGACGATTGCGCCCCCGTTCCTGTAGCCGAGGAGCGCCCTGACATGATCCGTCAGCGAGTCGAACACCGCGGCGCGGAAATCGGGATCGTCCGGGGTTGCGCCGGCGGCCTCCGCGGCCGTCATGCCGCGGGGGACGTACGCGCGCAGGGGATCGTGCGCGGGTGTCTGGTCGGTGACGACGTCGAAGGCGACCCCCTCGCCGAGAAGCCGCGGGATGACGTCGGCGGCGTTGCCGACGAGCGCGACCGTCCCGGGCCCAGCCGGGTCGAGGTGCGCGGCGAGCGCCTCTTCGTAGCCTGCGACGACGTCGACCCAGCCGTCGCGGAGACGACGCTCGGCCCGCGACGGGTCGACCTCGACGACAAGGGCGCGGCCGCCGTTCAGCGTCACGCCGAAGCCCTGGGCGCCTCCCATCCCACCGAGACCGGCGGTGAGAACTCGCCTGCCCGCGAGAGTGCCGCCGAAATGAGACGCCGCAACCGCGCGAAACGTCTCGTACGTGAAGCCGAGAATGCCCTGCGTGCCAATGTAGAACCAGCCGGCCGCAGTCATCTGTCCGTACATCGTCAGGCCGGCGTCCTCGAGGCGACGGAAGGAGTCTTCGTCCGACCAGGCCGGCACGACCATCGCGGTCGAGATGAGGACACGGGGCGCGTCCGGGTGCGTCGGGAGGACGGCGACCGCCTTGCCGGACTGGATCACGAGCGTCTCGTCCGAGCCGAGCCGCTCGAGCGCCGCGATGATCTCCTCGAGCGCCTGCGGGTCGCGGGCGGCCCGCCCTCGACCGCCGTAGACGACCAACGACGCGGCATCCTCGGCGACGTCCGGGTCGAGGTTGTTGAGGAGGCAGCGCAGCGCCCCCTCCTGCTCCCAGCCGCGGCACCGAAGCTGGGGACCTCGCGGAGCCCCGCCGAGAAGGCGCTCGAGCACACTCGGATCGTAACCCGGCGACGGGGACGAGCCGGCTTGTCTGAAAGGCGGCGAGGCGTAAGCTGCCGAAGAAACGAGACGGAAGGAGGGGCTATGCCCGGACAGGTCGTTCACCTCGAGATTCCGGCCGGCGACACGGAGAGGGCGCGCGCGTTCTGGGGCTCGCTCTTCGGCTGGCAATGGCAGACGTTCGAGGGGCCGACGGAGTACCACATGACCCAGCTCTCCGACACGACGGGCGGGGCGATCTACGCGCCGGATCCGCCCGACAAGCGCGGGCCGCGGGTCTACTTCGACGTCGAGGACATCAACGCAGGCCACGCACGGGTGAAGGAGCTCGGGGGCGAAGCCCAGGAGACCATGGCGGTTCCCGGCATGGGCTGGTTCTCGCTCTGCACGGACACGGAGGGCAACGAGTTCGGCCTCTGGCAGCACGATCCCGAAGCTTCCGCGCCGAGCCAGTAGGCTCGCTGAGCTGAGAGCCCACCGCCGCTCAGGGGTGGCCGCCCGTGCACGTCACCCCGGCGGCTAGGTGGGAGCCGGGGCCGGCTCCTCGATGGGAACCGGCGCCGCGTCGAGCAGCTGCTGGAGGAGGTCGCGGTCTCCCTCGACCGTGACGAGATCGAGCCGCTGGTCGACGAACATGTGGTAGACGCCCTCGGGGTCTCCCGTCACGACCACGTCGGGCTCCTCGACTGGCCCGGCCTGCGCCTCGCCGTCGACGAGCGACGCCACCTCGTCCCCGACGTGGAACTCGAAGCGACCCGGCGGCGCAATCGGGCCGAGAACCGTGTCGACCGCGTTCGCGAGCCAGCCCGTGAAGAGCTCCTCCTCGTCGGGGGGGCCGAGCGAGCGGGCTCCCCAGAGCGCCAGCTCCCGCAGGACGGTCCGCAGGCCGCGGCCGTACTCCGTGAGCTCGTAGACACGTGACGCAGCTGGAGGCGGCAGCGTCCGCTTGGCGACGATCCCGTGCTCCTCGAGCGCGCGAAGCCGCGAGGCGAGGATGTTGGTCCCGATCCCGGGGAGATGCTCGACGAGGTCCGTGTAGCGCTTCGGCCCGTGCATGAGCTCCCGGACGACCAGCAGGGCCCACCGCTCTCCGACGAGGTCGAGGGCGTGGGCGACGGGGCAGTACTGCTCGTAGCTCTTCCGCATGGTTCACATTCTAGCGTGAAGACTTGCTGGACTGAAGCCTCTACTTGCAGTTTAGAAGTAATGTCTGCTAAGTTGCAAGTCTTCTCTGGCGAAAGTGAAAGGAAACAGGTCGACATGATGGCTTCCGAAAGTCGCAAGTGGCTGGCCCTCGCGCTGATCAGCGTGGTCCAGTTCATGGTCGTCCTGGATATCGCGATCGTGAACGTCGCGTTGCCCTCCATCCAGGTCGATCTCGGGTTCTCGCAGGAAAACCTCCAGTGGGTGATCAGCGCCTATGCGCTCGTGTTCGGCGGCTTCCTGCTGCTGGGCGGGCGGGCGGCCGACCTCCTCGGGAGGCGAAAGATCTTCCTCCTGGGCATCGTCGTCTTCACGGTCGCCTCGCTCCTGGCAGGGCTGGCCTGGTCCGAGACCTCACTGATCGGGGCACGCGCGCTTCAGGGGCTCGGGGCGGCGATCATCACGCCCGCGGCGCTCTCGATCCTCTCGACCACGTTCGCGGAGGGTCGCGAGCGCAACATCGCCCTCGGAGTGTGGGGAGCCGTCGGCGGCTTCGGTGCCGCGGCCGGCGTGCTGCTCGGCGGGATCCTCACCGACGCGCTCAGCTGGGAATGGATCTTCTTCGTGAACGTGCCCGTCGGCGTCCTCGCCTTCGCGGCGGCGCCGATCCTGCTCGCCGAGAGCCGGGACGCCCATGTGAAGACCTTCGACGTCCCGGGCGCCGTGCTCGTGACCGCGGGCCTCTCCTCGCTCGTCTACGGGATCACCCAGGCAGGCCGGGAAGGGTGGCTGGCCGGGGAGACCCTGGCCACCTTCGCGGCGTCGCTCGTCCTGCTCGTCGCCTTCGTGGGCTGGGAGCTGCGCCACGCCGAGCCGCTCATGCGCTTCGGCATCTTCCGTACCCGGACGGTGGCAGGGGCGAACGTCGCCGGGTTCATCATGGGCACGGCGATGTTCTCGATGTTCCTGATGTTGACGCTCTACATGCAGCAGGTGTTGGGCTACTCGGCGATGAAGACCGGCATCGCGTACCTCGCCGTCGCGGGCACGGCGATCATCTGGTCGGCGGTGGCGGCGCAGCTCGTCACTCGCATCGGCGTCAAGCCGGTGCTCACGGCCGGCATGACGATGCTCACGGCGGGCCTCGTGACCTTCACGCAGGTGTCGGTCGACGGCTCGTACCTCGGCGACCTCCTGCCCGGCTTCCTGCTCATCGGCTTCGGCATCGGCTTCTCGTTCGTGCCCATCTCGATCGCCGCCCTGGCAGGCGTCCAGCCGGCCGAGGCCGGCCTCGCGTCCGGGCTCATCAACACGTCGCAGCAGATCGGCGGCGCGCTCGGCATCGCCGCGCTCTCGACGATCGCGACCTCGCAGACCAGCGACGCGGTCGCCTCCGGAGCGGCGTCGCCGGTCGCGCTCGTCGACGGCTTCACCGCGGCGTTCGTCGCCGGAGTGATCATCGCCGGCCTCGGAATCGTGGCCGCTCTCACGCTGATCCGCCGCGACGAGCTCGAGCAGCAGCAGGCACCGGACGCCGAGCCGGCGTTCGACCTCGCAGCGTAGAAAAGTCGTAGCGGGGGGAGCCGCCGGTTCCCCCCGCTACAGTCGTCCTGCTGCGCCTGCACGTTCTCCCGCTACCGTGTGTCCTAGTGAACGTCCCCGGTTTGGGGATGGACCTCTACAGAAAGGACCCGGATGGGTTCGAGCTCCAAGAGGCAGACGACGATGGCGAAGATGGCGCGGGAGAGGGCGCTCAAGGAGCGCCGGGAGCTGAAGCAGCAGAAGAAAGAGGCGAGGAAGCAGGCGGCCGCCGAGGCGAGGGGCGAAGGTGCCGTCGAGGCGAGTGGCGAGGGAGCCGTCGAGGGCGCACTCCCGGAGACCGGGGTCCACGACGAGACGCCCAGCGGCTGAGCCGGGCTACGGGCGCGGGGTTACTCGCCCCGCGAGCCACGCGGAGAGTGTGAGGTCCAGCGCTTCAGGTTTGCCCCGGTCCCATCCGGGTAGTTTCCAACGAAACCCAGGACGAATACCGATGGCGTGCCGTCGCCTTCCTTATCCGTTCGAGACGTAAGGAGGCTTTTTATGGCATCCGGACTCGTCAGCGACAACGCCACCGTGGCCCACTTCGGCAACGTCGAGATGGACGACGCGGAGGTGAAGACGCTCAGCGGCTCGGCTCTGGTCGATCGGCTCGTGGAAGGCGGTATGTCACGACTGAGCGCCGAGCGAACGGTCGAGATCGACCGAGGAACCGCTGAGCCTGGGCGCGCCCGCCCGCACTCGCAGGCGCGCCGATAAAGGCGACGTCACCCGGGCCGGCAACACCCGCCGGTCGTCCTCTTTCGTAGCCGGCTACCCGTTCCCCCTCTACGAGCACGGTCGCTGACGTCTCCGGAGCCCGAGAGCTTTCGGCCGGCGACGTCGGCTGAGAGATACCGAGAGAGACGCTGAACCACCTGCTGCGTCGCTGCGAATCGTTCTTTACGCGACGTCCGGACGCATTGCCGGGCGGTGCGGCCAGGTCTCGTGACCAGTCGGAGGAAAGATGCGCAAGCTTCTCGGAACAATCGCAGCGATGTTGGCGGTCGTGGTGCTCACAGCCATCCTGTTTGACGCGGGTTGGGACAGCCACGGCGATGTCAGTGCCCGCAGTCTCCCCGGATCCGATCACGCGAGTGCCTTGGCACTCGCAGGCCTGTCCGTGGAGGGCGGCGAAGAGCGCAGCCGGGGCCGCGACACCGTGACGCCGTAACGCGAATCGCCTTCGCAGAGCCGGTGGTCGAGCTCACCCGGAGGTTCCGCGAAGACGGTCTCTCAGGGATCTAGCGTTCTGTTAGGCGAACGACTCTCGCCTGGGACTTGCATTGAGCGTGGCCGAGCGGATCGTCTAAGGGGTCGAACGCGTTAGCGTCACGGCGTTCACGGCAGAGGAGGGCGGTCTTCAGACTGCCGCTAGCGTTCCGGAGCGGAGGGTCGGGTATCGGGATGTCCGCCCGTTAGGCTCGTGAGCGATGCGCGACTATCACTTCACGCCGGAGAGCTACTTAGCAATGATGCGTGAGGCCGTACCTGGCTACGACCGCCTCGAGGACGAGACCTTGGCCGCGACGGGTGTGGGCGCAAAGTCGGTTCTCGAGCTCGGGACTGGGACGGGTGAGACGGCACGGCGAGTTCTTGACCGTCACCCCGACGCGCAGCTGATCGGCATCGACGCGAGCCTCGGAATGGTCAACGTCGCCCGTGACAGCCTGCCTTCCGATCGAGTCAAGCTACTTGTAGGCCGACTGGAGGATCCCCTGCCGGAAGGGTCTTCGACCTCGTCGTATCGGCTCTTGCCGTTCATCATCTGGAAGGCACAGGCAAGGCCAATCTCTCCGACGCATCGCCAGCAGGCTCGACCCGGCCGGCCGTTTCGTCCTCGCCGACGTCGTGGAGCTCGTCGATCCTCGTATGTTGTGACGGCAATCGACCCCGAGGTCGATCACCCCAGCAAGCTCGACGAGCAGCTCGCCTGGCTGGAAGCCGCAGGCCTGTTCCCGGAGGTCACCTGGACTTACCGAGATCTCGTGGTGATAGTCGGCAGCCCGGGGGCTAGGGCTCAGTCGGAAATGACGGCAGGCTGTGCGAGCGTACTGTCGCTTGAGAGGCAATCGAGCGTATCGCGACTTGGTTACAGAGTGGCTATCGGACGTCCCGGCTATCCCCGCTTAGTCGCGCGGGAGGGGCATCTTGCGCCGAGCGTAACGCTTGGCGAACTTCCAGGCCACCCAGCCGAAGAGGGCATACCGCCATTTGTTCATGGTCACAAAGTTCCCGCAGTCGTTCTGACGGAAACCGGTAGTCCGGGGTTATCGGCGCTCAGTTGTTAAGAGAGGACGCTTGTCTGGGCCAGCGTTCGGGAGTGACGCCTGAGGGGCTCTCCCGTCGCGAAAGTTCAGCGTTGAAGCGTCACGCGGCCCCCTCTAGTCGTGTTGTCGCTTGGAGACGCAAACCCGACGAGCGTACCGGCCGATGGTTGCGCCGTCGGCACGATGGCTTCGTTGTTCGCTCCTCTCCCGCTGACGTGGGCGAGCGTAGAGTCGCTTGGGAGCTAGTCAGGGATAAAGACAACTCTGTAGTCGTCGATCCGACGCCGGAGCCAGATCGGCTGGCTTTGCGACAGGGTCCCTGTCCATTCTTGATAGCCGCCGACAACCGACATTCCGCACCCGATGCACCTACGCTTCGCGACGATGGCTGTGGACGCCTGGGCCGGCATCAACGAGAGCGCCCCAGTGGTGGGCCGGAGCGAGGTTGAAATCGCGGCCGCGCCCGAGAGCGTCTGGGAGGTGCTGACGTCATTCGAGCACTGGCCGAGCTGGCTTCGAGACGTCAAATCGATGTCCATGCAAGGCCCGGTCGCAGTCGGATCGGTGTTCAAATGGAAGGCGGGTCCCGGAACGATCACGTCGACGATTCAGCGCGTCGAGCGGCCGCGGCTGATCGCATGGACGGGCCGGACGTTCGGCATCAGGGCGATCCACTTCTGGAGCCTCGAGGCGCGCGACGGCGGTACGTTCGTCCGAACCGCGGAATCGTACGAGGGTCTCGTCAGCCGCCTCTTTCGCCGACCGCTCCAGAAGACGCTCGATCGCGCGCTCGACGACGGGCTTCACGACCTTAAGGCCGAGGTCGAACGACGCCTCGGCCCGGCTTCGTCGCCGGCTATGGCGAGTCCGGGATAAGGGCAACTCTGTAGTGGTGCGACCCGTGCCCGGCTGGACCCGAGGCTTCGTAGAGAGTGTTCAGAGGGCGGCGATTAGGCCGTACTCGATCGCCGTCGCCGCCGCGGCCGACGCAGGCAGGATCGCCATGACCGCGAAGGTGAGCGCGATGGTCACAAGCTGCTTCCGCACGGTTCGTACCTCCTACTGATTGGTGTCCCCACCGCCGCCGCAGCTCGCTGTCGGCAGGGTGGCGCTAACACACTCTGATTCGCAGCTTCCTGCGACGACGGTTCAGCGCCCGCAGTAGGCGCTCGTCACCGAACGAGCGTCTTCTCCCAGACGGAGACGTGCTTGGTGCTGTCGCTCGTGAACGGCTCGCGTTTCCAACCGCTCCAGCGCTCGCGGAGCGTCATCCCCGCGAGCCGCGCCATCAGGTCGAGCTCCGACGGCCACGCATATCGGAAGGGGATCGAGAACCCTTCGAGCCTTCCATCGACGATCCCGTAGTGATGGGAGACGAGGCCCTGCCTCGCCACGTCGAACTCGTCGAGCCCGAACTTCGTCGGACTCTCGAAGGAGAACACGTCGATCGTCTCGCCGGGCGGAAGCCGCCGCAAGCTCGGCACGCCGACCTCGATCACGAAGCAGCCGCCGGGCTCGAGATGTGCCGCAACGTTCTGGAAGCATGCGACCTGCTCGTCCTGCGTCGTCAGGTTCATGATCGTGTTGAAGACGAGGTAGGCGACCGAGAACGTGCCTTCGACAGTCGTCGTCGCGAAGTCGCCGATCGTGACCCCGATCGTCTCCGCCCCCGGCTTCTCGCGCAGCCTCGCGACCATCGCCTCGGACAAATCGATCCCGTGCACGCGGATGCCGCGCCGTGCGAGCGGGAGCGCGATCCGGCCGGTGCCGATGCCGAGCTCGAGCGCAGCGCCGTCGCCGGCCAACTCGACGAGGAAGTCGACGACCGGGTCGACCACGGCAGGGTCGAACATGTCGGCACTCGACTCGTCGTACCGGTCTGCCACACGCTCGCCGAAGTAGTCCTCGGGCATTGCGGCACTCTGTCAAAAAGACGTTAAGTGAGCGCCTCGCCTCTCGCTGCGGCAAACCGCTGCCTCAGGCGGGCTGCCGGCTCGCCGAATACAGGAGGGTCGGCTCGCCCTCTATATCCCCTTCTCTCTCGAGGGTCATGCCTATCTTCTCGGCCACCTTGATGGAAGCCTCGTTCGCTGGGTCGACAAGGCAGATCAAGCGCGACAGGCGGAGCTCGTCGAAGCCGTAATCAAGGATCGCCTGCGCCGCCTCGGTTCCCAACCCCTGCCCCCAATAGGCCTTGGCCAGCAAGTACGCCACTTCCACCTCGGAGCGGCCCTCGATCGTCCACGGGATCAACCCGCAGCGGCCGATAAAGTCCCCTGTCATTTTGTGTATGGTCGCCCACAAGCCGAACCCATACCGGCCGTAGTACACGTCGATAATCCACTCCAACTCTTCTTTGGTCTCCCCATGCGTCAGCGTGCCCTCGGGGAAGTACTTTCTTACCTCCGAGTCACGGTAAATCGTCGCTAATGAATCCAGGTCGTCCATCGTGAGACGCCTGAGGATCAACCTCTCCGTCTCGAGTATGTTCGCCTGAGGATCGGGCACAGTCATCTCTGGCGCGGCATGTATCGCCCGAAATCATGCTGTTTGCACGGCTTGTGTGGAGGGGCGTGCCGTCTGGGAGACGAAACGAGGGAGAGGACGAGACGCCCTCTCCCTTCATCCCCCGGCAGGCGGCTCTAACGACGCTCGCAGCCGATGCGACGTCCCGCTCTGCCGCCCTGGGAGCAGCGGTCGTGGGCGCCGGTGCTGCCGGAGAGGAGGTCGTTTCCACCCGCCCCGTAGAGCGCATCCGATGCGGACATCCCGTAGAGCCGATCGTTCCCGCCGGCGCCCCTGAGCGTGTCGACGGCCTTTCCCGCCGCGGAGCACGTTGGCAACGCGGTGAGCCGAGGAGGAGGTGGGCGTAGCGGGAGCCGACCACGTTCTTGAGACCGAGCAGGGAGTCGGCGCCCGCGCCGCGCGACGCCTTCCTCTTGGCCAGATCGACGGTGACCGCGGAGGATGCCGTCGCGTAACCGGCGGTATAGCGACCCGAGCCGCCGTTTAGACGAGGTCGGCGCCGGCCGCACGAGGGTTCCACCCCGCCGAGCCCGAGCAGGGTCTGGCCGCCGGGGCCTCCGAGCAGGGTGTCCGCGAAGGCGGTTCCGCACCGTCTCGATCCCCGCGAGCGTGTCCGCGCCGACCCGGTCGCCGTCCCGGCGGCCAGGTCGACGGAAACCGGAGCGGCGAAGCTGGAGAAGTCGGCCGTGTCAGCGTCGCCCGCGTCCGCGCCGCTGTCGGCGATCGTGTCGTCGTCGGTGTAAGGCGTAGATGTACCAATCCGGGTAGGTGTCGGAGCCCGCCTCCCCGTCCAGATCGTCGTTGCCGAGGCCCCCGTCGATCCGGTCGTCCCCGCCCCTCCCGGATGACGTCGCTTCCTGGCCGCCGTTCAGGTAGTTGTCGGACACATTGCCAATCAGCTCGTCGTCGAACTGGGAGCCAAGCACTCCGTCGACGCCGGAGAAGGTGTAGTTGCCTTCCCCGCTGGCGGTTCCGGCGGCGAGGTCGACCTTGACCGGCCCGGGAGCATGACCCAGGCTCAGATCGGCCAGGTTCTGCCCCGCTATCGTGTCGTCGCCGGGGCCGGGACGGAACGCCGCGTTGTCGCCGCCGACGAGCGTGTCGTTGCCGGCCTCGCTCTCGAGCGCCACCAGAGCGAGTCTGCGACCGGTGCGCGTCGCGGCGCCGCCGCGCTGGAGAGGAAATGGTTCTCGCCTCGTCCGTAGATAAGGAGACCGTCGATGCCCGTGAAGAGGACATCCAGCTCGCCCGCGGGCGAGGTCTGGTCGAGGGTGATCCGTCCGCGCCGGCGACGAACGTGTCCGCTGCGGCGGTACCGTAGATGTAGACCTGGTCGTCACGGTCTGCGTCGAGATCGACCTGGAACTGGACGCTCGTCCCGCTCGGCGGGCTGGTCTCGCGCAGCACCGAGACGAACGGCCCCCCGGCGAGGTCGATGTACACATACTGGTCTTTGTCGGCGCCGGTGACAGTGACAGTCTCCGTGTTCTCGGTCGTGGCCGTTCCGCACTGGGCGCGTCGACGAGGATCTCGCGCGCGGGCCCGCGCAGGAACGTCGCCTCATCGTTATCGGCCGTCAACGTCACCGTCAACGCCGTGCCCGCCTGGCTACAGGAGACAGCCGCCGAGGCAGGCGACGCGAAGGCCGCGTCGCCAGGAGCGCCGCGACCGTCGCCCCGGCAAGGTGGGTCGCTCTTCGAGCGCAGCACTTCCTCAGGCCGCTTGAATTTCCGATCCTTCTCATTTCGTGCTCCTCGCTTTGGGTTGATTGATCGACGAGAGGAGGATCGGTGACGGGCGCGAGCGTCGGTAGGGAGAGGGCCACACACCGCGCGTCGGTCGGACGCCGACCGAGTGGCGGTTTTCCGACACAGGCCGCTCGGCAGCGCCGAGCCGGGAGATCCACTCCCAGCTCTGAAGCCGCGGCTGGAGCAGCCGCTTTGGCCTCACGGCGGCTATTCGTCGAGCGGGAGGCTGCAGTGCGCGCCGTGGGGCCGTTCGAGCACCGCGCGCGCCTCCTCCGCCGGGTCGGCCTCGGCGATCGTCGGCGCCTGCGTCACCATGGCAGCGTGGAGCGTCGCGGTGCTGGTCGAGCTGGCCCGCCTCGACCGTCAGCCTCAGGACGTAGACGCCGTTTCGGTCGGCGGAGTAGTAGAGGCCCTTGTGGGGGTAGGTCGCCCACGTACCGGTGCCGGGCCGGAAGTAGGCGATCTCGGTCGGCGCAGTCGGGTCGGTGATGTCGAGGAACCGCGAGCCCTGGCTGTAGAACGACATCGAGAGGATGCGGTCCTCGATCTGGAAGTAGTGGGCGGAGCAGTCCGTCGACGTGGAGGAGCCTTCCTTCCCGAAGGGATGCCAGGTGGCCACGGTCTTCAGGCGGAACTTGTCGTCCGGCGTGGAGCGCCACGCCTCGCCGTCGTAGCTACCTTCCAGCGAGGAGATGAAGAGCGGGCCGTCATTGGCGCAGCCGTTCGGGAACGGACCGCCCGTGAACTCTTCCTCGGTCGCGTAGATCAGGTCGCCGTAGGCCGGATCCGGGGCGTCGTCGCCGAGCGGCCGCCAGGCGTTGTGCATGAAGCGGGAGTTGGAGGTTCGAACCGGGAACACCGTCTCCTCGAAGCCGCCTCCGCCGTACGGAACCGGGTTGTCCGCCGTTGCCACGCGATTCGCGCCGAGGATCGGGTCGTAGTGGAGCCCCTTCGTCCAGTATCCGCGGGTGCCGCCCCTGCCCGAGACCCAGGCGACTCCTGCCTCATCGACCTGGACGTCATGCGAATAGTCGACTCGGCCGTCGTTCCGATCGAGATCGATCGGGTTCGGATTGACCTTCGGATGGTGCGGATCGCGCATGTCGGTGACGAAGATCGGGCGCCCCGCCCAGCCGAGCGCCTGCTGGTCGGTGTTCGCCGCCGGTCCGCCGGTCCAGACCCACCTGCAGTCGTTCACGCACGTAGTCGTGTGGCCCGTAGGCGTGTCGACGAAGGTGAGTGGATTGAGATCCTCGGGGTGGCGGACGTCGATCACGTAAATGCCCGACCGGGAGGCCGGGTTCCCGGTGCTGCCGCCGTAGGCTCGCGGGTCTCGTGAGAGAAAGACGAGCTTCCGGTCCTGGTCGACGTCCATGTCCTCGTTCTCCCACATGTCGTCGAGCGTCCCCCGCCGCGGAGCTTGCGAGCCGTTACCCGGGTTACCGTCCTCGAGGAATGGGTCGTCGATCCCGTCCCCCAGCCAGTCGAGCAGCTTCGGCTGCGTCGGGTTCGTGATGTCGAACGACTTCAGGCCGAAACGGCCCGAGACGAACATCACATCGCCCGTCGCCGCTCCCGCGGGCTGATCCGGGCGCGGCTTGCCGTAGTCGATGAAGTTGATCGAGATCGTCTGCGTTAGCGTCTCCCGAAAGCCGGAGGGCGTGGTCGGATCGGTCGCCAGGGTCCCGTCGGCGTTCCACGTGTGGCGTACGGTGTCGATGCGGCAGAGAACCTCGACGTTCTTCACCGACCAACTGGGCGTCGGCTCCACCTGACGACACCAGTCTCGATCCTGGACCGGCGGCGTCGATGCACTCGCAGTCGCGGGCACGGCAACGCCGACCGCCAGGACGCACGCAACGCTGAGCAGAAGTCGCCGCGCGGATATCCCCCTCATCGATCCCCCCTTCTCGGTCGGGGAACGCTAACACCGCCAGGACGATGGCGCCACTCCGTCTCCGGGAATCGACCTTTCTGACGTGCGGCGCGCCAAAGTGATCCTGAGCCCGTGCAGTCCGTGAGAAGGCCGGCGGAGACCCGGGACGTAGCCAGGGTCTCCGCCTCATGCTGCATGCAGTCGAGGACCGACCGTCCTCGTTCTAGTCGGACGTGTAGTCGTTCAGTCCAGCGGACCAGATCGCGGCCTGGAACGGAGTGGAAACCACCTGAGCACAGCGCGCGTTGGGCGACGAGCTCTCCTCCTGCAGTCGCACGCCGGCGACCATCGGCTCGGCCGCCTGCGAGTCGAGGAGCGTCGGAATGAGCCCGCGCAGGGGCTGGGTCATGCCGACGAAGTAGCCGGGCCCGAGAATGCGGACGAGGTACCCGGGTGCGGGCTGCACGGCGATCCCGTGCAGGTTCAGGCGTAGCTCCACGGTGCCGTCCGGCTGCGCTCCCGTGTACTGCTCTTCGGTGAGGAAGTAGCCGCACGGGGGATCCTCGAGGATCGCGTCCGGCTCCGGAGCGTCCACGTCGGGTGTGCTCGGGAGCGGCGGGAACAACGGCCACGGGTACGAGCCGCGGAACACGACCGGGCCGACGTTGGCTCTCTGGAACGCGCGCGACTCCGCGACCAAACGCCGGATCGCGGAGTGGTTGTCGAAGTGGTATTCGAGCAACTGCTTGGCGAGCCAGAGCTGGCCGTACGACTTCCGGTTTTCGTTGCCCGCGAAGGTCGCGCCCGGCCGGGTGACTCCCGCGTTGGGGCGATTCTCGGACAGGATCCCGACGACGCTCTTGAGCCCGAACGTGTTCCGGAGGATGGTCTCCTGGCTCGCGCCGCCGTTGCTGTACGGCCCTGCGTACCAACCGGCGAGCGCGGCGTTGTCGTAGATCCAACCCTCGACCAGCCCGTTCTTGGCCTCGGAATAGAGTCCCTCGAAGACGTTGAGGTGGCGCGGCCCGAGGACCGGTAGATCCTCGTTGTCCCCGTTGTGACCGTCGACTGCGACGTCCGGCGTGTAGTCGCGGAGCATGGCCGAAAAGGCCTTCGTCTCCGGCTCACGAAGCAGCGAGTGGTCGCGGTTGAGGTCCTGACCCGTAGAGCTGCCGCGGGTGTCGGCGGCGCGGCCGTCTCCGTTGAGCGTGGGGACGATCAGCACCGTCGAGCGCTCCATGAGCTCGAGGAGATGCGGGTCATCGGTAAACGCGAGCTCGCGCGCCAGGATCAGGCACGACTCGCGCATCGACGGCTCGTTGCCGTGCACATGGCACTGAATCAGCGTGGTCGGCGACTCGGAGATCTGCGCCGCGCTCTGGAGTGGCTCGGGATGGCCGAAGATGAACATGTTGATGGGCCTGCCCTGCAACGTGCGACCGATCTCGACGACGCGCACGCGCTCGCTGGCGGCATCGAGCGCGGCCGTATAGAGGTACTCGTTGACATCGCTCGTGTACGACGCCCCGTTCGTCTGCTCGAACTGTGTTCGCAGCGAAGCACCGGGCCCGACCCCCCACTGCGGGTTCGTCGTTCCGCAGACCGGCACGAAAACGGCTGCGCCACCGTCGCGAACCGCGCCCGTACGCGCCAGCAGAAGCGTTCGCCGAGAACGAAGCCGGACTCGGCGAACGTCGGGGCGTCTGGTGTAACCGTGCGCGTCGGCTGCCAGAGGCCGACGATCGTGGCCGCGCCGGTCGGCTGGTCGGCCTCGTCCACCGGTGTGCGCTCGATCTGGTAGTCCGTCGCCCCCTGGACGGGGTCCCAGCTCAGGGCCACGAACCCGTCCTCTTGGTCGGCAGCCAGGCCCGTCACCTGGTTCGGCTCCTGGGCCAGCGCGCCGCCGGCGTGCGCCAGCACAACGGCAGTTGCGATCGCTGCTAGCCCGACCCGTGGAAGTCTCCCGCGCATGTTTGTCCCTCCTCGTTGAAGACGACTCGCTGAACGTCAGGGTGGGATGGTGAGGTCGGACCGAGATCGCCGTCTCCACGTGACGAACAGCGTGTCCACCGATCCGGGCTAGGGTCGTCCACCGCCGAACCCCGCCGGGATCGACGTAGCGGTGGTCGCGCGCCTCCAAATGGAAGCACCCACAACCGGGCCGTGCTCCCTGGCCTCAACCCCCCTGCCTTCCACTCGAACGGGGGAAGAGTAGAACAGCTCTACCGCTGGGTCAATTGCAGCTGGACGGGCCCGCCGCAAGGCCGGCCCGTCCAGTCGACGACACGAGATTGATTATTATTGGAGGGGAGAAGAAGAACGGAGGTCAGGTAGTGGCAGAGAGGGAGCACGAGCAGGTGAAAGATCTGTGGTATCGAAGGCGGGACGGAACTGGGACGCGGAAGCGCGTACACGAGCGCTCGGGACGTGTAGAAGACGCCGCGGAGAAGGAAGAGAGCGACACGGGCGGATCGACGACAGCAGCGGCGCGGAGAAAGGCTATGCCTGTCGACGAACGGACGCCAACTGCGATCGTCGCGGGAATACAGCGCGGCACGGCTACGCACACGAGGGTGATGATGCTCGCTCGGGCAGCAGCTGCGCACACGAGAGCTGTGAGCGCGACTCTCGCGTGCCGGAGAAGGTGACGAGCGCGACGGACGTCTAGGTTCGCGCGAGGAAGAAGTTGATAGCGCGTGGTCAGCGCGGCGAAGACACGGCTGCCAGTTCGGTCGCAGCGCCGCTCGATGGTTCAAGACGCTGACGCGGAGCATCGCGTCATCGTCGCGGCGAAGACGACGCAGCGACTGCGCTCGCGCTCCTCGGCGGACGACACAGCAGCAGGGCGTCGCCGGTGCCACGGCGAAGGCCTTTTATAGTTATACGTCTCGCCAGGACGGCGGTGGCAGATACGGGTTGGGCGGTCGGCACGTCGGAGGATCAGCGGAGGCGGCGCGCTCTCATACGGCCGCGTTCGTGGCAACGCCTGACTCACGGCCTGCGCGCTCCGTAGACTGCACGTGCTCACGAGTGGCTGGGGCTTCATCGAGCAGTGACGCAAGCGGATCCTCCATCGTGACTGGGCGAAGAGTGCAGCCTCGGTGCAAGTGGTGTCGAAGATCTTCGGATATGCAAGCTCGTAGATGAAGCACTCGAACTCGTCGAAGAGTCTCGCGAGTCGCGGCTTCTCGTGCCTCCACTTCGACACCTGCCAGGCGAACTGGTCGACGCCGAGGTAACGCGGGTCACGTAGGGCTCCACGATCGACGCAAGCGTGGGTGATCGCTCGCCGCTCGCGACGTGATACGTGCCGGCCTCCGCCGGCTGGAGGAGGAGCCTCGTGATCGCTCGCGCGACATCTCTCTCCATGACGAGATCGATGTGGGTGCTCTCGCCGCTCGGGTAGCGCTGGCAAGAGCCCTCTCTTGACGAGTTCGAGAGCGAAGCGGAACGCGCTCCGACGCTGCGGTGCTGATGGCTCGATCGCGTCGAGGACGATGCTTGGTCGGAACACCACCAGGGGGAGCAGCTCGCGATAGCGCCTGACGACGAGCTCCGCCTCGTACTTCGACTGCTGGTACGCGTTCTGGAACGCGCGGTCGTGCTCGAGATCCGATTCCAGGATCCGACGGGTCCTAGCTTCGCGGCGACGAACGCCGTGCTGACGTGCGCGACCTCGTTAGCTCTGACGCGCGCGTGGCAAACGCGAGGACGTTCCGGGTGGCGGCGACGTTCACGCTCCGCGCTACCTCCAGCGGAGTGGAGTAGCTTGTCGTGGCGGCAGCGTGCACCATCACGTCGAGCGACGCGCGCAGCCGGATCCGCTCCCGCACGCGGAGGCGGAGCTCAGGCTCGGTCACGTCGCCGCACAGGGCGGTCACTGTCGCATAGGGACGGCGCTGGCGAGCGCCGCACGGACGCGGTCTCGAGCCGCCTCGGGCGAGCTCGCGCGTACGACTATGGCGCGATCTCGGAGCCGCTGCGAGCGATCTCTCCGCCAGGCAGCGACGGAGCCTCCGGTCGCGCCGGTCAGCAGGATGCGGGCGCCGGCTAGCACGTCGGGAACTCGAGTGGTCGGACGACGGCATGGGTGCCGCTGACGCCAACAGGAGAAGTGTCATGACGACGGCGAGCAGCAGCGACGGCGTAGACCAGAGGAACGTTCCGCGGAGGCCGAGAGAAAAAGCGAGGCCGAGGGTCCGCCATGGCGGAGTCCCGGATCACGGCGACTGCCGATTGCCTCCGGGCCAACGTTGCCCGGCCCCATCCCGAGCCGCTGCTGAGTGAGATTTGGGGAACTCGAAGAGGGAGTAGCGAGGCCAGTGCGAGTCACAGCGCGAGCCAGCTCGTCTGCGAGTAGTCGACGATGCTGATGTGTGAAACGGGCGCAGTGAGTAGAGCTTGGACTGGAGGAAGACGGCGAGCACGCAACGTCGACATCACGAGGGGGCGCGCCACGTTTGTTGGAGCGAGGATCGGTGCGCGCAGGGTGTGGCGAATTGAGCGGACGGGCGAGACAGGGGAGGAGGTTCAGTTTGATGAAGGGCGCGTGGACGGCCGGCAGCGAGCAGCGGAGAGATGAGGTAGACGACTCGAGGAAGCTCATAGCGCTGAGGAGCAAACGGGCACGGTCGGGAGCACGAGGTTGTCGAGGCGTAGGTAAGGAAGAGCTCGACGGGGGTGAGCACGAGCGCCATCGCGGCTGCGGCGGCGAGGGCATACGAGACGGATACACGCGTGAGAGGAAGGAGGAGCAGCACGCCGAGAGCGAAGCAGGCGACAGAAACGTGCTGGTGCCAGAGCGTTTGCGGGTCTGCACGAGCGGAACGACTCGTCTGCCAAAGCGCTCGCGACGAGTGCAGCCAAGCGTCGCAGACACGGAGGACGAGGACTCGAAGGCAAACGGCAGCTTGCTGGGACACGCCACGCGAGCGCGCGATGCCGAGCGGGAAGAAGATTCGTAGGTGGCGCGCGAGACGTGGATGGCATTGAAGATGCCGACCGGAGCGACACGGCCATCAGCCGCGAAGCCGACCGAGGATGGCGATCTCGGAGAACGAGAGGACGAGTGGAAGCAGGGCGCCAAAAACTGCGAGGACATGTGGGCGAGCTTTCGCACGACTCGGAGAGAGATGCACCAGGCGCGATCACCTCCACCGCCACACAGAGGGCGCGAAGAGGGCAATGACGAAGGCGAGCGTCACGGCGCCTCGCTGCGAGGTGGTTCGAGTTGCGGGAGCCTCGCGTCTGCGGAACAGGCGTACAGCTCGACGGCTCCGATGGCGAGAAGTCGCCGCCACGTTCGCGAGGCGCAGTCGACGCTCAAGGCAGTCGCGGGAGCGGCTCCGAGCACGGTGCCAGCAACGCGATCAAGGTCGCTCGCGGACTCCGAGCGCTGGGGGCGAACGGGACGACGAAGCCGACGAGCCAGGCGAACGTGTAGGCGCCAGGAGGTAGGAGAAGGACGGAGTCGGCCGCGTGACGAGGCGACGAATGTCAGGCCGCAACCGGCGACCAGCCAGCTGGAAACGCAGAGCAGTGTCGCCGAAACGAGAACGCCTGTGAAGCAGCACGATTCCGGCAGACGCCGGCGGCTGGCGGCGGCGTTCACCGCCTCACCACGGTTGCGCCGAAACGTTGAGGACGAGCACTCCGACTAGGACGACGACGGCCACGACGGAGGTTTCGGCTGCGGTCGCGAACGCGCCAGCGAAACGGCGCTGCGGCCGCCACTGCGACCAGCTGCTCGTACGCAGTCGCCGAGAGCATCTGGGGCTTCGACGCGCGAGTCGCTCGCGCTCGACCATCCTCACCGCGACGTCAGGGCGCCGAAGGGGTGACCGGGCGGCGAACGAGCGCTCCCACACCAGATCGAAGTCTCGAACGGAGCGGTCGGGGCGATTTCCTCGCAGGATGAGCCAGAACGCTGTTCCCGCGAGTGGGATCGAGCGAGAAGAGACAGACTGCACCGAGGAAGGGAAGCCACGAGAGACGCCAGTCGAACGTCTCGATCGCGTTCCACTGGAGCGCGACCGCCAGAGCGAGGCTCGAGGCGATGCCGACTAGGAGGAGCTCCGGATGTGGTCGCTGATGAAGCGAGCGATGCGCCTCACGCGACCGCCTCGTCGCTTCAGGGCGCGGCCGAAGGAGCGCTCTCTTTCGTCGACACTGCCGAAGGCGAGCTGGAGGACAAGCGTCTCCACCGACGAGAGGATCTCGAGCCTCGCTGCCAGGTACAGGAGCACCGGCTGTACGAGCTGGCGACGAAGACATCGACGAGGAACGCGTACTGAGCGACGCACGCGATCCTCGACGACCGTAGGTGGAGATTCGCATATCGTCGGTGGCGCAGGAGGCCGACGGCGAGTGAGGTGTACGTGACTGCGACCCACACTCCGGCGAGCAGCGCGTGATCGCGCACCACGTCGGGCTCGAGCATCAGCAGCCACGCGATGGCCGACGGCGCGACGAGGCTGTCGACGAGCGAGTCGTACCTGCTGCCGTACGGCGTCACCCGGTTCAAGCGCCGCGCGGCGTTCCGTCGGCGACGTCGCTGATGAACGCGAGCGCGAGGTCGAGGTCCACGACGAGCGCGTTGCCCGCTAGCGCGTACCCCTAGAGGATGACGACCAGTATGAGCCGCGCGGCCGTGAACAGTTTCGGTACGCTCCTAAGCTCTCCGAGTGTCGCGTTGAGTGCGGCCCGTGACAGCCTCGTGTGAGCGTGACGTCCTCCGCCGTATCTGTGGTGCGTTCCAGTTATTTGCGGCTCCTGTGTCGAGCGACCGTGTTCGCCGATGTCGAAGTCGCTAAACCTCTCTCGAGGAAGTGCTCGAAGCGGCGCTGAAGATGTCGTGTGCGCCGCGGGTCCTCAGCGCCACTTTGTTCGCTCCGCGCCCACGTAACTGGGCAGCTGGACGGGCCCGCCGCAAGGCCGGCCCGTCCAGTCGGCGACACTCGCCCGCTAGAGCGCTATGCCCGGTAGAAGAGCCAGGCGTCGTTCATTCGCTGTGCCTGGCCGGGCGTGAACTCCGTGTAGCAGCTGTCGAATGAGTAGTCCATGTAGTTGTGGATCGGGTCGAGTCCGGGCTCGGGGCACGTGTCCTTGCCCTCAGGGCAGCCCGAAGTCGGGGTCTTCTGCGCGCGGCGTGTCGGCGACGAAGTCGCCCGTTTCGGTGCAGCCCTTGTAGAAGGTGTGCTCGAGGTTCAGCCAGTGGCCGACCTCGTGCGTTCCCGTCTCGCCCTGATCGTACTGTCCCTCGTATCGGTCCGACGTGCCCAGCCACGACTCCCAGTCGACGACGACGCCGTCCAGGTAGGCCTGCGATTGCGAATCGAGGATCGAGGGCAGGTACGCCCAGCCTAGATACGGGCCCGCCGTGGTCGAGTAGATGTTGAGCGCGTTCCGGCCGCCCTGGCGGAGGGCCCTCTTCATCGCCTTCTCGGCGCCGCCGATGCTCGCGTAGAACCACTTCGCATTGTCGGTCTGGGTGACACCCACAAGCTCGAACGTGAAGCCGGTGTCGGCACCGCCCTCACCACCGCCGAAGGTCACGTTCAGAACCCGGATCTGAGCCGCGATCTGCGAGCGAGTCAGGCTTCCGATCGACCCGTCGGTAACGACGTGGAAGTACACGGGCACGGTAGCGGAGAAGCCGGCTCCCGCTTTTCCTTTCGCGCGGGCCGGTAGATCCTGGCGAACCTGTGCCAGATCGGGCTCTCGCACGACACCGCCGCGCGCGAGCACGGACGATGCAACGGTCTGGCAGTTCCAAGCCCCCGCGCTGACGGTCTCGGCAAGGGCTCCGCTCGCGGTCCCGACTGTTGCGGCCGTGTAAAAGGCCAACGCCAGCGCGAGCACGGAAATCAACTTCACTTTGCGCATACCCCCTCCTCCGTGTACCCGGGTCTGTTTCCTTCACAAGTCTCGCACGTCACCGCTTCCCGCCCACTGTGGATCACCGCTCCAGCCTCGCAGCCTCTCCGAGGTTGGAGTTGCCCTCGAGGAATTGGATCTTCGAGACCTCCTTCGCACCCGGCCCGGTGTAGCGCAGGACGTACAGACCGTTTCGGATGTCCACGACGTAGATCAGGCCCTTTCGGATGATCGGATAGCTCCACATCACCACTTTGGGACGCCCCGAGCTCAGGACAGGATCCTCCGTCGCCACCTGTGCGAGCGGCTCGGGCAGGTAGAGGCCGGCCCGGGACGGGGACTCGGGGTCCTCGAGCGAGATTGCGTGGAGCCCGCCCGAGTGCCACGTGACGAATGCCAGGTCCTCGAGGATCGTCGGGTTGTGCGCCGAGTAGCTCGTGAACCAGGTGTTCTGTGGGTCCTGTCCCTCGGGCGTGCTGCAGTAGTCCTGCTCGTTCTCTCGGATCTTGTACTCGCCGACCACCGTCGGCCTCGACTCGTCAGCGATATCGATGACCCGCGTCCAGCCCCACGGGCAGCCACGGCTCTGGAAGCCGCCGCCCGGGCGGTTCCCATACACCTCGTCGGTGGCGAGGGCGAGCGACCGGCCTGGGATCTTCACCGCCGAATGGGCGCCCGGGTTCCCCCACGTCGGCTGGCTTCCGACAGGCGTGAGCAAGTCGAGCGCGGGGTTCGGGACGCCGGCGGCCAGCTCGCTCGAGTCGAGGACGAAGAACCCGGCGCCCTGGTAGGCGACGTACGTGCGGGTGCCGTCGGCCGAGACCCCCATGGAGTGCAGGCGCACGACGTTCTGGGAGCGGAACTCCGGGGTGAAGCGGGCGTTGCCGTTCCACTCGGCGACCTCGGTGAACTCGCCGTCACGCGCTCGGCTCACGTCCGTGACGATGAGGTCGGCGCCCGAGGCTCCCGCCTTCCAGGTGGAGAGGTAGAGCAGGGCCCGCTTCGGCCCGTCCACCCAGAGGAACATCTCGTGCGGCATGCGCGACGGCGAGTAGGTCGCGACGAGCTCGGGCGCAGCCGCGCGGTTACCGGTGAGGTCGTAGAAGCGGACCATCGGCTCCACCGAGGCGCCGCTGCATCCATGAGTTGGAACGTCGCAGCGCATGCTGAGCACCAGCAGCAGACGCTGCTGCGGCCAGACGCGGAGCTCGCGCGAGGTCTCGCCCGGGATCCCATGCAGCGGCGGACCGATCTCTCCCACCACCTGCGGCGAGGACGGGTCCTCGATGTTCAGCACGAGCACGCCGGGACTGACGTGCGTCCCCGAGGCATCGGTCCGGCTCCCGACGTAGGCGTAGTTCTTGTAGACGGCGAGAGCGGAGTTCATCCCGCGATTGAGCAGCGGGTCGTGCCCAACGAGCTCGAAGTTCTCGGCCACCTCGAGCGAGCGCTCCTCGAGCGGCTCGCCCGAATCCGAGGCCGCGGTCGCCGTCGTCGAGGTCGACCCCACAATTCCCGACAGCGTCAACGCCGCAAGAGCCAGCCCGGCCCCCGCGATCAGGCTCTTCCGAGTACGCGTGGTCATCTTTCCCCCTTGGCTCCGTCGCGCCGCCTCCCCGGCGCCTTGAAGCATGGTTGCCCTGACCACGTCATCCTTCCAAAGGTCGCCGCGAACTGCATGCGGCGACGGCGCATTAGATGTATCGGGGCGCAGCTCCACAAAGCCCCGCGGGGATCGCCGTCTCGCTAACCGCCCCTAGTGAGGTGACGCGTCGTCGTGCCGCCGCCTCCCTCCCCTAGCCTGCTTCGCCGACTCGTCGCTCGGCGACGCCTCGGTCGCCGGCGCTTCGTCCTCACGCAGCTCGGTCTCGGTGCTCTCGCCCCTCGCCTCGAGGAGCGCTGTTGCCAGCGCGGCGCTCTCGCCTCGTCGCGTCTCTGCGCCCTCGCCGCGGCGGACGGCGTCGCTCGCCGGCGGCGGCGCCCCGGTATTCCGGAGCCTGGCGACCTTGCTGAGCGTGTCGAACCAAAACGGCGCGCCGAACGTGATCGCGACCGCCGTCACCGAGAGCCCGATCAGCTTCGACAGGAAAGACCAGAGCATGTCCCAGTCGCGGTAGAACGGGAACCCTTGCGGGTCCTCACGTGAGGTCTCGAGATGCCACCCCAGCGGGACGGGAAGCGTCTGCAGCTCGGCCGTCGGGTCGGCCACGTCGGCGCCGCCGCCCTCGACGTTCTGCGCCTGGTTCACGAGCGACGCGCGGACGCCCGGCTCTACCCACAGGCCGTTCGCTATCTGCAGCGAGTCGGCGTTCAGCGTGATCGCGATCACGGCCGCAAGCACCCAGAGCACCTTCTGGACGCGCCGCTTGTACCAACCGGATACGCGCTCCATATGGTCGTCGTACCACTGCTCGGCGGTGCGCCGGAACGCGACCGCGTCGCCCTGGGCGCTGTGCAGCAGTGAGGTGAGAGCGTGCTGCACCGGCTCGCTCGGGATCGCTTTGATGGACTCGTCGAGCTTCCGCAGCTCCCCCTTGATATCGCTGCCACTCGCGACCGAAACCGCCTGCTGGTCGAGGCCGAGCAGCGCCGACACGACTGTGCGCGACGGGATGTATGCCGGGAAATCCGTCTTCCGGCTCGTCTTCGGCCGGCCGCCCGCGAGCGGAGGGGAGGGGGCAGCAAGGCGCTTGTTCTCGGGATGGAGCATCGGCTGGATCAGCGGATGCGCCTTGAGCTTTTCGAGGGCCTCCGACCCTCTCTTCGGATCCTGCAGCAGCTCCCACAGACCGCGCTCGAGGTCCTGCGCGCGCCATCGCGCGAGCGAAGCGATCGCTTCGTTGATGCCGGAGCAGACGAGTGCGAGGATGAAGTAGACGAAGACCAGCCCAAGGACGACGTCCAGCGCGGGAAAGTTCACCGGCGGCTCCTGTCGATAGCCACTCCGGCCGCTCCTTCACGCCGTCGACGCCGCAGGCCGTGCGGACGCTCTTATGCCTTCAGCACGGTGCACTTCGTCACGTTGCATCGATTGCGCATCGTGCGGCCGTACGCGATGGTTCCGATGGGGTTCTGATCATCGAACCTGTTCTGCCGGGCCGCCTCGACATGGAGGAAGTGACCCTCGTCCTTCATGCCGCCCTTGCCCGACGTTCGGGCGACTACGACGGTCAGGTCAACCCGGCCCATCTGTCCCGAGCCCTGCAGACTCGCGTTCGCTACTAGACCCTCCATGGTGCAGTTCTTGTCGATCAGCAAGGAAAACTCTCTGGCCATTGGGACACCTCCAGGGTGCATGAGATCAGGTGATTTTCCAGGTGATTTTCGCCCTGACCTAACGGAACCAGCCGGAACGACGAGTGCAGAATGAGCCGGATGGCGATGGTCGCCGCGTGCCCGAGTCTCGGACCATGTGGCCATCAGCGACTGAAGGTGGCAACACCCCCACGGTCGATGTTTCTCAAGGTCATGATTCTGACGTTGCCATTAGCGAACTTGATTTCAAACTTGGTACCAACCATGCGTTGCCATCCGGCGACGGGGGGTACCTTCAGCGTGAGGTGATTCCCCTCGTCGTCCCCCGACAGGCCCTGGGCGAGCGGCGTCGGTTGGCCGCCCCCCTTGATGCTGACTCCCCGCACATATTCACCCACGCGAATGCTCCCTTCGGTTGGCGTCCGACGTCGCTTGGAGTGGTTTCAGGCCCTTCCGCGCGGATCAACTCGCGCCGGCCACGCAGCGAACCGGCGGTGAGCTCGGCCGGAACCTCCGGCCGAGCTCAGCCTCACGCTCGGGCCCGAGCGCCGCGACGGCGCCGGAAGAAGACTCCAGCCTGACTCAGACGGTTTCTAGCTTGCCCGGCCCGTGGTACACGTACGCCTTCTTGGGTGCGACCAGGAACTCCTCGTCCTTCTTGTCGTTCGGATGGATCTTGAAGAACTTTCCCGAAGCTGCCACTTCGCCGTGGTTCCCGGGTGCCACACGCGCCTTCATCGCGGAGACCCAGTAAACGTTGTCGATGTAGTTGTAGGCGTAGAAGGTGATGTCCTGTTCGGTGTCGTTATAGATCACCGCTGAGTCGACTGCGGCGCTCCCGATCAGGCTCGCGATATCCTTGCGGGCCACGTCGTAAAATTTGTTCAAGTTTCCTTTGATCTGTACGTCTGGCATCGTGCTTCTCCTTTCGGGAGAGGGCCCCGCTCTCTCGGAGCCCAGGTGGGGGTGACTGCGGTCGCAATCATTGTCAGCAGTTATGCAGCCTGAACGGAATGGACCGAGGGGTGGAAATTCGGCCTAGCCGCGAGGTGAGCCCATGTCTGGTCCGCGTTGCTGGCCAAACCTGGACCGGGTGGTGGACCTTGCATCGGCGCGTTCCATCCGCGGCGGCGCCGCGGCGTCGTTCTCGATCACGCTGAGGCGGGCGGCCGCTTCGGAGCGCCGGCTGACCTCGAGCTTCTCGAGGATGTTGTGCACGTGGTTCTTGACGGTTGCGAACTCGATCCCGAGCCGCCTAGCGATCTGCTTGTTTGACAGTCCCTCGGCGATGAGCTGCAGGACTTGACGCTCGCGGATGGTTAGCGAGGCCAAGTCGGGCGATCGGTCTCGCGCGGCCATCGCACTGAGATGGCGAAGCAGTGTGGTTGCGATCCGCCCCGGAAGGATCGCTTCACCGCGTGCAGCGCTGACGACGCTGACGACGAGCTCGTCCAGCGACGCCTCGCGCTCGACAAATCCGATCACGCCGAGCTCTGCCAGTGCGATGACCGCGTCGTCGTCCTCAGGAGCACCGAGGAGCACGATGGGGACGCTGGCGCGCTCGACCGCGTCAGCGACGGCGGCGGCGCTCGTGGCGACGATTACGTCCACCGGCGCCCCTGGCCGCGTGCGATCGAGCCGCGGCGCGTGTTCCCTCACTTTCACGCGGCCGTCGCGAGCCAAGAGCGAGGCGAGACCTTCCCGGCCGACGCGGATGTCGCCGATCAGGATGACCCGGATCACGCGGAACGACTTCCTCACAACCCTCGCTGTGCCGCAGCCAAGTCATGGTGTCGCCAACCCTCCTTTGATGCAGCCCAGCCGGTAGCCTGCCAAAGTCGAGACGAGGGAGCAATGGGCCGAACGGCCTAAAGGCGGTCGGCCGTCTCCCCTCGGTCACGTCCGTCAAGGTGGTATAGGAGGCTGAGCGCCTCATCCTCGCCTGCGGGCCTCGACTAGCGGCTCGAGCTTGTCCGGGGCACGGCGCTCAGCGGGGATTCGCCAGCCGGCGCACGGAGAACTCCGGCCCGCGAGCTCGAACGCGGAAGCGGAATGCGGATGGCTCGGACTCGCCGCCGGACGCCAAGTGGGGGAGCGTGCCGGCGGCGTTTCTCCTCGGCCTCGCTTGCAGCCGTGGCCTCGTGAGGCTACTTGCAGCCGAAAGGCCTTTACCGGGCCTTAGGTCCGTCATAGGCGCGCCCTCCGATCCTCCCCCCATGAGATCGCACAAGGCGATCACGAGAAAAGGAGACGACATGAAGACTCGGACGAAGCTCATCGGAACGATCGCCCTCGGCGCGGCGCTTCTGATTCCCGTCGCCCAGGCGCAGAGGCCCGACGACCGCGCCGGCCTCCACGGGCCGGGCGCATTCGCCGTGACGGAGACGTCCGCCGCGACTCACCCCGACAACCGCGCCGGCGTTCGCGGCCCCGGGACGGTCGCAGCGGAGCGCGTGGTTGTCCGGTCCGACGAGGCGATGGCGACGCTGCGCGCCAACTGGCTGCAGCTCTACGGCGGCCCGGGCGCACTCGGGTCGCCGCAGGCCACGCTTACGACGCACCCCGACAACCGCGCGGGCACCCGCGGGCCCGGCTCCGTCACCACCGTCGCCTTCCAGCCGGACTCGATCGGCTTCGACTGGCGCGACGGGCTGCTCGGAGCGTTCGGCGGCGCAGGCCTGGCACTCCTCCTCACCGGAAGCGCCTTCCTGCTCATGAGCCAGCGAAGCAGAACACGCACCGCCTAAGCGAAGACTCCGCAAGAGACCGCCACCCGGAAAGGCAACAGCCTTCCGGTGGGCGGTCTCTCTGCGTCCACAGGTAGACCCGGTCACAGCGCACCGCTAGCGGGCCATCGTCTGTGGCGGCCTCCCAACCGTGTCGGAAGAGGCGGCACTGCGCGGCCCGGTAGGCGGCAGGATCTCGGTTGACGTGCGCGGTGGTATGCCGGGCGTTCAGCGATGCGAGGCGTTGCCCACTGAGACAAGTCTCCATCTGGTCCGTGCCCACGCTCCCCGAGGAGCTCGCGATGCGGACTATCGTCCCAGGTCGTCGAGCGGGGCTCGGATGACGCCGTCGGCGACGATCTCGCCGCCCTCGAACCGATAGATGCCGACCGGCGCGGGAGCAATGTCGCCGTAGCGGTCGAACGAGAACGAGCCGAGGAGGCCGTTCGTCACCTCTGTCTTGAAGAGCTCGTCGACCACCGACGCTCGGGTCCCGTCGGAGCGGGCGATCGAGTCGAGCAGCACCTCCGCAGCCTGGCCGGCTTCGGGCGCATAGCGCGCCTCGGTGGACGCGCCGAGCTCGCGCAGGAATCGCTTCCCGGCAGGGGGCAGTTGCTCCGGCGGGAAGCCCGGGTTGGTTACACGCATTCCCTCCCCCGCCGCGCCCAGGTCTTCGGCGATATCGTCCGCCAGGAAGGAGTCCGGAGCGATGAGGGTGACCCGCGGCCCGAGCGCGGCGCGGAGGTCCTCCACGAGACGGCCCGCATTCCCCTGGGTCAGCCCCGACAAGAAGACCGCTTCGGGGCGTGCCGCCGCCACAGAGGCTGCGAGGGCCCGGTAGCTCTTGCGGAGCGGCCAGTCGAACTGGACGACCTCGAGCCCGAGACTTCGCGCCGAGGCGACGAACGGCGCCGTGAGTCCCCGAGCGTAATCGGGGTCCAGCTCGTCCTGATGGAGGACCGCCACCCGCCGTGCGCCTCCGCGCTCGGCGAGGTGAGCAGCAGCGGTGCCCTGTGCAATGTCGTGGGTGACGACGCGGACGTAGCTGCGGACGCCGTCGGGATACAGCGCAGCCGCCTGAGCTGTTCGCGTCAGCACGAGGGCCGTGTTGCTCGGGCTGATCATCGCGAGGGGGCCGGCCGCCCTGCGGCTGACGATCGGGATCTGCTCCAACGCGCAGCCGGAGTGCCAGGGACCGATGATCCCCACGACGTCTTCCGTGGCGACGTAGTCCCGCGCGTTCAACCTGCAACGCACCGGATCGCCGGTCTCGTCGCCCTGGCTGTAGTTACAGGATTGGTAGCCGACGCGGTATTCGCCCGCCCGAAACCCTCGCTCTCGTAAGACGAACTCGATCGCGTCGATCAACGGCTTCACCGACTCGGCGTCGCGTCCCCGCAGGGGGAAGTCCGAGACGACGATCAGGTCCGGCTCACCCTCGCCTTCGTAGAGGAGGCTGGCGCACGAGCTCGAGGCCACCGGCTCAGCGGTGTCGTTGCCGCCGCACCCGACGACCACCCCTGCCAGCAGCAGGAAGAACGCCGCAGCTACACGCTTCATCAACGGATCATGTGCGCGGATTGCGCGCGGGTCAACTCACTCCACGGAGACCCACACCGCGCCCGCCCCCTCGTCGACGCTGCGGGGTGCTCCGCCGACCGCGATCGTCGTCACCTCGTCGGTGCGTGGATCGATCCGCGAGACCGTGCCCGCCTCGCTCGCCGCCCAGACGGCATCCGCTCCCACCGTCACCCCGAGTGCTGTTCCGCCGACGTCATAGGTGCGGGAGATGCTCTCCTCTCGCGGGTCCACGCGAAGGATGGCTTCGCCCTCGTCGTCGGCGACCCAAACCGACCCGAGTCCCGTCGCGATGTCGCCGGAGGTTCCCGGGAGCTCGACGGTCGCGATCGCTCGCATCGTCGCGGGCGACAGCCGGGCGAGCTCAGGGCCGAGGACCCAGAGGGAGCCGAATCCATAGGCCATCGGACCCCAGAGGTCGCTCGACCGCGCTTCCATCTGCGAAGTAGCTGGATCGATGCGCGAGATCGTTCGAAGGCTGCCGGCCCAGATTGCGTCCGCTCCGACCGCGAGCCAGCCCGCACCCGGGTCGACCTCGAAGGCACTTTCCTCACCCGCATTCCGAAGCGTCCAGCTCGCTTCAACGAGATCGGTGCCCGCGTCAACCCGAAAGACCCGGCCTTCGGCTGTCCCGACCCAGAGCGAGCCGAACGCGGACAGGAACTCCCGAGGTGTCCCTCCGACCGAGAACGTCGAGACGAGCGTGCGGGTCTGTGCGTCGATGCGGGAGATCGTCCCGGCGCCGTCGTTCGAGTTGAGCACCCACACCCATTCGTCCGAGGCGGCGACGTCCGTCGGCGTGTTACCGACCGGGATCGCCTGCACGAGCTCCTCCGAGACAGGGTCGACGACCCCGAGGGAGTTGGGGGGAGCGACGAGCGTCTCACCCGAGCCGAGAGTGAGCACGAGAACGGCGGCGACGACGGCCAGGGCGATCAAGGCGGCGCCGCCGTAGAGAAGGCGCCCGCCGATCCGCCGCCGCCTGCGCCTGACGGCGACCGGCGAAGGCCCGAGGCCGAGCGCCGCGCGCGCCTCGTCGACGAACGCGTCGCAGCTCTCGTACCGTTGTTCCGGCTCCTTGGCAAGGGCGCGGGCAAAGACCGATTCGAGCTCGGGGTAGGCCGCAAGCGGGCTCGCCTCCTCCTGCATGTGCGCCCAGAGCGTCTGGGCCTCCGTATCGCGCCGGAACGGCGGAGCTCCGGAAAGCAGCTCGTAGAGCACACAGGAGAGGGCGTACTGGTCCGTCCGGCCGTCCACCTCGCCGCGTCGGATCTGCTCGGGGGCGAGGTAGTCGAGCGACCCTGCCAGCCCGGACGCGGTCGGCCCTTTGGCGCCGAGCTGCGTCGTCAGGCCGAAGTCGGACAGGTAGCAGTGGTCGGCCGCGTCGACGAGCACGTTCCCCGGCTTGACGTCTCGATGGACGAGCCCCCGCGCGTGCGCTGCGTCGAGTGCGTCCGCCACCTGGCCGACGAGCCCCAGTGCGCGCTCGGCGGGAAGCGGGCCTTGCTCCACGATCGCGCCGAGGTCCGTGCCCTCGACGAACCGGTTGGCGAGGTAGAGCTCGCCGTCCGCTTCGCCCGAGGCATACACGGGCAGAATGCCGGCGTGGTCGATTGAGGCCGCGAGCCTCGACTCGCCCAGGAAGCGCTCCCGAAACGACGCGTCGCTCGCGAGCTCGGGCGCGATCAGCTTCAGCGCGACGGGCCGGTCAAGCGCCAGCTCGGTGGCGCGGTAGACGACCCCCATGCCGCCGCGACCGACGACGTCGTCGATGCGGTAGCCGGCGAACTGTGTTCCGAGCTCGGGCATCTCGGATCACATTCTCGGCCGTTCAATCGACCATGTGAAGCGCGTCATCGTCGCCTGCGGCGCGATGCCGCTCGGCCGCAGGCCGCGGCGCACGAGCACGGTCGGCGCCGGTGGCGACGCGACGAGAGCGGTGCGAGTCTCTCCCAGCCCCTCCGTCCGCCAGCGATCGGACAGCCCCAAGACGAGCAATCCTGCTCCTTCCGCGAGTGCTGAAAGGCCCTCATGTCCGAGCCGGCCGAGGAGCGGTTCCGCGACGACTCCAGCCGTGTGCTGGACGATCAGGGACGCATCCGCGAGCATGCGGCTTGCGTCACGTCCCCCAGGGACCTCGTCGGCCGCCCCGACGAGGCGGAGCGGGCGGTCGAGCGCCGCCGCCGCCCAGGCGCCGAGCTCGAGCGCAGCCCAGTCGTGCTCGAAGGCGCCGAAGGGAACGACGATCGGCCCGGCTCCGAGCGGCCCACCACGCTCGACGAGTGAGGCGACGTCGCACGTCGCTCGGTCGAAGACGGCGGCCAGGCGGCCCGCGAGCGGGTCGCCGTCGAACGAGATGAGAAGCAGGTCGGCATCCTGCTGGTCTACCAGCCGGACGACGTCCTCGGCCGGCGACGATGAGGAGAACGCGGCGACACGCAGTCTCCCACCGCGTTCGGTGAGCTCGCGCTTCACCTCACCGAGCGCAGCAGCAGTGGGCGAGAGCTCGGCGGCTGGGACGATCCGGGCGAGCACGAGCTCCCTCCGGTTGGGACCGCCGGCGAGCGCCTCGGCGAGCGGAAGCAGCAGGCCGACCGACCCCGCGCCGTCCGGCACCGCCACGATGGACCTCAGTGCCTCCTGCGTCGGCCGCTGCTCAAAGGAGAGCGCTTGATCCTGGCGCAAGATCGCGCGCTCGAGCTCGCGCAGCTCCGGTCCCGGCTCGAGGCCGAGCTCTTCGTCGAGCAGCCGCCGGCCCTCACGGAAGACGTCGAGCGCGTCGGACTGGCGCCCTGCGCGATAGAGCGCACGCATGAGCAGCGCGCGCGGCCGCTCCTGCAGCGGCCGCTCGGCCACGAGCGCCTGCAGCTCGCCGATGAGCTCGCGGCCGCCGCCGAGCTCCAGGTCCGCCTCGATCCGCTCCTCGAGAGCGAGCTGACGCAGCTCCTCGAGCCTCGCCGCCTCGGTCTGCACGAACGGGTCGTACGCGAAGTCCGCGAGCGGCGCGTCGCGCCAGAGCGAAAGCGCAGCCCGGAGAGTCGCCGCCCGTGGGGCCGGCTCCTCGCCCCGCGCCCTCGCGAGCAGCTCCTCGAAGAGGTGCAGGTCGAGCTCCCCCGGCGCGACGCGCAGCACGTACCCGGGAGCTCGGGTCTCGAGCACGTGGCGGGCGCTCCCGAACGCCTTGCGCAGCGCGGAGACGTAGACCTGAATCGCCTTCGCGGCGGTCTTCGGGATCTCCTCCGGCCAGAGCGCCTCTGCGAGCCGGTCGGCCGAGACGACCTCGTTCGCGTGGAGGAGCAGGAACGCGAACAGCGCGCGCTGGCGGGGAGCGCCGAGATCGAGCGGGCGCCCGGCATCGAGCACCTCGAGCGGCCCCAGAACCCTGAACTCCACGGCGCAAACGCTACTTGCAGCCGAAAGGCCTTTACCCGGCCTTAGGTCCGTCATAGGCGCGCCCTCCGATCCTCCACCCATGAGATCGCACAAGGCGATCACGAGAAAAGGAGACGACATGAAGATTCGGACGAAGCTCATCGGAACGATCGCCCTCGGCGCTGCGCTTCTGATTCCCGTCGCCCAGGCGCAGAGGCCCGACGACCGCGCCGGCCTCCACGGGCCGGGCGCATTCGCCGTGACGGAGACGTCCGCGGCGACTCACCCGGACAACCGCGCCGGCGTTCGCGGCCCCGGGACGGTCGCAGCGGAGCGCGTGGCTGCCCGGCCTGACGATCGCGCCGGAGTCCGCGGACCGGGCGCACTCGGGTCGCCGCAGGCCACGCTTACGACGCACCCCGACAACCGCGCGGGCACCCGCGGGCCCGGCTCCGTCACCACCGTCGCCTTCCAGCCGGACTCGATCGGCTTCGACTGGCGCGACGGGCTGCTCGGAGCGCTCGGGGGCGCAGGCCTGGCACTTCTCCTCACCGGAAGCGCCTTCCTGCTCATGAGCCAGCGAAGCAGAGCACGCACCGCCTAAGCGAAGACTCCGCAAGAGACCGCCACCCGGAAAGGCAACAGCCTCTCCGGTGGCGGTCTCTCTGCGTCCACAGGTAGACCCGGTCACAGCGCACCGTTAGGCGGGCACATCGTCTGTGGCGGCCTCCCAACCGTGTCGGAAGAGGCGGCTCTGCGCGGCCGACCGCCCCTCCGATCAGCGACCTGGGCCCAACCACTCAGCTTACGCGGCCGGCTGGTACAAGACCGACGTCACCAACCGCTTCCAGGCCAGTGACTCGCTTTCTGGGCTGAACGCTGATTGTGTGACAGCCCGATCACGATTTCTAGGAGGAAAGATGGAGCGCGCAGAGCCCACGGGACAGGTCGATGCACAGAACGTGCCGAGATTCGTGGGGCTTCGCACGTTCGCTCGCCTCCCGCGACTCGAGGACGTCGGCAGCGCAGACGCAGCGTTGCTCGGTGCGCCGATCGACCTCGGCACGACGTTCCGCAGCGGCGCACGGTTCGGGCCGGCAGCCATCCGGGAGGCCTCCCTTCTTCTGAAGCCCTACAGCGAGCCCCTCGACGTCTTTCCGTTCGACGATATGCAGGTGGTCGACGCGGGAGATGCCCCGGCGATTCCGATTGACATCATCGCTGCGCACGCCGCGATCGAGCAGGAGGCACGCAAGCTCCACGAGCGTGAGACCGCGGTCATCGGGCTCGGCGGCGATCATTCCGTGGCACTTCCTCTGCTGCGCGCGGCGGCGGCGAGGCACGGGAAGCTCTCACTCCTCCAGCTGGACTCGCACACCGATACATGGGACTCGTATTTCGGCGGCCACAAGCTGACGAACGGCACGATCTTCCGACGTGCCATCGAGGAGGACTTGATCGATCCAGAGCGCTCCGTCCAAATCGGACTACGCGGCGGCCTCTACTCCAAGGGCGACTATCGCGACAACAGCGACCTCGGGTTCAAGACGCTGCTTGCCCGCGAGCTCGACGGTGCGGGGATCGACGGCGCGCTCTCACTCGCCCACGAGCACTGCACTCTGCCCACCTATGTAACGCTCGACATCGACGTCCTGGATCCAGCCTTCGCGCCTGGGACGGGCACGCCCGAGATCGGCGGTATGACCACGCGGGAGCTCCTTGGGTTCCTACGCGGTCTAACCGATCTCAGCTCAGGCATCGTTGCCGGGGACGTCGTGGAGGTCTCGCCACCATATGACCCCTCGGGCATCACCGCGCTCGCGGGCGCCAACCTCGCTTGGGAACTGCTCTGTCTACTCGCTCGCTACCGCGGGAGACCCTCGTGATCGTGTAGTCGGCGACGGCGGGCGCGGAGCGCCCGAAGTAGCCGACCACCGCGCCATCCTCGTGGACGTCCCGTCAGCAAAAGCCCTGCAAATCCTGAGAAGCCGACGCCCGGACTCGAACCGGGGACCCCTTCATTACGAGGGGAAGACAGGTGAGGGACGGTCGTTCACTCAACGACCCGCCTGAGCATGTCCTCGCTGGGAGCTGAGCGGTTCCTTACTTCGGGTAGAGGACACGCGCGCCCACTCGTGCCCGGACTGCCGTACCCGTTTCGTACCCGGCGGCGAAGACAAGTGTGGCTCAGCGCCCTCGCGCGACCGATCCGTCTCGGGTTGGAGTCGCGCAGATGCTTGCTGTGAGATCGCTGAGTATCTCGAGCCGTCTGGTGGGAGAGCGGCATGGCCGTCGACGAAGCGGTGGCCGGGAGGAAGGGCGGAGGTCCTCGCAGCTATCGCACCGAAACCCAGACGGCCCCTTCCCCGGCAGCGATGCCCTCGAGGGGATTGCCGACGTCGATCGTGGCGCTGAGCTCGCCCGAGCGCGGGTCGATGCGGGAGACCGTGCTGTCGTTGTCGTTCTCGATCCACACCGCTCCTTCGCCGACGGCGACGCCCCAGGGATCCGATCCCGCATTGAGCGTTCTGGCGACCCGGTTCGCCTGAGGGTCGATCTGCCAGAGGGTGTCGTTCCCGGGCACCACCGCCCACACGGATCCCTGGCCGACCGCTACTCCGCGAGGCGTCGCGACGACCGGAAGCGTTACCGCGACGGCGTTCGAAGCCGGATCGATTCTCGAGACGCCGTCATCATCATCGTCCTTCCGTTGTCGCGTCTTCTTGGAGGCGCTCTCCGGAACCCACACTGCTCCTTCGCCGAACGCAATCGAGCCGCTCCAGCTCCCTCCCGCCGGAATCGTCGCGAGTACGCGAGCGGTCCTCGGGTCGATGCGAGAGACCTCCTCGCCGTGTGCGAGCCAGACTGCTCCAGCACCGACGGCGACCGCGCTGGGCCCGCGCTCGTAGCCGGCCGGGAGCGGCCCGAGTTTCGGGCGAACGGTGCGCCTCAAGCGGACGACGTTGTCGGCCGTGTCGATCCGCACGAGGGCCTGGTCGAGGCCACCCGCGACCCAGACCGCTCCGTTTGCGACGGCAAGGCCGGTGGGCTCGATCCCTAGCCCGATGGTTGTGACGACCGTGCGCGTTTTCGGATCGATCCGCGAGACGGTGCGGTCTTCGACGTTCCCCACCCAGACCGCTCCTTCTCCGATGGCGATTGGCCCAGGGGCGCGCCCGACCGCGATGCCGTCCACGACGCGCCCCGTCCTCGGATCGATGACCGCAACCGAGTTCGGAGCAACAGTCGTCGCCGGTTGGCGGCTGGGGACGCGCGAGGACAAAGCGTTTCCGTCATCCCCCAGGAGAAGCAACGCGACGACGCCCGCTAGGGCAGCAGGAAGAAGTGCCCCGAGCCCGACGACGACACGCTTCCGAGAACGCCGCGAAAGACGAGCCGGCTCTCGCTCGCGCCGACCGACCCGCAGCGCCAAACGGCGACTCGACGCCTGCGGCTCGGGGTCGAGTGCGGGTCCTGCCGGAGGATTGCCTGGTGCAGCTCGCGCAGCTCGCGGCCGGGCTCGATACCGAGCTCGTTGACGAGCGCTTGTCGCGCTGCCCGATACGTCTCGAGCGCCTCCGCTTGCCTCCCAGCGCGGTAGAGGGCGAGCATCAGCTGGGCGCGCAGACGCTCGCGTAGCGGCCGTTCCTTCACAAGCGCCTCGAGCTCGCCGACGAGGGCCCTGTGCCGGCCAGAGGCGAGGTCGGCCTCGAGGCGATCCTCGAGCGTCGCTATCCGCAGCTCCTCGAGGCGGGCGATCTCGGCCTGGGCAAAGGCCTCGTAGGCGAAATCCGCCAACGGGGGCCCGCGCCAGAGCGCGAGCGCCTCACGCAGGCGCGCGGCCGCCCTCTCTGGCTCACCCTGCGCGAGCGCCGCGCGTGCCTGGTCGCGGAGGCACTCGAAGACGCGGAGGTCGAGCTGGTCGCTCTCGAGCCGCAGCTCGTAGCCCGCGCCGCGCGTCACGATCACGCTGCCGGCAGCCCCAAGAGCACGACCGGGCTCTAGCTGCTTGCGCAGCGTGGACACGTGCCCCTGCAGCGCCTTCGCGGCCGTGCTGGGCGGGCGCTCGCCCCAGAGCTCGTGGATCAGCTGGTCGCGAGAGACGGTCTCGTTCGCCCGCAGCAGCAAGACCGCGAGCAGCGCCTTCTGTTGCCCGGCGCCGAGCCCGAGCACGCGCTCGTCGTCGCGCACCTCGATCGGGCCCAGAATCCGAAACTCCACCAACTCATCCTGGCAGCCTTACCCGGCCCTTACCAGCCTTCATACCACGCTCTGGGCGGCCCGTCCGATCCTCCACGCACCGACCGAATGGGACGGTCACCAGAAGAGGAGGAACGATGAACAGCAATCACATCATTCGCCGGGTTGCAGTGGCGCTACTCGCGGGCGCGCTCGCGATCATCCTGGCGGCTCCGGCCCAGGCCGATTCGCGTGCCCGGCCGGACGACCAGGCGATCCACGGCCCGGGAGCCGTCGCGGCAATCGCGTCCGCCGATCCTGTCCGCCCCGACGACCGCGCCGACCGCGCCGTCGTGCGGGCGGAGCAGCCGCCCGCGGCCCGACCCGACGACCGCGCTTCCCGCGGAATCGGGCCGGTTCTGGTCGTCTCCCCGACCCGCCCGGACGACCGCGCCGACCGGAGCCTGCCGACCTTCGCCGTCGAGGCGCTGCCGACGACGAGCGACGAGTTCGACTGGACCGACGCCGGAATCGGCGCCGTCGGAGCATTCGGGCTCGCGCTCCTCCTCACCGGCGCATCCGTCCTCGGACTCCGCCATCGCCGGGCCGCAGCACTCTCCTAGGACAAAGCTGCGAGGGTGGCCGCCCCACGGCGGCCACCCTCGCTTGGCGCGCCAAGTCGCCGCGACAAGAAGATGCGGTCTTTAGGCCGCTCCATAACGACGGCTTCCGAGAGCCCCCTCAGGTCGTGAAGTGGTCCACCCGTCTATTCAGGCAACCGGAGTAGCCTCTAAGCAGGGACTTCCAAGCCGACGCTCGGACTCGAACCGAGGACCCCTTCATTACGAGTGAAGTGCTCTACCAGCTGAGCTACGTCGGCGAGGCTTGGGAGCCGCGTTCGAGTATAGCTCCGGTCGCGGGAGGCCCCCTCAGCCGTGCTGTTCCCGCTCGGCTTCCTCGGCCTCGGCCTTCGTCCGGTGAACCGTGCCGTCGGGATGCTCGGGCGGCGAGTAGAGCGAGTAGAGCTTCAGCTCGCCGTCTCCCGTGTTGACGACGTTGTGCCAGACGCCAGCCGGGATGATGATCGCCCAATCACCCTCGACCTCGTGGGCCTCGTCGACCTGCTCTTCGGTCGTACCGAGCTCGACCCTGGCCGTTCCCTGCTCGATGCGGAGGAACTGGTCGATTCCGCCGTGGGCCTCGCGGCCGATGTCCTCTCCGGGCGCAAGTCGCATCACCGTCAGCTGCGTGTGCTCGCCCGTGAAGAGCGCTGTCCGGAACGTGTCGTTCTCGAGCGTGGCCCTCTCGATGTCGCCTACCCAAGCGAGCATGTGCGTCCTCTCGGTGAGTGCATTGCAGCCTACCTCTGCGCCGCCGGTAGCCTGGGGGCGTGGCCGACAAACCGCTCCTCTTCGGCGAAAGCCTCGGATCGGGCGAGCAGCCTCTGCCCGAGCTTCTGGCGGATGTACAGCGGAACCTCCGGGGACTCGCAGAGCAGTACGGTGACGCGCCCGCGGCCGGCGAGCGGTTCGAGATCCTCGACGAGGCCCTCGACGAGTTGGACGGAGCGCTCGAGCGCGTTCGCGACGCGCGGGTGAAGCTGGCGCGGATCGAGGTTCGGCTGGCGACCGCCTACGAACGCGCGGTCGCGCGGATGCGAGAGGCCGACCGCGAAGCGGACAGCGCCTAGCTACCCGTCGCCTCGCGGCACTCGTCGATCGGCACGTCGAGGTCTTTGGTTCCGTCCTCGAGCTCGACGGTGCACGCGTCTTCCAGCACCTTGTAGCCGGTCACCATCCCGGCGCCGTGAGGTGTCGTGACGCGACGCCCGACACGCGGCGCGCGGTCGCGGAAGCTCTTGTAGAGAGGATGCTCGAAGGCGAGGCAGCAGCGGAGCCGCCCGCAGAGCCCGGTGATGCGACCGGAGGCCATCGGAAGATCCTGGTCCTTGGCCATGCGCAGCGTGATCGGCTGCTCGTGCGTCGGGAACCGACGCGAGCACTGCATCCCGCCGCAGAGCCCGTGGTCTCCGCAGAGTCGCGCGCACTCGCGCGGCCCCACCGAGCGCAGCTCGACGCGGCGGTGCAAACGGTCGCGGAGCGCAGCCTGGAGGCCGGACGCGTTCGGCCGTTCGGCCGCCTCGTAGGAGAAGACGATCCGCGAGCCGTCGAAGACGAGCTCGGCCGCGACGGGCTTCAGCGTGATCCCCTGCTCGCGAACGACCTCGCGAAAGACCCGTAGCGCGCGCCGGGCTTCCTCGCGGTTGACCTCGGCCGTCTCCTTGTCGACGTCGGTGGCGCGGCGGACAACGCTCTTGAGAGGGACGCCGGGCTTTTCGTCGAGCTCGTGGTTCGCCTTGACGACCCGCCCGAGCTCGGGACCGCGGGCCGTGTTGCAGATGACGTGCTCGTTCCAGACGAGCTCGAGGCCGCCGGGATCGAAGGAGTAGACCTTCCCGCCGGGGGAGAACACGACTCCGACAGCGACCGTCATGACTGAAGTGTGCCTCCCAGCTCCCGCCGAAGGCGTACGAACAGCGCCTCCAGGGCGAGGCCCGGTTGCACATTGAACTCGAACGAGCGCCAGACGTCGCGCACCGTGGCGGCGGCCCGCGCGGCCGCCGGCCCCCGTTCTGGGACGCTGTCGGCGGCCAGGTCAGCCTGCCGGTCCGAGTTGAGCACGGCGTTCTCGGCGCCGGCGGCCACGACCATGACGTCGCGGTACCAGCCCGAGAGCAGGTCGAGCGCGTCGAGGATCTCTTCACGCTCGGCTCCGCGGCCGGCGCGGCGGGTGCGCTGCTCGGTCTCGCGTGCGGTCTCGTCGGGAGGAGCGTCCTTCTCGGCGGCTGCCCGCGCTCTCGCTGCCCGCTCCTGCGCGAACCCGGTCACTCGACGCGAGGCGGCTCCCGCGTCGAAGCCCGAGTCGAGGTACACCGAGCGCGCCAGTTCGATCAAGCCCGTCCGCCGTTCACCCGCGTCGGCGTCGACGAGCCGCTCGGCGCGGTCGAGGCGGCCGGCGGCCACCCGGGCGAGCGCGTCCAGAGGCTCGCCCGCAACCCCGCGTGCCGAGAGGAACGCCTTGATCGCCCGCTGCGAGAGCCGCCTGAACGGCACGTGCTGGCACCGCGAGAGGATCGTCGGCGGGAGCAGGCCGAGCTCGTCCGCCACGAGGACGATGACGGCGTACGGCGGCGGCTCTTCGAGGTCCTTCAGGAGCGCGTCTGCGGCATCCTCGTTCAGGAGGTGCGCGCCGAGAACGACGTAGACGCGCCGGCCCGCCTCGAACGGGCGCATGTGGAGATCGCGGCGAAGGTCGCGGATCGGATCGATCCGGATCTGGTCGCCGAGCGGCTCGAGAACGTAGAGGTCCGGATGGACGCCCCTCGCGACACGGCGGGGATCGCCCAGGAGCTCGCCGGCGAACGCGAGCGCCGCGCGTCGCTTCCCGACCCCGCGCGGCCCGTGGAAGAGGTACGCGTGCGCGGGCCCGTCGGCGAGCGCGGCCGTGAGGAGGCGCTTCGCCTCGTGCTGTTCAGGAAAGGTCTCGAACGCTTCCATGGACTATGCCGGCAATATCTTCTTCGCTCAGCGTGCCGTCGACCAGCGTGACCCGCTGCGCGAACATCTTCGCGACCTCGCGGTAGGCACGGTCGACCTCCTCGGCGAAGCCCGTCCCTTCGCGCTCGATGCGGTCCGGCTCCTCGCGGCGGCGCGCGGCCGCCTCGCCGGGCGGAACGAGGATCAGGAACGTCCGGTCGGGCAGGAGCCCGCTCGTGGCGAGGAGGTTCAGCTCGAGCACGCGCTCGACCCCGAGGCCGCGGGCGAGGCCCTGGTACGCCAGCGAGGAGTCCAGGTACCGGTCGGCGACGACGTCGGCACCACGCGCGAGGGCCGGCTGGATCACCTCGTCGACGAGCTGCGCGCGCGCCGCGGCGAAGAGAGCCGCTTCAGTCCAGGGCGCCACGTCCTTCCCGTGGAGCAGAAGTCCCCGGATCTCCTCACCGAGCGGGGTGCCGCCCGGTTCCCGGGTGAGGACGACCTCGCGACCGTCGTCCCGGAGCCGCTCCGCGAGGAGCCGCGCCTGGGTCGATTTCCCTGAGCCGTCGACACCCTCGAACGTCACGAACATGCGAGCGCCGTAGGATACGCCCGGTGCGGGCCATCGTCACAGGAGGGGCGGGCTTCATCGGCTCGCACGTGGTCGACGCCCTCGTGGCCCGCGGCGACGAGGTGGTCGTCGTCGACAACCTTTCCAGCGGGAAGCGCGAGAACGTCAACGACGGCGCCGAGCTCGTCGTCGCTGACATCCGCGAGGCGACGGCGGTTCGGGAGGCGTTCGAGCGGGTCGCGCCCGAGGCGTGCCTGCATCTGGCGGCCCAGGCGGACGTCCGCGTGTCGGTGACGCGGCCCGACTTCGACGCCGAGGTGAACGTGCTCGGCACCGTCCACCTCCTCGAGGCGGCCCGCGAGGGTGGGGCGCGCATGATCTTCGCCTCGACCGGGGGCGCGATCTACGGCGAGTGCGCCGAGCCCGCCCGCGAGAGCGCCACGCTCGAGCCCCTCTCTCCATACGCCGTCTCGAAGCTTTCCGGCGAGGAGTATCTCGCCATGTACAACCGGCTCCACGGGAGCACGCACACCGTGCTTCGCTTCGGCAACGTCTACGGCCCGCGGCAGGATCCGCACGGGGAGGCAGGCGTCGTCGCAATCTTCTTCGGCCTCCTCGCGCAGGGGAAGGCACCGCACATCTTCGGCGACGGCACACAGGAGCGCGACTACGTCTACGTCGCCGACGTCGCGGAGGCCACGCTCGCGGCGCTCGACCGGCCGCCGGGCATCTTCAACGTCGGCACGGGCGTCGCCACGTCCGTGCTCGAGCTCTTCGAGGTCAGCCGGACGGTGTCCGGAGTGGATGTCGAACCGGTCTTCGACCCGGCGCGGCTCGGAGAGCTGCAGCGGAGCGTGCTGGACCCGGGCCACGCCGAGCAGGAGCTCGGCTTCCGCGCCGCCACATCCTTCCGGGACGGGCTCGCGGCCACCTGGGAGTCGATCCGAGAAGGAGAGGCGGGCGACGGGGCGAACTAGTCCGCCCCGTGGATCACCTTTCCGAGCTCCGCGCCCAACAGCCCTGGCGCTCCGCCGCGTTTATCGCAGCCGCGGTGGCCACCGTGGAGCTCGCAATCCTGCTTGTCGTGGGGATCTACTTCTTCGGCAAGTTCTTCGCGGACGAGGTGGACAAGGCAAGCGACCCCGTCACCGTCGTGCGGGCGGCGGCCGAGCGGGGAGGGAGCGGCGCGACGGGCCAAACCGGAGGCGCCAAGGCGGAGAAGCCGATCCTCAAGCGCGAACGGACCTCGGTGCTCGTCCTGAACGGGAACGGCATCACCGGGGCGGCCTCGGCCGCCGCCGAAGCCGTTCGGGCCCGCCGCTATGTGATCGCGGGCACCGGTGACGCACCGCGGACGGACTTCCCGCGCTCGATCATCATGTATCGGCCGGGGTTCGTACGGGAAGCGCGGCGCCTCGCCCGTGAGGTCGCCGTCCGCCGCGTGACGCCGCTCGACGGGCTCCGCATCCGGGAGCTCCAGGGCGCCCACGTCGCTCTCATCGTCGGCCGCTAGGTCGGCGGAGCTAGATTTAGCGCGTGGCCGACACCCTGTTGACGCGCGCCTGCAAGCGCGAGCACGTGGAGCGCACGCCGGTCTGGTTCATGCGCCAGGCCGGCCGCTCGCTGCCGGAGTACCGGGAGATCCGGAAGCGTCACGACCTCTTCGAGGTCTGCCGCCGGCCCGAGCTCTGCGCGGAGGTGACGCTTCAACCCGTGCGGCGGCTCGGTGTCGACGCAGCAGTCATGTTCGCGGACATCATGCTTCCGGTCATCGGCATGGGAGTCGACGTCGAGCTCGTCGAGAACGTCGGCCCGGTGATCGCAAACCCGATCAGAGGCAACTCGGACGTCGAGGCGCTGCGGGTCCCGGATCCCGAGGAAGCCGTCCCGTTCGTTCTCGAGGCCGTGCGGCTCGTCCGCGAGGAGCTCGAGCCCGAACGAGCGGTCATCGGCTTCGCCGGCGGGCCCTTCACCGTCGCCGGGTACCTGATCGAGGGGCAGCCGACGCGTGCCTTCGTGCGCACGAAGGCGTGCATGTACGGCGCGCCCGATGTCTGGCACGCCCTCATGGACAAGCTCGCGGACACGTTCGCCGCGTACCTGAATGCGAAGGTGCGAGCCGGCGCCGACGTGATCCAGCTCTTCGATTCGTGGGTCGGCGTGCTCTCGGTCGAGGACTACCGCGAGTTCGTGGCTCCGTACTCGGCGCGCATCTTCGGCACTCTCGACGTGCCGACCATCCACTTCGGCACCGGCACGACCCATCTCCTCCGCGACATGAAAGCCGTCGGGGGAAGCGTCATCGGGCTCGACTGGCGCGTGCCCATCGAGCGAGCTTGGGATTACATCGGCTCAGGACGTGGGGTGCAGGGAAATCTCGATCCGAGCCTCCTTCTCGGGCCCTGGGAGCGCACGGAGCAAGGTGCAGGGCGGATTCTCGACGCGGTGGCCGGCCGGCGGGGACACGTCTTCAACCTCGGCCACGGCGTGCTTCCGGAGACCGATCCGACCGACCTCCGCCGGCTCGTCGAGTTCGTCCACGAGCGCACCAACGTCGCGGTTACGGCGTGAGACGGGCTCCGTTGATAGGGATACGCCCATCCCACCTCCCGCTTCGAGCGTACCGCGGAAATCCGCGCGCGTGGCGCGCGCGCTGAGTCGAAAGCGGCCCGACCTGTGACGAGCGACGCGCGGAGTGCGGTCATCCTGATGGCGTACGGGAGCCCGGAGCGGCCGGAGGACATCGCGCCGTACCTCACCGACATCCGCGGCGGACGGCCCGTGCGGCCGGAGGCGGTCGAGGAGCTCAGCGAGCGCTATCGGCGCATCGGCGGGCGATCGCCGCTCAACGAGATCACCGAAAGACAGCGTGCCGCCCTCGAGCGTGCCGGCGGCTTGCCCGTGTACGTCGGCATGAGGCACTGGAGCCCCCGGATCCTCGATGCGGTCGAGGCAGCGCTCGCCGACGGGGCCGAGCGGGTCGTCGGGCTCGTTCTGGCGCCGCACTACTCGGGTATCTCGATCGGCGGCTACCGGGAGCGACTCGAGCAGGCGCTCGACGGGCGGGCCGAGCTCGACTTCGTCGAGAGCTGGCATGACGACGAGGCGTTCGTGTCCGTGCTCGCGGACCGCGTCCGCGGCACCGACGCCCACGTGGTCTTCACAGCGCACAGCCTCCCGGCGCGCATCCTCGCCGACGGCGATCCCTATCGCGACCAGCTGCTCGAGACGTCGCGCCTCGTCGCCGAGCGGGCCGCGGTCGAGAATTGGTCGTTCGCCTTCCAGAGCGAGAGCGCGACCGGCGAACCATGGCTGGGCCCCGACATCCTCGTCGAGCTCGACGTGCTGCGCGCCCGCGGCGTCGGCAAGGTGCTCGTCGCGCCGGTCGGCTTCGTCTCCGACCACCTGGAGATCCTCTGGGACATCGACATCGCGGCACGGCAGCGAGCCGCCGAGCTCGGTCTCGAGCTCGACCGGATCGAGTCGCTGAACGACGACCCGGCCTTCGTCCAGGCGCTCGTGGAAGTCGTGGAGAAGGCCTCTCGCGCCGAAGGACGAATCGAGTCGCGATGAGCACGCGTAGCTGCCCGGACTGGCCCGCGCTTCTCGAGGTCGCACCCGATCTCCACTTCAAGCACTACACGCTCGGGGAGGCGCGGCTCCCGACCGAGGTGATAGTCAACATCCCCGACATCCCTCTCGAGGCCGTCGCGATCTGCGCCGACCTCGAGCACAACGTCTACAACCCGAGCCACACGGATCCGCGCGTCGCCGCCGCGCTCCAGGAGACGTACTGGTACCCGCTCTCCGAGTGGGTCCAGCGCAGCCCGCGGCCTTAGAATTCAGGCGTGGGCAAGGGCTACGCAGAGGGTCCTGCGGCCGAGGAGCGCTACGAGGCGCTCGAGCGCGCCGAGCGTGACAACGGCCTGGAGGACGTGGTCGAGCGGCCGGCCGTCTACGGCTCCACCGAGGACGAGCCTGAGCGCCACTTCCTCGGCTGGGTCGGCGAGGTCGACCCCGACGAGCTCTTCGCCGCGGGCAAGGCCTGGGGGATCACGGTCCGCCGGCGCGCCCAGTAGACGTCGGTCCGGTACGGAAGCTCGACCTCCGAGCGACCCCGAGTGTCCGGGTTACGTGCGAGGAGCTCCCGGACGCGTCCGAGGACGTCCTGACGCTCCTGCTCGGGAAGCGCGGCGACGAAGCTGACCGAGGCGACACGGGCCAGCACGGCCTCGGGCGGGAGCCGGTGTACGTGCCGGAAGGAGATGTGTTCGAGCGGCTCGAAGAGGGCGGTCCCCTCGAACGCGTCGCGCCAGGCGCCGCCGAGGTAGCGCGGGGCGGCGCCGCGGTACGGCTCCATGATCTCGGTGAGCCCGGCCACCCAGGGCGCCGATTCGTCGCGCACGTTCCAGACGAGCCCGAGGCGACCTGGCGGCCGGAGGACTCGGTGGATCTCCGCCAGAGCCCGGGCTCCCGCAAACCAGTGGAAGGCCTGGCCGACGGCCACGGCGTCCACGGAGCCGTCGGGTAGAGGGATCTGCTCGGCCGTGCCTGCAAGGGCCGTTACCCCTGGAAGGCGCTGCCCGAGCGCGGCGCGCATCTGCTCCACGGGCTCGACGGCGACGACCTCCGCCCCGGTCTCCACGAGGTGCCGCGTCAGCTTCCCGGTTCCCGCGGCCAGGTCGAGCACGACTCGGCCGCCCTCGAGGCCGAGCTCCACGGCCAGGCGCCCGACCGCGTCCTCCGGGTAGCCTGGGCGCCCGCGTTCGTAGGCATCCGCGGCCCGCGAGTAGCCGCGGGCGGCCGACTCGTGGATCCTCTGGCCCACTGCGAAGGGACGCCTACGCAGCCAGCTTGCGCAGCGCGTACAGGAGGATTCCGCCGTGTCGGAGGTACTCGCGCTCGCGCGGGGTCTCCAGCCGGACCCGCGCCGAGAAGACGATCGGCTCGCCCTCGTCCGGCGCCGCCCGCACCCAGCGCCTCTCGCGCCTCCCCGTTCTCGAGGCCCTCGACAGCGAACGTCTCGCGCCCGGTCAGGCCCAGGCTCTCGGCGCTCTCACCGTTCGGGTACTGGAGCGGAACGATGCCCATCCCGATCAGGTTGGAACGGTGGATCCGCTCGTAGCTCTCGGCGATGACGGCGCGTACGCCGAGGAGATTGGGGCCTTTCGCCGCCCAGTCCCGCGACGAGCCGGAGCCGTACTCCTTGCCCGCGAGCACGACCGTCGGCACGCCCTCGGCCGTGTAGCGTTCGGCGGCGTCGAAGATGGTCATCTCCTCGCCGTCCGGAAGGTGCACCGTCCACGTTCCCTCGCCTTCCGGGACGAGCAGGTTCTTGAGGCGGACGTTCGCGAACGTCCCGCGCACCATCACCTCGTGGTTGCCGCGTCGCGAGCCGTACGAGTTGAAGTCCTTCCGCTCGACGCCATGCTCGACGAGGTAGCGGCCGGCCGGGCTGTCCGGCTTGATCGAGCCCGCGGGCGAGATGTGGTCGGTCGTCACGCTGTCGCCGACCATGACGAGGCAGCGCGCGTCGGCGATGTCATCGACGCCGCCCGGCTCGTGCCCCATCCCCTCGAAGTAGGGCGGCAGCCGCACGTAGGTCGAGTCGGGGTCCCAGGCGAAGAGGTCGCCCTCGGGCACCGGGAGCGCCGCCCAGTGCTCGTCGCCCGTAAACACGTCGGCGTAGGTTCGCCGATACATGTCCTCGGAGATGGCCTCCGCGATCGTCTCCTTGACCTCGTCCGGGCTCGGCCAGAGGTCGCCGAGGAAGACGTCCTCGCCGTCGGGATCCTGCCCCAGCGGCTCTGCGGTCAGGTCGACGTCGATGCGCCCCGTGAGCGAGTACGCGACGACTAGAGGCGGCGACGCGAGGTAGTTCGCCTTCACCTCCGGGTGGATGCGAGCCTCGAAGTTGCGGTTTCCGGAGAGAACGGAGCAGACGACGAGATCGCCCTCCTCGACCGCTGCGGAGATCTCGGGGGCAAGCGGCCCGGAGTTCCCGATGCAGGTGGTGCAGCCGTAGCCGACCGTGTGGAACCCCAGCGCCTCGAGGTACTGCGTCAGGCCCGCACGGTCGTAGTATTCGGTGACGACCTTCGAGCCCGGCGCCAGGCTCGACTTCACCCAGGGCTTGCGGGCGAGGCCGCGCTCGACCGCTTTCTTCGCCAGGAGCCCGGCGGCGACCATCACCGACGGGTTGGACGTGTTCGTGCAGCTCGTGATCGCTGCGATGACCACCGATCCGTGCTCGAGCTCGAACGACTCGCCTTCCAGCGAGACGGCAACAGACGCCGGAGCCCGCGGGACCGTCGCGACCTGAGCCGACTCTTTCTCCGGCACCTCCGCGTGGCCTGGAGCGACGGAGGCGGGCGGGTCGCTCGCCGGGAACGAGCCTGCGACCGCGGAGTCGGGTGAGCCGTTCGCGTACTCGACGCCGAAGGTCGAGAGCGAGTCGACGAAGGACGGCTTCACTTCGGCGAGCGGCACGCGGTCCTGGGGCCGCCGAGGCCCCGCGAGGCTTGGCTCGACGTCGCCCAGGTCGAGGTCGACGACCTGGGAGTACTCAGGCTCCTGCTCCGGATCGTGGAAGAGCCCCTGCTCGCGGCAGTACTTCTCCACGAGCTCGACCTGCTCCTCGCTTCGGCCGGTGAGGCGCAGGTACCGGAGCGTCTCCTCGTCGACGGGGAAGAACCCGCACGTCGCGCCGTACTCCGGGGACATGTTCCCGATGGTGGCGCGGTCGGCGAGCGGGAGGCCCACGAGGCCGCGGCCGAAGTACTCCACGAACTTCCCGACGACACCGAGGTTTCTGAGAATCTGCGTCACGACGAGCACGAGGTCCGTCGCGGTCGCGCCCTCCGGCAGCTTCCCAGAGAGCCGGAAGCCGACAACCTGCGGGACGAGCATCGAGACCGGCTCGCCCAGCAGCACGGCCTCCGCCTCGATTCCGCCCACGCCCCAGCCGAGGACACCGAGGCCGTTCACCATCGTCGTATGGGAGTCGGTGCCGATCAGCGTGTCGGGGAATGCGAACAGGCGCCCGTCCTCCTCACGCGCCTCGACGACGCGCGCGAGGTACTCGAGGTTCACCTGGTGGACGATCCCCGTGTTTGGCGGCACGACCTTGAAGTCGTCGAAGGCTGTCTGGCCCCAGCGCAGGAACGCGTAGCGCTCCCGGTTTCGCTCGAACTCTCGCTCGGTGTTCTTGAAGAGGGCGATCCGCGACCCGAACACGTCGACCTGGACCGAGTGGTCGATCACGAGCTCTGCCGGGATCTGCGGGTTGATCGCGGCAGGGTCGCCGCCGAGCCCGACCATCGCGTCCCGCATGGCGGCGAGGTCGACGATCGCGGGAACGCCCGTGAAGTCCTGGAGCAGGACCCGGGCCGGCCTGAACGAGATCTCGTGCCGCGGCTCAGCATCGGCCTGCCAGCCGGCGACCGCGCGCACCTCGTCGACGCTGCCGCGTCCCAGCGCCTCGGCGCGAAGGACGTTTTCGAGCAGGACGCGGAGCGTGTAGGGAAGCCGTGCGAGGTCGGTCTCGGCAGCGAGGACGTCGAGGCGTGCGATCGCCAGCGATCGCCCCCCGGCTTCGATCTCCCCGAGTGCTCCGAAGCTGTCTGCCATTCGTGGCTCCTCCCGCTCACCCGGATCTTAGGCAGAGGGACTCGGTGACGGTCGCGTCCGCCTCAGGTCGGCTGGCCGGCCGGGGGCTGTGGCGGCTTGCATCTCCTGCGGAGGTAGCGCCAGGCGCCAAAGATCGCGCCGACGATCACGACCAGCGAGGCCACGATTCCTTGCGTCGTCTTCAGGGCGTCCTGAACGCGCTCAAAGAGCGGCTTCTCGGCCACGTCGACGGTCCCGAAGGGGAGCGAGACGTCGTAGTCGACCGGCCGTCCGTTGATCGTGACCTCTCGCAGGTAGAGGTAGATCGGCTGCCTTCCGGCACGGACAGGCTCCACCCTGAATCGGCCGATCTCGCCCCCCGCCGGGACGACGATGGTCCCTCGGCGGGGGCGCACGCGGAAGGTGCTTCGTGCGCCATCCGGGGGGAAGGTGCTCGCCGCTGCGTCCTGAAGCTGGAGCACGGTGGTAATAGCGACGTCGACTTTCCCCCGCGCGTCGGCCAGGACCTCCGCCCTCGGGGGGATGTCGATTTCGAGCGGCTGCTCCAGCGTCACGATGACCTGCCCTGCAGTGCCGACTTGCAGCCCGTCGGGGGTGAGCGCGTATTCGTCCTCTCTCGGTAGCCTCTCGAAGGCTTTTCTGATCGCGGCAAGAACAGCGAACTGGTTCGGCGTCGGAAGCGGCGCAGGCGGTCCGTCATCTACATCGGGAGGCGGTGGCGGCTCGATCGTCGAGCTCGTGGGCTCCTCGGTGCCTCCAGTCGAGGTCGGCTGATCCGACGCAGACGACCACGACCACAGCCACCGAGCCGGAGACCACGACCGAGCCGCAGTGATCGTCGCCGTCACCACGAGGCTAGCGCGACGGCGCGTGGTCGTCGGCTCGGTCCGGTTGGTCGTGGTCGACGATTCCGTCGGCTCGGTCGTGGTCGTCGGTTCGGTCGTGGTCGTAGGCTCCGTGGGCGCCGTCGTAGTCGAGGGCTCGAGTAGGCCCGGTCGCCGTCGGAACCGGATCAGTCGGTAGCGGCTCGGTGGTCGCCCCGGTTCGCGGGACGTGTCGCCGGCGGTCGTATCGGTGCCGAGCTCGGACGAGCAACCCGCGGCGAGCGCAGCCAGAGAGACGGCAACGAGTGACGCTCGTGCGCCTAAAGACCCCCAAGGCACTTGGACTCGCCGAGTCACCATGGGTCAACAAGTTGGAATCGTAACGATCTGCCTCGCGCTCGACAACGATCCTGGGCTCAGCGGCCGAAGCGATCGGCGAGCGGCTCGCGACCGCGTCGCTCGTCCTCCGTATACGGAAGGGCACGAGCGGGAGGCCCGCCAGCGCCGTCGGAGGCCTGGACGCTTCGGGCAGCAACCTCCTAAGTGATGGCGCAGGGTTCGGAGAGAGCGCCCGAGAGAGCGCCCCGAAGCGCGAATTCCCTCATCGGGTGCCGCTGGACCGCGGACAATCAGGGAGCCGGGTCAGTGACGAAGAACCACCAGGTGCCGTCGGCGAGGATTCCCAGGCGCGGGGCGACGTAGCCCGTCTCGGACTGGAAGGCCCTCTCGAGCCCGCGTTCACCGAGCAGCATTGTCAGCGCGTCTCTCTCCGCCGCCGACATGTCGTCCGGATCGGAATCGGCCGTGAACCTCGGCCACTGATAGAGCGTGCCTTCGTTGGTCTCCTTCACGGTGTGGGTCATGGCCAGCAGCCCGGCCATCGCCTCGAGCGGCCCGGTTCCCTGATCGCGCCAGTGCGGCACCGGGTCGACTCCGAAGCCGGCATCGGACAGGAAGACGTCAGGGTCGACGACCTGTCCAAGGGCGTCGTAGTCCCCTGCGCTCGCCGCCGCCAGAATGGCTGCGCGGGTCTGCCCGACCGGGTCCGGAAGCTCCTCGACGGTGGAGACCGCCATCGATTCCGCTGGAGCCTGGGTCGAGGTCCCCGACGCCGAAGGGGATTCGTCGTCGCCGCACGCCGCGGTGAGCGCGAGCGCCACCAGGGCGACCGCGCATGCAACACGTGCGAGAGTCGCCTGCTGCCTTCCACCACAACTGCCTCTCGCCACCGCGGGCTCCTTCCTCGTGTCGAACGTAACACCCTTATGACGTCCGCGCGACGGAAAGCCTTCGCGGTCAGAGAACGCCGGCGAGGAGATCGCAGGTGCGCCGTGTGAGCCGCCCGCCCGGATCCTTCTCCGGGTTGAGGCATCCGACGCTGAGGCCGGCGACGGCGGGCGAGGAGCACAGCGGCGCGAGCAGCTCGGCGAGCTCATCCCACTCGAGCCCACCGGGCATCAGGTAGTCGGTCGCGGGCATCGCCCGCTGGTCGAGGACGTCAACGTCCAGGTGGATCCAGTAGCGTCCGGCCCGCTCGGCCAGCCGCTCCTCGGCAAGAGCGCCCGCCTCCCCCAGGCCATGTGCGCGCAGGTCGTGCGGAGAGAGGACGAGCAGCTCCGCGAGCTCCCCCTCGAGCAGCGCGGCGACGTCGACGGCCTCGTCCGGGTCGCGTGCGCCGAGCACGACTCCGTGCGCAGGGGAGGTCGATCGCGCCCCCGGCGGCCTCGACCCAGGCACTCGGCTCGCGCCCGAACGCGACTCCCAACGGCATGTCCGCCCCCTCGCCGGTCGGCGACGTGACGCCGTCGTAGACGTCGACGTGCCCGTCGACGTTGGCGATCCCGACCGGGCCCGAGGCGTCGCGCACGCCGGCGAGCGCTCCGGGAACGAGCGAGCAGCAGCCGCCGAGGACGAGCGGCCGTTCGCCGGCGGCGACCATCTGGCCGACGGCGGAGCGCACGGCGGCCGTCATCGCCAGGACGTCCGGCGAGCCCAGGACTCCTGTCTCCGGGTCACGCTCGTCGCCGCGGATGCGGACGTCGAGATCGCCGCGGTCGGCGATGCCGAGCCGCTCGACGAGCCCCGCTGCGCGAAGGGCGGCCGGCGCCAGCTCCGTTCCGCCCGCACGGCCTACGGAGTCGATCGGCACGCCGATCGCGCTCCAGGAAGAGCGGTCGCCCACGGTCCGACGCTACCAATGGACGCCGGACGAGGGCGGGAGCACGAGGCTCCCGCCCTCGTCTGCCTGGCTCAGCCGCGTTGAGCTGGCCTCGGATCGGCCCTCCCGGGAAGTCCGTCGTGTGGTAGTTGACGTAGTACCCGGCGGGGTTGCCGCAGATGGCGGCGCCGTTGTCCTCGCTGATGGTGAGCCGGTCGGCCTGGACGATGAGCCCCGTGGACGTCGAGCCCGCGAAGAGCGGCACGACGACGGGCCCGTTCACTCCGGTCGCTCCCACGTGGATGTGCCCAGCGATGAACGACTCCCGCGCCGGGTTGAAGATCGCCACGGCGAAGCTGAGCGTCGTGCCGTCGATGTGCACGACGGCGGCGCCGGATGCGCGGGACGTCGTCGGTGGCACCTCGTTGCCCGCCTTCAGCACGGCGAAGGCCGTGCACTTCGGTCGACTCGTCGCTCGCTGCGGCCGGCGTCGAGAACGCCAAGGCGGCGAGCGCGGCGACAAGCGTCAGGACGGCGAGCAGCCGTCGGTTCGGACTCATGGCATCCCCCTTTGTCAGACTATGGACGACTCTTCTCGTCCTGGGTCTACGCGGGGAAGCCCGATGCGGTTTTCGCCTATTCGGAAAAGGCGAAGAGCAGGAACTGCGTGAACTGCGCGGGCGCGAAGTTGTTGTCGCTGACGAGGACGAGCGTGCGCCGCCCGTCCGCCAGGTCCGGCCCGAAGGTCATGCCCTCGACGTTGTCGAGCGGGATGCCGAGGTCGTCCAGGTCGAGGAGCAGCGTCTTCGCGCGCCGGCGCGATGCTGCCGAGCTGGCCGGCGAGGCTCTCGCGGCCGTTCACGTTCTGCGCGCCGGCAAGCTCGAGGCGTGAAGAGCTTGATCGTGTTCCCGGTGTCGGGCGCCCCGACCGAGAACGAGCGCTCCATCGAGAGGAAGCGAGTGCTTGTCGAGCGGCAGGAGCTCGACGAGCCCGTTGACGGCGAAGGTCGTCGGCGGCACCGGCGACTCGGCGATCGGGTCGGTCCAGTAGAGGTACTGCCGGTCGGGCCGGCCGGTCTTGAGGTTGTAGCGCAGCAGCCGCGCGGGGCTGCGGCACGCCGAGGCCGGGCGGCGGGCCGTCCTGCACGAGCGCGCCCTCGGAGCCGGTGAGGAAGTACGGCCCGACGGTCGTGCCCGCTCTCGAAGCCGAGGTTCTGGCGGACGCCGCGCGTCTGCGGGATCGCGTCGGGGATGAAGGCGAGCGGGACGGGCAGGTCCTCGAGCTGGCGCCCGTTGAGCCCGAAGAGGCGCACCCACGGCGGGATCAACCGGCTGGCGATGCCCTCCGAGGTGATGACCAGCTCGTCGTCCTTCGTGAGCGCAAGACCCTCGGGGTCGAACGACGCGGCGGCGAACGGGAGGCCGGCGGCGTCGAGCAGCGTGGTCACGTCGCTGACGACGACGTCGCCCGGATCGAGCGTCCCGTCCGCGACGTCGAGCGTGAAGGTGTAGTAGCGGGCCGGATCGATGACGCTTTGGTCGTCCGAGATCACGTAGTAGCGGTCGAGGTCCGCGTCGTAGGCGATGCTGGAGAGGCCGCCGACCTCGGTGCCGTCGAACTGGAGGCCGGTCGGCAGGATCTCCTCGCCGAGGAACTCGAGCGTCGGCGCCGCGGACGCCGCGGCCGGGGTCAGCAGCAGAGCGAAGACGGCGAGCGTAGCCCGGAACATGTGCGGCCTCCCTGGGGGTCAGGAGGCAGGAGCCTAACCGGACTGGGGGGCGGCCGCCAGAGACGGCCGCCCCCTCGTTGGTGCCTAGCCCGCCGGGACGGGGGCCGGCTCGGCGCCGACCGCCGGTAGATCGTCCTGGCGGAGGACGAACAGCGTCGTGATCAGCGAGACGAAGGCGAATCCGGCGGCGACCCAGAAGCCCCAGCTGAAGCCGGAGGTGAGCGCCTCCGCCTGCCCCGTGCCGTCCTCGAGCAGGGTGGTCGTGTGCGTCGTGGCGACCGTGGTCAGGAGCGCGAGGCCCAGCGCCCCGCCGATCTGCTGGCTCGTGTTGATGAGCCCGGACGCGAGCCCGGCCTCGGGCCCCTGCACGCCCGCGAGAGCGGCGATCGAGATCGGCACGAACGAGAAGCCCATGCCGACGCCGATGATCAGGAAGCCGGGCAGGAGATCGACGGCGTAGGAGCCGTTCGGCGATACCTGCGTGAAGTAGACCATCCCGACCGTGAGGAGGGCCATGCCCGTGACCAGCACCGGCTTGACGCCGAGTCGCGTCACGAGGCCCTGCGAGATTGTGGCCGCGACGACGACCGTCAGCGCGACGGCGAGGTAGCCGACGCCGGCCTGCATCGCCGAGAAGCCCAGCACCTGCTGCATGTAGAGCGACAGCAGGAAGAAGATCCCGAAGATCACGGTCCCGAGGCCGAAGCCGATCACGTTCGCGCCGGTCAGCGTGCGCCGCTTGAAGATGCTGAGCGGGACGAGCGGGGAGCGCGAGCGGGTCTCGTTCCAGAGGAAGATCGCCATCAGCACGGCCGAGCCGGCGAAGACGCCGATCGTCTGCGCCGAGGTCCAGCCGACGCGGTTCGCCTGCGTCAGGCCGAAGACGAGGAGCATCAGGCTGCCGGTCACCGAGACGGCGCCGAAGGAGTCGAAGTGCCTCGCCAGGCCGTCCGCCTTGCTCTCGCGCACGTAGCGCGGGACCAGCGCGAGCGCGGCCGCGGCGATCGGGACGTTGACGAAGAAGATCCACTCCCAGCCGACGTACTGGGTGAAGACGCCGCCCAGGAGCACGCCGATGGCGGCCCCCGAGCCCGCGATCCCGCCGAGGATCCCGAGCGCCTTGTTCCGCTCGGCGCCCTCCTCGAAGGTGACGAGGGTGATCGAGAAGACGGACGGCGAGAGGATCGCGCCCGCGGCGCCCTGCAGGAGCCGCGCGACGATGAGCATCTCGGACGACGTCGAGAGCCCCGCCAGGAGCGAGGTGACGAGGAAGAGCCCGAGGCCCACCATGAAGATCTTGCGCCGTCCCAGGAGGTCGCCTATGCGTCCTCCCAGCAGCAGAAAGCCGCCGAAGGTCAAGGCGTAGCCCGAGACGACCCACTGGAGGTCCTCCGTCGAGAACCCGAGGTCGGTCTGGATCGAGGGCAGCGCCACGTTCACGATCGCGATGTCGAGGACGACCATGAGGTACGCGACGCCGAGAACTGCAAGCGCCTTCCAGCGCCTGGGGTCAGGTGTGGTGTCAGTCATTCAGTTCCCCTTGCGTCGTTGGTCTTGTGAGTGGTCACTCAAGGCGCCAACGATGCCGAGCGCTAGGCGCATTCCGTGAGGGGGAAGGCGCGAGACGTGGGGTTCGGTTAACCCCACCATCCGCACACCTAGTTCAGGCTGAACCCGAGGATGGTGGCCGTGAGGAGGACCAGGCAGGTAAGCCCACCAGCGAGGGCGGTCAACCGCAACACGCTCTCTCTACCTTGCCGACCGGCGTAGAGGAGCAGCGCGGCGCACGCGGCCATGAGGGCGACGGACAGCACGAACATGGACGCAAGCGCCCCGGCGGGCGAGGCATATGCCTCCCAGCGGCTGATGCCGTTCCCGCGGTAGCTGTCCTCGCCGAAGACGTACACGGTGAGCACGATCGCGGTCAGGAGTGGAAGGGCCGCGAGGGCAACTGGATGGCTCGACGCCCAGCGTCCGAGCCGGCGATCCGCGGCGACCGCAAGCAGGGCCACTGCGACCGAGAGGTTCACGAGGAGGACGAGCCCCGGTGTCACAGGGTCACGCGCGTGGGCGGGTGACGGGACGTTTCCAGCGTTGGATGTCGCGTCAGACTGTAGTCAGCTCGTCCGTCAGCTCAGCTGTGGAGCGACAGCCTGACTGACAGGACAAGCGACAGATTCATGTCAGTGCAGGAAGCAGCCCACCGGCCGCAACGCCATTGCACGGACTACGCCGGCTCACACCACGTCGCGGCGGCGGAGGAGCCACGCTGCGACGACGACGAACACCGCGGTGTAACCGACGAGGACGAGCGTCGCCTGGCCGCCGGCGACAAACGGTCCGGAGAAAGACCCTGGTCCGTTGTCCGCGACGTCTTCGCCGGAGACGCCCAGCGCCGAGACCAGCGAGTAGCCGTTCGCTCGCACGAAGAACTCAACCAAGCGGTCGAGGACGCTGATCTCGCCGGCGAGGGCGCTCAGCAGGCCTTCGACGACAAACGCGTAGAGGATGCCGATGCCCGTTGCGAGCGCGGTACCGCGCGAGACGACTGCCAGCAGGACTCCGAGCGCCGCCCAGGCGGCAAGGACCAGCCAGCCTCCGGCTAGGCCACGGACGAGGAGCCAGGCGGACGGCCAGCCCGTGTCCGCTCCTTCGCGCAGTGCGATGGAGTAGCTCGCGGTCGCGCCGAGGGCGTAGACGACGAGCACGAAGGGCACGAGCGCAACCGCGACTGCGAGCAGCTTGGCGCCGAAGGTCTGCAGTCTGCCGGGGCCCTGGGTGAAGAGGGTCTTGAGCGTGCCCCAGCCGTACTCGCTGCCGATGGCGAGCACGCCGAGCATGAGCGCCAGCACGCCGCCGAAGAAGGGGAAACCGGCCATCACGGTGCCGACCAGGTTCTGCGGGAGCAGGTCCGCGAGGGATTCGCGGGCGGGGTCGTTCAGGTACGCCACGTAGGGCACCACGTAGGCGAAGGTGAGCGCCAGCGCCGCCCAGATCCCGAGGAGGATCCAGGTGCTGGGACGCTTGCGCATCAGGAGCAACTCTGCGCTGACGGTGCGGATCATGCCGCCTCCTCTTCTTGCGTGAGCTCGAGAAAGACCTTCTCCAGGGACGCGCGCTCGGGGCGAATCTCGCTCACCGCGATTCCGGCCTCCACGAGCGCGCGGTTGATCTCGTGGGCCGCGGCCGGCTCGGCCGCGATGCGGAGGCCGCCGTCGTCGCGCGCGACCTCGTCGACTCCGCGGAGTGACCCGAGCAGGCGCTCGGCCTGGCCGAGGGGCTCGGCGCGCAGCCACAGGCCCTCGCGACCGCGCAGGTCGTCCACGGTTCCCTCGCCGACGAGCCTGCCGTGGCTGATCACTCCGACTCGGTCGCAGACCTGCTCGACCTCGCCCATCAGGTGGCTGGAGAGCAGGACGGTGCGATCGCCCTGGCCGAGGCTGCGGATGAACGGTGCGCATCTCGGCCATGCCGGCGGGGTCCATGCCGTTCGTCGGCTCGTCGAGGATGAGCAGCTCGGGATCCTTGAGCAGCGCCGCGGCGATGCCAAGCCGCTGCTTCATCCCGAGCGAGTAGGTCCGGAAGCGGTCGCCGGCCCGCCCGGTCAGGTCGACCTCTTCCAGGACGCCCGCGATGCGCGCCTCGGGAACCTGCGCGTAACGAGCGAGGACCCGCAGGTTGTCGCGGCCGGACAGGTAGGGGTAGAAGGTGGGCGTCTCGATAAGCGATCCGAGCCGTGCGAGCGCTGCGGACGTTCCCGGCGCCGCGCCGAGGACGAGCGCGCGGCCGGTCGTGGGCCGGATCAGCCCGAGGAGCATTCGCAGCGTCGTCGTCTTGCCGGCGCCGTTGGGGCCGAGGAATCCGTAGACCTCACCCCGGCGAACTCTGAGGCTCAGCCCGTCCACGGCCTGGATCCGGTCGTAGCGCTTGCCGAGCTCGTGTGTCTCCACAACGAGATTCGTGTTCTCAGTCATGCCCTCAACGGTAGGTCGGCGCCACCCGCAGCCACAACGCCCCCCGGGAGGAACTTCGGCGTCCTCCTCAGGGAGGACTCGGATCCTCCCGCGGGGCGACTCGGCCCCGACGTTGCGGCGCTACCTTCCTAGAGCCGTGAACGCCTTGAAGAAGAGAAGGCTCCTGATCGACGCCCTCATCGCCGGCGCCGTGCTCGCCGCGTCGCTGGGCGCGATCGCACACGGCGGCTTCGACGAGACCGATAAGGGCCTCGACGCGGTCGGTGGCGTCCTGGCCGCGTTCGCCGCCCTCCCGCTCGCGGCAAGGCGCCTCGCGCCGCTTCCGGTCTTCGTAGTCGTCACCGTCGCCACGGCGACCCTGTACGGGCTCCGCTACGGCCTGGGCCCGCCGATCGGCTTCGCAATCGCCCTCTACACGGTGGCCGAGCAGCGAGAAGTCGAGCACCCTCGCCTGCGCACGGGCGCGCTCGTCGGCAGTCTCGTCGTCCTCCTCTCTCCGCATCTCATTCGCGACGGGTTCGCGCCGGAGCTGCTGCTCGGCGCGGTCGTCTGGCTGGCGGCCTGGTTCGCGGGCGACCGCTCTCGACTGCGGCAGGAGCGGATCGCCGAGCTGGAAGAGCGTGCCCGCCGGGCCGAGCACGAGGCGGAACGCGAGCGCCGGCTGGCAGCCGCCGAGGAGCGCATGCGCATCGCCCGCGACCTGCACGACTCGGCCGGCCACGCGATCAGCGTGATCCTCGTCCAGGCGGGCGCGGCGCGCCTGCTCCAGGAACGCGATCCGGCCGGCGCGCGCGCCGCGCTCGAGACGGTCGAGGAGGTCGCGCGCGACACGCTCGGCGAGATCGACCAGCTCGTGCGCGCCCTGCGCGAGGATCTTCCGCCCGGCGAGGTCGAGCCGCCTCCGGGCCTCGCCGCGCTCGAGGCCCTCGCCGAGCGCTACCGCGGCTCCGGGCTCGACGTGACCGTCACCGTCGACGGATCGCGCCGCCCCCTCAGTCCGGCAGTCGACCAGGCCGCGTACCGCATCCTCCAGGAGGCGCTGACGAACGCCGCATGGCACGGGCGAGGGAGTGCCAGGGTCGAGATCGAGTTTGCCACCGGCTCGCTCGAGATCGCCGTGACCAACCCGGCTTCCGACTCGTCAGCCCGCGACGGCGGTGGCCACGGGATCGTCGGCATGCGAGAGCGGGCACAGCTCCTGGGCGGCACGCTCGAGGCCGGCGCCGACAACGGCTCCTTCCGCATCCACGCCCGCCTGCCCTATGGAGACGCGGGCGCATGAGCGACCTGCCGGTCCGTGTCCTGCTCGTGGACGACGACGACCTCATGCGGGCAGGTCTCAAGGCGGTGCTTTCGAGTGACGACGCGCTCGAGGTCGTCGGGGAGGCCGCCACCGGACGAGCCGCGGTCGATCAGGTGCGGGAACTGGAGCCCGCCGTCGTCCTGATGGATGTCCGCATGCCCGACCTCGACGGGATTTCCGCGACCCGCGAGGTGCTGGCGAGCTCGCCGGAGGTCAAGGTGATGATCCTGACGACCTTCGAGCAGGACGACTACATCTTCGGAGCGCTCAACGCCGGGGCCTCGGGCTTCCTCCTCAAGCGAACGAGCCCCGAGGAGCTCATCGCAGGCATCCACACTGTCGCCGTCGGCGATTCCCTGCTCTCACCGTCGGTCACCCGGCGGGTGATCGACCGCATGGCGCGGCAGCCGGCGGCGGACAGGCCGTACGACGAGCGCCTCGGCGAGCTCACGCCGCGCGAGCGGGAAGTCCTGGCGCAGGTCGCGCGCGGGCTTTCGAACAGCGAGATCGCTGCGGAGCTCGTGATCGAGGAGTCCACGGTGAAGACCCACGTCAAGCGGATCCTCATGAAGCTCCGCGCGCGCGACCGCGTGCAGGCGGTGATCTTCGCCTACGAGAGCGGGCTCACGCAGGCCGGGAGTCAGCTGGATTAGACCAACAACTCGCTCAGCTACAGCCGGTGTTGTGACCGCAGTCGCGGCAGGTGTAACAGCTGCCCGTCCTCACCATCCGCCCGCCGCACTTGGCGCACTCGACCGCGTCCTCGAAGGCGTTGAACAGCGCGGTCTGGCCCGGCGGGGAGGCCGGCGCCGCCTCCGCCTCCGGCGCGCCGTTGCCCTCCAGGATGTCGTTGGCCTCCGCAAGGCGCTTGCGGACTTCAGGGCTCAGGATGCCGAGCTCCTGCTGCGTGTCCGTGTCGAGGAACTTCTTGCCCATCCAGCGGAAGATGTAGTCGACGAGCGACTTGGCGGCGCGGATGTCGGCGTCGTTCGTGAGGCCACTCGGCTCGAATCGCATGTGGGCGAACTTCGAGACGTAGACCTCGAGCGGCACGCCGTACTGGAGCCCGAGCGAGACCGAGATCATCAAGGAATTCATGAGACCTGCGAGGGTCGTGCCCTCCTTGGCGATGTCGACGAAGATGTCGCCGGGCGTGCCGTCGTCGTAGAGGCCGACGTGGATGTAGCCCTCGTAGTCGCCGACGCGGAACTTGCGGCCGATCTCGTTGCGGTCCTCCGGTAGCCGCCGGCGCTCCTCGCGCGGTGCGGGAGCCGGCGCGGCCGTGTCCGACTTCTTGGAGAGCGGCTGGGCGACCTTGCAGTTGTCGCGATAGATGGCGATCGCCTTGACGCCGAGCTTCCAGGCGTCGAGGAAGAGGTCGGAGATCTCGTCGACGGTCGTCTCCTCGGGGAGGTTGACGGTCTTCGAGATGGCGCCCGAGATGAAGGGCTGGACGGCGCCCATCATCTTCACGTGGCCCATGTGGTGGATCGCGCGCTCGCCGATCGCGCAGTCGAAGACGGGGTAGTGCTCGGTCTTCAGGAAGGGCGAGCCGACGACGGTATTGCGGTCGTCGATGAAGGCGACCACCTGGTCGCGTTCCTCCGGCGCGTAGCCGAGCCGCTCGAGCGCCATCGGGACGGTCTTGTTCACGATGGTGAGGTCGCCGCCGCCGACGAGCCTCTTCATCTTCACGAGCGAGAAGTCCGGCTCGACCCCGGTCGTGTCGCAATCCATCATGAAGCTGATCGTTTGTGCTCAGTTCGGCGTGTGCTGGTTAGATTATTGGTTATAAAACGAACCCTTTTCTGCGCGAGCAGCTCCTGCCCCCTCCCAGTCGGCGCGAGCACGGTCGCCTGCGCGTTCCGGTAGCCGCTGACCTCGCCCTGGTCGAGGGCATCGTCCCAGGCGCGCCGGGCGGCCGAGAGGAGGTCGTCGGGGACGGAGTGCGGGTGCTCGATGTTCCCGACCGAGGCGCGGTGCTTGGCGATCACGCCTAGCATCGCCGCAGCGTTCGGCTGGTAGCCGGCGAAGGCGCCCATGCGCCCGGCGATCTCGGCCGACTTGCGGTACGCGCGCCCGGTCATGAGCGCGGTCACAGCGGCGGCGAAGGCTCGTCCCTCCTCCGAGTCGTACGGAAGACCGCGCGACATGAGCAGGGCGCCGAGGTTCGCATAGCCGAGGCCGAGCTGGCGGTAGCCCTTTGCGTTCCGGTCGATCTCGGGCGTCGGGTAGCTCGAGTAGCCGACGAGGATCTCCTGCGCGAGGAACACCGTGTCGACCGTGTGCTCGAAGGCCTCGACGTCGAGGTCGCCGTCCTCGCGGCGGAACTTCATCAGGTTGATCGACGCGAGGTTGCAGGCGCTGTCGTCGATGCTGAGATATTCACTGCAGGGGTTAGATGCGTTGATCCGCCCCGTGTTCGGGAGCGTGTGCCACGAGTTGATCGTCGTGTCGTACTGGACGCCCGGGTCGGCGCACTTCCACGCCGCCTCGGCGCCCTGGCGGAGCAGGTCGCGCGCAGGGAGCGTCGCGACGACGGTGCCGTCGGTGCGCGCGGTCAGGTTCCAGTCGTCGTTCGCTTCGACGGCATCCATGAAGGCGTCGGACACGCGGATCGAGTTGTTCGCGTTCTGGTACTGGATCGAGGCCCAGTCCGGCGAGTCGAGCGTCATGTCGTAACCCGCCTGCTCGAGGACGCGCGCCTTCTCCTCCTCGTGCGCCTTGCACCAGATGAACTCCTCGACGTCCGGGTGGTCGACGTCGAGGACGACCATCTTGGCGGCACGCCTGGTCTTGCCCCCCGACTTGATCGTGCCGGCGGAGGCATCCGCGCCGCGCATGAAGCTGACGGGCCCCGAGGCGTAGCCGCCCTTGGAGAGCTGCTCCTTCGAGGAGCGCAGCGGGGAGAGATTCACGCCCGAGCCGGAGCCGCCGCGGAAGATGATCCCTTCGCGCCGGATCCAGTCGAGGATCGAGTCCATCGAGTCGTCGATGGAGAGGATGAAGCACGCGCTACATTGCGGGCGCTCCTCGAATCCGACGTTGAACCAGACCGGCGAGTTGAAGGAGGCGAGCTGGTTGACGAGGATCGCCTTGAGCTCGGCCTCGAAGGTCTCGGCCTCCTCGTCGTCGGCGAAGTAGCCGCCGTCGCGGCCCCACGCGGCGGCCGTATCGACGACGCGGCCGATCATCTGCTTGACGCTCGACTCGCGCTCCGGCGAGGACATGCGGCCGCGGAAGTACTTCTGCGCGACGATGTTCGTCGCCGTCTGCGACCAGAACTTGGGGAACTCGACGCCCTTCTGCTCGAAGACCGGACCGTCCTTTCCGGGGATGAAGGCGTCGCGAATCTCCCACTCGATCTCGTCGAACGGGTCGCGTCCGGGGATGGTGAAGTAGCGGCGCACGCCGCAGGACTGCGCCGCGTCGGCGACGGCGTTGACGAGCGCCTCGTCCTCGATGACGGGTGCGGTAGCGGTGCGTGCGGCGGACGCCATTTCTCCCTCCAAGGGTATCGGTCTGACCGTGCCCCGCCGAGCGGGGACCAACGAGAGTAGAGCGGAGGTCGGACGGAGCGCCGAGAGCCCTATTTGCAGGGGTTTCGCCCGGACACTTCCGGTCCGAACGGCTTCAGTTCGCGCAGGCGCCTCCGCGCAGACGATAGACGATCATCTCGGGCCCGGGACGGTGATAGGCAAGTGGGTAGTAGTTGCTGGCCCAGTCGTAATTGAAGTCAATCGGGCCTTCCCCGGGGTCGTACGGGCTTGCCCGGTGGACCACTTCGCCGCGGCGAGCCAGCGCCTGGTAGAACGCGATCGCGGTAGGCAACTCCTCCGGCTCGGCGAGCGCGCGACCGTAAGCGTTGCTGCCTGTGACGACCCAGCAGATGCCCCTCTGCTCGAGCACGTCGAGCACCCGCGGATCGAGTCGGCGCGTCAGGTCCTCGACGCCCCCGATCACGTCCTCGGGGCGAAAGTCAGGCGAAACGAGCCCGCCGGCGCGTAGCGCTCGAACAAGGGGGAACGGTCGCCAACGTAATCGACTGGTCCCGCCCCACGCCGCAGTGTCTGAATCCCGAAGCCAGGGAGGCAGTAAGACCCTGTCGACGAAGATCCTCGTCCGTGGGGGTACGTTTTCGAGCATCCAGCTGCGGGTTTCGTTCCGCGTGCCTTCGCGGCTGAGGACGAGGTCATTGTGGATGTCGAACACGAGGCTCTGCCCCAGGAGCGCTGTCACGACCACCGCGGTCGCGGCTGCAGCCACGATCCGCGAACGGCCCTGTGTGAGTACGCCAAGTAGGCGACCCGTCCCGTAGGCGGCCAGAAGACAGACCATCGGGAGGATGGGCAAGAGCCAGCGGCCGAAGTAACGCTCCTGGATGCCCATGAAGAGGATGTAGAGGACAGGCGCCGGAAGGAGGAAAATCGCGACGCCACGATCTCGGAGGAGCGCCCAGGTCGCGCCGCCCGCAGCCGCAAGAAGAGGCACCCAGCCTAGTCCCCACGTGAGGACCCAGAGGTAGTAGAGGATCCCGTTCTCGTCGGCCTGGCCGAGCTTCTCTTCTCCCTCGGGTGTCACTGAGAGTAAGAGCAAGTCGTCCGTGAACTCGCGCGGCGCCAGGACTGCGAACGGGTTGAAGAGAACGAAGGCCGCCAGGGCTAACCCGCCCGCGAGAAGAAGCCCAGGCGCGACCCGGCCGCCGCGACGGTGTTGCAGGGCCGCGGCCGCGAGGAGCGGCAGTATGACTATTCCTGCCGTGTACTTCAGCGCACAGGCAAGTCCCAGACCCACGCCGGCTAGGGCGTAGTCGAGCTTCGGTCGCGCCGGAAGACGCCGGCGCTCCCGAGGAGCGAGAGCACAACGGCCGTTGAAGCGGCACGTCGTTCGTAGCCTGGTGCGACCACGAGACCGCCAGGAACGACACCGCGAGCAACGCAGCGGCAAGCAGCCCTGTGCGCCGGTTGAGCAGGCGGGCGCCCACGAGATAGAGCAGGGCAACCGACAACGTCCCGAGCACCGCCACTACTACCCTCGCCGTCAGGTACACGTCCCCGGTGTCGGTTGCGAAGGCCTCGGTGACGCCTGCTGAACCGAGATAGCGCAGGGCGAAGGCGCCATAGAGGAGGTACGTGAGGCCCGGTGGGTTCACGAAGTAGTGCGGGTTGAGATCGCCGCTGTCGTGAAAGCCGACCGCTCTCGGCACGTAGTGGCGCAGCTCATCTGGGTTGTAGGGAATCGGCAGCTCGTGCTTCAGCCCCCAGACGCGGAGCACGAGCGCAGTGGCGAGCACGATCCCGAGTCCAACCAGCCACAGGCCACGTCGGGGTTCGCGTGGGGTAGGCGCTGGACGGGCGTGGATCGCGAACCGGACGAGAAGGACGAACGGCACTCAAGTCCCGCCGTATCCTAGAGTCCCGACACGCACGACCTTGCCCATGCGACCGGCCAGAACACCCTCATGAAGCTCGTGATCCAGATCCCGTGTTTGAACGAAGAAAGGACGCTTCCCGCCACGCTGGCCGACCTTCCCCGGGAGGTGGAGGGCTTCGACAGCGTCGAGTCGCTCGTCATCGACGACGGGTCCACCGACCGGACGGTGGAAGTCGCGCGCGAATCGGCGTCGATCACATCATCCGCTTCAACTCTCACCGGGGGCTGGCCCTGGCGTTCCAGGCGGGCCTCGATGCGGCGCTGAAGCTCGGCGCGGACGTCATCGTCAACACCGACGCGGACAACCAGTACAAGGGAAGCGAAATCCCACGACTTGTGCGCCCCATCCTCGACGGGGAGGTCGACATGGTCGTCGGGAGTCGTGACGTGAGGAAGAACGCCGATTTCTCCCGACTGAAGAAGTTCCTCCAGTCATGGGGATCATGGGTCGTTCGCCGGGCGTCCGGGACCGACATCCCGGACACGACATCGGGTTTCCGCGCCTACAGCCGGGAGGCGGCGCTGAATGTGAACGTCGTCTCTAACTTCACGTATACGCTGGAGACGATCATCCAGGCGGGGAAGAGCGACTTGGCGCTCGGCCACGTCCCGATCCAGACGAATCCCAAAACCCGCGACTCTCGGCTCTACGCGTCGATTCCCGGGTACCTCAAGCGCTCCATCGGAACGATCTTCCGTATCTATGTGATGTACAGGCCGCTGCCGGTATTCCTTTGGCCGGCGGCGATCACCGGTCTTCTTGGAGTCGCCCTCTTCGCGCGCTTTGGCTGGTTCTACTTCACGGAGTCAGGGGCGACGGGACACGTGCAGTCGCTGATAGTGGGGGCCGTACTGATCATTTTCTCCGTGCAGCTCGTGCTTCTCGCCGTGATCGGCGAGCTGCTCCGCTCCAATCGCGTCCTGACCGAGCGCACGCTTCAACGCGTGAGGAAAATCGAGCTGGAGTTGGGCGTTCGGCCAGACAGTCTCAGCGAGCCTTCGCTGACAACTGCGGGTCGCGAGCTCGAGCGCTAGATGTAGTTCATGAGCAGGTTGGTTCACCCGGGCCTCCTTGGAGGCTGAGAGCTGCTAAGCAACTCAGTCCGAAGGAGGACCCGGATGAAGGGCATGCGGTTTGCCTTCGTAGGCCCGGTGCCTCCGTTCCGCGGTGGGATCTCCCAGCACAGCGCGCTTCTGGTGGGCGCGCTGCGGCGCGCCGGTCACGACGTGGAGGTCCACTCCTGGGCCGCCCAGTACCCGCGCCGGCTCTATCCGGGCGATCCGTACGCAGCCGGCGCACAGCCTTTTCCGGATGCGCAGTTCGCCCTCCGCTGGTGGGATCCGCTTTCCTGGGCACGCGTGGGGCGCTCGGCGCGGCGAGCCGATGCGCTGGTCTTTCAGTGGGTGACGCCATTCCAGGCGCCGGCCTATCGCACGCTCCTCGCCGCTTCGGGTGCGCTGCCGGCCGTGGCGATCGTCCACAATCCAATCCCGCACGAGGAGCGGCCGCTCGACGAGCGCTTGACTCGCCTCGTACTGAGGCGAGCGAGCGGCGCGCTGACGGCTCCCGGCCCTTCCGCGGGGGATCTGCGCCGCCTGGTTCCCGGCCTGCCCGTAGCAGAGGTGCCACTTCCGCCGCTGGTCGAGCTCGAGCCACGTCCTCTCCCTTCGGGGCCGCCGTGGCGCCTTCTCTTCTTCGGCTTCGTGCGACCGTACAAGGGCCTCGAGCTCGCCCTTGACGCTCTTGCATTACTTCTAGAGCGGGGCGTTCCCGTCGAGCTCACCGTTGCCGGGCTCTTTTGGGGACCGGTCGAGGAGTGGCGCGAGCGGATCGCAGGCGCCGGGCTGGAGAGCAAGGTCTCCTTGCGCCCTGGCTACGTGCCGGATGAGGAAGTCGGGGAGCTGTTCGCCTCCCACCACGCGGTCGTGGTGCCATACCGGTCGGCGCCACAGTCGGCGATCGTGCCTCTCGCCTATGCAGCTGGACGGCCCGTGGCCGCGACGAGCATCGGCGGGCTGACGGAGCAAGTGATCGAGGGCGTCAACGGCGCGCTCGCTCCAACCGAGGATGCGCCGGCCTTCGCTGACGCGGTGGAGAGAGTGCTGGCCGATCTGGGGCCGATGGCCGAGAAGGCATCCGGGGATGCCCCGACCTGGGACGCCGTCGTCGAGGCCTTGCTCGGACTCGTGCCCGAGACGCGCGGCTAGGGAGCCGCGCTGCGCGACAGCTCGCTCATGTTCGCCGCGACCATGAGCGTCACCACTTCCTCGAACGTGATCGAGGGTGTCCACCCCAGGCGCTCGCGGGCGGCCGTCGCATCTCCCAGCAGATCTGCGACCTGGCCCCGGCCCCGCTCGAGCGCCGGGTCGACACGGACGTACTCACGCCAGTCCAGGTCGAGCGCGCCGAAGGCAACCTCCGCGAGCTCGCCGACCGTGTGCGCCTCGCCCGTAGCAACCACATAGTCGTCCGGACGATCCGCCTGCAGCGTCAGCCAGGCCGCTTCCATGAAGTCCCTGGCGAAGCCCCAGTCGCGCGTCGAATTGAGGTCGCCGAGGACGAGCTCCCGCTCGATGCCGAGCTTGATCGCCGCGGCTGCCCTCGTGATCTTCTGCGTGACGAACCGCGGCGGGCGCCTGGGCGACTCGTGGTTGTAGAGGATGCCGGAGCAGCCGAAGATCCTGTGGCGCTCGCGATAGGCGCGGATCATGAAGTCCGCGTACGCCTTCGCAGCTCCGTAGGGCTCAACCGGTGCGTAGGGTGTCTGCTCGTTCTGCGGCGCCTGTGCCGGCCGGCCGAAGACCCAGGCCGAGGAGGCCTGAAAGAAGCGAGGCTCCCCACCGATCGTCCTGAGCGCCTCGAGCAGCCGGCACACGGCGAGCGCGTTTACACGGGCGGTCTGAATCGGATCACTCCATGCCTCAGGCCCGAACGAGATCGAGGCGACGTTGTAGATCTCCTGGGGCGCGAAGTTCCGGAGCACGGCGTCGAGCCGATCGAAGTCGGCCAGGTCCGCCTCGACGAGCCTCATCGCGGCACGGACGGCGTCCAGGTTCGTCGTTGCCTCCGCACCGGCATCGCGAACGACACCGGTCACGTCGTAGCCCTTCTGGACCAAGAGCTCGCAGAGGTAGGAGCCGTCCTGCCCGGCCGCCCCGAGGACGAGCGCGCGTCTCACCCGCCCAAGATCTCGATGTCGGGCAACGGAAAGACGAGCCTGCCGCCGTTTCGCAGGAACTCCTCCTCGCGTGCGATGACGGAGTCGCGGAAATGCCAGGGGAACACGATCAGGAAGTCAGGCTCCCGCTCGCGCATCTCCGCTTCGGAAACGATCGGGATCCAGGACCCCGGAGTGACATGGCCGAACTTGTCGGGATTGACCTCTCCGATCGCCTCGATGTCAGCCGCCGTGAAGCCGCAGAACTGCATCAGCACGTTGCCCTTCGTCGAAGCGCCGTAGCCGAGCACGCGTGCGCCGCCCGCTCGGAGCGCACGCAGAAGCTCTACGAGCGCTTCGCGGTGCCGGAACACCCGCTCCGCGAAGCTCCGGAAAGGCGCCTCTGTGTGGAGCTCGAAGCGGTCCTCCTCGCTCGCGAACCAGTCGATCAGAGCGTCTCGACGCGGAAGCGGCGACCCTGGGTGGGAGGCGGTCACCGCGAAGCTGCCGCCGTTCACGCGATTGAAGCTCACCTCGACCAGCTCGAGGCCCGCCTCGTCCAGAATCCTCTGAACCGTCGCGAGCGAGTAGTACTCGAGATGTTCGTGGCAGACGGTGTCATAGGCGGTAGAGCGGAGCATGGCGGGCATGTAGGCCTGCTCGAAATGCCAGACGCCGTCGGCCGCGAGGCAGTCGCGGACGTCCCGGGCAAAGGCCACGGGGCTTTCGAGGTCGTAGAACATCGCGATGGACGTGACGATCCGGGCCCTCTCGTCGCAGAGCTCGTGGAACGTTGCCGCCGAGAAGAAGTCTGCGACCACACGTACGTCCTCTGGGTAGAACTCGGCGAACTTCGCCGCGGTCGGGTCGATCCCGATCCGTCGGAGCCCGTCGCTCGCGTAGCTCTTCAGAAGGGTCCCGTCGTTGCTGCCGATGTCGACGACGACGTCGCCGGGAGAGAGATCGACCAGGGTCTCCAAACCGCGCGCCTTCCGGGCGAGATGCTGCACCATCGAGGCGTTCAACCCGGAGCGGTAGCCGTAGCTGCCGCCGTAGAGATCGGTGGGATCGAAGCTGTGTGCCAGCTGGAGCAGAGTGCAGGACCGGCACCAGACGAGCTGGAGAGGCCCAGCGGGGACCGCGTCCTCGGCGGATCTGGGAAAGAACCCGGTGAGCGCCTGCTCGCCGAGGTCGAGAACATCCACGAGATCGGATGACCCGCACAGACGACATGCGGTCACCCGGGCGACGCCGGTCACGAGGGAGGCTTCTTGACCGCCGTGAGCGACAGGAGGGCGCCTCGGCCGGTATCGCCCGTCGCCAGTGTGGCGGCCCAGACGGCGGGGGCGAGCGCCCAGTGGAGCTGGCTGCCGGCCATCCTCGGCCGCAGGAGCTGAGGCGCCCCCGGATAGCCGAAGAGCGCACGCGACCACGTGATCGTGAAGCCATTGCGGTCCAGCATGTCCTCGATCTCGGTTCGGGCAAAGAAGCGGCGGACGTCCCACCGTGCAGCGTGGCGCTCCCGGCTGGGGTGCCAGCGCGGATCGTCGAACATGTCGGTGGTCAGGGCGAGGCGGCCACCCGTCCGGATTACCCTGGAAATCTCCGCGATGACTGCCTCCGGGTTCTCCGTGTGCTCGAGGACTGAGAGCAGAAGGACAACGTCGAAGGACCTGTCTGCGAGCCCAGTGGCGTCGGCGGAACCCTGGACGAATCGCACCTCGGGATAGCGCAGCGCCGCCCGCTCGATACGGTCCTGCTTGAGGTCGTACGCGACGACTTCTGCGCCGGCCCGTGCGGCCTTTCCGGCCCAGTAGCCGCGACCGCATCCCAGGTCGAGCACGCGATCTCCGGGCCCGATGCCGACCCGCGCGAAGGGCGGGCCGATCTCGAGATGCCGAACGGGATCGAGGAACATGTACGCGCTGTAGGCCCTGCGCTCGAGCGGTATCCAAGCGCGTTGCGCGACCGTTGGCGGCTCCTCCCGCATCAGCCGCGAAGCATATGTAGTGATCCCTAGACTGCATCCGCATGAGCGGACGCCGCGCCCTCATCACAGGCGTCACAGGGCAGGACGGCTCGTATCTGGCCGAGTTCCTGCTCGCCAAGGGCTACGAGGTCTCCGGGATGATCCGGCGGGCTTCGACCGAGAATTACGACCGCATCGCACATCTCGTGGACGACATCACGCTTGTGCAGGGCGACCTGCTCGACCAGCTCTCGCTCATGAGCGTGATCGAGGAGACGCAGCCGGCGGAGGTCTACAACCTCGGTGCGCAGAGCTTCGTCCCGACGTCATGGCGGCAACCCGTTCTCACTGCCGAGTTCACGGCGATCGGCGTCACTCGGATGCTGGAGGCCATCCGCTCGGTTGACCCGTCGATCCGCTTCTACCAGGCTTCCTCGTCCGAGATGTTCGGGCAGGCCGTCGAGATCCCGCAGTCCGAGCAGACGCCGTTTCATCCCCGCTCGCCCTACGGCGTGGCCAAGGTCTTCGGCCACTTCGCGACCGTCAACTATCGCGAGTCGTACGACCTCTTCGCCGTCTCCGGGATCCTGTTCAACCACGAGTCCCCCCGGCGCGGGCTCGAGTTCGTGTCCCGCAAGATCAGCCACAGCGTCGCCCGCATCAAGCTGGGGCTGGCGGACGAGCTTCGGCTCGGGAACCTCGATGCGAAGCGCGACTGGGGGTTCGCCGGGGAGTACGTCAAGGCGATGTGGCTCATGCTTCAACGGGACGAGCCCAGCGACTACGTGGTCGCCACCGGCGTCGAGCACTCGGTTCGCGACTTCGTCGAGGCGGCATTCGAGCGCGCAGGCCTCGACTGGAACACCCACGTCATCGTCGACCCTGAGCTGATGCGCCCGGCCGAGGTCGAGCATCTCGTAGGCGATCCGTCGCGGGCGCGGGCGGAGCTCGGCTGGGAGGCCCGCGTTTCCTTCGAGGAGCTCGTGGCCCTAATGGTCGACGCGGACCTCGCCCATGCTGAGTTGGGCACGCGAGACTCGATCGTGTCAAAGCGATAGAGGGGCGAACTCGCGATGGGGCCATGTCACCACTCCTTGACAAGTTTGTGAGTGATCGCTAACTTACTTCTCGTGGCAACGCAGACCGTGACCCGGAAGACCGCGGAGGTGCGCCGCGAGGAGATCCTCGAGGCGGCCATGAAGGAGTTCGCCCTCGGCGGGCTCCACGGGACCTCCACCGAGGTCATCGCCCGGCGCGCAGGCATCTCGCAGCCATACCTCTTCCGCCTCTACGGCACCAAGAAGGAGCTCTTCATCGCCGCCAACAGGCGGTGCTTCGACCGTGTGCTCGGCTCCTTTCAGGAAGCCGCCGCGGGGAAGACCGGGAAGGAAGCGATGCTGGCGATGGGCCGGGCGTACGACCAGCTGCTCGCCGACCGCGAGATGCTCCTTGCCCAGATGCATATGTACGCGGCGTGCTCCGACCCGGAGATCTGCGACACGACCCGGGCCGGCTTCGCCGAGCTCTTCCGCTACGTGGAGGGCGTGAGCGGGGCGAGCACGATCGAGATCCGCGACTTCTTCGCCATGGGGATGCTCATGAACGTGGCCGCGGCCATGGACCTCCCGCAGATCTGCGGCGAGGACGACTCGTGGGCGCGCGAGCTCCGGGACACGCGTTAGCAGCCTGTCTTTTTTTCGCCATTGAGTTAGTGATCAATCAATACCACGAGGGGAGCGAGATGAGCCAGAGGACGACGACCATCTGGACCTTCGTGATCACGTCGGTCGCGCTTTTCATGGCGATGCTCGACAACCTCGTGGTCACGAACGCCTTGCCGGTGATCCGAGCCGACCTCGGCGCCTCGATCGAGGATCTGGAGTGGACGGTCAACGCGTTCACGCTCACGTTTGCCGTCTTCCTTCTCACGGGAGCCGCCCTCGGTGACCGCTTCGGCCGCCGGCGGCTCTTCGTGATCGGGCTCGGCATCTTCACGGCAGCCTCGGTGGCCGCCGCGCTCGCGCCCTCCGTGGAGGCGCTCATCGTCGCCCGCGCGGCCCAGGGCCTGGGCGGCGCGATCGTGACGCCGCTCACGCTGACGATTCTGAGCGCCGCCGTGCCGGCCGACAAGCGGGGCGTCGCGCTCGGCGCCTGGGGAGGGATCGGCGGCCTCGCCGTGGCGAGCGGGCCGCTCATCGGCGGCGCCGTTGTCGAGGGGATCGCGTGGCAGTGGATCTTCTGGCTGAACGTGCCGATCGGCCTCGCCCTCATCCCGCTCGCGCTCACGCGACTGAAGGAGACCTACCGGACCCTCGCGGCAGCTGGACCTGACGGGTCTCGCGCTCGTGAGCACCGGTCTCTTCGGGATCGTGTGGGGCGTCGTCCGCGGCAACGCCCAGGGCTGGGCGAGCGCCGAGATCCTGACCGCGCTCAGCGTTGGAGCCATCCTCACTCTCGCGTTCGTCCTCTGGGAGCTGCGCTCGCGGGCGCCAATGCTCCCGATGCGGTTCTTCCGCAGCCGCGCGTTCGCGGCGGCCAACGCGGCCTCGCTGTTCATGTTCTTCGGGATGTTCGGCTCGATCTTCCTGCTGGCACAGTTCCTGCAGACCGTGCAGGGCTACGGGCCGCTCGAGGCGGGACTCCTCATCCTTCCCTGGACGGCGATGCCGATCTTCGTCGCGCCGATCGCCGGTGCGCTCTCCGACCGCATCGGCGGGCGGCCGCTCATGGCGACCGGCCTCGGCCTCCAGGCGGTCGCGCTGGGCTGGCTGGCGGCGGTCTCGACGCCGACCGTGCCCTACTCGAGCCTCGTCCCTGCCTTCGTCATGGCCGGCATCGGGATGGCGCTCTTCTTCGCGCCGGTCGCCAACGTCGTCCTCTCGGCGGTCCTCCCGCGCGAAGAGGGCCAGGCCTCGGGGGCGAACAACGCGATCCGGGAGCTCGGCGGTGTGTTCGGCGTCGCCGTGCTCGCCTCTGTCTTTACGAGCTACGGCGGCTACGAGTCGGGCCAGGCGTTCGTCGACGGGCTCGTCCCGGCCGTCTGGGTCGGCGCGATCGTCGTCGGGATCGGCGCGCTCGCCGCGCTGCTCATCCCCCGCCGGCGCAGGCCGGACGAGATCGAAGTGGAGGCGGCGAAGCGCCCCGAGCTCACAGTCGCTCCCGCCTCGGAAGCGGCGTAGGAGAACGAGGTGGTGAGGCGGACGGCCGAATGCCCCTCCAGAGCAACCACACAGCTCCCGGTAGACACGTCACGATCGCGACCGCGTAGAAGAGGAAGCCGGCTGCGAAGGCGACACTGGACTCAACCCCGAAGCGGGCAAGGAAGGCGACGAAGAACGCCTCGCGCACGCCGAGCCCGTTGAGCGTGAACGGCACCATCTGGACGAAGAAGAGGAGCGGCCCGAGAATCACGTAGACCGCCGGCGAGACGTCGACGCCCACGGCCTCGCCACAAAGCCAGATCGAGCCAACGCGCAGAAGCTGGGCGACGATCGTCACACCGAGGACGGCGAGCAGGACGCCCGGTGAGTTTCGGTACTCGTGCATCGTGGCGTGGAGACTGCGGAGCGGCCGCTCGAGCCGAATCCTCCGTCCGAGCGGGAAGAGGCGCTCCTGCAGCTGGCGGCCGAGACGGCGGGAGAAGAGGAGCAGCCCGAGCACGATCATCGCCGCGACGAAGACGACCTCGAGGACGACGAAGGGAGCGAGGCCCTCGTACCGGCCCGCTGCTACGGCGAGACCGAACGCAACGAGCACGAGCGTTCCCGCGGAGCCGACGATTCGCTCCATGACGACGGCGCCGGCGGCCGTTGCGGTCACCCCGGGCCGCCGGCGCGCGTGCTCGATGATGCGGACGGCGTCTCCCCCGACGGCCGTCGGCAGGACCTGGCCGAAGGCGTAGCTGACGAAGTACATCCGGAGGAGCCAGCCGTAGGGCTCGAAGACTCCCCGCGCCCGAAGAAGTACCCACCAGCGCCAGGCCATCAGCCAGGTCGTCGCGGCGAAGAGGACGAGCGAGAGTGCAACGTAGGCCCAGTTGCTGTCGCGCAGGATCTCCCAGGTCTGCTCGAGGTCGATACGCCAGAGCAGGAAGGCCAGGACACCCCCGCTGACGAGGACCTGAAGGGCGACCTTCACCGGCCGGGACACGAGGTCTACCGGCCGGTGAAGCCGGCGTGAACGCGGCGGAGCGCCTCGATCGCGTCCTCGATGTCGGCTTCGGAGTGCGCAGGCGAGAGCGGCAGGGAGAGCACCTCCGCGCCGGCCCGCTCGGCGACCGGCAGGGGCGCCTGGTCGGGGAACCGCTCCCGGTAGTACGTGAGCCGGTGCACGGGCAGGAAGTGGATGCTCGTCCCGATCATCTCCTCGGCGAGGGCGCGCTGGTAGGCGTCGCGGTCTGCGCCCGCCTGCTCGGCGTCGATGCGGACGACGTAGAGGTGGAGCGCGTGGCGGTCGCGCGGGTCGCGGGCCAGCGGCTCGATCCCCGCGAGCCCGGCGACGGCCGCGTCGTAGGCCGCGACGTGGCGGCGCCTTCGCTCGGCATGCTCCTCGAGCTTGTCCAGCTGGCACAGCGCCACGGTCGCGAGGACGTCGGAGAGGTTCGCCTTGAAGCCGGCCACGGTCACGTCGTAGAGGGCGCCGTCGCCTCGGCGCATGAGGCGGAGGTTGCGGATCGCGTCCGCGACTCCGTCGTCGTCGGTCGTGACGATGCCCCCCTCGCCGGCGGGAACGTTCTTCGTCGCGTAGAGCGAGAAGCACGTCGCGAGCGCGATGGTCCCCACCTTGCGGCCGCGGTAGACGGATTCCGTGGCATGTGCGGCGTCCTCGATGACCGGCAGCCCGAGCGCGAGGAGCGGGTCGAGGTCGCACGGCTGTCCCGCGAGGTCGACCGGGAGGATGGCCTTCGTGCGAGCCGTGACGGCGGCCGCGGCCGCGTCGGGGTCGATGTTGAGATCGGCCTCGCGCACGTCGACGAAGACCGGACGTGCTCCGCAGTGGACGACGACGTTCGCGGTCGCGGGCCAGGTGATGGGCGTCGTGATCACCTCGTCGCCGGGACCGACGCCGGCGGCAAGCAGGGAGAGGTGCATGGCCGCCGTGCCGGAGGCGAGCGCCACAGCATGGCGCGCGCCGACATACTCGGCGAAGCGCCGCTCGAGCTCACCCGCGCGCGGCCCGCTCGTGAGCCAGCCGCTGCGGAGGGTCTCCGTGACGGCTGCGATCTCCTCCTCGCCCACCGCGGGCGGCTGGAAGGAGAGAAAGGTCTTACGCCTCGAGGAGAGCCTCTGCATCGGCAGTCCTGAGCCGGATGAGGTCAGCAGCGCGGTCCGCGCGGGCGAGCGCGTCGTCGCGGCTCTCGCCGCGGGCCAGGACGTAGCCCGCCCTGTCGTTGCCGCGGCGAAACTCCCCGAAGCGCCAGCCGGGCGAACGGTAGACGCGGGCCTCGACGATGCCGTCGACGGCGCGCGCGTCCTCGAGCCCGCCGACGGCCTCCAGCACTCCGGGCGGCGGTACGAGGAAGCGGACGCAGGCTCCTCCCAGGGGCACGGGCTCCGGGATCTCGACGGGCTCGCCGAGCGCCGCAGCGAGGGCGAGGCCGTTCAGGTCGATCCCGAGCGCGACGCGGCAGAGCTCGGCGTCGTGCCCACCGCCCAGACGGGCCGCGAGCTCCATGACGCGCGGGCCGTCGGGACCGAGGACGATCTGCGTATAGGTCGGCCCGTCGGTCACTCCGAGCGCCGCCGCCGCACGGCGGGCGGCATCGATCGCGTCCTCGACCGGGTGCGCGCTGGGCCAGGCGTGGGCAAGCGCGACGCCGAACGCGGGCCCCTCCGCGGTCAGGCGGTCCGTGACCGTGAGAGGCTGGAAGCGGCCCGCGACGGAAAAGGCGTTCACGGTCACCTCGGGCCCCGGCACGAGCTCCTCGACGAGCGCGAGACCGATCCGCGACTCTCCGACGGCGACGGCGATCGCCGCGTCGAGGGCGTCCGGCTCGACGACGAGGGTGAGCCCCTTCTGCCCCTGGCGGTCGGCGGGCTTGACGACACACGGCAGGGGGAGGGCGTCCGTCCGGGTGCTGGTCGCCTCCCAGCGCGGCTGCGGGACGCCGTGCTCGGCCAGCGCCTTGCGCTGGCGCTGCTTGAGCACGGTTCGCACGGCGGTCTCGGGGTCGAGCGGATGCGACAGGCGGGCGTGAGCGGCGACCCGGGCTGCGATCGCGACCGGCCAGTCGATCCCCGGTGCGATCACGCCGTGGACGCGCTCCGCGCGCGCAAGCTGGCTGACGGCGGCCTCGTCCTCGACCGAGACGACCGCGCGCCGGTCTGCGTACTCGAAGCCGACCGCCGCCGGGTCGCGGTCGCAGGCGATCAGGAAGAGCCCTCGCTCACGCGCCGCGCGATGGAGCCCGAGCTGGGCCGGCCCGGCGCCTAGGACAAGGAGGCGCTTCTGCTCGCCGTCTGTTCCGCTCGAAGGGCTGCTTCCCACCAGAGACGATTCTGCTCGTACCACGCGACGGTGCGCTCGAGACCGTTCTCGAAGGCCGTGCGGGCGCGCCATCCGAGCACGCGCTCGGCGCGCTCCGTGGAGCCGATGTGTCGGTCGACCTGCCCGGGCCGTTCGGGCACGCTCTGCTTGAGCGTCGCGGGCTTCCCCAAGAGCTCGAGGACGAGGTCCGCCACCCGCGAGACGGAGACATCTGCGCCGGTGGCGAGGTTGAAGACCTGCCCGGCCACGTCGGAGAGGTCGGCCTCGAGGACGGCGTCGATGGCCTCCGCGTGGTCTTCGACGAAGAGCCAGTCGCGGGAGGCGTGGCCGTTTCCGTGGACGGTGAGCGGGAGATCGGAGAGCGCCTGCGTGACGAAGCGCGGGACGACCTTCTCGGGATGCTGGTACGGGCCGTAGTTGTTGAAGGGGCGCACGATCACGACGGGGAGCCCGTAGGTGACGTGGTAGGCGAAGGCGAGTCGGTCCGCGCCCGCCTTGGTCGCCGCGTAGGGGCTGCGCGGGTTGAGCGGATGCTCCTCGTCCATCGGAGCCCGCTCGGCTGTTCCGTACACCTCGCTGGAAGAGATGAGGACGAACCGCTCGACCGGGTCGCGACGGATCGCGTCGAGCAGGATCTGCGTGCCCTCGATGTTGGTCGTCACGAAGTCGCGCGCCCCCTCGACGATCGATTTCTCGACGTGCGACTCGGCCGCCGCGTTCACGATCACGTCCACGTCGCGGACGATGCCTGCGACGAGCTCGCGGTCACGGATGTCGCCGTGCACGAACGAGAGCCGCTCGTGCGCGAGCACGTCGGCCAGGTTGTCGAGGTTGCCGGCGTACGTCAGCGCGTCCAGGGAGACGACTTCGTGGGGCGTCTTCGTGAGCAGATGCCTGACGAAGCTCGACGAGATGAAGCCGGCTCCGCCGGTGACCAGAACGCGCTTCCGCGTCACGGGAGCTCGCGATCGATCGTGTACAAGGGTCGGTCTTCCACGTCCCGCTGGATCCGGCCGAGATATTCCCCCACCAGGGCGAGGATGAACCCCTGCACCGCGAGCACGCCGAGCACGAGCCCGCCGAGGAAGAGGTTCCCCGGGAAGTCGCCCTCGACGATCCAGACGACCATCCCCCACACGCCCACGCCGATCGTGAGGAGGCCGCAGACGGCGCCGATGAGGAGGCCTGCCCACTGGATCGGCTGGGGCCAGAAGCCGGCGAGCACATGGAGGGCGAGACGCGTGAGGCGAAGCGGCGAATAGCGCGAGGAGTCGGCCCGGGCCTGGTGCGAGAGGTCGACCTCGACAACGCTCGCTCCTGTAGACAGGACGAGCGCCTTCGTGAACTTCTGCTTGCCGATCATGCCGAGGACAGGCTCGAGCGCCCGGCGGGAGTAGCCGTTGAAGGCGCACCCGAAGTCGGCGATGGCGGCACCTGTGAAGCGCCGGAGCATCCCGTTCACGAGCCTCGAGGGCAGTGTGCGCCCCCAGGAGTCGTCACGCCCGAGTCGCCGCCCGCTGGCGACGTCGGCGCCGCCCTCGACCGCTGCGACGAGCTTCGGCAGGTCCTCGGGGACGTTCTGGAGGTCGGCGTCCATCGTCACCACGATCTCTCCGCGGGCGCGGACGAGCCCGGCGTGCATCGCCGGATGCTGGCCGAAGTTCCGCTTGAAGCGAACGGCCCTGACGCGCGCGTCCTCGGCGGCGAGCCGCTCGACGATCGCCCAGGTTCCATCGTGTGAGCCGTCGTCGACGACGATCAGCTCGTAGGGCTTCCCGAGCTCGTCGAGCGCAGCCGTGGACCGCCGGTAGACCTCTTCGAGGGTTGCCTCCTCGTCGAAGACCGTGACGACGAGGCTCACGTCTGGAAGGGGTGCCGGCGCCAGTCGTGGAGCGGTTTTTGCCGCGGTTTCCGGCTCGGCCATCCGCCGCAGGCTACCACCCGCACGTTCGGCGGCGAGCCGATCCTGGGTAGGCTGCCGTGCCGTGCACGCGGACCTCGTGGCACGCATAGAACGAATCGCTGCCGACGACCGGCACGGCGCCAGCTGGCTCGGCGAGGAGGCATTGGCGACGCTGGTCGAGGCGGTTCGGCTCGGGGAGGACCCGCTCGAGACGGCTCGGGCGCTCGTCCGCGCGCGACCCGCTATCGGTGCGATCGCCGGGGCCCTCGGGCGCGTGCTCGTCGCCGGCCGGACGCCCGAGCAGCTCGTCGAGGAGGCAAACGCGGTGGTCGCAGGGCGCGAGCGCGCCGCCGCGACGATCGCCGTCATCCTCTCTGACGAGCTCGCCGGCAAGGTCGTCATGACTCACTCGGCCTCGGCCACGGCCCGCGAGGCTCTCATCCACGGCGATCCTCAGCGCGTCGTCTGCACGGTCTCGGATCCGGTTGGCGAAGGCCGCGCCTTCTCGGAGGAGCTGGGAGAGGCAGGGCTCGCGACCGAGCTCGTGGCCGACGAGGACGCCGAGCGAGCCGTCGCCACGGTCGGCCTCCTGCTTCTCGGCGCGGACACCGTCTTCCGCGACGGCTCGCTCGTCAACAAGATCAAGACGAAAGGGCTCACGAAGGCGGCGAAGAGGGCCGGCGTGCCCGTGGTTGTCGCCTGCGAGGTGCTGAAGCTCGCGCCCGACGACCCGTACGAGCCCGACGAGGAGCGGGTGGACTTGACGCCGCCCGCGCAGATCGATCGCTACGTGACCGAGGAAGGGGTTTGCGCCCCCGACGAGATTGCGGCGCTCGTCGACCGGACGCCCTTCCTTCGCGAGGGCTACGAGCTCCTACACGGCGAGTGAGCCGTCGCGGTATGACCTTGCTCGCTGTCGGGCTGCTGGTCGGCTGCGCGGCGGCGTTCACCTACACGGAGGCCCTGAAGCTCGAGCGCACGCCCGTGGGCGGAGCGCAAGTCGACCGCTGGCTCTCGCCCGCTTGCGACTGCCCGGGCGACACGGCCTCGATCAGGTTCCGCCTGCGCGAGCAGGAGCGGATCGAAGTGACGGTCTTGGACGAGGAAGAAGAGGTCGTGCGCACGCTCGCCTCGGGTCTCTCGAGCCCCGGCGGCACGGTCGAGCTCGCCTGGGACGGCCGGAACGAGGCCGGGCAAGTCGTCGCGGACGGCGCCTATCGCGTCCGGGTGCGGCTCCTCGACAAACGGCGGTCGATCGTCGTCCCCGTGGACATGAACGTCGACACGAAGGCCCCGCGGGTGCGCCTGCGGAGCGTCTCGGCGCCCACGGTTGTCGAGGGAGAGACGCTTCGGGTGCGGTACTGGGCCAGCGAGCCCGGGACGCCGGTGCTGCTCGTCCAAGGTGAGCCTGCTCTGCGGGCGACGCCGCGAGGAGCAGGCTCGCGTGGTGCCCGGTGGCGGAACGTCGTCGACGACTTGGCGGTCCCTCCGGGGACGCCGCTCGCGTTCGCCGTCGAGGATCGCGCGGGGAATCTCTCCGAGCCGACGCTGCCGATCACTATCGTGGCCGCAGAGACGCCCACGCCGAGGTGAGAGCACCCTTCCGGCCCGCGCCCTCGGGCGCGACCGCGTCCACGACCGGGGCCGTCAGGCACGCCGCTGCGAGACCGACGACGAGCCAGACGAAAGGATCCTCGAAGAAGCCGCTGTAGGCGAGCGAGTGGATGACCAGCAGCGTGAAGGCGCCGAGGAGCGAGAGGCCGAGCGCGGGCTCTCGCCGCATGGCCAGAAAGGCGCCCCAGGCCGAGCCGGCCAGGAACGCTGCGTAGGCGACCAGACCCAGCACGCCCAGCTCAGCGGCGACCGTCAAGGGCGTGGTGTGGGAGACGTTGCGGCTCTCGCGCCGCCGGGCCTCCTCCAGCTGGGTGCTCGCGTGCGCCTGGGCACCGATGCCGACCCCGACGGCCGGGTTGTCGAGGAAGACGGGAAGGGTCAACGAGGCGAGCCCGGAACGCGCGCTCGTCGCGTGCCGGACGGAGTCGTCGCTGGCGATCACGGCGACGAGGCCCGACTCCGACGAGCACGACCGCTGCGGCCGTCACGGCGACGACCCGGCGGCTGCGCGAGTCGCCCGCGAGCAGGGCGACGACCAGCACTGCCGCGAAGAGGGCCGACGTACGTCGACTGGGAGTACGCGAAGTAGAGGCCCGCGAGCTGGAGCGCCAGGAGCGGAAGGCCGACGGCAGGCCGGATCCGGTTCAGCCAGAGGAGGACGAAGAGGACGACGATTCCGAGGCCGAGGTAGCGCCCGTAGATACTCGAGTCGGCGAAGATCGACGTGACTCGGAAGAACGTCGTGTATGCGTTGGAGGCCTGGAGGTCGTCGGCGAAGAAGAGGGTGTGCGTCCACGCCTGCCACAGCCCGACCCCGCGACCACCGCCGTGGAGACGAAGAGAACCGCGACGAGGCTGCGGTAGACGAAGCCGGTGAGGAGCACCTGGGCGACCACCGCTACGAGAACAGCGCCGGGAAAGAGGAAGAAGAGCAGGTCGATCGAGCCTTCGCCGCGGGTCGCTCGACCAGAGGAGAGAGAGTCCGGCGAAGGCGACGAACACGCCCAACGGGCGCCGCGAGGAAGAGCGGCAGGGGACGCAGCCCGGCGCTCTGACCCAGGCCGAAGACGAGCGCCAGCGGCACTCGCCGCGAGGACGCCGTAGAGCGGGAGGAGCAGGAAGGCCTCCTCGCCGCGGACGCCCACGGTGAACGCGAACTGGAGCCACCGCGAGAAGGGCAGCCGGCACGAGGGCCGGAAAGCGCGCGAAGAGCGCTGCGACGCCGGCGAGCGCGGCGAGACCCACAACCAGAGCTCCGACCCGCGCCGGAGACGCAGCCAAGGCGTCGAGCTGATCAGGGATCAGGGCGAAGGCGAGCCCCGCCTCAGCGAGCGCGAGGAGCGCGAGACCGGCCGCGAAGGCGAGCTTCGTGCGTGCAAGGAGGAGAAGCGGCGCGGCGACCGCACCCAGGACTGCAGCAGCCTCAGCGAGCTCAACGCGCTCCATCCGCCTCGGAGGCGAAGCCTAGATGGTCAGCGCGCTGCGAGGGCTAGCGGCAGTCGCCGCAGAGGCCGGAAACCTCCAGCCGGTGGCCTGTCGTGACGAAGCCGTGGCGGCTGGAGACCTGATCGAGCCAGGGCCCGAGCTCGCAGTCCACGAGCTCGACGACACGGTGGCAGTCCGAGCAGACGAGGTGGTGGTGGTGCCCCTCGGCGCACCAGCGATAGCAGAGCTCGCCGGGGTGGTGCGAGATCGCGTCGATGACGCCCTCCTCTGCCAGGAGGCCTAGCGTGCGGTAGACGGTGGCGAGGCCGAGTCGCTCGCCCCGCGCCCGGAGGCGCTCGTGGAGATCCTGCGCGGTCAGGTCGTCGCGCTCCGCGATCAGCTCGGCGAGAACCTGCACGCGCCGCGCCGTCGGCCGGACGCCGGCGTCGCCCAGCACGTCGGCGGCTCGGGTCTCTGGCTCGGCCGTCACCACGCGGCTATGCTAGCAGGCTGTGAAAACGATAATCGTTCTCACCACGGCTGCCCTGGCAGCCGCGGTCTTCCTCCCCGGCTGCGGCGGATCGGCCGACGCAGGCGGAGGACGAACCGAGGTCGTGGCCGGCTTCTACCCGCTGGCCTTCGCGGCGGAGGAGATCGGCGGCGACGGCGTCACCGTGACGAACCTGACCCCGGCCGGCGCCGAGCCGCACGATGTCGAGCTCTCGGTCCGCGATGTCGAGCGTGTCTACGCAGCCGACCTCGTGCTCTTCCTCGGCCAGGGCTTTCAGCCGGGGCTCGAGGACGCGGCAGCCTCGGCGGAGGGCGACGCAATCGACCTGCTGGAGGGTCTCGACCTGGAGAGCGGCGACCCCCACGTCTGGCTCGACCCGGTCAGGTTCGCTCGGGTCGCGGAGCGGATCGGCGCGGAGCTGGGCAGAGAGGGCCCCGCTCGGCAGCTCGCCTCGCAACTGCGCGCGCTCGACGAGGACTACCGAGCCGGCCTCGCGGACTGCGAGCGGAGCGAGCTCGTGACGGCGCACGACGCGTTCGGCTACCTGGCCGAGCGCTACGGCCTCGAGGTGCTCCCCATCGCGGGGGTCTCACCCGAGGTGGAGCCGAGCCCGCGCGACCTGGAGCGCGTGGCGAACCTGGTCGAGGACCGCGGCGTGACGACGATCTTCGTCGAGCCGCTGCTCTCTCCGAAGGTCGGCGAGACAGTCGCGCGGGAAGTCGGTGCCGAGACCGCGACGCTCAATCCGCTCGAAGGGCTGACCGAGGAGGAGGCCGAGCGCGGCGAGAACTACTTCACCGTGATGGACGCAAACCTCGACGCGCTCCGGGACGGGCTCGGATGCAGGTAGAGCGCCGAGCCCTCCAACTGGAGGACGTCTCGTTCTCCTACCGCCCGGGCCAGCCCGTGCTGAGCGCCGTGAGCCTCACGGTCGGAGAGGGCGAGTTCGTCGCGGTCGCGGGGCCGAACGGGGGCGGGAAGACGACGCTCGTACGGCTCGCGCTCGGGCTCCTGCGGCCCTCGACGGGCTCGGTCCGGCTCTTCGGCGAGCCCGCGCACCGCCTCTCGCGGCGAGCGACCCTCGGCTACGTGGCCCAGCGCGCGCAGGTCGGTACGCAGGGGCCGGTGACCGTCCGCGAGATCGTCACCGCGGGACGTCTTGCGCGGGGCGGCCTGCTCGGGCCGCTCCGCGCACGCGACCGGGCAATCGTGGCGGAGGCGATCGCCGACGTCGGGCTCGCCGACCGCGCCGATTCCCCGCTGGCCGATCTTTCCGGCGGCCAGCAGCAGCGCGCCTTCATCGCCAAGGCGTTCGCGGGCGAGCCATCGCTCCTCGTGCTGGACGAGCCGACGGCAGGTGTCGACGCCGAGTCGCAGGACGCGCTCGCCCGCCTCCTCGACCGCCTCCGCCGGGAGCGCGGAGTCACGACGCTCTACGTCTCGCACGAGTTCGGCGCGGTCGAGGGGATCGTCGAACGGCTGGTCCTCGTCCGCGGAGGCATCGTCTTCGACGGGCCGCCGAGCGCCCTCCCGCAGAAGTGGCACGACCCCTCACACTCGCATGCTCGAGTCTGAGTTCATGCGTCTCGCGTTCGCGACCGGCGCCGTGGTCGGGCTCCTCGCCCCCGCGGTCGGCTTCTTCCTCGTGCAACGGAACATGAGCCTCGTCGGAGACGGAATCGGGCACACGGCCTTCGCGGGCGTAGCGGCCGGCTACCTGTTGGGCGTGTCCCCCGTCCTGACTGCGCTCGTCGCCTCGGTCGTCGGGGCGGTCGGCATCGAGTGGCTCCGCTCGCGCCACCGGGCGGCTGGGGACCAGGCGCTCGCGCTCCTCTTCTACACGGGTCTCGCTGCCGGGGTCGTGCTCGCGTCGGCAGCAGGGGCTTTCGACGTGAACCTCTTCTCGTTCCTCTTCGGATCGATCCTCACCGTGACCCGGACCGACCTCCTGGTCGTGGCGCTGCTCGGCGCGGGCGGCCTGATGACGCTCGCACTTCTCTACCGAGCACTCGCCGGGGTGGTCGTAGACGAGGAAGGCGCGCGGGTAGCCGGTGTGCCGGTCGCTGCGCTCAACGTGCTCGTGGCCGGGCTCGCCGGCCTGACGATCGGGCTCTCGATGCAGATCGTCGGGATCCTCCTCATCGCCGCGCTCATGGTCCTGCCGGTGATCGCGGCCGGGAGAGTCGCGTGGAGTATGCGCTCGTCGATCCTCATCGCCATGGGAATCGGGCTCGCCTCGGTCTTCGCCGGGCTGACGATCGCCTACTACGGAGACCTTCCTCCGGGTGGGGCGATCGTCCTCGTCGCAGCGGCGGCGTTCGTCGTCACGAGCGTGGTCGAGGCTGCCCGCATTCGCGGAAGCGCGTGAGCAACGCGGCGGCGACTCCTTCGACGGAGAACTCCTGCTCGACGCGCCGTCGACCGCGCTCGGCCAGCGTCGCGCGCAGAGCCGGATCGCCGGCGAGGGTAGCGAGAGCCTCGGCGAGCGCCTCGGGATCCGCGGGAGGAACGATGAGACCGGCGCCGTCGGCGAGCAGCTCGGGGATGCCGCCCGTGTCCGTTCCGATCGCGGGCACCCGACATGCGAGCGCTTCGATCAGCGACACCGAGATTCCCTCGAGCTCGCTCGGCAGGACGACAGCGTGCCATCTTCCGTTGCTCATCGCCCGGACGAGCTCGTCGTGAGAGACACCGCCGAGGAAGACCACGTCGCTGTCCAAGCCGAGCCCTTCCACCCTCTGGCGAAGCGACTGTTCTAGCGGCCCGTCGCCGGCGAGCTCGACATGGACTGCCACTCCTTGCTCCTTCAGGCGACCCACGGCGTCAATCAGATGAAGGTGCCCCTTCTTCTCGACGAGGCTCGCGGCCGTCAGTATCCGGAGTGGAGGCTCGGGTGTCGACCTCGACGCCCCGGTCATCGGCAGCGACACACCCATGTGGAGGACCCAGGGAGACCAGCGGTCGTCGCGGAGCATTCGGCGCAGCTCCTCTGCCCCGTGCGCGCTGATCGCGCGAACGAAGCACGCCCGGCGTGCCTTGAGGGCCAGGAGATTGTCCTCCGCGATGTCCCAGCGGTGCGCCGTGAGGCTCCAGGAGATGCCGGAGACCTGGCTCGCCAGCATGGCGAGCGTGGACGGCGTGCTCGCCCAGTGCGCGTGCAGGTGAACGGCACCAACGCGGCGAGCGTGGCCGGCGAGCCAGAGCGCCTTGGGAAACACGGCGAGGTTCTTCAGCAGGAGGCGCCCGCTTCTGCTTCCGCGCACGGAGAGCAGCGCCCGCACGACGGTCGACGGCGCTCTGGCCGTCTCCGCGAGCGCCCCCCACAGGATCTCGAGAGAGACGAGGGGCAGGGGGGTCGTGATCGGGATCAGCTCACGCGCATCCTCGTGAGCGACGATTCCTTTCGACCTCACCGGAACCACCCTGACGTCGCAGCCCTGCCGCCGGAGCTCTGCGATCTCGGCGATGAGGAAGGGCTCTCCGGCGCCGAACGGGAGCCGAGCAGTCACGTAAATGACGCGTGTTCCGTGAGCGGGCATGCTCTTGTGGAAGCAGGGAGGTACCGCAGGGACTGTCGGCATAATGACCGCTCGCCATGCGCCGGAGGATTGCTATCGGGGTCATCGGCCTCGCCCTGCTCGGGATTGCGGGCGTCGCCTTCGCCTACTTTCGCCTGAGCGACACGCCGAGCGGCGAGCTCGACACCGAGCTCGCTGGGGTCTCCGTGGAAACCCCGACCGAGCTCGTCCCGATCGAGACGGAGACGGCGCCGACCGAGCCGACGTCGACGAACCCCGCGAAGCCACCCGAGCCTCCCGAGCAGTGCTGGCGGAACTTCGGCGGCGACCCTCAGCGGCAGCTGAGCCGTCCCGACGTCAATCTCGGGCTCCCACGCCGAACACTCTGGTCTCGGCGAGTCGGCCTGATGGAGTACCCGCCGACATTCTGCGAGGACCGGATCTACGTCAACCTCCAGGCCGGGGTGACCCTCGCCCTCAACGCGAAGACAGGCCGGATTCTCTGGAGGAAGGAGGCCGACGCGCCCACGGCTTCGTCGCCCACGATTTTCGGCCCGCTCCTGATCGTCAGTTCCCACGCCGGCACGGTCACGGCCCTGAGGCGTGAGGACGGACGCAGGGTTTGGCGGCTCCACGTGCCCGGCATCGTGGAGTCATCGCCCGTCGTGGTGGACGACGTTGCGTTCTTCGGGACGACGGAGGGGCGGGTGTTCGCCGTCAACGCCGAAACCGGCCGTGTGCGGTGGGCGTACAACACGGGCGGACGGATCAACTCGAGCCCGTCGATCTTCGGGACGCGGCTGTGCATAAGCACCTACGCCGGCTCCGTCTTCTGCCTCAACAAGAACAACGGCAACAAGTTGTGGAGCACGTACGTGAGGCGGGACCTCCTGCAGTACGAGAGCTTCTACGCAAGTGCGTCGACGGACGGAGCGAGGGTGTACACGACCGCCCGGACCGGGAAGGTCGTTGCGTTCTCGGGCCGCTCCGGACGCGTCCTCTGGACCTACAACATGGGCGCGCTCGCGTACTCGACGCCGGCGATCGCGGACAGGCGCGTCTACGTCGGCGCGTTCGACGGGCAGGTGCGCGCCCTCCGCGCGACTGACGGCAGGGTCCTCTGGACGACCACGATCGGAGGACGCATGCTCGCGCCGGCTCTCGTCGTCGGCAAGCTCGTGTTCGCGTCGACGCTCGACGGCCAGACGTTCGGGCTGCGCGCGGCCGACGGCAAGATCGTGTGGAGACGTTCGAAGGGCAGATACGCGCCCGGAATCGCCACCAACCGCCACTACTTCTTCTCGCTGCGTGGCGATCTCATGGCGATGCGCGGCGAAAACAGCCCTCGAGAGAGCCGCTAGGCCGCATCCCCCAGGTGGCGGCGGCGCCAAAGCGGCGAGCGCTGGACGGCGGTGGCAACAGTCCGCCAGGCCCTCGAGCGGGCCCGGTAGGAAGCAAGACGAGCCCGCGCCCGCGGCGACGGCGGGCGGGCGGGTTCCGCCGCGACGGGATAACCGAGCTCGGCAAGCAGCTCGCCCGCCACATCCTCGAACGCCTCTGCGTCCGGCGGGGTCATCTCGGCGCGCCAGTTGCGAATCCCGGGCGTCGGTGGCCGGGTGAGGCTCTGTTGATGAGGCTTCTGCGAGACGTCCACCGACTCGGCGTAGCGAAGCATCTCGGGCTCGTACGGGAGTTGCAGGAAGGAGCAGAGCGCTTCGACCTGGCGTTCCGGATCGGCCACGAGCGCCTCGTAGCGAACCTCGCGATAGCGGCTGGGCCCGACCCGAGCGCCGAGCCGCCGTGCCGCCTCGACCTCGGTGCGCCACTGGCATGCAAAGTCGACCACCGACTTCGGGTGCGCCCAGGTCCGCGTGACGACGCCGGCCGGCATGGCGAGAAACGAGAGCGCCGCGTCCCGTCCGTCTCGAACGAGATGGACGAAGAGTGCATCGGGAAAGAGACGCTCTAGGAGCGGCAGGTACTGCATGTACATGGGGGTCTTATCGCCCCAGCGGCTCTTCCCGTGGTCGGCGGCATACGTCTCGAAGATCGCGGCGATGGCAGAACCGGGGGGCATGCCGTCACTGAGCCGCTCGCGCACGCGGTCGGGGTCGACGCCGTCCAGGAGCGTGCCGATCCTCTCGAGGTCCTCGACAAACGCTTCGACGTCAACCGGGCCCCGATGCCGGGCGGCGAGCTGGGGCACGAAGTAGGACTCGTCCGGTATCGCGATCTGCGAGTTGCGGTCGACCATGACCCGCAGGAGCGTCGTGCCCGACCGGCGCACCCCGAGGACCAGGATCGGAGATGCACCGGCGGCCATTGGGGCATGCTAGTCCGGCGCGCGGAGCGAGCCATATGATCGGCGCATGCTCGCGGGCCCCCTCCAGCCTCCCGTCCGGATGGTTGGGCTCGGCGCGGGTACGCACGCCAAGTCCGTCCTCGAGGCGATCCTATCGGCGGGCGTCTACGAGGTCGTCGCCCTCGTCGACGACGACGCCGCCCGGGAGGGGTCGGAGCTCCTCGGCGTCCCCGTCGTCGGCCCGGGCGCCCTCGAACGGCTCCGCGAGGAAGGTGTCGGGTCCGGGTTCACGGGAGTCGGCGGCGTCGGGGACGCCTCGACGCGACGACGGGTCTTCCAACGACTTCGCGCGGAGGGCTTCGAGCTCCCGCCCATCCTCCATACCGCCGCAGTCGTGTCGCCCCGGGCACGCCTGGGCCTGGGCACCCAGGTCCTCGCAGGCGGGATCGTCAACGTGGGCGCCGAGATCGGGGACGGAGTCATCGTCAACACCGGCGCAATCGTCGAGCACGATTGCCGAATCGGAGCACACGCGCATCTCGCGCCGGGAACGCGACTCGCGGGCCTGGTCACCGTCGGCGAGGGTGCCCACGTAGGAATCGGGGCGGTGGCGATCGAGGGTGTCCGGATCGGCGCCGGCGCCCTGGTCGCCGCAGGCGCAGTGGTCGTCCGGGACGTCCCGGACGGAGCCTCGGTGGCAGGCGTGCCGGCGCGGCCCATGGCGCCCGCGGGTTAGACGTGGCGGCTCGAGCGCACGACGGCGCGGGTGGGCGGCCAACCGTGCTTCTGAGCATCGACTTCGAGGACTGGCATCAGCTCATCCTCCGGCAGCTCGGCGATCCGCACTGGGACCGTCCGAACGACGCGTTTCCACGCCAGGTTCGGGCGCTCCTGGACTTCCTGGACGAGATCGAAGCGTCCGCGACGTTCTTCCTGCTCGGCATGACGGCTCGGAACTATCCCGCCCTCGTAGAGGAGGTAGTCCGCCGGGGCCACGAGCCGGCCTGTCACGGGTTCGGCCACCGGCGAGTCTATCTCCAGAGCCCGGCCGATTTCCGTTCCGACCTCGAGCAGGCGATCCTGCTGATCGAGGAGCTCAGCGGAGGTCGAAGGCCGGTTGGATATCGAGCTCCGGCCTTTTCCCTCAACCGCACGACGACGTGGGCGTACGAGATCCTGGCCGAGCTGGGATTCACCTGGGACTCGAGCCAGTACGACTCTCCCAAGATCCCGAACCGACTGCGCCCCATCCCACGCGAGCCGTACGTTCTGATCGCCCCCGGTGACGCGCGGCTTCTCGAGATTCCACTGGCCGTCAAACCGATCGGGTCCGTCTCCGTTCCGCTGGCCGGAGGAAGCTACTGGCGCGTGCTTCCGAGCGGCGTCGTCGCGCGTGCGGTCGGTCGGACCGAGCAGCCCCCAGCCCTCTACTTCCATCCCTACGAGTTCGATCCGGATCCGCTCCGCGTGGCGCTTGCTCCGGGCACACGTGCCCGTCAACGGGCACGCGCCGCATACCAGTACGCGCGGGCGAGCCCCGGCAGGCACCGGCTGCGCGCCTCTCTGCGCCGTGTCGCGGCAACGTGCAAACTAGTGAGCTACGAGCAGGGTCTCGACCTCGTGCTCAAACGCTATGGAGATCGTTCGCGAACACTTTCGGAGGAAGGCGTCCTCGTTTGACGCGCTCTACTCGGAGGATCGAGGCCTGCAGCGGGTCCTGCGGCCGGGGCTCTTCGAGCGACGCGAGTTCGCGCTGGCCGTCACCTCGGAGTACGAGAAGCCCCGGGTGCTCGACGTCGGATGCGGCTCGGGCCGTGTCGGCGAGGACATCCTCCAGGCCGACGCTGCCGAGTACGTGGGCATCGACTTCTCGGAGCCGATGCTCGCTCTCGCCGCGCGCCGCCTCGCGCGCTTCGACCGGCGCGTCCGGCTCGTACGGGGCGACTTCCTGACGGAAGAGCTCGACGGTCCGTTCGACCTGGTCCTCGTGCTCGGCTTCTTCGACTACACGCCGGAGCCGGCTCGGTTCCTGGAGCGGATGCACGAGCTGTGCGCGGGCTCGGTCGTGGCGAGCTTCCCGCGCTGGAATTGGCTCAAGGGCCCGGTCCAGGAGGTCCGCTACGAGGTTCTGAACGACTGCCCGATCTTCGACTACACCGAGGACGGGCTCCGCCGCATGTTCGACTCGGCCGGCTTCACCCGGATCGCGATCGTCCCTCGCGGACGAACGGGGTACCTCGTCCGCGCGGACGTTTAGCCGGAGCCCCCGGCACACCGGCGATTCGCATCGATGCACATCCTCGTGATCCATCAGTACTTCCTGGAAGAGGGCGACCCCGGTGGTTCGCGCTTCAACGAGATGACGCGGAGCTGGAGCGACCGGGGCCACCAGGTCACCGTCATCGCGGGAATGGTCAACTACGCAACAGGACGGAAACGCTCGAAGCATCGCCGCCGATTCATCGTGCGAGAACGGCTCGGGGAGCGGGTCACGGTCTACCGATGCCACGTCTCCCCGTTCCACAATGCCAACTTCCTCGGCCGCTTATGGGCGTACTCCACGTTCCTGTTCTCGAGCCTCGTCTGCGGCCTGTTCTCGTTCAGGGGAAGGCCTGACGTCGTCCTTGCCACGTCGCCGCCGTTCTTCGTCGGCCTCACCGGCCTCGTCCTCTCGAGACGAAAGGGGGCTCCCCTCGTCTTCGAGGTTCGGGATCTCTGGCCCGAGTCAGCGGTCGACACGGGAGTCATGACCGACGCGAGAGCCGTCAGGCTGATCGGTTGGCTCGCCGACCGGCTCTACCGAGACGCGGTCCTGGTCACCGCCGTTACGCCGGCTCTCCAGCGAATCCTGGTCGAGAAGAAAGGAGTCTCTTCTTCCAAGATCGCCATGATCCCGAACGGCGCCGACTTCAGGCTCGCAGAGGCGGCCGGCACCGGCTTCGACCCCGAGGCTTTCAGGGCCGAGCGGGGATGGACGGGGAGGTTCATCGTGATCTACGTCGGCGCACACGGGGTGAACAACGACCTCGGTCAGCTCATCGAGGTCGCGGAGCTCCTCAAAGACCGCAAGGACATCCTCTTCCTCTCGATCGGCGACGGGATGCAGCGCGAAGACCTCGTCAGAGAAGCGGGCCGAAGGCGCCTCGACACGATCCGCTTCCTGCGGAGCGTTCCCAAGAAGGAGATCTTCCAGTACATCCTCGCCGCGGACGTAGGCGTCGCGATCCTCAAGAAGTCGGAGGTTGCGAAGACCGCCTATCCCAACAAGGCGTTCGACTACATGTCCTGCCGGAAGCCCATCCTGGTTGCGATCGACGGGCAGCCACGAGCACTCGTCGAGGAGGCATCCTGCGGCAGGTTCGTGCAGCCCGACGACCCGGCGGACTTCGCTTCGAACGTCCTCTTCTACCACGAGCACCGCGACGTGGCGATCGCCGATGGTGCCAAGGGTTACGAGTTCGCGAGGGAGAACTTCGACCGAGAGATCCTGGCGGACAGGTATCTGGAAGTGCTGAAGAGGGTCGGCTCGCAGCCGCAGCCGCTCGAAAACCGTCTCGCCTAGCCTCCCTTGCGCTCGCCCCAGTCCGCCCGCGCCTCGTTGTAGATCGAGTCCCGGCGCAGGAGGGCGGTCGGCGTGGCGGCCAGGATGCGGAGATCGAGCCCCAACGAGCGGTGGTCGACGTACCAGACGTCGAGCTCGATTCGCTCGGGCCACGAGAGCCTGTTCCGCCCCTGGATCTGAGCCCAGCCGGTCACGCCCGGCAGCACCTCGAGCCGTCGGCGCTGGAAGTCGTCGTAGCGCTCGACCTGGTACCGGAGCGTGGGACGGGGCCCGACGATGCTCATCTCCCCGCGGAGCACGTTCCAGAGCTGGGGCAGCTCGTCGAGCGACCAGCGGCGCAGAACGCTCCCACCGGGGTGAGCCGAGCATCCGACTTCGAGATCAGGTAGTCGGTGTTGTCTCTTACGGGCGCGTCGACGAGCGTGCGGAACTTGAGGATCCGGAACGGCTGCCCGTGGCGTCCGATCCGCTCCTGGCGGAAGAGGATACGGCCGCCTCCCTCCACCTTGATCACGACGGCGGCCGCGGCGAGGAACGGAGAGGCGAGGAGGCCGACCGACGTGGCGACCGCGAGATCGACGACGCGCTTGCCGACCTCGTACCCGCGGCCGCTCACGATTCCCTTCGAGGGGGCCTCATCCGGCGGCATCGTACCGAGGCCGTGCCGGATCATCGGCCGCCGTCGCCCGCCGTGTCGATCAGTCCCCGTCCTCGCGCCTGCTCCCAGACGCCGACGACCATGCCCGTCACGTGGCCGGTGTCTCGGGTCTGGACGGCCTTGCCGACCATCAGGATGAAGCTGCCGGTCAAAGCCCACCACAACGCGGCCTTGTACTTGAGTGCTTGCGGCATGTTTCTTCGGTGCAGGTAGACCTGGTTGGCGAGGTTCATGCGCTGCAGGTCGAAGGGCGAAAGCCTCTCTGACGACGTCTTGAGGTGATCGATGCGCGCTCGAGGGGTCTGGGCGAGAACGTAACCGCGCTTGAATACCCGGTAGGAAAAGTCCGCGTCCTCCTTGTACGCATAGCCGGCCAGGTTCTCGTCGAAGCGCTCGTGCTCGAAGACTTCCCTCCGGAAGGACATGAACCATCCGTTGAAGGCTTCGACACCGGCGGACGTCGGCCGAGGTCGTCACAACCTCGGCGAAGAAGCCCGGGAGGACGCGGCCGCTCGCCTCCGGCCACCATCCCCCCATGCCGAAGAACCGGCGCCACAGCCTGGAGAGCCTGTTCAGCGCCGGGGGTCGGAGCCAGACACCGCGCACGCCGCCGAGCTCGGGCCCCCAGCGCGCGTACTCGGCCAGAACCTGCTCGTGAACGTCGGAGGCCATCCAGACGTCGTCGTCGATGAAGAACACCGGATCGCCCGACGTGCGATCGATCCCCACGTTGCGCTGGACCGTAAGCCCGCTCGGAGCTGGATGCACGTAGTCGAGCGTGATCCCCGCATCGGCACAGACCAGCTCGATCCTCGCGCGGGACGGCGCTTCCGCGCTCGAGTCGACGATGCACAGCTCCCGCGGGAGCACCGTCTGCCCGACGAGGCTCTTGGACCGCGTCGAGAAGGTGCTCTGGCCGGTTCCGCGTCGCGATGACGAAGCACGAGCCGGCTCGACTCCGCATCGCCTTCTCGCCAGTCACGGTCTCAGCGGGGTCGCACGCGGGCGGGCTCTCTCATATACCCGCCGCGGACGCTCCGCAGGGCGAGAATGATCCCGCCCGGAAGCGCCGCCACGATCGTGACAGGAAGAAGAGGAACCCGGCGGCGAAGGCGGCGTCGGGGGGCACATCGAAACGACCCAGGAAGAACACGAAGAAGGACTCCCGGACGCCGAGCCCGTTCACGGTCACCGGGATCATCGTGACCAGGAAGAGCAGGGGCCCGAGGATGACGTACACGAGCGGGGAGACGTCCACCCCGACAGCCTCGCCGCACAGCCAGATCGCGAAGATGCGGACGAGCTGGACGGCCACCGTGATCGCCAGCGCGGCGAGGAGCGCACCGGTCTGCGACCGGTAGCCGTGAAGGGCCGCCCAGACGGCCCGCAAACCTCGTCGCAGCCGGGAGCCGTGGCCACGGGAGAAGATCCGCTCGTGCAGGTAGGCGTCTGCCCGGGGCGAGAAGAGCACCACCCCGAAGAGGATCACCGCCGCGACGGAGACGACCTCGACCCAGACGAGCCCACTGATGTCGTCGTAGCGCCCGATCGCGAGCGTGAGCCCGAGCGCGACCATGAGGAGGATCCCGGCCGATCCGACCACACGCTCCATGAGGACCGCTCCCGCCGCCTCACCCTTCGCCTGGGGTCGCCTCCTCGCGTGCTCCAGGATTCGGACCGCGTCGCCGCCGATACTCGTTGGGAGCACCTGGCTCGCCGCATAGCCGATGTAGTAGAGCTTCGTGAGCCACCTGAACGGCTCGTGGATGCCCTTCGAGGCGAGGAGCACTTGCCAGCGCCACGCCATCGGCACGAGCGTCAGGGTGAAGAGCGCGGCGGCCGTGAAGAGGTAGGCAGGATTGCTCGACGCGATGTAGTCGAGCGTCTGCGCGAGATCGATCTTCCAGACGAGGTACGCGATGAGCGCGGCGCTCACGCCCAGCTGCAGGCCGATGCGGAGCCCTCGGCTCAGGTCCTCACGCGCCTAGCGGACCAGGTGGGGAAGCCTCCGTCCAGACGGGCTATGTTAGCCGCCGCCCTCCTTCCATCCGAAGACGCAACCATGCTGCACGCTCCGACGAGCGACTAATCTGAACCACATGGCCACCGAGATTGCCCGCGCGGAAGAGCTCCAGGTCTACGAGCCGCACAAGGTCGGCCTGCCCCCGCTGGGCCCCTACCTTCGGGATGTCTGGCGGCGTCGGCACCTCGTCGTCGGCCTCGCCCGCGCGAACCTGCGCTCCCAGAACTACAACACCGCGCTCGGTCAGCTGTGGCTCGTCCTCAACCCGCTCTTCCTGGCGCTCGTGCTCTTCGCGCTCGTCACGATCGTGCGCGGAGGGAGCCGCGGAATGGAGTTCATGGCGCACCTGACGCTGTGCCTCTTCGCGTTCCGGCTCGTCAGCACGTCCGTGAATCAGGGCGCGAAGTCCGTGACGAAAGGCGGGCGCTTGATCCTCAACATGGCGTTCCCGCGCGCGTGCTCCCGCTCGAGTCGGTGCTGAGGGCTTTCATGCGCTTCCTCCCCACGCTCCTCGTCTACGCGGTCATTCAGGGCGCTCGCCGGCATGCCCGTGACCCCACAGACCCTCTGGGGCATCCCGATCATCGCGACTCTGGTCGTCTTCGCGCTAGGTGCCGCGATGCTCGTGGCAACCGCGCAGGTGTACTTCCGAGACTTGGCGAACTTCCTCACCTACTTCACCCGGCTGTGGCTCTACGCCTCGCCGGTCATCTACTACGCCGATGAGGTTCCCGACAAGCTGCGAGCCGATCCTGTACGCGAATCCCCTCTATCCACCGCTCACCGCCCTGAGCGATGCGGTCACAGAAGGCGTGACACCGAGCGCTGGCCTGCTCCTCGCCAGCCTCGCGTGGGCGGTCGCGGCGCTCGTCGCGGGCGCGCTCTTCTTCATCTCCAGGGAGCGAGAGTTTGCGATCCGCCTCTGAGACCAGTCCCGCGGCGGTCGAGGCGGCGGGGCCCTGGACCGACTGGGCCGTCAGGGTCGAGAACATCTCCGTGACCTACCGGGCCTCGGTGGACAAGCGGCCCACGTTCAAGAAGACCCTGGTCAGGCTCGGCCGCCGCGAGCGAACGGTCCGGGAGATCCAGCGCGCTTCGCGACGTCTCCTTCGAGGTCCCGCACGGGACCGTGCTGGGCATCATCGGCATGAACGGCGCCGGCAAGTCGACGTTGATGCGAACGGTTGCGGGCATACTCCCGCCAAGCCGCGGCAGGGTCGAGGTCCGCGGACGCGTGAGCACGCTGCTCGCGCTCGGCGTCGGTTTCAACAGCGATCTGAGCGGGCGCGAGAATGTCATCCTCGGCGGGCTCGCCGCCGGGCTCACCCGGGAGCAGGTGGCGGCGAAGTACGACGCGATCGAGGAGTTCTCGGAGCTCGGCGACTTCATCGACCTGCCGATGCGAACCTACTCGTCCGGGATGTACGGTCGGCTGGCCTTCTCGGTCGCCGTCAACATGGAGCCGGACATCCTCCTCATCGACGAGGCGCTTTCGGTCGGCGACGCACGCTTCAAGCAGAAGTCGTTCGCGAAGATGCGCGAGCTCTGCGCCGACGCGCGGTACGATCCTCCTCGTCACCCACGGGCTGAGGAGCATCCGCAGGCTCTGCGACGAGGTCATCTGGCTCCACGAGGGACAGATCGCGCTGCGAGACGAGCCGAAGACCGTCATCGACGCCTACAAGCGCTTCCTCGACGTCGGCGACGCCGACGAGGCGCTCGACGAGGACGACGAATGAGCCGGCGGACGCCCCGGCGCATGATCGCGCGCGTGCCGAGCAACGCCAAGGCCCTCCGAAGGCGGACGGCGAAACGATACCGAGCTGCGAGTCGGGTCTACGGTCGAGCGGCGTGGCATTACCGGAGCGCGACGAGCGGCGCACGGATACTCCCTTCCTTCCTCATCATCGGCGCGCAGCGGGCAGGAACGACCTCGCTCTTCTCCTACCTGGAGCGCCACCCGGACGTCGCCGTTCCGGCGAGCGGCCGAGAGTCGGTGCGCTGGAACAAGGAGCTCCAGTTCTTCAACGACAAGTACTCGCGCGGACTCGCTTGGTACCGATCGTTCTTCCCGACCTCCGCGGCCAGGCGCCTAGCCCGTCGTCGCGGGCACGACCTGCTCGCGGGAGAAGCGTCGCCGTCCTATCTCTTCGACCCCGTCGTCCCGGGCCGAGTCGCCGAGAGCATCCCCGACGTCCGTCTCATCGTCCTGCTCCGCAACCCGATCGAGCGCGCGTACTCGCACTACCAGCACATGCGACGCCTGGGAGTCGAGCCCTGCTCGTTCGAGAAGGCGCTCGCTCTCGAGGAGACGCGTCTCTCGAGGACCGAGAAGCGCCCTGGGGACCCACCGGTCAACAGGCGGCGGCGGCGGCGCCAACGACGCCACGACGCCACTTCTCGTACCTAACTCGCGGTGTGTACGCGGATCAGCTCGAGCGCTGGTTCGAGCACTTTCCTCGCGAGCAGCTCCTCGTCCTCCGCACCGACGACCTCCTCGCCAAGCCTGCCGACGTCTACGCCGAGACCCTGGCTTTTCTGGGCGTGCGCCCCTGGGACCTGAAGGAGCTCGTCCACCGGAACCGGGCCTCGTACGCGCCCATCGATCCCGATCTCAGGAGCACGCTCGAGAGCTACTTCGCCGAGCCGAACGCCCGGCTCGCGAAGCTCCTCGGGATGGATCTCGGCTGGGGGTCTCCGGCGCCAGAGCCCTCGGACGGTGTCGAGGTCGCCGACCGGGGCCCCAGAGCCGCGTAGAGTCGAGTAGCCGGCTCGCGGCCCCGCGGCCGACCGCTTACCCTTCCGCCCCGTGCCCGGGCCCACGGATCCAGTCGTCAAACCCGACGCCGAGGTTGTCGGCCTGGGCGCCCAGCCGTTCGACAGCTCCACGTGCGAGAGGCGTCTTCGGCGCGACGGCGGCGCCCCGCTACAGGCAGTGGGAGTACGACCTCGTCGCGCCGTTCCTGGGCCGGACTGTCCTCGAGGTCGGGTCGGGACTGGGCTACTTCGCGGAGAAGCTCGCCGAAGGGGGCTTCGACAGGCTCGTCTTCAGCGATGCTGACGCGGGATGTCTCGCCCGCCTTCGCGAGACGTATGCGGGGCGCGCCGACGTCGAGGTCGCCGAGCTCTCGCTGCCGGGACGGATCGACATCGGGAAGCCGCTCGAGTCGGTCGTCGCGATGAACGTCCTCGAGCACATCGAGGACGACGTCCGGGCGCTGCGCGACCTCGCCGCGATCGTCACGCGGGAGGCCGGATCGTCCTCTGGGTGCCCGCGTACATGCAGCTGTACGGAGACTTCGACCGCAAAGTCGGGCACTTCCGGCGCTACAAGCCCGACACGATCCGAGCCGCGGTCGAACGCGCCGGCCTCGTGACGCGCCACGTCCGCCCCGTGAACTTCCTGGGCGGCATCGCGTGGTGGATCGCCGTGCGACGCGGGGGCGCGGGCCGGCCCGATCCACGCCTCGTCTGGCTGTACGACAACGTCGTCGTGCCGACCTCGCGCACGGTCGAGAGGGTGGTCCGCCCGCCGTTCGGGCAGTCGGTCCTCTGCGTCGCCTCCGTCTAAGCTGCCCGGTCACCGTGCCGTCCTCGCACCTCTATCGAGGGCCACGTGTCGGGACCGGTCGGTGAATAGTCCAGACTAGGCGCGCGCCGCGAACCAGTCGATCGTCTTCCGCAGCCCGTCGCGGAGCGAGTGGGCGGGCGCGAAGCCCAGCAGCTCGGCCGCCCGCTCCGGCCTGGCGAAGGTACGCTCGATCTCGCCGCGCCGCCGCTCCTCGTAGACGATGGGCAGGTCGCCGGCCCCGGTGAGCTCGAGGATCAGCTCCGCGAGCGCCCCGATCGAGGTCTCCTCCCCCGAGGCGAGGTGAACGACCTCGTCCTCGAGCGGAGCGTCGACGGCGGCGCAGATTCCGGCGCAGAGATCGTTGACGTAGAGGAAGTCCCGCGTGGCCGAGCCATCGCCGTAGATGACGAGCGGCTCGCCGCGGAGCGCCCGTGTGACGAACGCGGTGACCGCGCCCTTCTTGTGCGCCGAGACCGGCCCGTAGACGTTCGCGAAGCGGAGCGCGACCACGGGGAGGCCGAACGACCCGGCGAAGGCATGGCAGTACGCCTCGCCGCAGAGCTTGCTCGCGCCGTAGGGCGAGATCGGCCACGGTACCGATGTCTCGTCCACGGGCGGCGGGGTATTGCCCATGATCGCGCCGCCGGTCGACGCGAAGACGAGCTTCTCGATTCCCGCCGCGGCGCAGGCGTTCAGGAGCACGAGCGTTCCCCGGACGTTGACGTCGAAGTTCTCGAACGGCTCCTCGACGGACTCGGCGACGGAGCCGTAGGCGGCGAGGTGGATGACGACGTCGACTCCGTCGAGGGCGCGCGCGACGGCGTCCGCGTCCCGGATGTCCGCGTCGACAACCTCGACATCGGCGCTGTCGAGGTTGGCCCGGCTGCCCCGAGAAAAATTGTCGAGCGCGCGCACCTCCGACCTGCGCGCCAGGAGCTGGGGTACCAGGTTCGCGCCGATGAAGCCGTGCGCGCCGGTGACGAGGGTGCGCTTGGTGGCGATGGCCCTACGACGCCGGGGACGGGTCTCTGCTCGGGACCACCGCCCCGTCCCCGTCCGCGTAGACGGGCGCCGGCTCCGGCCGGGCTCCGGAGGCGACCGCCTGGCCGCGCGTCCAGTACGAGTGGCAGGGGATCTTGTCGCGGTCGCAGCGGTCCGCGTACTTCACCGCGATCTCGTGGACCTCGGTCAGGAGACCGTCCTCGAGCGTGATCGGAACGAGCCCCAGGCCGATGAGCTGGCTGTTCTCCACGAAGAGGTCGTTCTCCGCCGCCTCGTTGCGCGGGTTCTCGACGTGGGCGATCTCGGCGCCCGTCAGGCGCGAGACGAGCTCGGCGAGGTCGATGAGCCGGTGGGTCTCCGTCATCTGGTTGAAGATCTGGACGCGCTCGCCCCGGGCGGGCGGGTTCTCGACCGCGAGCTCGATGCAGCGGACGCTGTCCTGGAGGTGGATGAAGGCGCGCGTCTGGCCGCCGGTGCCGTGCACCGTGAGCGGGTAGCCGATCGCCGCCTGCATCAGGAACCGGTTCAGGACCGTGCCGTAGTCGCCGTCATAGTCGAAGCGGTTGATCAGCCGCTCGTCGAGGCGGGTCTCGGCGGTCTGCGTGCCCCAGACGATCCCTTGGTGGAGGTCGGTAACGCGTACCTGGTCGTTCTTGTTGTAGTAGGCGAAGAGAAGCTGGTCCTGCGTCTTCGTCATGTGGTAGATGCTGCCCGGGTTCGGCGGGAAGAGGATCTCCTGCTCGACGTAGCCACCGTCGTCGCTCTCGATCTTCACGCGGAGGTACCCCTCCGGGATCTTGACTCCCGCGGCGCCGTAGCCGTAGACGCCCATCGTCCCCAGGTGGACGACGTGGATGTCCAGCCCGGACTCGACGATCGCGGCGAGGAGGTTGTTCGTCGCGTTCAGGTTGTTGCTGACCGTGTAGCGCTTGTGCCACGAGCTCTTCATCGAGTAGGGCGCCGCCCGCTGCTCGGCGAAGTGGACGACGGCGTCAGGCCGGAGCGCGAGGAGCAGGTCGAGCAGCTCACGGTAGTCCTCGGCCACGTTGAGGCGATGGAAGGGGATCTCGCGGCCGGTCAGCTCGCGCCACGCCGCGAGTCGCGTCCCGAGCGTCTCGATCGGCGTCAAGGAGGAGGCCTCGAGCTCGATGTCGGCGTTTCGCCGCGCGAAGTTGTCGACGATCGAGACGTCGTGCCCGCGCTGCGAGAGATGCAGGGCCGTGGGCCATCCGCAGAACCCGTCTCCACCGAGAATCAAGACACGCACAAAAACCTCCGATGCTTTGCTGACAGCTCCCGCACGCCGTCTGGCGTGCGGGCGCCGATGCTACCAGACGGGTTCCCCGGCCCTTCGACCGTGAGCGGGTAATGGCCCCCTTGCCAGGCTGGTTGCGTCGAGTCCGAGCGTGACGCTTTGAAGCCGTTCAAGACCAAGATCGCCGTCCGCGCCCTTCTTGGCAAGCGCCTGCCCACACGGTCACGGACCTGCGACGCGGAACGAGCAAGCACGCCACCCTCGTGTGCCGACCTCTGCATCCGCGCCATCATGCCCCCGCTGCGACACCGAAGGAGCGTTCGAGGCAAGTCAGGCCGCGCACCCGGAACGCCTCCGTGTACAGGCCGGTCCGTTCCACGTCGCGGCGTACTCGCGGCTCTCCGTTGTCCACGCAGACGAGCCCCACCTGGAGCTCAGAAAGGCCTCGGCTGACGTCTGCTTGAGACTGGCGGACGCGACCCCCGATGAAGGTTGTGAGGACCTGCCGATCCCGGATCCACTGCTCCGGCGCGGGTAAGAGGTTCAGGTAGTGGCTTCGCGGGTTCACCGCCTTCGGGTCGGAAGTCACTTGCGCGATCGCGAGCATGACCCGCTCCCTGGCGAGGATCGGGCCTTCGCCCCTGTACCGGGCGAGGATGGCTCGAGCGTCGGCAAGATCGCCCGGGTCGATTTTCCAGGCCGGCCGCTGAACCACCAGGTCCTTCCCGAATGGGGAGAGCCAGAGAGGGGCCCCGAAAGCGAACAGGAGCGCCGCAACGAGGAGCGCGGGAGCGGCGGCAACCAGCCGCCGAGGAAGCGCGGGCGCTCCGGGCAGTCGCCCGAGGGCAGCGCCGAGTGGAAAGGCGGCCAGTAGGCCGACGAGGGCAGGGAAAGGAATGATCCAGAACAGGCGGCGCAACGTCGTCGCGATGCCGATCTCTTCTGCGGCGCGCGGGATCAGCCCGGGCGCGAGGAGCAGCATCGACACGACCGCCACGGCGGTGGTCAAGCGGGCCGGCGGGCCCGCCCGGGCTAGCCAGGGCGCCGCCAGGAGGGCGATCAGGCCGACCGCGGCTAGCAGGCCGACGCCGAAGACCTCGTCGAAGTACCAGGACGTCGGGTAGACGTTCCCACCCAGCTGCTCGGAGAGCCATTGCGTCTCGGCCACGGCGGTGCCGACGAGGAACGGGATCGCCGCAGCGGTGACCAACACCGGAAGGCCGCGCCAGTCCCGCCGTGCCACGAGCGGGACCGACAGGGTGCCGAAGAGGAGCGGCGCAGCAAAGGTCGCCGAGCTCGTCAGGCCGATGCTGGTCACTCCCGCCGCGACCAGCACCGTAGCCGTGAAGGCGTCGCGACGCGAGAGCCACCTGGTCGCGTGTACGAAGACGGTCAGGACGAGCCAGGCGACGAAGACCACCTTCCCCTGGTACATCCGGTTGACGAAGAACGACCCGGCAGTGAGAGGAGCCTGCGCGCTGAAGAGCCAGTACACGGATCCGAGCGCGAAGCAGAGAAGCGCGGACCGTGGCGCCCACGCGCGCAGCAACCGCCACAGCGCCCACACGGCCAGGAACGTGAACAACGGGGGAAAGAGGTACGAGCCGACCGAGACCGCGTGGATGCCCAGGAAGCGGGCGAGAGCGCCTTGGAGCGCCGAGAAGGTGTCCACGGGCAGTCCGACGCCGCTCGCGGCCCCGACGAGCTCGTCCGTGAAGAGGACGTCTTTGACGGGGATCCGGTCGAGCTCCGCGGTGGCAGTCGCGCGGTTGAAATAGAAGGCATTGTCGTCGTTCGCGCGCAAGAGGAAGAGCGAGACGATCGCGAGGGTCAGGCCCACGGCCACGACGGCGGCATCGGCTACCCACCCTGCCGACGCGCCGTTCTCGGAGGCCTCTGACGTGAGTCGCCCCGCCCAGACGGCGGCCGCGACCGCGGCTGCCGCGCCCGCCCACACGAGCGCCCATGGCTCGCTCGTCAAGCCCACCAGAATTCCGGAGGCGAGCCCGGCGAGGAGACATGCGAGCACGACGCGGCGGCGGCCGGGGGAGAGTGTCCGCCGGTCCGAGGCCGTCGGCTTCGCCGGGGCGGCTCGGTCCGCGCTCCGCCGCGAGAGGACGACGACGACACCGACGAGACCGAGGGAGGCGGCCAGCCAGATCGGAACGAGCAGGCTCACCTTCGCGTCGGTAAGCATGCCCCCGTAGGCGAGAAGCGTCCAGACGGCGTAGACCAGTACGCCCCAGTCGCTCGCAAGGTCGAGCGCGCGAGCGGGAGGGCTCGGGCCGCTCTCGACGGTCACTCTACCGCCGGGGGTCCGGCGGTCGGGCTGCGGGCCGCCTCCCCGCCCGCTTCGCCGCGCGGCTCTCGCGCCACCACGTGCGGAGCATGACGCGACCGTACCGGAGCGCGTAGAGGGCGTTGTGGCCCTTCTTCGAGGTGCCGGCGACGCGCTTGTGCATGACGACCGGCCGCTCCGCGGTGCGGTAACCCTGGTAGATGGCCCCGATAAGGAGCTCGGACGCCTGGTACTGGGGCTCCTCCTGGCGCACCGTTTCCGTCACCTCGGCGCGCATGGCCCGCACCCCGCTCGACGTGTCCGTGATCGGGACCCCGGTGAGGACGCGCAAGACCCTGGCGAAGACGTGGACGCCTAGGCGCCGAACCGAGTCGGTCGTCTCGGCGCGGCCCAGCTTGCGCGAACCGAGGACGAGGTCGGCCTCGTCGTCGACCACGGGCCGAAGCAGCTCGTGGACGTCGGCTGGGTCCCACTGACCGTCGGCGTCCAGGGTGACGATGAACCGCGCGCCGCGCTCCCGGGCGAGCCGGTAGCCCAGGCGGAGGGCGCTTCCCTGACCCGAGTTCTTCTCCAGCCTCGCCACGTACGCCCCGAGAGAGCCGGCGACCTCGCCGGTCCCGTCGGCGCTCCCGTCGTCGACGACCAGCGCGTCGACGGCGAATCCGCACGACTCGCGTGGAACCCCCGGCAGAACCGCTCCGATCGCGTCCGCCTCGTTGAAGGCCGGGATGACGACCACGACCGGAGCGAAGGTGAGGCTGGGGTAGCGCTCCGCGAAAGCGCGAACCGACTCGTCGCCCGGAGCATCCACGGCCGGCGGCGAGGCGTCCACCGCTCCATTCGAGTCGAGGACGCCGGCGCGGTCGGCAGCCGCCTCGACGGCGTCGATGCGGGCCTGCGTTCGCTTCGCGGCCATGCCGGGCGAGTCTACCGCCCGAGGATGCCGACGGCACCGGGTCTTGCGGCCGTCAGTGAGCGCCGAAGCCGGTCCGGTTGAGCGAGCGCGCAACCGTAACGCGGAGGCGGGCGGGCACCTTGCTGCGATAACGCTTCGGCACGCGCCGCATGATCCGAATCGCGCGGCTCGGCTTCCCGCCTCCGCCGTCGCGGTGGGCCGCGTAAATGGACGACTGCGCGATCGCCTGGGCGTCCTCGTAGAGCTCCACGTACGCGGCACGGGCAGCATCGAGAGTCTCGAAGCGCTCCTTCGCGTCGACGTCGGCGTCGGTGGCCACGAGCTGCGACGCGAGCTCCCAGACACGATCGGCCTGCTCGCGAAGGGGCGCGGGTATCTCGAAGCCGTCCCAGCTTGCTCTCGAACGGCTGAGACCCTGGTCGACGAACTCGTGAACCCGCACGATCTCCTGCGCGGGTACGTTGCGGACGACGGCGAGCTCGAGCGCGTCGCCGACGCGGCCGATCTCCCTCGTCCAGTCGTCGAGCAGGTCGTCGTAGCGGACGAAGACGCGCCGCCCTTCCCGCGTGGCCCGCTCCGTGAAGAGGGTCTGGTTCAGCCAGCACGCGGTGCGGTCGACGTCTCCCTGCCAGGTTCCGTACGACCGCTGCTTGCTCTCGATCACCGCCGCCGGATGGCGGAGCATCATCGCGTACCGCGGCGATGTCCCGAGGTCCTCCGCACACTTGCGCCAGAGGGGGAGGAACCACGAGAGCCGCGGGTCCTTGGCGACCACGTGGCCGGCATCCGCGAGCTGGGCGCTCAGCCAGCCGCGAAGCTCTCGCTGCACGTCGTCGTCGAGGCAGAGCTGCGCGGTGCGCGCCCAAGCGTCGGGGCGGGCATCCGAGACGTTGACGCTCGCGGTCTCGAGCAGGCGCGTGTGGAAGTCGACGACCCACTGCGACTCCGCGAAGCCGCGCGGGTTCGTCTCGTCGGCAGGGACCTCCGGCTTGGGGACGGTGTAGCCGAGCCGCTGGAGGATCCCGGCGAAAAGGCTGGTTCCGCTCCGGCCCGATCCTGCCACCAGTACGAGCGACCGCGCCTCCGACTCGGCGCCGGTGAACGCGTTCTTCCCGGTCTCGGGCTGGTTCGGGGTCGTCGACACGGACACGACTCTACCCACAGCGACGGCGCGCTCGTCACGTCCTCCGACCGGCAGGTCTGACGGCCTGCGCAGCGTAGACTGGACGAAAGTGACCGAGAGCGTCGAGATCTCCGAGCCGCTCGCCGCGACGGCTCCTCCTGCCGGCCCCGTCGGCTCCGAGCGGGACGGCTCCGAGCCCAGCCCCGCGTTCGCGAACCACGTCCAGCAGCGGACGATCGTCCTGCCCGAGCAACGGGTTCTCTTCCTGCCCATGCCGAGGGCCGGTTGCACCGCGGTCCTGTGGCTCCTGGCCAGGCTGGCCGGAATCCAGGAGGACGCGTTCGCCCGCTCCGCCGTTTCGGAGGTCTCGCCGGCGCTCACGGTTCACGACACAGCGATCTGGGGAGACGGGCGTCGGCTTGCGGACTACGAGGGCGAGGAGCGCCTGCGAGTCCTCGGCGAGGAGGGCTGGCTCCGGTTCACGCTCGTTCGCCACCCGGGCCCGCGCCTCTGGTCGGCCTGGCAGTCGAAGCTCCTCTTGCGCGAGCCCGCCTTCTTCGCGGAGTTCGGCGAGGAGCCGTGGTTCCCACGGAAGCCGGAGAGCCCGGCCGCGCTCGTCGAGGACTTCCGGCGCTTCGTCGCGGCGCTACCGGGCGAGGAGGCCGAGGACGTCCACTGGGCCGTCCAGAGCCGCCTCGCGGCCCAGCTCCCGCTCACGCACGTCGGACGCGTCGAGCGCCTCGACGAGACACTCGCCCTCCTGGACGCGCACGTCTCGGCGGAGCTTCCCCGGACCGAGCCCCGATACGAGAACCGCTCCCCACTGCCGGCACCCCCGCATGCCTACGACGCCGCCGCGCTCGAGGTCTTGCACTCCGTCTTCGAGGAGGACTTCGAGGAGTATGGATACGAGCCGCAGACCACGTCCGAGGGCGGGGCCGCTGCCGCCGAGTGGGAGCGCGCCGTCGCGCCGCTCATGCCGGCGCTACGTGACACCGTCGACCGCCACGAGCGGATCGCGCAGCTCCAGAAGCTCGCCCGGCGGGTACCCGGCGCTCGAGAAGAAGCTCGAGACGAAGAGCATGCGGCAGGGCGGTCGCCTCGTCTCCCCCATCCTCACGAACATCGAGGAGCGTGCCGACCTCAACGTCCGCTGGGGCTGGGCGAAGGAGCTCCGGCACGGCTTCACCGCCGTCCTTCGCGTGAAGAACGAGGCTCGACCGCTTCCCTGGGTGCTGCCGCCGCTGCTCCGCGCCGTCGATCGCGTCGTGGTCGTGGACAACGGCTCCACCGACGGAACGGCAACGGTGGCGCGGCGGGTGGCGGCCGAGGAAGGGGCGGCCGACCGGCTCGAGGTACTCTCCTACCCCATTCCGATCGCCCGGTGCGGCGAGGAGCACCTCGGCACCTCGCCCTGGTCGATCCACAGCCTTGCGTACTTCTACAACTGGTCGTTCGCACACGTCCGGACGACCTACGCGCTCAAGTGGGACGGCGACATGGTCCTGGCCGACGCCGGCGTCGCCGCGTTTCGGGAGCTCGCCTGGCAGCTGGAGGCCGCCGAGGCCGTCGTCAAGATCCCGCGCTATCCGCTCTACGTGGCCGACGACCGGCATGCCTTCCTCGACCTCGGCCTCGCCAACTGCGAGCCCTGGGCGTGGCCGAACCGGCCGGGGTACGGCTTCGTGAAGGCGCTCGAGTGGGAGCAGCCGGTCCTGCCGCCCTCGATTCCACGGCTCGTGCTCCCCGCCTGGTCGTGCGTCGAGCTGAAGCACCTCGACGCCGACGAGTTCGACCACTGGTCGGACACCGATTTCGACGCGTCGGCGCGCACACAGCGCAAGCGGCGCGAGTGGGAGGTGTTCAACGCGCTCGCACGCGGCGGCGATCCCCCCGACGACGTCGTGGCGATCGAGTCGCCCCCCGACCGCCACGTGGTCGACTTCGTGCGGAGTGACTGGCTCCGGGAGGAAGCGGGCGCGCAGCCCGGCCTCGGCGAGCGGATGATCCGGCGGCTCGCGCGCGTCTAGCGTGCGAGCGCGCCAGCCCTCGGCCCGTCAGCCCTCCCTGTAGGCCTCGATCAGGATCTCCGCGACCTCGGGCCGCGTGAACGCCTCCGGTGGCAGCTGGCCGTTCGCGAGCAGCTCACGCACCTTCGTTCCGGAGAGGAACACGTGGTCGTCCCCGCCGTGGGGGCAGGTCTTCGCCGTCGCCATCTGGCCGCAGACCTTGCACCAGAACGAGTGCTCGAAGAACATCGGCTCGATGTCCAGCTCGTGCGGCTCGAGCTCGTCGAAGATGAGCTGCGCGTCGTACGTGCCGTAGTAGTCCCCGACCCCGGCGTGGTCGCGCCCGACGATGAAGTGCGAGCAGCCGTAGTTCTTGCGGCAGATCGCGTGCCAGATCGCCTCGCGCGGGCCCGCGTACCGCATCGCCGCCGGAAAGGCGGAGACGACGACGCGCTCGCTCGGGTAGTAGCCGTCGATGAGGACGCGGTAGGCGTCGACCCGCGTGGCGGCGGGCACGTCGTCGGCCTTGGTCTCGCCCACGAGCGGGTGGATCAGGAGCCCGTCGACGGTCTCGAGCGCGCACTTCGTCAGGTACTCGTGCGCGCGGTGGATCGGGTTCCGCGTTTGGAAGCCGACGACCCGCCTCCAGCCGCGCTCGGCGAAGAGCGCTCGTGTGTCGGCCGGATCCTTGTGAAGCTCGGGGAACTCGGGCTCGCGCCGCTCGAAGACGGTCACCGCGCCGGCGAGGTAGGAGTCGTGCTGGGCGTAGAGCCGGGCGACGCCCGGGTGGTCGCCGTCGGTCGTGCGGAAGCAGCGGTCGGCCTCGCGCTCCTTGTCGTAGGAATAGACGTCCTCGACCTCGAGGACGGCCAGCGCCCGCCCGCTCTCGTCGGCGAGAGCCACGCGGTCGCCGTTCGGCGGCTCCGCGACTGCGAGGCAGACCGGCAGCGCCCACGGGAGGCCGTCGGCCAGCCGCATCGACTCGACGACGGCGTCGTAGTCGTCCCGGCCCATGAAGCCCTGGAGCGGCGAGAGCGCGCCGGAAGCGAGCATGTCGAGATCGGAGAGCTCGCGCGACGTCAGCGCGACGACCTCGAGCGAGTCGATGTCGTCGGGCCGCTCGCCCGCCCGCGGCGCGAGCTCGCCTCCGTGCGCGCGAATCAGGTGGTCTGTCGTGACGGCGCTCATGCCCGGACCTCGGCACCGACGAGGCCGAGCTCCTCGAGCCTCTCGACGACGATCTGGGCGCTCTCCTCGGGCGTCTCGGTCTCGGTGTCGACGACGATCTCCGGCTCCACAGGCGCTTCGTACGGGTCGTCCACGCCGGTGAAGCCCTTGATCTCGCCCGCGTAGGCCTTCGCGTAGAGGCCGTTGACGTCGCGGCGCGCGCACTCCTCGACGGAGGCCTTCACGTACACCTCGACGAAGGGGCCGAACTGCTCGACCAGGTCCCGCGCCTTCTGCCGCGTCTCGATGTAGGGCGAGATCGCCGCGCAGATGACGGCTGCGCCGTGGCGGGTGAGGCGCGAGGCCACCCAGCCGATTCGCTCGATATTCGTGTCACGGTCTTCCTTCGAGAACCCCAGCCCCTTGGAGAGGTGCGAGCGCACGGTGTCCCCGTCGAGGTACTCGACGTGGTGCCCGCGCTCGTCGAGGGCGGGCCCGACGAGATGTGCGATCGTCGACTTGCCCGAGCCCGAGAGCCCGGTGAACCAGAGCGTGAAGCCTCCGCCTCGCGCCCGGTCGGACTCGGGGTGCTCGTGGGCATAGATGTGGTCTGTCATCGATTCCCTTCTTCAGTCGCTTCGAGGTGAATGCCGCATTCCAGCTTGTCGGAGCCGGCCCAGCGGCCCGCCCGCTCCTCCTCGTTGGGGCGCGTCGGTCGGGTGCAGGGGATGCAGCCGATCGAACGGTAGCCGACATCGTGCAGCGGGTTGTAGGGGATCTCGTTTCGGAGGATGTAGCTCCAGACTTCCTTCTCACTCCAGTCCGCGAGTGGCTGGATCTTCCAGACGCCGTAGCGGGTCGAGCGCTCGAGCTTCTTGACGCCCGCGCGCGACGGCGACTGGTCGCGGCGAATGCCCGAGACCCACGCGTCGTAGGGCTCGAGCGCCCGAAGCAGCGGCTCGACCTTGCGGATGTGGCAGCAGCGGTCGGGGTCGCGCTCCCAGAGGTTCGGCCCCTCCTGCTTGTGCTGCTCGGCCACCGTGATCACGTCCGGCACGACGAGCTCGATGCCGTAGCGCTCGACCAGCCGTTCGCGGGTCTCGTAGGACTCCTTGAAGAAGAGCTGGGTATCGAGCTCGACGTAGTCGACCTCGAGCCCGAGCTCCGAGACCATGTGCACGAGGACCGAGGACTGCTTCTGCCACGAGCAGGTCAGGCAGAGCCGCTCGCCGAACTCCTCGGCGGCCCAGCGGAGGACGTCCTCCGCTGGGAGCGCCTCGATCTCGGCCTCAGTCTGCGAGCGTGGCAGGGAGCTCACGCAGGAGCACCTCCTTGAGGGTGTCGGAGCGAAGACCCACGCGGAGCGTCTCGAGCGGGATCACCTCGTCCGGCGGGATGTTGCCGAGGTTGACCTCAGGACCGAACTTCTGGATGAACCAGGCCTGCGCGTTCGTCGACGGCGCCTCGAAGACGAGGTCGGTCAGGTCGATCTCGTGGACGATCTCGTCGATCAGGCCCGTGCGCATGTCCCCGGAAGGCCAGTAGATGCCGGCCGTGCCGGCTTCGCGACCCTCGGTGATCACCTTCCATGCCCCAGCGTCGAGGTCCTCCTTCAACCAGGCGACCCACCGAAACGGGGCGTAGACGACGTCCGAGTCCTTCGAGCCGACCTCGGAGAGGACGACGAAGTCTCTGGCCAGCTCCGCGATGAGCTCGAGCTTTCGCTCCCGCGGGAAGTCGATCGTCCCGTCCGAGACCTCGACGTGCGAGAACCCTTTCTCGAGGAGCCAGCTGCGGTAGCCGTCGAGCTTCCCCTGTGCCACGACCGCCTCGAAGAGCGTCCCGCCGCAGACGACCGGCACGTCGAGCGAGCGATACAGGGCGATCTTCCGCTCCAGGTTCTGCGTCACGTACGAGGTCCCCCAGCCGAGCTTCACGATGTCGACGTAGTCGCCGGCGGTCTCGATGAGGTCTTCGACGTCGCGCAGGCTCATCCCCTTGTCGAGGACGTGCGTGAGGCCCTGGGAGCGCGGCTTGGCCGAACGCGGGGGCAGGTCGAGAAAGCCGTCAGAACCGGGCATAGAGCTCCTCCAGTCGCTTGCGGGCCTCTTCCTGCACGTCGTGGTAGAGCGAGCCGCCGTGCGAGTCGATCGCGACCGTCAGGGGGCCGAAGTCCTTGACGCGGAACTTCCAGAGGCACTCGGGCATCAGCTCCTCCCAGGCGACCTCCTCGATCTCCTCGATCTGCGTCGTCTCGAGCGCCGCCGCTCCGCCGACGATGGCGAAGTAGACCATCCCGTAGCGGCGCATCGGCTCGATCGCCTCGTCCGGGAGCCCGCCCTTGCCGCAGATCGCCCTGACGCCGTAGTCGCGGCCGAGCGGCTCCGTGAAGCGCACCATCCTCGCGCTCGTGGTCGTGCCGATGCAGAGCTTCTCGTAGCGACCCTCGCCGACCTTGCGGACGTTCGGCGCCGTGTGCAGGAGGAAGGCGCCGGTGAGATCCATGGGCGGGGCGACCCCCTGGTCGAAGATGCGCACGTGGGTGCGGTCGCGGATGCCGATCACGTGCCCGTCGACGAGGACGGAGTCGCCGGCACGAAGCTCGCGGATCGCCTCCTCGTCGGCCGGAAAGGTGAGTCGGTGCTCGGGCATCAGGCCTCCCGGTCGTAGTCGACGGAGCCGTCTTCGGAGACGTGCGCCGTGGCGCGGCGCGCGGCCCAGCACTGGTAGTTGACGGCCACGGGATTGAGGGTCATGTGCGTGTCCGCGTGCTCGACGTGGCAGTGGAGCACGGTGACGTCGCCACCGAGCCCCATCGGGCCGATGCCGGTCTCGTTGAGGAGGCCGGTCAGCTCGCCCTCGAGCTCGGCCACGAGCGGATCCGGGTTGTGCGTCCCGACCGGGCGCGCGATCGCCTCCTTGGCGAGGTGCATCGCGTAGTCGGCCGAGCCGCCGATCCCGACGCCCGCGATCCCGGGCGGGCACGGCCTCCCTCCGGACTCGACGATCGACTCGAGGACGAAGCGCTTGATCCCGGCGACACCGTCGGCGGGCGTGCACATCTTCAGGAAGCTCATGCTCTCCGAGCCCGAGCCCTTGGGAACGCACTTCACGTCGAGACCGTCCCACCCGGAGACGAAGTCCCAATGGACGATGGGGACGCGGTAGCCGACGTTCTGGCCGGTGTTCTCCCGGGTGATGGTGTGGACGGTGTTCGACCGGAGCGGGTGCTCGACGGTCGCGCGCTCGGTGCCGTCGTAGAGCGCCTCGTAGATGCGCGCCGGGTGCAGCGGAAAGTGCTCCCCGACGCGGCAGTAGTACACGGCGATGCCCGTGTCCTGGCAGACGAGGTTGTTCTCCTCCTCGGCCACCTCCACGTTGCGGAGGATGGTCTGGAGAACGCGCTGGCCCGGCACCGAGGTCTCCCGCCCTGCGGCGTCCGCGAGCGCGTCGCGCAGGTCCTGCGGGATGTCCTTGAGCGCCCAGACGTAGAGGTGCGCGGCAGCGTCCTCGACGACCTTCTGGAGATCGACGGCGACGGCCATCAGCTCCCCGCCTTCTCGGCGGCGGCCCGTCCCGCCCGCTGCCCGAAGACGCAGCACTCGAGCAGGGAGTTGCCCATCATGCGGTTTCGACCGTGCGCGCCCCCGGCGATCTCGCCGCACGCGAAGATCCCTTCGACGGTCGTCTCGCCGTGCTCGTCGATCGTGAGCCCTCCGTTCTGGTAGTGGAGCACCGGGTACGTGAAGATGGCCTCGCGGAGCGGGTCGATGTCGGCAGCCCGGTAGCGGCGGAGCATGTACGGCAGCGAGACCTCCGCGTCGTCCTCGGGGATGCGCGGCGTGTCGAGCAAGACCGCAGGGCGGCCGTCGGGAGTCTCGACGCCCTTGCCCTTCTCCACCTCGTCGAAGATGGCCTGCGAGACCTCGTCGCGCGGTCCGAGCGAGTCCGTGAACTCCTCGCCGTCGGCGTTGAGGAGCACGGCGCCGTAGGCGCGCGTCGTCTCCGGGATCGAATAGCCCTGCAGGTTCGCGGGCCAGGCGCCGCCGTTCGGGTGGTACTGGAGGGCGTCGAGGTCGCGCGCTTCGGCGCCGAGGTCGAGCGCGATCCGCGTCACCTCTCCCGTCGCCCCCGGATGGTTCGTCGAGAGCTCGCCGCGCTCCTCCGCCTCGCGGTAGCAGCGGCCGCCCGCGGCGAGGACGACGGCGCCGGCCTCGACCTCGCGCTCTCCGCAGCGGGCGCGCCAGCCGCTCTCGGTCGGCTCGAGCGCCGCGAGCGGCGAGCGGGGGAGGGTCAACGTTCCCGAGGCCGCGACGACAGTGCGGAGCGAGCTCGTGATCGCGTGGCCCGTCCGGTCGCCGACCTGGAGCAGGCGCTTCCTGCTCGCGCCGCCGCAGCGGGCGAGCCGGTAGCCGCCGTTTTGCCTCGTGAACTGGACTCCTGCCTCCTCGAGCCAGCGGATCGTGGCCGGAGCCTCGGTGGTGAGTATGCGGACGAGGCTCATGTCCGCCGTCTCGTGCGAGCTCTGCCAGACGTCCTCCGCATGGAGGTCGGGCGAGTCGTCCTCGGCGAATGCGGCCTGGATCCCGCCCTGCGCCTTGGCGGAGTTGCAGGACTGGAGCGGGCCCTTCGTGGCGAGGGCGACGCGGGCCCCCGCCCGCCCGGCGGCGACGGTCGCCGCGAGTCCTGAAGCACCGCTCCCGATCACGAGCACGTCGACGGAGGTCGTCTCGGCCACGACGCGTGGACTATACCACCGCTTCGCTAATGCAACACATTTGGATTGCTTATGGACTCCTGGAGTGAGCCACCGCGCTCCATGTCCCGAACGCCCGGAACGAGGAGGAAGGCGAGTGTGACTGTGCACGCGACCAGGCCGGCCACGACCAGCGTCGTCTGGGCGCCGAGCAACGCAGACACGGGTCCCGTCAGAGCGAACGAGACGGGCACGAGGCTCGTCGACACGAACCAGTCGAGGCTCGTCACACGCCCGAGGATCGTGGTCGGCACCAGAGTCTGCAGGAGCGTCCCCCAGACGACCAGGCCGGCCGTGAAGAAAGCGCCCTCGACGAAGCTGAACACCTGGAGCTGCCACACGGCGCCCGCGAGCCCGAAGCCGACGAGCGCGAGCGAGCCGAAGGCCCAGGCGCAGTACATGAACGTGATGTGCTTCCGAGGGAGGCCGCGCTGTCCCAGGAGGAAGGCCGCGAGAATCGAGCCGACACCGCCGCAGGCCAGGACCAAGCCGAAGTCGCCGGCGCTGCCGCCGAGCTCGTTTCGCACGCGATAGGGAACGAGGACGTCGATCGGGCCCCAGTACGCGAGCAGGAAGACCGCGGCGGCGAGGAGGGTCGCCCAGAGCCAGGCGTGGGCCCGCACAAAGGCGAAGCCCTCCCGCAGCTCGCGGAGCATCGAGGTGCGGCCAGGCTCACGCTCGAGCGGCCGAGGCCGCATGAGCAGGATCGCAAGAGCCGAGACGAGGAACGTCGCTGCGTCGATGACGAACGCCTCCCCGGCGCCGATCGTCGCCACGATCCAGCCGCCCACGGCCGGCCCGACGAGCAGGAACGCGAAGGGTCGGATGAACTGGTCGAGCGAGTTCGCCTGCAGGAGCAGGTGACGCGGCACGATCTGGGGCACGATCGACGTGAACGCCGGGCCGAAGAACGCCTCGCCGGTCCCGAAGACGGCGGCCAGGGCGATCAGGTGCCAGAGCTCGACGGCCCCCGTCAGCGTGAGGACGCCGATCGTCGCGGCGGCGACCATGCGGACGAGGTCCGCCGCGATCATGATCCGCCGTCGGTCGAAGCGATCCGAGACGACGCCGCCGAGCAGCACGAAGATGCCGACCGGCAGGGTCCACGCGACTCCGACGAGGGAGAGAGCCGTGGGCGAGTCCGAGAGGGAGTAGACCTGCCACGCGAGCGCGACGACATAGACCCCGTCGCCTGCGAGCGACACCGTCGCGCCGGCCCAGAGCAGGGCGAAGTCCCTGATCCGGAGCGGACGCAGGATCCCGACCCGTGTGAGGCCGCGGTCGAGGTCGGGTGTCGGCTGGAGCTCCAATGGCCTCCTAGGAGGGTTCGACGAGCATCATTCCGCCAAACCCTCCTAGTGCGAGGTGTTCCTCAGCGAGCGGGCGAACCGGCGTCGGTTGCGCCGTGCCTCCGCCTGCGCGCGCCCGGGAAGCTTCAGGTCGAGGCGCCGGAGCTCGCGGAGGAGCTTGCGGTAGCTCTCCAACCGCTCGGGCGCGAGCCGGCCGTCCGTCACCGCGACGAGCACCGCGCAGCCCGGCTCCCGCTCGTGGGCGCAGTCGCGGAAGCGGCAGCCGGCGGCGAGCTCGGCGACGTCGGCGAACGTCTCGTCGACGCCCCCATCCGCTTCCCACAGGCCCAGCTCCCGCAGGCCGGGGGTGTCGAGGACGAGACCGCCGGCCGGGAGGGGGAGCAGCTCGCGATAGGTCGTGGTGTGCCTCCCTCTGCCGTCGTCCCGGATCTCGCCCACGTCCTGGCGGTCGCGCCCCAGCATGCGGTTGACGATGGACGACTTGCCGACGCCCGAGGAGCCGAGGAGCGCGACCGTGCGGTGGCCGTCGAAGTAGCGGGAGAGCTCCTCGAGGCCGGTCCCATCGGCGGCGCTGACAGCGTGAACCGGGACGCCGAACGCAACGGCCTCGACGTCGGCCAGGTCCCGAGCCGGATCGTCGGCGACGTCGAGCTTGTTGAGAACGACGACCGGATCGGCGCCGCTGTCCCACCCGGCCGTCAGGTAGCGCTCCAGGCGCCTGGCGTTCAGATCGTGCCCGAACGCGCTCACGAGGAACACGACGTCGACGTTCGCGGCGACCACCTGCTCGACCGTCTCGTCGCCGGCGGCCTTGCGTGAGAAGGCCGTGGTGCGGTCGAGGACGGCGTGGACCGTGGCCGCCGAGGCATCGGGACGGTCGCGCAACGCGACCCAGTCTCCGACCGCGGGCAGGTCGGCAGGAGCCGCTGCCCGGTGGCGGAGACGGCCGCCGACCTCGGCCGGCCGTTCCCCGGTCTCCGTGTAGACGATGTACGCGCCACGGTGCTGCACTGCGACACGGGCCGGGGCATGGCCCTCGGCGGAATAGGGCTGGAACTCTTCCTGGCGGCTCGGGCTCCACCCGAGCGCGGCGAGCTGTTGGGACAAAGCGAGACTCCTTTGCGTAGACAGAACGAACGACGCGGGTTCCCGCGCGGTCGCTCGATGCTCAGGAGACTCGGTAGCTAGCCGGTCTCTTCGGGACCGCGAGGGAAGGTGGCCGGCGCACTCTCAGTCATGATGGCCCTCCCTTCGTCGCGGAACCGGACGCGCCAAGCCTAGCGGAGCGAAAGCCGGCCCGTCAGCCGCCGAGCCCGCCGAAGACGGCGAACGGGTTCTGGGGCATCACTTCCCAGGCCATGCCGCCGCCGGGCTCGACCTCGACGTCGGTTCCCTCGGGAGCTTCGGCCCGGAGCCGCTCCGCGAGAGCTTCCGCCTCGTCCCGGTTCGAAGCCCCGACGAGGAGAAACGTGGAGCGGCGGACGGCCGGGGTCCCCTCTGCCTCGAGGCGCCCGGCAAGCGCAACGGTCGCCTCGCGACTCGGAAGCGAGACACGGACCTCCCACTCGGCGCGGCCGCTCGCGAGCGACTCTGCCGCCTCGCGTTCCTGCTGGCGCTCGTGCTCGGCGCGAACCTCATCCTCGGTCTGCGGAAGTGGCATCGCGGCGTCCTTCCAGTCCTGCTCGACCGGATGCCAGCGCTCGAAGGAGATCCGCGCCTCTGCGCCCTCGGAGGCAAGGAGCGCGCGGACGATCCCGTCGGCCTCGCGGGCGAGGGACTCGCTGTCGGCATAGAGAAAGACGCGCGGGCCGTCGCGGCTCACGGCGACCCGGCCGCCGAGGCGATCGCGCTCCTCGGTCGCGAACCGGCGGGCCGCCAGCCACTCCACGAGCTGGGTGCCGTCGCCCTCGTCGTCGAAGTCCACGATGAGTCGCCAGTCCTCGGCCATATGCCGGATTCCTACCAGACGCTTCGTAGAAGCGTGGCGATCTCCACCGGCGACGCAGGGCGCGGGTTCACCTTCGCCCCGACTCGCTCGGCCGCGGCCTCGGCCACGAGCGGCAGCTCCGGCTCCGGGACTCCCAGGTCCCGCAGACGCTCGAAACCGGCGAGGCAGGCCAGCTCCTCGACCCCGGCGGGAGCGTCGTCGGGTGTCCCGATCGCCTCGCCGAAGCGGGCGATCGCGGCGGACGCAACCGGCTCGTTGAAGCGGAGCGCCGGCGGGAGGCAGACGGCGTTCAGCGCGCCGTGGGAGATTCCGTAGCGACCCCCGAGCGCCTGCGCCATCGCATGGCCGAGCCCCAGACCGGCTCCGGCGAGCGCTGCGCCGGCGTGCATGGCGCCCTCGAGCAGCTCGCGGCGCGCCTCGCGGTCGCTTCCGTCGGTCAGGACTTCCGGCAACGCGGAGGCGATGAGGCGCGCGCCCTCGAGCGCCTCGCGATCGGCCTCGGGATTCCGCCCCTTGACGTAGAGAGCCTCGGCGCAGTGGGCGAGCGCGTTGAGCGCGGTGCCGCCGCTCTCCCCTTCCGGAAGGCCGAGCGTCAGGTCGGGGTCGTAGACGATCCCGTCGACCCGCGCCCCCCCGCCGCCGAGCTTGAGGCCGCGCTCCTCGTCGCGGACGCCGAAGCCCGGCGTCCACTCCGCGCCGGAGTACGTCGTCGGAATGGAGACGACCGGCAAGCCCGTCTCCGCGCTCACCGCCTTGGCCGTGTCGATCGCACTTCCGCCCCCGAGCGCGACGAGCCCGTCCGAGCCGGCGGCGGCCGCGGTCGCTTCCCGAACGGTGTTCAGCGGCACGTGCCGGCGGACACCCGAGTAGCGGGCGGCGGCCGGCAGGTCGAGGGAGTCCCAGCGCCTCGTCGTGATGAGGAGCGGCTTTTCGATCCGGAGCTCGGCGAGGACGCCCGGGTAGCTCTCGAGGCCCCAGCGAACGATCACGCGAGGCGCTCTCCCGCGAACGACAGGAAGGCCTCGGCCGCGCGCGTCGGCGGGCGCCCCTTCGGGCGAACCACGTAGAGCTGCCGCGAGGGATCGAGCCCGGCGACGCGGGCGGCGCCGAGCGTCCCCGCCGCCAGCTCGCCCTCGACGGCCGTGCGCGAGATGAACGTGACACCGAACCCGGCCGCGACTGCGCTCTTCACCGATTCCTGGAGGCCGAGCTCGAGCTTCGGCTCGAGCTCGCGTAGGCGGAGACCGGCGCGGCGGAGCTCCTCCTCGACGACCTGCCTGACTCCCGCGCCCTCTTGCATCACGATCAGCGCCTCGGACCGGAGATCCTCGAGCCCGATCTCGCCGCCCGCACAAGGATGATCCGGCGCAACGGCGAGGACGATCTCGTCGCGGGCGAGCGGCTCGAAGACGAGCGCGCGGTGGCGGCTTCGCGCGCCGACGATGCCGAGCTCGAGCCCGCGCTCTGCCACCCGCTCGATCACCGCGTGGGTGTCTGCGATGGAAAGGGCGACGCGCAGGTCCGGATGCGCCCGCTGGAATTCGCAGAGGAGGAGCGGGACGAGGTGCGCCCCCGGGCCCGTCGAGGCCCCGAGCGAGAACGTGCCGGTGAGCGTGCCCTCGTCGAGCGCCGCCACGTCCTCGAGGAGCTGCGCCTCGAGCTGGAGCATCCGTTGTGCGCTCCGGTAGAGGCGCCGCCCGGCCTCGGTCGGCTCGACCCGTCGCCCGGATCGGTCGAGAAGTTTCTGCCCGAGCCGTTCCTCGAGCCCGCGCACCTGGAGGCTGACGGCCGGCTGCGTCACGCCGAGCCGCTCCGCCGCCTTGGAGAAGCTCTGGCGGTCGACGACGGCGCAGAACGCAGCCAGCTGCCGCGTGTCCATAAGCCAAGCTTATACCTGGTGTACGCCGTCGGGGAGCCTAGACTCCGGGTGCCGATGCGGGTCTGGATAGACATTTCAGGGCCGGCGCACGTGCTGGTGTTCCGGCCGCTCGTGGCGATCCTGCGCGAGCGAGGCGCCGAGGTCGAGATCACGACGCGGGAGTTCAGCCAGAACGTCGAGCTCCTGCGGTTGCACGGGCTCGAGGCCGAGGTCGTCGGCCGCCACGGCGGCCACTCGCGGACGGCCAAGGCGGTGACGATGGCGAGGCGCCTCACCGACCTCGTCCGCTGGGCGCGCGGGCGCCGCTTCGACGTCGCGCTCGCGCACGCTTCACACCACCTGACCATGGCCGCACGCCTCCTCCGGATCCCGAGCGGGACCACGTTCGACTACGAGTTCGCGACCGTCCAGCACCAGCTCGGGTGCCGCGCGGCGAATGTCGTGCTCGTTCCGGAGGCGATCCCGCCCGAGCGGCTGGAGCGCTACGGGGTCCGCCCGCCGAAGCTGAGGCAGTACCCGGGGCTGAAGGAGGAGTACTACCTAGCGGACTTCGAGCCCGACCCGGGCGAGCTCGACCGCCTCGGTCTCGCCCGTGACCGCCTCCTCGTCGTCCTCCGCACGCCGGCGGACTACGCGCTCTACCACCCCACGAGCCCGAACACCCTCGTCCCGCACCTGCTCGAGCGCCTCGGCCGCCGCGAGGATGTCCAGACCGTCGTCATCGCCCGCACAGCCGAGCAGCGCGCCGAGGTGGCCGCCCGCAACCTCCCGTCCCTCGTCGTGCCGGAACGGGCCGTGGACGCCCAGAGCTTGATTGCGCTCTCCGACCTCGTCGTCTCGGCGGGCGGGACGATGAACCGGGAGGCGGCCGCGCTGGGAGTCCCCGTGTACACGATCTTCGGCGGGCGGCTCGGCGCGGTGGACGAGGCGCTGCTCCGAGAGGGGCGTCTGAGACGGCTGGGCGACCCCGACGAGCTCGAGCTCGTGAAGAGAACGGCGACGGCAGAGCGCGTCCGCCGCGACCCGGGCATCTTCCTAGACCTCTTACTGCCCTAGGAGTCGGCGGAGCGAACCGTCTCGGGGACGGTTTCGGCAGCGGGCCGCTCGATGCGGCGCGGTGAGCGCACGAGCTCGCCGAGGAGCGCGACCACGTCGACGGTCTCGCCGGCCTCGACCAGCCGTTCGAGGGCCGCCAGTTCCTCTTCCAGCCAGGACGGGTCGACCGGCGGGCCGACGGCGCGAAAGATCTTCGCATGGGAGGTGGGCACGGCTTCCTCGCCCTCCTCCCAGAGATCCTCATGGAGCTTCTCGCCGGGCCGGACGCCGATGAACTCGATCGGAACGTCGCGCTCCGGCTCCCTCCCCGAGAGGCGGATCATGTTGTGTGCGAGGTCCACGATCTTGACCGGCTTGCCCATGTCGAGGACGAAGACGTCGCCGCTCTCTCCAATCGCTCCGGCCTGGATGATCAGCTGCACCGCCTCGGGGATCGTCATGAAGTAGCGCTCCATGTCCGGATGCGTCACCGTGACCGGCCCGCCGCGGGCGATCTGGCGCCGGAAGAGCGGGATCACGCTTCCCGACGAGCCGAGGACGTTGCCGAAGCGGACCGAGATGAAGTGCGTCCCGTTTCCCTCGCGGGCTGCGGCGGACTCGACGATCCACTCGCAGAGCGCCTTCGTCTGCCCGAGGACGTTCGTCGGTAAGACCGCCTTATCGGTGGAAACGAGCACGAAGCGCTCCGCTCCCAGTTCCGCGGCCGTCTCGGCGAGCACCTTCGTCCCGAGCACGTTGTTCCGCACCGATTCGAGCGGGTTCGCCTCCATGAGCGGCACGTGCTTGTATGCGGCCGCATGGAAGACGACCGAGGGACGGTGCCGCTCGAAGAGGCTCCTGACCTTGGCCGGCTCCTTGACGTCTGCGAGCGCGAGGACGGTGGACGTGAACAGCCTCTCTCGCTGGAGCTCTCGCCCGATGTCTACGAGCGCGTTCTCCGAGTGGTCGACGCAGATGATCCGCCCGGCCCCCAGGGCGGCGATCTGGCGGCAGAGCTCCGCGCCGATCGACCCGCCGGCTCCCGTGACGAGCACGGTCGAGCCGGCCACGTATGAAGCGATCGACGGGATGTCGATCTCGATCGCCTCGCGTCCGAGGACGTCCTCGACCTGCACGTGGCGAAGCTGCCGAGAGAGGTTGATGTCCCCCGAGATGAGCTCGTGGACGCCCGGCAGGGTCTTCACCGGGACGCCGGCGTCACGACACGCCTCCACCACCTTGTGACGAACCTCGCCCGCGGCGGACGGGATGGCGATGATGACCTCGTCCGGCCGGTTGTCCTCGAGGATCCCGGCCAGGTCGTCCGTCGTCCCGAGCACGCGAATCCCGTGGAGGCGCATGCTCTTCTTACGCGGGTCGTCGTCGATGAGGCCGATCGGCGTATAGCCGAGCTGACGGCTCTTCTGCATCTCGCGGATGACGAGCTGGCCGGCGTCGCCGGCGCCAACGATGAGCGCCTCCTTGCCGCGGGCGATGAGGCTCCTCCTCCCCGGCCGCTCGATGATCGTGCGCGCCAGGAGTCGCGCGCCGGTCACGAGCGCCAGGACGAGCACCCAGTCGATCGCGACGATCCCACGTGGCAACCGCCAGCCCGGAACCGGGTTCCAGAGGAAGATGACGACCACCACGGCCGCGGAGGCGACCGAGACGGCGAGGATCGCGCGCCACATGTCCCGGATCGAGACGTACCGCCACCAGTGGTCGTAGAGGCCGAAGAGGATGAAGATCGCGAGGCTCACGCCGACGACCGCCGCGAAGACGTCCAGGCCGAGGAACTGGTCGTAGCGGGAGGGGACGCCGCGGTCGAAGCGGAGCTGGAACGAGAGGAACCACGCGAGGGTGACGAGAGCCCCGTCGGCGGCGAGCTGCCAGAGCCGGTGGGGGCTCAACGGCAACAGCCGTTCGGCGGATGCCAGCACCCTCACGCACCCACCCCAACGGCGAGAGCTGTCCGAACCGCCGCGACGACCGCCTGCTGCTGCTTCGGGTGGATGCCGGGCCAAAGCGGCAAAGCGACCGTCTCCAGCGCGGCGCGCTCCGTCTCAGGCAGGCTCCCCGGCCGGTAGCCGAGGCCCGCGTAGACGGGCTGGAGATGGAGCGGCGTCGTGTAGTACGCGGCGCAGCCGATCTCCGCGGCGCGAAGCGCGTCGACGATCCGGTCCCGCTCGGGCGAGCGGACGACGTACATGTGGTACACGTGGCCCGGCTCGTCCTCCGGAAGCTCGACGAGGTCGCCGAGCCCGAGGTCGCCGTAGCGCGCGGCCGCCTCACGCCGGGCGCGGTTCCACTCCTCCAGGTGGCCGAGGAAGAGCCGCAGGGCAGCGGCCTGGAGCTCGTCGAGCCGGGAGTTGTAGCCGACCGCCTCGAAGCGCTCCTTGTCCCGCGAGCCGTGGAAGCGGAGCAGCCGGACGCGCTCGGCGAGCGCGGCGTCGTCCGTCGCCACGAGACCGCCGTCGCCGAGGCCGAACAGGTTCTTCGTCGGGAAGAAGCTGAACGTCCCCGCGACGCCGACGGCCCCGGCGGGCCGATCGCCCACACGCGCGCCGAACGCCTGTGCAGCGTCCTCGACGACCGGCACTCCCGCAGGGAGCTCGTCGAGGGGCGCCGGGCGTCCGAACAGGTGGACGGCGAGGATCACCTTGGTGCGCGGCGACACGCGCTCGGCGACGGCGGCTGGATCGAGGTTGAGCGTGGCCGGGTCGATCTCGCAGAAGACGGGCGTCGCGCCGAGCCGTGAGACAGCCTCCGCGGTCGCGTAGAACGTGAACGACGGGCAGACGACCTCGTCACCCGGCCCGACGCCGAGAGCGTCCAGGACGACGACGAGCGCGTCGGTCCCGTTGGCGACGCCGATCGCGTCGCGGACGCCGAGGTAGGACGCCGCCTCCTCCTCGAAGGCCCGCACCTCGGGGCCGAGGACGAACCGGCCCGATTCGAGGACGACGGCCAGCCGTTCCTTGAGCTCGTCGAGGAGGGGCGCGTACTGAGCGCGCACGTCGACGTGAGGAATGCTCAACTCCCAGCCCCCTCGACGGCCCGCCGGCGAAGGCGGCGCCGGTGCGCGCGGTAGAGAAGGGCCGCAACCCCCGCGACGACCAGGGCGACGATGGCGTAGTCCGCGTACCGGAAGCTCTCGTGGAACCGTTCCCAGCTGCTCCCGAGGGCAACACCGATCGCCGCGAGGCCGAAGCACCACGGGATCGATCCGGCGAACGTGAGCGCCGTGTAACGCGGAAGCGGCGTCTCCGCGACCCCGGCGGGAATCGAGATGAACGAGCGGACGACCGGGAGCATCCTCGAGAAGAAGACGGCCGCGTCACCGTAGCGCTCGAACCAGGCGTCCGCCTTGTCGAGCTTCGCCGGCGTGATGTGGAGCCAGCGCCCGTGCCGCTCGAGATACGGCCTCCCTGCATAGAGCCCGATCGCCCAGCCGAGGATCGAGCCAAGCGTGTAGCCGACCGTCCCCGCCGTCGCCATGGCAACGTACGCCCAGCCCGTCGATTCGATCTCCCACCCGAAGAGCGTGACGCTCGAGTCCGGGAACGCTCCGACGGCGACCGCTCCGGCGTAGACCATGACGAGCTCGCTCGCCGCGGGGAAGAGTGCGTCCACGAGCATGAGGACGAAGACAGCGTAGAGGCCGTAATCGCCGATGACGCTGGTGACGGCCTCGGTGATCTCGTGCACCCGGCGAGTCTAGCTCGCCCGGTTCCCTGCCCTGGACGCCTTCCGAACGGCCCCGACCGCGGCCGCGTCCGCCGACCTCTTCCGGATCGTCGGTCAGGTCAGCAGCGACGCCCGGAGCCGGGGCTAGGCCCAGACCTTGACGTCCCGGTAGAGCGTGTCGCGCTGCACCGGAACCTTGCCCAGGGCGCGGATCGCCCGCACGAAGTCGTCGGTCGTGGCGCGGTGGGTCGTCCCGGCGGCCGAGACGACGTTCTCCTCGATCATCACGGAGCCCATATCGTCAGCGCCGAACCCGAGCGCGACCTGGCCGACCTTCATCCCCTGAGTCACCCAGCTCGACTGGATGTGGTCGACGTTGTCCAGGTAGATGCGGCTCACAGCTTGCGTGAGCAGGTAGTCGAACGAGGTCGGGTAGTGCGTGACCTTCGCGGCGAGACGGGTTCCGTGTGGCTGAAACGTCCACGAGATGAAGGCGCGGAACCCGTGCGTCTCGTCCTGGAGCTCGCGGATTCGGCGCAAGTGCTCGACACGCTCCTCGAGCGTCTCGACGTGGCCGTACATCATCGTCGCGGTGGAGGAAACGCCGAGGCGGTGCGCTTCGCGCATGATTCCCAGCCACTCCGCCGACGTCGTCTTCTTCGGCGCGATGATCCTTCTGACGCGGTCGACGAGGATCTCGGCTCCGCCGCCGGGCACGGAGTCCATGCCTGCGTCCCGGAGCCTGGTCAGCGTCTCGGGAATCGTGAGCTTCGATCGTCGCGCGATGTGCTGGATCTCGGGCGGCGAGAGGACGTGAAGGTGGATCCGGTAGCGCTCCTTGATCGAGCGGAAGAGGTCCTCGTAGAACTCGATGCCGAGGTCGGGGTGGTGGCCGCCCTGCATGAGGAGCGCGGTGCCTCCGATCGCGAGCGTCTCCTCGATCTTCCTGAAGATAATCGGCTTCGGGAGGAGGTAGCCCTCGCGACGGTCGCCCGGTCGCCGGTAGAAGGCGCAGAAGTCGCAGTCGGTGTGGCACACGTTCGTGTAGTTGACGTTGCGGTCGATGATGAAGGTGACGCGCTTCGCATCGACCTTGCGGTTGCGAAGCTCGTCGGAGACGCGCCCGACGCGGGTGAGGTCGCGGCTTGTGAGCAAGGCGAGCGCGTCCTCGTCGGAGATCCGGTCGCCGGCGAGCGCCCGCTCGAGGACCGCGCCGACGCGGCCGTTGCCGTTCGCGGTCATGCGGACACCGTCTGGGGTAGGACGAAGCGAAGCTCCGGCACCCTCTCGAGCTCACCGACGTCGCGGGCGAGCTCGAAGAACGTCAGGAGGCCGGCGCGCTCCCGCGGGCCGAAGCTGTAGCGGAGCTTCTCGAAGTAGCGGGCGAGAAAGCCGGCGGGATAGCCGTACCGGTCGCTCGCCTCGTACGCGAGCCGCTCGGGCTCGGCGCGCGCGAAGAGCACGGACGCGACCAGCGCCTCCTCGAGCTCCGCCATCCCCTCAGGAGGCGGATCGGGGCAGGCCCAGACCGCGAACACCATCGGCAGCCCCGTCCGCTTGAGCCAGAGCCGGCCCAGGTCGTAGTGCGGCGTCGGGTCCTCGAAGGCGCTGCGAAGCGCCGCGTCCCCGATCAGAAGAGACGCGTCGGCGTCCTCGCCGAGCGGGACGTGCACCGCATCGGGAAGCAGCACCTTCGTCAGGACCACCGAGGTCGCGCTCTCGGGCGTGACCGCCACGGTGCGAACGCGCTCGAGCGGGACACGGGAGACGAGCTGGATCGAGTCGACGGCCCCCTCCGAGGAAACACAGAGGCGAGGCAGGATCCGCAGCCGGTCGGCATGCCGCCCGTACTCGATGGACGAGATCGGCGCGAGGTCGATGTCGCCCGCGAGGAGCCGCTCGTTGAGCTCGGTCGGCACCCCGGGCGCCTCCTCGACCTCGGCCTCGAGCCGGTAGAACACCGGCGCCATGTTCACGTACGAGATGCGGCCGAGCCGGATCACAGGTCTCCTGCCCACGGAGCGAAGGGTGCCTCGCGTCCTTCAGTTAGACGCGTCAAACTGCGGGTCCCGACCCGCCCCCTACTCGGCTCCAGCCTATCGGCAACGGGCGTACACGTCTGTGACCGAACGCGACGACTGTGCCTCGACTCAGGCCGCGTCAACTCTGGCCGTCCCATCTCCGCAGCTCGTTGTAGAGCGTGTCGCGCTGGACCGGGATCCGGCCGGCTTCCCGGACGAAACGGACGAGCTCTTCGATCTTCTGCTCGGTCTCCGTCGTCGCGCCGGCGGCGTGGAAGATCTCCTCGCGCACGACCGTTCCCTGGACGTCGTTCGCGCCGAAGTGGAGCGCAACGGCCGCGAGCGGCATCCCCATCATGATCCAGTAGGCCTTCACGTTCGGAACGTTGTCGAGAAGGAGCCGTGAAACGGCCATCATCTTCAGGTCGTCCGAGCCGGCGGTGTGCGTCCACCCGCGCCGCTCGAAGACGGTGTTCTCGGGGTGGAACGCCAGCGGGATGAAGGCGAGGAAGCCGCCCGTCTCGTCCTGGAGATCGCGCAGCCGGAGCAGGTGGTCGACCCGCTCCTCGTACGTCTCGACGTGCCCGTAGAGCATCGTGCAGTGCGTCGGGATGCCGAGGCCGTGCGCCGTGCGGTGCGTGTGGAACCAGAAGTCGGGGTGTTCCTTGCCGGGAGCCACGAGCCGCCGCACGCGGTCGGCGAAGACCTCGGCGCCCCCGCCCGGCAGCGACCCGAGCCCCGCGGCCTTCAGCTCGACGAGCACCTGCTCGTGGGTGAGCCCCGACAGCTTCGTCATGTGGTGGATCTCACTCGCCGTGAAGAGCTTCAGGTGGACGTCGGGGAGCGCCTCGTGAAGCCGGCTCACGATGTCGACGTAGTAGGCGAAGTCGACGTGCGGGCTTTCCCCGCCGACCATGTGGATCTCGGTGAAGCCCGTCAGCTCGCGCTGCCGGAGCGCGTCCTCGACCAGCTCTTCGGGGGTGTACGTGTAGGCGCTGGGCTGCTTCTGCGTGACCGCGAACGCGCAGAACTTGCACTTCACGCGGCAGACGTTCGTCTGGTTGAGGTAGAGGTTCTGGACGAAGTAGACGTCGTCGGTGCCGCCGCGCACGCGGCGGGCCGTGTCGGCCAGCTCGCCCAGCTGGAGGATGTCGTCGGACTCCATCAGGAGGAGGCCGTCCTCGAGGCTCAGGCGCTCGTTCGCCTCGACCTTCTCCCAGACGGCACCGAGCGCGCTCTGGTGGGCGGCGACGGCCACCTAGTGCCCCTCCGGGTGATGCTGCGCCCGCTTCTGCGTCGCGAGGACCAAGCGAGAGGCCGCATCGTCCGAAAGCAAAGGTTTAAAGCCTTGGGGAGGGGGGGGGGGGGGTTTGGCGCGGCGTGGGCGGGCAGAAGCGATCGTGAGTATTGCCCGGAGGGGCACTCTAGAGCGTCCCGGTCCACGACGAGATGGGTCAGGGCCTCGAGCGAGACGCGGTCGGGCTCCCCGTCCAGCGCCGTCCGGGCGCGCGCCGCGTAGTGGAGCGCAAAGCTTCGAGCCGTCTCCAGCGCGCCGGTCGCGGCTACCCGGTCGAGCGCGCCCTCGACCGGCCGGCCGGCCAGCGCGAGCCGAACATCCGAGTCCTCGCGGGCGGCGAGGATCAGCGGCAGCGTGGGCGTCCCGTCGCGGAGATCGACGCCGGGCGCCTTCCCGGTCGTGTCGAAGTCGCCGGTGCAGTCGAGGATGTCGTCGGCGATCTGAAAGGCGATCCCGAGCGCGAGCCCGAAGGCTCCCAGATCCGCCCGCCCACCGCCGATCACACAGGCGGCCTCGAAGAGCTTCCCGGTCTTCAGCGAGCAGCGCGTCAGGTACTCCTCGACCGTCGTGTCTGGCCGGTAGGCCTGTCGACGCTGGAGCGCCTCACCCCGGGCGAGCGCGAGAGCCGCGTCGGCGAGCACCGCGACGGCAGCCGCGTCACCGGCCCCGGCGAGCTCGGCGAAGGCGCGCGCGAAGAGGTAGTCGCCCGCGGCCTTGGCCGCTTCCTCTCCGTGCTCCGCCCAGGCCGTGGGCCGGCCGCGGCGCAGGTCGGCGCCGTCGAGCAAGTCGTCGTGGACGAGCGTCGCCATGTGGACGAGCTCGACCGCTGCCCCGCCGGCGACCGCCTGGTCGCCGCCGCGGTCCTCCGGCGGCGTCGAGAGGAAGACGAGCACCGGGCGCAGGCGCTTCCCGCCCGCGGCGAGCGTGTCGGTGCCCACCGCCGCGACGAGGCCGGGGTGGCTCGCGACCGAGCCCTCGAGTCGCGCCTCGAGCCGGTCGAGGTACTCGTCGAGCCCCTGTTCCGCCCGGACCGTGGCAAGAGCCGTGTTCATCGAGCCTCGTGCCTCCCGCCCGGCGATGCCGCCGCGACGTGCAGACAGACGATTCCGCCGCCCAGGAGGCGCCAGCCGATCTCTCCGAACCCGGCCTCGCCCATGACGGCGGCGAGGTCCTCCGGACCGGGAAAGCGGCGCACGCTCGCCGGTAGATACGTGTAGGCCTCGCCGCCGGGGAGCACCTTGCCGAGCACGGGCACGACCCCGTCGAACCAGAAGCGGAAGAAGGGCCGGAGCAGCCCACGCGGGCGCGTGATCTCGAGGCAGGCCAGCCTGCCGCCGGGGCGCAGGACGCGCGCGAGCTCTCGGAGACCCGCCTCGAGGCTGTCGACATTCCGGATGCCGAAGCCGACCGTCGCCACGTCGAAGCTCTGGTCGGCGAAGGGAAGCGCGAGCAAGTCGCCGCGCACCCATTCGACCGTCCCCGACTTCCTCCGGGCCCGTTCGAGCATGGGCTCGGAGAAATCCAGGCCGGTCACCCGGCCGCCGGCGCGCTCGGCCTCCAGCGCGAGGTCGCCGGTTCCGCAGCACGCGTCCAGCACCTCGTCCCCCGGCCGCACGACCTGCTCGGCGGCGAGTCGGCGCCAGCGGCGATCGAGCCCCGCCGTCATGACCCGGTTCATCACGTCGTACACCGGCGAGATGCGGTCGAACATCGCCTCGACCGCGGCGGGAGCGAGCGAGCCGGAGCTCACTGACCCCACCTGCTCACGAGCTTCTGGTCGATTCCCAGCTGGTCGAGACATCGCGCCACGATGAAGTTGACCAGATCGTCGACCGTTTGGGGCGAGTGGTAGAAGCCTGGGGCCGCGAAGACGATCGTCGCGCCCGCCCGCTTGAGCCTGAGCAGGTTCTCGAGGTGGATGGTGGAAAGCGGTGTCTCGCGGGGCACGAGGACGAGCTTGCGCTCCTCCTTGAGGGCGACGGAGGCGGCCCTGTGGATCAGGTTTGCCATCGCACCGGCGGCGATGCTCGCGACCGTTGCCATCGAGCAGGGGCAGACGATGTAACCGTCGACCCGCGCTGAGCCGCTCGCGTACGGCGCCGAATAGTCGCGGAGCGCCACGACCCGGGCTCCGTCGACCCCGTCCATGAGCCGGGCAGTCACCTCCTCGCGAGGAAGCGAGATCTCGCCGTAGAGCTCGGCGGCGCACACCTGCACGCCCGCGTCCGAGAGGCAAACTCCGACCTCGGCGCCGGCCGCGGAGAGCGCGCGCAGCAGGCGTGCCGCATAGGGCGCGCCCGAGGCGCCCGTGATGCCGAGGAAGACGTCCACAGGGCCGGGCCCGGGCGCTACCCGCCGCCCTCGCCCTTCGATTCTTCGAGGAAGGTGCCGAGCAGCTGGAGGACTTCTTCTCCCTGGCTCTCGTACGGAGGCATGACGTTGTTTCCGAACTCGGCCGGGTTCGAGATGTAGGTCGCAAAGTCGTCTGCCGTGCGGCCGGACGCGCCGATCTCCGAGAGATCCGGGGCGCCCAGGTTGGGGGTTCCAGCGCCGAGGTACGTGTGACAGGTCATGCAGCCGATCTCGGCGAACAACGTCGCGCCCTGCTCACCCTCTTCCGAGAGCCCCTGGACCTCGACCCACTCGCCGACGAGCTCGACGTTCTCCGACGCGAGCGACTCCTCGGCCGTCGCGCCCTTGTAGGTGAGGATCCCCATCGAGGCGATGACGAGGAGGGCCCCGACGACGGCCACGGGCCGGCGGAAGAGCCTCCGCTCGCGGCGGCGGTCGAGGAAGGGGAGCATGGCGAGGAGGATCAGCAGGATCGTCGGAATTCCGACCGTGGCCAGGACGACCGACTCCGGCCACTTGAAGATCCGCAGGAGGTAGAAGAGGAAGTAGAAGTACCAGTCGGGCCTCGGGATGAAGGAGGTGGTGCCCGGATCCGCCTTTTCCGTGTAGCGCGGCCCGAGGAGCCCGGCGTCGCCAGGCTCCGGGCCCGACGTGAAGTACCACACGCACGCGAGCGCGACGATCACGCACACGACCACGAGGCTCATGACCGTGTCGTGGAACATCGCCCACGGGTAGAAGGCCTTCCCGGTCTCGTTGACGTCCTTCTTGTAGCGCTTGAAGTAGGCGCGCTCTTGCTCGTTGCTCATAGGCCAGCACCTGGCCCATGAGCGTGGGGAGGGTGTGTGAGGGAACCGGGAGGTTCCCTCACTGCATCAAAGAAGGGGGCACGTGGGGGAAACATGGTTTCCCCCACGGGAGCGAGCCGAAGGCGAGCGACGCTCATACGTCGGCCCGCTCTCTCGTCGGGAGCGCCGCCGTTTCCGCGCGCGCGAGGCTCGAGGAGCCCGCGCCTCGCGGTGATGACCTTCTCACGCTCTGCGCCGGCCGCCTCGTCCGACCAGGGAGGCGACGTCACGCCGAGGCGGATCACGAGGTAGAGGTGGAGCGTGATGAGCCCGATCAGGCCGCCCGGTATGAGCAGCATGTGCATCGAGTAGAAGCGGGCGAGCGTGTCGGTGCCGATCTCCTGACCTCCGCGCAGGAAGTCGGCGAGGAATGGGCCGAGGAACGGCGCCGTCGCGTTCAGGTTGATGCCGACCACCGTCGCCCAGTACGCGGTCTGGTCCCAGGGGAGCAGGTAGCCCGTGAAGCCTTCGAGCATCGCCAGCACCAGGAGCCCGACGCCCAGGAGCCAGTTCAGCTCGCGCGGATACTTGTAGGCGCCGAAGAGAAAGACGCGCCCCATGTGCAGGAAGAGCAGGATGATGAAGACGCTCGCGCCCCAGCGGTGCATCCCGCGCACGAGCCAGCCCAGCGTGAGGTCGTTCGTGATGTTCTGGATGGAGGCGTAGGCCTCGTTCGGGGACGGCTTGTAGTAGAAGGCCAGGATCACCCCGGTGACGAGCTGAACGAGAAACGCGGTCAGCGTCGCCGAGCCGAGCGTGTGGAACCAGTTGGTATCGCGCGGGACGCGCCGGAAGAGGAAGTACTTGAGCCCGCCGATGAGCCCGGAGCGCTCCTCGATCCAGTCGACCGGGACGAGGGCCGCCTGCTCGAGCTGCTGGCGCCTCTTCGACTTGGTCCTGGGCATCTAGTGTCCCTCCAGGCAATACAAGCCTGGTTCTGCCCCGCGATCACGCGGCGCCTGAGCCCACCCTCGCCCTTGCCAAGGCGTCCAGCCTTGGCTGCGCGCGAGTGCGGGCTCATGCTTGGTGCTCGCGACGCAGAATCTAGGCTGGATTACCTGAAGAGACACTAGGGCGTGATCGGGTAGAGGATCTGCTCGGGCCCGTCCACGTGGACGCCCGGGTCGGTGGCGCGGTAGCGGTAGACGACTGCCTCGGCGCCTTCGCCCTCCACGGTGCCGACGCTGTAGGGGGTGCCCAGCCAGAGACTGCCGTCGATGATCGAGAACTCGTAGCGGTCGAGGGAGCGAACCGGAGGGCCGGCCACCCGGTTGCCCTCGATGTCGTAGGCCCCGCCGTGACAAGGGCAGCCGAAGCCGGACGGCTGCGTCGGAACCAGCGTGACAGGTGCCTTCGAGGTCTCGACCTCCAGGAGCTCGCCCGGCGGGCCCTGGGGCTGTGTCGGGCAGCCCATGTGCACGCAGCGGTTCGAGATGATGGTGAAGCTGGGGACCTCGTCCCGGAGGCCGTTGTAGCGGATGAAGGCGGTGCGGCGCGAGACGCTCCCCTGTTCGGGGATGGACGTGAAGGTGGCGATCCGCCACTCGCCCTCCGGATAGTTGTCCAGCGGTCCGAGGTCGACGTCGGGGTAGTCCTGGTCCACGAAGGCAGGGATGACGGCGAAGCCCAGCACCGGGAGGGTGACGATTCCGCCGATCACGGCGCCGAGGCCGAGCGTGGCGCCCTCGAGGAACTTCGAGCGTGTGTATCCCTCGGGCGCCTCGGGCGGCGCCTCCTCGCCGACGAGCGGCGCCGGCGGCGCCTCGACCGGCTCGGGCTCGCCGCGCACCTCGCGGGTCGCCTGGCGGATCCAGAGGAACCCGAAGACGACGGCGAGGACGATGCCGATGACGGTCGCCCAGACGTTGACGATCAGCCCGACGAGGATGAGCGCGATCGCGCCGGCAAAGGCGAAAGGCCAGATCGTGGGCGAAGGAAGGTGGGCCTCGGGGTCTTCGTGCTCGGGGCGTTCCCCAGGCTCTAGCTCGCCGGCCACGCAGCTTCCTCCGTCGGATTCTCGCTGTTACAAGCCATCTGCATTCTTCCGCCGCTCGGGCGATCCTGTCAACGACGTGCCTCTTGCCTCGAGACCTGGGAAATCCTGCCGTTCCCGGAAGACGTGGCTCCGAGCCCGTACTCCTCCCAGCGCTTGTCCACGATGTCACGAACCTCGGCGCTCATCTCGATGCGCTCCGGCCACTCGCGCCCGCCCTCCTCGGCCAGCTTGTGGGTCGCGTCGATACCGAGCTTTCCGCCGTAGCACGGCTGCACGGCGGCGTGGTCCAGCTGGTCGAGCGGGCCCTCGCTGAGAAGGACGTCGCGCTTGGGATCGACGTTGGCGCAGACGTGGAAGAAGACCTGCTCGTAGTCGTGCACGTCGACGAACTCGTCCACCACGACGACGGACTTCGAGAGCGAGAGCATCCCCAGCCCCCAGATCGCATGCATGGCCTTCTTCGCGTGCCCCGGGAAGGCCTTCCGGATCGAGACGATCACGCAGTTGTGGAAGGCACCGGCGACGGGCAGGTCGTAGTCGACGATCTCGGGAACGGTCATGCGGATCGCCGGCAGGAAGATGCGCTCCGTGGCCTTCCCCAGCCACGCGTCCTCGGCCGGTGGAACGCCGACGACGATCGACGGGTAGATCGCGTCCCGCCGCATCGTCATGCAGGTGAGCCGGAAGACCGGGAACGGCTCGGGGGGCGAGTAGTAGCCGGTGTGGTCCCCGAACGGCCCCTCCTCGCCCATGTCGCCGGCCTCGATCGTCCCCTCGAGAACGATCTCCGCGTTCGCAGGCACCTCGAGGTCGACGGTCTTGCACTTGACCAGCTCGACCGCGCGGCCGCGCAGGAAGCCGGCGAGCATGAGCTCGTCGATGTGCTTCGGCAGCGGGGCGCTCGCCGAGTACGCGGTCACCGGGTCGAGGCCGAGCGCGACCGCTACGGGGATCGACCCCTCGGCTGCCAGCCAGTCGGCGCGCCCGTCCTTGTGAATCTGCCAGTGCATGTACGTCGAGCGCGCGTCGATCTTCTGCATCCGGTACATGCCGAGATTGCGCACGCCGGTGCGCGGGTCCTTCGTGATCACCGCGGGCAGCGTGATGAATGGAGCAGGGTCGCCGGGCCAGCAGTGCTGGATCGGAAGCGCGTCCAGGTCGGGCTCGAGCACGAGCTCCTGGCACGCGCCGCGCGACACCGTCTTCGGCATCGAGTCGGCAAGGCGCTTGAGCTTCCCCAGCCCTTTGACCTTCTCGACGAGGCCCTGCGGGGGCTGCATCTCGAGAACGTCCTCGAGCCGGCGCGCCACCGCGTCGAGGCTCGGCTCGCCGAAAGCGAGGCACGTCCGCCGCTCCGTGCCGAACTGGTTGATGAGGAGCGGCCGCTCCGAGCCCTTGACCTTCCTGAAGAGGAGCGCCGGCCCGCCGCTCTTGACGACGCGATCCGTGATCTCGGTGATCTCGAGCCGCGGGTCCACCTCGGCCTCGACCTCGACCAGCTCGCCCTCCCGACGCAGCAGGTCGATCCAGGAGCGGAGATCCGCAGCAGGCACCGATTCGAGTCTAGATGCTCCGCTTCGAGCGGGGCTAATGCGTGCGGCGGCGGTGGCCGAGCCAGCGGCTGAACTGACCGATGGCGATGACGCTGCAGAAGATGAGCCCGACCACGAGCATGCCGGTGATGATGTCCTGGCCTTCCTCGGCAGGCGTCTTCTCGGCCGCGAGCACGAGAGCGTTGACGAAGCCGCTCATCTCCACGGGATCCTAGTCGACTCGGGCGGCGTGCCGGGCAAGAGACTGCGCCACCGCAGCCGCTCCGGCCTCGTGCTCGGCCAGAGCGAGCAGAGGCTCCGGGTCGCCGCCCAGACGGAGCGCACCCCTCGCGGCTTCGAGTCTCGGGCCCTCGGCCCCGAGCACCGCGACGGTAGCCGCCCAGGCGGCGCCGTCGCCCTCGCGGTTCTCGGCCCGGAGCTGGGCGCAGAGGGAGATCAGCTCGGCCAGGTCCGCCACCACCGCCACCTCCCGATGCGCCGCCACCCGCACGAGGCCGTGCGCGTACAGGTAGTCGCCGAGCAGGATCGCCGCGTCAGCATCGTCGGGAGCGAAGAGCCGAGGCCGCCCGTAGTGGAGGAGGTAGCCCTCGTAGATCGACTCGAGCCCGAGGGCGTACCGAGCAGGCCCCAGCCGGGAGAAAACCGGCTCCTCCTCGCGCTCGTCCGCGCGCCGCAGCGCGGCGGCCCAGAGCGGGCTCTCCCGCTCGGCCTCGCGGGCGATCGCCTCCCAGAGCCCGGCCTCAGCTGCGGAAGAACTCACGCGCCGCCTCCACCGTTGCATCGATCTCGGCCTCCCCATGGGCGGTCGAGACGAAGAGAGCCTCGTACTGCGAGGGCGCGACGTAGACCCCCCGCGCCAGCAGGTGCCGGAACCAGGCCGCGAAGCGCTCCGTGTCGCAGCCGGCCGCGTCCTCGAAGTCGCGCACCGGGCCTGCCGCGAAGAACACGGTCGCCATGGCACCTACCCGCTGGACGCAGACCGGCTCGTCGCCCGCCGCCTCGCGCAGGCCCTCCTCGAGCAGCGCGCCCGACTCCTCCAGCCGCTCGTAGACCGCGGGATCGCGTAGCCGCCGCAGGACGGCGAGCGCCGCCGCGGTGGCAAGCGGGTTCCCGGCGAGCGTCCCGGCCTGGTAGACCTGCCCGGCCGGCGCGAGGGCATCCATGATCTCGGAGCGTCCGCCGAGGGCGGCAAGGGGAAGGCCGCCGCCTGCGATCTTCCCGAGGATCGTCAGGTCGGGGGCGATGCCGTAGAGCTCCTGGGCGCCGCCGCGCGCCACGCGGAAGCCAGTGATGACCTCGTCGAAGACGAGAAGGGCGCCCGAGGCGTGAGCGAGCGAGCGCAGCGCTTCGAGGAAGCCGGGCTCGGGAGGGACCACGCCCATGTTCCCGGCGACCGGCTCGACGACGATCGCAGCGAGGCCTTCGCCGTAGCGTTCGACGGCGGCCGCCGCCCTGTCCACGTCGTTGTACGGGCACACGATCGTGTCGGCCGCAGCGCCCGTCGGCACGCCGGGCCCCGCCGGGATCCCGAGCGTGGCGAGGCCGGAGCCGGCCTCGGCGAGGAGGGCGTCGGCGTGGCCGTGGTAGGCCCCTGCGAACTTGAGAATGCGGTCGCGACGGGTGTAGCCACGTGCGAGCCGGAGCGCGGTCATCGCCGCTTCCGTCCCCGAGGAGACGAGCCGGACCTTCTCGACCGAGGGGACGGCGTCCACCAGCTCCTCCGCAAGCTCGACCTCCCTCTGCGTGGGGGCGCCGAAGGTCGTGCCGTCCGCCGCCGCTTCCTGCACCGCTTCGACGACCTCGGGATCGGCATGGCCGAAGACGAGCGGCCCCCACGACATCACCCAGTCCACGTACCTGTTCCCGTCGGTGTCCTCGAGATACGCGCCCTCGCCGCGCGCCGCAAAGAAGGGGTCGCCGCCGCCGACCGCCTTCCACGCGCGAACGGGCGAGTTGACTCCTCCGGGGGATACCCGGCGGGCGCGGCGGAAGAGAGCGCCCGCGGTCGGACGGGCTCTCAGAGCCACTCGGCGAGCTCCCGGGCCCAGTACGAGACGATCACGTCGGCGCCCGCGCGCTTGATCGCCGTCAGCCCCTCGACAGCGGCCTGTCGCTCGTCGAGCCAGCCACGCGCGGCGGACGCCTTCACCATCGCGTACTCGCCGCTCACGTTGTACGCGAAGAGCGGCGCGTCGAACCGCTCCCGCGCCGCCCTGATGACGTCGAGGTAGGGCAGGGCCGGCTTGACCATGATCGCGTCGGCGCCTTCGGAGAGGTCCAGCTCGCATTCGCGCAGCGCCTCCCGCACGTTGGGCGGGTCCATCTGGTAGCTGCGCCGGTCGCCGAACGCCGGAGCCGACTCCGCCGCCTCGCGGAAGGGCCCGTAGAACGCGGAGGCGTACTTGGCCGAGTAGGCGACGATCGGCGTCCGCTCGAAGCCCTCGGCGTCGAGCGAACCGCGGATCGCGCCGACGCGCCCGTCCATCATGTCGCTCGGGCAGACGGCGTCCGCGCCCGCGTCAGCATGGCTGACCGCCGTCTTCGCCAGGAGCTCGAGGGAGACGTCGTTCAGGATCTCGTCGCCCTCGACGACGCCGCAATGGCCGTGCGACGTGTACTCGCACAGACAGACGTCGGTGAGGAGGACGAGCTCCGGGACGCGCTCGCGAAGCGCCCTGAGCGCCTGCTGGACGATCCCGTCCTCGTCGTACGCTCCCGAGGCGGCTTCGTCCTTCTCCTCGGGAATGCCGAAGAGGAGGACCGCGGCCACCCCGGCCCTGTGCGCTTCCTCGGCCTCGTCGCAGAGCCGGTCGACCGAGCGCTGCGCGATCCCGGGCAGCCCTTCCAGCGGCCGCTCGACGCCCTCGCCGGGGCAGGCGAAGAGGGGGTAGACGAAGTCGTCGAGCGACAGCCGCGTCTCCCGGACGAGCGATCGGAGCGCGGCGGTGCGTCGGAACCGCCGCAGACGGGTGGCCGGGAACGTCGACACTTCGTCAGGAATCTTCGCACGCCCATCCCGTCCGCCGCCCCTGGCAAGGTGGGGTCGAACGGCGAGCACGCCGCAAGGCTAGCAATGCCGCTCGGGCTGACCCTCTACGACCAGGACGGCGAAGTCCCTGCAAAAAGGGGCAATGTTGTCGACCTCTGGGGCGTCGAGGAGGACTGGGAGTTCACGACGGCCGGAGCGCTGGCGCTTCAGCCCGAGCGCGCGGAGCCCGACGAGGCACCGGAACAGCCTCGAGAAAAGCGGCGCACGCAGCGCACTTCCCGTTTGAAAGCGCAGCCCACCTCCGTTACGGTGCCGCCGGTGTCTGCGACGGAAGCGCCAGGCTTCGCCGCACGCGCAAGGCGGCGACAGCGTGAGGAGGCACGGGCCAGGGCACGTCGAGCCCGCCGAACGGCGGCTCTCGTCGTCGTCGGCTGCGGTTGCCTCGTCGCCCTCCTGCTCACAGCGTTCGGGCGGGGCGGTGAGGTGACCCCGACGATCACCGGCCCTGCTCCCGCCGACCGGCTGCTCCCCGCCGGGCCGCCGCGCCCGGAGATCGTCGCGATGCAGGAGTCGCTCCGGATCCAGCTCCCCGTGAACCAGAGTCGGGTGACGGCGCTCGGCTACCACGCGAGCGGGACGGGCGCCCTCGCGCTCGAGCCCGTCGGCACGCAGGAGAACGCCGGCCTGGCGGAGCGGCTCTTCCGCAGGCTCTTCGGCTCGAACGGCTCGGACGTCCGCTACTACCTGCTCGAAGGGGGCGCCGGCCCGGAGACGGGCGGGCTCGACGTCGGGGCACCCGTGGACACCGACGTGTACGCGCCCGTTGACGGAAGCGTGATCGCCATCTCGGAGCACGTCGTCAACGGCACCGCCTTCGGGGTCTCGATCGAGATCCAGCCTTCCGGGAGCCCAGGGGTCGTCGTGACGCTCGAGAACCTGCGGGCGGATCCTGCGCTCACCGTCGGCTCGACGGTCTCCTCCGGCAAGACGAAGATCGGCAGGATCATCGACCTCTCGTCCGTGGAGCGGGCCGGGCTCGCCCGCTACACGCAGGACAACGGCCAGCACGTGCACCTCGAGGTGCATCCGGCCCAGGCTCTCACGAGCCCCTGATGCTCGGCAGCTAGAAAGACCGCGCCGCTGCGCATCCTCTTCATCGGCGACGTCTTCGGGCCGCCCGGCCGGAGGGCCGTCACGGACCGCCTGCCCGAGCTTCGCCACGAGCTCGACGTCGACCTCTGCGTGGTGAACGGCGAGAACGCGGCGGACGGGATCGGGCTGACGGCGAAGCTCGCGGAGAAGCTCATCGCAGCCGGAGGCGACGTCGTGACGACGGGAAACCACGTCTGGCGCCACCGTGACCTCGTTCCACTGCTCGAGTCGAGCCCTCGCGTCATCCGGCCCGCCAACTTCGGCGACATCGGCATCCCCGGGAAGGGCCTCACGGTCGTCGAGGCCAGGGACGGCACTCCGGTCGCCGTCGCCAACCTCCAGGGCGCGCTCTTCCTCTCGACGCCGGTGCACCCGTTCCGAGTGGTGGACTCGCTCGTCGAGGAGGCCCGCGCCGCGACTCCCGTTGTCGTCGTGGACTTCCACGCCGAGGCGACGAGCGAGAAGATCGCACTCGCGCGCATGCTCGACGGCCGCGTCACGGCCGTGATCGGGACCCACACGCACGTGCAGACCAACGACGCCCGGGTGCTTCCGGGCGGGACGGCGGCGATCACGGACGCGGGCATGACCGGCCCGCACGACTCCGTCATCGGCGTCCGGGCGGAGCTCGCAATCCAGCGGATGAAGACCGGCATCCCGGTGCGCTTCCGCCCGGCCGAGGGCGACGTCCGCATCGAGGGCGTCGTCGTCGAGTGCGGCCCGGACGGCAGGGCTACCCGCTGCGAGGCGCTGCGGGTCCCGGTCGCCGGATGAGGGCGACCAGGGCCGCGGCGAGCGCCACGAGCAGCAGGTTCCGCACGAGCACGACCCAACCGGCCGGCTCGAACGCGACGACGTCCCAGTAGCGCGTCGGGAACCAGATGTGCGTCGCGACGAGCGCCGCGCCCAGAAGCGCGCCGGCCGCGAGCCCGGGGCGGCCGGCGACGAGTGGGACGAGCGGGACGAGCCAGACCAGGAACTGGGGCGAAAGGACCTTGCCGAAGGCGACGAAGGCCACCACCGAGGCTGCCGCCGCGGCGGCGAACCGCGTAGGCGTGGCAGGCCCGCGGGCGAAGAGGAGCCAGATCGCTACCAGTGCTGCGGCCTGGAGGACGGTCTGAACGGTCGCCAGAGCGTCGGGAAGCGACCCGTTGAGGTTCTGCGAGCCGTGCGTGGTCACGACCGTCGGCTCGTAGAGACCGAGCTGTTTCCCGGCGAGGAGGAAGGAGGCGCCGAGGCTCTCGATCTGCAGAGGACGGCCCACCTGCCGCTCGATCGAGTCGAGAACCCCTCCGGGCGAGGCCGCGACGAACGGCACGACGATGAGCGCGAGCACCGCGGCGAACACGCCGAGGCAGACGGCCGCCTCTCTCCTCCCTCGGCGCCGGGCGATGTAGACGACCGCCAGGGGGAGGAGCACGAGCGGGTAGACCTTCGCGGCGACGGCGAGTGCGAGGACGGCGAGCCCGAGGCGATCGCGGCCGGCGAGGAGGGCCGCCACCGCTGCGACGGTCAGCGCAGCGGGCCAGAGGTCATAGCGCGTCTGGATGACGGTCCCGAGCGCGAGCGGGAAGAGCCCCACGAACACCGCGGCCGCGAGGATCCGCTCCGGAGAGGCTTCGAGCGTCGCCAGGGCGCGGACGACGAACGCGAGCATGGCCGCCGCGCACATCCACATGAGCGCCTCGAAGATCGAGCGGTAGTGCTCTGCCGGCCCCAGCGTCGGGAGCCAGAAAGCCGGAAGCGCCCCCGGCGGGTACTCGACTTCGAAGTCCCGGTAGGGGACCTCGCCCCCCGCCATCGCCTCTCCGTACTCCTGGTAGCCGAGCGTGTCGACGATCTGAAAGCGGTCGAAGGGCGGCAGGTGGAGAGTTGCCCAGGATGCGGCCAGGAGGCCGAGGCCGACGGCGAGCGCGAGCAGGAGACGAACCGCGTCAGCGGACGGGAACGAGCTCTCCGACCGGACGCTCATCGGCGTGCTCCTGGGCCGGCTCGGTGAGGGCCACGCGCCCGGCCGCCGGCATCAGCACCGCGAGCGCGACAAAGGGGAAGAACCACGGGATATAGAGATAGAACCAGTGCGTGAGGACGAGCTCGAAGCCGATCAGGAGCGCGCCGGAGAGCGCGGCGAGCTGGACGACGTTCCGGGTGCGCGGAACGAAGGCGAGCGCGACGGCCGCGATCACGAGGAGCGTCTTGAGCACCGTCTGGACGACGCTCAGGTCCGGATAGCCCGGGTACTCGTCCCAGTTCCAGATCGAGAACGGCGACGGCCGTGAGAGCTGCCAGCCGAACGTCCGGTCCCAGAAGACGCGTGCTGCGTGGACCGGGTCGGGCTCGAGCAGGAGGATCCAGAACCCGATCGCGGTGGCGAGGAGGAAGCCGCCCAGGAAGAGAAGCTGCCCCCGCGGCCAGCGAGTCGCCTTCGGGTAGGACGCCCAGAGCGGGAAGAGGAGGAACGCGGCGAACTTCGTCCAGGCGGCGAGGCCCAGGAAGAGCCCCCGCGCGGGCGCGGACGTGACGAAGACGAGCCCCCAGACGAGCAGCGCCGGCATGATCGCGTCGTTCGTGTTCGAGCTCGAGACGTACTGCGTGAACGGGTAGGCGGCCCACGCGAAGGCGAGGGTCGCCCCGAGCCGGACGCCGCCGAACCGGAAGCCGAGGAGCCCCATGCCCAGGAGGGCAAGGCCGTCCCAGAGCAGCGACGTGAAGTGGGCGGCAGGGAGGTCGTCCCACACGTAGTCGTAGCCCATGGCGACGAACCCCGGGACGTAGGCGAGGTAGCTGACCGGCCCGTACGTGTCCCCGCGGCCGTTGGCCACCTCGCAGCGGCCGTTGGTCTGGATCCGCTCGCGAACGTAGCCGTCCGCGTCTGGCTCGCCGCACTCCTCACCGGCGTCCGTGGGCATGTTCCCGTAGGGCGACTCTCCGTCCTCGACGATCCGTTGTGCGCCGATGACGCCGGCCAGGCCGACGTCGATGACGTTCGACGCCTGGAGGTTGAGACCGAAGCGGAAGCCGGCGAGGAAGACCGTCGCCGCGAGCAGGACCCAGACCGGCCACACGGGTCGGGCACGGCTTCCGCGACCGCGCCACCCGATCCAGGCCATGCGCCCGAGCAGGTAGAGCAGCGGGGGGTAGGCGAGGGGCATCGCTGTGAAGACCTCGCCGCGGTTGAAGTAGTGCAGGGAGACCCCGAACGAGAGCAGGACGAGCAGGTCGAGGTTCCGGATCGAGAGGGGGCTGCGCAGGTTCGCGAGCCCGAGAAAGAACGCAGCGCAGAGCGAAAGCCAGATCCAGGCGTCGTTGATCTTCCGTCCGAAGGCGCCGTCGTAGCCGCGCGCCATCTTCCAGGCCACCTGGGGCCCCGTCCATGCCTCCGTGACCGATCCGCTCACGTCGTCCACCTCGGCGAGGACGACCTGGCCCGCGTCGGGAAGGGACGACCAGACCTTGACGCTCCAAACGCGAGCGTCCTCGTCGAGCTCGGCCTCCTCCGTGAGGCTCTTCTCCGGATAGCGGTCGAGCCAGTCGGCGACCTTGTCATTCGCACGCGCCCGCGCGATCGCCTCCTCCTCGGTGAGCATCGGCTCCTCGGGGCGAGGAGCAAACGGCGTGCCGATCAGGTTCCCGCGCGAGTCGTAGACGGGCGTGTCGGGCTGCGGCTGTGCCGCCGCCGGCGCTGCGGCGCCGAGCACGACCGCGGCGAGGACGAGGAGTCCTAGGTGCCTGACCGCGGCCGTCGGAAGCTCCAGAGCTTGTTGACGACGAAGTTCCAGGGCGTGACGAGCGCGATCGCGACGGCCTGGGCGGGGAGCTTCGGCATGCCGAACGCAACGAGGGCGCTCAGGAAGACGAGGTTGGCAGCAAGTGCGATGGTCGAGACGACGAGGAAGCGGACGCCCTGAAAGACGAGGTGGCCGCGCCGATGACGGAACGTCCAGAGCCGGTTCCACGCGTAGTTGTTCGTCACTGCGACGAGGAACGAGCACACCGCGGCGAGGAGATAGTTGACATCGAAGGCGAGCAGCGTCGCGTAGACGGCGAGATTGACGACGTAGCCCGAGGCTCCGACCGCGCAGAACTTCGCGAGCTGCACCCAGTTCGCCGGCCGCCGAAGCGCGCCGGAAGCCGCGTCGGTCAGCGCGCTCGCCCGGGAGGATGCCACCTCGGCTCCCTTCGCCACGGGGAATAGGGTAGTTAGACGGCGCAGCGGAGAGTGCCGTTCCCACCGCGACCCCTGGGCCCCATTGTGGACCGTGGGCTCTAGTACCCCTCCCGACCGACGAGCGGGACGAAGCGGCAGGCGACCGAGTGGGTGAGGGCCGGCCCCTCCGGGCTCCTGGTCACGACCTCGAGCCTTTGGCCGCGGCGGTCGCCGATCGGGACGACGAGACGCCCGCCCGGCACGAGCTGGTCGTAGAGGGTCGGCGGGGGTTCCGGCGCCGCCGCCGCCACGGTGACGGCGTCGAACGGAGCGTGCTCAGGGTCGCCGAGCGAGCCGTCCCCCACGTGGACCTCGACGCGGCCGTAGCCGGCCGCGTCGAGCTTCTCGCGCGCACGCTCTGCAAGCTGGGGGATGCGCTCGATCGTGTGCACCTCGTCGGCGAGCTCGGCGAGCACCGCCGCCTGATAGCCGGACCCGGCACCGACGTCGAGCACGCGGTCATCAGCCCGAACGGCCGCCACCTGGCAGATGAGCGCCACCATGTAGGGCTGCGAGATCGTCTGGCCCCAGCCGATCTGGACGGGGACGTCGTCGTAGGCCCGCTTACGGTCGTCCGCATCGGTGAACAGCTCGCGCGGCACCTTCGCCATGGCCTCGAGCACGCGCCCGTCCTCGATCCCGCGCGCTGCGAGCTGCTCGACGACCATCCGGGCTCGGAGCTCCGCGAAGTCAGGCTCGCGCCGCGGCACGAGCGTCTCGCATCGACGAGGGGACGGGCACGCCCAGGTGCGCGAGGGCGAGGGGCGCCAGGTCGGTGATCCGCGGCTCGGCCGGCAGCGGCTGCCCGTCGAAGCCTGCCAGGACGAGCGGGACCAGCGTGTCGCCTGCGAGAAGCGAGCCGTGACTCCCGCCGCCGAGGTGATGCCGCCCGCCGAGGTCGGCGAACTCCCACCCTTCGGCCGCCGACACGAGCACGTCACCGGCGGTCGCGCAACGAAGCGCGCTCCAGGCTCGTTCGAGCCCATTCGGATAGCGCTCGGGGGCGAGGACGGCAGGATCTCCTTCGAGCCGCCAGTCGTTCCCCTCACGGGCGAACCGAAGCTCCGCCCCGTCTCTCCTCGCCACCGCGTGCCCGTCCTCCAGGAAGAGGACGACGTCGGCGGCGGGCTCGTCGTCGAGGGGCTCCGCGACAGAGCGCGCGTCCAGGGAGCAGCCGGGGAGCAGGTACACCATGCCGGCCCGGTTGGAGGCGAGAGCCAGAACGCCGTCGACACCTTCCGGAACGGCGTCGTGGAGGCGGGCGAGCCGCTCGACGCGCGTCTGCCCGTGATCCGAGCAGATCACCACCGCATAGCGCTCCAGGAAGGCCTCGGCGCCGCCGGCCGCCTCGAGCAGGCGCGCGAGCGCTCCATCGGCCCGTCGAAGCGCCTCGACCGACCCTTCCGGGCCCGCGAGATGCGAGGCGTAGTCGTAGTCCGGCAGGTAGAAGACGAGGAAGTCGAAGGCATCCCGCGTCACGAGCCAGCGCCCGACGATGCCGGCGTAGTCGTCGATCGAGCCCTCGAGGCGAGAGCGGACCGCGAGCGGCGCCCCCGTCCGGTCCGATTCGAAGAGGTTGAAGAAGAAGAAGTGCTTCGGCCCGTAAACGGCCTCGTACCAGCGGTTTCGGCGCGCGAGCGCAGGCAGCCGGATCGGATGCCGCGTGCGGCCCCGGTAGCACGTGAAGTTGATCGCCGCGGGCTCGAGCTCGGCGTCCTCAACGGCCTCGAAGACGGTCGTGGCGGTCGAGGCGACGTGCTCGCCGCTCATCCCGAACATCGTGTCGCGAATCGCCTGGAGCGCCCCGACGGCCCGCATCGCCGAGAACGAGGAGCCATACTCGACGATCCGTCCCTCGCCGCGGTGGTACCAGACCAGGTGCGGGATGCGGTGCACGTCCGGGAACGCGCCCGTGGCGATCGACGTCAAGCAGACGGGCGTGAGCGACGGGAAGACGCTCGTCGCCGTTCCCCTCGAGCCGGCCTCCGCGAGCGCGCCGAGCGCGGGGACGCTCCCATCCTCGAGCCCTCGACCAAGAGCCTCCGGCGTGAGACCGTCGATGACCGCGAGGACGAGCTTCTTCCGGTCTGCGTCCGTCAGTCAGTCCTTGGCGAGTACTCTCAGGCCCGCGTACCGCGAGCTCGCCCGGCGCGAGAGCCGACTGCCGGCGATCGGAGCGAGAACGACCGCCAGGTACCCGAGTGCGGGAATCGCCGCGAGGACGACCGCGCCCAGCGCCGCCGCGGGCAGGGCCTCCTCGGAGAGCCGCCTGAGCGCGACGAACGCCACGAGCGCGGCGGCGGCGAACGCAGCGACCGACCACCACGGGAGAGCAAGGAGCGCCAGGGCGATGCCGCCGGCGCTGGCCACGAGCGCGAGCGCCGCCCAGCCGGAGGAGCGGCGCGCTCCGACCAGGCCGACCCCGGCGACGACACCGAGACCGAGGGCGACACCGAGCACGTACCAATCGAGAGCGCCGTCCACAGCGCTGAGTCTAGCCGCGGGCGCCCGTATCCTCGCCCGGTGGACGCCGGCACGGCTCTCGTCATCGGGATCTTCCTCGTTCTCCTCGTTCCGGCGCTCTCACGGCGAGCGCTCCAGACGAGGAGACGACGCGCGCTCGCCGCCCTCGAACGGGCTCGCGGCACGCGGGTCATCGCGATCATCCACCGCCAGGAGACCGTGGGCCTGCTCGGCGTCCCGCTCTACCGCTTCATCGACATCGACGACTCTGAAGCCGTCCTCCGCGCCGTCCGGCAGACGCCGGACGAGACGCCGATCGACTTGCTGCTGCACACGCCGGGCGGCCTCGTCCTCGCCTCCGAGCAGATCGCCAACGCCGTTCGCGCGCACCCGGCGAAGGTCACCGTGCTCGTCCCGCACTACGCGATGTCGGGCGGGACGCTGATCGCGCTCGCCGCCGACGAGATCGTCATGGACGAGGCCGCGGTCCTCGGTCCCGTCGACCCTCAGCTCGGAGACCTGCCCGCGGCCTCGCTCGTGCGCGTGGCCGCCAAGAAGCCCCTCGAGCGGCTCGACGACCGCACCCTGATCATGGCGGACGTCGCCGAGAAGGCCCTGCGGCACATGAAGCAGGTCGTGCGCGACCTGCTCGGCGACCGCCTGGAGCCCGCGAAAGCCGAGACGCTCGCCGAGGAGCTCGCCGGCGGCCATTACACGCACGACGACCCGATCACCGTCGCGGAGGCCCGCGCCTACGGCCTCCCCGTCGAGACGGGCCTCCCGGAGGAGGCGTACGAGCTCATGGACCTCTTCCCGCAGGAGGGCCGCCGGCGTCCGAGCGTCCAGTTCGTCCCGCTCCGCCAACCGGCGGCACCCGAGCGGCCGCGGGACGCGCACTCCCCCTGAGCTCGTTTGCCGCCGCAAGGCGCGCAGGGAACATCCGAGGCATGGCAGCCGCGGACACGAGGCCTCTCCTTCTCTTCTTCACGTCCGAGACATCGGGCCCCGGGCGTCGCATGGAGAGCCTCCTCGCCTACCTCGCCCGCAAGGAACGGGAGCGACTCCGAGTCACGAGGGTGGACGTCGCGCGGTCGCCCGAGCTCGCGGAGCGCCTGGGCGTGAGCGCGATTCCGGCGCTCGTCCTCGTCGCAGACGGGAAGCCGGCCGCGCGGCTCGAGGGACGGGTGAGTGCACCGCAGATCGAAAGCATGCTCGCCCCGCACCTCGAGAAGCCGACGCCGAGCAATCCGAACCGCAGTCTCGCCGCGTAGTACCGGCTGAATCCGCGCGGTGCGGGTTGAACCTAGGGGGAACGAGGAGGTTGCTATGCGCAGGCGCAGTGTTCTGCTCGCCGTCGCCGTCCTCGCGGCCGGGCTCCTGGTCGCGTCACTGGCGGGGGCCAGCGCGGGCAAGAAGAATGTGAGATCGGACCGGCTGACAGGGCTTCAGGAGAATCTTGACGTCTCGACGGGAGCAACGGGCACCTTCAAGGCCACGATCGACGATGACGCGCAAACCATCACCTACGAGCTCAGCTACTCGGGGATCGAGGGCGGGACCGTCTCCGCGGCGCACATCCACTTCGGCAAGCGTGCAGTGAACGGGGGCGTCTCGGCGTTCCTGTGCAGCGGCGGCGACAAGCCCGCGTGCCCGGCAACAGAAGGCACGGTCACCGGCGTCATCGACGCAGCCGACATCATCGGCCCGGTCGGTCAGGGCATCGGGTTGGGCGAGTTCGACGAGCTCGTGGCCGCGATTCGCGCCGGGCATACGTACGCGAACGTCCACAGCACGGGCGGGAACCCGGCCTGGCCGGGCGGCGAGATTCGCGGGCAGATCAACGACCAGGACGCCAACAACTAGCTCGATCCTGCACGAAGCATTCTGAGAGCCCGGCCCCGGCCGGGCTCTCGTCTTTTCAGGCCGGGGCTTCCAAGAGCCCGATGACGTGGAGCAGGAACGTGCTCGCGCGCGCCCCGTCCACGACGCGGTGGTCGAACGTGCAGGCGAGCGACCCGATCTCGCGCACGACGACCTCGCCGTCGACGACGGCCGGCCGCGGCCCGATCCGGTGGAGGCCGAGGATGCCGACCTCAGGGTGGTTGACGAGCGGCGTGGCGAAGAGGCCGCCGAGCTTCCCGGCGCTCGTCACCGTGAACGTCGAGCCGCGCAGCTCCTCGGGCTCGAGGGTGCCCGCGCGGGCCGCCTCGGCCAGGCGCCGGGCCTCGGCCTCGAGCTCGTCCAGCGACTTCTCGTCGGCGGCGCGGAGGACGGGCACGACCAGGCCCTCGTCCGTTTGCACCGCAAGCCCGAGGTCGTAGCGCTCCCAGAAGACGATCTCCTCGCCGTCGAGCGTGGCGTTCAGCTCCGGGACCTCCTTCAGCCCTCCGACAACCGCCTGGAGGAGATACGGAAGATACGAGCGCTCCCCCCGCGCCGCCGCGAGCGCCGTGAAGTCGCATTCCTCCACGACCGTCACGGCCGGCACCTCCCGGTGGGAGGTGGTCAGGTGCTGCGCGATCTGCCTGCGGACGCCCCGCAGCGGGACACGTCTCTCCGGGCCGCGTCCCGGGGTCTGACCCCTGGACAGGGCCGAAAAGCGCCGCACGTCCGCTTCGGTGATTCGCCCTCCGGAGCCTGTCCCGGTGAGGAGGGCCAGGTCGACGCCGAGCTCCGTTGCGATCCGCCGGACGAGCGGCGTGGCCTGGACGCGCGGGGCCTGGCTCGGCGCTGGATCGGGAACCTCCGCGGGAGGCTCGGCCGCGGGAGGCTTCGCCGCCACCTCGCCGTCGCCGATGTAGACGAGAGGCGTGCCGACGGGAACGAGGTCGCCCTCCTCGACGAGGATGCGCGAAACCGTGCCCGACGCCGGCGACGGGATCTCGACGGTCGTCTTGTCCGTCTGGATCTCGACGAGCGGGTCGTCCTCCTCGACGTGCTGGCCGACCTCGACGAGCCAGCGGGCGATCTCTCCTTCGGCGACCCCTTCGCCGAGGTCCGGGAGCCTGAACTCGTAGGCCATCAGTACTCGAGCACCCGGCGGGCGGCCTCGGCCACGCGCTCGGGCGTCGGCAGGTACTCGTGCTCGATCGTCCAGTAAGGGAAGGGCACGTCGTAGCCCGTGACGCGCACGATCGGTCCTTGCAGGTCGAGGATCGCCTTCTCCGCGAGCACGGCCGCGACCTCGGCGCCGAAGCCGGCCACCCGCGGTGCTTCCTGGACGACGACCACGCGCCCGGTCTTGGCCACCGAGGCGAGAAGCGTCTCCTCGTCGAGCGGCTTCAGGGTGCGCAGGTCGACGACCTCGGCGGCTGCGTCGAGCAGATCGGCGGCCTCCAGGCACGTCTGCACCATGGCGCCGTAGGCCACGAGCGTCACGTCCTCCCCCTCGTGCGCGATCCGCGCTTTCCCGAGCGGAACGACGTGCTCCCCCTCGGGCACCTCGCCGCGCGGGCTCCGGTAGAGCACCTTGGGCTCCATCACGACGACCGGATCCGGGTCGCGGATCGCCGCCGCGAGGAGCCCCTTCGCGTCCCCGGGCGTCGAGGGAATCGCCACCTTCACGCCGGGCGTGTGGACGTAGTAGGCCTCCGGCGAGTCCTCGTGGAGCTCCGGCGCGCGAACGCCGCCTCCCGTCGGCATGCGAATCGTGATCGGAAACTCCATGGCCCCGCCGGTGCGCCAGCGATAGCGGCCCACGTGCGTGATGAGCTGGTCGAGGCAGGGGTAGCTGAAGGACTCGTACTGCATCTCGCAGACCGGCCGCCAGCCGGCCATGGCGAGCCCGACGGCCGTCCCGAGAATCCCGGCCTCGGCGAGCGGCGTGTCGACACAGCGGTCCGCGCCGAAGCGGTCGCGAAGCCCGGCCGTCGCGCGAAAGACGCCTCCGGCCCGGCCGACGTCCTCGCCCATGACCATGATCGCGTCGTCGCGCTCCATCTCCACGTGGAGCGCGTCGTTGACGGCCTCGACGAGAGTCTTGTCCATGGCTAACCGTCCCGCAAGGAGGGAGGTGGGTCGGCGTACGCGTGCGCGAAGACGACCTCCGGATCGGGGGGCGGAAACGCCTCCACCGCGGCAATCCCCTTCTTCATCCGCTCGAGCGCGTCTGCGCGGGCCTCCTCGGCAAGCTCATCGGTGAGCACGCCGAGGCGGCGCAGGTAGCCGTCGTAGCGCCCCAGGCACTCGTTCTCGCGCTCGCGCTCGACCTGCTCCACGTCCCAGTAGGCGCTCGGGTCGTCCGCCGTCGCGTGCGGCGCGCAGCGGTAGGTGAGCGCCTCGACAAAGGTCGGCCCCTCCCCGGCACGGGCCCTCGCGAGCGCGTCCGCAGTCGCCTCGTAGACGGCGAGGACGTCGCCTCCGTCCACGCGCACGGCGGGCATTCCGTAGCCGACGGCCTTGTCCGCGAGGAACTCGGCGCGCGTCTGGGCCGAGAGCGGCGTCGAGATCGCCCACTGGTTGTTGTTGCAGAGGAGGACGACCGGCGCCCGCATGACGGCGGCGAAATTGGCGCCCTCGTGGAAAGCGCCCTCGGAGGTGGCCCCGTCCCCGAAGTACGCGATCGCGCAGGCGCTCTGGCCCTTCAGCCTCGCGCCCCATGCGAAGCCGGTCGCGTGCGGGACGTGCGTCGCGATCGGAACGGCGATGGAAGCGACCCGGAACTCCCGCGGGTCCCACCAGCCCGCCGGATGGCCGCGCCACCAGGCGAGCACGGTCTCGGGCGGCATCCCGCGGAGGAGCCCGATGGCCGACTCGCGGTAGGAGGGGAAGATCCAGTCCTCGTCCGCCAGCGCAAGCGCGGATCCGGCCTGGATCGCCTCGTGGCCCCAGAAGATGGCGTACGTCCCGATCCGGCCCTGGCGGTGGTAGACGAGCGAGCGCTCGTCGTACGTCCGCAAGAGCACCATGGCGCGGTAGAGGTCCAGGAGCGCAGCCTCGTCGAGGCCGCCGACCTCGCCGTCCGCCACCCCCTCCCCATCGCCGATGATCCGCCGAACGTCGTGCTCGGCCGGAAGCACCTGTGCCACGACGTCAATTATCTCCGACGAGCACGCGCAGCGCGTCGCGCTCGGCCTCGAAGCGCGCCGAGACGACGTCGCCGAGGTCCTCGCCGTCGGCCTGGAGCGGAGTCGGCACGTCGCACTCCACCTCCACCGCGTCGACGTCGTGGAGGTAGAGGACACGCGGGGACGAGGCCTGTCCGCGGCCGGTGACGGCCCAGCCGGCCACGCGCGGAAGCTGCCACGGCGCCACCGCACGCGGAGCGACGAGGTCGAGGCCGCCCTCGAAGCGCGCCTGTGGCGCCGCGTGGACGGCGATCGGCCCGGCGAAGCTATAGGGGTCGCAGTTGGCGACGAGCGCGAAGGCCACCCTGTCCCGGCCGAGGACGGTCATGGCGGGCGGGAGGCGGCCGCGCCTCCGCACGAGCATGCCGGCCAGGGCACGGATGAACGCAACGTCCCCCGGACGGCGGCCGTCTCGCCGCCCGAGGCTGTCGACCCGCCGCACGAGCTCCGCGTCGAGCCCGACCCCCGCGCCGAACGTGAAGCGGCGGCCGTTGACGAGCCCGAGCGACACGCGGCGCTCGCGCGCGGTTCGGGCAAGGATCCGCGCGGCTTCGACAGGATCCCGCGGAAGCCCGAGCGCGCGCGCGAGGACGCTCGTCGAGCCGCCGGGGAGGAAACCGACCGCAACGTCTTCCTCGAGCCCGTTCACGACCTCGTTGAACGCGCCGTCGCCTCCCAGAACGTAGAGGCGCTCGGAGCTATGCGAGGCTTCGGCCGCGAGCTCGGCAGCGTGGTGCGGGCGGTCCGTCAGATACGTCTCGACCTCGTCACCGGCGGCGCGCAGCTCACGCTCGACGGCGACCGTCAGCTCCGGCGTGACCCGGGTCGCGTTCGGGTTGACGATGAGGGCGCTCGCCATGGGGGCAACCACTGTAGACGCGCGCACGAAGGAGGGGCCGCGGGCGCGGCCCCTCCTGTTCGAGCGAGTCCTTTCGGCTCAGTCGGCCTGCGAGAACCGGCTGAACGCCTGCAGCTCGGCCGCGCGGACTGCGTTCCGGGTCGACGTGAGCGGAACCCCGGAGTCACAGTCGGCGTTGACTGTCGGATCGAGGTCCTGGTCGCCCTGGAACGCCGGGCCGCCCGTGCACTGGCTCGTCTTCACGACGAGCCGGAGGTGCGTTGCCGACGTTGCCGGGATGTCGAACGACCGCAGGAGCAGGTGCGGCGCGATCGGTCGAGGCGGATCTCCCGGGAACGCATCGGCCGGGCTCGTGTACGCCGGCGAGAAGCCGGCGTCGGTCGAGCAGTCGTCTCCGTCGGCTGCGTCGCACGCCCAGATCTGGAACTGGCGCAGGGCCGTGAAGCGATTCGGGTTACCGGCCAGCAGAGCGCTGACCTGGACGCGGCGGATCTTCTGCGCCGCCGTTCCGGCCAGGTCGACCGTCACCCTCTTGCCGTCGACGGAGAGGTTGCCCGCTCCGTCCACGTTGCCCGCCGTCGCCCAGGTCGTGCCCTCGGCGTCGTCGATCAGGTTCCGAAGCTGGGCGGCCTGGGCCGCGGGAGTCGTCCCGCTCGTGTCGCCGGTCGCGACCGCGCCGGCGTTCGCGGACGCCCAGTTCTGGGCGAAGCGGATCGTGATCGTCCGGTTCTGCCCCGCGCGGAGCTGCTCGCGGAAGCGGACGTGTCCGTAGCCGGGCGCGTTCGCCACGAACTCGTACCGCCCGGGCGCGAACCTCGCGACGTCGTCGAGGTTGACTCCGGCGGTGGCCGGGTCGGTGTCGGCGATCGGCGAGGCGCGTCCCTCGTAGTGCCCGACGAAGATGCGGGCGGAAACGGGCACGTTCCCCTCGACGGTGCGCGCCCTGAACGTGATGTTCGCCGAGCCGGTCCCGATCGGCTCGAAGTCCGGCCTCGGGTCGGTGTCGGTGTTCGCCGTGGTGTTCGTGCTCGTGGCGTTCCTCCCGAAGCCGTGCCTGGCGAACTCGAGCCAGAGCTCGTCCTGGTTCGCGCCGCCGAAGCGCAGCAGGTCCGCCGCGAGCTGGGCGTCACGCGCCTGCAGCATCGACGGGTCGGTCGGCATGAGGAGGTACGAGTCGAAGACGAGCTGCATCCAGCGCCTGTTGCCGGGGCAGTTCTGCGCCGGCAGCTCGCCGTTGGCGCAGGCTTCCTGGAGCTCGTCGTCGTCGGACGGGAAGCGCTGGTCGTACTTCGCGTCCAGCGCCTTCCTGACGGCGAAGTTCGACCTTGCTCCAGATCTCGCCGTCGGCGTGCACCTGCGGGCCCCGTGATGTCGTAGCCCATGTCGCTGAAGTTCAGCGCGTTGACCAGGAGCTGCCTGCTCGGCTCCGGAACCGCACCCGAGCTCGGGAAGTTCATCGCGTAGTTGCGGATCCCCCGGACCTTGTTGCCGGTCGCGTACGTCCCGACGGCGTAGACGTTCTCGTCGTCGGTCGGGACGAAGCCGAACTCGTTCAGGTACTCCATCGAAGTCAGGTCGCCGTGGCTCTCGCCCATCGCGCCCGCGTGATGGCCGGTGCGAATGGCGCCCTTGCCGATCATGCGGTTCTCGATCAGGTGCGCGTACTCGTGGCCGATCACGCCCATGTCGAAGTCGCCGTCGACGCACGGCGCGTAGAAGGAGCCCGGGAACGACTGCCACATGTACATGTTCGTGACCGGCGAGAGGCCCTCGGGCATCGGGAAGATGTTCGCGTTGTCACGCACGCCCGCGATGGCGGCGCCGGCCTGGACGTTCCCGATCAGAGGATCGTTCTCGCGCCAGAGCTCGGTGAGGCCGAAGTTGACGTCCTGGGAGTTCCAGTTGCGCTCGGTGAAGCCCAGGAAGTACGCGAAGTCGTGCAGCCGGTTGTGCATGGCGAACAGGTTGACCGCCGCAGCCGAGTCGTCCCACGTGGCGCCGGGCGCCCCGGGGGTCGGCTCGCACTGCCCGACGTTCCAGTCGTTCGTCCACGGGAACAGATAGTCCCGGGTGGCGCTCGTCGGTCGGAACTGCGGCGGGCTGACGACGAACGGATGCATCCACGACGTCGCCGCGCGGGCGTTGTTGCCGACGGTCGTCAGCGTCGGCGCATTCGTCCGGAAGTTGTGGTCCCACGGCCCGCGCGAGGCGAGGTTGCCGACCACGCGGTCGCAGTCGGCCGCCTCTCCCGCGTCCCAGCACCAGAGCTCGCGGGTGTCCGTGCTCGGGTTGATCCACGGATACTGGTTCAGCTGCGCGAGCGGCGGATTCGCGGGGAAGACCTCCCAGCGCGCCAGGTACGGATGCGGAGCGGCCGTGTCGTCGATGGTGAAGGTCCCCGTGTACGTGCGCGGCTCGACCGTGGGCCCGAACACGCAGACCTCGGCGAAGTAGTTGCCTGCCGGCACGCCGCCGCTCGGCTCGTAGTGGACGACTTCGGGCGTGAAGCCGACGTCCAGGGACGTCGCGACGAGCGTCGTGTCCCGGTAGAGCCGGAGCAGGATGTCCTGACCCGGGTTGTCGGCGTTCGCGAAGACGCGCAGGAAGCGGACTCCCGCGCCGACGGCGAAGGGCCCGTTCCTGGGCGCGCAGGCGAACGTCGGCGTCGGCAGCGGCGGCAGAGTGCCGGAGAACGGGATCGTGACCGGCGCCAGCTCGCTCTCCGCCAGGTTCCGCACGATGTTGAAGCGGGCGAGGAGCGCCCCGTTCCTGGCGTCGACGAAGACGCGCTCGCCCTTCGAGCTCGCCTTGTCGACCACGAACGACTCGTACGCGGGCACGACGCCGGCGCGCGGCGTCGGGAAGGCGACGAGCTTCACGTGCTGGAGCGAGTCGAGGCCTTCGACGGTGAAGTTCTGCCAGCCCTTGGCCCGCTTGGCCGCGTCAACCTCGTCGAGAGAGGCACTCACGCCGGCGGCCCGCGCCGCTTGCACCAACGCCTCCGCCGGAGAGAGCGCGATCTCGCCCTCCGCGAGACCCGTGTCGCGGGTGAGCGACGACGAGACGTAGGCGACCTTCCAGCTCCGCGGCGCCCGGCCGGTCAGGCCGACCGTCACGAGGCCGCCGTCGGCAGCCTCGAGCCCCTCGAAGACCTGACGGAAGTTGACTGCGTGCCCGCGACTGCCGCGAAGCGGCGAATCGGCCTCGAGGACGAGGCCTGCCGTCGACCTGAGACCGAGGAGAGCCCTGTTGGCCTCGAGCCAGTTTCGCGCCGCTCGCGACGGCGCTCTTCCCGCGGACGTCGCGCGCCAGGAACTTCCCGCGCTTCGTCAGCGTGGCCGGCGTCCCGTAGCGGTTCCAGGTGACGGACGCCTTCAGCTTGTTGACCGCCGAGCGTTGCGCCTTGGTCGGCGCGAGCCGGCCTGTCCGCGTGTCGACCTCGGCAGGCTCGGACGTCCCGTCGGCGATCTGCACCACCGAGACGGCCGCGCCCGGCACGAGCAGCGTCGCGAGGACCGCTGCAAAGGCGACCAGGACGAGTGGTCGTCGTCTCATCGCTATTCCTCCCCCTACGTCGTTGACTGACCTGCGGTGCCCGGCGAAAGCCGCGCGATCTTCTCGCCGCCGCGGGCCCGTGTCAAGCTCAGGACGGCGTCGAGTACCCCCGCATGCCGTCGACGAGCAGCGCGTAGAAGGCGTCCGCGAGCGCGTCCGTGTCGGCTCCGGGCCGGAGCCAGGTGAATGCCCAGTTCGCCGCCGAGAGGAAGAGCAGCGCCGCCACGCCTTCGTCGAGGTCGGAACGGAGCTCGCCCTGCTCGCGGCCCTCGCGGAAGAGCGCGCGCACGCGCTCCTCGTAGCGGCGGCGCTCGGCCAGGATCTGATCGCGGCGCTCGCCCTCCAGGTAGCTCCACTCCTGGACGAAGACCGTCGCCAGCTCGAGCTGCTCGGCGACGACACGCAGGTGACCGCGAAGGGCGAGGCGGATCTTCTCCGTGGCCGGGAGCGTCTCCGGGATCGCGTCCAGGGACCCGTGAAACGCCTCGGCGCCCTGGCGCATCGCCTCGTAGAGGAGGTCCTGCTTGCCCTCGATGTGCGCGTAGAGCGAGCCTTTCTGGACGCCGACGGCGTCTGCGAGGGCTCCGATGGACGTGCCGTGGTAGCCCTTCTCGGCAAAGAGACGGGCTGCCTCGCGGGCAAGCTCCTCGCGGCGGCTCATGGTACCCTGCCATCCTAACGATCGTTTGGTTGGGAGGGAGGCCCGTGCTCGAGCGAATGACCGACGAGGAGTTCCGCGCCCACGTCCGGGAAGGCGGCCAGGTGGAGACCGCCGATCCGATGCCGGACGACTACCGGAAGGCCCTCGTCAAGTTCATCGAGATGCACGGGAACTCCGAGCTCATGGGGGTCCTCCCCGAGCGCGAGTGGATCCTGCGGGCGCCGACCCTCCAGCGGAAGCTGGCTCTGACGGCGAAGGTGCAGGACGAGGTGGGCCACGGCCAGCTCATCTACCGCGTCGTCGAGGACCTCGGCAAGCCGCGCGACGCGTGCTTCGACGACCTGATCGCCGGCAAGACCAAGTTCCACAACGTCTTCCACTACCCGACCAAGACCTGGGGCGACGTCGGCGTGATCGCCTGGCTCGTCGACGCGGCGGCGATCATCTCGCAGAAGGCGCTCCTCAAGTGCTCCTACGCGCCGTACGCGCGGATCATGAAGAAGATCTGCTGGGAGGAGTCCTTCCACATCCTCCACGGCCGTGACGTCGTCCTCACCATGATGACGGGCACGGACGAGCAGCGGGAGCTCGTCCAGGAAGCCCTCGACCGCTGGTGGGGCCCGCTCATGCAGTTCCACGGGAACCCGATCCCTGCCGAGAACGACCCGATGTACGAGTGGCGGATCAAGAGCCAGGGGAACGAGGAGGCCCGCCAGCAGTTCCTGGACGGCTACGTTCCCCAGATCTGGGAGCTCGGCCTCACGGTGCCCGATCCCGCGCTCGGGAAGGACGAGAAGACCGGCGTCTGGCACTACACGGAGCCCGACTGGGACGAGCTCAAGTGGGTCGTCACGGGTCACGGGCCGGCGACGGAGCGGCGCCTCGGCCTCCGGCGCGCCTCGCGCGACGAGACGGCCTGGGTGCGCCGGGCGATCCTCGCCGACGCTGCGTGATCTGGGAGGTCTTCCGCCAGGAGCGGGAGGGCCAGCCGTTCCAGCACGGCGGCTCGCTCGAGGCTCCGAACCTCGAGTTCGCCGAGGCGTACGCGGTCGAGTTCTACGGGCGCCGCGCCGAGTCCGTCTCGCTCTGGATCGTGCCGCGGGAGGCGATCCGCGAGGTGGACGATCCCTATGTCGCCGACGTCTTCGACCGTGACTACCGCCGCGTGGACGGCTACTCGCTCAAGGTCAAGCTCAAGGAGGCGCGTGAGCGCGCAGGCGCCGCCTAGCGCCGCCGTCGAGGCCGTGCTCGCCTTCGCCGACGACGAGCTCGTCCTCGGCTGGCGCGACTCCGAGTGGACGGGGATCGCCCCTTTCCTCGAGGAGGACGTCGCGTTCTCGTCGATCGCCCAGGGCGAGGTCGGGCACGCGCGGGCGCTCTACGAGCTCGCCGCGGGGGAGCTCGGCGGGGATGCCGACGCGCTGGCGTTCGACAGAGCGCCGGACGAGTACCGCTGTGCCAAGCTCGTCGAGCTCCGGCTCGTCCACGACTGGGCGAAGACGATCGCGCGCCACTGGCTCTACGAGACGGCGGACTCCGTTCGCGTCGCCGCGCTCATGGAGTCCGACTGGCCCGAGCTCGCGGGCCTCGCGGCGAAGCTCGACCGCGAGGAGGCCTACCACCGGATGCACGCGCAGATGTGGGCCGAGCGCCTTCGCGGCACGGCCGAGCGCGATCGCTTCGAGGAGGCCGTCGCCGAGCTGTGGCCTTACGCGCTCGGGCTCCTCGAGCCGGAGCTCCGCGGCCGGCTCTGCGAGCTCGTGCGGCTCGAGCCCGTCGAAGCGGTCGAGCGCGGCGGCCACACAGACGAGCTCGGCCCGCTCCTCGAGGAGATGACGATGGTGCGCCGCTCGGTGCCGGGTGCGTCATGGTGACCGCCGAGCAGGTCTGGGAAGCGCTCGCCGAGATTCCCGACCCGGAGATCCCGGTCATCTCCCTCGTCGACCTCGGCGTCGTCCGCGAGGTGGAGGTCGTCGGTGGGCGAGTCCGCGTCCGGTTCACGCCGACGTTCCTCGGCTGCCCGGCCCAGGAGGTCATGCGCGACCGGATGGCCGAGGCCGTCCGCGCCCTCGACGCCGAGCCCGAGATCGACGTCGTCCTCGACGACTCGTGGTCGACCGACCGCATCACGGTCGAGGGGCGGCGCAAGCTCGAGGAGTCCGGCTTTGCCCCGCCGGCCCCGCGCGCGGCCACCGGGCCGACGCTGGTCCAGCTCGAGGCGCGCGCGTTCCGCTGCCCCTACTGCGGCTCGGCCGACACGAAGCTCGAGAACATCTTCGGCCCGACGCCGTGCCGCTCGATCCGCTACTGCCAGAGCTGCCGCCAGCCCTTCGAGCAGTTCAAGACGATCTAGGCTCTTCGCTCTGGCGCACCCAGAGCGTCACCAGGCGCGCGACCGTGGTGACGAGGAAGACCTGCCCGAGGACTGCCTCGGTGACCGTGAGCGCCTGCGGGAGCCCGACCGAGGGGGAGAGGTCGCCGAAGCCGAGCGTCGTCAGGGCGACGAAGCTGAAGTAGACGTACTCCGACTGCGGGTGCGGGCCGGGCTGGGTGAAGAACGGTTCCGACCTGAGCTCGTTGACGGCCAGGTAGACGAAGGCGAAGAGGAGCCCGAGCAGCACGTAGGAGCAGAGCGCGCCGAGGATCGTCTCGTGGGTGACGCGCTTGTGCCTGAGGACCCGGGTGAGCGTGATCGGGAGGGTCACGGTGACCAGGATCACGACCGGGAGCAGGTAGGTGAGCCCGATCACGGAGGCCGAGTCGAAGAAGAGGACGACGGGCGCGAGGGCGACGCAGGCGCCGACGAGGATCAGGTGCCGCCGCTCGATCCTGTGCCCGCGTCTGCGGCTCGCTGACGGCGACGAGGAGCGCGGCCGCGGCGAGCAGGGTGCTGCCGGCCGCGCCCCAGCGGGGATCGCTGACGACCTCCAGCAGGAAGAAGTTCGCGACCAGGAGGACGAGCAGGCTCGCGTAGCTGTCGAGAACGCGCACCGCGTCGCGCCCGATCTCCTGCCCGATTCGAGCTCCGAGCCCGCTCACGCCCGCGACGATAGCCGGGCGCCGGGACGGTGATCGCGAGACCCTACTCCCCGGCCGGGGTGGGAATCAAGACCCGGCGAACGCCGCCCGTGTCTCGGAGCGGAGCAGCCAGGCGAGCCCGGCAATCGGGAGGACGAGGGGCAGGAAGCCGTAGCCGATCCCGTACCACGACCAGACGGTCGAGCGCGGGAACCACTCGGGAGCGGCGAGGCTGATCGTCCCGACGACGAGCACGCCGACCAGCTCGAAGCTGCACGAGGCGAGGGCCAGCCGCCAGGCGCGAGGACTGCGGCGGCGCAGCTGGGTGAACGCCACGACGTAGACGAGCGCAGCCGTGAGCGAGAGGCCGACTGCGAGCGGAGCCTCGTCGAGGCGGGTGAAGAGCTGGTACGTCGTTCGCGCTCCCGCAGCGACGGCGAAGAACCCGTACGCGAAGACGAGCACCTGTCCGAAGCCGTACCCCTCGTTCATGGGCTGAGCCTAGTCAGGCGCACGTGCGCTTGACATGTATCGCACTCCTGCTATATACATAGCACGTCTGCTATCGGATGGAGGAGGCGCCCGATGAGCACAATCGAGACCCATGTCGACGTGGAGGAGATTCAGACGACGAAGAGCGAGAAGCTACTCGCCGTCGTCCTCGCTGCCTTTCTCCTCGTCGGCGGCCTGTGGGCCTACCAGAAGATCGACGACACGATCCGGGCTGCCGTCGCTCCGCCCGCGCTCAGCCAGGACGAGCGGGCTGCCGTGGACCGCCTGCTGACGGCTACCGAGAATGCAGCCCGGGCGGAGAACCGCGAGCGCCGGGCCCTCGCCGAGATGGAGATCGCGCGGGAGGCGTACCGAACCGCGCTGGACGCGGGCGAGCCTGCGACTCAGCTCGAGCTCCGGTACGAGGACGAACAGGTCGCCTATGAGCGGGCCGGCGTCGCGCTTGCGGCTGCCAGGGCAGAGGTTGTCGCCGCCGGGCCGAGTGCCGCGGCTGCACAGGACCGGATCTCGGCAGCCGAGCGGCGGGCGGCGCGCACGGAGTCGCTCGGGAGCTTCGCGGGCCGGCTCGTCCTCGTCCTCGTGGCGATGGTCACCGCGTTCGCGCTGCTCCGGAGCCTGCGGGCGCGGGAGTCGCGTTACCTGCCGCTCGGCCTCGCGTCCGTGGGATTCGCGGCTGTGCTCGCCTTCGTGATGGCAGGGGACTATGTGACCGACTACGTCGACCCGCTCGAGTTCGGCCCGCTGGTCCTGGCGGCGGCGGGCATCGCGCTGACGCTGCTCGCCTTCGTCGCGCTCGAGCGCTACCTCGAGCGACGAATCCCCGTGCGACGCGTCCGCAAGGACGAGTGCCCGTTCTGCGGCTTCCCGAGACGCAGCGGTGGGCACTGCGAGGGATGTGGTCGCACCCTCGAGGTCGAGTGCGGCTCGTGCAGCGGCCTCCGGCGGGTCGGAGCGCCTCACTGCGGCGCTTGCGGCTCGGCGTGAAGGAAGGCCACGGAGGGCCCCGGTCGGAGCCCTCCGTAGCGGAGTTGCGAGTGTCCTAGCCGACCACTCCGTAGCCGTAGAGCTCTGGCCGGGGCCAGCCCAGGAGCTGCGGCGGCTTGCGCCGCTGCAGCCCGCGCGCGTCGGCGAGGCCCGTCGAGCCGGCCTGCACCGACGGCTCGTCGCCCAGCGGCGGGTGGAACTCGGCCGCGGAGCGCTCGGCCAGGAAGTCGAGCGCGAGCTGGCCCGGAGGCACCGCGGGACGGTCGGCCGGGGCCATCTGCCACGGCACGACGTTCCGGAAGGCTTGCCAGGCCGCGGTCGGGCCGGATCCGAACGACCGCTGGATCCCCAGCACCTGCCCCTGCTTCTCGCGCACGTTCATCCAGTAGGTGGTGGTCAGGAGCTCCTGCCCCAGGAGCGCCAGCGTGTTGTCGACCGCGATGCGCGCCTTCTCGACCTTGATGCGACCTTCCGCCTCGAGGTCTTCGACGTTGGCGACGATCGCGTTCCCCTGCGCCGGCACCGGATTGGCCAGCGACAGGATCTCCGACGTGAGGTCGGCGATCGTGTAGTCGGCCGCCCGTGGAGCCGCATTGGCCGCCTCGGTGGCGGAGAGAACGCCGCCGGCCGAGGTGGCGCCGGGCCCGATCACTGTGAAGAACGTGTTCGTGAAGCGCTGGATCACCTGGCCGACCGCCGCGTCCATGCTCGCGATCGCAATCGTGAACGCTTCGATGTCGTTGACCCAGGAGATCGGGTCCCAGTTCGAGTTGGAGAGGATGTAGCCGTGCTCGCAGCCCGCGCCCACGCAGGCGGAGTTGTTGGGGCCACCCTTGACGAAGTACTGCAGGAACCACGGCGTGTTCAGCTCGGGCGAGTCGCTCGGCGACGTCCCGGGCAGGACCGCCGGGTTGTGGTCGGAGGAGTTGTTCTGGATGAAGATGTTCTTGTTCAGCCGGTCCCAGGTCTCCCAGGCAGCGCCGTTTCGCTGGCTGTTCGCCCTGAGGCTCTCCGGGTCCTGGATGATGCGGGTCGGGACGCCCGTGCTCGAGAGCTCGTCCATCTGGAACAGGTAGCTGCCGCTGATCAGGTCGAGCGCCCGCGCGGCCGAGAAGTTCTGCCACGGGAAGGGTCGCGCCTCCTGCACGATCGAGGCGATCGGCGTCACGCTCGAGTTCATCCCGAGCAACGCCATCGCGTAGATCATGTCCGCCCAGTTGAGCGCGTGGCGGGCGTCGTAGAGGAGGAGCGCCGCCTGCCCGGCCGAGAACGCGTTCGTGCTGACGAGAGCTGCGTCGTCGGCTGCGAAGGGAGCTCCCGGCGCGAACGGCTGGGCCGGCTGCTCCTGGAGCGGCTTCAGCCCGGCTCTCTGCAGGGCTTTCATTGCGGACATCCGCTTGCCCTTGTAGTAGGCGTCACCGGAGCCGACCATCGTCGCCCCGACGTTGGTCATCTGCGGGAGATCACCCTCACCGGGCGATCCACGCGACTGCACGACCGGTGAGACGTTCTTGTTGAGCAGGTCGATCAGCATCTGCGTCAACTGGGGTGTCGCGGCCTCGTAGACCATGTTGTTCGCGCGGACGACCATCATCGCCCGCACGATCTCCTCGTCCGCGACCTCGGGGCCGAAACCGCTCCGCGTGCCGGCCTGGAAGCGCTGCAGCTGGCGTTGGAGCAGGAAGTCGCGGTTCGAGCAGGGAACCTGGGTGATCGGGCAGATCTGGCCGGCGACGACTTCCGTCGAAAGCGGGTCGCCGGTGAAGATCGGAACCTGCCGCCCCGACCCTGTGCCGCGGTTGAAGAAGTAGATGGGGATGCCCTCGCGCGCACCCTCCAGGAGGAGGTAGTACGCGTTGAGTGTGCGCTGACGGGCCTCGTCGGCGAGCTTCACCTTGGCGCCGAAGCGCGCCACGGCGACGACGTCGTCGATCGTGAGGTGCTTCCCGTCGAGCGTGACGGTCTTGCCGCTCTGGCTGTTTCCACTCATCTTGAACGCCGGAGCGCTCGAGAAGTCGTACGCCGTTGCGGTCGGGACCTGGAGAGCGAAGAAGATGATGCTCGCAAGAACGACGGCGACAATCCACGTCGTCTTGCGGCCATGCGGTGTCGAGCCTGCCATGTCTCCTCCTTCGCAGTCGCGGACCGAGCGTGCGGCCACGCGAGTTGCGCGAGTTGGTCCTGATGGACTGGACGCCTGCCTAGAGCCGCCGGCGAAGCGGCAGGGCGCCTGGTCTAGGACGGGTCGACAGACGGCACTGCTCGACCACAGTCACCTCCTCTTCTCTGCCCGCGCGAGGCGACGGTGCGGCTAGGGCGGCGACCTTAACACCGGCCCGGCCTCGGTGCAAAGATGCGGGCCGATGCCGGGTACACCCTCAGGGCGGCTCGCGCGCGGGCTGGCCCTCGCCGCGGCGACCGCGTCGCTCGCCACGGCCGGTTGCGGCGGGACGCCGAAGGAGGAGCCGACCCGCGAAGACATCGACCTCGTCGCGGCGGCCGTCGGGGACATCGTCTACCAGTGCGGCTCGTACACGGCCGGGCACGTCGCCGCCCCGGACGCTCAGGCGCTCGAGCGCGACGTCGACACGCTCCTCGAGGCCTACGACCGGCTGGAGCCCGACACGTCGTTCGAGGTGGGCGCCGACGCCGGCATCCCGCGAACGACCTCCCTGCGAGAGGAGTTGCGCTTCAGCGCGCGCATCCTGGACGAGAACTGCCTGCCGGAGCAGGCCGAGCGGCTGACCGAGTCGGCTAGCGACCGCTGAAGCGCGGGTCTCGCTTCTCGAGGAAGGCAGCGACGCCTTCCGCGAAGTCCTCGGTACGGGTCGCGGCCAGCTGGATCTGCGCCTCGAGCTCGAGCTGGTCGTCCAGCCGCGACGAGGCCGCGCGCTCGAAGAGACGCTTCGTCATCGCGATCGCCCTCGTCGGAAGGGCCGCCAGCTCGGCGGCACGCTCCTGCGTGCGGGCGAGGAGGGCGTCGGCCTCCACGACCTCGGAGACGAGCCCCCATTCGAGCGCCTCCTCGGCGCCGACCTTGCGGCCGGAGCACATCCACTCGAAGGCCCTCGCGTAGCCGAGCAAGCGCGGCACGAGCCAGGAGCCGCCCGTGTCCGGGACGAGGCCGACGTTCACGAACGCGGGGACGAACGCCGCCGAGTCGGCTGCGAGGCGCACGTCGCAAGCGCAGGCGAGCGAGAGGCCGGCTCCCGCCGCCGCACCGTTGACGGCCGCAAGCACGGGCTTCTCCAGCCCGCGCAGGCCGAGCACGTGGCGGTTCCACCGCTCCCGCAGGAGCGCCGCGACGTCCCGCTCTCCCGCTCCGAGCTCGGAGAGATCCTGCCCGACGCAGAAGCCGCGCCCGGCGCCGGTGAGCACGACGGCGCGCACTTCCGGAGGGGCTGCCTCCTTGAGTGCGGCACGAAAAGCCTCGTGGGTCGCGGCGTCGAAGGCGTTCAGCTTGTCCGGCCGGTTCAGCGTGATCGTCAGCACCGAGCCGTCGCGGGTCGTCTCGACCTCAGGCATGCCGCTCCTCGGTAGACCTGCACGTGTCAGCTAGCGTGGAACCGATGGCCGATCTTACGTTCATTTCCTCCGAGGAAGTCACCGAGGAGGAGGCGCTCGACGCCTACTCGCGGGCGGTCGTTGCCGTCGCCGAGCGACTCTCGCCCTCGGTCGCGAACCTGCGGGTCGCGCGCCGGGTTCGCGGCGGCCGCGTGGCGACGGGCGGTGGCAGCGGAGTCGTCGTCACCCCGGACGGCTTCATGCTCACCTCCGCTCACGTCGTGGCGGCCGCCCACGGGACCGTCGAGGCGTCCTTCGTCGACGGCCGCGAGGTCTCGGCCGAGGTGGTGGGCGCCGATCCGCTCTCCGACCTCGCCGTCCTCCGCTCGGACTCGGCCGATCTCGTCCCGGCAGTCCTGGGCGACGCCGAGGACCTGCGGGTGGGCCAGCTCGTGGTCGCGATCGGGAACCCGAACGGCTTCGCCGGCTCGGTCACCGCCGGGGTGGTCTCCGCTCTGGGCCGCTCGCTGCCCGTGCGCTCGCGGGCTGCTGGGCGAATCGTCGAGAACGTCATCCAGACCGACGCCGCCCTCAATCCTGGGAACTCGGGCGGGGCGCTCGCGGACGGCCGGGGCTGCGTCGTGGGCATCAACACCGCGGTCGCCGGCGTCGGTCTCGGCCTCGCCGTGCCGATCAACGCGACGACCCGCAGGATCATCGGCGCGCTCATGCGCGACGGCCGCTTCGTGCGCGCGTACATCGGGATCGCGGGCGGCTCGCGGCCCCTCCCGCCGAAGCTCGCGCGTGAGCTGGGCCGTACGGCCGGGGTCGAGGTCGTCGAGGTCGTGGAGGGCAGCCCCGCGGCCAAGGCCGGGCTTCGGCCCGAGGACCTGATCGTGTCCGTGGGCGGGACGGACGTCGAGGGCGCGGACGATCTCCAGCGCCTCATGGCGAGCGAGCTGATCGGCGAGCGCATCGATGCGCTGGTCATCCGCGACGGCCGCGCCCTGACCGTCGAGCTCGTGCCCGTCGAGCTCGAGGTGTAGTGCCCTCGTCAGGACCGCGCCGCCTAGCCGATCTCGATCCCGCCCCCTTCGCGCACGTGTCGCTCGTGCGTGGCGACCTCGACGACGACCTGCGCGACGAGCGCCCCGACCAGGATCGCCAGGAGCGGGACGATGCCGAGGTCCGGGCCCACAGCGCCCAGCCCGAGCGCGAGCCCTGCCGTCCCGAGACGGAGCCAGAGGTCGACGTCGAGCCGTGAACGATTCGTGACGAGGTGGATGACTGCGATCGAGCCCATGAAGAGCGCGACGCCCAGGCAGATGATCCAGGAGACCGCGCCGGTGAGGCCCGCCTCCTGTGTCGCTTCGATGCCGAGCTTGATCCCGGCCCCGAGTGCAGCCAGGCCCGTCAGAAGCGGAAGGTGCGCGTAGAGGTAGATCTGGCCCGCCAGGACCGTCCGCATGACGATCGAGGTGTCGACGTAGTCGAAGTAGAGCCACCACAGCGCACCGGCAGCGGCGAAGCCGAGCGCCGCGGTGGCAGCGGACTCGAGGCCCCAGCTCACGGTCGACGTCCCCACGACCACGGCCAGGACGCTCTCGCCGAAGACGATGATCGTGAACAGGCCGACGCGCTCCGGGATGTGGGAAGCGTGGATCGGAACCAGGCGGATCCGCTTCTGGCTCACGAGGGGCGTGCCGAGGTCGATCGTCAAAGCGAGGGCCCAGAGCCAGTAGCGGAAGGGCGGCTCGACTGCGATCGACACGAGGAAGATCGCGACGCTGGCGGCGAAGGCCGGGATGTAAGCGTTCAGGAGCGGCCGCGCCGCAGGCAGGTTCCACCAGGCGCGAGCGTTGAGGAGGACGACGATCGCCCGCACGCTCGCGTAGGCAAGCGCGAAGCTCTCCGTCTCCCCGTGGAAGGCGTCCGGGATGACGGACGCGAGGACGGCGACTCCGAACATGCCCGCGATCATGAGGATCCGGTGCGGCGGGTCGTCCGTGTCGAAGCGGTCCGCGTAGAAGGTGTACCCGACCCACGCCCACCAGACGGCGACGAACAGGCCGGCGAAGACGAGGAACCCACGGACGCTCGGGTCCTCCGCGAGCCCGTCGGCGAGCTGCGCGATGGCGACGACGAAGACCAGGTCGAAGAAGAGCTCCAGCCAGGTGGCATGGCGCTCGTCCCCGTCGCCCTCCTCGAGCGTCCGAAGCCGAGGCGGATCGTGCCAGCGCGACGAGGTCGCCATTGTCCAGGAGAACGAGCTACCGGCCGCGGAAGTCCGGCTTGCGCTTCTCCGTGAAGGCTGCGAGGCCCTCGCGGGCGTCGTCGGAGGCGAAGGAGAGGTAGAGCGACCTGCGCTCGAAGTCGAGCCCGGTCTCGAGGCTCGACTCGAAGGCGCGGTTGACCGACTCCTTCGCCAGGCGCTGCGCGATCGGGCCCTTCGCGGCGACGGCGCGCGCGACCGCCTTCGCCTCCTCGAGCCACGCCTCCTTCGCCACGACGCGGGCCACGAGCCCGGCCCGCTCGGCCTCCTCGGCGGTGAGGAAGCGGCCGGAGAGGATGACGTCCATCGCCTTCGCCTTTCCGATCGCGCGCGTGAGCCGCTGGGTGCCGCCGGCGCCGGGGATGATGCCGAGGCCGGTCTCCGGCTGTCCGAATTGGGCGGTTTCCGAGGCGACGATGAGGTCGCAGGCCATCGCCAGCTCGTTTCCTCCGCCGAGGCAGTAGCCGGAAACTGCGGCGACGATCGGCGTCCGGATCTTGCGAATTGCGTCCCACCTGTCGATGCGGCGCGCCTCGTACATGTCGATCGCGCTCGCCTCCGCCATCTGCCCGATATCGGCGCCGGCCGCGAACGCCCGCTCGGAGCCGCCGAGGACGATGCAGCACACCGCGTCGTCCCGATCGAGCTCCTCGAGCGCGTCCACCAGCTCGCCCATGAGCGCGTCGTCCAGAGCGTTCAGGGCCTCGGGCCGGTTGAGGAGGACGACCGCGATCGGGGCCTCGCGCTCGACGAGAACGGCGCTCACTGCTTTCCCTCCAGGAACCGCTCGACCGCGACTCGAGGCTCGTCGGTCGCCATCGAGAGCGCGAGCCAGTCGCGCGCGTGGTTGACGGTCTGGTGCCAGGCCAGGTCGCGCCAGAAGTTGAGCTGCTGCTTCGTGTAGCGCACCGTCTGCGGGAGCTTGGCCGCGAGCTTCTCGACGAGCTCGTCGACGACGGCGTCCAGCTCGGCGGCCGGCACGACGCGGTTGACGAGCCCCCACTGCTCCGCCTGCCGAGCCGAGATCTCCTCGCAGAGGAGGATGATCTCGCGCGCGCGGCGCTCGCCGACCATGATCGGCAGCCATTGCGTGGCCCCGCCCGCCGGGACGGAGCCGTGCTGCGGGCCGACGTGCCGGATGTAGGCGTCGTCCACCATCACGGACGAGATCGCATGCCATCTGGAGCTCGTTGCCCCCGCCCACGCACACGCCGTTGATCCGGGCGAGCGTCGGCTTGCCGATCTCGCGAAGCCGGTCGTGAGCGTCCTTGAAGGCGCCGAACCACTTCCAGTAGGCGTCCGGCTTGCCGAGGTACTCCTGGCTCCACGACTTGAGGTCGGCGCCGACGCAGAAGGCCCGGCCGGCGCCGGTGACGACGAGGACTCTGATCTCGTCGTCCCAGGAAGCGTCCTCGCAGGCGCGGGCGATCTCGCGCAGCATCAGGAAGTCGAACGCGTTCAGAACCTCGGGGCGGTTGAGAGTGATCGTCGCGCGCGGCGGCGCCTTCTCGTAGACGATCGCCTCGAAGCCGAGCTCGGCCGGCTTGCGCGCCTCGGGTCGCGACGGCTCGCTCATTCGACGTCGGCGAAGTGGACGTGAAAGGGCACGCGCATATCCATGGCGTCCTTGCCGGTCGCCATGAACTCGTCGGTGCGCGCGGCAGCCTTGAAGGCGTCCAGGTCGGCGAACTCCCACTCGGCGTAGTAGCTGTAGCGCGGCTCGCCCATCGGCGCGCCGAAGACCTTCCCGTGACGGAACGTGCCGCCTGGCACCTGCCGGCAGAGCGTCGCATGTTGCTCGTAGCGCTCGACGTCCGGCTCCTGCTCGTAGACGATGAAGACCCTGACCAACTAGTCCCCCTTTCTCGCGGTCGTGACTGTCGCCGCGAAGGATTCCCGATTCGGGCCCCGGACGCCGGACGATGCTCGCTTTCCCCTGCGCGGTCCTACCGCCCGGGTTATCCTCGCCGCGGTGTCCGCGACGTCGCTTGCGGTGGTCCTCTCGCTCGTCGCCGGGCTCGCGGGCTCCATCCAGGTCGCCGTCAGCGGGGCCTTCGGAAAGCGGATCGGGGTCCTCGAGGCGACGGCCTTCGGTTCCATCACCGCGGCGCTCATCGTCTGCGCCGTGCTCCTCGTGGCCCGCCAGAGCGTCGGAGGCGTCGGCGAGGGCCTCCGCGCGCCTCCCTGGCTCTGGCTCGGCGGCGCCATGGGCGCCATCGTCGTCACCACGATTACCTTCACCGCGCCGCGGATCGGCACGTTCGCCACGATCGGGCTCCTGATCGCGGGCCAGCTCGCGATGGGCGTCGTCATCGACGCCTTCGGTCTCTTCGGCACGGAGCGGATCCCCGTCACCGCCGCCCGGGTCGCCGGGCTCGCCCTGCTGGCGGCGGGAGCCGTCTTGGTCCTGAAGCGCTAGAGCCCCCAGGGATTCGTCGGGCGCGCACCGGTCGCGAAGATAACCGACTTCGTCTCCAGGTACGTCTGGAGGGTCTCGAGGCCTTGCTCGCGGCCGAACCCCGACTGTTTGTAGCCGCCGAAAGGAATCCCGGGGAAAGCTCCGTAGGGCATGTTGATCGTGAACGTGCCCGACTTGACCCTGCGCGCCAGCCGGTGCCCGCGGGCGGAGTCCTTCGTCCAGACGGTGGCAAGGAGCCCGTAGCGCACGTCGTTGGCGATCCGCACGGCGTCGTCTTCGTCCTCGAAGGGGATCGCGACCACGACCGGGCCGAAGATCTCCTCCTGCGCGACGCCCGCCTCGCCTCCGACCTGGGAGAGGACCGTGGCCGGGTAGAAGGCGCCGTCGCCGTCCGACGGCTCGCCGCCGGCGACGACCTCGGCCCCCTCCTCGCGGCCGGCCTCGACGAAGCCGTGCACCTTCTTGCGGTGCTCGAGGGAGATGAGGGAGCCCATCTGCGTCTCGGGGTCGAGCGGATCGCCGACCCGCACCGCGGCCGCCTTCTCGGCGACGTGCGAGACGACTTCGTCGTAGACGGCCTTCTCGACGAGCAGGCGCGAGCGGGCGTCGCAGCTCTGGCCGGCGGAGTAGTAGATCCCGTAGGCGCTCGACGCGATCGCGTCCTCGAGGTCGGCGTCGGCGAAGACGATCGCCGGGCTCTTGCCGCCCAGCTCCAGCGACACGCGTTTCACGGGGTCCGCGCAAAGGCGCATGATCTCCGACCCCGTCGCCGTCGAGCCGGTGAACGCGACCTTGTCCACATCCGGATGGCCGACGAGATGCGACCCCGCCGTCGGCCCCTCGCCGGGCACGACGTTGACGACGCCCGCCGGGATGCCGACCTCGGCAGCGAGCTCTGCCAGCCGGACCGCCGTGAGCGGTGTCGCCGGATCGGGCTTCAGAACGACCGTGCACCCGGCGGCCAGCGCCGGAGCGAGCTTCCAGGCCGCGAGCATGATCGGGTAGTTCCAGGGCACGATCTGGGCGCAGACGCCGACCGGCTCCTTCAGCGTGTAGGAGAGGATCGACCCGCCGATCGGCCTGGTACCGCCCTCGATCGAGCCGACCGCGGATGCCATGAAGCGGAAGCTCTCGGCCGCGACGATCACCTCCGGCTTCGACGAGGAGAGCGCCTTGCCGACGTTTCGCGTCTCGAGCTCGGCGAGCTCCTTCCGGGCGGCGATGATCGCATCCGCGAGCGCGTGCAGGAGCCGCGAGCGCTCGTTCGCGGGAGTCTTCCCCCACGCTCCCTCGAGGGCGGACCGCGCGGCGGCCACGGCGCGGTCGACGTCGCCGGCCCGCGCGACGGCGGCCTTCGCCAACGGCTTCCCGGTAGCGGGCTCGGAGAGCTCCCGCACCTCACCGTCCGACGGCTCGGCTCCCTCGCCGTCGATGAAGAGCAGGTACTCGCGCTCGGTGGCGACCGCCATGGCCGTGACGATATCGCGCTGCCGTCGCGCGGGTCGCGTAGAGTCGAAGCCGTGACGCAGGCCCGACTCCTCCTGTTCGGGCTCTCGGCGATCTACCTCGTCGGCGTGGTCGTCCAGTTCTTCCTGGCCGGTCTGGGCGTCTTCGGCTCGGGGGACTTCGACCCCCATCGGGCCCTCGGCTTTGCCCTCGCGGTCACCTCGCTGATCCTCCTCGTTCTCGCATTCGTCGGAAGGTCTCCCACGAGCTGATGGGCCTCGCAGCCGTCTTGCTCGTGCTCAACGTCGCCCAGATGTTCCTCGCCCGCATCGATATCGACGCGGTCGCCGCCCTCCATGTCGTGAACGCGCTCGTCATCGCGGCCGCCGCCGCTTTGCTCGTGAACCGCTCGCGGCAGTTCCTGACGTCGAAGATGGCGGCGCCCTAGCGGTTGAACAGGGCCGCCTGGCCCTGGCCGACGCCGACACAGAGCGTCGCCAGCCCGTAGCGACCGCCGCGGCGGCGGAGCTCGTGCAGGAGCGTGACGACGAGCCGGGCGCCGCTCATGCCGAGCGGGTGACCGATCGCGATCGCGCCGCCGTTCACGTTCACCTTCTCCGGGTCGAGCCCGAGCTCGCGGATCACCTGCAGGCTCTGGGAGGCGAAGGCCTCGTTCAGCTCGACGAGGTCGATCTCGCCCACGTCGACGCCGGCCCGGACGAGGAGCTTGCGCACCGCCGGCACAGGGCCCATGCCCATGATGCGGGGATCGACGCCGGCGACCGCGCTCCCGACGAAGCGGCCGATGGGCTCGACCCCCAGTTCGCGCGCCTTCTCCTCGGAGGCGACGACCAGCGCCGCCGCGCCGTCGTTCACACCGCTCGAGTTTCCGGCGGTGACCGTGCCGTTCCGTCGGAAGGCCGGCTTGAGCGCGGCGAGCTTCTCGAGCGAGGTGTCCGGGCGCGGATGCTCGTCCCGGGCCACGTCGCCGACGGGCACGACCTCGTCGTCGAAGCGGCCGGCCTCGACGGCGGCCGCATGACGGTGCTGGCTCTCGAGCGCGAAGGCGTCCTGCTCCTCGCGGGAGACGCCGTACCGCTCGGCGACGTTCTCGCCCGTCTCGCCCATGGACTCGAGCGGGAACATCTCCTCCAGGCGCGGGTTCGGGAAGCGCCACCCCAGGGTCGTGTCCCAGACCGTCTGATTTCCGCGCTGAAAGGCATGCTCGGGCTTCGCCATGGCCAGCGGCGCGCGGCTCATGGACTCGACGCCGCCGGCGACGAAGAGGTCGCCGGCTCCTGCCCGCACCGCGTGGCAGGCCGACACGACCGCGGAGAGCCCGGACGCGCAGAGGCGGTTGACGGTCACGCCCGCGACCTCCTGCGGAAGCCCGGCGAGCAGCGCTGCCATGCGGGCGACGTTCCGGTTGTCCTCGCCGGCCTGGTTGGCGGCCCCGAAGTACACGTCCTCGATCTCCTCAGGTGGGATGCCGGCGCGCGCGACGGCCTCACGGATGACGAGGGCTGCCAGGTCGTCCGGTCGCTCGCCGGCGAGCGCGCCCCCGTAGCGCCCGACAGGTGTACGGACAGCTGCAAGAATGACGGCCTCGGACATGGGGTCAGTCTATTCGCGTGTCATCGCCGTCCTGCTCGTGCTGCTGGCGCTGGCCGCCTGCGGTGGGGGCGACGACGAGCCGGCCGCCGAGCAGCCGGAGAAGACCGGCGAGTCCGGTGGGCTCGCCGCCTACGACGTCCCTGCCGGCGGGTTCTCGCTCGGCGTTCCACGAGTTGGAAGGCGGCAACGATCGACGAGGTCCTCGACGAGGGGAGCTCGAGCGGGTCCGGCAGGAGGATCCTGAGCTCGCCCGCCTATAGAGCCGCTGGCGCAGCCTGGCTCGCCCATCAAGTTCGTCGCGCTCGACCCCAACGTCCGGGAGGAGTTCGCGACGAACGTCAACGTGTACGTCGAGGACGTCCCGGAGGGCGTCACCCGCCAGGAATACTTCGACGCGAGCGTCGACAACCTCTCGGAGGCGCTCGGACGCCGAGTCGATCGAGCAGACGACCGTCCAGCTCCCGGCCGGCGAGGCGCTGCGACTCGTCGACCTTCGAGCAGGAGGCCGCGGGACGGCAGATCGCGTCAGCTCGCGTACATCGTCTTCGAGGAAGGCACCGGCTACGTCATCACCTACTCGACGCTGCCGCAGTTCGCGGCGGAGTACGCGGACACCTTCGAGAGCTCGGCCGAGACGTTCCGCCTGCTCTCGGGGCGCTAGTCGACGAAGTCGACGCGGACCGGCCGCTCGAAGGCCCCGACGTCCCCGCCGCGGCGGAGCAGCTCGGCAACCGCCTTGCGCCCCTCCTCGCCGTAGTCCTCGGTCAGCTCGTTGACGTACATGCCGACGAACTTGTCGGCCAGCTCGGTCGACAGCCCGCGCCCGAACTTCAGGGCGTACTCGAGCGCCTCGTCGCGGTGGGCGAGCCCTGCCCGGATCGAGTCGCGGAGGACCTCCGAGAGCTCACTGAGCGTCTCCTCCCCGAGGTCGCGGCGCGCGACGTTGATCCCGAGCGGCAGCGGCAGGCCCGTTTCCAGGAGCCACCACTCGCCGAGGTCGACGACACGCTCGAGGCCGTGCCGCTCGTAGGTGAGCTGACCCTCGTGGATGAGCAGGCCCGCGTCGGCGCGACCCTCTTCGACCTCCTCCATGATCCGGTCGAACGGCACCTCCCGATGCGGATAGTCGTGGCCCAGGTAGAGGCGGAGGACGAGGAAGGCCGTCGTCATACGACCCGGCACGGCGATCTCGACGTCGCGGAGGTCGGCCTTTCCGAGCGGCTCCCTGGCCACGACGACCGGGCCGTACCCCGAGCCCATGCTCGCACCGTGCGGGAGGATGACGTAGCGGTCCTGCACGAAGGGGTATGCGTGCAGCGAGATCGCCGTCACCTCGAGGCGTCCCTCGAGCGCCCATTCGTTCAGGGTCTGGATGTCCTCGAGCACGTGCTCGAACTCGAAGTCGCCGGCGGCGACGCGTCCCGAGGCGAGGCCCCAGAACATGAATGCGTCGTCCGGGTCTGGGCTATGTCCGAGGCGAATTCGCAGCGGCGCGAGGCTACCAAGCTCCCGAGCGCGCCGTCCGGGGAGCGCTCCGACTAGAATTTGAGGCGTGTCTAAACCTGCTCTCTCCGCCGCCATCCAGGACTATCTGAAGGAGATCTACAAGCTCCAGGCCGAGGGGACGAAGCCCACCACGACGGCGATCGCACGGCGCCTGGGCGTTGCGCCGTCGTCGGCGACATCGATGCTCAAGAAGCTCGCCGTACTCGGCCTCGTCGAGCACTCGCCGTACCGGGGCGCCGAGCTCTCTGGGGCGGGATCGAAGATCGCGCTCGAGGTCATCCGGCACCACCGTCTTCTCGAGCAGTACCTCGCCGAGACCCTCGGGCTTCCGATCGACGCCGTGCACGCCGAGGCCGACAGACTCGAGCACGTCCTCTCGGAGGAGCTCGAGGCCCGGATCGACGAGCAGCTCGGCTATCCGACGCACGACCCGCACGGGGACCCTATCCCCGACGCCGGGCTCCGCATCGACACGAAGGCCCTGCGGTCCCTGGACGCCCTCGAGCCCGGGGAGGAGGCGATGGTGAAGCGCGTCCCGGACCGGGATGCCGATCTCCTCCGCTACCTGGCGGAGCTACGCCTCGTCCCAGGAGGCCGCGTCACGATGCGCGGGTCGGAGCCGTTCGACGGGCCGGTGAGAGTCGCAGTGGACGGGGAAGAGCACGCCATCTCGCGCGAGCTCGCCATGCAGATCAGGATCGCGTAGCCGGTCGGACCGCGTCGGCGAGCTCGGCGCACTCTCGGCACGGTGGGCGCACCACCGGTGCGTCCAGGTTGGTTACGCTCGAAGCGGGTGGAGGCACGGGGTGGCCCCAGGGCGAGCTAGGGCTTGTGGCCGAAGAACCAGCGCTCCAGGGGCTTCAGGAGCTCCTCGTCGGCGAAGGGAGCGACTCGCTCGTCGAGCCCCTCGCCCGCCGACACCGTGAGATCGTCGCGGAGCGCGTTGTTCGCCGCGGAGAGGGCGTCCCCCATCTCGTAGCCCTCGAAGACGTAGTCGTCCGCCCGGGGCTCCGGCGTCATCCGGTTGCCGATGTCGATCGCCCGCCCGACCGCCCAGAGCGCGCCCGGCCTGCGCTCGATCCAGATGAGAATCTCCTGGCGCCCGCCGTCATCGCCGATCCCGTGCAGGGTTCGGGACGCAAATCGCATGGCGTCTGGCTCCACTGACCGCCAAGGATACAATCGCCCGCGTGGGGTTCTTCTCCCGACTCTTCGGCAGGAGCGACGACGAACCGAGCGCCGAGCCCTCGCGCTCGATCTCGAAGGAGGACGCACTCGCGTCCTACGTCGTCCGCGAGCATCGGCAGGGCCGCTCGCTCGAGGACATCCTGGACGACCCGTATCTGAAGAACCGCGCCACGGACGAGCAGCGCCTCCGCCTTCTCGAGCGGCCGGAGGTCATCCGTGCCGTCGGCGAGGATACGGCCGCGATGGCCGCCGAGCACGTCCGGGACTCGACCTAGTCGCAGGTGCCCGCCAGGCTCCAGGGCGAGCGCGTGACGCTGCGCCCGCTGGAAGCCGGCGACGTCCCTCGGCTGGCGGCAATCGCAGCCGAGCCCGACGTGGCTCGCTGGTGGCTCGGGGTCTCGGAGCAGGACCTTCTCGACAAGCTCGGCTCCGAGGAGGACGCGGAGGTCTTCGCGATCGAGTGCGAGGGCGAGCTGATCGGCCTCGTGCAGGCCTACGAAGAGGCCGACCCCGACTACCGGCACGCGGAGATCGACATGTTCCTCGCCACGGCCTGGCAGGGACAGGGTCTCGGCGCCGACTCGGTGCGCACGATCGCGCGCCATCTCATCCGAGACCGCGGCCACCATCGCATCACGATCGACCCGGCGGCGGAGAACGAGCGGGCGATCCGGTGCTACGCCCGCGTCGGGTTCAGGCGCGTCGGCGTCCTCCGCCGCTACGAGCGCGGCGCCGACGGGTCGTGGCACGACGGCGTGCTCATGGAGCTGCTCGCCGAGGAGCTCGACTAGAGATCGGTGCCCAGGCCACGTTCTCGCGCCCGCTCGAGCACGAGACCCGCGACGGCGAGGTCCTCGGCGGCGATTCCGCCGCTCTTGAAGAGGACGATGTCGTCGTCGTGCTGGCGTCCCGGCGTCTCGCCGCTCACGACCTCCGAAAGCTCGTGGACCTCGAGCCAGTCGAGGACGCCGCGCTCGACCGGCTCGACGAGGTCGCCCGCTTCGATCCTCGCCTGCTCCCGCGAGTCGCAGCAGACGAACGTCGCCCGTTCGAGCACGGCGTTGTCGAGCTCTCGCGCCTCGATCCGATTCGCGCCCGCTGCGCAGACCAGCGCACCGGGGAGAAGCCACTCGCCGCGCAGCACCGGATCACGCGAGGTCGTGATCGTGACGACGACGTCCTGCTCCGCCGCATCCCGGTTGTACTCGCCCGGCTCGCAGTCGAACCGCCGGCAGAAGTCCTCGAGCCGCGCAGCATCCCGCGAGTAGGCGACGACTCGCCGGATCCCGGGCAGAGCGGCTCGGATGCAGGCCACCTGGCTCTCCGCCTGCCAGCCGGTGCCGATGAGCCCGAGGGTCTCGGCGCCCGGCCGGGCGAGGTGTCTCGCTGCGACCGCGCTGGCGGCGCCGGTACGGAGTTGCCCGAGGCGGTCGGCCTCGACGAGCGCGAGGAGCTCCGGCCGGTCGGATGCGAAGAGAGCGACGATGAAGCGGGTGCCCTCGGCGAAGCCGGTGTACGTCTTCAGCCCGGCCAGGCCCAGCTCGAGATCGGCGGCAGCCAGCACGTGGAGCCGCCCGCCCTGGAGCCCCAGCCGGAAGCGAGGCCGGCTCTCGACGACGTCTCGCGCGAGGCGCGCGAAGCACGCCTCCACGGCCTCGACGGCATCCTCGGGAGTCAGGAGCTCCTCGACGTCGGCTTCGCGAAGGTAGAGCGGCACGGGGCCGGATAGTGTAAGCCGCATGGAGAAGGCGTCCTCGAGCGGGCGCTGGCTCAGCTTCCCGGTCGACGTGATCGCCGAAGGCCGCGCGGTCGTCGAGGCGCACGGCCGCGAGATCGTCCTCCTGCGAGTCGGCGGCCAGGTGCACGCGTTCGACAATGCCTGCCCCCACGAAGGGAACCCGCTCGTCGAAGGAGAGATCCTCGGCGACGTCCTCGAATGCGCCTACCACGGCTGGCGCTTCGACCTGGGAACCGGCGCGTGCCTCGTGGGGGACGAGGCCGCTCGCCGGTACCAGACCGAGCTCCGTGGCGACGAGCTCAGGATCCTGGTCGACTAGAGTCGGATTCGGCTCCAGGGTGCGCCCGGGTCCGGATATTCGTCCGGATGGAGCAGGTGCGCGAGCACCTGGACGCCGTCGACGACGCGAGGGCTGGGGCGGGAGAACATCGCGTTCGCGTCGACGGCGAAGACGCCGCTCTCCTGACGGGCGGGAGTGCCGAGCAGGTGGGCGGAGAGATCCAGAGGTACGACCTCCGAGAGGGTGCGATCGAGGTCGAAGCCGCAGGGTGCCAGGACGACGACCTCCGGCTCGAGGGCCGCGACGTCCGGCCAGCGCATCCGGTGCGAGGGCTCGCCCGACATCCCGGCGACGTCGGTGCCCCCGGCGGCCGAGACCATGTCCGGCACCCAGTGGCCGGCGGAGTACGGCGGCTCGAGCCATTCCGTGACGAAGACGCGCGGCGATTTCTCCACCCCGGCAAGGGCGGACGCGACGCGGTCGAGCCGACTCCGCATTCCGCTCACGAGCTCCTCGGCCTCCCCCTCGGTGCCGAACCTCGAGCCGAGCGCCTCGATTCCCTCGCCGATTCCGGCGAGCGTCGAGGGGGAGAAGTCGAGCACCTCGATATCGAGGCGACGCGCGCGGAGCACGCCCTCGACCTGGTCGGTGGAGACCGCACAGACGTCGCAGAGCTCCTGCATGACGACGACGTCGGCCGCCAGCTCGTCCCAGCGGTCCTCCTCGATCGCGTAGAGCGGCCGGCCGTCGTGGGCGGTCTCGGCGACGATTCTGTCCACCTCGGCGCTCGTGAGGTCTCCTGTCTGGACGAGCGACGCCGTCACCACGGGCTTGCTCGCAGCCTCGGGCGGCCAGTCGCACTCGTGGGTGACGCCGACGACCTCGTCGCCGAGACCGAGCGCGAAGAGGATCTCGGTCGCGGCCGGCACCAGCGAGCAGATCCGCACGGCTTCAGGGTAGCGGCGCGGGTAGCCTGCGAGCGTGAGCTCGTTCGACAACATCGCGCGCATCGGGCCGCTGCGGATCTGGGACGGCGTCGTGGCCCGCGAGGTCCAGGGCAAGCAGTTGACGGTGGCCGTGGTCGAGCTCGATCCCTCGAGCCTCGTCCCGGAGCACCACCACGCGAGCGAGCAGCTCGGGTTCGTCATCAGCGGCTCGCTGACCTTCCGCGTCGGGGACGAGACGAGGACGCTCGGCCCCGGTGAGACCTGGAGCATCCCGTCCGACGTGCCGCACGAGGCCCGCGCGGGCGCCGAAGGGGCGGTCGTTCTCGACGTCTTCGCGCCGCCGCGGGACGACTGGGGCGGCGTCCAGCGCGAGGAGCCCCGCCCGCCCCGCTGGCCCTAGCCAGGCCTTCCTCGGTCAGGGATGGCGGAGTGCGCCCGGCATGGCGGCTCCTGCCGGACGAGGACGACCTGTTCTCCTCATCGGCGAACACGCGCGTCAGGGGCTTGTGGCTGCCCCTGACGCGCGGGAAAGGCTGGAGGCGGGGGTTACCCCGGCTGACTACTGACGCCTAGACGTTGAAGAAGGTCCTGCTGGCGTCTGGCACGGCCGTGGAGACTCCATTGGTCGTGTCCGTGAGGACGATGTTGGTGTAGGTCACGGCCGCCAGGACACGCCGCTGCCCGGGCGGGCAGGTGAACTGCGGCGCCAGCAGCGGGCCGGCGGTGAGGTCGGCCACGACGCGGCCGTTCTTCGGCTCGAACGAACCGCCCCCGCTGACCTGCCCCTCGAACGCCTGCTTGTTGGCGGCCGACGGGTTCTTGCCACCCCCATTGATGCAGGCATACAGGGCGGTGGCATCGGCGGTGAGCGTGTAGTCGATGTTGTCGTTGCCCAGACCGCGTTCGTCGAAGGCTACGACGAGGGCGCCGTCGTTGTTGACGCTCGACGTGGCCGAGTGGAACTTCGGTGCGCCCGCCGAGGCGACCGCCGCCATGGCGAGCATGACGACAAGTGCCGTTGTTGCCACTACGATTGTTCGTAGGGGTCTGCTCATGGTGCTCCTTTCTCGAGGGGTGCTGCCAGGGCAACCCCGAGGCTCCGCTCCGACATGACCGTGAATCTGGTCGGGGCGGAGCCTTCTCAGCTCCAGCCGAGGCAGAGAAGCTCTCGCAACAGTGCGTCTCACATACTCCCTTCCTCGGGGGCCCGCCCCCACGAGCGCGAGCTGCCAGCCCGTCCCGAAGAAGGCGCGCGACCCGTGTCGCGTGACGCCGCATAGGCTAGGACGGAGGGGAGCCTTCTGACAGAGGGTAATGCCCGATCTTGGGCTACAGGATTCGCAGTAGACCTCAGACGATATTTCCGGCCAATCTCGACCTCGTTCTCGAGGTTGACGACAGATTTTTCGAGCGTCACGCGATGCGGCTCGACCTTCACGAACCCTCTCGGACGAGAGGTGTTGGTGGCGTGATCACGGTCTGCACGATCGCACCGTCCGCGAAGTCGGTTGCATTTCGGGACATGCCTTCGCCCCCAGGCTTCACCCTGACGATCGTGATGGGGCTCGGGACGATGTCGCCGTTTTGGTCGAAGCGAAGATCACCGAGTATCCCGTCCTGGGCTCGAGTCGCGAGGAGCCGGCTCGCAACCGACGACCGCGTCCCGTCGGAGCGCGCGATGGCGGCGAGCAGGAGCTCCGCAGCCTGCGCGGCATAAGCTCCCCAGTAGAGGTTGGGCTCGGCCCCCGCCGGCCGCGTCTCCCGAAGCCGGCGCATGAACTGTTCGCCATTCGGCACCCGGCGAGCTCGTGCACATCGACGTCAAGCGCCTCGGCCGCATCCAGGGCGGGGCGGGGCAAGCGCGTGCACGGCGGGCGCAAGCACTACAACCCCGCCCGCGTCGACGCCGAGGGCCGCCGCCGCCAGACCGTCGGCTGGGAGTTCGTGCACGTGGCCGTCGACGACCACAGCCGCCTCGCCTACGCGGAGGTGCTCCCCGACGAGAAGGCCGCCACCGCGATCGCCTTCCTGCGCAGAGCGCTTCGCTTCTACGCCCGCTACGGCATCCGTGTCGAGCGCATCCTCACCGACAACGGAGGCGCATACGTCTCACTGCACGCATGCGCCTGCCGCTCGCTCGGGATTCGCCGCCTGCGCACACGCCCCTTCCGCCCGCAAACGAACGGGAAGGCCGAGCGCTTTATCCGCACCATGATCGCCGGCTGGGCCTACGGCGCGGTCTACGCCTCGAGCGCCGAGAGGACCGCCGCCCTTGACGGCTGGCTCTGGCACTACAACCATCGCCGCAGACACGCAGCGCTCGGCCGCCAGCCGCCCGTAAGCAGAACCAACCTGCTCGGGTCTTACACCTAGGAGGGTTTGGCATCACGCTTTCACCGTCGGTTGCCCCAGCGTTGCAGGAGCCAGGCGCCGATGAGGACGGCTTCAACGGCTCCCCACAAGACGAAGACGAAGCTCGCAGCGAAGCGGTAAGGCGGCTCGAAGCAACCGGAGAAGCCCTCTTCTGGCGGACACGACTCCATGACACTCCAATAACCCCAATAAGCGCCGACAGCACCGAGCGCGGTCCACGCGATCAGCAGCCACGTCGTCAGCCGAATTCGAGACAGGATCAGAACAGCAGAACCGTAATCGCTGTGGCAGCCCGGTGTTTCGCCGACCCCGGCCGCGCACCGCGACCAAACCGCCCGCGAACCCGCATGCACAGCGGGATGCGCCCGGCACGATTCGAACGTGCGACCTCTGCCTCCGCAGGGCAGCGCTCTATCCCCTGAGCTACGGGCGCTGGGACGGGGTCAGTGTAGCGGCCTGGCCTGGGCCGAGCCGACTGCCGAGAACAGCGTCAGGAGGCACCTCGACCCGGACGTAGGCGAGCGCGACGATCCTGCCGTCCGAGCGCGCGGCGCTGGTCACGCGGCCGACGTTCTTCTCGCCGAGACACAGCTCGGCATCCGGCTCGGGGAGCTCGTCGCCGTCGACGACCAGGACGCGCAGGCCGCGGTTCGCGTGCCCGCGGTAGTGGAGGCGGGCGATCGGCTCCTGCCCCGGGTAGCACCCTTTCGTCAGGCTCACCGCCCGCTCCACGAGGCCCGCCTCCGCCGGGAGGACGCGATCGTCGATCTCCTTGCCCCACGCAGGCGTCCCCGCCTCGATCCGGAGCGCCTCGAGCTCGCCCTCGTCCAGGGTCGGCTCGAGCGCGAGGTCGAGGGCCTCGACCGCGGGCTCACCGTAGTCCTCGGTGGGAAACCCGTCGGCCTCGCCGCCGAACACCACCGTGGAGGTGTGCTCCTCGAGCTCGATCTCCGCCTTCGCCGCGAAGCGCATCCTGACGAGCTGCTCCCGGAGCGTCTCGCCGAGCTCGGGCTCCGTCAGGAGCAGGAAGTCGTCGGCCGCGCGGCGCACCACCCGCATGGGCGCGATCACCCGGGCCTTCGGCGTCAGCAGGAGCGCCTCGCACGACTCGCCGGGCGAGAGCGCCTCGACGTCGTTGGAGAGCATGCGCTGGAGGATAGTCAGCAGCGTCCGGCCCCGTCACGCCGACGAAGGCGCGCGGCCGGCGAGCGACAGCAAGCGCGATGGTCGAGGCGTCCACCTCTTCAGTGTAGGCAGCCGAGCTGGGCGGCCGACCCCATCAAGAGCAAGAGGGCCGGCTTTGCCGGCCCTCTTGCTGTGCCAACTTCCGAAGAAGGGGGCCCACGGGGAAACATGGTTTCCCCCGTGCTACTTACATCATGTCCGGCATGCCTCCTGGCATTCCGGCGCCGGCTCCGGCCTTCTCGGGCGGCTCGGCGACGACGGCCTCGGTCGTGAGGATGTTCTTCGCGATCGAAGCTGCGTTCTGGAGCGCGGAGCGAGTGACCATGGTCGGATCGATGATTCCCGCCTTGACGAGGTCCTCGTAGTCGCCCGTCTCGACGTTCAGGCCGTGGCCCTTCGTGCCGGTGCGGATCTTGTCGACGACGATCGAGCCTTCGAGGCCCCCATTGCCTGCGAGCTGCCGGACGGGCTCCTCGAGCGCCCGCGCCACGATGGCCGCGCCCGTGCGCTCGTCGCCCTCGAACGAGTCGAGCTTGATGGCAGAAGCCGCGCTCAGGAGCGCGACGCCGCCGCCCGGCACGATGCCCTCCTCGAGGGCCGCCCGGGTGGCCTGCAGCGCGTCCTCGACGCGGTGCTTCTTCTCCTTCATCTCGGTCTCGGTGGCCGCGCCGACCTTGATGACGGCGACGCCGCCGGCCAGCTTGGCGAGCCGCTCCTGCAGCTTCTCGCGGTCGAAATCCGAGTCAGTGGTCTCGATCTCCGACTTGAGCTGCTTGATGCGGCCCTTGATCGCGTCGGAGTCGCCCGCGCCGTCGATGATCGTCGTCGTGTCCTTGTCGACGACGATCTTGCGGGCGCGACCGAGCTGCGAGAGCTTCGTGTTCTCGAGCTTGAGGCCCATCTCCTCGGTAATGACCTCGCCGCCCGTGAGGATGGCGATGTCCTCGAGCATCCGCTTGCGGCGGTCACCGAAGCCCGGCGCCTTGACGGCGACGGCAGTGAAGGTCCCGCGGAGCTTGTTGACGACGACGGTGGCGAGCGACTCGCCCTCGACGTCCTCGGCCACGATGAGCAGCGGCCTACCGGCCTGGATCACCTGCTCGAGCATGGGGAGGATGTCCTTGACCGCGCCGATCTTCTGGTTGGCGATCAGGACGTACGGATCGTCGAGCACGGCCTCCATGCGCTCCGGGTCGGTGATCATGTAGGGCGACAGGTAGCCCTTGTCGAACTGCATGCCCTCGGTGAACTCGAGCTCGAGGCCGAAGGTCTGGCCCTCCTCGACGTTTACGACGCCGTCCTTGCCGACCTTCTCGATCGCGTCCGCGATGACGTCGCCGATCTCGCGCTCGCGCGACGAGATGCTGGCAACTCGGGCGATGTCCTCCTTGCCCGAGATCTCCTTGGACTGTTTCTGCAGGGCCGCGACGACCGCGTCGACGGCGGACTCGATGCCCCGCTTGAGGCCCATCGGGTTCGCGCCGGCGGCGACGTTCTTGAGGCCCTCGCGGACGATGGCCTGAGCGAGCACGGTCGCGGTCGTCGTGCCGTCGCCGGCGACGTCGTTCGTCGCCGTGGCGACCTCGCGGACGAGCTGCGCGCCCTGGTTCTCGAAGACGTCCTCGAGCTCGATCTCGCGCGCGATCGTGACGCCGTCGTTCGTGATGGTGGGCGCGCCGAACTTCTTGTCGAGCACGACGTAGCGCCCCTTGGGGCCAAGGGTGACCTTGACCGCGTCAGCGAGGGTGTTGACGCCGCGCTCGAGCGCGCGCCGGGCATCCTCGTTGAAGAGAAGCTCCTTGTGAGCCATTCATTCCTCCGTTTCGTTCCCGGTGACTGACAGGCAGGCGCCTAGGCGGCGGCGCCGGCCAGTTCCTTCTTCTTGCTCTTGCCCTTGGTGGCAACGACCTTGGCCAGCACGTCCGACTCGCGGAGGATGAGGTACTCGTCCGTCCCGAGCTTGATCTCCGTGCCGCCGTACTTGGAGTAGATGATCTCGTCACCTTCCTCGAGATCCATCTTGATGTACTCGCCGTCCTCGTCCCGAGGGCCGGGGCCGACTGCGAGGACGCGTCCGCGCTGCGGCTTCTCCTTGGCCGTATCGGGAAGGACGATGCCGCTGACGGTCGTCTCCTCCTCCTCGAGCGCCTCGACGATCAGGCGATCGCCCAGTGGCTGAAGATTCATCCAGCACTCCTCCTTAGCAATGTGACTTCAGGGCGTTTGGCACTCATGCAGCCCGAGTGCCAGTGATCATCCTAGCGAATCCCCGCCACGCGCATCAAGGGCTCTCTGGCACTCTCACGGCGGGAGTGCCAAGGATTCTCCTCCCGCGCGTGACGGCGAAGAGCGTCCCCGCGCACATCAGCGCCATGAGGGCGTAGGGAAGCGCGTCACCGGCGGCATCGGCGAGCGCGCCGCCGAGCGAAGGACCGACGGAATTGCCGACTCCCCACGCCGCGTTCATGAGCCCGAAGGCGAAGCCCTGGGCCAGCCCGATGCGCTCGGCGCCGTCTGAGAGGAGGGCCATCGCGGGCGCCCAGAATGCGCCGAAGGCGATCGAGGCGGCGACCACGAGCGGCGCGAGAACGAACGGGTTCTCGGCAACCGCAAGCGCCGTCGTGACGAGGATCGCCCCGGTGAGCGCCAGGCGGAGCGGCAACAGGCGGCCGCGGCGGTCCGAGAAGCGCCCGAGCAGCGGCGCGACGACCATCTCGATGGCGGCCGCACCGATGAAGACGGCCGCGATCGCGGCGGCGCTCCAGCCCTCGTCGCCGAGCTCGAGCGGCACCAGGACGGCCAGGACGCCGAAGAGGAGGGCCGGAAGCGTCATCAGCCAGAGCGCGGCGAGGATGACCGGCCGCCTGAGGGCGCGCGCGAGCTGGGCGACCGGCTGCGGATCGGCGGCGACTGCAGGGGTCCGGGACGCCCAGGTCGCGAGCGCGAGCGCGACGGCCGCGATGCCGAGGAACGTCGGCCGCTCGCCCACCGACTCGGCGAGGGCGCCGAGCGCCGGCCCGAGGAGGGCGCCAAAGATCGCCGCACCGATCGCCGTGCCGAGCATCTCTCCTCGGCGCGACTTCGGCGTCCCTGCAACGAGCCAGGCGAGCGCGCCCGCCCAGGAGAAAGCGCTCCCGAACCCCTGGGCGAGCCGCGCCACGCCGAGAGTCACCGGGTCGCCGGCAAAGCCGAACGCCGTGCTCGCGACGGCCATGAGCAGCAGGCCCCAGAGCACCGCGCGCCGTGGGCCGAACTTCGCAGCGCTGATCCCGCCCGGAATTGCGCCGAGCAGCGCACCGGCCGCGTAGGCGCCGACGAGCAGGCCCGCCTCGCCCTTCGAGAGCCCGAACTCGTCCGCGTAGTGCGGAAGAAGCGGCACGAGGGCCGCGTAGAGGATTGTGTCGACGAGCGTGATCGAGCAGGCGAGGACGAGCAGGCGGCGCATCCAGCTGACGATATCGACGCGGTTAGGCTCTACCGCATGAGGCGCGAGTTCTCGGCGGGCGGCGTCGTCGTGCGCTCCATGCGGGGCAGCCTCTACCTCGCCGCCATCCGGCCCGGCGGGAAGAACGTCTGGGCTTTGCCGAAAGGGCTCGTCGGGCCCGGCGAGAAACCTGCCGAGACGGCGGCCCGGGAGGTAACCGAGGAGACCGGGGTCGAAGGCCGCCTGGTCGAGAAGCTCGGCGACGTCCGCTACGTGTACACGTGGAAGGGCGAGCGGATCTTCAAGGTCGTGAGCTTCTTCCTCTTCCGCTACCGTCGCGGCCGCCTCGGCGACATCCCGTCCGAGCATGCCCACGAAGTGGACGACACCCGCTGGCTGCCGCTCGCCGAGGCGCCACGGCTCCTCGCCTACGGAGGAGAGCGGGACATGGCCGAGAAAGCACAGAAACTGCTTTCCGAAGAAGCCGTATGATGGTGCCGCTTCCGGCTCCGATCAGCCCGATGTACGCCCTCAACTTCTACTCGCCGATCGTCGCGGACCAGCTCCGGAGCAGGCGAAAGACCGCGACCATTCGCCTGGGGAACAAGGCGGCCAAGTACAAGAAGGGGATGGTCGTGCAGGTGCTGGTGGGGCTCCGCTACGGCACCCGCCAGAAGATCTTCGACGCGGTGATCGACAAGGTCGAGGTGAAGCCGCTCGCCGCCTGCTCGCCCCGCGAGCTCGAGAAGGACAACCCCGAGATCAGGCGCACCGAGGAGATGGCCATGTTCCTCGGCCAGCTCTACAACCGGGACGTGACCGAGGAGGACATGGTCACGGTGATCCACTTCTCCGGGATCCAGTAGCCCCGTTCCCGTGGACGTCGTCACGGGAGCGTTCTCCTTCACGGGGAGGTACGTCGCCGCGCGGCTGCTCGAGTCCGGGCGCGAGGTGCGGACGCTCACGCGCCGGCGGCAGGCCGAGAGCCCGTTCGGAGAGCAGGTGCGGGCCTACCCGCTGGACTTCTCGAGCGCGGAGGAGCTCGCCGGCGTCCTGCGCGGTGTGGACACGCTCTACAACACGTACTGGATCCGCTTCCCCGACGCGTCCACCACCTTCGAAGGTGCAGTGCGGAACAGCGTCGTGCTCATCCAGGCGGCGCGGGTGGCAGGCGTCCGGCGCGTCGTCCAGCTGAGCGTGACGCACGCCACCGCGGACTCGCCGTACGCGTACTTCCGAGGGAAGGCGGCCGTCGAGGCCGCGCTCGCCGGCTCGGGGCTCTCCCATGCGATCGTCCGGCCGACGCTCGTGTTCGGGCACGGCGAGGTGCTCATCAACAACGTCGCGTGGCTTCTCCGCCGGCTGCCGTTGTTCGTCCTCCCGGGGGCCGGTGGCCGCCTCCAGCCCGTCGCGGCAGAGGACCTTGCCGAACTGTGCGTCGAGGCGGGCCAGAGCGGCGAGAACGCCGCTTTCGACGCCGCCGGGCAGGACACACTCCGCTTCGAGGAGCTCGTCCGCCTCGTCCGCAAGGCGGTGGGCTCGCGGGCCGCCGTCGTCTGCGCCGGCCCCCGCACCGCCCTCACGCTCGCGCGCGGGTTCGGTCTCTTCACCCGGGCGCAGCTGCTCACGGCCGAGGAGCTCCGTGCGCTCGTGGACGACCTGCTGACGTCGGACGAGCCGCCACGCGGCACGAGGCGTTTCGCCGACTGGGTGACGGCGAGCGCTCCAGAGCTGGGCGGTCGCCTGGCCTCGGGCGAGCAGCGCCCCTGGGGCTAGCGGCCGGGCTTGCGGATGGGAACGCCGAAGGCCTCGGCAGGTCGAAGCTCCCCCTCGCATTCCTCGCAGGCAACCGCGAAGGCCGAGGCGATGCGCGCTCCGCACGCGGGGCAGCGGCTCCGCAGCTCGCCTCCGCAGGTGGGGCAGGCGGCGGCCAGCTCGGCCTCGCTCTCGGTGAAGTAGCGCTGCACGAAACCGCACTCGAGGCAGAATGCCACCCAGTCGCCGAGGGTCCTCCGGCGCTCCTCGCGCAGCCAGTCCGAGGCCTTGCCCACCCGCTCACCCTACCCCGACCCAGCCGCTAGAGTTCGGGCGCGAATGGCGATCGCCAGGGAAGCAGAACCGGTCGGCTCGCTCACGGAGGTCAGGGAGTTCGGCCTCGACCGCGAGGACCTGCTCGGGATCTACCGCCATCTCCTCACCACCCGCGGCATCGAGGAGCGCGGCCACATCCTCTACAAGCAGGGGAAGATCCCCGGCAGCTTCTACACGGGGCGCGGGAACGAGGCCGCGGCGGTCGGCGTCGCCACCGCGATGGGCTCCGAGGACGTTGGCACGCCGCTCCACCGCGACATGGGAGTTCACATCGTGCGCGGCGTCGAGGCGTGGAGGATCTTCGCGCAGTACATGGGCCGCATGGACGGGCCGACGAAGGGCAAGGACGGCAACGTCCACATGGCCGACGACCGGCTCGGCCTCATCGCCATGGTCAGCCACCTGCCGGCGATGCTGCCTGTCGCCGTCGGCTGCGCGCTCGCGTTCCGCATCCGGGGGAGAACCGCGTAGCGCTCGGCTGGTTCGGCGAGGGCGCCTCGGCCCGCGGCGACACGCACGAAGCGATGAACATGGCGGGCGTCCGCCGCCTGCCTGTGGTCTTCATCTGTGACAACAACCAGTGGGCGTACTCGACGCCGACGCACCTCGAGTACGCCGTGGAGCACATCGCCGACCGCGCCAAGGCCTACGGATTCGAGGGCGTGGTCGTCGACGGCACCGACGTGCTGGCCGTCCACCGCGAGGCGAAGCGTGCGATCGAGAAGGCGCGCGAAGGCGGCGGCCCCACGCTGATCGAGTGCCTGACCCTCCGCATGGAGGGCCACGCCGTCCACGACGACGCCTTCTACGTCCCCAAGGAGATGTTCGAGGAGTGGGCGAAGCGCGACCCGCTCGAGCGCTTCCGCACCTGGCTCCGCGAGAACGCGAGCTTCACCGACGAGGAAGAGGACGAGATCCGGGCCGAGGTCAAGAAGCTCCTGAACGACGCGATCAAGCGGGCGGACGAGAGCCCGCTTCCGGACGGGTCGACGCTCCTCGAGGGCGTCTTCGCCACGCCGGAGGACCTCGACACGCCCCACCACAAGTGAGTTCTCGCTGATGGCCGAGAAGACGTATCTGCAGGCAATCTCGGACGGCCTCCGCCAGGAGATGCGGCGCGACAAGCGCGTCTACGTGATCGGCGAGGACGTCGGCGTCTACGGCGGCGCCTTCAAGGTCACGCAGGGTTTCCAGGAGGAGTTCGGCCCCTGGCGCGTGATCGACGCGCCACTGTCTGAAACGGCCATCGTCGGCAGCTGCACCGGCGCGGCGATCATGGGCATGCGGCCCGTCGCCGAGATGCAGTTCGCCGACTTCGTCTCGTGCGCCTGGGACCAAATCGTGACGGTGGCCGCCAAGCAGCGCTACCGGGCCGGCACGGCGGTTCCGTTCGTCGTCCGCTGCCCGTCGGGCGGCGGTTTCTCGGGCGGCCCCTTCCACTCCCAGAACCCGGAGTCGAGCTTCGCGCACATCCCCGGCCTCAAGGTCGTCTGCCCCGCGACGCCCGAGGACGCGAAAGGGCTGCTCGTCACCGCGATCGAGGATCCAAACCCGGTTCTCTACTTCGAGCACAAGCACCTCTACCGAAGGATCAAGGCCGACGTGCCCGACGACCGCTACCTGACGCCGTTCGGCGAGGCGCGCGTGCACCGGGAAGGCGACGACGTCACGCTCGTCACCTGGGGAGCGATGGTCTACACGGCCGCGGAGGCCGCGGAGAAGCTCGCCGCCGAGGAGGAGATCTCCACGGAGATCCTCGACCTGCGGACGATCATTCCCTGGGACAAGAAGGGAGTCCTCGCCTCGGTGGAGAAAACCTCCAAGGTGATCGTCCTCCACGAGGACACCCACACCGGCGGCTTCGGCGCCGAGATCGCGGCGACGATCGCCGAGGAAGCCTTCGAGCAGCTCGACGCGCCGGTCAAGCGGCTAACCGGCCCCGACACGCCGGTGCCCTTCTCGCCGCCGCTCGAGAAGGCGTTCATCCCCCAGGTCGAAGACGTCGTCGAGGCGGTCAAGGAGCTCGCCGCGTACTGATGGCCACCGGCACGCTCGTCGACGTCGTCATGCCGCAGATGGGCGTCTCCGTCTCCGAGGGCACGATCACGAAGTGGGTGAAGTCGGAGGGCGAGGCGATCGAGGCCGACGAGACGCTCCTCGAGATCTCCACCGACAAGGTCGACACCGAGGTACCGAGCCCCGGGTCGGGTGTCGTCCAGCAGATCCTCGTCCAGGAGGGCGAGACGGTGGCGGTCGGGACGAAGCTCGCCGTGATCGCGCCGGAGGGAGCTGCAGCGCCTTCCGAAGCCGCGCCGGCCGAAGCTCCTGCCGCTGAGCCCGCCGCGGCAGCCGCTCCCGCGGCTGAGGAGTACCGCAGAGGTCCCGCGGCCGAGGAGGTCGCCGAGCCGGCGACCCAGGAAGCGGCGGCGGCGAGCGCCGACGCGTCGGGCGCCGAGGGCGAGACGCCCACGGCCGAGGCTCCCGCCGCCCAGCCCGCCCCCGAGCGCCGGCTCCGGTCGACGGCCAGGGCGACGGTGCGCGCTTCGTCTCTCCGGTCGTGGCCCGGATCGCGGCCGAGCACGGCGTCGACGTGGGGCAGATTTCCGGCACCGGCCGGGGCGGCCGCGTCACCAAGAAGGACATCCTGGGCTTCATCGAGTCGGGCGGGGCGGCCGCGGCGCCTGCCGAGGCGCCCGCAGCGCCCGAAGCTCCGGCGGCGCCGGAAGCCGAGCCTGCCGAGCCCGCCCCGGCAGCACCCGCCGCGGCAGCACCCGCGCCTGCGGCGGCACCCGAGCCCGAGGCGGCGCCCGCGGAAGGGGAGCAGCTCGAGCCGGTCTCCGCGATGCGCCGCGGGATCGCGGAGCACATGCGGCGCTCTCTCGACACCGCCGCGCACGTGACGAGCGCGATCGAGGTCGACATGTCGAAGGTCGTCGCGATCCGCGACAAGCTGAAGAAGGAGTACCAGGACGCCTACGGCGTCAACCCGACCTACCTGGCCTTCGTCGCGCGGGCGGCGGTCGACACGCTCAAGGACTACCCGTGGGTGAACGGCGAGCTCCGCGGCGACTCGATCGTGACCCGGAGCTTCGTCAACCTCGGCTTCGCCGTCGAGCTCAAGGATGGGAAGGGCCTGATCGTCCCGGTCGTGAAGAACGCCGAGACCCTCAATCTCCTGGGCGTGGCGAAGGCGATCGCCGACCTCGCCCGCCGGGCGCGCGACAAGCAGCTGCTCCCCGACGACGTCCAGGGCGGCACGTTCACGATCACGAACCCGGGCGGCTACGGGACCTTCCACGGGACGCCGGTCATCAGCCAGCCGCAGAGCGGCATCCTCGGCACCTACGCGGTCGTCAAGCGGCCGTGGGTCGTCCAGGACGAGCAAGGCCAGGACGTCCTCGCGATCCGGCCGATCATGAACCTCACGCTCACGTACGACCACCGGCTCGTCGACGGCGCCTACGCCGGGCGGTTCCTCCGGGACCTCCGCGGCCGGCTCGAGAGCTGGGGCGAGCCCGACTACTAGCCCGGCTTCCGCAGCTAGGCTTGACCCGTGACGCGCGGCGCGTACCTCCTCAACCTCGGGCGCACGCCGTACCGGGAGGCGTGGGAGCTCCAGCGCGCGCTCGCCGCGGCCGTCTCGCAGGGCGCGATTCCCGACACCGTCGTCCTCCTCGAGCACCTGCCCGTCATCACCCTCGGCCGCCGAACCGACGGAGCAGCCGAGCTCCACGTCCCGGACGACGCGGAGGTGGAGATCGTCGAGACCGACCGCGGAGGCAAGTCCACGTACCACGGCCCGGGGCAGCTCGTCTGCTACCCGATCCTCGATCTCAACCGCCACGGACGTGACGTGAAGCGCTACTGCCGCGACCTGGAGGAGGCGCTCATCAAGACCGTCGGCTCGTACGGGATCGAGGGGGCGCGCATCGAGGGCCTCACGGGCGTCTGGCTCCAGAGGCCGCCTCGCAAGATCGCATCGATCGGCGTCCACATCTCGCGCTGGATCACGACGCACGGCTACGCGCTCAACGTCGACCTCGACCCGGCGCCGTTCACGGAGTGGATCACTGCCTGCGGGCTCGAGGACGCCGCCTTCACGACAATCGCGCGGGAGGTCGGCCACCCGCTCTCGGTGGACGACGTGCGCCCGCGCGCCGCCGAAGCGATCGAGGAGGTGTTCGAGCTGACGCTCGAGGAGCTCCCGGCCGACGACGGCGCCGGCCTGTGGCCGCAGCCCCTCCACGAGAAGATCGCGGCAAAGCCGGGCCGCGCCGAAGCACCACGATCGGGAGAGGCCGTTGGCCTGGAACAAGTCGTTGCCCGTGGCTGAGAACGGGCTCCCAAAGGAGGGGGCCCACGGGGGAACCATGGGTTCCCCCGTGATGAAGTCGTTGCCCGTAGCTGAGCGGCCGCGCCGGCCCGAGTGGATGAAGGTCCGGGCGCCGAGCGCGGACTCGCGCTACTTCGAGGTTCGCGAGCTGCTGCACGGCCAGCACCTCAACACGATCTGCGAGGAGGCGCGCTGCCCGAACATCTCCGAATGCTGGGGCCGCGGCACGGCGACTTTCCAGATCCTCGGCGACACGTGCACACGTGCCTGCCGCTACTGCTACGTCCATTCCGGCAGGCCGGAGGAGCCGCCGGACCCGCTCGAGCCTCTTCGGCTCGCACAGGCCGCCGCTCAGATGGGCCTGAAGCACGTGGTGGTCACCTCCGTCGACCGCGACGATGTGCCCGATCGGGGCGCCGGCCACTACGCGGCCACGATCCGCGCTCTCAAGCGCAAGCTGCCGGACGCCTCCGTCGAGGTGCTCACCCCCGACTTCCTCGGCGTCGAGGAGGAGGCGCTTCGCACCGTCCTCGCCGAGCGGCCGGAGGTCTTCAACCACAACATCGAGACCGTCCGGCGCCTCCATCGGAGGATGCGCGGCGCAAAGGCCTCCTACGACAAGGCGCTCTGGCTCCTCCGAACGGCGAAGGAGCTTGCGGACTACCCGGTCCTCACGAAGTCCGGCATCATCGTCGGCCTCGGCGAGACGAACGGCGAGGTCGTGGAGACGTTGCGCGACCTGCGCGAGCACGAGGTCGACGTCGTCACGATCGGCCAGTACCTCCAGCCCTCGTCGCGCCACGCAGCGATCGACCGCTGGGTGCACCCCGACGAGTTCCGGTGGTTCCGGGAACAGGGGGAGGCGCTCGGCTTCGGGTCGGTCTTCTCGGGCCCGCTCGTCCGCTCCTCCTACCGGGCCGACGAGCAGCGTCACGCAGCAGCGGCCGGCCGCGGCGCAGTCGCGTACTAGCTGACGCTAAGGAGCAGGTGTCAAGGCGGCGCTGCTCTAGGTCTCGTGCGGACGCGCCATCGCGCGGTAGTCGAGCGCCTTGTCGAGGGTTTCCTCGTCGACGCCCGCCTCGCGCGCGACCTCGCGAAGCGAGCGGCCCGAGCGCGCGGCTTCCTTGACGATCTCGGTCGCCCGGTCGTAGCCGATGTACGGGTTCAGCGCCGTCGCAGCCGAGAGGGTCAGCTCGGCGTAGCGCTCGAGCGTCTCCCGGTTGGCCTCGATTCCGTCGACGCACTTCTCCGAGAGCAGGCGCGTCGCCGCGGCAAGGAGGGAGATCGAGCCCAGCAGGTTGCGCGCGAGGAGCGGCACGAAGACGTTCAGCTCGAAGTGCCCCTGGAGGCCGCCGACCGTGATCGCCGCGTCGTTTCCGATCACCTGGGCGCCGACCTGCGTGACGACCTCGGGGATGACCGGATTCACCTTGCCCGGCATGATCGAGCTCCCCTTCTGGAGCTCGGGCAGCGTGATCTCGGCGAGGCCGGCGCGCGGGCCCGAGCCCATGAGGCGGAGGTCGTTGGCGATCTTCGTCAGCGAGACGGCGACGGTCTTGAGCGCCCCGGAGGCCTCGACGAGAGCGTCGCGCGCGGCCTGCGCCTCGAAGTGGTCCGCGGGCGGCAGGATCGCCAGCCCCGTCTCCTCGGAGAGGCGCCGCCGCACGCGCTCGGCAAACTCGGGATGCGTGTTCAGGCCGGTTCCGGTCGCGGTGCCGCCCAGCGGAATCTGCCCCAGGCGCTCTCGCGTCCCCTCGAGGCGCGCGATCCCCTGGCGCACCTGTGCCGCGTAGCCGCCGAACTCCTGCCCGAGCGTCACCGGCACCGCGTCCATCAGATGGGTGCGGCCGGACTTGACGACGTCGGCGAACTCCTCGGTCTTCCGCTCGAGGGATTCGGCGAGCGATGCGAGGCTGGGGAGGAGGTCGTTGACGAGCTCGTCGAGTGCCGCGAGGTGAACCGCCGACGGGAAGACGTCGTTCGAGGACTGGCCCATGTTGACGTCGTCGTTCGGGTGCACCCCCTCGCCGGCCAGCGCGGCGATCACCTCGTTCGCGTTCATGTTCGAGGAGGTCCCCGAGCCAGTCTGGAAGACGTCGATGGGGAACTGGTCGTCGAACTCGCCTGCCGCAACCCGGTCGGCGGCGCTCGCGATCAGCTCCGCCTTCTCGGCGGGCAGAAGGCCCAGCTCGCCGTTCACGCGCGCAGCGGCGGCCTTGATCCGGCCGAGCCAGCGGGCGACCGCGACGGGGATCGGCTCGCCGGAGACGGTGAAGTTCTCGACCGCTTTCTGCGTCTCCCCGCCCCAGAGCTCCCTGGGTGAAACCTCGCTCACGCCGGGAGTCTAGTCAGACGCTGACGGCGTGGTCCCCGCCGGAACACTCCCCGGAGAGCCGAGGGCGTAGGCCCCTCCGAAGGCTCCTTTTCCAGCCTGCCCTGGGGCCACCCCGTGCCTCCACCCGCTTTCCAGCGTAGCGGCGGGAAGCGCACCGGTGGCGCGCGGATCGCGCCGTGACTGCTTCCAAATGCCGCGAGAGCTTCGCGGCCGTGCGGGTCGCAATTGCCACGACCTGGGAAGACGGCCTCTCCCCGCGCCGTCCTGCAACTGCGCGGTTCATCCATCCAGACGGAGCAGGGAGAGGAAGATGCTACGACACGCGTTCGTTGCGGCTCTCGCCGCAGTTCTCACGGGGGTGCTCGCCGGCTCGGCGTTCGCCCACAACGGCCAGCGGCACGCAGTGCCGCTCGACCGAGTCCCGGTGAGCCAGCCGGAGCTCGGATTGGTCTACAGCGGGCTGAAGGTCGCCCGCGACGGCCCCTGCGTCGGGGCCTACACGCTCGGGGACACCAATCGGTGTACCCACGGGCCTGACGAGGCCCCCGAGGGCGTCGACATCGATGTCGACGCGAAGCCGGTGAGCTTCCTGCCGGTTCAGTCGCTGTCGAAGGTGCAGTGCGACGGCAACGGCGTCTCCGACAAGCGAGTCCAGGTCATCTACGCACGGTCCTCGGACCGGCCCGACCGCTACGCGACGTATCTCAACTCCATCCGCCACTGGGCGGCCGAGGCTGACGAGATCTACCGCGACAGCGCCGCCGAGACCGGGGGCGAGCGGCACATCCGGTTCGTGCACAGCGCGAGCTGCGTGCTCACCGTCCCGAACGTGACGCTCAGCCCGACGGGCGACGACAACTTCACGAACACGCAAGCCGAGCTGGCGGCGGCCGGCTACAACAGCGCCAACCGCAAGTACATGGTGTTCGTGGACGCGAACGTCTACTGCGGAATCGGGAACATCAGGAACGACGACTCCCCCGGCGCGGCGAACCTGAACAACGGCGGCCCCTCGTACGGCCGCACCGACGCCGGTTGCTGGAACGGTGGGACGGCGGCGCACGAGCTGATGCACAACATCGGCGGCGTCCAGCTCTCGGCACCCAACTCGAGCGGCGGCTGGCACTGCATCGACGAGTGGGACCTCGAGTGCTACTCCGACTACCCGTACTACCCGACGATGATCATCAGGTGCCCGGACACGGCGCACGACCGGCTCTTCGACTGCAACCACGACGACTACTACCGCGCGGGCCCGGCGACCGGCTATCTCGCCACGCACTGGAACTCCGCGAACAGCCAGTACCTCGTGGCCACCAAGCAGCGGTTGTGGGGCTACGTGTGGGCCAACGACCCGACCGCGGCCAGCTACACGCCGAGCACCGCCTACCAGCGGAACTCGACCAACCAGCTGAACACGATCAGGCGGACCGGCGTCGGCGCCTACACGGTCACCTTCGAGAACCTCGGCGTCTACTACGGCGGCACGGTCGACGTGACGGCGTACGGCAGCGGCTCCGAGAACTGCAAGGTGTACTGGTGGGGCCCGGTGCTTGCCGACATGAACGTGTACGTCCGCTGCTTCAACGCGGCCGGAGCCGCAGCCGACACGCGGTTCACGGCGAGCTTCGCACGGCCGACCTCGAGCTCGAGGTTCGGATACGTGTGGGCGAACCAGCCCGGCTCGGCCTCCTACACGCCGAGCACGTGGTACCAGTACAACTCGACGGGCGCACTGAACACGATCACGCGCTCCGGCGTCGGCCGCTACCAGGTGACGTTCCCCGGCCTCGGCGTCGGCGGCGCCGGCGGCGCCGTCAAGGTGACGGCGTACGGCGGCGGCAACGAAGTGTGCCGCGTGTACTCGTGGACGCTCTTCGGAGGCAACTACCGCGCGAACGTGCGCTGCCAGACGCCGGCGGGCGGTGCGGTGGACACCATGTTCACGGCGACGTTCCACCGGTCGATCGGCCTGCTCGGGACGCTCACCGACTCGGGATCCGAGCGGGCGTACGTGTGGGCGAACGACGCGACCGCGAGGTCATACATCCCGCACCTCACGTACCAGTACAACTCGAGCGGCGCGATCAACAAGATCACCCGCTCGGGAGTGGGCGTCTACCAGGTGCAGCTGCCTGGTCTCGCGACGTCGCGCGGCCACGTCCAGGTGACCGCCTACGGGTCCGGCTCGACTCGCTGCAAGGTGTCGAGCTGGGGCTGGAGCGGTAGCACGGAGCTCGTGAACGTGCGCTGCTTCAACGCGGCGGGAGCTCCTGCGAACTCCCGCTACGTGGTCAGCTTCGTCGACTGAGACGAAGCGGCAGGCGGCATTCGAGGGCCCGGTTCGCCGGGCCCTCGCCGTTTGCGGTCAATCCGTGGAGTACTTGGGCTGAACCTTCTCGCCGCGAATCCTGGCGATCGCCTGATTCGCCGCGATCGCGGCCTCGCCGAAACCGACGGAGATGAGCGTGATCTTGCCCTCGTAGCCGGCGACGTCCCCGGCCGCGTACACCGAGGGAAGCGACGTCTCCATCGTCGACGGCTCGACCTGGATCTGCCGTTTCCCGTGCAGGTCGAGCCCCCAGTCGGCGATCGAGCCGAGATGGGAGTGGAAGCCGAGCAGCGTGATGAGCGCGTCGCAGTCGACCTCGGTGCGCTCGCCCGTAGTCGTGTTCTCGAGCGTGACCGCCTGGATCGCTCCGTCACCGTGCACCTCCCGGACCTCGGCGGGGACGCAGATCCGCACGTTCCCGCGCTCCTCCAGCTCGCGCGCCTCCTTCACGGATGTCTCGAGGGCGCGGAAACGGTCGCGGCGGTGGACGAGCGTGATCGGGAGCCGCGCCGTGTCCTGCAAGCCCAGCGTCCAGTCGAGGGCCGAGTCACCGCCCCCCACGATCACGCAGGTCTGGTCGCGGAAGGCTTCCTTCCGTCTGACGAAGTAGTGGAGCCCGCGGCCCTCCCAATCGTCGATGTCCTCGATCTCGAGCTTGCGCGGCTCGAAGGCACCGTGGCCGGCCGTCACGATCAGCGCGCGCGTCGGGAACGCGTCGCCCCCGTGGGTCGTCACGACGAGGAGCTCCTCCCCGTTTTGGCCGACTCGCTCGAGGTCCTTCACCTCCTCGTCGAGGTGCACGTCCGCGCCGAACTGGAGCCCCTGCTCCACGCAGAGGTCGACCAGTGCCTGGCCCTGGATCTTCGGATGGCCCGCCACGTCGTAGACGTGCTTCTCCGGGTAGACGGCGGCAACCTGGCCGCCGAGCTGTCCGAGGCTCTCGACGATCCTGACGGAGGCGTCCCGATGGCCCGCGTAGTAGGCGGCCGCGAGCCCTACAGGCCCGGCGCCGATGATCGTGATGTCGACGACGTGATGCTCGCTCATGGGCCGCCCGGCCTAGAGTAGCGCCCGCCTGGGAGAGAGCCGGCTTAGTGGCTGCAGCCCGCGCCACAGCCGCTGTCGCCGGCGTGGGTCGGGGTAGGCTCGCCGCCCGCCTCTTCCTTCGCCTGGAAGGACGAGCCGCAGCCGCAGGCCGCCGTCACGTTCGGATTGTTGATCGCAAAGCCGGCGCCCATCAGCGCGTCCACGAAGTCGATCTCCGAGCCGGCGAGGTACGGCGCGCTGAAGGGATCGACGACGACGCGGACGCCGTGCATCTCGACCTCGTTGTCACCGTCCTGAGGGCCGCGGTCGAAGCCGAGCGCGTACTGGAAGCCCGAGCAGCCTCCGCCCTGGACGGCGATGCGGAGGACGCTGACATCGCCCTCGGGCTCCTGGGCCAGGAGCTCCTTGATCTTGGCGGCGGCGTTCTCGGTGACGGTAACCATCTGACGTCTGAGTGTACCAGCGGCCTCGCCGGGCTCGACCGGCGGCCTCCACGGGCTCGAACCCGCGACTTTGTGACGTCAGTCGCAGCCTCGTTCCCCTGTCGTGGAGCGGGTTTTCGACCAGCCGCGCAGATCACTTGTGAGCGCTAGGATGCCGGGCGTGGAGGGCGTGCTTCTCGCCGCGCTTGACGACTGGTTTCCCTTCCTCGTCTACGCGCTCTTCGCGGCGGCGATTCCGGCGTCGATGCTCCTCTTCTCGTTCGCCTTCTCCACACGTCGAAAGATCCGCGCTCCGCGCGCCCAGCGGATGCCGTTCGAGTCCGGGGTCTCGACAGGCCCGCCCAAGCAGCAGCGCTTCACGGTCAGCTTCTACCTGACCGCGATGCTCTTCATCGTCTTCGACATCGAGATCGTCTTCCTCTACCCGGTGGCGGTCGTGCTGGACGCCGTCGGGCCGTTCGCGCTCGCCGAGTTCGGCTTCTTCATCGCGATCCTCGTGATCGCCTACGTGTACGTCTGGAAGCGGGGCGCCCTCGAATGGCGGTGAGGAGGAAGCGCCTCGCGGACTACGGGCTCCAGTCGGAGCGGACGCTCATGCGCGCGAAGGGCCCGAGCGTCTTCGAGCGGGAGCTCGGCGCCGACGAGCTCGAGGACCGCCTCATGCTCACGACGGTCGAGAAGGCGGTCGCCTGGGCCCAGGGCTACTCGATCTGGCCGGACACGTTCGGCCTCGCGTGCTGCGCGATCGAGATGATGTCGATCGTCTCCTCCCGCTACGACGTGGCGCGGTTCGGCGCCGAGGTGTTCCGCTCCTCGCCGCGGCAGGCCGACCTCCTGATCGTCTCCGGCCGTGTCGCGCACAAGATGGCCGAGCCCCTGCGCCAGATCTACGACCAGATGCTCGAGCCGAAGTGGGTGATCGCCATGGGCGCCTGCGCGAGCTCGGGCGGCATGTTCAACAACTACGCCATCCTCCAGGGTGTCGACAAGATCGTGCCCGTGGACGTCCACGTGCCCGGCTGCCCGCCCCGGCCGGAGGCGCTCCTCGAGGGCATCGTGCGGCTCCAGGAGAAGATCCACGCGGGAGTCCCGCCCGCCTACGAGATTCGCGGGGTCGCGGAGTGACGTCCTTCCAGGGGGTGCCGGGCTTCGTCGAGGAGCGCGAGGCGCACGGCGAGACGACCGTCGTCGTCGAGCGCGAGCACCTCCGCGAGGCGGCGCTCTGGCTGCGCGACGAAGCGGGCTTCAACTTCCTGTCCGACATCGCCGCGGCCGACTACCTGGGCTGGAACAGCGGCCGGGTCGCGGGCTACTGGGGCGATCCGCGCGGCCGCGACATCAACAGCCCCGGCTCCTGGGGCCTCCAGTCCCAGCCGGACCCGAAGCCGAGCCGCTTCTCCGTTTCCTACCACCTCCTGAGCGTCGCCTCGGGCGCGCGCGAGGCGCCGCGTCTCCGCCTCCTCGTCTGGTGCGAGGACGGCGAGGCCGTTCCCAGCCTCGTTCCGGTCTGGCCGACCGCGGACTGGCACGAGCGCGAGGCCTGGGACATGATGGGCATCCCGTTCGAGGGCCATCCCAACCTCGTCCGCATCCTCATGGAGGACGACTGGGAGGGCTACCCGCTCCGGAAGGACTATCCGCTCGGCGGCGAGCCCGTTCGCTTCTCGGGCGAGGAATAGGCGTCGAATTGGCCGTCGCGGAGCCCCAGGCCGCCATCTACGAGGGCACGCGCGTGCCCTCGCCGATCCCGACCGTGCTCCAGGTCGACCCGGCGCTCCGCGAGGAGGGGGACATCCTCGAGGTCAACTTCGGGCCCAACCACCCTTCGACCCACGGCGTCCTCCGCCTCGTCGTCGAGCTGAACGGCGAGAGAGTGGTCGGCCTCCAGGCCGTCGTGGGCTACCTCCACACGGGCTTCGAGAAGAACATGGAGCACAAGACCTGGTGGAAGGCGATCACGTATCCGGAGCGCATCGACTACCTCTCCTTCCAGTACAACGAGCTCGTCTTCGTGCTCGCGATCGAGAAGCTGCTCGGCATCGAGCCGCCGCCCAAGGCCCAGTGGATGCGCATGCTCCTCTGCGAGCTCAACCGCATCCACTCGCACCTCGTCTGGCTCGGAACCGCCGCGCTCGAGCTGGGGGCGATCTCGATGTTCTGGTACTGCTTCCGCGAGCGCGACGCCATTCTCGACCTCTTCGAGCTGGTCACGGGCGCGCGCATGCACACGCGCTACTTCCAGGCAGGCGGGCTCGCCGAGGACATCCCGGTCGGCTTCTACGACGAGTGCCGCGCGTTCGCGGACACGATGATGAAGCGGGTCGACGAGTACGAGGCGCTCCTCTCCGGCCAGGCGATCTGGCTCGAGCGGACGAAAGGCGTCGGGCTCCTCTCCGCCGCCGACGCGATCGCGCTGGGCCAGTCCGGGCCGGTGCTGCGCGCCTCGGGGGTCGACTGGGACCTGCGCAAGACGCAGCCGTACCTCGCCTACGACCAGGTCGACTTCGACGTGCCGGTGTATCCGAACGGCGACGTCTTCGACCGCTACAAGGTGCACATGGACGAGATGCGCGAGTCGACGCGCATCGTCCAGCAGGCGGTCGACGGGATGCCGGAAGGGGCGTGGATCGTGGACGACCGCAAGATCGTCCTGCCGCCCCGGCACGAGCTCCACACCTCGATGGAGAGCCTCATCCACCATTTCAAGCTCGTCACCGAGGGCTATCGCGTGCCCGAGGGCGAGGTCTACGTCACCGTCGAGTCGCCGCGCGGCGAGCTCGGCTGCTACCTCGTCTCGGACGGCGGCCCCAGGCCGTGGCGCGTCAAGTTCCGCGCCCCCTCCTTCGTCGCGCTCGAAGCGACCGCCACCTGCATGAGCGACGCGCTCGTCGCCGACCTGATCGCCATCGTCGGCTCCCTCGACACGGTCATGGGCGAGGTGGACCGCTAGTGGCCGAGGAGCCCGACGATCTCTACGACCGGATCCAGGCGGTCGCCGCTCAGTATCCGGATTCTCGCTCGGCAGTCATGCCGGCGCTTCGGCTCGCGCAGGAGCAGCACGGCGGCTGGCTCCCGCCGGAGGCGTTCCGAGACGTCGGCGAGGCGCTGGAGCTGACGCCCGCGTACTGCAAGGCAGTCGCGAGCTTCTACGACATGTTCCACCTCGAGCCCGTCGGCCGGCACATGGTCGAGGTCTGCACGAACATCTCGTGCGCGCTCGTCGGCGCCCAGCAGGTGGTCGAGGCGTTCGAGCGGGAGCTCGGCGTGCACGCCGGCGAGACGACCGCTGACGGCGAGGTCACCCTGCGCACGGTCGAGTGCGCCGGCGGCTGCGGGTGGGGGACGGTGGTCGCCGTCGACCACCGCTACCGCGAGCCGGTGCGGGCCGGCGACGTCCCCGAGATCGTGAGAGAGCTGCTCGATGCCGGTTAGGGAGCTGCTCCTTCAGGGCGCGGATGAGCGCGACCTGACGAAGCTCGCCGAGTACGAGGCCGTCGGCGGCTACGCGTCGCTCAGGAAGGCGCTCGGCATGCCGAAGCAGGACGTGCTCGACGAGCTGCTCGCGGCGAACGTCCGGGGCCGGGGCGGCGCCGGCTTCCCGATGGGGCGCAAGGCGAGCTTCCTGCCGAAGCCGGAAGACACCCCGAAGCCGATCTACCTCGTCGTCAACGCCGACGAGTCCGAGCCGGGGACGTTCAAGGACCGGGAGATCATGCTCCGCGTCCCCCACCGCTTCCTGGAGGGCGTGATCATCGCCGCCTACACGATCGGCGCCGCGCACGCGTTCATCTACCTCCGCGGGGAGTACCTGGCCGAGTTCGAGGTCGTGACGGCCGCGCTCGAGGAAGCGCGCAAGGCGAAGTACGTGGGCAAGAAGGTCCTCGACTCCGGCTGGGGGCTGACCGTCGTCGTGCACCGCGGCGCGGGCGCCTACATCTGCGGCGAGGAGACCGGACTGCTCGAGTCGCTGGAGGGGCAGCGCGGCCAGCCGCGGACCAAGCCGCCGTTCCCTGCCATCTCCGGCCTCTACGCCTCGCCGACGCTCATCAACAACGTCGAGACGCTCGCCACCGTCCCCGCGATCCTGGAGATGGGGGGCAAGCGCTACGCGAGGATCGGCGTCGAGAACTCGGCGGGCACGCGGGTCTTCTCGCTCTCCGGCAACGTCGCCAACGGCGGGAACTACGAGCTCGAGCTGGGGACGACCCTCCGCGAGCTCGTCTACGACATCGGAGGAGGCATTCCGGACCGGCGCGAGCTGAAGGCGATCATCCCGGGCGGCTCCTCGGTGCCGGTCCTGACGGCGGCCGAGGTGGACACACCGCTCGACTTCGACTCGATGGCGCAGGCGGGGACGATGCTCGGCTCGGGCGCGGTGATCGTCATCGACGACCGCTGCTGCATGGTGCAGCTCGGCCTGCGCGTCGCCCAGTTCTACATGCACGAGTCGTGCGGCAAGTGCACGCCGTGCCGCGAGGGGACGCGCTGGATGGTGCAGCTCCTGCGGAAGATCGAGGTCGGCGACGCGACCCAGGGGGAGCTCGACGTCCTCCTGAACGTCTGCGACCGGATCCTCGGCAACTGCCTCTGTCCGCTCGGGGACGCGGCGGCAATGCCGGTGGCGAGCTACGTGGCGAAGTTCCGGGACGAGTTCCAGCGCCACATCGACGAGGGCGGCTGTCCCTTCGAGGGCGAGTCGTCCCTCGAAGCCGTCCTCGCGCCCGTCGACCAGCACCACGCCCGCGAGCGCGACCGGATCGAGGTGCCCGCAGGCCAATGACTCCCACCTCTCGCGTCTGCCTTGTGGGGCACCCCGGCCCACCACCCGCTTTCGAGCGTACAGCCGAAAAGCGCGCGCATGGTGTCCCGGACGTGCCGGGAGTGTGCCGATGAGCTCCCCCGAGCTCGTCACCGTCACGATCGACGGCCGGGAGGTCCAGGCCCCGAAAGGGCAGGGCATGGTCGAGACGGCGCTCTCGGTCGGCGTCGAGATCCCGGTCTTCTGCTACGAGCCTCGGCTCGGGCCGCCCGTCGGAGCGTGTCGGATGTGCCTCTGCGAGGTCGAGGGCCTCCCGAAGCTCCAGGCGGCGTGCACGCTCACCGCCCAGGACGGCCTCGTGCTCAGGACGGCGGGAACGAGCGAGAAGGCCGCCGACGGCCAGAACGCGATCCTCGAGTTCATCCTCCTGAACCACCCGCTCGACTGCCCGGACTGCGACAAGGGCGGCGAGTGCCCGCTCCAGGACCTGACCTTCCGCTTCGGCCCGGGCTCGACGCGCATGCTGTTCCCGAAGCGCACGTTCGACAAGCCGATCCCTATCTCGCCGCTCATCGCCCTCGACCGTGAGCGCTGCATCCTCTGCTATCGCTGCACGCGCTTCTCCGAGGACGTCTCGGAGGACGCCCAGCTCGTCGCCGATCAACCGCGGCGCGCAGTCGGTCATCGCCACGTTCGAGGACGAGCCGTACCGGGCGCACTTTTCCGGCAACGTGCTCGAGCTCTGCCCGGTCGGGGCGCTCACGTCGACGACGTACCGCTTCCGCGCGCGCCCGTGGGAGATCCAGAACGTGCCCACCGTCTGCGGCCTCTGCCCGGTCGGCTGCAACGTCTGGGCGACGACCCGGGAGGGGAAGGTCGCGCGCATCCTCTCCCGCAACCACCCCGAGGTCCACGAGGGGTGGCTCTGCGACAAGGGCCGGTTCGCGTACGACCATCTGCGCGCCGGCGACCGCATCCGCGCGCCGCTCCTGCGCGTGCGCCGCCGAGGCTTCGAGGAGGTCTCCTACGACGCGGCGCTCGATGCCGCCGAGGCCGGCCTCCGGGCGGCCGCCGGCTCCGTCGTGGTCGCCTTCTCGGGCGCGGAGACGGTCGAGCACGCGACTGCGCTCGCCCGAATCGTCCGTGAAGGGCTCGGCTCGGACACCGCCCTGCTCCCGGACGACTGGAACGCCGGCCTCGACGCGTTCCGCGCACCACTCTCTGCCATCCGGGACGCGGAGATCTGCGTGGTGCTCGGCGACCAGCCCGTGCTGGAACGCGCCCCCGTCGTCGACCTCTGGCTCCGCGCGGCCCGTCGCGCGGGCGCGCAGGTGGTGACCGTCCACCCGGCCGGCGACGTCCAGACGGCTCCCGGCTCGGCCGCGAGCGTCTGCGCGAGCCTCCGCAGGAAGACGGGCTTACCGACCGAGCTTCGCCCGCTCGCGAGGAGCCTGCGCGAGGCGAAACGCATCGCCCTCGTCTGGTCGGACGACGACCCGAGCGGCGGGCGCCACGTCGGCGCCCTCGCCAACGTGCTCCACGAGGGCGGCAAGGCGGACGTTTCCGTTTATGTCCTCCCCGGCACGCCGAACGGGCGAGGCGTGGCGGGCGCCTGGTACGCGCACGGCGAGGCCCGCTCCGACCCGGACGACGAGGGCGAGATCGGCGCACTCGTCGTCTCCGGTGACGAGGCGGCGTCCGACCCGCGTGTCCTCGAGCTCGCCGGCCGCGCCCGTTTCGTCCTCACGACGGCGATGTTCCAGAGCGACCTGACGGCCTGGTCGCACGTCGTTCTTCCCGGAACCAGCTACCTCGAGCGGGAAGGGACGTTCGTGAGCCTCGAGGGCAGGCCTCAGCGCCTGCGCAGGGCGGTCGTGCCGTCCGGGCCGGACGAGCTCGAGTGGCTGGCGCGGCTGGCCGAGCGCTTCGGCGTCGACGTCGACCCGTGGGCGGCGCCTGAAGCGGCCGAGCAGGCGGAGCTGCCTGCGGCCGACGAGCTCGCCTGGTCGCTCCCCGACCCAGAGGCGCCGACCGGCCGCGCGGCGGGACCCGGGCTCGAGCTCGTGCGTTTTCGGGCGCTGTTCAGCGGTGCCGCGGTCGAGCGTGTCCCACAGCTTCAGTTCCAGCGCCCCGAGCCCGAGGTCGAGCTCGCGCTCGAGGACGCGAAGACCCGCGGCGTCGCCTCGGGCGAGCTCGTCAACGTGACGTCGAACGGGACCTCCCGCGAGCTCCGAGCCCGCGTCAGCCGCAAGCTCCGCGCCGGCGTCGTCCGGATCGCCGGGGAGCACGCGGACGGGCTCGAGGACCACGTCCAGGTGGAGCGGATCGGTGCCTGAGCAGCTCAACGAGCCCTGGTGGATCGACGCCATCAAGGCGATCGTGGTCGTCAACCTCGTGCTCTTCGGCTTCGCGTACGCGACCTGGCTCGAGCGAAAGGTGCTGGGACGCGATGCAGCTCCGTTACGGCCCGAACCGCGCCGGCCCCTTCGGCCTCCTGCAGCCGATCGCCGACCTCGTCAAGCTCATTCGCAAGGAGAGCTTCTTCCCCTCGCACGCGGTCGAGCTCCTCTACTTCGCCGCGCCGGTGGTCGCCGGCTTCACGGCACTGGCCGCCTTCAGCGTCATTCCCTTCGGCGGGGTGTGGGAGATCGGCGGCTACGACATCTCCGGCCGCGTCGTGGACGTCTCCATCGGCCTCCTCCTCGTCTTCGCGCTCGGCGCGGTGGGCATCTACGCCTTCCTCGTGGGCGGCTGGTCGAGCGACTCGAAGTTCTCCCTGCTCGGCTCCATGCGAACCGCGGCTCAGCTCGTCTCCTACGAGGTCTCCCTCGCCCTCTCCGTGCTCGGAGTGGTGATCATGGCCGAGAGCCTCTCCCTCGTCGACATCGCCGAGCGCCAGCAGGAGACGATCTGGTACGCGGGGCCACAGCTCATCGGGCTGCTCGTCTTCCTGGTCGCCGGCGTGGCCGAGACGAACCGCGCGCCGTTCGACCTGCCCGAGGCGGAGACCGAGCTCGTTGCCGGCTACCACACCGAGTACAGCGGCATGCGCTACGGCCTCTTCGCCATGGCCGAGTACATCAACCTGATCACGCTCTCGGGCCTGGCCGTGACGCTCTTCTTCGGCGGCTGGGGCGGGCCCGTGCTGCCCGGCCCGCTCTGGTTCGTCATCAAGCTCGCTCTTCTCGTCTTCGTCTTCATGTGGCTCCGCGCCACCCTTCCCCGCCTGCGCTACGACCAGCTCATGCAGTTCGGGTGGAAGGTCCTCCTGCCGGTCGCGACCGCGAACGCCGTCGTGACCGCCGTCATCGTGGCCTACGTCGACTGATGCCTCAGCCGTTCTCGAGCCTCAAAGGTTTCGCCGTCACGTTCCGGCAGATGTTCAAGAAGCCGATCACGCAGCAGTACCCGGAGTACAAGCGGCCCGTCTACCCGCGCTTCCGGGGCAGGCACCGTCTCTGGCGACACGAGAACGGCCTGGAGAAGTGCGTCGGCTGCTCGCTCTGCGCCGCCGCCTGCCCGGCCGACTGCATCCGCGTCGTCGCCGCCGAGAACACCCCCGAGAACCGTGTCTCCCCGGGCGAGCGCTACGCGCGCATCTACGAGATCAACCTCTCGCGCTGCATCTTCTGCGGCTACTGCGAGCTGGCATGCCCGTTCGACGCGATCACGCTCGAGGCGGAATACGAGCTCTCGGAGTACTCGCGTGACGACCTCATCTACACGAAGGACATGCTCCTGGCCGAGCCGGTGAAGCGCATGCCGGTCGCCGACCGCGAGCTCTACGACACGCCGGTCCCCGTCTGGAAGAGCGGAGCTCGTGGAGGAGCATGGAGGAGAGTTCCTCGTCTGGGTGGTCTGGATCGGGGCCGCGCTCGCGCTCCTCTCCTCGGGCCTCGCGGTCGTCCTCCTCTCGAACCCGTTCTACAGCGCGCTCGCGCTGATCGGGAACCTGGCCTCGCTCGCCGTCCTCTACCTGCTCCTCGACGCGGAGTTCGTCGCCGCCGCGCAGGTGCTCGTCTACGCGGGCGCGATCGTGGTCATGTTCCTCTTCGTGATCGCCTACCTGGGCGGCCGGGCCGACGCGCCCTGGGCGGGGGGGCCGACACTCCAGGCGGTCGCGGCCGTCGTCGCCGCAGGAGCGATCGCCCTCGAGATTGCGATCGCAATCGGGCTCACGGCCGGGGACTCTCTGAGCAGCACCGCCGAGATCGACGACAGCTTCGGCTCGCCGGCGGAGATCGGCACGCTCTTCCTCTCGGACCACCTGCTCGCCTTCGAGGTGACGTCCATCGTCCTCCTCGTCGCCGCGGTCGGCGGAGTCGTCCTGGGCAGCTCGCTGCCGAAGGAGAGCGAGGAATAAGCGTGCTCGGGCCGGGGATTGCCGCCTACCTGATCCTCTCGGTCGTCCTCTTCGCAACCGGGGCGCTCGGCGTGCTCATCCGCCGGAGCCCGCTGATCATCCTGCTGGCGCTCGAGCTGATGCTGAACGCCGGCAACCTCGCGCTGATCGCGTTTTCCCGCCAGCTCGGCGACGGCGACGGCCAGATCTTCGCGCTGACCGTCATGGTCGTCGCCGCCGCGGAGGCGGTCCTCGGCCTCGGCCTCATCGTCGCCGTCTCGCGGAAGCACGTCGAGCTGGACGTCGACCGCCTCACCTCGCTGAGGGGCTGACGGTGACGGCGCTCGCCTGGGTCGCGCTCTTCTCGCCCGCGGTGGCCGTCGTCCTCATCGCGCTGGCGGGAAACCGCATCGGCGGCTTCGCCGCCGGGGTCATCGCCTCGGCGGCGACGGGCGTCTCCTTCCTCTGCACGCTCGTCGTCTTCTTCGAGCTCCTCGGGAAGGAGCCGGACGACCGCTCCGAGTACTCGACGCTCTGGACCTGGCTCTCCGCCGGCGACCTCCGCTTCGGCCTCCAGATCGTCGTCGACCCGCTGGCGGTCTTCATGATGCTGGTCGTCAGCGGCGTCGGCTTCCTGATCCTCTCCTACGCCGTCGGCTACATGCACGCCGACGAGGAGGAGCGGCGCTACCACGCCTACAAGGCGCTCTTCGTCTTCTCGATGCTCCTGCTCGTCCAGGCCGGGAACCTGCTTCTGCTCCTGGCCGGCTGGGGGATGGTCGGGCTCTCCTCCTACCTCCTCATCAATCACTGGCACCGGCGCTACCAGGCGGTCGCCGCGGGCAAGAAGGCGTTCATCATGAATGCCTTCGGCGACGCGACCTTCGCGCTCGCCCTCTTCATCCTCATCCAGCAAATCGGGGCGCTCGACTTCGCCACGGTCTTCTCGGAGGCGCCCGAGGCGCTCGGCGAGGGGTCGACGCTGGCAGTCCTCGTCGCGCTGGGGCTGCTGGGCGGCGCCGTCGCCAAGTCCGCGCAGGTCCCGCTCCAGACCTGGCTTCCCGATGCGATGGAGGGCCCGACGCCGGTCAGCGCCCTCATCCACGCGGCCACGATGGTGACCGCCGGCGTCTACCTGATCGCCCGCACGAGCCCGCTCTTCGAGCTCGCTCCCGACATCCAGGAGCTCGCCGGGATCCTCGGAGCCGTGACGCTGCTCCTCGCCGGTCTGATCGCGCTCGTCCAGACCGACATCAAGCGCGTCATCGCCTACTCGACGATGAGCCAGATCGGCTACATGTTCGTCGCCGTGGGCCTCGGCGCCTACGGGGCCGGGCTGTTCCACCTGATGACGCACGCGTTCTTCAAGGCGCTCCTCTTCATGGCGGCGGGCATTGTCATCCACGCCCTCTCCGGGGAGCAGGACATCCGGCGCATGGGCGGGCTCGGGCGCGAGCTGCCCTGGACCTACCGCGCGTTTCTGATCGGCTGCCTCGCGCTGGCGGCGATCCCACCCTTCGCCGGCTTCTTCTCGAAGGACGCGATCCTGGCCAGCGTGGTCGATCAGGGCGCGCTCGGCTGGGTGTTGTGGGGAGCCGGGATCGTCGGCGCGTTCCTGACCGGGCTCTACACCTTCCGGCTCCTGTACATCGTCTTCTTCGGCGAGGTCTCGCCGTTCGCGCGCGAGCACCTGCACCGGGGGCGCTTCGAGGGGCCCGTGTCGATGCTGTGGCCCGTCGGCGTGCTGGCCGTCCTCTCGTTGGTCGGAGGCCTCCTCCAGGTCCCAGGGCTCTGGCACGCGGTCGACACGTGGCTCGAGCCCGTCGTCGAGTCGGTCGAGGAGGCTACCGGCGCGCTCGCGGTGTTCTCCATCCTCGCCTCGCTCGCTGCGGCGCTCGCCGGGATCGCTGTGGCATGGGCCTTCTACAAGAAGCCGAGCGAGCGGCCTGCGGAGATCCGGCGGCGCTTCTCGGGGACGGCCCGGACGCTGGAGCAGAAGTTCTACTTCGACGAGGCCTACGACATCGCGTTCTACGAGCCGAGCTCACGCCTCGCAACCTGGCTGACGCGCTGGATCGAGGAGCCGCTCGTCCTCCGCTCGCTCGGCGGCCTCGGGACCGGCGTCCGCGACGTCTCCGACCGGGTCGCCGCCGCCCAGACCGGACACGTCCGGGCCTACGTCCTCGCGGTCGCCATGGGGCTCGCCGTCCTTGCCGTCGTCTTCCTGCTCGTCGCCTGACGCATGGAGACCACGATCCTCATCCTCCTCCCGATCGGCGCCGCGGTGCTGCTCTGGGTCGCACCCTGGGCCTCGCCGCGCGCAGCCGGGGGCTTCGCGCTCCTGGCGGCTCTCGCCGAGCTCTCTCTCTGGGTCGGAACCGCGCTCAACTTCGACTTCGGCACGCCGGGCCTCCAGGCCTCGGCCGAGACGGTCTGGTTCGAGGATCTGGACGTTGCCTACAAAGTCGGCCTCTACGACTACTCCCTCTGGCTCGTCGGTCTCACCGCCGTCGTCACCGCCGCGGCGGTCGGCTACGGGTTCTGGAGCGCGCGGGAGCGGGCCGGTGTCTACCTGAGCCTGCTCCTCTTCCTCGAGGGCGCGACGATCGGCGTGTTCGCGGCGCAGGACCTCGTCCTCTTCTACGTCTTCTGGGAGGCAATGCTGATCCCGCTCTACGTCCTGATCGGCGTCTGGGGCGGGCCGGGCCGGCTCACGGCCACCTACAAGTTCGTCGCCTACACGATCGCCGGCTCCCTGTTCATGCTCGTCTCGATCATCGTCACGGGGCTCGACCAGGGCACCTTCGACATGACGGAGCTCGTCGGGAGAGGGACGAGCACATGGGTCTTCCTCGGGTTCGCGGTCGCCTTCGCCGTGAAGGCCCCCGTCTGGCCCTTCCACGGCTGGCTGCCCGACGCGTACCGGGAGTCGCCCCCCGAGGTGGCGGCGGTGCTGTCGGGTGTGATCTCGAAGACCGCGGCGTACGGGTTCCTGGCGATCGCCATCCCGCTCTACCCCACCGCGGCGGAGGACTGGCGGACGCCCGTGCTCGTGCTCGCCTCGATCGGGCTCGTCTATGCGTCCCTGGTCGCCTTCAGAGCCCCCGACGTCCGCGGGGTGATCGCGTACTCGAGCCTCGCCCAGATGAACCTGATCGTGATCGGCATCTTCGCCGCGAACTCGTCGGGCTACACGGGCGCGCTCCTCCAGATGGTCAACCACGGGCTCATCTCGGCGGCACTTTTCCTCCTCGCCGGCGCCATCGAGCGCCGCACGAGCACGGGCCGGCTCGACCTGCTCGGTGGGATGGCGAACGGGAGGCCCATCCTCGCCACGATCCTCATCACCACCGGCGTGATCGCGCTCGCCGTGCCGGGCTCGACAGCTTTCGCCGCCGAGTTCCTCGTCCTGAACGGCGTCTTCGACGTCGGCTGGGGCTGGGCGATCGTCGGGGCCGTCGCCATCGTGCTCGCGGCGATGTACATGCTGCGGCTCATCAGCGCCGTGCTCCACGAGGACGAGGGAAGCGCGGTGCCCGCCGAGGCGCTCGACCTCCGCCCTGCGGAGATCGGCGTGATCCTCCCGCTCGTGGCCGCGTTGCTCGTCCTCTCCTTCTGGCCCGCTGCGATCACGGAGCGGCTCTCGGGAGCCCTCTTCTAAGAGATGGAAGGCGAGTTCACCGCTCCGACGATCGACTGGGCAGCGCTCTCGCCGGTGCTCGTCACGCTCGGGGGCGCGACAGTTGTCCTGCTGGTCGGCATCTTCCTGCCGGTTCGTGCGCGTCGCGCCTTCGGAGCCGTCCTCGCGGCGCTCTGCCTCGTCGGCGCCGGCGCGGCTGCCATCGCGCTCTTCGTCACCGACGAGACCGGCCGCGGAATCGTCGCCGAGGCCGTCCGCCGCGACCGCCTCGCCGAGCTCACACAGGTGCTCATCATGGGAGCAGCGCTCCTCACCGTTGGAGTCTCGTTCCGCGAGTCGGACAGAGACGAGCGCGCGCCGGAGTACTACGCGCTCCTCCTCACGGCGGCGGGTGGCATGGCCTTCTTCGTCAGCGCGAACAACCTGATGACGCTTTTCCTCGGCCTCGAGTGGTTCTCGATCTGCCTCTACGTCCTCACGGCGATCGCCGTCGAGCGCCTCCCCGGGCTCGAGGCAGGGCTCAAGTACCTGATCGTCGGGAGCTTCGGCTCGGCGATCCTCCTCTTCGGGAGCGCGCTCGTCTACGGCGCTACGGGCGCAATCGGCTTCGAGGAGATCGCAGCAGGGACGGAGGACGCCGAGCGTCTCTTCGTCGTCGCCGGCCTCGCCATGCTCATCGTCGGCCTCGCCTTCAAGGCCTCCGCGGCCCCGTTCCACATGTGGACTCCGGACGTCTACGAGGGCGCGCCCACGCCCGTGACGGGCTTCATGGCCGCCGCCACGAAGGTGGCCGCGCTCGTCGTCACGATGCGGCTTCTCGTCACCGCGTTCCCGGGCGAGGCGGACCTCTGGACGGTCGCGCTCGCGGTCATTGTCTGCACGTCGCTCGCCTGGGGGAACCTCGCCGCGATCGTGCAGACGAACGTGAAGCGGATGCTCGCCTACTCGAGCATCTCCCACGCCGGGTTCCTGCTCATGGCGATCGCCGCCGGGAACGACCTCGGCGGGCGGGCGCTCCTCTACTACCTGATCCCCTACTCCGCCATGAGCGTCGGCGTCTTCGCCGTCGTGGCCGCACGCGAGCGGGAGCTGAACGCTCCGGTCACGCTCGCGAGCATGGCGGGCTTCGGCTGGGAACGCCCCTTCCTCGGCGCCTCGATGGCTCTCTTCATGTTCGGCTTCATCGGGCTCCCGCCGACGGGGATCTTCCTCGGGAAGCTCTACGTCTTCGCGGCGGTCATCGACAGGGGCTGGACGTGGCTCGCGATCGTGGGCGTCGTGTTCACGGCCGTCTCGGTCTACTACTACGCGGGCGTGGTCCGCGCCATGTACATGCAGCAGCGCGAGCTGACGGTCGCCGCGGTCGGAGGGTCTCCGCCGCCCGACCGGCCGCTGGTCGCCGCCGTCGCGGCCTCCGTCGTCGTGGCGGTGGGAAGCTTCGTCGCCGCCGGGCCGCTGCTCGACATCGCCAGCGACGCCGTCGCGTTCCTGCCCTTCCCGGTCGGATAGTGCCCTGATGCCGAAGCGAGTCGTCGTCCTGGGCGCCGGAGTCGCGGGCGAAGCCTTCGCGGCCGCGCTCCGCAGGCTGGACGCCGACGCCGAGATCACCGTGGTCGAGCACGAGCTCGTGGGCGGGGAGTGCTCCTACTGGGCCTGCATCCCCTCGAAGACGCTCCTCCGCCCGCTCGAGGTGCTCCACCGCGCCAGGCTTGCTCCGGGCGCGGCAGAGGCGGTCACCGCAGTGGACGCAGCGCGCGTGTTCTGGTGGCGCGACCAGGTCTCCGAGAAGGACGACACGAGCCAGGTCGAGTGGCTCGAGAAGCAGGGCGCGTCGGTCGTGCGAGGAGTGGGGCTCGTGACCGAGCCCGGTCTCGTCACCGCCGCCGGCCGCGAGCTCCCGTACGACGACCTCGTGATCGCGACCGGCTCTCTTCCCTCCGCGCCGCCCGTGGAAGGGCTCGACGAGGCGTCTCACTGGGGCAGCCGCGAGGCGACGAGCGCGAGCGCCGTCCCCGAGAGCCTCGTCGTCGTCGGCGGGGGGCCCGTCGGCTGCGAGCTGGCGCAGCTCTATGCCCGTCTCGGTTCCCGCGTGACGCTCGTCCAGGGCAGCGACCGCCTCTTGCCTCGCATCGACCCGGAGGCCGCGGACATCCTCGCGGAGACCTTCCGCGAGGAGGGGATCGAGCTTCGCCTCGGTGCGAGGGCCCGGCGGGTGGAGGGAGGTAACGACGAGTCGTTCAGGCTGGAGCTGGAGGACGAGCAGCCGGTCGAGGCCGCGCGCCTGCTCGTTGCGACCGGCCGCAGGCCGAACGTCGAGGGCTTCGGCTTCGAACAGCTCGACGTCAGGATCGAGAAGGGAGCGGTCGCGGTCGACGAACGCCTCGCTGCCGGGACCGGCGTCTGGGCGGTCGGCGACGTCACCGGGATCGCGCTCTTCACCCACGTGGGCAAGTACCAGGCCCGCGTCGCCGCGGCCAACGTGGCCGGCCGTGAGGCGCGCGCGGACTACCGGGCCATCCCCGCCTCGGTTTTCACCGACCCGCAGGTTGCCGCGACGGGCGACACGAGCGGGAAGGGCTCCGTCACCTCCTCCTGGCCGCTCGAGTCGGTCTCCCGCACGGCGACATTCCAGCGGCCGAAGCGGCGCGGGCTCCTGAAGCTCTACGCGGACCCGAAGAAGCGGGTCCTCGTCGGCGCCACCGCGGTCGGCCCCGAGGCCGGCGAGTGGATCGGCCAGCTCACGCTCGCGGTGCGGGCCGAGGTCCCCGTGGACGTCCTGCGCGACACCATCCAGCCCTTCCCCACCTTCTCGGAGGCCGTCCACTTCGCCGCCCGCGACCTGCCGCTGTAGCCTCGCAGCGATGACTCGCCCGCTCATGAACGATCTCGTCCAGCAGCCTCGCCGGCCTCTCCCTCTTCTCCGACCTCGGCGATCCCGCTCTCGAGGCGATCTCCGACCCCGACTGGGAGCGAAGCTTCGCGGAGGGAGAGCGTGTCCTGCGTCGCGGCCTGTCCGGCGGCGGCTTCTACGTGATCCTCGCGGGCGAGGCGGCCGTCGTGCTTCCCGACGGCAGCGAGCGCCGCCTTCTGCGCGGCGACTTCTTCGGCGAGATCTCGACCCTGCTCGGCTGCAACCCGACGGCGGACGTCGTCGCCCGCACGCCGCTCCACTGCCTCGAGATTCCCGGACCTCAGCTCGAAGCCTTCCTGATGCGCTACCCGCACGTGACCTACCGGATGCTCCAGGTCGTCACGCGCCGCCTCCAGGACCTGCTGACCTAGTGGCGCCGCCTGCGGAGGAGCGGCCGTTTCCGCCCGGAGACTATTCCGTGGTCGTCGTCGGGAGCGGCCCCGGCGGCCTCCAGGCGAGCTACTGCCTGTCGCGCCTCGGCGTCGAGCACGCGGTCATCTCGGCCGACGACGCCCCCGGCGGGATGTTCTGCCGCCTCCCGATCTTCCAGCGGCTCCTCTCCTGGTCGAAGCCCGACGCTCCGGCCAGGCCGGGCTCACGGGCCTACGAGTGGTACGACCACAACAGCCTCGTCGCGGACGACCCCGAGCACCAGGCGCTGGTGCCGTCGTTCATGGACAGGACGTTCATGGTGCCGACGCGGGAGGAGATGGAGCGCGGCCTCGCCGCCTTCGCCAGCCGAGCTCCCGTGCCGGTGCGCTACGGCTGCCGGTGGGAGTCGACCCGCCGCGAAGAGGACGGGCGACTCATGCTCACGACGTCCGAGGGCGAGTACCGCTGCCGCGCGGCCGTCTTCGCACTCGGAGTGACGACACCCTGGCGCTCGCCGATTCCCGGCTGCGAGGACGCCCCGCACTACGTCGAGACGCGGCGGCCCGAGGAGTACCGCGGTCGCCGGGTCTTCGTGGTCGGGAAGCGAAACTCGGCGTTCGAGATCGCCGACGGGCTGCTTCCCTGGGCGCGGCAGGTGATCCTCGGCTCCCCGCGGCCGGTGCAGACGGACGTGATCTCGCAGGCAACCGTGCGCGTGCGCTACCTCCAGCCCTACGAGGACTATTGCCTCGGCGGCGGCACGTTCGCGCTCGACCTCGCCGTGGAACGGATCGAGCGCCTCGGGAGCGGGTGGCGGGTGGTCGGGCAGGGCACGACGAGGCCGGGAGCCGTCGACCTCGAGGTGGACGAGGTGGTCGTAGCCACCGGCTTCGCGACGTCGCTCCGCGATCTCTCGGGCCTCGGCATCCGCACGGTCGCGCAGGGACGGATCCCGGCCCTGACGCCCTTCTGGGAGAGCGAGGCGGGATCGGGGATCTACTTCGCCGGAAACGCGACGCAAGGCGCGGCCGGCCTGCGCAAGCACGGTATCGGCGGATCCTCGGCCGCCGTGCACGGATTCCGCTACAACGCCCGCGTGGCGGCGCGCCACCTCGCGGAGACCCATCTCGGCATCTCCCCGCCGCGCGGCCGAATCGAGCCGAACGATCTCGTCCCCTACCTCCTGGAGGAGGCGACGACGGCGCCCGAGCTCTGGGCGCAGAAGTCGTACCTCGTCCGGGTCGTCACGCCGGACGGCGCCACCGACGTCATGCCGCTCGCCGCCTTCGTGGACGACCCGGGCGCAGACGCCGTCGCGGTGGCGGTCGAGATGAACCCCGCAGGCGACGTCTATCCGGCGCTCTACCTCTGCCGCGGCGGAGACGTTAGGGAGCTCGTTCTGCATCCCGACCCGCTGAACGACTTCCGCGGCCCCGACTACGAGCGGGAGGTGCGCGCCGCGCTGTGAGACAGCTCGGCTCATTCGCCCTCCTCCTCGCCGCACCGCTCGTCGGCCTCTTCCTCCTCCTCAGCGTGCCGCGCCTCGACGTCGTCTGGGAGCAGCGACCCGCTCACTTCTGGCTGGTGCTTGCTTCGGCGGTCGTCAGCTTCCTGCTCGGCCTCCTCATGAGCGAGGCGGCCGGCCGTCGGGGCGACGCTCGGGTCTTCCTCGTCTCGCTCGCCTTTCTGGTCGCCGCCGGCTTTCTCGGGCTGCACGCGCTCGCGACACCGGGCGTGCTCCTCTCCGGCGTGAACGCCGGCTTCCAGATCGCCTCGGCCGTCGGGCTCTTCATCGCCTCCGGATTCGCGGCCGCGTCTGCGCTGCCGCTCGGGCCGCGCTGGGCCGCCGCGGTCGTCCGCGAGCGCCGCGTGCTCCTCGCCTCGGTCGGGACGGCGCTCGTTCTCTGGGCGGTTCTCGCCCTCGGCACCCTGCCGCCGCTCGACGAGCCGATCAGCGCGGAGGCGGCGCGCGACCCGCTGCTTGTGCTCTGGGTCCTGGGCGCCGTTCTCTACGGCTACGCCGCCTACCGATACGGGCGCCTCTACGCGCTGCGGCGAACGACTGTCGCGCTCGCCGTGGCAGCCGCGTGGGTGCTGCTCGCGGAGGCGATGCTCGCCGTCGCGGTCTCACGCAACTGGCAGCTCACGTGGTGGGAATGGCATCTGCTCATGCTCATCGCGGTCGCCCTCGTGGCCCGGAGCGTGTGGCTGGAGTGGAAGCGTGAGGGGTCGAGCGCGGAGATCTTCGCCGGCCTCTACGAGGACCGAACGCTCGGTCGCCACGAGGCGCTGAGCGTCCTCTTCGCCGACCTCCAGGGCTTCACGGCGTTCACCGAGCACACGCCCGCCGGGGATGTCCGGGCGATGCTGGACGCGTACTTCTCGGCGATCGGCTCCGAGGTCGAGCGTGAGTCCGGAGAGGTCGTCCAGACGATCGGGGACGCCGTCTTCGCGGTCTTCCGCGGCGGGGGGCACGAGCATCGAGCGGCGCTGGCGGGGCTGGGCATCCAGGAGCGGACGGGCGCACTCGCCGCCGCTAACCCAACCTGGCCGCGATTTCGTGTGGGCGTGAGCTCCGGGGAGGCTCATCTGGGGCTCGTGCAGGCGCCGGGCGCCCGCTCGTACACCCCGACGGGAGACGTCGTCAACACGGGCGCGCGCCTCGAGCGCGAGGCACGGGCGGGCGAGGTGGTGATCTCGGCGGCGACCCGGGCCGGGCTCGGTGAGGACGCCGACCTGGACGATCTCGGCGAGCTCTCCGTCTCCGGAAGGGAACGCCCGGTGCACGCTTTCGTCCTACGCGCGCTCGCCGCGGACCGCGTCGAGGGCGACGAGCGCCTGCAGGACGAGGACGGCGAAGGCGAACACTAGGACGGCACTGGCGGCGGAGGGCACGACGTCCTCCGGGACCGCGGGCGCCCGAACAGCCGCGCCGATCACGAGCGCGAGGACGAGCAGCGAGGCCAGAAGCGCCTGGAGGCGGCCGAGCACGTCCCCCTTGCCGCCGTTGGCGGCATCCACGACGCGGGCGAAGCAGACGAGGCCGGCTGTCGCCGTCAGCGGCACGGCGACGAGGAGGAGGTAGAACGAAGCCGAGGCGAGGCCGAGAGTGTCCGACACCGCGGTGGCGAGGAGGAGAGCCCCGGTGAGCTCCACGGCCATGGCTCCCGCGCCGCTTCGCGACTCCCACATGGGCTCTCATGTTCGCCATCGGGTCGGCTGTTCCTCCGTTACGCTGGCCCCGAACGACGAGAGGAGGCTCGATGGCGGACACCGGCGTCACCTGGCTCGGCCACGGCACCTTCCGGATCGACACGCCCGGCGCCAAGCGCGTGTACGTCGATCCCTGGCTGGGCAACCCCAAGTGCCCAGAGGCCGAGCGGGATCCGGAGCGAATCGACGTGATCGCGCTCACGCACGGTCACGACGACCATCTCGGGGAGACCGTCGAGCTGGCGAAGCGATTCAGCTGCCCGGTGGTCGGCGTAGTCGAGCTCCGGGGCTGGCTCAAGGGCAAGGGAGTCCCCGAGCACCCCTCGATCCCGGAAGCCGCCAACAAAGGCGGCACGGTCGACGCCGACGGCGTGAAGATCACGTTCACCGACGCGAAGCACTCGAGCAGCGTCTTCGAAGGCGGGGTCCCCGTGTATCTCGGCGAGCCGGCCGGGCTCGTCATCGAGGTGGAGAACGGGACCACGCTGTACGTCGCGGGCGACACATGCCTGTTCGGCGACATGGCACTCATCGGCCGCGTCTACGAGCCCGACGTGGCGATCCTCCCGATCGGCGACCACTACACCATGGGCCCGCGGGAGGCCGCGGTGGCGCTCGAGCTGCTCGGCGTCGACCGCTGCATCCCCTGCCACTACGGGACGTTCCCGCTCCTCACCGGCACGCCGGCGGAGCTGCGGAGCCTCCTGACGACGGAGTGCGAGATCCTGGAGCCCGCTCCGGGCGAGACCGTGACCGTGTAGAGGTGCGCTGATGCGCGAGCGCTGGTTCGGAGCGACGGGCAAGCGGGTGCCCGAGATCGTGGTCGAGGGCGAGGACGAGCTCCCCGCCGGGGAGGCGCTCGTGCTCGACGACGTCTCCGACGAGGAGCGTCTCCGCGAGGCACACGGGCGGGGGACTCCGATCGTGGTCCGAGCTGCCGACGCCGAGTCGGTGACGCGAGCACTGGCGCGCCCGGAGGTCGCGTGCGTGCTCGTCCCGGCCGACCATCGCGAGCTGCGCGACCTCGACCTTCGCCGGATCACGTACGGCTGACGGGCGCTCAGCTCGTGACGAGCGGGAGCGGCTTCACGATCCCGACGCCCTGCTCGCGCTTCGTCGCGGCGATCGCCTCGGCGAGGTCGATGATCGCGCGCGAGACGTCCGCGTGAGGCTCGACGAGGACGATCGGCTCGCCCTCGTCGGCGAGGGCGCCGAGCCGTGGGTCGAACGGGATCTGCCCGAGGAGCGGCGCCTCGACCTCGGCGGCGAGCGCCTCGCCTCCGCCCGTGCCGAAGAGCTCCTCCCTCGAGCCGTCCTCGCGCGTCAGGTAGGCCATGTTCTCGACGACCCCGAGCAGGCGCATGTTCGTCTTCCGCGCCATCTGGGCGGCCCGCACGGCCACCTGCTGGGAGGCGCGGTGCGGCGTCGTGACGACGACCGCCTCGGCGCGCGGAAGCAGCTGCCCGAGTGAGATGGCCACGTCTCCGGTCCCGGGCGGCATGTCGACGACGAGCGTGTCGAGCTCGCCCCAGTGGACGTCGGAGAGGAACTGCTCCAGCGCCCGGTGGAGCATCGGGCCTCGCCACATGACCGGCGTGTTCTCGTCGAGGAAGAAGCCGATCGACATCACCTTGAGATCGCCGCGAACGGGAGGCACGATCATCGCACGCTCGCCGTCGTCCACGGCAACCGGACGCTGCTGGATGCCGAGCATCTGCGGGATCGAGTAGCCGTAGACGTCCGCGTCGAGGACGCCCGCCTTGTGCCCGAGGAGCGAGAAGGCTGCCGCGAGGTTCGCCGCCAGCGAGGACTTGCCGACGCCGCCCTTCCCGCTGGCCACGGCGAGGACGCGGGTGCTCGCGTCCACCGAGATCCCCGGCGTCCGCTCGGAGACGCCTCCGCGGAGGCGCGCTGTGAGCGCCGCCTTCTCCTCGGGCGTCATGACGTCGAAGCCGAGCGCCACCTCCTCCACCCCCTCGAGCGGGAGGAGGGCCCGGTCGACCTGCTCCTGGAAGCTCGCGCGCAGCGGGCACCCAGGGACCGTGAGAGCGATCGTGACGGCGACGAGCCCGCCCTCGACGGACACGTCTCGGATCATGTCCAGCTCGACCACGGAACGGCCGAGCTCCGGGTCGATCACGCCCTCGAGCGCGGTGAGGATTTCGTCGCGGGAAGCCACTCGAACCTAGGCTAGCAGCGGCCCCGTCTGGCAGATTGGGTGGATGGACGCCCGTCTTCTGCTCGTGGAGGACGACCCGTCGATCCGAGAGACGACGGCGCTCACCCTCGTGAGGGCGGGCTTCCGCGTGACGACAGCGTCGGACGGGCGTGAGGCCCTCCTGCACTTCCGCCGGGAGCCGTTCGAGCTCGTCGTCCTCGACCTCATGCTCCCCGAGGTCGACGGCTACGAGGTCTGCCGCGAGATCCGGAGGTCGAGCCGGATTCCGATCGTGATGCTCTCGGCGAGGAGCGACACCGTGGACGTCGTCGTCGGACTGGAGCTGGGCGCCGACGACTACGTCACGAAGCCGTTCGAGCCGGCGGAGCTGGTCGCGCGCGTGCGCGCGGCGCTTCGGCGCGCGTCCGATCCCGCCGCCGACTCGCGGATCGTCGTCGGCGACCTCGAGATCGACCCGGCGGGCTTCCGGGCGACGAAGGGCGGAGCGGACATCGACCTGACGGCCACCGAGTTCCGCCTCCTGCTCGAGCTGGCCGGGCGCCCGGGTCAGGTCTTCACCCGGGAGCTCCTCCTCCAGCGCGTCTGGAACTACGAGTACCTGGGCGACTCGCGGCTCGTGGACGTCGCGATCCAGCGCCTGCGGACGAAGGTGGAGGCCGATCCGAAGAGCCCGGCGCTGATCACGACGGTTCGCGGGGTGGGCTACCGGTTCGAGCGAGGATGAGCGTCGCTCGCCTTCGGCTCGCTCCCGTGGGGGAAACCATGTTTCCCCCACGTGCCCCCTTTTGATGCAGTGAAGGAACCTCCCGGTTCCCTCACACACCCTCCACCCGCTCATAGGCCGGTTGGCCCATGAGCGCGCCCCAGCGCCGGATCCACCCCGGAAGGCTGCGCCGCCGTCTCGCGCTCGCGTTCGCCCTCACGGCGGGGATCGCGGCGCTCGCGCTCGCCGCCGGCTCCTATCTGCTCGTCCGCGACGCGCGGCTCGACGAGTCGGTCGACCGGGCGCTCGAGCAGTCGCGCTTCAACCTCGTCCTGGCCGCGGAGGTGCTGCCGGCCGACGGGCCGGAGGCGCTGCTCGAGGCGCTCGAGCGGCGCGGGACGTTCGAGACCGTTCTGCTCGTCGACGGAGAGAGCTTCCCGTCGAGCCTCTCGATCGGCGAGGAGCAGATTCCCGCGGACCTGCGGGAGCTCGTTGCGACCGGCCAGCTCGCCTACGAGCGGGCGACGGTCGCCGACACCCGCGAGCTCGTGACGGGCGGGCAGGTGCCTGGATCCGAGGACGAGGCGTACTTCTTCTACTCCGAGGAGGAGGTCTGGGACGATCTCGAGCAGCTCCGCACCATCCTCCTCGCAGCCCTCGGGGCTGTGGTCGCCGTGGCGGCGCTGGCGGGCGCGCTGCTGGCCCGGCGGATGCTCGCTCCCGTCGCCAGGGCGAGCGATGCCGCCCGCTCGCTCGCGGAGGGGCTGCTGGAAACGCGGCTTCCCGTCGAAAGCTCGGACGAGTTCGGCGCCTGGGCGGCCTCCTTCAACGAGATGGCGGAGGCCCTGGAGGGGAAGATCACGGCGCTCTCCGAGGCCCAGGCGCGCGAGCGCCGCTTCACGGCGGACGTCGCGCACGAGCTTCGCACGCCGCTGACGGCCATCGTCAACGAGGCGTCCCTGCTCGCTGAGCACATCGAGCAGATGCCGCCGGGAGCGAGGCGCCCCGCCGAGCTCCTGGTCGCGGACGTGAGCCGCCTGCGCGACCTCGTCGAGGAGCTGATGGAGATCTCGCGCCTGGACGCGGGCACACAGCCGGTGCGACCGGAGCCGCTCGACCTCGGCTCGCTCGTCGCCTCGGCGGTCCGCGCGCGCGGCTGGGACGACCGGGTTCGGCTCGACACCGAGGAGGTCGTGGTCACGTCGGACCCGCGCCGTCTCGAGCGCATCGTGGCGAACCTCGTCGGGAACGCGCTCGAGCACGGCGGGCGAGACGTCTCGGTGCGGGTCGGCCGCGACGGCGTGGGCGTGTTCATGGAGGTCTCCGACCACGGCCCCGGCATCGCCCGCGAAGACCTCCCGCACCTCTTCGAGCGCTTCTACAAGGCGGATCGCTCCCGCGCCGGGCAGGGCACCGGGCTCGGCCTCGCGATCGCCCGCGAGAACGCCCGCCTCCTCGGCGGCGACGTCGACGTCTGGAGCGAGGTGGGCGTCGGCGCCCGCTTCACGCTCCGGCTCACCGTTACGGAACCGTTACGTGACGGTGAGGGCGGCGTTGCCGACGAGCGGCACGCTTGATCCAAGCGTCCCTCAAGGAGGCAGTCATGAAGCTCGCGCTCGCCGTTCCCGCAGTCGTCCTCGCCGCCTCGCTCGGCTTTCTCATCGCCAGCTGCGGCTCCGACGGCGACGCCACGCCGGCCGGCCCGGTTCCCGCGGTCGACACCACGACCGGCGCGTCCACCGACGAGGTGCCCGCCACGACGGAGGAGACGCCCGCGGAGACCGGCGAGACCGAGACGGACGGCGAGACCGAGACCGGCGACGAAACCGAGACCGGCGCCGTGGTGGCAACGGTCTCGTACCAGGTGTGGTTCGCGAACGAGGACGGCCTCTTCGTCACGTACCGCACCGAGGGAGCGACCCCGCGCGTCGGGACGGCAGCCCTCGAGGAGCTCCTCGAAGGCCCGTCCACCTTCGAGGAGGCCTACGGCCTCCGCAGCGCCGTCCCCGAGGGCACGCAGCTCCTCGGGCTCAGGATCGAGGACGGCCTCGCCTACGTGGATCTCACCTCCGAGTTCGAGTCCGGAGGCGGCACCGCCTCGATGCAGATGCGGCTGGCGCAGGTGGTCTTCACGATCACGCAGTTCCCGACCGTGAAGGGCGTCGTCTTCAGCCTCGACGGGGAGCAGATCGACGTCCTCGGGGGCGAGGGGATCATCATCGACCACCCGCTGACGCGACGCGACTACGCCGAGCTCCTGCCGCCGATTCTCGTTGTGAGCCCGACCTTCGGAGAGGAACTGCAGGGATCCGTCCTCGTGCGCGGGAGCGCGAACGTCTTCGAGGCGAACGTGACGGTGGTGGTCCTGGACGAGAGCGGCAGCGAGGTGGGCGGGACGTTCACGACCGCCACGTGCGGGACCGGCTGCCGGGGAACGTACGTGGTTCGCGTCCCGTTCGACGTCGACGAAGCCCAGGACGGCACGATCGTGGTCCACGACGACGACGCGGCCGGGATCGGGAGACCGCCCAACGAGGTGCGGATCCCCGTGCGACTCCTGCCCGGGTCGTGAAGGAAGCCCGGGCCGTCGGCGTCTGAACGGAGAGAGATGAACACCGCGACCGCGCTGGGCTCGGCCGTCGATGTCGCGGCGGGCACGATCGACCGGGCCCGGCGCGGCGACCAGGAAGCCTTCGCAGCCTTGATCAGACACTACGACCCTGGGCTCCGCGCCCTCGCCTACCGGCTCCTCGGCGACCGGGACCGGATGGACGACGCGCTCCAGGAGGCGTACGTGAAGGCCTTCCGGGCCCTCCCCGGCTTCAGAGGCGACTCGAGCGTCGGGACGTGGCTGTATCGGATCACGTACAACGCCTGCCTGGACGAGCTCCGCCGCTCTCGCCGTGTCCAACACGTTCCCCTCGACGAGGCGGTGGAGCAGCCGGGAGGGTCTCGCGACCCCGCCGACGTCGCCGGCCGCCGCGGAGACCTCGCGCAGGCGCTCGCTCGGCTCCCGCCCGACGAGCGGGCGGCGGTCCTGCTCGTCGACGCTCAAGGATTCGACTACCGCGAGGCTGCGCGAGCTCTGGGCATCCCGGAGGGCACGGTCGCCTCGCGCCTCAACCGCGCGCGGGCCTCGCTGCGCAGCGCGCTCGGAGGAGCAGCGGCGTGAGCACGCTCCGCGACGAGCGCCTCGGAGCGGCGCTGCGCGCGCTCGAGACCCCCGAGCACCGGCCCGGTTTCTACGCCGAGCTGCACCGGCTGCTGGCCGAGGAGCACGCCGCTCGCACGGCCGAGGCCAGGCGGCAGCAGCGCGCCCGGCGCGCCCGCACCCGTTGGGGAGCACGCGTCGCCGTCGTCGCGGCAGTTGCGGCAGCCGTCTGGCTCGTCGTCGGGCTGCCGGAGAACGAGCGCGTCCCCGACGTCATCCGAACCGAGGACGCGACGGCGGCGGAGATCCAGGCGAGAGTGCGCTCGGCGCTGGCGCGCGCGGAGACCCTGACCGGTGAGCTCGTGGTGCGCGGGCGGCGCTACCGGAACGCCTACGGCTGGGACGACCCGGCGCGGTTCCGGTTCGCGGTCACCGACCGCGGGGATTTCCGGGTCACAGGGCTCACGGTCGAGGAGAACGTCGCCTACGACGCGGGCAAGGGGATCCAGCGCTCGCTGAACCCGAGCGCGAGCCTCGGCGGGGAGGGGACTCTCTTCCCCCACGTGCGCAGGGGCGTCGCCCCGGGGCCGCCCGACGAAGGCCCGTCCGACTACGTGCTCCAGAAGGACTTCGGCGCCTTCGTCCGCGCGCTCCTCGCCGCTCGAGATCCCGCCGTGCGCGAGACGACGTACGAGGGCAGGGCCGCCTGGCAGCTCGAGGTGCGCGCCCCTGTCAACCAGATCGTCCCCGAGTTCTCCGGCGACCGCTTCGCCGTCTGGGTCGACCAGGAGACCGGGATCCCCGTCCGGGTCGTCGAGAGCAAGAACGGAAGGGCGCTCGACGAGCTTCGGATCGAGAAGCTCGCCGTGGACGGGGCGGTGCCGCCCGAGACGTTCACGATCGACTTCCCCCAGGACGCCGAGGTCACCCGGAGCGACAGCGGCTTTCGCCGGGTGGGCCTGGACGAGATCCCCGACGCGGTCGGGTACGCGCCGCTCCTCCCCGCGTGGCTGCCGGAGGGCTACGAGCTCGCCGAGGTCGCAGTCGCCCCCGGAGTCGGCGCCCCCACGGGCGCCGAGGCCGGCAATCCTCCCTCGCAGGACGTCGTCTCCCTCTCCTTCCGCCGTGGGCTCGACCGTTTCCTCGTCACGACCCGGCTGCGCCACGTTCCGGGCTTCGGCGACACGTGGGGGGATCCGCTCGCGACGGGAGAAGGGTTCCGCGATCGCCCGGAGCAGATTCGCCTTGGCAGGGGTGCGCTGTCCGGCGTCGAAGCGAGTCTGCTGGTCGTGCCGCGCAACATCCCGCACCTGTGGGCGACGACCGACGACCTCGTCGTCACCGTCGCCGGAGACCTGAGCCGCGACGAGCTCGTGCGCGTGAGCGAGTCGCTCGAGTCGAGACGATGACCTACCGCAAGTACAGGACGACGCGCCGGGGAGCGCGGGTCGCCACCTTCGTCGCCTTCCTGGGCATGGTCCTCGTCGGCCTCGAGGCCGGGGCCCGGGCGCAGCAGACTACCGCCGAGCCGGCCGCCGAGACGATTGCGCCCGGGGTCACCGTCTCGGGCCTCGACCTCTCCGGCCTGACCGCCCGCCAAGCGGAGAAAGCCCTCGAGACGTTCGCCTCACGGCCGGTCGAGCTCACCTTCCGAGGAAGGAGCTGGCGCTACGCCCCCGAGACGCTCGGCGCGGACAGCCAGGTGGACGGCGCCGTCCACGCCGCGCTTGCGGCCCCGGAAGGGGCGACGCTCCGCCTCGGGGTCACCGTGGACGAGCGGCACCTCAGGCTCTGGTTCAGGGACTTCGCCGCCGGCTTCGACCAGAAGCGGCGGGACGCGAGGATCGTCCTCCGCGGCCTCCGACCGCACCTGATCGACGCCCAGGCAGGCCGGCGGCTGTACCGGTGGGGGAACCGCACCCGGATCGCGAGCGAGCTCCTCGCCCACGATCGCGGCCCGGTCGCTCTCCAGGTGCGAGTCATGCAACCGCGGGTCGTGCGACGCGACGTCGGCCCGGCGATCGTCATCCGACGGGCGTCGAACCGGCTCTTCTACTACCGCGGCGTGGGGGAGAACGGGATGCGGACGAAGCGGCGCTTCAAGATCGCCACCGGGGCGGCCGCATACCCGACCCCGCTCGGGAACTTCACGCTCGTCGACAAGCAGGAGAACCCCTGGTGGTACCCGCCGGACTCCGACTGGGCGGCGGGAGCGAAACCGATTCCGCCCGGCCCCGGCAATCCGCTGGGCACGCGCTGGATGGGGCTCTCGGAGCCGCTGATCGGGATCCACGGCACCCCCGACGCGGCCTCGATCGGCTACTCCGCGAGCCACGGCTGCATCCGCATGCTCGTCCCCGAGGCCGAATGGCTCTTCGAGCGCGTGCCCGAGGGGACGCCGGTCTACATCCTCGACGCTTGATGGCAGGGTGGGAGGGCGCCGCCGCGCGCCTGGAGGGCCGCCTCGTCGTCGTCGAGCCGCTCGGGCCGGAGCACGAGGACGACCTGTGGGAGGCCGCCCAGGATCCCGAGGTCTGGCGCTGGCTCCCGTGGCATGCGGCCGCAGACCGGGGGACCTTTCACCGCTGGCTCGAGGACGCACTCGCACGCCGCGACGCGGGCCTCGACGTGCCCTTCGCGGTCGTGGAGCGAAGGACGGGCAAGGCGATCGGCAGCACGCGCTTTCTCACGCTGCGGCCGGAGCACCGCGGGCTCGAGATCGGCTGGACCTGGAACGCCTCGAGCGCCTGGGGCACGGGGGCGAACGCCGAGGCGAAGCTCCTGCTGCTCCGCCACGCGTTCGAGACGCTCGGCTGCATGCGGGTCGAGTTCAAGACGGACGCCCTGAACGAGCGCTCGCGCGCCGCTCTGGAGGCGCTGCCTGCCCGTTTCGAGGGCATCTTCGTGAAGCACATGCTCGTCCGCGACGGCGCCGTGCGCGACTCGGCCTACTACGCGATCACGGAGGACGAGTGGCCCGCCGTGCGCGCGAACCTCGAGCGGCGGCTCGAGGCCGGGTAACAGTCCGTTACTAGGGCGCGCCGAGGCGCCCGAAGAGCTCGGCGCAGAGCTCGGGCGTCGCGGCGGCCACGACCCTCGAGCGCGCGGCGAGGTCGAGCGGCGCGGCGCCGAAGGGCGGGGCTTCGGGCAGGTCGATCGCCAGCCCGCGCTCGCGGACCAGGAGCTGCGCGGCGGCGATGTCCACGCTCCGCGCGGGCTTGAGCGAGACGACCGCATCCACGCGGCCGGCGGCGAGATGGCAGAGCGACAGCGCGAGCGACCCCATGATCCGCGTGCGATGGGCGAGCCCGACCATGGCCGCGACCCGCTCGGCGACGAGATCCGTCCGGGTCGCCTCGAAGGAGAGGATCTCGACCCGCTCCTTCGGGCCCGGGCCGTCGAGCGGGCGCCCGTCCAGGAACGCGCCCTGGCCGCGTCGGGCCACCCACTCCTCGTTCGTCCCGTAGTCGTGGACGAAGCCGAGCTCGACGTCCTCCATGCGCGGCCCCGAGGCGACCGCGAGCGAGAGCGAGAAGAAGGGGATGCCGCGCTTGGCGTTCAGGCTCCCGTCGATCGGGTCGCACACGATCCGGAGCCCGTCGCCCGCTTCCCCGAAGACGCGCTCTCCCAGCTCCTCCGAGACGAGCGTGAACCCGGTCCCCGCCGCGGCGACCGCCTCGAGCCGCTCGACGACGGCCCGCTCGGCGGCGGCATCCACGGCGGTCGTCTCGTCTCCGCCTTTCCCCGCCCCGACGCGCGGCTCTCGCTCGACGCGGGTCGGGAGCTCGACGAGGACGTCCCCGACCGCCGCGGCCGCCTCGCGGCACACGTGCAGCCAGTCCGTCACTCGTCGAAGGGGGAGAGGAGCAGCCCGCTCGTCAGCTTCGGGAAGAAGTAGGTGCTCTTGGGGGGCATGCGGACGCCGGCGCGGGCGAACTCCTCCACCTGCGCCACGGTCGGTGGGCGGACGAGGAAGGCCGCCCGGGCCGCACCGCTCGCGACGGCGCGTTCGGCCTCGGCGGCGCTGGCGGTATAGGCGACCTGCGAGAGCGAGAGCGAGTCCACCAGCTCCGTGTCGAGCGCGTGTCCGCTTCCCTCGACCAGGACGGCTCCCTCGGGCCGGAGGAGCACGAAGGCGGGATGATCCCTCGCCACGGCTGCGAGCGCTGCGACAGCCCTCGTCCGCATCGACCAGCGGGGTCTGCCTGAGCTCCCCGTCGAGCCCGGGGACGGCGCCGGCGGTCAAGCGGTGCGTGGGGAAGATCTCGAGCCCGGCGTCCCCCAGGCCGACCAGCACGGCGAGCACGTGTGCCGTCTCCCCGGTCCCGTCCTCCTCGTGGAAGCGGAGAGCGCTCTCGTAGCGATGGTGGCCGTCGGCGATCAGAAGCGGCCCCTCGATGCCGGCGAGGGTGCGCTCGATCGCGCGCGGATCGTCCAGGCGCCAGAGCCGGCTGACCACTCCGTCGAGCTCGGCCTGCAGCGTGGGCGGCGGCGGCCCCACGGGCGCCGGCGAGGCTCCGTGGTGGAGGAGGAAGATCGGGGACGGCTTCATGCGGGTCGCCCGGAACAGGCGGAGCCGAGCCTCCTTCGGCGCCGTGAAGGTGCCCTCGTGCGGCAACACGACGCCGTCGGCGTACGGCCTCACCTTCACCCGGGCGACGATGCCGCGACGCATGCGGCGAACTCCATCTGGGCCCGTGTACTCCTCCTCGAGCAGCCAGACCGCGGGCTCGGCCTCGCGGACGAGCACGCCGCGCTCCTGCCAGTCGGCGAGCTCGCCGGCCGCCTCCTCGGGATCGTCGGGACGGACGAGACGGACGACGTTCCACGGGCTTCGAGCCAGCAGCCGGTCCTTGGCCTCCTGTGTGATCACGTCGTACGGAGGGGCGACCAGGTCGTCGAGCGGCCCCGCTGTCCCCACGTCGTAGCGCAGGGCGCGAAACGGCTTCAGCAGGGGCACGGCCCGCGAGCTTACCATCCGTCTCGGGACCTAGAATCCGGGGGTGTCGATCGCGGAGCTGGCCGAGGACCGGGTCGTCGAGGGCCTCTACGCGGTCGCACGCAAGCAGCGCCTCCGGACCCGCGCGGGGAGCCCGTATCTCGCGATCGAGCTCGTCGATCCCACCGGGAAGATCGAGGCACGCGTCTGGAACGACGTCGAGCTCCTGGACGGTCGCTTCGCCGAGGGGGACGCCGTTCGCGTGCTCGGACGCGTCGAGCGCTTCCGCGACCGGCTCCAGCTCGAGGTGCGGTCGCTCGAGCCGGCCGAGGGGACCGACCCGGCGGAGCTCGTGCCTGAATCGCGGCGGGACGTCGACGAGCTCGAGGGCTTCTTCGAGTTTCTCGTCGCGGAGGTAGCCCATCACGGGCTGCACGGACTCGTCACGCGGTTCGTCGGGGACGCCGACTTCCGAGCCCGGCTCCGCGTGCTTCCTGCCACGCCGGACGGGCACCACGGCTGGTCCGGCGGGCTCCTCGAGCACACGGTCGCCGTCGCCTCCCTCTGTCGCGAGGCCACCCAGCTCCACCCGCGCCTTCGGGCGGACATTCTCCTCACCGCAGCGCTTCTCCACGACTGCGGCCGGACACGGGAGCTCGACCGCGGGCCGCTCTTCCTGCCGACGCCCGACGGCAGGCTCCTCGGCCACGTCCACCTGGGACTGCGCCTGATCGAGGAGCGGGCGGGAGGGCTCGAAGGCGACGTCCTCGCCGAGGTCCTGCACGCGGTCGCATCGCACCACGACGCCCGCGCGGCGCGAACGGCGGAGGCCTCGGTCCTCTACCACGCGAACCAGCTGGACGCCGCGGCGGCCGTGCGGCCGGTCACGACCGAGGGCTGAGCCCAAGCTCGCCCGTCAGCGCGGCGGGCTGAAGCGGACGTTCAGCACGTCGCCGTCGGCGACCTCGTATGCCTTGCCCTCGAGCCGCATCAGCCCCTGTCGGGAGGCCTCGGCGTGCGAGCCGCATGCCACGAGGTCGTCCCAGCGGATCACCTCGCAGCGGATGAAGCCGCGGGCGATGTCGGTGTGGATCGTGCCCGCCGCGTCGAGCGCCGTCCGGCCACGCCGGAGAGTCCAGGCGCGCGTCTCCTTTTCGTCGGCGGTGAAGAAGCCGAGGAGGTCGAGAGCCGCGAAGAGACGCCGCACCACGTCGTCGAGCGCAGACGGGCCGTCCCGGAAGGCCGCGGCCTCCTCCGGCGGCAGCTGGGCGAGCTCGGCCTCGAGCGCCAGATCGACACCGGCGCTGCCGTTCACGATCTCGAGCCGCGGCTTCGTCGTCAGCGGCTCGAGCTGGGCCGGGATGTCTCCCTCGTAGTCGCCGAGCGGGCGCTCGCCGTCGAGGTGTGCGAGCACGCGCTCGAGCTCGGCGACCTCGGCGCGCAGCGTCGGGTCGCCGGACTTGGCCTGCTTCGCGACGCGCTCGAGGCGCCGCTCGACGTGCTCGCGGTCGGCGAGCAGGAGCTCGAGCCCGAAGGTGACGCGGTCGCTCTCGACGTCGCGCGTCCCCGACCAGCCGTCGAGGACGACGAGGAGGGCGTCCACCTTCCGGAGGTTGCCGAGCAGCTGGGCGCCCGAGCCGGGCACGTCGGCGATGCGGACCGACGCCGGCGTCACCTTCTTCGCGCCCACGACCGCGGCGACCTGCGCGAGCCGGTCGTCGGCGATCGGCGCCATTCCCACGTTCTCCTTCCCGGATACGGTCGCTCCCGCGCCGGTGAGCGCGTTGAAGAGCGTCGTCTTGCCCGCGTTGGGAAGGCCGACGATGCCGACCTGGAGAGACACGGCCTTCCCGGCTAGTGCCCCTTCAGGTGATGCTGCCCCGCTTCTGCGTCGCGAGCACCAAGCGAGAGTCCGCACTCGTCCGCAGCCAAGGCTGGAGGCCTTGGTAAGGGCGAGGGTGGGCTCTCGCGCCGCGTGATCGCGGGGCAGAAGCAGGCGAGTATCGCCTGATGGGGCACTTCGTTAGGCGGAGGCCGCGAAGCCGATCTGGGTCTCGCGGTCGGACCGCCTGACGTAGACGACCTTGGCGAGCGAGAGCACGTACGTGCCGTCCTCGGTCTCGATCTCGAAAACCGTATCGGCTGCCGCCATCGCCTTGACGAGCGCGTCCGCCACCTCTGTCGAGACGTTGGCCCCCACCGACTGGCCGCTCTCGAACGCGACCTGGATGCGCACCGAGCCGTCAGCGCTCATGTACCGACCACCTCCGCGAGAACGCCGTGGAGCGACTGGGGGTGGACGAACGAGACCACGTGCCCGCCGAGGCCGGGCCGAGGCTCCGGGTCGATGATTTCGGCGCCCTTCGCGGCCAGCTCGCTCACGGCCGCGGCGACGTCGGAGACGGCGATGCCGACGTGATGCATCCCCGGCCCACGGCGGTCGAGAAAGCGCCCGACGGGAGTGTCCGCGCCGAGAGGAGCCACGAGCTCGATCCGGCCGCTCCCGAGTGTCAGGTAGACCGCCTCGACGCCCTGCTCCTCGAGGTGGCCGCGTTCCTCGACCTCCGCTCCGAAGAGCGAGCGGTACGTCTCGACCGCCTCGTCGAGATCCTCGACCGCGAAAGCGACGTGGTGCACCGAATGCACGTCCACTCGGCCGATCCTAGCTGCTGGAGAAGCCTCTCAGTCGGAGACCGGGAGGGCCTGCGGGGTGCCGACGCGCGCGGACGCGTTCGACTCCGGCGCCACGTCGGCGAGCAGCTCGGCGAGCTCGTTGCGGATCAGCGTCTCCTTGTCCAGGAGCGCCTTCGCGACGCGATCGAGCGGTGCACGGTGGCGCGTCAGGAGGCGCAGCGCCTCGGCGTAGGCCTCGTCCGTGAGGCGGGCCTGCTCGGTGTCGCGCATCCGCTTCGTCTCCTCGGAGAGGGCGTAGTTGTCGGCCCGGAGCGTCCGGGAGCTCGAGATGTCGGACATGCCGTACTCGAAGACCATGGCGCGGGCGAGATCGGTCACCATCTGGAGGTCGTTGGCGGCGCCGTTCGTGACCCGCCCGAAGACGATCTGCTCCGCCGCCCGGCCGGCGAGGCCGACCTTCATCCAGTCGATCATCTCCTCCTTCGTCAGGAGGTAGCGGTCCTCGTCGGGCAGGTGGAGCGTGTAGCCGAGAGCCTGGCCGCGCGAGACGATGGTCGCCTTCTGGACGGGGTGGGCGTCGCCCATCAGATGCGACATGAGCGCGTGGCCTCCCTCGTGGTAGGCGAGGATGTTCCGCTCCTTGTCGCTGACGACACGGCGCTGCTGAAGGCCTGCCACCACCCGTTCCAGCGCGGCGTCGAAATCCTCTTGCTTGATCTCCGAGCGCTTCGCTCGGCCGGCGAAGATGGCCGCCTCGTTGCAGATGTTGGCGAGATCGGCACCGGTCAGGCCGGACGTCTGCCGGGCGAGCTGGGCAAGCTCGATGTCGTCGGCGAGCGGCTTGCCGCGCGTGTGGACCCCGAGAATCGCCTCGCGGCCGACGAGGTCGGGCGGCGCGACGAGGATCTGGCGGTCGAAGCGCCCGGGCCGCAGCAGGGCGGGATCGAGATCGTCGAGCCGATTCGAGGCGCCGATGATGACGACCTGGTCGCGATGGCCGAAGCCGTCCAGCTCGACGAGGAGCTGGTTCAGGGTCTGGTCCTGCTCGCGGTTGAACCCCGAGCCGGTACGCCGGGTGCCCACGGCGTCGAGCTCGTCGATGAAGATGATGGCCGGCGCGTTCTTCCGCGCCCGCTCGAAGAGCTTACGGATGCGCGCGGCGCCGAGCCCGGCGAACATCTCTACGAAGGCCGAGGCGCTCTGCGAGTAGAACGTCGCTCCCGAGGCGTGGGCGACCGCCTTGGCGAGGAGGGTCTTGCCGGTCCCGGGCGGCCCGTAGATGAGAATTCCCTTGGGGACGCGGGCGCCCAGCTTCGAGAAGCGGCGCGGATTCTTGAGGAATTCGACGACCTCCTGAAGCTCGGTGGCCGCCTCGTCGACGCCGGCGATGTCGTCCCAGGTCGCTGAGGACTTCGACGACGGCTCCACCTCGGTGGGCCGCACCTTCGGCATCAGGGAGACCGTCTTCCAGATCAGAAAGACGAGGAGCCCGAGGAAGACGATGGGCAGCCACGTCAGCGCGATGTCCGGAAGCCGGTCCAGGAAGTCGAAGAGTAGCGTCCACCCCACGCTTTCATCGGCAGCCGGGGCGGAAACCTGAAGGGGCGCTACTCGACGAGCTCGAGCCGCGGATTCGGGCGGAAGGTGCGCCCGACCTTCGCCGACTCGAGGCCGTCCGTGAGGACGATGTCGGCGGTGAAGTCGTTGTCGCCCCGGATGAGCGAGGAGCCGACGCCGTAGGAGTCGACCGGCACCCCGCGCTCCTCGAATTCGCGGATCCGCTCGACGTCGAAGCCGCCCGAGACGACGATCCTGACTCGCTCGAAGCCGTTCTCGTCCAGCGCGTCGCGGACCTTGCGGACGAGCCGCTCGTTGACGCCGCGCGGGTCGTAGTCGCCCAGCTCGTCCCAGAGCGAGCGGTCGACGAGCGTGCGCGAGGTGTCGAGGCGGACGCCCCAGAGCCGCTCGCCCAGCGCCCGGGCCACCTCCAGCGCAGTGCGCACGGAATCGTTCTCGAAGTCGACGAGCACGACGACGTTCACGTCCTCGGAGGCGGCCTCCGCGAACTTCGACGCCGCCAGCACGGTGTTCCCGCCGTACGCGGCGATGAGCGCGTGGGGAACCGTGCCGACGCCGTGGCCGCCCCACCAGGACGCCTGCGCGTGGGTGGAGACGCCGATCGCGCCCGCCACGTGCGCGGCGTACCCGTCGCCGGTCTGGACGCGGTGGTGGTCGTGGCGCGCCGGGAAGAAGAGGATCGGCTTGCCACCCGCTGCCTCGACGACACGGCGGACGTTGGTGGAGATGAGCGTCCTCCGGGCGAGCACGCCGAGGTAGCACGTCTCGAGGTGCGCGAACAGCGTGTAGTCGCCCTCGATCGTCATCACCGTCTCCCAGGGAGAGACCTCGTCGCCGTCGTAGAGGGCGTGCACGGTCAGCGCCTCCCAGTCGTGCGAGGAGAGCTTCAGGATCGCTATCGCCTCGTCCATCCCGCCCAGTACGGCCTGCTTCTTCTGGAAGACCTGCATGACGACCCGCGGGTGCCGGCCGTCCGCGAGCAGCGTCTCCCGGGCGTCGTTGAAGTAGACGTCGGTGTAGTAGCCCTCCCGCATCTTCTCGACCGGCAGGTCGAAGATGTCAGGTGGGAGGCGCCTCTTCCTCGTCTGAGTGGCCATTTGCAGGAGATTCTAGGCGCAGGCACTCCGCCAGAGCGGCGTTCGCCACCTCGATCTGCTCCGGCGAAGGCTCCGCGGTGACGAGCCGCTGCTGGAGCTCGTGGCCGGGTCGTGCGAGCGCGCGGGCCACCGGGTGCCGTTCGTTGGCGACCATCCAGGAGAAGACCTCGACCGCCGCCGCGAGGGCTCCGACACCGGCCGCGAGCCGGGCTGCGGGACGCAGCTGGCTCGGCGCGCGGGCGGCCAGCGCGCCCCCGGCCGCCGACGTGACGAGAAGCGGCCCGATCATGTGCGACCCGCAGCGCTCGTGCTCACGGGTCCGCGGCTCGCCGTGCTCGTAGCTCCCGATCGAGATGTGCTCCGCGCCGTGGTACTCGGCCAGGGCGGTTCCGCGGAGGGCGAAGACCGCCGGTCCGAGGGCGAGCAGGGCCGCCAACGACTCCTGCGCGAGCGGCGAGAGCCCCGAGCGCCGGAGCGCCTGCGCGGCGACGATGCTGCCTACGATCGCCCCGGCCACGCGGGGCCGCTGGAACGGCAGCGTCGCCTCGGGGAGCCGCCGTCGAACCTCCGGAAGGAGCGCGAAGATCTCGGCGATGCGGAGCGGGCCGCGGGCGAGACGGCTCCTCGCGTCGACCGACTTGACGGGTTTCTCGCCCGAGGCGAGCAGCAGCTCGCCTTCCTCGTTCCTGACGGCGCACGCCCAGTGCCGCGGGCCGTGCACGAGCACGCCGTTCGCGAGCGCCATGCCGCCGAGGCGAATCTTCGGTTCGTCGGTCACGAGCCCAGTGTACGTAGCGCGGGAGAAACCCTGTTTCCCCCACGGGCCCCTTCTCTAACGCTGCGAACCGATCGTTCTGGCGACGTCGTGAAGGAAGCGGGCCCCGAGCTCGAGGTCCTCGACGGCGACGCGCTCGTCGGCCGAGTGGATCAGCCGTGCCGCGAGGTCGGGGGCCATCGTGCGCATCGGCATGAAGCCGTACGCAACGGTGCCGAAGGCCTCGCGCAGGAAGTGGCTGTCCGTGAAGCCCGGCGAGACGACCGGCACCACGCGCGCAGCGGGCTCCTCGGCGCGGATGAAGCTCTCGAGCACGTCCCAGAGCGGCGTCTGAACCGGCGAGCGCGTCCCCCCGATGGCCTCGATCCACTCGAGGTCGTACGAGTCCTCGCCGAGCGCAGCGCGAATCGCCGGCTCGACGTCCGCCGGCGTCTGCCCCGGGAGCAGCCTGCAGTCGCACACGATCTCGCAGAGACCCGGAATGACGTTCGTGCGCTGCGAGGCGGTGATCATCGTCGGGGAGATCGCCAGCCCGAGGATCGGCTCGATCGTCTCCCGCATCGACGGCGGCAGCTCCGCGACGGTCAGCTCGAGCTCCGCCGGGCCCGGTATCTCGCCGAGCGCGGCGAAAAGAGCCTCGGTCTCCGGAACGAGGCGCGGCTCCTGCCTGAGCTCGGCAAGCCGGCCCACGAGCCGGGCGGCACGCACGAGAGCGTTGTCCGCGATCCCGGGCATGGAGGCGTGGCCGCTGCGGCCGTGCACGCGGAGGCGGAAGGGCGCGGTCATCTTCTCGGCGGTGGAGCAGAGATAGACGGGCGTCTCGTCCATGAGGATGCGATCGCCGCCGCCTTCGTTGACGCAGTAGTCCGTGCGAACCGCGTCGGGATGCGCCCGGCAGAGCCAGGACAGCCCGACGTCCACACCGACCTCCTCGTCGGCCGTCGCCGCGAAGACGAGGTCCCCGGCCGGCTCGAAGCCTTCGCGGGCGAGCGTCGCGATCGCCACGGCGGCCGCTGCGACATGGCCCTTCATATCGAGTGCGCCCCGTCCCCAGACGTAGCCGTCGCGGAGCTCCCCCGACCAGGGATCGACCGTCCACTCCGTCGGGTCGGCGACGACTGTGTCCGTGTGGCAGAGGAGGAGCAGGCTCGGTCCGTCGCCCCGGCCGGGCAGGCGGGCGACGAGGTTCGCCCGCTCGGGCTCCCGAGCGTAGAGCTCGCAGGCGAGACCCGAGTCCTCGAGGTAGGCGCACAGCAGCTCCGCGGCCGCGGTCTCGTTCCCCGGCGGATTGACCGTGTCGAGGCGCAGGAGCTCCTGTAGGAGCCCGGTCACCTCGTTGCCGAGCGTGGTCTCCATGTCTCGGGGCGAGCATACTGCTCGCGTGAGCGACCTCTTCTCCGACGCGGCCTCCGAGCGGGCCTCCGAGATCGCGCCGCTCGCAGCGCAGGTGCGGCCGGAGCGCCTGGAGGAGTTCGTCGGACAGGCGGGGATCGTCGGCGAGGGCTCGGCGCTGGCCCGCGCGATCGCCGAGGACCGCGTCGGGTCGGCGGTCTTCTACGGGCCGCCGGGAAGCGGTAAGACCACGCTCGCGCGAATCATCGCGGGCGTGACGGGGGCCGCGTTCGAGGAGCTGTCGGCGGTCTCCGCGTCGGTGGCCGACGTCCGCGCCGTCCTCGCGCGGGCGACGGAGCGGCTGGGAGCCGAGGGACGGCGGACGATCCTCTTCCTCGACGAAATCCACCGGTTCAACAAGGCGCAGCAGGACGCGCTCCTGCCGGCCGTCGAATCGGGGCTCGTGACGCTGATCGGCGCGACGACCGAGAACCCGTACTTCGAGGTCAACTCGGCGCTCCTCTCGCGCACACAGGTCTACGAGCTCGTCCCCCTGACCCGCGAGGAGCTCGCCGTGGTCGTGCGCCGGGGTGCCGCCCACTTGGAAGCCGAGCTTCCGGAGGAGCTCGTCGAGTCGATCGCAGCGCGCGCCGGAGGAGACGCGCGGAACGCGCTCAACATCCTCGAGCTGGCCTGGTCGACCGCGGGCTCGGAAGGCGGCCCCCTCGAGGAGCGCCACGTCGAGGACGCGGCGCGGCGGCGTCCGGTCGTCTACGACAAGGGCGGAGACGCGCACTACGACTTCACCTCGGCGTTCATCAAGGCGATCCGCGGCTCGGATCCCGACGCGGCCCTCTACTACCTCGCGGCCATGCTCGAGGGAGGCGAGGACCCTCGCTACATCGCGCGGCGCTTGATCGTCCACGCCTCGGAGGACGTGGGCATGGCCGACTCGCTGGCGCTCGTCGTGGCGACGTCGGCCGCACACGCCGTCGAGCACGTCGGCCTCCCCGAGGCGCAGCTCAACCTCGCGCACGCGACGATCTACCTCTCGACGGCTCCGAAGTCGAACGCCGTCGTCAAGGCGATCGGCGCCGCCCGCCGGGACGTCCGCGAGCTGGGCGCCGTCCGCCCTCCCAGGTCGCTGCGGGACACGCACTACCGCGGCGCGAGGAAGCTCGGCCACGGCGAGGGCTACGTCTATCCCCCCGACGACCCCGCCGGCTACGACGTGGACTACCTCCCCGACGAGCTTCGCGGGCGGCGCTACTACGAGCCCGAGTAGGCCGCCTCGGTACCCTCCCGCCGTGAAGATCGTCGTCCTCGTCAAGCAGGTCCCGAATCCGAGCCACGTACGGCTCGATCCTGAGACGAGGCGGCTCGTACGCGAGGGCGTCCCGCTCGAGCTGAACGAGTTCGACGTCTACGCCGTCAGCGAGGCGGTCCGGCTCCGGGACGCGCACGGCGGCGAGGTCGTGACGATGACGATGGGGCCGCCGCAGGCCGAGGAGGCCCTCCGCATGACGCTCGCCATGGGCGCCGACCGGTCGATCCACCTCTCCGACAAGGCGTTCGCCGTCGCGGACACGCTCGGGACGTCGCGGACGCTCGCCATGGCGGTCGCCAGGGAGGGCGCCGACCTCGTCATCTGCGGCCGGAAGACCGTCGACTCGGAGACGTGGCAGGTCCCGGCCGAGACGGCTGCCTTCCTCGGCTGGGGGCAGCTCACGAACCTCGACAGGCTGGAGCTCGAGGCTGGACGGCTGCGCGGGCGCCGCGAGACGGACGAGGGCTACGACACCTACGAGCTCGAGCTTCCCGCACTCGTGTCCGTGACCGAGGGCGTCAACGAGGGGATCTGGCCGGCGAAACGAGACGTCGAGGCAACCTCGACGGACGGCCGCATCGCCACCTGGACGGCCTCCGACCTCGTCGACGACCTCGAGGAGGACGATCGGCGCTTCGGCCAGACCGGCTCGCCGACCCGCGTCCTGGCGGTCAAGGACGTCACGCCCGAGCGCCGCGGCGAGATCGCGGCCTCCCCCGGCGAGGCTGCCGAGCGGATTCAGGTGCTCCTCTCCGAGGCGGCCGGGCCGCCCACGTCACCGTGGGAGAAGCCGGAGCGACTGGGCCAGAAGCCCGGTCGGAGCTACGACTGCTGGACGGTGGTCGAGCTCGTCGAGGGCAGTCCGCGCCGCGTCTCGCTCGAGCTCCTCGGCAAGGGCAGGGAGCTCGCCGGGAAGCTCGGCGGCGAGAACGTGGCCCTCATTCTCGGCCACGGGCTCGACGCCGCGGCCAAGGAGGCCGCGCGCCACGGAGCCGAACGGATCGTCCTCGTCGACGACGACCGTCTGGCCGAGTACCACCCTGACACCTACGCAACAGCGTTGTGCCGAGTCCTCGAGACCGAGCGCCCGCACGCTCTCCTGATTCCTTCAACGGCCGCCGGCCGCGACTATGGGCCGCGCGCCGCGGGGGAGCTCGAGCTCGGGATGACCGGGGATTGCGTCGATCTCGGCATCGACAAGGGGGGGCGCCTCATCCAGTACAAGCCCGCGTACGGCGGCAACATCGTCTCGGTGATCATGGGCGCGACGACGCCCCAGCTCGCCACGGTGCGGCCGGGGATGTTCGCGCCGGTCGAGCCGCGAGACGACGCCGAGGCAGAAGTCGCGCGGCTCGAGGTCGGTGACCTTCCGGAGCCTCGCACGCGTCTCGTCGACCGCGAAGAGCGCCCGGATACCGCCGCCTACGAGCTGGACGCCGCGCGGGTCTGCCTCTGCGTCGGCAAGGGCGTCGGCGGCCCCGAAGCCCTCCCGGAGATCGAGGGCTTCGCCGCCCGTCTCGGAGCAGCCGTGGGGGCGAGCAGGGGCGTCGCCGACGCCGGTTGGCTCCCCAAGAACCGCCAGATCGGGCTCACCGGCCGCGCGATCGCGCCACGGCTTCTGCTGGAGGTCGGCGTGCGCGGCGCCTTCGAGCACCGGGTCGGATCGGTGAAGGCAGGCGTCATCGTCGCCCTGAACGCGAACGAGCGGGCGCCGATCTTCTCCCACGCCGACGTGGGCCTCGTCGGCGACTGGCGTGAGACCCTGCCGCCGCTCGTCGGCGCACTGGAGGGGAAGCTGCCCTGAGGCTCAACGAGCACCGGTGGGGCTTTCCGGAAGCCCCGCCACTCGTGTGCCTCCACGGCGTGGCCGCGCACGGGCTGCGCTTCCGGCGGCTCGTCGAGGAGCACCTCGCCGACCGCTTCTCCGTGCGTGCGCTCGACCTGCGCGGCCACGGCCGCTCCGGCTGGGACGAGCCGTGGACGATCGACCAGCACGTCGTCGACCTGCTGGAGACCGTCACCGAGCCGGCGACCTGGATCGGACACAGCTTCGGCGGGCGCCTCACGGCGGAGGTGACGGGGCGCAGGCCCGACCTCGTCGAGCGGGCCGTCCTGCTCGACCCAGCGCTCTGGATCCCACCGGACGCGGCGGAGGACTTCGCGCAGCTCGAGCTCGGCAAGGCACCCTTCGCCACGGTGGGGGAGGCGCTCGAAGCGCGCGCGGCGGGCCTCGAGAGCACGCCCCGCGCGTTCCTCGAGGAGGAGATGCGCGAGCACCTCGTCGAGCAGCCCGAAGGCGGCTGGTTCTACCGCTACTCCAGGGAGGCGGTCGCGGCTGCCTACCGGGAGATGGCGGCGTTCCCGCCGGCCTGGGAGAAGCTTCGCATCCCGACGCTGCTCGTGGTCGCGGAGCACGCCAAGCTCGTGAGCGCCGCCGAGGTCGAGCTCTACCGCGCGGTGCTCGGCGATCTGCTCGAGGTCGCCGTCGTGCCCGGTGGGCACATCGTGCTCTGGGACGCCTACGAGGAAACGGCGGCGGCGATCGACTCGTTCCTCGGAACCACGCGCGCTCAGAACCCTTAGAGAATCCGCGCGCCGAAGGCGCTCGCGGCCAGCTCGACGGCGAGCGTCGCGGTCTCGTTGCCGCGATCGAGGATCGGATTCACCTCGACGATCTCGAAGGACCCGAGCAGTCCCGACTCGGCGACGAGCTCCATGGCCAGGTGCGCCTCCCGGTACGAGAGGCCGCCGCGCACGGGCGTTCCCACGCCCGGGGCGACATCGGGATCGACGACGTCCATGTCGAGCGAGACATGGACGAAGGGAGCGTCCGACAGGCGCTCGAGCGCCTCGCGAACGACCGGCTCGATGCCCCGCCGGTCGAGCTCGCTCATCGTGTGGATGCCGATACCGCTCTCGCGCACGTACGCCCGCTCCCCCTCGTCCAGCGAGCGGACGCCGACCAGCACGACCCGCTCCGGGTCGGCGGCCGGGAGCGGCCAGGCCTCGCTCGCGAACGCCTCCGGCGACCGCCCGAGGACGGCGGCGAGCGGCATCCCGTGGACGTTTCCGCTCGGGGACGTTTCCGGGGTGTTCAGGTCGCCGTGGGCGTCGAGCCAGAGGACGCCCCCGGCGCCGTGCACCGAGGCCATGCCCCCCAGCGTGCCGAGAGCAATGGAATGGTCGCCGCCCAGGACGATGGGCGTCCTCCCCCCCTCGACGGCGGCGGCGACCCGCCGCGCGATGCGCTCGCACGTCTCCTTGATCTTGGCGAGGAACCGAGCGTTCGGGTTTCCGCTCGCCGTCGCCTCGGCGACGGCCGTCTCCACGTTTCCCCAGTCCGCGCAGGCGATGCCGAGGTCGCCGAGTCGGTCGTCGAGCCCCGCGTAGCGAATCGCCGACGGGCCCATGTCGACCCCGCGCCTCCCGGCACCGAGGTCGAGCGCGGCGCCGATCACCACCACCTTCCTCCCGCTTCCGTCCGCCACGGCCGGTGAGGCTACACTTCGATGCCTTGGCGAGGTAGCTCAGTCGGTAGAGCACACGGCTGAAAACCGTGGTGTCGCCGGTTCGATTCCGGCCCTCGCCACTCTCTCTCGCAACGTAGGCGCCGCAGAACCATCACCATCGAGGGGAGGAGAGCGCAGTGCGCCTCGAGTCGCTTTGCAGGATGGCGATGCGCTACACGGACGCGAGCCTAACCGGGGACGCTCCCGGGTGCGTAAAAACGACGTCCGGGCCGGTGCGACCGTGCCGCGAACGCCGTTTGGCGGCATCCTAACCCCCCTCGTTGCGACGGGCAACAAACGCGGTTCCGGATCCCGCCGCGAGCTCCTCGAAGCGCCCGAAGCCGAGGAGCTCGAGCCCTCTCCGCAGCGTCTCGGGCGGCGTCCAGATCGGCGTCTCGGCCCCTGAGGACGAGGCCACGACAACCGCGCCTCCCGGGGCCGTGACCCGTCCCAGCTCGGGGAAGAACGGGATCATGTTCAGCAGGACGACGAGGTCGAAGGCGCCGGCCTGGAACGGGAGCTCGGAGGCGTCTGCGACCTCGAAGCGGACGCGGGCCGCGAGCTCCCGGGGGAGTACCCGGCGGGCCTCCTCGACCATCGCAGGAGCCAGGTCGACCCCGACGACCTCGGCTCCGGGGAAACGTTCTGCGACCAGGCGGGCTGCCGCGCCCGTTCCCGTTCCGACGTCGAGGACGCGGCTCGGGGAAGCGTCGAGGCGCTCGAGGGCGGCCGCCAGGGACACGAGAGTCTCGGGCCCCATCAGGTTCTCCCACCTGGATGCGAGCCAGTCGAACTCCGCCCGCAACGGCCCTCGAAAGATGCGCCAGAGGCCCGGGCGGGCGGCGACGGCCCTCGCGGCCAGGCGCGCGAATCGGCGAGCGGCAGCTCCCCGGACGGGAGGGACGCTCACACGTCGACCGCGGACAGCCGAATCTCCTCGCCCACCCCGACGCCGAACATCTCCGCGGCGTTCCCGCGGTTGATGGCGAGCGAGACGTTCCAGTACGCGTCCTCGTAGAGGACGATGTCGCCCGCCCGGACCTCGGCGAACGTCCTCGCGGCGACGGCGTAGTACCGCTCGAAGCCGATCTCGAGCTCCACCTGCACGCCGGGCTCGATGCCGACCTGCGCCAGGTCGTCGGGCTTCAGGTTGAGCTGGACGTTCCCGAAGCGGTCGACGTGGAGGACGGTCGCGCGGATCCGGCGCGCTCCGATCTGCGGGGCGGTGAGCTCGAGGCGAACGAGCCTGCTCGCCGGGACGGCAGGCCCCAGATCGCCGAGGGCGACGCCGGCGGCGAGATGCCCGGCGGCCGGGGCGAACACGTCGCGGCCGTGGAAGGTGCGCGCCACCGGGTCGAGCCGGTAGGCGGGCTCGGCCAGTTCGACCGCCTCCTCGACCCCCCCGAACACGTCCGCGGCGACGAGCAGCAGCCCGTTGTCGGGCCCGACGAAGAAGCGGCCGTCCGCACTGCGAAGCGCGAGCGGCTTCCTCGCTCCGCCCACCTCCGGGTCGACGACCGCGAGGTGGATCCCGGACGGCATGTACGGGAGCGTGCTGGAGAGCACGAGCGCGCCCTGGAGCACGTTCTGCGGCGCGATTCCGTGCGTGATGTCGATCACTTCCGCCGCGGGCGCGATGCGCTTGATGACGCCGTGGCAGGTGCCGACGAAGTCGTCCTCGAGGCCGAAATCGGTCAGGAAGGTGATGAACCGGCGTTCGATGCCGCGAGCTTAACGGCTTCCCGGAGCCCGTTTCGGTCGTGGCTCCGCGCCTCTGCTAGGACATGGAGGCCGAGACGCATCGCCTCGGCCGACGTGACCGGTCCGATGGACACGCACGGGAGATCGGTCTCCAGGGCGGCGAAGCTCCGAGCGGCGGAGGGGGAGGCGAGGACGACGAGGCCGGTCGTCGGGAAGCTCGCCGGACGGCGCTCGACGGTGCGGTAGAGGGCGGTGAAATCGGCTCCCAGCTCGCGGACGAGGACGTCACGCGCCCCCTCCGCCCCGGCGAAGAGCACCCGGCCGACCGGCCGGGGGAGCTCGGCGGCTAGACCCTCCTGCGTCGAGACCCGCGCGACGAGGTCGGGCTCGACGCCGTGACTTCGCAGCGCCTCCTCCGTGCCCGGCCCGACGACTCCGACCCGGGGCAGCGGGCCCTCCAGCCGCTCGAAGAGCGCCTCGACCGCGTTCCGGCTCGTGAGCACGAGCCAGTCGTAGTCCGCGGGACGAACGGGTGGGCCCGGCAGAGGCTCGACCGCCACGAGCGGGCAGATCTCGATCTCGAGGCCCTCGGCGGCGAGCTCGTCGGCGAGCGGCGCGCTCTGCGTCTCCGTGCCGGTGAGGACGACCCTCATCTGCCCAGTGCCGACACGGCGGCGAGAAGCTCGTCGGCCACCGTCGCCGGGTTGTCGCCGTGCCTGCGCTCGATCCATGCGCCGTCTTCGTCCGCGATGAGCGCGGTGAGTGTCCGGCCGTCGTGGTGGGCGGCAACCGGGGCGAGGCAGCCCCCGCCGATCCGGGTGACGCAGGCTCGCTCGGCCTCGACCCGCCGCCGCGTCTCGATGTCGTCGAGCGCCGCGACAAGCACTTCCTCTCCCGTTCGCACCTGGAGCGCCACCGCGCCCTGGCCCGCCTCCGGCAGGAGCTCACCGGGTGGGAAGCGGTAGCCGATCTCGCCGGCGAGCCCGACCCGCTCGAGGCCGGCCGCGGCGAGCACGATGGCGTCGAGGCCCCGTTCACGCATCTTGCGGAGGCGGGTGTCCACGTTCCCGCGAAGTGGCTCGACGGACAGGCTCGGCTCGAGAGCGAGAAGCTGCGCGCGGCGGCGAACCGAGGCGGTCCCGACCCGGAGGCCGGGGCGGAGGCCGGCCGCGCCGCAGAGGGCATCTCGAGGGTCTTCACGGGCGAGAAACGCTCCGACAGCCAGGCCCTCCCGGTCTGTGGACGTCATGTCCTTCGCCGAGTGGACCGCCACGTCGATCCGGCCGGCGAGCAGGGCTTCCTCGATCTCCTTGACGAAGACCCCGCGCGCGCCGATCTCGCCGAATGGCTTCGAGCGGTCGCGGTCGCCGCTCGTCGTGATGGGGACGATGGCCACGTTCGCGTCGGCCGACGCGGCCCTCAGCGCGTCGGCGGCCAGCTCGGCCTGGACGAGGGCGAGCCTACTGCCGCGGGTGCCGAGCCTGACCAGCATCCCTCTCGTCGAGCCCGAAGAGGTGCCGAACCGCGTCCGCGTAGAGGACGCCGTCCGCCGCGCCGGCGGCCTCCTTCAGGCGGACGGTCGGCTGGTGCAGGAGCTTCGCCACGATCTGGCTCGTCAGCGCCTCGACGGCGCGGCGCTGGGTCGGGGAGAGAGCGCCGAGACGCCCCTGGGCGCGCTCCAGCTCCTCCCGCCTGATCGACTCGGCACGCGCACGGAGCGACGAGATCGCCGGGACGACGTCCAGGGAGAGCTGCCAGGCGCGGAAACCGTCCGCTTCCTCGCTCACGATCGCCTCGGCGCGAACCGCCTCTTCCCGGCGCCCGGCGACGCTCTCGGCGACGACGCGCTCGAGATCGTCGATGTCGTAGACGTAGCAGCCTTCGAGGTCGTTGACCGCGGGATCGACGTCCCGGGGCACGGCGATGTCGATGAAGAAGATCGAGCGGCCGCGGCGCTCTCTCATGGCGCGCTCGGCCTGAGCCGCCGTGACGACGTAGCCCTGCGAGCTCGTCGAGGCGACCACCACGTCTACGTGGGCAAGCTCCCGCTCGACCTCGTCGAGGCCGACGGCGCGGCCGTCGAAGCGTCGCGCGAGCGCCTCGGCGCGCTCCGACGAGCGGTTGGCGACGACGATCTCGCCGACGTTCCGCGAGATCAGGTTCGCGGCAGTCAGGTCGGCCGTCTTGCCCGCGCCGATCAGGAGGATGCGCCTGCCGGCGAGGTCGTCGAAGACCCGCTCGGCAAGCTGGGCGGCAGCCGAGGAGACGGAGGCCGGGTTCTCGCCGATGGCGGTCTCGGTCCGCACCCGCTTGCCGACCCGCAAGGCCTGCCGGAAGAGCCGGTGGAGTGTCGAGCCGGCGGTGTCCGCCCCGCGGGCCGCCTCGTACGCCTCCCGCACCTGGCCGAGGATCTGCGCCTCGCCGGGGACCATCGAGTCGAGCCCGGCCGCCACCCGGAAGAGGTGCATCGCCGCGGCTTCGTCGGTGACCGTGTAGAGCGCGGGCTCGAGCTCCGAGGGCGAGAGCCCGGAGAGCCCCGCAAGCTCGCCGTAGATGCGCCTCTCGAGCCCGGAGGGCTCGGCGCCGACCGCGTAGACCTCGGTGCGATTGCAGGTCGAGAGGACGGCCGCCTCGGTCCCGCCGGCCGAGAGCCGCTCGAGGGCCTCGCGGCGCAGCGACGGGTCGTAGGCGAGCAGCTCCCGCAGCTCCACCGGAGCGCGCTGGTACGAGGTGCCGACGAGGAGCAGCCGCATCAGAAGTGGGCGAACGGGGTGAGCACGAGGCGGACGAGGACGACGAGCAGGAAGCCGGCAAGGGCGAGGTACGCGACACGGCGACCGCGCCAGCCCGCCTCCCAGCGCAGGACGAGGAACGCCGCGTAGACGACCCACGCGAGGAGCGTGACGGCCATGGTCGCGTCGAAGCCGGCCGCGTGCGACTCGAGCTGCGCGAGGCCGATCCCCACTCCGACGGTGAGCGTCGGCAGGGCGACGGCGATGGTTCGCCCGGTGAGCCCGTCGAGCGTCTCGAGGGACGGAGACCGGAGCCGGAGCACGCTCGGGGTCCGCCGCTTGAGGCGCCGCTCCTGCCAGAGGTAGAGCGCCGCGAGGGCGGCCGCGAGCGTGAAGCCCGCGAAGGCCGCGAGGATCAGGCCGACGTGGAACGCCAGGAAGACCGCGCCGAACTCGCTGCTCGCCTGCTCGCCGACGCCCCCGGCCGCCCACGAGAGCGCGAGGAGGAGGACGGCGAGCGGCATCACCGCGAGGCCGAGAAGGCGGTAGGGCGCTCGGCAGCCCCAGATGAGGTAGACGCCGACGCACATCCAGACGAAGAGGTTCAGCGAGCCCGCCCACGTCCCCCACGGGAAGCCGTCGGCGTCGGCGGCCTGCGCGACGAGAAGGGCCGTCTGCGCGAGCCAGCCGAGCCTGACCCCCCACATCGCCCAGCGAACGAGGGGGCCCGGGCGCACGGTGTCGCCGGCATAGGCCACCGCCGCCTCCAGATACCCCGCCAGCGCGGGCCAGAAGAGGAGGAGCCCGACCTCGCTCAATGCGCGACCTCCTCGGGCTCGGGATCGGGCTCGGCCTGCTTGCGCCGGGCCAGCTCCACGAGCTCGCTCGTCTCGCGGTCGAGCCGGGAGAGCTTGAACGCGTAGATGACGAGGTAGGCGAGCAGGACGCCGAGGACGACGAGGTAGGCGGCGGTGACGTACTTCTCGGCGGTGCTCACGACAGCGCCTCCCGCAGCTCGCGGAGCCGCTCGTCGATGCGTTTCCCGGTCAGCTCGTTCACGTAGAGCGAGGCTGCGAGCGCGAGCATCCCCGCGAAACAGACGAGGAAGGTGGCGAGCTGGCTCGCCGACAGGCGGGTGTTGACCTGGCTGTCGAACACGACCGGATGGATCAGCCCCTCCGCAAGGCGGATGGCGAGGAAGCTGACCGGGATGAGCACGACCCCGAAGAGCGCGTAGACGGCGGACATCCGCGCCCGCCGCGGCCCCGGCTCCACGGAGAACCGCAGCATGAAGTACGCGGAGTAGAAGAGGAAGAGGACGAGGAAGAGGACGAGCTGGCGCTCCTCCCAGGCCCACCAGGTGTTCCAGGAGGTCCGCGCCCAGATCGACCCGGTGACGAGCGTGAGGATCCCGAAGATGACGCCCATGTGCACGGCCGTGTAGCTCTCCAGGTCGTAGCGCCGGTCGCCGACCCAGAGAAGCCGGAGCGCCTTCCACGCGGCCCACCCGAAGCAGGCATAGGCCGTCAGCGCGACGGGGACGTGGATGTAGAAGATCCGCTGCCGGAAGCCTTCGAGAGGCGCGTTCGGCACCCAGTAGAACGCGAGGGCGACGCCCACGAGGAGCAGCACCGCGGCGGCGGCCGCGAGTGCCGGCGCGCGGCTATTCCGTAACGACGTACTCAAAGCTCGCCCACGACAGGATCGCAAAGATGAGGTCGTAGAGGACGAGGAAGCCGAGGTAGCGACCCGGATCGTCCCCGATCGACGCCCCCACCCCGCCGACGACGATGGGGATCACGAGGGGCAGGAAGAGGAGCGGCAGGAGCAGCTCGCGCGCCCGGCTCGCGGCAGCCATCGCGGCGAGGAGCGTTCCCACCGCGGCCAGTCCGAGGTCGGCGAGCGCGACCGCCGCGACGAGCTCCCACGTCACCGGCTCGAAGAAGAGCGCGAACGCCGGCAGCGCCACGACCTCCGCGAGCGCGAGGAAGGCCAGCATCGCGATTCCCTTTCCGAGCCAGATCGCGCTCCGGTCGCAGGGGGCGAGCACGAGCCCGTCGAGGACGCGCTGCTCGCGCTCGGCCGCGAAGGCCCTCGTGAGCCCGAGGATCGCCGTGAAGACGATCGCCACCCAGAGGAGCCCGTAGGCGGCGACGTCGGAGGCCTCGGCGGGCAGCGAGAAGCTGAAGACGACGAGCGCCGCGACGACGAAGAGGACCATCGCCGGCAGGGTGTCGCGCGACCTGAGCTCGAGCCGGAGGTCCTTGCGGGCGAGCGTGTGCACGTCCGCGAGATAGGTCATGGGCCCGCCCCGGGCCCATGAGGGGGCCAGGGCGAGCCTCGCGGTGGCGAGGCGCTCCACGCGCGCCGGATCGTGCGTGGCGACGACGAGCGTCCGTTCCCCGGCGAGCCCGTCGAGCTCCGCGTCCAGGAGCGCCACTCCGGACTCGTCGAGGGCCGCGTAGGGCTCGTCGAGGAGCAGGAGGTCCGGCTCGTGGAGGAGCGTGCGGCAGAGCGCGAGCCGTTGGAGCATCCCGCGGGAGTACCCCGCCACGCGCTCCCCCCTCGCCTCCCAGAGACCGAATCGCTCGAGGAGCATGCCGATGCGCTCGCGCCGCTCCGGGACGCGGTAGAGGCGCCCGTAGAGGTCGAGGTTCTCGAGCGCCGACAGCTCCCGGTAGACGAGCGGCTCGTGGGCCAGGTAGCCGATCCGGCCTCGATCTGCGTCGACCTCGATCTCCCCGGCCGTGGGAGCGAGAAGCCCGGCGCAGAGGGCGAGCAAGGTCGACTTCCCGGAACCGTTCGGGCCGGTCACGAGCAGGAGGTCGCGGTCGGCGACGTCGAGGTCGAGCCCACGGAGAACGCGCTTCGCGCCGAAGCTCCGGCCCAGTCCCCGCGCTGCGATCACGCCAGCACGTCCCCCAGCACGAACACGAAGAACGTGACGCTGATGACGCCGTTCATCGTGAAGAAGGCGGCGTCGAGGCGGGTCGTGTCCGCGGGCGAGACGAGCGAGTGCTCGTAGGCGAGGAGAGCCGCGACCGAGGCGACTCCCAGCCAGTAGAGGACGCCGGCGTCCAGCGCCAGGCCCGCGAGGGCGAGGAAGGCGACCGTGGCGACATGGCAGGCGCGCGCGACCGCGAACGCCGTTCCGGCGCCGAACCGCGCCGGGATCGAGTGGAGCCCGTGGGCGCGGTCGTGGTCGAGGTCGAAGAGCGCGTAGAGGACGTCGAAGCCCGCCACCCACGCCGCCACGGCGGCGCCGAGCAGCCAGGCCTCCAGAGGAAGCTCGTTCGTGACCGCCGCCCAGGCACCGACCGGCGCGAGCCCGTCGACGGCCCCGAGCCAGGCATGCGAGAGCCACGTGACGCGCTTGAGGTAGGGGTAGACGACGAAGGCGGCGACGGGAATCGGCCAGAGCCAGCGGACGATGGGCTCGAGCTGATAGACGGCCACGAGGAAGACGCCCAGCGAGGCGAGCGAGAAGGCGATCGCCTGCCAAGGCCGGAGCGCGCCGCTGGGCAGCTCCCTTCCCGCCGTGCGCGGGTTCCTCGCGTCGATCCCGGCGTCGATCAACCGGTTGAGCGCCATGGCGAAGCTGCGCGCCCCGACCATCGCCACGGTGATCCAGAGGAGATCGGCGGCGCTCGGCACGCCGTCCACCGCGAGGAAAGCGCCGATGTAGGCGAACGGGAGCGCGAAGACCGTGTGCTCGAACTTGACGAGCGAGAGGAAGAGCTTCGGGTAGCGGAGGACCGCGGCGGTCATCCCGTTTGGCGGTGGGCGGTCGGCTCGCCGGCGAGGAGCTCGAGCGCGTGGCCGAGCGCCGGCCGCAGCACCTCGAAGCCGTCGCGGGCGCCGCCCGGGGAGCCCGGGAGGTTGACGACGAGGGTCGTCCCGACGACACCGGCGAGCCCGCGGGACAGCAGCCCGTGTGGCGTCTTGGCGCGGGAATCGGCCCGGAGTGCCTCTGCGATCCCGGGTGCTGGGCGGTCGAGAAGCTCGGCGGTCGCCTCGGGAGTGACGTCGCGCGGCCCGAGACCCGTCCCCCCCGTCGTCAGCACGATGCCCGTGACGGCTGCCAGCTCGCCGATGGCGGCTGTGATCGCTGCGCGCTCGTCAGGGACGACCCGGCGCTCGACCTCGTAGCCCTCCTCGCCCAGAAGCTCCGCGAGGACCTCGCCGCTTCGGTCCTCGCGCTCGCCGGCCGAGACGCCGTCGGAGACCGTCAGGACAGCTGCTCTCAGTCGAGAGCCTCCTTCGTCTTCTCGAGGAGCCTGACGTCCTCGACGACCATCTCCTTGTCGATCGCCTTGGCCATGTCGTAGACGGTTAGCGCGGCCACAGCGGCGGCCGTGAGCGCCTCCATCTCGACGCCGGTCTGGGCCGTCGTCTCGGCGCCTGCCTCGACTGCGACTCCGCCCTCCTCGATCTCGAGCCGGACCTCGACGTTCGTAAGTGGAAGCGGGTGGCAGAGCGGGATGAGCTCGGCGGTCCGCTTCGCAGCCATGATCCCCGCAACCTGCGCCGTCATGAGCGCGTCGCCCTTCGGAAGGGAGCGAAGGCGCTCGGCCGTCTCCGGCGCCATGCGGACGAAGGCGTGGGCCCGCGCGAGCCTGTGGCTCCGGGGCTTCCCGCCCACGTCGACCATGCGGACACCGCCCGACTCGTCGACGTGGCTCAGCTCGTCGCTCATCGCCGGTAAGACTAGAGCGGTTCGGCGAAGGTCATCGTCATGGTGTCGAAGTCGAGCGTCCACGCGTAGCGGCGCAGGAAGCCGTGGCTGACGATCCCGTCGATCCGGAAGCCGGCCGAATCTCGCCAGACGTCCGGGAAGGCGCCGAAGAAACCCGTGAGGTCGCCGTCGGCATAGGCGCCTCGCGCAGCCTCGACACGGGGTCCCGCGCCTTCCTACGGAGGAGCCTCACCGTCGCCTAGGTGGACAGGAGGGCGTGCTCCCTGGCTTCGTCGAGGTCGGCGAGCTGGCCCGTGATCCAGGCGCCGATGTCGTGCCCGCGCACCTGGGCGACGATCGCCTCGCGACGGCGACTGCGCTCCGCGGACGCCATCGTCAGCGCCTCGTGGATTGCCTCGGCCTGGCCCGTGACGTCGAACGGGTTCACGGTCAGAGCCCACTCCCCGAGCTCGTCGTGGGCACCCGCATTCTCGGAGAGGACGAGCACGCCGTCCCGGCAGTTCACGAGCGACGCCTCCTTGGCAACGAGGTTCATCCCGTCGAAGATCGCGTTGACGAGCAGCACGTCGTATTGCTTGTAGGCGGCCACTGCCTGCGGAAAGTTGTCCTGGATCTGGAGGTCGAGAGGGATCCAGCCCTCCCGCTGGAAGCGGTCGTTGACCGTCCTGGCCGCCCGCTGGATCGCGCCGAGGTACTCGGCGTACTCGGGGATGTCCTGCCTGGACGGGTCGAGGAGCGCGAGCATCTGCACGCGCCCGTGCATCTCGGGGTGCGCGTCGAGGTAGAGCTCGTACGCGCGGAAGCCGCGGACGACGTTCTTCGATGGATCGGTGCGGTCGACCCGCAGGATGAGATGCTCGGGTCGTCCCTCGGAGAGCACGGACTCCTGGGCGAGCACTCCGTCGCTCTCGGCGATCTCGTCGAACTCGGCGGGATCCACCGAGATGGGCCGGGCGCGCACGAGCGTGGAGCGGCCGCCGCTCGTGACCTCTGAGGCGTCGTAGTCCGGCTCGACGCCGAGGATGTCCTCGCAGCCGCGCAAGAAACTCCGTTTCCAGCGTCGTGTATGGAAGCTGACGACGTCGTTGGCGAGCAGCCCTTCGTGCACGGCGCGCCGGATCGGCTCGGGCAGCACCCGCCAGTAGTCGGGCATCGGCCAGGGGACGTGGACGAAGTGCGCGAGGAGCGCATCCGGCGCCCGCTCCCGGACGAGCGCGGGCGCAACATAGAGGTGGTAGTCGTGGAAGAAGACGGTTGCGTCGGGCTCGCGCTCGAGCTCGACGAGCACCGCCTCGGCAAAGGCCCGGTTGACCGAAACGTAGCCCTCGGTCCAGGCGTGGTGGAGCCCGTGATCGACGTCCGGGGCGCTCGCGAGCCCCCAGAGGTAGTGCTGGAGGAACCAGAGCATCGGGTTGGCGACGACGTTGTAGTGCCAGTCGTAGGCGCTCGGCTCGTGCGCCACGAGGCGCAGCCGAAAGGGTGCGCCGCTCTGCGCCGTCTCCTCGATCGCCTCGCCGCCCGCTTCCGCCACGACGACCCGGTCCTCGTCCGACATCGCGCTCGCGACCCAGGTGACGTCGTGGTGCTCCACGAGGCTCCGGAGGGCCGTGACGAGGCCGCCGCCTCCACGACGAGCGAGCCGGTCACCGCCCCGCGGGCGGTCGTAGACCACCGGACCGCGGTTCGAGACGACGATGAGCTTGCGCCGGCCCGTCATCGCGGACACCCTAGCGACAGGCCGGACCCGGCTGTGGATCAGACTGCCCGCAGCGAGGTGACGAGCTCTGCGTCGGGCGGCCCGTCTCCGGAGAGCTCGCTGAAGAGCGCCAGCCAGTCGCGCAGGAGGCGGGGCGTGAGGAAGTGCCTGCGGACATGCTCCTTGCCGCGGAGCGCCATCTGCCGCGCGACGACCGGGTCGGCCAGGACTCGCTCGGTCGCTGCCGCGCACTCCTCCACCGAGCCCACGAGGAAGCCCGTCTCGCCGTCCTGGATCTGGTCGACGATGCCGCCCACCCGCCCGCCGATCGTGGGGCGTCCCTTCCAGAGCGACTCGGTGACCGTGAGGCCGAATCCCTCCCGGACCGACTTCTGGAGCACCGCTGCCGAGTGCACCTGGAAGGCGTTCACCTCGACCGAGCCCACGTTGTTCATGTTGGAGAGGATGAAGATGTCGGGATCGCCGTCGGCCGCCTTGACGGTGCTGTTGTAGTACTCCCAGCCTTCGGGGTCGTCATGGGCCATCGAGCCCACGAGCGCCAGCTGGACTTCCGGGTGCGTGCGACGGACCAGACGCCAGGCCTCGATCACGCCCAGCGGGTCCTTCCACGGATCGAAGCGCGAGACCTGGGTGACGAGAGGCCGGTCGACGTCGATGCCGAACTGGTCGAGGATGTAGGCGGCGTCTTCGCCCGAGAGGGCCATGTTCTTCGGGGCGAGAGGGTCGATCGCCGGCGGCCAGAGGTAGCAGGCCGGGAGGCCGTCTGCGGCCGGGATGTACTGCCTGCGGTGGAAGATCGCCGCGTCGTGCCTCCCGATCCAGGGGAGCAGGAAGTCGAGCACCTCGCGGTTGGGAGTCGACAGGTCGATGTGGCAGCGCCAGATCCACTTCCCGCCGGCGCCGCGGGCGTGCTCGATCATCGCGGCCGGCTGGGGATCGTGCGCGATGACGAAGTCGTAGGCGCCGTCGAGCGCCTCGGCGTTCAGGAGGTTGTACCGCTTGAAGGTCTCCTGCTGCTCGGGCGACAGCCCGTTGGGATCGCCCTGGAGAGCGTTGTGGATCGTCTTCGTGACCTCGAAGAACTCGTCCTGCCCGTAGATGACACGCCACTCCGCGTCGAGCCCGGCATCGCGCATGAGCGGGACGAGCGAGTAGAGAATCTCCGCGACCCCGCCGCCGAAGGCGGTGGCGGAGAGGTGCAGGACACGCTTTCCGGCAAGAGGCTCAGCGAGAGCTCGGATCTGCTCCATGAGCCCGCGGCTCGCGAGCGTGGCGTAGTCGCCGAGCAGCTTGGTGCCGACGTTGACGAGCTGGAGGTCCACGGCGCCCGAGGATACTGGTCGGCGCGGCTTGTTTCAGTCAGAAACTGGTGCTCAGCCGAGCTGCTTGGCGAAGCGGAGGGACGACCCGGAGCTGCCGGCCCGGGTCTCGATCGTGAGCTCGTCGGTCACGGCTCGGATGATGGCGATCCCGAGGCCGCCCTCGTCGAGCTCGCCCTCGTGGCCGAGAAGGACGTCCGGGTCGAAGCCGCCGCCCTCGTCCGAGACCTCGACGGCGAGCCGGTCGTCCTGGAGCTCGTAGCGGATCTCGACGACGCCGGGCGCTTCGCGGTATGCGTGCCGAACCGAGTTGGAGCAGGCTTCGGTGAGCGCGAGCTTCACGTCGGCGATCAACTCGGGCTCGACCGCAAGCGGCCGCAGAAGCCCTGTGACGGCGAGGCGCCCGAGGACGATGTACTCGGCCTTCGCCGGGATCACCAGCGAGACCACGCTCCGTCCGTTGTCGTTCGTCACGCGCGCAGACACACCAGGCCCGATTCGACCGGAGGGAAATCTAGCTGGTGACACGTGACTATCGTCTCGACGGGCTTCGTACCCGCCCCTCCGGCCGTCCAAACTCCGCGAGGCGTGCCCGCGCGACCGCTACCGCTTCCGGGCTCGAGTCGATGAGCACGTAGCGGCGGCCGAGCGCCTCGCAGACGGCGCCCAGCGTCCCCGAGCCGGCGAACGGGTCCAGGCACCAGTCGCCGGGACGCGAGGACGCCTGCACGACCCTGCGCAGGATCCCCTCCGGCTTCTGGGTCGGATAGCCCGTCTTCTCACGCCCCGTCGGCGAGACGATCGTGTGCCACCAGACGTCGGTCGGAAGCTTTCCCCGCGCCGCCTTCTCGGCGGTCACGAGCCCGGGCGCCATGTACGGCTCGCGCCCGACGGCCTCCGCGTCGAACCAGTAGCGCTCCGGGTCCTTGACGTAGACCAGGATCGTGTCGTGCTTCGCCGGCCACCGGCGCTTCGGGCGTGCACCGTAGTCGTAGGCCCACACGATCTCGTTCAGGAAGCACTCCCGGCCGAACAGCTCGTCGAGGAGCAGCTTGACGTAGTGGGCCTCCCGGTAGTCCAGGTGGACGTAGAGCGTCCCGTCCACGGCGAGCACGCGCCGCAGCTCGCTGAGCCGCGGCTCGAGGAAGCCGAGGTAGTCGGGGTAAGAGTCCGCGTAGGAGGACTCGGCCAGCACGCGCGTCGAGTAGCGGCGCCCGCCGAACCCGACCCGGTCGCCGCGGAGGTCGGCCTCGACGGCGATCGTCCGCCGGCTGCGGCGGCGGCCGGTGTTGAACGGCGGGTCGGCGTAGACGAGCTGGAAGGTGCCGTCGTCGTAGCCGGCAAGAAGCTCGAGGTTGTCTCCGAGGACAACGCTGTTCTGCTCGGGACGCCCCACTCGGCCGAGTCTAGACCGGCTACCGGTTGAGCCTGGGCGGGCTCGCGGGCCGCTCGCCGAGCCGCACCGTGACGGTCTGTCGCTGCGTGCCGCGCAAGATCGTGAGCTCGACCTCTTCGCCCGGAAGGAGGCGCTGCGTGACCGCGCGGACGACGTCCTCGGCCGACTCGACCGGTCGATCGCCGATCGCCACTATCAGGTCGCCGCCCGTCGTGACGGGAACGCCCTCGAAGTCGCGCTCGCGGTCGCCGCCGCGGAGCCCCGCCCGGGACGCCGGACTGTCGTCCACGACCTCCTGGACGATCGCGCCGGTCTCGTTCGCATACCCGAGCTCCTCGGCCATGCGCGGAGTCAGCGTCTGCGTCGTCACTCCGAGCCACGCGTAGCGGACGCGCCCGCTCGAGATCAGCTGCTCCATCGAGCGCTTCGCCGCGTTGATCGGCACCGCAAAGCCTACGCCCTCCGCCGTGCCCGACTCGCTGCGGATCTGCGCGTTGATGCCGATCACCTCGCCCTCCGCGTCGAACATCGGCCCGCCCGAGTTTCCGCGGTTGATCGGAGCATCGGTCTGAATCGCGTCGACGAGGTTGTAGCTCGACGTGAGCGAGCCGATCGAGCGCTGGGTCGCGGAGACGACGCCGACGCTCAGAGAGCTTTCCTGGCCGAAGGGGCTGCCGATCGCGGCGACAGGCTCCCCGACGACGATGGATGCCGAGTCGCCGAGGGGCACGGGGGCGACGGGGTGCTGAGCCGGGTCCACCTTGAGCAGCCCGACGTCGTCGTAGAGGTCCCAGCCGACGACCTCGGCAGGGACGCGTTCTCCGTCCCGGTACTGGACGTACACCGTGCCGGCGGCCTCGGGAGTCTCTCCCTGCGGCACCTCGCCGGCGGTCGTGATCACGTGCGAGTTCGTGAGCACGTAGCCGTCCTCGGACGCGACGAAGCCCGAGCCCTGTGCAGCCGAGAGTGGATCCTGCTCGTCCTGGTCCCCGAAGAGCGCGAAGATCGTGACGACGCCCACCGCCCGCTTCTCGTAGATCTCGCTCGGGTCGAAATCGTTCCCGACGACAGGCGTGGCGGCGTCGCCCGCGACCCGGTCGGCCGCCGGCGCCGCGACGTCCGCCGAGGACACCACGACCGTCTCTCCGGCGACGTCGTCGTCCACCCACCCCGCCGTCTTGCCGATCGCGAGCGCGCCGATCCCGCCGAGCGCGGCGGAGACGATTGCGATCGCGGCGATGACGCCTGGGCGGGTCACGTCCGAGTCATCGTAGTGACGACCGACTCCGCTCGGGCGCAGCCTCAGCTTGCTACGTCTGCCACGATCTTCCCCGCCGAGGACATGTCCGTGGAGAGCGGTAGCGAGAGCGTGAACACCGTTTCGCCGGGGCGGGAGGCCACCTCGATCGTCCCGTCCATCCGGGCTGCAAGCTCGAAGGCGATGGCGAGGCCGAGGCCGCTTCCGGATGCCTTGCCCCCCGCGGCGCGGTAGAAGCGCTGGAAGAGGTGCTTCTGGTCTTCGGCCGGGATGCCCGGACCGTCGTCACGCACCTCGAGGACGGCCCGCCCGTCGCGCCGCTCGGCGACCACCTTCACGAGCGTTCCCGGCGGCGTGTGACGGATCGCGTTCTCGACGAGCACCCTGCCGATCTGCTGGACGCGCAGCTCGTCGCCGAGCGTGTCGACCCGCTCGGCGGTCTCGAGGCGGAGACGATGCTCCTCCCGCTCGGCCACGGCCCGGAACTCGTCCGCCACGAGGCGTGCCCCCGCAGCCAGGTCGAAGGGGCCGATCTCGACCTCGAGCTGACCGGCGTCGAGCCGGGACAGATCCAGAAGGTCAGTGGCGAGACGGGTGAGCCGCTCGATCTGGCCGCGCATCTCGGCCAGGAAGTCGAGCCGCGTTTCGGGGTCCATGTCCTCGTCGCCGAGAAGCTCGACGAACCCGCCGAGCGAAAAGAGCGGCGTGCGGAGCTCGTGCGAGGCATTGGCGATGAATTCGCGCCGGGCACGGTCGAGGACCGCGAGCCGGGCACGCATGCCGTCGAACGCGTCGGCGAGCTGCGCGACCTCGTCGCGGCCGCGGTCGACCACGGGCGTCTCGAAATCGCCGCCCGCAAGCCGCTCCGCCGACGCCTCGAGCCGTCGGATCCTGCGGGTGAAGTTCCAGGCGAGCAGATAGCCCGCGAGCCACGAGATCGCGAGCGCGGCAGCGCCCGCCACGAGCAGGCTGCGGCGGACGAGGCGCACGTTCGCCAGGGCGTCCTCGAGCGATGCCGAGAGCAGCACGACGCTGTCGTCGTCGAGGGGGTAGGCGACCTCGCCGTATTCGAGGCCCTCCCGGTCCGTGCGGCCGGAGCCGGGCTGGCGCGTGTTTGCCACCTCGAGCGCAAGAGGGTTCTCGGAGACTCCGCCGCCACGATCCTGCCGCGCGTCCGCCACGATCCTGAGCCGGCCGTCGGTGAGCTCCTCGAGCACGACGATCCGGTATCCGCGGCCCTCCCCCTCCCGGGTGACGATCGTCTGCACGGAGAACGGGTCCAGGTCCGTGAGCTCCTGTGCGATCTCCGGCGCTGCGCTGCTGAGCTCGGAGATCTTGGCGTCCACCAGCCGGCTCTCGAGCTGCGGGACGACAGCGATGTAGACGATCGCCAGCGCTACGGCGACCACGGCGAAGAGCGTCAGGCCGACCTTGACGCTCAGGCTGAGGAGCGGCGGGCCTCTCATCGCGCCTCGCGGAACCGGTAGCCGGCGCCGCGAACCGTGAAGATGTACTCCGGCTCGCCCGGATCGCGCTCGATCTTCTCGCGCAGATGGCGGATGTGGACGTCGATCGTGCGCGGATCGCGGTACTCCGAGCCTCCCCAGAGGTCCTCGAGCACCGCTTTTCGCGTGAAAACGCGCCCTGGGTTGGAGGCGAGCGTGCGCAAGAGCTCGAACTCCAGGTACGTGAGCTGCACCGGCTCTCCGTGAACCTCCACGGACCGACGCGTAACGTCGATCCTCAGCCCGTCCACCTCGATCACGTCGTCCTGGGTCGAAAGAGGAGGCAACTGCGCGCGCCGCAACAGCGCGCGCACGCGGCTCATGAACTCGCGGATCGAGAACGGCTTCGTGATGTAGTCGTCCGCGCCGAGCTCGAGCCCGAGTACCTTGTCGCCCTCGTCGCCGCGCGCAGTCAGCATGATGATCGGCACGGCGCTCCTCTCCTCGCGCAGGCGCCGGCACACGGCGAGGCCGTCGAGGCGAGGGAGCATCAGGTCGAGGATGACGAGATCGACCGGCTCCTCGCCGAAGCGGACGAGTGCCTCCTCTCCGTCCCGGGCCTGCACGACCCGGTATCCCTCGCGCTCGAGCGGGTACGTGAGGAGCTTCTGAACCGACTCCTCGTCGTCGACCAGGAGCACCGTGAGCCGCCGTTCCATCGCTGCGCCAAAGGATAGGTGCGGCGCCGCCCCTCATCCGCCGGGACTACACTCGGTGACCCATGGCCGCAGACGCTCCACGCCGCCGGCCGCGGCGCGGGTCCCTCGAGCGGCCTGTTTCCACGCGTATCTACCGCGCCGCCTGGCTCGCCGTCGCCGTGCCACTGCTGGTCGCGGCCTTCAGCGTCGGCGAGCCGGACCCACTCCCGAGCCCACGGCTCCGGCCGTTCTTCGACCAGGCCACGGCTGTGCAGTTCGCCACCGAGTTGACCGCGCGGTTCCCGGACCGCTCCCCCGGCTCGCTCGGCTCGCGCGACGCGGCGACATGGGTCGAGGATCAGCTCCGCGAGTACCGCTTCTCCGTCGAGCGGCAGACATTCGCAGCAGAGATTCCCGGGGAGGGGGCGGAGCAGCTCGTCAACCTCGTCGCCGTCGCCCCTGTGAACCGACCGGGCCTCCAGTCTCAGCGGGCCATCGTCGTCCTCGCCCACCGCGACAACCTCGGGCTCTCTCCAGGCGGGAACGACAACGGCTCGGGAACAGGCGCGCTCCTGGAGCTGGCGCGCGACCTCGGCAGCGCAACCCTCTCGCACCCGTTCGTCCTCGTCTCGACGGACGGCGGCGCGTACGGCGGCCTCGGCGCCGCCCATTTCGCCGAGCATTCCGCGTACGCCGACCGGATCGCTGCGGTCGTGAATCTCGACGCGATCGGCGGCCGGACGTCCCCGCGGCTCGAGTTCGGCGGTGATACGCCACGTGTCGCGAGCCCGACCCTCCTCGCCACGGCCGACGACGTCGTACGAGCCCAGACCGGCGCCGGCGCGAGCCGGCCCGGAGCGTTCGGGCAGCTCCTCGATCTTGCGTTCCCGTTCAGCCTCTACGAGCAGGCGCCCTTCGTGTCCCGGGGGGTGTCCGCCGTCACCATGACGACCGGCGGCAGCAGGCCGCCCCCGCCGGAGGGCGACACGCTCGCAGCGCTCGAGGAGAACCGGTTTGGAGAGCTCGGGCGGGCGGCCCAGACGCTTCTGATCTCGCTCGACCAGGCCGCGGAGGTGGCTCACGGAACCCAGTCGTACGTCTACCTCGGTGCGCGAATCCTTTACGGCTGGACGCTCCAGATGGTGCTGATCGCGGCCCTCATCCCCTTCCTGGCCGCGACGGTCGACCTCTTCGCGCGCTGCAGGCGGCGCCGAATCGCCCTCCGGCCGGCCTTGCGGAGCTACCTGAGCCGGCTCGGGATCTGGCTCTGGCTCGGGGCGATGTTCGCGCTCTTCGTTGTCGTTGGGCTGCTCCCGAGCGGGAGCGACAGGCCTATCGCTCCCGACACCGCCGCCGCGACCGACTGGCCTGCCGCGGCGCTCGGGGCCCTTGCGGCGGTCTCGGCGCTCGGCTGGCTGGTCGTGCGCCCGCGGCTGGCGCCCACACGCTCGGTCGCCCGCGAGGAGGAGCTCGGCGGCCACCTGGCCGCGATGCTCGTGCTCGGGCTCGTCGCGCTCGTCGTCGCGGCGGTGAACCCCTTCTCGCTTCTCTTCCTGCTGCCGTCCCTGCACGCGTGGCTCTGGCTCCCCCACGTCTCCGACCGCGGCCGGGCCACCCAGGCGGCGGTCTACGCCCTCGGACTCACCGGGCCGCTCCTGCTGGTCGCCTCGTTCGCGTTTCGCTTCGGGATGGGCCTCGATGCGATCTGGTACGTGATCGCGCTGACCGCGATCGGGTACGTCCCGGTGCCGCTCGTCATTGCGGCCCTGGCGTGGGGGGCGGCTGCCGGGCAGGTCGGAGCCGTGGCCCTCGGCCGCTACGCGCCGTATCCCGAGGTCGGCGAGCGTCCGCGCGGGCCTCTTCGAGGAGTCGTCCGCGACGCCGTCCTCGCCTGGAGACGGTCTCGCCGACGTCACCTCGTTCCCGTTGACTCCGAGGACGTCGGCGCCGAAGGTGAGTCGGCGGAAGGCTAGAGCGGGAGGAACCGCACGGGGGAGCCCGCGGAGAGCTCCCCGTCCCCCGCCTCGACCCAGACGAGGGCATCGGCCCGGCCGGCGCGAACGATCATGTGGGACTCCTGCCCCGGAAGCGCCTCGAGCGCCTTCTCCCCGTCCTTACCGCTGACGACCGCTCGGACGAGCTCGTCCCGGTCGGAGTTGCGCCGGACCGGGGCGGCAAGGACGCCGCTCTGGAACGCCGGCAGAGGATCGGGGAGGCCCAGGAGGGCGTTGACGGCGGGTCGCACGAGGAGCTCGAATGTTGCCAGAACTGACACCGGATTGCCCGGGAGATTGAAGACGAGGTGATCACGGCGGACGCCGAAAGCGACCGGCTTCCCGGGCTTGATCGCCACGCCCCAGAAGACCTCCTCGACCCGGAGCTCTGCCTGAACCTTGCGAACGAGGTCGTGCGGACCGACGGAAGCTCCTCCCGTCGTCACGAGCATGTCGAACCCGAGGAGCGCGCGCTCCATCGTCCGGCGATGCTCTTCCTCGTCGTCGGCGACGACACCGAGCTGCGCAGGAACGGCTCCGGCCTCCTGGAGGGCCGTCGCAAGGAGGAGACCGTTCGACTCGTAGATCTGGCCTGGCTCGAGCCGTTCTCCGGGCTGACGGAGCTCGGAGCCGGTGACCAGGATCCCGACCCGCGGGCGCTTCGTGCAGCGCACCTCCGCCACCCCGGCCGCGGCAAGGGCCGCGACCCGACTCGGCCCGAGAACGACGCCCGGCTCCAGCACGGCCTCACCCTCGCGCACGTCGCCTCCGGAACCTCGCACGTTCGCGCCTTCCGGGACGGGTTGAGGCACGAGGAGCCCGGCAGACCTCTCCTCGACGAGCTCGATCGGCACGACGGAGTCGGCGCCCTCGGGCACCACGCCGCCGGTGGCGATTCCCATCGCCTCGCCGGCGGCGAGAGGCCGCGATGCCGGTACGCCCGCCGCAATTCGCTCCACGACCGGAAGCGTGACCGGTGCGTCCGCGGTGTCGGCCGACCTGAGCGCGAACCCGTCCATCGCCGAGCTGGCAAACGGCGGCAGGTCGACCGCGGCGGCGGCCGGCTCGGCCAGCACGCGGCCGGCGGCCCGCTCGATGGGCACTCGCTCGGCCTCGAGCCGCTTCGCGCGCTCCAGGACGAGGCGCTGCGCCTGCGCGATCGAGATCAGATCTGTCACGAGGAAGTACCGTAATCGACGCCCGGACGGAACCGGGCGGGACTAGAGCGGGACGGCGTCGCGGAGGAGGTACGCGGACAGCGCGAGGGCCAGCCAGCGCGCCGGAGGATCCTCCTCGACGGCCGCGAGAGGCACCGCCCAGACCGCGTACCAGGGCACGAGCCAGGAGGTCGCCACGAGCAGCAGGCCTGCCGTCAAAGCAAGCCGCGCGCGGCCACGCCACGCCTCCCGGAGAAGCCAGGCGTACGCGACCACGAACGCCACGGCGAAGACGAACGCCACCGCCCCTTCCGGGACCCCGAGCGTGGCGATGCGGCTCGGAATCGCATACCACGCGCGATCCTCGGCCAGGTTCGTGGCCAGAGGGCCGACCGCGCCGACCCAGTCGAGCCCGTAGAGGAACGTGGCGACCGCCACGATCACCGCGGCGGCGGCGGCGAGCCCGCGATGGTCGATGCTGCGACCTGTGCTCCTCGCCTCCAGCAGGCGGAGCGGCAGGAAGAGCAGCGGCACCCACTTGACGGCGATCGCCGCCGCCCAGGCAACGCCGGCGAGCGCCCGGCGCCCGGAGGCAGCCAACGCCAGCGCGCCGAGCACCAGCGCCATCATCCACGCGTCGTTGTGCCCTCCACCGGCGAAGTGGAGGGCGAGCAGAGGGTTCCATCCGACGAATGCCGCCGCGAAGGCCGGCCGCACCGACAGCCGGGCAGCGAGGAGGACGATCGCCACCATGGCCGCGGCCGCGAGCGCCCGGTAGGTCCAGGCGGCCGCGGCGGGCGAGTCGCCGACTGCCGCCGCATGGACCTCGGACGCGGCGGTGAAGCCCGGTCCGTAGACCGACGTCGTGTCGCGCCAGTCGGAGCCCATGAGCGGGTACGCCGGGTCGTCGGGAAAGTCGCTCGGGACGTCGACGTAGGGGTTGGCGTCGTGGACGGCGGCGATGCGGCCGTAGTCCCAGTAGGTGTAGACGTCCGTGGACAGGAGCACGGGCCCGGCGAGCGGCACGAGCTGGACGGCGCAGGCGAGCGCGACTACCGCCCGGCGCCGCGAGCCCGGATCGGCTCCCCGAAGCAGGTAGAGGCCGGCGAGATAGGCGGCGAAGGCGGCGGCCGAGGCGCCGAGATAGAGCCACGACCACGTCGAGCTCCCGCTCGCCGTGCTCGGGCACGAGCGGCGAGCTCTCCGGGAACGCGAAGGCGACCGCCGCCACCACGAGCGCGAGGACGACCGCCCCCGCGACGAGCGCCAGGCCGGCGCTACGGGGTGGTGTTGGTCGGAGGCTCAGTCTCCGTGGGCGGCGGCTCGGCCGGGGACGGCTTGGAGGGCGACTTGTCGTCCTCCTTCTTCTCCTTCTTGCCCTTCTCCTTCGTCGGCGCCTTGGGAGGCGGCGGCTCGCCGTAGAACTGGTACTGGCCCGAGAACGGCTCAAAGACTGCCGGGTTTCTCGGTGCCGGCCAGCTCCGGTACGCCACGCCCTCGAAGGCCTCCGACATGAAGAGGTTCCAGATCGTGGCCGGGAACGTCCCGCCGGCCACGGTGATCCCGTGGACGCTCGACATCTCGACCTGCGCGTTGGGGTAGCCGACCCAGACGACCGTGGACGCCCGCGGCGTGTAACCGGCAAACCACGCGTCGACGTGCTCGTCGGTCGTCCCCGTCTTGCCCGCGGAAGAGGGGTCGCCGTAGTAGGCGCCGGTGCCCGTGCCCCCGGTCATGTTCGCGTGGAGGATCTTGGTCACCTCGTAGGCAACGCCGTCAGAGAGCACGCGCTTGCGTTTGGAGACACCCCAGCCGGAACGCCTGTCCACACGGCCGTCGGCGAGCACGACCTTGCGAATCGCCATCGGCTTCGAGTAGATGCCTCCCGCCGCCAGCGTCGCGTACGCGGAGGCCATCTCGAGCGGTGACACCGAGTTCGACCCGAGCCCGATCGAGGCGACCGGCAGGAGCTTCGTCCTGATGCCCATACTCCGAGCCGTCCGGACGACGTTCTCTGGGCCCACGTCGAGGGTCAGGCGCGCGTACACGGTGTTGTCCGAGGCAAGGGTCGCGGTCGAGATCGGAACCCGGCCGAGGTAGCTGTTGCTGTACGTGGCGACGTCCCACGCCTCCGAGAGCGGGTCCGGCTGCCAGTGGAAGGGCGAGGAGGAGTACTGGGTCGAGGGGCTGATCCCCTGTCGGATCGCCTCGACGAGGACGAAGGTCTTGAACGAGGAGCCGGACTGCCGGCGACCCTGGGCGGCCAGGTTGAACTGGATGTCCTGCTTTCCGGGCACGGCCGCCGTCATCGCGCGGATGGCGCCGTTCGACGGATTGATGGAGACGACCGCCGACGCCGGGTCGGTAGACAGATTCAACGTGTCCTGCATCGCCCGGTTGGCGATCTTCTGCAGACGGGGGTCGATGGTCGTATAGATTCGGAGACCGCCGCCGCGGACCGTGGAGGCGCCGTACGTGTCGATCAGGAGCTCGCGGACGTAGCTGAAGAAGAACGGCTCGCGGATCCTCGTGTAGATGTTCCCCGGCTTCAGCCGGAGGCGGGCGCGGATGGCCTTCTCGTACGTCGCAGTGTCGATGTTCCCCGCATCGCGCATGGCCAGCAGAACCTCGTTGCGACGGCGGAGAGCCTCGTCGGGGCGCCGGAAGGGGTCGTAGACCGAGGGAGCCTGCGGCAGCCCGGCGATGAGCGCCGCCTGGGCGAGGTTGAGCTCGTTGGCGCGCCTGGAGAAGTAGGTCTGCGCGGCCGCCTCGGCCCCGTATGCGTGGCTCCCGAAGTAGACCTGGTTCAGGTAGGTCTCGACGATCCTGTCCTTGCGCCAGCGCTTGAGCTCGCTGCCGGCGAGCGACGGAGCCACGCCCCAGATCTTCGGAAGTCCCTCCTGCTCGAGCTTCATCGCCAGACAGGCCTCCTTCGTCTTCCGCTCCCAGGAGACCTCGTTGCCGATGTAGAGGTTCCGCACCAGCTGCTGCGTGAGGGTCGAGCCGCCCTGCACGATCTCGCCGCTCTGGAGGTTCTTCACCGCGGCCCGCACGATGCCCTCGTAGTCGATTCCGGAGTGGGAGTAGAAGCGCCTGTCCTCGATGGCTACGGTCGCCTCGACCAGAAGTGGCGACATCTGGCCCAGCGCAACGGGCTGGCGATTCAGCTCCGCCGGGATGGCGCCCAGGACCGAGCCGTCGGCGGCGTAGACGAAGGAGTTCTGGCCGATCGACACGGGCTTCAGCGACGTGAGCGAGCAACTGTTCTTGAAGGCCTGGGCGCCGGTGAACGCGGCCGCCACGAGAACGGCGATCCCGGCGAGAACGACGGCGAGGACGGAGACGATGGCGAAGCGCCTCGACTGCGCCTTCTCGCGACGGCGGCGCTCGCGACGGCGGCGGCGGTTGCGGTTGTTGGCGACGAGCTTGCCGTTTCCGTTCTTGCCGTTGCCGTTCTTGCCGTTGATTCCGTTCTTGCCGTTCCCGCTCACGCGTACATGCCCTCCGCCTTGAAGCGCTCCGCCGCCGCCAGCCTGAGCGCCGACGAGAGCCCGCTTGCCTCGTCGGCAGTCTTGGCCCACGCCTCGACAGTCACGACGGCTCGGTCGGCGTCGAGTTGGCTCACGTGGGCGGTCGGGTCTCTCGCTGTCATCGTCTCTGGCAGACGGCGGGCCTCTTCGAGGAGGAGGGCAACGGCTCGGTCGATGTCGGCGGTGAGCGGTACCACGATCTCTACCGCCGCCAGGTGCTCGGCGCCTGCAATGGTCGCGTTCCTGATGGTATCGGAGGCCAGCTTCGCGTTCGGGACGTAGAAGCGGGCGCCGTCGCCCGCGCGGATCACCGTGTACATGAGGCCGATCTCCTGCACTCTGCCCGAGGCGCCCGCGACCGCCACCGTGTCGCCCAGCCGGAGGGGCTGTCTGAACGCGATCAGGATCCCGGCCACGAAGTTCGCGAGCGTGGTCTGCGCGGCGAGGCCGAAGACCAGGGCGAGGATGGCCGAGGAGGCCAGAAGGCTTCCGGCCACCGCCCGCACTTCGGGAACGACGAGCAGCGCGCTCAGGACGCCCACGACGATGATGACCGCGAGGACGGTCTTCCGGAGGACCTTGTAGGCGGTCAGAGTCTCCGGCCGCAGCGTCAGGCGGCGCGCGATCGTCCGATCCACGACCCGTGCGGCGACGAGGGTCGCGAGCAGGACGATGCCCGCGACGGCGGCGCGCTCGATCCACTCGTTGTCCATCGAAAGGAAGTTCTCTAGAAGGGCAGGCGCTTCCTGCCCGCGAACCCTGCCTCGAGATCGTGCCAGTGCTCGACTTCGGGCTCCCCGAGCTCCCAGCAGAGGAGGACGAGCTCGCCGTTTTCGGGATGGCGCGCCGGGAAGTCGACGAGCCCGCGGTCGATGTCCTTGACCTGGACGCCGAGATCCTGCAGCTCTCGGACGGCGGACGCGACCTCCGCCGCCCCGCGTGACACGGCCTCCTGGAGCTCGCCGACCCGGGTCGGGTCGACGCTCGACCCGTTGCCGGCGACGAGCAACTGGATCTCCTCGAGCTCGGAGCCGAGCGTGACGAGGGAGCGGCGAGCTTCGACGAGCCGCTCGGCGAGCGGCCTGACGAGACCGAGCATCTCGTTCGCCTCGGCCGGCGTGAAGAATCGCATCTCGGACATAGTGCCGACCGTCGTGATCAAACGCTTTCTCGCAGCCCTCGTTCTCGTGGTCCTCGCGCTCCCCGCCTGCGGGGAGCGGCCCGAGCCCGTGGGCGAGGTCGAGCAGCCGTATCCCGTCACCGTCCAGGGCGCCGGGGAGCGCCCCACGGTCGCCCCGCGGCGGCCGGAGCGAATCGTCGTGCTCGACCCCGGCTCGGCCGAGCTCCTCGTGGCGCTCGGAGCACGCGACCGGATCGTCGGTGCGCCCGCAGGAGTTCGGCGCGGTGACGGCCCCGAGCGGTTGCCACGGGAGGCGGCGGAGGTCGTCTCGAGTGCGGCCCAGGTCGACGTCGACAAGATCGTCCGCCTCGAGCCTGACCTCATCGTCGCCACAGCCGGCGCAGATCTCCTCGACATCTCGCGGGCAGAGCGGAGGACCGGAGCCGCCCTCTACGTCCAGCCGAGCACCTCTGTCGAGGACGTTCTCCGCGGCACGCTCGAGCTGGGATTCCTCGTTGGGGAGCCGGTGCGGGCTCGGCAGCTCGGGTCGCGGATCCGCTCCGAGGTGGCGGCAGTGGAGGATCGCGTCGCGGGCGTCCCTTCCAAGAGCACCTTCATCGACACGGGCTTCTTCATCACCGTCCCCGAACGCTCCCTTCTCGGCGACCTCGTTCGGCGTGCGCACGGAGAGAGCGTCGCAGGCCAGACACCAGGGTTGGAGCCGTTTCCGCTCCGCCGCCTGGCCAGGCTCAACCCCGACGTCTACCTCGCCACCTCGGACTCGAGGGTCGAGCTCGCCGACCTCCGGGAGAACCCGCGCACCGCGGGGCTTCGGGCGGTCAAGCGCGGTCGCTTCGCCGTCATCCCCTCCGACCTCGTTCACCGGGCGGGGCCTCGCGTCGGTCTCGCGCTGGAGCGCGTCGCCCGGGCCCTCAACCCCGATGTCTTCGACGAGAGCCGCTAGCGACTTCGACGCAGTCACGATCGACTCGATGGGGACGCTCGTCGAGCTCGACGATCCCGTCCCGCGCCTGGCGAAGGCGCTCGCGGACCGCGGCCTCCAGCGGGAGACAGCGGCAGTCGCGGAGGCGTTCCGCGCGGAGGTGGCCTACTACCTGCCGCGAACGCTCGAGGGGCGGGACGACGAATCACTCGGGGACCTGGGCCGTCGCTGCACCGCGGTCTTCCTCGAGGAGGCCGGCGCCGACCTCGATCCGGTGGAGTTCGCGCCCGCGTTCCTCGAGAGCATGGTCTTCCGGCCGCTCCCGGGCACGCCCGCGGCACTCGGCCGGCTGCGAGACGCAGGCCTCGCGCTCGCGTGCATCTCGAACTGGGACCTCTCGCTCGCCGCGCAGCTCGGCAAGGCGGGAATCGCGGGCTACTTCGCCGAGATCGTCAGCTCGGCGGAGGCGGGAGCCGCCAAGCCCGATCCTGCGGTCTTCGCCACGGCCCTCGCCCGCCTCGGCGTCGAGCCGGCCCGCGCGCTCCACATCGGCGACGGGGAAGCCGACCGCAAAGGCGCCGCTGCCGCCGGGATGGCCTTCGAGCCCGTCCCCCTCGCTACGCTCCCGGAGCGGCTCGGACTCGGCCGCCTGCCATGAGCGAGCGTACGCGAGGCCTCTCGACCCGGGCGATCCACTCCCCTCCGCTCCCGCCGGGAACGGGGGAGCCCGTGGTCGGGCCGATCGTCGCCTCGACGACCTTCGCCTTCGAGCGGGTCACCGATCTCGCGCGCGTCATCGCCGAGGAGGAGTACGGGTTCACGTACGCGCGGCTCCGAAATCCGACCGTCGAAGAGCTCTGCGCCGTCGTCGCCGCCCTCGAGAGCGCGGAGGCCGCCCAGGCGTTCGGGTCCGGAATGGCAGCGATCAGCGCCGCTCTGCACTCCACGCTCGAGCCGGGCGACACGCTGCTGCTCGCCAGACAGCTCTACGGCACGACGTACGAGCTGGCCGAGTCGCAGCTCCGGGCGCGCGGCGTCGAGATCGTCTACCTGGACGTCACGGACACTGCTGCGTGGGAACGGCCCGCCCGCGTCCGCTACGTCGAGACGATGGCGAACCCCGGCTTCCCTCTGGCGGACCTGCCGGCGCTGGCGGCCACGAAGGGCGACGGTCTCCTGATCGTCGACAACACGTTCGCCTCGCCCGTGCTCTGCCGTCCGCTCGAGCTGGGTGCCGACCTCGTCTGCGAGTCGGCCACGAAGTACCTGAACGGCCACCACGACGTGATGGCCGGCGTTCTCGCCGGGCCTCGCGAGCTCGTGGCGGCCGCACGAGCCCACCAGATCGCAGTGGGCTCGGTGCTCGATCCGTTTCCGGCCTTCCTCGTCAGGAGAGGGCTGAAGACGCTCGCGTTGCGGATCGAGCGCGCGAGCCAGAACGGCGGCGCCGTGGCGCGCTTTCTCGAGGGGCACTCGAAGGTCGCGAGGGTCTTCTATGCCGGCCTCGAGAGCTACCCGCAGTACGAGCTCGCGCGCCGCCTCCTGGACGGGCCCGGCGGCATGCTCGCCTTCGAGCTCGCGGGCGGCCGCGAGGCCGGCGAGCGGTTCATGGACGCGCTCCTCCTCTGCGGGCGCGCGACCAGCCTGGGCGGCGTCGACACCGTGCTGCACCATCCGGCGTCGACGAGTCATCGCCAGTACTCGGCAGAGCAGCTGGCGGCTGCGGGTGTCTCGCCGGGGCTGCTGCGCCTCTCCGTAGGGTGTGAGGATGCCGACGACATCGTCGCCGACATCGAGCAGGCGCTCGCGCAGGCATAGCCCACTCGCACTGACGCTCTGGCTCGCCGTCTCCGCGCTTCTCATCCTGGCCGCGTTCTGGGGGCAGAGCCAGGACACGCAGGCCGAGGACGCCCTCTACGACATCGACCTCGCGCTCAACGGGACCATCCTCTACGGGATCATGATCCTGATCACGCTCGGGATCGCGCTCGCCTATCCGCGTCCGCTCCGGGCCGTCGGCTTCCGCCGCTTCCGCCTGCGCTGGGTCTGGATCTCGTTCGTGATCGTGGTCGGAACGATCGTCCTCGCGTGGGTGCTCGAGCCGGTCCTCCACGGCGGAGAGGACCAGGGGCTGGCGCCGGACCGCTGGGAGCCCGAGCACGCCACTGCCTTCGTCGTCAACTCGGTGGTCGTCATCCTGATCGGGCCGTTTGCGGAGGAGCTCTTCTTCCGGGGCCTCGGCGTGCGAGCGGTCGTCGTGTTCGGAGGGCTTGCCGCGATCCTCGTGACCGGTGTCGTCTTCGGCCTTGTCCACGGGATCCTCGGGGCGCTCCCCCCGCTCGTCCTCTTCGGGATCGGGCTTGCCTGGGTACGGCTGCGCTCGGCAAGCGTCTGGCCCAGCTTCATCGCCCACGCCGCCTACAACGGCCTCGGCATCCTCCTGCTCGTCCTCGCCTGGGCGACCGACACGCCGGTGTCGTAGGACCTCCCGCTTATCCTTCGAGCGATGCCGCCGAGCGACCCGCAGCACGACCCAGTCGTCGGCGACCTGCGCGCCCGCATCACGGACGCGGACCGCGCGATCCTCACGGCTCTGAACGAGCGGCTCGAGCTCGTTCGAGAGCTTCGCGAGCACAAGGCCGCGAGCGGCTGGGACTTCGTCGACCGAGGCCGCGAGGCCCAGCTCGTCGACGAGCTCGTGCGCCGGAATCCCGGCCCGCTCTCCGAGGCCGGCCTCAGGGAGCTCTTCGGCTACCTGCTCGCGCTCACGAAGCGCGAGACCGACGCTAGTCCGTAGAGAAGTCCTCCGGCTTCACCTCGTCGAGGAACTTCTTGAACTCCTCGATGACCTCTTCCTGGTTCACGTCCTCGTGCTCGAACTCGATCGCGCTCTCCTCGATGACGGCTTCGGCGGCGAAGATCGGCGCGCCCGAGCGGACGGCGAGCGCGATCGCGTCGCTAGGCCGGGAGTCGATCTCGATCTCGCTCCCGTCGACCGCCACGGTGATGAGCGCGTAGAACGTGTTCTCACGAAGCTCGGTGACCGCGATCCGGACGACGCGCGCCTCGAGCTGCGAGAGGATGTCGGTGAAGAGGTCGTGGGTCAACGGGCGCGGGGTCGCCGCCCCCTGGAGCTTCATGAGAATGGCCGCGGCCTCCGGGTGCCCGATCCAGATGGGGAGGAACTTGTTCCCGTCGGCGGTCTTCAGCAAGACGATCGGCTGCTTCCCGACCATGTCGAAGCTGACCCCGTAGATGACCATCTCGTGCATTGCCAGTCCTGGCCTGATCATAGCGGCGCCCCTGCGCCGCTCCCGCGGGATGCCGAGGTGGGCGATCCTGGATTCGAACCAGGGACCTCCGCCTTATCAGAGCGGCGCTCTAACCGACTGAGCTAATCGCCCGCGACGTCGGATTGTAGCGGCACCCGTTCCAGCGCCTCGACGATCTCCTCGAGCTCCACCTCGCCGGCGAAGTAGACCTCGAGACGACCCGCGGCGACCTTCGCGTCGGCTCCCGTCAGGCGCCGCACGGCGGTCCGGGCGCGGTCCGCGAGCGCCGGGTCGACGGGCTGCCGGCGCCGCGGCTTGGTGCGCGCCCCCGCCCAACGGGCAGCGCGCTCCGCCGCCCGGACGGACATGCCCAGGCGGACAATTCGGCGGGCGAGACGGCGCCGCTCCTCGTTGTCCGGCACCGCCAGGATGGCCCGGGCATGCCCCTCGGAGAGCCGGCCTCGCTCGACGAGACCGAGCACATCGTCGGGAAGCTCGAGCAGCCGAACTCGGTTCGAGACCGTCGGCTTCGAACGGCCGACCTGGTCGGCCACCTCGCCGAGGGCAAGCCCGAACTCGTCCATCAGGACCGCGTACGCACGCGCTTCCTCCACAGGGGAGAGATCTTCCCGCGCGACGTTCTCGACGAGCGCCAGGAGCAGTGACTCGCGGTCGTCGGTCTCGCGAACGAGAGCCGGAACCGTCGTCAGGCCGGCAACCCGCGCGGCGCGCCACCGCCGCTCCCCGGCGATCAGCTCGTAACCGCCCTCCGGGGCGCTCCGTACGACCACCGGCTGCACGATTCCCTGCGCGCGGACGGACTCGGCCAGCTCCTCGATACCCTCGCCGTCGAGCCGCTTACGGGGCTGGCGCGGGTTGGCTCGAATCGAGGCGACGGAGATGTGCACCAGGTCGGCGGCCACCGGAGGCCCGCCGACGAGGACCTCGAGCCCTCGGCCGAGGCCGCGGCGCGGGCCCGGGCTAGCCGCGGTCGACAAGCTCGCTCGCCACCCGGTAGTAGGCGTCGGCTCCGGCAGAGCCGCGGTCGTAGGCGGTCACAGGCAGGCCGTGGCTCGGGGCCTCGGCCAGGCGCACGCTTCGCGGGACCACGGTGTCGAAGACGAGGTCGCCGAAATGGCGCCTCACCTCGGCAGCGACGTCGGCGGCCAGCCGCGTTCGCCCGTCCACCATCGTCAGGATCATCCCCGCGAGGGCGAGACGCGGGTTGAGGCGCGCGCGCACGAGCTCGATCGAGCGGAGGAGCTGCGCAAGCCCCTCGAGCGCGTAGTACTCACACTGCACCGGAACGAGCACCCTGTCGGTAGCAGCGAGAGCGTTCACGGTCAGAGGGCCGAGCGAGGGCGGGCAGTCGAGGAAGACGAAGTCGTAGCGCTCGCGGGCAGGGGCGAGCGCCGGGGCAAGGAACGTCTCCCCGTCCTCGCGTTGGGCAAGCTCGACCACGGCTCCGGCCAGCTCGGCGCGAGCGGCGACGAGATGGAGGTTCGGAAACCGCGTCTCGTGCACGACCTCCTCCAGCGGCGCCCCGTCGAGCAGATCGTAGGACGACGTCCCGTTCGCCTGCTCCCCCAGGCCCGAGGTTGCGTTCGCCTGGGGATCGAGATCGACGACGAGCGTCGGCGCGCCCGCCTCCGCAAGACACGCAGCGAGATTCACGGCGGTCGTCGTCTTCCCGACGCCGCCCTTCTGATTGGCCAGGGCGAAGACCTTCCCCACGAAGTCGATGCTAGTCAGGCCAGAGGACGTTTCCGCGCCATCCCGGCCCGGCGCGGGAAGCCGTCCGGCGTCCGGGCGACCTTGGGCACGAGCACGAAAGCACGTCTCGCCGAGCCGGGCGCGGGGATGACACGCGGCGTTCCCCCGCCGACTGCCGCCGCCGCGAGCGTGGCGGCGATCAGATCGACCTCGCCCGCCAGCAGAATGACCTGCCCACCGGCCCTGACGAGGGGGAGACACCACTCGAGCGCGACGGGCGGCCGGGCGAGTGCCTGGGCGACCGCCGTGCCGTAGGCCTCACGCCCTGCCGCTCGGCCGTAATCCTCCGCCCGCGCGCAGACGACCTCTGCGTTCGGAAACTCGGCCGCCGCGGTCTCGAGGAAGGCGCACTTCCGCCGGCGCGCCTCGAGCAGGTCGACCTGCAACTCGGGTCGGGCCGCCGCGATCGGGATCCCCGGCGAGCCGCCGCCGGAGCCGACGTCCACGACAGGACCGTCCTGGACGAGGTCCGCAACCTGGAGGGAGTCGTCCAGGAGCGCCCGCCTGGCGTCGATCGAGCTCTCTGCGGCGGTCAGCCCTGGTGTGGCGAGGACGGCCGCGAGCCACCGCTCGAGGCGTGCGTCCGGCGTCACTCGGGAGGCGCAGGAGCGACGACGACCTTCCGGTGCGGCTCGGTCCCCTCGCTGGACGTGACGACATCCTCCCTCTCGGCCAGGTACACGTGCACGACCTTCCGCTCGACGGCGGTCATCGGCTCGAGCGCCACGGGCTGCTGGGACTGCGCCGCCTCTGCCGCCGCCCGGTCGGCGAGGCTCTCCAGCGAGCTTCGCCGCCGGTCCCGATATCCAGCCGCGTCGATCACGAGCTCCTTGCGATCCTCGCGGCCGCGCCAGACAACGGCGCCGGCCAGATACTGCATCGCATCGATGGTGTGGCCGCGCTTGCCGATCACGAGCCCGAGCTCAGGCCCGGAGAGCGACGCCCGGAGAACGTCTTCGTCCTCCTCGATGTCGATACGGCACGGCGCTCCGAGCGCCGCGCAGACGTGGTCGAGGAGCTCACGCAGCTTGGCGGCCGGTGTTCCCGGCTCCTCGGCGGCCGGCGGAGGCGTCGGGCGTTCGTCGACACGGGCGATCACCCGCGCCGGCACCTGGCCCACCCCGAGCAGGCCCCGCTCGCCCTCGGAGACGACCGTGAAGCGGACGCTCGCCTTGTCCAGCCCGGGGAAGCGCCGCTCCAGGTCGCGAAGCGCGGTCCACTTCGCCTCCCCGACGGTCTCGCCTTCGGCCTCGACGACGGTGCCGTTGTCGGGCCCAGAGCTCTCGTCGGGCTCCGTCACCGCTTCGCCCTCGGCCCCTTCTTCTTCTTCCGCCTCCGCACACGCTGCTGGCCGGGCTGTGCCGGCTTCGCCGCCGGAGCCGCGGCGGCCTGGTCGCCGGCGGGCTCCGAAGCGCGAGGGGGCGTCTTCGACGTCCGCTTGGGCGGCGGCTGCGGCCTGGGCACCAGGCGGCGCAGGACGAGGCCTTGCCCGACCGTCCAGAGGTTCGTCGTCGACCAGTAGAGCATGAGGCCGATAGGGAAGTTGATGATGAAGAAGGTGAACACGAAGGGAAGCGCGAGGAGGAGGTAGCGCTGGCGCGGGTCCGTGGTCGTCGTCATGAAGAAGGTCGAGGCGACCTGGCTCGCGACGTAGATCACGAGCAGGAGCCATCCCGACCAGTGCGAGTTGATGTTCTCGGTGATGTTCGGGACGATCCCGAGCCAGCTGAGGTCCGCGGCGGGATAGAGCGGCAAGATCTCCTCGTCGAAGTCGCGCAGCACGAAGAAGAGGCCGATGAAGATGGGGAACTGAAGGAGGAGCGGGAGGCACGACGCCATCGGGTTGACGTTGTTCTCCTTGTAGAACTTCATGACTTCTTCGTTCATCCGCTGGCGGTCGTTCTTGTAGCGCTGCTGGATCGCCTTCAGCTCCGGCGCATGCACCTGGAGACGCTGCATCGACCGCATCTGCTTGAGCGTGAGCGGGAGGATCAGCACTCGCACGATCAGGGTCAGGACGACGATCGCCCAGGCCCAGGGGAGCCCGACCACCGTGTGGAGCTCTTCGAGGGCCCAGGTGAGAGCGTCTTCGATCGGGGTGAGAGGATTCATCGCCGAAAGAGCGTCTGGTCGTGGACGTGGTCGACGCCGCCGCGGCTCCACGGATTACAGCGAAGGAGACGCCAGCCGGCCAGGACGAGCCCGCGCGTGACTCCGAGCTCGCGGATCGCGTCGAGGGCGTAGCGGGAGCAGCTCGGGTAGTACTTGCAGCGAGGCCCGAAGAGCGGGCTGACGAGGAGCCGGTAGGCGTGGATCGGAGCCGAGACGACCTGTCTCATGCGGCCGTCCCCTCCGCGAGGCTGAAGACCTCGGCTACCCGTTCCGTCAGCCACGGGAACCCTCGGCTCTCCGCCGACTCCCCCAGGCCGGGGCGCGCGATCAGGACGTAGTCGTGCCCGGCCGGTAGGCCGTCGCTGACCTCCTCGAACGCCGCCCGAAGCCGCCGCTTGAGACGGTTGCGCTCGACGGCGCCCCCCAGCTGGCGCGAGACGGCGAGCCCGAGGCGCGCCTCGCCGTCCGGATCGTCCTCACGCGGGAAGGCGTAGAGCACGAGGTACCGGGTCGAGACCGACCTCCCCTTGCGGTAGACGGTGTCGAAGTCGCGCGAGCGCGAGAGGCGGTTGCGTCGGCTCACTCGACGGGCTCAGGCGGAGAGACGCTTGCGGCCCTTGGCACGCCGGCGCTTGAGGATCGCCCGGCCCGCGCGTGTCGACATCCGCGCCCGGAATCCGTGCCGACGCTTCCGCCGGCGCACGTTCGGCTGGTACGTTCGCTTCACGAGAGTAAAGAGTCGAGAAGGCCGCGAGCGCGGCCGATCAGCCAGTATAGAGGAGCGGTCGAGCCGTCCGATGCAGGGAGTTTTCCCCGACGCGTAATCCACAGCCCGAAAAGCGCATGAGAGGGCGCAACCGCGGCTCTTTCCACAGCTGTGGATAAGCGTGTGGAGAGGGTAGAAATCCCTGCACAAGGCGCCTTTTATGGTTGGACGATTTCCCCAGGCCAAAGCGTTGAAGCTGGCGGAGGACCGCTGCTATCATCGCCGCTTCGCAGAGTCCGGTAGAGGAGCGAACAAGGGCGTGCAGCGGACGTCAGAGTTGAGTGCGGACGCGCTATGGCGCGAGATCTCCACCCGTCTCCGTGAGGCCCTCAAGGACGCCACCTTCACGACCTGGTTCGCCGACGCCACGGCCGGGTCGCTCGACGGCGATGCCTTCGTCCTCCTCGTTCCGAACGACTTCACGAGGGAGTGGATCGAGGGTCACTTCCGCGGTCTCCTCGAGGAGATCGTGCACGACGCGCTCGGGGCCGAACGGCAGGTTCGCATCGGCGTGCGCGAGCTTCAGCCGTCCCACGAAGTTCGCATCCCGCCGCCGGCTCCGCGCTCGCTCGAGGGGCTCAACCCGAAGTACACGTTCGACTCCTTCGTGATCGGCTCGTCCAACCGCTTCGCGCATGCCGCGGCGCTCGCCGTGGGCGAGGCGCCGGCGCAGGCGTACAACCCGCTCTTCATCTACGGCGGCACCGGCCTCGGAAAGACCCACCTTCTCCAGGCCGTGGCTGCCTACGTCATCGAGCACACGGGGGCGCTCACCGCCCGGTACGTGACGAGCGAGACCTTCATGAACGACTTCATCAACTCGCTCCGCGACAAGCGGATCGAGGGCTTCAAGCAGCGCTACCGCCATTACGACGTGCTCCTGATCGACGACATCCAGTTCTTCGAGCACAAGGAGCGCATCCAGGAAGAGTTCTTCCACACCTTCAACAGCCTCTACGAGGCCGGGCGGCAGATCGTCATCTCCTCGGACCGGCCCCCGAGAGCGATCGCCACGCTCGAGTCCCGCCTCCGCTCTCGCTTCGAGTGGGGGCTCATCACCGACATCCAGCCCCCCGACCTCGAGACGCGCATCGCCATCCTGCGCAAGAAGGTGAAGGTGGACGCGATCCACGTCCCGGACTCCCAGGTCCTCACCTTCATCGCCAGCCGCATCTCGACGAACATCCGCGAGCTCGAGGGAGCGCTCACGCGCGTCGTCGCCTTCTCGTCCCTGACCGGCCGGCCGATGACGGTCGAGCTCGCGCAGGAGGTTCTGAAGGACGTCTTCCCCCAGGGGGAGATCCCCGAGATCTCCATCGAGCAAATCCAGCACACGGTCACCGAGCGATTCGGAATGACGCTGCAGGAGTTGACGAGCGACCGCCGCTCACAGTCGATCGTCTATCCACGGCAGGTGGCCATGTACCTCTGCCGCGAGCTGACGGCCAGCTCGCTCCCGAAGATCGGGAAGAACTTCGGCGGCCGCGACCACACGACCGTCATCCACGCGACGTCGAAGATCGCCAAGCTCATTCGCGAGGACCGCAACGTCTACAACCTCGTGCAAGAGCTAACGGCGCGCATCAAGCAGGCCCGTTGACAACGCCTGGGGAGATCTCCGCCTTTCCGGGGATGGGCAGGACACGCCCCCGCGAGCTGGGGAGACCTGCGGCTTTTCCCCAGCGGTCGTCCCCCGACGAAACCACCTGTCCATGCCGAGAGGCGCCGTCTTCCCCGATCTTCACACTCCCTACTACTACGACAAGAGGTTCTCTTTAAATGGTTCCTACGGATACCGTAGCCCTGTCGACGATGAAGGTTGTTTGCGGAAAGGACGAGCTCTCCGAGAAGCTCCAGCTCGTCGGGCGGGGCGTGTCCGCGCGCGTCGAACGTCCAGATCCTGGCGGGGGTCATGCTCCGCGCCGCCGACGGGCGTCTCCACCTGAGCGCCACCGACATGGAGATCTCGATTCGGGACTCTCTCGAAGCCCAGGTTCAGGACGAGGGCGCGGTCGTCGTTCCCGGCCGGCTTCTCGTGGACATCGTGCGCTTGCTGCCGGCGGGCGAGGTGACGCTCGAGCACCGGGCCGAGGAAGGGGTGGCGCGACTTGCCTGCGGGCCCGCCTCGTACCAGCTCAACACCTACGGTCCCGAGGACTTCCCGCGGCTTCCCGAGATCGACGCCGACTCGGCCTTCGCGGTGGATCGCGAGGCCTTCCTGGACACGGTCGCCCGGGTCGGGCGGTCGGCGTCGCGTGACGAGTCGCGGCCGGTCCTGACCGGGATCCTGGTCCGTTTCGCCGGCGAGAAGCTCGTCATGGCGGCGACGGACTCCTACCGGCTGAGCGTGAAGGAGACCGAGCTCTCACGCGGGCCCGGCAGCGAGGTCGAGGCGATCGTTCCCGCCCGCGCGCTGCAGGAGCTGGCGCGCATCGGCCAGGCGGGCGCGGACGAGACGATTGCCGTCGGGGTCCAGGAGAACCAGGTCGTGTTCGGTGTCGACGGCGTCTGGCTGACCGCCCGCCGGATCGACGGTCAGTTCCCGAACTACAAGCAGCTCCTACCCGAGCAGTTCGAGGTCGAGGTGCAGCTGCCCCGGGAGGAGCTCCTGGACGTCGTGCGGCGCACAGGGCTGCTCGCCCAGAGGAAGTCTCCACTACGCCTCCGCTTCGAGAACGGCGAGCTGACGGTGTCCGCTCAGACACAGGACGTCGGCGAGGCACGCGAGTCGCTTCCCGTCGACTACGGCGGCGAGACGATGGAGATCGGGTTCAACGCGGACTTCCTCCGCGACGGCCTCGAGTCCGTCACCGAGGACACCGTGCGCCTGAAGCTCATCAGCCCGCTCAGGCCCGGGCTCATTCACGGGACGGGCGACGACTTCCTCTACCTGATCATGCCGATCAGGCTGGCCGGCTGATCGTCGCAACGGTCTCGCTCCGGAACTTCCGCTCGTACCGCGCTCTCGAGCTGGCACTGGAACCGGGGCTCGTGCTCGTCGTGGGCCCGAACGGGGTCGGGAAGACGAACCTGCTCGAGGCGCTCCACGTGGGCGCCCAGGGCTTCTCGCCGAGGACCCGCGCCGAGGTGCGGCTCGTCCGGGTCGGAGAGGAAGCGGCGCGCGTCCGACTCCGGGGAAGCGAAGGCGGAGCTCCGGTCGAGACCGAGGTGACGTTCGCCCAGGGTGAGGGTAAGCGCGTGCGACTCAACGGAGCGGCGCTGGGCTCGGTCGAAGAGCTGCGCGCACGCGTCGGGGCTCTCGTCTTCGTTCCCGACCGCCTGCAGGTCGTCAAGGGCGGCCCGCTCGTCCGGCGGACGTATGTCGACAGGATGCTCGGCCGCGTCTTCCCCTCGCAGGCCTCGCTCCCGGGCGAGTACGCCCGCGCACTGGCCCAGCGAAACGAGGCGTTGCGCCGCGCCCGCGCGACTGCTTCGAGCCTGGGCGCCGTGGAGCCGTGGACGGAGCGGGTAGCCGAGCTCGGAACCGAGCTGGACAGCGCCCGCGCGCGGCTCGTCGCCCTGCTCGCCGCCGGGTTCGCCGATCGGGCGGAGCTCCTCGGGCTGGCGGGCGCGGCGCTCTCCTACGAGGAGCGCGGCCTGACCGTGCGGGAGCTCGAAGGACGGCTCGACCGCGATCTCGAGCGCGGAACGACCGGGCTGGGGCCGCACCTCCGCGACGTGACCATCCGGGCTGCCGACCGCGACCTGCGGAGCTTCGGCTCGCAGGGGGAGCAGCGGATGGCCGTGCTCGCCCTGCTCCTGGCCGAGGCGCTCGTCCTGGCCGACCGTCGGGGAACGCCTCCGCTTCTCCTGCTCGACGACGTTCTGAGCGAGCTCGACGCGCGCCGCCGGCGCGCCCTCCTGGAGGCGCTGCCTGCCGCCGGCCAGACCCTCGTGAGCGCGACGAGCCGGGATGCACTGCCCGCCGAGGCTCCGCCGCCGGCGCTCGTCGTGGAGGTTCGTCGTGAGAACGGCGCCAGCCTGGCGGCCGCTGTATGAGCGGCCTCGAGCCACTCGGCAAGGACGTCCGCCGCCAGCTCGACCGCCTGGGGCCCGCCGGGGCGATCGCCGATGTGACGGCTGCCTGGCCCGCCGCGGTCGGCGAGGCGATCGCCGCCAATGCCTGGCCGGCGCGAATCGGCCGTGACGGGACGCTGCATGTCGCGACGAGCTCGAGTGCGTGGGCGTTCGAGCTCACCCAGCTTGCGGGCACGGTGCAGGGGCGTCTTCGAGAGGCTCTCGGAACCGCCGCTCCGCATGCGCTGCGCTTCGCGCCGGGACGGCTACCCGCGCCCGGAGCGCCTCCTGAGGAGGAACGCGGACGGAGTGTGCCGAGACCGTCTCGAGCCGCACGCGCGGCCGCCGCCGAGATCGCGGCGGAGGTCGAGGATTCCAAGCTCAGACAGGCCGTCGCGCGGGCCGTCGCGGCCGGTCTCGCGGCCCGGGAGGCGAAACCGTCCGACCGGCGATTCTGATAGACTGACTTTCCGGAGAAAATCCCCCAGGAGCAGGGATTTTTTTATGGCCAAGACCACATACGGCGCCAAAGACATTACCGTTCTCGAGGGCCTCGAGCCCGTTCGCAAGCGACCCGGCATGTACGTCGGGTCGACCGGCTCGCGGGGTCTTCATCACCTCGTCTACGAGGCGGTCGACAATTCCGTCGACGAGGCCCTCGCGGGCCGAAACGACCGCATCGACGTCACCCTTCACCCCGACAACTCCGTCACGGTCCAGGACTGGGGCTCGGGGATCCCGGTCGACATCATGAAGGAGCAGGGGCTCCCTGCGGTGACCGTCGTGCTGACGAAGCTCCATGCGGGCGGGAAGTTCGGCGGCGACGGCTACAAGGTCTCGGGCGGCCTCCACGGCGTCGGGATCTCGGTGGTCAACGCGCTCTCGGAGTGGCTGCGGGTCGATGTGTGCCGGAACGGCAAGATCTACCGCCAGGACTTCGCGCGCGGCGAGCCGACGACCGAGCTGGACGAGGTGGGGGCGACCGACGAGACGGGCACCACGATCAGCTTCCTCCCTGACCTCGACATCTTCGAGGAGATCGAGTGGTCGAACGAGACTCTGGAGACGCGTCTCCGCGAGACCGCCTTCCTCACCAAGGGCCTCCGCATCGTCCTCACCGACGAGCGTGCGGACGGCCGGACCGTCGAGTTCCACTACGAGGGCGGTATCCGCGACTTCGTGAAGCACGTCAACGAGGCGAAGGACCCGGTGCACAAGCACGTCATCTACTTCGAGGGCGACGACGAGGATGAGCGCGGCCGGCTCGAGGTCGCGATGCAGTGGAACACGAAGTACGTCGAGTCGGTCTTCTCGTTCGCGAACAACATCAACACCGCCGAGGGCGGGACGCACCTCTCGGGCTTCAACGCTGCGCTGACGCGGACGATCAACAACTACGCTCGCGGGAAGGGGCTCCTGAAGGAGAAGGAGGAGAACCTCGAGGGCGAGGACGTGCGCGAGGGCCTGGCCGCCGTCATCTCTCTGAAGCTGCGCGAGCCGCAGTTCGAGGGGCAGACGAAGACGAAGCTCGGGAATCCCTGGGTGCGCGGGTTCGTCGAGCAGACCGTGAACCGCCGGCTCGCCGAGTTCCTGGAGGAGAACCCTACCGACGCCAAGCAGATCATCCAGAAGGCGATCTCGGCGGCGCGCGCGCGGCAGGCGGCGCGCAAGGCGCGTGACCTGACACGCCGCAAGGGCGCGTTCGGGGGAGGCATGGCGAAGAAGTTCGCCGATTGCCAGATCCGCGATCCGGAGGCGACCGAGGTCTTCATCGTCGAGGGCGACTCGGCCGGCGGCTCGGCGAAGCAAGCCCGGGACAAGTCGCACCAGGCGATCCTCCCTCTGCGGGGGAAGATCATCAACTCGGAGAAGAACCGGCTCCACAAGGTGCTCTCGAACACCGAGATCCAGTCCCTCGTGCAGGTGATCGGCACGGGGATCGGCGAGGAGTTCGACATCGCCAAGCTCCGCTACCACCGGATCATCGTCATGACGGACGCGGACGTGGACGGCGCGCACATCCGCACGCTCGTCCTCACCTTTCTCTACCGGCACATGCCGGAGCTCTTCGACCGCGGCCACATCTACATCGCGGTGCCTCCTCTCTACCTCGTCCGCCTGGGCAACCAGCAGACGTACCTCGAGAAGGACTCGCAGCTCGAGGAGCTCCTCGTTCGCACGAGGTTCGGCGAGCTCGAGATCGAGGCGTGGGACGGCGAGACGGTGAAGCTCACGGAGGCGCGCTACGCCCGTTACCAGCACGCGCTCTCGGAGTTCGAAGGCTGGTCGGCGCGGCTCCGCTCGGACTTCGGGGGCTCGGCTGCCGACTTCGTCATCATGCAGCGCCTGGTCGAGACCGAGGCGGCTTCGGCTGCCGACGCGGTGGAGACGATCGCCGCCGCCGGCGCCAACGGCTACGCGCTCGACCCGAGCCTCGGCGACGAGGGGCTACGCGTCCGGATGATCGAGGTGGCGACGGGCGCCGCCTCGACGGTCGAGGTCCCCGGGGAGCTCTTCTCCTCTCCGATCTACGAGCGCGTGCGCCGCTCCTACGCGAAGCTTCGCGACGTCCTCGGCGGCCGCCCGCCCTTCGTGCTCGCGCTCGGCAAGCGCCGCGAGCACGCCGAGACCTTCGAGTCCCTTCGTGCCCGGGCGCTCGACCTGGCGAAGCACGGCCTGCAGATCACCCGGTTCAAGGGACTCGGCGAGATGAACGCGGACGAGCTCTGGACGACGACCATGGACCCGGCCCGCCGGCTCCTCATCCGCGCGGACGTCGAGGACGACTCGGCCGCCGATCTCTGGTTCTCGCGCCTCATGGGCGACGAGGTCGAGCCCCGACGCGCGTTCATCGAGCAGAACGCGCTGGACGTGAGATTCCTGGATGTCTGAGCTGACCCCGCCGACCTCCGGCCGCGTCGAGCCGCGCGAGCTGGAGGAGGAGGTTCGCGCCAGCTTCCTCGACTACGCGATGAGCGTGATCGTGAGCCGGGCGCTGCCGGACGCCCGCGACGGCTTGAAGCCGGTGCACCGCAGGGTGCTCTACGCGATGCACGACGCAGGCCTCCAGCCGAACCGCCCCACGCGGAAGTGCGCCCGCGTCGTCGGCGACGTCATGGGCTCCTACCACCCGCACGGCGACCAGGCGATCTACGACGCGCTCGTGCGCCTCGCCCAGCCGTTCTCGATGCGCTACCCGCTCGTCGAGGGACAGGGCTACTTCGGCTCGGTGGACGGCGACTCGGCTGCCGCGATGCGCTACACGGAATGCCGGCTCTCGCGGATCGCGACCGAGATGCTCCGTGACATCGACGCGGACACGATCGACTTCGTCCCCAACTACGACGAGTCGAGGAAGGAGCCCTCGGTCCTGCCGGCGCGCTTCCCGAACCTCCTCGTCAACGGCTCGTCCGGCATCGCCGTCGGGATGGCGACGAACATCCCCCCGCATCACATCGGCGAGGTGGTCGACGGGATCGTCGCCATGATCGACGACCCCTCCATCGACGTCGAGCGGCTCGGCCAGCTGGTCAAGGGCCCCGACTTCCCGACCGGCGGTGTCATCGTCGGCCGCTCGGGGATCCGCGATGCGTACCGCTCGGGGCGGGGCCGGATCGTCGTCCGCGGGCGCGCCCACATCGAGGAGCTTCGCGGCGGCCGGACGGCGATCATCATCACGGAGCTTCCGTACGGCGTCCGCAAGGGCGGTGAAGGCGGGATCATCGAGAAGATCGCCGAGCTCGTCGAGAGCAAGGTCATCACCGAGATTCCGATGAGCGACGACGCGCTTGCCGACCACAGCGACAAGGGCGGCCTGCGGATCTACGTCGAGCTCAAGCGCGACGCGGTGCCGCAAGTCGTTCTGAACAAGCTCTTCAAGCACACAGCGCTCCAGACGACGTTCGGCTACAACGCGGTGGCGCTCGTCGACGGGATCCCGCGGACGCTGAGCCTGCTCGAGCTGGTTCGCTACTACCTCGACTACCAGCGCGAGGTCGTCACGCGCCGCTCCAAGTTCGAGCTCCGCAAGGCGGAGGAACGCGCCCACATCCTCGAGGGGTACCTGAAGGCTCTCGACAATCTCGACGAGGTGATCGCGCTCATCCGCGGCGCTGCGGACACCGACTCGGCGCGCGCAGGGCTCATGGAGCGCTTCGAGCTCTCGGAGATCCAGGCCCAGGCGATCCTCGACCTCCGCCTGGCCCGCCTCACCGGGCTCGCGCGGAAGGAGATCGAGGTCGAGTTCGCCGATCTCAAGGAGCGGATCACCGAGCTGCGGGCGATTCTCGGCGACGAGGCCCGGATCGACGCGGTCATCCGCGAGGAGCTCCTCGAGATCAAGCAGATCTACGCCGCCGGCGACGAGCGGCGCACGGAGATCGTCGCCGCCGAGGACGAGTTCGAGCTCGAGGACCTGATCGCCGAGGAAGACATGGTCATCGCGATTACGCGCTCCGGGTACGTCAAGCGGTTGCCCGTGACGACCTATCGTGAGCAGCGGCGCGGCGGCATCGGCGTGATGGGGATGGAGCTGAAGGACGAGGACTACATCGAGCACCTCTTCGTCGCCTCGACCCACGACTACCTCCTCTTCTTCACCTCCGTCGGGAAGGTCTACCGCCTCAAGGTGCACGAGCTCCCGCTCGGCTCCCGCCAGTCGAAGGGCCGGGCGATCGTGAACCTGCTCCCGTTCCAGCAGGGGGAGGCGATTCGCGCGGTGATCGCCACGCGCGACTTCAAGGACGCGGAGTACCTGGTCGCGGTGACGAAGAAGGGCCTCGTCAAGAAGACGCGCTTCGAGGAGTACAACACGCCGCTCAAGGCCGACGGGATCATCGCCATCAAGCTGCGGGACGACGATGAGCTGGTCGGCGTTCTCCACTCGTCGGGCGACGACGACATCCTGATGGTCTCGCGCAAGGGCCAGGCGATCCGCTTCCACGAGAGCTTGGCCCGGCCGATGGGGCGGGCGACGTCGGGCGTCACGGGCATGCGGCTGCGGGCGGCCGACGAGGTCATCGCCGCCGACATCGCCCACAACGACGCCGACCTTCTCGTCCTCACCGAGAACGGGTTCGGCAAGCGCACGCGGATCGAGGACTATCCCGTGAAGGGCCGAGGCGGCCTCGGCGTCAAGACCGTGCAGCTGACCGAGGCGAGGGGCCAGCTCGCCGGGTCTCTCGTCGTCCGGGAGGGAGATCAGGTCATGCTCATCACGGACGGCGGGACGGTGATCCGGGTGCCGGCGGACGAGATCAAGCGAAGCGGCCGCGCCACCCAGGGCGTGATCGTCATGCGCCCCCGCGAGGGGGAGCTCGTCTCGACCCTGGCGCGCGTCATCGAGCACGAGAACGGCGAGGACGGGACCGTCGCCGTCCCGGTGCCCGGCGAGGCTCCCCCGGACGAGCCCGCCGAGTAGCTGTCGAGGAGCATCCGTGGGCCGTCCGGAGGACCTGCTCGACCCGGTCGACATCGCGCGCCGGCTCCGAGTCCTCGAGCTTTCCCTCGGGCAGGTCTGCCGGGTAGCGGGTATCTCGAGGATGCAGCTGGACTACTGGACGACGAAGGCGCGCATCCCGACGAAAGGACGCAAGCAGCGTCTCTACGACCTCGACGCCGTCGAGACGGTCCTGCTCATCAAGCAGGGCAAGGACAAGGGCCTCTCCCTTCAGGCCGCGATCGAGGCCGCAGAGCGGTTCAGGGCCGCCCGGCCGGCCGATGGTCCAGCCGGAGGCGAGCCCTCTTCCTAGGACTCGCGCAGGACGCCGGCCGCCGACTCGGGGGCCAGCGTGTTGACGAAGTAGCCGGCGCCGAGCTCGATTCCGGCGAGCACCCCGAAGCGCGGCAGGACCTCGACGTGCCAGTGCCCTCCTGCATGGAGCCAGAGGTTGAGCGGCACGGGCCCCTCTGCGATCCGCAGCCGCCGGACCCCCTCTGCGGCGAGCGCGAGCGTGAGCCCGAGCCTCGAGCTCGTGAACGGGTCCTGATCGCATTCGAGCGGAGCCACGAGCATCTCGTAGGGCTGGCGCCCCGCGAATGGGCAGAGAAGGACGATCCCGTCGCGCTCCTCCACGATCCGCATCCGCTGCTCGCGTTCCTGGCCGAGAACCCGGCAGAGGAGGCAATTGCCCACCGCTTCTCGCGTCTCGCGCTCCTGCGCGACGAGAGGAGGCTCGGCCTCGAGCCAGATGAGCTGCGAGTGGCTGTGCGCGAGGCTCGCGCCGCCGCCCGCGCCCTCGTTGACCAGGGCGTGGACGTAGGAAAAGCCCGCCTCCCGAGCGGTTGCCGCTCTCGCCTGCCACGCTTCCGCCACGAGCCCGAGCTGGCGGTCGCCGAGCTCGGCGATCGTCCGGACGTGACGTGGAGTGTGCACGACCACCTCCTGGCGGCCGACGGCGGCCCTGCGGGCGAGCAAGCCGTCGTCTCTGTCGCCCTCCCGCGGCCAGGGCCCGAACGCCGGGAACTTGTTCGGGACGATTCGCACGCGCCAGCCGGGCGTGTCGGGAGCGCGGCCCGGGGGGCCGATGGCAAACGTCTCCGGAGGCGTCGCGGACTCGCGTCCCTCGCAGAAGGGGCAGCCCGCCGGATTGTCGGCCTCGTCGAGCCCTCCGCTCCGAGGTGCGCCCGGGCGCCGCGCCCTCGCGGGCGCGACGATGACCCACCGGCCCGAGAGCGGGTCGCGGCGAAGCTCAGGTGGCGAGTGGTCGTGCGTCAGCCGGAGGTACCGGGACCCTTCTCCACGAAGGGCCGAAGCAGGTCGATCGGGAGCGGGAGGATGAGCGTCGAGGACCGCTCGGAGCTGATCTCGAGCATCGTCTGGAGGAAGCGGAGCTGGAGGGCGATCGGGTTCTCGGCCATGACGTTGGCGGCGTCCTTGAGCCGCTCGGAGGCCTGGAACTCGCCCTCGGCCGCGATCACCTTCGCGCGCCGCTCGCGCTCGGCCTCGGCCTGCCGCGCCATGGCGCGCTGCATGCCGGTCGGGATCTCGACGTCCTTCACCTCGACGATCGAGACCTTGATCCCCCACGGCGAGGTCGCCTCGTCGATGATCTCCTGGAGGATCGCGTTGATCTTGTCCCGCTCGGACAGGAGCTCGTCGAGGACGTGCTGGCCGAGGACGCTCCGGAGCGTCGTCTGCGCGATCTGCGACGTCGCCACCATGTAGTTCTCGACCTGCACGATCGCCCGCTCGGGGTCGATGATTCGGAAGTAGGCGACCGCGTTGACCCGGACCGGGACGTTGTCCCTGGTGATGACCTCCTGCGGCGGGATGTTGAGCGTCACCGTGCGCAGGTCGACGCGCACCATCTTGTCGATGATCGGGATGAGGAAGAAGAGCCCCGGGCCCTTGGGCGGGGAATGGAGGCGGCCCAGGCGGAAGATGACCCCGCGCTCGTACTCGCGCGCCACCCGCACCGACGCCGACAGGAGCAGGACGAGCAGGACGGCGATGACGACGACGACGATGAGAGCGGTGGTCATGCGGCTCCTTTCCGGCCGGGCGCCCGCATCCTACGCGACGCCGACGGCGGGTCTCAGGTCAGGCCGAGACTGCGGTGGGCTCCTCGGCCCGCGCGACGTGGAGCACGAGATCGTCCTCGATCCCCTCGACGCGAACGTGCTCGCCGACGGGAATCGGCCCGTCGCTGGACCGCGCCTTCCAGATCTCGCCGTGGACGAAGACGCGGCCGGTGGGGTCGAGGGTGCTGCGCACGACGCCGACCTCGCCGACGAGCTCCTCGCGGCCGGTCTTCACCGGAGCGCGCCGTGCCAGGACGAGCTTCGTGACGACGAACATCGTCAGGAGCGCGAAAGTCAGCCCGACGGCGAGCGCGACCCAGATGGACACCTGGTACTCCTCCCCGGCCGGGTCGAAGAGCAGAAGCGCGCCGATCACGAAGCTGACCGTGCCGGCCAGCGCGAGCGCGCCGTGGCTCACGACGTAGGCCTCGGCGGCGAAGAAGCCTGCCGCGAGGATCATGAGCAGGAGGCCCGCCCAGCTGATGGGGAGCACCTGGAGGCCGAAGAGGCCGACGATGAGGCAGATCGCCCCGACCGTGCCGGGAAAGACGAGCCCCGGGTTGAGGATCTCGATCGTGATCCCGAGGACGCCGAGCGACATGAGCAGGACGATGATGTTGGGGTCGATGAGGGTGTCGAGGATCCTCTTCCAGAGCGACATCTCGACCCGCTCGACGTCGGCTCCCACGAGCTCGGGCTCGAACCCCTTGGGCTGAGTGGGCTCGCCGGCCTCGATCTGCTGGAAGAGCGACTCCAGGTCGGGAGCGACGTAGTCGACGACGTTCTGCTCGAGCGCATCCTGGGCGCCGAGGTTCTCGGCCTCACGGACAGCCTGCTCGGCCCAGTCGCCGTTCCGCCCGTGTGCCTCGGCGAGCTCGCGCGCGTAGGCGGCGGCGTCGTTGACGACCTTCTTCCGGAGGTCCTCGGGGATCTCGCCTCCTCCGACGGCCACCGGGGTCGACGAGCCGATGTTCGTCTGCGGGGCCATCGCCGCCACGTCCGCGGCGAGCGTGATGAAGGCGCCTGCCGATGCCGCGCGCGAGCCCGGTGGAGCGACGTAGACGATCACCGGCACGGTCGAGGCGAGCTCGGCCTTGATGATCCCGCGCATCGACGAGTCGAGCCCTCCGGGCGTGTCCAGCTCGATGACGACCGCGTCGTAATTCTCGTCCTCCGCGCGTTCGATCGCGTCGACGACGAAGTCCTCCGTCACCGGATTGATGTCGTTCGCGAGCTCCGCGACGAGCACGCGCGGCGACGGCTCCTGTGCGGCCGCGCCTCCGGCGAGCGCGAGCAGCGCGACAACGAGCGCGAGAGGAGCGAAAAATCCCCGCAAGCGCAGCACTTCGAGTGTAAAGATTCTATCAGGGTCCATTCACCCCCCTTGCCGGGGGAGGAGACATCCGGTTTGGTGGAGAAGGAGCCAGGCCGCTGCCATGAGATTTCGCCGCTGCCTCTTGGTCCTTCTCGCCCTCGCGGCGGTGCTTCCGGGCAGGGCGGCGGCCGAGGGCGTCCGGGTCGTCGCCCGGGACGAGCCGATGGCGGCGGTCCGCTCGGCGGCTGTTCGTGCGGCTCCAGCTCCCTTCACCCTGGTTGGTATCCACTGGCGAGGCCCCGGCACCGTTTGGTTCCGCACGGCTGCCGATGGCGAAGACTTCGGACCCTGGCACCCGGCCCGTCCCGAAGCCGAGGACCTGCCCGACCTGGGGAGCCCGGAGCTCCGACGAAGGGCCGGCTGGAAGGTCGGGAGCCCATGGTGGACGGGCAAGGCTCACAGGATCCAGTACCGGATCTCCGGAACGGTCACCAGCCTGCGCACCTTCTTCGTCTCGAGTCCCGTGTCCGCCGTCGACGAGGCGCGCGGCGCCCGCGCGGCGTCCAGCATCCCTGTCCACCGCCGTTGCCGGCCCCGCGCGACCGGCGATTGTCCGGCGGTCGGGCTGGGCGGCCGACGAGTCGATCGTCCGAGGCGCGCCGTACTACGCGGACCGCCTCCGCCTCGCCGTCGTTCACCACACCGCGGGCACGAATCGCTACTCGGCCTCCCAGGCGGCGGCCATCGTCCGCGGCATCCAGCGCTACCACGTTCTCGGGAACGGCTGGAACGACATCGGCTACAACTACCTCGTCGACAAGTACGGGCGGATCTACGAGGGCCGCGCGGGGGGACTGAACCGGAACGTCGTCGGCGCCCACGCCCAGGGCTTCAACACCGGGAGCGCCGGCGTCGCGGTGCTCGGATCGTACGGCTCCAGGGGCATCTCCAGGGCCGCCAGGCGGGCGCTCCACCGGCTCCTCGCCTGGCGCCTCGACGTCGGCCACGTCGATCCGCTTTCCCGCCTGAGCTTCGCCTCCTACGGAAACGAGCGCTACGGCGCCGGCACCGTCGTCCGCCTACGAGCGATCTCCGGCCATCGGGACACGGGCTTCACGAGCTGCCCCGGCACGGTCCTCTACGGGAGGCTCGGCGCGATCGCGCAAACCGTCGCCGGAATCGGCCTTCCCAAGCTCTACGAGCCGTTGGTGACCGGCCTGGTCGGTGGCCCGGTCCGGTTTCGGGGCAGGCTCTCCGCCGCTCGACCCTGGCTCGTCCAGGTGAGGGACGCAGCGGGAGCGGTCGTGGCCTCGGGACGCGGAACCGGAAAGGCGGTCGACTGGACCTGGAACGCGACGACCGCGCCGATTCAGCGCTACACGTATGTCATCAGCTCGGGAAGTGAAGTGCGCCCGGCCACCGGCGCGGTCCCTTCGCCGCCGCCGCTCGGGATCTCCGGGCTGCGGGCGGCGCCTGCGGTCCTCAGTCCGAACGGGGACTGGAAGGGAGAGCGAACGACGATCTCGTTCGGGCTGACGCGCCGCGCCGCTGTTGGCGCCAGGGTCGAGAACGCCGCAACCGGCGCGCTCGTGCGGAGGCTCCTCCGCAGGGAGGTGCGCCCGGCCGGCCTGCTGACCGTGAGCTGGGACGGGCGTTCGCAGGGAGCGGTCGTCCCGGATGCTCGCTACCGCGTCGAGGTCGAAGCCGAGGCCGGAATCGAGAGGGTTGTCCACAGGGTGCCGCTGAAGGTCGATCGGACTCTCGGCGGTCTCGTCGTCGCCCCCGCGATCCTGTCGCCGAACGGCGACGGCCGGCTCGAGAGCCTGAGGGCCGCGTTCACGCTGACCCGAGCCGCCGACACCCGAGTCGAGATTCGCCGCGGAGGGAGAACGGTGCGAAGCCTGGTCTCCGAGCGGCTGCTCGCGGGACGCCACTCCGTCTCCTGGAACGGCCGGACACGCCCGCGGGAGACCGCTCGCGGACGGCGATTACCGCGCCCGGGTCCTCGCCGGGACCTGGCTCGGCACGCGCGGGCTGTCCCTCCCGGTCCGGGTGGACACGACTTCGCCGCGCGTGGTCATCCGCTCGTTGCGCGTCGCCAGCGGCGTCGCCAGCGTCCGCTTCACTCTGAGCGAGACCGCGCGGCTGCGCATCTGGTTCGGGAGGAGCAGCTGGCGGGACGGCGACAGCATCGCCCGCAGGAGAGGGGCGGGGACGCACGTGGTCAGCCACCGCATCCGGGCCCGCCACGTCCGCATCGTCGCCGTCGACGCGGCGCTCAACCGCGCCAAGCCGGTCGTCTTCCACCGGCGTTAGCGCCCCTCCGGGCAATGCCGGCGATGGCTTCTGCCCCGCGATCACGCGGCGCCTGAGCGCGCCCTCGCCCTTGGCAAGGCTTCTAGCCTTGCCCACGGACGAGTTCGGACTCAGACTTGGTGCTCGCGACGCAGAAGCCGAGCAGCATTACCCGAAGAGGCGCTAGCGTTCGAAGAGCACCTCCCCGCTCTCGATCAGCCGCCGGGTGCCGCCGATCTCGACCTCGAGCCTTCCCCGCCGGTCGACGGCCACGCCCGTGCCGGTCTCGCCGTCCACGACCACGCGGCGGCCGCGCAGGAAGTCCCGCGCCCCGAGCCCGTCGTAGAGCGCGTCGAGACCGCCCTCCAGCCAGCGTTCGTAGGCGCCCTCCAGCTCGAGAAGCACGTCGGCGACGAGGGGAGCCCGCTCGCGGCGGATCCCGTCCGCGGTCAGGAGGGAGCCGGGCGCCACCGTGGCCTCGGCCGGAAGCTGGTCGCGGGTCTGGTTCACGTTCAGGCCGATCCCGAGGACGACCACGCCGTCGCCTGCCTCGGCGAGGACGCCCGCGACCTTGCGGCGGTTGAGAAGCACGTCGTTCGGCCACTTGATCTGCGCGGCCAGCATGGTGGCGGTCTCCACTGCCTCGGCGACCGCGAGGCCGCCGACGAGGGAGAGCTCGGCGACATTCCCGGCCGCCGGAGGCCTGAGGAGGACCGAGCAGAGGATCGCGGTTCCCGGCGGGGCCTCCCAGGCGCGGCCGAGCCGCCCGCGGCCCGCGGTCTGTTCGTCGCAGATCGCCGTCGCTCCCTCCTCCAGGCCGGGGTCGAGAAGGCGCTGGGTCGACTCGCAGGAGTCCCGGGAGACGAGCGGCCGTCCGAAACGGCCTCGGAGCAGAGGCTCGACCGAGTCGGGTGTCAGCGTGTCGGACATCCTCCGGAGCCGGTGGTTGCCGGTGCAACTACTAGACTAATCTCGCCGTGCAACCAGCCGCCGCGTCCGCCCGTCCTACCGAGGGAGAGACCCCGAGTTTCGGGCTGTCGCTCGCCTACCGGAAGCTCAGCGACGTGGATCTCGTCAGCAAGGCAAGGAACGGCGACGGACGCGCGCTCGACGCTCTCGTCGAGCGCCACGCTCCGCGCGTGAACAGGCTCTCGGTGCAGATCATGGGGGATCTCGAGGAGGCGCGTGACGCCGCCCAGGAGTCGCTCGTGAAGCTCTGCACCCGGCTTCGCCAGTTTCGGGGGGAGTCGCAGTTCGGCACCTGGCTCCACCGGCTCGTCGTCAATACGTGCCGCGACCGGCTCGCGCGCCAGCGCATTCGCCAGACGGAGCCGCTCCAGCTCGACGACGAGGCCGCCGGCGAGGAGAGCGACCCTTCGCGTGCAGCCATGCTCGGTGACGCGCGTCGCGAGCTGGCCGCCGCACTCGCCCGCCTGTCGCCGAACCAACGCCTTGCCGTCGTCCTCCGGGACGTCTTCGGGATGACCTACGAGGAGATCTCGCGTGTTGCGCTCATGCCGGTCGGGACGGCGAAGTGCTACGTGCACAGGGCGCGCGCTCGTCTCCGAACGCGGTTGGAAGAGACGGCCGCCGGATGACCACGCCCCGGTGAGCTTCACGCCACCCTTCGGCCGGGCGGAGATCGAGCAGATCCTTCCGCACCGCGACCCGTTCCTGCTCCTGGACGAGGTCCTCGAGCTCGAGCCCGGTGTCAGGGTCGTCGCGCGGAAGCAGGTACGCGAGGACGAGTGGTATCTCGCAGGGCACTTTCCCGGACGGCCGATCATGCCAGGCGTCCTCATGGTCGAGGCGATGGCGCAGACCGGTGCGGTCGCGGTCCTCTCCGACGAGGAGAATCGCGGTAAGCTCGCTCTCTTCGCCGGCATCGACGACGTGCGTTTCAAGCGGATCGTCGAGCCCGGCGACGAGCTCGAGCTGACCTGCCAGCTGGAGCGGGTGCGCGGGCCGGTCGGACGGGGCAAGGCGACGGCCCGCGTCGGCGCGGACCTCGCGGTGCGCGGAACGCTCACGTTCGCCGTCACCGACGCGGCGGCATGATCGCGAACGTCTCGGGAAACGGGATTTCGGTCGGGATCACCGGCCTGGGCGCCTACGCCCCCGAGCGTGTGCTTACGAACGCCGACCTCGAGGCGATGGTGGAGACCTCCGACGAATGGATCACCTCCCGCACGGGGATCAAGGAACGTCGGATCGCTGCGCCCGACCAGGCGGCGAGCGATCTTGCGCTGCCCGCGGCGAGGCAGGCGCTCGAGCAGGCCGGCGTGGCCGCGAAGGATGTCGACCTCGTGATCGTCGCCACCGCTACGCCGGACATGCTCTTCCCGGCGACGGCCGCCCTCCTGGCCGACGAGCTGGGGGCTACGGGCGCCGCTGCCTACGATCTGCTCGCGGGCTGCACCGGCTTCGTCTACGCGCTCTCCCAGGCCTACGGGGCGCTTGCCACGGGCCTTTCGAAGAAGGCGCTGGTCGTCGGGACCGAGACGCTGTCGAAGATCACGAACTGGGAGGACCGCTCGACGTGCATCCTGTTCGGGGACGGCGCCGGCGCGGCCGTCGTCGAGCCCGTCTCCGGCGGCGGCATCGAGGGCTTCGAGCTCGGCGCTGACGGCTCGGGCGGGCCTGACCTCTGCGTCCCTGCCGGAGGCTCACGCCTGCCCGTCACCCCGGAAGCGCTCGCGGAGGAGCTCCAGTTCATCAAGATGAACGGAGCCGAGGTCTTCCGCTTTGCGACGCGGGTGATGGTGACCTCGGCCGAGGAGCTGCTCGCCGCTTGCGGCGCGAGCGTGGACGACGTCGACCTCTACGTTCCGCACCAGGCGAACAAGCGCATCATCGACCACGCGGTCAAGAACATGGGCCTCGAGCCCGCGAAGGTGATCCTCAACATCGAGCGGTACGGCAACACGTCGTCCGCCTCGATTCCGATCTGTCTCGCCGAGGCGCAGGCCGACGGGCGCCTCCGGGAGGGCACGCGTGTCCTGATGAGCGCCGTCGGGGCCGGGCTCACCTGGGGCTCGACCTACATGACCTGGACGGAGGGCGAAGGGATGGAGCCATGAAGATCGCATTCTGCTTTCCCGGACAGGGCTCGCAGGACGTCGGCATGGGCCGCGCGATCGCCGACGAGTTTCCGGAGGCGCGCGCCGTGTACGACGAGGCCTCGGAAGCCGTGGGCTTCGACGTCGGTCGGCTTTGCTTCGAGGGGTCCCTCGACGAGCTGACGCGAACGGAGTTCCAGCAGCCGGCGCTCGTGGCGACCTCGGTCGCGTGCCTGCGGGCGGTGCAGACCCTCGGCATCCGCCCCGATTACGTCATCGGGCACTCGGTCGGCGAGTACTCGGCCCTCGCCGCCGCGGATGCGATCTCGGCCGGTGAGGCCGTTGCGCTCGTGCGCGAGCGGGGCGAGGCGATGGCGGAGGCCGCCCGGGTCACCCCCGGAGCCATGGCCGCCGTCCTGGGCCTCGAGGATGCGGTCGTCGAGGAGCTCTGCGCCGCAATCGAGGGAGTCTGGCCGGCGAACTACAACTGCCCGGGGCAGGTGGTGGTCTCCGGCGAGACCTCGGCCGTCGAGCGGCTGATCGAGCAGGCGAGCGCGCGCGGCGCCCGCAAGGCGGTCAAGCTCCGGGTGAGCGGCGGGTTCCACAGCCCGCTCGTCGCCCGGGCCGCCGAGCGCCTGCGGCCCGCCATCGCCAAGGCTTCGTGGCGCGATCCGACCACTCCCTACATGTCCACGGTCACCGCCCGTCTCGAGAACGCCCAGCGGATCGCCGCGCTGCTCGTCGAGCAGCTGACGGCGCCGGTGCGGTTCACGCAGGCGGTGAGCGGCCTCGTCAAGGACGGTGTCGAGACCTTCGTCGAGATCGGACCGGGCCAGGTCCTGAGCGGGCTGCTCCGTCGCTGCGACCGGTCGCTCCGGACGATCTCCGTTCGCGACCCGGAGTCCCTCCGCAAGCTCGAGGAGACGGTCTCCGCTGCCTGAGTTCGCCTCACTCGAGGGCAAGATCGCGCTCGTGACGGGCGGCTCGCGCGGGATCGGCGCCGCGATCTCCCGTGAACTGGCCGGCGCAGGGGCCCGCGTCGCGGTCAACTACCGCTCGGGGCAGAAGGAGGCGGAGTCGGTCGCGGCGGAGATCGGCGGCATCGCCGTGGGGGCCGACGTGGGCGATCCCTCCAGCGTAGAGGCGCTCATCGACCAGGTCGAGTCGGAGCTCGGCGACGTGGAGGTCCTCGTCAACAACGCAGGCATCACACGGGACACGCTGATCGTGCGCATGAGCGACGACGACTGGGACGTGGTCCTGGAGACGAACCTCCGCGGCGCCTTCAACACGTGCCGCATCCTCTCGCGCAAGATGCTCCGCCGCCGGGCCGGGGTGATCGTGAACGTGACGAGCGTCGTCGGGCTCCGCGGGAACCCCGGGCAGGCGAACTACGCCGCCTCCAAGGCCGGCGTCATCGGTCTCACGAAGGCGCTCGCGCGGGAGCTCGGGGTCCGTGGGATCCGCGTGAACGCCGTGGCGCCCGGCTACATCTCCACCGCGCTCACGGACATCCTCCCGGACGAGGTCACGAAGACGATCCTCGGGAACACACCGCTGGGCCGGCTCGGCAGTCCGGACGAGGTGGCGGCTGCGGTACGCTTTCTCTGCTCGGACGACGCCGCGTTCATCACGGGCGAGGTGCTGCTCGTCGACGGCGGATTGGGGATGTAGGGGGAGATGTCGCAGAACGGACGCAGGCGGGTCGTTGTCACGGGCATGGGAGCCGTGACGCCGCTCGGCAACGACGTCGAGACCTTCTGGGAGAACCTCGTCGCGGGAAAGAGCGGCGCGGCGCCGATCGAGGCCTTCGATCCGTCCGAATTCGCCGTTCACTTCGCCTGCGAGCTGAAGGACTTCGACCCTACGAAGTGGATCGAATACCGCAAGGCGCGTCGGATGGACCGATTCACCCAGATGGTCCTGGCCGCCGCGCGCATGGCCGAGGAGGACTCCGGCTTCGAGGTCGAGCCCGAGAGCGAGCGGACGGGTGTTTCGGTCGCCACCGGGATCGGAGGGCTGCAGAGCTTCCAGGACTGCTACGACCAGCTTCTCGATCGAGGGCCGGATCGGGTCAACCCGCTTGCGATCACCGCGATCATCCCGAACATGGGCGCGGCCTGGGTCTCGATGGAGCTCGGGACGCGCGGCCCCCTCACCTCCGAGTGCACGGCGTGCGCCGCCTCGAACATGGCCATCGGAGAGGCGATGGATGCCATCCACCTCGGCCGCGCGGATGTCATGTTCGCCGGAGGGACCGAGGCGGGGATCACGAAGGTCGGCATCGGCGGTTTCGCCGCCATGCGGGCGCTCTCGCGCCGCAACGACGACCCGGCGGCGGCGAGCAGGCCGTTCGACGCCGAGCGGGACGGGTTCGTGATGGGCGAAGCCGCCGCGATCGTCGTGCTCGAGGAGCTCGAGCACGCGAAGAAGCGTGACGCCAAGATCTATGCCGAGTTCGTGGGCTACGGCGTCTCGTCGGACGCCCAGCACATCACGGAGCCGGACCCGACGGGACGGCATCCGGCGCGGGCGATGACGATGGCGATGGAGGATGCGGGCATCAACGCGGACGAGATCGACTACATCAACGCACACGGGACGTCGACCCCGCTCGGCGACTCGGCCGAGACGCGTGTCATCAAGGTGGCGCTCGGCGAGGAGAAGGCGCGGAAGACGCCGATCTCCTCCACGAAGGGAGCAACGGGCCACTGCCTGGGAGGGTCCGGAGCGATCGAGGCGATCATCTCGCTGCTCGCGGTCCAGCGGGACGTCGTCCCGCCCACGATCAACTACGAGGTTCCCGACCCCGAGTGCGACCTCGACTACATCCCGAACGAGGCGCGTGAGTGGAAGACCGACGCGGCGCTCTCGAACAACTTCGGGTTCGGCGGGCACAACGCCTGCCTCGTCGCCACCAAGTTCAGGGACTGAGCGGGACCGCGCGTGGGCGATCGCTGGGCTACGTTCGACTGCTACGGCACCCTCGTCGACTGGGAGGGCGGAATAGGCCGAGAGCTGGGACGGCTCTGGCCGGACGCCGACGGCGACGCGCTGCGCGAGCGCTACCACGAGATCGAGCCGCGGGTCCAGCTCGACTCGGCGCTGCCCTACCGGGAGGTGCTGCGCGAGTCGCTCCTGCTCCTCGCCGATCACGAAGGGCTCGAGCTTCCCGCCGGGGAGGAGGACGCCCTCGCGAGCTCGCTGCCCTCCTGGCCCGTCTTTCCGGAGGTTCCCGGCGCGCTCGGCGCCCTCCGCGAGCTCGGCTGGCGGCTCGTCATCCTCTCCAACACCGACCCGGACCTTCTCGACGCGTCGCTTGCCGCCATCGGCATCCCCGTGGACGGACGAGTCGTAGCTTCCGAGATCGGCTCGTACAAGCCGGCGCCCGCTCACTGGGAGGTCTTCTACGAGCGCTTCGGCGCCGAGCCCGGACAGCACGTCCACGTGGCGGCGAGCCTCTTCCACGACATCGCCCCGGCCGAGAGGCTGGGGATCGTGTCCGTCTGGATCAACCGCCTCGGGGAGACGAGCGACCTGCCCCGTGCCGCCGAGCTCGAAGATCTGGCGCGCCTCCCGGAGACTCTCGAGACGCTCCTCCCGCCCGAGTCGGGTGATCGGTAGCCTGGGCTCGATGTCCCGGCTTCGCGCCCGCTGTCCGGATTGCAGGACGCTGACAGCCGTTGCGCTGGACGACGGGGCGTACGAATGCCACTCGTGCGGGCGCTCCTTCTCGGCGGGCCTCGTCCGGGTGCCGCGGGCGTGGGGGGCCGACGGCGAGTCCATGGCTGAAGCCGCCTACCTCGAGCTTCCCTACCCGGAGACGGGGGTGGTGGACGAGGATTCGCTCACCGAGCAGAATCTCGTCCTTGCCGCCGCTCTGCCACAGCGGCCCCTCGTGCTGGGCGGGTGCTGCTGCTCCCACGTGGGCGCTGTCGAGGGCCTCGCCACGCGCTACGGGCGCCTCGCCGTGGTCTGGTTCGACGCCCATGGCGATCTGAACACGCCGGAGAGCTCACCGAGCGGGAACCTCTGGGGGATGCCGCTGCGGATGCTCCTCGACTCGGGGACGGTTCACCCGCGGAACGTCGTCCTCGTCGGCGCTCGCAACCTCGATCCGCCCGAGGTCGAGTTCATCGCCGCGAGCGGGCTTCGCACCGGGGAGGACGAGATCGGCGACGCGCTCGCGGATGCGGACGCGGTCTACGTCGCCTTCGACGTGGACGTGCTCGATCCCGACGACGACGTCGCGTGCTTCATGCCGGAGCCGGCCGGGCTGACGGTCCTCGAGGCCGCGGCCATTCTGCCGCGCGTCGTCGCGGAGCGCCCCCTGGCGGGGGCGGGGCTGTCGGGGCTCGCTCCCGCGCCTGCCAACAGCGAGCCGCTCGTCCGGCTCGTCTCTGCGCTCGGGCTCTAGGAGGCGAGCCGGAGGCCGTAAGATAGGCGCGGTCATGGAGAGCCGCGTCGACGTCACCGTCGAGAACCGAGGAGTGCGCGCGGAGGACGACGGGAAGCGGCATCCGAACACCTGCCCGCGCTGCCACTCTCACTACCGGGACGACGAGCTCGAGCAGACGCTCGGCGTGTGCGCCCAGTGTGGGCACCACTTTCCGGTGAGAGCGCGGGAGCGGATCTCGCAGCTCGCCGACCGCGGGACCTTCGAGGAGCAGGACGCCGAGCTTCGCTCGGCCGATCCGCTGAGCTTCTTCGACCTCCGCGCCTACACCGACCGCCTGGCCGAGGCCGAGGTCGCAACCGGTCTGGGCGACGCCCTCATCGCCGGCGGAGCGGCGATCGAGCGCCGTGCCTGCGAGCTCGCGGTCATGGACTTCGCCTTCATGGGCGGCTCGATGGGAAGCGGCGTCGGGGAGAAGTTCGCCCGCGCGTGCGAGCGGGCCGCCTCTCGACAGGTGCCGCTCGTCTGCGTGACCGCGTCGGGGGGCGCCCGGATGCAGGAGGGGATTCTGTCGCTGATGCAGCTCCCGAAGACCGTGTGCGCGGTGGACGAGCTCCACGAGGCGCGCTCGGCGTTCATCTCGATCATGACCCATCCGACGACTGCAGGCGTGCTCGCGAGCTTCGCGAGCCTCGGGGACGTGATCGTCTCCGAGCCGGGAGCCTTGCTCGCGTTCACGGGCCCACGGGTGGTCCAGCAGACGACCCGCGAGAAGCTCCCCGACGACTTCGGCCTCGCGGAGTCGAATGCCCGCTTCGGGCACGTCGACGCGATCGTTCCGCGGGCCGAGCTCAGGCCCTTCGTCGGCAGGGTCCTCGCCATGTTTTCCAGGCCGCAGTGACGGACAGCACCTCGAGCCAGGTCGAGCAGCTGAAGCTGAAGGAGCGTCTCGCCAAGCTTCGCGACCTCCCGCTCCTGCGCGGTGTGGGCGTTTCCGGCGAGATGGCTCGTCTCAAGCGCCAGCTCGACCGGATCGGGGCGGAGCCGAGCGCCGACGAGGTCTGGAACGCGGTCGAGCTCGCGCGCCACCAGGACCGGCCCTACACGCTCGACTACGTCGAGCGCATCTGCGACGACTTCGTCGAGCTGCACGGCGACCGCATGCTCGCGGACGACCCCGCCATCGTCGCCGGGCTCGGGCGCTTCGACGGGCGCACCGTCGTCCTGATCGGGCACCAGAAGGGACGGGACATCCGCGAGCGGACGTTCCGGAACTTCGGCATGACCTACCCGGAGGGCTACCGAAAGGCGATGCGGTCGATGGAGCTCGCCGACAGGCACGGATTCCCCGTGGTGACGCTGGTGGATACGCCCGGCGCCTATCCGGGCGTGACGGCCGAGCAGCACGGCCAGGGCGGCTGGATTGCCCGCTGCCAGCTCCTCATGGTGCGGCTCGGCGTGCCCAGCGTCGCCTGCGTGATCGGGGAAGGCGGCTCGGGAGGGGCGGTGGCGATCGCGCTCGCCGACCGAGTGCTCATGCAGCAGAACGCGATCTACTCCGTGATCTCACCCGAGGGCTGCGCCGCCATACTCTGGCGCGACGCGGGCGAGGCCAAGAAGGCCGCCGCCGCGTTCAAGCCCGACGCCGCCCACTGCCTCGAGCTCGGCGTGGTGGACGGGATCGTCCCCGAGCCCGACGGCGGGGCGCACGCAGACCACGACGAAGCGGCCACTCTCCTCGCCGAAGCCCTGCGCGGCTCTCTGGCAGAGCTGGAGCGGCTCCAGCCCGAAGAGCGCCAAAGCCTGCGCAGGCGCAAGTTCCGCGGGATGGGCATCTACCTCGAGTAGAGGTGGAGAGTGGCGCAATCCACAGCGTCCACAGAGTTATCCCCGATGTCCGGGAGCCCGCCGGGTAGCTCGTGCCGCGCCTGAACGAGTACGAGAAGAAACGCAGGAAGGGCAAGACGCCCGAGCCGTTCGGAGGGCGGAAGGGCGGCGGGCGCAAGCCGATCTTCGTCGTCCAGCGCCACGACGCCCGCCGTCTCCACTACGACTTCCGGCTCGAGCAGGGCGGCGCCCTGGCGAGCTGGGCCGTCCCGAAGGGGGTCCCGCTCGAGCGCGGACAACGCCATCTCGCCGTGCACGTCGAGGACCATCCGCTCGAGTACGCGACCTTCGAGGGCGAGATCCCAGCGGGCCAATACGGCGCCGGGACGGTGGAGATCTGGGACTCGGGGACGTACGAGCTGGTCGAGGAGAAGCCCGACGGCGGCCTGACCGTCCGCCTCGCGGGCGAGCGGCTGCAAGGCACCTGGACGCTCGTTCCCGCGAAGCTCGACGGCGACGAGAAGAACTGGCTCATCGTGCGCAAGCAGGACGACTCGGCCCAGCCCGCGAGGCGAGGTGGAGACGAGTACGTCCCCATGCAGGCGACCTCGTCCGAGCGCGTGCCGAGCGTCGCGGGCTGGCTCTTCGAGGTGAAGTGGGACGGCTACCGGGCGATCGCCCGCGTGTCGGGCGGCGAGGCGACGCTCACGAGCCGCCGCGGCAACGACCTCACCGAGCGGTTCGCGGTTGTGGCGAGGGCGATCGAGCGGGCTGTTCGGACGCCCGACTGCGTCCTCGACGGCGAGGTCTGCGCGCTCGACGAGCGGGGACGCGCCAGCTTCTCGGTCATGCAACAGGGCTCGGGGCCGCTCGTCTACTACGCCTTCGACGCGCTCGAGATCGACGGCGAGCCGCTCCTGGACCTGCCCCTGAGCGAGCGCCGAGAGCGTCTCGAGGCGCTCGTCGACCCCCGAGGCGGCACCGTGAAGGTGTCGGAGGCGTTCGACGACGGCGATGCTCTCTACCAGGCTGCGGTCGCGCAGGGTCTCGAGGGCGTCGTCGCCAAGAAGGCCGACTCCCGCTACCAGCCGGGCCGCCGGGTCCACGACTGGCTCAAGGTGAAGACGCACGGGAGGCAGGAGTTCGTGATCGCCGGCTACACGAAGGGGCAGGGCAAGCGGAGCGGCAGGCTCGGCTCGCTCGTCCTCGCCGTGCGCCGCGGAGGCGAGCTCCACTACGCGGGCAACTGCGGGACCGGCTTCTCGGAGGACGAGATCGACCGGCTGCTGGCAAGTTGCGCCCGCTCGAGCGCCGGCAGTCGCCCTTCCCCGTCGTCCCGAAGATGCCGAAGGTGAAGAAGAGCGATGTCGTCTGGGTCGAGCCGAAGCTCGTGTGCGAGGTCGAGTTCGCCGAGTGGACGCACGACGGCAGGCTGCGCGCGCCCGTCTACAAAGGCCTGCGCGAGGACAAGGCGCCCGCGGACGTTCGCCGCGAGGAGCCTTATCGAGACGGAGATCACGCGCGGCAAGCGCACGCTTCGGCTCTCCAACCTCGACAAGGTCTTCTGGCCCGAGGAGGGCATCACGAAGGGCGACTTGATCGCCTACTTCCGGGAGATCGCGCCCGTCCTCGTTCCCCACCTGCGCGACAGGCCGTTCACCATGAAGCGCTACCCGGACGGGTGGCAGGGCAAGCACTTCTTCCAGAAGGACGCTCCCTCGCACATGCCCGACTGGATCCCCGCCCGGGCCTACATCTCGACGTCCCGCGAGTCCCGGCAGAAGCGGAAGATCCGCTACCCGCTCGTCAACGACGAGCTCGCCCTCCTGTGGATGGTGAACATGGGCTGTATCGACATGAACGCGTGGTATTCGCGGGTCGACAAGCCCGAGCGGCCGGACTGGGTGCTCTTCGACCTCGACCCGTCGCCCGACGTCGGCTTTCCGGAGGTCGTCCGCGTCGCGCTGCTGATCAAGGACGTGCTCGACGCACTCGGGCTCGTCGGTTTTCCGAAGACGAGCGGCGCCGACGGCTTCCACGTGCTCGTGCCGGTCGAGCGGCGCTACACCTACGCGCGTACACGCGAGTTCGCGGAGATCGTGGCCGGCACGCTCGCCCGCCTGCATCCGGGCCTCGTGACCACCGAGTGGGCGAAGGCGAAGCGGCGGGGAGTGCTGATCGACGCCAACCAGAACGGGGAGGGGAAGACGATCGCAGCGTCTACTCCGTCCGGCCGCGGGCCGGAGCGCCCGTCTCGACGCCGCTCCGCTGGGAGGAGGTGACCGAGGACCTCGATCCGCTCGACTTCACGACCGAGGTGGCCCTCGCCCGCGTCCAGCGGCACGGCGACCTCTTCGAGGGCGTCCTCACAACCCGCCAGTCGCTCGGGAAGGCGCTCGACGCCCTCCGCTGACGCCGTTCAGCCCGTGCTCGGCGTCCTGAGGAAGCTCCACCTCCGGCCGAGCGGCTCGAAGCCGAGCCGCTCGTAGAGCAGCTTCGGCCAGTCCTCGTCGTCGGCGAGGAGAAAGACGAAGTCGTGGCTCGAGCCCAGAGCCTCCTGCACCGCGCGCAGGACCACGGAGCTCGCGTAGCCCCGTCCGCGGTGCTCGGGGTAAGTGGAGACGTCTTCGACCTGGGCCGTCTCCCCGTCCGAGTAGAGGGAGGTCCCGCTGACGGGCTTCCCGCCTACGCTCACGGCAAAGTGCCTGGTCTTGCCGGTGCGCGCTGCCAGCTCGCCGGCGTCGAGCACCGCTGCGACGACCTCGTCGTCTTGCGCCCACGGTTCCTCTCGGACGATCAACTCCCGAAGCGGTCGTAGTAGTGGTCCCTCGATCTCGCCGACCTCGGCCGTGACCACGCTGCGCTGGCCGGGGCCCCGGTACGCCATGAGGACGTAGCGCTCGTGCCGCCAGCCCAGGTCACGGAAGGCGGGAGCGAGCTCGGCGCCTGCCTGCTCGTCGAGGACGGCAATGCGGCGATGTGGATGGCCGGCTAGGCCGTGGAGCCGCTCGGCCTCGGCCGCCAGGGCCTCGGCGCTCACGTCGGCCGTGCGCTCGACGCGGAGGAGATTCAGGTCCCAGACCCGCGGAAAGCGGTCGGTGAAGAGCGCGTGGCCGAAGCGAAAGCCGATGATTCGGTCGACGCAGCGCTCACGCACCGCCTCTTCGAAGGCAATCGCCCGCTCGAGCTCCGCATTCATCCGATGAGGGTATGCCCTGCGCGCGTCGGGTCGACGGTCAAGACGCGGCTTGACGAAGGCGACCTGACTCATTGACACCTGTCCCCCGGCTGGTTAAGACTTCCCCGGTCACAGGGACGCCCCGGGGCAGGCGGGGTAACGGACATGCCGCGCGCCCGGCAGGCTCGGCAGAGAGCGAAAGGAGAACGCCCAGGTCGAGATCGGTTCGGTCAGGACAGGCGACACAAACTTCGAGTCTGCCCGACCTCGGGCAGGAGGGGGGAACATGTCTCGAACGCCTTTCTGGACGCTCGCCGCGTTGGTCGCGGCGACAGCGCTCGTGCTCGCGCCGAGCTCGCTGTCTGCGTCCGATTCAGGAGCCGCGGACGACGCGCTGGCCCGCGCGCTCGCCTACGTCGGCAAGAACCCGGCTGACCTCGGCGTCACGAGCGCCGACGTCTCCGATCTGTACGCCACGAGCACCGTGAGGAGTGCTCACAGCGGCGTCACCCACGTCAACCTCAACCAGCGCTTCCAGGGCCTGGAGGTCTTCGGAGGCCACTCGACGGTCAACGTCGCGGCCGACGGCCGGATCGTCTTCGCCGCCGGCAGCTTCGTGCGCAACCTGCGCGACGCGGGGCCCGCAGAGGCCGAGCTCGACGCGGTCGCGGCGGTCGAGGCCGCCGCCGACGCGCTCGGGCTGGCGGAGCCGCGCAACCTCCGCCTGCTCGACGAGAGCGGCGAGGAGGCCGTGGTCTCCGCAGGCGGCATCTCCAACGGCTCGATCCCGGCCCGCCTCGGCTGGCAGGCGACCACCGGCGGGTTGCGACTCGCCTGGCAGGTGACGATCGACGACTCGTCCGCCGCCCACCTCTGGAATGCGGCCGTGGACGCGCGGACGGGCAAGCTCCTCGACTCGGCGGACTGGACGAGCCACGACTCGGTCGAGAACCTGAGCACGCTCTCCCGCGTCGGGAGCACGTCCATCGTCTCGACGTCGAGCGTGCCGTTCCCGCCGAACCCCGTCCTCGACGGGTCGAGCTACCGCGTCCTTCAGCTGCCGACGGAGAGCCCGAACGACGCGGCCCGCCGGCTCGTGGAGAACCCGGCGGACGGGCTCGCCTCGCCCTTCGGCTGGCACGACACGAACGGCGCTCCCGGGCGCCGAGTTCACGATCACCCGCGGGAACAACAACCACGCCTACCTCGACCAGGACGACGACGAGGCAGCAGGACTTCGGCGGGAGCCCGGACGGCGGCGCCGGTCTCGACTTCGACTTCCCGGCCGACCTGACCGAGCACTCGCAGTTCTACCGCGACGCCGTCGTCACGAACCTGTTCTACGGGTGCAACACGTTCCACGACATCTTCTACCGCTACGGCTTCGACGAGGCGGCCGGGAACTTCCAGGCGAACAACTACGGCCGCGGCGGCCTCGGACGGGGACTACGTCCGCTGCGAGGCCGCGGACGGGAGCGGCACGAACAACGCCAACTTCTCGACGCCGACGGAGCCGACGCCCGGGACGGGTGCCGCGGATGCAGATGTTCCTGTGGCCGGGGCAACCAGTTCGGGCTCCAGAACCAGGTCGTCCGTCAACGGAGTCGGGGACTTCGGCGCCGGCTGGGCGCGGTACGGGCCTCCGGCCACGAACGCCGGTGTCGAGCGGGCAGATCGTCCTCGTCAACGACGGGCAGCGCCGCTCCCGACGCGAGGGCTGCGAGCCCGCTCGTCGGCTTCCCGGCCGGGGCGATCGCCGTGGTCGACCGCGGGCACGTGCACCTTCCAGTGAAGACGCAGAACGCTCAGGCGGCCGGCGCCGTGTGCCGTCGTGTTGGTCGACAACACGACCAGCACGAACCCGCCGATCCTGGGCGGCACCTTCGTCGACGCGCCGGAGACGATCCCGACCGTCAGCGTCACCCAGGCGAACGGCGCCGCGATCAAGGCGGCGCTGCCCGCCGCGGGCGCCGTGCGGAAGAACCCGGGCCATCCGGGGATCCGCGACGGCGACTTCGAGAACGGGATCATCTTCCACGAGTACGGGCACGGGCTCTCCAACCGCCTCACCGGCGGGCCCGGGAAGAGTCCAACTGCCTGAGCGGACAACGAGCAGACGGGCGAGGGCTGGAGCGACTACGTCGCCATCACGACGTTGCTCGACCCGGCGCTGGACGACCCGGACGGGCCGCGCGGGATGGGCCCGTACGCGCTCTTCCAGAACGATCGCCACGGCAACGGCATCCGGCCGCGGCCGTACATCCGCGACATGGAGATCCAGCCGTTCACCTACGACAGCATCAAGACGGCGCCTGGCTGAACGGGACGTCGCTCGCGCTCCCGCACGGCCTCGGCCACGGCTGGGCAGCCACGCTCTGGGACCTGAACTGGGACTGATCGACAAGCACGGGTTCAACCCGAACGTCTACGAGGACTGGGACACGGGCGGAAACAACCGCGCGCTCCAGTACGTGGTCGACGGGCTGAAGATGCAGGGCTGCGGCCCGGGCATGCTGGTCGTCGCCCGGGCGGCGATCATCGCGGCGGCTGACGTCGCTCAGCGACGGCGAGGACACGTGCACGCGTGTGGGCGACGTTCGCCCGCCGTGGGCTCGGCTTCAGCGCGGTGCAGGGGCACGACGGATCGCAACGACAACACCGAGGCGTTCGACACGCATCCCGACTGCCGGCGGGGCTTGCTGCCGCCGGTGACGGGCGCGTACGGGACGCTGAACGAGTTCGATGCGGGCGATGCGGTGCCGCTGAGGTTCACCGCGGACGGCTACCGGCGGCTGGACGTCCTCAAGGACAGCGGCTCGCCGTTCTCCCGCAGGGTGGACTGCTCGACGCTTCGGGTCCCGAGCTCCGGCGCAGTTCGTCACGCCGCGGGAGCTTCCGATCGCGACGCAGACCGCGGGCGGCTCGAAGCTGACGGTGAGCCGCAAGCGGCGTCTTCACCTATCCGTGGAAGACGCTGGAGGAGTGGGCGGGAACGTGCCGCGAGGTCGTGGTCACCCGCGACGACGGCAGGCAGCACCGCGCCTTCTTCCGTTTCCTCTAGAGCAACTCGAGCGAACGGAACTGGGAGCGCCCGGAAACGGGCGCTCCCTTTTCTTTTGACAGGAGTGCGCAGGGGTGCCAAACTCGGCGCGCCAGTCAGTTCTAGCGACGCTCCCGAAAGGGTCTGCGGCGTCCTGGGGAGCCAAAGGGGGGAGTGCAATGCCTTTCAGGCCGTTGGGCGTCTGCCTGGCGCTGGGCGCGACGCTGGTCGCGCTCACGCTCGTGCCGGGCGCCATGTCCGCATCCGATTCCGGTGCCTCGCCGGACGCGGTGGCGATCGCTCTGGAGTACGCGGGCGAGAACGCGGACGAGCTGGGCGTCGGGAAAGCCGACGTCGCCGATCTTTTCGTGTCGAGCGCCGTGCCCAGCCGGGCGAGCGGCGCCACGCACGTCAACCTGAACCAGCGCTTCCGGGACCTCGAGGTCTTCGGCGGCAGCGCGACGATCAGCGTCGCGCGCGACGGACGCGTCTTCTTCGCCTCCGGCGCGTTCGTGTCCGGCCTGGCGGAAGCCTCCGGCGAGGCGGACCTGAGCGCGACCGAGGCGGTCGAGGCTGCGGCGGAGGGACTCGACCTCGCCGAGCCGTCCGGCCTGCGCGTGCTGAGCCGCAGCGACGACGAGGCCGTCCTCTCGCGGGGCGGCATCTCCGACGAGGCGATCCCGGCCAGGCTCGGCTGGCAGCCGACTGAGGACGGCCTGCGGCTCGCGTGGCAGGTGACAATCGACGACTCCGAGGCCGTCGACCTCTGGAACGCCGCCGTGGACGCCGAGACCGGCGAGCTCCTGAACGTCGACAACTGGACGTCGCACGGCTCGCCGAACCCGGTCATCGACGGGTCGAGCTACCGCGTCTTCGCGTTTCCGAAGGGCGACCCGAACGACGGGCCGCGCACGATCGACGCCAACCCGGCGGACGCGTTCGCCTCGCCGTTCGGCTGGCACGACACCGACGGCGTCCTCGGGCCCGAGTTCACGCGGACGCAGGGCAACAACGTCCACGCCTACTCGGACCGCGACGCCAACAACGTGGCCGGATCCGAACAGCGACGCGGACGGCGGGCCGACCCTGACGTTCGACTTCCTCGCCGACATCGTCAACGACCAGCCCCAGAACTACGTGGACGCGGCCGTCACCAACCTCTTCTACTGGTGCAACAACGTCCACGACCTCACCTACCAGTACGGCTTCGACGAGGCCTCGGGCAACTTCCAGGTCAACAACTACGGCCGCGGCGGGCGGGCGGCGACGACGTTCGCTGCGAGGCCCAGGACGGGTCCGGCACGAACAACGCCAACTTCTCCACGCCCGCGAACGACGGCGGGCGCCCGCGCATGCAGATGTTCCTCTGGCCGGGGCTCCAGTTCGGGCTGCCGAACGCGCTCACGGTCGACGCTCCGTCGGGGGCGGCCGGCACGTACCCGGCCAACTTCGCGCGGTTCACGCCGCACGCAGCCGGCGCCGGGATCTCCGGCACCATCGTCCTGGTCGACGACGGCGTCGCACCGGTGAACGACGGGTGCCAGGCGTACACGGTGCCCGCGGGCTCGATCGCGCTCGTCGACAACACGAGCACGTGCAACGACTACACGCAGACGGCGAACGCGCAGGCCGCCGGGGCGGCCGCGATCGTGCTCGCCCACAACACGACCGCGGAGCCGCCCATCCTCTCGGGCTCGATGGTTCCGCCGCTCACGATCCCCGCGATCATCGTGCCCCAGGCGGCAGGGGTCGCCATCAAGGCCGGGCTGCCGGCCACGGGCCGCGTGCACCGCAACACGGCGCGTCCCGCGATGCGCGATGCCGACTTCCGCTCGGAGACGATCTTCCACGAGTACGGGCACGGTGTCTCGCTCCGCCTGACCGGCGGGCCGAACATCAACTGCCTGACCGGCAACGAGCAGGCCGGCGAGGGCTGGAGCGACTTCCTCGCGATCACGTTCCTCATGAACCCGGCGATCGACGACCCGGAGGGCCCGCGCGGCTACGGCCAGTGGGCGCTCTACGCGGACTCGAGGGTCGGCCCCGGCTTCCGGCCGCGGCCGTACTCCCGCAACATGGAGCTCCAGCCGTTCACGTACGACAGCATCAAGACGAACGGCTGGCTGGCGGACGAGGACGGCGATCCGACGTCGCTCGTCCTGCCGCACGGCCTCGGCCACGGCTGGGCCGCGACGCTCTGGGACATGTCGTGGGATCTCGTCGAGAAGTACGGCTTCAATCCGAACGCGTACGGGGCCTGGAACACGGGCGGGAACAACCGCGCGCTCCAGTACGTGATCGACGGGCTCAAGACGCAGGGGTGCGGCCCCGGCCTCGTCGTCGCCCGCTCGGCGATCATCGCCTCGCAGGAGGCCCTGACGGGCGGCACTGACACGTGCACGCTGTGGGCGTCGTTCGCCCGCCGCGGCCTCGGCTTCAGCGCCGTGCAGGGGACGACGAACCGCAACGACAACCAGGAGGCGTTCGACACGGATCCGGCCTGCCGGCGCGGCTTCCAGAGCCCCGTGACGCAGCCGTACGGGTCGCTGAACGAGGTGGATGCGGGCGACGCGGTGCCGCTCAGGTTCACCGCGGACGGCTACCGGCAGCTGGACGTGCTGGCGAGCAACTCGCCGTTCTCGCGCAAGGTGGACTGCGCGACGCTGCGGGTGCCGAGCCAGAACCCGGCGTTCGTGACGCCGCGGGAGCTGCCGATCGCCACGCAGCGCCGGGCGGGTCGAAGCTGAGGTGAACCCGCAGGGCGTCTTCCTCTACAACTGGAAGACGCTCGAGGAGTGGGCCGGGACGTGCCGGGAGCTCGTGCTCACGCGCGACGACGGCAGTCCAGCACCGCGCGTTCTTCCGCTTCCGCTAGCCGGAGGCAGACAGACGAACGGGGAGCGCCCGGCAACGGGCGCTCCTTGCTTAAACGGCCCAGAGCCTGAAGACTGTGCGGCTGTCAGTATCCGACGCCCCGAGGCAGGGACGTGCGGGGCACCAAAGGGGGGAATACCATGCTTGGGAGGCCATGGACTGCTTCCGGTCCTCGTCGCCGCGCTCATGGCGCTCGTGCTCGTGCCGGGCTCCATGTCGGCGGCGGACGGGGCCGGCGAGTCCCAGCCGGGGGTGGATGCGCTGTCGATCGCGCTCGACCACGTCACGACAAATGCGGCCGATCTCGGCGTGACGCGCGCCGACGTCGCCAACCTCGTCGTCACGAGCAGCTACCGGAGCACGGCAAGCGGCGTGACCCACGTGAACCTGAACCAGCGCTTCCGGGGCCTCGAGGTCTTCGGAGGCCACGTCACGGTCAACGTCGGCCGCGACGGCAAGGTCGTCTTCGCCGCCGGGAGCCTCGTCGACGGCCTCGCCTCGGGCGCCTCGGGCGACGAGGACCTCGGGCCGACGCAGGCTGTCGAGGCGGCGGCCGAGGGTCTCGACCTCGACGACCCGGCGAACCTGCGCATTCTCAGCCAGAGTGGCGGCCCGGCCCAGAAGACGGTGGTCTCGAACGGGGGCATCTCCGAAGGGCCCATCCCGGCCCGCCTGGGCTGGCAGCCGACCGCGGACGGGCTTCGGCTCGCGTGGCAGGTGACGATCGACGACTCGTCCGACGTCCACCTCTGGAACGCCACCGTGGACGCCGAGACCGGCGAGTTGCTCGGAGCCGAGGACTGGACGAACGAGGACAGCCTCGGGGATCTCGCGCAGACGCTCGCGCGCGCCAACTTCACGGCGCAGGCGGCGACCATCTATCCGGTCTCGCCCAACCCCGTGCTCGACGGGTCGAGCTATCGCGTCTTCCGGCTCCCTGACGAGAGCCCGAACGACGCGCCGCGCCAGCTCGTCGAGAACCCTGCCGACGGGCTCGCGTCGCCCTTCGGCTGGCACGACACCAACGGCGTTCCGGGCGCCGAGTTCACGATCACGCGCGGGAACAACAACCACGCGTACCTCGACCAGGACGACAACGAGCAAGAGGACTTCGGCGGCAGCCCGAGCGGTGGCGCCGGGCCTGGACTTCGACTTCCCGGTCGATTTCTCCCAGCACTCGCAGGCGTACCGCGAGGCCGTGACAACGAACCTCTTCTACGGCTGCAACACGATCCACGACGTCCTCTACCGCTACGGGCTCGACGAGGCGGCCGGCAACTTCCAGGCCAACAACTACGGCCGCGGCGGCCTCGGCGGTGACTACGTCCGCTGCGAGGCGGCCGACGGAAGCGGCACCAACAACGCCAACTTCTCCACGCCGACGGAGCCGACGCCCGGCACCGGCGTGCCACGGATGCAGATGTTCCTGTGGCCCGGCAACCAGCTCGGGAACCAGAACCAGGTCTCGATCACCGGAGCCGGGGACTTCGGAGCCGGCTGGGCGCGATACGGGCCTCCGGCGACGAACGCCGGCGTCAGCGGCCAGATCGTCCTCGTCAACGACGGGACAGCGCTTCCGACCGAGGGCTGCAGTGCGCTCGTCGGGTTCCCGGCCGGCGCGATCGCCCTGGTCGACCGGGGCACTTGCACGTTCCAGGTGAAGACGCAGAACGCTCAGGCCGCCGGCGCGAGCGCGGTCATCCTGGCCGACAACACGACCAGCACCAACCCGCCGATCCTGGCCGGCACCTTCGTCGCCGCGCCGGAGACGATCCCGACGGTCAGCGTCACCCAGGCCGACGGGGCGGCGATCAAGGCCGCGCTGCCCGCCGCGGGCACTGTCCGCAAGCACCCGGCGCACCCCGGGATCCGGGACGGCGACTTCGACACCGGGATCATCTTCCACGAGTACGGCCACGGCGTCTCCAACCGCCTCACCGGCGGTCCCGCGGTCAACTGCCTGAGCGGCAACGAGCAGGCGGGCGAAGGCTGGAGCGACTACCTCGCCATCTCGCTCCTCCTCGACCCGGAGCTCGACGATCCGGCAGGGACCCGCGGGCTCGTGCCGTACGTGCTCTTCCAGGAGAACCGTTCCGGCAACGGGCTGCGCCCGAGGCCCTACTCCCGCACCATGGAGACTCAGCCGTTCACGTACGACAGCATCAAGACGAACGGCTGGCTGAACGGAACCTCGCTGGCCCTGCCGCACGGCCTCGGCCACGGCTGGGCAGCCGATCCTCTGGGACATGACGTGGGACCTGATCGACAAGCACGGCTTCAACCCGCAGGTCTACGAGGCCTGGGACACGGGCGGGAACAACCGCGCGATCCAGTACGTGATGGACGGGCTGAAGATGCAGGGCTGCGGGCCCGGGTTGGTCGTCTCGAGCCGGGCCATCATCGCCGCCGGCGACGAGCTCTCGGACGGCGAGGACACCTGCACGTTGTGGGCGTCCTTCGCCCGCCGCGGGCTCGGCTTCAGCGCGGTGCAGGGAACGACGAACCGCGACGACAACAGCGAGGCGTACGACACGGCTCCGCAGTGCCGGCGGGGCTTCCAGAGCCCGGTGATGCAGCCGTACGGACGCTGAACGAGGTGGATGCCGGCGAGGCGGTGCCGCTCAGGTTCACCGCGGACGGCTACCGGCAGCTGGACGTTCTCAAGGACAGCGGCTCGCCGTTCTCGCGCAAGGTGGACTGCGCGACGCTCGGGTTCCGAGCCGGGCGCGGCTTCGATCACGCCGCGGGAGTTCCCGATCAGGACACCGAGACCCCGGGCGGCCTCGAAGCTGACGGTGAACCCGCAGGGCGTCTTCACCTACCCCTGGAAGACGCTGGAGGAGTGGGCGGGGACGTGCCGCGAGGTCGTGGTCACCCGCGACGACGGCAGGCAGCACCGCGCGTTCTTCCGCTTCCTCTAGAGCAGCTCGAACACCGAGCGAGGGGCGCCCGGAAACGGGCGCTCCCCCTGTTTCATCCCGCTTCGGACTCTCGAGGCGCGCCGGATGGCCGAGCATCGAGAGCTCGGCGATGTCGCGGCGGAAGAAGAGCGCCACGGTCCAGTCGGCGACGACCCGGAGCTTGCGCGAGACGAGCGGGAGCTGGAAGAGGTGGTACGTCCGCGTGACGAACCAGCCGAGGAAGCCGCGGAAGCGCAGGCCGAGCACGTCGGCGATCCCCTTGTAGCGGCCGAGCGTCGCCACCTGGCCGAGCATCCGGTAGCGGTACGGCTTCGCCTCGCCCCTGAGGTTCTTCGCCAGCCGCCGGGCCTGGCGGAGCGCGTGCTGGCAGGTCGGCGGGTCGGGCTGCTCCGGCGTCGCCTCGTTGGGGACGCGGGCGCAGTCGCCGAGCGACCAGACGTTCTCGCGGCCCTCGACCCGCAGCGTCGGGCCCACGAGGACTCGGCCACGCTCGTCCAGAGGGCAGGCCGAGCTCGGCGAGGAGCGGGTTGGCCTTCACCCCTGCGGTCCAGACCAGCGTGTGGGTCTCGAAGCGCGTCCCGTCGGAGAGGACGGCCTCGTCGGCGCTCCACGGACTCGAGCGTCGTCGAGACGCGGATGTCGACTCCCGGCGCTCGAGCTCCCGGGCCGCGTACTCGCCGAGCCGCGTGGGGATCTCGGGCAGGATCCTGGGCGCCGCGTCCACGAGCACCCAGCGCTGCGGGGCGCTCCTTCAGCTCGGGGTAGTAGCGGAGCGCGTCGCGGACGAGGTCTGAGAGCTCGGCGAGGGCCTCGACGCCCGCGTAGCCGGCTCCGACGAAGACGAAGGTCAGGTGGCGCTCCGGCTCCTTCGGGGTCTGGCAGCGGCCGCCTCGAGCTCTCGCAGGACGTGGTTTCGCAGGTGGATCGCGTCGGCGAGGGACTTGAAGCCGATCCCGTGCTCGGCGAGGCCCGGGAATCGGAAGTGTCCGCGAGACGGCTCCCAGCGCGACGACCAGGTTGTCGTAGGCGACGGTCGAGCTCGGCCTCCCGGTGGTCACGTGGACGAGTGCGCGCGGTCTCGTCGAGCGCGGTCGCCTCGCCGAGGAGAAGCTCTGCGTGCGGGCACATCATCCGCAGCGGGACGACGACATGGCGCGGCTCGAGCGTGCCCGACGCCGCCTCCGGCAGCATCGGCGTGTAGAGCATGAAGTTCTCGCGGCTGACGACCGTCGCGCCCGCCGAGCCGAGCAGGCGGGCGACGTAGCTGCCCGCGAAGCCGCCGCCGAGCACGAGGGTCCCGCCCCGTGCCGTGCGAGTCATCATCGCTGCAGTCATATCATCGGGCTCGTTACCCAGATCGCAGTCATCGGGAGCGGCGCCGAATGGGCCTCCCAGGCGGAGGAGGTCGGGCGGCTGCTCGCCGAGCGTGGCTGTGTCGTCGTGTGCGGCGGCCTCGGCGAGGTGATGGAGGCCGCGGCCCGCGGGGCGAAGGCTGCGGGCGGGACGACCCTCGGGGTCCTGCCGGGTGTGAGCGTCCACGACGCGAACCGGTGGATCGACTACGCCGTCGCCACCGGGACCGGCCACGCGCGCAACCTCGCGGTCGTCGCCTCCTGCGAAGCGGCCGTCGCCGTGGGCGGCCGCTGGGGAACGCTCGCCGAGATCGCGTATGCCCGGCTTCTCGGCCGGCCGGTGGTGGTTGTCGGGTCGGGGCAGCAGGTGGAAGGAGACGGGATCGAGCGCGCCTCGACGCCGCACGAGGCCGTCGAGCTCGTCCTGCGTCTCGCGGGAGCGGGACACTAGACGTGGCGCTCGAGATGAGGACGGAGTGCGAGCGCTGCGGGGCGCCGCTCGCGCCTGACGGAGATGCCCGCATCTGCAGCCACGAGTGCACGTTCTGCCCGGCCTGCGCCGAGGCGATGGACGCGATCTGCCCGAACTGCGGCGGAGAGCTCGTCCCGCGCCCTCGGCGGGTCTAGCCCGCCGCGAGCATCCGCCCGAGCAGCGTCAGGGCCCCCTCTTTGTCGAGGAACTCGTTGAGGTTCCCGCACTTGGGCGACTGGACGCAGGACGGGCAGCCGCCTGTGCACGGGCAGCCGGCGAGAAGCCGCTCGGTGTCTGCGACCCAGCCCTCCAGCTCGTCGTAGCCGCGGCGGGCGATGCCCACGCCGCCGGCGTGCCCGTCGTAGACGAAGACCGTCGGCCGTCCCGTCTGGAAGTGGAGGTTGGTGGAGAGCCCGCCGATGTCCCAGCGGTCGCACATGGCCCAGAGCGGCAGGACGGCGATCATCGAGTGCTCCGCGGCGTGGAGCGAGCCGAGCAGCCTCGGGAGCGGGTCGAGGCCCTCGAGCTGCTCGGGGTCGGGGAGGTACCAGATCGCCTCGGTCTCGAACGTCGAGGCGGGGAGCTCGAGCGCGACGAGATCGAGCGTGGCCTGGTCGCGGATGGACTTCTTCTGGTAGGCGACCACCTGCTCGGTGACGCTCACGCGTCCGAAGAAGACGTCCATCCCCAGGCGACGGCCGGCGACCTCGGCCTCCTCGATGGCCGTGGTCGTCTCCTTCTTCGCCTGCGTGTAGTAGTCGCCCGCGAACGGCTCCACGAGCGCGGTGCGCGTGGCGAGGTCGAGCTCGAGCACGCGGTAGGAATCGCCCATGTGGAGGTAGACGGCGCCGTCGTGGACCGTGGACGGCGCCCGCTCGCGCTCCATGATCCCGAGCACCGACCCGGTCGCCGCGTCGACGACGGCGACAGACTCGGGGCTCGCCGAGCGGAGCGCGACACGCGCAGCGGGGTAGTCGCGGCCGGCCCAGACGATCCCGGTCTTCGTCCGCCGCAGCTCGCCGCCTTCCACGAGGACCTCCGCCCGCTCGAGGGCCGGGTCCCCCAGGGTCTCCCGGTCGCGGTCGTCGAGGGGAGCCTCGAACGCGGCCGCGAGCACGTGTCCGTCGAGGACACGCGGGTTCGCGTGGTCGAGGATCGCCGCCTCGACGCGCCTGGCCGAGCAGCGCTTCGGGCTCGCGCATGAAGAACTGGTCGAGGGCGTCCTCGCTCGCGACCAGCACCGCCAGCCCGTGGCTTCGGCGTCCGGCGCGGCCCCACTGCTGCCGCAGGCTCGCCACCGTGCCCGGAAAGCCGACCGAGATCGCGCAGTCGAGCAGGCCGATGTCGATGCCGAGCTCGAGGGCGTCCGTCGCGGTGACGCCGAGGAGCTCGCCCTCGACGAGCCGCCGCTCGATCTCACGCCGCTGCGCGGGCGTGTAGCCGGCGCGGTACGGGGAGAGGCGCGCTGCCGTCTCGGCGTCCAGGCGGTCGGTCGCGAAGCGGTGGATCAGCTCGGCAGCCTTCCTGCTCTTCGTGAAGCAGATCGTCCGGAGGCCGCGGGACACGAGCTCCGCGAGGAGCCGAGCGCCTTCGCCGAGGGCGCTCGCCCGTAGCTGCAGGGCCTCGTCGAGCACGGGCGGGTTCCAGAAGGCGATCGTCCGCTCCGCGCGCGGAGCGGCGTCGTCCTCGATCACGGTGGCCTCGAGCCCGAGGAGCGAGCGGACGAGCTCGCCCGGGTTGGCGATCGTCGCCGACGCGAGGAGGAACTGCGGGTCGGCGCCGTAGATCTGCGCGGCGCGCCGCAGGCGCCGGAGCACGTTTCCCACGTGGGATCCGAAGACGCCGCGGTAGACGTGCGCCTCGTCGACGACGACGTGGCCGAGATTCGCGAGCACGTCCGCCCAGCGGTCGTGGTGGGGGAGGACGCCGACGTGGAGCATGTCCGGGTTCGTCAGGATGACGTTCGCCCACTTGCGGATCTGCCGGCGACGCTCGTGCTCGGTGTCGCCGTCGTAGATCGCCGCGCGAAGCCGCGGGAGGCGGAGCTCCTGGAGCGCCCGCGCCTGGTCCTGGGCGAGCGCCTTCGTGGGGTAGAGGTAGAGCGCCCGCTGCTTGGGCTCGGCAGCGAGCGCGTCGAGGACGGGGAGGTTGAAGGCGAGGGACTTTCCGCTCGCCGTGCCCGTGGCGACGACGACGTGCTCGCCCCGCCGCGCCGCCGCGAGCGCCTCGGCCTGGTGTTCGTAGAGGGTGTCGACGCCCCGGTCGCGTAGCGCATCCTCGAGCTTCGGGTGGAGGTCCGGAAGCGGGACGGGTCGCGCCTCGCGGGGCGGTTCCTCGGTGAGGTAGGCGAGCTCCTCGCCCTCGAGCACGCCCTCCCACGTCACCGTTGCCACGGGGCCGATGCTAGCTTTCGACCGCCGTGGTGCCGCGCTGCCTGACCATCGCGACGTCGGATTCCGGCGGGGGTGCCGGCATCCAGGCAGACCTGAAGGCCTTCGCGCGCCTGGGGTGCCACGGCACGAGCGCGATCGTCGCCCTCACCGCGCAGTCGACGACCGCCGTCACCGGTGTGCACGAGGTTCCGCCCGAGTTCGTGCGCGCGCAGCTCGACGCGGTCTTCGACGACATCGGCGTCGACGCCGCGAAGACCGGGATGCTGTTCAGCGCGCGGATCATCGAGGCGGTCGCGGACTTCCTCGCCGAGCGGCCGGTCCCGCTCGTCGTCGACCCGGTCATGGTGGCCGCCTCCGGGGCGAAGCTCCTCCAGGACGACGCGATCTCCGTGCTCGTAGGAAAGCTCTTCCCGCTCGCCACCGTCGTCACGCCGAACCTCCACGAGGCCTGCGCGCTCGCGGGGATTCCCTTCGCGGAGGACGCAGACCGTCAGGAGCTCGCGGAGGCGATCCACGGCCTCGGCGCCGCGGCGGTCCTCGTCACCGGCGGTCACGGCACCGAAGCCGTCGACTGGCTCTACGACGGCGAGAGCCACGTGCCGATCGCAGTTGAGCGCCACGGCGAGGAAGCGACGCACGGCGCGGGCTGCACCCACTCCGCGAGCCTCACCGCGCTTCTCGCCCAGGGTGAGAGCCTCGAGGAGGCTTCGCGCGGCGCCGCGGGGATTGCGTCCGACGCCGTCCTGCACGGCCTCGCCGACCTCGGAGCCGGCTCGGGGCCGGTCGACGTCTTCAACCTTGAGGCTCTCGGAGCTCGGGGAATTCGGGCTCCTCGCTGAGCTCGAGCGGCGCGGCCTCGTCCGCGGCCAGGACGCCGAGGGCGCCCTCCTGGCCCACGGGGTCGTCGTCACGCAGGACGCCCTCGTCGAAGGGATCCACTTCCGGCGTGAGTGGAGCTCCTGGCGGGACATCGGCTTCAAGGCTGCCGCCGTCAACCTCAGCGACCTGGCCGCGCTCGGAGCCGAGCCCGAGGCGCTGCTCGTCAGCCTCGCGCTCCCGCCCGAGTCGGAGACCGCCGACGTCGTGGAGCTCTACGAGGGCCTCGCCGAGCCCGGGGTATCGGTGGCCGGCGGCGACACGGCCGCAACCGAGCGCCTCGTCCTCGTCGTCACGGCCGTCGGTAGGAGCGACCGGGTGCCCGGCCGGGCCGGGGCGCGTCCCGGCGACGTGCTCGTCGTGACGGGCCCCCTCGGAGGCTCGGCGGCCGGCCTGCACGTCCTCCGGGAGGGTCTCTCCGGGTTCGACGAGCTGGTCGACCGCCACCGGCGCCCGCCCCTCCGGCTCGAGGAGGGCCGGAGGCTGGCACAGGTCGCGCACGCGCTCGTGGATCTCTCCGACGGAATCGCGGGCGACGCGGCCCGTATCGCGGAGCGCTCCGGGTGCCGACTCGTGCTCGAGCCGGAGCGGATCCCCCGCGCGGCGCGAATCGACGAGGTTGGCGACCTCCCGTTCTGGACGATGGGCGAGGACTACGAGCTCCTCGCCGCCGTGGCGCCCGCGGACGCAGAGGTCCTGGGCTTTCCCGTCGTCGGCCACTGCGACGAGGGCGCCGGGGTGGAGCCGGTCGACCTCGCCGGCTGGGACGCGTTTCGGGAGGACCCTACGCGGCGGGGCTGAGCCAGCGCTCCCACGCCGACTCGTAGTGGCTGCGGGCGCGCGCGCCGACGAGCGTCTCCTGCGGCTCGCCGGCCTCGAAGAGGATGACCGTCGGGATCGAGAGGACGCTGTAGCGCGCCTGCGTCTCCGGATTCTCGTCCACGTTCAGCTGGAGGAACTTCATGCGGTCGCCGTGCTCGTCGGCCATGTCCGCGAGGATCGGGTTGACGACGCGGCAAGGGCCGCACCAGGGCGCCCAGAAGTCGACCACCACGGGACCCTCCGCCTCGAGCACCTCCCGCTCGAAGGTCTCGTCTCCGACCACAGGAAGCTCGGCCACGGCGGCCACTATATCCCGTCTCACAGACGCCCCCGGAGGGCGGCGAGCCGCAGCGCGGGCACGCGCAGAACTGCCTCGAGCACGATCCCCGGGCCCATCTTCGAGCCGCCTTCCTCGCGGTCGGTGAAGAGGATCGGGACCTCCTCGACCGCGAACCCTGCACGGAGGGCGCGGAACACCGTTTCGATCTGGAAGGCGTAGCCGCGGGACTCGATCCGGGCAGGGTCGATCGCCTCCAGAGCCTCGCGCCGGTAGACCTTGTAGCCGGACGTGGCGTCCCGTACCCCGATGCCCAGGATGGTCCTCGCGTAGAGGGAGCCGCCGCGGCTCACCGCGCGGCGAGTCAGGCCCCAGTTGCGGGTGTCGCCGCCCGCGACGTACCGCGAGCCGAGAGCGACCCCCGCCCGTGACGTCGCCTCGACGAGCCTCGGCAGGTCGGCCGGGTCGTGGGAGAAGTCGCAGTCGATGGTGGCCACGACGTCGGCGCCCGCCGTGATAGCTCTCTGGAAGGCGGCCGCGTAGGCAGGGCCCAGGCCCTCCTTGCGCTCCCGGTGGAGGACATCCAGGAAGTCGAGCTCGCCCGCCAGCCGGTCGGCGAGCTCGCCGGTGCCGTCCGGCGACGCGTCGTCGACGACGAGGATGCCCGCGTCGAGGTCGCTCTCGGCGAAGACGGCCCCGAGAGCCCGCGCCATGGCCTCGAGGTTCTCCCTCTCGTTGTAGGTGGGCACGCAGACGACCAGCCGCACGCGCGTATCATCGCCGCCGTGCCCGAACAGCTGCCCACCAACCCGGATCTGGCGGCGCAGTTCGAGCTCCTGGCCGACATGCTCGAGCTCGACGGGGCGGACGCGTTCCGCCTGGCTGCCTACCGTCGCGCGGCCGCGCGCATCCGCGAGTCCGCGGTCCCCGTGGCGCAGCTGGCGCTCGACGGCAAGGCGACGCGGCTCTCCGGGATCGGCGGGACGATCGAGGCCAAGATCGTCGAGCTCACCCAGACCGGGGACCTGGCGGCCCTCGCCAAGCTGCGGGCGAAGCTGCCGGCCGGCCTCGTCGAGGTGATGCACGTTCCGGGCCTCGGCCCGAAGACGGCCCGCAAGCTGCATGCGGAGCTGGGCGTCGAGTCGCTGGACGACCTGCGGAGGGCCGCCGAGCAGGAGCGCCTGCGAGGGTTGCCGGGTCTCGGGGCCAAGACCGAGGAGAAGGTGCTGAAGGCGCTCGCGAAGCCGGCTCGCTCGGCCGCCACCGGCAGGACGCTGCTCGGGCGCGTCCTACCCGCCGTACGACGGGCGGTCGCGGAGATCGAGGAGAGCGGGCTGGCCGACCGCGTCTCCGAGGCCGGCAGCGTGCGCCGAGGGAACGAGACGGCGAAGGACCTCGACCTGATCGCCACGGCGACCGATCCCGCCGCGCTCACGGCCTTCCTCGCCGCGCGGCCCTGGGTGGCCGAGGTCATCGCCCACGGCCCGACGAAGGCGACCGTAGCCTCACACGAGGGCTTTCGCTTCGACCTGCGGGTCGTCCCCCCGGAGAGCTACGGGAACCTGCTCCAGCACTTCACCGGCTCGAAGGACCACAACGTCGCGCTTCGCGAGGACGCGGTGCGCCGCGGCCTGTCGGTGTCGGAGTACGGCGTCCAGCACGTCGAGAGCGGCGAGACGTTCCACGCGGCCGACGAGGACGCGCTCTACGCGCACCTCGGCTACGCGTGGATCCCGCCGGAGCTCCGCGAGAACCGCGGGGAGCTCGACGCCGCGCGCGAGGGCGCGCTTCCCCGGCTCGTCGAGCTCGCCGACCTCAAGGGCGACCTGCACATGCACACCGACTGGTCGGACGGGCGCGCGAGCCTCGAGGAGATGGTGCTTGCCGCCAAGGAGCGCCGGCGCCGCTACGTGGCGATCTGTGACCACGCCAGGCGGCTCAGAGAGGGGCGGCTCGAGCGCCAGACGGAGGACATCGCCGAGCTGAACGCGCGCGTCCCGGGCATCCGCGTCCTCACCGGCATCGAGGTGGACATCCGGGGCGACGGGAGCCTCGACTTCGCCGACGACGCGCTCGCCGGGCGGGACTGGGTCATGGCCTCGATCCACTCCGGCTTCGACCAGCCGCGCGAGCGCTTGACCGACCGCCTGATCGCCGCCATGGAGAACCCCCACGTCGACTGCATCGGTCATCCCACCGGGCGCAAGATCAACCGCCGGCCTGCGTACGACCTCGACTTCGAGGCCGTGTGCGAGAAGGCGGTCGAGACGGGTACCTTCCTCGAGATCAACGCGCAGCCGGACCGGCTCGACCTCACCGACACGCAGGCGCGGGCGGCGGTGGAGGCGGGCGTGCGGATCGTCATCTCGACGGACGCCCACCGGATCCACGAGCTCGACAACCTCGAGCTCGGCGTGGCCCAGGCGCGGCGGGGCTGGCTGACCGCCGAGCAGGTGGTCAACACGCGCACGTGGGCTCAGATCCAGAAGTTGCGCAAGCGGTGAGCGACTTCAGGGCCGACGCGGCCGCGACCGCGGAGTGGGTTGCGCGCTACCTCGAGGGAGTGCGCGAGCTGCCGGTGCTCGCTCAGGTCGAGCCCGGGGAGATCAGGTCGGCGCTCCCCGCCTCGCCGCCCGAGGGCGCCGAGCCGTTCGGCGCGGTCCTGCGCGACCTCGACGAGCTTCTCCTGCCCGGAATGACGCACTGGAACCATCCCCGCTTCTTCGCGTACTTCGCGATCTCCGGAACCGAGCCCGGGATCCTGGCGGAGTTCGTGACGGCAGCGCTCAACGTGAACGCCATGCTCTGGCGAACCTCACCGGCCGCGACGGAGCTCGAGGAGGTGGCGGTCGACTGGGTGCGACAGCTCCTCGGCCTGCCGGACGGACTCCACGGGCACATCGAGGACACCGCGTCGACGTCGACGCTCGCCGCGCTGACGGCGGCGCGCCACCTGCGTCCTGAGGGGGCGGTGCTGTGCTCGGAGCACGCCCACTCCTCGATGGACAAGGCCGCGAGGCTGCTCGGGGTTCGCATCAGCAAGGTCGCTGCCGACGCCGAGTTCCGTATGCGGCCCGACGCGCTCGCCGCGTCGCTCGGCGACGGAGAAGCGGCGGCCGTCGTCGCCACGGTCGGGACGACGTCGACGAGCTCGGTCGACCCGGTGCCCGAGATCGCCTCTCTCTGCGCCGACGCAGGCGCCTGGCTCCACGTCGACGCGGCGTACGCCGGCCCCGCCATGGTCTGCGAGGAGAACCGCTGGGCCTTCGCCGGGGTCGAGCGGGCGGACTCCCTCGTCGTCAACCCGCACAAGTGGCTCCTGACGCCGATCGACTGCTCCCTCCTCTACACGAGGCGCCCGGACGTCCTTCGCGCCGCGTTCAGCATCGCTCCCGAATACCTGCGCACAAGCGAGGAGGACGTCACGAATCTCACGGACTACGGGCCCGCTCTGGGCCGCCGCTTCCGCGCGCTGAAGCTCTGGGCGGTGATCCGCTGCTACGGGCGAGAGGGGCTCCAGGCAGTCATCCGCGAGCACATGCGGCTTGCGCGGCTCTTCGCCTCGTGGGTCGAGGAGACGCCGGGCTGGGAGGTCGTCGCGCCCGTCCCCTTCTCGCTCGTCTGCTTCCGGCGCGACGGGCCCGACGACGAGAACCGGGCCTTGCTCGCCCGGATCAACGCCACCGGTGAGGCCTACCTCTCCGACACCACTCTGCACGGCCGCTTCGTCCTGCGACTCGCCGTCGGGCACCATCGGACGACGGAAGCCGACGTGCGACGCGTCTGGGAGCTCCTACAGGAGCTGTAGGAGCGAGGCGAGCTCCTCGGGGCCCGCGACGACCAGGTCGGCGGCCGCGCGGAGCTCCTCGGGGCCCTCGTCGGAGGCGACGGCCACCCGGACTGCGTGCTCGAGCCCTGCGCCGGCGAGGCCCGCGAAGGCGTCGAGGTCGGTCGTGTCGTCCCCTGCATAGAGGGCGAGCCGGGCACCCGAGCGCTCGAGGAGGGCCCGCACCGCCGTGCCCTTGTCCGCCTGCACGGGCGGGCGGATCTCGAGCACCATCCTGCCCCAGCGGGCGTCGAGCCCGGCCGCGCGCGCCAGCTCGGCGACCTCCTCGAGGCGAGCCCGGGCAGTGTCCGGGTCCGGCGCTTCCCGGTAGTGGTACGAGAGCGAGAGGCCCTTGTCCTCGACGGGGAGCCCTACGGAGTCCCGAAAGCCGGAGATCTCGCCCGCGAGCTCCGCAGCCCTCGGGTCGAGCTCGAGGCCGTGGTTGCCGACGTACTCGATCCCGTCGACGCCGACGAGGCGTCGTGCGTCCTCCCCCGCGCGCCCGCTGACGCAGGCGACGAGGAGATAGGCGGCGCCGAGGCGCTCGAGCTCCGCCTTGGTCTCGGCGGGCACTCGTGCCAGCTCCGGCCTCGCGACGATGGGCGCGAGCGTCCCGTCGACGTCGAGCACGAGAGCGCTCCGGAGAGGCGCTCGCGCGAGCGGGGCGAGAAGGTCGGCCGCCATGGCCGATTTAGGATACGGCTGTGCCGACGCGGCGCCGCACGCTTCTGACGCTCGCCGGCATCGGCGTCCTTTCCGGTTTCCTGAGCTCCCTCTTCGGGGTCGGTGGAGGCATCGTCGTGGTCCCGCTGCTCGTCCTCCTGCTCGGCTTCGACTCGCGGGTCGCCACGGGGACCTCGCTGGCGGCGATCCTGCTCACCGCGCTGGCCGGGACCACGTCCTTCTCGCTCCTCGAGCACGTGGACTGGGACGCCGCGGCCCTCGTCGGGCTTCCCGCGCTGGCCGGCTCACTCGCCGGCGTGCGGCTCCAGCAGCGCGTCTCCTCCCGTTCGCTGACGCTGCTCTTCGCAGGACTCCTCGTCGCCGTCGCCGTCGTCCTCTTCTTCGAGTGAGCACGGCGACCGTCGTCCTGGCCCTCGTTCTCGGCTTCGGCGCGGGGGCGCTCTCCGGGATGTTCGGAGTGGGGGGCGGCCTCCTCTTCGTGCCCACGCTGGCGTTCGTCGTCGGCCTGGGGCAGCTGGAGGCACAGGCGACGTCGCTTGCGGCGATGATCCCGGTCGTTGCCTTCGGCGCCTGGCAGCAGCACCAGGCTGGGAACGTCCGCTGGCGCGAGGGGCTGACGATCGGCGTGACGTCGATCGTCGGGGTGACGGGCGGCGCCGCGCTCGCGACCTCCCTCGACGACGCGCTCCTGCGCGACCTCTTCGCCGGGCTTCTCCTCGTCGTGGCGGCCCAGCTCGTCTGGTCGGCCTGGCGCCCCTAGGCAGGACTACCTGAAGGCACCATGGCCTGTCAGGTTGGGCTCACGGTCGCTAACCTCCAGCCGATGACTCCCCGCATCGTCTCGGCGACCATCCTGGCTCTGGGCATCCTCGTCCTCGGCGCCCCCGTCGGAGCCCAGTCCGGCCCGGCGTCGTCGGCGCGCGCGACCGGGGTGCGCGTCGTCCTTCCGGACGGCAGCGGCGGGTCTGCGGCGAGCGTCTCCGCCCCGCCGGGCGGGAGCGCGTCGGTCGCAGGCTGGAGCTATGCCGACGGCGCCGTCAAGACGGGGACGCTGACCGGCGCCGCGCAGACGAGCTCTGGCTCGGGAGCGTCGGCCAAAGCCCGGGCCACCGTCCAGAGCGTTTCCCTCTTCGGGGGTGACGTCACGGTCGGCTCCGTCTCGGTCGCAGCGGCAGCGCGCGCGTCGGGCACGGGTGCGAGCGGCTCGGTCGGGGATTCGTCGATCTCGAGCCTCGTCGTCCTCGGCCAGGCGGTCGAGGTCGGGTCGAACGCGCGAGTCGCGCTCGGAGACTGGGGCTACGCGGTCGCCCTCGAAGGAGCGGAGGTGCGCCAGAACGACGCCAGGCGCGGCTACCGGGGCTTCGTCACGGGCCTCCACGTTGTCCTCACCGCGGAGCACGGAGGCCTCCCCGCCGGGACGGAGATCATGGTCGGCTACGCCGAGGCGGCGGCAAGCGCGCCCAGGCCGAAGCCGCCGGCACCAGCCCCTTCGCCGTCTCCCGCTCCGGACCCGCCGACGTCGGGTGGAGGCGGAGGCGGTGGAGGAGGAGGCGACGGTGGCGGCGGTGGCGGAGACGACGACCGCGGTGGAGGTGGCGTACGGCCGCCGCAGGAGCCGGTCCCGCCTCAGCCGAGCACCCCTCAGCCGCCCCCGACCGTCCGGAAGCCGCCGCCCGACGTCGATCCGAGGCTGACCGAGGCGGGCTATGTCTTCCCGGTCTACGGGCCGGCGTCCTTCTCGGACGACTTTGCCGCCGCCCGTGCGATCACGGGCTGGCATCACGGCAACGACATCTTCGCGCCGCTCGGCGCACCTGTTCTCGCAGTCGCGGACGGGACGCTCTTCCTCGTCGGCTGGAACGATGTGGGCGGAAACAGGCTCTGGCTCCGGGACGGCGCCGGCAACGAGTTCTACTACGCGCACCTCTCTGCGTACTCACCGCTCGCCCGCGAAGGCGCCCAGGTGAAGGCGGGCGACGTGATCGGCTTCGTCGGAGCGACCGGCGACGCCGTCGGGACGCCGTCGCACCTGCACTTCGAGATCCATCCGCGCGAGCTCCTGTGGATGGGCTACGACGGGGTCGTCAACCCGTATCCGTACCTGCAGGCGTGGCTGCGCCTCGACGATGTCGGCTTCGGCGGCTGGACGCCCGCAGCAGGCCGTGCACCCCGCGCGGGCGCCGTCCTCCTGCAGGCGGACGACATCTCCACGCTCTCGGGGCTCGGCGACGACACGCTCTCGTCGTACCTCGTCATGCCCGACCTGTTCGGCGAGGGCCTGGACCAGGCCGGGCCGGCGATCGTCGCGGCAGCTCCGGGCTTCGGCGGCTGAGAGCCAAGGGCCAGGTCCCACGGTCGCGCACGGCCGGTCGCCGTGCGGCAAACGCAAGACCTGACCCTCTCGGCTAGACCTCGTTCGTCTTGCTCTCGAAGGGCTGCTCGGGACCGAGGACCTTGTCCTTCAGCCACTTGCGCGTCTCGGGGCCCGTCGCCGGGTTGAAGAGGACTCCGAGCGTGATTCCCGCAAGGAGGAGCGTGATGTTCCGCCCTGTATGCGACTCCTTGCCCTGGGCGCGCTCGCCTGCCCTGCGCAACTCGTCGACCGCGCGCTTGAGCTCGTCCTGAAGGTCCTTGTCCTTCGCGAAGCGCACGGCGGCGCCGGAAGCGCCGCGGTCGCCCAGCAGCTCGTCGTAGATGCGCCGTGCCGAGTCGTAGGCGCTCTTCACGTGCTCGTGGAGCTCCTCGTCGCTGGCGACGCGCTCGACGTACGGGCGCGCAGTATCCACCGCACCGACCACCTTTTCTCTCATCGTTGTCCTTTCCTGGATCGTTTCGCCGTGATTATCTCCCGTTTGCCGCGCCTGAAAACTCCGGCGTCGCGATGCCCGGCAGCGCGGTCGCGAGCACGTCGGCCACCGTGTCCGCGGGCACGAAGCTCATCGAGCTTCGCACGTCCGGGGGCAGGTCGTCCAGGTCGCCCTCGTTCTCGCGGGGAAGGACGACGGTCGAGATTCCCGCCCGCTGGGCGGCGAGCACCTTGTCCTTCAGGCCTCCGATCGGAAGCACTTGCCCCGTGAGCGTGATCTCGCCGGTCATGGCGACGTCCTCGGAGACCGGAATTCCCGTTGCGAGGGACGCGAGCGCCGTCGCCATGGCGATACCGGCCGAAGGGCCGTCCTTCGGGACCGCGCCGGCGGGCACGTGGATGTGGACGTCGCGGTGCTCGAACCAGTCCGAGTCCAGGCCGAGCTCGTCTGCGTGCACCCGCACCCAGGAGAGCGCGGCCTGCGCCGACTCGCGCATGACGTCCCCGATCTGCCCGGTGACGGTGAGCTTGCCCTGGCCGGGCATGGCCGTCGCCTCGACGAAGAGGACGTCCCCGCCGACCGGCGTCACGGCGAGCCCCGTGGCGACGCCCGGGTCGGAGGTCCGCCTCCGCACCTCGGCCGAGAAGCGGCGGCGGCCGAGCCAGGCGCGAACGCGCCGCTCGTCGATGCGGGCGCTCTTCCGCTTCCCCTCCGCGATCTCGCGGGCCGCCTTGCGGCAGAGCGAGGCGATCTCGCGGTCGAGATTGCGCACGCCGGCCTCCCGCGTGTACTCCCGGACGAGGAGTCGAAGCGTCTTCTCGGTGAACGTGACCTGCTTCGGCTCGAGCCCGTGGGCCTCCAGCTGCTTGGCGACGAGATAGCGCCGCGCGATCCCGACCTTCTCGTCCTCGGTGTAGCCCGCGAGCGTGATGATCTCCATGCGGTCGCGGAGGGGAGCGGGGATCGGCTCGAGCTGGTTCGCCGTGCAGATGAACAGGACCTGGGAGAGGTCGAACGGCAGGTCGAGATAGTGGTCGCGGAAGGTCGAGTTCTGCGCGGGATCGAGCACTTCGAGCATCGCGCTGGAAGGGTCGCCGCGCCAGTCGGCGCCCATCTTGTCGATCTCGTCGATCATGAAGACGGGGTTCTTCGAGCCGCTGTCGCGGAGCGCCCGGATGATCGTGCCCGGCATGGCTCCGACGTAGGTGCGCCGATGCCCGCGGATCTCCGCCTCGTCCCGGACGCCGCCCACCGAAACGCGCATGAACTTCCGGCCCAGGGCGCGGGCGATCGAGTGGCCGAGCGAGGTCTTGCCGACGCCAGGCGGCCCGACGAAGCAGAGGATCGGGCCTTGGAGGCCGCGCTTGAGCTTCTGCACGGCCAGATGCTCGATGATCCGGTCCTTGATCTTCTCGAGGTCGTAGTGGTCCTCGTCGAGGATCCGCCGTGCGCGCTTCAGGTCGAGGTCGTCGTCGGTCGTCTCGGACCATGGCAGCGAGAGCACCCACTCGAGGTACGTGCGGATGACGCCGTACTCTGCTGCGGCCGGAGGCAGCTTCGCGAGGCGGTCGAGCTCCCGCCGGGCCTGGCGGTCGGCCTCCTCGGGCAGGTCCGCCTCCTCGATCTGCGCGCGAAGCTCTGCGATCTCGGCCTGCTGCTCGTCCCCTTCGCCGAGCTCCTCCTGGATCGCTTTGAGCTGCTGGCGGAGGAAGTACTCGCGCTGGGTCTTGTCCATCTCCTCCTGGACCTGGGACTGGATCTTCGTCCCCAGCTCGAAGACCTCCAGCTCCCGCGAGAGGATGACCGTCAGCGTGCGGAGGCGGTCCTCCACGTCGACGGTCTCGAGCAGCTTCTGGCGATCCTGGGTCTTGAGGCGGATGGTCGAGGCGATCAGGTTCGCCAGCGCGCTCGGGTCCTCGGCGTTCGCCGCCGCGATCTCCAGCTCCTCGGGCAGGTACGGCGCGACGTCGATGATCCTGGCGAAGAGCGTCTCCACCGAGCGGGCGAGCGCCTCCACCTCTCGTTCACGCAGGACGACGTCCGGGAGCGGGGTGAAGAGGCCGGTGAGGTAGGGCTCCGTCTGCTCGACCGACTCGAGGTGCAAGCGCTCGAGCCCTTGGACGAGGACGCGAAGCGTCCCATCCGGCACCCGGATCATCTTGTGGACGATCGCCGACGTGCCCACCTCGTGGAGGTCCTCGGCGCTCTCGACCTCCGCTTCCGGGTTGCGCCGCGTGACGAGGGCGATCGGCTTGTCGTCCGTGACCGCCTCGTCGACGAGGCGGACCGAGCGCTCCTCGCCGATCGCGAGCGGCGTCATCGAGGAGGGGAAGACGACGGTCTCCTTGAGCGGGACGATCGGGAGGACCGTGCTCACCGGGATGTCCTGCGTCTGGCGTTCCTCGACCGCGCTCACCGGTGCTCGCCCCGCGTGACGGTCAGCCGGACTGCGCCGGAGACGCGCTGCCGTAGCGGCAGGACGATCGTGAGCAGGCCGTGCCGGTACTCGGCCTCCGCTCCGTCCGCGTCGACGCCGTCCCCGAGCGCGATCCTGCGCTCGAACGACCCGTAGTCGATTTCGATGTGCTCGTAGCGGCGGTCCGCGCGCGGCGCGTGCTGCCGCCGGCCAGAGACGACGAGCACACCGTCTGCGACCGCGATCTCGACCTCCTCGGGATCGACGCCTGCGAGCTCGACGACCACGTGGACCTCCGGCGGATCGTCCGTGCGGTACACGTCCAGCCGGGGGCGGAAGCCCACGCGCTGCGGCGCCAGGCGATGCTGGCACAGGTCGACGAACAGCTCCTCCATCTCGCGCTTCAGCCGGTCGATATCCCGTTTCGGGGTCATGCGACAATCCTAGCCGTGGGCCGCATCCTCAAAGTGGGCGCAGCCGGACTGGCGTTCCTCCTCTACGTCTGGGTCGCGGCGGTCCGGCGGGCGCCTGTCGTCCGCGCCCGCAAGGCGGCCCGCCGGGCCGCAAGCAGGCCTGGATCGACCTAGTCCGGCGAGACGTGTCGGTGCGGCCGCAGGCTTTGACAGCTTCCGGCGGCCTTCGCTAGCCTGGGCCTAGCGGAAGCTAGTGACTACTAACTAGTGATGGAGCGCTGGACTCGGAAGATGATCCGCTACCGCTGGGCGGTCGCCGCCGTCTGGGCGGTCGTGTTCCTCGCCTCGGGTGCGGCGATTTCCGGCCTCGCCGACCTGCTCACGAACCGCTTTGCGCTGCCGGGCACCGACACCCACCGGGCGGAGCAGATCCTCGAGGATCACTTCGGCCAGAAGACGGTCGGCTCGTTCACGCTGGTGGTTCGAGGCGAACCGGGCTCGGCCGAGTCGCTGATCGGCCCCGTCGAGCAGGCCGCGGTGAGGGCGTCGAAGGAGCTGCCGACATCCCGCGTCGCGTCGGTAGAGCCGATTTCGGACTCCGTCGTCTCGGCGCTCATCGTCTCGAACCTCGAGCCGGCCGACGCGAAGGGCCACACCGAGGCCATGCGGGCGGCGGTCGGCGAGATCTCCGGCGCGGAGGTCTACGTCTCCGGCCAGGCCGCGATCGAGAACGACCTCGACCCGGTCTTCGCCCACGACCTCAAGGTCGGCGAGCTCTTCATCGCCGTCCCGATCGCGCTCCTCATCCTCGTCTTCGTCTTCGGGACGCTCGCCTTCCTGCTTCCGTTCATCTTCGCCGCGGCGGCGATCCCGGCCACGCTCGGGATCATCTGGGTCTTCGCCAACTTCATGGAGCTGACGACGTACCTCCAGAACCTCGTCATGCTGATCGGCTTCGGGATCGCGATCGACTACTCGCTGTTCGTCGTCTACCGCTACCGCGAGGAGCTTCGGAGCGGCAAGTCGAAGGAGGACGCGATCGTGAAGACGATGGAGACGGCCGGCCGCGCCGTCGTCTTCTCGGGCACGGCGGTCGGGATCGGGCTCGCGCTCATGCTCTTCATGCCGCTCCCCTTCATGCGCGGCTTCGGCATCGGCGGCCTCGCGATCCCGCTCGTCTCCGTCGTCTGTGCGCTCACCCTCCTGCCGGTGCTCCTCTACTTCCTCGCCGCGAAGCTCGACAGCGTCCGGCTCATCCCGAAGAACGTGCTCGCCCGCCGGGAGGACACGGAATCGAACATGTGGATCCGGCTCTCGCGGGCGATCATGCGGCGGCCGGCGGTGTTCGCCGCCGGGTCGGCGTCCTTCCTCGTGCTCTTGGCGCTCCCCGTCTTCACGATGGACGTCGGCCCGGGCTCGAACAAGGGCATCCCGCAGCATCTCGAAGGGGTCCAGGGGCTCAACATCATCTCCGAGGAGGTCGGCGAGGGCGCGCTCGCCCCGACGGCGATCGTGGTCGACACGGGGCGTGCAGGCGGTGCCGACGACCCGGCCGTGCAGGCCTCTCTGGCCCGGCTCCAGGAAGGGCTCATGGCCGACGACGAGGTCGCGGCGGTCGCCTTCGAGACCGGGAGCCCGCAGCACGTCGATCCGACTCGGAGGTACCTGCAGCTTCAGGTCATTGGGAAGAGCGAGTACGGCGTGCCCGCGGCTCTCGACTTCGTCGACCGTCTGCGGGACGAGATCGTGCCCGCGTCGGGCTTTCCGGACGGCGTGGACGTGTTCGCGGGCGGCGGCCCGCCGAGCGGTGTCGACTTCCTCGACCTGACCTACAGCGCGTTCCCCTGGCTCGTGCTCGCCGTCCTCCTCCTCACGTACCTGATCCTGGTGCGCGCCTTCCGGTCGGTGCTGATCCCCCTGAAGGCGGTCGTTCTCAACCTGCTCTCGATCGGGGCCGCCTTCGGGCTCCTCGTCGCGTTCTTCGAGTGGGGTGCGGCGGACTCGGTAGGGCTCATCTCCTTCGACCAGATCGAGGGCTGGATCCCGGTCTTCGTCTTCGCGATGGTGTTCGGCCTCTCCATGGACTACGAGGTCTTCCTCGTCAGCCGGATGCGCGAGGAATGGGACGAGACGCACGACAACGTCAAGGCGGTCTCGCTCGGGCTCGCCAAGACCGGGCGCATCGTCACGGCTGCGGGGCTGATCATGTTCGCCGCGTTCATGGGGTTCGTCGCCGGCTCGATCGTGGGTCTCCAGCAGTTCGGGTTCGGGCTGGCAATGGCGATCCTGATCGACGTGACGATCGTCCGCGCCTTGCTCGTTCCGAGCGCGATGGCGCTCTTCGGCCGCTGGAACTGGTGGCTGCCCGCGAGCGTGGCGAAGGTGTTCCGGGTCGAGCCGTCGCCGCTTCAGCCGAAGCCGTCGATGAAGCCGGCGCCCAGCCCCAGCGGCCGCTAGCAGGCCCGGCCGAGCGCGATCTCTGCGCGGCGCGGCGAGGGCCTGCCGTCCAGGTACACATCGAGAGGAACGCAGGACGGCTCGAGCGCGAAGACGAAGCCCGACCAGAAGGTGCGCGACGTGGGGTCGGTGCCGCGCGCGCACGCGGTGAAGGTGACGGCCTCGTGCCCGTCGTGGAACCCGACCTTCCCCTGAGGCAGAGGTCCGTACCCGAGCGACGCGAATCCTCGAGCCGCCTCGGGTATCTCGACCGTGACGACGTGGCCTTCGCGAACGAGGACGGGGTACTTCTGACCTCCGAGCTCCTCGACCGTCGCAGCCGCGGTGGCGGCCGCCCCGCCGACCAGGACGAAGGGCCCGACGACGAGATTGGCAGGGTCGGTGAAGGCGCCGATGAAGTCGCCGAACGAGCGGGTCGAGCAGTCCGCCGTGGCCGGCTTCGGGCGGGGTGGCGGCGCCGCGTTGGCAACCGGAAGAGCCGCCGCCGTGGCGTCTGGGAAAGCTCCCGGCGCTCCCTCGAGTCTCCCGTGCAGCCGGTGAGGGCCGCCGCGACTGCGAGCAAGGCGAGGAGACAGCACGTTCTGGGCATCCAGGACCGGTACACCTGTCTCGGGCTTCAGGTTCCGTAAGCTGTTCGCCGTGGAGCTGGAGGTCGTCGAGGGAAACATCGCCGAGCTCGACGTCGACGCGATCGCGAACGCTGCCAACAACGCCCTCTGGATGGGCGCGGGAGTGGCCGGGGCGATCAAGGCTGCCGGCGGCGTGGAGATCGAGCGCGAAGCGGTGGCGAAGGGCCCGATCGAGATCGGCGACGCCGTCGCGACGGGCGCCGGCCGGCTCCCGGCCCGCTACGTGATCCACGGCGCCGTCATGGGCGAGGACCTGCGGACCGACGCCGACCTCGTCAGGCGTACGACGAGGCGTTGCCTCGAGGTCGCGGACGAGCTCGGCTGCCGGACGCTCGCGCTTCCGGCCTTCGGGACAGGCGTCGGGGGCTTTCCGCTCTCGGAGTGCGCCGAGATCATGGTCGCCGAGGTGCGCGACCACGAGCCCGAGAGCCTCGAGCTCGTCGTGCTCGCGGTGTACGGCGCCGAAGCCGAGGCGGCGTTTCGCGCCGCGGCCTCCGAGTAGCATCCCCCCGTCATGGAGGGCGGAGGAATACGGGCGCGCGGGCTCATCTGCGCGGGCGGCGAGGCGACACGTCTCGAGGAGCTGACGCGGATCACGAACAAGCACCTGCTCCCGGTGGGCCGGTGGCCGATGGTCTACTACCCGCTCCAGCTCATGCAGCTGCTCGGGCTCCGGGACGTCCTCCTCGTCACCGGCCAGGGGCATGCGGGCGACTTCATCGACCTGCTCGGTGACGGCCGCGTACGGGAGCGCCACGGGGACGGCTCGCTGTTCGACCTCGATCTCACCTACAAGGTGCAGACCGAGCCCGGCGGGATCGCGCAGGTCGTCGGCATGGCCGAGTCGTTCGCCGCCGGGGAGAGCCTCGTCGTGTGCCTCGGGGACAACATCTTCGAGCACGCCGAGGTCGAAGCCGTCCGGGAGTGGGCCGCCGATCCCGACAGCGCTCTCATCTTCGTCAAGGAGGTGCCGGACCCGGAGCGCTTCGGCGTCGTCGTCTACGGGGACGGCAAGCAGGTGGTCGACGTCGTCGAGAAGGCCGGAGTCGTGGACGCGCGCTACGAGGCGCCGCCGTCCAGCGACGCCGTTGTCGGGCTCTACTGCTACCCGCCGGACGTCTTCGAGATCATCCGCGGCCTGGCACCCTCCTCGCGGGGAGAGCTCGAGATCACCGACGTGAACCGCTCCTACGCGGAGCAAGGGCGGCTTCGCTGCGCCCGCATCGGCGGCTGGTGGCGGGACGCCGGGACGCACGAGGCCCTCGGCAGGATCGGCACGCTCATCGAGGAGACGGGAGTGAACAAGCTCGCGTGATCGCCGGCGTCGAGATCCTCCCGCTCCGCTACTTCCATGACGAGCGCGGCTGGTTCGTCGAAGTCCGGCGGGACAGCCTCGTACCCCAACGGACGCTGCAGACCAACGTGTCCTTCTCGCGCCAGGGGGTCATCCGCGGTCTCCACTACCACGAACGCGGGCAGGACGACCTCTTCGCCTGCCTCACCGGCACCGCGCGCGTCGTCGTCCTCGACCTGGAGACCGACGAGACCTTCAGTACCGACATCGGCGAGCAGAACCCGGTCGCGGTCTACATCCCTGGCCGACATGCACACGGCTTCGAAGCGCTCACGGACCTCCTCTTCTGCTACCACGTCACGCGCGAGTACGACCCGACCGACCCCGACGAGCACGGGATCTCGCCTGGGACGACCCGCGCGTCAGGGAGAGCCTGTGGAGCACGAGACAGCCCGATCCTCTCGGAGCGCGGAGACGCGTATCCTCCTGACCGGCGCCGGCGGCCAGCTCGGGGCCGCCCTCGGCGAGGTCTTTCCGGACGCGGATGCCCGAGGCCGCTCCGACCTCGACGTGACCGAGCCGATCGCACTCGGCTACGCGCCTGCGCTGGTCCTCCACGCGGCTGCCTGGACCGACGTCGACGGTGCCGAGGCGGACCTGGACGAGGCGATGCGCGCAAACGTCGAGGGAACCCGGAACGTGGCGGCCCTCGGCGCTCCGGTGGTCTACTACTCCTCCGACTACGTCTTCGACGGGCAGAAGCGCGAGCCGTACCTCGAGTCGGACGAGCCCCGTCCGCTCTCGGTCTACGGTCGTTCCAAGCTTCTCGGCGAGCGGGAGGTGCGTGAGGGATGGATCGTCAGGAGCTCGTGGCTGTTCGGCTGGACCGGCCACAACTTCGTGCGGACGATGCTGCAGGTCGGCGGCGAGCGCGACGAGGTGCGGGTGGTGGACGACCAGCGCGGCTGTCCAACGTACGCCGGCCACCTTGCGGAGGCGACGCGCGAGCTCCTCGGCCGGCCCGGCGGCGTCTGGCACGTCGCCGCAGAGGGGGAGTGCACGTGGGCGGAGTTCGCGGCCGCGATCTTCGCCGCGGCGGGACTGAGCTGTCGGGTCGTCCCGATCGCGACCGAGGAGCTCGGTCGGCCCGCGCCCCGCCCTGCGTACTCCGTCCTGCGCAGCGAGCGCAAAGGCGCCCCGCGGCTCCCGCACTGGCGCGAGGGCCTGCGCGAATGCCTCGCGCGGCTCTCTACGTGACCGTTCCTGCCGGGCTGGACTGGTGGCGAGGCGAGCCCGGTGGCGCCGCGTGGCTCCAGCGGCTCCCGCGCCTCGTCGGGGAGTGTGCCGAGCTCTGGTCGCTGCGCCTCGGCGATCCCTTCCACTGCGCGCACGTCTCCTACGTCGCCCCGGCCCTGCTCCCCGACGGGACGCCGGTCGTGCTCAAGATCAACTTCCCGGAGCCCGAGAGCGAGCACGAGGCGGACGCGCTCGCGCACTGGCACGGCGAAGGCGCCGTGCGCCTCGTCGAGCACGACCACGAGCGGCGCGCGCTCCTCGTCGAGCGCTGCGAGCCGGGCACCCGCCTCTGGGAGCTCGGAGACGAGGAGGAGGCGACCGGAATCGCGGCCGACCTCCTGCGGCGACTCTGGCGTCCCGTCGAGGGCGGTCACGGCCTCAGGCTGCTCGCGGACGAGGCCGCCCGCTGGGCCGAGGAGCTGCCGCGCCGCTGCGAAGGGCCCGAGCCACCCTACGAGCGCCGGTTGCTGGACGAGGCGGTCGCGTTCCTGCGCGAGGCAGGTCCGAATCAAGGCAGCCAGGTCGTCTGCCACCAGGACTTCCACGGCGGCAACGTCCTCCGGGCCGGACGAGAGCCCTGGCTGGCGATCGACCCGAAGCCGCTCGTCGGCGAGCGCGAGTTCGACACCGCGTCGCTCCTGCGCGATCGCCGCTGGGAGCTCAGGAACGACCCGGACGCGGCGGCACGCGTGCGCCGCCGCCTCGATCGGTTGTCCGCCGATCTCGGTCTCGACCGCGAGCGCATGCGCGGCTGGGGCATGGCCCATGCGCTCGCCTGGGGCTCCGGGGAGGACGACATGGTCGCCTGCGCCCGCTGGCTCGCGGCTGCCTAGCCGGCGACGACGCGGTCGTGATCGGGGTCCCGGCGCCAGACGCCGTTCGTCACGTGCAGCATGGACTTCGAGAATACGGTGATTACGATCAGAGGTGTGCGCGTCCTCGTCACCGGCGGCTGCGGGTTCATCGGCAGCCACTTCGTCAAACGTCTCGTCGCCGGCCGCGACGAGGTCGTCGTCCTCGACAAGCTGACGTACTCGGGGCGCAAGGAGAACGTCGACGGGATCGACTGCGAGCTTCGGGTAGGCGACATTGCCGATCCCGACGCGGTCGCGGGCGCGGCAGCGGGTTGCGAGGCGATCGTCAACTTCGCGGCCGAGACCCATGTCGACCGCTCGATTCTCGGCGCCACCGACTTCGGGCGAACCGAGTTCTTCGGAACGCAGGTCCTGCTCGAGGAGGTGAGGCGAACCGGGGCCCGCTACGTCCAGGTCTCGACCGACGAGGTCTACGGCGACCTCGCCGGCGGTGGGTCGGCGGACGAGAGCCACCCGGTCGGGCCGTCGAGCCCCTACAGCGTGGCCAAGGCGGCCGGAGACCTCCACGTTCCCGCCTACGTGCGCACCTTCGGGGTCAACGCGTCGATCACGCGGGGCTCGAACACGTACGGGCCGCACCAGTATCCGGAGAAGCTGGTTCCGCTCTTCGTCACCAACGCGCTCGACGACCAGCCGCTTCCCGTCTACGGCGACGGCCGCCAGGTCAGGGACTGGCTGCACGTCGCGGACCACTGCGCCGGCGTCGAGCTCGTGCTCCACGAAGGCGCGCCCGGCGAGGTCTACAACATCGGTGGGGGAAACGAACGCGAGAACATCGAGATCACGCGGCGGATCCTTGCGCTCACCGGCGCCGATCCTTCTCTCGTCCGCCACGTGACCGATCGCCCGGGTCACGATCGCCGCTACTCGCTCGACTCGTCGAAGCTCGCCGGCCTCGGCTGGGTGCCGACGCGCGATTTCGAGGAGGGGCTCGCCGAGACCGTCGAGTGGTACCGCGCCAACCGGGCCTGGTGGGAGCCGATCAAGTCGGGCGAGTACCTGGACTACTACCGCCGCCAGTACGCCGAGCGGCTCGGCTAGGAATGCACGGGAGCCCCGTCCTCATGCAATCCTTACGAGCCTGGCGTACTCTGAGAGTCGCTAGGGGTCTCTAGCGGCTCATGCGTCGGGTTCTCGTTGCAGCCATCGCTCTCGTCGTCGCGCTCGCGTGCACGGCGGCCGCTCAGCCTGCGGTCAAGTTCGTGATCAAGGGTCGCGGCTGGGGTCACGGGATCGGGCTCGCGCAGTACGGGGCTCAGGGCTATGCCTCGAAGGACGGCCGCGGCTACGGATGGATCCTGCGGCACTACTACTCGGGCACGACGATTGCGACCCGGTCGGCCTCGATCAGGGTCCTTGTGGCGTCAGGCCGCTCCTCGCTGACCCTCGGCTCGTCGTCGAGCTTCCGGTCCGGTTCGGCGACGTTCAGCGCCGGAACGTGGACGGTCAGCACCGCCGCCAACGGGAGGCTGAAGCTCGTCAAGGGCAACATGACCCGCCGGGTCGCGAGCCCGACGAGGTTCCGGCCGGGCGCCTCGGCGCTGGTGCTGGGCGGGACCGCGTACCGGGGCACGATCACGCTGCGGCGCTCGGGCTCGCGAGTCTGGGCGCTCAACACGGTGGCGCTGGACGGCTACGTCAAGGGCGTCGTGCCGAGGGAGATGCCGAGCTCGTGGCACACGCAGGCGCTCAGGGCCCAGGCGGTCGCCGCCCGTTCCTACGCGCTCGCCGCCGGGGGCCACTGCAGCTGGTTCGGCACTGGCGTGATGTGCCCCGACACGAGCGACCAGGTCTACTCGGGCAAGAGCGGCGAGGCGACCAGGACGAACGCCGCCGTCGACGCGACCCCCGGCAAGGTCATCGTTTCCGGGGGCTCGGTGGCGATCGCCTTCTTCTCTTCCACGTCCGGAGGAAAGACGGCCGCAAAGCATGACGAGTGGGGTGGGGCCCCCATCTCCTATCTCCAGAGCGTTCCCGATCCACACGACACGCTCTCGCCACATCACAGGTGGGGCCCGCGCGACGCGGAGGCGGACTGTCCGGGCACGGCCCGGGACTGCGTCTGGAGCGGACCGGCAATGAAGGCTCGGCTCGGAGGTTCTGCGCCCTCCGGGCTCCGCGACCTGGTGGTCAGCGCGCGGAACGGCTCGAGCAGGGTGGCGACCGTTCGGGCGACCGGCACGGGGAGCGCGAGGACGATCACGGGGGCGTCGATGAGGTCGCTCCTCGGCTTGCGCTCGACCTGGTTCTCGATCGGCGTCCTCAGGATCACCGGGGGAGGGACCGTCGAGTCGGGACAGACGAAGCGGCTCCGGCTGCTCGCGCGGAACGTCTCCGGCGCCAAGCTCCAGAGGCGCCGGCGCGGCCAGAGCGCGTGGGTGACCGTGACCTCCGTCCAAGGGAGCGAGAGCCGTAGGGTTCGGCCGAGGGTCACGACTTTCTACCGCCTCGCCTCGCCGACCGCGACGACGGCTGCCGTGAAGGTCACCGTCAGGTCGCAGGCGAGCCCGAAGCTCGCGCTCCTCGAGCGCTAGAGCAGCTCGCTTTCGGGGACCTCGCGGACCTGTCGTGCGGGATTCCCGACGACGACCGCGCGCGCAGGGACGTCCTCGAGGACCACGGCCCCGGCACCCACGAAGGCCTCCTCGCCGATCTCGATCCCGGGCAGGAGCACGGCTCCGCCGCCCACGCGCGCGGCACGGCGGATCGTCGGGCCCTTTCTCAGCTCGTGTCGCGCGTCGGTCCGGCCCATGAGGTTGTCGTTCGTGGTGACGACGCCGGGCGCGATGAAGACGTCCTCCTCGAGCGTGGTGTAGGCCGTCACGTAGGCGTTCGCCTGGATCTTCGTGCGTGCCCCCACCGTGGTGTCGTTCTCCACCACGGAGCCACGGCCGACGACGACGCCGTCGCCGAGCTCGCAGCGCTCGCGCACGCAGGCCTGGTCGCCGACGATCACATCTCGGCCGAGCCGGCTTCCTGCGAAGACGACCGCGCACGCAAGAATCCGCGAGCCGTCGCCGACGACGAGCGGCTCCAGCTCGTCCGGGCTCGCCGTCGAGCGGGCGCCGAGCGTGGCCTGCTTTCCGACCACGGCGTTGTCGCCGATCACGACGTCCTTCCCGAGCACGGTGCCGGGGTACACGACCGCGGTCTCCGCGACCTGGGGGCTCACACGCGCTCTCGCTCGAGCGAGGCCTGGAGCCGCTCGAGGGCGCGGACGACGGCGACTCCCGCGCGCGCGTCCGCGAGCCCGTCGCCTTCGCCGCGTGCGAGCGAGAGGAAGTGCTCGCATTCGAGGCGCAGCGGCTCGTCGTTGGGGACGCGCGGGCTGAAGACGTCGCCCGTCCGCGTGCTCCATTCCCCGTAGGTCCCGAGCGCCTGCTCGGCGGTCTTGTCGTAGACGGTCACCTTGCGATCGAGCTCCATGTCGTCGAAGACGGCCATCTTCTCCGTGCCGACGACGGTGAGACGCCGCAGCTTGTGCGGGTCGAGCCATGAGAGGTGCATGTGCGCGGTCCGACCGGAAGGGAAGCGGAGGTAGCAGAAGACGACGTCCTCGACACCCTCCTTGAGGAACGACTCACCGTGGGCGGAGAGCTCGCTCGGCTCCTCGCCGAGGAGATGGAGGATCACCGAGAGGTCGTGCGCGCCGAGGCTCCAGAGGGCGTTCTCGTCGCGTCGGATCGTGCCGAGGTTCACGCGGTTCCCGTAGACGTAGAGGATCTCGCCCAGCTCCCCGCCGTCGACGAGCTCTTTGAGCTTGAGGACGCCTGGGTGGTAGAGAAGGAGGTGCCCGGGCATGAGGACGAGCGCGCGCTCCTCCGCGAGCGCGACGAGCTCCTCGGCGTCTTCGCCGCGCAGGGCCATCGGCTTCTCGACGAAGACGTGCTTGCCCGCCGCCAGCGCCCGGCGGGCGAGCTCCGCGTGGGTTGGGACGTTCGTCGCCACGACGACCGCATCCACGGCCTCGTCTTCGAGCAGCTCGTCGAAGCGCGTCGTCGCCCGCGCGTCCGGAAAGCGCGCCGCAGCCTCCTCGAGGCGCGCGTCACCCGTGTCGCAGATCCACGCGAGTCGCGCGAGATCGTTGAAGTTCCGGGCGAGATTCGCGCCCCACGGCCCGAGCCCGGCGATGCCGAGCGTGACCGGCTCAGACCTCATCGCGGCGCATCGTACAGAGCAGGTCCGCGATTCTCGCCGAGGCCCGGCCGTCACCGTAGAGGGGCGGGTGCTCGGCGGGTTGGGAGGCGTCGCGCACCGCGGCGACGATCCGCTCCGGGTCGGTTCCGACGAGCCGGTTCCATCCCTCTTCGAGCGTCTCGACCCACTCCGTCGTGTCGCGGAGGGTGACGCAGGGGACGCCGTACCAGTAGGCCTCCTTCTGGATCCCTCCGGAGTCGGTGAGGACGACCCGAGCCTGGGAGGCGAGCGCGGCGAAGTCGAGGTAGCCGAGGGGCGGCGTGACGCGAGCCCGGGCGTCGAGCTCGATGCCGGCCGCAGCCAGGGCGGCGCGCGTACGCGGGTGTGCGGGGAAGACGACGGGCTCGTCGAGTGCGGCGAGCGCCTCGGCGATGCGCGCGAGCGGCTCCGGAGCGACGTTCGCCTCGCGGTGGAGCGTGAGGACGAGGTAACGCCCCGGCTCGACCTCGAGGCGCGCGAGGGCGTCGGAGCGCTCGCGGGCGATGGGCGTCAGGCGGAGGCTCGCGTCGTACATGACGTCTCCGACGAGGTGGACGCCGTCCGTGATTCCCTCGGCGGCGAGGTTCGCGACGGCGACCTCGGAGGGGCAGAGAAGCAGGCTCGAGAGGCGGTCGACGAGGAGCCGGTTCACCTCCTCGGGCATCGTGCGGTCGAAGGAGCGGAGGCCCGCCTCGACGTGGGCGACCGGGACGAGGATCTTTCCCGCGGCGAGCGCGCCCGCGAGGGTCGAGTTCGTGTCTCCGTAGACGAGCACGACGTCGGGCCGCTCCTCCTGGACCGCGGCCTCGATCCCGGGGAGCATGCGCCCGGTCTGCTCGCCGTGCGTCCCGGAGCCGGCGTCGAGCCGGTAGTGGGGCGGCGCGAGCTCGAGCTCGGCGAAGAAGACCGCCGAGAGCTCGGGGTCGTAGTGCTGGCCCGTGTGCACGACGATCTCCTCCACCCCGCGCTCGCGCAGGGCGAGCGAGAGCGGGGCCGACTTCACGAACTGCGGTCGGTTGCCGACGACGGAAAGGATTCGCATGCCGCCGGCGAATGTAGCCGAACGCAATGAGCCTGAAGATCTTGATCGGAGGCCTCGGCCTCCTCGCGCGCCCCCTCGCCGCCGGCCGCACGCTCGCCTGGTACGCCCAGCGCCGCCTCGAGCGGGCCTGAGCCTGTCCCCTCCGGACACGCCCGGGGGTCTGACCCCGGACAGGGCCCTTCCGGCCACTCCTGGCGGCTCCGCGGACGTCGCGGCCGGTCGAAGGGCCGGCGCTAAACTGACCCGGCCCGGGCCGTTAGCTCAGCTGGTAGAGCAGGGGACTCTTAATCCCAAGGTCGAAGGTTCGAATCCTTCACGGCCCATCTTGTGAATCCCTGCAGCACCGCGAGGTCGCTCACATGCGCGCGGTTTCCGAGCGGAGCTCGGGTCAACGCAGGGTCGAACAAGTTCCCGAGGCACGCGGCGGCTGCAGTGTCAACGGACGGGGAGACTCCCTGAAGCCCCCTCCGATCCAAGATCTGACCTGCACTCCGGCCCGCGGTATGCGCCGCGCGCGTAGACAGGCGGCGCGGACTCGGCATCCACAACGTCGCCCTGGGTGTAGTACCGTCGGCCGACGTAGACCGCTACCTGCCGAACGAATGGAGTCGCCATGCCTAGAGTCGTTATCACCCATGCCGTTGCAGACATCGACCTTTGGCTGCAGGGCAAGGCGGCACGCGCTGCTGCCATCGAATCGGGTACCGGCAGCAACGTGACCGACTATGTGGCCAACGACGGAAGTAACAACATCGCAATCACAGCTGATGTTTCCGATCTTGCGGCCCTGCAGGGCATGTTGGCATCGCCGCCACCTGACGTCCTGGCCGGGATGGAAGCGCACGGCGTCATCCAACCAATCTCAGCCTACGTCGAGGCCTAGAAGGAGCCGCCGCCTGCGGCGCCCAGGTTGGGCTTGGAGCCGCCCGACTAGCCCTCGCTACCTGGAGTTCGCTACTGGTCGTCCGGTGGGCGAGTAACTCGCGTGCTCGATCAGGCCGTCGCGGTAGGCAACGGCGACGGCCTGCGCCCGGCTGTGCACATTAGCTTGCTGAGCACGCGCTGGATGTGGCTCGCGACGGTCTTCGGGCTGATCTCAAGCTCTACCGCTATCTGCCCGGGGAGAGCTCCTTCCGCGAGCAGCTCGAGGACCTGTTGCTCCCTCCGGGAGAGGCTGGGCCATGTGGCCGACTGGCGGGCTGCGTTGCTCGCCCGCGCGGACGAGAGGCCGGCGGACTCGGGCGAGGAGCTCACTGGGGTCGGCCGGCTTGACGATGTAGTCGTCGCCGCCGATCAGGAGGCCGGCGGCCCGGTCGAGCGGTTCCGTCCTCGAGCCCGAGACGAAGATGATCGGCAGGCCCTGGCCGAACTCGTCGCGTAGCTCGTGGCAAAGCTCGAAGCCGCCGATGTCCGGGAGGCTGACCTCGAGGAGAACGAGCGCCGGCCGCTCGCTGCGCGCAGACGCGAGTGCCTCGGCCCCGGTCGGTGCCGTACGGGCCGCGATCCCGGCGCCTCGAAGCCGGGCAGCGACGAGATCGCAAAAGGCCGTGTCGCCGTCGACGACGAGCACGTATCCGCTAGTTGCCAGAGCGTTGTCCACCAGACTGCCGGCCGCAGAGTTTGTGCCGTTCGTACTCTACATTCCTTCGCCGCTTGCGCGGTCCGGGCACGGGTAAACGCGGGCCTCTAAACACCCAATATTTGTTGGGCGATCACACTAGGCCGAACTCATGGAAACGCCCTCTTGAAGACGCATTCCTCCCAGGAGTAGTCTCAAAGCCTAAGCACGACCGATGCGGCTGCATCCGGGGAGGGGTCTTTCGTGGCGAGTTTGACGACGTTTTGCGCTGAGACGGTTTCCGTCGCCGGTTGCGGCGTGCGAATCCGGCTCGAGGGAGGTTGAGCTCGCGGTGCCATGCCTCACGGAAAGGAGTATCTGACTGCGGCATGCGTCCTCGTGCCGGACGCGATTCCCAGGCACACAAGACCCTCGGGGGGACGATTCCGTAGGGAGGTCCTGATGACAGTGAGTGCTATTCAGCGAGCGGGAGGCAAGCGAAGGCGCCGCCTCCTGCTCAAACCTATCCTCGCGGTCGCGTTGCTGGCTCTGGTGCTCGCACCGAGCGCGCAGAGCGTCCACGACCTCGGGCTGTTCGAGCTCGATCGCAACGCCGTGGACAATCCGGCGGTACCCGGTGACGATTGGAGCACCCTCTATGGCGGCGGCGGGAGCGCTTTGGAGTTCACGGGGATATTGGAGGACGCCTCGCTGCCCGGTACGCAGTTCCAGGGCGGCGGCTCCAAGGACGACCTCGATATCACTGAGTGGCTGTGGAAGCCCGGCGAGCCGCTGGACAAGGATGACATCACGAACGCCTACGCGGCCGCTTACACGAACACGGTCGACACGGGTGAGAACAACATCGGCGACCTGATCATCTACTTCGGGCTCGATCGCTTCTCGGCCAACGGCTCGGCTCAGGTGGGCTTCTGGTTCCTCCAGGACCCCAACATCGGCCTCACGAACACGCCCTCTGGGGGCGGGTTCAAGTTCAGCGGCGCCCACGTGGATAACGACGTCCTCGTGCAGAGCAACTTCACCAACGGCGGCACGATCGAGCGTCTGAGTGTCTTCAAGTGGCAGGGCGGCGGTCTCGTGCCGCTCATCGCGATCGGCGCCGACTGCCTCGACTCCCCCGCCCTCGCCGACGATCGCGCTTGCGCGGTCGTGAACCGGCAGCCTACGCCTGCGCCCTGGCCCTATACCCCCAAGGCGAACGAGGGCCTACCGGGCACCTTCCTGACAGGGGCCTTCTTCGAGGGCGGGCTCAACATCAGCCGGCTGATCCCCGACGCCGGCTGCTTTACGGCCTTCCTCGCCGAGACCCGAAGCTCGACGCCGTTTGACGCGAGGCTGAAGGACTTCGCAGCCGGCAACTTCGACCTCTGCCAGGTCGAGGTGGAGAAAAGCGGCGACGAGCTCGGAAAAGTCGGGGACGCGGCTGACTACGCCGTCACGATCACGAACTCGGGTGGCCTCACCCTCTACAAGGACGACATCAGCGACAGCCTGCTCGGCAGCATCACCGTAAACGGCGTCGACCAGGCGAATCCGCTCGTAGTCTCGAACGGCTGTGGTGCGAGCCTCGCCCCGGGCGCTTCCTGCACGATCACGTTGAGGCGTACGGTGCTGGCGGGCGACCCCGACCCGCTCCCGAACACCGTGTCGATCACCTACAAAGGCAAGGCCGACCTCAGCGGCACCGCAGTCAGCGACACCGACAGCCACTCGGTGAATCTGTTCCAGCCGTCGCTGACGGTGACGAAGACGGGTGACGCGTTGTCGAAGGTCGGCGACGATGTCAACTACAACATCAGGGTCTGCAATACATCCTCGGCGGACTCGCCTGATCTGGTCAAGGACAGCGTTTCGGACAGCCTGATCGGGGGCGTGAACGCCGCCTTCGGGGCTTCGCTGGCGCCCGGTGCCTGTGAGGACCACAACTTCACCCGCACCGTGCTGGCCGGTGACCCCGATCCGCTCGTGAACACGGCGACGGCGCACTATCACCCGGCCGGCTTCCCGAACGACATCAACGGCTCGGACAGCCACTCGGTGAACCTGTTCCAGCCCAACTTCACGATCGAGAAGACGGCGGATGCGCTCTCCAAGGTGGGCGATCCTGTCACCTTCCGCATCACGGTCACCAACACCAGCTCGAACGATTCGCCGAACCTGAGCTGTCGCATCACGGATGCCCTGCTCGGGATCGACAAGACGGTCACCCTCGCCCCCGGTGCCTCCGACGTGACGGAAGTGTCGCGGCCGACGCAGGCGGGCGATCCCGACCCGCTTGTGAACACGGCGAGCGCGACCTGCACGGTCGCCGGCTTTCCGAACGTGCTTGGGCCCAAGTCAGCGAGCAGCTCGACGAACCTGTTCCAGCCGTCGCTGACGGTGACGAAGACGGGTGACGCGTTGTCGAAGGTCGGCGACGATGTCAACTACAACATCAGGGTCTGCAATACATCCTCGGCGGACTCGCCTGATCTGGTCAAGGACAGCGTTTCGGACAGCCTGATCGGGGGCGTGAACGCCGCCTTCGGGGCTTCGCTGGCGCCCGGTGCCTGTGAGGACCACAACTTCACCCGCACCGTGCTGGCCGGTGACCCCGATCCGCTCGTGAACACGGCGACGGCGCACTATCACCCGGCCGGCTTCCCGAACGACATCAACGGCTCGGACAGCCACTCGGTGAACCTGTTCCAGCCGTCTGTGGCGATCAACAAGACGGGCGATGCGCTGTCCAAGGTGGGTGACCCGGTCGACTACAGGATCGTGGTCACGAACACGAGCTCTGCTGATAGCCCGAACCTGAACTGCACGGTCAGCGATCCGCTGCTGGGGATCAGCAAGAGCATCAATCTCGCCCCGGGTGCGACGGACACGACGGATGCGACGCGCACGGTGCAGCCGGGCGATCCTGACCCGCTCGTCAACACCGCGTCCGCGGCCTGTACGGTCGGCGGCGGCTTCGGGAACGTGCTGGCCACCGTGAGCGACAGCCACTCGGTGAACCTGTTCCAGCCGTCGGTCGAGGTCGATCAAGACCGGGCCCGCCACCGCGAGGGTCGGAGAGACAATCACCTACAACTTCACGATCAACAACACGAGCTCGGCTGACAGTCCGAATCTCGTGCTCGCCTCGATCACGGACACTGTCCTGGGCAACCTGACCGGCGCCCCGTCGCCCGCCGCCTGCGACACTCTGGCGACGCCCGGAGGCTCCTGCAGCTTCGGCGTGAACTACACCGTTCAGCAGAGCGATCCGGACACGCTGGTCAACGTCGTCACGGTCCTCTACCACCCGGCCGGCTTCCCGAACGACGTCTCCGATACCGATGATCACTCGCTCGAGGTCGAACGCGAGCTCGCGCAGCTCGCGCACACGCAGACCACCTGCGAGGAGTTCATCACGCAGACCGGTGACGCCGTGCCGCCCCTTACCGAGCTCACCTACGGGCTCAGGAGCGACGGGACGATCAACAACGTCAGCCCGGGTGTGTTCTTCTTCTATGCGTCCTACTCGGTCACGGGCTCTCAGGGCTCCTTGACCGTGGATGTGGCGGAGAGGTTCAACAGCGCCGTGGGTCCGTTGACCAACGACTTCGTCGTTCAGCAGGACCAGGCGTTCCTGTACAGCGTCTCCAACAACGTCTGCACGAGACTGCAGGCAAACGTCACGACGACGATCAACGGCGGCCAGGTCGTGATCACGTACGACCCGACGGGGAACGTGCCGACCGGTGACTACGTGCTGGGCGTCAAGTACACGCCGGCGGACTCGCTGATCGGGCAGCAACCCTGCCACGGCCAGGGGGCGCAGTGCCGGTACTTCTTCATCCCCAGCCGGAACAACGTCGAGGAAACGGCTCGGGCGCAGTCCTTCCTCTTCAGAGAGAGGTAGCCCGCGCTCGGTAGTGAAAGGAGGGCCGGTCTTTCGACCGGCCCTCCTTGTGCCGTAGGCGCGCGGTGCGACCGCAACTCCACCGCCAGAACGTTCGCCGCCTTTCCGTCGCCGACTGGGCCGGGAGGTTAGTCAACTTCAACGTCGGGGAAGAGACGCCCCAATGACTGCTCCACGGTTATGCATCGCGCTCGGGGTTACCGCAGCCATCCTGGTTGCTGGGTGCGGTGGCGACGACCGACTCACACGGGAGGAATTCGTCTCCGAGGCCGACGCGGTCTGCGAAGAGTTCGACCAGCGCCTCGAGGACGTGCCCGGTGCAGAGAGCGCGGACGACGTCGAGCGCTTCGTGGACGAGGCACGACCGGTCATCGAGGACGGGCTCGACGAGCTGAGGGCACTCCAACCGCCCGAAGAGCTCGAGGAGCAGTGGAACGCGATCATGGACAACAACGACGACGCCCTGGAACTGCTCGACGATCTGAGCCAGGCCGCTGCGAGCGCGGACGAGGCGCGAATACAGGAACTCAGTGAGGAGGCGTCTCGTAAGGACGCTGAGACCGATCGCATGGCGCAGGCGATCGGTCTGGAGAACTGCGGCGACTAAACCGGCTGACGATTCCGGCAGGGGGCGAGCTGATCCTGTAAGCCGGACTAGAGTCACCTCGCGATGCAGAAGGCCTATCGCGGTCGACATCCCAGCGCCCCGATGGACGCGGCCGCCCTCCTCCAGGTCGTCGACCGTCTCGAGGAGCATGGCATCGACGTGTGGCTCGACGGCGGCTGGGGCGTGGATGCGCTGCTCGGCCGCGCGACCCGCGAGCACGACGATCTCGATCTCGTCGCCGAGCTCCGCTACTCGGATCGCATCGTCGAGCTGCTCCAGGGGCTCGGCTACGACGTGGCCGCCGGCGCCCCGCCCAAGAGCTTCGTGCTGGTCGATCGGGAGGGAAGGCAGGTGGATGTCCATCCGGTCACGTTCGACGCGGAGGGCGGGGGCGTCTACCAGGACGGAAGCGGCGAATGGGTCTACCCGGCGCAGGGCTTCCCGGTCGGGGCAGCGTGGACGGAAAGCCGGTGCGTTGCCTCAGTCCGGAAGTCCAGGTGCTCGTCCATGCAGGCTACGAGCTGACTGAAAAGGACTACCGGGAGCTCTATCTGCTGCGCGAGCGCTTCGGCGTCGAGCCGCCCGAGGATCTGCTCGAGCGTGTATTGGCCGCCGCCGGTGTCTAGGCTCCGGCGCGGGCGCTAGCCGGCCCAGTCATTCACGGCCTCGTGGGCGGCGCCCCTCGTGAGGCGGCGCTTGACGGAGCCGTCCGGCCGCATCGTCCAGACGTCGTTGCTCCCCCGGCCGAAGCGCGTGTACGCGATCCGCCGTCCCCCGGGCGCCCAGACTGGTCCGAAGTCAGCGACGCGGTTATCCGTGAGCTGCCGAAGGCCTGTTCCGTCGAAGCGAACGACGAAGAGCTCCAGGTCGTTCCCGTCCCACCCCTCGAAGGCGAGGCGACCGCCGCCCGGTGACCACATGAGGCCGCCGAGCGAGCGGCTCGACCTCAGGAAGGGCCGCCGGCTGCTCCCGTCGCCGCGCATGATCCTGATCTCGTCGCCGGCGCCGCGGGAACGGATGTAGGCGATCCAGCCCGTGGACGACCAGTCAGGCCCGTGGTCGGCGCCCGCTCGGTGCGTCAGGCGTCGAACGCCTCCGTCGGCCGCGGCGACGAAGATCTCGGCATTCGTCCCGCCGACGTAGCGGGTGAACGCGAGTCGATTCCCGCTGGGCGCCCAGGTCGGCTGCAGGTCGTCCACGCCGTTGGAGGTGAGACGTCTGCGCCCGTTCCCGTTCTGCCCGATCACGAAAATCTCGGAAGTGCCGGCGGCGAGGCGGTTCTCGAAGGCAATGAGCCCTCCGGCAGGTGCCCAGACGGGGTTCGCCTTGGCCCGGCTCGACCTCGTCAGGCGTATGAGATCGGTGCCGTCCGTGTCGACGCGGTAGAGGTCGGCCGCGTCGCTCGACCGGCGGCGGACGAAGACGAGCCGCCCGCCGCGCGGCGACAACGACGCGCTCAGGTCTGTGACCGAGCCTGCCGTGAGCCGGTCCTTGTCGCTGCCGTCGCCGTCCATGACCGAGACATGCGACGAGGAGCCGTCGAAGCTGGAATACGCAATGGTCGAGGCACCTGCACTGGAGGCCGCAGAGAAGCTTGCCGCAACGGCCGCCACCGCAAGCAATTCGCGTGAGATTCCCATCCCTTCGCCTCGGGAGCGTTGATACACGGTCGCGAGGACGGTGACAAGTCGGTGGGTCTCCGAACTTTCTGCCAGGATGCCGGCGTGCTCCTGAGAATCCTCTTCGCCTGGCTCTCCAACATCGTCGCCCTCTTCGTGGCAGCGTGGATCGTGCCCGGCGTCGGCTACGGCGACGACTTCTGGGTCCTCTTCATCGCCGCCCTGATCTTCACGGTCGTGAACATGTTCGTGAGGCCGATCGTGATCCTGCTCGCGCTTCCGGCCGTGGTGCTCACCCTCGGCCTCGCGTTGGTTCTCATCAACACGTTCATGCTCTACCTGACGGACTGGATCGTTCCGAGCTTCGAGACGGGCAGCTTCTGGTCGACCCTTGGGGCCGCGATCATCGTCTCGATCGTCAATCTGATCATCAACCTCGTCCTGAAGCCGGCCGAGCGCCTCGACGCGCGAGCGCAGCCTCCGCGGCCGCAGCTTCCGCGCTACTAGCGCACACCCTCAAGCGATGCCTTCGCGGAGCCGATTCTCTTTCCATGGACCGAGCCGCTCGGCTCCAGGCGTTGCTAGACCTGTCCCGGTCCGTCTCTTCGAGCCTCGACCTCCGAGAGGTCCTGCGCGAGTTCGCCGCGCGCGCGGCGGAGCTCACGGGCGCGACCGCGGCCGAGCTCTCCACGCTCGACCCGGCCCGGGGCGTCGTCGTCATGCTCGTCGAGCACCGACACGGCGCCGCGGAGATCACCGAGCGCGGCGGCCGCGTCTACAGCCTGGACGACTTCCCCGCGACCCGCCACGTGCTCGAAACACAGGAGGCCGTCCAGATCCGTGTCTCGAATCCCGACGACGACCCAGCCGAGCGCGCGTTGCTCGAGGAACAGGGCCGGCGGTCGCTCCTCATGCTGCCGCTCGTCGTGCGCGGGCAGACGCTCGGCCTCATGGAGGTCGTGGACGTCGAGGACCGCACCTGGAACGAGCCCGACGTCGAGTTCTGCAGGGCGCTCTGCGACATCGTCGCCGTCGCAATTCGCAATGCGATGCTCTTCGCGGAGCTGCAGGAGAACGCCGCCCGCGACCGGCTGACGGGTCTCTACAACCGGGGGCTCTTCGAGGAGCAGTTCGAGGCGGCCGTCGCCCGGGCCCTGCGCGCGCGCGAGGATCTGACGCTCCTAATCGTCGATCTCGACGGGCTCAAGCGGATCAACGACCTGAGCGGTCACGCCGCCGGCGACCACGCGCTGCGGAAGCTCGCCGACGCGCTGCGGGGGTCCATCCGAGTCACCGATGTCGCGTGCCGGATCGGCGGCGACGAGTTCGCCATCATCCTGCCCGGCTCGGCTGCGGAGGATGCCGTGAAGGTCGCCGAGCGTGCGCAGGAGACTCTCGCCGAGATCGGCCGGGGTCGCTACAGCTTCTCGGGCGGGATCGCCGGCGTCACGCCGACGCAGTCCTCCACCGAGGCCGTCTTTGGCTCCGCGGACCTGGCCGCCTACCGGGCGAAGGCCGCGGGCGGCGCGCGCACGCTTCTCGGCGTCGACACCCAAGCAGCGGAACAGCCGGGCTAGGGCAGCGAGACTGCCTGGGCGGCCGCTCGGCGCCGCGCCTCGAGGTCGAGGAGGGCATCCGCCTGCTCGATGAGGATCGGGTCGTGCGTCGCGCAGACGACCGCGGTGCCGGTCGTCCGGGCCAGATCCGAGAGGAGCCGGGCGACCGCCAGCGCGTTCGCCTGGTCGAGGCGGGCGGTCGGCTCGTCCGCGAGCAGCAGTTTCGGCCGGGCGGCCACCGCACGCGCGACGGCCACTCGACCGCGCTGGCCGCTCGAGAGGTCGTCGACCCGCCGGGAGGCGACGCTCGCCAACCCTACGGCCGCGAGCGAATCGGCTGCCCGCTCCCGGGCCTCCGCGCCGCTCAGGCTCCGAAGTGAGAGGGCGAGCTCGACGTTCTCCGCGGCGGTCAGGAAGGGCACGAGCTCCGCTTCCTGGCTCACGACGGCGACCTGCTCTGCCCGGAACCGCGCCCGTGCGTCCCGGTCGAGGGCCGAGATCGCCTCGCCGAGCACCAGCACTTCGCCGGAGGAAGGCAGGTCCGTGCCGGCAAGCAGGTGGAGGAGCGTCGTCTTCCCGGAGCCGGACGGCCCCGTCACGGCGGTGAGCTGTCCGGCCTGGAAGACGGCGTCGAGCGGCAAGAGTGCCGTCGCCGCCGTAGCCCCGCCTCCGTAGACCTTCGCCGTCTCGCGCAGCTCGGCGGTGACGTCACCGCCACCCTCGACCTTCTTCGCCGGAGCGTCGGCGGTCGGCGCGGGTGTCGCCGAGCCTTCTCCGGGAACCGCCTCGAGGAGAATCCCCTCCTCGTGCAGCCGCGCCGTTGCCCGCGCGTGGATGCCGGTGCGGCGCAGGAGCTCCTCCGAGACTCGGAGCCAGCCGCCGCGGCCGACGACGGTCGCCACGGCGCCGCCGTCGGCGACGGCGGCCTCCTCGCTGACACGGCCGTCGCGCACCCGGACGATACGGTCGGCGATCGCCGCCGACTCGGGATCGTGGCTGACGAGGACGGTCGTCGTGCCCGCCGCGCGCGCCAGCTCGCCGATCGCCTCGTACACGAGCCGGGCGTTGGCTCCGTCGAGCTCTCCGGTCGGCTCGTCGGCCAGGAGGAGGCGCGGCCGGTGAGCGAGGGCCGCACAGATCGCGACACGTTGCTGCTCGCCGCCCGAGAGCTCGCGGGGGTGCGCGGTCCCGCGGTCGAGGAGGCCGACCCGCTCGAGGAGCTCGTCGGCTCGGACGGCGCTTGCCCGGCGGGGGACTCCGGCGAGCCCGAGCTGGAGCGAGACGAGCTCCCGCACCTCGAGCTCGGCTGCGAGCGCCCGCCAGTAGTGCTGGTCCGCGTAGCCGAGCAGCTCGGCACGGTACTGCGCCTGGCCCCGCCGCCCGAGGCGGGCGAGGTCTCGCCCGAGGACACGGACGCTTCCCGCCGTCGGGCGGTCGAGAGCGGCCAGCATTCGCAGGAAGGTCGTCTTCCCCGAGCCGCTGGGACCGAGGACGACGCAGACTTCCCCTTCGCGGACGTCGAGTGTGAGCCCCTGGAGCGCGACGACGCCGCCCTCCGGCGCCGGATAGATGCGGAAGAGCTCGCGGATCTCGACGGCGGCCGTCATATCCGGCGGGAGGCGGCGGCGACCAGCGCTGCCGTGGCGATCGCCCCGGCCCCGAGCGCGGCCGCGAGCACCGGCCAGGCGACGGACGGGCGGAGTGGCAGCTCGGAGGCGCGGGCGTCCGCGGTAACGGTGACGAGGTCGACGACGAGGAAGCCGAGGAGAGCCGCGGTGGCCAGCCCTCCGACGAGGCCGGCCGCCACCACGACGAAGCTCCGCAGGCGGACGACCCGGCGCAGCAGGGCGGGGCGCGCCCCTTGCTCCTCGAGGTCGTCCAGCTCGCCGCGTTCGTCTCTGACGTCCGAGACGACGCCGAGTAGGACGCCTACGAGGGCGAGCCCGAGCGCGACCAGCGCGGCGGCGAGGAGCGTCAGGAGTGTGCCGCGGGCGAGCGGGTCGTTCTCGAGTGACTCCTCGAGCTCGGCTCGCGACGAAACGGCGAGGACGTTGAAGGGTGGACGTTCTAGCTCGGCCGCAAGGTTCTCCGCCGCCCGCGCGCTCGCGGCGCCGATCCAGACCTCGTTCGGAACGGCGATGCCGGGCTTCACCGAGTTCAGGGCCGTGCCGAGGAGAGAGCGGTCGGCGACGACGAAGTCCTCCGCGGCGCCGGGAAAGCGCTCCGCGACCGCCGCGACCCTGACGGTCACCTGCTCGCCGGCCACCCTGAGTGGAAGGACTCCGCCGGATGCCGCGGCGGCAACCGAGGGCGAGGCGATCACGGGCAGCGGGGCGCGGTCGCTCGGCTGCCGAGGCCTGAAGCGGCTCGTCAGCTGCTCGCTGATCGTCCCGCGGAGCCGGGCTCCGTCTTCGGTCACGGACGCCTCGATGCCGTTCACCGCGAGCCAGTCGTCGTAGGCGCCGAGCGGCTCCGCTCCACCGGACGCGGTATCCGCCGTCAACGGTCCGAGCTCGAGATCGAGGTCGAGAGGTGCGCCCTCGCCGCCGCGTTCCTGGACCCGCACCGGCGGGGAGAGAGTGAGCGCGATGATCCTCCCCCCGCGGGCCTCCCGAGGGACGCCGGCGCGGAGCACGCGCGTTCGCGTCGGTTCCGGCTCGCCAAGATCCAGGTGGACGTACGTGCCGGTTGGGGTCTCGACGCTGGCCGTCAGCGTGACTCCCGTCCCGCGGGCCGGCACCTCGAGCGCCGTCGCGTCGGCGGGAAGCTCCGGGCCCTGTGCCTCCGCCCCGCCGACAGGCGCGATGCGGGCCGCCAGGGCCTCCGGAGAGGCTGCCGCGAAGTCGCCGCGCCAGCCCCGCAGCGCAGGAACGGCCTCCGCGTCGAGCCCGAGCACGGCGATGCCGGTACGACCGCCCGAGCGGCTGACGTTCCCGGAGAGTCGGAGCACGGGCTCGACCCGCGCGTCGCCCTCGAGCTCGGCCAGCCGCGCCGGCGACACCGCCTCGGCGACGGGGATCAGCCGCGTGAGATCCTCGCGGACGGTGAAGTCGAGGGGGATCTCGTAGGCGGCCTGCTCCTCCTGACCGCGCGCGAGCGTCGAGCGATAGCTCTCCGCGAACACTGCGAGTCCCACGCTGACCAGGAGGAAGGCCACGGCGACGGCCGCGTGCCCGGGGTGACGGGCCAGCGAGAGCGCCGCGAGCCGCAGCGCCACCGAACGGCCCCTCGAGAGTCGCTCGAGGCCCAGGAGGAGCGGGCGGAGGAGCCTCGCACAGGCGACAGCGGCCACGAACGTGACGAGCCCGGGGAGAAGGACGAGGGCGACCGCGGACCCCGACTCGCGCGCGAGCGACTCCTGGTCGAGGTCGCCGCGCAGGAGCGTGATGACCACGATGGCGAGGGCCCCGAGCGCGCACGCGTCGAGCGCGGAGAACGAGCGGTCGCCGAGTGCGACCGGCCGCGCGCGAATCGCGGCGAAGAGGACGAGCGCGAGCGTCGCCGAGACTCCCGCCGCGACCGCGAGGCCTGTGGTCGAGAGCGTGGACTGCCCGAGAACTGCGCCCACGGGAGCGCCCGCGCGCGAGGCGACGAGCGCGCCCGCGAGCGTCCCCAGGGCCCAGCCGACGAGGGTGCCCCCGGCAGCCACGGCCGCGGCCTCGGCGCCCGTGAAGAGCGAGAGCTGCCAGCGCCTCGCCCCGAACCAGGTGAGACGCCGCCGAGCGGCCTCGGCGTCCCGCCGCATGCTGACGGCTGCGAGGACGGCGAACGCGAAGAGGAGGGCGGCGGACTCGCCGCCGACGAGGAGCAGCCGCCGTCCGGCGACGTCGCTCGTCTCGGCGGCCGTGCGCAGGTCCTCGACGGGCGCCGTGAGGTCGAAGGCGAGCGCCTCCGTCTGGAGCGCCGATCTCGCCCGGGCCGTGTCGCCGGCGAGCCGGTCGATCTCCCAGGCCCGCACGAGCCCGGGGCGGAGCGGGACGACCCATGCGTAGGCGCGGTACACGCGCTCGAGCTCGGGAGACTCGACGAGCGCCTGGACGCCCTCCGCGAGAACGAGCGGTGCCGGGGCGGGCCTGTGGTAGCGGGCCAACTCCCGCAACACGGGGCTGGTGGCTGCGCGGCTCAGCTCGTTCTCGGTGGGCGCGATGAAGTCGCCGAAGAGGACGGGCGAGGTGACTGTTGCCGTTCCGACCTCGACGAGGCGAAGGCCGGGGACGTCGGGGATGCGGCCGGCGCCCCGGAGCCGCACGACTTCGCAGCGTGCCGGCTCGCAGGCTCGCGGGAGGCGCCCCGAGCGGAGGCTCACCCACTCGGCTAGGCCGTCGACGGCGCCGAGCCCGACGTAGCGACCCGCGATCGTGCTCTCCCGGAAGAGCACGAACGACGCCGGGCGGGCCGGGACGACGCCGGCAAGGGCTCGCCGCGCGGTCCGGTCGAGCGCCCCGTAGTCCTCTGCCTGGGCGGGGACGCCGAACCAGCCCGCGCGGACGGAGCGCTGCGCGGCGGGAATCTCCTCCACCGCTCGGCCGACGCTCTCGTCGCGCGCGACGACCGCGCCGGCCAGGACCGTCGCGAGCATGGCCGCCCCGGCCGCCACCCCGGCGCCGGCAAGGAGGGCGGTCGTGGCGCGCCGCGCCAGCCTCAGGCGGGCGAGCCTGAGCGGATACGCGAGCCTGCGGACCGTGCGCACCCTCACAAGCTGCCAGGCGTCGACACGTTCGACCACTCAGATTGCTTCGCATTTGATTAAGCTGTGCTTATGCTCGACGTCCGGCGTCTGCGCGTCCTCCGCGAGGTAGCTCTCCGTGGCTCCATCGCGGGTGCCGCCGAGTCGCTCCGCTTCACGCCCTCGGCGGTGTCCCAGCAGGTGGCGAAGCTCGAGCGCGAGGCCGGCGCCGCGCTTGTGGCGCGAGGCCCGCGGAGCCTCACGCTCACCCCGGCGGGGCACCGGCTCGTCGAGCACGCCGAGGTGATCCTCGAGCGCCTTGCCGAGGCGGAGGCCGAGCTGCGTGCGCTCGACGGCTCGCCGCCGGCCCTGCGCATCGGCTCGAACACGACCGCCGCGGTGAGCCTCGTCCCGAGCGCGCTCTCGAGCTTTGCGTCCGTGCGGCCCGACGTCGAGGTCACCGTGGTCGAGGCCGACCCGCTCGTCTCACTCGCACGCCTGCGGGCCCGCGAGCTCGACCTCGCGATCGTCTTCGAGTACGACCACGTGCCGCTTCCCGCCGACTCCCGGCTCGCGTTCGAGCTCCTCCTCGAGGAGCCGATGCGCGTCGTCCTTCCGGCGAACCACCCCGTCGCCCGCCAGCGCGTCGTGCGGCTGCTCGACCTCGCCGACGAGATCTGGATCCGCAGCACGTCTCGCTCCTCGTGCCACCCGTTCACCGAGCGTTCCTGTCAGGCTGCGGGCTTCGAGCCCACGATTCGCTTCGAGTTCGACGACTACGCGGCCATGCAGAGCCTCGTCGCCTCGGGCGCCGGCGTCGCGTTCGCGCCCGACCTGGGCCTCACACGGCTCAACCCCGGCGTCGCCGTTCGTCCCATCGCGTTCGGCCCGAAGCGGCGGGTCTTCGCCGCCCACCGCGCCGGTGAAGGCAGCGTGGCCGGGGTCGCCGAGATGGTGGCTGCCCTGCGCGAGACCGTCGCGGCGCAGGAGCCTCTCTTCCCGGCCCGAGCCGGCGCGTCGTAACCTGAGAGCTTGCGCCAGGGATGCATCGCCCTCGTGGTTCTCCTGCTCCTGTTCGCGGTCGCATGCAGCAGCGGCTCCGATGAGCCGGAGGTCGCTCCAAGCCCGCCGTCGACCTCCGGGGGCTCCGAGACCACCGGCCCGACCGGGCCCGAGCCCACGGAGACAGAGGAGGAGCAGCCGGCCGCTCCCGGGCCGCCTGCGGACGGCGGGCCCCTCGAGCTCGAGAAGGTAGCGTCGGGCCTGGACTCGCCCGTCCACGCCGCCGCCGCCCCGGGCGAGCCGGACCGGCTCTACGTCGTCGAGCAGCCGGGCAGGATCCGCGTCCTCGAGGGCGGGCGGGTCCAAGCCGTGCCGTTCCTCGACATCGTGTCGGACGTCTCGAGCGGAGGCGAGCGCGGGCTCCTCTCGGTCGCCTTCCATCCGAGGTACGCGTCGAACGGGCTCTTCTACGTCAACTACACCGACCTCGAAGGGGACACTCGCGTGAAGGAGTTTCGGTCCCGTGGCGGCGTCTCCCAGCCGACCGAGGTGCGCGAGCTCTTCTTCGTCTCGCAGCCCTATGCCAACCACAACGGCGGGCAGCTGGCCTTCGGCTCGGACGGGCTTCTCTACCTCGGCACGGGCGACGGCGGCTCGGGGGGCGATCCCGAGAACCGCGCGCAGGATCTCTCCAGCCGGCTCGGCAAGCTCTTCCGCCGCGACGTGGATGCACCGGGCGGCGAGTGGGAGATGATCGGCTACGGGCTCCGGAACCCCTGGCGCTTCTCGTTCGATCGCGTCACCGGCGACCTCTGGATCGCCGACGTGGGCCAGAACGCCGTCGAGGAGGTGGACTTCGTCTCCAGGAAGGACGTCGGCAAGCTCTTCAACTTCGGCTGGGACGTCTACGAAGGCTCCGAGATCTTCGAGGACAAGTCGCCCACGCCGAACGGAACGCTCGTCGAGCCCGTCAGCGAGTACTCCCACGAGCTCGGCTGCTCGGTGACGGGGGGCTTCGTCTACCGCGGCGAGGTCGTCCGCCGCCAGGCGTGGGGCCGGTACTTCTACGGGGACTACTGCTCGGGCCGAATCTGGAGCCTCGCCCGCCTGGGGAAGGGCGAGTTCACCCGGCGCGGGCATCCGTTCAGCGTTCCGGGCTTGACGTCCTTCGCCGAGGACGGGAACGGGGAGCTCTACCTGCTCTCCGCCGAGGGCACCGCCTACCGGCTGGTGCCTCGCCCCTGAGGGCTCGACGGGAACCCTCTCCCTCGTGCCGGTGTAGTGATGGGTGCAGTGGGGGACCGGCCACTGGCAGACGACGAGCTCGTCAGACACGCGAAACAGGGCGACACCCGCGCCTACGGCACCCTTGTGAAGGAGCATCAGACGATCGCGTTCCGCACCGCGTACTTGATCACGGGCTCGGCCGCCGATGCCGAGGACGCCGTGCAGGAGGCGTTCGTCAAGGGCTATCGGGCGTTGGCGCGCTTCCGGGCCGGCGCGCCCTTCCGCCCGTGGCTGCTCGCCATCGTCGCCAACGAGGCGCGAAACCGCCGCAGGTCGGCAGGCCGGCGCGAGAAGCTCGCGCTGCGCGCCGCCGAGGACCCGCACTCGGGGGGCGCGGTCCCGTCCCCCGAGGCGGCCCTTCTCGACGCCGAGCGGCGAAAGGAGCTGCTCGCGGCCGTCGAGGAGCTGCGCGAGGACGACCGGCTGGTCGTCTCCTGCCGCTACTTCCTGGGGCTCTCCGAGGAGGAGACGGCCGCCACGCTGGGCTGGCGGCGCGGCACCGTCAAGTCACGAACCTCGCGGGCGCTCGAACGGCTGCGCGAGCGGATGGAGGCAGCTCCGTGAGCGAGCTCGAGCGCGCCCTCCACCGGCTCGGCGACGAGCTTGCGTTCCCGGAGGCTCCCGATGTGGTCGAGTCCGTCCTCGCCCGTCTCGCCGGCCGGCCGGCCCGGCGGCCGCCGGGCCGGCGGCGGACGCTCGTCCTCGCGTTCGCGGTCCTCGCAGTCGCGGTCGGCGCGGCCATGGCCGTCCCCGCCGCGCGCACGGCGATCCTCGAGTTCTTCGGGTTGCGGGGAGCCACCGTGCAGCGCGTGGAGACGCTGCCCGCGGTTCCCACGTCGCCGAGCGCGGCGATTCTCGATCTCGGTGAGCCCCTGGCGCTCGACGACGGCCGGCCGCGGGTCACGATGGCCGACGTCGTTCTGCCCGGCGCGCTTGGCCCGCCCGACGCCGCGTACGTGAAGCAGGAGCCGTACGGCGCCAGGGTCACGCTCGTCTACGAGCCCGGCGGCGGTATCCCGCGCTCCCCCTACACCGGCGTGGGGCTCCTCGTCACCGAGTTCCAGGGAGACATCGACGAGGCGCTCCTCCAGAAGCTCACAGACGGCGGCACGCGAGTGGAGAGGCTTGCGGTGGGCCCGGACGAGGCGATCTGGCTCGAGGGCGGCCCGCACTTCGTGATCTTCCGAGGCGCCGACGGCAACCCGGCCGAGGACGAGGGCCGCCTCGCGGGGAACACGCTCCTCGTCGACCGCGGCGACATCCTCGTCCGCATCGAGGGCGACATCGACCGCGAGCGCGCCGTCGCGATCGCGCAGTCGCTCGAGCCCGGCTAGAAGGCTCCAGGAACTAAGCAGCCGCGGCGGCTTCGCCGGACTGCTCCGTCTCGACCTGCGCGCAGATCTCGACCGCGAGCTCGACGAAGGCGCGGGCGGCCGGAGAGCGGTAGCGATCGCGGTGCCAGGCAATCCCGATCCGGCGCGGGGGCACGCTCGCGACGCCGAGCACGGCAGTCCCCTCGTGGCTCGTGTCGACGGTGAGGAGGGGGACGAGCGCGAAGCCGACGCCTGCCGCGACGAGCTCCTGGATCGTGCCGTTGTCATCGGACCGGAAGACGATGCTCGGCTCGAGCCCGGCGTGGCGGAAACGGTTCTCCACCTGATGGATGCTCCGGCACTGGCGGTTCCCGATCAGCGGCAGCTCGGCGATCTCCCGCAGCGTCGGAGGCTTCTGGCGCCGGGCCAGCGCCGAGTCGAGCGGGACGACGAGCACGTGGGGATCCCGCATGAGCTCGGCGGTCTCGAACGGCCCGTCCCCGACGGGCAGCATGGCGAAGCAGAAGTCGAGCTCGCCGCGCTCGACCAGCTCCAGGAGGCCGCCGTCGTCTGCGGATTCCGTGAGCTGGACGTCGACGTCCGGCCAGGCTTCCGTGAACTCCTTGAGAAGGCGAGGGAGGACGCGTGCGCCCACGCTCTGGTAGGTGCCGACGCGCAGTGTCCCGGCCGACCCCTCGGAAAAGGCTGCCAGATCGGCCTGGGCCGCCTGCAGGCGGGCGACGATCCCCGCGGCGTGGCGGAGGAGCAGCTCTCCCGCCTCGGTCAGCGAAACTCGCCGTGGTCCACCGGGCCGCTCGACGAGCTGTTGCCCGACGATGCGCTCGAGCGCCTGGATCTGCTGGCTGACCGCCGACTGCGTGTAGCCGAGCCGCTCGGCTGCGCGTCCGAACGAGCCTTCCTCGGCGACGGCCTCGAGCGCCGCCAGGTGGCGCAGCTCGACTCCCAACCATCCATCAGATCGCATAATCGACATCAATCATAACCTGACTTGCGCTAATCGACAACGATGCCGAAGCTGAAGGTATGGAATTCGCTCTGATCGCACTGATCATGCTGGTCGGGCCGCTTGCGCTCCACTACGGCGCGGACTCGCGCCTAGACGAGCGTCGGCGCGGGCCCGAGTGGCGGCGCTTCTAGCCCTCCAGGGCCGCGCTACGGCTCCGCCCGCGGTCGTCCCGCCCGATTCCCGCGGGCTGAGCCGCCGCGCGGCCCATTCTCGAGCCGCTCCACGAGCGCTCCGACCACGATCCCCACGACGAGCCCCAGACCCGCCGGTCCGATGACGTGGCCGGCGTCGAAGGGGTGCAGGTCGAGCCGCTCGGCCTGCCGCCATTCGAAGAACGCGAGCGCCGGAAGGGACGCGAGGGCGAGCAGAATCCCGCCGCGCACGCCGTAGAGGAGCGCCCCTTCGAGGACGGGAAGCACGAGGAGCTGGCGGACGGGCGTCCCCGCCTCGAAGGAGTAGAGCGCGACGTAGGCCGAGACGGCGACGGCGTCGAGGACGAGCCCGGCGCCGGGGATCCAGGGCGCCTTTCCCATTCCGAGGAGAGCTGCCACGGCTCCCGCGGCAAACACGAGCGTGATCGCCCAGGCGAGCCGCTCGTCTCCCGGCGGGTAGTTGCCGCGCTCGACCGCGACCTCCAGCACGGCGAAGGGCACTGCTGAGACGCGCGCCCAGGCGATCCACGCGGCCCGCGTCTCCCTCCTTTCGAGCCGGCGGTCGAGATTCCGCGTCGCAACTGAAAACATGAAGCTCCACCATCATGGACTCAGGGCTCTCCGGCAAGCGTGTGCTCGTCACCGGCGCCTCGGGCGGCATCGGCGCCGCCTGCGCCCGCGCCTTCGCGGCCGAGGGCTGCCGTCTCGCCCTCCACTACCACCGCGGTCGGGGGCGGATCGACGAAGTCGCCGCAGACTGCGCCGGCTCTGTCCTTCTCCAGGCCGATCTCCGGCGCGAGGAAGAGGCCGATCGCCTCTTCGAGGAAGCCAGGGAGGCCCTGGGCGGCCTCGACGTGTGCGCCGCCGTCGCCGGGGTCTGGCCCGAGGAGGACGTTCCGCTCTGGCGCCTGGAGCTCGACCGCTGGCAGGAGACGCTCGCCGCCAACCTCACGGTCACGTTCCTGACCGCCCGCGGCTTCCTCCGGGAAGTCGAGCGCAGCGGCCACGGGAGCCTCGTCCTCGTCGGCTCCACGGCGGGCGTCTTCGGAGAGGCCGGGCACGCGGACTACGCCTCCGCCAAGTCTGCGATCGTCCGCGGCCTGCTTCTCAGCCTCAAGAACGAGGTGGTGCGGATCGCACCGAACGCCCGCGTGAACGCGGTTTGCCCCGGCTGGACGATCTCACCGATGACGCGGTCGACGCTCGACGACCCGGGCGTCCTCGAGCGCGCGACGCGAACGATGGCGCTCCGCAAGGTCGCTCAACCGGAGGACGTCGCGCGGCAGATCGTCGTTCTCGCCTCGGACGAGCTCTCCGGCCACGTCACCGGGCAGGTAATCCTCGTCGCGGGCGGCATGGAGGGGCGGGCCCTCCACGACGAGTAGCCCCGCCCCTCGTGGGAGCGCGGTTCCTAGTAGTACCGGTCGTACGGATCGCGGCGGACGATCGTCTCCCGCCGCCACGTCCCGAGCCCGCCCCAGGTCGACCAGAAGATGAGCGAGAGCAGGAGGCCGACGGCGCCGACGATCATGAGGATCCAGCCGACCGTCACGATGTCGATCCCGGTGACCTCGGCCGTGACGGCAAACGCCAGAATGGCGCCGACCGCGATCAGGAAGATGCTTGCGCCTAGACCCATTCGGGCTTTCCTCCTTCGAGGTGTCCGCCGCCGGTCCGGCATCTGGCCCGGAGGCGGTTGCGTTAGGGTGTCCGCGGGGTCGTGATTCCCCGCCTTCCCCGTGCGGAAACGCTCGATCATCCAGATGACGCTGGTCGGGGTCGCCGTCGGAGCGGCGCTGGCGCTCGTCGCGGTTTTGATCCCCTGGCTTCCCGATGCAGCCTCGGAGCAAGCGGGGATCATCGACAGCGTCTACTGGATGGTGACGATCATCTGCGTGGTCGTCTTCGCGGCCGTCGCAGGAGTCTCCGCGTACGCGGTCTACAAGTTCCGGGCGCCGCCGGGGGACACGGACGACGGCAGCCCGATCCACGGCCACACGGGTCTCGAGATCGTGTGGACGATCGTCCCCACGGTGCTCGTCACGGCGATCGCCGTCTATTCGAGCGTCGCCCTCGCCCGGGCGGAGGACCTCCCGGCCGACCATCGCGTCGTCGAGGTGACCGCCGAGCAGTTCGCCTGGAGCTTCACGTATCCGGACATCGAGCTCGAGGGCGGCAGGCCGCTGACGACGGGCGAGCTCGTGCTCCCGATCGACCAGACGGTTCAGTTCGCAATCACCTCGATGGACGTGATCCACTCCTTCTGGGTGCCGGAATGGCGGATGAAGCAGGACGCGGTGAAGGGGATCACGAGGACGACGACGGTCAAGCCGGAGGCGATCGGGAGCTACGACGTCATCTGCACCGAGCTGTGCGGGCTCGGGCACGCCACCATGCGCTCGCAGGCGCGCGTCCTCTCGGCCGCCGACTTCGAGGCCTGGGTGGAGGAGCAGAGGCGCCTGGCGCGGGAGGGCGGCTCCGTTCAGGGCAAGGCGCTCTTCACGCAGCAGTGCGGAAGCTGCCACACGCTCGCCGACGCGGGCACGCAGGGCCAGGTAGGGCCGGATCTCGACGAGGCGCTCGAGGGAGCCGACGAGGAGTTCATCCGTACGTCGATCGTCGATCCCTCTGCTGACGTCGCGGAGGGCTTCGAGGACGGTGTCATGCCGGCCAACTTACGGGGAGATGTTCACCGAGCCGCAGATCGACGGGCTCGTCGAGTATCTGGTCGAGCAAGCGGGAGGAGGCTGATGGCAGTCGAGGTCCACGAGGCCGAGCACGAAGTCGCGCACGCGCCGCCGCCACCGCCGCGGACCGGTCTGCGCCGCCTGACGGGCCCGGGCTGGCTGCGCGTCCTCTGGACGATGCCGCTCGGCTGGGCGCTCGGAACGCTCCTCGTGATCGGCGCCCGCGCCGCGATGGGCTTCGACCCGCTCTGGGAGCTCCCGGTCCTGATCGTGGTCTGGACGGTGGTCGTCCCGTTCGCCTTCCTGGCGGGAATCGGCGGCTTCGACTACTGGGCCTACTGGATCTCGGGCAAGCCGACGCGCCCCGAGGATCACTCCGGCCACGGCGCCCGCACGTGGAAGGACTACTTCCGCGTCAACACCGACCACAAGGTGATCGGGATCCAGTACCTGGTCACGACGATCTTCTTCTTCGTCGCGGCCGGTCTGATGGCGATGTTCATGCGCGCCGAGCTGGCGAGGCCCGGGATGCAGTACGTGGACACGAACACGTTCAACGGGCTCTTCTCGGTGCACGCCTCGCTGATGATCTTCCTCTTCATCATCCCGGCGTTCGCCGGCCTCGGGAACTACGTGATCCCGCTCATGATCGGGGCGCCGGACATGGCGTTCCCGCGCCTGAACGCCCTCTCCTACTGGCTCCTTCCGATCGCCGGCCTGATCATGCTCTCGAGCTACCTCGTCCCCGACGGCGGGGCCTTCGCAGCCGGCTGGACGAACTACGCCCCGCTCGCCGTGCAGCAGGCGGACGGGAACCTCATGTTCCAGATGGGCGTCCAGTGGGCCGGCGCCTCCTCGATCATGACCGCGCTCAACTTCCTGGTCACGATCATCACGATGCGGGCGCCCGGGATGACGTTCTGGCGCATGCCGCTCCTGGTCTGGGCGAACTTCGCCACCTCGACCCTGGTCGTCCTGGCGACGCCCTTCGTCGCCGGCTCTCAGTTCTTCATCATGTTCGACCGGGTCCTGCACACGAACTTCTTCAACCCGGACCTGGGCGGCGACATCGTCGCCTACCAGCACATCTTCTGGTTCTACTCGCACCCGGCGGTCTACATCATGATGCTGCCCGGCTTCGGCATCGCCTCGGAGGTGATCGCCGTCTTCGCGCGGAAGCCGATCTTCGGCTACCGGCTGATGGCGCTCTCGCTGATGGCGATTCTCATCCTCGGCTTCTCGGTCTGGGCGCACCACATGTTCGTCTCCGGCATGCAGCCGTGGATCCGCATCCCGATGATGGTCACCACGCTCGTCATCGCCGTGCCGACGGGGATCAAGGTGTTCAGCTGGCTGGCGACGCTGTGGGAGGGGCGTCTCCACTTCAACACGCCCATGCTCTTCGCCTCTGGCTTCGTGTCGATGTTCGTGATCGGCGGCCTGTCCGGGATCTACCTCGGCTCGGTGCCGGTGGACATCCACGCGAGCGACACGTATTTCGTCGTCGCCCACATCCACTACGTGCTCTTCGGCGGCTCGCTCTTCACCATCTTCGCGGGCATCTACTACTGGTTCCCGAAGATGACCGGCCGGATGTACGACGAGCGCCTCGGGAGGATCCACTTCTGGATGACGTTCGTCGGCTTCAACGTCACGTTCTTCCCGATGCACTGGGTGGGGCTCCAGGGGATGCCGCGGCGCGTGGCGGACTACGCCCCGGAGTTCGGGAACTGGAACTTCGTGATCTCGATCGCGTCGTTTGCGCTCGGAGCCTCGACGATCGTGTTCCTCTACAACATGATCGTGAGCTGGCGGCGCGGGGCGATCGCTCCCGGCAACCCGTGGCGCGGGCTCACGCTCGAGTGGCAGGTGTCCTCGCCGCCGCCGGTCTTCAACTTCGACGAGATCCCGCAGGTGGTCGGCAGCCCCTACGAGTACGGCGTCCGCGGCGCCCGCCACGCGGTCCTGAACGGCGACCGCGCCGCCGTGGAGGAGCCTGCCAAGGAGAAGGTCGAGGCGTGAGCGACCCGTACGCACGAGCGGCCGAAGAGGTCCCCCAGGCCCGGCCGCGCCACATCCTGGTCGTCGCCAACGAGACGGTCGCCGGCCGGACGCTGCTGGATGCCATCGAGGAGCGCGCCGCCGGTGGGGCGATCCGGGTCACCGTGGTCTCGCCCCAGAACGATCCGCCCGCGGGCTACGTCGTCTACGAGGAAAGCCGGCGCTCGAGCGCCGAGCGGCGGCTCCGCCGGACGCTGGACCTCCTCCACGAGGCCGGGATCGCCGCACGCGGGGCGGTCGTCGACCCCGACCCGCTCCACGCTCTCCGCGACGCGCTCCATACGTACGCGCCCGTGGACGAGGTGATCATCTCGACGCATCCCGGCGCCGTCCGCTCGAGCTGGCTCCGCTCGGGGCTCGTCGAGCGTGCCCAGAAGGCCGCGGGAGATATCCCGGTCACCCACGTGGAGGTCGATCTTGCCTCGGAGCGCGACCGTGCGCACGTCCTCGTGATCGCGAACCAGACGATCGTCGGCGGGCCGCTGCTCGCCGCCATCCGCGAGCGAGCCGAGGCCTCGCCCGCCGAGTTCACGCTCGTCGCCCCAGCCGACCAGCCGGGCGTCCAGGAGCGACTCGCGCTCGCGCTCGCTCAGCTCAAGGGGGCGGGCGTCGAGGCGACAGGACACATCGGCGACGCCGACCCCGTGACCGCGGCGATGAACGCGGTCCACGACGAGCAGGTGGACGAGATCATCGTCTCGACGTTTCCGGAGGCGAGCTCGGGCTGGCTCCGCCGCGACGTGGTGGGCCGCATCGAGAGCGGCTCCGGGCTTCCGGTTCGCCACGTCGTCGTCGAGGAGGCCGAGGCGGAGGCAGTCGCGGAGTAATGGCCTCGGTCGCCGATACGCACGCGCACCCACCCGCTGCCCATCAGAGCTCGCGGGTCGACTCTCGCCTGCTCGGGATCTACTTCTTCATCGCGTCCGAGGTGATGCTGTTCGGCTCGTTCTTCAGCATCTACTTCTTCGCGCGCGTCGTCGTCGGCGGCGAAGGCGGTTGGCCGCCCGAGGGCTACGAGCTTCCCGTCTACCTCGCGCTCCTGAACACCATCATCCTCGTGACCTCGAGCTTCACCATGCACTGGGCCCTCCAGTCGGTGAAGCGCGGCAACCGCTCCGGCCTCGTCGCCGGCCTGACGCTGACCTTCCTGCTGGGGCTCACCTTCCTGCTCATCCAGGCTCGTGAGTACACCCGCCTCGGGTTCGCGCCGTACGACAACGCGTTCGGGTCGACCTTCTACGGGCTCACCGGCCTGCACGGGGCCCATGTCTTCGTCGGCCTGAACCTCCTGCTCTACGCGCTCATCCGCTCGGTCCGCGGCCACTACGGCCCGGAGCCCGAGAAGCACCTGGGCGTCGAGCTGCCGGGAATCTACTGGCACTTCGTGGACGTAATGTGGATCATCGTGTACACCACGGTGTACGTGATCTAGGTCACGAGCCAGGAGGCGCTGTGCGTAACCCGTTCCGGAGCGAAGCTGAGGCCTTCAGCTTCGTTCTCGTGTGCGTGGCTCTCTTCGCCGCGGTGGCGGTGGCGGGGATCCTCGGCGGCGGCTGGGTGGCGCTTGCCGTCTTCCTCATCCTCGCGATCGGCGTCGCTTTCTACGTGAAGGGACCGCCGAAAGAGGCGGAGGAGCCCGTCGTCTCCCGGCGGGGCGGCGATCGCCGCCGCATCCTCGTCGTCGCCAACGAGACCGTGGCTGGTCGGGCACTCCGGGACGAGGTCGTCCGCCGTGCGGGTGGGGACGCCGACGTCCTCGTCGTCTGCCCGGCGCTCAACTCTCCGATCCGCCACTGGGCTTCCGACGAGGACGGTGCCCGAGCGGCCGCCGAGCAGCGGCTGGAGGAGTCCCTTTCCGCGCTCGCCGCCGAAGGCGTCGCGGCGCGCGGCGAGGTCGGCGACGCCGATCCCGTGCAGGCGATGGACGACGCGCTCCGGACCTTCGGAGCCGACGAGATCGTCATCTCGACGCATCCGCCCGGCCGGTCGAACTGGCTCGAGAAGGCTGTCATCGAGAAGGCGGGCGAGCGCTACCCGGTGCCGATCACGCACGTCGTCGTCGACCTGGAGCTCGAGCGCGGCCGCAGCTCGGCGACCGGCTGAGAGCTCCTAGTCGGAGGTCGTCTCGGTGGCGCCGCTGGTCGTCCCGACGTCGCCGCTCGGGTCGCAGCCTTCGATGTCCTTGCCCGCGACGCTCGCGACGTAGCCGGCCACGTCGTCGGCGTCCTGGCCGGTGACGAGGTCGGAGGGCATCGGCGGTGCGGCGAGGTCGATCTGCCCCCTGACGACGGAGTAGATCGTGTCCTCCTCGAAGCCCTGGCTGCAGCTGTAGCCGAGCGCGTTGTCGAGGTTCGGCCCGACGTCCGAGAACGTGCCCGCTTCCGCGAGCGTGTGGCGGCTCCCGCAGTTGGTGACGAAGAGCTGCTTCCCGTTCGACTTGTTGGCGCCCTCGAACCCCGTCGTCTCGTCCCCGCCGCAGCCGGCGGCGCAGCAGGGCGGCAACGGACAGCGAGAGAGCGAGGAGCCCGCGCGCCACGTCCGGCTAGGGGTGCGGAGCCTCCACCACGCCGGCGCTCTCGAGCGCATCGGCCCGAGTCCCGTGGATGGGGAAGATCCGGTTGAGGCCCGTGATCTCGAAGATCTTCGTGATGTTGCGGTCGCTACAGACCACGGAGAGCTCGCCGCCGTCGGGGCGCAGGCGCTTCACCCCGCCCACGAGGACGCCCAGCGTCGTCGAGTCGATGAAGGTGGTGTCCGTCAGGTCGACGATGACGTGCTTGGCTCCGAGGTCGATCGACTCGATGAGCTGCTGCTTGAACTCCGGCGCCGTGTAGAGGTCGACCTCTCCGGTCAGCGCGATGACGTGGACCTCCGCAGTCGGCCGCTCCGTCTTGATGTCGAAGTTCATGTGCCCCCTTGTCGAGTCTCGGGCTGCCTACCCTAACCGGTTACTCGCCGTCCGAGTCGCCGCCGGAGCCCCCGCCCGAGCCGTCGCCGCCCGCGCCCGCCGCCGCTCCGGAGATCGCCGTCTCAGCGCATCGATGCGCTCCTGGATCTGCTCCGCGTTCGGGTTGTTGGGCGAGACGTCGAGGAAGCTCTCGTAGGCGGTGATCGCCGTCTCGTAATCCTGGGCGGTCTCCGCGGCCTGGGCGTACTGGAGGTAGAGGAGCGGCTCGTCGGCCACGAGCTCGGTGAGCTTCTCGAAGACGCCGAGCTGGAGCGCCGAAAGCGTCTGCACCTCTGCGTCCGCGGTGCTCGCGCGAGCGTTCGCCTGATTGCTCAGCGACTCCGAGATCGGGTTCCCCAGCAGGTCCTGCAGGAAGCCGCTGTCGGTCGGAGCGAAGGTGGTCGGCAGGGACGCCTCCGCCGCTTCGTTCGCAGCGATCGCCGATTCTGCTGCGCGGAGGCGATCTGGGTCCCGTAGAGCGCGGCGAGCGTTCGCAGAGCGTCCGGGTCCTCCGGCCGCATCGTCCGGTAGCGCTCGAGCGCCGAGATCGCTTCGTCGATCTCTCCTTCCGCCTGCGCGGCGCGGGCGAGGTCGAGGCGGGCCTCGGGGTCGTTCGGCTTTTCCTGCACGGCGGCCCGGGCGTCGTCGAGCGACGGCGTGTCGCTCGACACCGGGCGATTCAGGAGGTCGGCGAAGTAGTCGCCGATGCCGGAGCCGCCGGCTCCCACGCCGAAGATGAGGAAGCCGAACAGGAAAGCGACCGCGAGAAGGAGGAAGACCCACTTCGCCTTGCGGCGAAGCTTGGGAAAGAACATCAGGTCTTCGGCGCTGGCGGCGCTTCGCTGAGCAGGCGGGCGCGTGCGGCGCTTGCGCTGCGTCGAAGCTCGTGCCACTCGAATTCTCCTTTCTCGTATCGGGCCTCGCCGTCGACGAGGGTGAGGAGCACCCGGTCGGGCGAGCCGCCGAAGACCACGGCGGTGGTTGGCTCCTCCCAGGGAAGGAAGGCCGAGCCGGCGAGCGAGACGACCGTGAGATCGGCGCGCTTTCCGACGGCGAGCGACCCGGTCTCGTCACCGAGCCCGAGCGCGCGCGCCGAGCCAAGAGTAGCGAGTTCGAGCGCAGTGCCCGCCGAGAGGGCGTCGCCGCGGCGTTCGCGCGTGCGCGCGGTGTAGACGGCAGCCCGCATTTCCTCGAAGATGTCGAACGACGGCGTCGACGCGGGGCTGTCCGTTCCGAGCCCGACCCGGACCCCCGCTTCGAGCAACGCGACGAGCGGCGCAGCGCCGCAACCGAGGATCGCGTTGGAGCGCGGGCAGTGGGCGACGGCGACGTCGTGCTCCGCGAGGAGCGCGATCTCGTCCTCGTCGACGTGCACGCAGTGAGCCGCGAGGACGTGAGGGCCGAGGAGCCCGCGCTCGGCGAGGAGCCGGACTCCGGTCCGGCCGGCCGGCGTGACGGGAACACCCCGTGCCTCCGCCATGAGGCCGGTGCCGTGCAGCACCCATTCCTGCTCGGCCTCGCTCTCGGCCAGGTGGGTGACCACGGGCACCCCGAGGCCGGCGCACGCCGCGTAGACGTCGGCCGTGACGCTGTACGGCGCGTGAGGCGAGACGCCGACGCGCACCCGCTCCGAGAGCGACCCGGCGATCGCGTCTCGGAGCGCGGCGAAGCGCGCGAGCGCGGCGTCCGCGTCGTCTCCGAAGACCTCGAGCGCGACCAGCGCAGGCAGCCCGAGCTCGGCGCAGGCGGGCGCGGCCGCTCCCGTGAAGCTGGCGTCGCGCGAGGGTCGTGATCCCCGAGCGCAGGCACTCGGCCGCGCCCAGCCGGGCGATCGCCAGAGCGTCTCCGTCCAGAAGGCGGGCCTTGCGCCGGATGTGGAGGTCGATCCAGGGCGCAAAGGAGAAGCCGTCGCCGAACCCCGCATACACGGCGTACTCGAGGTGGGAGTGGGCGTTCACGAACCCCGGCAGGACGGCCGCCTCCTCGAACCGCCGGCGCTCTCCCTCGAGCTCGCCGGCCGGGCCGATCCCGACGATGCGCCCGTTCGCGACGGCGACGCCCCCGCCCTGCACCGGCTCTCCGTCGACCGGGAGGACCCAGTCCGCCTCGTAGACGACCGGCGTCACTGCAGCAACCTAGGTGTCAGTGGATGCGAAGGCCTCGTGCCGTGCCTGGATCTTGTCCGCCCAGCGCCGCTCGAAGAAGGCCGCCAGCACGACGGAGAGAAAGTAGAGCACGAGCAGCGGGACGACCTCGAGCGCGAGCGACACCGGATCGACCGTCGGGAGCAGCGCCGCGGCGACGAAGACGAGCGCGACGCCGATCCGCCAGTTTCGGCGGAGCTGGTCGGACGTCACGATCCCGAGGCGGACGAGCGCCAGGATGAAGACCGGCATCTCGAACATGAGCCCGATCCCGAGCAGGCTGAGCGAGACGAACGAGTAGTAGTAGCTCGCCCTGATCTGGATGTCGAAGAGGTCGGCGTTGAACTCCGTCAGGAAGGACAGCGCCTTGGGGAGGACGACGTAGTACCCGAAGGCGACGCCCGCGGCGAAGAGCACCGTCGCGCAGAAGACGAACACCACCACGATCCGCTGGGTGTGCTCCTCGAAGGCGGGCGCGAGGAAGCTCCAGAGCTGCCAGAGGATGACGGGCAGGGCCAGGGCGAGACCCGCGACGAGGCACACCTTCACCGTGGTGAAGAAGGGCTCCGTGACCCCGAAGGTGACGAGCTCTCCCTCACGGGCCGCCGGGAGCGGCTGCGCGAGCCAGCGCAGGATCTCGTCCTGGAAGACGAACGCGACCACGAAGCCGAGGATCGTGGCGACCAGGACGAGGATCAGACGTGTGCGTAGCTCGTCGAGGTGCTCGACGAGCGTGACGCGATCGCCGTGCCCGAGGCGACGCGGCAGACTGGCCATTACCTAGCTCGAGACGTGCTCGCTCTTGCGCTCCTCCGGAGCCGGTGGAGGGCTCGCGGGGGCGGGCGCGCTCAGCTCGGTCTTCTCGGGCTCCTCATCCGTGCCGGTTCCCGTGACGGCGTCCTTGAACTCCCGCATCCCGCGGCCCACTGAGCGCCCCATCTCCGGGAGTCGCTTGGCGCCGAAGAGCAGCAGCAGGACGATGAGAATGAGAATCATCTCTTGCCAGCCGATCGGACCCATGCGCCGAGAATAGCACGGGGGTCTGCGCGGCCAGCGCTGGGACAACGGCTACACTGGTTATATCCGAGACGGCTGGTGGAGCCGTTTCCAGACTTTCACAGGTGGATCACAAAAGGATGTCGCTGCTCGAGATCAGGAATCTGTACGTCGCCACCGAGGACGGCACCGAGATCGTCCGCGGCCTCGACCTCTCGGTGGGCTCGAACGAGGTGCACGCGATCATGGGACCGAACGGGTCGGGCAAGTCGACCCTCGCGTACGCCCTCATGGGCCACCCGGCCTACGAGATCACCGAGGGCGACATCCTCTTCGACGGCGAGTCGATCCTCGAGCTGGGCGCCGACGAGCGCGCGCAGCGAGGTCTCTTCCTCGCGTTCCAGTACCCGCACGCGGTCCCGGGCGTGACCGTCGCGAGCTTCCTCCGCTCGGCGCTGAACGCGATGCGCAAGGCGCGGAACGACGGCGAGGAAGACCCGATCAAGATTCCCGAGTTTCGCAAGCAGCTCGACGCCGCGATGAGCGAGCTCAAGGTTCCGAAGGAGATGGCGGGCCGCTACCTGAACGACGGCTTCTCGGGCGGTGAGAAGAAGCGCGTCGAGATCCTCCAGATGGCGCTCCTCGGCCCGCGCATCGCGGTGCTCGACGAGACGGACTCGGGTCTCGACATCGACGCGCTTCGCATCGTCGCGAGTGGGGTACGTAGGCTCGTGGGGCCCGAGATGGGCGCTCTCGTGATCACCCACTACCAGCGAATCCTCAACTACATTCAGCCCGACTACGTGCATGTGTTCGTGGACGGGCGTATCGTTCGTGAAGGCGGGCCCGAGCTCGCCGAGCAACTAGAGGCCGAGGGCTACGAGGCCTTCGGCGTAACCGAGGAGGCGAGAGCCTAGATGGCCACGCCGGAAACCCAGGTCGTCGCGGAGATCGGCAACGAGTATCGCTACGGCTTCCACGATCCGGAGGAGTACTTCTTCAAGTCGGGCCGCGGGCTCAACCCGGAGGTCGTCGCGATGATCTCCGAGCACAAGGACGAGCCCGACTGGATGCGCAAGTTCCGTCTCAAGTCGCTCGAGTACTTCCGCGCGCGGCCACTGCCGCAGTGGGGCGGGAACCTGAACGAGATCGACTTCGAGAACATGTACTACTACATCCGGCCGACCGAGAAGCAGGCGACGAATTGGGAGGACCTGCCGGTCGACATCAAGCAGACCTGGGACCGCCTCGGGATTCCGGAAGCCGAGAAGAAGTACCTGGCCGGCGTCGGCGCCCAGTACGAGTCCGAGGTCGTCTACCACAAGCTGCAGGCTGAGCTCGAGGCGAAGGGCGTGCTCTTCCTCGACATGGACTCCGGCCTGCGCGAGCACGAGGAGCTCGTCAAGCAGTACTTCGGCACGATCATCCCGCAGAACGACAACAAGTTCGCCGCGCTCAACTCGGCCGTGTGGTCGGGCGGCTCGTTCATCTACGTGCCGCCGGGCGTGTCGATCGACATGCCGCTCCAGGCCTATTTCCGCATCAACGCGGAGAACATGGGCCAGTTCGAGCGCACGCTGATCATCGTCGACGAGGGCGCGTACGTGCATTACGTCGAGGGCTGCACCGCCCCGATCTACACCACCGACTCGCTCCACTCGGCGGTCGTCGAGATCATCGTCAAGCCGGGCGGGCGCTGCCGGTACACGACGATCCAGAACTGGTCGAACAACGTCTACAACCTCGTCACGAAGCGCGCGGTCGCCTACGAGAACGCGACCATGGAGTGGGTGGACGGGAACCTCGGCTCCAAGCAGACCATGAAGTACCCGGCCATCTGGCTCATGGGCGAGGGCGCTCACGGCGAGGTGCTCTCGATCGCCTTCGCCGGCAAGGGCCAGCACCAGGACGCCGGCGGCAAGGCGGTGCACGTGGCGCCGAACACGACCTCGGTGATCACGTCCAAGTCGATCTCGAAGGACGGAGGCCGCTCGAGCTACCGCGGCCTGCTCGAGGTTGCCAAGGGGGCGACCGGCGCCCGCTCGAAGGTCGTCTGCGACGCGCTGATCCTCGACGAGGAATCCCGAACCGATACGTACCCGTACATCCAGATCGACGAGAACGACGTCGACATCGGCCACGAGGCGACCGTGTCGAAGATCGGCGAGGAGCAGCTCTTCTACCTGATGAGCCGCGGGCTCTCCGAGCCCGAGGCGGCCGCGATGATCGTCTCCGGCTTCGTCGAGCCGATCACGAAGGAGCTCCCGCTCGAGTACGCGGTCGAGATGAACCGGCTGATCCAGCTTCAAATGGAAGGCAGTGTCGGCTAGGGGGATCGGCGTCGAGCGCACCGACTTCGTGTCGGTGCCGGTTCGGGACATGGAGCGGGCGAAGCGGTTCTACGCGGAGACGCTCGGGCTCCCGAGCCCGAACCTCGACGAGGGCGCCTGGCCTGAGTTCGAGACCGGGAATGTCAGCATCTATCTCATGGATCCCACGAACGTCGGCGGCGAGTTCTCCGGTCCGCACACCGCGAACATCGCGCTGCGCGTGCCCGACGTCGCCGAGGCGCGCCGCCAGCTCGAGGCCAAGGGAGTCGAGTTCGAGGGCGACGTGCTCGACACGGGCGTCTGCCACATGGCGTTCTTCCGGGATCCCGACGGCAACGCTCTCATGCTCCACCGCAGGTACGCGCCAACCAGCGGCTCGGCGTCATGATCGAGGTCGAGCGCATCGACTTCGTCCCCATCCCGACGCGCGACCCCGCTCGGGCGCGGAAGTTCTACGGGGAGCTGCTCGGGCTCGAGGAGTCCTCGTCGTCGTCCGACAGCGTCTGGTTCGAGTTCGAGACCTCAAACGTGACGCTCGGCCTGTGGCAGCCCGAGAAGCTCGGGCGGGAGTTCGTCCCGGCGACCGGCATCGCCGTCCGCGTGCCGGACGTCGTCGAGGCTCGGAGGAAGCTGGAAGCCGAGGGGGTCGAGTTCAGCGGGGAGACGATCGACTCCGGCGTCTGCCACCTCGCGTTCTGCAGAGATTTCGACGGCAACGCGCTGATCGTCCACCGGAGGTACGCGCCGCATGAGTAGGGCCCAGGCGCTCGACCGCTACAACGAGCTGCCGCTTCCCTCCACCTCGGACGAGCACTGGCGCTTCACCGACCTGCGCGGCTTCGATCCCGAGTCCTACGCCGTGGACGGGAGCGACGCGCGGTCGGTCGCGGACAGCATGCTCGAGATCGACGCGGCCGCGGTCGCCGACGCAACCGAGGGCGGCATCGAGATCGTCAGTGCGGCCGAGGGGATCACGTTCGCTCCGCTCGTCGACCACGAGCTCCTCGGGGCCCTCGTGGGCGCCGAGGACAAGCTGACGGCGCACAACGCGGCCATGTGGCAGCACGGGCTGCTCGTGGAGGTGCCTGCCGGGCTCGAGCTCGAGAAGCCGCTGTACGTGCGAGTGGGGAGCTCGACTCCGAACGGCTCGCTCTTCTGGCGCCTGCTCGTCGTGGCCGGGGAGGGTGCCCGCTTCACGCTCATCGAGGAGTCCGCCTCGGCGGATCCCTGGCTGGAGTCCTACTCGAACGCCGTCGCCGAGGTCTTCCTCGAGCGCGGCTCGAAGCTCGAGTACGTCTCGATCCAGAATCTGTCCCGGGCGACCTGGCACTTCGCCACCCATCGCGCGCGGGTGGGGCAGGATGCCGAGCTCGACTGGGTCGCGGGCGGTTTCGGCTCGCGGAAGGGGAAGGTCACGATCGAGAACCGCCTCGCGGGGCAGGGCGCCACCTCCCGGGTCACGGGCGCCTACTTCGCCGACGGCGACCAGCATCTCGACTACGACACGCTCCAGCAGCACGAGGCGCCGCACACGACCTCCGACTTCGCCTTCAAGGGCGTGCTGCGCGAACGGGCGACGTCGGTCTGGCGCGGGATGATCAAGGTCGAGCGCGACGCGCAGCGTACGAACGCCTACCAGGAGAACCGCAACCTCCTGCTCTCGCCGGACGCGCACGCGGACTCGATCCCCGGTCTCGAGATCCTTGCCAACGATGTGCGCTGTACCCACGGCGCCACCGTCTCGCAGGTGAACCGCGACGAGCTCTTCTACTGCATGGCGCGCGGGCTCTCCCGCGAGGAGGCGCAGCTTCTCATCGTCCGCGGCTTCTACCAGGAGATCTTCGACCGGATCGAGCTCGAGCCGGTCCGGGACGCGCTCCAGAGCGTCCTCGAAGCGCGCCTCCTGGCGACGTGACGCTCGCCGGCGCCCCGTGAGCTGCTGCCCGCCGAAGGGCTACGAGAAGCTCTTCGGGGAGCGCTCGGCGCGGCGTGACGCGAAGCGGTACCGGCGCAAGGGCCTCGACGACACCGCAAGGCGGATGGTCGACTTCCTCCGCGCACGCGGCCTCGAAGGCGCGACGGTGCTCGAGATCGGCGGCGGAGTCGGCGCGATCGAGGTGGAGCTTCTCGAGGCCGGCGCCGAGCGCGCCGTGAACGTCGAGCTCTCGCCGTACTACGAGAAGACCGCGCGCGAGCTGTGGCGTGAGGCAGGTGTCGAGGACCGTGCGGACTATGTGGTGGCGGACGTCGCCGCCGACGGTGCTGACGTCGGGCGGGCGGACGCGGTCGTCATGCACAGGGTCGTCTGCTGCTACCCGGACTACGACGCGCTCGTGGGCGCGGCCGCCGAGCGTGCAGGCCGCTACCTCGTCATCAGCTTCCCCCGCGAGAGGCTCCTCATGCGCGCGGCGTTCGGGGCGGTGAACCTCGTCGCTCGCCTCCTCCGCTGGGAGTACCGCAACTTCTTCCATCCGGTCCCGGGAATCCTGGCAGCGGGACGGCGCCGGGGCCTGGAGCCGGTCTACGAGGACCGCGACTTCGTCTGGCAGGTCGCGGCCCTCGAGCGCACCGGAGGCTAGGCGGCCGGCGGCACCAGCTGGAAGGAGAAAGCCGCGCCGAGGGCGGTCGGTACGATAGATCCATGGCCGTGACGGCACAGCCGAAGCTCGATGCGCGCAAGCTTCGCGCCGACTTCCCCATCTTCGAGCAGCGAATTCACGGCAAGCCCCTGGCGTACCTCGACTCGGCGAACTCGTCGCAGAAGCCTCGGCAGGTCCTCGACGCCCTCCGCGACTTCTACGAGACGTCCTACGCGAACGTCCATCGTGCTGTCTACGAGCTGGGCCTGCGCTCCGACGCCGCGTACGACGGTGCTCGGGAAAAGGCACGGGCGTTCGTCAACGCTGAGACGACCGCCGAGATCATCTTCACCCGAAACGCGACCGAGGGCCTCAACCTTGTCGCTTACGGCTGGGGGCTCGACAACCTCGGGCCCGGTGACCTCGTCCTCGTCACAGAGCTCGAACACCACTCGAACTTCGTCCCGTGGCAGTACATCGCCCACCGGACGGGTGCCGACTTCGCGGCAATCCCGATCGACGACAACGGCGAGCTCCGGCTCGACGCGCTGGACGAGCTGGAAACGCGCGGCCGCGTCAAGCTCGTGGCCTGCGGCCTCGTCTCGAACTCGCTCGGAACCGTCAACCCCGTGGAGCAGCTCGCGGCCTGGGCGCACGGGCGAGGCGCGATCATGGTGGTCGACGCCGCCCAGGCGGCGCCGCACCGACCCCTGAACGTGCAGGCGCTCGGCTGCGACTTCCTTGCCTTCACAGGTCACAAGATGTGCGGACCGACCGGGATCGGGATCCTCTGGGGCCGGCGAGAGCTCCTCGAGGAGATGTCCCCCTTCGAGCTCGGGGGCGAGATGATTCGCAAGGTCACACTCGAGAAGACGACGTGGAACGAGCTCCCACACAAGTTCGAGGCGGGCACGCCGCCGATTGCGCAGGCGGTCGGCCTCGGAGCGGCGATCGACTACCTGACCGACGTAGGCCTGGAGGCGATCGAGCGGCACGAAGCAGAGCTCACCGCGTATGCGTGGGAACGACTGTCGGAGGTCCCGGGCCTGACGCTGTACGGACCGCCGCCCGACCGACGGGCCGGGATCATCAGCTTCAACCTCGACGGCATCCACCCCCACGACGTCGCACAGGTCGTCGACTCCGAGGGCGTCGCGGTGCGGGCCGGCCATCACTGCAACCAACCTTTGATGACGAGCCTCGGCGTGAACGCGACCACGCGGGCGAGTTTCTACCTCTACACGCTGCCCGAGGAGGTCGACCGACTCGTCGACGGCCTCCACAGGGCGCGTAAGCTTTTTCAGTAGATGAGCGAGCTCGACAGCCTCTACCGCGAGGTCATCCTGGACCACTACAAGAACCCGCGCGGCCACGGGGTGATCGCCGATGCGGACGTGGAGGCGGAGGGCCAGAACCCGCTCTGCGGGGACGAGGTCTCGATCGCCGTCTCCTTCGAGGGCGACACGATCGCGGATGTGAAGTTCCAGGGCCGCGGCTGTGCGATCAGCCAGGCGGCCACCTCCATGCTCATGGACATGGTCAAGGGCCGGACGGCGCAGGAGGTGGCGACGATGTCGCGGGACGAACTGCTGGAGGAAGTCGGCATCCCGCTGACACCCGTTCGCCTCAAGTGCGCGCTCCTGGGGCTGGGCGTTCTCAAGCTCGCGCTGCACAAGGGCCGGAACACGCCGCTCCCCGACGAGTGGGTCGGGCTCGAGGAGCTCGAGCTCTCGTAGTCATGGGCGAGCTCGTCGTCGGCCCGGTGGAGGAGATTCCGCCGGGCGAGGTGAAGATCGTCCGCGACGGCCAGCTTGCGATCGGCGTCTACAACTGCGACGGGGAGTTCTTCGCCATCGAAGACCGCTGCTCGCACGACGACGGGCCGCTCTGCGAAGGGGACTTCGAGCCGGACGAGTGCGTGGCGATCTGTCCGCGCCACGGCTCGCACTTCGACGTGCGGACGGGGCGGGCGCTGACGCTCCCGGCTTACATTCCGGTGGACACGTTCGAGGTCAAGGTCGAGGACGGCGTCGTGCGGGTCGTCGTTCCCTAGCCTCACCTAGAATCCGACCCGTGACCTCGCGAGAAGAGCGTGTCGGGCGAAACGAGGCGCTCTTCCGGGAGGTCAACGAGCGCATCAGGGACGTCAACGAGGGCCTGAACGACCCCAGCGACTACCTCTGCGAGTGCGGCGACGCCGAGTGCGAGGAGCACGTCATGCTGACGCCCGCCGAGTACGAGGAGGTTCGCCGGGACGCTACCCACTTTGCGATCGTGCCGGGGCACGTGGTCCCGGACGTGGAGCGCGTGATCGCGGACAGGAAGCGCTTCGCGGTGGTCGAGAAGACGGACCCGGAAGCTGCTCGCGTCGCCGTTGACGAGGATCCCCGGTCGTAGCGTGCTGGACGAACGCGTTCGGGAGGTGCTCGCCCGGCTGGAGGCCGAGGAGGTGCGGCTTCCTGCCGTGCCGGTCGAGCCGACCACCGGCCGGTTCTTCTTCTCCCTGGTGGCGCCGCAGCCCGACTGCCAGGTGCTCGAGATCGGCGCCGGCCGCGCGTACTCGACCATCTGGTTCGCGGCCGGGGTGCGCCACCTCGGCGGATTCGTGCGCTCGCTGGAGAAGGATCCCGACGTCGCGGCGGACTGGCGACGGAACGTCTCAGACGCGGGGCTCGAGGACTGGACCGAGCTGATCGAGGGCGATGCGCTCGAGACGCTTGCCGAGATCGAGGACGTTTTCGACGTCATCCTCCTGGACGCCAAGAAGGACGAGTACGAGCGCTACTTCGAGCTGGCGCGCAACCTCGTCGAGCCCGGCGGGCTCGTCCTCGCCGACAACGTGCTCTCCCACGAGGAGATCCTGGGCGCCTACAGCCGGGCGCGCCAGAGCGACCCGACGCTCGTCAGCGTGACCGTGCCTCTCGACCGCGGCGTCGAGATGACCGCGGTGCTCTCAGGTCCCTGACGCGCGCGTCGCGCCCCACTCCTCGGGCTCGACCTCGCGCAGAAGCCGCGCGAACGACCAGTGTTGGCCCTCGGGGTCGACGGTGTCGTAGCGCCGGTCGCCGTACGGCGTGTCGTGCAGCCCGGTGGTGATCGTCGCGCCCGCCTCGACCGCGCGGGCGTGGTGGGCGTCGACGTCGTCCACGTACACGTGGGTGATGTGCGTGAAGGCGCCGAGCCGCTTCGGTCTCTGGTAGTCGGCGCCGGGATGGCCCAGGAAGATCTCGCCGTCCCCGAGCGTCATCTCCGCGTGCGTGACCGTTCCGTCGTCGTCGGCGTAGCGAAGCTTCTCCTCGAATCCGAACGCTCGCCCGAGCCAGTCGATCGCCGCGGCCACGTCCTCGTAGAGCAGATACACCGTCACGGTCTGCACGCGCCCCTCCTTCATTCGTCCTGGCGGAATGCGTATCATGGCCCTAACCACGGAAAGGGGGTGGTCCGACTTTGAGTTACGACAGTACGGGCAGTGGAGGTAGTCGCAGGTAGGGGCGTGTCCCCGAGACCTACGGGGAATCGCCTAGCCAGCGTGGGGGACGCCCGGCGCCCCTGCCTAATTCAGGCGATATACCGAACGGGGGGCCTCACCGGGCCCCCCGTTTCATTCACGTCTGGCGACTGCGCGCCGGACCTGCTCCTCGATGCCGATCGGCGAGATCCCGAATGCCTCGTTCGCAGGCCGAGGGTCGCAGACGTTGTCGCCGAGGTCGAGCATCTCCACGGCCGACCGCGCTTCGTCGAGAGGCGGAAGAAGTTGCCCGACGGTCGCTCCCGCCTTCAGGAGCGCGAGGGGCATCTCGAAGGCTAGGCGCCGCTTGCCGAGCGTCTTGCGAATGAGCGCGTGGAGCTCGGCCCAGGTCAGCCGGTCGGGACCGCCGAGGTCGAACGTCCGGTTGGCCGCCTCCTCGCCGGAGACCGCCTGGGCGAAGAACGAGGCCACGTCGTCCACCCAGATCGGCTGCATGCGGTGGCGGCTGAGGATCGGAGTTATCGGCGAGTAGCGGACCAGCTGGATCTGCTGGACGAGAAGGCCGCCGTCGCTTCCGAAGACGAAGCTCGGGCGGAAGATGACGTGCTCGAGCCCGGAATACTTGACCGCCTGCTCCTCCTCCCACTTCGCGTCGTAGTAAGGGGCGGCGCCGCGGCCCTCCTCGGTGCCCAGCGCGCTCATGAGCACGAGACGCGTCGTTCCGGCGTCCTTGGCCGCCTCGATCAAGTCGCGCGTCCCCTGCACCATGGCGCCCTGGTCAGGGTTCCAGGGCGGGCCGGACACGAGGTGCACCACCGTGTCTGCGCCCTCGACGGCGCGCCGCAGGCTGTCTGCGTCCGTCAGGTCCCCCTGGACGATCTCGCATCCCCAGGCACGCAGCTGCTCCTGCTTCTCGGGCTTGCGGGCGAGCACCCGCACCGGCTGCTCCGCCGCGCGGAGGGCGTGGACGACATGCGTACCGACAAAGCCGGTTCCCCCGGCGACCAGAATCATTCTGCGAAGTTTTTCCAGTAACGGCTCGGTGTGGGGCCTGCTTGCCCCTGATATTTCGACCCCAAACTCCCGGTTCCGTAGGGGTGCTCGGCCGGCTCGCTGAGCTGCACGAAGGAGACCTGGCCGATCTTCATGCCGTAGTAGATCGTGATCGGGAGGTTGGCGACGTTCGAGAGCTCGAGGGTGACGTGGCCGTCCCAGCCCGGGTCGATGAAGCCCGCGGTCGAGTGGATCAGGAGGCCCAGGCGCCCCAGCGAGCTCTTGCCCTCGAGGCGGGCGACGAGATCGTCCGGGAGGGTGATCCGCTCGAGCGTCGACCCCAGCACGAACTCGCCCGGATGGAGGATGAACGGCTCGTCGGGCACGATCTCGACCAGCTCGGTCAGCTCCTCCATCTCGCGCTTGACGTCGATGAACGGGTAGCCGTAGTTGCGGAACACGCGAAACAGGCGGTCGACGCGGACGTCCACGCTGGAGGGCTGGAGGAGCTCCTCCTCGTAGGGCTCGATCCCGATCCGGCCCTCTTCGAGCAGGCGTCGGATCGTACGGTCGGAGAGGACCATGAGAACCGCCAATCTATAAGCTCCTCGCGTGGCCACGACCAGGGTGATCGAGATCAAGACCGACGTGCCGGGCCCGCTCAGCCGGGAGATTCTCGCGCGCAAGGAGCGGGTCGTCGCCGAGCCTCTCTCCATCTATCTCCCGCTCGTCATCGCGGAGGGTCGCGGAGCGACGCTCACGGACGTCGACGGAAACACGTTCGTCGATTTCACGGGCGGCGTCGGGTGCCTGAACGTCGGCCACTCGCACCCGCGGGTCGTCGAGGCGATCCGTGAGCAGGCCGAGCGCTTCACGCACACCGACTTCACGGTCGTCCCCTACGAGAACTATGTCGCGCTCGCCGAGCGCCTCATCGAGCTGGCGCCGATCTCGGGAGAGCTCCGCGTCGGCTTCTTCAACTCGGGCGCCGAGGCGATCGAGAACGCGGTCAAGTTCGCACGCGCCGCGACGGGGCGTCGCGCGGTCATCGCCTTCGAGGGCGGTTTTCACGGGCGCACGCTCCTCGCGCTCAGCCTCACGTCCAAGACCCACCCGTACAAGGCAGGGCTCGGGCCCTTCGCTCCCGACATCTACCGCGTCCCCTACGACGATCTCGAGGCGCTCCGCTACGCCTTCAAGACGCACGTCGCGGCCGAGGAGGTCGCGGCGATCGTCTTCGAGCCGGTCCAGGGCGAGAGTGGCTTCATCGTTCCCTCCCAGGAGTTCGTCACGGGCCTGCGCGAGCTCTGCGACGAGCACGGGATCCTGCTCGTCGCCGACGAGGTGCAGACCGGCTTCTGCCGCACGGGGCGGGTCTTCGCGATGGAGCACTTCGGGGTCGAGCCCGACCTGATGGCGATCGCGAAGTCCGTCGCGGCCGGCCTGCCGCTTTCCGGCGTGATCGGGCGCGCGGAGATCATGAACGCTCCCGGAGACAGCGCGGTCGGGGGCACTTACGTCGGCAACCCGGTCGCGCTCGCGGCTGCGCAACGCGGTCCTCGACGTGATCGCCGAGGAGCGCCTGACCGAGCGCGCCGAGGCTCTGGGCGAGACGATCCGGGCGCGGATGGAGGCGTGGCGGGAGCGATTCGACAGCGGTCGCGGAGGTTCGCGGTCTCGGCGCCATGCTCGCGGTGGAGATCAAGCGCGACGGCGAGCCCGACGCAGAGCTCGCAGGCGCGGTCACCGAGGCCGCCGCCCGGCGCGGGCTCCTGCTACTCAAGGCGGGCATCTTCTCGAACTGCATTCGGGTGCTCGTCCCGCTCGTGATCGAGGACGCGGAGCTCGACGAAGCGCTAGGAGCCTGGGAGGAGGCCCTGCAAGAAGTGCTTCCTTGAGCGCTAGGGATCCAGGCGCTCTGCGGCGGGGAAGACTATGCCAGTGAAGGTCGGAGAGCTGATCGCCGACCGCTACGAGCTGGAGCAGCTCGTCGGCGAAGGCGGCATGTCACGCGTGTATCGAGCACACGACACGGTGCTCGAGCGGCCCGTGGCGATCAAGGTCCTCCACGAGCAGTTCGGGGGGGATCCCGAGCACGTCGAGCGCTTCCGCCGGGAGGCGCGCGCGATCGCCCGCCTCGCGCACCCGAACGTCGTCACCGTCATCGACCGTGGCGAATGGCGGGGCCGGCAGTTCATCGTCTTCGAGCACGTCGACGGCGAGAACCTCAAGTCGCTGCTCGCCCGCGAGGGCCGGCTTCCGGTCGGGCGCGCCCTCGTGCTCACCGAACAGATCGCGCGCGCGCTCGCCGTGGCGCACGCACTCGGCATCGTCCATCGTGACGTGAAGCCCCAGAACGTGCTCGTGGACAGAAGCGGGACGGCGAAGGTGACCGACTTCGGGATCGCGCGCTCCGTCGATCTCGACGACGAGCTCACCGAGACGGGTACCGTGCTCGGGACCGGGCACTACCTCTCGCCCGAGCAAGCGAACGGCGAGCGCGCCGACGAGCGTTCGGACCAGTACTCGCTCGGCGTCGTCGGGTACGAGCTCCTCACGGGCGAGGTGCCGTACAAGGGGGAGAACCTGATGGCCGTGGCGAGCCGCCACGTGCGGGACCCGGTCCCGAGCGTGCGCGCGCGCCGGCCGGACGTTCCCGCCAGGGTGGACGCCGTCCTGACGCGCGCGATGGCGAAGCGGCCCGCCGACCGCTATCCCTCGATGGCAGCGCTGGCAGCCGCCCTCGAGTCCTGCCTCGCCGGCGTGGACCCCGGCACGGGCGCCGACCAGGGGGCGACCGACGTGCTCGAAGGGCCGGCTGCCCGGACCGTCGCCCAGCCCCGCACCGAGGCGCGTCCGACGAGACGTCGCTCCAGGTTCGGCCGCCTGGCGCTCCTGCTCCTCGCTGCCGTCGTGGTCGTCGGAAACCTGATCGTCCTCCAAGTCGTCCTCGAGGACGGCCTGCCCGGCCTCGGAGGCGAGGGCGACCCGGTCCCGGTGGAGGTCACCGCCCTCGCGGACTTCGACCCGCAGGGTGACCGGACAGAGCATCCGGAGAGCGTCGGGCTGGCGACGGACGGGGACACGTCGACCTTCTGGACCACCGAGACGTACCGGAGCTTCGAGAAGGACGGCGTCGGGCTCGTGCTCGACGCCGGCGCGCGAATCGCCCTCTCGCGGCTGGTCGTCGTCACGGACGCTCCCGGCGCGGCCGTCACGATCCTGGCCGGTTCCCGCCGGACGGGGCCCTTCGAGGACGTCTCCGACTCGCAGGAGCTGAGCCGCCGCACCACGCTCGAGCTCGACACGCGCGGCGAGGCGCTCCGCTACTACCTCCTCTGGATCACGGATCCCGGGCCCGAGCGGGCCGCCCACGTGAACGAGGTGCGCGCCTTCCGCTCCGAGTGAGGCCTCAGTAGCGGAGCGCGGCGCGCCGCCGGCTGCGCTCGAGCGCGAGCTCCACGAGCCGGTCGAGAAGCTCCGGATAGGCGACTCCGGACGCCTCGAAGAGCTTCGCGTAGACGCTCGTCGCCGTGAAACCGGGGATCGTGTTCAGCTCGTTGACGACGACCTCGCCGTCGGGCCGGACGAAGAAGTCCACGCGCGCCATACCCTCGCACTCGGAGGCGACGAACGCCGCTACTGCCAGCTCCTGCACCCGGGCGATCGTCTCGGCAGGCACGCGCGGAGGGATCACGAGCTCCATGCCGCCTTCGGCGTACTTCGCTTCGTAGTCGTACCAGTCGCTCGAGATGGGCACGATCTCCCCGGGCACGGAGGCGATGGGGTCGGCGTTTCCGAGCACGCTGCACTCCACCTCGACGCCGTCCAGGAACTCCTCGACGAGGATCTTCTCGTCGTGGGCGAAGGCGAGCTCGACCGCGGCCTCGAAGTCCTCCTCCCGGACGACGACGCTGATGCCGACGCTCGAGCCGAGCCGAGCGGGCTTCACGACGCACGGGAACCCGAATGGGCTCGGCGGCGCGCTGGCCGGCCCGCAAGGTGAGGCTGCGCGCGACGGAGATCCCCTTGTCGCGCATCACCGACTTGAAGAGGTCCTTGTCCATGCAGAGCGCCGACGCCGCCACCCCGGCACCGACGTACGCGACGTCCACGAGCTCGAGGAGGCCCTGCACGGTGCCGTCCTCTCCGAAGGGGCCGTGGAGCACCGGGAAGACGACGTCGATCTCCCTGAGCGGCTCGACGCTTCCGTTCTCCGGCAGCGGCACGGGAAGCCCGGCTTGGGCGCCGAGCTCGAGCGGCGACGCCGGCTGCAGCTGCCACCGTCCGTCGGCGCCGATCTCGATCTCGCGCACCTCGTAGCGGTCCGGATCGAGCCCCTCGACGACCGAGCGGGCCGATTCGAGCGAGACCTCTCGCTCGCTCGAGCGCCCACCCATCAGCACGGCTACGCGGAGCTTCGAGCTCAGCCGCCCTCGCCCTCTCCGTTTCCCTCCCCGTTGCCGACGTCAGGTGCCTGGCCCACGAAGATCGTCACGGTCGACCCAGGGTCGACCTCGGTTCCCTCCTCCGGGTCCTGCTCGAGCACGAGCCCGCCCTGCTTCGGGTCGAGCACGGGGACCATCTGGACGTCGACGTCGAAGCCGGCGCCCGAGAGAATCTCCTCGGCCCTCTCCTGTTTCCTGCCGACGACGCCCGGGACCTCGACCTGCTCGGGGCCCGTCGAGATGGTGATCTGTACGGCGGAGCCTCTCGTCGCCTCGACGCCCGGGTCGGGGCTCTGAGCCGCGACGAGCCCCTCGGGGACCGAGTCCGAGGGCGCCTGGACGACGTCGACCGTGAAGCCGGCGCCTTCGAGCTCCGACCTCGCGCTCGACTCCGACTGGTTGAGGACGTCGGGAACCGCGAACTGCTCCTGGCCCCTGGAGACGCGAACCTCGACCGTGGTGCCCTCGTCGACCACGGTTCCCGCCTTGGGATCCTGGCCCGCCACCTGGCCGACGGGTCGGTTGGAGAAGACCTCGACGCGGCGCACCTGGAGCCCGAGGGCGTTCAGCCGCTCGACGGCCTCGTTGAAGCCCAGCCCCACCATCCTCGGCACCTCGACCTGCGCAGGGCCTGTCGAGACGACGATCGTGACCGTGCTGCCCTGCTCGACACGGGTGCCTTCCCGTGGGGACTGCTCGATGACGATCCCTTGCTCCACCTCGGTGCTGGCCTCCTGCTCGACCTCCGCCTCGAGGCCGGCCCGCTCGATCAGGTTGACGGCCTGTTGCCGCGGGATCCCCTCGACGAGCGGAACGCCCACCGGCTCCGCCTCTTCCAGCTGCTCCTGGATCTGGTTGTAGACCCACCAGCCGGCCACCACGGCGGCTGCGAGGAGAAGCGCCACGAGGAGCCAGGGAAGCCAGCGCCGTCGCCGTTTGCGCGGCGGCTCGTCGTATGCGCCGCCGGGAGGGTAGACGGGCGGCCGGCGCGGCGCGGCGACCTGGGTTGCGCTCTCCGACGGGAGCACCTGGGTCGAGTCCCCGAAGCCGGGCACGAGGACAGCCGTCGCCGCGGTCGAGGTCGCCGGCGAGATGGGAAGGCCCGCCTCGACGCGCTCGAGGTCCTCGATGAACTCCTCGGCGCTCTGGTAGCGGTCCTGCGGCCCCTTGGCCAGCGCCCGGAGCACGATCAGGTCGAGCTCCGGCGGGACTTCGGGCCGGAGGCTCGACGGCGGCGTCGGGAGATCGTTCACGTGCTTCATCGCGATCTCGATCGCGGAGTCCCCGGTGAACGGCACTTTCCCGGTCAGCATCTCGTAGAGGACGACGCCCGCCGAGTAGAGGTCCGACCCGGCCGTCACTGGGGCGCCGCGCGCCTGCTCGGGAGAGAGGTACTGGGCGGTGCCCATGATCGAGCCGACCTCGGTCATCTGCGAGGCGCCGTGGCGGGCGATCCCGAAATCGGTCACCTTCAGCCGCGGCTCGCCCGCCTTCACGCGCTGGTCCGGCGAGACGAGCACGTTGTGCGGCTTGATATCGCGGTGGATGATGCCGTGCCGGTGCGCGAAGCGAAGGGCGTCGAGCAGCTGCTTCGCGTAGCCGATCGCCGACTCGATCGGGAGCGCGCCCCGGGTCATGATCAGCTCCTTGAGGCTGCGGCCCTCGATCACCTCCATGGCGATGTAGTACGTCCCTTCCGCCTCACCGCGGTCGTAGATCGAGACGATGTTCGGATGCGAGAGGCCGGCCGCCGACTTGGCCTCGCGGCGGAAACGCTCGATGAAGAGGTCGTCGCCCGCGTGACGCTCGTTCAGGATCTTGATGGCGACGCGGCGTCCGAGCTCCTCGTCCTCGGCGAGATAGACGTTCGCCATGCCTCCCGAGCCCAGCTTGCGGAGGATGCGGTAACGACCGTCGAAGAGGGTGTTGATGAGAGTGTCGGAGACGCCGGCCATCGCCTGGAATCTGACCTCAGCCTAGGTGTTTCCCGCCAGGAGCGCCTCGATCACGTCCCTTGCAATCGGCGCCGCGATCGCCCCTCCCGTGCCCGCTTGATCGGAGAGCGCGACGGCGACCGCGACCTGAGGGTCCTCCGCCGGGGCGAACGCGATGAACCAGACGTCGTTCCGGCCGGGCACGCCCGTCTCGGCGGTCCCGGTCTTGCCGGCGACCGAAACGCCGGGAATCTGCGCGGTCGTCGCGGTGCCCGACTCGACCACCCGCACCATCATGGCCGTCAGCTCGGCTGCCGTGGAGGGCTTCACGGCCTCCTTCCATTCCTCGGGCTCGAAGCGCTCGATCACGTCGCCGTCGGGCGCGATGATGCGGTCGACGAGCTTCGGCTCCATCACGACGCCTCCGTTGGCCACGCCCGCCGCCACGAGTGCCATCTGGAGCGGCGTCGCGACCAGCCGCTCCTGGCCGAAGGCGAGTCGGCCCGGATCGACCTCGCTCGGGTCGTCAGGGAGGTAGAGCCGCCCGTTGCGATAGAGGCCGCTGATGAGCACCTCTTCGGAGGGGAGCTCGATCGGCGGGCGGTCGTAGAAGCCGAAGCGCCGTGCGTACTCGAGGACGACGTCGGCGCCGACCTTCTTGCCGATGTTGCAGAAGACCGAGTTGACCGAGTTCTCGAGCGCCTCGGCGAGCGTCAGCGAGCCGAAGACCTCCGGGCCGCTCTGGTCGGCGAAGTTGAACACCCGCCGGCCGAAGAGCGTGCAGTAGCCGGGGTCTTCGAACTGGCTCTCCGGGCCGTACGTGCCCGTGTCGATGGCCGCCGCCGTCGTGATGACCTTGAAGGTGGAGCCCGGCACGAACCGCCCGGCGGTGCCGCGGTCGAGCAGCGGCGACGCCGGCCTGCAGGGAGCCTCGATCGCCTCGATGGCGCCGAAGTCCTCCTCGACGAGATTCGGATCGTAGGAGGGCGACGAGTAGAGCGTGAGGACGCGGCCGGTCGACGGCTCGAGCGCCACGACCGCGCCGCAACGCCCGGCGAGGCCCTCACGCGCCGCCCGCTGCCCCTGGAGGTCGAGCGTGGTGACGACATCGTTTCCTTCCCGCTGCAGCCCGCGCAGCCGGTCCAGCGTGGTGTCGAGGACGGTGCTCAGGTTCGAGTTCGAGCCCGTCAGGTAGTCGTTCATGGACTTCTCGAGCCCCGTCCGCGCACGGGCGACGGTCGAGTATCCGACCGGATGGGCGGTGAGCGGCCCGCGCGGGTAGCGGCGCAGGTACCAGACGCGTCCGTCCGGCAGGCGCTCGCGCCGGTTCCGCGCCAGGTCTGTCGTCCCGTTGGACGCGAAGATGAGCCCTCGCCGGATCTCGAGCTGGCGGACGATCAGGGTCGGGTTGCCCTGGCGGGCCTCGAGGTCGGGCGCGCGCCAGAGCCAGTACGTCGCCGTCGCGATGAGGGCGACGAAGAGGAACGAGAAGACGACGAAGAGACGGTGGATCGGCGGGTTCACGAGCGCCTCGTGCGGTTGACGCGGTCGGAGACCATCAGCAGGAGGGCGAGCAGGATGAAGTTGGCGAGGATGCTCGAGCCCCCGTAGGAGACGAACGGGAGCGTGATCCCCGTGAGCGGGATCAGCCCGGTTACGCCCCCGATGATGATGAAGGCCTGGATCGTGACGGCGGCCGTGAGGCCCGCCGCGAGCAGCTTGGAGAAGCTGTCGTCCGCGAGCATCGAGACCCGGAAGCCGCGGTAGGCGAAGAGGAGGAAGAGGAGGATCACGCCCGCGGCGCCGGCCAACCCGAGCTCCTGCGCGATCGCGGAGAAGATGAAGTCGGTCTCGAGGAAGGGGATGTAAGGCTCGCCTTCCGGGGAAAGAAGCGCGCCGCGCCCCAGGCCGGAGCCGAAGACGCCACCGCTCGAGATCGCGTAGATCGACTGGACCAGCTGGTACGTGTCGTTCTGCGGGTCGCTCCACGGGTCGAGCCAGGCCTGCACGCGGTCCTGGACGTGCGGGATCACCTGGTAGAGCGCAAAGGCCCCCGCGAGAAAGAGCCCGAAGCCGACGGCGACGAACGACCACCGCGCCGTCGCCGTGTAGAGCATGACGAGGAAGATCGCGAAGTAGAGAAGGGCGCCGCCGAGGTCACGCGTCTGGAAGAGGACGAGCATGGCTCCTCCCCAGATGAGCAGAAGCGGCCCGAGGTGCTTCGGCGAGGGCAGCCTGCCGCCGCCGGCGCCGTAGGAGAGCATCTCCCTGTTGTCGCGGAGGTACCCCGCCAGAAAGATGACGATGAAGACCTTGGCGAGCTCTCCGGGCTGGAAGATGAGGGGACCGAGCTCGACCCAGAGCGTCGCCCCGTTGATCGTCCGGCCGATGCCCGGCAGTGCAGGCAGGACGAGGAGCACGATCGCCGAGACCCCGAGCACGTACTTGAGGTCGTCGAGCTCTCGATAGTCGCGGAGAAAGAGGACGAGCACCGCGAACGCGGCGACGCCGACGACGACCCAGAGCCCCTGTCGGAACGCGAGGTCAGGCTCGATGCGGTAGATCTCGGTGATGCCGAGCGCGCAGAGGAGCCCCGCCAACGGAAGGAGGTAGGGATCCGCGTACGGGAGCCGCAGCCGGAGGACGAGGTGGGCGACGAGGAAGAGGGAGACGAAGAACGCTGCGTAGGAGAGCGAGGCGGTCGACACGACGTCCTGGCGCGCGATGTAGACGGACGCGAACCCGGCGGCCGTGAGGAGCCCGACCAGGCCGAGGTTGAGGAGCTCGCGGCCGCGGAGGCTCATGGAGGGCTAGGGACGAGCCTCGGCCTCGTACAGGGAGACGCGTGCGAGCGCCGTCGAGTACGAGACGAGCCGATGGTCGAAGAGCTCGGCCCGCTCCTCCGGTGAGAGCTGCGAGGTGTGCACGGGGCTGACGTAGCGCTCTCGGTAGAGGCCGACGTCGTCGCGGACGTCGAAGGGCACGCCCTGGTAGACGACGATCCTTCCGTCCTCGTTCGAGCCGACGAAGTACGCGCGCGAGAGCCCGTACAACGCTCCTCCGATAACGGCGGCGACGAAAGCTAGCGCGACGAGGGTCCAGAGCACCCTGCGGCCCCACCGCCGCCGCTTGGGACGGCGGCTGTCCGCCGCAGTCACGACGGGGGTCACCGGCTCGAGGCCGGTAAGCGTGTCCTCCAGCTCGTCTGTCGTCGTCTCGCCCTCGGTTTCCGGCGCCGCGACCAGGGTTTCCGCCTCCACGTCACCTGTGACGGCGAAGAGGATGACCGTGACGTTGTCCTCGCCGCCCCCTGAGTTCGCGGCCCGGACGAGCTCTCGCGCCGCTTCGTCGAGAACGGGCGCTTCGGCCACGATCCGCACGATCTCATCGTCGGACACCATCGTCGTGAGGCCGTCCGAGCAGAGCATGAACAGGTCGTCGGGCTCGGCTTCGACGACCGACGTGTCGACGTCCACCTCGGGGTCGGTGCCGAGCGCCCGCGTGATCACGGAGCGCTGCGGATGGGCCTCCGCCTCTTCGGGTGTCAGCCGGCCGCTGCGCATGAGATCGCCGACGAGCGAGTGGTCCTCGGTGAGCTGCTCGAGGCCGCCGCCGCGGATCCGATAGGCGCGCGAGTCGCCGACGTGGCCGATCGTGACACGGCCGCCCGTCAGGAGCGCCGCCGTGACCGTCGTCCCCATTCCCGAGGCCTGCGTGTCGCTCCGGGCGCGCTCGAAGATGCGCCGGTTCGCCTCCTTGACGATGGCCTGCAGGCGTTCCTCGGGCTGGAGGCCGTCCGCCTCGTGGTACTCCCGGAACGTCGCGGCCGCGAGCCTGGACGCGACCTCGCCCGCCTGCGCGCCACCCATGCCGTCGGCGACGGCGAAGAGGGGTGGGTCGAGGACGAAGGCGTCCTCGTTCCGACGGCGGACGCGTCCCGGGTCGGTCCTGCCTGCGCTGTCGCCCAGTCTCATCGTTGGAAGGCCAGCTCGGTGTCGCCGATCTGGAGGAGGTCACCGTCGTGGAGCCGGCGCCTCCCCTCGATCCTCTCACCGTTGACGTACGTGCCGTTGGTCGAGCCGAGGTCGACCACCCAGGTGCCGTCGAGCCCGCTCTCGACGCGCGCGTGGTAGCTCGAGGCGAAGTCGTCGCCCGCCAGGACGATCGCGTTGTCGTCGGCCCGGCCGAACGTCGTGGGCACGGGCCCTGCTTCGAGGGCACGGCCTACCGCGATCGCCCCCGAGCGCGTGACGACGAGGCGCCCCGGGGCGATAGGCGCAGCGGAGCGCGCCTTGGCGACCTGCGCGGGCGCGAGGACGAAGCTCTCCTGAGATGCCGCGGGGAGCCCGCGCTCGGCCGAGCGGACCACCCGCCAGATGAAGAGGTACAGGAGGACGACGAAGACGGCCTGAAGCGCGATGAGGATTGGCTCGACGGAGACCGACACCGAGCGGGAGCCCCTAGAAGCCCCGTTCGAAGCGGAGCTCGGTCGTGCCGATGACCACCTCGACGTCGGGCTCCAGCTTCGCGCGATCGACCCGCTTGCCGTCCACCACGACCCCGTTGGTCGAGCCGAGGTCGACGATCCAGTAGGCGCCGTCCTCGTGTCGCACCTCCGCGTGGCGGCGCGAGACGTTCGGGTCGTCGATCGTCACGTCGCATTCCCGCGAGCGCCCCACCACGAGCGTCCGGTCGTCGAGCTCGTGCCGCTCTCCACCGAGGACGAGTGCCGGGGGCGTTCGCGCCAGGTCGAGAGCCTCCGCGTCGTCGGGCGACACAGCCTCGGTCACCGCGGGCTCCGGCCTGTAGATCTTCGTCTCGCCCGGTGAGTCCTGCGGCGTCACGCCCGGCGGGGCCGCCGCCGGCGCCCGCTCCCGCTGGACCATGCGCGTGGCGATCCCGAACTCGCCGATGCGCAGATCTTCGTCCTCCTCGACCAGCACCCGCGGCGAGGAGAGGAGCGCGTAGCCCTCACGGCGGGCGTGCTCGGAGAGGTAGTCGGACAGCTCGACGAGCAGCGAGTCCTCGTAGCTCGAGAACTGGTCGCGGTCGCCTGGGCACAGGTACAGCGTGTACTCGTTCGGCACGTAGACGCGCGAGACCGAGACCGACTTGTGCTCGTCCATCTCCTTGGTGAGCTTCCGCGCCAGCTCGACGGGCTGCACGTGCGTGCGGAAAGCGCGTCCGAAAACGCCTTCCACGATGGACTCGATCCGGTGCTCGATGCTCCGCAGGACGCTCATGGCCGGACACCATTGTGCCCGCCGGGGACTCTAGTGCCCCTGCAGGTAATGCTGCCCCGCTTCTGCGTCCCGGGGCAGAAGTGTTCGCGCGTACTGCCTGCAGGGCACGTACTAGGCGTTCGAACGGGACGTATGGAGGAGCGGAACGGCCAGCAGGCAAGCCGCCAACCAAACGCCCGCCGTTGCCCAGAGCGCCCCGACCGGCGGCCCGCCGGCCGCAAGGGGTGCGAGGAGGAGCGCAGCGAGGAATCCTGCTCCCCAGGCGGCGATCCCCCAGAGGCCGTGGCGCCGGGCGAGCGGCGCCACGAGGGTGGCGACCGCGAGAACCACTGCGGCCGCGAGCACGGTCGGTCGGCTTCCTAGTGTGCCGACCGCGACGTCGAGGGCCGAGCCGGGCCGGTCGGTCCCTGCGAGCCCGCCGTTCCGCGGCGGAGTTTCGCCCGTGAGGGGTAGCCGGGAGCCGACGACGACCGCCGTCGCCACGGTCGCCGCCGTGGCTGCGAGCGCAATCGCTGCGCGCCGAACCGGACCGCGGGCGCCGAGAGCCACCACGGCCGCGAGCGGCAGGACATGGATCAGGGCGAACAGCGGTCCCGCGAGGAAGAGGAACCCCGAGCGGGCGTCACGGGCGAAGAGGGCCAGCCAGGCAAGGGCAACCGCCCCGTAGGCGACGGCGAGGCCGAGTGAGACGTTCCCCAGCGGGAGGACGGGCGCCGCGAGCGCGACGACGAGCCCCAGACCCGGGCTCAGGAGTGCCGCGAGCGCGGCAACCGCGCCGAACAGGAGGGGCCAGCCTGCCGGGAAGAACGGAAGCAGGAACGTGCTCCCGGCCGCGAAGACGGCGGCGAGAACGGCGTGAGGAGCCCGCTCGGAGAGTGTCGCTCGCGACGTGGCCGCCCGGACTCGCTCGCCGCGCGTTGCCCACGCGGCTCGCAGCTGCTCGGCTGCCTGCCTCGCCCCGGGCCGCTTGCGCGGGTCGCGCGCGAGCATGCGGTCCACCGCCCGGCACAGCTCCCGCGGGAGGTCCGGCCGGAGCTCGGCGAGCGGCTGGGCGCCCTGCTCGACTCGGCGCGCAGTCTCGAGCGGCGAGACCGCCCAGAACGGATGCCGGCCGACGAGCGCCTCCCAGAGGAGCACGCCTGCGGACCAGACGTCCGCGGCCCCGGTGGCCTCCTCGCCGGCGAGCCGCTCCGGAGCGATGTACGCAAGTGTTCCGGGCACGTCGCCGACGGCTGTGAGCGTGTCGGCATGGTCGATCTGGGCAAGTCCGAAATCGAGCAGGCGGATCGCCACCTCTTCGCCCTCTTCGAGCATCACGTTCGCGGGCTTGACGTCCCGGTGGACGACGCCCTTCCCATGCGCGTGCGCGAGAGCCTCGAGCACCTGCGCGCCTGCCTCGACCGCTGTCCAGTCGTCGAGGGCGCCGCCGCGCAAGGCCGCGCGGAGCGTGCTGCCCTCGACGAAGGGATAGGCGACGTAGACATGGCGATCGTCCCGGGCGAGCGCGAGTGCGCGGAGGCAGCGAGGGTGGCGAAGACGGGTGGCAGCCTCGACCTCGCGCTCCGCACGGGCCCCCGGCTTGCCTTCCCGCGGCACGACCTTGAGCGCAACGTCGCGACCGGCGTGTTCGTCCCGCGCGAGCCAGACGGACCCCGAGCCGCCGCTCCCGAGCGGCCGGAGCGGCCTGAAGCGCCCGAGGACGAGGTGCTTCTCGCTGAACGCGACGGCCGGCTCCACGCTGGGCACTTGGCGCTCCCCCGAGAAAGTCCTGCAAAGTCCGGACCGGCTGGTAGACTCGGCGACTTCCTGACCGCCGAGGGAGACGTGTTCGATCGCGAGACCGAGAGGCAGAGCGACATCGATTTCGACTTCTTCGACGAGTCGCCCGGCGGCGAATCGTCGGGAGAGGACGGACCGACCGGAAAGCGGCGGCGCCTGCCCACGCGGCCACCGACGCCGCCCGGCGGGCCGCAGCTCTATCGGCTCGGCGTCCTGATCGCGGCCGCGATCCTGCTCGCGGTGATCCTCATCCTCGTCGTCAACAGCTGTCGCTCGAACCAGAAGCAGGCCGAGTACGAGGGTTACATCGACGATGTCAACGGCATCGCGTCGGACTCGGCGGCGGTCGGCCGGCAGCTGAACACGCAGCTCACAACGCCGGGGATCACGCTCGAGGATCTGCGAGGCGACGTCGAGGGCCTCCGCGACCAGCAGGAGCAGATCCTTCGACAGGCGCAGGAGCTCAGTCCTCCGGGGCCGCTCATCGAGCAGCAGCAGGGGCTGGTGTCGGCGATGCAGTTCCGCGTCAACGGGCTGGACGGAATCGTGGCAGCGCTTCAGCAGGTCGCCCAGACGAGCGACGCAGAGGAGTCTGGCGCCCTCCTCGCTACGCAGGCGCAGCGCCTGGTGGCCAGCGACGTGGTCTACGAGGACGGTTTCAAAGCATCGACCCAGGACGTGCTCCGCGACCAGGACGTCACGGACGTTCCGGTGCCGGACTCCAAGTTCGTGCAGAACCCGGAGCTCGGCAGCCCGTCCCACTGGACGCTCGCCGTCGAGCGGCTGACGCAGGGCCCGCAGGCCGGCGGGCTCCACGGCAACGGGATCGAAGGTGTTCGCGTGCAGCCGGGCGGTCAGCAGCTGTCGCCGACCGAGGACAACACCATCGAGGTCAGCGATGAGCTCGCCTTGCAGGTGCGCATCCAGAACTCCGGCGACAGCCAGGAGACCCAGGTGCTCGTAACCCTCGTGATCCAGCAGGATCCGGTCATCCGCAAGGAGCAGACGGTCGAGTCGATCGACCCGGGTGACACCAAGACCGTCACGTTCCGGAACTTCGGCAGCCTGTCGTTCTCGACGCAGACGACGCTCAGGGTCAACGTCGACCCCGTCCCGGGCGAGGAGAACACGAACAACAACACCGCGCAGTACCCGGTCATCTTCACGCTCGGGTAGGTGCCCCGTCGGGCGGTACAGCCATCACTTCTGCCCCGCGATCACGCGGCGCCTGAGCCCACCCTCGCCCTTACCAAGGCCTCCAGCCTTGGCTGCGGACGAGTACGGACTCAGGCTTGGTGCTCGCGACGCAGAAGCGGGGCAGCACCACCCGACGGGGCACTAGCTATACGCTAGAGACCGATGTCGGACCTCTCCGACGCTGCTCCCTGGATCGCTCTCGGCGCCGCGGCGGCGGCGGTCTTGGCGCTCGCGCTCTCACTCGCCTTCTACCTGAAGCTGCGGGCCGTCCGGAAGGCCCAGCGCATCCTGCTCGGGACGGGCCCTGACGATCTGGTCAACTTCGCCGTCTCGCTCCAGACCCGGATGGACGACCTCCACCGAGCGGTCGACGAGGTCGGCGCCGGGCTCGCCAGGATCGACAGGCGCGTGGACGGCTGCGTCTCGCACACGGCGCTCGTCCGCTACGACGCCTACGAGGACGCCGGGGGCCATCAGTCCGCGTCGCTCGCCTTTCTCGACGCGGTCCGGTCGGGAGTGGTCATGAGTGCGATTCAGGGGCGGGACTATGCCCGCATCTACGTGAAGCAGCTCGACCGGGGTCGCGCTCCCGTGGCGCTCTCGCCGGAAGAGCAGGAAGCCGTCGACCGGGCGATGGCGCAGTAGGCCGAGTCCGCATGACGTACCGGAAAGCCGAGATCCGACCCCTGCAGATGGAGGACGAGCCGCTCCTCTTCGGCCTCGCGCGCCTCGATCGCGGCGCGGACGAGCGCACGCTGTCCATCCTCGAGCGGGAGACAGTGTTCGTGGCCGAGGTCGAGGGCGACCCGGCCGGCTACGTCGCGGTCGAGCATGCCGACGACGTTCTGCGGGTCGATCAGCTCTTCGTCAGTCCGGAGCACGAGGCCGAGGGCGTGGGGCGTCAGCTGCTCGAGTACGCGGAGGGCTACGCGATCTCCGTGGGAGCGCTCGCGCTCCAGGTCGTCGTCGCGGGGGGCGACAGCCGCGCGCTTGCCTTCTACCGGGACCGAGGGTTCGTCCCGGCCGGCGAGGACCTTCTGGAGCTCGTCCTTCCTCACCGGTAGAGACGTCCCCGTGTTCTACGATTTGCGGCGATGCAGCAGGTTCTCGTCCTGAACGCGAGCTTCGAGCCGCTGAATGTGTGCACCGTGAGGCGCGCCCACGTGCTCGTGTTCAAGGGGAAGGCCGAGGTTCTCGAGCAGCTGCAGCAGCCGCTCCGGTCGGCCTCGGACACCTATCCCTGGCCGCACGTCATCCGCCTGCTCCATTACGTCCGCGTGCCGCGCTCGGTCAAGCGCAAGATCTCGCGCAGGGCGCTGTTCGCCCGCGACGGGCACCGCTGCGTCTACTGCGGCTCGGCTGGTCGCCTGACGCTCGACCACGTCGTGCCGCGCTCGCGCGGAGGCGACTCCGTCTGGGAGAACGTCGTCACCTCCTGCGCGCCCTGCAACCTCCGCAAGGGCAACAGCCTGCCCGAGGAGGCGCAGATGCGGATGCAGGTAACCCCGCGGATGCCGACGCCGGCGCTCTTCGTGACCCTTTCGGCAGCGCGGATTCCCGACCGCTGGACGCCGTACCTCTCGGCGTTCGCCTAGCCCTCCCGAGCGAGCTCGCCGCGGCCCTGGACGGATCTGGGGCCTGCAGGTATCCTCGTCCGCGGATGCACAGCCAGCGAGTCTGAGACACCAGGTGCCGCGGCCCCCCTGCTAGGGGCGCCGACTTTTCGCCCTGCCGTCGCTCGACTCGTGAAGGAGCTTGTGCATGACCGCAGTCCACGTCTCGGATCTTCGTAAGGAATTTCTCCGCCGCAACGGGCGCCACCTGCGCCGCGAGCGCGTCGCCGCCCTGCACGACGTCTCGTTCACGATCGAGCGGGGCGAGTGCGTCGCGATCCTCGGGCAGAACGGCTCCGGGAAGTCGACGCTCGTGCGGCTCCTCTCGACGCTCCTGCTCGCCGACGGCGGGAGCGCGACCATCTTCGGGCACGACATCGGGCGCGACTCGCGGGCCGTGCGCCGGCTGGTGAACCGGGTCTCGGTCGAAGCCTCCTTCTTCAAGAAGATGTCGTCGGCCGAGAACCTCGCCTACTCCGCGCGCTTCTACGGGATGACCCCCGCGCAGACGAGGCCCCGGATTCCCGAGATTCTCGAGCGTGTCGGCTTCCCGGCAAAGCGCCGAGGCGAGCCGATGGAGAACCTCTCCCGAGGGATGCAGCAGAAGGTAGCGCTCGCGCGCGCCCTCCTCACCGCGCCGGTCCTGCTCCTGCTCGACGAGCCCACGACCGGGCTCGACCCTCGCTCGCGCCTCGAGGTGCGCGACTTCATCCGCGAGATGCGGGAGACGCACGACGCAACGGTGCTGCTCTGCACCCACGACCTCGACGAGGCGGAAGCGCTGGCCGATCGCGTCGGGATCCTCGACCGCGGCCGGCTCGTCTGCCTCGCGCCGTCGGAGGAGCTCAAGCGCGACTACCGCGTGGAGACGCTCCAGGACGTGTTCTTCACCGCGACGGGCCGCGCGCTCGAGGACGAAGAGGAAGGAGGCGACGACTGATGAGAGCGGCGGCGCAGGTCTTCCGGGCCGAGCTTGTCGGCCTCGCCGGCGTCGTCGAGCGGAATGCGTACCTGGTTCGGCGCTACGTCTGGTGGGAGCTCGCGTTCTTCCTCTGGACCGTGGCGAACACGCTCACGATCGTGTTCATCGCCGAAGGAGTGGAGGCGACCGGCGGACAGATCGACGTCGAGCGGGTGACGACGGTCCTGCTGATCGGCGCCGTCATGTGGGCCTACCTCGGGATGATCTTCGAGATCCTCACCGAGACGGTCGCCTGGGAGCGGTGGGAGGGCACGATCGAGTACACGTTCATGGCCCCGCTCTCGCGCCCGGTCCATCTGGCGGGAATGGGTCTCTTCGCCATCGTCTACGGGCTCCTCCAGTCGACGCTCCTTTTCACGGTCGTCGCGTTCTTCTTCGACCTGTCGATGCCGCAGGCGAACTTCGCGGCGGCGCTCGTCGTCCTCGTCGTCGCGTCGATCTCGTTCGTCGGGATCGGGATGATGACGTCGGTCCTGCCGCTCATCTCGCCGGAGAAGGGGACGCAGCTCGGCTTCATCGCGCAGGGGCTCCTGCTCGTCGTCTCCGGCGTCTACTACCCGGTCAGCGTGCTCCCGGAGTGGATGCAGTGGCTCTCGACGATCTCGCCGGCGACCTACGCGCTCGAGGGGACGCGGGACGCGATCCTGGAGGGCGCCGGTGTCGCCGACCTCTGGGACGAGCTCTGGCCCCTACTCGTGATCGGCGTCGTCTCGATTCCGCTCGGGCTCCACGTCTTCCGGCTCGGCGAGCGTCACGCAAAGCGGCACGGAAAGCTGAAGCGGTCGGGGTGATCGAAATCCGCCAGGCTCTCGTGTAGACTGAGTCGGTCATTCGAGGCGATGCGGCCTCGGGCGGACGTCCGCCCGGGGCTGTTTGCATTTAAAGGGAGGTTCGAAATGGTTGAGGTCGAGCAGGGCGGGAGGGCGACCAGCGACCCGGCGGCGCGCCAGGAGGTTCTCCGGCGGGTGAAGGAGGAGGAGATCGGGTTCGTCCACCTCTGGTTCACCGACATCGAAGGCCATCTCAAGAGCTTTGCCGTCACCCTCCAGGAGATCGAGGGAGCGCTGGACGACGGCATGGGCTTCGACGGATCGTCGATCACGGGCTTCAACGCGATCGAGGAGTCCGACATGATCGCCATTCCCGACCCGTCGACCTTCCAGCTGATGCCCAACGGAGGCCACAAGGTCGCCCGCATGATCTGCGACGTCGTCACACCGGACGGCGAGCCGTACGCGGGCGATCCTCGCTACGTTCTGAGGCTCGCGCTCGACCGGATGGAGAGCCTGGGCTTCGACACCTTCAACGTCGGGCCCGAGCTCGAGTACTTCCTCTTCAAGAGCGACGACAGCACGGAGACGCTCGACGAGGGCGGCTACTTCGCCATGACGACCATGGACGCGGCCAGCGACCTTCGCCACGACACGGTCAGGGCGCTCGAGTCGATGGGCATCCCCATCGAGTACGTCCACCACGAGGTCGGGCCGTCGCAGCACGAGATCGACATGCAGTTCGCCGACGCCCTCTCGATGGCCGACCACACGGTCACCTACCGGCTCGTCGTCAAGGAGATCGCCAAGAAGGCCGGCTACCACGCGACGTTCATGCCGAAGCCGATCTTCGGCGAGAACGGCTCGGGCATGCACACGCACCAGTCGCTCTTCGCAGACGGCAAGAACGCGTTCTTCGACGCCGACGACGAGTGGCACCTCTCCGACGTCGGCAAGGCCTTCATCGCCGGTCAGCTCCACCACGCTCGCGAGATCTCGGCCGTCTTCGCGCAGTGGGTCAACTCCTACAAGCGGCTCGTTCCCGGCTACGAGGCGCCGGTGTACGCGGCGTGGTCGCGGCGAAACCGGTCGGCCCTCATCCGCATCCCCCTCTACAAGCCCGGAAACGAGCAGGCCACGCGGGCGGAGATCCGCTGCCCTGACCCGGCGTGCAACCCGTACCTCACGTTCGCCGCGCTCCTGCATGCCGGCCTCGAGGGAATCGAGAAGGGCTACGACCTTCCGGCTCCGATGGAGAGCAATCTCTACAAGCTGACCGCGGAGGAGCGGAAGGAGCGGGGCATCGTCGCGCTGCCGGAGACGCTCGGCGAGGCGATCGACGAGCTGGCCGGCTCCGAGCTCGTCCGCAGGGCGTTCGGCGACCACATCTTCACGAACTACGTGAAGCTGAAGCGGCAGGAGTGGGACGAGTACCGCGTCCAGCTCACGCCCTGGGAGCTGGAGAAGTACCTGGCGGTCTTGTAGAAGCGGCTTCCTCTTGTAGGAGCGGCTTCCAACACGTAAGATGACTCCGGTGTCGCCGCTTCTCCTTGAAGCGGGGGACTGACTGACGGCCGACTGCGAGCTGCTTCTTTGAGCGGCTCGCGGTCGTTAAGCGCTCGGTCCCGGTCTAGTGGGGTCGGGTCGGTCGGCTCGATCTGGTATGGAAGCGGTATGAAGCGCGGCGTCACGAAGCCGCTCGGGCGGCAGGAGCTCCTCGCCCGGATCGAGGCGATGCTCCGCTACCGCTACCGCCCCAGCCCGGCTTGAATGTGGTCATGGACCGATCCGCCCGGCACGTTCGCCTCCTGACCGAGACCATCGCGGCGGTCAACTCGACGCTCGACCTGGGCGAGGTCTTCGACCTGATCGCCCGCAAGGTCGCCGAGGCCCTCGAGACCGACGCGTGCTTCGTCTACCTGTACGACGAAGGCGCGGACGAGCTGGTTCTCAGGGCGTCGTTCGGTACGCGGGTCGAGGACATGACGCGCGTTCCGAAGATGCGCCCCGGCGAGGGCATCACGGGCGCTGCAGCGGAGAGCCGGGCGCCGGTCATGATCCCGCGCGACGCCCATCTCGACCCGCGCTTCAAGCGCTTTCCGAACCTGCGCGAGGAGCAGTACCAGTCGATCCTCGCCGTTCCGATCCTCGCCAAGGACCGGCTCGAGGGGGCGCTCAACGTCCGCACCGAGCAGCCACGGGAGTTCAGCGGCGCGGAGATCGATCTGCTCATGGCAATCGCCGGCCAGGTCGCGCAGGCGATCGAGAACGCGAAGCTGTACGACCACGCCCAGCGCCGCGTCGCCGAGCTCGAGGCGCTGGCAGCGATCTCCGAGGCGGTCTCGGAGTCTCTCTACCTGGAGGAGTCGCTCGAGGCAATCGTCAAGACGACGATGCAGACCGTGGACGCGACGGGTGCCGCGCTCGTCCTCGAGGACGGGACGATCGCCTGGCCCGAGGGCAGGCCCGGCGCCCACGCCGTCCGCTTCCCGCTTCGCTGGAAGGGCCGGCGCGTCGGCGAGCTCGTGTGCGACCGCGACACGCCCTTCACCGACGAGGAGCGGCGGCTGCTCGCGTCCATCGCGCGACAGGCCGCCGTGGCGCTCGAGCACGGCCGGGCGGTCCTCCGCGGCGTGCTGGCCCAGGAGATCCACCACCGCGTCAAGAACAACCTCCAGACGGTCGCCTCGCTCCTCCGGCTGCAGGCCTCGAGCTCGGACGACGTCGACCCGCGCAAGGCGCTCGGGGACTCGGTGAACCGGATCCTCGCCATTGCCGCCGTCCACGAGGTGCTCACCGAGCAGCGCGACGACGACGTGGACATCGGCGAGCTCGTCGAGCGCCTTCGCGCCATGCTCGTGCAGGGCCTCGGCGGGGGAAAGCGGGTCAGCTCGCGGCTGGAGACAGTGTCCCTGCACGGCGGCCGTGCGACCGCGCTCGCGCTGGTCTTCTGCGAGCTGCTCGGAAACGCCCTCGAGCACGGCGGCGACGAGGTGCGGGTCGAGCTCGCGCGGGCGAACGGCCGAGTGCTCCTCACCGTCGCGGACAACGGCCCCTGGAGCGCCTCGGCGAGAGAGGGCACCGGCCTTTCGATCGTGCGCGCGCTCGTTCGGGAGGAGCTCGAGGGAGAGCTCTCGCTCGTTTCCGACGGCGGCCTCCGCGCCGAGGTCGCGTTCCCGGCTTCGTGAGCGTCTCCCGCGAGATCCTCGCCCGCACGGCCTCTGATTACGCGCGCGTGTATGGGCAACCCACCTCCCTTCCCCTTGGTGCGAGCCTAGCGACGAAATCCGCACGCATGGGTGCCGCGACCCTGCCGAGTTCGTGTCTATCGGCCGGGGCTGCAGGGGGCGCTCGGTGAGGATCCTCCTCGCCGAGGACGAGACGATCATCCGCCTCGACCTCAGGGAGCTGCTCGAACGGGCGGGCTACCAGGTCTGCGGCGAGGCCCGGGACGGCGAGGAGGCGGTCGCCCTTGCCGCGAGCGAGAGGCCGGATCTGGCGATTCTCGACGTCAAGATGCCCCGCGTCGACGGGATCGAGGCCGCCCGGCGCATCATGGCCGACCGGCCGATCCCGATCGTCATGCTCACCGCGTACGGACAGGACGAGCTCGTGTCGCGCGCGGTGGAGGCGGGGGTGTTCGGCTACCTCGTGAAGCCCTTCCGGGAGACCGACCTGCTGCCGGCGATCCAGACCGCCCGCGCCCGGCACGAGGAGCTCCGGGCCCTGCGGGACGAGGCGGAGTCGCTCTCGGAGGCGCTGGCTGCGCGCAAGGTCGTCGAGCGGGCGAAGGGTCTGCTCATGGAGCGGGAAGGGCTCTCCGAGCAGGACGCGTTCGCGCGGCTGCGGCGCGCCAGCCAGGTCTCCGGCCGGCCGATGCGCGTCGTCGCCGAGGCGCTCATCGCGACGTTCGGGAGCGACTGAGCGGGCTCACGGCCGGCCGGGCCGCTGCGGGTTGAGGTCGAGGGGGCTCCCGTCGTGGCAGGCGTTCGACCGGGCTTTAGCCGCTCTCCTCGAGCATCGTTTCCCAGCGGGCGAAGAGCGTCTGCAACTCTGCACGGGCGTCGCGGTGGGCGGCGATCGCGTCGGCGTCCGACCAGTCGGCGGCCAGCCGCCGTTCGAGCTCGGCGACCTGCTGCTCCTTCTCCGCGATCGACGCCTCGATCGCCTCGAGGGGGTCGGGCTCCGGCGTCGCCTTCGCCGGCCGCGGACGGGCCTTGGCCGGGCTGGGTTGCTCCTTCGGCGGCTCCTCGCGCTCGGCGCGCGCCCTCACGAGGTCGGCCCAGCCCCCCTCGTAGACGCGGATCGTCCCGTCCTCGACGGCGGCAGTTCGCCTCGCGACCGCGTCGAGGAGCGCGCGGTCGTGCGACACGAGCAGGACGGTGCCCGGAAAGGCCTCGAGCGCGTCCTCCAGCGTCTCGCGCGACGCCAGGTCCAGATGGTTCGTCGGCTCGTCGAGGACGAGGAAGTTGCTCCCCGAGGCGACGAGGACGGCGAGGCCGAGGCGCCGCCGCTCTCCGCCCGAGAGGTCGCGCACCTGCTTCATGTGCGCATCCCAGCCGGAGAAGAGAAAGCGGCCGAGCAGCGTTTGAGCCTGCGGGCGATTGAGGCCGGTCATCCTCTGGACGCAGTCGAGGACGCTGCCGCGATCGTCGAGCTCGAGGCCCTGCTGGGAGAAGTAGCCGAGCTCGACGCCGTGCCCGATCTTGAAGTCGCCGGCGACGGCCTGCTCGAGAAGCGTCGTCTTGCCGCTTCCGTTCGGTCCGACGAGTGCGACGTGGTCGCCCCGCTCGACGGCGAGCGTGACGTCGCTCAGGAGGACGCGCGACCCGATCTCGACCTGCTCGTGCTCGAGGACCAGGACGTCCCGGCCGCTTCGCTTCGGCTCGCCGAACTCGAAGCCGAGCGAGCGGGAGCGGCGGGTGAGGAGCGCGGCCTCGGACGCGGCGCGGTCCCGGTCCTTCGTCAGGCGCCCGATCTGCGTCAGCTTCGCCTGAGCCTGCTTGGCCTTGCTCTTCTTGTAGCGGAAGCGCGCGACGAAGCGCTCCAGGCGTGCGATGTCGACGGCCACGCGGTCGGCGGTCTTCTGCGCATGGAGCGCGCGCTGGGCCTTCTCCAGCCGCCAGACGTGCCAGGGGCCGGGGAAGTAGGTCGCGCGGCCGGCCTCGAGCTCGAGGGTCGCGGTCGTGACCGCTTCGAGGAACCAGCGGTCGTGGGCGACGACGATGCAGGCGGCGTCGAGGGAGGCGAGCTCCCGCTCGAGCCACTCCAGGCTCTCGACGTCGAGGTGGTTCGTCGGCTCGTCGAGGAGGAGGAGGTCGGGATCGCCCGACAGGGCCCGCGCGAGCGAGGCGCGGGTGATCTCGCCGCCGGAGAAGGTGCGCAGCGCGCGGTCGAAATCCTCGTCCCGGAACCCGAGCCCGCGTACGACCGAGGTGACGTGCTCCCGCCAGGTGTACCCACCTGCGTGCTCGAGCCGCGCCTGCGCGCGAGCGTAGGCGGCGAGCGTCGCAGCGTCGTCGGCGCCCCGTGACATGGTCTCCTCGAGGCGCTGCAGCTCCCGCTCGGTGGCGACGAGGTCCGAGGCGCCGGAGAGGACGTACTCGCGGAGCGTCAGATCGCGCTCGAGCGGAGGCCGCTGGTCGTGGAGCGCGACGCGGGTGCCCTTCTCCAGGGCCAGCTCGCCGCCGTCGATCGAGGTCTCGCCGATGAGCATCCGCAGAAGGGTGGTCTTGCCGGCGCCGTTCGGCCCCGCGAGGGCCAGTCGTTCGCGTCGCTCGAGCTTGAAGGTGACACCGTCGAAGAGCGGGTCCCCGGAGAACTCCTTGCGCAGGTTGGAAGCGATTACGACTGCCATGCCCCGCTATGGTGGCAGGAACATGGGTGACGACCGGGAGCGGTGGCGCGAGCTCGGGCAACAGCTCCGGGTCGACTCGGTTCGCGCGGCAGCAGTCACCAAGTCGGGGCACCCGACGTCGTCCATGTCGGCGGCCGACCTGATGGCCGTTCTCCTCGACAAGTACCTCCGCTACGACTTCGGAGACCCGACCAATCCCGCCAACGACCACCTCGTCTTCTCCAAGGGCCACGCCTCCCCGCTCGTGTATTCGATCTACAAGGCGGCGGGCGCGATCACCGACGAGGAGCTGCTGACCTTTCGGAAGCTCGGGAGCAGGCTCGAGGGTCATCCCACCCCGGTGCTGCCGTGGGTGGACGTCGCCACGGGCTCGCTGGGGCAGGGGCTTCCGATCGCCGTCGGCATCGCACTCGCGGGCAGGCGGCTCGACCGGCTGCCGTACCGCGTCTGGGCACTCTGCGGCGACAGCGAGATGGCCGAGGGCTCGATGTGGGAGGCGTTCGAGCACGCCGCCTACGAGCGCCTCGACAACCTGATCGCGGTCATCGACGTCAACCGCCTGGGCCAGCGCGGCGAGACGATGCACGGCTGGGACCTGGACTCGTACGCGAACCGCGCCCGCGCGTTCGGGTGGCACGCGATCACGGTCGACGGCCACGACGTCGACGCGATCGACGCGGCCTACGCCGAGGCGCTCGAGACCGACGGGCGTCCGACCGTCGTCGTCGCGCGAACGATCAAGGGCAAGGGAGTCGCGGCGGTCGAGGACAAGGGCGGCTTCCACGGGAAGGCCCTCGACGACCCCGAGGAGGCGATCGAGGAGCTGGGCGGCGTCCGTGACCTGACGGTCGATGTGGCCGCGCCCGATCCAGGCGAGCCACACGTATTCGAGACGGGGCAGCTCGAGCTCCCTCGCTACGAGGTCGGCGACGAGGTCGCCACCCGCAAGGCCTACGGCGACGCGCTCGCCGCGCTCGGGGCGGCCGACGGCGCGGTCGTGGCCCTCGACGGCGAGGTGTCGAACTCGACCTACGCCGAGATCTTCGCCGCCGCCCATCCGGAGCGGTACTTCGAGATGTTCATCTCGGAGCAGCAGATGGTGGCGGCGGCGGTCGGGATGCAGGTGCGCGGCTGGAAGCCGTTCGCCTCCACCTTCGCGGCATTCGTGACGCGGGCCTACGACTTCGTCCGGATGGGCGTGGTGAGCCGGGCGAGCCTGGCCCTCTGCGGCTCGCACGCGGGTGTCTCGATCGGCGAGGACGGGCCGTCGCAGATGGGGCTCGAGGACCTCGCCATGATGCGCGCCGTCGGCGGCAGCACCGTCCTCTACCCGTGCGACGCGAACCAGACCGCGCGGCTCGTCGCCGCGATGGCCGAGCTCCCGGGGATCTCCTACCTGCGGACGACGAGGGGCGCGACCCCCGTCGTCTACGAGCCCGACGAGGAGTTTCCGGTAGGCGGCAGCCGGACGCTCCTTTCCTCGGACGACGACGACGTCACCATTGTCGGCGCGGGGATCACGGTGCACGAGGCGCTCGAAGCGGCCGAGTCGCTCTCCGGGGAAGGGATCTCCGTCCGCGTCGTCGACTGCTACTCGCTGAAGCCGATCGACGTCTCCGGCCTGCGGGCGGCCGCCGAGGCCACCGGGCGGATCGTCACGGTCGAGGACCACTGGCCCGAGGGCGGACTCGGCGAAGCGGTTCTCGCGGCGCTGGCCGACCTCGAGGAGCATCCGCTCGTGACGACGCTCGCGGTCCGCGAGCTTCCGGGCTCCGGAACCCCTGCCGAGCTGCTTGCCGAAGACGGGAATCGACGCGGCGCACATCGCCGACGCGGCGCGGCGGCTCGTCGGCGCCGGCGCGCTACGGTAGGGGTGGAAACGCCGCCCAACGGGAAGGACCGCCACATGGCTCGTTCGCGACTGCACCAGCTTTCCGAGCTCGGCCAGAGCGTCTGGATGGACACGCTCTCGCGCGAGATGCTCCGCACGGGTGAGCTCGCCCGGCTCATGGAGGAGGACGCCGTCGTCGGCGTCACCTCGAACCCGACGATCTTTCAGAAGGCGCTCGCGGCCGGAGACGCCTACGACGAGCAGCTTCGCGAGGAGCTCCGCGAGGAGAGCGACCCGAAGGAGCTCTTCTGGAGACTGGCGACGAAAGACGTCGGCGACGCCTGCGACCTGCTCCGCTCCGTCTGGGACGGCGGCGGCGGCCAGGACGGCTACGTCTCGATCGAGGTCGACCCGACGCTCGCCTACGACACCGAGGCGACGGTCGCGCAGGCGGCGCTCCTGCACGAGCAGCTCGAGCGGCCGAATCTGTTCGTGAAGATTCCTGCCACGAAGGAGGGTCTGCCGGCGATCGAGGAGATGATCGCCCGCGGCCGCTCCATCAACGTCACGCTCATCTTCTCGCTCCAGCGCCACGCGGAGGTCGCCGAGGCCTACGTCCGCGGCCTCGAGCGTCTCGTCGAGAGCGGCGGCAACCCGGCGAGGATCGCGTCGGTGGCCAGCTTCTTCGTCTCGCGCGTGGACACCGAGGCGGATCGCCGTCTCGAGGAGCTCGGCGCTCCGGAGAGCCTCATGGGGAAGCTCGCGGTCGCCAACGCGAAGCTCGCCTACCGGCAATACAAGGAGATCTTCTCCGGCGAGCGCTGGGAGCGTCTCGCCGCTGCCGGGGCGACGCCGCAGCGATGCCTCTGGGCCTCGACGTCCACGAAGAACCCGGCGTACCGCGACGTGCTCTACGTCGAGGAGCTGATCGGCCCGGAGACCGTGAACACGATGCCCGACGAGACGATCCGCGCCTTCCAGGATCACGGCGAGGTCGCGCTCACGCTCGAGCAGGGGCTCGACGAGGCGCGGCAGGTCTTCGACGACATCGCCGCGGCCGGGGTCGACTACGACGACGTCACGGCGACGATCGAGCGCGAGGGCGTGGAGAAGTTCTCCGACTCCTTCGCGGAGCTTCTGGACGGCATCCGCGCCAAGGCCGGCGAGCTGATCCCGGCCTAACCATGCCGTCCGTCGAGGCCGCCGAGCTTGTCGAGCGGATCTGGGCGCGCGACGCGTCGCTCTGGACGGACGCCGACGAGGCGCGCTGGCTCGGCTGGCTCGACGAGCCGATGCGGATGCTCGGCCGACTGGCTGAGCTCGATGCGCTCGCAGAAGACGCGGCGGGCTTCGAGGACGTCGTCCTGCTCGGAATGGGCGGCTCGAGCCTCGCACCGGAGGTCTTTCGCCGGGCGTCGGGCGCCGAGAGGTTCCACGTGCTCGACACGACCCACCCCGCAGCGGTGCGCCGGCTGGCGGAGGAGCTCGATCTCGAGCGGACGCTCTTCGTCGTCGCGTCGAAGTCGGGCTCCACGCTCGAGACGCGCTGCCACCTCGACTTCTTCTGGGAGGCCTCGGGCGAGCGCGGCGAGCGCTTCGCGGCGATCACGGACCCCGGCTCGGAGCTGGAAACGCTCGCGACCGAGCGCGGTTTCCGGGCTGTTTTCCTCGGCGAGCCGACGATCGGGGGCCGCTACTCGGCGCTCTCGGTGTTCGGGCTCGTTCCGGCCGCGCTCATGGGGGCCGGCGTGCCCGTGCTCCTCGAAGCGGCGGTGAACATGGCGGCGCGATGCCGAAGCGCCGAGAACCCGGGCACCGAGCTCGGGCTTCGGCTGGGCGCGGGGTGGCTCGACGGCCGTGACAAGGTGGTCTTCGGGAACCCGCACGGCCTCGGGCTCTGGCTCGAGCAGCTGATCGCCGAGTCGACCGGGAAGGAGGGCAAGGGGCTCGTGCCGGCCCCCGAGAACTCCCCCGAGGGTGCCGATCGCCAGGAGGTCGAGCTCAGGCTCGACGACGGGCTCGGCGCCGAGCTCTACCGCTGGGAGTTCGCCGTCGCCGTGGCCGGGACGGTGCTCGCCATCAACCCGTTCGTCCAGCCCAACGTCCAGGAGGCGAAGGATCGCACCTCCGAGGTCCTTTCCGGCCAGGTCCAAGTGCCTGGCACCGGGACGGGGCCGGAAGGGACGGTGGAGGAGCTGCTCGCCGGCGCTCGGCCGGGCGACTACGTCTCGATCCTGGCGTTCGTCGACCCCGCGCGCGAGGAGAAGCTCGCGCCGCTCGTCGCCCGAGCCCGCGAGACCGGGTGCGTCGTCACCGTCGGGCTCGGTCCGCGCTACCTCCATTCCACGGGCCAGCTGCACAAGGGCGGCCCGGCGACGGGTCGGTTCGTCCAGGTGGTGGACGATCCCGGCGAGGAGCTCCCGATTCCCGGGAGGCCGTTCGGCTTCGGCACGTTGATCCGTGCCCAGGCCGAGGGTGACCTCGCCGCCCTCCGCGAGCGCGGACGCCCTATCGTTCGCGTCGAACTCGACGACCTGGAGGCGCTATGAAGCTCGGGATGGTCGGCCTCGGCCGAATGGGTGGGAACATGGCCGAGCGTCTTCGCCGGGGAGGCCACGAGGTGGAGACGTACGCGCGAACGGCGCCGGAGCGAACGGCAGACTCCCTGGTGGAGCTGGCCGCGAGGCTCGAGCAGCCCCGCGCCGCCTGGCTCATGATCCCCGCCGGGGACCCCACCGAAAAGACGTTTCAGACACTCCTGCCGCTCCTCGAGGACGGGGACGTCCTCGTCGACGGCGGCAACTCGAACTTCCGCGACTCGATGAGGCGTGCCGAGCAGGCCACGGCCAAGGGCGTCGTCTTCCTGGACGCCGGCGTCTCGGGCGGGATCTGGGGGCTCGAGGAGGGCTACTGCGTGATGGTCGGCGGCGACGAGGCCGGCTTCCAGGTGATCGAGCCCGCTCTCGCCACCCTCGCCCCCGAGGGCGGCTACGCGCACGTTGGGCCCTCCGGCGCCGGCCACTTCGTGAAGATGGTCCACAACGGCGTCGAGTACGGCCTCATGCAGGCCTACGCCGAGGGTTTCGAGCTTCTCCACGGGATCCCGGACTTCGACCTCGACCTGCTCCAGGTCACAGGGCTCTGGCAGCACGGCTCGGTCGTCCGCGGCTGGCTCCTCGACCTCCTCGAGCGCGCGTTCCAGGCCGACCCGGGGCTCGACTCGATCGAGGGCTACGTGGAGGACTCCGGGGAGGGGCGCTGGACGGTGCACGAGGCGATCGAGGCGGCAGTGCCGGTCCCGGCGATCGCGCTTGCGCTCTTCGCGCGCTTCTCGTCCCGGCAGGACGAGTCGTTCGCGGCCAAGGTGAACGCCGCGCTTCGGCAGCAGTTCGGGGGCCACGCGGTGCGCTCGGCGGAGGCGAAGGCCGCCGATTGACCCAGGTCGCCGCAGAGACGAACCCCCTGCTCGAGGGGCTGACGGCGCGGAGGTCTCCGGACCCCTGCGTGCTCGTGATCTTCGGGGCCTCGGGCGACCTCACGCAGCGGAAGCTGATGCCGGCGCTCTACTCCCTCGCCTTCCGGCGCCTGCTCCCCGAGCACTTCGGCGTCGTCGGCGTCTCCCGCACCGAGATGACCACCGAGGAGTTCCGGGAGCAGATGCGACAGGCGATCGAGGAGCACTCCCGCGACGAGTTCCGCACCGACGTCTGGGAGACTCTCGCCGAGGGTCTTCACTACGTCTCTGCGAGCTTCGGCGAGCCCGACGGCCCGGAGCCGCTCGTCGCAGCCCTGAACGAGCTCGACGAGACACGCGGGACGCGCGGCAACCGCGTCTACTACCTCGCCGTCCCGCCGGGCGCGTTCGACGACATCGTCACCGCGATCGGCCGCTCGCGCTCGACCGGCGGCTGGACACGCCTCATCGTCGAGAAGCCGTTCGGGCACGACCTCGAGAGCGGCCGCGAGCTGAACGACCTCGTCCGTACCTACTACGAGGAGAGCGAGATCTTCCGGATCGACCATTACCTCGGCAAGGAGACCGTGCAGAACATGCTCGTCCTCCGCTTTGCCAACGGCATCTTCGAGCCGATCTGGAACCGCCAGTTCATCGACCACGTTCAGATCACGGTCGCCGAGTCGCTCGGCATCGAAGGCCGCGCAAGCTTTTACGAGCAGGCAGGGGCCGTTCGCGACGTCGTCCAGAACCACATGCTGCAGCTCGTCGCGCTGACCGCGATGGAGCCGCCGATCGACTTCGAGGCCGAGTCGGTACGGAACGAGAAGGTCAAGGTGCTCCGCGGGCTGCACACGCCGGGGCCCAAGCACGTCGTTCGCGGCCAGTACGGGCCGGGCTTTGTCGAAGGCGAAGCCGTGCCCGGCTACCGCGAGGAGGAGGGCGTCGCGCCCGAATCCCAGACGGAGACGTACGTGGCCGCGAAGCTCTTCGTCGACAACTGGCGCTGGGCCGACACGCCCTTCTACGTTCGCACCGGCAAGCGCCTGGCGCGGCGCGAGACCACGATCGCCATCCAGTTCAAGCGGGCGCCGCATCCGCCGTTCGAGGTCGACGAGGCCGAGGGCCTCCGGCCGAACGTCCTCCTCATCCACATCCAGCCCGACGAGGGCGTCTCTCTCGCCGTGGGGGCGAAGGTGCCGGGGCAGGGGCTCTCGATCCGCACCGTGCACATGGACTTCCTCTACGGCGGCTCGTTCCGCGTGGGGCTGCCGGAGGCCTACGAGCGCCTGATCCTCGACTGCCTGCGGGGCGACGCGACGCTCTTCACGCGGGCCGACGAGGTCGAGGAGCAGTGGGCGATCGTGGACGCGATGGTGGCCCCGTGGCGGCGCGACCGGCCGCACTTCCCCAACTACGCGGCGGGGACGTGGGGGCCAGCATCAGCCGACGAGCTCCTCCGGCGCGACGGCCGCTCCTGGCGCCGCCACTAGGCTAGTGCCCCATCAGGCAATACACGCCTGCTCCTGCCCCGCGATCACGCGGCGCCTGAGCCCACCCTCGCCCTTAGCAAGGCTTCTAGCCTTGCCTGCGGACGAGTGCGGTCTCATGCTTGGTGCTCGCGACGCAGGCGCGGGGCAGCATTACCTGAAGGAGCACTAGTGACCGCGACGTCCGTCCGCGAGATCGAACGGGAGCTGGCCGAGCTTCGCGAGGCCTCGACGGAGCCCGGCGCGCCCCCGCGCCTGCGGACGAGCGTCCTGACCCACATCGCCTGGGTGCCCGAGCAGTGGGTCGAGGCGGCGACGGGCACCCTCGCCGGCCTGGCGGAGCGCCATCCGTCGCGGACGATCATCCTCGTCCCTTCTCCGGACGACGACTCCGACGCGCTCGAGGGAGAGGTCGACTACCGCTGCTTCGTGCGCGGCGGGCAGGAGCAGGAGGTCTGCTCGGAGGTGATCTCGCTGCGGCTCGGCGGGTCGCGGGCGGCCGCGCCGGCGAGCGTCGTCGTTCCGCTCCTCGTCTCCGACCTCCCGGTGTTCCTGCGCTGGCGCGGCCCGCTGCCCTTCGGCGCGCCCGAGCTCGAGCAGCTCACCGGAGTCGCGGACCGCCTCGTGGTGGACTCGCGGGAGTGGCCCGCCGTCCGCGACGACTACGCGCGGCTTCCGTCCCTCTTCGACAGGATCACCGTCTCGGACATCGCGTGGGGGCGGACGCTTCCCTGGCGGGCGGCGGTGGCCGAGCTCTGGCCGGACGTCGGCGACGCGTCGGTCGTCCGCGTCGCCGGGCCCGAGCCCGAGGCGCTCCTCCTCTGCGCCTGGCTCTGCGAGCGTCTTCAGCGAGAGGTTCAGCTGGAGCACGAGCCCGCGGACGAGGTCGAGCTCGTGGTCGTGGACGGGCTCGAAGCGAGCCCCGTTCGTCCCGAGCCGCAGACGCCCAGCGACCTTCTCTCCGACCAGCTCGAGGTCTTCGCCCGCGACCGGGTCTACGAGGAGGCCGTACGCAGCTTCTCGTCGGCGACGACCTAGTCGAGCTCGCTTCCGGGTGGATCGCCGGGCGGTCGCGCGGGCGCGCGCCCTTTCGGGTGGCGCTGGCGGGCGGCTCGACGCCGCGGGCTGTCTACGAGCGGCTGGCGGGCTTGCCGCTCGACTGGGATGCCTGGCACGTCTGGTGGAGCGACGAGCGGCTCGTTCCGCCCGATCACCCGGACGCGAACGAGCGAATGGCGCGCGAGGCGCTCCTCGGGCCCGTGGCGGTCCCCGAGGCGCACGTGCACCCGCTGCGCTCGGAGGGCGTCGAGCTCCCCGACAGCTTCGACCTGGTCCTGCTCGGCCTCGGCCGGGACGGGCACACGGCGTCGCTCTTCCCGCGTCACGACGCCGAGCTCGCCGACCCGGGACCGATCGTCTTCGTCCCGGAACCGGGCCTGCCCCCGCCGCACCCGCGGCTCACCTTCTCCCTCGGGTACCTGAACGCGCAGCCCCTGGTCGCGTTCCTCGTCGCGGGCGCGGAGAAGCGCGAGGTCCTGGCCCGGGTGCTCGCCGGCGACGAGGCTCTCCCGGCCGCGCGGGTGCGCGCCGAGGAGACGGTCGTCCTCGCCGACGAGGCCTCCGCCCCCAAGTAGCAGGCTTTTACTCGGACAGGGCGTGCTCGAGCCACTCGGCCACGGCGAGGACGAGCCCGTCCTCGTTCGGGCGCGCGGCCACCTGGATCGAGGCCGGGAGGCCGTCCTCCGCGGGGCCGCTCGGGAGGGCGAGCGCCGGCCAGCCGAGCCCGTTGAACGGGCGGGTGAGCATGAGCATCCGCTCGCGGAGCGCCAGGTCGCCGATCCCGACGGGCGGGGCGACCATCGGCATCGTCGGCGTGAGGAGGACGTCGAAGCCTTCGAGTGCTTCGAGCGCCCGCCCGCGGTACGCCTCCCGCTCGGCGTGCGAGGCGTCGACCTCCTCGTCGGTGACCGCGAGCGCCGCCTCCACCTTGCGCCGGACGTTCTCGCCGTAGAGGTCGGCATGCTCGGCGAAGAGCTCGCGATGGACGTCCGCGGCCTCGGCCTGGAACGCGGGGTTCAGGTCTCCCGGGAGGGGAAAGTCGATCCGCTCGGCCTGCGGAAGCAACGCCGCCGTCTTCTCGACGCGAGCACGGACGAGCGGATCGGCGTGCTCCGTCCACGCGACCGCCGCCCGCACCTCGCGGCCGGACGTGTCGAGCGGCTCGACGGCCTCCGTCCCGAGCAGGTCCATCATCTGCGCCAGCCCGTGCACCTCGCGGCCCATGGGCCCGACCGTGTCGAAGCTCGGGGCGAGCGGGAAGACTCCGTCGACCGGCACGACGCCGTGCGTCGGCTTGAAGCCCGCGATTCCGCAGCAGGCGGCAGGGAGCCGCACCGACCCGGCGCTGTCGGTGCCGAGCGCGACGTCGCAGAGGCGGGCTGCGAGCGCCGCCGCGTTGCCGCCGCTCGAGCCGCCCGGGATGCGGCTCGGGTCGAGAGGGTTCACGACGGCGCCGAAGTGAGGGTTGTCGGACGTGATCCCGTAGGCGAACTCGTGCAGGTTCGTCTTCCCGACGACGACGTAGCCGGCCTCCTCGAGCCGTTCGACCGACGAGGCCGAGCGCTCGGGCACGTGGTCGCGGAAGATCGCCGAGCCGTAGGTCGTCGTCAGTCCCGCGGTGTCGATCAGGTCCTTGACCGCGAGCGCGATGCCCGGCGGTCGCGTCTCGGGCGCCGCGAGAAACGCCCGGTAGGGGTCAGCCAACCGCGTCGTAGATGAGCGCGACGGCGACCGAGCCGGCCAGGAGCAGGAGCGCGACGCCGAAGAGCAGAAGCCCGAGGCGCATGTTCTTGCGGGCGAGCTCGGGGTCCAGCTAGCCGACCAGCACCGGGTCGATCGCCATGGCGACGAAGAGGAGTGCGAGATAGGCGAGCGAGTAGCTGAAGAGGCGGCGCGCGCGCACGGGGGTCGTCTGCCGTTGGAGCGCGACTGCGAGACCGACGAAAACGAGCCCGAGGACGGCCGCCGAGACGAGGTACACCGGCCCGAGCGTCCGCCCGAGAACCGGCAGGAGCGTGATCGCCAGGAGCACGACCGAGTAGCGAACGATCGAGCGCGCCGTCGCCCGCTCGCCCCGCACCACCGGCAGCATCGGGATCCCGGCCTCCGCGTAGTCGCGCTTGATGAGGAGCGCGAGCGCCCAGAAGTGCGGCGGCGTCCAGAAGAAGACGATCAGGAAGAGCGCGAGCGCCGTCAGGGTCAGGTCGCCTGTCGCCGCGGCCCACCCGACGAGCGGCGGCACGGCGCCGGCGGCGCCGCCGATGACGATGTTCTGGGGCGTCGAGCGCTTGAGCCAGCGCGTGTAGACGAGCACGTAGAAGAGGTTCCCCGCCAGCGCGAGCAGCGCGGCGAGCACGTTCACGAAGCTCGTCAGGACGACGTAGGAGAGCGCCGAGAGGGCAAGGCCGAACTCGAGCGCCCGCTCCGGCGGCACCCGGCCCGCCGCCACCGGCCGACGCGCAGTGCGCGCCATGCGTGTGTCGATGTCGCTGTCGAGCACGTGGTTGAGGGCGCTCGCTCCTCCGCACGCGAGAGCCAGTCCCCCGAGCGTGGCGAGCGCCAGGCCCGCCGACGGGAGCCCGCCCGCGCCGACGATCATCCCGCCGGCGCCGGTGATGAGGAGGAGCACCATGATCCGAGGCTTGGTGAGCGTCAGGTAGTCGCGCCACGAGCCGGCCCGCGCCGCTCGTCCTCCCCGGAAGGCCACGGCGGTCGCGACCGAGGCCGCCGCCAGGGCGAAAGCGCCCAGAGCCATGTGGAGCCAGGCGGGCGCGTCCGCGAGCGCGGCAAGCCCCGCAGCGGAGAAGAGGACGAACGCAGAAGCGGCGGCTCCGAGGAGCTCGGGCCGGTCCGGATGCGCGAGCCGGGCCGCGAGCACGGTCGCCGCGAGGAGCGCGAGCGTCACATTCGCGGACACGTCGTGGGCGAGCCCCCACGAGCCTGTCGCCACCACCACTGCCGTTCCGGCGGTCGCCGCGAGCGCGATCAGGCGGAGCCAGGGCCCGGGCCGAGGGGTCATGCCCTTCGCTCCCCCATCCGAAGCCGCAGGTCCCGGAGAGGCCGCGCGCTCGACACGTAGGGCACCTTGTCGAAGTTGTACGCGGGCGGCGGCGAGGTTGTGTACCACTCGAGCGTGTCGGCCTTCCAGGGGTCGTTGCCGACGCGCGCGCCGCTCCGCCAGCTCTTCGTGGCGTTCCAGACGAAGACGAGCAGAGCGATGCCCATGAGGAAGGCGCCGAGGGTCGAGACGAGGTTGTACCACTCGAAGAGCCCCTCGCGGTCGTACGTGTAGACGCGGCGCGGCATCCCCATGAGGCCGAGCATGTGCTGCGGCAGGAACGCCGCGTTGAAGCCGATGAACATGAGCCAGAAATGGGTCACCGCGAGACGCTCGTCGTACATGCGCCCCGTGATCTTCGGGAACCAGTAGTACGTGCCGGCGAAGATGCCGAAGACGGTGCCGCCGAAGAGCACGTAGTGGAAGTGCGCGACGACGTAGTAGCTGTCGTGCGCCTGGTAGTCGACCGGATAGGCGGCCAGCATGATCCCCGAGAGGCCGCCCATGGTGAAGAGGGCGATGAACCCGAGGCAGAAGAGGAGCGGCGCGCGGAACCAGAGCTGGCCCTGCCACAGGGTCGCCAGCCAGTTGAAGATCTTGATCGCCGTCGGGACCGCCACCGCGAACGACGCGATCATGAACCACCACTGGAGGGCGTCGGACATCCCCACCGTGAACATGTGGTGCGCCCAGACGAGCATGCTGGCGAAGGCGATGCCGATGGTCGAGAACGCCACCGCCTTGTAGCCGAAGATCGGCTTCCGCGAGAAGACGGGGATCACCTCGGAGAGCATCCCCATCGCGGGCAGCACCATGATGTAGACCTCGGGGTGGCCGAAGAACCAGAACATGTGCTGCCAGAGAATCGCCCCTTCGTGGCCCGTGAAGAAGCTCGTCCCCGCCTGGCGGTCGAGGAGGAGCAGCGTGACGGCCGCCGAGATGGTCGGCAGGACGAGCACGAGCATCACGGCGTAGGCCTCGATCGTCCAGACGAAGAGCGGGATGCGCATCCAGGTCATCCCGGGGGTGCGCATGTTGTGGATCGTGACGATGAAGTTGATCGCCCCGGCGAGCGAGGAGAGCGAGGTCATGTGGAGGCCCAGGATCCAGAGGTCCTGGCCGTTGCCGGGGCTGAACTCCTCGGTCGAGAGCGGCGTGTACGCGGTCCAGCCCGAGGCGGCGGCGCCGCCGTCGGCGAAGAAGCTGAAGAGGATGACGAGCCCCCCGAGCAGGAAGAGCCAGTACGAGAGCGCGTTCAGGCGCGGGAACGCCACGTCCTTCGCGCCGATCATGAGGGGGACGAGGTAGTTGCCGAAGCCGGCCAGGATCGGGACGACGAAGAGGAAGATCATCATCGTCCCGTGGATCGTGAACAGCTGGTTGTAGGAGTGCTGCGTGACGATGTCGTTGTTCGCCTGCGCCAGCTGCGCGCGCATGAGCAGGGCCATCAGCCCGGCCGCGAAGAAGAAGAAGAACGAGGTGACCAGGTAGAGGATCCCGATCCGCTTGTGGTCGACGGTGGTGAGCCAGCCCGTCACCCGGCCCTCGCGCCAGGTGGGAGCGACCGTCTCCGTGCGGACGGCCATCAGCGCGTCCCCGCTTCCTGGGTCTCGGTTTCCGTCGGCTCCGGTTGCTCCGCCGGCGCGAGCACCTCGTTCGAACGGATGTATGCGATCAGCGCCTCGACCTGCGGCCTCGTCCAGCCGCGCCCGACCGGCGGCATGTAGCCCTCGTTGTCGGGCAGGTCCTGCCCTTCCTGCAAGAGCTCCGTGAGGGACTCCGGATTGACGAGCGCTCCGTTCTGCGCGATCGGCGGGCCGATGTCCCCTTCACCGGAGAGGCCGTGGCACTTGGCGCAGACCCGGTCCCACGTCTCGCGGCCCAGCGCGAGCCTCGCGGCGGCCCCGTCGCCGCCGGTCAGCGCGAGCCAGTCCTCGTACTCGGCCTCCGAGACGACCTCCACCGTCGTCGGCATGACCGTGTGGAGGATTCCGCAGAGCTCGGCGCACTGACCCTCGAACGTCCCCTCGCGCTCGGGCAGGAAGTCGAGCTCGTTCGTCCTTTCCGGGATTGCGTCGCGCTTGCCGGTCAGCTCGGGCACCCACCAGCTGTGGACCACGTCGTAGGACGTGAGCTCGAGCGTGACGGGCCGGTCGACGGGGAGGACGAGCGTGTCGAGCGAGATCGTCCCGTCCGGATAGACGTACTGCCAGTAGAACTGGTGCGCCTCGACCTGGATCACGAGCTCGTCGGAGCGGTCGCCGCCCCGTGCCTCGACGGCCGGGGAGCGGGCCAGGACGACCGCGGCGATCACGACGAGGATGACCGCGGGGATGACCGTCCAGATGATCTCGATCCTCGTGTTGCCGTGGATCTGGGGGCCCTCGGCCTCGGGAGGCGTCGAGCGCCGGCGGCGGAAGCGGATGATGAAGAGGATGAGCGCCGCCTCGACGATCACGAAGACGACCGCGCAGATCGCGAAGACGAACCAGTAGAGCTGGCTGATCGCCTGGCCGCTCGGCGTCGCGGAGTCCGGCGGCGAGAGCCCTCCGCCCGGGTCGGCCAGCGCGATCGGGGCGGCTGCGAACGAGAGCATCCCGAGCACAGCGATGACGGCGAGCTTCCTCGTCCCCATGAGCCGCTGCGATTCTATTCGGCTCGGCCCGGGAGAGGCTTGGCACGAATGTCACCCGGTTGGGTGAGTTGCAATTCCTCCGAACTGTGGTTCAGTGAATTGCACGGCGCTCGGCTCTTTTGCGGCTTGAGCTGGGCACCGCTCCGGCATCGCCGGAAGCTGGGAGATGTTCGCGCGTCTCGTCCTCGTTCCCCCTCGAGGACTTGCGCCCGCGAGAGCCGGCGCGCTCTAGGCTCTGTTCCATGAACGAGGCTTGGATCGTGCCGCTCCCGGCTGACGTGAAGGAGCCCTTCGAGGTCTTCGTCAACGGCGTGCGCCAGGAGCTCGGCGCCGACTATACGGTCGCCGGGGGCGCGCTTCGCTTTACGAAGCCTCTCGCGCGCGAGGGCCGGCTCGGCGCGCTCCGCTGGGCGAGCATGTTCTTCGGCGTCGCCGGCACCTATCGGAAGCACGACTCGGTGGACGTCGCCTACGAGGTCGGCGGCCGCCGGACGGTCGCCTCGGGGCTTCAGATCATCCCGCCAGGCGGGCCAGGACCGTCCCCGACGAGCTGACGGCGACGGCGGTCGGCACGAGCGCCACCCCGTACTTGCGCGCGAGCTCTGGCCGTCTCGAGACGTCCACCGTCACGACGCGGCGCCCCTCGCCGCGCAGCCGGCGCTCGAGGTCGGAGCAGGCGCTGCAGAGCGGGTGGGTGAACTGGACGACGACGCCGCCGTCGAGGGGCTCCCCCAGGTCGCCCGGTTCCACCCGGTCGAGGCGGTGTGAGCGGACGCCTCTGAGGCGGGCGCCGAGGCGGTAGACCTCGCAGCCTGTGCACAGGCCGGTCGCGGCGGCGAGGAGGGCGAGCCCCGCAACGAGCAGTCCCAGCGCCCAGCCGAGCGTGCTGAGCGCGAGCGCGTGGGCCCCGGCAGCGGCGCCGAGGACGGCCACGCCGACCATGTTGGCGAAGCGTGGCGGCCGCGAGTCTTCGATCGGCCCCTCGCCGAAGCGCGGTTGCACGAGCTCGAAGTACGCGAGGCAAGGCAGGCAGTAGCGGCGGCCGAAAGCGAGCCCGATCGCAAGCTGGGCGGCGAGGATCGCGAGGAGCGGCCACCAGCCGGTCAGGAACGCGACCAGCGCGAGGAGGCCGATCGCCGCCTGGTTGAACCGGGGCGCGCGCGCATCGATGACGTCGAGGTCTCGATACGGGTCGGCCGTGCGCGCTCGCTTCATTTTGTGAAGCTTACAGCGCCCGTCAGGACAACGAGAAACCAGTCGCTATGCTCACTGCAGGGCTGTGGAACCCGAGCGATTCGACGATCTGAACAGCGGCTTCGTCCAGGAGCTGTTTGCCGCATACCTCGCCTCGCCCGAGGCGGTCGATCCCGAATGGCGCACCTTCTTCGAGTCGGCCGATGTCGGCCTGCTCGACGACCATCCGCTGCTCCGGAAGCTGCGGGAGCTCTCGCCGGACGGAGGACCCGACGGGAACGGCGCGCCGGTAGCCGCGCCTACGCCGGCGCCGGCCGAGGCGCCCCCCGACGACCTTCTCCTCGGCGCCGTGGCGGCGGGCATGTCGCTGGTGAAGGCGCACCGGACGCACGGCCACCTTGCCGCCCGGCTCGATCCCCTCGACACGGAGCCGATCGGCGATCCTGCGCTCGACCCCGACAGGCTCGTCCCGCGCTTGACGCCCGAGCTCCAGGCGCGTATCCCGGCGAGCGTCCTGCGCCTCCACGTTCCGGCGGAGACGCTCGCGGAGGCGCTCCCGCTCCTGCGCGAGACCTACTGCGGGACGATGGCGTACGAGATCGAGCACATCTCGAGCCACGAGCAGCGGCTCTGGCTTCGCGACGCGATCGAGTCGAGCCGCTACCGGCAGCCGCTGGCGCCGGAGGAGAGAAAGGCACTCCTCCAGCGGCTCTCCGAGGTCGAGGGCTTCGAGCGTTACCTGCGCCGGGCGTTCCTCGGGCAGAAGCAGTTCTCCATCGAGGGTCTCGACGTCATGGTCCCGATGCTCGACGAGGCGATCGAGCTCGCCGCCGGCGACGGGGCGAAGCGTGTGGTCGTCGGGATGGCCCACCGCGGCAGGCTCAACGTCCTCGCGCACACGGTGGGACGCCAGCTCGACGCGATCCTCCGCGAGTTCGAGGGCGAGCGCCTGCTCGAGGCGGTGACCGCGGATCTCGAGAGCGGCTCCGGCGACGTCAAGTACCACCACGGCGCCGAGGGCGTCCGCGAGACCCCCAGCGGCAAGGTCACCGTCACCCTCACCTCGAACCCGAGCCACCTCGAGTTCGTCGACCCTGTGGTCGAAGGCGAGACGCGGGCGTGGCAGAGCGAGCACGACACGGCGGCGGGCGCCCACGACCCGTCCGCGGCGCTCGCCGTCCTCATCCACGGGGACGCCGCGTTCCCGGGGCAGGGAGTCGTCGCCGAGACCCTCAACCTCCAGGAGCTCGCCGGCTACACGACGGGCGGGTCCCTCCACGTGATCGCGAACAACCAGGTGGGCTTCACGACCGACCCTGACGAGGGCCGCTCGACCCGCTACTCGAGCGACCTGGCGAAAGGCTTCGACACGCCGATCATCCACGTCAACGCTGACGACCCGGAGGCGGCCATCTCGGCGATTCGCCTCGCGATGGCGTTCCGCGAGGAGTTCCGCCACGACGTCGTCGTCGATGTCGTCGGCTACCGCCGGTTCGGCCACAACGAAGGCGACGAGCCGAGCTACACGCAGCCGCTCATGTACAAGCTCATCGAGGAGCACCCGGGCGTGCGCGAGCTCTACGCCCAGGAGCTCGCCGAGCGGGGCGTCGTGTCGCCGGACGAGGTCGAGGGCATGCTCGACGCCGTGCAGGAGCGAATGCGGGCGGTCCACGAGGAGCTGAAGGCGTCCTTCGGGACGTCGAGGCGCCGCAAGGAGCGGCGCATCGGCCGGGGCGCGGACGCGCAGGTCAACACGGCAGTGGCGGCCGAGCGGCTCCTCGAGCTGAACGAGCAGCTCCTGGCCGTGCCGGACGGCTTCACCGTGCACCCGAAGCTCGTCAAGGCGCTCGAGCGGCGGCGAGACAGCGTCGGCGAGCAGGGCGGGATCGACTGGGCGCAGGCCGAGGGGCTCGCGTTCGCCAGCCTCCTCGAGGAGGGCACGCCCGTGCGGCTCACCGGACAGGACACGGAGCGCGGGACGTTCTCGCACCGCCACCTCGTCCTGCACGACTACGAGACCGGCGAGAAGTACGCTCCCATCGAGCACCTGCCGGAGGCGCGGGCGCCGTTCCACGTCTACAACTCTCCGCTCTCGGAGACCGCGGCGCTCGGCTTCGAGTACGGGTACTCGGTCGCGGTCTCCCGCGCGCTCGTCCTCTGGGAGGCGCAGTTCGGGGACTTCGTCAACTCCGCCCAGGTGATCGTCGACCAGTTCATCGTCTCCGGCCTCTCGAAGTGGGGCCAGAGCTCGCGCCTGACGCTTCTCCTCCCGCACGGGTACGAGGGAAACGGGCCGGAGCACTCGAGCGCGCGGCTGGAGCGCTTCATGCAGCTCGCGGCGCAGGACAACGTCCGCATCGTCAACTGCTCAACGGCAGCGCAGTACTTCCACGTGCTCAGGCGGCAGGCTCTCCACGCCAAGGGGCGGCCGCTCCTGATCCTGACGCCGAAGGGCCTTCTCCGGCTCAAGCAGGCCACCTCGCACCTCGACGAGCTCTCGGGCGGAGGCTTCCGCGCGATCATCGACGATCCGCGGCTCAGTGCCGAGGAGAAGCAGGAGGTCAGCCGGCTCGTACTCTGCTCCGGAAAGGTCTACTACGACATCGTGGGGCACGAGGCCGCGGGCGGGGCGGAGGGGGTCGCGGTCGCGCGGCTCGAGCAGCTCTATCCGTTCCCGGTCGCCTCCTACGACGAGCTCCTCTCCCGCTATCCGGGCCTGACCGAACTGGTCTGGGCCCAGGAGGAGCCCCAGAACATGGGCGCCTGGCGCGCGGTCCGCCACCGCCTCGAGGAGGGTCTCCCCGCCGAGGTCCAGCTCCGCTACGTCGGCCGCCCCTGGCGGGCGAGCCCGAGCGAGGGGTACCCGACGGCGCACCTGCTCGAGCAGGACCGCATCGCCCGCGAGGCGCTGGGCGCCTTCTAGTCTCGCCCCCCGCACGGGCCTCGCGGAAGACGCGTCGCACGTCCGCGAGCGGCCCTGCGTGGCCGAGCTTGTCGGGGTCTGCCGGGTCGTGACGCCCGCCTCAGCACCGCGTGACCGGGCGGGCGACGAAACCGTCTGCGCCGAGGCCGCGTATTACCACACGGCCGGGCTCCGTTCGAAACCTGGGGAGCCCCAATGGACACGATCGAGAGAGGAGGGAGCGACTCTCGCGCGCTCTCTCGCCGCGACCTGCTCAAACGGGCGGGCGTCGTCGGAGTTGTGGCCGCCGCGCCCGCCGCCGCGCTCGCTCCGGAGGCGGCGCCCGTTCGCGAGCGAGAGAGACTCGAGTCGTTCACCTCTGCGGAGGCGGAGACGGTCGAGGCGATCGTCGAGCGCCTGATTCCGAGCGACGCGAACGGTCCCGGAGCCGCCGAAGCGCGCGTCGTGCGCTACATCGACAGAGCTCTCAGCGGGGAGCTCCGTTCGTTCCGAGGCGCGTACGCCGAGGGACTCGCCGCCACGGACGAGTACGCCCGGACGCGGTTCGGCGCCGGGTTTGCGGCGCTCAGCGCAGCGCAGCAGGACACCGTGCTGACCGAGATGGAGCAGAACCTCGCGGGCGGGTTTCCCGGCGGCTCGCGCGCGTTCTTCGAACTGGTTCGCGAGCACAGTCTCCAGGGCATGTTCGGCGACCCGGTCCACGGCGGCAACGCCGACTTCGTCGGCTGGGACCTGATCGGCTTTCCGGGCGTGAAGCTCGCCTTCACCGCCGCCGAGCAGGAGCTCGACGTGAGCGTCGTCCCTGCGCACAAGTCGACGGCGGACTACCCGCTCTTCAAGGGAAGGCGAAAGCGAGGCAACGATGAGCACTAGGAAGCGCACAGGCCGACGTGGTGGTCATCGGCCTCGGAGCAGGAGGGGGCACCGCGGTGCTCCCGCTTGCACAGGCAGGGCTCGAAGTCGTCGCTCTCGAGGCCGGCGGGCGGTTCTCCGTCCGGGACTTCCACGCGGACGAGATCCGGAACGACATCCGCAACTGGTTCGGGCGGGCGAAGGTGAACGAGGAGGTCCCCACCCAGCGGCGTACCGCCTCGGAGGCGTCGGTGCCCGCGATCGCGCCCGGCCGGATGATGAACGCGGTCGGCGGCACCTCGATCCACTGGACCTGCCAGAGCTGGCGACTCATGCCCTGGAACTTCAACCAGCGCAGCGAGACGATCCGTCGCTACGGCGCCGGCGCCCTCCCGGTCGGCTCCACGCTCACGGACTGGCCGCTGGACTACGAGGAGCTGGAGCCCTACTACGACAAGGTCGAGTTCCTGCACGGCGTGTCCGGGAAGGCCGGGAACCTCGGCGGGACCATCGACCCGCGCGGGAACGTCTTCGAGGGCGCGCGAGGTCGCGAGTACCCGCTGCCGCCACTCCGTCGCACCGGGTTCACCGAATTCATGGCGGACGCCGCTCGACGGCTCGGCTGGCACCCGTTCCCCGGCCCGTCGGCGATCCGCTCCCAGCCGTACAACGGCCTGTCTGCCTGCGACTACCACGGCTTCTGCACCTGGGGCGGCTGCCATGTCAACGCGAAGGGGTCGACGAATCTAACGGCGATCCCCATGGCGGAGGCCACGCGCAATCTCGAGGTGATCGAGCAGGCGCGTGCGGTCGAGATCACCGTCGACCGCGACGGACGAGCGAACGGTGTCCGCTACCTCAAGGGACGCAAACTCCACTTCCTGGCCGCGAAGGCAGTCCTGCTCGCCGGCTACACGTACGAGAACACACGCCTGCTCCTCCTCTCGAAGTCGGCGGCGTATCCGAACGGGCTCTCGAACAACCACGGTCAGGTCGGACGGCACTACCTGGCGCACGTCCGTGCCGGTGCGAACGGCGTGATCCCCGGACGGCGCCTGAACCGCTTCTCGGGGACCGCGAGTCAGTGGACCGCGGTCGACGACTGGGACAGCGACTTCTTCGACCACGCGAGCCTCGGCTTCACGGGCGGCGGAACCATTTCCGCCGGCATGGAGGCGAAGCCGATCGGAGCCGCCCGGACGACGCCGCCTTCGGTGCCCCGCTGGGGGTCCGCCTGGAAGGCGTGGCTGAAGGACGAACGCGATCTCGGTGGCGTCGGCGGCGACGCAGATCAACGTCGCGCCGTACGAGGACATCTTCCTCGACCTCGATCCCGTGACGAAGGACCCCGACGGGTTCCCGGTCGTCCGGGTCACGAACGACCTGAAGGAGAACGAGCGCCGCGCCGCGCTCTTCGTCCAGGGGAAGTGCCTGGACTGGCTGCGCGAGGCGGGCGCCTCGGAGGTGTGGCCGGTCGCGCCGAGCTCCCAGTCGATCCAGACGCACGCCTACGGCGGCACGCGGATGGGCGACGACCCCGATGTCGACGTCACGGACCGGTGGTGCTTCTCCCATGAGATTCCGAACCTGGGAGTCCTCGGCGCCTCGAACTTCCCGACCTCGGGCGGCCGCAACCCGACCGAGACGGTGATGGCCCTCGCCTGGCGCACGGCCGACCACCTCGTCGAAAGCTGGGAGACGATCGCGGTGTAGAGCATCAGCTCGAGCCGGCGATCTCCGCGAGCGCCTCGCCGAGGCGAGCGGCCTCCGCTCCCGCTCCCTCGAGATCGTCGTCGTTGAGTCGTGTTCTGAGCTCGCCGAGGTGGATGTCGATGCGAACGGCGTCGACCCTGTCGAGGGTGTGCACGAAGCGATCCCGGATCCATTCGAGGGTGGCGAGATCGCCCATCAACAGGCCGGTGTTGCCGGCCGCAGCGTCGATCTCGAGCTGGCGGGCCCAGAGCTCGAAGCGGTCCTGGTCGATCCCGGCCGGAGGCCGGTGGCGGAGCTGGAGGTCGAGGCCGGCCTGGGCGACCCCAACGGCTGCACGGCGAGTCTCGACCGCGTCGTGGGCGGCCACCGTACGGCGCAGCTCCTCGAGCGCCCGCCTCATCCGCTTCTCGAGCCTCGGCGGCACGTCGCCCGTCCGAAATGCCTTCCAGGCCGCGCCCATCGTCCGCACGGAAGCGCTCGCCGCCTTCCAGTGCCCGGACTCGGCCAGGTCGAAGACGACGTCCGCCTCCGCGGACAGGGCTTCCAGCTCCTCCGGGACTGGTCCGGGGAGCCCGTCGGCGGGGACGGCGAGGGACATAGCCTCGACGTCGCCTCCGGAGGCGGTGAGGAACTCGCCGTACCCGGGGGCGAAGGCCTTGTCCTCGCGGGAGCCGTCCTGATGGAGCTCCGAGCCGACGATCGCCCCGTGCACCGAGCCGTGCGGCCCGTCAACGGTCTGGTCGACGGCCTTGATCGTGACTTCCTCGAAGACCAGGCCGGGGATGTTCTCGGGTCGGTAGACGTCGCCGACCTTGGGATCGCCGGGCATGATCAGCGCGGGAGGGCCCTCTCTGCCGGCGAACCACGTGCCTTCGGTGTCCGCGATCAGGCCGTCCCGGTAGTTGAAGACGTCCTCCCCCAGATACCAGACGGATCCGTCGTCGGCCTGCGCGTAGTGGTCGAGCGCGACCTCCTCGATTCGTCCGTCGAGATACGCGACGTACTGGGAGACGAGGGACTCGATCCGGACTCCGCTCCACTCGATGATCCTGGTCTCGGGGAGGAGCGTCGTCTCGGTCTTGAAGTCCTTGCCGTCGACCGTGCCGGAGAGGATCGCCGACGAGAGATTGCTGATCGGGAAGAGAGGGTTCGTGATCTTCGTGGGGTTCGAGAACGGGGGCAGGACGAGATCGACGCGGTCGGCCGTCGCCGCCACCGGGAAGTCCAGGCCGGCGGCCGCGAGCTCCGCGTCCGTCGGCTGGGGGATCGTCGTGGGCTGGGCGAGCGCGTCCGGGGAGACCGAGGCGCCGGTCGAGGCCCCGTCGTCGCGGCAGCCACCTGCCGCGAGGGTCGTCAAGCAGATGCCGAGCAGAGCGCCGGTGAGTCGCGTGCCGAGAGCCATCTCCTGCCTCCTTCGTGCTCGTTGCGAGCACCGTAGGAGGGCCGGATGAGATGGCCCTGAGACGCGGATGAGCTGGATGTGAGAGCTCGATCAGCGCCAGGTCGCCAGGGTGGCGAGCGGCGTGTTCCACACCGAGTGGAACGCAGGCCCGACGGGGGAGGCCCCGAACGCGACGGTGCCGATGGGCGCGGGCGCGTTGAAGTACTCGAGCTCACCCCAGAAGCCCGGGAAGGCGATCCACGCGGGCTCGTCCTCGCTCACCTCACCGATCGAGACTCTTTCCCCGCCCAGGCGCTTGGGCCCTCCCGTCGGGCCCTCCGCCGCCACGTCGGCCGGCAGCGGCAGGCCGGCCGCCAGGAAGAACGCGACCACCGGGCTCGGCAGGCAGGCGCGGTCGAACTCGTGCGTACCGGGCTCGAAGTAGTTCGCGTGCGAGCCGAGCGCGACGTACACCTTCGGATGGCTGTCCTCCCACCGCGGCGTGACCGCCCAGTCGCGGGTCTCGCCCGAGCAGTGCTGGCTGTAGCCGACGAAGAGCGGGCGCTTGCGGTTCGAGAGGACGACGTTGACGACCTCCCAGTCGCCCTCGTGCGACTGCCAGATCGCTCCGAGCGGGAGGAACGGGTAGCGATAGAGGTTGTCGTAGTAGAAGAGCCAGTACTGGAGGACGATCTGCTTGCTCTCCCGGGTGACGCGCCCGTAGACGAGTCTCGCCGGCTCGTCCGCGGCGGCCGCGACGTAGCACGCGAGGTCTCCGAGCGGGGCTCCCGCGAAGCAGTCGCGCTGGTTCAGCCGCCAGACCGGCGGGCTCGTCGTCGGCAGCCCGTCCGCACTGGGTGCGGGATCGACGACGGTCCAGGTCGTCGGCCCGGTGGCCGCCTCGAGGTTCGAGTCGTCCACGAAGTCCTCGACGGTGGTCGGGCGAAATTCCTCACCGGGGTGGAAGACCAGGACCGGCTGGTACTTGACGAGCAACTTCGCCGGGGAGCCTGCACCGTGAGCCGCTCCGACGAACGACAGCCCGATCAGCGCTGCGAACACGACCGCGGTGCACGCTCTGCTGGGTCTCATTCGCTACTCCTCTATTGCTCCACCGAATGAGCGGGAGATCCGCTTGAATCGAGGGGTGCTCGGAGAGTACAACGTCGATGAGGACTCGCAAAGGCGAGTGCCCCGAGCCACGCCGACACGGGACGTACGTAACCATGTGTGCACGAGGACGAGCTCGACTACGCGAAGCTCGTCGCACGCTGAGAGCGGTTAATACCGGCGCTTTCGGCGTCACTCACCGCGCGCTAGCACTCCCAACCGCTCGTGGTCGATGGCATGCACCAGCGCGTCCGCATGACGATGCACGAGCTCCCAGTCCGATTCTGCAGTTCGCCGGAAGACCCACGTCACGCGCAGCGACCAGTCCTGCTCCGGGAGATCCCCGATCGTCCCGTGCTGTCGTTCGATGACGACGAGTACCGCCAAGTCGCCGGACGTGTAGGTCTCCACGACCTCGACCTTCGCCTCGCCGCCGCGAAAGAACTGCGCTAGAGCATCCAACGCCCCGTCTGAGTCGTCGAATCCCCGCACCGGGTCGCCGCCGTACGGCGACATGAGCGTGAAGTCGTGCGCATGCTTGATCCGGGCGGCATAGCCCTCGATATCGCCCGAAATCAGGGCTTGCGCCGCCTCAGTGATGCGTTGAACGAGTGCGGCTAGCTCTTCGTCGGTCACTGTACGAGACAAAGGGCCCACACCTCCCTGGCGTCGGATGGTGCGCATGCTACGGACACACGACAGCGAGCCAGAGCGACTGACCGTCTAGACGTCGTGCAGCGAGTCGACGGCCAGCGCGACTCCCGCTGCGATCTCCGCCGCGCCTAGAAGCCGTCCGCCGGCCGCGAGCAGAGCGTCGTCCCGTGTGCTCCGCGGAATGAAGGTCGAGAGGAGAACGAGCGCGTAGGCCACCCCGAGCGCCCCGACGGCCCAGCCCACGACGTCGTCGCCGCCGGCGGTCAGAGCGAGCATGACCACGCCGGGAGTCAGGAGAAGAGGGAAGGCAACCGGCACGAGCGCAGCGCCGAGCCCGCCGAGCTCGGGCTCGCGGGCGGGTCGTGCGAGCACCAATGCACGGGCGCCCTCCAGCGCCAGCACGACGGCGCTCGCCAGCCGGAAGGTCTCAGGAGTGATGTCGAGCGCGTTCAGGAAGGCGTCTCCGATCGCTGCGACGGCGGCGCCAGAGCCCAACGCGATGAGCGCCCCGAGCGCAACCGCCGCGCGAAGTTCCGGCAGGACCAGCCGCAGGCGGCACGGGTTCACGGACGTGATCAGCGCCAGGAGCAGGAAGGCAAAGGTCACCGCGCCGACTCCGCTTCCATCACCTCGAGGGTGGCGAGCAGTCCGGAGAGCGGATGGCGCTGATGGTCCATCTGCGTGTAGCCGTCCTCCGTGAACCAGGCCCCGCGCGCGAGCAGCGGGCGCGGGGCGTCCTCCGCTTCGGCGGGGGAGATCTGGCGCTCGACTGCCCGCCCGGCAGTGCAGCGCAGGCGTGCCGAAAGGTTGTCGGTCAGGTCGGCGAGTCGAGGATCGGCGACGCTCAGGCGCCAGAGCGCCGCCAGGCCTTCGCTCACGGTCCCGAGGCCCGCGCCGGAGGCTGGCTCGCCGCGAAAGACGCGGTTGAGGCCGCCCTGGCCGCTTTGCGACTCGAGGCGGGAGTTGAGGCCGAGGATCCCGGCGAGCTCGCGCGCGTACGCGACCTCCGGCTCGCCCAGCTTGCCCGGGCCGAGCTCCGCGAGCGCGTACGCCGACCAGTGGTCGGGGAACGTGAGCACGTAGCCCTCGGCGTCGTCGCGGCGCGTGGCCACGTAGCGAGCAAGCCGGCGCGCGGGCTTCTCCCATCCTTCGCCGGGGAAGAGCTTGTCGAGGAGCGCGAACGTCCAGAGCGCCTGGCCGGTGCCGAACTTGGAGTATTCGCCCGGGACGGCGCTCTCCGTCGCCAGGCTCCAGCGCCCGAGGACGCTGCCGTCGGCCTGCTGCTGCGAGGCGAGGAACTGCCCGAGCCCGCGGATCAGATCGTCCTCGCTCTCGTCCCCGGTGGCGAGACGGCGGTGAATCAGTGCGATCGCCAGGAGCCCGCTCGCGCCGAGGGCCGCGTCCTGTCCGGGCTCCGCGAACGCCGTCCAGTCGTCGTTCCGAAGGAGGTTTGCGTGCACGAAGGAGAGCCCGTGCTCAGCCGTCGCCAGAACCTCATCGTCTCCGGTCTCCCCGGCGAGCTGGTAGAGGCCGAACATGACGCCGGCGTGCCGCGTGATGTTGTAGTCCTCCGAGACGGCGTCGTTCCTGCGGTCGTAGCCGTAGGTGTAGAGCCCACCCGGCCGCATGCCGCGCTCGAGCCAGCCGAACGACTCGGCGATTGCGCCGCGTGCCGCGGCAGGCGTGAGCGCAGGGCAGACCTCGGCCGGCACGACCATGACGCGGAGCGCGAGCGCCCCGAGCGCGAGGACGGCGGCGTAGAGCAACAGGCGTCGCACCGCGAGGAGGCTACGCGACCGCCCGCCGGAGGAGAAAGAGCCAGTGCCCCCGGCAAGAATCGAACTTGCGCACGCGGTTTAGGAACCCGCTTGCGTTTGGCTTGGCTAGAAGCGTTTGCGCCCTCGGTGCGCCAGCGGGTGCGCCAGCGCGGGCTGACTGGAGCTCGGCGGGCGGAAGCTCAAGCTCCCGGCTCGAGGCTATCGATAACGGGACTGGGCCGCGCTGCCCCTTTCCCCCCGACGAGGTTTCCTTTCCCTCGGCCGCGAGGGAGAGCAAAAGCAGACGGGGCGTCGGGTTATTCAGCCGTAACGGGCTCTGCGGCCATTCTCCGTGAACCCGTGCGCCCCCTTAGCAAGGCGCGCGGCCCGATCCTTTACCGAGCAGGGATGCCCGCCGCCGCGCTGGCGCCTGCAAGGTAGGCGTCGAGGAGCGCCGCCGCCTCGGCATGAGCTCCGGGCATGAGGTGGCCGTAACGGTCGAGCGTCGTCGTTATGGAGGCATGGCCGAGGAACTCGGAGAGGGCCTTCGCGTCTATGCCGAAGGCAATCATGACGGAGGCGGATGGGGCCGAACTCCCTGCTCGGCGCACGCGGGGCAAAACAAGTAAGCACGGACACGGGCCCCCTCGCGCACCGGAGGGCTCTCGTCATCGAGGTCTGTGCCCAGCAGGGAGCGCAAGCACCCTCTCATCGGCCCATCTCCCGGCTTCCCGCACTCGTCGCACCGCAGCATCTTCTCGGTGTGGCATACCCGCGCTGGCCGCTCTTACAGAACACGCTCATTGCGGCGCCTTCGCCTCCTCCCCCCGCCGTGACCCTGCCCGCCGCGCTCTGGCTTCCCTCGCCCCTGGGCAGCGCGGCCCAGGGCTCGCCTGCCCGGCAGCGTCCGGTGCGCCAGCGGTGCGCCACGGTGCGCCAGCAAGCGCCTCTCAGGGCGGATTTACTCGGACGTGCGCGGATACTCCGCGCGAGGGCTGCCGGGCGCCCGCTATCCCGCATGGCGCCTGGCAATCCCGCATGCCTAGGGGCGAGGCAAGCCAATGCCCCCGCCTGGAATCGAACCAGGGCTCGCGGTTTAGGAAACCGCTGCTCTATCCACTGAGCTACGGGGGCAGAACATGGCGATTAGCAGGATATTCTGCGTTCTCGCCGGTCGCTGAAGCCCTAGTGTGAGAGGCCCGCGCACGAAGGGTAGCGCGGGCGGCCTCCCTGGAAGGCCGCCCGCGGCGTGAGCTTGCTCTTCGGCCTAGCCGAAGGAGTTGTACTTCTTGCCCGTGTTGTCGATCGCGTTCCCGTTCTTGTTCTTGGGAACGCCGACCTTCTCGACGCCCGAGCACTTCCCGCCCTGCCCGTCGGAGACGGTGTAGCGGATGCGGTAGACGCGGCCGTTGCCGGTGCCGATCCGCTCGGCACGCAGCTTGATCTGGTGAGGCTTCCCGGCCACGCGCTTGGCGTCTGGGCCCTTGTCGTCGTTCGAGATCGCCTTCGTGACCTTCTCGTCCTGGGTCACCTTCGTGATCGCGTAGGTGAGCGGATCGCCGTCGGCATCGGTCGCGCCCGAGAGCGAGACAAGGACGAACTGGTGCTGCGGCGGCCACAGCTTCGTCTTCGAGGGCTTCACGTTCGCACAGCTGGGGGCCGTGTTCGGGGGCTCGCTCGCCGTGACCGTGATCGAGACCGTGGCGGTGTCGTCCGCCTGGCCGTCGCCGATCGTGTAAGTGAACGAGTCTGGCCCGTGGTAGCCCGCGGCCGGCGTATAGGTGCAGTCTCCGGCGATCGTGCAGAAGACGCTTCCGTGTGCCGGCTGCGTCGTCCCGGTCAGCATGGAAGGGCTGTCGGGATCGCTGTCGTTGCCGAAGACGTTCACGCTCTTCGCCGTGTCCTGCGCGGTCGTGAAGGAGTCGTCGACCGCGTTGGGCGGATCGTTCACGGGCGTGACCGTGATCGAGACGGTGGCCGTGTCTGTCCCACCGTGGCCGTCCGAGATCGCGTAGGTGAAGGAGTCGGGGCCGTTGTAGTTGGCCGCCGGCGTGTAGGTGCAGGCCCCGGCTGCCGTGCAGGAGACCGTGCCGTGCGCGGCGCTCGGTGCGAGCGTCGTCACGGTCAGTGGGTCGCCGTCGACGTCCGTGTCGTTCGCGAGGACGTTCAGGAGGCCCGGCGTGTCCTCCGGCGTCGTGAGCGAGTCGTTGACCGCGTTGGGGGCGTCGTTCACGGGCGTGACCGTGATCGAGACGTGCCCCGTGTCCGTGCCGCCGTTTCCGTCCGAGACGGTGTAGTCGAAGCCGTCCGGGCCGTTGATAGTTGGCCGCCGGCGTGTAGGTGCAGTCGCCGTCGGCCTCGCACGCGACCGTCCCGTGCGCAGCGGTCGGTGCAAGCGTCGTCACGCTGAGCGCGTTCCCATCGGGATCGGTATCGCCGACGAGCACGTTCAGCGAGCCCTGCGTGTCCTCGGGCGTCGTGAGCGTCTCGTCGTCGGCAACCGGCGGGTTGTTCGCCCCGCTCGGCGTCACGGTGACCGAGACGGTCGCCGTATCCGTGCCCCCGTGGCCGTCCGAGATCGAGTACTCGAACGAATCGGGCCCGGAGTAATCGGCGTTGGGCGTGTACGTGCAGACGCCCGCGGCGGTGCAGGCGACGGTGCCGTGGGCAGCGCTCGGGCTGAGCGTCGTCACCGTGAGCGAGTCGCCCTCGACATCGGAGTCGTTGGCGAGCACGTTCACGTTTCCGGCCGTTCCCTGGGCAGTCGTCAGCGAGTCGTTGACCGCGTTCGGGGCGTCGTTCACCGGCGTGACCGTGATGGAGACGGTCGCCGTGTCGGTGCCGCCGTGGCCGTCCGAGATCGTGTAGGTGAAGGAGTCGGGGCCGTTGTAGTTGGCCGCCGGCGTGTAGGTGCAGGCCCCGGCTGCCGTGCAGGAGACCGTGCCGTGTGCGGCGGTCGGGCTGAGCGTCGTGACCGTGAGCGGGTGACCGTCGGGGTCGGAGTCGTTGGCGAGCACGTTCAGCGGTCCGCTCGGGGTGTCCTCGGCGGTCATGAGCGAGTCGTTCACCGCAGCGGGAGGCTCGTTTGCCCCCGCCGAGCAGCCGCCCGCTCCGGCAGCCGAAGCCTGCAGGCGATCGACGAAGGCAGCCGAGTCGAGGATTCCGTCCCCCGCGTCGAAGATGGAGAGGTAGAGGACGTGGGGGCCGGGCGACACCGGCGTTCGCACGGAGAGAAGCGGCGTCGAGCCGTCGTACTGACTGCCGGTGTCCTCGATGACGCGGCCGGGCTCGAAGAAGGAGCTGTTCACGCTCACGATCGCGCCCGTCGAGTCGAAGGCGAAGTTGTGCGGCGCGATGATCTCGGAGTCCTCGCCGACCGACCAGTCGCTCACGTCGAGCTCGGCCAGGAAGCCGTCGTTGAAGCCCTGGTTGACGAACTCGGGGTACTCCTCGCTCTGGAAGGCGAAGTCGAAGGAGAGGCAATTTGCCCCCGCGGGAACCACCAGGTCGAGACGGAGGATGGAGGGGTCGAACGCGCCGCGTCCCTCGGTGCCGTTGCCGACGCCGGCACCGGAACTATCGTTCGGGCCGGGAGCCAGGGCGGCGTCACCCGAGGTGAGGAGCGCCGAGCTGCCGCCGCTCGGAGGAAGGACCGTCGTCGTCGGGCCGGCGGCGGCGTTGGCGTGGGTCGCGCTGCACATCGCCCAGCGCTCGGAGACGACGAGGCCCCCGTGGTCGAGCGACGAGGCAACCGCCGGGCAGGGCTCGAGGGTCACGGTCGCGGTTGCCGTACCGCCGCCCGAGTCGGTGACCGTGTACGTGAAGGAGTCGGAGGCGGCGAAGTTCGCCGTCTGCGAGTAGGTGATCGTGTCTGAGTCCTCGTCCGGGCTGTCGTTGATCGTCGCCGTCCCGAAGGCCGGGGCCGTCACCGACGTGATCTCGAGGGGCCCGCCGTCCGGGTCCTCGTCGTTTCCGAGCACGTTCAGGACCGTCTGGTCGGAGCGCGCGCTCGTGTCGTCGGCCGCGAACGGCGGCTCGTTGACGTTGACCGTGATCGCGACGTGGGCCGTGTCGCTGCCGCCGTTTCCGTCCGAGATCGTGTAGTCGAAGCCGTCCGTCCCGGTGAAGGCGGGGTCGGGCGTGTAGAGGCAGTCGGCGAACTCGTCGCAGGTGACGGTGCCGTGCGGGGTGTCGAGCGGAGCGTCGACAGCCGGGCTCGTCACCTCGAGAAAATCGAAGTCCGGGTCGAAGTCGTTGCCGAGCACGTAGACGGTGCCCTGGGTGCCCTCGACGACCTCGAGCTGGTCGTCATTGGCCTGCGGGGGCGTGTTGGTCGCGACCGTGATCGCGACGTGGCCGACGTCGGTTCCGCCGGTTCCGTCCGAGACCGTGTAGTCGAAGCCGTCCGCGCCGAGGTAGCCGTCCTCCGACGTGTAGGTGCAGGAGCCGAGGAAGTTGCACTCGATCGTGCCGTGCGGCGTTGTCCCCGAACCCAACGGCGAGGTGAGCTCGAGAAGGTCGCCGTCTCCATCCGTGTCGTTTCCGAGCACGTCGAAGGTGAGCTCGGTTCCAGACTTGACCGTGATCGCGTCGTCGACGGCGACCGGCGGCGCGAGCGCGACGTCGAGGGCGGCGAAGGCCGCCGGCGCCTGCACGCCGAGCCCGAAGAGAACGAGCAGGAGGCTGAGCAAGGCGATACGGGAACGACGAGTGATCGTGTGCACGTGTGGCGACTCCGTTTCCGTTGGGTGCGCCGCACCGTATGCGCGGAGCGTGCGAACACAACTCCCCGTTAGGTCAGGCTCGGCCTAGCCTCGACCCCGCCGGAACTCATTTCGCCGTGGGCAAGAAGATTTGGGCTAGGTCTGATAAGAATGCGCGCCACCACGCGCTCTTCAAGGAGGGGGACGATGAAGCCAGGCAGGCTTGGGATGGTCGTCGTTGGGGTCGTGGCGGCCGTGGCTCTGAGTGGCGTTCCGACGGCGTTTGCCCAGTCGGGGCCGGTCGTGATGGGCGGTGTGACGCAGCCCGTGTACGGGTACGCCGACGCGATTCGAGAGCGGCTGTGGGTGACGGCCGACTTCGACAGCGACCTCGACGGGGTGCCCGACGAGATCGCGATGGACATCATCCGGCCGGCGGCGACCGCCGGCGACCTCAAGGTCCCGCTGATCATGGATGCGAGCCCGTACTACACGACGGTCTGTCGTGGGAATGAGGGCGAGTGCATCGAGGACCTCGACGGCGACGGGATCAACGACAAGTGGCCGCTCTTCTACGACAACTACTTCGTCCCGCGCGGGTACGCGATGATGTACCTGCACATGGCCGGGACGGGTTTCTCGACCGGGTGCCCGATCACGGGCGGCACGCCCGACAACCGCAGCGCCGTCATGGCGATCGACTGGCTCCAGGGCCGGCGCACAGCCCACGACAAGGACGGGAACATCGTCACCGCCGGCTGGCACACCGGCAAGGCGGGCATGATCGGCAAGTCCTATGACGGCACGCTGGCCAACGCGGCCGCGGCGACCGGCGTCGCGGGCCTGACGACGATCGTTCCGATCTCGGCCATCTCGAGCTGGTACGACTACACCCGCTCGAACGGCGTGATCCAGCGCGGCAACAGCTATCCGTCCAGCCTCGCGAACACGGTGACGAACCCTGACCGGCGTGCGTACTGCGCGGCGACCCGGGCCATGATGGCCGCGGCCGACGGCGACGAGCACGGCGACTACACGCCGTTCTGGGCCGAGCGCGACTATGTCCCGCACGCCGACAACGTCACGGCGAGCGTCTTCCTCGTCCACGGCACGAACGACGAGAACGTGCGCCCCGACCACTGGAGCAAGTGGTGGAGGGAGCTCAAGACTCGGCGGAAGCTGTGGTTGACGCAGACGGGTCACATCGACCCGTTCGACTTCCGCCGTTCGGTGTGGGTCGACACGATTCACCGCTGGTTCGACCAGGAGCTATGGGGTATCCACAGCGGGATCCGGGACCAGCCCGCGGTGACGATCGAGCGGTCGGCCGGCGTCTTCGCCGACTACTCGAAGTGGCCGGACGAGGCCGTCGAGAAGGTCGAGCTCCGCATCCAGGACACCGGCCCGACGACCGCCGGCCTCCTGAAGACCGGCACCCAGCCGCGTCCCGGCGCGCCGAGGGTCACCCAGACGTTCCAGGACAGCCCGACGCAGAGCCAAACGGCGATGCAGACGAACCTGGAGACGGTGACGGCGAACCGGCGGGTCTTCCTGACGCCGCCGCTCAAGAAGGACATCCGCATCTCCGGCACGCCCTTCGTGTCAGTCTCCGCCTCGGCGGATCAGACGGACACGAACTTCGGCGCCCTCCTCGTCGACTGGGGCGTCGACACCCGCGTGCAGTGGAACGTCGGCGACGGCATTCGCACGCTGACGACCGAGGACTGCTGGGGCGAGTTCAGCGCCAACGACGATCCGTGCTACTTCCAGACGGAGACGCGAACCGTCACTGCTGAGATCGAGCGGATCACCAAGGGGATCCTCGACGCCCGCAACCGCAACTCGCTGACCACGCCCGAGGATCTGATCCCCGGTCGGGAGTACGACTTCGACTTCCCTCTCCTGCCGGAGGACTACATCGTCAAGGCCGGGCACCGACTCGCCTTCGTCATCGTCGGCAGCTACCCGGGCTACGGCTCGCAGGCCGACCAGACGCGGGCCAACATCACCGTCAACCTGACCGATACGACGCTCGAGCTGCCCGTCGTGGGCGGCGCGCCTGCCCTCAAGGCAGCAGGGCTCTAGGGCTCGGGGGGGAGCGCGAATCGAAGGGGCCGGCTCAGCCGGCCCCTTCGCGTTCTCAGGCCCCGGTCACGCCTTCGCGGGGCTCCCAGCGGAAGCCTCGCAGGGCAACCGCGAGCCCGATCAGTCCCCAGACCGCGACCGCTGCGACTGCGGAGGGCGCGAAGCGCTCGCCGGGGACGAAGGTCGCGCGGATGAGGTCGAGGAAGTACGTCAGGGGCAGCACCTCGGAGATCGCTTCCAGGAACGCGGGCATGTCCTGCGTCGAGAAGAAGACGCCGGAGATGAACGCCATCGGCAGGAAGATCGCGTTGACGACCGCGGAGGAGCCCTCTGCGGTGCGGACGATCGTCGTGACGGCGATGCCGAGCGCCGCGAACGCGGCGGCGCCGACGAGGATCGCGAAGGCGAGGGCCAGGGGGCGTTCGGGCCAGTCGGCGTCCAGCACGTAGACGCCGAGGAGGAGCTGGGAGACCACCTGGAGCGCGATCACGACGATCGTCGAGGCAATCACCGCGGCCATGTACGTCCCCGGGCCGAGCGGCGTCCCGCGAACGCGCTTCAGGAGGCCGGCCTCGCGGCGCACGACGAGCGTGATGGCGAGACCCGCGAACGTGTTCGCCGCGACGCCGTAGCCGAGCAGCCCCACGAGCAGGAAGGTCGGGGCGCTGACGCCCTCGATCGGCTCGTCGCCGTACACGGAGCCGATCAGGACGAGCAGCAGGATCGGGAAGAGGAAGCTGAAGAACGCCGCCTCGCGGTTCCGCCAGAAGAGCAGCTGCTGCGCGTGGAGCTCGTGGAGGAAGAGCCTCACTCCGAGGCCTCCTCGCGCGTAAGCTCGAGGTAGACGTCCTCGAGCGAGCGGCGGTGCACCTCGAGCCCTTCCAGCTCGCGCCCGTCGGCGAGCGCCTCGGCCGTCAGCTCGTGGAGGACGCGCGTCGGCTCCTCGGTGGCGACGACGACCTCGCTGCCGTTCCGGCGGTAGCGGATCTCGACGGACGCGTGGTCGGCGAGGAGCTCCCCCGGCGAGCCGGTGCCGACGATCTCGCCGCCGCGGAGGATCGCGACCCGGTCGGCGAGGCGCTGCGCCTCTTCCATGTAGTGGGTCGTGAGGAGGATGCTCCTGCCGAGGGAGCGCAGGTCGCGGATCGTCTCCCACGCCTGCCGCCGGGCCGCGGGGTCGAATCCCGTCGTCGGCTCGTCGAGGAAGACGAGCTCGGGATCGCCGACGAGCGCCAGGGCGAGATCGAGCCGGCGGAGCTGCCCTCCCGACAGCGCCCGCACGCGGGCATCTCGCTGCTCCGCGAGGCCGACCAGCTCGATGACCTCGTCGGCGCGGCGGGGCGCCGGGTAGTAGCCGGCGAAGAGCCTCACGATCTCGCGGACGCTCAGGAGCGGGTAGACGGCGGAGGACTGAAGGACGATGCCGATCCGCGCCCGGAAGTCGGTCCGCGCTCGCTCGGGATCCTCGCCGAGGACCCTCACGTCGCCGCCGTCCCGGCGCCTGTAGCCCTCGAGGATCTCGACCGTGGTCGTCTTGCCGGCCCCGTTCGGCCCGAGGAGGGCAAAGACCTCGCCCGTCTCGACTACGAAGGAGATCCCGTGTAGAACTTCGCGCTGTCCGTAGGTCTTCCGCAGGTCCGTGACGGCGATCGCGCTCACGGGAGGCGAGGATACCGGGGTGCACGTCACCGCCATCCACTCGGAGCGGCTTGACCTCGTCTCCCTCTCGGCGGAGGTCGTGGAGGCTCTCCTGGAGGGGCGGCTGAGCGAAGCAGAGGCCCTGCTCTCGGTTCCGCTTCCCGAGGGCTGGCTCGACGCCGACGTCAAGCGCTTCCTGCGGCTGCGGCTCGAGCAGATGCGGCGCGACACCGGCGCGCAGAGATGGCTCGTGCGCGCCCTCGTCCGACGCTCCGACGGGACGATGGTCGGGCACGCGGGCTTCCACGGCCCTCCGGGCACCGGCGGGCTCGACCCGGGCAAGGCGGAGCTCGGCTACACGGTGCTCCCGGCGTTTCGTGGACAGGGCTTCGCGTCCGAGGCGGCACTCGCGCTCATGGACTGGGCCGAGGGCGAGGGCGTCCACCGCTTCGTCGCGTCGGTCGGGCCGTGGAACGCTCCCTCGCTCGCGATCGTTCGCAAGCTCGGCTTCGTGCAGACCGGGGAGCAGTGGGACGAGGAGGACGGCCTCGAGCTCGTCTTCGAGCTCGACCGCCGCGCGTCTCGCGGCCCTCTAGAGTCCGGGTGATGGCGACCTATCGCTACGTCGTCGCGGACGTCTTCACGGACACGCCGCTCGCGGGGAACCAGCTGGCGGTCTTCACGGACGCCCGCAAGATTCCGGAGGCCGACCTGCAGCGGCTCGCCCGGGAAACGAACTTCTCCGAGACGGTCTTCGTCTATTCACCGGAGGGGGAGGGGCACGCCCGGATCCGCATCTTCACGCCGACGTCCGAGCTTCCGTTTGCCGGCCACCCCGTGCTGGGGACGGCGTTCGTGCTCGCCGCGCCGCTCCAGCTTCCGGAGATCAGGCTCGAGACGGGCGTCGGCGCCGTCCCGGTGACGCTCGAGCGCGACGAGTCCGGGCGGATCGTCTTCGGGCGCATGGCGCAGCCGTTGCCGACGGTCGAGCCGTTTCCGGACGAGGCGGCGCTGCTCGCCGCCGTGGGCGTCGAGGGCTCCGAGCTTCCGGTGGAGCTCTACGACCTCGGCATTCGCTTCGTCTACGTCGCGCTGCCGAGCGAGGATGCGGTCGCAGCGCTCGAGCCCGACCTTGCCTCGCTCAGGCGGCTTACCGGGATCGTCGGGGTCAGCTGCTTCGCAGGGTCGGGGGCCCGCTGGAAGACGCGGATGTTCGCCCCGGGAGACGGGGTGCCCGAGGACCCGGCCACGGGGTCGGCGGCCGGGCCGCTCGCGGTGCACCTCGCTCGCCACGGCCGGATCGGCTTCGGAGAGGAGATCGAGATCAGCCAGGGCGCCGAGGTCGGCCGCCCGAGCACGCTCTACGCGCGGGTCGAGGGCTCGCCGGAGCAGCTCGAGAAGGTCGAGGTCGGCGGCTCGGCCGTCGTCGTCGCCCGCGGCGAGTTCAAGCTCTAAGAACCCCTTTCGAAATGACGACGGGTGCCGCCGGGCCGCCCTGGTCGGCGCGACTCCGCGTCCTCAGTCGCGCCCGTATTCACGAATACGAGCGCTCCCTGCGTCCTTGACTCGCACTCGCCCAGGACACCCCGGCGACGACGCATCATTCCGAAATGAGTTCTAGCCCCACGCGACGTCGTGGATCTCGGGCAGCTCGATCGCGAGCGCGCGCCAGAAGCGGCCGCCGTCGCCGGAGACGTAGAGGCGGTTACGTGCGCCGTAGAGGACGTGGTCGGGGTTGTCCCCGATGGCTACCGCCCGGCCGGATGGGAGCCCCGAGCCGCGCTCCGTCCACGTTGTGCCGCCGTCATAGGAGACGAGGAGCGGCGGGCGCCGGTCGACGAGGAGAATGACGGTGGACCCCTGTGCGTCGACGTCGAGGACGTGTCGCGCCGCCCACGAGGGCGCGAGCCCGAGCGGGCGCTCCCGCTCGATCGCGGCGCCCGGCTGGTGGCCCGCGGGCTGGTCCTCCTCCGCCGACGCCCCGATCTCGACGAGGTACGTGCCGTCGGTGCAGCCGGCGAGGACGATCAACGGACGGGCCATCGGCCGAGGAGCGCGCCCGTGCTGCCGTTCGCCAGGCGGGCGGCCGAGACGGGCGAATGGCGCCGACGGCGGTAGACGAGGTACGCCGTGATCCAGGAGTCCCCCGCGCCGGTCGGGTCGATGCCCTCGAGCGGGATTGTCGGCACGTGCTCCGCGAGCCCGTCCGCGTACACGACCACCCCGCCGGCCCCGAGCGTGACGACGACCTCGCGCACGCCGAGGCTGGCCAGCGACGTGTCGACGAGCTCGAGCCCGAGCGCGTCGAGCTCGGCCCGGGCGAGCTTGAGGACGTCCACGTGCCGCAGGACCTCGGGGTCGTAGTCGGCATCCACCGCCAGCTCGCCCACCGACGCGCGCCGGACGAGCCCTTGACCGTCCAGGGAGAGGATCTTGCCGCGGGCGAGGACGGCGAGCACCTCGGCGGGAAAGTCGCCCCGCGTCAGCGCGCCGGCGTGAACCCAGTCGACGTCCGCGAGCGCCTTCGCGAGCCACCCACGGGCGTCCTCCTCCGTCCACGGCTCACCCAGCTGGTCGATATCCATTCGCCGCCGGTCTCCCGCGTTCTCGATTCGGAAGCCGATCGTCTCCGCGGCGCTCCGGGCCGCGACCGGAAGCCCGAGTGCCGCGAGCCGCGGCCGGTCTTCGTCGGCGAGCTTCGTCGCCAGGGCTCCCGGGTGCCCGAGGAGCCCGAGCGTGCGCGCTGCGTAGACGGGCGCCCCGCCGAGACGCGGGATCCCCCCGTCAACGCGATCCAGCGAGACGAGCCCGACGACGCCCAAGCGGCGCATGCGCATACCGTACGCCCGCGTAGAGGGCGAACGCGAGCGCGAACGCCGGCAGAGAGGCCCCGATGGTCGCTTCGCCCGATCCCGGCGCGCGGGCGACGAGCTCCGTCCACCAGGCCGGGCCCAGCGGATGGATCCACTGGAAGAGGGCAAAGCCGGCCGCCCACGCGGCCAGCCCGCTCCACCGGACCGCAACGGCCCGGTCCGCCCCGATCAGGAAGTCCGCCGCGAGGACGCCGAAGAGGGGCACGAAGAACGAGCCGAGGAGGAGGAGGAACGTCTCGTAGGTGAGGATCTCGACGACGAGGGCGCCGAGCGTGCCGGTCGCCGCGACAAGAGCGATGAGGAGGCGCTGGGAGGCGTTCGGCAGCACGTTCTGGAGGGACACGGCCGCCGAGTAGACGTTGGCGAAGGGCTCGTCTGTCTCGCCCACGGTCAGCGCGAGGAGCGCGAGCGCGCTCGCCACGCCTCCGCCCGCGACGGCGGCGAAGATCGCGGCCTGGTCGTCGAGGCCGCGCGAGAGGGCGAGGAGCGCGCCGAGCCCGTAGAGGAGGACGAGCGGGACGAAGTAGCCGACCGACGTCCCCCAGAACGCGGCCCTGCCGCTCCGGGAGAAACGCGTGTAGTCGGCGGCGAGCGGCAGCCACGAGGCGGCCATCGCCACTGTCAGGTCGACGCCCTGCCAGAACGTGATGCCACCCGTTCCCGAGGTAGACCAGAGTCCCCCCACGTCGGCTCCGTCCACCGCCCACCAGACGAGGTAGACCAGCGAGGCGGAGACGGCCCAGACGGCGAAGCGCCGAACCCAGCGGCGCACGAAGGAGATGGGCCCGCGAGCGCGAGCCAGGCCGTCAGCGCGCCGAACGCGAGCACCCAGACCCACCGCTCGTCGAAGCCGAAGAGCTCGTCGGCTAGCGCGGATGCGGCCAGCGACATGACGTAGAGCTCGAACACAGCCCAGCCGAGGTTCTGCACGACGTTGAGCGCGGTCGGCGCGTACGAGCCGCGCCGCCCGAGCGGGTCGCGGAGGAGCACCATTCCCGGCACACGGCGCTCGAAGCCGATCAGACCCGCCAGTCCCAGGAGGGCAGTGCCCAGCGCCGCGCCCACCACCGTTGCCAGGAGCGCCCGCTGCAGGCCGAGCCCGGCGAGGAAGGTCCCGGTGAAGAGGACGAGCAGGCTGACGCCGAGGTTCCCCCAGAGCAGCCCGACGTCCGCGAGCGAGAGCGTCCGCAGGCGATCGGGCACCGGGGTCGGGCCCCACGTGCGCTCGCCTTGCTCCATCGTGCCTCCCTTCGCTGGCATTACCCAGATCAGGTTCGGCGGGTCGAGGCTCCCGAGCCTCCTCTCAGCCGCTAGAAAGCGGCTCCCCGGTCTCTATCCCAATTTTACGCGCTGACGCCTGCGAGGCGCTCGATCCCTGCGACGGCACGCTCGAGCGCTTCCTCGTCGAAGAGGTACGGGACGGCTGTCGAGATCTCGTGGGCGGGGCCGTCGAGGGAGTCGGAGCCGGAGGCGCCGTTGAGCGCGTAGCGCACCGGAATCTCGTGACAGACGACGAGCACGCTCCGATACTGCCTGGCCAGGAGCCCGCGAAACGCCTCCGCGTACCTGCGCGCGGCGTCATCGAGGCTCTCGCCGCCGGGAAACGGGACGCTGCGGTCGTGGCCGTGCTTCCACTCCCGGTACTCCTCGAGCGGGGCGCCGTCGAAGTCGCCGATGTCGATGTCGTCGAGCAACGGCTCGGGGAGGAGAGGAACGTCCTCACGCTCGGCGAGCGCGATCTTCGCGGTGTCGAGCGTGCGCGGGAAGCGAGTGTGGAGGCAGGCGTCGAGCGGGAGGTGCGCGACCTGCTCCCCGAGCCGGCGTGCCTGCTCCTCGCCCCGCTCGGTCAGCGGCACGGGTCGGGTCGGGTCGCCGTTCACGCGCCGCTCGACGTTGAGGGTCGACTCGCCGTGCCGGGTGAAAACGTAGACGGCCATTCAGTGCCTAATCAGACGACGAAGCGCTCCCGCCGCTCGCCGCCGCCGGCGAAGCGCTCGAGCGCAAGCGGGGAAAGGTCGAGGGTCGGCTCGGCGCCGAGCACGAGCTCGGCGAGATGCTCCCCGACGGCGGGAGCCTGCTGGAAGCCGTGGCCCGAGAAGCCCGTGGCGTAGAGGAAGCGCTGCGGTCGATCCACCTCGCCGACGATCGCGTTGTGGTCGGGGCTCATCTCGTAGAAGCCCCACCAGGACGACTGGATCGGCAAGTCCGCGAGTACGGGGAGCCGGCGCGTGCCGTGGGTCGCCACAGCTTCGATCGTCGGCTCGCGACCGCCGAAGACGAGGCCCTTGCCCTCCCGGTGGAAGTAGAAACCGGTCGAGAAGTCGATCGTGAGGGGCAAGGTCTCCGGAAGCCCGCCGTCCTCCGGCGTGAAGTGCATCCAGCGGGGCTCGCCCTCGACGGGGATGTCGACCCCCGCCAGGCCGCCCACGTCCCTCGACCAGACGCCCGCGGTGCAGACGACGGTGCCGGTCTCGATTCGTCCGGCGGAGGTCTCGATGCCGACGATCTCGCCACCGCCCACGTCGATTCGCTCGAGCGAGGTGTTCTGGCGGACGCGAATCCCCTGCGTCGTCGCGGCGCCGACGTAGGCCTGCACGACCGACTCCGGCGCTGCGTGGCCGTCGACGGGGCAGTAGGTAGCGGCGAGGATGTCGGAGGTCTCGAGCGCCGGGATCATCGTCTTGACCTCGTCCGGCGCGAGCCGCCGGGACGGCACGCCGAGCGATTGCTGGAGGGCGAGCGCCTCCTCGAAGCGGGCCACGTCCTCCGCCTGCGTGAGGAGGAAGAGATAGCCGTGGCGGTGGTAGCCGATCCCGCTCTCCCGTTCGAGCGCCTCGAACTCGGCCATCGAGCGGAGCGCGATCCTGATGTTCAAGTCGTCCTCGAACTGGGCGCGGATCCCGCCGGCGGACTTGCTCGTCGATCCGCTCGCCAGCGACTCCCGCTCGAGGAGGACGACGTCCGTCAGGCCGCGCTTCGCGAGGTGGTAGGCGACGCTCGCGCCCATGGCGCCGCCTCCGACGATCACGACCTCGGCGGACTCGGGCGCCATCCGCGTCACGCTATCTCGTTCCGCTCTCCCGCGATGGCATCTGCGAGGATTTCCGCATGAGCGAGGTAGCCGCCGAGCCGGACGGGCTGACGCGCGAGCAACAGGCGATCCGCGAGGTCTGCCGGGAGTTCGCCCAGCAGGAGATCCGGCCGATCGCCGCCGCGGTCGACGAAGCGGACACCGAAACCCCCTGGGAGGTCTGGTACAGGGCCGCCGAGATCGGCCTGACCTCCTTCATGCTCCCCGAGGAGGTTGGCGGCGGCGGGATGACCGACTGCCTCACCGGCTGCGTCGTCCAGGAGGAGCTGTGCTGGGGCTGCGCGGGCATCGGAAACCTGATCACGTCGGGAGGCTTCTTCGCAGAGCCGATCCTCGAGCTCGGGAGCGAGGAGCAGCAGCGCCGCTGGCTCGAGCCGCTTGCGGGGAAGCGCCCTCCGCTCACTGCTCTGGCAACCACCGAGCCGGGTGCGGGCTCCGACGCGGCGGCGATCGCGACGGCGGCGACGCGCTCCTCCGCCGGCTACGTGCTCAGCGGCCAGAAGACGTGGATCTCGAACGGCGGCCTGGCCGAGTACTACGTGGTCTTCGCCACGGTCGAGCCCGGGTCGGGCTCCCGCGGCATCACCGCCTTCGTGGTCGAGAAGGGCGACCCCGGGGTTACGTTCGGCGGTCCGATGAAGAAGATGGGCCAGCGGGCGATCGTGAACGCGGAGATGTTCCTCCAGGAGGCCGAGCTTCCCGAGGACCGGCGGCTGGGCGATGAAGGGCGGGGGTTCTACGGGCTCATGAGGACGTTCGACCGCTCGCGCATCACGCTTGGCTCCTCGGCCGTCGGCATCGCGCGGGCCGCACTCGAGTACGCGGTCGAGTACGCGAAGACGCGAGAGCAGTTCGGCAAGCCGATCGTCGAGCACCAGGCGGTCGCCTTTCGCCTCGCCGACATGGCCACGCGCGTCGACGCCGCGCGGCTCCTCGTCCATCGGGCCGCCCGCAGGATCGACGCGGGCGAGAGCGTCTCCAAGGAGGCGGCCATGGCGAAGCTCTTCGCTTCGGAGACAGCGATGTGGTGCACGTGGGCCGCCGTGCAGACGCTGGGCGGCTGGGGCTACTCGCGGGAGTACCCCGTGGAGAAGTGGATGCGGGACGCCAAGCTCGAGGAGATCGAGGAGGGCACGTCCGACATCCAGCGGCTGATCATCTCGCGCAACCTCGTCAAGTGAGCCGCGACCTCTCGGCCCTCTTCGACCCTCGCTCGGTCGCCGTCCTGGGCGCCTCGGCGACCCCCGGCAAGTGGGGCTACTGGCTCGCGCGCGGTGCGATCAAGGGCGCAGAGCGCCGATCCGTCTATCTCGTCAACCGGAAGGGCGGCGAGCTGCTCGGCCGGCAGGCGCACGCGTCCCTCGCCGACCTGCCGGAGGCGCCCGAGCTCGTCGTCATCGCGGTACCCGCTGCGGGAGCCGAGGAGGCCGTCGGGGCCTCGCTCGCCGCCGGCGCGAGGGCCATCGTGCTGATCAGCGCCGGCCTCGGCGAGATGGGAGAGGAGGGCGCCGCCCGGGAGCGCGCCATCGTCGAGCAGGTCCGAGCCGCCGGTGCCGTCCTGATCGGGCCGAACTGCCTGGGTGTCCACGACTCCAGCACCGGGCTGGAGCTCTGCTCCGAGGAGCTCGAGCCGGGCTCGATCGGTCTCATCTCGCAAAGCGGCAACCTCGCCCTCGAGATCGGCATGGTCGGCGCCGAGTTCGGGCTGGGCTTCTCGCGTTTCGTGTCGCTCGGAAACCAGGCGGACGTGCAGGCATCCGAGCTGATCGAGTCGTATGCCGCGGACGAGCCGACGCGGCTCATCGCCGTCTACTGCGAGGACTTCCGCGACGGCCGCGAGTTCGCGCGCGCCGGCAAGGCCGCGGTCGATTCGGGGACGCCGGTGGTGCTGCTCGCCGGCGGCGCCACCGAGGCCGCGGCACGCGCAGCCCGCTCACACACGGGAGCTCTGGCGAGCGACCTCCAGTCGATTCGCGCGGCGTGCCTGGGGGCCGGGATCGAGCTCGTCCACTCGCCGAAAGAGGTCGTCGACGTGGCCATGGGCCTCCTCTCGCACCGGAGGCCCAAGGGACGTCGGATCGCGCTCGCCGCGGACGGGGGCGGCCACACGGTGGTCGCGTCCGACCTGGTCCTTGCCCAGGGCCTCGAGCTCCCGGAGCTCTCGGAGGTCACCCAGTCCGAGCTGGCGACCGCGCTTCCCCCCACGGCAACGCTCGTCAATCCCGTCGATTTCGCGGGAGGCGGGGAGCAGGACATCGGCAGCTTCGGGCGCGTGATCGGCACCCTGCTCCGCTCGGGCGAGGTCGACACCGTGGTTCTGACCGGGTACTTCGGCGGCTATTCGCAGTACTCCGACGAGTTCGAGGCGAAGGAGAGCGCTTCGGCCGAGGCCATGGCGCGGGCCGCCGAGGACACCGGCGTGCCGCTGCTCGCCCACACGATGTACTGGCGCTCGGGCCCCGCCGAGACCCTGCGGGCGAACGGCGTGCCGGTCTACCGCGAGGTGGAGGCAGCCGTGGGCGTGGCGTCGCGGCTGGCGCGGACGACGCCGGAGGCCCTCCTCGGAGTGCCCGAGCTGCCCGGGGCCGCCGCGGCCGTCGAAGGCCCGCAGGGGTACTTCGCGTCACGTGAGCTCTTGGTCGCCGGGGGCGTCCCGTACGTCCAGGCGCGACAGGTGGCCGGGGTGGAGGACGCGCTCGCCGCGGCCGCCGAGATCGGCTATCCGGTCGTTCTCAAGGCCCTCGTCGAGCTGCACAAGTCGGACTCCGGGGGCGTCGCCGTGGGGCTTCGCGAGCCGCAAGAGCTGGCCGAGGCGCTGACGCGGATGGAAAGCACGCTCGAACCGGCGTGGTACTCGGTGGAGGCGATGGCGCCACTCTCGCGAGGCCTCGAGCTCATCGTCGGCGCGAAGCGGGATCCCCGCTTCGGCCCGATCCTGCTGGTCGGCGCGGGTGGGCTCTACGCGGAGATCGTGAAGGACGTCGCCGTGGCGCTCGCGCCCGTGACGGAGGCTGCCGCCGAAGCCCTTCTCCGCTCGCTGCGCGTCTCGCCGCTCCTGAACGGGGCACGTGGCAAGCCGGCGGTGGACGTGGGCGCGGCCGCGCGGGCGGCGGCGGCGCTCTCGCGGGTCGCTGCGGAGCATCCGGAGATCGCCGAGCTCGAGATCAACCCGCTGCTCGCCCTTCCGGAAGGCGCGCTCGGGCTCGACGCGCGTATCGTCCTGCGCGAGGAAGGAGGCGCGGATGCTCGCTGAGGGCACGCTCGACGGCAAGGTCGCGATCGTCACGGGAGGCGGCACCGGCCTCGGGCGCGCGATCGCGCTCGAGCTGGCTCGCTGCGGGGCGGCGGTGGCTGTCGCGGGGCGCCGGCCGGAGCCGCTCGAGGAGACCGTCGCGCTCGTCACCGGTCCAGGGGGCCGGGCCCTCGCGCGTCCGACGGACGTCCGCGACCCGGAGGCGGTCGAAGCCCTCGTGGCCGGAACCGTCGAGGAGCTCGGTCGCGTCGACGTGCTCGTCAACAACGCCGCCGGAAACTTCGTCGTCAAGGCCGAGGACCTCTCGCCGAACGGTTGGCGCGCGGTCGTCTCCATCGTCCTCGACGGGAGCTTCCTCTGCTCCCGCGCGGCGGGGAGGCGGATGATCGAGCAAGGCGACGGCGGCGCGATCCTCAGCGTGATCGCCAGCTATGCGTGGACGGGCGGCCCCGGGACGGTTCATTCGGCAGCCGCCAAAGCCGGCCTGATTGCGATGACGCGGACGCTCGCCGTCGAGTGGGCGCCGCACGGGATCCGCGTCAACACGATCTGCCCCGGCCCGACCGACACCGAAGGCGCCGGCCAGGCCCTCTGGCCGACCGAGGAGGACCGGGCCCGGGTGGCCGCGACCGTTCCCCTGGGACGCCTGGCGACCCCGCACGAGGTCGCCGTCTGGGCGGCCGCCCTCTGCTCGCCGGAGGCCGGCTACATCACCGGCGAGAACCTCACGATCGACGGAGGTCACTGGCTCGAGCAGGAGAGCTACATGCCTGCGCTCGAGCCGCGCGAGCAGGAGCCCTAGCCGGGGGCTCGCTAGCGCAGGTACGGCGCGACGCCGCGCTTCAGGAGGCCGCGCGAGACGATGAGGCGCTGGATCTCGCTCGTGCCTTCCCAGATGCGGTCGACGCGCACCTCGCGGTAGAAGCGCGCGACCGGGTGCTCGGTCATGTAGCCGCGGCCCGCGAGCACCTGCAGCGCGCGGTCGACGATGCGGCCGGCCGCCTCCGAGGCATAGAGCTTCGCCATCGCCACCTTCCCGTGCACGACCTTGCGATCGGCCTCGGTGTCGAAGGCGTTCGCGGCGTGGTAGGTCAGGAGGCGCGCCGCGAGCAGCTCGGTCAGCGAGTCGGCGAGCTGGAAGGAGACGCCCTGGTGCTCGGCGATCTTCGCGCCGAAGGCCTCGCGCTCGAGGGCGAAATCGCGCGCGAGCTCGAGCGAGCGCTCGGCCGCGCCGCAGCAGCGGGCGGCGATGAACAGGCGCTCGACGAGGAACCACTCCCGCGCCCCCTCGCCGCCGCCCTCGGGGACGCGGTTCGCCTCCGGGACGCGGCAGTTCTCGAGGACGATCTCCGGGTGATGGTCGAGGTAGGGGTCGTGGAGGAAGCCCGGGGTGCGCTCGATTCTCAGGCCGGGAGCGTCGGGCTCGACGAAGAAGAGCACCTGTTGGCCGTCGGCGACCGCGAGCACGAGGTAGAAGCCGGCGTCGCCCTCGCTCGTCACGAACCATTTCTCGCCGTTCAGCACCCACCCGTCGCCGTCGCGCTCGGCGGTCGCCGCGAGACCGCTCACGTCGGAGCCGGCACCCGGCTCGGTGACCGCCCACGCCTCCCGGTAGTCGCCGCGGAGGACGGGAGCGACGAAACGCTCGCGCTGCTCGGGCGTGGCGATGTCCCACAGCTCTGCGGGCCCGCGGTCGACGACGGCGAAGCCGAGCCCGTTCGTCGCCTTGCCGGACTCTTCCTCGAGCGCCACCTGGGCGAGCATCGAGAGGCCTCGACCACCTGCTTCCTCGGGCATGTTGAGCATGGAGAAGCCCTCGTCCCAGGACTTGCGGCGCAGCTCGGCAGCCCACTCGGGCTCGATGCGGCCCGCCTCGGCGACGCGCAGCTCGAGGGGGTAGACCTCGCGCTCGACGAAGCGCGCCACGCGGGCCTTCAGCTCGCGGATCTCGGTGGGAAGCTCGGGAACGGTCGGGATCACGGCGAGATCTTACGGGCCGCCAGCGTCCCCTCGAGCACTGCCTCCTCCAGCCCTCGCGGGCTCGTGCAGTCCCCGGCTTCGTGCACCTGGAGACTGCCGAGCCGCCCGACGAGAGCGCGGTCTGGAACGCGGCCGAGGGCGAGGACGAGCAGGTCGGCCTCGAGCTCCGTCTCGAGCTCCGGCGCGAAGAGGTTGCGGAAGCGGGCCCGGCCGGCGGCCGCGCCGGCAAGCTCGAGGTGGTGCTCGACCCGGACCCCCGCGCGGTAGAGGCGGCCTGCGTAGATGTTTCGCTGGTACTGATGGAGGGTCTCCCCGAGCGCCGCCGAGCCGACGGCGAGCGTGACGTCGTTTCCGGCCTCGCGCAGGAGCTCCGCGCACGCGAGCCCCGACGCGTCACCGCCCCAGTCGGCGACCACGACATTCCGTCCCTCTGGACGCGGCGCCGCGAGCACGTCCCAGGCCTGGACGACCATCACGCCCTCCAGCGGCACGTCCGGGACGAATGGGCGCGCGCCGGTGGCGACCACCACAGCATCCGGCTCGAGGGCCGCGATCTCCTCCGGCTCGGCGTGGGCTCCGAGCCGGAGGTCGACGCCGCCGATCTCGAGGAGGCGCTCGTAGTTCCGGCTGAGCGAGCCGGCGACCTCGGCGTGCACCGGCGCCTCCGCGGCAAGTGCCAGCTGGCCGCCGATCCGGTCAGTCCGCTCGAGCTGGACCACCTCGTGGCCCGCGGCGGCGGCCTCGGCGGCCGCGGCGAGCCCGGCAGGCCCTGCGCCCACGACGACGACGCGCCGCCGCCGCGCGGCGCGCTCCGGCCGCGGAAGCGCTCGCTCGCGGCCCGTGCGCGGGTTCTGCGCGCAGGCGATCGGCGTCCCCGCGTGGTAGTGGGCGATGCAGGCGTTGCAGCCGATGCAGCGGAGGACGTCGGCAAGCCTGCCCTCGGCCGCCTTTCGCGGGAGGTCGGGATCCGTGATGAGCGCACGCGTCATGCCGACCGCGTCGGCGATCCCCTCACGGACGAGACGGTCCGCGGCGGCGGGGTCGAGCACGCGAGACGTCGCGACGAGCGGCGGCCCGACGCGGAACGCCGGTGCATGCTCGGCGATCGCGTTTTCCGGGACGGGCGGCGGCGGGACGATCCCGGTCGAGCCGGCGTAGGTCGAGGACTCGCCGAGGGCGACGTGGACGAAGTCGACCCGGTCGCTCACCTCACCCACGACCGTTCGCGCCGCCTCGGAGTCCGCGCTCAGGCGGACCCCGAGCGCAAGCCCGGGAGCGGCCGCCCGCACAGCGTCGAGAACGGCGATGAGGAAGCGCGCCGGCTCGCCCCACTCGTCGTCTCGCCGGTTCAGCGCGGGCGTGAAGAACTGCGCCGCCAGGTAGTTGTGCGCCGCGGAGACCTCCAGCCCGTCGAGCCCGGCGGCGGCCGCGTTGGCCGCTGCCTGACCGTAACCGGCGACGATGGAGGAGATCTCCTCGCCCGAGAGCGCCCGCGGCTCGACGTGGAAGCGGAGGCTCGGCACCGCCGACGGCGCGAGCGCGGGCGGCCTGGGCGGGCTGACGATCTGCTCGCGCCCGCCGTGGAAGAGCTGGAGGAAGAGCTGTGTGCCGTGCGGGCGGACCGCGTCGGCGACGCGCGCGAGCTCCGGGACGATCTCCGTCCGGTAGCCGGCGAGCGTGTGCGGCGTGAGCAGGCCGGTGGGGTCGACCGCGGTCGCCTCGAGGACGATCAGCCCGGCGCCGCCGCGCGCGCGGGCCTCGTGGTAGGCGACGAAGTCGTCGGTGGGGAGATGCTCGTGGACGAGCGTCGTCTGATGGGCGGTGGAGACGATCCGGTTCGGAAGCTCGGCCGGGCCCACGCGAAGCGGGCTGAAGAGCGCCTCAAGCACGCTCGAGCACGGACCGTTCCTCGCCCGTCAGCGGCCGTGGGCGGCGCTCCCCGTCGCAGGCGACGAGGACGGCCCTCGCCTCGGCGGCGGTCTCTCCCTCGGCGACGACGAGCTCCTCCACCGTGCGCACGCTCGAAGTGCCCAGCGAGTCCAGGCTGATGCGGGCGACGACCCGGTCGTCGCCCTGGGTGAGCTCGCGCCGATAGTCGATCTCGACGCGTGCGACGACGTAGCCCAGGGCATGCTCCCCGACCGCGGCCGCGAGCCATTCGTCCCGGACCTCTTCGAGGTACGTGAGATAGACCGCGTGGTTCACGTGGCCGTAGGCGTCGAGGTCGCGCCAACGGATCTCGATCTCTTTCTCGTGCACGGTTGCCGTCAGGCAGGGGCGGGTGATAGTAACTCCGGCCGTGACGCGAGGAGCAAGGGCACGTGTTGTCGTCGGCGACGGCGGCTACGACCTCGAGCAGGTTCGCCTGCTCCTGGACGGCATCCCCGTGACCGTTTCGGAAGGCCGCGGGCCGTGGGGCGGCGACGATGTCGTCGCGCTGCTCGTCGGCACCGAGACGGAGGTGCGTGCCTCCGATCTCGACAGGCTGCCCGCGCTGCGCGTCGTCGCGACGTGCAGCGTCGGATTCGACCACGTCGAGGTGGACGAGGCCGCGCGGCGAGGCGTCTGGGTCTGCAGCGTGCCGGACTACTGCGTCGACGAGGTCGCCGACCACGCGCTGGCCCTCGTCCTCTCGCTCCTGCGCGGGGTCGTCGTGCTCGACCGCGAGGTCCGCGCGGGAGGGTGGAACTGGAAGGCCGCCGGCGAGCTGCGCCGGATCCGCGGCACGCGCCTCGGCGTCGTCGGCCTGGGTCGCACCGGCCGCGCGCTCGTGGAGCGCGCTGCGGCGCTCGGCTTCGAGGTCTGGGGGGCCGACCCCGCTCTCGCCGACGAGGAGGTCGCCGCGACCGGGGCCCGACCGGCGTCGCTCCGTGAGCTGTTGGCCTCGTGTCACGCCGTCTCGCTCCACGTCGCGCTGACTCCGGAGACGGAAGGGCTGCTCGGCCCCGAGGAGCTGGCGCTCATGCCGGACGGCGCCGTGCTCGTCGACACGGCGCGGCCGCAGCTCGTGGACCTCGACGCGCTGCGGAGGGAGCTCGAGAGCGGCCGCCTGGGCGGCGCGGCGCTGGACGTGATCCCGGTGGAGCCGCCCACCTCCGAGCACCCGGCGCCCACCTGGCCGCGCCTCGTCGTCACGCCGCACGTGGCGTGGTACAGCGCGGAGGCCGAGGAGGCGTGCCACACGAGACCGGTTCTCTCCGTGCGGGCCGTGCTCGAGGGTCGCAGCCTGAGGGTGCGGTGAACAGGCCGTGATCGCCCTCGTCACTGGCGGCGGGACGGGGATCGGCCGGGCGACGGCGCTCGAGCTCGCGCGCGGAGGCGCGTCGGTGGTCGTCTGCGGTCGCCGGCCGGAGCCGCTCGAGGAAGCCCGGGCGGCGGTCGAGGCGCTGGGCTCCAAGTGCCTCGCGGTGCCCACAGACGTTCGGGAGCCCGAGCAGGTCGCGGCTCTGGTGGATGCCTCTCTCGAGCGCTTCGGGCGCATCGACGTGCTCGTCAACAACGCGGGCGGTCAGTTCATCGCTCCGGCCGAGGAGATCACCCTGAAAGGCTGGCGCGCCGTGCACCGGCTGGCGGTGGACGCAGCGTGGGACGTCACGCGCGCGGTGGCGACGCGCTCGATGATCCCGAACCGAAGCGGCGTCGTCGTCTTCGTCGGCTTCAGCCCGCGCCGCGGAATCCCCGGCTTCGCCCACGCTGGGGCGGCGCGCGCTGCCGTCGAGAATCTCGCAGCGGGCCTCGCCGGCGAATGGAGCCGCTACGGGATCCGCGCGGTCTGCGTGGCGCCCGGAACGATCCTGACGGAGGGCCTCGAGGGCTACGGCGCCGGGCAGATCGCCGCCTGGGAGAAGTCGATCCCGGCGGGCCGCCTCGGGACTCCCGAGGAGGTCGCCGCGGTCATCGCCTTCCTGGCCTCTCCCGCCGCCTCCTACGTCACCGGCACAACGGTCGTCGTCGACGGCGGAGCGGACGCCTGGGGCCACGCCGAGCCTCCTCCCGGGGTGGAGTAGGCGTGCCGACCGTTGCCCGGTTCTCCATCACCCCGGTCAAGAGCCTGCTCCTGCACCATCCCGACGAGGTTCTGCTCGAGGCGTTCGGGGTCGCGGCCGACCGGCGCTTCTACCTGATCCGGGAGGACGGGCGGCTTCTTGCGGGACTGCACCACGGGCCGCTGACCCTCGTGCACGCGGCCTGGGACCCCGGCTCGGACCGGCTCACGCTGACCTTCCCGGACGGCGCGGTCGTGGAGGAAGCCGTGAGCCTGGGCGAGCCGGTGCTGACCGACTTCTGGGGCCACCGTGTTCCCGGCCGGCTGGTGGAAGGTCCCTGGGCGGAGGCGCTGTCCGGCTTCGCCGGACGCGCGGTGCGGCTCGTGAAGGCGGACGAGCCCGCAGGAGCGGTGGACGCGGAGCCGCTGACGCTCGTCTCCTCCGAGTCGATCGCCGAGCTGGCCCGGCAGGCCGGCTTCGACTCCGTCGACGGCCGCCGCTTCCGCATGCTGATCGAGATCGAGGGTTGCGCGCCGCACGAGGAGGACACGTGGTCGGGCCGCCGGGTAGGGCTCGGCGAGGCGGTGGTGGAGATCGGAGGCCCGGTCCCGCGCTGCGCCACGACGACCCGCGACCCGACGACGGGCCTGCGCGACTTCGACGCGCTGCGGCAGATCGCGGCATACCGCGGCAAGCGCGAGGGCAAGAAGATCGACTTCGGCGTCTACGGGCGGGTCCTCGAGCCGGGTCGAGCTCGCGTCGGCGACCCGGTCGAGCTCGAGTAGCAGCCGTTACTTGGAGGTCTTGCGGGCGCGGAAGGCCTTGCCGGCCTCCTTGGCCTCGTCCGTCTGGGCGAGTGCGGCGTAGGCGAGGCGCTCGACGAGGATGCCCGCTTCGCGGCTCGACCCGGCGATAGCGTCTGCGGCCCGCTTGGCGGCCGACGCTGCGAGCGGCGGGAGCTCCGCGACCTGCCGCGCCAGCTCGAGGGCGCGCGGGAGAGCCTGTCCCGCGGCCACCAGCTCGGTCGCGACCCCGAGCCGGAAGGCCTCGGCCGCGTCGACCCGCGGCTTCAGGAGCAGCAGCTCCTTCGCCCGCGCGGGGCCCAGCGCCCTGACGAGGCGGTACGTGCCTCCCGAGCTGGGGACGATGCCGAGCGCCACCTCTGGGAGGCCGAAGACCGCGGTCTCGTCGGCGATCCGGAAGTCGGTGGCCAGGGCGAGCTCGAAGCCGGCGCCGAGGCACCAGCCCGAGATCGCGGTGAAGGTCGGCTGCGGCAGCGACGCGATCCGCTCGTAGACGTCCCCGGTGTCGCGGTAGTAGTCGTCGACCCCGCCGGGGCTCTCGTCGCGCTCCTCCAGCATGTCGGCGCCCGCCGAGAACACCTGCTCGTCGCCCGCGAAGACGACCGCTCGGCTCTCGCCGACCTCAGGGCCAGCGAGCGCCTCGAGCAGCGCGCGCTCTACGGTCGTCGAGATCGCGTTCAGCTTCTCCGGCCGCTGGAACGTGAGCACGCAGACCGCGCCGTCCCGGGTGACGTCCAGCCCCTCAGGCATGGGCGGGCACCGGACGCTCGCGCACGTAGGGCAGGGGCACCGAGGGGTTCTCGCTGTCGATCTCGCGGGCGAGCCGGTGGCCGTCGAAGATCGCATCAGCGATCAGCTGCGGCGCGACGCAGTCGCCGATCCGGTAGACGGCCTCGATCCCCTCGGCCTCGAGCCGTGCTTCGTCGTCGCGGAGGTCGTGGTAGAGCGCGTCGTCGGACACCCGCTGCGTGACGAGGACGACCGCGTCCGCCTCCAGCTCGAACGGCTCCTCGAACTCGCCGGCACCCGCCACGCGGCCGGGCTCGACCCTGTCGATCGTGACGCTCCTGTGCATGCCCACGCCGAGCTCGTGCAGGCGCTCCTTGAGGAAGACCTGTTCCAGCGTCTCCTCCGAGAAGGGCGAGATGTCCTCCAGCGAGGTGACCAGGTCGACGCGGAAGCCGTCGACGGCGAGCCTCTCGGCGAGGTCCGGCCCCATGAAGTAGCCGTCCGAGTCGTAGACGACGACCCGCCCGCCCGGCGGCTTCTTGCCCTCGACCATGATCTGCTCGGGCGTGAGGACGTGCGCGAGCGACGCGTCGGCGCCCACGATCGGCTCGTGCGTCTCGCGGTTCAGGCCGAACGGGGACCAGAACGCGCCCGTGGCGAGGACGACGAGCTCGGCGCCGTAGTCGCGCACGCCGTCCGCCTCGAGCCGCAGCCCCGTGAGCACCTCCACGTTCCGCAGCTTGTCCAGCTGGATCCGTCGCCAGTTGAGGACGCGCGCCCACTCGCCGCGGCCGGGGAGCTGCGGGATCCAGCGCATGATCCCGCCGATGTCGTCGGCGGCGTCCACGAGGTGGACCCGGCGGAAGCCGCGCTTGCCGAGCACGATCGCGCACTCCATCCCCGCCGGCCCCGCGCCGACGACGAGGACGTCCCGGTCCCGGTTCTCGGCAGGCTCGAAGCGCTCAGGGTGCCAGCCGCGCCGGAACTCCTCGCCGGCCGTCGCGTTCTGCGTGCAGCCGATGTTGCCGCCGGGATCCGACTTCGGGATGCAGATGTTGCAGCCGATGCACTCGCGGATCTCGTCCAGCCGCCCTTCCTCGATCTTCCTGGGGAGGAAGGGGTCGGCGATCGACGGCCGCGCGGCGCCGATCACGTCCCAGGCGCCGCCGGTGACGATCTCGGCCATCCGGTCGGGGTCGGTCAGCCGCGACACGCCCACGATCGGCTTCGGCGTGGCCTCGCGAACGCGACCGGTCCACTCGAGCTGCCAGCCCTGCTCGAAGAAGCGCGAGGCGCCGGAGTCCTTCGACCACTCGGTCGCCGAGCCGATCGCCACGTCCCACAGGTCGACGAGGTCGTCGGCCAGGCGCACGAACTCGAGCCCTTCGTCGAGGTCGACGCCGAAGGGGCTGAGCGCGGCCACAGAGATCCGGGTCGCGACCGCGCACTCGCCGTCGACGGCCTCGCGCGTCAGCTCCAGGAGCTCGAGCCAGAAACGCGCTCGGTTTTCGAGCGACCCGCCGTATTCATCGGTTCGCCGGTTGTAGAACGGCGAGAGGAACTGCATGGGCAGGTAGCTGTGCGCCCCGTAGACGTAGACGATGTCGAAGCCGGCCTCGCGCGCGCGCCGCGCCGCGGCGGCCCAGTCGGCCTGGACGCGGCGGATGTCGTCGCGCTCCATCGCCTTCGGCGTCACGAGGAGGTAGTCGCTCGCGAGCTGAGAGGGCGCGATCGCCGGCAGCCGCCACTCGCGGCGCGGGCAGTGCGCGCCCGAGTGGTGGAGCTCGACGCCGGCCAGCGCCCCGTGCTCGTGCACCTCGTCGCACATGAGCGCGAGGGCGCGCAGGTCTCCGTCGTCCCAGAGGCGCGCCGAGATGAAGGGCGTCTCGTCGGAGTCGGGGCTGACCGCGCAGTACTCCGTGTTGACGGCGGCCCAGCCGCCCTCGGCCTTCGTCGAGCGGTGGCGCGCCTGGGCGCCCGGCTTCTGCACGCCGAAGCCCGTGCAGTGCGGCACCTGGTAGAAGCGGTTCTTGAGGGTCTTCGGGCCGATCTGGAGCGGCTCGAAGAGGATCGCGTGGCGCGGGCTAAGCAGAGAGCGCCTCGTGCACGAGCCGCTGGAAGTGCTGGATCAGGTGCTCGCTGGAGGGGAGCAGGCGGCCGTGCGGGATCATCCCGGACGAGAGGCCGACCTGCACCGACGCGACGAGCGAGGCGTCCTCGCGGCCCACCTGGTCGGCGAACTCCATCATCTCCTGCGCGGTCTCGTCTGAGACCTCCTTGTAGAAGAAGTACTCGGTCGACCCAGCGCAGCGGCCCGGCCCGGCCGGCCGCGTCACGTCGACCGACATGTTCCCCGGGCCGGGGTCGATGTTGAGCGTGAAGTTGGGCCAGAGCATGTGGTACTGCGCCTGTTTCACGTCGCCGTCGGCCAGGTACGCCACCTTGCCGTTCGCCGAGTCCCGAACCGTGCCGAACTGGCTGGAGACCAGGGCCTCGGAACGCAGCTCGTACTCGTCGGGGGCGACGTCGATCACCTTCGAGAACCCAGGGTGCGCGACCGCGCAGTGGTAGCACTCGAGGTAGTTCTCGATCGCGACCTTCCAGTCGCACTCGATCTCCCAGTCGTTGCGCACGCGGAAGGCGAGCCGATCGAGCTCGACCCCGCTGTCGGCGACGTGGCCCGGGAGCGGTCCCAGCGCGTCGGCGAGCGGGCCCGCGTCCCGGTCTGGGTTGACGAAGACGAGCGGCCCCCACGCCTCCGTGGCCACGGGGAGCATCGAGAAGCCCTCCTTGTCGAAGTCGGGCTCCCGCTCCGACCGCGGCGCCTTGCGCAGGGTGCCGTCGAGGTCGTACGTCCACGCGTGGTAGGGGCACTGGAGGGCCTTGCGGTTGCCGTCCCCCTGGGCGATCAGGTGGCCGCGGTGGCGGCAGACGTTGACGAACCCGCGCAGGACACCCTCGCGGTCGCGGACGACCACGATGGGGATCTGCCCTGCGAAGCAGGTGAAGAAGTCGCCGGGATTCGCCACGCGATCGGCCCGGCCTGCGTACTGCCAGGAGCGCGCGAAGATGCGCTCGCCCTCCAGGCGCTGGATCGCCGGGTCGGCGTACCAGCCGGCGGGAAGCGTGGCGCCGGCCGCCAGGGCAGCCCCGAGGTCAGTCTGCATCTCTCGAATCCTACGCCGTCAGATCCGCAGCCATCTCCTCGAAGGCGGCGACGAAGGCGTCGCAGTCCTCGAGGGAGTGCACGACCGAGAGCGTCCACTCCTCCTCGCGGCCGGGGGTCATGAAGACGCCGCGGTTCATGTTGTAGAGCCAGGCGAGGTCGCAGAGCTCGCCGTCCTGGTTCGCTTTGTAGGTCTCGTAGTCGACGATCTTCTCGGGCGAGAAGGTGACGCAGCCCTTGGCGCCGACTCCGACCGCGTAGCCAGGGAGCCCGTACCGGTCGATCACGCCCTGGCACCCGCCGAGGATGCGCTCGTTGAGCGCGTCGAGGTGCTCGTACGCCTCGGGAGTCAGAACCTCGAGCAGGCTCGCGCGCGAGGCGGCCATCGAGAGCGGGTTCCCGTTGTACGTGCCCACCTGGTAGACCTTCTCGTTCTCGACGACCTCGAAGACCTCCTCGGTGCCGCCGATCGCGCCCGAGGGAAGGCCGCCGCCCAGCGTCTTGGCGAGCGTGACCATGTCCGGCATGACGCCGAAGCGCTCGGTCGCGCCGCCCGCCGCGATGCAGAGGCCCGTCTTGACCTCGTCGAAGATGAGGACGATGCCGTGGCGGCGCGTGATCTCGCGCACAGCCTCGAGGTAGCCGGGCTCGGGGAGGACGACCCCGAGGTTCATCATCGCCGGTTCCATGATCACGCAGCCGGGCGGTCGCCCCTCCTCGGTCAGCCGCTCGATGCGCCGCTCCATCGCGTTCGCGTCGTTGAAGGGCACGGGAACGGTCAGGTCGGCGGCCGCCTGCGGGATGCCGGCGCCGTAGGGAAGCGACGCGTAGTTGTCGCGGTCGCCGATCTGGTCGTAGGGAACGCCGATCGAGACCATCACGTAGTCGTGGTGGCCGTGGTAGGAGCCGAAGATCTTCAGGATCGTGTCGCGCCCGCTGACGGCGCGGGCGATCCGGATCGCGTCCATCGTCGCCTCGGATCCGGAGTTCGTGTAGCGCCATCTCGGGAGGCCCCAACGGCGCGCGAGCTCCTCCCCGACGACGACGGCGTCCTCGGTCGGCACTGCGAAGTGCGTTCCGAGCGGGTAGCGCTCGGCGACGGCCTTCTCGATGGCCGGGTGGGCGTGTCCCTGCACCATCGAGCCGAAGCCGTTGTGGAAGTCGAGCAGCTCGTTCCCGTCCACGTCCCACACGCGAGGGCCCTTGCCGTGCGAGAGGTAGAGCGGCCACGGATCGCGCAGCTGGTACGAGGACGCGACGCCGCCCGCAGGGTCTTACGGGCGCGCTCGAACATCGCCCGCGAGCCGGTCGTCCGCTCGTCGAGCTTCCGCTCCTCGCGGTCGGTCAGCTCCTTGATCCGCTCGCGGTCGATCTCGACGACGGTCGCTTCGGTTGCCATCGACGTACTCTAGATCTGCGGCGGCGTGTCTGGCGAGCGCGGTGACTCGCCCCAGCGGCGGAGCAGGAGCGCGAGAACGGTCGCGACGTCTGCGACCGAGTCGAGGTCGACCCATTCGTCGACGCCGTGCAGATTGTCGCCCGTGGGCCCGTAGCACACCGCTTGACCCGGCCCGAGAGGCGGTTCGAAGAAGCGCAGGTCGGTCGTCGCCCGCGAGGGCTCGGGGTCGGGCCGGCGCCCATGCACCTCCTCGTGGCAGACAGTAAGGAGACTGACCAGCGGGCTGTCGCCGGTCGAACGCGTATCCACGAGCCCGGAAGCCACGGAACTCGACTCGCGCGGCGGGAGCGACCTTCCGTGCGGCCGCAGCAAGACGGGCCTGTCCCTCTTCGGGCTCCATGCGGAGTGGAAGGCCCAGACGGACGTCGAGCTCTGCCTGCCCGGGCGTCATCGACGGCCAGTCCCCCGCATGCAAGGCGCCGACGTTGAGGAGGTAGGGCTTCTCCACACCCGCGAACTCCGGTTCGGGGTCGGCGTTCAGCTCGGCCTCGAGCGCCCGCAGCGCCTCGACAGTCGCGAAGGCGGTCTCGATCGGGTTCGAGCCCTCGTCGGCGTGCGAGGCGTGGCGCGCGCTCGCCTCGAACGTGAGCCGCGCCCAGATCACTCCGACGGCCACGACGTCGAAGCCGCCGTTGGTCGGCTCCGCGATGACGACTCCGTCCGCCGCCGGGCCTTCGAGGCACGCGGCGAGAGTTCCGTTTCCGCCGCATTCCTCCTCGATGACGCTCTGGTAGACGATCGAGCCGGGCAGGGGGCCGGCGTCCAACGCGGCCTCGACCCCCAGGAGCATCGCCGCGATCCCGCCCTTCATGTCGCACGCGCCTCGTCCATACAGGCGCCCACGGTCGATCTCCGCTCCGAACGGCGGCCGCGTCCACTGCTCGACCGGCGCCTCGCTGACGACGTCGACGTGGCCGTTCAGAAGGAGCGAGCGGCCGGGTCCGCCGGCCAGCGTTCCCACGAGGCAGCGACGGTCCTCGTAGGGGATCAGCGGAATGCCGCTGTCGGGGGTCGAGGCAAGCCGTTCCGCGCTCGGCTCGATCGAGCGCACGTCGAAGCCGAGCTCGAGCAGGCGCCTCTCGACGAGTTGCTGTGCGGGCTCCTCGTTCCCGAGGAGGCTGGGAACGCGGACGAGCTCCTGCAGGAAGGCGACAGTGTCCGGGAGCCCGCGCTCGACGGCACGGCGGGGCGAGTCAGAGCCTCTCACACCCGAGGCTCTCCAGGCCTCGCCGGGAACGACGCACTAACTTGAAGGCATGCGCCACGTCTGACACGCTGCGCGTCTCTCGATAGGCGTCTGGTTTGCAACGTGCGGAAGGAGATCGACGATGACGCATCATCCCAAGGAGCGATACGGCTCGCTCAGCCGGCGCGATTTCCTTCTTCGCTCCGCGGCGGCCGCCACTGTTCTCTCTGGGTCAGGCAGCCTGCTCGCGGCCTGTAGCTCGGAGACGACCCCGGAGGCGACGACCGGCGCGAGCGGAGAGCTGACCGGGCCGGGCGGCTTGCCTCTTGCGAGGCCCGACAAGCGCGTCACCATGCCTCTCTGGGAAGACCCCATCGAGTCCGGGCTCGAGCCGGAGACCGGCGGGACGTTCACGGTCTACAACTACCCGGCGTACCTCTACAAGAAGCTCCTCAAGGAGTTCGGGGAGAAGTACGGCGTCGAAACCCAGATCACGCCCTTCGACAACATCTCCTCCGGCATCCAGCGCCTCGCCTCGGGCGCCGTCAAGCCCGACGTGATGGAGATGACGCCCGACAACCTCTCGCGCGCCGTCGCCGGCGAGCTGATCAAGCCGCTCAACCTCGACTACATCCCCAACCTGCAGAAGAACGTCTACCCGGACCTCGTCAGCCCCTTCTACGACGTCGACTCGCACTACACGGTGCCGTACACCATGTATGCGACCGGCATCGCCTGGCGGACGGACAAGATCACGGAGGACATCGCGGCAATGCCCCAGCCCTGGGACATCTTCTGGGAGTCGGGCGCCTATAAGGGCAAGGTCGCCCTCCTGAGCGAGGAGCGCGAGACGATCGGCATGGCGCTCCTGCGCAAGGGGATCCTGGACATCAACACCGAAGATCCGCAGCTCGTCGACCAGGCCGTGGCCGACCTCAAGGAGCTCTACGGGATCTGCAACATCAAGGTCGGCGACATCCAGTACCAGACGATCCCTGAGGGCACGAGCTGGCTCAACCAGGCCTGGTCCGGGGACATGATCGCGGCCTACATCTATTACCTTCCGAAAGGCACGCCGGCGACCGCGCTCGGCTACTGGAAAGCGGACAAGGGCAAGGTTCCCGTCCAGAACGACTGCTGGTCGATCTGCGCGACGACGGAGAAGCCCGTCCTCTCGCACCTCTGGCTGAACTACATCATCGACAACGGCGTCGCCTACTCGAACTTCGTCGATTTCAACGGCTACCAGCCGCCGCTGAACGAGATCGACCCGGCGTCGCTCGTGTCCGACGGGGTCGTTCCGGAGCACCTCGCGAACAGCGTGCTGACGAACGACGACCTGGGGCCCGAGTCTCTGCAGTACTGGACGCTCACATCGCGAGGGCCAGGCGCTCTGGCAGGACGGCTACTCGAACTTCACGGCCGGAGGTTAGGGAGGACTCCGTGTACCGCCGCTGGCTCTGGCCCGGGTTTGCGTTCCCGGGCGTCGTCTGGCTGATCGTTCTCTTTCTCGTTCCGTTCTACGCGGTCGTCGCCGTCGCGTTCGGCACCGTCGACCCCGTTCTCCAGCAGCCCGTCCCCATGTGGAACCCGCTCGAGTGGAACGTCGGCTGGATCGTCGAGGTCCTGGAGCGGCTGGCGCCCGGCGGCACGTGGTTCGGGGTCGCCGGGCGAACCATCGTCTACGTGGGCATCGCGGTCGCTCTCTCGCTCCTGATCGGCTATCCCGTTGCCTACTACATCGCCCGCCATGCCGGTCGGACGAAGAGCCTGCTCCTGATCCTCCTGATCGCTCCGCTCTGGATCAACTACCTGATGCGGATGCTCGCGTGGGTCAACCTGCTTGCCCCGGACGGGTACGTCAATCGCTTCCTGATGTTCACCCACGTGCTCGCGGAGCCGCGCGACTGGCTCGGGGGCCGGCCGTCGACCGTGATTCTCGCCCTGGTCTACGGCTACATCCCGTTCATGATCCTGCCCCTCTTCGCCGCCCTCGACCGCATCGACCGCAGCCACCTCGAGGCGGCGCGCGATCTCGGCGCGAGCCGGCTCAGCACCTTCCGGCACGTGACCCTGCCCTTGTCGAAAGTCGGCATCCTCGGCGGCGCCGTTCTCATCGCCCTGCCGATGTTCGGCGACTACTACACGCCCAACATCGTCTCGGGCGCGCCGCAGACCTCGATGATCGGAAACCAGATCGACTTCTATTTCCACTACGGGGGCCAGCCGACGATCGGGGCGGCCATCACCGTGGTGCTCGCGGCGTTCCTGACCGTCCTCATGACCTACTACCTGTGGACGATCCACAAGGCCTCACGCGAGGCGCGGACCGCATGACCGCCGCTGCCGAGGTGCGTGCGCCGCCCCGTCTCTCGGCCTGGAGCCGGTTCCGCGGCTGGCTGACGAACCCCTGGGGACGACCTCGCTTCCTCGTCCTCTTCACCTGGACGTACATGCTGTGGTCACTCGTCCCGGTCCTGATCGCGGTGCAGTTCTCGTTCAACGACTCGCGGTCGCGCACCGTTTGGCAGGGCTTCTCGACCCGCTGGTACTGGGGAGACCCCGTCGACTCGGTCTGGCACGACCCGACTCTCCGCAATGCCCTGGCCCAGAGCCTGAAGCTCGCCGCGGCCGACGTCCTCGTCGCCACGCCGATCGGAGTCCTGCTCGCGATCGGCCTGGCGCGCTGGACCGGCTGGGGATCGAGGCCCTCGAACTTCCTCATGCTCTTCCCGCTCGTGACGCCCGAGATCGTCATGGGCGTCTCCCTCCTCCTTCTCTTCACCCATGTCTTCACGTTCGTCGGCACGGGCACACCGGCGCAGATCCTCGGCCACGTGACCTTCTCGATCTCGTACGTCGTCGTCATCGTCCGGGGCCGCCTCTTCTCGATCGGCAGGCAGTACGAGGAGGCGGCAGCCGATCTCGGCGCTTCACCAACAGTCGCGCTCTACCGCGTCCTGCTCCCGCTCTTGACGCCGGCGATCATCGCCTCGGCGGCCGTCGTCTTCGCCATCTCGATCGACGACTTCGTCATCAGCCAGTGGCTCTCGAGCGGCGGCCCCACGGACACCGTCCCGATCCAGATCTACGCCGCCACCCGGGCGGCGCCGCTCCCGTCCACGAACGCCATCGCCACGGTGATGATGGTCCTGACGCTCGTCTCGGTCTCGGCCGGCTATCTCGTCTGGCGTGCGTTCACCCGCGGCGAGCAGCGCACGGGAGAGAGGTAGTTTCCGAGGACGTCATGGCTCGCGGAGAGATACGTCTGCTGGAGCTGAGCAAGCAGTTCGCCGAAGTGACGGCGGTGGACAGCATCGACCTCCATATCACCGGCGGCGAATTCTTCTCGCTGCTTGGACCGTCCGGCTGCGGGAAGACGACCACGCTGCGCATGATCGCCGGATTCGAGCAGCCTTCGGAAGGCCGCATCCTGCTCGACGGAAGCGACGTGGCCTACACGCCTCCGCACAAGCGGAACGTGAATACCGTCTTCCAGAACTACGCTCTCTTCCCGCACTTGAACGTGTTCGACAACGTCGCCTTTGGACTTCGCCGTGCCAAGCGTCCCAAGGACGAGATGCGGCGGCGCGTCGGTGAGGCGCTCGAGCTCGTCCAGCTCGGCGGCTTCGAGAAGCGGAAGCCCTCACAGCTCTCCGGTGGGCAGCAGCAGCGCGTCGCGCTCGCCCGTGCACTCGTCCTGAACCCCGCGGTGCTCCTCCTCGACGAGCCGCTCGGCGCGCTCGATGCGAAGCTTCGCAAGGCTCTCCAGATCGAGCTGAAGACGCTCCAGCAGGAGGTCGGGATCACGTTCCTCTACGTGACACACGACCAGGAAGAGGCGCTGACGATGTCGGACCGGCTCGCCGTCATGAACGGCGGGCGAGTCGAGCAGATCGGCGCGCCTCAGGAGGTCTACGAGGATCCGGAGACGCTCTTCGTCGCCGACTTCCTGGGCGTGTCGAACCTCATGGACGCCACCGGTCGAGGCTTGGTCGACGGGCGCTGCCGAGTGGATATCGGCCGGTTCGAGCTCGAGGCAGGCAGCGGCCCGAGCGACGTAACCGGTCCTGTGAAGATCGTGATCCGGCCGGAGCGGATCGAGCTCGAGCCCCACGAGGCCGACGCCGGCCCGAACCGGCTGCCGGGGATGGTCGAGCGGGTCGTGTACGTGGGCTCGGCCGTCCAGGTCCTCGTGCGGGTCGCAACCGGCGAGACGCTCCAGGTGCTCGTGACGAACACCGGCAGGGATCTTCCGTACGAGCAAGGCACCCCCGTGCAGCTCCACCTTCCGATCGAGGCGTTGCGCGTCCTTCCGGCTGGAGACGGCAGCGAGACGCCGGAGCCGGTGGAGGAGGCGAGCTTGTCGTCAGGCCTCGAGCGCGGCTGAGGACTCCAGCAGCTCTGCCCTCACGTCGGCGACTTCCCTCGCCACCCCCTCCATGAGCGCGGCGGGGCCCGTCGTGATGCGGACGAAGCGACCGAGCCCGAACTCGCTGCCGGCGCGGACGAGAATGCCGCGGCGGGCGAGCCCTTCTGCGAGCGCCACGTCGTCGACGCCGACGTCGACCAGGAGGAAGTTGGCCTGCGAGGGCAAGGGCGTGGCGCCGGCGTCGCCGAGCTGCCCGGCGAGGCCCTCGCGGCCCGCCTGGTTCGCCAGCCGGCGCTCGTCGACGAGCTCGGGCAGCCGGAGGCTCGCCCGCCCGGCCGCGAGCCCGGCGCGGTTGACGTTGAAGGGCTCCTGGACGACGTCGAGGAACTCCGCGAGCGGCTCGCCCGCGATCGCGTAGCCGAGCCGCAGCCCGGCGAGACCGAAGATCTTCGAAAACGTGCGCATGAGGATGACCCGGCGGCCGTCCTCGACGTCCCGAATCCTCTCGAGGCGAAGCGAGGGGTCGACGTACTCGACGTAGGCCTCGTCGACGACGACCGTGCAGCCGTCGGGCACGCTCTCGAGCAGACGCTCCCACTCGGCACGCTCGACGAGCGCGCCGGTGGGATTGTTCGGGTCGCAGAGCCAGACGAGCCGGGCGTCCGCCTCGCGGGCCGCGGCGGCGAGCGCGTCGACGTCGTGGCGGTGGTCGCGGCTCGGCACGGCCACGACCCGGGCGCCCGCGGCGGCCGAGGTCGTGGCGTAGAGCCCGTAGGTCGGCCGTGTCAGGACGACGGCGTCGCCGGGCGCGAGGAACGCGTGGGCGATCGTGGCGATCAGCGCCTGGATGCCGTGGCTGGGCACGATCCTCTCGGGCGCGGTCCCCACCCAGACGGCGACGTCGGCGCGAAGGTCCGCATACGCCTCGGAGGGATAGATCCATGCGCGCTCGAACTCGGCCGCGATCGCCTCCTCCACGCCCGGGAAGGGCCCTTCCAGCCCTTCGTTCCAGTTCAGCTTCAGCATCTCGTCGAGCCCGTACGCGGCCTTGAGCTCCTCGACGCTGGCGCCGGGCCGGTACGGCTCGAGGCCGATCAGGGAAGGGCGGACGAGCCGGCTCCAGTCGGTCACGGCGTCGGCGTCCACATCTCGAGCAGAGCCGGGACGTGCACGACGGCGGGGCCGCCCCGGTCGAAGGCAGCCACCAGCGCGTCCCCCACCTCCTCGGGCGGCACCGAGACCACGGGGACGCCGAACGCCTCCACCGCCGCGCGGAAGTCAGGCTCCTCCAGGTCGACGGAGAAGGTCTCGCCGAACTGGGCGCGCTGGTACTCGCGCAGGATCCCGTAGCCCCCGTCGTCGACGAGGAGGAGGACCGCGTCGAGCCCGTGCTGGCGCGCGGCGGCCAGCTCGGCGATGCCGTAACTGAAGCCGCCGTCCCCGCAGACCGCCAGCGTGGGCCCGCGCGCGGCGGCGAGCGAGGCTCCGAGCGCCGCCGGCCAGGCGTAGCCGAGCGTCCCGGAGCCGAGCGGGTAGAGGAAGGTGCGCGGCTCGTGGACCGGGAAGTGCGAGGAGGCCCAGTAGGCCAGGATCGTCATGTCCCAGGCGGTCACGGCCTCGCGGGGCACCGCCTTCCGGATCGCGCCCAGGAGGCCGCGCTCGAGACCGCGGTCCTGCGCCTCGAGGCCGCTCTCGATCCTGCCGCGGACCTCGGCGGCCGCCTGCTCCCCGCGGCCGCCCTCCACCTGGGCGGGGAGCCTGTCGAGGAGCGCCGCGAGCACAACGCGGGCGTCGCCGACGAGCCCGAGCGCGTCGTAGGTCGCGCCGATCCGCCGGGGGTCGGCGTCGATCTGGACGAGGCGTCCGGAGAGGCGAAGCTCGTACTGGCCGGTCGTCTCTGCCCCGAGCTCGGTCCCGACCGCCAGGACGACGTCCGCGCCCGCGATCAGCTCCCGGTACGCGGGCTCGTCGCACGCGGAGCCGGCCGAGAGCGCGTGGTCGGCCGGGAACCCCCCCTTGCCCATGTACGTGGTGGCCACGGGCGCGCCGAGCCTCTCGGCAAGGCTCCGCAGCTCCTCCCAGGCGCCCGAGCGGAGGACGCCGGCGCCCGCCCAGAGAACGGGCTGCCTTGCCTCGGCAAGGGCCCTGGACGCCTCGGCCAGGGCACCGTCGTCCGGCAACGGGAGAGCGTGGCGGAATGACGTCGAGCTCGCCGACCGGCGCGTCCGTCTCGCCCGCGAGCACGTCCACGGGGATCTCGACGAACACGGGTCCGCTCGGCGGCGTCAGCGCCCGCCGCCAGCCCTCCGCGACGAGCTCGGGGATCGCGGCGGCCGTCTCGGCCCGGGCCGCCCACTTGACGACGGGCTCGAAGGAGGCCTTCTGGTCGGCAAGCTCGTGCAGGTAGCCGCGGCCGGCGCCGATCAGGTCGCGCGGGATCTGGCTCGCGATCGCGACGACGGGGACGTGCGCGCTCGCAGCCTCCATGAGCGCCGCGAGCGAGATGAGCGCGCCGGGGCCGGTCGAGAGGAGGAGCGGCGCCGGCTTGCCGCTCGTCCGCGCGTAACCGTCGGCGGCGAAGCCCGCCGAAAGCTCGGTCCGGAGCCCGACGGCCCGGATCGGGCCGGTTCGCAGGCCCTCCCAGATCGCCAGGGCGTGGATGCCCGGGACGCCGAAGACGACCTCCGCGCCGGCCGCCTCCAGGCTCGCCGCGACCAGTCCTCCGCCCGTACGCACTTTGACCCTCTGCGCCACAGGCGCGATCCTATCCAGGCGAATGCCGCGCGATTCCCGCCACGACGTGCTCTTCGAGCCGGTCCGCATCGGCCCGAAGACGCTTCGCAACCGCTTCTACGCGGTGCCGCACTGCACCGGCTACGGGACGGAGAAGCCGGCCACGCAGGCGGCGTTCCGGGCCATGAAGGCCGAGGGAGGCTGGGCGGCCGTGTGCACCGAATACGCCCCAGTCTCGGCCGACTCGGACGAGTCGCCGTACATCTCGTCGCGGCTCTGGGACGAGGAGGACGCGGCCAACCTGGCGGTCATGTGCGACCTCGTCCACGAGCACGGCTCGCTTGCCGGGATCGAGCTCACGCACGTCGGCGGCCACGCGGCGAACCGTCAATCTCGCCTCCCTGCGGTGGCCCCCTCGCAGCTCGCGAGCGACTACGAGCCGCGGACGGTTCCCAAGGCGCTCGAGCACGAGGACATCCGCCGCATCCAGGAGGACTGGGCCCGCGCGGCGGTCCGCGCCCGCGATGCGGGCTTCGACATCGTCTACGTCTACGGCGGGCACAGCTACCTGCCGCTCCAGTTCCTCTCGACCTTCTACAACAAACGCACCGACGACTACGGCGGGTCGTTCGAGAACCGGTGCCGCTTCTGGCTGGAGACGCTGGAGACCGTGCGCGAGGCCGTCGGGGACGACTGCGCGATCGCGGTGCGCACGTGCGTCGAGGCGCTCGGGCCGGCCGGCGTCGAGCTCGAGGAGGGGCTCGCGTTCGTCCGCGCCGCCGATCGGCTGGTCGATCTCTGGGACGTGAACGTCGGCTCGATCGCCGAGTGGTCGAAGGACTCCGGTTCGTCCCGCTTCTTCGAGGAGGGGTACCAGCTCGAATGGACAGGGCGCGTCCGCGAGGCGACCGCGAAGCCGATCGTGGGCGTCGGCAGGCTCACGAACCCGGACCGGATGGCCGAGATCGTCGCGAGCGGCGCCTGGGATCTCATCGGCGCCGCGCGCCCCTCGATCGCCGACCCCTTCCTCCCCCGGAAGGTCGAGGAGGGGCTCTACGGGGAGATCCGCGAGTGCATCGGCATCAACACGTGCATCTCGAAGAGCGAGCACGGGCTCCACCTGGGCTGCACCCAGAACGCGACCGCCGGTGAGGAGTATCGGCGCGGCTGGCACCCGGAGCGCTTCGAGAAGGCCGCGAACGCCGACCGGGACGTGCTCGTCGTCGGCGCGGGGCCCGCGGGGATGGAGTGCGCCATCGTGCTCGGAAAGCGCGGCTTCCGGCGCGTGCACCTCGTGGAGGCCGAGAGCGAGCTGGGCGGAATCATGCGCTGGGTGCCGAAGCTCCCGGGGCTCGGGGAGTGGGCCCGAGTCGCCAACTGGCGGACGATCCAGCTCCAGAAGCTCAAGAACGTCGAGGTGATCACGGGCCGACGGCTCGCGGCGCAGGACGTTCGCGAGTACGGCGCCGAGCTCGTGGTCGTCGCGACCGGCGCCCGCTGGGCCGAGGACGGCCTCAACGCGGTCACGCACGAGGCGATCCCCGGCGCGGACGCCTCGCTCCCGCACGTGCTCGTTCCCGAGCAGCTGATGCTGGATGGCAAGCGCCCGCCCGGAAAGCGTGTCGTCGTCTACGACGGCGAGGGCTACTTCACGGCCGTAGGGCTCGCGGAGCTGCTCGCCGGCGAGGGATACGACGTCGAGCTCGTCACCTTCCTGGAGACGGTGGCGCCGGTCACCGACGAGACGCTCGAGGGCCCGCTGCTCCGCAGGCACCTCCACGACGTCGGGGTCCGGCAGCACACGGGCGCCACGATCGCGGCGGTCGAGCCCGGGGGCATCCGCGGCGAGGACGAGCAGGGCGGCGCGTTCGAGCTCGAGGCGGACGGGATCGTGCTCGTCACGCAGCGCCTCTCGAACGACGCGCTCTACCTCGAGCTGAAGGCCGACGGGGATGCCCTGCGGAGAGAGGGGATCGAGGCCGTCTACCGGATCGGGGACTGCGTCGCGCCTCGGATCCCGGCCGACGCGATCTTCGACGGGCACAGGCTCGCGCGCGAGATCGACTCCGAGAGCCCCGGGGCTCCGCTCCCGGCGAAGCGTGAGCGGCTCGTGCTCGAGCGGGCCGGCACGCCCTCGTGAGGATCCGGACAGAGTTCCCGCGCCGCGTCCGGGAGCTCGAGCATCTCTGGATCCCGCTCGCCGACGGAACACGACTCGCGGCGCGCATCTGGCTTCCCGAGGACGCCGAGGACGATCCGGTGCCGGCGATCCTCGAGTACCTCCCGTACCGGAAGACCGACGGAACGGTCGTTCGCGATGCCCAGCGCCAGCCCTACCTGGCCGGGTTCGGCTACGCGACGGTGCGGGTCGACCTGCGCGGGACCGGCGAATCCGACGGGATCATCACCGACGAGTACGCGCCGCAGGAGCAGGACGACGCGCTGGAAGTGCTGGCCTGGCTCGCGGCGCAGCCCTGGTGCGACGGGAAGCTCGGCATGTGGGGGATCTCCTGGGGCGGCTTCAACTCGCTCCAGATCGCCGCCCGGCGTCCGCCGGGGCTCGGCGCGATCATGACGCTCTGCTCGACCGACGACCGCTACGCGGACGACGTCCACTACCGCGGCGGCTGCGTGCTCGGCCTCGACATGCTGCACTGGTCGTCCTCGATGCTGACGTGGAGCGCGCGGCCACCGGACCCGCGGCTCTACGGCGAGGGCTGGCGGGAGGCATGGCTCGAGCGGCTCGAGACGCTCACGCCGTGGGTCGAGCACTGGCTCGGCCACCAGCGCCGCGACGCCTACTGGAAGCACGGCTCCGTCTGTGAGGACTACGCGGCGATCCAGTGCCCCGTCTACGCGGTCGGCGGCTTCGTGGACGGCTACACGAACGCCGTGCCACGGCTCCTCGAAGGGCTCTCCGTCCCTCGCAAGGGGCTGATCGGCCCCTGGGCGCACGCGTTTCCGGACGACGCGCTGCCGGGTCCGTCGATCGGCTTTCTCCAGGAGTGCGTCCGCTGGTTCGACCACTGGCTCAAGGGCATCGACTCGGGAGTCATGGAGGAGCCGATGTTGCGGGTCTGGATGCAGGACTCCGTCGAGCCGCGGCCGAGCTACACGCTGCGCCCGGGGCGCTGGGTGGCCGAGGGGTCCTGGCCTTCGTCCGACGTCGGCCGGCGGGTCTGGGAGCTCCCGCTCGCCGAGCCGCGTGAGCTCCTCGGCGTCCAGTCCTGCGGGACCGAGGCCGGCGTCTGGACGTCCGAGGGCGGGTCGGCCGACCTCGCCACCGACCAGCGGCCCGACGACGCGCTCTCGCTTGCGTTCGACCTCGAGCCGCTCGCCGAGCCGCTCGAGATCCTGGGCTTTCCCGAGGTGACGCTCGAGCTCGCCGTCGACCGGCCGCAGGCCCTCGTCGTCGTCAGGCTCTGCGACGTCTCTCCGGACGGGACGTCGGCGCTCGTCACCCGCGGGCTTCTCAACCTCGCGCACCGCGAGAGCCACGAGCATCCGACCCCGCTGGAGCCGGGCCGTCGCTACCAGGTGCGCGTGCCGCTGGACGTGATGGCCTACTCGTTCCCGGCCGGGCACAGGGTGCGGGTGGCCGTCTCGCCGACGTACTGGCCATGGGCGTGGCCCTCCCCGGAGCCCGTGCGCCTGACCCTCTTCGCCGGGAGGCTCGAGCTGCCGGTGCGAGAGCCGCGGCCCGAGGACGCGGAGCTGCCCGAGCTCGGAGAGCCCGAGCACTCGGCGCCGCTCGAGGTCGAGACGGTTGCCGGCTCGCCGGAGGGGCGCTCGCTTCGGCGCGACCTCGGCACCGGTCTCGTCGAGCAGGTCTTCGACTGGGACCTCGGCGGCACCCAGCGCTTCGTGGCCATCGACCTCGAGTCCTCGGATACGAGCCACACCGTCTACTCGATCCGCGAAGGGGACCCGCTCTCGGCGGCCGTACGCTTCCACGCCACCTCCGGGATGGGTCGGGGCGACTGGCGCGTCCTCTCCGAGGTGACGAGCGAGATGACCTGCGACGTGGAGGCGTTCGACGTCACGACGACGCTGGAGGTCGCCGAGGGCGGCGAGCGGGTGTTCACGCGGACGTGGACGTACCGCTTCCCGCGCGACCATGTGTAGCTGTAGCGCGGCCGGCCCGCCTACGGCAGCCGGTAGTAGGACTCGCTCGTGAAGTCGGCGCGTAAGGCGGTGCCGTCGACGATCGCGTCGAAGCGCAGGCGCTCGGGCGACCACTCGTCGCCGACGCGGAAGCTGCCGTCGGGGAGCGGCTCGAGCGGCAGCTCGAGGCCCCAGGGGAAGACCGAGATCAGCTCGCCCTGGCGAAGGACGACCCGGAAGTTCGAGTACCAGGGGTTGTAGGCGCGGTAGTGCCCCGGATAGGCGCTCCATTCGCGCGGAGCGGCGCTGGGCTCGGTCGCGGGGGCTCCCTCGCGCCGGTAGACATCGGCGCCGTGCGAGGCCTCGAGGACGCGGCCGTCCTCACGGTGGAAGCCGAGCAGGAAAAGCGCGAGCTCCGCGCGATCGACGAGGAAGCGATCGTCTCCGCGCGGCTCGAGCGGCACCGTGGGCTCGCCGGCGAGGAGGAGCCGGTCGCCCTCCGCGACGAGCTCTAGCCGGCCGGCGTCGCCCTCGTACACGCCCTCGTAGTCCGCGGCATCCTGGACCGCGAGCGGATCGGGTACCGGCGGCGGGCGCGTGCCGTCCCGGAAGAGGGCGAGGACCGCCTCCGCGACGCCCGCAAGAGCATCGCTCTCGGCGTTGGCGGCCGCCGCGACCCCGATCCCCGCCTCGAGGTCGCCGTGGATCGTCGCGCAAAAGCCCGGCATCGTTCCGCCGTGGCGGATCTCGCGCCTGCCCTCGCGCTCGCGCAGCTCGAGCCCGCAGCCGTACCACCACCGGTCTTCCGACTCGATCGCCGGCGTGACCATGGGCTCGAACGCCCCCGGCTCCAGCAGTCCCTCCCCGCGGTTCAGGAGGGCGCGCAGGAACGCGGCGAGATCGTCCACCGTTCCGGCCAGCGAACCGTCTCCCGTTCCGGTCTCGAGCCACGGTGCGGGAACCCAGGGGTCGCTTCGCCGCGCCGGACGGTCGTCGTAGCGTCGCTCGTAGCCGATCGCCAGCCGATGCCGTCCCTCGTTCGTGATCGCCGCATCGGTGCCCTCGAGACCGAGCGGCTCCAGGATGCGCTCCCGCACCACCTCCGCGTACGGCTTTCCCGCCACCTCCTCGACGACGAAGCCGAGGGCCCTGTAGCCGACGTTCGAGTAGAGGTAGCGGCTTCCCGGGGCGAAGCCGGTCTCGGTGTCGCGGAGCGCCCAGACGTCGAACCGCGAGTCCGAGCTCATGTCGGCGCCGACCATGAGCCCGCTCGAATGCGTCAGCACGTGGTGGATCGCGATCGGCCCGTGCTCGCTCCGGACCTCGAACCACGGCAGGTAGCGGGTGATGGGCTCCGCCAGGTCGACCAACCCTTGCTCCTGCAGCTGGAGGAGGAGAACGGCGGTGAAGGTCTTGCCGATCGAGCCGTGCTCGAAGTAGGTCCCCGTCGTGACGGGTGTGCCGGCGTCGAGGTTCGCGAGGCCGAACGTCTCCGAGGCGACGAGCGCCTCCCGGTCGGTGACCGCGACCGCGAGGCCCGGAAGGCCCTGCACCGCGAGAACTTCCTCGACGTGGGCCCTGAGGGCTTCGACGGACACGATGGAGCGATCCTAAGCGGCCAGGCCGATACTGTGACCACGTGATCGACTGCGACATCCACCCGCAGGTCGGCGACCCGGAGGAGCTCCTCGCGTACGTCGATCCTGCGCAGCGCGAATGGTTCAGGGCGCAGGGGCCGTCGCTCGGGCTGCCGGGGTACTCGTGGGCGCATCCGTCCTCCTGGTTCCGTCAGGACATCGACCAGGACGGCCGCCCGCCGGCGTCCGACGTCGACGCCGTGCGCCGCGAGCTCCTCGATCCGAGCGGGACGGACGTCGGCGTCCTGAACGGCGACGACCCCGTGCTCGTCTCGCTGATGCCGAGCCCGTACCGGGCGGCCGAGCTTGCGCGCGCCCACAACGAGTGGCTGCGCGCGCGCTGGCTCGACGCCGAGCCGCGCCTGCGCGCGTCCATCCTCTGCCCGGCGCAGGACCCGCAGGCGGCGGCCGCCGAGATCCGCCGGGTTGCCGAGGACGAGCGCTTCGTCCAGGTGCTCCTCTGCGGCGGCGCCGACCGTCCGTACGGGGAGCCGCGCTACCTGCCGATCTTCGAGGCGGCCGCCGAGTGCGGGCTCCCCGTGGCGATCCACTCCGGCGGCGAGGGGATGGGGATTGCGGCCCCGCCGGGCGGCGCCGGCCCGGTCACCTTCTACATCGAGTGGCACACGCTCGGCTCGGCGTGCAGCACGATGTCGCACCTGGTCTCGCTGCTCTGCCACGGGACGTTCGAGCGGCTTCCGGCCCTCAAGGTGCTGCTGATCGAGGGAGGCCTCGCCTGGCTCCCGGGCATCCTCTGGCGGCTCGACACGAACTGGCGCGCGCTTCGGAGCGAGATCCCGTGGCTCGAGCGCAAGCCGAGCGAGGTCGCGCGCGACCACGTCCGCTTCTCGACGCAGCCGCTCGAGCACACCGACGGTCGCGACGAAACGCTCTTCGAGATGCTCGAGGCGGCCGGCGCGCCGGACACCCTCTGCTTCGCCTCCGACTACCCCCACTGGGACTTCGACGACCCGGGCTTCATGCTCAACCGACTCCCGGAGGCCTGGCGGGAGAAGGTGCTCCACGAGAACGCAGCCGAGCTCTACGGCGCCCGGCTTGGGCTTCCCGCCGTTGGCTGAGTGGGTGGACGTCGGCGCCGCTGCCGACCTCGAGCGCCACGGGCGGTTGACCGCCCGGGTCGGCGGGCGCGACGTGGGCGTCGTCGCGGGGGCCGACGGCACCCTGCACGGTCTCCGAAACCGCTGCCCGCACCACGGGGGGCCGCTCTGCCTGGGAGCTCTCCACGAGAGGATGGAGGGCGAGCCGGGCCGCTACCGGCTCACCGGCCGCCGCGTTCTCCGCTGCCCGTGGCACGGCTGGGAGTTCGACGTCGAGACCGGCGTGTGCCTCGACGAGCCGACCCTCCGCGCCGCGGTCTACCCCGTGCGCGTCGAGGAAGGCCGCATTCTCGTCCAGGCCTAGTATGCGGCAGCGCGTCATACACGGGTGCATACAAGAAGTATGCAATACTGCATTAGGCAATGTCGCATACCAACCCCTTCACCTTCGGCGCGCTCGCGCTCGACGAAGCGTTTACCGATCGCGAGGCCGAGATCCGTGAGCTCGTCAGCGATATGCGGAACGGCCAGGACGTCCTCGTCTACGCCCCACGACGCTACGGGAAGTCGTCGCTCGTCCTCCGGGCCGCGCAGCAGGCGATCGGCCGTGGGATCCTCGTCGGCTACTGCGACCTGATGAGGACGCCGACCAAGGAGCGCTTCGCGGCGGCGCTCGCGAGGACGATCTACAGCGACCTCGAGACGGCGGCCGGGCAGGCGCTCGAGCGGGCGGCGAGCCTCTTCCGCGGGCTCCGCATCACGCCCACCATGGAGGTCGACCCGACCGACGGCAGCCTCCGCTTCTCGTTCCACGCGGGCCGCCGTCGGACGGACATCGACGACACCATCGAGGCGCTCCTCGCGCTTCCGGGCCGGATCGCTGCCGAGCGGGAGCGGCGCGCGGTCCTCGTGTTCGACGAGTTCCAGGAGGTCGTCTCACTGGACCCGCACTTCCCCAACCTCATGCGCGCCGTCTTCCAGGAGCAGCCCGAGGTCGGGCACGTCTACCTCGGGAGCAAACGCCACGTCCTCGACAGGATCTTCGAGGACGAGAACGAGCCCTTCTGGCGGAGCGCGAAGCGGCTCGAGATCGGCACGATCGCGGCGGCCGAGTTCGCGCGCTTCCTGCGCCGTGAGGTTCGACGAGACCGACAAGGGGATCGACGACGACGCGGTCAGCCGGGTGCTGGACGCGACCGGCGGCCATCCGTACGGGACCCAGGAGCTCGCGTACTTCCTCTGGGAGCTCGTTCCCACGGGTCACTTCGCGCGGCTCGCGGACGTCGAGGCCGCCCTCGAGCAGGCGCTTCGCTCCGAGCACAACCACTTCGCCAAGCTGTGGGACGACGCTCCCCATGCCCAGAGGCTCCTCATGCTCGCCCTCGCGGAGGAGCCCACACGCTCGCTCTACGCGGCCGGCTACGCGGAGCGGCGGGACCTCCCGGCGAAGCCGGCGCTCCAGCGGGCGATCGGCGCGCTGGTGACGAAAGAGATCGCCGGGCGGGGTGGCGACCGCGTCTACAGGATCATCGAGCCGTTCTTCGCAGACTGGCTCCGGAAGGAGCAGGCCTACCAGCCGAGCCCTGGATCCGCGTAGACCGGCTCGCCTTCGACCAGGGTCAGGAGCACGCGGGCGTCGCCGATCGGGCCCGAGCCGGGATCCAGCACGTCCCGGTCGAGGACGACCAGGTCTGCCAGCTTCCCCGCCTCGACCGTGCCCGTCACGTCGTCGAGGAAGTTGACGTAGGCGGAGCCCGCCGTGAATGCGGTCAGCGCGGTGGGAAGGTCGAGCGCTTCCTCCGGGATCAGCGGCTCCGTCTCCCGCTCGTCCGGGGCGACACGGGTCACCGCCACCTCGATCTCGAGCAGGGGGTTCGGCGTCGAGACGGACCAGTCGCTTCCGAAGGCGAGATGCGCTCCCGCCCGCACCAGGCTTGCGAACGGATACATCCGCGCCGACCGCTCGGGGCCGATGAACGGCTCGGTCAGGTCGCTCACGTAGGCGTCCCGGCAGGCCCAGTAGGGCGAGACGTTGGCGGCGACGCCCAGCTCCGCGAAGCGCGGCAGGTCGTCGGGGTGGACGAGTTGGAGGTGCGCGAGATGGTGGCGGGAGTCGCGGCGGCCGTTCGCGCGCCCCGCCGCCTCGATCGCGTCGAGCGCGTCGCGGACGGCCCGGTCTCCGATCGTGTGCATGTGCACCTGGAAGCCCTCGGCATCGAGGGCCGCCACCATCTCGGCCAGCTCCTCGGGCTCGTGCATGGAGATCCCGCGGTTGTCGCTGCCCACGTAGGGCTCGAGGAGCGCGCCCGTGAGGTTCTCGAGCACGCCGTCGACGAAGATCTTCGCGCCGCGGACTCGGAGGCGGCCGAGAGCGCCGCTCGCCCGCAGCTCGGTGAGCTCCTCGAGCTGCCCTCCCTCGCCTTGCCGGTCCCAGAGGAGGTTTCCCTCGGTTCGCATGGTCAGCTCGCCGCGCTCGGCCAACGCGCGGTAGGCGCGCAGCGTTTCCGGCCGGACGGTCGCGTCCTGCCAGGCGGTGATCCCGAGGGCGTGAAGATCGGACTGGGCGAGGCGCAGCGCCTCTTCCCAGGTCGCGTCAGTCGGCTCGGGAAGGAGCCGGTCGACGAGGTGGATCGCCCCCTCGTGGAGCGTTCCCTGCGGCTCCTCCGAGGCCTCCCTCTCGATCCGACCGTCCGCCGGGTCGGGAGTCGACGCGTCCACGCCGGCGAGGGCGAGGGCCCTGCTGGAGACCCAGGCGCCGTGACCGTCGCGGTTGAGGAGGTAGACCGGCCGGCCCGGCACGGTCGCGTCGAGGTCGTAACGGCTCGGCGTGCCGCCGGGGAAGAAACTGAGCGACCAGCCGTCGCCCACGATCCACTCCTCCTCCGGATGCTCGGCCGCATAGCGCGCGACCGTCTCGAGGCAGTCCTCCCGCGACGTGCAGTCGTGCAGGTTGCATTGGAGGCTGCTGAGGCCGCTGTCGGGTGGATGGAGGTGCGCGTCCTGGAACCCGGGCAGGACAGTTCGGCCCTCGAGCTGGAGGACCCGCGTCCCCGGGGCGACCCACCCGCTCGCGTCACGCGCCGAGCCCACGGCCGCGATCCGCCCGTCCCGGACGCCGACCGCCTCGGCGACGGTGCGTGCGCTGTCCGCCGTGAAGACGGTGCCTTCCATGAGGACGAGGTCCAGCTGCTCGGGCACTAGGCGCGTGATGCAGGCGGCCTCGTGCCCGGCGCGCACGCCCGACGGCACGCGAAGCTCCGGGTCCGTCGCCCGGCACTCCGGGATGGCGATCGGGCAACGCGGATGGAAGCGGCAGCCGGGCGGGACGTCGACCGGATTCGGAGCCTCGCCGCGCAGGATCTGCGGCGTCGTGGACGCGCGCGGGTCGCGCTGGGGGACGACGGAGATCAGCGCCTTGGTGTAGGGATGGCGAGGATTCCAGACGACTTCCCGGGCCGGCCCTTCCTCGACGATGCGGCCGAGGTACATGACCGCGATGCGGTCGGCGTAGTGCGCGGCGGTCGAGAGGTCGTGCGTGATCATGAGGATCCCGAGGCCGCTCCGGCGGAGCCCGTCGAGGAGGGAGAGGATCCCCGCCCGCACCGAGACGTCGAGCATCGACACGGGCTCGTCGGCGACGAGGAGCTCGGGATCGAGCACGAGGCTTGCAGCGATCGCGACCCGCTGGCGCTGGCCCCCCGAGAGCTCGTGCGGGTAACGGTCGAGGAAGAGCTCGGGCGGCGTCAGCCCGGCCCGGGAGAGCGCGTCGTGGACCCGCTGCTCGCGGTCGGCGCGCCCGCTTGCCTCTCGGTGCACGAGCAGGGGCTCCTCGACCGTGGCTCTCACCCGGAAGCGAGGGTCGAGCGACTCGTAGGGGTCCTGGAAGATGAGCTGGATGTGGCGCCGCACCCCGCGGAGCTGCCGCCCCGAGCGCCCGGAGACGGCCTCACCGCGGAAGCGAACCTCTCCCGACTCTGGCTGGACGAGGCCGAGGATCGTCTGCGCCGTCGTCGTCTTCCCGCTCCCCGACTCACCGACGAGCGCGAGCAGCTCGCCCTCTCTCACCGAGAACGAGACGCCGTCGACGGCGCGCACCGCGAGCTTCGGCTTCCCCCTGAGCGTCCCCACGACTCCGCGAGGCAGCGGGAAGCGGGTGACGAGGTTCTCGACCTCGAGCAGAGGAGGCCTCCCGTTCTCGCTCACGAGGCCGCCTTCATGGCCGGGTCGTTGAGGTGGCAGGCCGCTGCCCGCCCGGTGTCGAGGGAGAGCAACTCGGGCTTCACCGTCGCGCACGGCGAGAAGGCACGGTCGCAGCGCGGCGCGAAGGGGCAGCCGGGGATCTCGCGGTCGAGGCGGGGCGGCGTACCGGGAATGGAGACGACCTCGCTCTCCCCGTAGAGGTCGGGCGTCGCGGAGAAGAGGAGTCGCGTGTAGGGATGGCGCGGGTCGTGGAAGAGCGCGTCGGTCGCGCCGATCTCGGCGATCTCGCCGGCGTACATCACCGCCGCCCGCTCGCAGACCTGGGCGACGATCGGAAGGTCGTGCGTGACGAGGACGAGGGCCAGCCCGAAGTCGTCGGCGAGCCCGACGAGCAGCTGGAGGATCTGGGCCTGCACCATGACGTCGAGCGCGGTCGTCGGCTCGTCTGCGAGCAGCACCTTCGGCTTGCAGGAGAGCGCCATCGCGATCGCCGCGCGCTGCCGCATCCCGCCCGAGAACTCGTGCGGGAAGCTGCGCGCCCGCGCCGCGGGAATCCCCACGCGCTCGAGAAGCTCACCGACCTGGGCCCGCGCCTGCCGTCCCTCGGCCACCTCGTGGAGCCTCATCGGCTCGGCGATCTGGTCGCCGATTCGCTTCACGGGGTTGAACGCGTTCATCGCGCCCTGGAAGACCATGGCGACGTCGGTCCAGCGGTGCGGGCTCACAGTCGCCTCGCCCTCGGCAAGCAGGTCGTCGCCGTCCAGGAACACGCGCCCGGCGACGCTCGCGCTCGACGGCAGGAGGCCCATGATGGCGAGGATCGTCGTCGTCTTCCCGCACCCCGACTCGCCGACGAGGCCGAACCGCTCGCCGGGCGCGAGTTGGAAGTCGACCCCCTGCACGGCGTGCAGCTCGCCGCCCTTTGCAAGCTCGAACCAGACGTGCAGGTCCTCGACCTGGAGCACGGGCTCTTTCATTGGCCGTTCTTTGGCCAATGGGAGGGGGGAGGGTGTGTGAGGGAACCGGGAGGTTCCTTCACTGTCTCAAAGAAGGGGGCTCGCGGGGAAACATGGTTTCCCCCGCGGGAGCGAGCCGGAGGCGAGCGACTCTCATGCCTCGTCCTTCTGCAGCGGCCGGAGCCTGAAGCGGCGGACGGAGAGGTGGCCGACCCGCAGGCGCGGGTTGAGGGCGTTCTCGATCGCGGTGCCGAGCATCGTGCACCCGAGGATGACGAGGGCGACCGCGATCCCGGGCGGAGCGATCGCCCACCAGGCGTCCACCGTGATCGCGTTCGAGACGAAGGCGTTCTCGATCAGGCGTCCCCACGAGATGAGGCTCGGGTCGCCGAGGCCGAGGAAGGCGAGCGCCGTCTCGGCGAAGATCGCGATCGCGACGGTCAGGACCGTGTTGGCTACGAGGAGCGGTGCGACCTGCGGGAGGATGTGGCGGAAGATGATCCGCGAGTCGCTCGCGCCGAGAGCCTGCGCCCGGCGGACGTAGACGCGCTCGCGGACGCTCTTGACCTGCGCGCGGATGATCCGGGCCGTGCCCGTCCAGTAGATGACTCCGATGATGATGATGATGTTCGTGAGGCTCCGGCCCCAGACCGCCGCGATCACGATCATGAGCGGGACGTCGGGAATGACGAGGAAGTAGTCGGTCAGGCGCATGAGCCCAATGTCGACCTTGCCGCCGAGATAGCCGGCCAGGATTCCGACTGCGCCTCCGATCAGCATCGCCACCGCGGCGGCAGCGAAGCCGACGATCAGCGAGACGCGCGCGCCGTAGATGATCAGCGAGAGCATGTCGACGCCGCCGTCGTCGAGCCCGAGCCAGTGCTCTCTCGATGGCGGTGCGAAGGGAGGGCCTACCTTCTCGCGCGGCCCATAGGGGGCGAGGAGCGGCGCGAAGATCGCGACGAGGATCGCCAGGAGCAGGACGACGCCGCCGATCGTCGCCTGCGGACGGCTGCGCAGGACCGCCCACACCACGCCGCCACGACTCCGGCGGGTCTCGGGGAGATCGCCGGGGTCGGCCGGCCCGGCGGGAGCGGCGACGGCCTGACTCACGGGCCGGCCACCGGCCCGTGACGGGGAGCGAGCCGAAGGTGAGCGATCAATCCGCCACCCTCGGGTCGAGCTTGAAGTAGAGGAGGTCGGCGACGTAGTTGGCGAACACGACCGAGAGGGTGAGGATGAGGAACGACGCCTGGAGGACCGGGTAGTCACGCTCGACGACGGCGTCGTAGGTGGCGAGGCCGATGCCAGGGTAGGAGAAGACCGTCTCGACCAGGATCGCTCCCGCCACCAGGTAGCCGAGCGAGAGCGCGATCAGGGTCACGATGGGAAGCAGGGAGGCGCGGAAGGCGTGCTTCCAGACGATCGCCCAGTTGCGAAGCCCCTTCGCCCGCGCCGTGAGGACGTAGTCCTCGCCGAGCGCCTCCATGAGGGACGAGCGCACGATGAGCGCGTACTCGCCGTAGAGGACGATCCCGAGCGTGGTGGCCGGGAGGATCATGTGCTCCAGCCGGTCGACGAAGACCTCCCACCACGAGGGGTCGGTGAACTGGAGGAAGGGATCGGAGACGCCGGAAGCGGGCAGCGTGCCCGCGAAGAAGATGAGGAACATCAATCCCAGCCACTGCGTCGGCAGCGAGTAGAAGACGAGCGAGAAGCTCAGGTTTCCCCAGTCGAGGAACGTGCCGCGCCTCCAGGCGGCCACGACGCCGGTGAGGATCCCGAAGACGATCGCGAAGACGGTGCCGAGGGCGATCATCGGCAACGTGTTCAGGAGCGGGTCGATCAGCTCGTCGACGACGGGCTCCCGGCTGACGAAGGAGCGGCCCATGTCGCCGTGCGCGAGCGACTCGAGGTAGATCCCGTACTGCTCCCACTTCGACTGGTCGAGCCCCAGCTCGGCACGGAGCTGCTCCTTGAACTCCACCGTGCAGAACTGGCAGCGGAGCCCGGTGACGGCGTCACCGGGCACCGCCCGGAAGATGACGAAGTTGAGGGTGATGGCGACGAACACCGTCACCAGCGCGAACAGGGTGCGCTTCAGGAAGTAGTCCGCGCCCCTCATCTCGACTCGTTTTCGTCGCCTCTGCTAGCGGCCGGCTACCTCATTCCACCTGGTACGGCTCGCCGAGGTAGCGCTTGGTGTAGGTGTCGAGCGAGCCCGGCAGGAAGCCGTCCCACTTCTCCCCGTTCGCCGTGATGATGTCGAGGACTGCGAGCTGGATGTACGGCTTGTCCTCGTAGAGGATGTCCTGGAGCTGCCAGACGATCTCGCGGCGCTTCTCCTCGTCGGCGGTGCCGGCCTGCTCCTCGTAGAGCTTGTCGTACTCGGGGTTGCAGTAGGCGGTGTCGCTCCAGCTGCCGTACTGGTCACAGGTGACGACCGAGAGGACGAAGTTCGGGTCGAGGTAGCCGACCCAGTCCCACATGGACAGGTCGAAGTTCAGGTACTTCCAGTCGGGAGCGCCGATCTCCTCGAACGCGGCCGTGCTGTCGAGGGCCCGCTGGGTCACCTCGACCCCGATCTCCGCGAGCCCGTTCCTGGCGATCTCGAAGGCGCGGTTGATGCCGTCGAGGCTGTCCGGCGTGATGATCTCGTAGGCCATCCTGTGGCCTTCGGCCATCCTGACCCCGTCCGACCCGCGCTCGTAGCCGAGGTCGTCGAGGATCTGGTTGGCGAGGTCGATGTCGTACTCCTCGGGCTCGAGGTTCGGGTTCATCCACTCGCCCGCGGCCGGCGTGACGATGCTGGCAACGGGCTGGGCGTGACCCGCGTACACGACCTCGATCATCTCTTCGCGGTTCATCGCGTGCGCGAACGCCTCGCGCACCTTCGGGTCGAGGAGCTCACGGTTCTTCGGTTTCTTCGGGTTCGAATTGAAGATGAAGTTGTTGATCTGGAAGCCCTCGGCCTTGATCAGCTCGATGTCGGAGTTGCCCTCGAGGGCTGAGACCGCGGTGAGCGGGGCGCTGATGAAGTCGAGCTCGCCGGATGTGAAGGCGGTCACCATCGCGTCCGAGTTGGCGAACCACTGGATCCCGACCGCGTCGGCATTGGGGGGCGTGCCGTAGAAGCCCGGGTTCCGCTCGAGGATCGTCGTGCCCTTCTTGTCGTACTCCGTGAGCACGTACTGGCCTCCCGAGACGATTGGCAGGTCGTTCTGCGGCAGGTACTGCCTCAGCGCCTTGCCGTCGCCGACCGCGAACTTCTCCCAGACGTGCTTGGGGAGGATGAAGAACTGCTGGAGCTGCGGCAGGACGTTGCCGATCTCCCTCGCGTACGTGATCACGAGCGTGTTCTCGTCGGGAGCCTCGAGGCTCTCGACGTGCTCGAGGAAGGGCGCCAGGTTGGCGGCGGGGCCGTCGGCGTACTTGAGGATCGTCTCGCCGGTCCAGACCGCGTCTTCGGCTGTCAGCGGCGTGCCGTCCGACCACTTGCCGCCGGGCTTCAGGTGGAACGTCCAGGTGAGCCCGTCCTCGGAGGTCTCCCAGCTCTCGGCCCAGTCGCCTTCCCATTCGAAGTTCGGGTCGTACTGGATGAGGATCGGGTAGATGTCGACGAACGTGGCGTACGACTGGGCGCTGAAGGCGGTGAAGGGGTTGATCTTGTCGAAGCCGTCGGTGGTCCCTATGCGCAGGATCCCGCCCTGAACCGGCTCGCCCTCGCTCTCTTCCGCTCCCGTCCCCGTAGCCGACGCGCCCTCGTCGCCGTCGCCGCCGCAGCCGACGACCCCGACGAGCAGCGCGAGGGCTGCGATCACCCACAGCACGCGCTTTCTCATCTCAACTCTCTCCCTCTCCCCCCGGTGTCAACCCCGGCGACTCGATCGTGAGCGTCCTCGTGTCCGCATCGAGTGTCGCCGTGACGCCGAGCGGAATGCTTGCGAGGTGCTTCCCGTGGCCCAAGGGAAGCTTGTATAACACGGGGACGCCGAGCGGCTCCAGGTGAACCTCGAGCACGTCCTCGATGGAGCGCGTCCTCGGCCAGCCGTGCGGGTGGTCGCTCCATTCGCACTTCTCCATCTCCCCGACTACGACTCCGCGGACGCCGGCGAGTTTGCCGGCATGCGCCAACTGGGTCAGGAGCCCGTCCGCCTGGTACGGCGGAAGGTAGTAGTCCTCGAAGAAGAAGATGGACCCGTCCAGGTCGATCTCCCACGGCGTGCCCATCGTCTGGACGAGGAGGGAGAGGCAACCGCCGACGAGCGGCGCCGTCGCCTTCCCGCCCCGGATCGTACGGACGAAGGGGCTGTCGGGGTTGGGCGGGACCTCGCCGGCGGCGCCTCCGCGGAGCACGGCCAGCAGCCGTTCCTTCGAGAAGGCGGTCGTCTCCACGTCGCCCACCCCGAGCAGGCCGTTCCCGTAGAAGGTGGCGAGCCCGGCGCGCTGCAGGAGCGCGACGTGGAGAGCGGTGATGTCCGAGAACCCGACGAAGGGCTTCGGGTTGGCTGCGACGAGGTCGAAGTCGAGGTGCGGGATGACCTGTGCCGAGCCGTACCCTCCCTGGAGGCACTGGACGACGTCCACCTCGGGATCCGCGAACAGGGCGTTCAGGTCGGCGGCGCGGTCGCGCTCGTCTCCGGCGACGAAGTCGTCGCGCGCGAGCGCGTGGTCGGCGAGCTTCACGCGGTAGCCCTGCGACTCCCACCACTCGACGCCGCGCAGCACGTCCGAGCGGCTCTCGTAGGGGCTCGCAGGCGCCGCGACCCCGATCGTGCCGCCGTCGGGCAGCGGCCGGCCGAAGAGCGCGGCCTCCGTCAAACGCCGAACCGGTAGACCTGGGCCTCGGAGTCGCAGGGATTCCCGCGCCCGTAGGTGATCTCGCCGGCGGTGACGTCGGCGACGCACCAGAACACGGTCTTTACCTCCTTCGGCTTGCCCGGTTCGGAGTGCCGGCAGATCGAGTCGGGGCCGTTCGCGTGGTCGGCAAGCGCAACCGCAGGGTCTCCACCGTCAACCCTTCCTCCTGCGCCAGCACGCGTGCGCGTTCGAGCCGAGTGCAGGAGTTCTCGTAGTGGTCCGTGCGTCTCGAAGCGCTGCATGTCCGAGGAGGCGTAGTGGTTCGTGTGGGCGAGGAAGCCGGCGGGCCCGGGCTCCTCCACCGACGCCTCGGTCGCCGAGCCCTCGACGTTGAGCGCGCCGTCCGAGCGATGCGCGAAGACCCAGTTGTACGAGGATGCGCGAGCGGGATGGAGCACCGCCTCGACGGCCTCGGCGAGCGTCCTCCGCGTCGTGACGGCGCGCATCTGGAGGAGGCGCGGGATGCCAATGCGTTCGTCGTTCGGAGAGAGCTCGTTACCGGTGACCGAGAGCCCCGCGTCGTTCCAGGCCACGCTGAGCCACGGGCCGTTTCCGAGCGTGAAGACCACCGGCTCGCCGGGCACCCGCCACTCGATGGCCACCAGGTCCTCTTCGTCCTCCGCGTAGAGGTCGTTGTTGTGCGCGACGAGCAGGTGGCCGTTCGCGCTCAGCTTCCCGGTGACGACCAGGTCGCTGCAACCCGTCGGAAGCTCTGCGGGCGCCAGCTCCTCGATCGAGGCGGCGAAGACCGCGAGCGGGTCGATGCCGGCTCCCTCGGCCACGCCGTCCAGCTCCTCGACCACCCAGGGCAGGTGCTCGACCGTGACCGCGCGGTAGCGGCGCACGAGGTCGGGGTCATACGGCAGCGCTGCGAATCGACGGACGGTCTCGGCAGTGGCCGAGCCGATCTGGCGGCCGACGTCGGCGTGCGACCCCTGGGCACGCAGGAGCGGGATCGGCGGCGGCGTCACAGCGTCTCCTGCGGCTCGCGGCGCTTCGGGAGCGGCTTCGCGAGCAGGTCGCGGACGAAGCCGAGGCACTCCTCGACCGCGGCGGCCAGGAAGGCCTCGCCTTTTTCGGCCGTGCCCTTGGAGGCGTCTCCCTGGATGCCGGTGACCGAGAAGGACGACCACCACGGCATCACGCGCATGGGACCGTCCGACCACTCCATGTACGAGTACTCGCCGGCGGGAAAGCCGCGCTCGTCGAGCGCCTTCTCCATGTCCACGGCCTCAGGGTCGACGGCCAGGTAGATGGACGTCTCGAGCTCGCACGCGTGGGCCATCCCGCCCGCGTCCGAGTCGCGGATCTCCTCGATGCGCTCCAGCGCCTTTCTCCCGGAGAGGTAGAAGGCCGAGCCGGCGAGGACCTCGGGATGGTCGACGCCGACGAGGCGTGCCGCCGCGTCCACGAACGGCTGGTTGGACCCGTGCCCGTTGAGGAAGAGCATGCGCCGGAAGCCGTGGCGCGCGAGCGAGCTGCCGACGTCCTTGCAGTAGCGCGTGAAGGTCTCCCATCCGATCGTGATCGGGCCCGGAAAGTCCATGTGGTGTGGCGAGTAGCCGTGCGAGATGATCGGCAGCAGCACGATCTCGTCCGGCGCCGCCTCGGCCGTTCGCCGGCAGATCTCCCAGGTGATGCGGACGTCCGTGTCGATGGGCAGGTGCGGCCCGTGGTCCTCGAGCGTCGCCACCGGGATGAGGCAGACGCGCTCCTCGCCCGCCGCGCGGCGGACCTCCGGCCAGGAGAGGCGCTCGTAGAGGAGCGGGCTACCCCACATGGTGCCCTAGCCCTCGAAGGTCGCCTCGAGCGTGATCTCCGGCACGGCGGCGAGCGCCTGCGACACCGGGCAGTTCTGCTTGGCGCCCTCCGCCGCCTCCTTGAACCCGGCCTCGTCGAGGCCCGGCACCCTCCCCAGAACCCTGAGCGCGATCTTCGTGATCCCCGTGCCGGGCACGAAGGTCACGTCGGCGCTCGTCTCGAGCCGCTCGGGCGCGTTTCCCGCCTCCGCGAGGGCGTGGGCGAGGGACATCGAGAAGCAGGCCGCGTGAGCGGCCGCGATCAGCTCCTCCGGGCTCGTCTTCCCCGCGGGGTCCTCGGTCCGCGAGGCCCAGGTGACATCGAGCGGGCCGAACGCGCCGCTCCCGACCTGATCGATCGTCCCGCTTCCCTCGATGAGGCTCCCCTGCCAGGAGACCTCGGCGTGGCGTTCTGCGGCCATGTTGCGCTCCCTCTCGTCGCTGACGCAGCGACTGTACCGCGGGGTGTGCGTCCGTTGCTGCTACCTTGTCGGGTACCAGGCCGACAGCCAGTCGGCCGTGAGATGAGCTTCTCGTTCCTCCTTCGGACGTCCGAGCAAGTCGCGTCTCGAACATAAAGAAGGAGTAGAACAGTTGTCTCAGCAGTCTTTCCGCGGGCTTGGCGTGTCTGCGCGCGTCGTCGACGCGCTCGCCGCCCGCTCCATCAACGAGCCCTTCAGGATCCAGTCGCTCGTCCTCCCGGACGCGCTCGCCGGGCTCGACGTGCTCGCGAAGTCGCCCACCGGGTCGGGCAAGACGCTCGCCTTCGCTCTGCCGATCGTCGAGCGTACGACTCCGCGGGACGGGAAGCCGAGCGCTCTCGTGCTCGTGCCGACCCGCGAGCTCGCCGGGCAGGTCGCCGACGATCTCCGCCTGGTTGCGAAGCCCAAGGGCCTGCGGGTCGCGGCGGTGTACGGCGGCGTCCCGATCAAGAGCCAGGCGGCGGAGGCTCGCTCGCGCGGACGTCCTCGTTGCGACGCCCGGCCGGCTCGAAGACCTCGCCCAGCGGCAGCTCGTCAGCCTCGAACAGGTTCGAATCCTCATCCTCGACGAGGCCGACCGGATGCTCGACATGGGCTTCAAGCCGCAGGTCGACCGGATCGTCCGCCGCGTGCCGACGAACCGGCAGACGATGTTCTTCTCCGCCACGCTCGACGGCGAGGTCGGCACGCTCGCCCGCGCCTACACCTCCAGCCCGTCGCGCTTCGAGGCGGAGCTGCCGTCCGATCGCTCCGGCGGCGAGATCGAGCACCGCTTCGTCGCGGTCGACCAGAGCACGAAGGTGGAGACGCTCGTCGACCACCTGCGGTCCTCGGACGGGCTGACGCTCGTCTTCGTCCGCACGAAGCGGGGCGCCGACCGGCTGGCCCGCAAGCTCGCCGGCCACGGCGTCAAGGCCGCGGCCATGCACGGCGACATGACCCAGGGGGCCCGCGAGCGCGCGCTCGACCGCTTCGACAGCGGCCGGGTGCCGGTGCTCGTGGCCACCGACGTCGCCGCCCGAGGCCTCGACATCGACGACGTCGAGCACGTCGTCAACTACGACCCTCCTGCCGAGGACAAGGCGTACCTCCATCGCACGGGCCGCACCGGCCGCGCAGGCCGAAGCGGTGTCGCGCTCACCTTCGTGCTTCCCGACCAGCAGGCCGACGCGAGCCGGGTCGCCGGTCGCCTCGGCCACCGCGAGCAGTTCGAGAGCGCGGGGCTGCGCTCGGCCCGCGCGAAGCTCGTCTACTCGAGCCGCCGCGGCCGCCGCTCCAAGTGGTAGAGCTCGACTAGACGCGCCGGCCGACGATCGCCACCAGCCCGACGGGGAGCGTCTCGTCGCCGAACGACGTCGAGACGCGAACCTCGAGGCCGTGCCGGGCCAGGAGAGCGGGCACTCGGGAGGTGTCCACCAGCACGTTCTCGTGGCGCTCGTCGTCGCGCCGCCAGGTGCCGTCCTCCTCTCGGAGGAAGGTCGTCATCTCGCGAACGTAGAGGTTCGGGCGGGGAACGCTGAATCGCGCGACGATCGCCCAGTCGTCGCCCACCCGCCCCTGACTCTTCTCGTCCCGGCGCGCCTCCCCCCAGGAGAGATCGCAGAGGTCGATCGCGAGGACGCCCTCGGGCCGCGAGGGCGGCGGCGGCGGCCACGAGAGCGCGCTCGACGGACTCTTCGTCCGGCAGGTAGCTGAGGACGTGACCCACCGAGACGACCGCGTCGCAGCTCGGGAGCGGATCGTCCGGCAAGACGAGCTGCTCGATCGACTCCGCGCCGGGGGCGGTCTCCCGAGCCAGCTCGAGCATTGCCGGCGACGCATCGGTTGCGACGACGCGGTGGCCGGCTTCGATCAGGTGCCGGGTGAGCAGGCCGCTCCCGCACCCCAGCTCGAGCACGAGCCCGCTCCGCTCGCGTACCGGTTCGAGCAGCGCGAGGATCCCCGGAGCGCAGGCGTCGGCGTGGAAGCCGTAGCCGAGATGGTGCACCCGGGCGAGATCTCGCCGGTAGTACGGATCGGTAGTGCCCACCGACCAAATCCTCGCAGCCGGCCGGGCCGCCGGCTGGGGTGCCGGCGGCCCGATCTCGGCTTGGGGAACGCGCGGCTAGGCGGCAGCCGCAGGCTCGGCGGCGGTGGAGCGGCGTAGAGCGCCGCCGAGGGAGAGAACGATGAAGCCGATGCCGGTGAGGATCAGCGCGATGGCGACGACGAGCCCGAAGAGCGCAAGCTGCTCGGCCATGTAGGAGAGGTTGAGCGCCGTCGAGAGCGAGGTCTCCGTCACCCACGTGTTACGGGCGGCGTTCGGGACCGGGTTGCCCTCCTCGTCGAGGAGAGCCGCCTCCTCGTCGCTCGTCCCGGCAGGGTTCTCCGGATCGTCGGCGGCCAAGAACCGACCCATCTCCGCGTAGGTCAGGCCACCTGAGGACTCGAGGGCGTGGATGCGCATGTACTGCGAGAAGCAGCGGGCCTCATCGCCCGAGTCGATCGGCTCGTCGGCCACGTCGCAGTCGGGCGCCGAGACGTCCAGGCCGGCCTCGTCGATCCCCGGCTGGATGCCGGAGGGGCTCATGTCCTCCGAGCCGACGATGTTCTCCCGAGCCAGCTCGTCCTGCACGGTGCTGCGTGCGTCCAGGCTCAGGATGAGCGCGCCGATGCCGAAAGCGATCAGCACGATTCCTGCAGCTAGGCCTCCGTATTCGAACACCTTCCGCCTCGTCATCACGCCTCTCCTTCCGCTGGTTGGCTGACCTGAGCTTCGTTCTATTCGCGGTCGGCGCCATCAGGGCCTGCGCCGACCTTCGCTGCGGGGCGACCGTGCGCCGACTTCGGGTTTCCCGCAGGGCTGCTGCGACCGGTCGTCACTGGTAGCGCAACGCCTCGGCCGGGCGCACCCGTGCCGCCTTGCGGGCCGGCGCGACGGTGGCGATCATCGCGACGGCGTAGACGAGGAGGAAGATCACCACCAGGTTGAGCCAGGGGACGACGAGCGTGAGGTTCTCCCAGCTCGGCTGGCGTCGCGTGTCGGCGATGATGTTCCAGGAGAGCAGGAGCCCGAGCACGGTTCCGACCACGATCGAGGTCAGCGCGATGAACGAGGACTCGAGCAGGAACGAGGCTTCGACCATCCTGCGGCGGAAGCCGATGGCGCGCATGACGCCGATCTGCTGGCGTCGCTCGACGACGGAGCGCGCACTGATGACGCCGAGGGCCGCCACGCCGACCAGCAGGCCGAGGCCCATGAAGCCCTGGATCAGCCGGTTGAAGGTGATCGACGCGCCCGTCACGTCGCGCATGACCTCCTCGATCGACTCCGCCTCCATGCCGTACTTGAGGAACGCCGACTCGAGCTGCACGGCGGTCTGAGAGGCGTCTCCTCCCGGGGCCACGTCGAAGTAATGGACGGTCGGATAGGAGCGGCCGGGGAACGCGGCTGCGAGCGTCTCCTGGGACGTCGAGATCCCCGCCATCTCGAGCGGCGTCGACTCGGAGAGGATCCCGATCACGGTCAAGGTGACGTCCCGGCCGGACTGAGGGTCGCGCACCCGGACGTCGAGAGGCCGAAACGGGCCCTCGTCGAAGAGGAAGCCGCTGAGCCGGAAGTCGTTCGGGGGGGCGAATCCCCAGCTGTCCCGCCGGGGCGCGACGGTGCTGTCGACGACGGCGAGCCCCGGCTGGGACGCGACCGCGCTCCAGACATCGCGCGAGCTCCCGTAGCCCTCGGCGATCTTCGCGAGGTCGAACGTCGTGTGGTTCAGGAAGGCGGGGTCGAGACCGCGCACGACGTACGGCTCGAGCGGGCGGCCGGTCCCGACCTGCGTGGCCTCGATCGGCAGGAACGACTGGGACGCTGCGACCGAGAAGTCATCGGTCTCGAGTCCGGGAGTGTTGGCGATCGCCTGCTCGATATCGGTGATGTGGGTCTCCCCGCCCGTGCTCGCACGGACGTCGAACCCGCCCCCGAACGTCTCCACGTTCTGGAGCGCGTGGATGAACGACCCGTTCGACGCCATGCCGGTCACGAGCGTGAAGACCACGAGCGTGAACATGGCCAGGGTCGTTCCCGTGCGGAAGCGATTCGCAAGCGGGTAGGCCATCGACATCTTGAGGACCGGCGCGAGGCGGCGGATCCTCCCGAGGAGCCGCATGGCCGTGCCGAGAAGCAGTTCGGCGTTGAAGACGATCACCCAGACCGCGCCGACGACGATCATCAGCCCGGCCGCGATCCAGGTGGAGAAGTTCATCGAGAGCGGGCCGAGGGCGTCCTCCCAGAGACGCCACGGGAGCATGAGGAGCGCGGCGATCGTGAGCCCGCACGCTGTGAAGGCGATCCGCTCCGAGACACCGAGCGCCCGGAGGACGGGCACGAGGCTTGCGACCATCAGGGAGATGCCGACCATGGCCGGGGTGGCCGCGTCTCCGGTGATGCCCGAGAGCGTGAGCAGCGCTCCGAGCCCGAGCCCGACGGCTGCCAGCAGGAGGCGCCGCCGGCGCCTCGGCGAGTGGGGCTCCGGCAGATTCCGGATCGCGGCCGAGATCGTCATCGTGCTGACCCGCCATGCCGAGACGGCGACGACGGCGAGCGTCAGCAGGACGCCGAGCGCGTACGCGATCGCGAGGCTTCTCGGCGTGACCGCGAACTCGATGTCGAGGCTTTCGCCGGCGGCAGCATCGAACGCCTGCGCCATGACGAAGACCATCACGAAGGCGACGGCTGCGCCGAGGAGCGCGCCGACGAAAGCTGCCACGAGGTCGTACGCCACGCCCTCGAAGGTGAACGTCTGAACGAGGTGACCGCGTCGTGTGCCGATCGCTCGCGCGATTCCCAGCTCTCCCCGCCGCTCCGTCGCCAGCATCACGAAGACGAGGAAGATGAGCAGGATGCCGGCGGCGATCGAGAACGACCCGAAGGTCGTGAAGAAGGCCATGAAGGCGCTTCCTTCGACGTCGGCAGCCTCGATTGCGTCGCTCTTGGACGGATCGACTTCGAGGCCGAGCGGATCGAGGATCGGTTCCAGGCGATCGACGACGTCCTCGGTGAGGCTCGCGCCGGACCACTCGTCGCCGCTGTTCGAGATCAGGACGTGCCGCACCTGATTGAGCCGTCCGAGTAGCACTTGCGCCTTGGCGAGCGGCAGGAAGAGCGCCGAGTCGGATGTCCCCGCGCCTTCGAAGCGTACGACGTCCTTGACGTTCGCCGGGAAAGCGGACCCGCCCGCGTAGACCAGGACCCGGTCTCCCCGGCCGACGGCGAGCTCGTCGGCTGCCTTCTGGTTCAGGTAAACGTCGCCCCTGCCCAGGTCGGCGAGGGTGACCTCGCCGTCGGTTCCGTCGATCGTGCCGAAGCCGTGCATCCGCTCCGGGTCGGCCGCGAAGAGGGTCACGCGCGGCTCCGTCCGCCGCCGGTCGGGCGCCTGGACCGCGATCTGCTCGATGATCGCGGGGGTCACGCCGTCGGCGAGGTTCGTTCCGGCGAGCTCCTGCTCGATCCGGTCGACCACGGATTCGTCGAAGTACTTGACGCCGGTCGAAGATCCGAGCCCGGTGCCGAGGCTGACCTCGGTTCCCTTCGCCGAGACGAGCTCGTCCGTCTGTCCGAGTGTCGCCACTGCGGTACCGCGGATCGTGTGGCTCATCGTGTCGCCGGTCGTCAGGGCGGTGGCCACGATCGTCGTTCCGAGCATCAGCCCTACGACGATCAACGCCGTTCGTCCTCGGCGGCGCCCGACGTTCCGGACGCCGAGCTTCAGCAGCACCGGGTGCCTCACCGCCAGGACCCCGACGACGCCGAGGGCGACGGCGAGCGCGACGAGAAGAACGACCAGCAGCGTGTCGACCGGGATCCCGAAGAGCTCGGTCATTGCCTAGGCCACGGCAGGCTCGAGGCGTTCGGACGGGACGACCTGGCCGTCCAGCATGTGCACGATGCGGTCGGTCTGCTCGCCGACCGAGACGTCGTGCGTGACGATCAGGAAGGTCAATCCGCGCTCGAGGTTGAGGTGGCGCATGAGGTCGACGATCTCCGCGGCGCTCTCGCTGTCCAGGTCGCCGGTGGGCTCGTCCGCCCAGACAACCGCCGGGTCATTCACCAGCGCGCGGGCGATCGTGACGCGCTGGCGCTGGCCGCCCGAAAGCTCGTCCGGGAGGTGGCTTGCCCGTTCGGAGAGGCCCACGAGCTCGAGCGCAGCGAGCGCCCGAGTCCGCGCCTCCTTCTGCGACTTCCGGGCGACCAGCAGCGGGAGCTCGACGTTTTCGACCGCGTTGAGCACCGGCATCAGGTTGTAGAACTGAAAGATGAACCCCATGCGGAGCGCTCGATAGTCCGTGCGCTCGCGGTCGGACATGGACTCCAGCGACGACCCGTCGATGAGGACCTCACCCGCGTCGACGGCGTCGAGGCCCGAGAGGCAGTTCAGGAGGGTCGTCTTACCGCAGCCGCTGGGGCCCATGATGGCGACCATCTCGCCCCTGCCGATCTTCAGGCTGACCCCGTTGAGGGCACGCACCTTGACCTTGCCGGTGTCGTAGATCTTGTGGACGTCCCTCGCCTCTACGAGGGGCGGGAAAGCGGCCACGACCTCCATGCTCATGCCTGGAGACTTACGCCAATGGACCGCTGCGCCATCGGCGGCTGCCCGCATGATGGTCTCGGGAAAATACGGAGTCGCGGCGCTTCGGCGTCGTGACTCGAAGCGACCTGTGCGGGCCCTCCTCCGCTCGGACGAGGGGATTGCCGACGACATCCCGAAAAACGCCAGGGCTGGGTGTTGTGGCTCGACGGGGCGAGAACCGCCTGCTCCACGGCGAAGCGAAGCTCGTCGTCCACGGTGGGTCAGCCTTCCCCGCGGTCGGGAGGGACGACCACGACCGGGCAGGGCGCGTGGTGCACGCACTGCGCGCTCACGGAGCCGAGCAGGAGCCCGCCGAACCCGCCCCGGCCGCGCGAGCCGACCACCAGGAGCTCGGCGTCGCCGGCCGCGGCGATCAGCGCTCCCGCGGCTCGTGCCTCGACGAGCTCGCCTTCGATCTCGAGCTCCGGCGCCGAGCCCTTCGCCTCGGCGAGGGCCTCGTCCAGCACGCCCTTCGCCCCGGCGACGAGATGCTCGTAGACCTCGTCATCGGAGGGCCCGATCGGCGGGGAGCCGATCGCCCAGGGCTCCGGCATCGCGTCGATCAGCGGCACCATCCAGGCGTGGACGAGGCGAAGCGAGCACCCGCGCAGGCGCGCCTCGTCGACCGCCCAGGCCAGCGCTTTCCTCGCGCCGGGCGAGCCGTCCACGCCGGCGACGACCGTCCCCATCAGTCGATGCCCATCGCAGCGGTCTCGTTCATGCTCGTCTCATCGTCGGGAGCTGAGGGAGAGGCCGCATCGGCGCTCGCGCCGATCTCCGCTGCGGGGAACTACGGAGCTCGTCCGGCCGGGGGCGAGGCATGATGCGCGCGATGGCCCACGACCAGCACGTCGTCGACGTCATCCTGCGAGACGGCAGCACGCTCCGGCTCCGCCCGCCCGGGGAGACCGACGCGGCGGCGTTGCTCGAGCTGTTCCGCGGCCTGTCGCCGGAGAGCCTCCATCTGCGCTTCCACGGGATGCCGGCGATCACTCCGGCACTCGTTCAGCCGCTGCTCGAGCCGGACTGGGACGAGCGGGGCGCCCTGATCGGGACGCTGGCCGACGGGGAGACCGAGCGTGTCGTGGCCGCCGCCGCATACGACCGCCTTCGGGACCCGGCCGTAGCGGAGGTGTCCTTCGCGGTCGCAGACGACCTCCAGGGCCGCGGAATCGGCACCCGCCTCCTGGAGCAGCTCGCGCGGAACGCCGCCCGCCAAGGGATCGAGCGCTTCGTCGCAGCCGTCCTGCCCGAGAACACCGCGATGCTCCGCGTGTTCACGGAGGCGGGCTTCGACGTGGCCCGCACCTACGAGCTCGGGTCGCTCGAGCTCGAGTTCCCCATCGCCGCGACGGAGATCTATCGGGCGCGCGTCGACGAGCGGGACCACACCGCCGTGGTCGCCTCGCTGCGCCCGTTCTTCGAGCCCACGAGCGTGGCCGTGCTGGGTGCTTCCCCGCGACCCGGGTCGATCGGCGGCGTGCTCTTTCGCAACGTCGTCACGGGTGGCTTTCGAGGCAAGGCCTACCCGGTGAACCGCGACGGTGCCACGGTCGCAGGGATCGAGGGCTATGGGTCGATCGACCAGGTCCCCGGCGAGGTCGACCTCGCCGTCGTGTGCCTTCCGGCCGGTCGCGTGCTCGACGGGTGCGAGGCAGCGCTTCGGAAGGGAACGAGGGCCCTCTGCGTCATCTCGGCCGGCTTCGCGGAGGTCGGAGGCGAGGGGGTCGAGCTCCAGAACCGGCTGCTCGCGCTCGTCCGGGGGCACGGGGCCCGCCTGGTCGGCCCGAACTGCCTCGGGGTCGCCAGCTCCGCCGCTTCGCTCAACGCGACGTTCGCGCCGCACGCGTTCCCCCCGGGGTCGATCGGCTTCTCCTCCCAGAGCGGAGCCCTCGGTCTCGCGCTCCTCGCCCAGGCGAGTGGCAGGGGCCTGGGCTTCTCGTCGTTCGTCTCGATCGGGAACAAGGCGGACGTCTCCTCGAACGACCTGCTCGAGTACTGGGAGGACGACCCGGCGACCGCCCTCGTTCTTCTCTACCTCGAGTCGTTCGGCAATCCGAAGCGCTTCGGTCGGATCGCCCGGCGGGTTGCCCGGACCAAGCCGATCCTCGCGATGAAGAGTGGCGTCACCGGCGCCGGCTCGCGCGCCGCCTCCTCGCACACGGCGGCGCTCGCGGGGTCCGAAGCGGCCGTGTCTGCTCTGTTTCGCCAGGCCGGCGTCACCCGCTGCGACACGCTCGAGGAGCTCATCGACGTGGCGGCCCTTCTTTCGAGCCAGCCCCCGACCCAGGGCAGGCGGGTGGCCGTGCTGACGAACGCGGGCGGGCTCGGGATCCTCTGCGCGGATGCGTGCGACGCCGCCGGTCTCGAGCTCTCGCAGCTCTCCGAGGATACGAGGGCCGCGCTCGCCGCCGTGCTCCCGGCGGAGGCGAGCACCTCCAACCCGATCGACATGCTCGGCTCGGCCTCGGCCGAGCTCTACGAGCGGGCTCTTCCGCCTCTGCTCGACGACCAAGCGGTCGATGCGGTCATCGTGATCTTCGTGCCGGCGGCGACCATCACGCGTCGAGGACGTCGGCGCTGCGATCGACCGAGTCGCCCCGACCGCGGGTAAGCCCGTCCTGCGCGTGCTGATGGGGCCCGGCTCCCCCGGCTCGTTCCCCTATCCCGAGTCCGCCGCCCGCGCCCTCGGCCGCGCCGCCGAGCGAGCAGCGTGGCTACGCAGGCCGGCGGGAAAGGAGATTGCCCTCGACGACGTGGACACACGGCTTGGGGCCGAGGTGATCGCGCAGGCGCTCGGCCGGGCGGACGACCTCTGGCTCGGCCCCCAGGAGGTACGCCGGCTCCTGGGGGCGTACGGCATCTCGCTGGTCCCCGAGCGCTCCGCCGCCGACGCCCGGCAGGCGGTCGCCGCGGCCGAAGAGCTCGGCTATCCGGCCGTCGTGAAGTCGGCCGAGCCCGGTGCGCACAAGACCGAGCACGGGGGTGTCGCCCTCGATCTCGCGGGCCCCGACGAGGTGCGGCTCGCGGCCGAGCGAATCGGAGGCCCTCTCGTCGTCCAGGCGATGATCGAGGGCGGCGTCGAGCTGCTCGCCGGAGTCGTCCAGGATCCCGTCTTCGGGCCCCTCGTCGCCTTCGGGCCGGGCGGAGTCCTGGCCGAGCTCATCGGCGAGGTGCAATTCTGCCTTGCTCCGGTCGCCGACACGGACGCCAGAGAGCTCGTCCTCGGCGGGAAGGCCGGTCGCCTCGTCGGGGGCTTCCGCGGCCGGCCCGGAGGCGACGCCGATGCGCTCGTCGATCTCCTCGGGCGGCTCTCTCGCCTCGGCGAGGATCAGCCCGAGGTCGCCGAGCTCGACCTGAATCCCGTGCTCGGCCTCGAAGAGGGCTACGTCACCGTCGATGCGCGGATTCGGGTGCGCCGACCGCAGCTCGCGACGACTCCGAAGACCTGGTAGCGGGCCGCCGCAGTGCGGCTAGGCGTTCCATTTCCAGGAATAGGCCAGCCGGGCCTTGCGAGGATTGCCGGCCCTGACCTCGTCCCAGGCCTCGGCAGCCGCCGGCAACGCCGGATCCTCGGCCCGAAGCTCGAGCGCCGGCTCGTCGCCCGGCGTCTCGAAGTCGAAGATGGCCTCGTGGTCGGTGAGGAAGACGTCGTGGCGTTCGAGGTGGGTGTCACCGAAGTCGAACGGCGGGCCCTTCGCCAGCAGCTCCTCCACCCGCCCTCTCGTGCCGGCGAGGAGCGGGACGACGACGATCAACCGACTCATGGGTCCGTCCCCGGGTGTGCGAGCGCCGCCAACCGCTCGACGATCTCATGCGCGACGCCGAGCCCGTCGAGGGCCGTGATCGAGACCGGCTGGCGCTCGCGCCGCTCGATCAAGGCCGTCGGCCGCCCGAAGATGCGGTCGCTCGGAGCCGCCTGCTCGATCGCCGAGAGCTCGCGGTACTGCAGGATTCGCGAGGAAAGGCGCTCACGGCGCGCTCCCGTCTCCAGGCGCAGGCTCGTCGGCCCGAGGACGAGCTCTCCGGCGCTGACGGGGCCTTCGCCTTCCCGCCAGAGGACCGCGTAGCTGCGTGGAAACATCGTTCGCCCAGAGTTGCCGACGTTTCGTCCCCGGCCATCGGTGGGCGGCCCGATCGTCGTTGCGGCTTTTCCGCACTGCTTTCCGTGCCTGCCCGGATGGCGTCCTCGGCCGGAACCCAGACCATGGACGGATGGCCACGACGGATGGCAAGCATCGCGTGCTGATCGCCGGCGGCGGCGTCGCCGCGCTCGAGGCGATGGTGGCCCTTCACGAGCTGGCAGGCGAGCTCGTCGAGGTCGAGCTCGTCTCGCCGGATCTCGATTTCTTCTACCGGCCCCTCTCCGTCGCCGAGCCGTTCGGCGTGGGGAACGTCCTGCGCTTCGACCTCCCGACGCTGACCCGCGGATGTGGAGCGACGCACCGTCTCGGCTCGCTGGTCGCCGTCCATCCGGATCGGCACCGCGTCCGAACCGCGCGAAACACGACGATCGGCTACGACTCGCTCCTGATCGCGGCGGGCGCCCGGCCCCGCGAGGCCGTCCCCGGCGCTCTCACGTTCAGGGGGGAAGTAGACGTCGCGCGGATCGCAGGAATGCTCAGCGACCTCGACCGCGGCGTCGTCCGTGAGGTCGTGTTCGCGCTCCCCGGAAGCGTCACCTGGCCGCTTCCCCTCTACGAGCTCGCCCTGCTCACGGCCGACCACGTCTCCCGGGAGGGCGGCTCCGCGGAGCTCACGCTCGTGACATCCGAGGACGCCCCGCTCAGTCTGCTCGGCCGCGAGGCGAGCGAGGCTGTCGCGGGGCTCCTGACGGATCGCGGGATCCAGCTCGCAACGGCCACGGACCCGGTTTCCTACGAGGCTGGAGAGCTCCAGGTCGTCTCCGGTCAAGCTCTGCCTGCAGACGTCGTCGTCTCACTCCCCAAGCTGCGAGGGATTGCGATCGCGGGCTTGCCGCAAGACGACGACTGCTTCGTGACCGTCGACGAGAGTTGCCGCGTTGCCGGGCTGGAGGACGTCTACGCGGCCGGTGACATCACGACGTTCCCCGTGAAGCAGGGCGGGCTCGCCGCGCAGCAAGCCGACGTGGCCGCCTCGGTGATTGCAGCGGCCGCGGGCGCGACTGTCGCTCCGGAGGCCTTCGAGCCGGTGCTGCGCGGACTGCTGCTGAGCAGCTCGCCGCTCTTCCTGCGGACGGAGCTCGGCGGTGGCTACGGCGAGGTTTCGACCGCGGACAGCGACGCGTTGTGGTGGCCTGCCGCAAAGATCGCCTCACGCTATCTCAGCCCGTACCTCGCGGAGCGCGTCGGACTTGCCTACGGCCCGCGCGGTGGGCCGGTGTCAGTCCTCTAGGAGGCCCTGGGCGAGCGCGTAGCGGACGAGCTCGGCCCGGGTGGTCAGGCGAAGCTTCTGCATGATGTGCGCCCGGTGCGTCTCGGCCGTGCGCACCGAGATGAATAGCGTCTTCGCGATCTCCTGGTTCGTGTGGCCGAGCGCAAGCAGTCGCAGCACCTCGCGCTCGCGATCCGACAACGGGTCTGCGTCCGCGCGCGCGGACGCCTCGGCCTCCGCAGCGACCAGGCGGGCGCCGAGCGCCGGATGGACGTACCTCTCTCCGGCGGCAACCTGCCGGAGCGCGGCCACGAGCTCCGTGTCCGCGGCTTCCTTCAGCACGTAGCCCGACGCGCCGACGGAGAATGCTTCGCGGACGTAGCTGGGATCGTCCTCCATGGAGAGAACCAGGACCTTCGCGTCCGGCGCCTCGCGCAGCACGTCGGGGGTTGCCTCGAGCCCGTTCCTGTCCGGGAGGACGACGTCCATCAGGACGACGTCGGGCTGGTGCTTGCGGACCTCGAAGATCGCGTCCCGAGCATTCCCCGCCTCGGCGACCGTCTCGAGGTCCTCCTCGGCGTCGAGGAGCATGCGCAGTCCCGACCGAACGACCGCGTGGTCGTCGACGATCACGATGCGCACGCTCATGCGGTCGGAACCTCCACGGCGATCGTCGTGCCTGCTGCTCCAGACGACTCCAACGAGACGCGTCCGCCAAGGAGAGCGACTCGCTCTTGCATCCCGACGAGGCCCAACCCGTCCCCCACATCGTCGGGGTCGAACCCTCGGCCGTCGTCCTCGATCACGACCCCGACCTTACTCCCCGTTTCGTGCAGCAGGATGCTCACGCGCTCGGCCCGAGCATGCTTGATCACGTTCGTGAGCGCCTCCTGGACGACGCGGTAGAGGACCGTCTCGATCTCGCCGGGCAGGCGAGCATCCTGAAGGCGCGACTCGAGCTGCGTGTCGATGCCCGTCTGCTCTTCGAAGACGGTCGTCAGCCGCTCGAGAGCCGGAAGGAGCCCGAAGTCGTCGAGGGCTTTCGGGCGAAGCTCGACCGCGAGGCGCTTGACGTCTTGCAGGGTGGCGACGACGAGCTCGCGAAGGTCCGCCAGCGCCTTGGGGAACCGGTCGGTTCCCTGTGCGTCCTCGATCGCCTTGAGGCCGAGCAGGATCGACGTCAGCGCTTGACCGGTCTCGTCGTGGAGCTCGCGGGAGAGGCGGCGGCGCTCCTGCTCCTGACCGCTGACGATCCGCTGCACCGTCCTCCGCGCGACGCGCTGGGAGAGATCGACCGCGACCGCGGCCCGGGCGGCAAATCGCTGCGCCAGCCGCAGGTCTGCGTCGCTGAAGCGAGGATCGGGGTTGCGGCGGTCGAGGGCCATGAGGACGCCGATGCTCTCGCCCCGGACGACGAGCGGCGCCCAGATTCCGGCCCGGGCGCCGACGCGCCGCATCAGGTCCGGGTCGGCGTCCGGATCGTCGATCACGGAATCGACGCGCGCGCTCGTCCCCTCGCGGAAGACGCGGCCGCTCTTGGAACGCTCGATCGGAAGCCGAAGGCCGACGAGCTCCTCGGCCGCCTCGCCGTGCGCCGCCGCGATCTCGAGCGACCCCTCGGGGCCGGCGATGAGCACGGCGACCGAGCGGGCATCGATGAGCTCGCTCATGCGCTCGACGACGAGGCGCAGGAGCCTCGACTGCTCGATGTCGCTGAGCATGGCGCCCGTGATCTCTTCGAGCGACTCGAGCTGGTGCGCCCAGGACCGGCTGGACTCGAAGAGGCGCGCGTTCTCGATCGCGACGGCTGCCTGCGAGGCCAGGAGCGTGACGAGCTCCTCGTCCTCGACCGTGAAGTCTTCGCCGGCCTCCTTCTCGGTCAGGTAGAGGTTGCCGTAGGAGACTCCCCGCAGGACGATCGGCACGCCCAGGAAGCTCTTCATCGGGGGATGGTTCGGCGGGAAGCCGACCGAACGCTCGTCCTCGGCGATGTCGTGGAGCCTGAGGGGACGGGCATCGCGAATCAGGACGCCGAGAATCCCGCGGCCACGGGGCAGGTCGCCGATCGCGGCGTGGGTCTCGGGATCGATTCCGTGCGTGACGAACCGCTCCAGCTCTCGCCCCATCAGGTCGAGGACCCCGAGCGCCGCGTAGCGGGCGCCCGTCAGCTCGGCGGCCGTCTCGACGAGCCGCTGGAGCAGGCCGTCGAGCGTGAGCTCGGAGCTGAGGGCGATCCCGGCCTCGACCAGGCCCTGGAACGAAGACTCTCGCTCTCGCGCGTGCACGCGCCAATTATCCGCACAATCCCGCGCTCGTGCAGCCATGCGGGTTTGCGGGCGCCTCGGCTGCCCGTGGCCACACCCAGGCCACACGGGGACGGCCCCTGACAGCACGAAGCCCCCCGGCGAAGGAGAGCTCAAGTTTGGATTTGGATTTGGATTGGCTCGAGCTGCAGGGCGGCCGGCCTGCCCGTGGTCACGGGGCGCCACGCACCGGGGGTAGGGGTTTGCGGTTTGGGACTCCTAGCGCGCTGGAGGAGGCTCCTAGCGAGCCAGCTTTCGTGTCTGGAGGTGGCGCCTCGTTCGGCGCACAACTCGTTCTGCGGCACAACGAGTGCGCCGGGGGCACCCCTTTTGTTCGCCGAGTCCTTCCGGAGTCCCTGCCCAGCTGAAAAAATTGGGTCGGGTGCCGGCGGGCTGAGCGGGGCGCACGGGGTCACACTAGGCGTATCGACAGCGCAGAGCCCGACAGGGTTCCCCCGGCACCGGAGCCGGCTGGTCCCCTTCGAACTATCCGCACAATCCCGCACGCCAGGGACGTGGATCCCCTGATGGCTCCGGCGAGCGAGGGCCCTACTGTCGGCTGAGGCAAGCCAAAGGAGGCAAGCATGAAGCAGATCCTGATCGCGACCGACGGCTCGCCCTCGGCACGGGAGGCGGTGGAGGTCGGGCTGGAGCTCGCCAAGGAGCAGGGCGCCGACGTGACCTTCGTGCATGTGACCCCGCCGGAGGAGGTCCGCGGCGGCCGTGGCGGCGCGCACGCTCTCACTCACCAAGAGGAGGTGGACGAGTCCGAGACCGCGCTCAAGGAGGCCGCCGAGGCGGCCGACGCGGCCGGCGTCTCCTACGCGCTCGAACGGTTCTCAGGCGAGACAGTCGAGACGATCGTCGCCCTGGCGGAGACGAAGAACGCGGATCTGATCGTGCTCGGCTGCCGCGGCCGCAACCCGATCGCTTCGGCCCTGCTCGGCAGCGTCTCGCAGGGCGTTCTCCGGAACGCGTCCCGGCCGGTTCTCGTCGTCAAGGGCGCCAAGGCTCCCGCCGAGACAACCGCCTGAGCGGACGGCAGCATGCCGGAAATGCCTGAGGCCCGGACGAACCGGGCCTCAGGCGTAGACGGTCCGGGTCGCCGGCGACGCCGCCGCCCGGGCTCGGCATCTCGGTGGAAGACATCCGCCTACGAGCTGGTCACCTTGCGTCGCTGGCCGCCGCTTCGGCTGCCCGTCTTGCGCGAGGACTGGCGCCCAGGCTTCTGGCCGTCGGAGCTCGTTGCCTCGTGCAACCGGTTCACGAGCTCGTCAGGAAGATCGGAGGCGCGCGCCTTGGCCTCGCTCACGACGTCCTTGGCCTGACGGGTGAACTTCCCGCTCGTGACCAGCGCGTAGAGACCCGCTCCGGCTGCCGGAAGAAGCAGCCATCGCGCCCTGGGCGTGCGGCGTGCGTTCTTCCCCTCAGCGGCGTCGGCGACGTTCTCGAGCCGCTCCGCCAGATCGGTCATGCGCTCCGAGAACTTGGTGACGTTGCTGCCCATCTGGTTGACCCCTCCGTTCGGTGTTGCATTACCTGGAAGCTCTTCCCTTCCCGTCTTTCCGGCTCGGAAACCTCGGCCGACCCGGGAGTCAGGAACCAGGCATTTCGGAGGCGCCCGCAGTGGTAAGCTCAGTGTGAACCGGGCAGCCTTCTTCGGCGCTTCAGTTCCTCAGCTCCTCGCCTTGGGCCCTGGCGCTCGTGGCGTTCCTAGGACTCTCCCGGACATCGAGAAGGGAGTTGCACTGTGCCTATCGGCTGAGGAGCGCCTCGCTCACAACCAGACCCTCTTCCGCGAGGTCAACGAGCGGATTCAAGATCTCGGCAATCCGGCCGGCGCGACGGAGTTTCTCTGCGAGTGCAGCGACCAGGTGTGTATCGCGCCGATCGAGCTGACATTCGGCGAGTACGAGAGGGTCCGTTCGGACTCCACCTGGTTCTTGGTGAAGCCGGGCCATCAGATCGCCGAGATCGAGCGGGTCGTGAGCGAGGACGAACGTTTCCTCGTCGTCGAGAAGGTCATGGCCCAGGATGATCTCGAGGCGACCGACCCTCGCGCGTCCGGCTGACGAAGCGAGACGTTGGTCCGAGGAGCGCTGGCAGGTGTCGCGGCTGCTGCGGTGTGGGCAGGGGCCGAACCGGCCGCAGCACGGCTGATCCGACCGCCGGCGGGCTACTCGGACGTCCGGCTTCTCGGCGCGATGCTGATCCGCGACGGGCCATCCTGGCGCCCGGCAGGAGCTCTTGCCCACCTCGTCAACGGTGCCTTGTTCGGCGTCGTCTTCTCGCGCTTGGGCGGCCGCGGGTGGAAGCAGGGCCTCGCGGCCGCTGAGGCCGAGAATGTGGTGCTCTGGCCGGCGATGGCGGTCGTCGACCGCCTCCATCCCGACCGCCGGAGCGGCGCCTGGCCTCGCCTCCTGACAGCATGGCCGGGTCTTCGCCTACGAGGCCGCAGTCCATGCGGTCTTCGGTGTCGTGCTCGGTGCTCTCGCGCGGTCGCCTCGCCGCTAGCCTCAACCGCCGCGGGCGGGCCTGACGAGCCGAAAGCGACAGAACTCTCGACCAAACACGAGGCCGCGACCGTTCCATGACGTATCGCCCGCCGGCTCGAGCTCGTCTCGAATCGGCCACAGCCTGTAGACGAGGTCCGTGCCCTCGAGTCGGAACGCAGCCACGGGTAGCCCGGCCGCGAGCGTCCACCCGCGATCGCCCGACGATTCGCTTGGACAGGCCAAGAGGAGGCAGGAGGCCGCTCACCCGCTCGACGCGCCAGGTGCCTTCGAGACTGGTCATCGCGCGCCTGCGTTCTCGTCTCCCGCGAGGCCGGCGGCGAAACGCCGAACGTCCTTACCGAGCCTTGGCCGAACGCTGGGCGAATCTTTGTGCGGCCCGGGGGAATCTCTCAGGCGTGCCTCCATAGCGTCCGAGTTCGAGATGAACGGACACGAAGGAGGAGAGATGAGAAGGCTCGTAACCCTCGGTCTCACGGCCCTTGCCGCAGCAGTCGCCCTCGTGGCGGCAATGCCTGCGGCGGCCTCTGGCGACAACGAAGTCTTGCGCACCGGGAGCTGCTCGGGGTCGTCGGATTGGAAGCTCAAGCTCGACTTCGACGACGGCCGTATCGAAACCGAGTTCGAGGTCGACCAGAACCGGAACGGCGAGCGCTGGCGCGTCGTGCTCAAGCGCGACGGCCGGCGGTTCTTCCGGGACATCCGCACGACCCGCGCGCCGAGCGGCTCGTTCGAGGTCGAGCGCAGGCTGCGGAACCGTGCAGGGAAGGACCGGATCGTCGCCCGCGCCGTCAACCTGCGAACCGGTGAGGTCTGCAGGGGCGCAGCGACGATCTAGCCCGTCCAGACGGGGAGCGAGGGACGCGCCCCTCGCTCCCTGTCCTGGCTCGAGAAACGCCACGTGCCTCTCTCCTCACGAGCGTCGCACGACGAGATGCACCAGGACCAGAGCTCGCGTTAGCGTGCATCCGGATCGGACTGCGACGAATCCAGGAGAAGACGGGTCACCGGGTCTGCGGGACGACAAGGTGGGCCGGCGATCGAACCGATCGACCCGTTGGCGCGTCTTAGGGGCTTAACCGCTCCTTAACCTGGGTCAACGGGGTCTTCATCGGGCTCGGGCTATAACGAGTCCATGGATTCGAGCTCTCGGCTCGGTCGCTTGGGCACGCTGCTCTTCGCCGCCCTCCTCGGCGGCGGGGCGGCGGTCGGTCTCGGCGCCGTGGTCTCCGGCGACGACGAAGGCGCCACCACGGTCGTCAGCACGGTGAGCGCCGAGAACACGGCCGGCTCGACCATCCAGGCCGACGCCCGCGAAGGGATGTCGGTCCAGGAGATCTACGGCCAGGCGGGGCCGGGCGTCGTTCAGGTGACGTCGACCTCGGTTGTCTCGGACAACCCCTTCTTCGGCCCTCAGAGCGCCAGATCGCTCGGCTCCGGGTTCGTGATCGACAAGGACGGCCACATCGTCACGAACTTCCACGTCGTCGACGGCGCGCAGGAGGTCGAGGTCAATTTCTCGGGCGACGATCGCGTCCCGGCGAGAGTCGTGGGCTTTGACCCGTCCACGGACATCGCCGTCCTCAAGATCGACGCGCAGGCGCGAGCGCTGACTCCCCTCCCCCTCGGCAACTCGGATGCCGTGCGCGTCGGGGACGCGGTCGTCGCTATCGGGAACCCCTTCGGGCTCGAGCGGACCGTGACCGCCGGGATCGTGAGCGCGCTCCAGCGCGAGATCACATCGCCCAACGGCTACACCATCGACAAGGTGATCCAGACGGACGCACCGATCAACCAGGGCAACTCCGGCGGCCCGCTCATCAGCATCGAAGGCGAGGCCATCGGCGTCAACTCCCAGATCGAGAACGCCGGCACCGGCGGCGGCAACGTCGGCATCGGCTTCGCCGTCCCCATCAACACCGTCAAGGAAGTCGTGTCGCAGATCCTCGAAAGCGGTAGGGTCGAGCACGCCTACCTGGGCGTGTCCATGCAGGCAATCGACGATCAGCTGGCCGAGACGTTCAGGCTGCCCGTCGACGAGGGCGTGCTCGTCGTGGACGTCGTCGAGGGGAGCCCGGCGGACAAGGCGGGCCTCGAGGGAGGAGACCAGCAGGTGGTCGTCGAAGGCGTCAGCTATGTCCTCGGCGGCGACATCGTCACTGCGGCGGACGGAGAACCGGTGGCGACGCCAGACGACCTGCGCCGTCTCATCATGGAGAAGAATCCCGGAGAGACGATGACGCTCGACATCCGACGAGGCGAGTCGAAACGAACTGTCAGTGTGACCCTCGGGCGCCTGCCGGCCGAGCCGGCCGGCTAGCGCGCCCGCAAGGCCCCTCCCCCCCAGGGGCCTGACCAGTCGGAGGCCCGCACTGCCTGCCCGGGCCTCCGACTTCTTCTCTTAGAACCCCTTTCGAAATGAAGCCGGGTGCCGCCGGGCCGCCCTGGACGGCGCGATTCTGCGTCCTCGGTCGCGCCCGTATTCTCGAATACGGGCGCTCCCTGCGTCCTTGCCTCGCACTCGCCCAGGACACCCCGGCGGCGACGCATCATTCCGAAATGAGTTCTTAGACTCCCGCTCCGTGGTCCCGCACCGCTTCGGACGCTCGCCGGCGTTCTCGCTCGGGCTCGAGGAGGAGCTGTTCGTCGTCGACGGCGAGTCGCTCGAGCCGGCGCCGGTACCGCCGGGGCTCCTGGACGGGAAGAGCTTCAAGGCGGAGCTCTTCACGTCGATGCTGGAGCTGACGACGTCCGTGTGCCGGGACGTCGGCGAAGCGGTCGACGAGCTTGCGAGCTTGAGGTCGGCGGCGCGGGAGCACGTTCGGGAGCAGGGTCTCGAGCTCGCCGCTGTGGGAACGTGGCCGACGGCGGTCGCCGAGGAGCAGGAGGTGACCGAGCAGAAGGGCCTCCTCGCCTTCGCCGAGTACGCGGGCCCCTCGGCTCGCCGCCAGCACTGCGCCGGGCTCCACGTCCACGTTGGAGTCGCGAGCCCCGAGGAATGCATGGGCCGTCTCGAGGCCGTGCTTCCATGGCTCCCGGTCGTCCTCGCCGTCTCCGCGAACTCGCCCTACGTCGGCGGCGCCGAGACCGGCATGGCGTCGACCCGGGCCGAGCTGCTCGCGCTGCTTCCGCGGGCCTGCGCGCCGCCGGCATTCGCCTCCTACGAGGACTGGGCGCGCTTCGCCGAGTCGCTCGTCGAGCTCGGGCTGGCCGACGACCTCATGAGGCTCTGGTGGGATGTCCGTCCTCATCCGCGCCTGGGGACGCTCGAGATCCGCATGCCCGACCAGCCGTCGCGGCTCGCGGCCACTGCCGGCTTCGCCGCGCTCGGCCAGGCCCTCGTCGCGTCCGTCGAGCCTTCGGCGTCGGCTTCAGACCGAGGTGTCTACCTGCAGAACCGCTGGGCGGCGTCCCGGTTCGGCCACCGCGCAGAGTTGATCCATCCGCAGAACGGGCGGCTCTGCGGCACCGAAGAGCTTCTCGCGGAGCTGCTCGAGCGGGTCGACGCGAGTGCGCGGCGCCTGGGCAGCGCGAGCCTCCTCGTCGAGCTCCAGGGCCTCGCGCAGGCGGCGGACCAGCTCGAGGTAGGTGCAGCCGACGGCCTCGGCCCACTGTGCCGGCGCCTCGTGGCGCTCACGTACGATGGCGTGTAGGGATGGCGGTCGTGTCCGAGACGATCCAGGTCAGCGGCGTCCGCTGCGAGCGCTGTGTGCTGCGGCTCGGCGGAGCGCTGAAGAAGCTGGAGGGTCTCGAGTCCGCCCACGCGAACCTCGTCGGGCAGGTCTCGATCTCCTGGGACGATACGCGCATCCGGCGCGAGGAGATCCTGTCCGCGCTGGGCCGTGCCGGCTTCCACGAGGTAGTGCCCGCGTAGGGTCACCCCGCCGAAGCGCGGAATACATACAGGGAGCAGGGCGTTTGCTTGTTAGTGTCCGAAGCATGGCGGAAGCCGAGACAGACGCCCGCCGGCTGGCGACCGAGGCGCGCGACCGCGTCCGTTTCGAGGAGGAAGCCCTCGACCTGGCGGATCAGGTGTACCGGGTAGCACGCCGCCTGGTGCCGACCCGCGAGGAGGCGGAGGATCTCGTCCAGGAGACCTACGCGCGGGCGTTTCGCAGCTGGCGTTCGTACACGCCGGGGACCAACCTCCGGGCGTGGCTGATGCGCATCCTCACCAACCTGAACATCGATCGCGGCCGGCGCGAGCAGCGCACGCCCGACCTCAGGCCGATGGAGGAGACCGACTACTTCCTCTACAACCGACTCGAGGAGACGAGTGGGTCCGACGAGGAGGACCGGATCGTCGAGCGCCTCTCGCAGGACACGATCGTGGACGCGCTGTCCAGCGTCCCGCACCAGTTCCGCGACGTGATCGTGCTCGTCGACATCGGCGACTTCTCCTACCAGGATGCGGCGCAGATCCTCGACGTCCCCATCGGAACGGTCATGTCACGCTTGCATCGAGGGCGTAGGATTCTCAAGGGCCAGCTCGCCGAGGCAGCGGTCGGGGAGGAGTCGTGACGCAGTTCGAGTCGACCTGCGAGAAGTGCGAGGAGGTTCTCCAGCCGTACCTCGATCGCAAGCTGAACGAAGCCGAGCGGCGTGAGGCCGAGGCTCACCTCGACGCCTGCGGCTACTGCCGCAAGCGCTACCGGTTCGAGGAGAGCCTGCGTACTTACGTCCGGCTCGCGTGCTGCTCCGAGTCGATGTCCCCGGAGCTGAAGGAGAGGCTCTCCTCGCTCCGCACCCCGCTCGCCTGACCCCGCCCGACCTCTAGCGGCTGCCTCTTCGACTGATCGGTAGGCGGAATGCGCCCTCGAGCGGGTTTCAGGATGCCTCGCAGGGGCCTTCGCCGCTCTCGGCGGTGAGGACGAAGGTGCGGCCGCCGATGGCGCCCGGGGTCATGCCGTACGTGAGGAGCCGGACGCAGTCGTCGCCTCGGGAGAAGTCGACGCGGAAAGCTGGCGGGCGCGCGCCGCCGGCCTCGCCGTCCTCCTCGCCGACGGTGACCGCCCTCGTCTGGGCAGTCCACTCGGGCGTGAGCCCCTCGACGAAGAACGCGACCACGTCGGCCTGGGTCGCGCCGGCCGGCGGCTCGAAGAGGGCGCTCGTCACCACCTCGTCGGGCACCGGCAGGGCGCTGTCGGCCGAGGTGCGCGTGAGCCGCTCGATCTCCGCGGCTCCCGGAAAGTCGGGCATGGAGTCGAGGAGCTCCTCGTTCGCATCGATCCTGCTTGCGTCGAGCTGCGTCCAGGCCGCGTAGGCGATCCCCGCCGCGAGCGACAGGAGCACGAAGGCGGGGATGAGGATCGCCGGGCGAGCGAGCCGGCCCCTCACCGAAGGTCGTCGCGCGTGTCCACGTCCCCCGGCGGACCGAGGTCGTCACAGGGGACGAGCTCCGGCTCGAGAGCCCGCAGCCCTTCCTCGGGCACCGCCTCCCAGAGGGCACGGCCGACGACCAGCGGGTGGCCGCGCACGCCGCCGTAGCTCGCCGCCACGAGCCCCGCGGTCCCGCCGCGCCAGGCCTTCAGCACGCGCTCGACCGCCTCGGGCGCAAGCTCGGGCCCGTCGGCGAGGACGACGACGGCAGCCTCGGCGCGAGGCGAGAGCGCCGCCAGCCCGCAGCGGAGCGAGACGCCCGGGCCGAGCTCCCAGCCTGGGCAGTCCACGATCGTGGCGCCCTCGGCCTCGAGCTCATAGGCGCCCGCGACGACTACGACCTCGTCCACGGGAGCCTGCCCGAGCCGCGCGAGCACGCGCGGGAGCAGCAGCGCCTGCTTGGGGCCTCCGAACCGAGTCGCCGCTCCGGCCGCGAGCACGACGGCCCCCACCGGGCTCATCCGCGCGAGTCGACCGTGAGCGCGAGGATGTCTGCGAGGTGGATGAGCCGGAACGTCGCGCGCGCCAGCCGGATGCGCTCGAAGTCGTCCTCCGTCTCGGGCAGGGTTCGCCAGAGGTCGCGCGCCAGGGAGAGGAGCTCGGCGATCCGCTCCCGCTCCTCTCCGAAGCCGTCGGTCTCGTCGCACGCGTTCAGCGCGAGGCCGAGGACGCCGATCGAGTCCGGCTGTCTCGTCCAGAGGAGGGGCGCCGCCATCGTGAGGTAGTGGTGGATGCGTGCGAACGTGAGCGGCTGGACGAGCGTCCGCTCGCCCCTGGGCGGCGAGAGCGCGGGGGCGGCTCGTCGTCCGCGATGCGCGCCGCCGTGCCGCCCAGCATGTTCCTGACCTGATCGTCGGACAGCCCCGCCAGCCGCGCCGTTCGCAGAGCGATGAGCAGCGAGCCCGGCTGCTGGCCGTACGGGAAATCCGAGGCGTAGAGGATCTGCTCCGGCGAGACCCGCGTGTAGATGTCCAGGAGGTCGATAGCGCTCCACACCGAGGTGTCGAAGTAGACGCCGGGCCGCTCCGAGAAGGCCTCCGAGAGCGCGGCCAGGTCGGCGATGCCGGCGTGGGCGATGATGAGCTGCGACTCCGGGTAGGCCTCGTGCAGCCGCCGAAGGTGGTGGGCGATCGGAGGCAGGCCGCGTCCTCCGTGGATGAGGATCGGAACGCGCCGCTCGGCTGCGAGCGCGAAGACGGGCGAGAGCCGCTCGTCGTTCAGCAGGAATCCCTGCGCGCGCGGGTGGAGCTTGATCCCGCGGGCGCCCCGGTCGAGGCAGCGTGTGGCCTCCTCGATCGGGTCCTCGGCGAGGTCGAGGCGGACAAACGGGATCGAGAAGGCCCTCCGAGCGTTCCGCGGCTTCGAGTGTCCGCTCGTTCGGCGCCCGGAAGGCCGGCGTGCGGTCGGGCTCGTCCATGCAGAACGCGAAGGCACGCTCGACCCCGGAGCTGCGCAGGAACGCGACGAGCTCGCCGAGCGGCGCCGTCATCCCGTCGATGTCGCGGCCGACGTGGACGTGCGCGTCGAACAGCACCGTGCCTTCCGGGATCTGCGCGGCCGTCTCCTGCTCGTAGTCGGCGACGAGCTGGACCGTGCGTTCGAGCGTCCCGTCCACGCAGTGAATCTACCCTGAGCGGCTACTATCCGGAGCCGTGCCGGACGTCCTCATCTTCGGCGACACCGTCCGCTCACCCGAGCTCCGCCACGAGGTGCCGGTCACGGTGGGCGATCCGTTCCTCTACGTGGAGCAGAACGGGACCCGGACCGTCTACGTCGGCTCGCTCGAGATCCCGCGGCTCAGCGGCCTCGACGACCTCGACGCGGTGCCGCTCGAGGAGCTCGGGCTGGACGAGCTGATGGGCCAGGGGCTCACGTGGCGCGAGATGATGCCGGAGCTCGTCCTGCGCGCCTGCCGTGCCTCGCAGATCGAGCTGGCGGTTGCGCCGCGGGATTTCCCGCTCGAGGTGGCCGACTACCTGCGGGCCCACGAGATCGAGATCGAGGCCCAGGGCGAGCTCTTCGACGAGCGCCGACGCGTGAAGACCCCCGCGGAGCTGGAAGGGATCCGCCGCTCGCAGAGCGCAACGGAGCGGGCGATGGAGGGGGTGCGTGCGCGCCTCCGAGCGGGCGGCCCGGTCACCTGCGAGGAGCTTCAGACCGAGGCGATGCGCGTCTTCAGCGAGGAAGGCGTGCTCCTGGACGACGTCGCGCTCATCTCGGCCGGCGCCCAGACGACGGTCGGCCACGAGCCGGGGCACGGGCCGATCGGCGAGAGCGAGCCGATCGTGGTCGACCTCTTCCCACGAGATCCGGTCTCGGGCTGCTATGCGGACATGACCCGGACGTTCTGCCTGGGCGAGCCTCCCGAGGAGCTGGTTCGCTACCACCGGCTCGTCAAGCAGGCGCTCGACGCCGCCTGCGAGGCGATCCGGCCGGGGCTCCACGGCTCGGAGGCGCATCGCCTCGTCTGCGACCGCTTCGAGGCGGAAGGCTTTCCCACGCAGCTCTCGAAGGCGCCCGGCGAGGTGCTCGACGAAGGGTTCTTCCACGGCCTCGGGCACGGCGTGGGCCTCGAGGTGCACGAGGCGCCCGGTCTCGGCCGGAGCGGCGAGGAGATCGTCGCCGGCGACGTCCTGGCGGTCGAGCCCGGGCTCTACCGCACCGGCTTCGGCGGCTGCCGCCTCGAAGATCTCGTGCTCGTCACCGAAGACGGCTGCGAGGTCCTCACCGACTACCCGTACGACCTGGCTCCGTAGCGGCTAGGCCGCGACTTCGAGCTCCAGGAGCCGCTCGAACCGGTCCGGCTCGTCGAACGGCCCGATCAGCGCCAGGTTCAGGTGCTCCTCGCGGATCACGTCCTGCGCGACGCGCTGGATGTCCTCGACCGTGACCTTCTCGAGCGCCGCCAGGACCTCGTCCGGCTCGCGGTGGCGGCCCTCGAGGACCTCGTCCCGGAGCGCGAAGGAGATCATCCCCTTCGGATCCTCGAGGGAGAGCACGAGGCGGCCTTTCGCGAAGCTCCGCGCCTTCTCGAGCTCGTCGGCCTCGATCGGCTCCGCGGCGATGCGAGCGAACTCGCCGACGATCGTCGAGACCGCCTCGTCGATTCGCTGGATGTCGACGCCGCCCTGCGAGAAGAGGGTGCCCGTGTCGGTGTAGGCCTGGTTCGTGCCGTAGATGTAGTACGCAAGCCCGCGCCGCTCGCGGACCTCGCTGAACAGCCTCGAAGACATTCCGCCGCCGAGCGCGGTGGCGAGGAGCATGAGCGTGTAGCGGTCGGGATGCCCGATCGGATAGCTGTGGACGCCGATCCGCAGGTGGGCCTGGTCCGACGTCTTCGTGTGGACCTTGACGCGGGGGAGCTCTGCTCCCAGCTCACGGGCTCGGGCGAGCCCGTCTCGCCGCCGGCGACGTCGCCGAGGAGGTCCGTGACGAGCTCGAGGACGTCGCCGCCCACCGCTCCGGCGACGCCGGCCACCATGCGCGGGGCGCGGTACCAGCCCCCGAGATAGTCGAGGAACGTCTCGCGGGTGGCGCTCCGAACGGTCTCCTTCGTGCCGATGATGTCCCACCCGAGGGGTTGGTCGCCGTAGAGGAGCTCGTCGTAGACGCCGTCCACGTAGTCGCGAGGCGTGTCGTAGTACATGTTCATCTCCTCGACGATCACGCCCTTCTCGCGCTCGATCTCCTCGGGGTCGAACTTCGAGTGGCGGAGCATGTCGACGAGGACGTCGAGCGCCGTGTCGCGGTGCTCCGCGGCGCACTTGACGTAGTAGCCGGTGTACTCCTTGCCGGTGAACGCGTTGAACTCGCCCCCGATCGCGTCGATCTCGCCGGCGATCTCGCGGGCGGTCGGGCGGTTCTCCGTCCCCTTGAAGAACATGTGCTCGGCGAAGTGGGCGATCCCGCTGGTCTCGCGGGTCTCGTAGCGAGAGCCCGCCGCGAGCATGACGAAGCAGGCGACGGACTTCGCCGCCGGCATGTTCGCGGTGACGACGCGGAGGCCGTTCGGCAGCGTGGTCTTCGTGAACGCGTTCGGCATCAGGTGGGGACAGAGCTCCTCTCTTCGTATCCGTCGAGGCGGGCCCGCCAGGGCTCGGGGACCGCCATCGACCTGTCGGTTTTGTAGTCGTAGGCAACGAGGACGGACGAGGCCTCGAGGACGATGCGCCCGTCGCCGCCGCGGATCTCGTGCTCCATCTCGAAGCTCTTCGTGCCGACCCGCGTCACGCGCGTCCCGATCTCGAGCGTCTCCGGAAAGCGGGCGGGCGAGCGAAAGTCGACGGTGATACTGGCCAGGATGAGCGAGAGCTCGTAGGCGAGGTCCGCCCCGAGCACGTCGACGAGGTAGGAGATCCGAGCCGTCTCGAGGTAGGTGAGATAGACGGCGTTGTTGACGTGGCGGGCAGCGTCGATGTCGCGGAACTCGACGTCGCGCCCGAGCACGAAGCGGTAGCCCTCCATCTCTCGCATGCTACTTTCGCGGCCTTGTCGTCCGGCGACCTCACCCGCAAGGCGGTTTTCGCCCAGCCCGAGTGGCTCCGCGGCGTACCCCGGCGCGTCGGCGACCGGCGCCTCCCGGCGGGGCGTGTCGTCTTCACGGGCTGCGGGACCTCCTATCACGCCGCCCAGACCGGAGGCGAGGCCCTGCAGGCCCTCGAAGCAGTGCTCGCCCCGCCCGAGGCCGACCTTCTCGTCGTCCTGAGCCACGAGGGCGGGACCGCGGTCGCGGTCGAGGCCGTGCGCGCGTTCGGCGGGCCGACGTGGCTCGTGACCGGAAAGGAAGAGAGCCCGCTCGCCGAGCTGGCCGCCGAGGTGCTCGTCGTCACGCCGGAGATCGAGGAGTCCTACTGCCACACGGCGAGCTACACGGCCGCTGTTGCCGCGCTGGCCGCCCTGAACGGCGAGGACGTCTCCGGGCTGCCGGGTGCGGTCGAGCGCCTCCTCGCCGAGGAGCCCTTGCCGGTGAGCGACCACGAGCGGATGGTCGTCGTCGGCGCCGGCCGCGACTGGCCGACCGCGCAGGAGGCGGTGCTCAAGCTGCGGGAAGGCGTCCACCTGAGCGCCGAGGCGCATCACGCCGAGCAGATCCTCCACGGGCACCTGGCGGCGATCGACGAGACCGTGCGCGCCTTCGTGCTCCAGGGCGAGGGTCGCGCGGCGGACCGCGCAGTGGACGTCGTGCGCGCGCTGGGCGAGATCGGCGCCGAGACGACGTTGGTCCCCACGGAGCACCCTGCGGTGGACATCGTCCGCTTCCAGCTTCTCACGCTCGCCCTCGCCGAGCGGCGAGGCGTGAACCCGGACACGATCCGCTGGGACGAGCCGCGCTGGGACGCGGCCCGCAAGTCGTACTCCTGAGCCGCCCGGCACCCGGCGACGAGCGACGTTCCGTCCGGCGGCCCTATCGCGACAGGAGCCAGAGGCCGGCCACGGTGTAGACGACCATCAGCGCGAGCATCGCGTACTGGCTCACCGCCGCCTTCCGGGGCGACTCGAACAGCTCGACGGCGCGGTCGTGCGCGACGACCAGACCGGCGACGTGGCCGACGACGAGGGCCGCTACCTGCGCGTACCAGACCGTCTTCGGAGCGAGCGGGGTGAGCGAGGGCCGGACGTCGGCGGTGCCGAGAAGATCCCAGCCGAAGCCGAACGGATCGGACGCGAAGGGCGCGACGTACTGGCTCTCGCGGACGAAGAACGAGAAGTAGTGCGCGACCACGTAGGCCATGGCGATCGGGACGAGGCTGCCGACGAACGCACCGATCAGGTCGCCGTCGTAGTCCACGGCGTAGGCCGCAGCCCGCACTGCGGCGACGTACGCGAGCGCCACTGCGACGACGACGAGGGCGAGCCCGGCGGTCGCGAGCAGCGTCCCCAGCACGTCCGCGAGGTCGGGCGAGCGCTCGATGACGGGTGCCATCAGGTTGGCCCGGAAGTCGACCCAGATCTCGGTCTGGCTGAACCCGTCGAAGGCAACCGAGCCGAGCATGACCGCAACGAACGGGAGCGTCCCCGGCCGCGCATCGAGGTCGGCGAGACCCGTGAACGGCCAGCGCACTACCAGCTGCCCCTCGTGCGCACCGAAGGGCGCGATCCGGGCGAGGAGCCCGAAGTAGACGCTGAAGGCCTCCCCGTTCGCGGTCCAGGCATCCCGTCCGAACGCGAGCATCCCGAGCCACGTGATCAGGCTGTAGAGGACGATCGCCACCGCGAGCGCGCGAGGGTCACCGGGCTCCCAGTACGCGAGCTCGAGCGCCGCGAAGGCGAAGAGGAGCACGGCGCCCGGCCAGCGACCCAGGCGGGCGGGGTAGTCGAACGGCGTCTGCCAGCCGAGACCGCCTCGCTCGGCGATCCAGTCCGCGGCGTCCGCCGCGGCCCGCCACGGGTTGAGGACGCTCCAGATGTTTCCGAAGAGGACGACGGCGAACGGGATTCCGAGCCAGAAGAAGACGAAAACGAACCTCGGCGCGAGGTTCTCGTCGGTGGACCTGTCCCCGACGGCCGCGGCCGCCGCGACGAGCACGAGCAGGGCGAAGGCGACGCCGCCGGCGGCGACGCGGAGCACGCGGCTCTTGAGGATCCGCTGGAGTGCGTCGGGAAGAGGCCGGCCGCGACTCGCCTCCCGGAGCACCGGCCGCTTCCAGAGCGCCCAGAGGGCCACGAACGAAACCAGCAGGACGATCGCGGCGCCGTAGTAAAAAAGCCAGAGCGGGACCGGCAGGTCCCGGATCCCGCCGATCCCGTGCGCCAGGAGCTGCGTCACTCCGTCACTAATGCACTTCGAGCTCGGCGATCGGGATTTTCCGTTCTTCGAGCTCGACCTCGAATTCACCGACGGTGTCGGCGCGGAACTCGATCCGGCCGGTCTGACCCGGGGCTACCTCGGTTGCGAGGTCGTAGCCGTGCAGGTGCACTTCGTCTTCGACGTCGGACCGGACCACCAGCAGGACCTGCGTTCCCCGCTCGATCTCGGCGCGCACGACTCCGCCGACAGGCTGAGCGTTCTCGACTTCCACGACGACGCGTTGGACGTCGGGTTCCTCCTCGGTCGTGGTCTCCTCGGTCGTCTCCTCCTCGGTGGTCGCCTCTTCGGTCGTGGTCTCCTCGGTGGTCTCCTCGCTCGTCGTCTCCTCCGTGGTCGTCTGGGCCGCCGGCGTGGAGTCGGCCTCATCGTCGTCGTCGGGGCGGAGCACGACGAAGAGGACGACGGCGAGGGCGACGACGGCGGCGCCGACGGCCACCTTCGTCCAGGTGCTGCTGCCCTGCCGCCTGGGCGGCTCGGACGGCGGCTCTGCGGACGGCTCGGCAGGGGGTTCTGGTGGGGTGACGCTCATGGACAACCTCCGCACTCGGGCTTGCGGCCGCGCCGGCCGGCGCGGCCCCGACACTCGGGTTAGCGAAGCGCCGGAGGAGCCCTGCCTGCCTGCCGGTGCGCGAGGACGGGCACGGGCACGAGGTCTGCGGCGCGGGGCAGAGCTTGGAGCACGGGCGCGCGGCGAGGCCGCCGGCGCTCGGGCTCGGCGGCCAGCGTTTCCGCCGCGCCGTGGAGCGTGCGCGCGACGAGCGCGGCGGCGAGGCCGAAGGGGAGCTGGAGCACGATCCCGAGCAGGAACACCGGCTCGGCGGCGGTCGCCCACGGTGCACGTCGCCGCCGTGGAAGAGGCGTTCGAGATGTTCCTGGACGGCGAAGCCGAGCAGGGGGACGACGCCGAAGAGCCAGGCGGGAAGCATGCGGCCTGGAGGCCGTCGCTCCAGCGCCCTGGCGAGGAGGGCCGCTGCCGCGAGGACGACCAGCGCGGCGACGACCAGCGGGGCGTCCTCGAGGTAGCCGTGGCCTCTGGCGGCCATCGTCGCCTCCGGTGTCTCTCCCACGGCCGGGAGAAGCTCGTACGCGAGCCCGTGCGCGGAGAGCCACGCCGCCGCAAGGAGCGGCAGGCCGACGAGCCACGCCATGTGGGAGCGCCCCATGGGGCCTCCATCTTGCCAGCGGCGGCCTCTACCTGACGACGATGCCGCCGTTCTCGGCGGCGCCCGCGAGGAACGCGAGCCAGTCGTCCCAGAGCTTCGCGTCCTCGAACGTCCTCGGCTCGGGCGAGGCCTGCGAGAGCGCGAAGTCGACCGCCCCCGGCGGGACGGTCGTGCCCGGCTCGAGCCGGTCGAGCGAAAGCCAGCCGGTCATGCCCTGCTCGGCCATCTCCGCCGCGAGGCGCTCGAGGTCGGCCAGCCCGAGGAAGACGTGCCCGCCGATCCCGTCGTTCCGCGCCCAGTAGAGACGGAGCATCAGACGAGCTCGCCGAGGGCGGCGAGCACGCGGTCGACCTCGTCGGCGGTGTTGTAGTGCACGAGCCCGATGCGGAGGGCGCCGTCCGGGAGGCCGAGCCTCCGCATGACCTCGTACGCGTAGTAGTCGCCCCACCAGGCGGCGATGTCTCGCTCGGCGAGACGCGTCGAGGCCTCCTCCGGCGTCAGGCCCGGCACGGTGAGGGCGAACGTCGGGACCCGGCCGTCCATCGTCGGAGGCCCATACAGCCGCAGCGCCTCGGGGAGCCCGGCGAGCAGCCGCTCTCCAAGCTCGTGCTCGTGGGCCGTGATCGCCTCCCAGCCCACGGACTCGATGTAGGCGACGGCCGCGCAGAAGCCTGCGAGCGCCTCGTGCGGGAGCGTGCCCGTCTCGAAGCGCGCGCCGATCGGCTCGTCGGGCGCCGGCCGCACCTTGTACGGGCGCCAGCGCTCGATCAGCTCGCGCCTCCCGTAGAAGAGCCCGAGGTGGGGGCCGAAGAACTTGTAGGGCGAGCAGAGGAGCACGTCCGCGTCCACCGCCCGCACGTCGATCGGCCCGTGCGGCCCGTAGTGGACCGCGTCGACCCATGCGATCGCGCCCGCCTGGTGTGCGAGGTCGGCGATTCGCCGGACGTCCGTGACCGTCCCGACCGCGTTCGAGGCCCAGGGGAAGGCGACGACCCGCGTCCGGTCGCCGAGCTGCCGCGCCATGTCTTCCAGATCGAGCGTGACGTCCTCCTCGCGGATGTCGACGAAGCGGACGACGAGGTCGAGGTCGTGCGCGAGCTGGAGCCAGGGAGAGACGTTGCCGTCGTGGTCGAGTCGCGTGACGACGATCTCGTCGCCGGCGCGCAGCTCCCGGCCGAGCGTGCGCGTGAGCGCGAAGTTGAGGGTGGTCATGTTCTGGCCGAACCCGACCTCGTCGGCTTCGCAGCCGAGGAAGCTCGCCGCCGTGTGGTGCGCCGAGACGACGAGCGCGTCGCTGCGGATGCTGGTCTCGAACGGCCCGCCGAGGTTGGCGTTCGACTCTCGCAAGTAGCCCGCCATGGCCTCGATGACCGTGTCCGGCGCCTGAGTGCCGCCCGGCGCATCGACGAAGGCCGTGGGCCGGTCGAGCGCCGAGAAGCGCGCACGCACGGCCGCGACGTCGAGGGCGACCGCGCTCATCTCGTTAGCAGCGCCTGCTCGCGGGCCTCGTCGAGACCGGCCTGGGGGAACGTCTCGGCCTGCTCGAGCGTGTCGCGGATCGTCTGGGCGAGGGGCCTGAAACGCAGTCCGGCGCCGAGCGCCTTGCCGACGTCGACCGCCAGGAAGTTCGCGGACTCGGGGTTCCCGCCCGGCGCCAGCCAGAGCGGCAGGTCGCTCCAGGCCTCGACGCCGCTCTCGACCAGGTAGTCCTCGTCCACCCAGACGAGCCTGGCCCCGCTGCCGGTCTCGTCCACGATCGCCTCGAGCAGGCTCGCCATCGTGAGCGGCTCCTCCGGCCCGGTCGCGTTGAACACGCCGGTCTCTCCACGCTCGGCAGCGGCCAGCATCCAGTCGGTGAGATCCCGGGCGTGGACGAGCTGCACGGGCTGGTCGCGCGGCTCCGGCGCGAGAACGTCACCGCCGCGCGCGATTCGATGGACCCAGTAGGTGAAGCGGCCGCTCATGTCGTACGGACCGACGATCAGGCCGGCGCGAACGGCGAGCGATCGCCCCGGCAGCGCCTGCTCGAGCTCGCGCTCGCAGAGCACCTTGAGCCCGCCGTAGACCTCCGCGCTCGTGATCTCCTCGGTCGTCTCGTCCTCGAGCCCGAGGACCGGCGAGGACTCGTCCGTCCCCGGCCGACTCGTGTCGGCATAGACGGAGCAGCTCGAGACGAACGTGTAGTGGCCGACGCGATCGGCGAGGAGCGTGACGGCTTCTCGTACCCAGCGTGGCACGCGCGCCGACGTGTCCACGACGAGGTCCCAGGATCCTTCGCGGAGACTGTCCAGGTCGCCCGTGGCTCGGTCGCCGTACCGCCGCTCCAGGCCTGGGTAGAGCTCGGGCGCCGTCTGTCCGCGGTTGAAGAGTGTGACCTGGTGGCCACGCGCCTGGGCGCTCTCGACCAGGTGCCGCCCCACGAAGAGCGTTCCGCCCAGGATCAGGACCTTCACCGAACGACCTCACCGTTCACGCGCCACTCGTAGCGCGGCACCGACGTCAGGGAGGCGCCGACGAAGCAGTCACGCTCGGCGAGGTCGAGGAGCGCGACGAGCTCGCCTCCCTCCGGAAGGGGGTCGAGCTCGACGTCGAGGCCGCACTCGATCTCGGCGAAGGCGTAGCGCCCGTCCTCCTCGCGTCTGGTGACGACGCCCTCGGCGCCCGCGCCCCCGCGCACCGTGACGTTCGCGCGCCGGGCGTGGAAGGCGAGGCTCTCGAGCGTGCAGCGCATGAGCCCCGCGAGGACGAGGTGCTCGGGCGTCCACGCGCTCTCGGGCTCGAGCGGCGCCCCGCCGTCGGCGAGCAGCCGTCCCTCGGCGTCGAGGCTCGCCGTGTACTCGAACCGCTTGGCCACGCTAGCAGTGCCCCTCCAGGCAATGAACGCCGGCTTCTGCCCCGCGATCACGCGGCGCTGGAGCCCACCCTCGCCCTAACCAAGGCTTCATGCCTTGGCTGCGGTCGAGTGCGGACTCCAGCTTGGTGCTCGCGACGCAGAAGCGGGGCACCATTACCTGAAGGAGCACTAGATCTTGGGCCAGCGCGTGATCACGACCTTCTTCTCCGTGTAGAAGTCGATCGCGTCGCGTCCGTGCGCGTGCAGGTCGCCGAAGAACGAGTCCTTCCACCCGGTGAACGGGAAGAAGGCCATCGGGGCGGCAACGCCGATATTGACGCCGAGCATGCCGGCCTGGGCCTCGTAACGGAACCTGCGCATCGCTCCGCCGCTGGTCGTGAAGATCGACGCGGCGTTCCCCTTCGTCGAGGAGTTCAGGATCTCGAGCGCCTGCTCGAGGTCGCGTGCCCTGAGGAGCGTCAGGACCGGACCGAAGACCTCCTCGCGGGCGATCTCGGAGCCCGGCTCCGCCTCGATGATCGTCGGGCCGATGAAGTTTCCGTCCTCGGAGCCTCTGCCGCGGCCGTCGAGGACGAGCTCGCCGCCGTCCTCCACGCCTTTCTCGATCCAGCCGAGGATGCGCTCCTGGGCGGCGTCGGAGATGACCGGGCCGACTTCCGTGTCCGGCTCGGCTCCGTCGCCGACGACCATCGCGCCGCCCTTGTCGGCGAGCGCCTGCCTGAGCGGCTCGTACGCGTCTCCGACACCGATGCAGACCGAGTTCGCCAGGCAGCGCTGGCCTGCCGCGTGAAACGCCGACGAGAGCACGCCGTCGACGGCGGTGTCGAGGTCGGCGTCGGGCATGACGATCACGTGGTTCTTGGCGCCGCCGAGCGCCTGCACGCGCTTGCCGTGCTTGGCGGCAGTCTCGTAGATGTAGTGCGCGACCGGTGTCGAGCCGACGAAGGAGACCCCGTCGACCTCCGGGTGCTCCAGGAGCGCGTTGACGGAGTCCTTGCCGCCGTGGACGAGGTTGACGACACCCGGCGGGAGCCCGATGTCGTCGAGGAGCTCGAATACCCGCTCGACCGCGAGCGGGTCCTGCTCGGACGGCTTGCAGACGAACGTGTTCCCGCACGCGATCGCGAACGGGAGAAACCACATCGGGACCATGAAGGGGAAGTTGAAGGGGGTGATCCCGGCGAAGACGCCGATCGGCTGCCGGATCAGGTCCGAGTCGATCCCGCGCGAGACGTCCTCCAGGTTCGAGCCCTGCATCAGCGAGGGGATCCCGGTCGCGACCTCGACGCACTCGATCCCCCGCCTGACCTCGCCGGACGCGTCCTTGAGCGCCTTGCCGTTGTCGCGCGTGACGAGCAGCGCGAGCTCGTCTCTGGCTTCCTCCAGGCGGCTCTTCAGCTCGAAGCACGCGCGGGCCCGTTCGACCGGGGGCGTGGCGCGCCAGGCTGGAAAGGCGTCGCGTGCGGCCCGAACCGCCGCGTTCACCTGGGAGGGGCCCGAGAGGGGCACCTGCCCGAGGACTTCTCCGTTGGCGGGGTTGACGACGTCGACGGTCTCGGTGCCTTCCGCCTCGAGCCAGCGTCCTCCGACGTAGTTCTTCAGGGTCCGCGTTGCGAGCCCGGTCTTCTCCTCGACCTGCGCCATCGCTTGCCTCCTGGTTGCTCCGAAGTAGAGTACCGCCGTGGCTGCGCCGACGGCTTCGGCAGTGCCGGACGTCCTGGCGCCCGGCCTGCGTTGCGTCTTCTGCGGGATCAACCCCGGCCGACGCTCCTCGGCAGCGGGCCGGCACTACGCCAATCCTCGCAACGACTTCTGGCGGCTCCTGGCCGACGCCGGACTGACTCCGCGTCTGCTCGACCCGAGCGAGCAGCTGACGCTCCCGGAGCACGGCTACGGCCTCACGAACGCCGCCTTCCGCACGACGAAGGGAAGCGGCCAGCTGCGCCGCGGGGACTTCGAAGGCGCCGCGCAGCGCCTCGAGGAGCTGGCCGAAGAGCTCCAACCCCGCGCAATCGCATTCGTCGGCAAGAAGGCGTACCAGGGCGCGTTCGGCGTCGCGCGCTGCGAGCTCGGGCCGCAGGAGAGGCGGCTCGGTGAGACTCGTCTCTTCGTCCTCCCCTCCACGTCGCCCGCGAACGCGGCGGTTCCCTACCGCGAGAGGCTACGGTGGTTTGTTGCGCTGGCAAGCTTTCTCGAAAGAGGTGGTCAGCGGACGTCGTCTTCCTGATCGGCCGCATCTCTCCACGCTCATCTTCGTGAGCTCCGGCGTGAACGCCCACCTGCTGGGCTACCGGCAGGGTGTCCAGTACGCGAGGTCGTACGACGTCCCGCTCTCCGGCCGCCGGTAACGATCTCGACACTCGGCGCGCGGACCTCGGGACGCTCCGCGCGCCACCCGCGCGCTCTTTCGCGTTAGCGTCGTAAGCGGGTGGTGGCCCGGGGTGGCCCCAGGGGCGAGCGGATTGGCCGGGCCCCTACCCGCGCCAGCGGTTCGTGATGGGGACGCGGCGGTCGCGGCCGAACGCCTTCGGCCGCAGCTTGACGCCCGGCGGCGCCTGCCTGCGCTTGTACTCCGCCCGGTCGATCATGGCGACGGCGCGCTCGACGACGTCGGGATCGAAGCCGTTCGTCGTCAGCTCCTCGACCGAGCTGTCCAGCTCGACGTACGCCTCGAGCACCTCGTCGAGCTCGGAGTAGGGCGGCAGGGAGTCCTCGTCGCGCTGGTCGGGCTTGAGCTCGGCGCTCGGGGCGCGCTCGATGGTCGACGCGGGGATGAGGTCGCGGCCCGCGCGCTCGTTCAGGTGGCGCGCCAGCCGGTAGACGTCGGTCTTGTACACGTCTTTCAGGAGGGCGAACCCTCCCGCCATGTCGCCGTAGAGCGTCGCGTAGCCCACCGACAGCTCGCTCTTGTTGCCGGTCGCGAGCGGCAGCCAGCCGAACTTGTTCGAGAGCGCCATGACGATCAGGCCGCGCACGCGTGCCTGGATGTTCTCCTCGGCGACCCCGCGCTCTGTGCCGGCGAAGACGTCGGCCAGTGCAATGCCGACAGCCTCCACGATCGGCTCGATCGGGATCTCGAGGAACCGCGTCCCGATCGAGTCGGCGGCCCTCCGCGCGTCGCCACGGGTCGCCTCCGAGGAGAAGCGCGACGGCATCGAGGCGCAGACCACGCGCTCGGGACCGAGCGCCTCTGCCGCCAGCGCAGCCGTCAGGGCCGAGTCGATTCCGCCCGAGATGCCCAGGACGACGTCGGTGAAGCCGTTCTTCTCGACGTAGTCGCGCAGGCCGAGCTCGATGGCCAGCCGCATTTCCTCGAGCTCGCCGGGGACCGGCGCGACCAGCGGCCGCACCGGCGCCCGCTCGGCGGCCGGGCGCTCGGGCACGTCGACGACGGGCGGGTCCGGAAGCTCGCGGAGCGCCTGGGCCAGGGACCGTCTTCGTGCGTCGCGCAGGCGCCGGGCGACCGCGGTCGTCGTGTCGACGTCGGCGACGAGCAGCGCCTCCTCGAAGGCCGGCGCGCGAGCGACGATCTCGCCGTTCTCGTCCAGGACGAGGCTGTGGCCGTCGAAGATGAGCTCGTCCTGGGCGCCGACGGCGTTCACGAACGCGATCCAGCACGAGTTGTCCCTCGCCCGCGCCGCAAGCATCTCCTCGCGCTCGGTGCCCTTGCCGACGTGGAAGGGCGAGGCCGAGATGTTGGCCACGACGTGCGCGCCTGCGAGCGCGAGGTCGGTCGCCGGCGGGCCGGGCTGCCAGATGTCCTCGCAGACCGTCGGCCCGACGAGGGTCTCGCCGCAGCGGAGGAGCACGAGGTCGCGGCCGGGCTGGAAGTAGCGGTCCTCGTCGAAGACGCCGTAGTTGGGCAGAAACTGCTTGCGGTAGATCGCCTTCACCTCCCCGTCCACGCAGACAGCGCAGGCGTTGAAGAGGTCGCGGTCGAGGTGGGGGAAGCCGACGAGGGCCGCGATTCCCTGCGTCGCGGCGGCGACCTCCGCCAGCGTGTCGGCTGCTGCCCTCAGGAAGCCCGGGCGAAGCAGCAGGTCCTCGGGCGGGTAGCCCGTGACCGCAAGCTCGGGGAAGAGGACGAGGTCGGCGCCGGCGGCCCGCGCCTCCTCGAGGCGGCCGAGGATCCGGTCGCGGTTGCCGTCGAGATCGCCGACGACGGTGTCGATCTGGGCGAGCGCGAGCCTCATCGCCCCTCTAGTCTAGTTGTTTTCGCCTAAGAAGCGAAAACTACCGGGCGGGCCGGTCCTCGAGGTACTTCTTGAGCCCGAGGAAGGGCAGGATGAACGCCGCGAAGAGCGAGGCGACCCACACGATGACGGTTCCCGCGATCCAGTCCCAGAATCCGTCGATCGAGAAACCGTCGGAGATCAGGTCGGTGACGATCAGCGACGCGAGCGTCGCGATGAGCGCGACGCCGCCGAGAGCGGCGCCCGAGCCCCCCCGCCGGATCTGGACGACCAGGAAAGGCTGGAGCAGTGCGAACACGACGGTGAAGATGACGACCGCGAGGATGAAGCCCGATGCGTCGACATGAAAGCCGTCGAGGACTGCCGCTGCGACCAGCAAGCCGACGGCATTCGCGGCCAGGGCGATAACCGTGCGGACGAGCAGCCGGATCACGCGCGCGAGTCTACAAAGCCGATCGGCCGGAGAGCCGACGCGGCCAGCTCGACGTCGGTCTCGTCGTTGTAGAGGTGGAAGGAGAGGCGCACGGAGCCGCCGCGCACCGAGCAGGCGATGCCCGCCCTCTGCAGGCGCTCCGCCGCACCGTCGGCGTCGTCGACCTCGAGGCGGACGATCGGCGAGGGCGCGTCGGGGAGGACGAGTGCGTCCGTGAGGGCGCGGGCAAGGCCGATGTTGTGCGCAGCGATCCGGTCGATCCCGAGCTCCGCGAAGAGCGTGAGGCTCGCGCGGCCGCCGGCCGCCGAGAGCCACGGCAGCGAGACGTCGAGCCGGCGGGCATCGTCGGTGAGCTCCGGAAGGCCGAAGTAATCCTCGTAGGGGTCCACGCGTGACTTCCATCCCGCGGTCCACGGCTCGAGCTCCTGCCGGCGCTCGGGGCTGACGTAGAAGAAGGCGAGCCCGCGCGGGCAGAGGAGCCACTTGTACCCGTGCGCGACGAGATAGTCGACGCCGTTCAGGTCGACCGGGTACGTCCCGACCGCCTGGGTCGCGTCCAGGAAGACCCGCGCGCCCGTCGCCCGCAGCGCGCGCAGGTCGGCGACGCGACCCTCGGCTGACTGGACGAGGCTGACGCAAACGACAGCCGTCCGCTCGTCCACCGCCTCGGCGAGGCGCTCTAGGGGTGCGAGGCGCAGCTCCACTCCCCGCCCCTCCAACGCGCGCCAGGGCAGCATCGCGGAGGTGAAGTCGCGCTCGTAGAGGACGACGTTCGACCCCGGCCCGGCCGGCAGGCTCGCGGCGACGAGCCCGGCCGCCACCGACGTTGCCGTGACCAGCGCCACGTCCTCGGCGCGTGCGCCCACGAGCCCGGCGAAGAGCGCGCGGCAGGCCTCGCCGTCCTCCTCCCAGTCGCGCCAGCGCCGGCGCGTGCGCCAGCCTTCGTGCGCCTCTGCGAGCGCCGCGAGCGTCGAGCGCGGGGGGAGGCCGTACGTGGCCGAGTCGAGGTAGCCGCGGGTCGGCGTCCCCTCGTACTCAGAGGGCGCGAGCAATGTCCTCGAGGGCTTCGGGGTTCTCGATCGAGGAAAGGTCGCCGGGATCCTCGCCGAGCGCCTGCGCACGGACGGCGCGCCGGACGATCTTGGCGCTGCGCGTCTTGGGAAGGGCGGGGACGAAGACGACCCGTCCCGGCCGGAAAGCCCGCCCCAGCTCCGTCGCAATGCGCGCCGCGACCTCGGCCGCGAGCTCCTCGCCCGGCTCGTCCCCGGGGGCGAGGATGCAGAACACCCATGCCGTCTCGCCCTTCACCGGGTGGGGGACGCCGACGGCCGCCGCCTCGGCCACCGCTGGATGGCCGACCGCGGCCGACTCGATCTCGGCGGGGCCGACGCGCTTGCCGGCGATGTTGAGCGTGTCGTCGGAGCGGCCGTGCAGGAACCAGTACCCGTCGGCGTCGACCGAGGCCCAGTCGCCGTGCACCCAGACTCCCGGCAGGCGGCGCCAGTAGGTATCGAGATAGCGCTCGGGGTCTCGCCAGAACCCGCGCGTCATGCCGGGGAACGGTTTTCGGCAGACGAGCTCTCCGACCTCGCCGGTGCCCGCCAGCGAGCGCCCGTCCGGATCGACCACGTCGACGGCCATCCCCAGCGCCGGGCCGCCGAGCGAGCACTCCTTGATCGGCATCGCCGGCGTGGGCGAGAGGAAGCACGCCCCGATCTCGGTGCCTCCCGAGCAGTTGATGATCGGACAGCGTCCGCCGCCGACGTTCTCCGCAAGCCATCGGTACGGATCGGGGTTCCACGGCTCACCGGTCGTGACGAGCGTCCGCAGAGAGGAGAGATCGGCCGCCGGCTCGCCGTGCGGGATCAGCGCCCGTACGAGCGTCGGCGAGAGGCCGAGGATGCCAACCCGCTCGCCTTCGACGATCCGCCAGAGCCGGTCCGCGGGACTATCGGGCGCTCCCTCGGCGAAGACGAGCGTGGCGCCGAGCGCGCCTCCGCCGACGACCGTCCACGGCCCCATGATCCAGCCCATGTCGGTGGCGAAATGGACGATGTCGCCGGGGTGGGCGTCGGCCTGGTACGCCACTTCGCGGGTGATCGAGACGAGGAAGCCGCCCTGGACGTGCAGGACGCCCTTGGGCCGCCCGGTCGTCCCGGAGGTGTAGGTGAGGAGGTACGGGTGCTCCGAGTCGACCTCGAGGGGCGGCAGCTCGCCGGGGCTCTCGTCGACGAGCGCGCCCCAGCCTTCGTCCCGCGCCCACGTCACGACATGCTCGACCGACGGGACGTCGCGCACCGCCTCGTCGACGGTCTCCCGCATCGGTAGCCGGGCGCCCCGGCGGAGCGAGTAGTCCGCCGTGATCACCACTCTCGTCTCGGAGTCCGCGAGGCGCTGCCGGACGGCGGGGGCCGCGAAGCCGGAGAAGACCGGCACCTGCACCGCGCCGACGTGCGCGCACGCGTGCGAGGCGACCGCGACCTCGGGGCACATGGGCATGTAGATCGCCACGCGGTCGCCCGCCTCGACGCCCAGGCGCACGAGCCCCTCCGCCAGCCGGGTGACCTGGTCCGACAGCTCGGCGAACGTGTAGGACGAGCGCGAGCCGTCCTCGCCGAGGCCGATCGCCGCGACCTGCTCGGGCGTGCGGTCGGCCCAGCGATGGACGCAGTTCCGTGCGATGGACACCGTCCCGCCGACGAACCACGTCGCCCATTCGGGGCCGCGGGACAGGTCGCACACCCGCTCCCACGGGGTCGAGAACTCGATCCCGAGGTCCTCGACCACCGCGGGCCAGAACCAGTCCGGCTCCTCCTGCGAGCGCCGCACGAGCTCCCGGTAGTTCTCGAGCCCGTGGCTGCGCATGAGCCGGACGACGTTCGCTCGCTCGAGCGTCTCCTCGTCGGGCGTCCAGACGACGTCGGCCATGGGGGAGGCCACAGTCTACGGACGGGGTTCGGGCGGGTCTCGCTTGACGATGAGTGAACGCTCACCCATAATGAGCGAGCGCTCACTCATGGTCGACGCGATCGAGACGAAGCCTGCCCTCCTCCGTCGCCGCATCATCGAGGCGGCCGACGCGCTGATCCGCGAGCACGGGCTCGCCGGGGCGACCACGCGGGAGATCGCGCGCGCCGCCGGCTGCGCAGAAGGCTCGATCTACGTGCATTTCGAGGACAAGATCGACCTCGTCATCGCCGTCATCGTCGAGCGTGAGCCCTCCTTCACGGAGTTGCTCGAGCTCCCCGCGAAGGCGGGAGAGGCCACCGTCGACACCAACCTCGTGCCGTGGGTGGACGAGGTCCTGAAGCTCATGCGCGAGAACCAGCCCATCTTCTTCGCCCTCATGAGTGACCGCGCCGTCTTCAAGCGCTTCAAGGAACGGCTGCGCGAGCGCGAGACCGGCCCGGTCGCGCTCTTTCGCGCTGTCGAGACCTACGTACGGGCCGAGCAGGAGCTCGGGCGTATCGACGAGCGGGTCAAGCCTCCGATCGTTGCAACGATCCTGGTCGGCGCCTGCCGGGACCAGGTCGTGACGCACGCGCTGGCCGGAAAGGAGCAGATCCCGCCAGAGACCTTCTCGCAGGAGCTCGTTCGGACCGTCGTCTTCGGCCTCGCCCCCGCCCGTGAGGAGAGGCCGTGAAGGCACGCATCTTCGCCCCCGAGAACCGCAAGTGGTGGACGCTGGGCGCGGTCGCGTTCGGCCTCTTCATGATCATGCTCGACAACACGATCGTGAACGTCGCGCTCCCGTCCATTCAGCGCGACCTCGAGATCGGGATCTCCGAGCTCGAGTGGGTCGTCAACGGCTATGCGCTCACGTTCGCGGTGATGATGCTCACCGGCGGGAAGCTCGCCGACCTGCTCGGCCGGCGTTTCATCTTCATCGTCGGCCTCGGCATCTTCACGGCGTCCTCGCTCGCCTGCGGCCTGGCCCCGAGCGCCGAGTGGCTCATCGCCGCGCGGATCGCCCAGGGCGTCGGGGCCGCGCTCATGAACCCCGCGACGCTCTCGATCATCACGGCGACGTTCCCGCCGCGGCAGCGTGGTATGGCGATCGGGATCTGGGCAGGCGTCTCGGCGCTCGCACTCGCCATCGGCCCGCTCGTCGGCGGCATCATCGCCGAGCACCTCGCCTGGGGCTGGATCTTCTTCATCAACGTCCCTGTCGGGATTCTCGCCATGGTCGTCGCGTGGATCGTGATCGACGAGTCTCGCGACACGTCGGCCGAGCAGCGGCTCGACCTGCCGGGGCTCGTCACGTCCGCGATCGGGCTCTTCGCGCTCACGTACGGGTTGATCGAGGCGAACACCTACGGCTGGACGTCGCCGCGCATCCTCTCGCTGTTCGGGGTCGCCGCCGTGGCGCTCGCGGCCTTCGTCGTCCTCGAGCTGCGACAGCGAGTGCCGATGCTCGATCTCAACCTCTTCCGGAACTCCACGTTCGCCGGCGCGAACACCGTGATGATGCTGGTCGCGCTCGCGATGTTCGGCGTCTTCTTCTTCGTCTCGCTCTTCGTCCAGAACATCCTCGGCTATTCGCCCATCGAGGCCGGAGCGACGTTCCTGCCGATGACCATCCTCATCATTCTCGTGGCCCCCTGGGCCGGGAAGCTCTCGGATCGGGTCGGGTCGCGCTGGCTGATGGGGGCCGGAATGATCTGCGTCGGGATCAGCTTGCTCATCTTCGGCAGGCTGGACGCCGGCTCCGACTTCTGGGATCTTCTGCCCGGCCTCCTCGTCGGCGGCGTCGGCATGGCGCTGAGCATGACCCCGACCACCGCTGCGGCGATGGGCGCCGTCCCGGTCGAGAAGGCCGGAGTCGGCTCCGCGGTCCTGAACAGCATGCGCCAGGTGGGGGGCTCGCTCGGGATCGCGATCATGGGAGCCATCGTCACCTCGCACGTGCAGCCCGTCTCCACGCCCACCCCCGAGACCGCCAGCCAGTTCGTCTCGGGCTTCCAGGATGCCCTCCTGGTCGCGGCGGGCGTTGCGTTCGTAGGGGCGATCGTGGCGGTGACGACGGTTCGCAAGCATCGCCACGCGGATGCCGCCGAGATCGCCGAGGCCGCCGCCTAGAACCGAGCTCTCAGACCGGTCGGGGGATGGAGAGAGTGGGCGCCGGCGCCGACATACCGTCTATGACCTCGATCCCGAAAAGGCGCCAACCCGGAGACCTCGACTCTGCGGCCCAGTCGATGTCCCCGGGTTGGGTGTCGCCGGGAGTTGGCGCGCCTTCCGCACTCCTATTGCCTGGCGTCTGGCAGAAATGCGGAACGAGGCTGACTATAGCCCAGCCTTACAGGAAGTCAAGTGGGGTTGTGAAGTGACTTTTCCTGCGTATAGTTCACGACGAGGAGCAATGCCCGAGAACACCGCGCTATCACATCCCGCAGCACCCGCTCGCACGTCCCTCGGGGACCGCGTGCGCCAGCTCCGGATCTCCGGGGGTCTGACCCAGACCGAGCTCGCCGGCGAGCGTTTCTCGAAGGAGTACGTCAGCCAGATCGAGCGTGGCAAGACGCGCCCGACCGCCGAGACGGTCGAATGGCTCGCGACGCGGCTCGGCGTCGACGCCACCTTCCTCGAGACCGGCGTCTCCTCGAGCGAGCGCCAGCGCGTCGAGAGCGTGATCGCACGCGCGGAAGCCGGCGTCGAGGCGGGGGAGTACGAGGCCGCCGTCGCCGAGCTCGACGCGCTCGCGTCCGCCCTCGCCGCGGTGGCCGCGCCCGAGCTCGAGCTTCGGGCCGCGCTCGCCTCCGCCTGGGCGCGCATGTACCTGGGCGAAGTCCGCCCGGCGATCGACGAGCTGAACCGCGCCCGCGGGCTCGCCGAAGCGCCGGCCTTCACGGACGTCGACCGCGCAGACGTGCTCTACCACCTCGCCTGCTGTCGCTACAAGCTCAACTCGATCTCGACCGCCTCCGCGCTCTTCACGGAGGCGCTCGAGCTGGTCGAGCGCTCCGGGCTTCCCGCGGACAGGCTTCGCTCGAACATCCACGGATGGCGCTCCCGCTGCTATAGGCGCCAGCGCGACTGGGAAGCCGCGCGCGAGGATGCCGAGCGCGCCCTCGAGCTCGCGCGCGGGCTCGAAGACCGCCGGGCGACGGCGGAGGCGTACTTCCAAGCGTCGCTGATCACCGAGCGCACCGGCCACTGGGTGCTGGCGCGCTCGTATGCGCAGAAGGCCAAGGCGCTCTACGAGGAGCTCCGCGACCAGTCCAACGTCGGAAAGCTCCTGAACGAGATCGGCGCGCTGAGCTTCCAGCTCGGGAACCCCGACGACGCGGTCTCCTACTTCAAAGATGCCTTCAAGGTCCTGATCGACGCAGGCGACGACATCGACGCCGCGCGCGTCATCTCGTCGCTCGCGCAGGTGCACCTCCGCACCGGCCGGGTCGAGCTCGCGGAAGAGCAGGCGCGTCAAGCGCTCGAGATGCTCGGGAGCCGCGTCGACCACCTCGACGAGATCGGCAATGCGCAGCTCGTCCTCGGGCGTGCGCTCTTGGAGCAGGGGAGGCTCGACGAGGCCGAGGTGGAGCTCGCCGCCTCCGACTCGACCTTCGAGCAACTGGGGTCGATCAGCCATCGTGCCGCGACCTGGATCGCCCAGGGCGATCTCGCGGGACGGCGGAGCGACGACCGGCGTGCGGCCAAGCAGTACCGCCGCGCCGCCGAGGCGCTCCAGGACTTCCACTTCTAAAGGGGAGGTGAAAACTGTGAAGGTGAAGGCTCTTCTGTCGCTGACCGCTCTCGTCGCGTTCCTCGCGCCGCTGGCCGGCTTCGGCCATTTCGACGGCCACTAGGCCACTAGGCGCGCGCCGCCGCTTGTTCGACCGCCGGAAGGATGGTCGGCCTCCACGTCGAACCTCTCGGGCGCGAGACCCGAGACTCGACCATGCACCAACGTCCTTCCCTCCGCCCCCTCGCACCGCTGCTCGGCGTGCTGACGGCCATGTGGCTCGGCGCCGCGGGCCTCCTCCTCCAGCACCTCGTCTAGCACACGCACGCTCGCGGCGTGACAAGCTCCGCCGAGCGTCCATATACTGACGCTTCACTTTCTGAAGCAACTACCCAGCGGAGGTGCTGCATGGCGGAGAACGGATACGCGAACGCGGTCCTCGTGACGACCGAGTGGCTGGCGGAGCATCTCGGTGACGAGGATCTCGTCGTCGCCGAGGTCGACGAGGATCCCGACCTCTACGACGAGGGGCACATCCCCGGCGCCCTCAAGCTCCACTGGCGCGACGACCTGCAGGATCCGGTCGAGCGCGACGTCGTCGACAAGGAGACGTTCGAGCAGCTGCTCGGCGGGCGCGGGATCGGGAACTCGACGGCGGTCGTCCTCTACGGAGACAAGAACAACTGGTTCGCCGCCTACGCGTACTGGTACCTCAAGATCTACGGTCACGGCGACGTGCGGATCCTCGACGGCGGCAGGCAGAAGTGGATCGACGAGGGCCGCGAGCTCACGACGGACGCCCCCTCTCGCGAAGCGACCTCCTACACCGCGCAGGAACGGGACGAGTCGATCCGTGCCTACCGCGACCAGGTTCGCGAGTGGCTCGAGCGAGCAAGCGTGGCGCTGGTCGACGTGCGCTCCCCGGGCGAGTTCGCGGGCGATCTCATCGCCCCGCCTGGCTACGAGCAGGAGGGGGCGCAGCGCGCCGGGCACATCCCGACCGCCGTCTCGATCCCCTGGGCGAGCGCCGTGCGGGACGACGGCACCTTCAAGACGGCCGACGAGCTTCGCGAGCTCTACACCGGCAAGGGAGTCACGGACGAGCGGCCGGTCACGGCCTACTGCCGGATCGGCGAGCGCAGCGCCCACACGTGGTTCGTCCTCAGGGAGCTCCTCGGCTACGAGGACGTGCGCAACTACGACGGCTCGTGGACCGAGTGGGGCAACCTCGTCGACGTCCCGATCGAGAAGGGCTCCTGAACCTCCGCAGGCCCGACGCGTACCCCCGGCCGGCGCCCCACGCCGATCGATGAGCCGGGGGTACGCGCTCGCGGTCGCCGCCGTCGACTACCACACCGCGGGCGAGCCGTTCCGCATCGTGACCGGAGGCGTCCCGCCGCTCGAGGGAACGTCGGTCCTCGAGAGGCGGCGCTTTGCGGCCGAGCACCTCGATCACGTCCGGCGCCTGCTCGTCTACGAGCCTCGCGGCCACGCGGACATGTACGGCTGCTTCGTCACGGAGCCGAACGACGAGGGAGCCGATCTCGGCGTGGTCTTCTTTCACAATGCCGGCTACTCGACGGCGTGCGGGCACGGAACGATTGCACTCGTCACGTGGGCGCTCGAGACGGGCGTGCTGCCGGTGCGAGGGCCCGAGACCAGGGTCGTGGTGGACGTCCCCTCGGGCCGCCTCGAGACCGTCGCCCGGGTCGAGGGCGGCGTCGTGGGCTCGGTCTCCTTCCGGAACGTCCCCGCGTACGTGGAGGCCGAAGGGCTGCCGGCCGAGGGGCTGCGTGCAGACGTCGCCTTCGGAGGGGCCTTCTACGCCTCGGTCGCCTCGCCGCTCCCGGTTCAGCCTCGGAACGTCCCCGAGCTGATCGAGCTCGGTCGAGCGGTGAAGGCCGGGCTCGAGGCGGAGCGGACGTTCGTCCATCCCGAGGAGCCTGAGCTCCGCGATGTGTACGGGGTCATCTTCTGGGAGCAGGTGGAGCACGGGCCGCCGCTCCGCCAGCGAAACGTCACCGTCTTCGCCGACGGCGAGGTCGACCGCTCGCCGTGTGGAAGCGGCACCTCGGCGCGGCTCGTGCTCCTCGAACGGGGCGGCCTCCTGGAGCGCGGGGCCGAGCTCCTCCACGAGAGCGTGATCGGGACCGAGTTTCGGGCGCGTGTGGTCGGGGACGCCGAGGTCGCGGGGCGCCCGGCCGTCGTCACCGAGGTCGAGGGCAGCGCAAGCCGGACGGGTACGCACGAGTTCGTCCTCGACCCCCGCGATGCCCTCGGCGAGGGTTTCCTCCTCCGCTAGCGGCGACCCGAGCCCGTCCTACGCGGCCACGTCCGGGGGTCTGACCCCGGGCATGTCCTTCTGGGGACGAACTGTGAAGGAGGCGGCCTCGGACCGGCTTCTCGTGCGGCGTACTGTCCACAGCCGTCCAGAGGGGCCACGGTCCCGCGGAGGGAGGTCCCGGTCAGACCCTGGGCTACGCGCGCAGGAGCGGCCGCGTCAGGCAGGTCGGGCCGCCGTCGCCGAGGCGCGAGATGTGATCGCCCCGGTAGACCCGGACGTCGACACCGGCGCGCTCCATGCGCCGGCGGGTCTCGTCGTTCCCCTCGAGCGCCAGCGCGACACGGGGAGCCAGCGCGAGCACGTTCGGGCCCATCGTCGCGAACTCCTCGTCGGGTGCCTCGACGAGCTCGATCCCGCGTTCCTGGAGCAGCTCCACGAGGCTGACGGGCATGAGCGGGAGGTAGACGACCGCGAGGTCGACGTCGAGCGGGGAGAGGAGGGACATGAGGTGCATGACCTCCCCGGCGCCGTGATAGTGAGGGAGGTCGAACTCGAGGACCTCGACGCCGGGAAGGAGTGCGGCGAGCGTCTGGATTCCCGCTGCGTTCGTGCGGTACCCGCGCCCGACGAGCAGCGTGCGCTCGTCGAGCCAGACCGTGTCCCCGCCCTCGGCCAGAGCGGGCGCCTGGAGCCGGCCGGCGATCGGGACGCCGGCTTCGACGAAGTCGGCCGCCATCGCGTCCGGCTCTCCGCGGCGGCCGTCCTTCCCGGGACGGAGGAGGATCGCCCCCGATTCGGCGACGATCGCAGGGTCGTAGACGTAGATCGCGTCCGGGTCAGGTCCGTGCGGCGTCTCGGCGACGACGACCTCTGCCCCTCCCTCGGCCAGGAGTGCCTGGAACGCCTCGTGCTCCTCCGCCATGCGCACCGGATCGGGCTCGGCCCGCCACCCGTAGGCGCGCCAGAGCGCGACGTCCTCGGGCCTGGGCGGCCTGACGAGGACGCGCTGGAGTTGGGCAATCATGCCCTGACACCCCCAGGCCGGCCCGGCGCTAACCTCCATCGGATGGAGACTACAGCGCGGCTCGCGGGGCTCGAAGCGGGAGGAGGCTGCGCGGCGAAGTACTCGGCGGCGCGCCTGGAGGAGCTGCTCGCGGGCTTCGCCCCCGGCGCTCCCGAGAACCTGCTCGTCGGTCTCGATCCCGCCGACGACGCGGCCGTCTACAAGCTGGACGATGAGCGCGCGCTCATCTTCACCACCGACTTCTTCCCGCCCATGGTGGACGACCCTGCGCTCTTCGGCGCCGTCGCGGCGGCGAACGCGCTGAACGACGTCTTTGCGATGGGCGGCAGGCCGCTCCTCGCGCTCTCGATTGCCGCGTTTCCCGAGGAGCTCCCGGTCGAGACCGTCCGGTCGATCTTCGACGCCGCGGCGGCCAAGGTGCGCGAGGCCGGCGCGGTGCTCGCCGGCGGGCACACGATCCGCGACGCGGAGCCGAAGTACGGGCTCGCCGTCGTCGGCATTGCCCACCCGGACCTGCTCTGGCGGAAGTCGGGCGCGCGACCGGGGGACGCCCTCTTCCTGACGAAGCCGCTCGGCACCGGGCTCGTGCTGACGGGAGTCGCCAGGGGCCTGCTGGGCGAGGCGGAGGCCGCGGAGGCGGGCAGCCTCATGACCGAGCTGAACGACCGCGCGGCCGACGCCGTGCGGGGCTTCGAGCCCGGAGCGGTCACGGACGTCACGGGCTTCGGGCTCTTCGGCCACGCCCGCGAGGTCGCCGAGCGAAGCGGCGTCCGCGTCGTGCTCGACGCAGACGCGCTCCCGGCGCTTCCCGGTGCCCTGGCGGCTGCCGCCGAAGGAGTCCGCACCGGCGGTGATGCGCGCAACCGGGACTTCGGCGCGCACTCGGTCGACCTCGATGGGATCCCGGAGGATCGCGCCGCGCTCGGCTACGACCCGCAGACTGCCGGCGGCCTGCTCGTCTCCCTCCCGGCCGAGAAGGGCGCCGTTCTCGAGGCCCACTTCCGTGCCGAAGGCCTCTTCCTGGCGCGGGTCGGGAGTGTCGAGGAGGGAAGCGGAGTCGCGGTCTCCTGATGGAGGCCGGCGCCCGCATCGGGCGGCTCCGCTCGCTCACAGTCTCCCCGGCGACCTTCGCCTGGATCGCGTACGCCGCCCTCGCCGCCCTCTTCCTGATCGTGGTCTCGGGCGCGACGGTGCGCCTGACCGGGTCCGGGCTCGGCTGCGAGAACTGGCCGCGCTGCGGTGAGACGTTCCTGCCGCCCAAGGACTACCACGCCCTCGTCGAGTTCGGTAACCGCGCCGCCGGCTTCGTCGTCGGGCTGACGACCCTCGCGGCGGCCGGGGCGGCCTTTCGCGTCCCGGGCATGCCCCGCTGGCTCCTCCTCAGCACGGTCGCGCTCCCGCTCGCGGTGCTGGCCCAGGGGGTCCTGGGCGGCATCACGGTGATCTTCGAGCTGCACCCCCTGATCGTGATGGGTCACTTCCTGCTCTCCCTCGTCGCGCTCGCGATCGCCGTCGTGGTCGTGCTCGGGGCGCGAGACCTCGTGCGCGACGCGGAGGCCGAGCAGCCGCTCGGAGCCGCCTGGCTCGCGCTCGCGCTCGTGCCCGCCGCCCTCGCGCTCGTCGTCTCGGGCACGCTGGTGACGGCAGCCGGACCGCACTCGGGCGGCGAGGAGATCGCGCGCTTCGGGAACGCCGTCGAGGCGGTGCACGTTCACATCGGCGCGACGGCGGTCTTCGGCATCGCGTTTCTCGCCCTCTTCGGGCTCCTCCTCGTCGAACGGCGGCGGGCCCGCGTCGAGCTCCGTCTTGCGGCCGCCATCCTGGCCCTTCTGCTCGCCCAGATGGCGGTCGGAGAGGTGCAGTGGAGGGAAGGGCTTCCCTGGGGCCTCGTGCTTTTCCACGTCGCGCTCGCCACGGCCGTCTGGGTCTGCGTCGCAGCGCTGGCCGTCCGCATCGTCCTCAGGCGGCGCGCGCAGCTTCCAGCATAGACTGGCCGGGTGGCAGGGCATCTCCGCATCGACCACCGGCCCAGCCTCCGCCGCCCCGTCTTGATCGCCGCGTTCCGGGGGTGGAACGACGGGGCCCAGGGCGCCTCGCTCGCCACGAGCTTCCTCGCCCAGAGCTGGGAAGCGCAGCGCTTCGCGGATCTCGACCCCGAGGAGTTCTACGACTTCCAGGCCGTGCGTCCGCACGTCCGCCTGGAGGAGGGTCTGACGCGCCACATCGACTGGCCGGAGAACGTCTTCTACGAGGCGTCGATCCCCGGCATCGAGCGCGATGCGGTGCTCCTGCTCGGGGTGGAGCCGAACACGCGCTGGCGCGCTTTCTCAGGGGAGGTCGCCTCGCTCGCCAAAGACGTCGGCGTGGAGCTCGTCGTGACGCTCGGGGCGCTGCTGGCCGACGTTCCGCACACGCGGCCGGCGCCGGTCACGGGCTCGGCGTCGGATCCCGAGCTCGTCCGGGAGCTCGGGCTCGCCTCGTCGCGATACGAGGGCCCGACGGGAATCGTGGGCGTCCTCCACGACGCCTGCCGCAGCACGGGCCTGCCCTCGGCGAGCCTCTGGGCGGCCGTTCCCCACTACGTCTCGCTCGCCGCCAGCCCCAAGGCGGCGCTCGCGCTCTGCGAGCGTCTCGGCGCGCTGCTCGGCGTTTCTCTCCCCCTCGACGACCTCGAGCGGGCCGCCGCCGCGTACGAGCTCCAGGTCAGCGCTGCGGTGGCTCAGGACGAGGAGACCCAGGAGTACGTGCAGGAGCTCGAGACGCGTCGCGACGCGCTCGGGGACGAGCTCGACGTGCCCTCTGGAGACTCGCTCGCGGCCGAGCTCACGCGCTTCCTCAAGGAGCACGAAGAGCGCACCCGCCGCGAGGGCGAGGACAGCTAAGTGCCCCCATCAGGCTTGGTGCTCACGACGCAGAAGCGGGGCAGCATTACCTGAAGGGGCACTAGCCGAACGTGAAGGCGTAGGCCTCCGTGCCGGGTGAGAGGCGGAGGTCGAGGACGTGGTCGCGCCTCTCTCCCGGGATGCGCGCGAGCGTGTAGACGTCGTCCTGAGTCACCTGCACCGTTCCGACCGAGGTGCCGTCGAGCTCGACCTCGACGGTCTCCCACTCGCCGGCGGTGCCGAGCACGAGGAAGACGTCGCCCGCGTGGAACGCCAGCCGGAGCCGTGCGTCCTCGCCGGCGACGATCCGCTCGCCCTCGACGGTCCAGCGGCCGCCGTAGGCGACGCCGTGCAAGGGAACGTACTGCGGGATCGCGTACGACGCTTCGACGTCCGGCCGGAGCCGCGAGCCGACGAAGCGGTCGAGCCGGTGGTAGCCGAGATAGGTCTCGGGAGTCTGCTCCCCGGAGGGCGTGGAGTCCTCGATCTCCGCGGAGACGAGCTCTTCCGGGCCGTCCTCGGCGAGCAGGAGCCGGATCACCCGCTCGCTCTCCTCGTAGTCGCCCTCCCCGAAGTGCGCGTAGCGGATGCGACCGCGCCGGTCGACGAAGTACTTGGCGGGCCAGTAGCGGTTCGACCAGGCCTTCCACGTCCCGTAGTCGTTGTCGAGGGCGACCGGGTACTCGATCCCGTGGTCGCGGACGGCGCGCCGCACGTTGTCGGGCTCGCGCTCGAACGCGAACTCGGGCGTGTGGACGCCGACGATCACGAGGCCGTCGTCCCGGTACGCGTCGTACCAGGCCGTCACGTGCGGCAGGGTGCGGAGGCAGTTGATGCACGAGTAGGTCCAGAAGTCGAGGACGACGACCTTCCCGCGCAGCTCCTGCATCGTCAGCGGGGCAGAGTTGATCCATTCTTCGAGCGCCTGGAACTCCGGCGCGACGCCGAAGTCGTCCAGCCGCTCCTCTTCGGCGAGGCCGGGCCCGCCGACGAGGGCCTCGAGCTCTCCATCGGCAGCCGCGCTCTCCTCGAGAGCCTGGAGGGCGCGCGTGTACTCGGGGACGCGGGTCTGGAGCTTCTTGTCGACCCCGAGCGCCATGAGGAGGGCGACCGCGAGGACACACACGCCGAGCGCGCGGCGCACGGCCGGAGCGTGGGCGCGGACGGCCCCGAGTCGCAGGCCGCGCCGGGCGGCGACGGCGACCCCGAGGAGCACGACGCCGGCGCCGAGGCCGTAGGCGAGCGTGATCAGGAAGGCGTCCACGGTGAGGCTCTGCGTCGCCGCCACGGTCGCGACCGCGCCGATGACGGGCCCGGCACACGGTGTGAAGACGAGCCCCAGGCTGACGCCGAGCAGGAAGCCGCCGCCCTCGCCGGGCAGCCGGCGGCGCGCGAGCCGGTGGAACGGGCGCCCGAGGAGCTCGCCGAGACGTGGCCAGACGAGCGAGAGGCCCACCAGGACGACGACGGCGATCGCGAGGTTCCTCAGCAGGTCCCGCGGGAAGGCGGAGCGAGGAGAGGAGCGCGGCCGCCGTCAGGGTGAAGACGGTAAAGCTGGCGACGAGGCCCGCGACGATCGCGAAGGGGCGGCGGCTTCCGCCGGTCGCGCCGCCGGCCAGGACGATCGGCAACACGGGCAGGACACACGGCGAGAGCGCCGTGACGATGCCCGCGACGAACGCGATGCCGAGAAGCAGCAGCATCGAGAATCGATGCTAGTGCCTGTTTCTGAACGAAGCCTTACGTGCGCTCGGCGGGCTGGGCGGCAGGCTGGCGCTGCGGCCGAGAGTCCTCGCGCTTCCAGTTCGGCGAGGACGGGCCGCCCTTCGACTGGGTGACCTGCGCCTCCTCCGCCTTGCGCTTCTTCTTCCGCCGCCTCCGGCGCGACTTGCTCGACGGCTGCTTCGGCGCGGGGAGGTTGTCGGCGAGGGCGTGTGCGATCTCGGGCACCGAGCCGATCCGCTCGCGCACGCCGTCGATGAGGCGCTGCGCGGTCGGCGTGTACGCCTCGGCCGAGGCGAGGAGGGCTACGGCGACATGGATGGGCTGCTCGAGCGCCACGTTGACGAGCCGCGCCGCGTTCTCCTCGTGCCGGTGCCCACGCGAGTTGGTCAGCGCGCCGAGGAGCCTCTTCGCCTCGGGCAGATCGGCGCTCGCCCGCCGGTCCTGGATCTTGCGGGTGGCGCGGGCGAGGCGCCAGGTCCAGCGCGCGGCGATGTCGACCGGAGCGTCGACCTTCTCGTCTCCGATGGCGCGGAGGAGGACGCGGACGCCCTGGACGCGGTCCTTGTCCCACGTGGGCGCCGAGGTGACCATGGTCACGAGGTCGTCGTAGTCGGCCCGGTCGACGCTGACGGCAACGCGGTCGCCGAGCGCCGAGAGCCGCAGGCGCCTGTTCGGGTTTTCCGCGGCGCAGCTCATGAGGAAAGCCTCGCGGCACTCGCGGCTTGCCAGGGCGAGCTTCTCGGCGAACTGCTGACGCTCCTCGAACCGCACCTGCCGTCCGGCGATACGGGCCCAGAGAAGCTGCTCGTCGTCTGCGAGGCGGCCCGGGCTGACGCGCTCCCACTCCCGGGTGATCACGGTGACGCGCCGCCGGGGGTCGGGCGTCACGGGGACGAGCCAGGGCGCCGGCGAGAGCTTTCGCTTCGCCCGGCGCTGGACCCGCCGCCGCGGCGCGGGCGTCACGCGGGCGCCGGGCCGGTAGAAGTCGGAGTCGAGGAGGCTGTGGATCGTGATCGTCCGCTCGTTGTGAGTGCCGGCGTCGTCCACGAAGTCGACGACGACCCCTGCCTCCTTGCGAGGCGCCAGGCGCATGATCCGCCCGATGCGCTGCTGGTAGACCCGGCGACTGGCGGTCGGCGCGAGGTGCATGCAGACCGTCGCGCGGGGGGAGTTCCACCCCTCGGCGAGCAGCATGCGCGTTGACGAGGACGTTGATCTCGCCCCGCTCGTAGGCGGCGAGCGTCTCGGCCAGCTTGACCGGCGGCGTCCGCCCGCTGACGGCCTCGGCTTTGAGCCCGGCCGCTCGGAACTCACGCGCGAGGTTGTACGCGTGCTCGACTCCCGCCGCGTAGACGATCCCGGGCGTGGCGTCGAAGCGGTCGCGGTAGAGGCTCGCGGCGGCCTGGTTGAAGATCTCCTGGTCGAGGACCTTGGCCAGGATCTCCTGGTCGTAGTCGCCGCCGACGATCGGCACGGAGGAGATCGCGGCCGCGGGCCGCACGCGGAGCGAGCGCAAGGGCGCGATCAGGCCGCGCCGGGCCGCGTCTCCGAGCGGCAGGTCGTCCACCGAGGCCGGGAAGACGTCCGAGACCTGCTTGGCGATCAGCTGCTCCGTCGCCGTCATCCCGATGAAGATGGGCTCCGAGAGGCTGCGGATGGCCGCGCTCGTCTTGTCCCCGAGCGCCGTGTGCGCTTCGTCGCAGATGACGAGCTGATAGGCGCTGCGCGAGACCGAGCCGACGTGGCGGGCGAACCAGGCGTACGTCTGGATGGTGATCGGGTTGCCGCGCAGCGGCTCCTTTCCCGCGAGGACGGCCTCGTGGAGCCGGTCGCCGTATCCCTCCGTCGTGAGATCGCGCGTGAACTGGTTCACGAGCAGGCGGCGGTGGGTGAGGATGAGGACCCCCATCGTGCGCGCGGCCTCGACGAACCCAGCCGCGGCAATCGTCTTTCCGGAGGCGGTCGGATGGCGGAAGCGGAAGCGGCGGACGGCCCCGGGATCGTCGGCCGCGGGCGGCTCACCCTCGTCGTCTTCGCCGGTGAGCTCGTCCTCGAGCTCCGCCTCGTCCTCCTCGACTCGCTCGGCGAGCTGGGGGCCGTTCCCATCCCCGTTTCCATTCTCGAGCTTCTCCTCGTGCCGCGCGATCAGCTCGGCCAGCATCCCGGCGAGCGCGTCGGTCTGGTGGCGGCGCAGCTCCGTGCCCGAGGCGAGCCTCGCGGGTCGGTCGCTGAGCACACGCTCGAGCCCGAGCATGAGGGCGTAGTTCACCTTCCACTCGGGCGAGGGCGAGCGGCGTCCGGCCTCCATCTCGACCAGGGCGGCGTCGAGCGCGTGGCGCCGGCCGCGCCCTTCCGCGAGCACATCGGCAACGTCTTCACCCTGGTGGAGGAAGGACTCCCCCGACCAGGCGTCGGCGCGGAGGGCGGCTGCCGCCAAGGCGTCCGTTTCCTCCGACCAGACAGTCGGATGGCGTATCGCTTCTTGCATGGGAGCAGCGCCATTGTGCGCTGCCTGATCCAGAAGAGTGTGCGCGCGAGAACGTCGCGCCAGCACGCGAATGATACCGGATGCCGGAGACGCGCAGGGCGTTTAGTGACGATCGTCCGCGAGGCGACTAGGCTCCCGAGTCGTGGACTGGGACGGGCATGCGGAGCGCGAGGAAGGCCGCTACGCGGACGGTCTGGCCCGGCTTCCCGACGAGGCGGATGCCCGCCAGAAGCAGCTCGTCCGGGTCGCGATGGCCGCCACGGGCGCAGGGCTCAGCCGGTTGATGCAGGGCCGCCGGGCGGAGGCCGCCGGGTGGCTCGCCCGCTCGGCCGAGCGGTTCCGCGAGAGCTTCGAAGACGCGCCCCCGGAGAGCTGGGGAAGGCTGATCGGAGCCGTCAAGGCCCGCGTGCTGGCAGGCGACTGGTCAGGCGCCGAGAACGACGCACGCTGGGCGCTCGAACAGGGCCCGGCGGCGGCCGCCTCGCCCATCGGCCGCTACGCCGCGGTGCTCGCGCTGCTCGTTCTCGACGAGGACGCCGAGGCCGCGCCGCTTGCCGATGGGCTCGCGTCGGAGCCGGAGGAGTCGTTTCCCCACCCCGTCGCGGGAGCGCTCGCGGCGCTCGCGCACCGGCGCCAGGGGGACTACAGGGAGGCGGTCGGGGAGGTTCTGGCGTCCTTCGAGGAGCGCGATGCGTATCTCGAGGACATCCCGGTCGCCGACACGGTGATGGTCCTCGAGGCGCTCGCGGAGAGGCGGAACCTCGCCGTTGGGCTTCCGTCCCTGCTCCTGCCGGGGGGCTAGAGCCGGCGGTCGAGGCGGGCTCCTAGACGAGGAGCCCGGTCAGGTACATGACCGCGAGCCCGGCCAGGAAGCCGCCGACGACGTAGCCGGACCTGAGCCCGCCTGGCGCGCGCCGCGCGACGAAGCGGCCCACCTCGACGACCACCTGGAGCGCGGCGCCGGCCGCGAGCGCGAAGAAAAGGACTGCGAGGACGTCGCTCGTGACGTAGCCGCCGATCCACGCACCGAGGATCGTGGGCGCGCCGGCCACGAGGGTGAGGCCGACGAGCCGCGCGAGGCCGACGCGGCCGCCCTCCGCCACGGGAGCGGCGATGCCGAGGCCCTCGGTGACGTTGTGAACCATGAAGCCGACGACGAGGAACGTCCCCAGCGTCAGCTCGCCGAGCGCGAAGGACGTTCCGACGGCGAGACCTTCGCCCATGTTGTGGACGCCGATCCCGACAGCGACGAGCGTCGCCAGTGCCAGGCCGCCGAGCACGCCGCCCTTCGCCGCGCCGCCGGAGCCGCCGAGTTTCTGGGCGAGGAAGGTGAGGCCGAGGAAGCTCGCCGCCACGCCGAGGACGACGAGCCCGGTGCCGCCGAGAGGGCTCGGGAGTACCGCCTGGAGCTCGAGCGCCTCTGCGAGCGCCTCCAGGGCCAAGAAAGTCAGGAGCCCGCCCGTGAGAGCCATGAACGCCGCGAGCCACTCGGGCCTGGCCCGTCGAAGCGACGGGAGCCAGAGGAGCCCGAGCGCGATGGGGACGATGCCGACCAGCGTGCCGAGCAAGGCGTAGCCGAAGAAGCCCTGGGCGCTCGGTTGCGGGGTCTCCACGGCGGCCGCGATCTCCTCCGTGGTCTGAATCCCGGTCGAGCTGGTCACGCCGACCGCGATCGGCTCGTCCTCGACCCAGTCGTAGGGCACGACGATCGTCGCCGAGCGGAGCCGCGAAAGCGTCGTCGGCCCGTCCACGGAGTACGGGACGATCGCGTCGTCGACGGTCACCGTGGCGATCGTCAGATCCTCCCGCTGCGGGTTCGTGACGCGAACGCGGATCTCCCCGGGCGAGAACTCGACACGGCGGACGTCGAACGCGTCGGCGGGAGGCGGGCTCTCGCCGACGAGGTCGAGGATGGAGCCGCCGCGCGCTGAGAAGAGCGAGACCGCGGCTACGAGGACGACGATCGGCACGAGCGCCCAGAGGCGCCCGCGCCCCGACACCGCACGGCGCTCCCGCTTCTCCGCGACGGAGCGCGCCTCCACCTAATCCTCGACCTCGAAGAAGCCCATCCAGCCGAGCTCGGCGAACTCCGACTGGTGCGCGTGGAACATGAAGCGGCCCGTGTTGGCGAAGTCGATCTCGATGATCCCGCGCTCGCCCTGGCAGAGCATGATCGTGTCCGTGTACTCGAACTGGTCGGTCGAGCCCGTGCGGTAGTAGCGGAAGAAGTCGCCGTGGAGATGGAACGAGTTGACGAGGTCGAACTCGGTCAGGTTGGCGATGTAGATCCGGACCGTTTGCGAGCGGCTGACCCGGATCGGGTAGCGGGCGTAGTAGAAGGCGGGCCCGTTGACCGCGTAGAAGTTGTTCTCGCCGTCGCCGTCGGTGTCGAAGCCGTTCATCACCATGACGATCTCCTGCGCCGGCGGGCGCGGCTCGGGCGGGTCGATGATGAACGCGCCGTAGAGGCCCTTGTGAATGTGCTTTTTCAGCGGGGTCGCATGGCAGTGGTAGAGGTGCATGCCGTACGGACGCGCCGGGAACTCGTACGTGAATCGCTCTCCGGGCTCGACGACCTCGAACACGCCGTCCATGTTCGACGGGTGGATCCCGTGGAAGTGGATGGTGTGCGGATGCGAGCCGCCGTTTGCGAACTGAACGCGGAGGAGATCGTCCTCGGTCGCGCGGATGACCGGGCCCGGGGCGGTGCCGTTGTACGTCCAGGCCGGGTAGACGACCCCTTTCGCAACCTCGATGTCCACGTCCCGCGCCACGAGCGTGTACTCACGGACGCGCCCGGGCTGATGGGGAAGCGCCGTGGGCGGGTACGTGAGGGCGTCCAGGTCGTTCGGGCCGCCCGGGGCGGGCACTTCGGGGCCGATCATCGCGGCGTGGCCCATGTCCGCCCCGTGCCCGACCAGGCCCAGGTGCGTGGCCTCCGGATCCTTGTTTCCTCCGAGCGCGAGCCCTGCGAACGGAGCCGCCGCCACGACGGGGGCTGCGCCCACGATGAGTTGCCGACGGGTTACGCCGCGAGAATTAGACACGTCTAAATCATAGTTGCGCCCGCACTTCAACGTCAAGAACGACGCGGCAGGCGACGAAGTAGTCGCCCGATGGACCAAGGTACGACGGTCCATGGTCGAAGCCAAGGTAAGGATCTGCGACGAGACCGACTTCGGTTTCGGCTGGATCGCGCCCCGGCCCGAGCTCCTCGAGCGCGCGTCTCACGCCCTCCGGGCGGATGGACGGGTCTGGCTCGTCGACCCCGTCCGGGAGCCCGGGATCGAGGAGCGGATCCTGACCCTGGGCGCGCCCGCCGGCGTCGTCCAGCTCCTCGACCGCCACCCGCGGGACTGTGCGGTTCTCGCGGAGCGTCTCGGCGTCCCGCTTCATCGCGTTCCGTTCTCGAGGATCCCGGGCGCACCGTTCGAGGCTCGCCGCGTCGTCGACCTGCCGGGGTGGCGCGAGGCTGCGCTCTGGTGGCCGGAGGAACGCGTGCTCGTCTTCGCGGACGCTCTCGGCACTGCCGGCTACTTCGGGGCTCCCGAGGAGGCGCTCGCCGTCCACCCGGCCCTGCGGCTCTACTGCCCGAGGTCGCTTCGGGACCTGGCCAGGTGCCTGGCACCGAGCCATGTCCTGGTGGGACACGGGGCTGGGATCCACGGGGAGGAGGCGGCTCCGGCGTTCGCGCTGGCCGTGGAAGGGGCGCGCAGGACCGCTCCCGGCTGGTTACGGAACCAAGTGCGAAGGAGGAAGTGATGAGAGAAGACCTCGTGCCCGGCAACCCGTTCCCCGACCTCCGCTTGCCCGAGACGACGGGCGAAGAGCTCGCGCTGAGCGCGATCGCCGGCGAGCAGCCGCTCGTGCTCGCCTTCGTCCGCGGCTGGTGGTGCCCCAAGGAACAGGTGCGCGTCCGGAATCTCGTCGCGCTCCAGGACGAGATCCAGCGCGAGTTCGGACGGATCGCCGCGGTCACCGTGGACGAGCCGTACACGAACGGGGCCTTCAGGGCGGGCCTCGGCGCCGACTTCCCGTTCCTGTCGGACGTCGACCGCGCGGTCGCCGAGGAGCTCGACCTCCTCGAGCTGACCGACGAGACGCATCGGCCGTTCCTCCCTTTCACGTTCATCCTCGACTCGCTGCTTCGTATTCACCGCATCTGGTGCGGGTTCTGGTACTGGGGGAACCCCACCCCGGACGAGCTCCGCCTCGCGCTCCGCGAGATCAACCAGGTCGAGCAGCCGAGCATCGAGCCGCAGGCGGTCTGGCAGGCTGGGGGCGCCGCCGCGCCCGGCGCGGGGATCGACGCTCCCGTCGTCTGGATCCGCGAGGACTCGCAGGGACACGAGCTCTGGCGCGGAGTCCACGAGGGCGAGATCCCGGAGGTCGGCGCGGAGCTGGGGCGATCGTCCGTGGACGGGAGAGCCTGGGTGGTGCGCCGCATCGAGCATGCGGGTGACCGCACCGCGATCCACCTGAGCAAGCAGGGCTCGACGGGCGACCCACGCCTCGTCGGCCACCACGTGACAGCGCCCCCACGTGTGCCGTAGAGTTCTGCGCCCATGGCCGTGGAGGAGGCTCCCTGGCGTACCCCGCTCTCGCGCGCGCCTCTGACATGGGTACGGGCGCTCGTGGGTTGCCTCGGCGCCGGTCTCCTCGTCGGGATCATCGTGGCGGGCCTCGGCTCGCGCCTCGCGATGAGGCTCGTCGCCGCTGCGAATCCCGACGCCGACGGGACGCTCACCGAGAACGGCAACGTCGTCGGCGAGATCACGCTCGAAGGGACGCTCGACCTCGTTCTCTTCACGGGTATTCCGGTAGGCCTGCTCGCCGGGCTCGTCGTCTTTTGCGTCCGGCGCTGGCTGCCGGCCGCGATGCCGTGGCGGGGGCTCGCGCTCACGCTTCCTCTACTCGCGCTGCTCGGCCCGGGGATCTTCGACTCGGAGAGCTCCGACTTCAGGCTGCTCGAGCCCGCGGAGTTGAGCGTGGCGGTCTTCGCAGCGCTCTTCCCGCTCGCCGGGCTCGCCCTCGCTCCGCTCGCGGACGAGCTCGGCCCCGGTGTCCCGAGCTCTTTCTACCGGCGGGACGTCACCCTGATCGCCGGGGTCGCGATCGCTGTCCTGACCGGGGTCGGCCTCCTCTTCGTCGGGCTCGAGGTGGCTGACATCCTGTAGCCGCCGTGCTGCTCGGGCGCAGAGACCTCCTGGTCCGGACCGGCGTGCTCCTCGGGGCGGGCGCGCTCGCAGCGGCGGGGTGCAGGTCCGACGAAGAGGCGCGGGAAGCAGGCGCGACCGCCGGGCTCGACACGTGGGAGGGTGTGCGCGCCGGCTTCGACCTCGCCGGCGACCGCGTCCAGCTCGCCTCCTTCCTGCTCGCTCCGCACCCGCGCCCGGTTCGGGACGCGATCGCCGAGCACCGGCGCGCGCTCGACGCCGATCCCTCCTACCTCCAGGAGAACGAGGAGCGCCTCGAGGCCGAGGTGCTCCAGGAAGCGGCTGGATACCTCGGCGTCGCCCCCGACGAGATCGCACTCACCGTCTCGACGACGATGGGCCTCGGCCTCCTGTACGCGAGCCTCGACCTGCGGGAGGGCGAGGAGGTCGTCACCACCGAGCACGACTTCTACTCGACCCACGAGGCGCTCCGGCTGCGTGCGAAGGCGACCGGCGCCGCCGTCCGGAGGGTTGCACTCTACGGCGACCCCGCGACCGCCTCCCCGGACGAGATTGCCGCGGCGATCGACGGCGCGGTGACGGCTCGAACCCGTGTCGTCGCGCTGACGTGGGTGCACTCCAGCACAGGCGTAAAGCTGCCGGTCCGGGCGATCGCGGACACGCTCGCACGCGCGGACGAGCGGCTCGGCAAGGAGCGAAGGACTCTCCTCTGCGTCGACGCCGTGCACGCGTTCGGCGTCGAGCCGGACGCGCTGCCGGAGCTCGGCTGCGACTTCCTCGTCTCCGGCTGCCACAAGTGGCTCTTCGGGCCCCGTGGGACGGGGCTCGTCTGGGGCCTGACGAGGCCTGGGCGGATACGGCCGCGACGATTCCGTCCTTCACCGACCGCGAAAGCTTCGTGGCCTGGCTCCGGGCTCGTGACCCGACCGGGCCCACGACGGCCGCGGCCTTCACGCCCGGCGGCTACCAGGCGTTCGAGCATCGGTGGGCCCTCGCTCAGGCGTTCTCGTTTCGCAGGGAGATCGGGCCGAGAGCGCGCAGCCGAGCGTACCCGCGCCCTCGCCACGCGTCTGAAGGAGGGCCTGCTGGAGACCCCCGGCGTGATCCTTCGGACCCCGCTGGACGAGGGCCTCTCCGCCGGTCTGGTCTGCTGCGACGTCGACCTGCCCACCACCACGCTCGACGACCTCGTCTTCCGGCTCCGGCGAGACCACGGCGTCGTCGCCACGCTGACTCCGTACGCGGCGAGCTACCTGCGGTTCGGGCCCAGCATCGTCAACTCCGAGGAGGACGTCGACACCGCGCTCGCGGCCCTGCGCGAGCTCGTCTCCTAACCGGCAGCCAGTCGGGCGATCGTCTTCGCCGCCAGCGTGTCGAGCGCCCGGACCGAGAGCTCGAGGTGCTCGGGCTTCGTGTCCTCGAGCTTTGTATGCGAGAGGCCGCGGAGGCTCTGAACGAAGAGCATCACCGTGGGGACTCCGGCGCGGGCCACCTCGGCCGCGTCGTGGAGGGGGCCGCTCGGCAGGCGGTGCGAGCGCGCTGCGACCTCGACCACGGCCTCGTCGGCGAGCTCGATCAGGGCCTCGTCGAAGTGGATCGGGTCGATGCGCCAGACGGCATCCCACTCGACGTCCACCTTCTCCTCGCGCGCGAAGCCGTCGCTCGCCTGCCGCGCCTCGGCGAGCATTCCCGCGAGCTTCGCGCCGTCGAGGTGGCGCTGGTCGAGGAGCACGGTGCACGTCTCGACGACAGACGTGACGATGCCGGGCTTCGTGACGCAGCTCCCCATCGTGCACACGGCGCCGTCGCCCGCTCGGGCGGCGATCTCGCGGATCTCGAGCGCGAGCTTCGCGGCCGCCGCCAGAGCGTCGCGCCGCTCCGCCATCGGCGTCGAGCCGGCGTGGGCCGCCTGGCCGCGGAACGTGATCTGGTTGCGCTCGACGCCGAAGGTCCCGAGCACGACTCCGAGGGGGAGGCCCATTGACTCGAGCACCGGGCCCTGCTCGATGTGCAGCTCGAGGTAGGCTGCCGCGCTCTCGAGCTGCCGGCCCGCTTCCAGGGCGCGGTCGAGATCGACGCCGTGCTCGCCGAGCGCGTCTACCCAGCGGATCCCGTCCGCGTCGGTGCGCTCGCGGATGTCGTCCTGGTCGGACATCGTCCCCGAGGCGGCGCTCGAGCCGAAGAGGGAGCGGCCGAACCGCGCGCCCTCCTCGTCCGCCCAGCTCACGAGTCGCACGGTGACGGGCGGAGTGCCGCCTGCTGCGATGCTCCGCACGACCTCGATTCCGGCGACGACGTTGAGGGCGCCGTCGAGCCAGCCGCCGTTCGGGACCGAGTCGATGTGGCCGCCGATCACGAGCGCCCGGTCCGAATCACCTCGCAGCGTGAACCACTGGTTGCCCGCCGCATCGACCTCCTCCTCCACTCCGAGCGGAGCGAGCTTGTCGGAGAGCCAGCCCTTCGCCGTGACCCACGTGTCGGTCCAGGCGACCCGCTGGGCGCCGTTCTCGTCGCCCGTCAGCTCCCGAAGCTCGCGGAGCTCGTCGACCGTGCGGGAAGGGTCCAGCGCCATGCGGAGGAATGTATAGAGTCACGCGGCATGGGACGAGGATCGCGACCGATCCGGCGCTGGAGGCACGACCGGCAGCGCAAGAAGAAGGAGCGGAAGAAGCGCCACGCGGCCGGCGCGGCTGCGGCGAGCGGGAAGACGAAGGCGACTTGACCCTCGTCACCGCGATCCACTTCTACGTCACCGACCTCGACCGCTCGAACGACTGGTACACCCGCCTGCTCGGGCACGGCCCAGCGGCGGCTTACGACGAGGGCGAGACGGCCCACAGCGCTTTCTTCGTGCTGGAAGCGCAGACGTTCCTCGTGCTCACCTGGGACCCGGAGCGCGGCCGGGAGATCGGGGGCAGCGCCCGTCTCGAGCTTGCAGCCGCGGAGATCAGCACCGAGATCGACCGCCTCGAGCGACAGGGGATCGCGGGCGGGAGAGTGACGCGCACGCGCTTCGGCACGGAGGTCTACGACCTCGCCGACCCGGACGGCCACCTCGTCCGCATCGGCCCCCCGTGGACCCTTCACGCCATCGAGGGCGCCGTCTAGTCGTTAATTGGAGGGGGTGGCTGTGCGCTCCCGCCACTGCTCGAGCGCCTCCCAGCAGGCGACGGTATCCGCGGAGACCTGGGCGCCGAGGTCCGAGGGCGAGCCGGCCCAGAAGAGCTGGGCGACCTTGACCGCGTCGGGGTTCGGCTCCGCTCCTTCCCGCAGGCTCGCGTGGTAGACCACGAGCGCCGAGCCGGTGTCGTCGCTCACGACGACGGCGACGGGTTGGAAGCCGGGCAGGTCGTCCTCGCCGAGCCCGAGCTCCTCGAGAGCGTCGGCGAGCACCGCATCGCGTGGCTGCTCCACCGGGCTGAGCCCGCCCGAGGCGGAAGCCGTCCAGAGGAGCGGGTCGCGGCCGATCGACGGCCCCCGGAGCTGGAACAGCGTCCGATCCCCCGGCCCCTCGACAAAAAGCTGCACGCCGAGCGCGAACCCGAGCCGGTAGGCAAGGGAGGGCTCGGCGAACACGACCATCGCCTCCGCGTACCGCCCGTGCCTCCGGAGCACTGCTCCGTCTCGCGAGACGCCGTGACAGAACGCGATGGGGCCGTCGAAGCGACCCTTGGTGCGTGAGAGAACGAGAGCCGCGTCGTCCACGGCCCGACGGATCGGCCCCTCGAGGGGCGGCGCGAACGGAAAGGAGCGGAACCGTGGCTCGTCGTCCAGGGGCACGATCGCGCGCATCGCAGGGTAGTGTGGCCGACGCGCCCGACGGGCGGCGCACTCAGCGCGGAATCTGGTTCTCGACCGCGGCAAAGGGCGGATGCGCGGTCCAGCCCAGAGTCTAGGTCGGGAAGAGAACCTCGACTGCGATCGGCGCCGGGTCGAGCGACCCGTCGAAGTAGGCGGTGTCCGTGTCGGGGCCGCCATGGATCTGCCTGTCGGCCGCGCCGTCGACTGCGTGGAACGTGTCGTTGCCGTAGCTGCCCGAGAGCGTGTCGGCTCCAGCTCCGCCCGTGATCGTGTCGTTGCCGTCCTGGCCGTAGAGCCCGTCGTTGCCTCCGGCGCCCTGCAGGTCGTCGTTCCCGGCGTTGCCGTAGATCGTGTCGAGCCCGGCGCCGCCGACGAGCAGGTCGTTGAAGTCCCCGCCGCTCAGCGTGTCGCCGCCGTCGCCGGCGCGAAGCGTCACCGATCCCGGAAAGACCAGGCCCGAGCCGAACCCGCCGCGCGCCGACAGCTGGTCGCCGCCGCCGCCGCCTGCGAGCTCGACCGAGGCCGGAAGCACCGAGAAGGTGACATCGACGTCGGTGTCATTGTTGAGCGCAACGCCTTTCACCCCTGCCGTGAGGACGTCTGCCGCGGCGCGGCCGCGGACGACCACGACGTCGGTTGACCCCGCCGAGGTTGACGGAGAGCTCGATCTCGGACGTTCCGGTCGTCTCGGCCGTCGCCCCGGGGGCGAGCGCGCCGCCCGCCTGGTCGACGATCAGCTGCTCGACCGAGGCCGCGGCGCCGTTGACCGTGATCGAGTCGGTGTTCGCGGTCGTCGCTCCGTCGCAGGCCACCGGCGTCGTGCCGAAGCGGATCTCCTCGCCGACGACCGCGAGCGTCGCGGTCGAGCCCGCGCCGATGCCGGCCGTGACTGCCTTCGTCGCCGGTTCGTAGTCGCAGGCGCCCGTGGGAGGCGGGGGCGGAGGAGGCGGGCCGGGATCGACGATCTTGGTCTCGACTGCGATCACGGCGGGATCGATGTTGGCGTCCACGTAGGCGGTGTCGGACCCGCCCCCGCCGTGGATCTGCGTGTCCGCCTCTCCGTCGTCGGCCTCGAGCGTGTCGTTGCCGCCGCCGGCCGAGAACCAGTCGGAGCCGGCAGCGCCGACGAGCAGGTCGTTGCCGTTCCCCCCCGTGAGCCTGTCGCTGCCGGCGTCGCCGTAGACGAGGTCGGCGGACTCGTCGGCGAAGACGATGTCGTCGCCGGAGTCGCCGTGGATCAGGTCGGGATCGCTGGAGCCGACGAGCTCGTCGTTTCCGTCGCCGCCCGTGATCGTGAGCGGCCCGAGGAAGTGGAGCCCGGCACCGCCCTGGCCGCGGCCGTTGATGAAGTCGTTGCCGCCGAGAGCGTGGATCTCGAGCGGGAAGACGCCGGGGTTGAAGGTGACGTCCAGGTCGCCGTCCGAGTCGATCGCCATGCCGTTCTGGCCGGCCGCGATGACGTCGTTCCCCTGGGTTCCGTAGACGACGATCCTGTCCGACGCGTCGCCGAGATTCGTCGCGAGCTCGATCTCGGGGATGTTCAGCTCGCTGGAGAACCCGGGACCGAGGAAGCCCTCGGACTGGTCGAGGATGAAGCGCTCGGTCGTTCCGGCGTTCCCCGTGACCTGGATCGAGTCGGTGTTGGTGGTCGTCGCGCCGCCGCAGTCGACGGGGACGAGGCCGAAGAGGAGCTGTCCGCCTGCCGCAACCTTCAGGGTCGCCTCGGACCCGGACGAGATGGTCGCCGTCACGCTTTTCGCGCCCGCGTTGTAGACGCAGGACTCGACCGCGGCTCCTGCGGGCCCCACCGCCGCGCCGGCCACAGCCACGATCCCGCATGCCGCGAGCCCGCGCGCGCGCGTTAGGAACCGTTTGTCACCGCTCACGGCAGTCGATCCTCCCTAGAGATGCCTTCCCTATGAAGCGAGGCTAGTTGAGCGGTCACCGGTGTTCAATGGTTCGAGCCCAGGACTAGCCGAGTGGCCAGGAAGGGTTCCTTCAGGGTCTCAAAGCTCTTGCCGGGGGAAGAGCGAGTGCCCTACGCCCTTCCGGCTGCGGGAAGGCTCTCGCGCTCTTCGCGTTCTTCGCGCTCCTCGCGCTGCACCCGCTCGGCCTGGCGGTCGCGGCTCGAGAAGTAATCCCGCACGGCGATCCCGGTGAGGAGGACGAACATCGACTTGACGTCGTCCTTGCCGCTCGGGATCGGGATGAACATGACCGCGGCCGTGATCCCGACGAGCAGCGTGGTCAGGAACGCGCGCACGCTGCCGTGGGGAAGACCGAAGGGCTCGTCCATGGACGCTTTCATCTGCTCCTCCTCTCGCATTTGCCCTACGAGACGCGGGAGGCGCCCAAGATCTTCCTGCGCGCGGCGGTTTGCCGCTCAGCCGAGCCGGATCGACTCGGGCGGACGCGGCGCCGGCTCGATCGCCTCCGGGGGGAGTGGCGGCGGGGGTGCGACCCGCGCACTCGACTGGATGAGGTTACGCACCTCACGAAGGGCTACCGAGAGCGTCTCGATGTTCGAGAGCCCGCCCTTCTCGATGTCCGCGAGCACCTCCCGGGCGCGCTCGACGCCCGCGCGGTTGCGCTCGGTCCACGCCTCCACCCGTGCCTCGGGGCCGAGCTCCGCCGGCTCGACCTGGAGGGCCTCGCGCGTGAGCTCGCTGTGCACGGAGAAGAGCTCGTCGCGAAGGGCGGCGCGGGCAAGCGTCTGCCAGCGGTTGTCGCGCGGCAGGGCGGTGATCTGGTCGCGAAGCCACTGGAGCTCCAGGCGCGCGCCAAGCCCGTAGTAGACGGCCGCTACCTCCTCGATGGACGCGCCGCTTGCCGCCGCGACCTCGACGATGTCGAGGGCCGAGGACATCTGCCCGAGCCCTGCGACCTTCGTGGCGAGCTCCTCGGGAGCGCCCCTGCGGACGTACTCCGCCGCCCGGCGCTCGAACTTGGCCCGGTCAGGGCCGTGGAGCAGCCCTGGCAAGGATCTCCGCAAGGAGCGCCGCGCCGGGCGCGAAGTGCTCGATCTCCGCAGCGATCTCGAGCGGTCGCGGGCGGCTGCGGACGAGCCAGCGCGTCGCCCGCTCCACGAGCTTCCGCCCCTCGAGAAGCATCTCGAGCTGGGCGTCGGCCGGGATGACGTCGTCGAGCTCCTCGATCGCCGTCCAGAGGCTGCGCATCTCGAAGACCTCCCGCGCCACCGTATAGGCACGCGCGATGTCGGCGGCCGCCGCTCCGGTCTCCTCGGAGAGACGGAAGACGAAGGTCATCCCCGCCCGGTTGACGAGGCTGTTCGTCACGTAGGTGGAGATCAGCTCGCGGCGGAGGCGGTGCTCCTTCATCTCCTCCGGGAAGCGCTCCCAGAGGACGCGCGGGAAGTACTGGACCAGCTCCCGTGTCATGTATCCGTCGTCGGGGAGATCCGACGCGAGGAGGTCGTGGTTGAGCTCGATCTTCGCGTGGGCGAGGAGGACAGCGAGCTCGGGCATGACGAGGCCTCCGCGGGCCGTTCCGCGTTCCGAGATCGTCTCGTCGGTCGGCAGCCCCGCCAGCTCGCGGTCGAGGCGGCCTGCCTGCTCGAGGTGCTGGATCTGGCGGGCGTGGACCCCGAGCATCAAGGGAGCCTGCCGGGCCGCCAGGCTGAGCGCCTGGGTCTGCCGGTAGTTGTTGCTGAGGACGAGGCGGGCGACGTCGTCCGTCATCTCGACGAGGAGCTCGTTCCGCTGCTTCTCGGTCAGGTCCCCCGCCGCGACGACGTCGCCGAGCAGGATCTTGATGTTGACCTCGTGGTCGGAGCAGTCGACGCCGGCCGAGTTGTCGATCGCGTCCGTGTAGATGCGGCCGCCGGCGAGCGCGTACTCGACCCGGCCGCGCTGGGTGAGACCGAGGTTCCCTCCCTCGCCGACGACGCGGCAGCGGAGATCGCGACCGTCCACCCGCACCGCGTCGTTCGCCTTGTCGCCGACCTCGGCGTGCGACTCGCTCGACGCCTTGACGAACGTGCCGATGCCGCCGTTCCAGAGCAGGTCGACCGGGGCGGCGAGAATCGCCCGGATCACCTCGTTCGGGGTCAGCGCCTCCGCCTCGACCCCGAGCCGCTCGCGCACCTCCGGCGAGAGGGGGATCGATTTCGCCGACCTCGGGAAGACCCCTCCGCCGGCAGAGATCGCGTCGACGTCGTAATCGGCCCAGCTCGAGCGCGGAAGCTGGAAGACGCGCTCGCGCTCGACGTACGAGCGCTCCGGGTCGGGGTCCGGGTCGAGGAAGACGTGCTGGTGGTTGAAGGCGGCGACGAGCTTCAGGTGGCGCGAGAGCAGGACGCCGTTCCCGAAGACGTCGCCCGCCATGTCCCCGATTCCGATCGCCGTGAAGTCCGTCGTCTGGATGTCGACGCCGAGCTCCCGGAAATGGCGCTTGACGGACTCCCACGCGCCTCGCGCGGTGATGCCCATGGCCTTGTGGTCGTAGCCGGCCGAGCCCCCCGAGGCGAACGCGTCGCCGAGCCAGAATCCGTACTCGGCCGAGATTCCGTTGGCGACGTCCGAGAAGGCGGCGGTTCCTTTGTCGGCCGCGACGACGAGGTAAGGGTCGTCCTCGTCGTAGCGCACGACGTCGGGCGGCGGCACGGTCTCGCGCCCGACGATGTTGTCGGTGACGTCGAGGAGCCCGTGGATCAGCGCCTGGTAGCAGGCGACAACCTCCCCGCGGAGCGCGTCGGGATCTGAGGGCGGGCGCTTCACGACGAACCCGCCCTTCGCTCCCACGGGCACGATCACCGCGTTCTTCACCATCTGCGCCTTCATGAGCCCGAGGATCTCCGTGCGGAAGTCTTCGCGCCGGTCCGACCAGCGGATCCCGCCGCGCGCGACCCTGCCCCCGCGCAGGTGCACCCCCTCCACCCGTGGCGAGTAGACCCAGATCTCGTACTTCGGGCGGGGGAGGGGCAGGTCGGGGACGCCTGCGGGATCGAGCTTGAAGGCCAGATAGGGCTTCGGCCGGCCGTCCTCGGCGCTCTGGTAGTAGTTCGTCCGCAGCGTCGCCTGGACGAGGCGGAGGAAGCTGCGCAGGATCCTGTCCTGGTCGAGGCTCGAGACCGCGTCGATCTCCTCCTCGATCCTCGCGGCGAGGCCCTGCGCCTCGGTGTCCCGGTCGGCGCTCGAGGCGGGATCGAAGCGAATCCGGAAGAGCTCGACGAGCTTCGCCACGATCGGCGAGTGCGCGACGAGCGTCTCCTCCATGTAGGCCTGGCTGAAGGTGCTTCCGATCTGCCTCAGGTACTTCGCCAGCGCGCGGAGGACGGCGATCTCGCGCCACGTGAGCCCGGCATGGAGCACCAGGCGGTTGAAGCCGTCCACCTCGATCTCGCCGCGCCACGCATGCGCGAAGGCGTCCTTGAACGCCTCGCCGACGCGGTCGAGATCGAGCGGGCCGTCTTCGTACGTGAGCCCGAAGTCGTAGATCCAGGCGGGGCCGCCTGCCGTGCGCGCGATCTCGTAGGGGCGCTCGTCGTAGACCTTGACCCCCATGTCCTCGAGCAGCGGCAGGACGTCGGAGAGAAGGATCGGCTGCCCGGAGCGGAGGAGCTTCAGGCAGAAGAAGTCGTCGGCGGCCTCGAGCGGGCGGTAGAGCGACATCGCCAGGTCGCCGTCCGGGTCGAGCCGCTCCATGCGCTCGATGTCGAGGACCGCCGCGGCCGGGGTGAAGTCCTCGCGGTACGCGGCGGGGGAGGCGTCGCCGTAGGTCGCGAAGAGCTGCCTGCCGCGCTCCTCGCCGAGCTGCTCGACGAGGGCGTCAGAGAGGTCGTCTGCCCACGAGCGTGTCGCCTCGACGAGCCTCGCCTCGATCTCGGCGACGTCGTAGTCCGGTGTCGTGCCGGACTTCGTGTAGATCACGTAGTGGAGGCGTGCGAGCACCGACTCCGAGAGTCGGACGTTGTAGTCGACGCTCTCGCCGTCGAACACCTCCTGGAGAATCGCTTCGATGCGGCGGCGCACCTGCGTGTTGAAGCGGTCGCGCGGCACGAAGACCAGGCAGGAGAGGAAGCGGCCGAAGGCGTCGCGCCGGACGAAGAGCCGAACGCGCTGGCGCTCGCCGAGGCTCACGATCCCCATGGCGATCTCGTAGAGCTCGTCGTCGGAGATCTGGAAGAGCTCGTCGCGCGGGTACGACTCGAGCACCTCGAGGAGGGCCTTGTCGTCGTGGCTACCGGGCGGCAGGCCGGAGCGCTCGCGCACCTTCCGGACCTTGCGGCGGAGCAGCGGGATGTCGTGGGGGCTCGCGCTGTACGCCGTCGAGGTGTAGAGGCCGAGGAAGCGCCGCTCGCCGACGACCTCGCCGGCCTCGTCGAAGCGCTTCACGCCGATGTAGTCGAGGTACGAGGGCCGGTGGACTGTCGCGCGCGAGTTCGCCTTCGTGAGGACGAGCGGATTCTTGGCCCGGGCGATGCCGCGCGCCTCCGGCGGGAGCTTCACGATGCCGGGGTCCTTGCCGCTGTCTCGCAGGATGCCGAGGCCCGTGCCGGCCACGCGCTTGAGCGCTTCCTGTCCGTCCTCGAGGACGAGGTCGTACTCGTGGTAGCCGAGGAACGTGAAGTGATCGTCGACGACCCACTCGAGGAAGGCCTTCGCCTCGGCGAGCTCCTCCGGATCGACAGGGGGCGGGTTCTCGCCCAGATCGGCGGTAACCGCCCGCGCGCGGTTGACCATCGCCGGCCAGTCCTCGACCGCCGCCCGTACATCCCCGAGGATGCGTTCGAGCTCCGCCCTGAGCCGCTCGACCGCCTCGCGGTCGGTCTCCTGGTCCACCTCCGCGTGGAGGAAAGACTCGAGCTGGCACTCGGGTGCCGGGGCGTCGTGCGGGAAGACGTCGAGGAGGACGCCCTCCTCGTCGCGGCGGACCCGCACCACCGGGTGGATGATGAGGTGGACGCCGCTGCCCAGCCGCGTCAGCTCCATGTTCACCGAGTCGACCAGGAACGGCATGTCGTCGTTGACGATCTCGACGACGGTGTGCGTGGAGCTCCAGCCGTGCTGGTCGAGCTGCGGCGCGTAGACCCTGACCTTCGCCTCCTTCGGCTGACGCCGGGCGGCGAAGTTGAGGTGGGCGAGGGCGGCGCCGTAGAGGTCCGGGACGCTGCGCTCGAGCAGGTCCTCGGGCGCGACGGGCCCGTAGTAGATGCGAATGAGGGCTTCGAGCCGCGCCGCTTGCTCGGGAGGGAGCTTCGCGCGCGCGTGCTCGACCGTCTTCTCGATCAGAGCGGTCTTCGCCTCGTCGGCCTTCACGTTCTCCTTTCTACCCGACAGTAGACGACCCCGGCCGGCCATGTCGACCGACGGACAACGCGCGGCGGCCGCCCGAGCGGCCGCCGGCCTTCCACCCGGGGGAGGGGGGAAGTCAGCCCTTGACGACCACCGTGCCCGTCATACCGGGGTGCAGCGCGCAGATGTAGCGGTACTCCCCCGGCCGGTCGAACGCCTGGCTGAAGCTCGCGTTCGCGGCCATGGCGCCCGAGTCGAAGCCGCCGCCCTCCTGCGTGACGGTGTGCTCGGCGGGGTCCTGGTTCGTCCACGTGATCTTCTGAGCGACGGCCGCTTCGAGCGTCGCGGGCTCGAAGGCGAAGCCGCGGACGTCGACGACCAGCTCCTTGCCGGCCCGCGAGGTCTTCGGGCCCGTCGCCTTCACCAGCGGCGCTCCCTTCTTGACCTCGAAGAGCATCTCCATGCCCATGTCGTCATGGCCTTCGACGTTGCACTCGAGCTTGTAGACGCCCTCTGAGAGGTTCAGGTCGACCTTGACCGTCTCGCCGGGCTGGAGGACGCGCGTCTCGAGCTTGTCGCGGTCGTCGTCCGATCCCTCACGCTCGATCTCGAACCCGTGCGGCATCGTGCCGCGGTTCGTGATCACGAACGTCGCGCGACCGGGTCGGATGGACTCGGCTTCGGGCGTGAGCGCCCACTCGCCCAGAGCGATCTCGAAGCCGCCCTTCCGCGGGTCGACGCCCTCGGCCGCGGCCGCTGTCCCGCCGGTCGTCGTGCCGGTCTCCGTCGGCGTCGTCGCCGACCCGGGCTGAGCTGCCGGATCCGCGGCCCCCGTGCTCTCCCCGCCGCCGCACGCGACGGCGAGGAGAAGGGTGGAGCCCACGGCTGCTGCGAGGGGGAGAAACGTGAGACGCCTCATCGGTCGTCGTCACCGCCGCCGTGGCCGGAGCCGGAGTTGTCGTCATCGTCGTCGCCGCCGGAGCCGTGTCCGGAGTTGTCGTCCCGGCGATCGTCTCCCGACCCGGGGCCGGAGTTGTCGTCGTCGCCGGCTTCGTGGCCGTTGCCGGGGCCGGAGTTGTCGTCCCGGTCACCGGCCACGCCGGTGCAGCGCGGGTCGTTGGCGTGCTCGGCCTCGTCGCAGGGGCCGCTCACGTCCTCGCCCGGCTCGCGTCCGTCGTCGTCGCCGAGCGCAGGGACGCCCGTGCAGCGCGGATCGTTGGCGTGCTCGGCCTCGTCGCACGGGCCGCTGATGTCGACGCCGCCGGTCGTGGTCGTCGTCGTGTCGACGGTGGTCGTCCCGCTCGTCGTCGCCGGCGCCTGGGCGGCCGACGTCGCGTCGCGCCGCCGCCGCCGCTCGCCGCGATCGCGACGCCGACGCTGAAGGCTACGACGAGCGCGGGGACGAGCATGAGCTTCGTGATGGTGGACATGTGGCCCTCCTGGAGTCGTTATCGAATTGCTTCGACCAGGCTAGGAAGGGCCGGGAAAAGAGCGCCCCCGGGGCCCGTGAAGACTCGGTTGGGCGTGAGTAAAGGTTCGGTAGCCGGCGGCCGGGGCTAGTCGTCGTCCGAGCCGGAATTGTCCGAGCCGCTGCCGCTCGAGTCGTCGTCGCCGCCGGAGCCGCTGCCGCTCGAATCGTCGCCTCCGCCGCCCGGTCCGCTCGAGTCGTCGTCGGAGCCGGAACGACCTCGTCCGCTCGAGTCGTCGTCTTCGTCGTCGTCCCTGCCGGGGTCGCAATCCGGGTCGAGGCGGTGGTCGGGGTCCTTGCACTTCCCCGGAAGGTCCTCGTCGCGCCGGTCTTCCCGCCGGGACGTCGTGGTCGGCTCCTGGGCGCTCGTCGAGGTCGTCGCGGGGACGCCGATCTGCGGGGAGACGGCGAGGACCTCGGGCGTGGCGGCGAGCGGGCCCGCCGAGGTCAGGTAGACGGCGAGCGCGAGCCCTGCCGGGAGCGCCAGGCCGAGAGCCGCGAGGAGAAAGGCGCGCGCGCGATTCATTGCCCCGACGCTAGCACTGCGATCCTTCAGAAACGGTTAGCGGAGGGTGAGGAAACGCCCTCGTGCGCCGGGAACGACGCCCTGATGCGCGTCCCGGGCCCCGCGAGAATCTCGACGTCGCCCTCCCAGCGGTCGGTCAGCTCGGCGACGATGGCCAGCCCGAGACCTGTCCCGGGGCCCGTGCTCCGCCCGCCCGCGCCCCGGTAGAAGCGCTCGAAGACACGCTTCTGCTCCTCGGCGGGGATCCCCGGACCGGTGTCGGAGACGACCAGCGACGGGCGCGGGCCGGCCCGGTCTGCCTCGACCGTGATCGTGCCCCCGGGCGGCGAGTAGCGGATGGCGTTCTCGATCAGGTTGTCGAGGATGTGCGCCACGTCTGCGGGTGCGGCCCAGATGCTGCCGCCGTCGCCGTTCCCGAGAGCCAGCTCGTGGCCGGCAGACGCGGCTGGCTCCTCCCAGCGCCGGGCGGCGGCGCGGACCGCCTCGCCGAGGTCGACGCTCTCGCCCGTCGTCTCCTCGGACGACGCCCGCGCGAGAGCCAGCAGATCGTCCACGAGGGCGCTCAGTCGATCGAGCTCCGCTTCGGCCTTCTCGGCCTGGGAGGCCGCGGCTCCTCCTTCTGCCCGAATCGCTTCGAGGCGGAGCTTCATCCCCGTCAGCGGGGTGCGGAGCTGGTGCGACGCGTTGGCGACGAAATCGCGCTGGGCGTCGAGGCTGGCGGAGAGCGCGCCCGCCATACGGTTGAACGAGCGGCCGAGCTCGTCGACCTCGCGAGGCCCCTCAGGCTCGACGCGCGTCTCGAGGTTCCCGCGACCCAGCCGGCCGGCGGCGGCGCGGAGCTTCTCGATGGGCCGGGCGACCGAGCCCGCCAGGATCCAGGCGAGCACGAGCCCTGCCGCCACGACCGCGACCCCGATCAAGGCGAGCCGCAGCCAGCTCGAGCGGATGCTTGCCTCCACCTCGCCCATCGGGGCAGAGACGCGCAGCGCGCCGATCACGTCCGCGCCCGCGGTGACGGGCACGGTCACGAGCAGCAGGTCCTCGTCGAGCGTGTCGCTCCTGCGCTCGCGGATGTCCACGCGACCCTCCCCGAGCGCGGCGCCGAACTCCGGTCGCTCCGCGTTCGCGAACGGCTCGCCGGGAGCACCGCCGCCCTCCGTGTCCGCCAGGAGCCGGCCGTCGCCGTCCACGACCACGGTTCGAGCCCGATCGCCCACCGTCGCTCCCGCGAGGACGTCCGCCAGCCTGCCGGAGTCGCCCCGCGCGACGAGGTCGGAGACGCGGGCGGCGAGGACAGCCGCGTTTGCGAGCACGTCCGACTCGAGCTCGGATTGCGCGCGGCGGTCGACGTTCAGGGCGAGCGGGACCGCGAGGGCGACCACGACCGCCGCGAGCAGGTAGGCGGCGGCGAGGACGAGTCGAGCACGAAAGCTCACGACGCGGGCTCGTCCGCCGGGTCGAACCTGAAGCCGACTCCGCGGACGGTGTGGATGTAGCGCGGCGACGCGGGGTCGTCCCCGAGCTTCTTCCGAAGCGCGCTCACGTGCACGTCGAGGGTCTTTGTCGAGCCGAACCAGGCCGGGTCCCACACCTCGTGCACGAGCTCGGCGCGGCGAACCAGCTTGCCCGCGCGCTCGAGGAGGACGCGGAGGAGCTCGAACTCCTTGACGGTCAGGTCGAGCGGCTCGCCGTCCTTGCTCGCTTCGTGCACGTCGAGGTCCATGCGGATCCCGCCGTGCTCGAGCACGGTGCCCGACGCGGGCCCGGGCTCGCTCTCGGACCGCCGCAGGACGGCGCGGATTCGTGCAGCGAGCTCCGCGGCGCTGAACGGCTTCGTGACGTAGTCGTCGGCGCCGAGCTCGAGGCCGAGCACCCGGTCCGTCTCCTCGCCGCGGGCGGTCAGCATGACCACGGGCGTTCGCGAGGTCTCGCGGATCCGGCGGAGGACGTCCCGTCCGTCTCCGTCCGGGAGCATCACGTCGAGGAGGACGAGGTCCGGGCTCCGGCGCTCGAAGAGCTCGAGACCCTCGGCAGCCGTCCCGGCCACGAGTGGATCGAAGCCTTCGCGAACCAGCGCGGCGGCGAGCGGTTCGGAGATCGCCTCCTCGTCCTCGACCACGAGGATCGTCCGCTTGGTCATCTCGGGCCCTGGACTCTCACGCCGCTTAAGTAGCAAGAAGAGCCGGAGCGGGCGGCCGGCGACCGCGGCCGCCCGCTCCCTCCGCCGTTAGTACGCCTCGCGAAGGTCTTCCGGGATCGGTTCAGCTGTGCGCTGCCGACCAATCTCGACCGCGGTAGGGAAGGCTAAGTAGTCGAAGCCTGCCCGGACGGGAGCCGCCGCGAGAATGCGGACCACGGGGGGACTGCTGCGAACGAGGCTGAATACACGTCGCCTTGGTGGGCGAGTGCGCTCCAGATGCTGAACCACGGCTCGTCCTGCCAGTCAATGGAGTTCGGTACGGACTCAAGGTTGCGAAGCATGTCGGGGACGTCGTCGGCGGCTCCGTTTTCAGTACCAGATCAGAGGAATTCCCTCGAGCGGTAGTTGCAGCCGGTCGCTTGCGTAGATGGCGTCGAGCAGGTTCCGGTCGATGAAGAAGTGGCGCGCTCCCCGAGTCTGTAGCAGTTGACGCAAGTGGCCCGAGTCGGGAGACTCGCTCGCTCGGATCTGCGGCGGTTCCGCTTTGGGACTCGTGTTTCGTGACGTCGAACGGTGGCAGCGACGCGCGCTCGCGCATTAGCCGAATCGAAGGGCGGGCGGGCGGCGCCTGGCGATGCGAGCTTTCACCCCGCCGCCCGGCGGGCATCGAGCCTGAGTGTTACTGCGCGGCCCCCGTAGTGCCCGCGGCGCCGGGCACGGATTCGGGGGCGGGCGGCAGGGCCAGCCGCTCGGTCTCCACCCTCTTCAGTGTCGTCCGCGCAGAGTCGAGGTTGCCGGTGTCCGAACGAGCCGCGCGCAGCGCCTGCTCGGCCTCCTGGACGAGCCGGCGGCGTGCCTCGGCCGCCTGCGGCGCGCGGCGAGCGGCGGCCATCAGGTTCAGCGCGAACTGTCGCACCTTCTCACCCTGGTCAGGGTTGCATGGAACGACGACGCCGCCGCCGTGGTCCTGCACGATCAAGTACAGCTCGCGCGTGTCGACCTTGCGGTCTTTCTTCGCTGCCATGCCGACCATGAACCCGAGAGGCCCCGCGATGATCGCTCCGGTCCCCATCCGCGTCAGAGTTGAGCGTCCACCGATCGCGAGATTCCCGCTCGTGCTGATGTCGGCGAGGACGGAGGTCGAGAGCGGGATCGTTCCTTTGCTCGTCTCGACGCGATCTTCGAAGAGCCGCGCCGATCCCTTCGTCGACCAAAACCCGTCGAGTTTGTCGGGAGTGCGCGCGCGTTGGAGTTGTTTCTCCAGGGAACTGACACGCCCGCGCTGGGTCTTCTCAGCCTTCTTCAGCTCGGCGCGCGCGTCGCGGACGCGACGGGTGTGGTCGCGCTCGATCGCTTTCACGTCGCGGTTGTAGGCGCGCAGTTCGTGTCGGCGCGCCTTCTCATCCTCGGTTAACCCCCACGGCCCGAAGCCGAGTCCCCGATCGCTCAGCCAGCGGAGGAAGTAGTAGCCCCCGGTGATCGCGGCTCCGATGAGCCATGCAGCGATGACGAGGCCGATGATGACGTCGGTCATGCAGTCCTTTCGACAGGGTCCCCCCGGCACCGGAGTGGCCGCGGTTCGCTTACACGTTCATATATCGGCAGCCTCGTCGCCGCGTAGTTGACCCACCTGGGTCTATCGGGCTCGCCGGTGCAGATACCTAAAGCTCTGGCCTGGCCGTTGAGCGCGTTCGACAGGGTTCGCTCACGGCCGGGCCAGACCCTTTGCCGCCGCGCTCCGGGGCGGCTTTCCGCATGGATACAGGGGATCGGGGAGCCCTGGCCTACTTCCAGTAGGTCAATGCGACACGTATGCACCGTGTACGCCGCTCTCCGCCGGTTATAGGAATAGAGCGGGTTTGGCCTGTCGGCATGAACCCGTACCCCCGCTTCCCGAGGGTTTCGGCCGACTCCTGGTAGATGGATGGTAGACGGCATGGGCGCCTTCTCCGAGCTCGTCTCATCGCTCGCGGGAGGCGTCCTCGTCCGCATTGCCCTGGGTAATCAAGTCGGTTTGCCTTCCTGCCGATGCCCTGTATATGACTGTTCACATCTCGAATCCTGCGTTCGTCCACGATCTCCTGGCCTCGCTCAAGCGGGCGAACTACCGCGTCGCGCAGACCGGCGAGGAGACGGTGGAGGTGACCGTCGCGTCGACAGCGACCGACGATCAGGCTCGCCTCCACCTCGGCTTCTACCTCGCCAATTGGCGCGCGCGGCACCCGGGGATCGTCGCGAGCATCGTTCACTGACCTGAGCGGCGCTGGGCGGCTCGATCGACCCGAAGCTGCAGCGCAACTGGTCGACGGCCACGCGAACGATGAACCGTGCCTCCGACTACCTGAACGAGCTCGAGATCCTCGTGGGCCGTTGAGGTCGGGCCTTCCGGCTTACCGTCAACCTCCAACGCTACGCCGTCTCTAGGAGGCAGGCCGGCCCGCTAACGCCGCTCGCCGTTGCGCGGGCGGCGTTCGGTGATCTTCATGAGTCTCCTTCCGGTCGTCGTGTCGCGACCGGGGATACCGCGCTGGACCGGAGGCGCAGCAGTGGCCGTACGGGCCACGTCCGGCGGAAAGCCTCACCCCGCCGTGAGCTGTGAAGAGCCTGACCTCATCCCGGCGCTCATCGGTTACACGTGCGCGCGAGCTCTGTCCATCGTCAAGGTGCGGTAGGTTGCCGACGGGATGTCGTGGTACGACTGGCTTCTCTTCCTCCACATCCTCTCGGCGTTCGCGCTCGTCGCCGCGCTCGTCCTCTACACGATCGTCATTGTCGTCGGCCGGAGGCTCGACGTCCCGACCGACATCGTGCGGGTCTTCCGGATCTCACGCGTCGGCGACGTGCTTCTGCCCCTGGGGATGATGGGCGTGCTCATCTTCGGGATCTGGCTCGCGATCGACGTCGACGAATACCAGCTCTGGGACGGCTGGATCATCGCTGCCTTCGTCCTGTGGCTCGCGGCCGGCGCGGTCGGGTCACGGGTCGGGAAGATCTACGACGGCGTCCGTGAGCAGGCGCGCGCCCTCGCGGCCGAGGGCGGCGACGCGCCGAGCCCGGAGCTGGCTGCTGCCCTGCGCTCGCAGAGCGGGCTCGTGCTCCACGTGGTCACGGTTGCGATCGTGATCCTTCTCCTCCTCGACATGGCCTACAAGCCCGGCGCATGACCGACCTCGCGCTCTTCGTGCACGTGCTCGGGGCGATGATCCTCGTCGGAGGGCTCGTGACGGCGGTCTCGGCCTACGTCCTCGGCTGGGTCCGCCAGACGCCGGTGGCCGCCGCGGCGTTCAGCAGGATCGGCTTCCGCGCGCTCCTCCTGGCCGCCCTCCCCGGCTGGATCCTGATGCGGGTCGGCGCAGAGTGGATTTACTCCGAGGAGGGCTGGGCCGACGTCGATCCCGCGCCCTCCTGGCTCGACATCGGCGCAATCGTTGCGGACCTGGGTGGGCTCCTCCTGCTCGTCTCGCTCGTGCTCGCCGGCCTGGGCGCGCGCCGGCTTCGCTCGGGCGGCGGGAGCGCGAGCACGCTGGTCCGCGTGGCGACGGTGGTGTCCCTCGTGCTCCTCGTCGCCTACGTCGTCGCAGTCTGGGCGATGTCGGCGAAGCCGGATTAGGCGGGCTCTGGCTCGAGCTCGAGCGGCAGGCCGAAGCTCTCGAGGAGCGAGGCGTCGGCGAGGTCGATCTCGACCCAGTTGATGTCACCTGTGAACGCGTTGGGCCCTCGAGCGGCTTGGCCCATGCCTACCTTCGGGAGATGCTGGGCGGGCGGAGCGGTATCTATGTCACACGGCCGCTCGTGAAGAAGCTGAGAGCGGTGCGGGTCTTCGTCTGCTGATCGCCCTCGGGGTCGAGGTCCTTGCCGCGGAGAAACTCGGTGAGCGCCGCCTTCGCTTTCGCTGCGTCTTCGGGCTCGGTCTTCACCGACAGCTCGACCAGGTCAGACCTGTCGGGGAGCACCCACTCCTCGACCGTCAGCTCGTACGGGAGGCCGGCCGGCTCTACCTTCCACTTGCGCGCGTCCACCGGGCCGAGCACGGAGAGGTCGTCCCAACCGACGTCCGCGGGCCCGAACTCTTCGATCAGGCTCTCCTGGTCGTCCGAGAACAGCTTCCGGATCGGACGCCGGCCCGCGGCCGTGTCGGCGATCTCGCCGCGATCCTGTTCGACCGTGAGCTTGGCCGAGCAGATCGCCTCGTCGCCGACAGCGTCCAGCTCGACCTCGAAGCCCTCGGTCTCCTTCCAGCGGTCGGACAGCCGTTCCGGGGCGACCGGCCGCAGCTTCACGGTCGAGTCGTCCGCTCCATCACGGACGAGTCGAGCCCGGAGCACGACTCCCGCTTCGAACAGGCCGAGCGCCTGCGTGTCGAAGAAGTAGATCTCCCTCCGCTCGGCTTCCACGCCCTCCGAGCCGAGCGCCGCGCGCACTGCGTCCTCGTCCTTCGCGTTCGCCGTGATCTTGATCTCGATCGCGCCGATCGACGGGTCGAGCGCTACGGGATTCGTCGCACCGGTGTCCGCCATGGATCCTCGCTCCTCGCTCTGCGCCGGATCATATGCCGAGTCGATTGTCACATGGCAGACGCCGCGCCGAGCGGCCGCGGCCGGCTTCGGCTCCGCCGTCGAGGCGCTGGCTCTGCGCGGCAACGCCTGATCGTCAGCCTTCGTCCCGTGTGAACTCCATCACCCAGTTCGTCTCCCAGGTCTCACCGCCGTCGTCGGAGAAGGCCTGCTCCCAGCGCGGTGTCGGCGTTGTCACGCCGGACCAGACGAAGCGAACGAGGATCGGCCGGCCCTCGAACGTGTCGGAGCCCTCGAAGACGCCGGTGTCGCCGGAGAACGAGCCGAACACCGGAGGGTCCAGGACCCCCGGGCGCCGGCTGTCGGCCCAGTAGATCGACCACAGGTCGGTCATGGGGTCGAAGAACCGGAACGACATCCCGATGAAGCCGCCGTCGTGGTCCGTACGGAACTCGTCCTCGTTCCCGAGGCCGTCGAGCAGCGGACGGGCCACGCTCGTCGCCTCGAACTGGACCCAGTCGCTCGACCCCTTGAGCCGCTCCCGCAGCATCCGGTTTCGCACCTTCCAGCTCCCCATCCAGAAATCGAAGTCCCGCGCCCCGTCCGTCAACAGCTCCGCTTCGCTCAACATCGCCACCTCCTGGTCGTCGTGGACTGCAGGAGGGACGCTATCGGTCAAATAGGGCGGTTTCGGCCCTCTATCTGTGCTTGACTGCCGGGGTGGGCTCCCCGACCTCGCGACTCCTCGCTCTCCTCGAAGTGCTCCAGGCCCGGCCCGTCGTCACCGGAGGAGAGCTCGCCGACCGGCTCGGCATCGACGCCCGCACGGTCCGGCGCTACGTCGCGGTGCTGCAGGAGCTCGGGATTCCCGTCGAGGGCCAGCGCGGAGTCGGCGGCGGCTACCGGATGCGTCCGGGCTTCAGGCTGCCGCCTCTGATGCTGAGCGACGACGAGGCGGTCGTCATGGTGCTCGGCCTCCTCGCGGCGCGCCGACTCGGGCTCGACACCGAGAGCGCCGCCGCCGAGGGCGCGCTCGAGAAGATCCACCGCGTCCTGCCCGCCGGCCTGCGCCGCCGGGTCGAGGCGCTCGAGTCCACGCTCGGCTTTACCGCCGCCACGGTCGCCGGGGCGCCGGTTCCGGGCGACACGGTGCTGCTCCTAGCCGACGCGATCCGCCGGCGCCGGCGCGTGCGGACCGGTTATCGGTCGTTCGAGGGCGCAAGGAGCCGCCGCGAGCTGAGCCCGTACGGGCTCGTCGTCCACGGCGGGCGCTGGTACCTGGCCGCGCACGACCACGGCCGGGAGGACTCGCGCACGTTTCGGATCGACCGGATGAGCCGGACGACGACCGGCGACGAGGAGGCGGTCCCTCCCCCCGACGGCTTCGACGCCGTGGCCTACGTCAGCAGCTCGCTGGCGCGTGTGCCGTGGGCCTGGCAGGTGGAGGTCGTGCTCGACCTGCCGCCGGCCCGTGCGGCGGAGCGCGTGCCTGCGACACTCGCAGAGCTCGCCGAGGTCGACGGGCGGACGCTGATGCGCATCCGCGTCGAGTCCCTCGACTGGACGGCCAGGCTGCTCGCGGGCCTCGACTGCGACTTCGTCGTCCGGCGCCCGGACGAGCTCCGCGCCAGCATCTCCGACCTCGCCGCACGTCTCGCCGTCGCCGGTGGGGCCGGGTAACTCTTAGCTGGGAGGGTCCTCGAGCCACTCGGTCTCGAAGCGAGGGCTGAGGTGGATGTCGATCTGGCGGAGGGGGCCGTCGCCGGAGCTCACGAATCCGTGCGGCTGGCCGGCGGGGACGATCAAGATGTCGCCGGCCCGCGCGACCAGCTCTTCATCGCCGCCGCTCACCGTCGCTTCCCCCTCCAGGACGATGAACACCTCGGCATAGGGATGCTTGTGGAGGCTCGGCCCGCGCCCGGGCTTGGCATCCACCAGGAGGACCGTGATGTCCAGGTCGTGGTCGTCGCCGACGAGCTCGTGCGCGATCGCGCTCCAGGGGAGGTCGGCTTGCCTGATCACCCGCATCCGCATCACCAGGGCAAGGAGCGTTGCTCGTCGGACGCCCCGGGCTCCCACTTCGGAAACCGGGCGTACGCCTCCGGGGGCGACGTCGTCTCCGTCTCGACGCCGGCGCCGCGGCGGAGCGCCGGTTCGGAACGGGGGTAGACGATCCCCTTCTCGGGCCACCCCTTTCGCGCTCCGGTCATGAAGATGACGCACGGGCCGTCGCCCGCCCCGACGAAGCCGTGCTCGGTGTTCGGCGGGCAGTGCACGAAGTCCCACGCCCGAAGGAGCCGCTCCTCGCCCTCGATCAGCAGCAGGCATTCGCCGGCGAGCACTAGGAAGTCCTCCTGGTTGGCCTCGCGGTGGTACATGGAGGGCTGTCCCGGCTGGAGGACCAGCAGGGTGAAGCCGACGTCGGGGAAGGACACATCGTCGCCCTCGACGATGAAAGCGGCTCCGAGTGCCTCGTTCGTCACCCACGCCCCCTCCCGGGCGTTCACGACGAACCAGCCGTCGCTGACCGGGGTCAGGCCGGCCTCGAGCCGTTCCAGGCGCGCTTCCTCGACCATTTCCGCCTCAGAACGATATGCCAGGGGAGGGCCGGCCGCCCTCCCCTGGCTGGTGCCGCCCCCTGCGCGTGTCTACCCGCCTCGGGCGGCGTCGACCACCTCCTGCTGCGGCGAGAAGACGGTCTCGACCTCGAGCTGGTCCTCGAGGCGGTAGATCGTGAAGCCGACCACGGCGCCGCTTGCGAGTGCCGGATCGCCGTTCTCGTTGAACGAGAAGTCGCCCAGGTAGCCGCCCGTCACCTCGGTGGTGAACAGCTGCTCGATGACGCCGGCCCGCGTGTAGTCCGAGGCCGCGATCGCGTCGAGCACGATCTGTGCTGCCTGGGCGCCGTAGACGGCATACGGCTCGACGGGCTCGCCGCCGAGCGTCTCCTCGAACGCGGCGATGAACTCCTGCCCTGCCGGCCCGAACTCCTCGATCGGGACGCCCGCGACCGACGAGAAGGCGCCGCGGGAGTTCTCGACCCCGGACTCGTCGATCGTGCTCTGCTGGGTGAACCCGTCGGGCATGTAGAGCTTCACGTCTCCGTCGTTGGGACCGAGGACCTTCACCTTGTCCTTGATGAGCTGGCCGCCGTTCTCCTCGGTCAGGCCTCCGAGGAAGAGACCGTCCGCGCCGGACTCCTTGACCTTGGTCATGAGCGCCTCGTAGTTCGAGGCCCGCGGGTCCCAGGACTCGAAGCCCGCGATCTCGATCCCTACGTGCTCGGCGGCGTTGCGGACGCTGGTGGCGACCCCGAGGCCGTATGCCTCCTTGTCGTTGAGGACGTAGAGCTTCGTCGTGCCCTGCTCCTGCATGAACTCGGCCTGCGCCGCGCCCTGGTAGGCGTCGTGGGCGACGACGCGGACGTAGTTGCGCGACCCGGTCGGGTAGTACTTCACAGGCTCGTCGTCGGCGCAGCCGGGTCCGCCCTCGGTGATGCAGACGTACGTGTTCGCCGGCGAGACCATGGCGAGGCCGCCCCCGGGCGCCTGGTTGAGCACGGGCAGCTCCACTGCCGCGCACCCCGAGTTGAACGTGCCGATCAATGCCAGCAGGCTCTGGTTCTCGGCGTACGAATTCGCGTTCTGGCTGCACTTGCCCGGATCCCACTTGCCGGCCTGCGCCGTCGAGTCGTCACACGACTGGAAGCCCACGTTCACGTCGCCGGCCTTCCAGCCGGCCTCCGCCAGGATCTGCCGGACCGCCTGGGCGATCTGCAGCGTCTGCGTCCGCGAGGACCCCTGCAGCGCCAGGTCGGTCGCGATCAGGACCTGGGGATCTCCCTCCCCCTCGTACTCGATGTCCGTGCACGACGCCGACGGGAGCGGGGTCGCCGGCCCGATGCCGTCCGCGCCCCCGTCTCCGCCGCTCGCCTCCGTCCCCGCGGCGTCGTCGCCGTCGTCGCCTCCGCAGCCCGTCGCCCCCAGGGCGAGCACGCCGATCAGGAGCACGAGTAACGCCAAGCTCGTCCTTCGTCTCACGCCTCCTCCTCTTTCGCCGGATTCGTGTGCGCACGCCCGCCCGACCGACCGGCACGCCTAACCGATGGCCGCTCCGTTCGTCGGAACGATCGACGCGCCCGCGAAGGCTCGTTCACGCAGGCAAACGGGGGCTAAAGATGAAGCAAACGGGGAGCAAACCGCTTCCGCCGTTGGTGTTCTCGTTGCTCGGCCCGCTCGAAGCGCGCCGGGGAGACGAGCCTCTGCAGCTCGGCGGCCAGAGGCAGCGGGCGCTCCTCGTCGTCCTCCTTCTCCACGCCAACGAGACCGTTTCCCGCGACCGGCTCGTCGAAGGAGTCTGGGGCGACCGGCCACCGACCACGAAGGCCGCGGCTCTCAACGTCTACCTGTCGAAGGTCCGCAAGCTGGTCTCGGCCGGGTCGACCGTGGCCCTCGTGACCGAGCCGCAGGGCTACGTGCTCCAGGCCGACCCCGACTGCATCGACCTGCACCGGTTCGAGCTGCTCGCCCGCCGGGGGAGGGACGCGCTCGCCGCCGGGCAGGCCACGGAGGCCTCCGGGTGCCTCGGCGAGGCTCTGGCTCTGTGGCGCGGCCTGCCTCTCGGGGATCTCGCCGACACGCCCTCCGGGACCGCGGCCATCGGCCGCCTCGTCGAGCTTCGCCTCGGCATGATCGAGGACCGGCTCGAGGCAGACCTCGCGCTCGGCCGCCAGTCCGAGCTCGTCCCGGAGCTCGAGGCGCTCGTCCTCGAGTACCCGCTGCGCGAGCGTCTCCGAGCGCAGCTCATGACCGCGCTCTACCGCAGCGGTCGTCAGTCGGAGGCTCTCCAGGCGTACCGTGAGACCCGTCGGCTGCTCGCCGAGGAGCTGGGCATCGACCCTGGCCCGGAGCTCCAGCGCCTCGAGAAGGCGATTCTCGTGCACGACCCCACGCTGGCAGGCCCACGCTCCGCGGACGGGCGGAAGTCCTCTCGCCGTCGTAACCGGGAGAGAGGCCGCGCGCCGGTCCTCGCCGCCGCCGTCGCGGGCATCGTGGCGCTTGCGATCACCGCGCCTCTGCTCGAACTGGGCCGGGGAGACTCTGAGGGCTCCGCTCCCGAGCCGGCCCGAAAAGCAGACACGCAGACCCCGGCGAGCGACGTCGCGGTCGTGCAGCCGGAGACGCACAAAGTGGTCGCGCGCGTCCCGGTCGGCTCGAGTCCCGCGCTCATCCGGGAAGGCGACGGCTCCGTCTGGGTTGCGGACCAGGTTGATCTGACCGTCACGCAGATCGACCCGGAGACGAGGAGCGTCGAGCGGACGATCGGGATCGGCTTCCGCCCCGACGACCTCGGGGCCCGGGAGGGCGCCGTCTGGGCGATCGACAAGGAAGAAGGGGTGCTTGCCAGGCTCGCGGGGGAGCAGACCTGGGATCGGTTCGAGGATCCGGAGCTCGCGGGGATGGAGCGGCTGGCGCTCGACGACGAGGCCGTCTGGCTCAGCGGCGGCACGAGGCTGATCCGAGTGGACGCGTCGACAGGGAAGGTCGTGCGGCGCGCCGATCTCGCCGTGGACGTCGACGCAATCGCTCTCGGGGGAGATGACGTCTGGGCGGTGAGCGGGCGTGCTGCGGCGGTGCTTCGCATCGACAGGAGCACGGCCGCGATCAGGGACAGGATTTCGATCGCGAGGGGCTCCGGCGCGGGCTTGCCCTACCCGGTGACGATCGCCGCCGACGACAAGCTCGTCTGGGTCCTGAACGGGAACACGGCCACGGTCTCGAAGATCGACCCGGCGCGGAACGGCATCGTCACCACGTTCCGGCTCGACTCCGCGCGCGGCTCGGTGAGGCTCGCGACGGGAGAGGGCGCCGCCTGGGTCACGAGCGACCACGACGGCACCATCACCCGGATCGACGGCCGGACCGACGCCGTGACGGCGATCAGGGTCTCGCCGTCCTCGGGCGCCCAGGACGTCGTCGTCGCGGGCGGGCTCGTCTGGGTGAGCGTCGACGGCACCAGGTACGTGCAGTAGCGTCTTCGTCGCCTTGAGGCTCCTCTATCTCCTTCGGCATGCCAAGTCGAGCTGGGGCGACCCGGGTCTCGAGGATCGCGACCGGCCGCTCAACTCACGCGGACGACGAGCTGCCCGGCTCGTCGCCGAGCATCTCCGCGCGGAGGGCGTGAGCCCCGAGCTCGTCCTCTGCTCCGCCTCGCTCCGCACCCGCCAGACGCTGGCGGCGATCCTGCCCGCGCTCGAGGGCGAGTTGGAAGCCCGCATCGAGGGCGCGCTCTACTCGGCGGGCGCGGAAGGGCTGCTCGAGCGCCTCAGGACGGTGCCCGCTTCGACCTCATCGGTCCTGGTCATCGGCCACAACCCGGGACTCCACGAGCTCGCGCTCTCGCTCGCCGGGACCGGCCGCGACCTCGAACGGCTTCGCGAGCACTTTCCGACCGGCGCCCTCGCGACGCTGGCCGTGCCGGAGCCCGGGTGGGCCGAGCTGGCGGAGGGACACTCCGAGCTGACGGGCTATGCCGTCCCGCGCGAACTAGGCTGACCCCCCGCGCCCGCTAGCGTCGCGTCCCGAGCACGAGTAGGTACTCGCGCGTGTGGGCGATCTCGCCGTCCTCCCGGTAGGTCGTCTCGAAGAACTCGACCCAGTCCCTGCGCAGCTCCTCGCGGCGCTCGCCGAGAGAGTCCGCGAGCGTCTTCGTGGGCCCGTAGCTCGTGGAGAAGAGCTCCCAGTACGCCTCGCCCGAGGGCACGCGCAGCGTCGAGACCCGCTCTTCCAGCTCGAGCTCGAACGACTCGCCCAGGAGCTCCTGAACGCGAGCCTCGTCGCCCCAGTCGAACGGGCTCGAAGGCGGCGGCGCGGGCTGGTAGGGCGCCATGACCTTGAACATCTTCGCCAGGCCGCCCGTCGGGGTCCAGTTGGCGAGCGCGATCCGCCCGCCGGGCCTGGTCACGCGGGCGAGCTCGCCCGCCGCCGCCTCGTGGTCCGGCGCGAACATGACCCCGCAGGTGGACGACACCTTGTCGAAGCTCGCATCATCGAGCTCGAGGCGCTCCACGTCGCCGACCGCGTAGTCGATCTCGAGCCCGAGCTCACCGGCGCGCTCCTTCGCCGTCTCGATCAGAGCCGGCGCGAGGTCGATTCCAGTCACGCTCGCCGCGGCGCCGGCGGCCAGCTCGCACATGGCCCCGGTGCCGCAGGCCAGGTCGAGCCAGCGGTCGCCCGGCTCGGGCGCCAGCCGCTCGACGACGACCTTATGAATGTCCGCGATCGTCTCGGTGATCCGCTGATACGGACCGTTGCCCCACATGACGCTCTGCCGCTCTTTCAGCTCCTCGTAAGCCATCGTCGTCTCCTTGTCGGATGCCCGGGGAATCATTCCTCAGGACGCCGCAACCGGCGTTCGTCTTCCCGCCGAGCCCAAGCCAAGTAACAGTCTGTTACTCGAGTCCTCTGTCGGTTGCGACCGGTGCCGTGGCGCTAGAGAAGGATGCGCGCCGCCGTCTCCGGCGGGCAATCGCTTCGGCCCAGGTGGACGGCGAGGTGGAGGTCGACGTCCTTGCTGAGGGCCAGCTTCAGCGCGAGGCGGTGGTCGTAGCCGGCGGCGAGGAGGCTTGCGTGGCGCCAGGAGAAGACCCGCTCTTCCTCGGTCTCGAGGGCGGCGAGCTCGTGGCTGATGGTGTCGATCGCTGCCATTTGATCCTCTGTTCGCTAGACGCGCGGAGGCGGTTCATCCTTCCCTCGGATTTCAGGCCGCACATGTGACTGCGATGAAGCCTTGCCCGGCCGGCGGGCTGCTTAGGACTCGGCGGCCTCGCGGGGACCGGTGGTCACCGGTCGGGCGGCCGCCTGGTCGGCGGCCGGGAGCTCGAACGAGAAGGTCGAGCCGGAGCCCTCGACGGACTCGACCCAGATCCGGCCGTTCATCCGCTCGAGGAGCTCGCTGCAGATGTAGAGGCCGAGGCCCGTGCCGCCGATTCCGCGCGTCATCTCCGGGTCGAGGCGATAGAACTTCTCGAAGACGCGCGACTGCTCCTCGGCGGGGATGCCCAGCCCGGGGTCGCGCACGTAGAAGCACACGGCGCCGTCGGTGGCCTCGATGCCCACCTCGATCTGCCCGCCGTCGGGGGAGTACTTGATCGCGTTCTCGACCAGGTTGACGAGCACCTGGCGGACACGGTCGCGGTCGGCGGCGACCGGCGGCACCTCCTCCGGAGCAACGATCTCGAGGCTGATCTCCGCAGGCACGTGCTCGCGCGCCGCCTCGACGACCCGTGCCACCAGCTCTCCGGAGTCGAAGGGCTCGGTGACGAGGTCGAGTCGGCCGGCGTCGAGCTGGTTGGCGAGCAGGATCTCGTTGACGATGCGGTTGAGCCGCTCGGACTCCTCGACGATGAGCGAGACGAAGCGGTTGCGCCCCGCCTCGTCCAGCGCGAAGTCGTGCCGGCGGAGCGTCTGCGCGGCTCCGTAGACGGCCGCGAGCGGCGTGCGCAGCTCGTGGGAGGCGGTGGCGACGAAGTCGGCCTTGAGCTCCTCGAGCCGCCGCGCGTCGGTCAGGTCGCGGAACGCATAGACCGTGCCGCCGAAGAAGTCGACGCCCGAGATCGAGATCCAGCGCTCGCCTCTTTCCGTCTCCAGCGGAACTGTTGCGGGCTGGACCGGCTCCGACGCCGTGCCGAGAGGAATACGTGGGGAGAGCGCTGTCCAGCCGGAGATGGCCTCGGCCGCCGGCTGCCCGAGGACCGCGTCGGCGGCCAGATCCGTGATCGCCTCGGCGGCGGGGTTCCAGAGGCGAATTGTCCCGGCCCGGTCGACGAGGACGACGCCGTCGGCGACGTACGTGAGGACGCGTGCGGCCTCGGCGCCCTTGTCAACCTCGCGCGTGAGACGCGCGTTGTCGACCGCGAGGCCGGCCATCCCTGCGAGGTCCTGGGCGGCGGCGAGGTCGTCGGCGCCGTAGGCGCGCCCAGGCGAGCGCGCGAGCAGGGTGAGCGCGCCGACGGCACGTCCGCGGGCGCGAAGCGGGACGCAGATCCGCGACTCGGAGAGCTCGGGCCGCCCCCTGCGGGCTACGTCGAGGGCCTCGGGCTCGGGGGCGGGCCCGGGCTCCGGTCCCGGCGGGATCCCCGGGCCCGAGTGGGCCGCGGCGATCCGCGTCGCCTGGCCTTCCTCGTCGAGCAGGTCGACGAGGCACCAGTCGGCGAGGTCGTTGACGGCGAGGTTGGACACGCGCCGGAGCGTCGCCTGGTACGAGCGGGAGGACCCGAGGATCTCGCCCGCGCGCGCGAGGACGTCCAGCTTCCGCTGCCGGTCGCGGGCTTCGGCGGCCGCCTCGCGCTCCGCCGCCAGCAGCCGCTCCCGCTCCTCCCCGGCCAGGTGGCGCTCGCTCACGTCGAGGAGGTGGCCCTGGGTGTAGAGGGGCCGGCCGTCGTCGTCGCGAACGGTGACGGCCTCGTCGCGCACGCGGACGACTCGCCCGTCGCGCGAGAGCATCCGGTAGTCGGTGCGAAGCGGCTCGGAGCCAAGGCCTGCCGCGGCGATCTCGGCGGCAACGCGTTCGCGGTCGTCCTGGTGGACCAGCTGGAAGAAGAGCTCAGGCTGCGCCAGCCACTCGTCGGCCGAGTAGCCGAGCACCTGCGCCACCTGCGGGCTGACGTAGAGCGTGGTGCTGCGGGCGCCGACCGGGTGGACGTAGGTGACCACCGGCAGGCTCTCCGTCAGCGCACGGTACTTCGCCTCGCTCTCGCGGAGCTGCGTCTCCACCCGCCGCGTGGCACCGACGTCGCTCGCTACGAGGACCGCGCGGACCCCCGCCTCGGCGCCGCCGGGGATCGGCGTGAGCGCGAGCGCGACCGTGAGCTCGCCGCCGTCCTTGTCCCGGTGGACGGCGCTCGGCTCACGAAGGCTTTCGCCGCTCTCGAGCGCGTCTGCGAGCGGGCTGAGCGCATCCTCGTGCGAGTCCTCGCCGGTAAGGAGGGAGAGCGGCCGGCCGAGTGCCTCCTCGGGCGCGTAGCCGTACATTGCCTGCGCGCCCGGGCTCCAGCTCACGATCGTGCCCTCCGCGTCGAAGCCGATGACAGCCTCCGTTGCCGAGTCGCGGACGGCGTCCAGCTCGTCCGCCGCCGCCGTGCGGGCGTCGGACGCGCGACGCCGCCCCTGCACGAGCCACCCGGCGAGCGCGCCTGCGACGAGCCACACCGGGAGCCCGACGAGCGCCCTGATCGCCTGGTCGGCCGCGAAGAAGTAGTAGAGGACCCACCCGGCTGCGCCGACGACCAGGCCGCTCCAGATGCCCCCGGTCGCGCCGGCGAGCACGGCAATGAGCACTCCCGCGGCGACCGCGACGCCCGGGTAGCGGCTCTGCCAGTCGCCGACGACCATGACGGTCGCCGCGAGCGCAGTGCCGACGACGGCCGCGACCCACGGTCGGGCGCGCGGCGAGGCGACCTCTCTCGGGAGGGAGGCGATCCGCCTCGAGGATCCATTCCCTAGCACGAGTTGGGGGTTCGGCTCACCGGCGCCTGTCTCCTGCACGACACGCCCGGGAAGTCTTCCACAGCCGATCAGGCCGCGAGCGTGACGTCGATTCGGCCGAGCGGCAGAAGCTCGTACGCCACGTGGTCACCGGGTGAGGGCCAGACGTGCGGGACGACGGCGCCCGTGATGACGACGTCGCCGGCCGCGAGCGACTCCTCGAACGCCGCCAGCAGCTCCGCCACGTGCCTGACGATCTCGACGACGTCGCCGGCGAAGCCCTCGGGGTCCTCCGTCGCAGCGACTTCGGAGCCGTCCGTGAAGACTCGTGCGCTCAGTCCTTCCGCGCTTCCCCCGGCACGATCCGGATCCGGCTCGCCGAGGATCACCGCCCGTTGGAAGATGTTCTCCGCGAGGATCGCCTCGAGCTCCTCGAGCGGCCGGTCGAGATCGGCCAGCTCGATCGCGGGCGCGAGGGCCGCGATGGCAGCCTCGGTCTCCTCGCGTGTCGCCCCGGCGCCGAGGTCCCGCCCCATGTGCACCGCGATCTCCGGCTCGAGCGCGGGCTTCGTCCAGCCGGCGATCGAATAGGTCGCGCCCGGCGCGACGACCGAGCGCGTGGTCAGGAAGCCCGTTAGCGGAGCGTCGATCCCGAGCGCCTCCCGGACCTGCGCGGAGCCGAAGGCCACCTTCCAGCCGAGCCGCTCGGCGCCCTCCTCGAGCGTTCGGCGCCGCAGCTCGAGCTGCGCTCGCATGCCGCGCTGCACCCGAGGGTCATCCCAGACGGCACCCATGGCGCCCTAGCCTAGGTGACCGAGCGCCGCGTCGAGGGCGTCCTCGCAGGCCGCGGTCCGCTCGTGGCCTGCGAGTAAGCACGTGACGTAGCCGTAGCCCAGCGCGAGGCCCGGCCGGCGCATGCCGAAGCCGGCGAAGCCGCCGATCCCGCCGAGCCCGAAGGTGTCCGCGTCGTCGACACGGAAGCCCAGGCCCCAGCTGGCCTCCTCCTCGAGCAGCTCGTCGTAGCCCCACGCTTGGGGGCGCAGCGCGTCGTCGACGATCTCGGCGTCGAGGAGCCTGACGTCGTCAAGCTCGCCGCCACCCGCGAGACCCCCGTAGAAGCGGGCGATCGACCGGGCGGTGCCGTGGCCGTTGACGGCCGGAACCTCCGCGGCACGGTAGGCAGCCGAGTTGACGACCTCGGTCTCGAGCATCCCGGGTGGATTGTCGAGGGACGCCGCGAGCCGGCCCCGGGGGTCGTCGAGGATCGAACGCCGCCAGCGGCCGCCCGGGTCGACGAGCCGCGCGGCGCGCGCATGCTCCCGCGGCCCGAGGCCGATATGGAAGTCGAGCTCCCACGGATCTGCGAGCTCGTCGGCGAGGAAGCGGCCGAGCGTGCGGCCGTCGACCCGCCGGACGACCTCGCCCACAAGGTGTCCAAAGAAGGCGGCGTGCTCGCCGTGACGCGTGCCGGGCTCCCAAAGCGGCTGCTCGGCGGCGAGGAGGCCGACGAGCCGCTCCCAGTCGAGGAGAGCCTCCGGCGGCTGCGGCTCGCGGAGCACGAGGAGGCCGGCCTGGTGGGTGAGGAAGTGGCGGACGAGCGTGCTCTCCTTGCCGGCCTGGGCGTACTCGGGCCAGTAGCGGGCGACGGGAGCGTCGAGGTCGAGCGCGCCGCGGCCGGCGAGCACGAGCGCGCACGCTGCGACGAGCGGCTTCGAGACGGAGTAGGCGTGCGCGATCGTGTGGTGCTCCCAGGGACGCTGCTCGACTGCGTCGGCGAAGCCGCCCCACAGGTCGACCACGAGCCGGCCGTTCAGCCACACGGCGACCGCGGCCCCGAGCTCGCTCCGTTCCTCGAAGTTGCGAACGAAGGCGTCCTGGACGCCGCCGAACGCCGGGTCGCAGTCGCCGCTGACGCCGGTGGTCACGAGAAAAGCCTACGGCGGAGGCCCGGCCGTCAGGCCGGAACCGCAGCCGCTTAGGTCAGCAACCGTGGCGATCGCCGTCTGCTGTGCCTCGGGGTTTCGGATGTGTAGGCTCCTGGGAACCCAGTAGCTGATGCGCACGCGCAGGGTCATCGCAACGGTCGTGCTCGGCTCGATGCTCGCACTCGCCGCCGGTTGCGGCGGGGACGACGAGGCCTCGGCCGAAGGCTGGGCAGACGACGTCTGCGGAAGCGTCGGCGACTGGAGGGCAGAGATCGAGTCGATCGTCCAGGGCCTCGTCTCCCCGGACACGTCCGTCGACGACGTGCAGAGCGGCGTCGAAGCCGGCGTCGAGGCGACCCAGGAGCTGAGGGACGAGCTCGCGGACCTCGACGCGCCGGAGACCGAGAGCGGCGAGGAGGCCAAACAGGCGATCGACTCGTTTGCGGACGACGTGGCCGCCTCCGCGGACGACGTCCGCGCCCAGGTCGAAGCGCTTCCTGAGGGCCAGAGCCCCACCGAGCTTCTCAGCTCGCTCGCGGCCATCGGGGAGAGCCTCGAATCTCTGCGAACGGACGCAGAGCAGACACTCGACGAGATCAGGCAGCTCGACCCCGGCTCCGAGCTGGAGCAGGGAGTCGATAGCGCCGAGTCCTGCGACGAGCTGCGCGGGGACGGCGGCTAGGCACCCGTGTGAGATCCGTCGTCGGCCCTCGAGGGTCCCAACGCGCCCTCGAGCTCGCGCTTGCCGTCTCGGTCGCCGTCGCCTTCGCGGACTCCTCCATCGTCGTCCTCGCGCTCCCGGACCTCTATGTCGAGCTCGAGACGACCATCCCGAAGATCTCGTGGGTGATCACCGCGTACAACCTCGCCGTGGTCGTCGCAGCGGCCGTGCTCCTGCCGTTCTCGCGGCGTGTGCGACCGGCCTGGATCGCGCTCGCCGGCCTCGTGATCTTTCTCGCCGCCTCGGTCGCCTGTGCGCTCGCCGACGGCCTCACCCCCCTCGTGGCGGGCCGGGTTGCGCAGGGAGTGGGGGCCGCCCTCCTGCTCGGGGCATCGCTGCCGCTCCTCGTCGCCCTCTCCGGCGACAGGGAGCGCGCGATCGCGGTGTGGGTAGCGGCGGGAACGCTCGGCACGGCGGTCGGCCCGGCCCTCGGCGGCATCCTCACCGACGCGTTCGACTGGCGGGCCATCTTCGTGGTGCAGGCCCCTCTCGCCGCGGCCGCGCTCGTCGCCGCGCTCCATCCGCGCGCGCGTGCCCTGTTGCCCCCGCGGGGAGACAAGAGCCGGATACCGCTCGGCGCGGCACTCGGTCTCATCTTCACGTACGCGGCTCTCGTCGGGGCGCTCTTCCTTGCCGTCCTGCTCGTCGTCACAGTCTGGGACTACGGGCCGCTCGCCGGTGCCGGCATCGTCAGCGCGCTCCCGCTCGCCGCGCTTGCCGCCCGCCCGCTCGCAGCAAGGCTCTCCGGCCTTTGGAACCTGGCAGGCGGCTCTGCGCTTCTGGCGGCAGGGCTCGTGGCTCTCGCGCTCCTGCCCGCGAGCGACCCCTCCTACGCGATTCCCGCCCTCGCGCTCGCCGGCGTGGGCCTCGGGCTCGCCGTGCCGCCGCTCACCCGTGACTCGCTGCCCGCGCAGGGCGACCTGACGCGGAGCGGCGTCGTCTCGGTCGGCGTCAGGCACGTCGGGCTCGTCGCCGGGCTCATCGCCATCGCGCCACTCCTCGCCTCGGAGCTCGAGGAAGGCGGCGACCGGGCGACCGTCAACGCGACTGCCGTCATCCTCGATGCGGAGCTGCCGCTCCAGACCAAGGTGCCGATCGTGCTGGATCTCTACCGCGAGTTCCAACGCGCGCCCGAGGGTGAGATCCCCGATTTGGCGGCGCCCTTCGACGAGCACGGCGCCGGTGACGAGCCGGCGGTGAGGGAGGAGCGGGACTCGCTTCTCGAGACGGTCCAGGCGGCGCTGACGCGCGCGTTTCGCTCGTCCTTCGCTCTCTCGGCGCTCTTCGCCCTGCTCGCGGGCGTCACCTCGATCGCCTTCGGCAGGGGGGTGCGCGCGTGAGCCGCCGCGCACAGGGGCTCGTCGCCCTCGGCGCGCTCGCGACCGCCGCCGTGGTCCTGATCGCGGTGGAGCTTGCCAATGGAGCCCGGGACTACGGCCAGTCGATCGCCGCCGATCCCTGTGTGCCTCGCAGCGGCGTTCCCGGGCGAGGGCTTCGACGCCACCCTCCAGCGCATCGTCCTCGACGGTCTCGACGGCGCCGCCTGCGAGCTGGACACGACGCGCGAGGAGCTCGTCCTCGCGCTCGACCCCGAGCTCGGCGGCGAGGTCGAGTGGGACCAGGAGACGATCGAGCAGGCGGTTCGGTCCGGCCTCCTGGAGTCGATCGACGACGCAGAGGAGCGAGGCTCGCTCGGCGGCCTCGAGGCCCGGATCATCCGGGAGATCGTGGAAAGGGCGCCGCTCGACTGGCTCATCCGCGGCGGCAGCGCGCTGACCGACCTCCTCGGCGGCTTCCTCCGGGAGCCGTGACGGTGACGGGCGGGGCAGGCGGCGTCGTAGAAAGGTCGTGCGAGTAGCCCTGATCCCGATTCTGATCGCGCCGATCTTCCTCTTCGCCGCTGCGTGCGGCTCGGGAACGGAGGGCTCCGGCGGGCCGGCCACCGGCGGCAGTGAGTCGCCCCCGTCGACGACGGGGCCGGCTCCAGAGCCGCCGGCGCGGCTCTACGAGGCCGACGCGATCGTGCTCGACGACGGCGAGAAGGGGCCCATGCTCTGCCTCGGCGGGATGCTCGAGTCCCTTCCTCCGCAGTGCGGCGACGTGCCGATTGCCAACTGGGACTGGGCGGCGGTCGAAGGCGCCGAGTCAGCTGCAGGCACGACGTGGGGCGCCTACCACGTCGTCGGGAGCTACGACGGCGAGACGTTCACGGTCACCGAGGTCGGGCCGTTCGAGGGCGAGGAGCCTGACGCGGAGACCGACCTCTCGAGCCCCTGCCCCGAGCCCGAAGGCGGCTGGCCCGTTCCCGACCCGAGCCTGGCCACCCAGGAGCACGCTCACGCAGCGAGCGCGTACGCGACCTCTCAACCCGACTACGTCGGCTCGTGGGTGACGCACCTCGAGCCCGAGCGGGCGGAGTTCGGCCCGGTCGTCTTCAACGCCGTCTTCACGGGCGTCGTCGCGCACCACGAGGAAGAGCTCCGCAAGGTCTGGGAGGGCCCGCTCTGCATCGTCAGGAGGGATGTGCACACGGCGAAGGAGCTGGCTCGGATCCGCAAGGAGGTCGAGTCCGGCCTCCCCGAACTGGGGCTCCAGATGCTCTGGTCGCAGGGCCCCGCCGTCGAGCCCACGGTCGAGATCGGCGTCGTCGCCGACCCGGACGGCGCCGCCCAGGCTGCGCTCGACGAGCGGTACGGGCCGGGAATCGTCGTGCTCCGCCCGGCCCTTCGGCCCGTGCAGTAGAGGCGAGCGCGCTCGGCCCAGCGAACCGATCGCGGCAGCCTCCCGTAGGACCTGACGCCCAGTCCGCCTTGTGCGGTGGCGGACGGAACGGCGGCGGGCCCCGACCTGCCCGGGGCCCGCCGCTCCGACCGCCACTCGACACGGAAAGACGAGGGGCGGGTTTCCCCGCCCCTCGCGTTGGTTGTCAGTTGGCGATCGGCCGGTCTACTGGTCTGCCCAGTAGGCGCCTGCGCCGACCATCGGCCACTCGCGCTCCGGATCCGCCCGGTAGAGCGGGTTCATCGCGAAGTTCACGAGCCGGGCCGTGCCGGCGTTGTTCATCCCGTGGGCGACAAACGGGGAGCCCGGAGCCCCGGTCGACTCCGAGTTCTGCCACATGCCCGCCAGGAAGAAGTTCAGCAGCGGGAGCCGCGCGTCCACGGAATAGGTCGCGGGCACCGCAGTGAACCAGCTCGGCGGATCGACGATCGCCGTGTCCTCGGCGGGGTACGCGCCCGTGATCGGGCTGTCCGCGCCCTCGTTGAGCCACCGGATGATGCCGCTGCGGCCGGCGCCGCCGTTCGTGCCGACGGTGAGGCCCGCCGTCTGGCCGCCGGCGGTGAGGAAGTTCGCCCCACCCTGACCGGAGCCCAGATACCCGCCGCCGGCGGCGAAGAATGCGGCCAGCCGTGTTTGGGCGGTCGGCTGGGTCGCGCCGGGCCAGTTGCCCGTGTTCCAGACGACGTCGTAGTTCACGAGCGGGTCCGCAGGGCGCCGAGTTGATCGTGGCCGTCGAGATCGGATCCACCGGGAACCCGAGGTCCGGAGCGACCAGACGTCCTGGTTCACGGCGCCGGTGAGGGCGACGATCCGCGGGACGCGGTCGATCGGGTCGGTCGAGGACGGGAAGTCCTCGGTCACGATCCGGCGGAACAGCAGCCCGTTCTCGCGCCCTGCCGTCGCCAGCTTGACGCGCGTGGCGGTGTCGGCCGCGAAGAGGACCGTGCCCGCCGGGAGCGTGCCCCCGGTCCTGGCCGGGAACGCCTCGAGGGCCATCTCGGCCGTGAGCCCGCCGCCGATCAGCGAGTTCAGCGTCCTGACCGCGGTCGCCGAGTCGAGCTCGAGCGCGTAGGCCTCGGCCCGGCCCGGCTCGACGCCGCCGTCGGGCGTCCGGGTCTTCTTGATCCGGTTGGAGACCGGGTCGAAGTCGGCCCCGAGCGGGATCTCGACGATGTCGGCGCCCCACAGGTAGCCGTGGCTCCACGCGGCCGGAGGCGCGTAGAGGATGCTGATCCGGGCGGAGATGTCGACGCCGATGTGCAGCGTCGTGTCGGCCAGGCCGCGGTGCGCCTGGTCCATGTAGACGACGTAGGAGCCCCTGTCGAAGGCCTGGCCGTCGAAGAACGACCTGAAGCGGAGCGTCTCCACCTCGATGCCGTTCCGGAGCAGCCAGTCGGCGAGGCGCTTCGCCTCGGCGTCGGACCGCTGGCCCTCGCCGACGGGGATCACGTACGCCTCGGGGAACTCCTTCATCCAGTTGTTGTCCACGTCGAACGGGGGCGGACAGCACGCGACGCGCGGCTCGCCCGCGACGCCGCGGCGGTAGCGCTCCGTCTCGTCGTAGAGCATCTCGTTGCGGTTGTCGACGACGTACTCGAGCGTCGACGTCGTCGTGATGTACTGCGCGTGGTACGAGCCGAGGCGCCCGAGCGGCTGGTCGATCGAGTCGCCGGGGACGCCGCAGTCGTCGTCGGTCTGGTTGCACATCTCGACGGTGGAGCCGTCGAGGCCGACGTGCTGCGCGTACATCGGGGTGTAGAACGGGCCCCAGTCGTCCCAGCTCTCGGCGACCGCCGGGCCGGGCAGGGTGCCGTCGTCGCAGACGCCGCCCTCGCCGGGCGGGTCGGGATCGCTGCCGTCCTCGCACCAGTGGTTGATCGGGCGCGTGACGTTGTAGCCTGACGCGTGCATGGCGGCCTCGTTCGCGTCGATCCGGTCCTGGTTCCACTTCAGCCAGAGGTCGTACTCGATGCTCGGGTTGTGCGGCTTCGTCGTCGCCTCGATCAGCGTCGGCGTGACGTAGCCGTGCAGGTCGAGCACCTCGACCGGGAGCCATTTCTGCATGAGGGCGACCGAGGCCCGCACCTCGGACTGCGACTGCGTCATGAAGTCGCGGTTCATGTCGAAGCCGTTCCCATTCGCCCGCGTCCCGGCGACGCGGCCGTCCGGGTTCTGGATGACGTTGAAGACCAGGATGACGTGGTTCAAGATGTCGTCGAACTTCGGGTTCGCGCCGTACGGGGTCGTCGCCAGCTGCTCGATGAGCTGCATGTTGGACTCGACGCCCTCGTACTCGTTCCCGTGGATGGCGCCGTTGACGAAGACCGGCACCTTGACGTTGTCGCCCCACCTGTTCAGGAGCGCCTGCGCCCGGTCCGGATCCGTGAGCGCGATCCCGCGCAACTGATTCCAGCGGTTGTAGTCGCGGATCTGCTGCGGCGTCTCCCGCGGGTTGAAGACGACGCCGTACAGCGGCCGGCCGAGCGCCGACTGGCCGATGACCTCGACCGTCATGCGGTTACCGATCTGGTCGGCCTCGATCTGGTCGAGCGTGCACCCGATCGCGTAGTACGGGATGTGCGGGAAGCTTCCGGGCGGATCGGTCGGATCGGTCCCGTCCGGAAGATTTTCGGCTGCGTCCGGCACCGGGGTGCCGCACCACGGGGGCGTAAGCTGCGCCCCGGCGGTGCCTGTCGACCCGAGTGCCACCGTCAGCACGGCGAGCACGAGCAAGGACAACCTTCTCAATCGGCCTGCCAAGAAACTGCACCTCCTCGAATGGATGAGGTCGGCCCCGCACAGCGCGACGACGTACCTGCGTGAAGTGTCACGTTCGTCCCGGCCGCGCGCGGCACCCCCTCCTTTGCCGCTAAGACCACCAGGGCATTAGAAACCGCTGCACGCCGCCTGTCAAGCGCGGAAGGCTGGCATTCCAGCCGAAGTCCGTTAGAACACCGCCGACTCCGGCATGGGGCGGAGTCGCACCCGAGACAAGGGGATCTCTCGCTCCGCGCCCGTGGTAAGGTCGGCGTCCTCGACGGCCATGCGCAAGGCATTCGTTTTTCTGCTCCTCGTGGGGCTGCTCGGCTTCTCCGCAGCGTGCGGAGGGGACGACGACGAAGCGGCGCCCGAGGCCGCCGCGCCGACCACCGAGGCGGGCGACACGGGCGAGACGACCACCGAGGCGGACCCGTGCGCGAAGGACCAGCTCGAGACGGTCGTGGACGGCTCGCTCACGATCGCCACCGACAACCCCGCCTTCCCGCCCTGGTTCCAGGACGAAGAAGGGGCTCCCTGGGACCCGACGACCCCGCCGACCGGCCTCGGCTACGAAGCTGCCGTCGCGTCCGCGGTCGCCGAGCAGCTCGGCTTCACGCAGGACGAGGTGCGCTGGGTGGTCGTCCCGTTCAACAACGTCTTCAGGCCGGGGCCCAAGGACTTCGACTTCGACATCAACCAGGTCTCGTACCTGCCCCAGCGCGACGAAGCGGTCGACTTCAGCGACTCCTACTACGACGTCGAGCAGGCGGTCGTGACGCTCAAGGGCTCGGAGTTCGCCGACGCCGCCTCGCTCGCCGACCTCCAGGGAGCGAAGCTCGGCGCCCAGGTCGGGACGACGAGCTACAACGCCATCGTCGACGTCATTCAGCCCGACCCGGACCCGGCGGTCTTCGACACGAACAACGACGCGATCACGGCGCTGAAGAACAAGCAGATCGACGGGATCGTGGTCGACTTCCCCAGCACCGGCTTCATCACCAACGTGCAGGTTCCGAGCTCGACGGTCGTCGGCCGGCTCCCCGCCGGCGAGGAGTACTTCGGGCTCGTCTTCGAGGAGGGGAACCCGCTGCGGGACTGCGCCAACGAGGCGATCGCCGCGCTCCAGGCGGACGGCTCGATCGACGAGTTCCAGCAAGAGTGGATCGAGACGTCGGCGCCGCCCGTCCTCGAGTAGCCCCTCGGCGGTGAGCGCCTCCAGCGCATCCGGGAGGCGAAGCACCCTGATCGCGCTCGCGAGCACGATCGTGTTCGCCGCGGTCGTCGTCCTCGTCGTCTCGAACGCGCCAGGTTGGCCGGAGGTCAAGCAGCAGTTCTTCAACGGCGAGGTGTTCCGGGAGTCGCTCGACGTGATTCCCGAGGCGTTCCTCGTCAACGTCAAGATCTTCCTGATCGCGGAGGCGCTCATCCTGCCCTTCGCGCTCCTGATCGCTGTCGTCCGCGGCTTGCCCGGCCCCGTGTTTTTCCCGCTCCGGGCGCTCGCGGTCGTCTACGCGGATCTCTTCCGCGGCATCCCGACGATCCTGGTCATCTACCTGCTCGGCTTCGGCGTCCCGGCCCTCGGCCTCTCCTGGCTGCCGATCGACCCGCTCTTCTGGGGAATCGTCGCGCTCGTGCTCGTCTACTCGGCCTACGTGAGCGAGGTCTACCGCGCGGGCATCGAGTCGGTTCACCCGAGCCAGGCCGCGGCGGCGCGCTCGCTCGGGCTCTCGCACGCCAAGGCCATGCGCTTCGTCGTGCTCCCGCAGGCCGTCCGGCGCGTGATCCCGCCGCTCCTGAACGACTTCATCGGCCTCCAGAAGGACACCGCTCTCGTCGGGCTGCTCGGCGTCGTGGAGGCGTTTCGCCAGTCTCAGATCGAGGTCGCCGCGACGTTCAACTACACGCCGTACCTGGTGACGGCGCTCCTCTTCGTCCTGCTCACGATCCCGCTCGCGCGGCTGACGGACTGGCTCGTGGCGCGCGACCGGAAGCGGCAGCTCGCCGGCGGAGGCCTGAGGTGAGCACGGCGCCGGCCCTTCTGCTCGAGGACGTCCACAAGTCCTTCGGCGCGGCCGAGGTCCTCAAGGGGATCGACCTCGCGCTGGCCCCGCACGACGTCGTCTGCCTGATCGGCGCATCGGGCTCCGGAAAGTCGACACTGCTTCGCTGCGTCAACCTGCTCGAGCCGATCGAGGCGGGGCGCATCGTCCTCGGGGGCGACGAGATCAGCGCGCCAGGGGTCAAGGAGAACGCCGTGAGGCGCCGCATCGGGATCGTCTTCCAGGCCTTCAACCTCTTTCCGCACATGACCGTCCTCCGCAACGTGACCCTCGGGCCGACCCAGGCTCTCGGGGTGCCCCGTGACGAGGCGGAGGCCGACGCGCGGGCGCTCCTCGGCCGCTTCGGCCTCGCCGACCGCGCCGACGAGTTCCCGGACCGCCTCTCGGGCGGCCAGCAGCAGCGCGTGGCCATCGTGCGCGCGCTCGCCATGCGCCCGGAGCTCATGCTCCTCGACGAGGTGACGAGCGCCCTCGACCCCGAGCTCGTGGCCGAGGTTCTGAGCGTGGTCCGGGAGCTCGCCGAGACCGGGATGACGATGCTGATCGCCACGCACGAGATGAGCTTCGCGCGCGATATCGCGGACCGCGTGTGCTTCCTGGACGCAGGCGTGATCCTGGAGGAGGGCGATCCGGAGCAGATCTTCACAGCGCCGCGCGAGCCGCGGACGCAGCAGTTCCTCCAGCGGATCATCGCCGCCGGGCGGCTCTAGGCGCTTTCGTTGCCGGCTACGGGACGAGCTCGGCCTTGAAGCCGAAGCGCCGGTTGTCGCCCGTGGGACTGGCGTTCGAGAGCACGAGGTGGACCCGGGCGACTGCGCCGCGGCCGAAGCGTGCCACGCGAACGGCGCCGCCGCTCGTGTTCGGCGCCACGTATCTCGTCGTCCTCGAGCCGTCGGCGTTCACGACGATCACCGCGGCGCGGGCGCCCGTCCGCGGGAGCGTCAGGCTGAGCCGCAGCCTGGCGTCACTCGCCACACCGGCGCCGGGCGCGAAGGAGAAGAAGCGGGTGGCGAGGTGGTCGATCCTCCAGGATTGCCATCCCGTTGCCGGCCGGTTCGGTCTCAGGTACCAGGAGCCGGTGCTCGGCGTGGCCGGGTAGCCGGCCGTCTCGGCGTCTGCATAGTTGAGGAGGCGGTTGGCAACCCCGAAGCGCACGAACGCGTCGACGAACGGCAGGCCGCGCTGCGCGACCTCTTTCTGGACCGCCTGGAGCGAGTAGTCGTCGCTGCGGGTTGCGTCGGCGCGCTGCCAGATCTCGCGAAGGATGGCCGGATCGCCGCCGGCGACCTTTTCCTGAAGATAGCGCCAGAAGATCCAGGAGCCGTACGTCGCGTAGCCGCTGCGGTCGAGCGGGCTGGCGGGCCGGGTGAGAGGGCTCCAGAGGTCGAGGAAGGAGACGTTGTCGTTGACCTCCGGGAACACCTCCTCCTCCATGTTGGTCGCAGTCCCCTCCATCAGCCAGGCGTCCTCGCGCGGGTCGTAGGCGAACTGGGAGGCGTGGTGGAACTCGTGCGCCGCCGTGACCTCGAGGAACTCGCTCGGCAGGTGCGCGTCGCCGTACTGGTCCGGCGAGTAGTCGTTGTCGAGGACGCAGTACCCGGATAAGGCGTCCGCGAACTCCCACTCCGGGTCGTCGGTGGCGCAATAGCCGAAGAGTTGGTCGGCACCAAGATCGTCCAGATAGACGTCGAAGCGCCCGTCGCCGCCGTTCTCGGGCCACGAGTCGGCATCGTCCTGAGGCGGCCTGTATCTGAGCGCGGTGATCTCCTGGGCCCACACGTACTCGAGCGTGCGGAGCACTTGATCGACCGTGTCTGGGATGTCGTTGAAATCGTCGTCGGCGGCGAGGTCGATCGGCGCGTCGGGATCGTTGGGCCTGCCGACCCAGTGGACGCAGAGATTCACGTCCGGCTGGGGGCTGCAGGCGGGGCTGTTCGCGGCTTCTTGAGACGTCCAGCCGTTCCCGTAGGGAACGTCGCCATCGCTCGGCCGGGCGAGCAGCCCTGTCGCCACGGTGCGATCGGCTCCGGAGAGCTCGTCCTGTCGCAGCGCGAGATCGCGCAGGAGCAGCGTCGCGTCGTGGCCACCGGGCCTCTCGGCGTCCCCGAACTCGCGGCGCACGCTGCCGAGCTGGAAGGCGCTTCGCGCGCGCTCGAGCGCGTACTCGGCCTCCGTGAGCTCGCCGGTCTCGAGCGCGTCGGTGAGCGCGTCGTCGGGAGCCGGAAGGAGGGGCGGAGCGGGATGCTCGTCGGACTGTGCGACGGCGGGTGCGGCCACCGCGAGCAGGAGCAGCGAGAAGCAGGCCGTCAGGCCGAGCGTCCGCACCCGATTACCCCTCTTGCCGCATCTGAACGGTTCCACTGTAGCCTCTTATCGGCTCCGGCAGGCCTCGACGTTAGACTCAATTTCCGGTGAGTGTGGCGTCTCCTTCGCTTCCGGCAGGCCGTTCCATCGACGTCCTGGACCACGGCTTCGTGCGGCTCGACGAGTCGATGGCGAGCGACCTCTCGGTCGTCAACGCCGCGCGAGTGAGCTTCGCGCGGCGCAAGGAGGAGATGGACGACTCAGACGTCGGCCTCGTCAAGTTCCTGCTCCGCCATCGCCACGGGACGCCCTTCGAACATAACGCCTTCCGGTTTCACGTCCGGGCGCCGATCTTCGTTGCCCGCGAGTGGTTCCGTCACCGGGTCGGGTCCTTCAACGAGTTCAGCATGCGCTACGCAAAGGCCACCGACGACTTCTACGTCCCGGACGCGGACGACGTGCGCACGCAGGTCGGGAAGCCGGGGTCGTACTCCTTCGAGGCCGTCGAGCCGGAGGTCGCCGAAGCCACGCGCGATGAGCTTCGCTCCGTCTACGGGGCCGCCTACGCGGCCTATGAGCGCCTAGTCGAGCTGGGCGTCGCCCGGGAGCTGGCCCGCGCCGTCATCCCGGTAGGGGCCTACACGGAGTTTTACTGGACCGTGAACGCGCGCTCGCTCATGAACTTCGTCTCGCTCCGGGCCGCCGACACGGCGCAGCGCGAGATCCGCCGCTATGCCGACGCCTGCGAGCGGTTCCTCGCCGAGGAGATGCCGGTGACGTACGAGGCGTTCGTCGCCGCCGGCCGCGTCGGGCCCTAGGAGGGTTTGGCGGAATGTCGCTCGTCGCCGGGGTGCGATGGTCGTTCCGAGGCAAGGACGCAGGGAGCGCGCGTAGCCGAAGTACGGGCGCGACTGAGGACGCAGCATCGGGGCGAGCAGCGCGGCCCGGCGGCACAGCCGATATTTCGTCAAGCCCTCCTAGACCTCGGGAATCTGGGCCTCGAGGACCGGCGGCGGGTGCTCACCGGGATGGCCCGTGGAGATCGCCCAGGCGTCGAAGTCGGCGAAGTCGTAGGAGACCGTCATCCGGATCGTCGTCTCGCCCTCGCCAACCGAGAAGTAGCCGCAGGTCGCCTCCCACTCGCCGTCCTTCTCGAGCCAGAGTGCGTAGAGCTCGTCCTGCCCGAGTGGGGGCAGTCCGGAGACGTCCAGCACGAGCTCGCGGTTTCCGCTTGCCTCCTCCGGCTCCCCGACCGCGAGCGAGGCGGCGGCGGCCGCGTTCGCGTTCTCGGTCGGCTCCATCGCCACCGTCCAGTCGGCCTCGAAGTCCTCGCCGGCCGCCCAGCGGCCGATGCCGAACGAGAGGGCCGCGAGGAGAGCGGCGAAGGCGACGGCGACCGCGAAGCGTCGGCGCGAGTGCGGGCGGGCCCCGAGCGCCACGTTCGTCACGGCGGCCGTCAGCGACGGGGGAACCTCGTGCGGAGGCGCCGGCACGCGCCGCAGGAGCGAGTCCACCTGGCGAATCTGCTCGAGCTCCTCGGGCGGGATGTCCGTCCCGACCAGCTCGCGGAGCTCCGGGGGCTCTCTCACGGCTTCACCTCGTCGAGGAGGCTCGCCAGGCGGGCGAGGCCGGTACGGGTGCGGGTCTTCACCGTTCCGAGCGGGACGTCCAGGTAGCTGGCGATCTCGGTCTGCGAGAGCCCGCTCCAGTAGGCAAGCTCGAGGACTGCGCGTTCACGCTCGGGGAGCTTCTCGAGGGCGGCGTGGACGTGCCAGGTCAGCCACGCGCTCTCGGCCCGCTCCTCGGGACCGGCTTCGTCGGCCGCCTCGTCGGGGACCTCGACGACGGGCTCGCGGCGCTGGCGCGCGCGGTCGATGATCGCGTGGCGCGCGACCGCGTAGAGCCATGCCGACGCCGACCCCCGCTCGGGCCGGTAGCTGCGGGCCGAGCGCCAGACCGCGGCGAAGGTCTCCTGTGCCGCTTCCTCGGCTCGGCCGTTGTCACCGAGCTGGCGCCGCGCCATGGCGAGCACCGGCCGCGCGAAGCGGCCGTACAGCTCCGTGAAGGCGTCCCTGTCCCCCGCGGCGACACGCTGGATGAGCGCCGAGTCACTCTCGGCCATGGCCACGACAACAGACATACCCTCTTCGGATACGAAACTCACCCCCTTGCCGGATTCTGACAGTACTCACTTGAGGAGGCGGCCGCCGTCGACGACGACCGTCGTTCCGGTCGCGAACGGAGCGCGGACGAGGTAGAGAACGGCTTCGGCGACGTCCTCCGGCGTGCCGATCCGGCCGAGGACCGTCTCGGCAGCGCGGCGCTCCTCCTGGCCCGGCTCCACCGCCACGGAGCCGGGCGCGACCCCGCACACGCGCACGTCGGGGGCGAGCGCGCGGGCGAGCACACGCGTGAGCATGGCCTGCGCAGCCTTCGCCGCGCAGTGGGGAGCGAAGGACGGCCAGGGCTGGTAGGCAGCGACGTCCTCGATGAGAACGACGAGCCCGAGCGGCGACGCCCGCAGGTGCGGCGCGGCTGCCTGGGCGAGGAAGAAGCTCCCCTTGGCCGTTGCTCCGAAGGCCGCGTCCCAGTCGGCCTCGGTCACGTCCTCGACCGCTCGGGGCACGAAGCCGGCGCCGGCCGCCTGGACGAGGAGGTCGAGGCCGCCGAGCTCGGCCGCGGCCCGCTCGACGAGCGCGCGCGCCGCGGCCGGGTCGGACAGGTCTCCGTCCTTGCGGCCGGCGGCGAGGACGCGGAAGCCGTCGGTCTCGAGCCGCGCGGCGATCGCGCTGCCGACCCGACCGGTTCCTCCTGCGACGAGTGCCCGGAAGTCATCCATGCAGGGGAACGATAAGCTCCCGCGCTGGAACGGAGCCGAGCGAAAGGGTGGGTATGGCGACACTGGCTTTCAACCGGGAGGAGATCGCGCCGCGCGAGCTCAGGCCCGAGGTCCTCGAGATGGACGGCATCTCGCGCGCGGCCGTCGAGGCGCACTACAAGCTCTACGAGGGGTACGTGGCGAAGCGGAACGAGATCCTGCAGCGCCTAGGCGAGGTCGACCTCTCCGCCGCGAACCAGGTCTACTCGGAGGTGCGCGCGCTCAAGGTCGAACTCAGCTTCGCGATCGGGGGCGTCAAGAACCACGAGATCTACTTCGCCCACCTGGGCGGCGGGGGCGGCAACCCCGACGGCGCGATCGCCGAGCTGATCGAGCGCGACTTCGGCGGGGCCGACGCGTGGCGCGCCGACCTGAAGGCCAGTGGCATGGCGGGCCGAGGGTGGGCCTGGACCGCCTACGACTGGGACGAGCAGCGGCTCTTCAACTACGTCGGCGACGCGCAGAACACCTTCCCGATCTGGAACGCGACCCCGCTCGTCGCACTCGACGTCTACGAGCACGCCTACTTCCTCGACTACCAGACCGACCGCGGGTCCTACATCGAGGCGTTCTTCGGCAACCTCGACTGGGACGTCGTCAACGGCTGGGTCGAGGCCTACAGGCTGTAGCCGACCATCAAACGGCCCGCAGCCAGTCCCTGAGCTCGGTGTGCCGGGCCGAGTGGCCTCCGTCTGCGAGCTCTGCGCGCAGCTCGCCGACTGCTCCGAAGCGCTCGGCCAGCACGTCGTGGTTGTGGATCGTCTCGAAGTTGAGCTGGCGCGCCAGCACGAAGTCGTCGTCCTCGAGCTCCGGGTAGGCGTCGAGCGCGCCTTTGACCATGAGACGCACGGAATCCTCGACGAAGCGAGGCGCCAGGTGCGCGTGCTCGACGACGAAGAGCTCGTCCGGGCGCTTGAGCAGCTCGTAGACCGGGGAGCTCATCGACTGCTCGACCAGCTCGACCAGGTCTTCCGCGTCCAGGCGGAGCTCCGTCCCGAGGTAGAGCGTCCCGCGCCCGCGCTGGTTGTGGGTCGCCAGCGGGACTAGCTCGAGGATCCGCTCGACGTCGGCGTCCTCGAAGCCCGCGTCGCCGAGCCGCTCGGCCGCCTGGTCGCGAACCAGCCCTTGCGCGCACGGGCAGGCATTGATGCCGGTCGCCTCGACGCCGACCAGCCGTCTTGAGGCCGAGCGCGACGCGGCGGCGAGGCCGATCAGCGTCACGAGCTCCTGCGTGCGCAGGCCCGTGACCGGCGTCGAGCGTTCGATTGGGTAACGGGCGGCGATCTTCACCTCGGCGCGGAGCGCGTCCTGGCGTCCGACGATGTGGCTCGCAATGTGCTCGGCGAGCTGCTCGACGAGCAGCATCTCGCCGATCACGAGCTCGTCGATCGCTTCCTCGAAGAGCTCCGGGAAGCGGGACATGTGCACGCCCTTGCGCGCGGGATCGAGGTCGACGAAGCAGTCGATCTCGGCGGAGACGAGCGCGTCGCGGCCGCCGTGCTGCATCCGCACCGCCTTCTGCACCCCGGTGACGCCCGCGCGCGAGAGCCCGAGCTGGACGTCCGGGACGGACGCCTGCAGGTCAACCGTCCCCGCCGTCGGCGTTAGTCTCCGTTCCACCCGGAGAACGTAGCAGCCCAGTCCATGACCAACGACCGCCAGTTCGCCGAGCTCGTCTCGGTCGCGTGCCACGACATCAAGACGCCGCTCGCCACGGTGTACGGCTTCGCGCGCACGCTCGAGAAGCTTCCGCTCGAGGACCCGGCGCCCCGCTACCTGGAGATGGTCGCCGCCGCGTCGGCGCAGATCGATGATCTCGTCGAGCAGCTGCGGCTCGTAGCGAGGATCGAGTCCGGCCAGTACGGGCCCGTCCTCGCCGAGCGCGACTCGCTGGAGCTGGCCCGCGAGGCAGCGGAGCGGCTGGAGGAGGGCAGGGTGAACGTCTCGGGCTCGGGCGTGCCGGTGAGCATCGACCCCGAGCCGACGATCCGCGCTCTCTCTCAGCTCGCGCGCGCGGCCGCCCGCTTCGGCGGCCACGAGAGCGTCGACCTCGAGGTGCGCGGGCCCGAGCTCGTCCTCTCGCCGCTATCGCGCGCCGCCGAGCCCGTCGTGCTGGGCGAGGAGGCCAGGGAGCTTGCCGCGCCGGCGGCGGCTTTGCTGATCCGGGCCCTCGGAGGAGAGCTCGTCGCCGAGAACGAGCAGCTCCTGATCCGCTTGCCGGCCGCATAGGCGGCCCGGTCCGGCCCCTTCACGTCAGCCGGAGACGCGGTAGCTCAATGTCGAGGAGCCGACGGCACTCGCCGCCGGCTCCTCGCTGAAAACGCCGGGGGCCCGGCGTTGCCGGGCCCCCGTCTGGACGTCTTGTTCGCTAGTTCTGGTTACGGCCCCGCAGGGTTGTTCCAGAACACGTAGTTCGCGATCGACCTGGCGAGCTTGCTGTTCGCCGACGTCCCTGGCGTGAAGGTGCCGCTGTCCCCATTGGAGTTGAAGGACGCGGCCCCCTGCTGTGCGGACTGGATCGCCGACTGGTTCGTGCCGCAGAACGCGGCCTCCCAGATGGCGAACTTACCGGAGCCGCCGGTCGGCACCGAGCCGAAGGCCGAGGCGTTCAGCTCTGCCGCCAGCAACTGCTGCAGGAGCTGCATCCTCGCCTGGTCGAGCGCCGTCCGCTTGGCGCCGGTCGACTTCTTGGAGACGTCGCTCCAGAAGCCGCCCATCAGCTTGCTGATGTCGCCCGGGGGATTCGCTCCGGGACCTTCGATTGCCCGGCCGCAGAGCAGCCGGTCACCGATCCCGGCCGTCGCTGCGACGCCCGGGAAGTCGTGCCCGAAGCCAGTGCCGCCGAACCAGGCGATCTGGGCCAGCTGCGGATGCGTAGCCCAGAAGCCCTGGGTGCGGGTCACGCCCTGGCCGGTGTTCTCGAACACACAAGTCACCGTGTCGCCGAGCTTCAGCGAGATGCTGGCGGTCTGCGTGTTCAGGTCGCCGACGCCTGTGCTCCCACCGCTACCGGTGACAGTGCAGTTGTACGGCGTGTTCGGGTCGGTGGAGCCGCCGATACCCGTGAGCACCCAGCCCAGAGGCACGAGCTCCTTGACGGTGTAGCTGCCTGCATTCAGGCCGTTCTGAGTGTCCGTCATGCCGCCGGCCAGCGAGAAGTCGTGGTACGGCGACAGTCCGGTCGTGTTGAAGACGAAGCTCGTCAACGCCCCCTCGGGCTTGATGAGCTTCTTGATGATGATCGTCGCCGACGAGACCCTGAAGCACTCGTTGGTCCCCGTCAGCTCGGACGACCCTGTGTAGTTGTCGCTGGTGCTGGTGAACACGGCCCGCCAGCAGTACAGCCCGTCGGTGTTCGTGTTCGTGGTCGAAGCCGACGTCGCGTTACCGCTCGCGTCGATGTCCACGGCGTCACCGATCTTCGTCCCGGCACCGGCCGGGCAGGCACCGCCGCTCACCTCGCCGGGCTGGCAGAGATAGAACGTCACGTTGCCGGTCAGCGGGAACCCGCTGATCTCGCCCGTAACGGTCGCGGTATCCGACTCGGACGTGCCCCGGTAGACGGTCTTGCCGTTGTCCGAGGCCGTCGTCTTGGTCGTGGTTGTCGCCGGGCCGATGTGGAACGGCTCGCAGGCGCTGGTCGACGCGGTGAAGTTCGCGTCGCCGTTGTAGCGGGCCCGGAACGCGTAGTCACCGGCCGCCAGCGCACCCGACGCACCGGAAGGATGCGCCACGCCGCCGACCAGGTTGACCGTGCCCTTGCCCGTCCCGTCGCCCGTGCACTCATCGTTCGTGAAGAACGTGAACGTCACGTCGCCGGTCGGGTCGAACGCCGCGTTCGTGTCGGACACGGTCGCCTTGTCGTGCACGTTCGTGCCCAGCGGCTGCGTCGAGTCGAGCGCGATCACGCCGTCGCCCGCGTTGTTGTGCAGCTCCGTCAGCGTCGACGAGCCGGCCGTGTCGATGTGGAACGGCTCGCAGGCGCTGGTCGACGCGGTGAAGTTCGCGTCGCCGTTGTAGCGGGCCCGGAACGCGTAGTCACCGGCCGCCAGCGCACCCGACGCACCGGAAGGATGCGCCACGCCGCCGACCAGGTTGACCGTGCCCTTGCCCGTCCCGTCGCCCGTGCACTCATCGTTCGTGAAGAACGTGAACGTCACGTCGCCGGTCGGGTCGAACGCCGCGTTCGTGTCGGACACGGTCGCCTTGTCGTGCACGTTCGTGCCCAGCGGCTGCGTCGAGTCGAGCGCGATCACGCCGTCGCCCGCGTTGTTGTGCAGCTCCGTCAGCGTCGACGAGCCGGCCGTGTCGATGTGGAACGGCTCGCAGGCGCTGGTCGACGCGGTGAAGTTCGCGTCGCCGTTGTAGCGGGCCCGGAACGCGTAGTCACCGGCCGCCAGCGCACCCGACGCACCGGAAGGATGCGCCACGCCGCCGACCAGGTTGACCGTGCCCTTGCCCGTCCCGTCGCCCGTGCACTCATCGTTCGTGAAGAACGTGAACGTCACGTCGCCGGTCGGGTCGAACGCCGCGTTCGTGTCGGACACGGTCGCCTTGTCGTGCACGTTCGTGCCCAGCGGCTGCGTCGAGTCGAGCGCGATCACGCCGTCGCCCGCGTTGTTGTGCAGCTCCGTCAGCGTCGACGAGCCGGCCGTGTCGATGTGGAACGGCTCGCAGGCGCTGGTCGACGCGGTGAAGTTCGCGTCGCCGTTGTAGCGGGCCCGGAACGCGTAGTCACCGGCCGCCAGCGCACCCGACGCACCGGAAGGATGCGCCACGCCGCCGACCAGGTTGACCGTGCCCTTGCCCGTCCCGTCGCCCGTGCACTCATCGTTCGTGAAGAACGTGAACGTCACGTCGCCGGTCGGGTCGAACGCCGCGTTCGTGTCGGACACGGTCGCCTTGTCGTGCACGTTCGTGCCCAGCGGCTGCGTCGAGTCGAGCGCGATCACGCCGTCGCCCGCGTTGTTGTGCAGCTCCGTCAGCGTCGACGAGCCGGCCGTGTCGATGTGGAACGGCTCGCAGGCGCTGGTCGACGCGGTGAAGTTCGCGTCGCCGTTGTAGCGGGCCCGGAACGCGTAGTCACCGGCCGCCAGCGCACCCGACGCACCGGAAGGATGCGCCACGCCGCCGACCAGGTTGACCGTGCCCTTGCCCGTCCCGTCGCCCGTGCACTCATCGTTCGTGAAGAACGTGAACGTCACGTCGCCGGTCGGGTCGAACGCCGCGTTCGTGTCGGACACGGTCGCCTTGTCGTGCACGTTCGTGCCCAGCGGCTGCGTCGAGTCGAGCGCGATCACGCCGTCGCCCGCGTTGTTGTGCAGCTCCGTCAGCGTCGACGAGCCGGCCGTGTCGATGTGGAACGGCTCGCAGGCGCTGACGGCCGAGTCGGTGTGGAGCGGATCGGAGCCGGCGATGTACTGCGCGTTGAATGCGTAGTCGCCGGCCGGCAGGTCAGGGTGCGTCGCCGAGGTCGCCGACGTGCCCGACACCGCGACGCCGGTCTGCGCCACCGGGGTCCCGCTCGTGCAGTCGCCGCCGCTGAAGAACTTGAACGTGACCGTGCCCGTGTACGTGGAGTTGGGGTCGGTCAGGTTCGCGACGTCGTACACGCTCGTGCCGAGCGGCTGCGTCGAGTTGAGCGGGATCACCGCGCCGCCGGCCGCGTTGTGCAGCTCGGTCGAGATCTCCGGCGCGACCTTGACGATCGTGTTCGACTGCATCTGGTTGTCCCGCTGGCCGACCGAGGCATTGTCGACCTTGTCGAGGGCGACGTGGTACGGCGAGCCATCGATTGACGCGGCCCCGCCGGACGCCCACTGGTGGGAGAGCGCGATGTGCGCCCCGAACCAGAGCGCCACGGAGCAGGTCGTCGTGCCTTGCTTCGTCACGCAGGCGTCGGCGTCGTTGCCGACCGTGAAGGGGATCGTGATCACCGTCTCGCTGTCGCCGCCATACGTGCCGCTGACGACGGCGGGAGTGGTCGGAACCCCCATGGTGCCGTTGCGCATCGTGAAGTTGCGCCCTGCAGGCTGCGGGACGTCAGGATTCTCATTGGTGAAGGCCGGATTCGGATCCACGGGGATCGGCTCCAGGTCATCGGCGCCCCAGGCGGTGCACGGGCCGTTCGCCTCATTCGAGTTCTTCGGGATGTCCTGGCACAGGTCGGCGTCCGTGATCCAGTTCTCCGAGTAGTTCCACGTCGTCAGGTAGTCGTAGGCGTGCTTGCCACCTTTCGTCGTCCCGTACTTCAGCGTGACGCTGTGTGAGCTCCCCGGGAGCAGGTCGGTCAGCCACAGCCGCTGAACCGTCGCCTCACCCTCCCTGTACGTGGCGTTGTTGTGCTCCAGGTTGCCGTTGATCCAGCGACAACCGAGGTCACCGCTGGCGTACCCGTCACCGTCGTCGTTCGAGCACTGGTCGTACGTGCCGATGCTCAAATCGGTGAACGCCCACGTGGCCGTGCCCGACGGGCCGGTCGCGGTGACGTCGTAGTCGGAGATGAAGTAGGCCGGAAGGCTGAAAACGTCGGTGACATTGCCGCCGTCGTCCGCCGTCACGGTGGCCGTGTGCTGCCACGACTGGTTGATCGTGTCGTTGACAACGATCTGCACGGCTTCGCCGGATGCCCAGCCGGCACCGGTCAGGGTGACCGTCTCTCCAGGCTGGTAGTCCGCCTTGTCGCTTGTGATCGTGGGCTCTGAAGCGCTCGAGCCTCCGAGAGCGACGCCGGCAATAACGAACGCCAGCAACACTCCCAAAATCAGCGTTGCGCCACGCCCTCTTGCGCCGATGCCACGGCGTGCCTTGGCTATCTGTCTTGTCACAGTATTTCTCCCTCTCTCACAACGAGAACCAAGGCCGTCACGGGCGTCGCCAGTGTTAGGCCACGAAAACTTGCATGCTGCACCGCAGTCCCCTCTCAGGTTGAAAGACGCCTTTCGTACAGGCCCTCACATCCTCCGTTCCGGCCGCGGGGCCCGTCCACGGTTATCCACAGCAACTTGTGCATACGTCGAACAACTGATGCGGACGAGCGGCCGTGCGACGAATGACGTGCGTCGGGGCTTGCGCACTCCGGTGCGATCTGCCACGATTCGTTGCGAACCTGCGGTGACGAGTAAATCTGAACTGGCCGTCTCGTCTCCAGTGTTGGTAGTCGACGACGAGCCGGATTTCCGCAGCTTCGTCGCGACCCTGCTGGAGCGGATGTCCCTGCCTGTTGTCGAGGTGTCCACGGGCGCCGAGGCGGTCGCGGTCGCCCGTCGGGAGCGGCCGGCGCTCGTGGTCGCCGACGTGCGACTCCCTGACATCAGCGGACTCGAGTTGTGCCGCGAGCTCCACGAGCTGCTGGGCGCCGAGTTGCCCGTCATCCTCGTCTCCGGCGAGAAGGTCGACGATCTCGACCGCTCGGCGGGCCTGCTGCTCGGGGCGGACGATTACTTCGTCAAGCCCTTCGAGCCGAGCCACTTCACGGGACGGGTGCGGCGGCTCGTCTCCGGGTCGCGGAACGGAAAGGGGCACAGGGCCCCGGCCAGGGGCCCGGGCGGTCGCGGAGTGACCCCAAGAGAACGAGAGGTCCTCGCGCTCCTCGCCGAGGGCCTCAGTCGCCCGGAGATTGCCGCGGAGCTGGTCATCAGCCCGAGGACCGTGGGCAGCCACATCCAGCACCTGCTGACGAAGTTCAACGTCCACAGCCAGGCGCAGATGGTCGCCGCCGCCTACCGCGACGGCCTCATCGAGTGGTCTTCAGCGCCGTAGGCGCGTCGGCTACCTGAGGAGCCGGGACAGGCGCCGGTCCTTGAGGACGCGCCCGCCGGTCTGGCACTCGGGGCAGTAGAAGATCGTGTGCTCCTCGAAGTCGACGCGGGCGAGGGGCGTCCCGCAGTTCGGGCACGGCTCGCCGAGGCGGTTGTGGACGTGGTACGCCTTCTTGTCGGCGACGCCGGCCAGGCGGAGCTCGAGGCCGTGGGCGAGGAGCTCGCGGATCGTCGCCCCGAGGCGCGCGATCTCCTCGTCCGAGAGCTCGGTCGTGAGGGCGTACGGGGAGAGCTTCGCGCGGTTGAGGATCTCGTTCGACCACGCCCGCCCGATGCCGGCGAGGGCACGCTGGTCGCGCAGGAAGGGATGCAGCCGGCGCGCCTCGCGGCGCGCGATCTCGGCGAGCTCCTCGTCCTGGATCCGGTCGGCCTCCGGGCCGAGATGCGCCAGCTCCGCGTCGATCTCCTCCGGCCGGTAGACGCCGACGCGGGCGCGCTTCTTCGGGCCGCCCTCGGTGAGGATCAGCTCGCCGCCGTCCTCGAGGCGTAGCCGGAACGCCGGCGTCTTTAGGTCCCTTGGCGCCGGGCTCGAGGAAGCGGATGCGGCCGGCGCTCATCAGATGGACGTGAAGGACGAGCTCGCCGTCGTCGGTAGGGAAGAGCAGATGCTTTCCGCGGCGGCGCGCCCCCGCGAAGCGCCGGCCGTCGAGCGCCGAGAGCGGCGGGTCGAAGGTCTTCAGCGTCGCGATGTGGGCCGGGCCGGCCTTGGCGACCGGCGAGCGGCGCAGCGGATCGTCCAGCGTCTGCCGGGCCGCCTCCACTTCGGGAAACTCGGGAATGATTCCTCCTCGTGGACGCGATCAATGTAGCCGTGACCCGTGGGGGGCTCGTCGAGTCGCGGCACCGCGCGGACGCGGTCGTCGTCCGCGACGGCAAGGTCGCCGAGTCCTGGGGCGACCCGGACCTCGTCACGTTCGTTCGCTCAGCGGCGAAGCCGCTCCAGGCGCTTCCGCTCGTCGAGCTCGGCCTTCCCGAGGAGGAGCTCGCGATCGCCTGCGCCTCCCACGAGGCGAACCCCGACCAGCTCGTCGCGGTCCGGGCGCTCCTCGAGCGGGCGGGCGCCGACGCCGACGACCTCGAGTGCGGTGCCGTGCAGGGCTCCCGGCTCCGCCACAACTGCTCCGGAAAGCACGCGGGGTTTCTGCTTCTCTCGCGCGCGCGAGGGTGGGACTCCGTCGGCTACCGCCTACCGGAGCACCCGGTTCAGCAGGAGATCTTCGCGACCGTCTCGGGAGTGCTCGGCCGCCCTGCGGATGAGCTGGGGACCGCTGTGGACGGGTGCGGCGTCCCGACCTTCGCGCTCTCGCTGACCGAGATGGCAGAGGTGTTCGCCCGGCTCGTGCGCGGCGAGGTGGCCGGGGCAGAAGAGGTCGTGCGGGCCATGACCTCGCACCCCGGCCTCGTGGGCGGGCCGGGCGCCGTCGACACCCTCGTCATGCGGGCGCTCCCCGGAGCGGTCGCCAAGCGAGGTGCCGAGGGCGTCCTCTGCGTCGGCCTGGACGACGGCGCGGGCCTCGCGCTCAAGGTCGAGGACGGGGCCTACCGGGCCGTGTACGCCGCGGCCGGGAGCGTGCTCGGCATCCCCGAGCTCGCCGAGCGCCCGCTCACGAACAGCCGCGGCGAGACGGTCGGCTCGATCTCGGCCTGAGCCGCCCGCCGAAGAATTCCCCGCTTCTTCACAAGAGTTGTAGAATCCCGGGTCGGTATGCCTGTGAGCCGGGGGAGCTGCGGATCTTCCCGGCTCTTTTCGTTCCACGTACACACGTTGCATCGGTAACGAGAAAGGCGGGGTTAGTGCTTCAGGTCGACGTCTCGATCCCCGAAAGCGAAGAACTCCAGCGGCTCGTTGCGGACGGGCAGGACAAGGGGTTCCTCACCTACGACGAGATCGTCGCGGGGCTCGAGGAGGTCGACCTCACGAAGGAACAGGTCGAGGACTTCTACACGTATCTGATCGACCACGGCATCGAGCTCGTCGAAGGCGTCGAGCACAAGTCCCCGCCGCACGAGCAGCCCGCCTTCGTCGAGGAGGAGAAGGTGCCCAAGCTCGACCTCACGGTCGAGCCGTCACTCGACTCGCTGCGTCTCTACCTGCGCGAGATCGGGAAGGTCCCGCTCCTGACCGCCGACGAGGAGGTGACGCTCGCCAAGCGGATCGAGCGCGGCGACATGGCCGCGAAGACGGAGATGATCGAGGCGAACCTGCGGCTCGTCGTCTCCATCGCCAAGGGGTACCTTGGGCGCGGCCTCTCCTTTCTCGACCTGATCCAGGAAGGCTCGCTCGGGCTCATCCGCGCAGTCGAGAAGTTCGACTACCGCAAGGGCTTCAAGTTCTCCACGTACGCGACCTGGTGGATCCGCCAGGCGGTGACGCGGGCCATCGCGGACAAGGCGCGGACGATCCGCATCCCGGTGCACATGGTCGAGAAGCTGAACAAGGTCGTCCACATCGAGCGCCAGCTCGTGCAGCGCCTCGGCCGCGAGCCGCTCCCCGAGGAGATCGCCTCCGAGCTCGAGATCACGACGGATGAAGTACGCGAGATTCTCCGCATGGCCCAGCTTCCGGTCTCGCTCGAGAAGCCGATCGGGGAGGAGGAGGAGTCGGAGCTCGGCGACTTCGTCCAGGACGAGGCAGCCGAGTCCCCGTTCGACTCGGCCTCGCTGAACCTGCGCCGGGAGGACATCGACCACGCGCTCGAGTCGCTGCCCGATCGCGAGCGCAAGGTGATCGAGCTTCGCTTCGGCCTGGGGGGCGAGCCGCCGCGCACCCTCGAGGAGGTAGGGCGCGCCTTCGGCGTCACGCGCGAGCGCATCCGCCAGATCGAGAACAACACGCTCAAGAAGCTCGAGAGCCTTCCCGAGGCGCAGGGCCTCAAGGACTGCGTCTAGCCTCGGGCGCGAGGCTACCCGTCGACCGGCTCGACGCGTTCCTGCTCGTCCGCGGGCTTGAACGCGACGAAGAGACCGCAGTGAGGGCACTTGAAGCCGAGGTTGCGCTCGGAGGTGCCGCCGAGTAGCCGCGACTCGAAGGTCTTGCCGCAATGCGGGCAGACCACTGTGTAGGCCTCGCCGGTGTCTGGGGGAGTGGCCACCCGCGACCAAGGTTAGCCTGTGAAGGTGAGCGCGCAGCGCCGCATCGCCCTCGCCTCCGTCGTCGCCGCTCTCTGCCTGATCGCGCTCAAGCTCGCGGCGGGCCTGGCCGCCGGGAGCCTCGGGCTCCTGTCGGAGGCAGCTCACTCCGGGACGGACCTCGTCGCCGCCCTCCTGATCCTCTTCGCGGTCGGCGTCGCCGGCCGTCCGGCGGACCGCGGCCATCCGTACGGACACGGGAAGGCGGAGCATCTCTCCGCCCTCGCCGAGGCCTCGCTCCTCGTCCTGATCTCGCTCTTCATCGCCTACACCGCGCTGCGGCGGCTGGCGGAGGGGACGGGCGAGGTGGACGCCGCCTGGTGGACGTTCCTGGTGATCGGCGTCGTCATCCTCATCGACGCGAGCCGGACGATGGTCTCGCTCGGGGCGTCCCGCCGCTACGAGAGCCCTGCCTTCGGCGCGAGCGCGCTTCATTTCGGCAGCGACCTCGCCGGCTCGACGGCGGTCCTCGTCGGGCTCATCCTGGCGCGGGCGGGCTATCCGGAGGGGGATTCCGTCGGCGGCCCTCTTCGTCGCGGTGCTCGTCCTTGCCGCCGCCGGCCGCCTCATCCGCCAGAACGTGGACGTGCTCATGGACCGCGCGCCCGCCGACGAGACCGAGGCGGCGCGGCGGGCGGTCGAGGCCCTCGGCCCCGAGCGTCAGCCTCCGCCGCCTGCGCATGCGGCGCGCGGCCGGTCGCCATTTTGCCGACGTCGTCATCGGCGTCCCTCCCGGCGCCGCGGTCGGACAGGGCCACGCGGCGGCCGACGCCGTGGAGGATGCCATCGAGCAGGCGGTGCCCGGAACCGACGTCGTAGTCCACGTCGAGCCCGCGGAAGCCGGCGGCGGGCTGCCCGAGCGTGCCCTCGCGGCCGCGCTCGGGGTCCCGCGCGTGCGCGAGGTGCACAACGTCTCGGTGCTCGACGTCGGCGACCACATCGAGGTCTCGCTGCACCTGAAGCTCCCCGGCTTGCTGACGCTGGCGGAGGCGCACGAGGTGGCGACGCAGGTGGAAGCGGAGATCCTCGAGAGCCTCCCCGAGGTGGACTCCGTCCAGACGCATCTCGAGCCGCTGGCCGAGCCGGCCGAGGCGACCACGGTGCCCGACGACGATCTCGCGCTGGAAGCCGCAGCAGTGCGCCGCATCGCTCGCGAGGTCACCGGGGCCGAGCCGCGCGAGCTTCGCTTTTTCACCGGCGAGCGCGGGCTCGTCGCCTTCCTGACGCTCGCCATGGAGCCGGAGCGCGAGCTCGCCGAGGCGCATGCCCGTGCGAGCGAGATCGAGGAGCGGATCCGGCGCGACCACCCGGATATCGCCGACGTGATCGTCCACACCGAGCCCTAGTCCATGCTTCGAGGGCCGCGGCAGTGGGTATGCGGCTGACGTGCCCGAGCGCCGTCCCGAGAAGCCCGACCCGGACCTGCCTCAGGACCCGGGAATCCCCGGCGGCCCACCTGCGCCCGAGCCTGAGCAGGACGGGCCGTCCCTCGAAGAGCCGGATTCTCCCGAGGATCCACCGGGGATCGACGCCCCGGGGTCCCGCATGAAGCCGCCCCCGAGCCACTAGGGCCGCGTCGGCCCAGCCGCCCCGGGGGCCGCCTGCCGGCCGGTGGTCCTCCCCGGCTCCCGTCTCGACTGACATCATGCGTCCGGTGCAGTCGTTCATCGTCACGATCGAGGGGCACGGCTGGACAGAGACCGACGAGGTGGAGCTCCTGGGGCTCCCTGACGAGGGCGAGCCGATCGAGACCAAGGTCGGAACCTGCGTCGTCACCCATTCGGAGCCACTGCCGAGCACCGAGCGACACGACGGCAGGATCGTCTGCCGGCTGTCCTAGCGGGCTCGACCCGCCAGGTCAGGTTTCCAGGAAGCGGTTAGGCGGGATGCATCGCCGGAGCGGGCTCCCCGCGACGCGCTCGGAACGTCAGAAGCTCGGCTACGAACAGAGCGATCAGCCCGACTGCTGCCATGTAACCGGCGTGGGTGGCGAAGAGAAAAGAGAGAAGCGTGGCTAGGACGATGAGGCGAGAGGCGCCCGCCCGCCAGAGCGCCACAGTCGCGGCGAGGACGAGGACGACCCAGCTGAGCTGACCCAGGCCTGCGAGGAGAGAGAAGTTGCTGCCGCCCACGAACTTGCTGTCCTGGAAGAGAAAATCAATCGCGCCGATGACAGCCTCCTGCTCCTCCCCGGCGAGGCTGTTCGCGTAACGGGTGAGCACACCGACTGCGATTCCGGCGATCGCGTCGAAGGCGCTGAAGAACACCATCCAGACAACAAGCGACGCGCGGGCGACCGTTGCGGCGATCGATCGGATCCCGTCCAGCAGCATCCACACACCGACGGCGACGAAGGGCGTGAGGACGAGCTGGGAGAAGTGAACGAAGATCCACTTGTTCGCGTCGTCGGCGATCCCCTCATAGGGCGCCGGTTCGTCGCCCACGCCCCCTGGATGGAGGAGCGCAAGCACAACCCAGAGCAGGGGCGCGGCGAGCGCAGCGAGCTCGAGCGGTCGCAGGCGCAATGAGCTGGCGACAGTAGACACGAGACCCCACGGGCACCCTACTCGACCTCCGAAGGAGGGGAGTAGGCCTCCGCCTCGTGAACCGGCTGGCGCCTTCGTGCGTACTCCCGAGCTAAACGTGCGCGATCGTGAAGCGCCTTCCGGGCTTACGAAAGGAGTTCGCTCATGCGTGGTCTGCGGTTGCCGCGAAGCCGATCCACCGACCGACCTCCCCGGCCGTACACGTACGTCGTCTCCCTGCTCGCCGCCTTGGCGTTGCTTGTTGTACCGGCCGTCGCCTCGGCCGCGAAGGGCTTCACAGAGCAAATTGCCTCCGCGCGCTGGTCGACCCCGTTCCAGTGCCCGGATGGCTCCACGGCCGCCGACGGCCGCCTCATCGTGGAGACGGACAACTTCATCGAGGCGGGGACGACGCCTGACCCCAATCCGCCGCTCAGGGTCGGGTTCGTGGGCCAGTGTCCGGACGGCACCTTCAGTTGGGGATTCGTCCGGGCGGCGCCGACGCAGTTCGACCCGGACCTCAAGAGCGTGAGTGTCAGCGGCACGTTCGCCAACGTGCGGGATAACCGGGGCGGGTTGCACACGGTTTCGGTCGACGCTGGCTGGACCGGGACCGGACCGATCATGACCACGGTCAATGGGCCTGGCTCCAAGAGCAAGGAGCGCTCGGCGACCGCGACGGCGACGATCGTCTTCGACGGCAGCACGCTCGTCAACGGCGCCGCCAACTTCCCGTTCCCCGCGCCGTTCATCCGGGTCGATACGGAGAACTAGCTCAAGCTCCGCCAGGGGAACGCTCGAGGCCACCCGCCGGGGTTGGGAGGGGCGGCGCTAGGCGGTAGCCCCCCGGCCGAACGAGCCCGGCGACCGGGCAGCGAGCCGAACGGCCGGGCGTGGGCAGGGTAGTCCTAGGGTCACCTTGCGCCCACGCCCGGCGCCTCAGATAGGTTTCGCTCGTTCGCCTTCGGGACAAAACTTCGGCAGCGGAGGGCTTCGGGAAGGCAGTGGCCCTTCCGCTACGGGACCAGCCCAGGGCGGACGCCGTTTGCGGCGCGGCGTCCGATCCCGTCTCTGGCTCGGCCTGCTTGCTCGGCAGCGCCGGCTTGCCTCCCGGCGGGCTCCCCGAAGCCCTCCGGGTCAGCGGCTCCTCGCGGGCTTCCCGCTCGGCGGCCTCCTGAAGCTGCCGCTCGTGCCAGGCGGGATCGCGGGCGCTGCGCCGAGCGTAGTAGCTCCTCGGCCACGGCAGGGATTCTGACAGATCCCGTTGCCAGGACGGGCGAGATTCCCGGGTAACACCAGGGTGTTCTCTCATCCGTACATTCGTAACATTCCTGGCATGCACGAACCGCTCAACCAAGCGGTTCTCGCTCAGCCATGAGGCTGTATGGAGTCGTCTCGTCGTCCGGGCGGACGTCCCTACTCGTTTCCTTGATTACGTCTCTCCACGTTCATGTATCGGCGGCCCTCGTCGGCCGCGAGTTGAATTCATCGGGCTCGCCGGTGCGATACCTAGATCTGGGCAGAAGGTCCGCGGGTTTCGCTTAGCCAGGCGGGGAATATGGGGGAGGTAGGATTCGAACCTACGAAGGCTGAGCCAACGGGTTTACAGCCCGTCCCCTTTGGCCACTCGGGAACTCCCCCGCGGCCGGCCTAGTGTAGCCGAGCCGCCCTCGATCCCCCTTCTAGCCCGGCCTCCTGGAGCGTGTCTCGATCTCGTTCGCCTTCCGCTTCGCGCGCAAGGAGTACAAGAAGCCGCACTAGGCCGTGGATACGGGCTGCGAGTCGAGGACGGTCTGCGCTAGCGGCCCATGGCGACGACCCGGTCCCCCCCGAGCCGCTCTCGACCATGTACTCCTCGAGCCCGTGGGAGCTGGTTCCTGCCTTTGGAACCGCGCATGTCCACGACGCCCGTTCGGCCACGTGGGCTGCGCTACCCGGCGGGAGAGACCTCAACCGCCCCCAAGGCCGTGGGCCCGGTGCTAGAGGCCGTGCAGGTACATGTCGACCGCGGCGTCGCCCCAGAACAGGGCGACGACGGCGCCGAACGCTAGGAACGGCCCGAACGGGATAGCCGTCTTGCGCGCCGCGAGGCCGTGGCGGGCCAGGAGCGCCACCGCGGGCACGAGCGCGGCCAGCATCCCGACCATGAGCCCGAATCCGACGCTGTAGCCGAGCATGGCGCCCAAGAGGAGGGCGAGCTTGACGTCGCCCATGCCCATTCCCTTCGGATAGGCGAGCAGAGCGACGAAGAGAAATAGCGAGGCCCCGAGCGCCGAAACGATCCACTCGACGGCCCGGTCGGGGTGCAGGGCGAGCTGCGCCGCGAGGACGACCACCGTCGCCGGCAGCACGATCCTGTTCGGGAGGATGTGCCGCTCGTAGTCGATCGCTGAGAGGACGACGAGAGTCGAGACGAAGAAGGCGGCGACGAACGCGTCGGCGGTGAGGCCGAAGGCGAGGAAGCACGCGACGAGGAGCAACGCCGTCACGAGCTCGACGGCCAGGTAGCGCACGCCGATTGGCTCCCTGCAGGTGCGACAGCGGCCGCGGAGGAGGAGATACGAGATCAGGGGGACGTTGTCGCGCCGGGCGAGCCGAGTCCCGCACGAGCCGCACGTGGAGGGCGGGTGGACTAGCGAGCGCCCCTCGGGCAGCCGGGCGGCGGCGCGGTTCAGGAAGCTCCCGATCGCGAGAGCGGGCGGGAGCACGAAGGCAGCGGCGGCGAGCTCCATCGGTGCCTAGTGCCCCTTGCCTGAGCGCTGCCGCTGCGCGGTGAGGACGACGAGGACGTCGGACGCGGCGGGATTCAGGCGCGCGGCGAGCTTGGCTAGGCGGACCACCATGCCGTTCCCATCGGCAGAGAGTGCGAAAAGGTCAAGCCTTCAATCCGTTGGGCCGCTGGAAGCTCGGGAACCAAAACCCGACACCTAGGCTCGCCGGGCGAGAGCGCGCAGAGGAGCGCGGAGCCGCGGGTGGACGGCTGCGACCTGGAGCGACGGCCGCCAGGCGGCACCCGCAGCTCCCCAGGCGAGTGCGGCGATGCAGGCGCCGGCGGCGACGTCGACGACATAGTGCTCGCCCGCGTAGACGAGCGCGAAGGCCATCGCCGCGCCGTAAGCGAGTCCGGCGAGCCGGAGGGGGAAGCCGGCTCTCCAGGCGGTCAGGAGGACGATCACCGTCATGGCCATGTGCAGGGACGGCATCGCCGCGACGGGATTGACGCCCACCACCTCGTAGCCGCGCGCGTAAGCGCTCGGGTCGACGCCGCGTACGGCGTCCTCGACGATGCGGGACACGAAGGGCAGGTGCCCCGACTGGCCTGCGAGCCAGGGCGGCGCCGTCGGCACCGCGAAGGAGAGGGCGAGGCCGAGGTAGGCGGTTCCGAGGAGAGCCGTCGCGTACCGCCTGAAGAGGTCGCGGCGGCGCAACCAGAGCCAGAGCGCGACCGTGTGCGGCACGACGAAGTAGCTCAGGTAGACGGCGATGCTGGCGATCTCGAGCGCGCCGACCGCTCCGGGGACATAGAGGTGCTCCTGGAGCCAGACGGTGGGGCTCTGGCCCGCGAACAACGTTCGCTCGAGGTCGGCGACGTAGTCGAAGCGAACCGGGACTCCGGTCTCGTCGGCGAGGCTGCGCAGGTGTGCGAAGAGGAGAAACGCGAGCACGTATCCCGCCCAGAGGCGGAATGCTCGATCGCCCCTCGCGACCCAGTAGAGGAGCCCCAGCGAGACGGCCACAGCTCCGACCATGACCGCGGGCGACGCGAAGCGGACGAGAAAGAGAGCGAGGACGTTCGCGAGGAGCACGCCGTAACGGAAGGCCGTTCCTGCGGCCGTCACGATCCCGGGCATGCTCGGTCCCTGCGAATGGCTCACCCAGCGAGCATCGGCGGCCGGAGGCCCGCTCTCGCCACCCAAAGGGGTTAGACGAGCGCGAGGCGGTCGCCGACCTGCAGCCCGACGCGCTTGCACGCCCCGGCCGGAAGCTCGACAACGGCCTTCGCACCCCGGTTGGCCGCGACCCGCCACGGCCTCAGTCCGGCGGCGATGCGAAGCACCTCTCCGTTCGTGCCGAGGAAGACGGCGTCGATCGGGAAGCGCATGAACCACATGTGGATGGACGAAGCGGGACGAAGGAAGAGGCCTTCGTCCCGCTCGAGCCCAGCTCGGCCGAGCAGGCCTCGCATGCGTGCGAGCGGCGTCTCCGCGAGGAGACACCGCCCGCACACGAGGCTGCCGTCCTGACGCTCCAGCCGGGCTACAGGCATCTAGTAGCCGACGTGGATGTGGTCGTTATGGTCGGCCATCGCGAAGGACGGGCCGCCGAAAGCCAGCAGGGAGATGACCTGCCGTGCCTGCAGCTCGGTCGGGAGCAGCAGGATGTTGCGCACGGCCTGCTCGGTGACCCCGCCGGGCGCTTGATGCCCGACGATGGGCGTGTTCTCGAGCGCGGCGATGTCGACCGCGAGCCCGTAGCTGTGGGCCGAGACGTTGCCCGACGTCGTGTAGACGCCGTGCCCGCTCGTGAGGCTCGAGACGGTCACCTGCCCGTGGGTCTCGGCGAGGTACTCGAGGAGCACGAGGATGCGGACGTCCGTGAAGTCACGGGCGATGTCTCCACGCCCGCCCGCGTAGATGTCCAGGCGCGAGTCGTGGAGCACCTTGCGCTCGAGCGCCGGCCTGGCCTTCTGGAGGCCGATCACGAGGGCCCGGAGGCCGACGGCGCGGTTGTAGTGCGTGAGCGCGAGCGCGCGGTCGGCGAACCCGGTGCGGCCGCGATAGGCGAGAAACGCACGCCAGGGGCTCTCCTTGACATCCAGGTCGGCCAGCTCCTGGGCGGCGTTGCGAACGGCCGCCGTTCCCATGGATCCGCCGTCGAAGCCGCCGGCACGAAGGGCCGCCAGGACGACCGCCCAGCCGACGTCCGCATGCCCGGCCTCGAGCTTCAACGTCCTCGCGAACGACGGCGTGAGCCGCTTGGAAGGGGGCGTGGGGTCGGCCAGGTCGCGGTGAAGCCAGATGGTCTCGGCGACGCCGGGGGCGTTTACCTCGGGATCGATCTGCGCAGGCCCGGCGGGTGCGTGCTCGACGAGCGGCGCCGCGGGCGCGGGAGTAGAGCCCGACCCGTCCTCGGGAGAATGCTTCTTGCCCGGCTCGGAGGGCTTGCCGGGGGTGGTCGGCTCCTCCTCGACAGGAGGCTCCTCCTCGACGGGAGGCTCTTCCTCCGTGGTGGTTTCCTCCTCCGTGGTGGTTTCCTCTTCCGTGGTTGTTTCCTCTTCGGTCGAGGTCTCTTCCTCGGTGGTCGTCTCCTCGCCGGACTGATCGGCCGACGCGGCGACGTCGGGCGTCGTGCTCTCGAGGACGGAAACGACTGCGTCGCCGGCTCCGGCCGAGAGGGCCGCGCCCGCGAAGAACAGGGTCGAAAACGCGAGGGCCGTCGCGAGGCGGCGCCCGCGCCACGTGCGACGTTTGGGGCTCGGCGCCGCTGCGAGAGGCGCCTCGTCGACAGGCCCAGCGTCATGCCAGGCGAACTCCTCGGTCCAGTCGAGGTCGGGCTCGTTCTTGGGGGAGAGCGGCATCTTCGGCCGCGAGTTCTTCTGTGGCATGCGTCTTGCTCCAGTTGTGTCGGGCGCCGAGCTCAGAGCCGGCGCGAGATTTCCTGACGAAATACCGCCCACGTCCTTCGGGGCTCTTCGCTCCTATCGGGTGCCCGCGCGGGACGCAACTCCCTCAAAAGGGTCAATCCCTTCGAGATCCCCAGTTCGGGGGATAGGAACCGCCGGCCGGTGGCCCGATGTTTCATGGCAGATCGAGCCACGACGGTGACCCTGTCACGCGGAACGAGCTCGACCCTCGAATTGTCGTTCATATCCCAAACGTATTCCTTTGCCCGCCGACGCTCATATGGTTACCGACCTTGTATCGGTTTCGATCCAAAGTCGTTCCATGTTTGCCGTTCTGGGCGGCTCACTACTTTGGGAAGGGAGGTGAATCGCACATGACGTATTTCAAGACGCTGGTCGCCCGCGCGCGCAACGAGGAGGGCCAGACGATGGCGGAGTACGGCGTAGTTCTCGCCGTCATCACGGTCGCTTGTGTCGTTGTCTTCGGCCTCCTGGCCACCGACATCACGGCCGCGATCAATGAAGTCCGCGACATTCTGCCGGGCGGCGGCTCGTAGCCCCCTGGGTGAGAGCGGGCCCTCACGAAGGGCCCGCTCTCGCAGCTTTCCAAGAGAGACACACACCACACCCACACCGACACCACACCCACACACACACACACACACAAGAATGCTCAAGAGAATTTCACTTAGAAGTCACAAAGGGCAGACGATGACGGAGTTCGCGATCATCGTCCCCGTCCTGCTCCTGGTGGTCTTCGCGATCCTCCAGTTCGGAATCGTGTTCCACCATTACGTGACGCTTACGGACGCGACGCGCGCCGGCGTGCGGCAAGGCGCCGTGTCGCGGCACCTGTCTTCCGGGCGCGAGGACGCGGTGGAAGACCGAGTGCGCGACTCGGCTGTGAACCTGGATCAGGACGAGCTCGACGTCGATGTGACCGTGAGCCCCGGTTGGGAGCAGGGCGCCGACGTCACCGTGACCGCCACCTACCCCTACGACATCAACGTGCTCGGCTTCGTGGTCGCCTCCGGGGACCTGACGAGCACGGCAACGGAGCGTGTGGAATGACCTTCCTGAAGACAAGGCTTCACAACGAGCGCGGCCAGGTGCTGGCGTTTGTCGTAATCGGCCTTCTGGCCATGCTGGGGATGGCGGCAGCCGTCCTCGACGTCGGTTCCTGGTATCGCGCCGACCGCCAGCTGCAGACGACGGTGGATGCCGCGGCTCTCGCGGCCGCGCAGGCACTCCCGTCCGACACGGCCTCGGCCCAGGCGCTGGCCCAGCAGTACGCCGACAAGAACGGCGGCGGCATGGACACCGTTAGCTTCACCACGACCGTCGTCGCCAACGACACGGTCACGGTGACGGGCTCTAAGCCCGCACCCGGATTCTTCTCGCAGGTCTTCGGGATCGACTCCGTCACCGTCGGAGCGACGGCGACCGCTCGGGTGGGCGCGCTCGCAACCGCGCGCGGGTCGAGCCCGATCGCGGTCGACGCGAGCCACCCGGAGCTCCAGTGCGATCCCGCGCCTTGCTCCGAGGACCCGACCGAGCTCGACGTCAACAAGCTCGCGGCCCCGGCGCTTTCCACCTGATCGATCTCGACGGCGGCGGCGGCGGCGCGCAGACGCTCGCGGACTGGATCCAGTACGGGTACGACGGCGAGATGTCGCAAGACTTCTACTCTGAATCGGGTAACAAGCTCAACTCGAGCCAGGTGAAGACAGGCTCTCGACGCCGTCATCGCCGCCGGGCAGGAGCTGCTGTTCCCCGTCTACGACGTCACGCAAGGAAGCGGCGCGAACCTCGAGTACAACGTGATCGGCTGGGCCGGGTTCGTGATCACGGGCTATGAAATCCAGGGGAACCAGACCCAGCTGATTTTCGGCCATTTCACGGAAGTAATTTGGGAGGGATCCTTCCCCACAACTCCAGGCGGCGGCAGCAACTTCGGCGCCTGGGCGGTCTCCCTCACCGGATGACGCTAAAGGTCGCGTGCTAGCGGCCGATAGAAAATAAACAGAAATTCGACTAGAGAAAGCTAAGGTGCAATGACGTATCGTCTCCGTAATATTGGGCTCGCGCTCGCTCTCGCGTTGGGCGCGGTGCTGCTCGTCTTCTACTACGTCGCCCAGGAACGGAACCGGCTCCAGGACGGCGAGGAGCTCGTCTCGGTCTGGGTCGCGACCAAGAACATTCCAGAGGGAACGGCCGGCTCGACCCTCGAAAGCGGAAGGTATGTCGAGAAGGCCGAGGTCGAGCGCGATCTCGTTGCCCCGGGCGCGCTCCTGCAGCCGTCCGACGTCGGCAGCAAGATCGTCGCCAACACGATCTACGAGGGCGAGCAGGTCAGCCAGCTTCGCTTTCGGACCGAGGCCGAGAAGGGCATCCGAGCCCAGCTCACCGGCACGCTCCGCGCGGTGCAGATCCCCGGCAGCAAGAACCAGCTGCTGGCCGGGACGCTCGAGAGCGGTGATCGCGTCGACATCGTCGCCACGATGAAGTACAAGTTCGTCAACTTCGGGTCGGTGCCTGCGGGCACGTCCAACGAGGAGTTGATCGCGACCCGGACGGTCCTGCGCGACATCCTCGTGCTGCAGCCGGCCACAGCGGACGGCGGCGGCGAGGGCGGGGTAGCTAACGGTGCGAGCGACAAGGAGCTCGCAGTCCTCTTGGCGGTCACCGACGCCCAGTCGCAGAAGCTGAATTTCGTCACCAGGCCGGACGGCCCGAGCTGGACGCTACAGCTCCGCCCGCCGCTCGACGCGGCAGACAGCCCCGAGAGCGTGGAGACGACCGGAACCATCTTGAGCGACGGCCTCAAGGCCGAGCAGCTCGCAACTCTCGTCCCCGGAAGGAATGCCCAATGAGCACGGATACGTCCATAGCCACGCGCGAGCAAGTGCGGATCTTCGTCACGGGCTCGTGCGAGGGCCTCGACGGGCTCCGCGACGCGCTCGAGCAGCACGCTGAGATCGAGCTTGTCGGCTCGAACGACGGCGTGGCCGACTCGGCCAGCGTGCTCGCGGGAGGCCATCTCGAGGTCGTCCTCCACGCCACGCGCAGCCCGCGCCTGCCGCTCGACGAGCTGGCGGCGATCCGGGAGCACACCCCGGCGCCTGTCATCATCGTCGCCTCCAATGCCTCGTCGGAGCTGCTCGGCGAGGCACTCGAGGCCGACGTCGCCGACGTCCTGCCGATTCCGCAGATGACCGAGAACGTCGTCTTCGCCATCCGCAAGGCAAGTCGGTCGGGCGGGCGCCCCGCGGCCGCTCCCTCACGTCGAGGCCGCATCGTCACCGTCTTCTCCCCCAAGGGCGGAACGGGCAAGACCGTGCTGTCGACGAACCTCGCCGCCGCCTTCGCCAAGGAAGAGGGCAAGCGGACGCTGCTGGTCGACCTCGACCTGCAGTTCGGCGACACCGCGATCATGCTCGGGCTCGAGCCGGAGAAGACGATCCACGATTTCGTCGTCGCCCCCGGGCAGCTCGATTCCGAGAAGCTCGCCGGCTACGTGACCAAGCATGCGTCCGGCCTCGACATCCTGCCGGCGCCCGTGCGCCCGGAGGACGCCGAGCTCGTGACCGAAGCGAAGCTCTCCCGGCTCCTCGAAGTGGCACGCGAGTCCTACGACGTGATCGTCGTGGACACGTCGCCCTTCTTCTACGGGCCGATGCTCGTGACGCTCGACCGGACGGACGAGCTCCTGCTCGTCTGCGGGCTCGAGGTGACGACGCTCAAGAACGTACGGCTCGCCCTCCAGACGCTCGAGCTCCTCTCGTTTCCCGCCAAGCGCATCGGCGTCGTGCTGAATCGCGCGAACTCGAAGGTCGGGATGAAGCGGAGCGAGGTCGAAGCTGCGCTCGAGAGAAAGGTGCGCTTCGAACTGCCGAGCGACCGCTCGGTGCCGCTTTGCGTCAACCGGGGCAACCCGGCCGTGCTCAACGAGTCCGGCTCCTCCTTCTCGAAGGCAGTGCGCGAGATGGCGAAGGCTCTCGTGCCTGCCGAGGCCGCGAAGGCGCGGAAGCGCCGCCTGTTCGGGCGAGGCTAGTTCGATGGGCCTTCACGATCGACTCCGAGCCTCGGGCAACGGCACAGTCCCGGTTCCCGAGGAAGCCGCCGCAGGAGCACAGCGGGGCGCCCCTCCGCGTGCTGCACGGCGAGCGGGCGTTCGACCCGTACGGCGAGCTGAAGACGCGCGTTCACCACGAGTGCATCGCCAAGCTGGGACCAGAGCTCTTCAGCGCGCAGACGACGCAGGAGCTGTCCGACCGCGTCCTGCGCACGGTGACCGAGCAGCTCACCCTCGACAGCACGCCGCTCACGCGCGACGAGCGAAAGCAGCTCGTCCGCGAGATCTCCGACGACATCCTCGGCTACGGCCCCATCGAGCCGCTGCTCAACGACGACTCGGTGACGGAGGTCATGATCAACGGTCCGGATCAGATCTACGTCGAGCGGAAGGGCAAGCTCGAGCTCACGAATTCGGCCTTCGTCGACGAGGCCCACCTGATGCGCATCGTCGACAAGATCGTGTCCTCGATCGGCCGGCGGATCGACGAGGCCTCGCCGATGGTCGACGCGCGCCTGCCGGACGGCAGCCGCGTGAACGCCATCGTCCCCCCGCTCTCGCTGCGAGGGCCGGTCGTCACGATCCGGAAGTTCTCACGCGACCCCTACACGATGGACGACCTGATCGGCTTCGGGACGCTGACCCCGCTTGCGGCGCAGTTCCTCGCGGCGTGCGTGAAGGGAAAGCTCAACGTCCTCATCTCGGGTGGTACCGGGACGGGCAAGACGACGACGCTGAACGCCCTGTCGGCCTACGTGCCGAACGACGAGCGCATCGTCACCATCGAGGATGCAGCGGAGCTCCAGCTCCAGCAGGATCACGTTCTCCCGCTCGAATCTCGCCCCGCCAACATCGAGGGGCAGGGAGAGGTGCGCATCCGCGAGCTCGTCCGTAACACCCTGCGCATGCGTCCCGACCGGATCATCGTCGGCGAGGTGCGTGGCGCCGAGACGCTGGACATGCTCCAGGCGATGAACACCGGCCACGAGGGCTCGCTGACGACGATTCACGCGAACTCCCCGCGCGATGCGCTGGGACGCCTCGAGACCCTGGTGCTGACGGCGGGTGTCGACCTCCCCTTGCGCGCGATCCGCGAGCAGGTGGCGAGCGCCTTCGACCTCCTCGTGCAGATCACTCGCCTCGTGGACGGCTCGCGCCGGATCAGCCACATCACCGAAGTGCTCCGCATGGAGTCCGACGTGATCACGCTGCAGGACCTCTTCGTCGCCCGGCCGCCGGAGGAGGGTGAGGCTGTCGGAGGGCCGACGCGGCTCCTTTCCCCGCTCAGCTCGACGGGCCTGAAGCCGCACTTCCTCGACAAGCTCGCCGCTCAAGGCGTGGCGCTTCCGCAGGGGTTCTTCCTGCGGGAGGACGGCGACGGCCGGCCGGCCTTCCAGGGCACGAGCCTCGGTGGCGTCGCGTGATCCGGGCGAGAGTACTTGCCGCCCTGGTCGCGGTCGGCGCGCTGGTCCTGCCCGGAAGCGCCCTCGCGGCGACCGACCTGCAGGCGGATGCGAGCACGTATCCGACCGTCCGTCTCACCTTCGTCGGTGAGCGTCAGTTCGGCGCGCCCCCGGTCGTTACCGAGAACGGAGAGCGCGTCGGCGACGTCACGGCGACGAACCTCGGTCGGGCGAAGAGCGTCGTCCTGGCCGTCGACCGCTCCCGGTCGATGAACGGCGAGCCCCTCGCCGAGGCTGTCGAGGCCGCCGGAACGTTCGTCGCGCAGAAGCTCCAGGAGGATCGGATCTCGGTTGTGACCTTCGCGACGACGCCGATCCAGCTTTCCGGGTTCTCCACCGGGACAATCGACGCGGATACCGCGCTGCGCTCCATCTCCGTCGACGACGTGGCCGGTACGACCCTGTACGACGGGGTCGTCCTGTCGGCCGACGCGCTTGCCGCCGAATCGCTGCCCGGCCGCGTGATCATCCTCGTCACCGACGGGAACGAGACGCGGAGCAAGGCGTCGCTCGACGCCGCGATCAAGGCCGCACGGGACGCCGGCGCGGTCGTCCACGTCGTGGCGATCGAGAGCGGTAGGTTTTCACCCGCGCCGCTGCAGAAGCTGGCCTCCGAAACCGGAGGCGCGTACTACGAGACCGGGACGCTCGACGAGCTGACCGCGGTCTACCGCACCATCGCCGCGGAGCTCACGCGCACGTGGCGGCTCGAGTATGTCACGAGGGCGCTGCCGGGCGAGCCGATCGGCGTGTCCGTCCAGCTCCCGGGAGAAAAGCCGGAGACGCTCGACCTGCGGGCGCCCGGTGAGGCGGTGTCCACGGACGCGAAGGCGTCTGACGGCCCGCTCCCCGACCAGCTCTTCGCATCCGCCTGGGGCCGGGCGACCTTCGCCTTCATCATCGGCCTCATCGTCCTGCTCGCCTCGGCGGTGGCCCTCCGCTCGCCGCGCGGGGCCTGGGTCAAGCGCCGACTGGCTCCGCACGTCACGGACCGCCGGAAGGGCTCCGAGCAGGGCGATCCCGGACGGCTGGCCCTGGTCTCGGCGCTCTTCGGCAGCACGGAGAACGCGCTCGGCCACCTGAAGCCGTGGAAGCGGCTCCAGGCGCTCCTCGAGCGGGCCGACATGCCCCTGCGCACCGTGGAGTTCTTCTACCTGATGCTTGGCTCCGGCCTCGTCCTGGGAAGCCTGGCGGGCCTGATCACGGGCTCCGCCGCGGTCTTCGCGATCGGGCTCGTGGCCGGCGGGCTCGTGCCCTATCTGGTCGTCTCCGTCAAGGCGCGCAAGCGGGTGAAGGCGTTCGAGAACCAGCTGCCCGACATGCTCGCCACGATGGCCGCCGGGCTGAAAGCCGGCCACAGCTTCCGGCAAGCGCTCCAGAGCGTCGTCGACGAGGACCAGCCGCCTGCGAGCAAGGAGTTCAAGCGCGTCCTCGCCGAGGCGCGAATCGGGCGCCCGCTCGAGGAGGCATTGGTCGCTATGGCGCAGCGGATCGGCTCGAAGAACTTCGAGTACGTCATCAACGCGGTGACGATCCAGCGTCAGGCCGGCGGTAGCCTCGCCGGGCTATTCGACATGGTGTCGGACACGGTTCGAAGCCGGCAGCAGTTCGCGAAGAGGATCAAGGCCCTGACTGCCATGGGGCGCGGGTCGGCTTACGTGCTGGTCGGTCTGCCGGTCTTCGTGGCGATGGCGCTCACCGTCCTCAACTCCGAGTACATGGATCCGCTCTGGCACACCGGCACCGGGCACAAGCTCCTCGCCATGCTCGCCGTGATGATGCTGCTCGGCTCTCTCATGCTCAAGAAAATCGTCTCCTTCAGGTACTGAGGTACTGATCATGCTTTTCATCGCACTCGCAGCACTCTTCGTCGGCCTGGCCGGGTTCTTCCTTGCCGAGGTCGTGACTCTGCCTGCGCGCGAGCGCGCGGGCTCCATCCGCCGTGCAGTCGGCTATGGCCGCGTACGGACGGCGTCGACCGGCGGCGACCGTACCTTCAAGGAGCGGGTGCTCGTCCCGCTCGCGGCCTGGCTCGCGCGTGCCGCCCTCCGCGTCAACCCGCGGGCGAGCATGGAGTCGGTGACCCTCAAGATCCTCCGAGCAGGGCTGGGCCGCAAGCTCTCGCCGACCGGGTTTCTTGCCTCGAAGGCGGGCCTGGCCGTGGCAGCGTTCCTGCTCGCTCTGGTCGCGGCCGGACCGTCGGCGAGGGGCATGCTCCTCGGAGTCGTCCTCGGGGCGCTGGCTTTCATGCTTCCGGACATCTTCCTCACCTTCAAGACGCGTGGCCGCAAAGAGGCCCTCAGCGCCGAGCTCCCGGACACGCTCGATCTTCTCGCTGTCAGCGTCGAGGCCGGGCTCGGCTTCGACGCGGCCATCTCCAAGGTGAACGAGCACATGGACGGACCCCTCTCGGAGGAGTTCGCGCTGACGCTCAGCGAGGTCCGGATCGGCGAGAGCCGGCAGAACGCGCTCAAGAAGATGGCGCAGCGGGTCGACACGCCCGAGTTCTCCGCATTCGTTCGCGCCGTCGTCCAGGCCGATCAGCTCGGAATCTCACTGGGCCGGATCCTCAAGGTGCAGGCCGAGGACAGCCGCACACGGCGTCAGCTAGCGGCCGAGGAGAAGGCCCAGAAGGCGCCGATCAAGATGCTGTTCCCGACCGTCCTCTTCATCTTTCCGGCCCTGTTCGTCATCGTGCTCGGGCCGGCGCTCATGAACATCAAAGAGATCTTCTAGCCAAGAGCAACGAGGAGCTCCTCGAGGTGCATCAACGAGGAGCTCCTCGAAGTGCATCGCCCGCACCTCGAGCGGCGCGAAGGGCGTCTCGCCCAGCTGGAAAAGATCCTCGGCGACCGGCTCCGTGAGGTAGAGGAGCGGGAAGCTGAGCTGATCGAGCGCGAGGCCCGACTCGAATGGCCGACGCCGAGGTCCGCGAGGCCACGCACGGGCCCCGCGAACCCGAGAGACCGCGACCACGTCATCACGGCACCACCGCTGAGGCGACGTCGCGCCCGTATTCGAGCTCCTCGCCGAGAACGATTCCGTTGGAATGAATCTTGAACTCGCGGACACTCGGCTCGAGCGGGCTTGCGCGGGCTTTCAGGACCGTCAGCGCGCGGCGCACGCGCGATCCCGCCCAGACGTACTGGAGCAGGACGACGTTGTCAGCAAGGTGCGAGATGTTGAAATCGGAAAGTTGGGTGATGCGGGAGATATCCGGGACCTCGAGCGTCATCATGAGGCTGACGCCGTTTCGCGCACAGCGCTGAACGAGCGAGTACATGTACTCCCGAAAGCGCACGTCGTCCTGCGTGGTGAAGCCGAGGTCGTCGAGGCTGTCGATCAAGACCCGGCGCACCGCGCCGTGTTCCACCTTCGCCAGAAGCTCGTGGAACCATTGATCGATGTAGATGTCGACCGGCGACCGGTACATCACGTCGACCGCGTCCTCCTCGAGCGACCAGCCGAAGCCCTGCACGACGCGATTGAGCTGCACCGGGTTTTCCTGAAGCGTTGCGATGAGGCCGGGCTCCCCCTGGCGGGCGCCGCCGAAGATGAAATGCAGCCCGAGAAGAGTCTTACCGCAGCCCGAGGGGCCCGCGATCAAGGTGCTTGCACCGGGCCAATAGCCGTTGTTCAGCATGATGTCGAGCGCCTCGATTCCAGAAGAGACGCGCCTGTCCTGGTCCGGGAGGATGTACGGCGAGTCCTGCGCAGGGATCGGCGAGGCGAGGGAACACATCGACGCCGTTATTCGAGAGCCGGTAGGCGTGTCTCCCCATCAGGAAGTCCGAGCCGCGCAACTTGCGAACCTCGAACTGGCGGAGCTCACGCTCCGAGATGCGCCTGGCGGACATGTGCAGGATCGCGTCGGCAACGGTGAACTCCGGCTTGCCCGCAAAGTCCTCACCCTCCCATTCCCCGAGCCAAAACGAGGTGGCGGGAAAGGCGGAGAGCCGACCGGCGAGGGCGTGCAGAAACCGCCGGTACTCGCCGTCGTCGGCCGCGAAGTCGCGGAACGCCGTGAAGCTGTCGATCACGATCAGACCCGGCCGCCGCTCCTTCGTGAGTGCATCAATGCGGTCGAGGGCGGCAGTCAAGCCTCGCGACGCCAGAATGGTGCCCAGATCCTCGTAGAAGACTGTCTTTCCGACCAGCCGCGCATCGAAGAAACTGAGGGTCTGTCCGTAGCGCAGGACCTTGTCGAAGGGCTCCGACACCGTCGTGAGATAGAGCGCCGGCTTCTCACGACTTGAATTCTCGAACACGTACTGGTGCGCGAGGATCGTCTTTCCACTCCCGGGGGCGCCTGCTACGACCGAGATCGAGTTTGCAGGCAGTCCGCCGCCGAGCACGGTGTCGAGCTTGGGGTCGCCGCTCGAAAGGCGCTCGGTCACGCCGGCGCCGCCACGTTCGACTCGATGAGGGCGTTCGAGCCGAGCAGGTCCTTCACGGTTGACACGAGCACGATCGGGTCAATCGGCTTCTGCAGAAACGCATCCGCGCCGGCAGCCAGTGCGGCGTTTCGAGCATCGAGGGTCGAGACGGCGAGCACGGGTGCGGCGCGCCGCTCCTTCAGCCGGCGACAGAGATCCGCTCCGTCACCTCCGGAGAGAAGGAGCTCGATGATCGCGAGCTGCGCCACCAGCCCGGACCACCTCCTCTCGGCGTCGGCGACATCGAAAGCGACGTCGACCTCATAGCCTTCCCTGCGAAGGAAGTGCTCCATCAAATCCGCCGCGTACGGATCTCGCTCGACAAGCATGACGAGCGGGTGCGGGCCTCCCTCCGTGGTTTCGCCCGCTAGTCCGAAGCTCCCGCCGGCTCGCTCGGCGAGCAGGCGGTGGGCGTCCGCAGGTTGGATGCCCTCGTCGATCCTCATCTTGACGAAACGAAGCCCCTCGACTTCGTCGCGGGAGTAGAGCCTTCGTCCGCCCGTGCTTCGCTTCGGCGAGACAACGCCGTAGCGGTCTTCCCACGTCCTGAGTGTCCCCGGCGTGACGCCCAGCAGACGCGCAACGGCGCCGATGCTGTAGATCGGGCGTGAGTCTTGAGGCATAACGGGGGAGAGTATGGCCCCTCAGGGCCTGGGGACTTGCAAGGAGGACATCTACAGTTTATCAGCAGAAGTTGCTCACTACTTCTGCGCGTGGTACGCTCCGCCGCGTCCAGAAAGGGCGGGCGCGCGAGAGTTCGTTGCGGCCGATGCGCTCGCAGCGTCCGCCCTTTCGTTCAAAACACCCAAGGCCGACATGAGCACCGATCAGAGTCCGAACTCCCGCTCTCGAGCCCACGACGTCGTTTCGCCCCTCGATGTTCTTCCCCTGTGTGAAGGGTTCAGCGTTGAATCGGCCGATGGTTACGTCGGTGTCGTGAGCGCTTTGCGCCACCCGCCGAGCGCCCGCCTTCCGAACGCGCTTGCGGTGCGCCTCGGGCACTCGAGCAAGGTGCTCCTGATCGTCCGGGCGCCCCAAGTCGAGAGTGTCTCCCTTGCTGAGAGACGGATCGTTCTCCGGCCTCCTCACCAAAGCATCGCGGCCACTGAGCAAGTGTCTGCCTCCGAGCCGGCGACCGAGTCTCCCGACCGGGGCGAGGCGAAAGCGCATTCCGCCGACGAGGACAGCCGCGCGTACTGGCTGAGGACATGTGAGGGGTTTCGCGTCTACTCGAAGGATGGTCAGGTCGGCGTTGTCGAAGAGGTTCGCCTCTCCAACAAGCAGCCGGAGGCTCTTGCGGTTCGCACGGGCCTTTTCCGAACACGGCTCCTGATCGTTCCGGTCGACGAGGTGAAGCGCGTCGTCCCCCGCGAGAAGCGGGTTTTCCTCGGTTCGACGACCGGCTGATCAGCGCGGCGAGTTCACCGGCTTAGCCGCGCAGCACAGAGCAGTGCAAAGCTCGGAAGGACCCGGCTGACCTTGGTCTACGTGAGCAGCGTTCTGATCGAGCCGAGCCCTTCCGGGGCGACCCGGTAGTACGCCCAGCTTCCCCGCTGTTCGCGCGTGACGAGACCGGCGGTGAGGAGCGCCTTCAGGTGATGGCTGACCGTCCCCTGCGAGAGTCCCAGCGGTTCGACGAGGTGGCAGACGCACGCCTCGCCCTCCGGCTGTGCCTGGATCAGGCTGAGGAGGCGAAGCCGTGCCGGCTCGGCGAGCACCTTCAGGACGCGGGCGAGCTCGTCGGCCTCTTCCTGATCGAGTGCCCGCTCGAGGAGCGGCGGGCAGCTGGCGGCGATCGTGGCGACGGTCTTCATCTGGTGAAACAGATTGACAGCCATCGATGGCCTTGGCAAGATCGGGCATCGACGGCGATCGATCTCCAAGGAGGCCGCGATGAACGTACTCGACCCCGTCACCCAGCATCACGTCCGCCAGGCCGCCGAGGCCCTGACGGGCGAGTTCGCGGGCGTCTTCTCGCAGGAGACGATCGAGCGCTACATCGCCGAGTCGCTCGACCTCCTCGGAGATGCGAGGATCAACGTCTTCGTACCCGTGCTCGCCCATCGCTTCGCACGCGAGCGGTTGCGGGCACTCGGCCAGGCGGAAGGAACGATCGTGAAGGAACACCCCGAGGTGCTCTTCGTCTGCGTCCAGAATGCGGGGCGCTCGCAGATGGCGGCAGGGCTGATGAACTACCGCGCCGCCGGCAACGTGCACGTCCGCTCGGCCGGCTCCGACCCGGCCGAGGAGATCAACCCGGCCGTCGTCGAGGCGATGGCCGAGCTCGGGATCGACCTCGGCGAGGAGTTCCCCAAGCCGCTGACGGACGAGGTCGTCCGCGCCGCCGACGCCGTGATCACGATGGGTTGCGGAGACGCCTGCCCCATCTATCCCGGCAAGCGCTACCTCGACTGGGAGCTCGCTGACCCGGCCGGGCAGGATCTCGAAACCGTGCGGGCGATCCGCGACGAGATCGACGCCCGCGTGCAGGCCCTCTTGGCCGAGCTCGTCCCGGACGAGAAGTAGTGCAGGTCATCCGCCGGCTCGCCGCCGAGGCCCTCGGCACCTTCGCGCTCGTCTTCTTCGGGGCCGGCTCGATCATGGTTGCGGCAAAGAGCGGCGCGTTCGGCCAGCTGGGGATCGCGCTCGCCTTCGGGCTCGTGATCACGACCATGATCTACGCGCTCGGGCACGTTTCCGGTGCGCATCTCAACCCGGCCGTCTCGCTCGCCTTCGCGCTCGGCCGCCACTTCCCGTGGCGCCTCGTCGGCGCCTACTGGCTCGCGCAGTGTCTCGGTGCAATCGCCGCCGCCCTTCTGCTCCGCGCCTCCCTTGGCGACGTAGCCGAGGTCGGCGCCACACAGCCGTCGGGCTCGGATGCACAGAGCTTCCTGTGGGAGGTCGTCCTCACCTTCTTTCTGATGCTCGTGATCATGGCCGTCGCGACCGACACCCGAGCCGTAGGCGAGGCCGCCGCGATCGCCATCGGTGGGACGGTCGGCCTGTGCGCCCTGGTCGGCGGGCCGGTCAGCGGCGCTTCCATGAACCCGGCGCGCTCACTCGGACCGGCCCTGGCCGCGGGCGAGCTGACCGCGCTCTGGATCTACCTGCTCGCCCCGCTTGCAGGCGCAGCACTCGGGGCGCTCACCTACCAGCTTCTGCGGGAACGAGCGCCGGGCGACTCCGAGCTCAGCAGCAACCGGCGCTCGCGGCAGGCTTGACCACGGGAAGGCCTTTCGCGGCGGGGTCGCTCGGCTTGCGCGCCTTGACGATCGCGCCGTGGATGCCGTCTCTGACCTCGTGCGTGAAGACGACGCTCACACCCTCGAAGCCGGCGGCCTCGAGCCCTGACTCGTACTCGCCCTTGGAGAGCGCACCGGCGATGCAGCCGGCGAAGTCGCCGCGCTCGAGGCGCTCCTCAGGGGTGAGCCGATCTTCGGCGACGACGTCGGTGATCCCGATCCGTCCGCCGGGTCGAAGCACACGAGCCATCTCGGTGAGGACCGCCGGCTTGTCGGCGGAGAGGTTGATGACGCAGTTGGAGATGACGACGTCGACCGAGTCGGCCGGCAGCGGGATCGCCTCGATGACGCCTTTGAGGAAGTGGACGTTGGGGATCCCTGCATCCCGTGCGTTCCTCTGCGCGAGCGCAAGCATCTCGTCGGTCATGTCGAGGCCGTAGGCGGTTCCGGTCGGGCCGATGCGCTTGGCGGAGAGGATCACGTCGATGCCGCCGCCGGAGCCGAGGTCGAGGACGACCTCCCCTTCGTTCAGATCGGCGACGGCCGTCGGATTGCCGCAGCCGAGGCTCGCGAGCGCGGCCGCGTCCGGAAGCTCGTCGTGCTCGTCCGCCGAGTAGAGAACCTCGCCGAAGGCGCCGGGCGGGTCGTTCTCGCAGCAGGAGCCGCTGCCGCAACTAGCGGCGGAGCCTTCCGTGACGGTGCGCGCTGCCTCGGCGTAGCGTTGGCGCACCTGCTCGCGGATGGCGTCCTGGCTGTCCGTGGTCTCGGTGCTCATCGAGCAACCTCCGGGAAATCGACGAGGCCGGCGAGACGCGCCGATGCCTCTGGGTTCAGGGAGAAATACGCCCACTTGCCGCGCTGCTCGCGCTCGAGCAGGCCCGCGTCGGTCAGCTTCTTCAGGTGATGGCTGGCCGTCGCCTGGCTGAGCCCGAGAGCCGGGTGGAACTCGCAGGCGCAGACCGGCTCGTCGCGGGTCGCGAGGATGTTGACGATCTTCACCCGCGCCGGATCGGCGAGGGCCTTGAAAAGCGTCGCCGTCGCCTCCGCCTCGTCGTCGGAGAGGCGTGTGGAGCCGAGCGGCTGGCAGCAGGCGATCACGTCGAGGGTCGCGGTTGTCATATCGATGTACATCATAACGATAGGTGTCGATATGTCAAGCGACACCACTCGGCTCCCTCTCGTCTTCGCCTACCGACGCGGCCGCCTGGCGGCTCGGCGGGCTGCGTAGGATGATTGCTCGATGAGCGCGCCCGCCGCCGCTGCAGGCCGGCCGACGCTGCGGATCCGAGGAACGGAGTACCCGGTTCTGCTGCCGACGCTCGCGGACCCGCGCCTGCACCTCGCCGCGGTGATCGTCTCGCTGCAGGTGCTCGGCCAGGTCGCGTTCGACTTCCGCCTCTCGATCGCGCAGATCCTCGTCTCGCTGCTCACGTGCGCGGTGCTCGAGGTCGGCATCGCCCTCAAGCGCCAGCACGTGCTCATGTGGCCGGCGAGCGCGCTCCTGACCGGGAACGGCGTGGCGTTCATCCTCCGCGTTCCCGGCACCGAGCACGGCGACTGGTGGAGCCTGCACGGCTGGTGGATCTTCGCGGGCACGTCCGCCGTCGCGCTTCTCTCCAAGTACGTGATCCGCTTCCGCGGCCGCCACGTCTTCAACCCCTCGAACTTCGGGCTCGTCCTCGTCTTCCTCCTGCTCGGCTCGAGCCGCGCCGACCCGCTCGAGCTCTGGTGGGGGCCGATGTCGGCGTGGATGGCGCTGGCGCTCGCGATCATCGTCCTCGGCGGGCTGCTCATCCTGTCCCGCCTGAAGCTGCTCGGGATCGCCGTCGGCTTCTGGCTCGCGTTCGCCGCCGGCATCGCCGTGCTCGCGGCGAGCGGCCACGCGATGACGGCGCGCTGGCATCTCGGGCCTATCACCGGCTGGGAGTTCTGGCGGGTGCTCGTGTTCTCGCCCGAGATCCTCGTCTTCCTCTTCTTCATGATCACCGACCCGAAGACGATTCCTGCGACGCGGCTCTGGAGGCGTGTCTACGCGGTGGCGATCGCCCTCGTCGCGGTGCTCCTGATCGCGCCCCAGACGACCGAGTTCGCGACCAAGGTCTCCGTGCTCGCCGCGCTCGCGCTGGTGTGCGCGGCCCGCCCGGTGGGCGAGACGATCCTTTCCAGGAACGCTTCGCGCCGGGTGCCGCGCCTCGGCCGCGCCCGCGCGGGCGCCCTGGCTCTCGTGGGCGCAGCCGCGTTCGCGGGTCTCGTCGTCCTCGCCGGGATCCCGGCTCGCACCACCGAGACGGCTGCCGGGGCTTCGTTGAGCGCCGCCGAGCTTCCCGAGGTGACCGTTGCGCCCTCCGAGGACGTCGCCTCCCAGCTCGACCGCGAGACGGCGCTGCGGATCGCGAGCGACCTCGTGACCGGTCTGGCGATCGAGTCGGAGGCGCTCGCGGAGCGCGACCGCGAGCGCGCGACGGAGGCCGCCGCCGGCGCCAGGCTCGCCGCGCTCTGGCAGCGCATCGACGCGAGGGGCGAGATCGCCGTCCCCGACTACCACGTCGAGCGTGTGCGGCTCACGCTCGAGGCCGGCGAAGGCCAGGGACCGCCGCTCGTCGTCGCCGAGCTCGAAGGCACGGTCGCCGTCACGTCGGCGGGGGAGCAGGGCGATCCGAGACCCTTCAGGGAGACGCTCCAGCTCGAGCTTCAGGATGGGCGCTATCGGATCGTCGACCCGGTTCCCGCACACCTGGTCGTCGCGGGCCCGGCGCCGACAGAAGCCGCCGGCCTCGGCGACGTGCGCCTGGTGGACGTCGCGCGACACGTCGGGCTCGACTTCCGCCACGGCGCCTTCCGCTTCCGGACGTCGTACGACACGGTGGCGATGATGGGCGGCGGCGTCTGCTGGCTCGACTACGACGACGACGGCTGGCTCGACCTCTACGCCGTCAACTCGCACTCCATCCAGGTGGACTTCGCCCGCTGGAAGGCGCGGGGAGGGCTGCCGCGAAACGCGCTCTACCGCAACGAGAGGGGCAGGTTCGTGGACGTGAGCCGCGGCTCCGGGACCGACCTGCAGCTGAGAGGGAACGGGTGCGTCGCGGCGGACTTCGACGGCGACCGGCGCACGGATCTCTACGTCACGTCCGCCGGCTACGACGCGCTCCTGTGGAACGAGGGCGGCGGGAGGTTCGTCGAGGGTGCCCGCGCGGCCGGCATCGACGAGTACGGCTGGCACACCGCCGGGGCGGTCGGCGACGTGAACGCCGACGGGCGGCCCGACCTCTTCGTCGCCGGCTACGCGAACCTCAACGCGCCGTTGCCCGACTCGGGCGAGGGATTCCCGTCCAACCACGCGGGCGTCCCCGACCGCCTCTACCTCAACCAGGGCCCGGACGAAGACGGCCGGACGCGGTTCCGCGAGGTCGCAGCCCTGGTCGGGCTCGACGCGGCGGGGGCGGACCACGGGCTTGGCGCTGCGTTCACCGACGTGAACCGCGACGGTCGAATCGACCTCTACGTCGCCAACGACCTGGATCCGAACCGGCTTTACGTGAACGTCCCCTCGGCGGGCGGGCTCGGATTCCGCTTCGAGGAGCGCGGCGCTGCCGCCGGCGTCGCCGACCGGAACGCGGGGATGGGGGTTGCGGCCGCCGACTACAGCGGCGACGGTCGCCCCGACCTCTTCGTCACGAACTCCCACCGGCAGCTGCACGGCGTCTTCGAGAGCCGCCCGGACGGACGGTTCGCCGACGCGCGGCCCGCCTTCGCGCCCGCGTTCGACACGACGCTGGCGGGCTGGGGCGTCTCCTGGGCGGATCTCGACCTGGACGGAGCCCTCGACGTCGCCCTCGCAAACGGCGCGATTCCCGTCACCAACCTGGGCATGGACGCCGAGCCGATCAAGGTCCTCAGCGCGCGCGCCGGGAGCTTCGCCGATGTCAGCGGCGGCGTCGGCCTGGAGCGGGCCCCGCTGGTCAACGGCCGCGCTCTGGCGGCGGCCGACTACGACAACGACGGGGACGTCGACCTCGCCGTGAGCTCCATCGGCAGCGAGATCGTCCTCCTCCGCAACTCCGGCGCGGACGGCCATTGGCTGGAGGTGCGGCTCGGCTCTTTCGCCCCGGGCGCCCTCGTGACCGCGGTGCTCCCCGACGGGCGAAGGCTCGTGCGCGAGGTGCAGGCCGGCAGCAGCTACCTCTCCTCGGAGGATCCCCGCGTGCACTTCGGGCTGGGCGAAGCGACGAGGATCCGCGAGCTCCTCGTGCGCTACCCGGACGGCCGCGAGACGCGGCTCGCCGGAGTCGCGGCCGACCGGATCGTCGAAGTCGGCCGCTAGGAGGGCGGCTCGGCGGCACAGCCGATATTTCGTCAAGCCCTTGGGCGCGACCCCAGGGTGTTCCGGCAGCGCCGGTGGGGGAAGGATCAGCCCGTGCCGCGACTTCGACGAGCCGATTGTTCCGGGCCGGGCTTCAGCCGGAGACGTCGCGGGCGTGGCTTCGAGTATCGGGACGAGAGGGGAGAGCGCATCCGCGACGCCGAGGTGGTCGAGCGCATTCGCGGGCTCGTGATCCCGCCGGCGTGGACGGACGTCTGGATCTGCTCCGACCCGCTCGGCCACATACAGGCGGTCGGCACGGACGCCGCCGGCCGCCGCCAGTACCTCTATCACCCTCAGTGGCGGCGGCGACGCGACCGCGAGAAGTTCGAGGAGATGGTCCGCTTCGCGCGCGCCCTGCCGGAGCTCCGAGACGTCGCCGAGCGCCATCTGCGCCGCCGCGGCTGCGTGCGCGAGCGCGTGCTCGCCTGCGCGGTCCGGCTTCTCGACCGAGGCTTCTTCCGCATCGGGACGGAGGACTATGCCGAGCAGAACAAGACCTACGGGCTCGCAACCATCGAGCGCCGCCACGTTCGGCTCGATCCCGGCGGCGTCATTCGCTTCGACTACCGGTCCAAGGGCGGCAAGCGGCAGGTTCGGTCGGTGGTGGACCGGGACGTCTACCGCGTCGTCGCGGAGCTCATGCGAAGGCGGAGCGGCGATCGGCTGCTCGCCTACAAGGACGGGCGCAGCTGGGTCGAGCTGATGTCCGACGACATCAACGACTACATCAAGGACGTCACCCGGGACGGGTTCTCGGCGAAGGACTTCCGGACCTGGAACGGCACCGTTCTCGCCGCCGTGGCGCTCGCAGTCTCCAGCGAGGCACATGCCTCGAAGCGAGCCCGCACGCGGGCAATCTCGCGTGCCGTCGAGGAGGTTGCCCACTACCTCGGGAACACTCCTGCCGTCTGCCGCGCCTCCTACATCGACCCGCGCGTCTTCGACCGGTTCCGCGACGGGCTCACGATCGGAGGTGCGCTCGCGGAGCTCGGTGACGTCTCCTACGGGGAGCCTGCGACCCAGGGCGCGATCGAGGAGGCCGTGCTCGACCTGCTCGAGCGGGACCTCGGCTCTCCCGCGCTCGAACGAGTCGCCTGAGCCTGGTCCGCCGATGCACGCGCTTCCGCCTCCGGCGGCGGTGATCGCGGAGCCGTGCCCGGCCGAGAACGACGCCGGATCCGCTGGCTCAGGATTCCCGGGAGCGAAAACCCCCCCAACGGTCCAGTTCCAGCTCTTCCCGCCCGGCGCGAGAGTGAGGCTACGTCCCACGACCTTTCACGCATCGACGGAGGAGAACCGCTCAATGACGACCCCGATCTTCACCACCCAGGAGGACGCCGGCGTCGGCGCTCTCCGCACCGTCCTCGACGGGGAGCTCGTGCTTCCGGCACGACCCCGACTGGAACGCAGCGCGCCTGGCCTGGAACCTCGCCGCCGACCAACGACCCGTGGCCATCGTGTTCGCGGAGTCGGCTGACGATGTCGTCGCCGTCGTCGACCACGCCCGGGCGAACGGCCTGCACGTGGCGACGCAGGGCACCGGCCACTTCGCCACGACTCTCCACTCCCTCGAGGACACCATCCTTCTCAAGACCCCGCGCCTGCGCGACGTCGAGATCGACCCCGACACGCGCCGAGCCCGGGTCGAGGCCGGCGTCCTCTGGGAGGAGGTCGCACTCGCAGCCGCCGAGCACGGCCTGGCCGCGCTGGCCGGCTCGGCTGGGGACGTAGGCGTCGTCGGCTACACCCTCGGCGGCGGCCTCGGCTGGCTCGCCCGCCGCTACGGCCTCGCCGCGAACAGCGTCGTTGCCGTCGAGCTCGTGACCGCCGACGGCCGTCTCGTCCGCGCCGATCGCGACAACGAGGCCGACCTCTTCTGGGCCGTCCGCGGCGGCGGCGGGAGCTTCGGCATCGTCACAGCGCTCGAGTTCGCGCTCTATCCGGTGTCGGAGGTCTACGCGGGTGCGCTCTTCTTCCCGTACGAGCGCGCCGCCGAGATCCTCGAGGCCTGGCGCACGTGGGTCGGCGGCACGCCGAACGAGCTGACCTCTGTCGGCCGTCTGATGCAGTTCCCCCCGATGCCGCAGGTCCCCGAGCCGGTGCGCGGCAAGTCGTTCGCCATCGTCGAGGCCGCGTTCATCGGCAGCGAGGAAGACGGTGCCGAGCTCCTCCGGCCCCTCCGCGAGCTCGGGCCCGCAATGGACACCTTCGCCGTCATCCCGGTGCAGGAGCTTCGCTTCCTGCACATGGACCCGCCCGAGCCCGTTCCCGCCGCGGGCGATGGGATGAACCTCGCGGACGTCACGCCCGAGACGATCGACGCCCTCGTCGCGGTCGCCGGCCCGGGCTCCGGATCGCCGCTCCTCTCGGTCGAGCTTCGTCAGCTCGGCGGTGCCGTGGCCGAGGGCTCCCCCGACCAGGGCGCCGTCGGCTCGTTCGATGCCGGCTTCGCCCTCTTCGGCATCGGGATGGCTCCGAATCCCGAGATGAAGGCCGTCGTCGATTCGCACGTCGCCGCCCTCAAGGAGGCGCTCGCTCCCTGGAGCGCCGACCGCGGCTACTTCAACTTCGCCGACCGCCTCATGGACGGCGAGACGCTCTACCCGCCGGAGACCTACCGCCGGCTCCAGGCCGTCAAGACGGCGGTCGACCCGGAGGAGCTCTTCCGGGCCAGCCATCCGATCAGACCGCTCGCGTAGCTCTACCCACCACGCTCCCCGCGACGAAGGCCCGCCACAGCGGGCCTTCGTCTACCTTGGCGCCGTGCGCCTGACGCTCGTCCGCAACGCGACGCTCCTCCTCGATCTCGACGGGCGCCGCATCCTCGTCGAGCCGGCGCTGGACGACGCCGGAGCCCGCCCTCCGGTCGAGGACTCGCCCAACCCGCGCCGCAACCCGCTCGTGCCGCTGCCGATTGCCGCGGAGGAGGTGGTGCGGGCGCTCGACGCAGTGATCGTGACCCACCTCCACCGGGACCACTTCGACGACACGGGTGCGCGGCTCCTCCCGCGCGACGTGCCCGTCTTCTGCCAGCCGGAGGACGAGGAGCGCCTTCTCGGGCTCGGCCTCGACGCCAGGCCGGTCGAGAGCACGTTGGACTGGGACGGCCTGCGGATCGTCCGAACGGGAGGGAAGCACGGGACGGACGACGAGGTCGCCCGGGCCCTCGCGCCGGTGAGCGGCTTCGTCCTCGGCGACCTCTACGTCGCGGGAGACACCGTCTGGTGCGGGGAGGTCGAGGAGGCCCTCGAGCGCCACCGGCCACGCGTCGCGGTGGTGAACGGGAGCGGCGCGCGCTTCGTCGGGAGCGGCCCGCTCGTGATGACGTGCGAGGACGTCCGGGAGGTCGCGGCCCGCGTCCCCACGGTCGTCGTCGTCCATCTCGAGGCGATCGACCACTGCCTGGAGACGAGGGCGGAGGTGCGGGCGGCAGTTCCCGGCGCCCTCGTGCCCGAGGACGGCGAGACGCTGGAGCTCTAGGTTCGGGCGGCGCTCGCCGAGCGCCGCCTCGATGCGGGCGAGCGTCTCCTCGATCTCGTCGAACCTGACATCGCGCGCGCGGTCCGACTCGGCGCCGAGCCGCCGGCGCGCGGCCTCGACGAAGACTGCCGTGATGGACGCGGTCACGACCGTCAGAAACCCGATCCCGCTGATCATGACGACCGTTGCGATCAGACGACCCCAGACGGTCGTCGGCGTGATGTCGCCGTAGCCCACGGTCGTGACGGTCTGGACCGCCCACCAGAACCCGAGCCAGACGTTCGGGAAGTCCTCCCGGTCGACGAGCCACATGGCGACGCCGGACACCAGCGTCACGCCCAGGGTAACCAGTGCGATCGCCTGGCCGGCCCGCCGCGCCGTCAGCGCGCGGTGGCTGAGACGGTGGGCGAGAGGACTCGTTTCCCGGGAAGGCACGACCCCTAGTTCGCGCGAGGCCGTGCCTGCCCTTCCCAGCGCGTGTGAGCTAGTACCCCGGCTCCCTCTCCCAGTTCACGACCAGCTGGTAGATGATGATGAAGTCGAGCGTAATGATGAGCACCGACCAGAGCGGATACGTGCTCATCCACGCGATCTGGCCGATCGCGTTCACAATCGCGAAGACGACGGCCGATCCAACGGGCCCACCCGGCGCCTCTGAACAGGCCCAGCCCGGCGAGGATCATGACGATCCCGATGATGAGGTGAATCCAGCCCCAGGCGGTGAAGTCCCAGACGATGAGACCCTGCTCGCCCACCGTCAGCGCCTCGTCGTTGAAGAGCGCCGTCAGGCCCCAGATGGCGTTGAAGGTACCGACGATGACGAGCATGATCCCGACGAAGGCCGCCCAGCCGGTCGGCGCCGCCCTGCCGATTCCGCCGGTGTCCAGCTGTGTGCGTGTCGCTTGCGTCCGGGGGTCTGTCATCAGGCCATTCCTCCTTGTGAGCTCCGAGGTGCCCAGATTGTGGCAAGGCCTACGGACGGGCCGGTACGCTCGCGGCGGTGGCCGAACGCTCCGACACGCTCGTCTTCGTCCCGGCCTGGAACGAGGAGCAGAACCTCCCTGCCGTTCTCGACGAGCTCGCCGCGGGGCTGCCCGGGGTCGACCTGCTCGTCGTCGACGACGGTTCCACTGACGGGACCGCCCGGGTCGCCCGGGAGCACGGCGCCGAGGTCCTGAGCTTCGGGGAGAACCGGGGCCTTCCCTTCGGGGTGGCGGCGGGGTACGAGTATGCCGCCGAAAAGGGGTACGCATACTGCGGGCGGGTGGACGCCGACGGCCAGCATCCGGTCGCGGAGCTCACGCGCCTCCTCGAGCGCGTTCGCGCGGGAGACTGCGACGTCGCAGTCGGCTCCCGTTTCGTCTCCGGGGACGGCTACGAGCCGGACCGCTACCGGCCCAGCCCCGCCCGGGTCGTCGGGACGTCGCTCCTCCGGCGGGCGATGGGCGTCGCGCTCGGGCGCCCCTTCGGGGACGCGACGAGCGGGATGTACGCGGTGAACGCGAAGGCGATGCCGATCCTCTCGGAGCCGTACGGGACAGGGGCGCCGGAGGTCGAGGGCCTGCTCCGCCTCCGCGACGCGGGGCTCCGCGTGGAGGAGGTCCCGGTCGACATGCGCCAGCGCGCGAGCGGCGAGTCGAAGCTCGCCGGCAAGAAGGCGGTGCTCCTCGTCCTCACCGTGATCGGAACGCTGCTCGCCTACCGGCGCGTGCGGCGGCACTGAGCACGCACGCCGGCCGCGTGGCCCGGACGTGGTCTGGTAGCGTCTTACATATGTCTTTGACATCTAAGGCCTCATGAGGGGTCACCGGGGGCGCAGGGCGCGCTGCCGCTCCTCGTCCGGCCCCGGCCACTGGTCGGTGCGCGCGCGCGTGGAGCGCTTCGTCGAGCCGGCGGTCCTGCTCCTGCTCCGAGAGCGGCCGATGCACGGCTACGAGTTGCTCGAGCGGATCCCCGAGCTGGCCGGCGACGACGCCCGCGTCGACGTCGGCAACCTCTATCGGGCCTTGCGAGCGCTCGAGCGGGACGGGATCGTCGCCTCGGAGTGGGACGCTGACCTGCCGGGGCCCGCCAAGCGCACCTACGAGCTGACCGAGGAGGGCGAGCGGCTGCTCGACCGCTGGGCGGCGGCACTGCGCGGCGTCCAGCACGTCGTCGGCGACTTCCTTCTCCGTTACGACCAGGGAGGGAGGTGAGACATGCACGGACGCAGGCACCACGGCGGCTGGCGGTTCGGCCCGGGTTTCCGGCGCCGCCGTTTTCCCGACCGCGAGCAGTGGCTCGACTGGCTCGAGGAGTACCAGCGCGACCTCGAACAGGAGGTCGCCGATGTCGCCGAGGTCATCAGGCACCTGAAGGACGGGCCGTCGGAGACCGCGACCGCCTAAGAGCTCAGGCGACGAGGCCGAGCGCTTCCCTGCGTCGAGTCTGACGGCTACGATTCGGCGCAATGGGAAGCTTCGGCCTCTACTTCCTGTTCCTGATCCCCCCGCTGGTCATCGGCCTGGCCGTCCAGTGGTGGCTCAAGAAGACCTTCGCCGAGCAGGCCAAGGTCGAGGTCATGAACGGCATGACCGGCGCGCAGATCGCCCGCGCCGTCCTCGACGCCAACGGCCTCAACGAGGTGCCGGTGAACGAGTCGCCCGGCGGGCCGCTCTCGGACCACTACGACCCCAGGAAGCGCGGGGTGTACCTCTCGCAGCCGGTGTTCGCGGGCGATTCCGTCAGCTCGTCGGCGGTCGCGGCCCACGAGGTCGGCCACGCGATCCAGCACGCGCAGGGCTACGCCCCGATGAAGTTCCGCTCGGCGCTGTTCCCCGCGGTCGCGTTCTCGTCGAGCATCTGGATGTGGCTGCTCATAATCGGGCTCCTGCTCCAGCTCTCGGGCCTGCTGCTGATCGCGATCGTCCTCTACGCGCTCGCCGTCCTCTTCCACTTCGTGACGCTGCCCGTCGAGTTCGACGCCTCGCGCCGTGCCGGCATCCAGCTCCGCGAGCTCGGTCTCGTCACCTCGGGCGAGGGCGCGGGCGTGAAGAAGGTTCTGAACGCGGCCGCGCTCACGTACGTCGCCGGCGCGCTCGCGGCGCTCACGCAGCTCCTCTACTTCGTCCTCATCTTTCTCGGCAGCCGAGACTAGACGGCGCTAGCCGAGCGGGACGAGGCGCGTCCCGGCGGCCTTGAACGTCGCGACGACCGGCTCTCCGACGCGCAGGCGAAGCCGCTCGGCCGAGGCTGCGGTGATCTCCGCGGTCACCGGGCCGATCCGCACGCGGACGCGGTTCGCGACGGGGATCATGCTCCCGATCGGCGCCAGCACGTGATTCTGGGCGGAGTCCACCGGCATCTCGCGGGCCACGGCGATCTCCCACGGGTAGACGACCGCGCCGACGGTGCCCTCGAGCCGGTCGGTCGAGAAGATCCGGGTGCCGTCGTCCAGCACGACCTCGGTGAGCTCGTTGCCGCCGTCGCGGGCACTGCCGCGGAGGAGGTTTCCGCCCGTGAAGTCGGCCACGAACGGGCTCGCCGGCGCCGCGACGAGCTCGGTCGGGGTGCCGACCTGCACCAGCCGTCCCTCGACGATGACGCCCACGCGCTCGGCGAGCGCCGCTGCGTCCTGGAAGTCGTGGGTGACGAGCAGCGTGGGGAGCTGGAGCCGGCCGAGGAGCCCCTGCAGCTCCGCGCGCACGCGCCCGCGCGTATGCGTGTCGAGGGCCGCGAGCGGCTCGTCGAAGAGCAGGACGGAGGGGTCGCGGGCGAGCGCGCGCGCGAGCGCGACCCTTTGGCGCTCGCCGCCGGAGAGCTCCTCGGGGCGCGCGTGCCGCAGCTGCGAGATGCCGAGCAGTTCGAGCAGCTCGCCGACACGGGCACGCCCGCCGTAGGCGACGTTCTGCTCCACGGTCATGTGCGGAAAGAGCGCGTACTCCTGGAAGACGAGCCCGACCGAGCGCTCCTCGGGAGGCACGTCGATCTTCTGCTCGGAGTCGAACCAGGGCCGTTCTCCGAGCATGATGCGCCCGCGTTCCGGCCGGACGAGCCCGGCAATCGCGCGGAGGACGGTCGTCTTCCCTGCACCCGAAGGCCCGACGAGCGCGATCGTCCCTGCGCCGACCGAAAGCGCTAGCTCGAGGCGGAAGGAGCGGAGCGGATGAGCGATGTCGACGTCAAGCGCGTCCATGAGGGGAGGAGCTTCACAGTGATGAGGACGGTCAGGCTCAGGACGACGAGCAGCGCGCCGATCGCGATGGCCACGTCCCGGTCGAGGTCGAGCTGGGCGTAGATGGCGAGCGGGAGCGTCTGCGTGACGCCCTGGAAGCTTCCCGCGAACATGATCGTCGCCCCGAACTCGCCGGTTCCGCGCGCCCACGCGAGCGCCGAGCCGGCCCCGAGCCCGGGCGCCGCGAGGGGCAGAGCGATGCGCCTGAACGTGCGCGCGGGGCTCGCGCCGAGCGTCCGGGAGGCGTCCATGAGCGAGCGGTCGAGCGTCTCGAACGCCGCGATCCCCTGGCGGATGTAGAAGGGCGCCGCAACGAAGGTGACCGCGAGGACGACCGCGACTTGCGTGAAGGCGATCTCGATGCCGAGGACTTCGAGCGTCTCGCCTAGAAGCCCGCGCCGGCCGAAGAGCGCCAGGAGCCCGATGCCTGCGACCGCCGGCGGCAGCACGAGCGGAAGCTCGACGAGCGCGACGAGGAGGTCCCGGCCGCGGAAGCGCCGGGTCCCCAGGAAGTACGCCGCCGGGGTGCCGACGAGAAGGATGAAGACGTGCGCGATCAGGCCCGTCTTGAGCGTGACCCAGAGCGCGTCGAGCGCGACGTCGCTCCCGAGGGCCTCCAGGATGGCCCGCGGAGAGATGCGGAGGAAGAGCGCGAGCATCGGCAGCACGAGGAAGGCGAGCGCGACGCCGGCCGCCACCGCGAGCAGGACGTCGAAGGCCCGTCTCACGGCGGGCCGAAACCGGCGTCCGCGAGCGCCGCCTGCCCGTCCTCCCCGAGGACGAGCTCGACGAAGGACTGGGCCGCCTCGGCGCTCTCCGAGGCCGCAACCACGGCGATCGGATACTCGACGACCGCCTGCGCCTCCTCGGGAAGGTCGATCGTCTCCACGTCGTCCCCTGCCGCGAGCGCGTCGGTCGCGTAGACGAAGCCCGCGTCGGCGTCGCCGGACACGACCTTGCCGACGACGCCCTTCACGTCCTCCTCGTTCGAGACGACGCTGTCGAGCACGTCGGTCGCGCCCATGTTCTCGAGGACGGTTCGCGTGTAGTCGCCGATCGGCACGCCCTCGGCGCCGACGACGAGGTTGACGTCCTCGCCCCGGAGATCCTCCACCGATTGGATCCCCGCCGGGTTGCCGGAAGGGACGATGACGACGAGCTTGTTCGTGGCGAAGATCTGCGGCTCCTCGACGAGGCCCTCCTCGAAGAGCTCGTCGGGGTAGCGAGGGCTGGCGGCCGCGTAGACGTCGGCGGGCCCGCCCTCGCGGATCTGGGTCGCCAGCTCGTCCGAGCCGGCGAAGTTGAACGTGACCTCGGGGGCGATCTCCTCGAAGACCTCGGTCAGGGAGGCCGCCGCGAAGACCGTCAGCCCCTCGAGGTCGCTTCCCGAGCTGTCGCTGTCTCCGCCGCACGAGGCGGCGAGCAGGACGGCGGCGGCGAGCCAGGCAAGCCGTCTCACCGCTCGACCATCACGGAGGTCGCCTTGACGAGCGCGGTTGCCTCCTGTCCGGCGGCGAGCTCGAGCTGCTCCGCGGCCTCGCGCGTGATGACCGCGACGACGCGCGCCGGCTCGGTCGTCTCGAGCTCAACCTGCGCGAGCAGGCCTTCGATGCGAACCTCGCGAATCCGCCCGCGGAAGCGGTTGCGCGCCGAGAGGTCGTGCGGCTCGGGCCGCCCTCGCAGCCGTTCCACCTCGGAAGCCGGGACGATCCGTCGGTTGCGGTCGTCCCGCCGGGTGCGGATCCGGCCCTGGCGATCCCAGCGGCGGAGCGTGTCGAGGCTGATCCCGAGCGCCCGCGCCGCCTCACTCGCCGGCAAGGCTTTCCTAGGCACTGCCTAGGCACTCTACCACGGGAACGGGCGGGCGTATGATCCGCGCCGGCATGTTCTTCCGGCAGGTGCTGCACGAGGATCTGGGGTGCGCCTCCTACGTCGTTGCGGACGCGGGCGAGGCCGCCGTCATCGATCCGAAGTGGGAGATCGAGGACTATCTGGCGCTCGCCGAGGAGCACGGCTTCTCGATCGCCCACGTCCTCGAGACGCACAACCACGCCGACCACGTCTCCGGAAAGGGGCGGCTCGCGAGGGCGACGGGGGCGGCGATCCACGTTCCCGCCGAAGCAGGCGTCGAGTTCGAGCACGCGCCGCTGGCCGACGGGGATTCGCTCCGCGTCGGCGAGGCGACGATCACCGCGCTCGCCACGCCCGGGCACCGCCCCGAGCACACCGCCTACCTGGTGGCGGACGAGAGCCGCGGCTCGGAGCCGTGGCTCGTGGTCACCGGCGACTCGCTCTTCGTCGGCGACGTCGCCCGGCCCGACCTCGCCGTGGATGCCGAGGAGGGCGCCCACGGGCTCTATCGGTCGCTGAAACGGCTGCTCGCGCTCGGCGACTTCGCCGAGGTGTGGCCGGGGCACATCGGCGGCTCGCTCTGCGGGGGCGCCGGGATGAGCGAGAAGCCCGGAACGACGATCGGCTTCGAGCGCCGCTTCAACCGGCTTGCCGGTGAGGACGAGGCCGGGTTCGTACGCGCGTTGACGGCCAAGCTCGCCCCGCAGCCGCCCAACTTCAGACGAATCGTCGAGCTCAACCGGGGCCCGCTGATCTCGGAGGCCCAGCCGCTCGACCCGCTCGCGCCGGCGGCCGTGCAGGCGCTTCTCGATGCCGGCGCGACGCTGATCGACGGGCGGGAGCCGCGCGAGTATGACGCCGTCCACGTGCCCGGCTCGATCAACGTGACCGCGGTGCGGGCGGCGGTGGGGACGCGCGCCGCGTGGGTCGTCGACCCCGAGAGCGAGGTCGTCGTCACCGCCGCCTCGGAGTCGGAGGCCCGGCGCGTGGGGAGGCTGCTCGAGGCCGTCGGCTTCCGCGGGATCGCGGGCGTGCTGGCCGGCGGGATCGAGGCCTGGAGCGACGCCGGCCTCACGCTCGAGACCACGCCGGCGATCGACGTCGCCGAGTTGGCCGACCGGCTGCGCCGGGGCGACGTCCGGCTCCTCGACGTGCGCGACGACGACGAGTGGGAGGAGGGGCACGTCGAGGGCTCGCAGCACATCCACTACTACGACCTGCGCGACGGCGTGCCGGACGACCTCGGAAATGGCGCCGAACCGCTTGCGGTCGCCTGCTCGGTCGGCAACCGGAGCTCGATCGCGGCCTCGCTCCTTCGCCGCTCCGGCCTCGACGACGTCGTCCACGTCGCCGACGGCGGGATCGCCGAGCTGGCCGACGAGGGGATCGAGCTGGTCGGCGGCGCCTAGCAGCCGACGCCGGGAAACCAGGCTGAGAGCGGGGTCTTGCTACACTCCGCCGCGCAGGGCGGCGTAGCTCAGCTGGTTAGAGCAGCGGAATCATAATCCGTGTGTCGTAGGTTCGAGTCCTACCGCCGCTACCTCGCAAAACCCCCTCTGAAGCGAAGGCAACGAGACCATGGCAACCGGAGTACGAGTCGCGATCACTCTCGCCTGCACGGAGTGCAAGCGGCGCAACTACCAGACTCAGAAGTCGAAGCGGAACACGCCCGACCGCTTCGAGACGACGAAGCACTGCCGCTGGTGCGGCCGACACACGCTGCACAGGGAGACCAGGTAGGCCTCCCGTGGCACGTCCCTCTCGCACCCGTCGGAAGCGCAGCGACTTCCAGGCTCCGGCCCAGCCGTCGCGCGCGAGCGCGCGCGCGCGTCAGGTCAAGCCCGCTGGGCAGCCCAAGAGCCAGACCGGTCAGAAGCGCGAGCGCCGCGGCGGCTTCAGGGCCTTCGTCGGCGAGTCCTACGCCGAGCTCCGCAAGGTCGACTGGCCGGGGCGGACCCAGCTCATCTCGGCGACGATCGTCGTCATCATCGCGGTCGCCATCGTCGGCGCGTACCTCTTCGCCGCCGACTGGGTGCTCCAGCGCTTTGTCCGCGACGTCCTCCTCAACCTCTAAGGCCAGATGTTCCGCTGGTACGTGATCAACACTTACTCGGGCCACGAGAACAAGGTCAAGGCCAACCTCGAGCACCGCATCGTCTCGATGGGGCAGCAGCCGCGCTTCCGCCGGGTGATCGTCCCGACCGAGCAGGTCGTCGAGACGAAGGACGGGCAGAAGGTGCAGACCGAGAAGCGTGTTCTCCCGGGCTACGTGCTCGTCAACATGGACATGTCCGACGAGGCCTGGACGGTCGTGAAGAACACGCCCGGCGTCACCGGGTTCGTCGGCTCGGGCACGAAGCCCGTGCCGCTCTCGCAGCCGGAGGTGGACCGCATCCTCCACACCGCGACGGCCGCCGCCGAGCGTCCGCGCACCGTCGTCGAGTTCATGCTCGGCGAGACCGTGAAGATCACGCAGGGCTCGCTGTCCGACTTCGACGGGGAGGTCATCGACGTCAACGCAGACCAGCAGAAGCTCAAGGTGCTCGTGAACATCTTCGAGCGCCAGACGCCTGTCGAGGTGAGCTTCGACCAGGTCAAGAAGATGGACTGAGGCAACCACGAATGGCAAAGAAAATTCTGACACTCATCAAGCTCCAAATCCCCGGCGGCCAGGCCAACCCGGCGCCGCCCGTGGGCCCTGCGCTCGGGCAGCACGGGGTCAACATCATGGAGTTCTGCAAGGCGTTCAACGCGCAGACCCAGCAGGAGAACGGGCGCATCACCCCGGTGGAGATCACGGTCTTCGAGGACCGGTCGTTCACCTTCATCACGAAGACGCCGCCGGCCGCCGTCCTCATCAAGGAGGCGCTGCGGATCGACAAGGGCTCCGGCGAGCCGAACCGCGAGAAGGTCGGCACGATCACGTCCGCGCAGGTGCGGCAGATCGCCGAGACGAAGCTCGTCGACCTGAACGCCCGCGACGTCGAGCAGGCGATGCGCATCATCGAGGGGACTGCCCGGTCGATGGGCGTGGAGGTGGCGCGGTAATGGCTCAACACGGGAAGCGCTACACCGACGCGCGCACGAAGGTCGACCGCGAGCATCTCTACACGCCGCTCGAAGCGGTTCGGATCCTCAAGGACTTCGGGGACGCCAAGTTCGACGAGACCGTCGAGGTCCACTTCAACCTCGGTCTCAACGTCCGCCATGCCGACCAGCAGCTGCGCGGGACGCTCATGCTCCCGCACGGCACGGGCAAGGAGGTCAGGATCGCGGTCTTCGCCGAGGGCGAGAAGGCCCGCGAGGCGGAGGAGGCGGGAGCGGACGTCGTCGGGTCGGGCGATCTCGCCACGCAGATCGAAGGCGGCTTCGACGACTTCGACGTCGCCATCGCCACGCCCGACATGATGGGCACAGTCGGCAAGCTCGGCCGGATTCTCGGTCCGCGCGGGAAGATGCCCAACCCGAAGACCGGCACGGTCACCTTCGACGTGGGCAAGGCAGTCCGCGACTCGAAGGGCGGCAAGCTCGAGTACCGCACGGACCGCGGGGCCAACGTCCACCTGTCCATCGGCCGCAAGAGCTTCGACGAGCGGGCTCTGCTGGAGAACTACGCCGCGGTGCTGGACGAGGTCGTCAAGGCGAAGCCTGCTGCTGCCAAGGGGCGCTACATCCACACGATCACGCTCGCCACGTCGATGGGCCCCGGTATCCACGTCGACCCGGCGAAGACGCGTGACGTCGCCGCCGAGCTCGAGGAGGCGCTCGAGCCGGCGTAGGATTTCGCAGCAACGCCCGTCGCCAGAGACAGCCGGCGGCCCTTCGGGGCGTAAGTCCTGCCGAGGCGGCTCGAGCGAGAGGCTCACCTCTGCTCGTGCCCGCCCGGAAGGCGGGCACGACTCGTAGAAGGAGGTGATTCAGTGCTGAGAAAGGACAAAGAGCAGGTCGTCGCAGACCTCGTCGAGCGGCTGCGCAGCTCCGAGACGCTCATCCTGGCCGACTACCGCGGCCTCTCGGTGGGCGAGCTCGACGAGGTGCGCACGAAGCTGCTCGAGCACGGAGCGCGCTTCTCGGTCGTCAAGAACACGCTCACGAAGCGTGCGGCCGAGGAAGCGGGCCTGGAGACGCTCACCGAGCTGCTCGACGGGCCCACGGCGATCGCATTCGTGGGGGAGGGCGACATGGTCGCCGTCGCCAAGACGCTCAGCGAGACCGCCCGCCGGACCAAGATCCTCGAGATCAAGGGCGGCATCCTGCAAGGCGCGCCCATGGAGGCCGCTCAGGTCGCCGAGCTCGCCTCGCTGCCCTCGGCCGACGTTCTCAAGGGCCAGGTGCTCGGCGCGATCGTCGGGCCGTTGACCGCGATCGTCGGGCTGTTCGCGGCCCCGCTCCGGGACTTCGTCGGGTTGCTCGACGCCCGTGTCGACCAGCTTGGCGGTGCAGACGCTGCGGCTTCCGAGCCGGAGCCCGAAGCCGAGGCGGCCGACGAAGCCCCGGCAGAGACAGCTGACGAGGCGCCCGCGGCAGAGGCGTCCGCAGAGACATCCGAAGAGACGGCTGACGAAGCAGCCGAAGAGACCAAAGAGGAGGAATAGCCATGGCTGCAAGCGCAGTCGACAAGGTGTTCGACGAGCTCGGGAAGATGACCGTTCTCGACCTGGTCGAGCTCAAGAAGAAGATCGAGGACGAGTGGGACGTCACCGCCGCCGCTCCGGTCGCGGTCGCCGCCCCCGGCGCCGCCCCCGCCGCCGGAGGCGACGGTGCGGCCGCCGAGGAGCAGACCGAGTTCGACGTCGTCCTCACGGGCGCCGGCGACAAGAAGATCCAGGTGATCAAGGTCGTCCGCGCTATCACGGGCCTCGGCCTCAAGGAGGCCAAGGATCTCGTCGACGGGGCGCCCAACGCCGTCAAGGAGGGCGTCGCCCAGGAAGAGGCCGACTCGATCAAGGCGCAGCTCGAAGAGGCCGGCGCCAGCGTCGAGGTCAAGTAGCAGCAGCTCAGCGAGAGTCGAAGGGGCCGCGTCGAGCGGCCCCTTCGACGTTGTGGGGCGGTCAGTCGATTCCGGTAGCGGTGAGACCGGCGAGCGCGGATCCGGCTGTCGGCAGCGTCACGAGCACGCCGACCACCACGGTCGATGCGATGCGGCGAAGGCGGGTCATGTCTCTCTTACCTCCTCGAAACGGGGAACTGCGCCTGATTCGTCGGCCGAGCTCGATCGGTTTCCAACGGAATCCCCAGGCCGGAGAGGCACGTCCACCGCCCGCAACCCCGCTGTCCGTCGCGGGGCACCGTCCCCTCCGGCCACGCCCCGGGGTCTGACCCCTGACGCGGCCGGAGAGGACGGTTGTGGGGGATGTGGATCGTCAGGCTGCGGTGTCCAGGGACGTGCCTCCATCGTCGTCCGGAGGGCCGCCGAAGTGCAGGCCGAAGCCCCGCCGGAACCCCGGCGCGCGGCGCTCGAGCGTCCCGTTGACGAGCTCGTCGATGGAGCTCTGGAGACGTTCGTAGACCGCGTCCGCCTGCTCCCGCGTGAGCCGCTCGGCCTCCACCGCCTCGTCGAGGCCGGCCTTGGCGCCGGCGAGGATGGCCTGCTCGAGGCCGTCGACGGTCTTCCCCTCGGCCTCGGCGACGTCCGCAAGGGACTTGCCGTCGGCGAGCTGCTCGCGCAGCTCGGCCTCGGTGAGGCCGAGGTAGTCCGCTGCCGACGAGAGCTTGTCGCCGAAGAAGAAGTGGTGCTCGGGCCCACCGGGCCCGCCCCGCATGCCGTGGCCGAGCCCTGGCCCGAAGAAGCCCGGCCCGAGGAAGGGCACCTCGCCGGCCTCGATGCGCGACCTGAGCTCCTCGGCCTGCTCCTCCGTGATTCGGCCCTGGTCGAGAGCCTCGTCCACCTGGTCGAGCGCGGCCGCCTCGGCGGCGTCCTCGAGCTCCTGAGAGGAGATGCCGAGGTGCTTCGCGACGGAGTCCAGGAAGGAGGAGCCCGCCGAGTCGTCCTGGGAGGCGGCGATCCCGGCACCGCCTCCGGCGACCGCGAGGCCGGCGACCGCGACGGCGATCACCTTCTTCTTCGACGTCAGCTTTCGTCGTTCCATCTCGCCTCCTTTCGTCAGGAGGGACGCGTTCCGAGCGTCACCTCGACCGTCTCGCTCTGGCCGTCGCGCGTGTAGGTGATCGAGACCGAGTCGCCCGGGCGCTTCGCGTCGATCGCGCGCTGGAGCTCGGCAGAGGTCGTGACGGCCTCGCCGTCGACGGCGGTGATGACGTCGCCGCCGGTCGGATAGGCTCTGGCCGTCGACCGTCTCGGATCCGGAGGCGGCGCGGAGACCGGCGTCGCCGGCCGGCGCATCGTCTCGCAGCTCGGTGATCTCCACGCCTGCGGCGGTGCCGAGGTCGGAGGCGGCGGACGCGGGAATCTCCGCGACGGAGACGCCGAGGTAGGCGTGCTCGACGCTCCCGCTCGCGAGGAGCTGGGCGACGATGGACTCCACGGTGTTGGAGGGGATGGCGAAGCCGACGCCGTCGTTCCCGCCGGACTCGCTCTGGATCTGTGCGGTGACGCCGATCACCTCGCCGTGGCCGTTCAGGAGCGGCCCGCCCGAGTTGCCGTGGTTGATGGCGGCGTCGGTCTGGATCGAGTCGTTGATGGTGAAGTTGTTCGGGGCCGTCATCTGCCGGTGGAGCGCGCTGACGATCCCGCTCGTGACCGTTCCCTCGAGGCCGAACGGGCTGCCGATGGAGACGACTTCCTCGCCGACCGCGAGGTCGTCCGAGTCGGCGAGCTGGAGAGGCTCCAGGACGGAGGCGGGTGCGTCGACGTCGAGAACGGCGAGGTCCGTGGACGCGTCGCGCCCGAGCACCCGCGCGTCGTACGTGTCGCCGTTCCAGAGCCGGACGGAGGCGGTCTCGGCGTCGCCGACGACGTGCTGGTTCGTAACGACGTGGCCCTCGTTGTCGTAGACGAAGCCGGTGCCCTGAGCCTGCCCCTGCGGCGCCTCACCGGAGGGAGACGTCTCGCCGGACGAGGCTGTCACCGTGATCTCGACGACGCTCTTGTAGCTCTGCTCGTAGATCTCGCTCACCGAGAGGTCGTCGGTCGTCTGGACGGCGGCAGCGGTCGCCTCGCCGTTCTCGGCGGTGATCTGACGGACGATCGTGTCGCCTTCGTCGGCCCAGAGGGCCGCGTAAGCGGCTGCGCCTCCCCCGGCCCCCAGGGCGGCCGCGGCCACGAGCGCTGCCGACGCCGTGAGGACGCGAGTCGGACGGCGTTGGGTGGAGTTCATTCGTTCGGTCCTTTCGGGTCGTGTGGTGCCGACATCGCACCAGTCACCCCTAAGGCCCGCCTGAGAGCCGCCTAAGAACTCGCTAAGAGTCGGACGCCGAGCAGGCGTTCTTACTCGGCGTTCAGACTCTCGGAGCACAATAAGTCCGTGAAGATCCTGGTCGTCGACGACGAACGAGCCGTGCGCGAGTCGCTGCGGCGTGCGCTCGAGCTCGAGGGATACGAGGTCGAGCTCGCCGCCGACGGGGGCGAAGCGCTCGAACGGCTCGAGTCCGAGGCGGAGGCCGAGCCCGACGCGGTCGTCCTCGACGTGCTCATGCCGGGGACGGACGGCCTCGAGGCGTGCCGGCGCCTGCGCCGCGCCGGGCACCGGCTGCCCGTCCTGATGCTCACAGCGCGGGCCGAGGTCGAAAACCGGGTCGAAGGCCTCGACGCCGGCGCGGACGACTACCTGACGAAGCCGTTCGCGCTCGAGGAGCTGCTCGCCCGCCTGCGCGCGTTGCTCCGGCGCACGGCCGACGGCTCCGGTGAGATGCTTCGCTTCGAGGATCTCGAGCTCGATCCCAAGACGCGGCGTGGTTCGGCGTGGGGGCGTCCCGATCGAGCTGACGCGCACCGAGTTCTCGCTCCTCGAGCTCTTCCTGCTCAACCCACGCCAGGTCCTGACCCGGTCGCTCATCTTCGAGCGCGTCTGGGGCTACGACTTCGGCGCCACCTCGAACTCGCTGGACGTCTACATCGGGTACCTGCGCCGGAAGACCGAGGCCGGTGGCAGGCCCCGGCTGATCCAGACGGTGCGCGGCGTGGGCTACGCGCTCCGCGAAGCATGAGCTTCCGCGCCCGCCTCACCATCGCCGTCGCGATCGCAGTGGCGATCGCCGTCGCCGTCGCCTCGGCGGCCGCCTACCTCGCCGTCCGCAGCCAGCTGCGTGGCCAGGTGGACGACGCGCTCGAGGATCGCGCCCAGACGATCGACCAGATCCCGCTCAACGTCGTCCAAACCGGGAACAACCAGTTCTTCCTCCGCATCCCCGGCCCCCACCTCGGCGGCCCGGGCGGCTACGTGCAGGTCTTCGGTCCGCAGGGCGCGGTCCGGGCGCCGGGTGACGATGTCGCGCTCCCGGTCGACGAGCGGACGCGGCGCGCCGCGGAGGGCGCCGAGGGAGCCGACCAGGACTCGTTCTACAGCGACGCCGAGGTCGCGGGCACCCACGTCCGCATCCTCACGACCCCCGCGGGCAACGGCTACGTCGTTCAGATCGCGCGGCCCCTCACCGAGGTGGACGACTCGCTCGACCGGCTGCGCACGCTCCTCGTCCTCGTCGCCCTCGGAGGCATCGGACTGGCGGCGGCGCTCGGCTTCGTCGTCGCCCGCACCGCGCTCGCGCCCGTACGGAGGCTCACCGAGGCGACGGAGGAGGTGACGGCGACCCGCGACCTCTCGCGGCGCATGACCGACGAGGGCACGGACGAGCTCGGCCGCCTGGCCGGCAGCTTCAACACGATGCTCGCCGCCCTCGAGGACTCCGCGCGCAGCCAGCGCCGCTTCGTCGCAGACGCCTCGCACGAGCTGCGAACCCCGCTGACGAGCTTGAGGACGAACATCGAGGTGCTCGCCCGCGCGGACGCCCTCCCGCCCGAGGAGCGCGAGCGGCTGCTCGCCGACGTGGCCGAGCAGCTGGCGGAGATGAGCGAGCTCGTCGCCGAGCTGGTCGCCCTCGACCGCGCCGAGGATGCCCGCGGCCCGCGCGAGGACGTGCGCCTCGACCTGCTCGCGCGCGAGGCGATCGAGCGCGCGCGGAGAAATCGCGCCGGAGTCACGTTCACGGCCGATCTCGAGGAGTCGGTCGTCAGCGGCGAGCCGGCCTCGATCGAGCGGGCGATCGGCAACCTGCTCGACAACGCCGCCAAGTGGAGCCCTCCGGAGGCCGACGTCGAGGTGACGGTCCGTGGCGGCGAGGTCGTCGTCCGCGACCACGGCCCGGGCATCGACGAGGACGATCTTCCGTACGTCTTCGACCGCTTCTACCGTGCTCCCTCGGCCCGCGGGGAGCCCGGCTCCGGGCTCGGCCTCGCGATCGTCCGCCGCGTGGCCGAGGCTCACGGCGGCGGGGTGGAGGCGGAGAGCGCCGAGGGCGGCGGCACCCGCGTGCGGCTGGCGTTTCCCGCGCGCCCGAGCGCGGACGGCCGAAGGTCAGAGCTCTTAGGAACCTCTTAGCGCCGCTTCAAGTCTCTCTCAGAAGAACGTGGTCCGCTTGGTCGTCTAACAACTCGACCCGGAAGGAGCGGCCGTGCACTACGTGATCGGAAGACCGACTCTCACCAACGCCAGGCTCGCGGCCGCCTTCCGAGCGTTCGGGCACGAGGCGAGCGTCGTCGCGCCGACGGAGGCTCGGGTGCAGCGCGGGGACGTCGCCCTGGCCCGGCTCGACGTCCGGCGTACGCTCGACGGCGTCGAAGACGGCCTCTGGAGGCTCGCGGACTTGGAGCGGGCCGGCGCGCTCCTCCTCAACGGGCCGGTCGCGCTCCTGAACGCTCACGACAAGCTCGCGACCGCCGTCGTGCTCGGCCGTGCCGGGGTGCCGCACCCGCGCACGGCCCACGTCCGCCGCCCGTCGCTGCCGAGCTCGCTCAGCCCTCCCTACGTCGTCAAGCCCCGGTTCGGGAGCTGGGGCCGCGACGTCTTTCGCTGCGAGACGGAGAGCGAGCTCGTCTCCTGCTTCGCCGCTCTCGGACGGAAACGCTGGTTTCGGCGCCAGGGCGCTCTCGTCCAGGAGCTCGTAAGCGCGGCCGGCGCGGACATGCGGGTCGTCGTCGCGGGCGGCGAGGTCGTCGGGGCCGTCTCGCGAGTCGCCCCGCCCGCCGAGTGGCGGACGAACGTCGCGCTCGGCGCCGCCAGGACGCCGGTCGTCCCCTCGGCGGAGGCCGGCGCGACGGCGTGCGAGGCGGCGGCGGCGGTCGGCCTCGACCTCGCCGGCGTCGACCTCGTCCCCGGCGCGGACGGCCGGCACCTCGTCCTCGAGGTGAACGGCGCCGTGGAGCTCACGCCCGAGTACGGCCTCGAAGGCGGCGATCCGTTCCGGGCTGCGGTCGACGCGCTGATCGGCGTGCCCGCCGGGCGCGGCCTCGCGCTGGCGACCTGACTCGCATTTTCGCCCGTGCGCAGGTATAGTGAGACCTCGTTCAAGCGGTTTCCCGCGCGCTCTGCGTTGCGCGGAGACCGCTGTTCGTGCTATTCTTACCGGTCGCGCCGCCGTACTGCAGATTCTGCACGATTACTTGTCGCTAGACCCTGCCTAGAGGGAGGTCACCGTCCTTGGCTACCAAGGTCGCTGCGCGCCCTGCGCGCAAAAGCTTTTCGCGTCTCAAGCACGTCCTCGACCTACCGAACCTGATCGACATCCAGAAGGCCTCCTTCCACTGGTTCCTGGAAGAGGGCCTGCGGGAGACGATCGACGACATCTCGCCGATCGAGGACTACACCGGGACGCTGGCCGTCGAGTTCGCCGACTACGAGTTCGGCGAGCCTCCGATGCCCATCAAGGAGTGCCGTGAGAAGGACCTGACCTACCAGGTCCCGCTCTCGATGACCGTCCGCTTCGTGAACAAGGAGACGGGCGAGATCCGCGAGCAGACGGTCTTCATGGGGGACTTCCCGATGATGACCGACCAGGGCACATTCATCATCAACGGGACCGAGCGCGTGATCGTGACGCAGCTCGTTCGCTCCCCGGGCGCCTATCTCATGGAGCCCAAGGACGCGTCGAAGCAAGTCTTCATCGCCAACCTGATGCCGAGCCGCGGCTCCTGGCTCGAGCTCGAGATCGACAAGAAGGGCGTCGTCTACGCGCGCATCGACCGGAAGCGGAAGCTGCCGATCACGACGCTCCTGCGGGCGCTCCCGGCCGAGGATCTCTCGACCGGCTTCGCTCTCGACACGAGCACGAACGAGAAGATCCTCGAGCTCTTCGACAACTCGCCGTTCATCGCGAACACGCTCGAGAAGGACACGACGGCGCGCGAGGAGGAGGCGGTCGTCGAGGTCTTCAAGAAGCAGCGGCCGGGCGAGCCGCCCACGCTCGAGAACGCGCGCAACCTCCTGCGCGGCCTCTTCTTCGACCCGAAGCGCTACGACCTCACCAAGGTGGGCCGCTACAAGCTGAACCAGCGGCTCGAGGTCGAGGTTCCCGACGACACCCGCGTCCTCACGACGCAGGACATCCTGGCGCTCGTCCAGAAGCTCGTCTCGCTGCCGAAGCGGCTCGGCGTCCCCGAGGACTCGAAGGACTTCGCGGCCGACGCGATCACGCTCTCGCGCGAACCGATCCGGGCCGAGCTCGACGAGTACGAGCACTTCGGAAACCGGCGGCTCCGCACGGTAGGCGAGCTGATCCAGGAGGCGTTCCGCGTCGGTCTCTACCGCATGGAGCGGGTCGTCCGCGAGCGCATGACCACCGAGGACGTCGACACGATCACGCCGCAGACGATCATCAACATCCGCCCGGTCGTCGCGGCGCTGAAGGAGTTCTTCGGCTCCTCGCAGCTCTCGCAGTTCTTGGATCAGACCAACTCGCTCGCCAGCCTGACGCACCGGCGCCGGCTCTCGGCGCTCGGCGCGGGTGGTCTCACGCGCGAGCGTGCGCCGATCGAGGTGCGCGACGTCCATCCGACCCACTACGGGCGCATGTGCCCGATCGAGACGCCCGAGGGCCCGAACATCGGCCTGATCGGCTCGCTCTCGTCGATGGCCACCGTGTCCGAGTTCGGCTTCGTCCAGACGCCCTACCGTGTCGTCAAGGCCGGCAAGGTGACCGACGAGATCGTCTACCTGGACGCCGCCGAGGAGGAGAAGCTCACGATCGCGCAGGCCAACGAGGCGGTGGACGAGCGGACCGGCAAGTTCGTGAACCCCACGGTCCTCTGCCGCGGCCCGGGCGGCCAGCCCCTCGAGGCCGACCCCAAGCGCGTGCAGTACATGGACGTCAACCCGGCGCAGATCGTCTCGGTGGGGACGGCGCTCATCCCGTTCCTCGAGCACAACGACGCGAACCGCGCCCTGATGGGCTCGAACATGCAGCGCCAGGCGGTGCCGCTCATGATCACCGAGCCGCCGCTGATCGGAACCGGTCTCGAGTACCGGGCGGCCATCGACACCGGCGACGTCACGATCGCCGAGAACCCGGGCTCGGTCGCCGACGTCGACGCCGAGCGGATCGTCGTCGAGACGAAGGACGGCCGTGAGGAGTACGACCTCGAGAAGTTCATGCGCTCGAACCAGGGCACGCTGATCCATCAGAAGCCGACGGTGCGCCTGGGCGACAAGGTCAAGGCGGGCGACGTCCTCGCGGACGGCAGCTCGACCTCCGAAGGCGAGCTCGCCCTCGGCAAGAACCTGCTCGTCGCCTTCATGCCGTTCGAGGGCTACAACTTCGAGGACGCGATCGTCATCTCCGAGCGCCTCGTCAAGGAAGAGGTGCTCTCCTCGATCCACATCCACGAGTACGAGATCGACGCGCGCTCGACGAAGCTCGGCGACGAGGAGATCACGCGCGACATTCCGAACCGCTCGGAGGAGTCGCTCAAGGACCTCGACGACCGCGGCGTCGTCCGCATCGGCGCGGAGGTCGGGTCCGGCGACCTGCTCGTCGGCAAGGTCACGCCCAAGGGCGAGACCGAGCTGACCGCCGAGGAGAAGCTGATCCGGGCGATCTTCAAGGAGAAGGCGCGCGAGGTGCGGGACACGTCCCTCAAGGTCCCGCACGGCGAGGGCGGCAAGGTCATCGACGTGAAGACCTTCTCGCGCGACGCCGGCGACGACCTGTCCCCGGGCGTGAACGAGCTCGTCCGGGTCTACGTGGCCAAGAAGCGCAAGATCGCCGAGGGCGACAAGCTCGCCGGCCGCCACGGCAACAAGGGCGTCATCGCGCGGATCGTCCCCGAGGAGGACATGCCCTTCCTGGAGGACGGGACGCCGGTCGACGTCGTTCTCAACCCGCTAGGCGTGCCGAGCCGGATGAACATCGGGCAGGTGCTCGAGACGCATCTCGGCTGGGCCGCCCACCACGGCGTCTTCGCCGAGAACGGCGAGCCCGACGGCCCGACCCCTGTGGCGAGCTCCGTCTTCGACGGGGCGACGCCCGAGCAGGTCGACGAGGCCCTCGTCCAGTGGACGCGCCAGAACCCCAACTCGCCGATCAAGTTCGTGGTCGACGAGAAGCGGCCCGACGGGCGCCATTGCTCCGGCAAGGCGCGGCTCTTCAACGGCCGTACCGGCGAGCCCTTCGACCAGAAGGTGACCGTCGGCTTCATGTACATCCTGAAGCTGCTCCACCTGGTCGACGACAAGATCCACGCGCGCTCGACCGGGCCCTACTCGCTGGTGACGCAGCAGCCGCTGGGCGGCAAGGCCCAGTTCGGCGGCCAGCGCTTCGGCGAGATGGAGGTGTGGGCGCTCGAGGCCTACGGCGCCGCGTACACCCTCCAGGAGATGCTGACCATCAAGTCCGACGACACGGTCGGCCGCGTCAAGGCCTACGAGGCGATCGTGAAGGGCGAGAACATCGCCGAGCCCTCCATTCCCGAGTCCTTCAAGGTGCTCCTGAAGGAGATGCAGTCGCTCGCGCTCGACGTGAACGTCATCTCCGAGGAGGGCGCCGAGGTCGAGGTGCGGGAGGAGGACGACGAGCTGCTCCGCGCGGCGGAGGAGCTCGGGATCGATCTCTCGCCCGGCTCGCTCCGCGCCGCGGCGCGCCGGCCGACCGCCGAGGAGGCGGAGGAAGGGCAGGAGCGCGTGGACACCGAGGGGGAGCTGAGCCTCCCGGCGGACGAGCAGCTAGGCGACGTCGACGAGTCGGCGGCCGCGGACGAGAAGGAAGGCGTCCTCGAGCAGGCCTCCGACGTGGAAACCGAAGAGTGAGTTAGGGGAGCGCCTTGATCGACATCAACAATTTCGACGCGATCCGGATCGGCCTCGCGTCGAGCAAGCAGATCAGAGACTGGTCGTCCGGCGAGGTCACGAAGCCCGAGACGATCAACTACCGCACGCTCAAGCCCGAGAAGGACGGCCTCTTCTGCGAGCGCATCTTCGGTCCGACCAAGGACTGGGAGTGCTACTGCGGCAAGTACAAGCGCGTCCGCTACAAGGGCATCATCTGCGAGCGCTGCGGCGTCGAGGTGACGCGTCAAAAGGTGCGGCGCGAGCGCATGGGTCACATCGACCTGGCCGCTCCGGTCTCGCACATCTGGTTCTTCAAGGGCGTCCCGAGCCGCATCGGCTACCTGCTCGACATCGCTCCGAAGGAGCTGGAGAAGGTGCTCTACTTCGCCGCCTCGATCGTCACGCAGGTGGAGACGGAGAAGCGCGCCGCCGACCTCGCCGACCTCGAGGACAAGGTGCGCGGCGAGTACGAGCGCATCAACGTCGACCGCGACGAGGGTCTCGCCGCGCTCGAGGACCGCCTCGCGCGCAGGCGCGAGTACTTCACGAAGGGCAAGGAGCGGAACTTCGACGAGGACGACGAGTTCTGGGCCCGCGGCCTCTCCGCCTGGGCCGAGGAGCAGGGCCTGCCGACCCTCGAGGAGGCGCGCTCGCTGGCGAGCGGCATCTTCAGGGAGGTGGCGCAGACCGTCACCACCGAGGACTCGAAGAAGATCCGCGAGCTGGTGCGCTCGACCGCCGTCCGCGACGACCGGCGGCTGGCACCGCGCGACACCGAGGCGGTCGGCAACGCCGCCGTCCAGATCCTCGAGGCGCTCGCCCCGCTCGCCAAGCAGGCCGACAAGGCGACCGGCTCCAAGAAGGGCGCCATCACCAAGCACATGAACAGGATTCGCGACGCTCTTCTCGCCGGCGAGGCGCTCGAAGGCGAGGATGCCGACCTCGTCTCCGGTGTCGACGCGAAGAACCTCGAGAAGGCTCGCGACCTCGGCAACGGGCTCCTCCGCGACGTCCTCGAGCAGTCCGAGCCGGGCGCCGACCAGGCAGCCGTGAAGGAGCTTGCGTACGACCTCTGCCTGCGCGAGGGCGCGCGCAAGGAGGACTTCGACGCCCTCTCGCAGTGGGCGTTGAAGGTTCGCGAGATGTACCAGGACATCGAGTCTCGCCGCGGCGACACGCGCGAGGCCGCCGTCGACTCCGTCGCGCGCCTCGAGCAGACGTGGCAGCTCTTCCGCGAGCTCGAGCCGAAGCTGATCGTCAACGACGAGATGCTCTTCCGCGAGCTGAAGGACCGCTTCGGCTCGCCGTACGGCTTCGGCGTCTACTTCAAGGGCGGCATGGGTGCGGAGGCGGTCCGCGACCTCCTCAAGGACCTCGACCTCGACGCGGAGGCGAAGTCGCTCCGTGAGACGATCCGCACCTCCAAGGGCCAGAAGCAGCAGCGTGCCATCAAGCGCCTGAGGGTCGTGAACGCGTTCATCACCTCGGAGAACCGCCCCGAGTGGATGATCCTCGAGGCGGTCCCGGTCATCCCGCCGGAGCTCCGCCCGATGGTGCAGCTCGACGGCGGCCGCTTCGCCACGAGCGACCTCAACGATCTCTACCGGCGCGTCATCAACCGAAACAACCGCCTCAAGCGGCTTCTCGATCTCGGCGCCCCGGAGATCATCGTCAACAACGAGAAGCGCATGCTCCAGGAGGCCGTCGACGCGCTCTTCGACAACGGCCGCCGCGGGCGCGCCGTCACCGGCCCGGGCAACCGGCCGCTCAAGTCGCTTTCGGACATGCTCAAGGGGAAGCAGGGCCGCTTCCGGCAGAACCTGCTCGGAAAGCGCGTCGACTACTCGGGGCGCTCCGTGATCGTCTCGGGCCCCACGCTCAAGCTTCACCAGTGCGGCCTGCCGAAGCTGATGGCGCTCGAGCTCTTCAAGCCGTTCATCATGAGCCGGCTCGTCGAGCGGAAGTCCGTCCAGAACATCAAGGCGGCGAAGAAGTACGTCGAGTCGATGGTTCCCGAGGTCTGGGACGTGCTCGAGGAGGTCATCGCCGAGCATCCGGTGCTGCTGAACCGCGCGCCGACGCTCCACCGCCTCGGCATCCAGGCGTTCGAGCCGGTGCTCGTGGAGGGCAAGGCGATCCAGATCCACCCGCTCGTCTGCCATGCGTTCAACGCCGACTTCGACGGCGACCAGATGGCGGTGCACCTGCCGCTCTCGGCGGAGGCGCAGGCCGAGGCGCGCATCCTCATGCTCTCGTCGAACAACATCCTCTCGCCCGCGCACGGGAAGCCGCTCTCGACGCCTTCGCAGGACATGGTGCTCGGCGGCTACTACCTCACGTACTGCCGGCACGACCTGACGGCGACGACCGCCGAGGAGCTCGACCCCAGGCCGCAGCGCTTCGGCTCCGAGGACGAGGTCATCCTCGCGCTCGACTCGCGCCAGGTCGGGCTCCAGGACCCGATCGAGTACCGCCGCGGGGGAGAGCGCCTGCTCACGACGCCGGGGCGCGTCGTCTTCAACGAGGAGATCGTCCGGGCCCTCCAGGGAGTGGTCGACGATCTCGACGAGTCCGCGTTCGAGTTCATCAACCGGACGCTCGGCAAGAAGGAGACGAACGACTTCGTCTCCAGCCTGGTCGACGCCTACGGCGCGGCGGTCATCTCCGTCCTGCTCGACACGATCAAGGACCTCGGCTTCCACTACGCCACGCAGGCCGGGGTCACGATCTCGAAGAACGACATCGTCATCCCCGAGGAGAAGGAGGCGATCCTCGAGGACTACGAGGAGCGCGTCGGCAAGATCGAGACGCAGTTCGAGCGCGGTCTCATCACCGAAGAGGAGCGCCACGAGTCGATCGTCGGCATCTGGACCGAGGCGACCGACAAGGTCGCCGAGGCGATGGAGGACAACCTCCTCGAGCTGAACCCGATCTTCATGATGGCCAACTCCGGGGCCCGCGGGTCCTTCAAGCAGATCCGCCAGCTCTCCGGGATGCGCGGCCTGATGGCCAACCCGAAGGGCGAGATCATGGAGCTCCCGATCAAGGCGAACTTCATGGAGGGTCTCTCGGTCCTCGAGTACTTCATCTCGACGCACGGGGCTCGCAAGGGGCTCGCCGACACCGCGCTTCGCACGGCCGATTCCGGCTACCTGACCCGCCGGCTCGTGGACGTCTCCCAGGACGTCATCGTCAGGGACGAGGACTGCGGGTCGAAGGAGTCGATCCAGCTTCCGATCTTCCTCCCCGAGGGCCTCAACCGCTCGGTCGCCGGCCGTGTCGCCGCCGCGGACGTGCGCAAGCCCCTCAAGGACGGAAAGCCCGGCAAGACGGTGCTGGTCGCCAAGGGCGAGGAGATCACGTTCCCGCGCCTGCGGGAGGTTGCCGCCGAGCTCGAGGAGCACAAGGACTTCACGGTCTCGGTTCGGAGCGTTCTCAAGTGCCGCAGCGAGTACGGCGTGTGCCGCGCGTGCTATGCGACCTTCCTCGCAACCGGCGAGATGTGCGAGATCGGCGACGCGGTGGGCATCATCGCCGCGCAGTCGATCGGCGAGCCCGGCACGCAGCTGACCATGCGGACCTTCCACACGGGCGGCGTGGCCGGCGCCGACATCACGCACGGCCTCCCCCGCGTCGTCGAGATCTTCGAGGCGCGGAACCCGAAAGGGGCGGCGACGCTCGCCTTCTCGGGCTCCAAGCTCGACGACGTCGGCGAAGGAACGCGCGGCCGGGTCGAGATCGAGGAGACCGACCGCGGGCCGAGGGTCACGATCCACCCCGAGGGTACGAACGAGGACGGCGAGCCGCTCGCGCCGAAGGAGTATCAACTCCCGCGGCGGACGAGGCTGTTCGTCGCCAACGGCGACGTCGTGGAGCCCGGCGACCCGCTCCACGAGGGATCGCTCGGGCCGGCCGAGGTCCTCGCGCTCCACTCGAAGTCGAACAAGGGCTCGACCCCCACGGAGCTGTACCTCGTCGGCGAGGTGCAGAAGGTCTACAAGTCGCAGGGCGTCGACATCCACGACAAGCACATCGAGCTGATCGTCCGCCAGATGCTGAAGAAGGTCCGCATCGAGAACGCGGGCGAGACCGACCTCCTGCCAGGCCAGCTCGTCGACAAGGTGGTGCTCGAGCGCGAGAACACCCGCATGAAGTCCGAGAAGAAGGAGCTGGCGACGTTCGAGCCGCTCATTCTCGGGATCACGAAGGCGTCCCTCGCGACCGAGTCGTTCCTTTCCGCCGCTTCCTTCCAGGAGACGACGAAGGTGCTCACCGACGCGTCGATCGAGGGCAAGGTCGACCGCCTGCTGGGCCTCAAGGAGAACGTCATCATCGGCAAGCTGATCCCCGCGGCGACCGGGCTCAAGCAGTACCGGAACGTCGAGATCGCCCCCAGCGAGAAGGTGCCCGCGGCCGCGCTCGCGCGGCCCGAGACCGAGGAGCAGCTCCTCGCGGCGCTCGAGGAGATCGGCGCCGACGGCGAGAGCCTCGGCCTGCTCGACATGAGCTTCGAGGGCGAGGGCGAGACGAACGGCGGCGACGGCCGCAGCTCGCTCGAGGCCGAGGAGATCCCGGAGGTCGAGTCGCCGCTCGACGAAGAGGGCTAACTGGGCCCCGATTTCCTGCCGAGGGCGCCGCGAGGCGCCCTCGGCGCTTAGAGTTCCTGCTGGTCGTGGTCGCCGCGATTCTCTGGGAGTTCAGCGAGGGCGGGAGCGAGCTGTGCGTGCTCGACCGGAAGGACCGCGGCTGGGAGCTTCGCGGCACCGCCCTGCTCGCGGCGGAGCAAGGGCCCGCCGAGATCCGCTACTCGGTGCTCGTCGGCCGCACCTGGGCGACCGAGGACGTGGAGGTGGTCGTCTCGTTTCCGGACGGCGACATCCGCGAGCCGATCGAGCTCGGGGCGCTCTGGTCCGGAAAGGAGCGTCCGCCCGAGTTCCGTGACTGCGTCGACGTCGACCTCGGCTTCACGCCGGCGACGAACACGCTCCCGATCCGCCGCCTGGGCCTGGACGTGGGCGAGGCGGCCGAGCTCGCCGTCGCGTGGCTCAGATGGCCCGGGCTCCGTGTCGAACGCGCCGAGCAGCGTTACGAGCGCCTGGCCCCCGACCGGTACCGCTACTCGTCCGGCGACTTCGAGGCGGACCTGACCGTCGACGAGCACGGCCTGGTGGTGGAGTACGAAGGCGTTTGGCGAGCCGTGGCCCGCGCCTACTGAGGTCTGCTCGATTTTTCCGCTCTTTGCGACGAGTTCGGTCGCGCATCCTTGATCCGCCGCCGGAGAGGCGTAGACTGGCTCACAGCGCGGCCTCGCGGGGTCACGGTCGCACTGCTTGACCGCGCGCTGCGGCAGTTATCCACAGATTCCACAGCGAGGTGGGGAGGAATGTGACTGGTCCCGAGGAGCGCGAGCAGCCGCGCGGGCCCGAGCAATCGTCCGGGCCGCCCCCGCCGCCGGGGCACTTTCTGTCGGAGGAGCTCGAATCGGACTGCGCGCGCTTCCTCGAGCAGGTCCGCACGCTCGTGGCGAGGCGCGAACACGAGTCCGTGGCGCGTCGGGAAGCGTCTCTCGGGGCCGAGCGCCTCTAGGCGCCGAGCTCGCGGGCCTGCGTAGGGCCGTTCGCCTGGCGGACCTGGCTGGGGCCGCCTTCCTTCGCGCGCTGGAGGGCCTCGTCCGCCCGCTGGAAGAGGGAGATCGAGTCGTCCTCGGGGCGCAGCTCGGCGATTCCCGCCGAAATGCGAATGCGTTCGGCCGGCCCCGACGCGCCCGAGCCCACCGCGAACTGGAGCCGGCGGTAGAGGTGCTCCGCGTCGCGGGCGCCCGACTCGGGGAGGATGACCCCGAACTCGTCGCCGCCGACGCGGCAGGCGACGTCCGCCCTGCGCACGGAGTCGAGAATGCGCGCTCCCACGGCCGCGAGCACCGCGTCGCCGCCGAGGCGGCCGAGGCGGCCGTTCGCCTCCGTGAAGTCGTCCACGTCGAGCACGACGAGGGCGAGCGGACGTTCGTAGCGGTGCGAGCGGGCACACTCACGCGCGAGGGTCTCCTTGAAGACCCGGCTGTTGAGGAGGCCGGTGAGGGCGTCCACGTCCGCAAGCTGCCTGGCCTCCAGGTAGCGCTGCGCGTTTCGGATCGCGGGCGCGCTCGCCGCCGCGAGCTCCTCCAGCCTGCCGAGGTCCTCGTCCTCGAGGATCGGCTCGCGCCCGCGCCAGAAGACGGCGAGGGTCCCCAGCGCCCCGACCTGCTCCGAGCGAAGAGGCACCGCGACCGCGCCCTGGATCAGGTCGTCCGACTCGGCGTCCGCGCGGTCGGCTTCGTACCGGTACGTGACGCGGACCGCCCGGGCCTCACCGGACGGCGAGTTCGAGAGGGGCCGCCGCGAGACCTCCTCCGCCGTCATCGCCGACCGAGGCCACGAGCGGCTCGGCGTCGGGCCCGCGGACGACGAGCATCGCCGCGCCCACCCCGGCTGCGTTCGCGGCCGCCGAGAGCGTGCGCTCCAGGACCTCGTCGAGCTCGAGCGAGACGGCGATCTCGGCAAGCCGCCCGGGCGCTACGCCGTCCGAGCGTGCGAGGCCGACCGCCGCGGAGGGCTCGCCTGCGCCTCCGGGCACGGGCGAGGGCTCTCCGGAGTCGGCTGCGGCCCGCCTGCGGCGCCGGACGAGGAACGCCGCGAGCGCGAGAAGGAGCAGCGCGGCGAGGCCGATCGCGACGCCCACGGCGATCCAGAGAGCGGTGTTGGCAAGAGGCTGCATGCCCGGTTTGGAGACCCACGATACGCCGGTCCCGCGCCCGAGACAATTCCCGGCGGGGGCAGGCTCGAAGCTGCTACCATCCTGCGAGGTTCGGCATGGGAGCTGCCCACGCCGGCCTTTTGTTGCGTCTGGACGCCGTCCAGAGACCTCCGAGCGATCAAGGATTCGACGCGTGCCTACCGTGAACCAGCTCGTGCGGAAGGGTCGGAAGATCCCTCCGACGAAGGCCAAGACGCCCGCCCTTCGCGGCGCCCCGCAGAAGCGGGGGGTCTGCACGCGCGTGTACACGGCCACCCCCAAGAAGCCGAACTCGGCGCTGCGGAAGGTCGCGCGCGTCCGGCTCACGAACGGGATGGAGGTCGGCGCCTACATCCCCGGCGAGGGCCACAACCTGCAGGAGCACTCGGTAGTGCTCGTGCGCGGCGGCCGTGTCAAGGACATGCCGGGCTTCCGCTACAAGGTCATTCGCTCCGCGCTCGATGCGGGCGGCGTCGCCGAGCGGCGCCAGGGGCGCTCCAAGTACGGCGCCAAGAAGGGCTCGTAGCATGCCGCGCCGCGCAGAGATTCAGCCTCGCGAGCTCGACGCCGATCCGCTCTACGACTCGAAGCTCGTGAGCCAGGTGGTCAACAAGGTCATGGTCCGGGGCAAGAAGTCCACGGCCGAGAGCATCGTCTACTCGGCCCTCGAGCTGGTCGGCGAGCGAACGGGCAAGGCCCCGGTCGAGGTGCTCGAGCAGGCGATCAAGACCGTCACGCCGGTGCTCGAGGTTCGCTCGCGGCGAGTCGGCGGCGCCAACTACCAGGTGCCCGTCGAGGTGCCGCAGCGCCGCGCGCGCACGCTCGCCGTGCGCTGGCTCGTCGGTTACGCCCGCGAGCGGCGCGAGAAGCACATGGACGAGAAGCTCGCCAACGAGATCCTCGATGCGCTGAACCAGCAGGGCGGCGCGTACAAGCGCAAGGACGACCTCTACCGGATGGCGCAGGCCAACAAGGCCTTCGCCCACTACAGGTGGTAGCCGTGTCGACCGTGAAGACAGGCGGAAAGGTCGGTCTCGACCACGTCCGCAACATCGGGATCATGGCGCACATCGACGCCGGCAAGACGACGACGACCGAGCGGATCCTCTACTACACCGGCCGCACCCACAAGATGGGCGAGGTGCACGAGGGTGCCGCGGTCATGGACTGGATGGCCCAGGAGCAGGAGCGGGGCATCACGATCACGTCCGCTGCCACGACGGCGTCCTGGCGCGATTTTCGTATCAACATCATCGATACGCCCGGGCACGTGGACTTTACGGTCGAGGTGGAGCGCAGCCTGCGCGTCCTCGACGGCGCGATCGCGGTCTTCGACGCGGTCGCGGGCGTCGAGCCGCAGTCGGAGACGGTCTGGCGCCAGGCCGACCGCTACCGCGTCCCGCGCATCGCCTTCATCAACAAGATGGACCGGACGGGTGCCGACTTCTTCGCCTCCGTGCAGTCCATGGTCGACCGGCTCGGGGCCCATCCGGTCCCCGTCCAGCTTCCGATCGGCCAGGAAGAGCACTTCCGCGGCGTCGTCGACATCGTCGAGATGCAGGGAACGGTCTGGGAGGACGACCTCGGCACGAAGGTCTCGACGGTCGAGATCCCGGAGCAGCTCAGGGAGCAGGCCCAGGCGTACCACCACCAGCTGATCGACGCCGTCGCGGAGCAGGACGAGGAGCTGCTCGAGACGTACCTCCTCGACGAGGACGCCGTGACGCCGGAGATGATCCGACGGGCGCTCCGCAAGGCAACGCTCGCGATCGCCGTGACCCCCGTCTTCCTCGGCTCCGCCTTCAAGAACAAGGGCGTGCAGCCGCTGCTCGACGCCGTCATCGACTACCTCCCCAGCCCGATCGACGTCCCGCCGATCCACGGAATCGACCCGCGCACCGGCCACGAGCTCTCGCGCCGGCCCTCCGAGGACGAGCCGTTCTCGGCGCTCGCGTTCAAGGTCATGAGCGACCCGTACGTCGGCAAGCTCACCTACTTCCGCGTCTACTCGGGCAAGGTCAAGGCCGGGGAGCGCGTCCTGAACGTCGCGACCGGCAAGACCGAGCGCGTCGGCCGCCTGCTCCAGATGCACGCCAACCATCGCGAGGAGCGAGACGAGATCGGCGCCGGCGAGATCGTCGCCGCGGTCGGCCTCAAGGCGACGACGACGGGCGACACCCTCGCCGTCGACACGGCGCCGATCCGGCTCGAGTCCATGGAGTTCCCGGACCCGGTCATCTCCGTCGCGATCGAGCCGAAGACGAAGGCCGACCAGGACAAGCTGGGGCAGGGCCTCACCCGGCTCTCCGAGGAGGACCCGACCTTCCGCGTCCGTACCGACGACGAGACCGGCCAGACCCTGATCGCCGGCATGGGCGAGCTCCACCTCGAGATCATCGTCGATCGGCTCATGCGCGAGTTCTCGGTGGACGCGAACGTGGGTCGTCCGCAAGTCGCGTACCGCGAGACGATCTCGAAGCGCGTCGAGAAGATCCAGGGCAGGTTCGTCCGCCAGACGGGCGGCCGCGGCCAGTACGGCCACGCGGTCATCAACCTGGAGCCGTCCGAGCCGGGCGAGGGCTACGACTTCCTCGACCGGATCACCGGCGGCAAGATCCCGCGGGAGTACATCCCCTCGGTCGACCTCGGCATCCAGGAGGCGATGGAGGCCGGCATCCTCGCCGGCTACCCCGTGGTAGATGTCCGGGTCGAGCTGGTCGACGGCTCGTACCACGACGTGGACTCGAGCGAGATTGCGTTCAAGGTCGCCGGCTCCATGGCCTTCAAGGCCGCGATGGAGCGCGCCAAGCCGAAGTTGCTCGAGCCCGTCATGTCCGTCGAGGTCGTGACGCCCGAGAACTACCTCGGGGACGTCATGGGCGACCTCAACTCGCGCCGAGGCCGCGTCGAAGGCCTCGAGCCGCGAGGCAACGCGCAGGCGGTACGCGCCCGAGTTCCGCTTGCGACGATGTTCGGGTACGCGACGGACCTGCGGTCCCAGACGCAGGGCCGCGCGACGTTCACGATGCAGTTCGACCGCTACGAGGAGGCGCCGCAGTCGATCGCGGGCGAGATCGTCTCCGCAGCGCAGGCCACGTAGAGAGACCACCGGAGGAGCTGATGGCAAAGCAGAAGTTCGAGCGCACGAAGCCGCACGTCAACGTCGGCACTATCGGTCACATCGACCACGGCAAGACGACCCTCACCGCCGCGATCACGAAGGTTCTCGCGGAGCAGGGTACGAACACCGAGGAGGTCGACTTCGCGTCGATCGACAACGCGCCCGAGGAGAAGCAGCGCGGGATCACGATCAACACCGCGCACGTCGAGTACGAGACGGCGAACCGGCACTACGCGCACGTCGACTGCCCGGGGCACGCCGACTACATCAAGAACATGATCACGGGCGCCGCCCAGATGGACGGCGCGATTCTCGTGGTTTCGGCCGCCGACGGCCCGATGCCGCAGACCCGCGAGCACATCCTGCTCGCGCGGCAGGTCGAGGTGCCGTCGATCGTCGTCGCGCTCAACAAGGCCGACATGGTCGACGACCCCGAGCTGCTCGAGCTCGTCGAGATGGAGGTGCGCGAGCTCCTCACCAAGTACGAGTTCCCGGGCGAAGACATCCCCGTCGTGGCCGTCTCGGCGCTGAAGGCGCTGGAGGGCGACGCCGAGTGGACTCCCAAGATCCTCGAGCTCATGGAGGCCGTCGACACCTACATCCCGGAGCCCGAGCGCGACATCGACAAGCCGTTCCTCATGCCCATCGAGGACGTCATGACGATCCAGGGCCGCGGCACCGTGGTCACGGGCCGCATCGAGCAGGGCAAGATCGAGTCCGGCAACGAGGTCGAGATCGTCGGCATCCATCCCAAGATCGAGAAGACCGTCGTCACCAGCCTCGAGATGTTCCACAAGACGCTCGACTACGCCCAGGCCGGCGACAATGCGGGCGCGCTCCTGCGCGGCACGAAGCGCGAGGAGATCGAGCGCGGACAGGTGCTGGCGAAGCCCGGCTCGATCACGCCGCACACGCATTTCAAGGGCGAGGTCTACGTCCTCTCGAAGGAGGAGGGCGGCCGCCATACGCCGTTCTTCAACGGCTACCGGCCGCAGTTCTACTTCCGCACGACCGACGTGACCGGCTCCATCAAGCTGCCCGAGGGCCAGGAGATGGTCATGCCCGGCGACAACACGAACATGGAGATCGAGCTCATCCAGCCGATCGCCATGGACCAGGGCCTCCGCTTCGCGATCCGCGAAGGCGGGCGCACGGTCGGTGCGGGCGTCGTCACCGAGATCGTCAAGTAGGGAGCTAGAGGAAGCCCGTGCCGCAACAGAAGATCCGCATCCGCCTCAAGGGGTACGACCACACCCAGCTCGACCGGTCGGCGCTGTCGATCGTCGAGACGGCGCAGCGCACCGGCGCGACAGTGACCGGTCCGGTGCCGCTGCCCACCGAGAAGAACGTCTACACGGTGATCCGCAGCCCCTTCAAGGACAAGGACTCCCGTGAGCACTTCGAGGTGCGCACGCACAAGCGCCTGATCGACATCCATTCGCCGACCCCGAAGACGGTCGACTCCTTGATGCGGCTGGATCTTCCTGCAGGCGTCGACATCGAGATCAAGCTGTAGGTGGCGAGACGGTGAAAGGCATCATCGGCAAGAAGCTCGGCATGACCCAGCTCTTCGACGAGGAGACCGGTCGCCTCACGCCTGTGACCGTGATCCAGGCCGGGCCGTGCCCGGTCGTGGCCGTGCGGACCGCCGACACCGACGGCTACGACGCGGTCCAGCTCGCCTTCGACGAAGTGCCCGAGCGGAAGCTCTCGAAGCCCCGCCTCGGGCACCTCGCGAAGCACGGCGTGGGGCCGCACAGGCGTCTCGTCGAGCTGCGGGGCGCGAGCGAGCTCGCGTCCGGCGAGACAGTCACCGTCGAGGCCTTCGAGGCCGGCGACAAGGTCAAGGTCACCGGGGTCTCGATCGGCAAGGGCTTCCAGGGGACGATCAAGCGCCACGGCTTCAGCCGCGGCCCGGTGACGCACGGCTCGCACAACGTCCGTGCCCCGGGCTCGATCGGCGCCTCGGCGACGCCCTCACGGGTGTTCAAGGGCATGCGCATGGCCGGCCGGATGGGCGCGCAGAGAGTCACCCAGGTCGGCCTCACGGTCGTCGACACTGACGTGGAGCAGAATCTGCTCCTGGTCAAGGGCGCCGTGCCGGGTCACCGGAACTCCTACGTCGTCGTGAGGGAGGACGCATCCTGATGGCGGCTCCGAAGGCACCGGTGCTCGACGTGTCGGGCAAGAAGGCGAAGGACGCCACGCTGTCCGAGGCCGTTTTCGGGGCTGAGGTGAGGCCGCACCTCGTCCACGAGGCGGTGCGGGCCGAGGCCGCTGCCGCGCGGGCCGGCACCCGGGCCGCCAAGAGCCGTGCGCTCGTCTCCGGCGGACGCTCGAAGCCTTGGCGGCAGAAGGGCACGGGCCGCGCGCGTGCCGGCACCACCAGGGCACCGCAGTGGACCGGCGGCGGCGTCGCGTTCGCCAAGCAGCCCCGCGACTTCACCCTGAAGGTGAACCGCAAGGCGCGCAAGGCGGCGTTTCGCTCGGCGCTCTCCGACCACGCGGGGCGCGGCACGCTCGCGCTGATCGCCGGCGAGGCGTTCTCCAAGCCCTCGACGCGCAGCGCCGTCGACCTGATCGGCGCCTGGGGCCCCGACCTGCCGCTGCTCGTCGTCGCGCTGCCCGAGGAGGAGGCGCTCGTCAAGAGCTTCCGCAACATCGAGCGCGCTCTCGTGGTCGAGCCATCCGAGCTCGAGATCGGCGCCGTCGTCTGGGCGCGCTCCGTGCTCGCCACCGAGGGCGCCCTCGAGCGCGTCCAGGAGGTGGTCGGCAAGTGAGCCTGGATCCGCGCCAAGTCATCCTCGCCCCGGTCGTCTCCGAGAAGAGCTACAGCCTGATCGAGGACAACAAGTACTCCTTCCGCGTGCACCCGCGCTCGCACAAGACGCAGATCCGCCAGGCGGTCGAGGAGCTCTTCGACGTAAAGGTCGTCTCCGTCAACGTCCTGAAGGTTCAGTCCAAGCCCAAGCGCCGCGGCTGGACGAAGGGCCGCAAGCGGGGCTGGAAGAAGGCGATCGTCGAGCTCCGCGAGGGCGACAAGATCGAGATCTTCGAGGGAGCCGCGGTCTAGTGGCTCACCTCGCAACATTCGGCGGCGCCCGGCGCGCGATCACGCTGCGCCATGCGGCGTCCTCAGTCGCGCCCGGGCTATCCAGCCCGAGCGCTCCCTGCGTCCTTGCCTGGCTTGGTGCTCGCACCCCGGGCATCCACCAATGTCACGAGGCGAGCCACTGATGGCTCTGCGTAAGTACAAGCCCACGTCGCCCGGCCGGCGCTTCCGCTCGGTTTCCACCTTCGAGGAGGTCACGAAGACCGAGCCGGAGAAGAGCCTGCTCGAGCCGGTGAAGCGCAAGGGCGGCCGCAACAACCAGGGCCGGATCACGACCCGCCACCAGGGAGGCGGCCATAAGCGCCGCTACCGCGTCGTCGACTTCAAGCGGCGCAAGGACGGCGTGCCGGCGAAGGTGGCGGCGATCGAGTACGACCCGAACCGCTCGGCCCGGATCGCGCTGCTCCACTACGCGGACGGGGCGAAGGCTTACATCCTCGCGCCCGCGGGCCTGCGGGTCGGCGCGCGCGTCGAGTCGGGGCCGGGTGCGGACATCCGGCCGGGCAACGCGCTTCCGCTCGCCAACATCCCGACCGGCACGCTCGTGCACAACCTCGAGCTGAAGCCCGGTCGCGGCGGACAGCTGGCCCGGAGCGCGGGCTCGGGCGTGCAGCTTGTCGCCAAGGCCGAGGGCTTCGGCGTCCTCCGCCTTCCCTCGGGCGAGATGCGCCGCGTGCCGCTGGCGTGCCGCGCCACCGTCGGGCAGGTCGGCAACGTCGACCACGAGAACATCTCGAGCGGCAAGGCCGGCCGCAGCCGGTGGCTGGGCAAGCGCCCCACCGTCCGCGGCTCCGCCATGAACCCGGTCGACCACCCGCACGGTGGCGGCGAGGGCAAGTCCAAGGGAGGCCGTCACCCCGTCACGCCCTGGGGCGTGCCGACGCTCGGCAAGCGTACGCGCCGCAAGCACAAGGAATCCGACAAGCTGATCGTCCGCGGTCGTCGCCGCGGGAAGGAGCGCCGCTAGTGGCCGGAAAAATGCTGCGCATTTTCCCGGGAGGAGATTTTGACCCTTCGCTTCGCTCGGGTGGAGAACGAAAGGACACGAGTGAGTAGATCTTCGAAGAAAGGCCCGTTCGTGGAGGAGAGCCTCATGAACCGCATCGAGGCGATGAACGCCTCCGGCGAGAAGCGCCCACTCCGAACGTGGTCGCGCACGTCGACGGTCTTCCCGGAGATGGTCGGCCACACGATCGCCGTCCACAACGGCAGGACCCACATTCCCGTCTTCGTGACGGAGTCCATGGTCGGCCACAAGCTCGGGGAGTTCGCTCCCACGCGGATCTTCCGCGGGCACTCCGGCGACCGCAGGACCGAGGTGAAGAGGACCTAGTGGCCACCGTCGAGACACGCTCGACCGTGCGCGCGGAGGCTCGGTACGTCCGCGCTGCGCCCAGGAAGGCCGGGTTGATCGTGGACCTGATTCGCGGCCGCAACGTGCCGGAGGCGCGCACGATCCTCGCGTTCATGACGCGTGACGCCGCGCGCGACGTTCGCAAGGTCCTCGACTCGGCAGTCGCCAACGCCGAGGCGAACCACGGGCTCTCCGGCGACGACCTCGTCGTCGCGAGTGCCTTCGTCGGCGCCGGCCCGGTCCTCAAGCGCTGGCGCGCCCGCGCGCGCGGGCGCGTGGGCCGGATCCACAAGCGGACCTGCCACATCACCATCGAGCTCGCCCTGCCCGGCGGCGAGGAGATCCCGGCCGCGATCGAGCGCCCGGCGCCGGCTCCGGCTCCTCCCGAGCCGGCCGAGCCCGTCGCCGAGGAGGAGGCGCCCGCCGAAGAGGAGGCGCCCGCCGAAGAGGCCGCTCTTGCAGAGGAGAAGCCGAAGCGCAAGCGCGCCGCGAAGCCGCAGGCCGAGGGCGACGAGACCGCCGAGCCGCAGGCCGAGGGCGACGAGGCCGCCGAGCCGCAGGCCGAGGGCGACGAGGCCGCCGAGCCGCAGGCCGAGAGCGACGAGACCGCCTCCACCGACGAGCCGAAGCCAAAGCCGCGCGCCTCGCGCGCGAAAAAGACGACCGAAGAAGGGGAGGATTCCTAGTGGGTCAGAAGGTGCATCCCGGCGGGCTGCGCGTCGGCGTCATCCACGACTGGAGATCGAACTGGTACACGGGCTCGAAGGAGTTCCCTGCGTACCTGATCGAGGACGTCAAGATCCGAGACCACATCTACGGCAAGCTCGGCCACGCGGGGCTGTCGGACATCCTCATCCGCAAGGACAAGCAGCGGATCACGATCGACATCTACACGGCGCGGCCGGGCATCGTCATCGGCAAGTCCGGCGCCGAGGTGGACGCGCTGCGGCGTGAGATCCACGCGATGACCCACAAGAGCATCCAGATCAACATCAACGAGATCAAGCGCCCCGAGCTCGACGCGAAGCTCGTCGCGCAGTCGATCGCCGAGCAGCTCGAGAACCGCGTGAGCTTCCGCCGCGCGATGAAGCGCTCGCTGGCCTCCGCGATCCGCTCGGGCGCCGAGGGCGTGAAGATCACGTGCGGCGGCCGCCTGGGCGGGACGGAGATGTCCCGCTCGGAGACCTACTCCGAGGGGCGCGTCCCGCTACACACGCTCCGCGCGGACATCGACTACGGGTTTGCCGAGGCGAAGACGACGTTCGGGCGGATCGGCGTCAAGGTCTGGGTCAACAAGGGCGAGATCATGCCGGAGGGCTTCGAGAGCGACCGCGGTGCCGCGGGGCGCCTCGGCGACCAGGATCAGGCGCGTCGCAAGGGCGGCCGCCGCGACGGCCTCGGCGCCAGCCGGGAAGCCGGTCGCCGGGGCGGCGAGCGCGAAGGCCTCGGCCCCGTCGGCCGCCCCCGTCGACAGCGGCGTCGCAGCGGTCAGGGCGAGCCGCGCGAGGGCCAGGCGCAGGCGCCCGAGTCCCGCGAGCGTCCTCCCCAGCCGGACGCGGCTCCCGCGACCGAGACCCCGGCTCCGGCCGAGCCCGCTGCCGAGGCGCCCGCTCCGGCCGAGCCGGCCGCGGAGGCTCCTGCACCGTCCGAGGAGCAGGGGAAGGGGGATGACGCCTGATGCTCATGCCCCGCAAGACGAAGTACCGCAAGCAGCAGCGCGGGCGCCGGCGCGGCACCGCGAAGGGCCAGCAGCAGGTCCACTTCGGCGACTTCGGGCTCAAGGCGCTCGAGACCGGCTGGATCACGAACCGTCAGATCGAGGCGGCCCGCATCGCCATGACGCGCCACATCAAGCGCGGCGGCAAGGTCTGGATCAACGTCTTCCCGGACAAGCCGGTCACGCAGAAGCCCGCCGAGACCCGCATGGGCTCCGGGAAGGGCTCGCCCGAGCACTGGGTCGCCGTCGTCAAGCCCGGCCGGGTCATGTTCGAGCTGGCCGGGGTGTCGGAAGCGCTCGCACGCGACGCCATGCGCCTCGCGGGGATGAAGCTGCCCATCAAGACCAAGGTCGTGAAGCGGGAGGCGGATCTCTTTGAGAGCTAGTCAGCTGAGGGAGTTGTCGGACGAAGAGCTCGTGAAACGTCTCGCCGAGGGGCGGGAGAACCTGTTCAACCTCCGCTTTCAGATGGCGACGGGCGCGCTCGACGCGACGTCGCGCCTCTCGCTCGCGAAGCGTGACATCGCCCGGATCCTGACGATCCAGGCGGAGCGGAAGAACTCGTTGGAGAGAAGGTAATGGGAAGGCCGAGGAAAGACGAAGAGACGCAGGAGCAGGTCGAGGAGACTCCGGCCACGGAGCCGGAGGCCGAGGCCGTGCCCGACGACGACGAGGCTCCGGCCGAGGAGCCTGCCGCCGACGAGGAGGTCGAGGTCGCCGCCGAGCCGGTAGCGGCCGAGGAACCTGCGCCGGAAGCCGAGGAGGCGCCGGCCGAGGAGCCCGAGCCCGCCGCCGAGCCGGTGGCGGCCGAGGAACCTGCGCCGGAAGCGGAGGAGGCGCCGGCTGAGGAGCCCGAGCCCGCCGCCGAGCCGGTAGAGGCAGAGGAACTGGGCGGAGCCGGCGGGCGAGGAGCCCGAGCCCGAGCCGGCGGCCGAGAACTGCGCCGGAAGGAGGAGGCGCCGGCCGAGGAGCCCGAGCCCGCCGCCGAGCCGGTGGCGGCCGAGGAACCTGCGCCGGAAGCGGAGGAGGCGCCGGCCGAGGAGCCCGAGCCCGCGCAAGAGCCGGCCGCCGAGGCCGAAGAGGAAGCCGCACCGGCCGAGGAGGCCCCCGCGCAGGAGCCCGAGCCGGCTCCGGCCGCCGAGGCGCCCGCTGCACCGCCCGCCCCGCCCCCCGCGCCGAAGCCGAAGCGCAAGCGCGTCCCGCGCTCCGAGAGGCGTCGACGCTCGCAGCCCGCGCGCCCGAAGCCGGCCGCGCGCAAGCCGATCGTCCGGTTGCCGAAGCCCGAGCACGTCCGCGGGCCGCGCAAGGAGCGCCGGGGCGTGGTCGTGTCCGCCGCGATGGACAAGACGATCGTCGTCCGCGTCGACACCGTGAAGCCGCACCCGGTCTACAAGAAGATCGTCCGGCGCTCGGCGAAGCTCCACGCACACGACGAGGGCAACACTGCCAAGCCCGGGGACCTCGTCAGGATCGTCGAGACGCGGCCGCTCTCCAAGACGAAGAACTGGCGTCTCGCCGAGATCCTCGAGGAGGCGAAGTAGGCCCGCGATGATCCAGCAGGAATCCCGTCTCCGCGTTGCCGACAACACGGGCGCCCGTGAGCTCCTGTGCATCCGTGTGCTCGGTGGCTCCCACCGCCGCTACGCGCGGGTCGGCGACGTGATCGTCGGAACGGTGAAGACCGCGACACCCCAGGGGACGATCAAGAAGGGCGAGGTCGTCAGGGCCGTCGTCGTCCGCACGAAGAAGCCCTTCGGGCGCGACGACGGCACGTCGATCGCCTTCGACGAGAACGCTGCGGTCATCATCGACGCGCAGTCGAACCCGCGCGGCACGCGCATCTTCGGCCCGGTCGCGCGCGAGCTGCGCGAGAAGAACTTCATGAAAATTGTCTCGCTCGCACCGGAGGTGCTCTGAATGGCGCAAGCGATGAAGGTTCGCAAGGGCGACATCGTCCAGATCCTCTCGGGCAAGGACCGGGGCAAGCAGGGCCGCATCATCGAAGCGGACCCGCGCAAGCGCCGCGTGCTCGTCGAGAACCTGAACGTCGTCAAGCGGCACCGGAAGCCACGGCCGATGAAGGATGCGAGCCGGATGGGCCAGACCCAGGTCCAGCCGGGCGGCATCTTCGACGTCTCCTCGCCCGTGGACGTCTCCAACGTGATGCTCGTCTGCCCGACGTGCAACCGCGCCACCCGGGTCGGCTACGAGTTCCGCGACTCGAAGGACGGGCGCGTCAAGGTGCGGGTCTGCAAGCGCGAGGACTGCGGGGAGGTGCTCGACCGCTGATGGCGACCAACGGCTACGCACCGCGTCTCAAGGAGCGTTACATCCACGAGGTGCGCCCTGCGCTCAAGGACGAGCTCGACCTGAGCTCGATCATGGAGACCCCGCAGATCGAGAAGATCACCGTCAACATGGGCGTCGGCGAGGCGAAGACGAACGCCCGCACTCTCGACAAGGCGGTCGAAGAGCTGACGACGATCACCGGCCAACGGGCGCAGATCACCCGCGCGAAGAGGTCGATCGCCGGCTTCAAGATCCGCCAGGGGATGCCGATCGGCGCGAAGGTGACGATCCGCGGCGTCCGCATGTACGAGTTCCTCGATCGGCTCGTGTCGATCGCGCTGCCCCGGATCCGCGACTTTCGCGGCCTCTCGCCGGCGAGCTTCGACGGCCGCGGAAACTACTCGATCGGGATCCGCGAGCAGATCATCTTCCCGGAGATCAACTACGACGACATCGAGACCGTCCGCGGCCTCGACGTTGTCATCACGACGACTGCACGGACGGACGGGGAGGGTCTGGCGCTCCTGCGCGGGCTCGGACTCCCGTTCCGCACGGAGAGCTAGGAGGACAATGGCCAAGAAGAGCCTGATCGCGAAGGCAGGCCGCCCGCCCAAGTACAAGACGCGGGCCTACAGCCGGTGCAACAAGTGTGGGCGGCCGCGGGCCGTCTACAAGAAGTTCGGCCTCTGCCGGATCTGCCTGCGCGACCTCGCGCACGAGGGCTTCATTCCCGGCATGACCAAGTCGAGTTGGTGATCGCATGTTGACCGACCCCGTTGCAGACATGCTGGCCCGGCTCAAGAACGCCAACAAGGCGCTCCACGAGACGGCGGCCATGCCCGCGTCGCGGATGAAGACCGAGATCGCCCGAGTCCTCAAGGACGAGGGCTACATCAAGGACTACCGCGTCGAGAAGGGCGAGTCCTTCGATACCCTCATCGTCGAGCTCAAGTTCGGGCAGAACCGCGAGCGCATCATCACCGACCTGCGCCGCGTCTCCAAGCCCGGCCGTCGTGTCTACGCCCGCAAAGACCGGCTCCCGCGCGTGCTCGGGGGCATGGGCACGGCGATCATGTCCACGTCCAAAGGTCTCGTCTCGAGTCGTACGGCGCAGGAGCTCGGCGTCGGCGGCGAGGTCGTCTGTTTTATCTGGTGAGACGTCTGACGATTTCTCACCACTGACATCAAGGCAAACTTTGAGTCGAATCGGTAACAAGCCAATTGAACTTCCGGCCGGAGTGAGCGTGTCGATCTCTCCGGGCCGCGTGATGGTGAACGGCCCTCTGGGGGAGCTCTCCCAGAACGTGCCGCAGCGCATCGCGATCGAGCAGCGCGACGGCGTGCTCGTCGTCACCCGGCCGACCGAGCGCGGGGAGGACCGGGCGCTGCACGGCCTCACCCGCACGCTCGTCGCCAACATGGTCGAGGGCGTGACGAAGGGCTTCGAGAAGGCGCTCGAGATCCAGGGAGTCGGCTACCGCGCGGCTTTGCGCGGCACCGACCTCGAGCTCAATGTCGGCTTCTCCCACTCGGTCGTGAAGAAGGCGCCCGACGGGATCACGTTCGAGGTTCCGCAGCCCACCCAGGTCCTCGTCAAGGGGATCGACAAGCAGCGGGTCGGCCAGGTCGCCGCCGAGGTGCGCGCCGTCCGGCCGCCCGAGCCCTACAAGGGCAAGGGCATCCGCTACGCGGGCGAGTACGTCCGCCGCAAGATTGGGAAGCGGGCGTAGTGCCTCGACAGCATCACCGGAAGGGGCACTAAGTGGGAACCCTCACCGTCCGCCAGGCCCGCGAGCGCCGCCATCGACGCGTTCGACGCAAGATTTTCGGGACGGCCGACCGGCCCCGCCTCGTCGTCCACCGCTCGAACCGGGGAATCGAGGCGCAGCTCGTCGACGACGTCGAGGGCAAGACCCTCGCGTCGGCAAGTCACACCGGCCTCAAGAAGACCTTCAAGGGCACCAAGACCGAACAGGCCGCCGAGGTCGGGAAGTTCCTGGCCGCGAGCGCGAAGAAGGCCGGCATCGAGGCCGTCGTCTTCGACCGCGGCGGCTACCTGTACCACGGGCGCGTGAAGGCGCTCGCCGACGGAGCACGCGAGGGAGGACTCGAGTTCTAATGGCAATCAGCCAGCAGCGGGTGCGCGAGCGGGAGATCGAGGGGCGCGAGCTCAAGGAGCGCGTCGTCGAGATCAACCGCGTCGCCAAGGTCGTCAAGGGCGGCCGGCGCTTCTCGTTCACCGCGCTCGTCGTGATCGGCGACGAGATCGACCGCGTCGGCGTCGGCTACGGGAAGGCGCGGGAGGTTCCGCTCGCCATCTCGAAGGCCGTGGACGACGCCAAGAAGAACCTCTTCCAGGTGCCGAAGCACGGCACCACCATCACGCACGAGGTGCTGGGCCGCTCGGACGCAGCCCGAGTCCTGCTGCGGCCGGCGAGCGAGGGAACCGGGGTCATCGCGGGAGGCGGCGTGCGCGCCGTGCTCGAACTCGCCGGCATCCGCGACATCCTCGCCAAGAGCCTCGGCAACCCGAATCCCATCAACCTGCTGAAGGCGACGGTGAACGGGCTCAGGAGCCTCCGTCGGCCCGAAGAGGTCGCCCGGATCCGCGGCAAGCGGGTCGAGGACATTCTGTTCCCGCGCAAGGTCAGCGAGCCCGAAGCGGCGGCGCCCGAAACGGCGGAGCCCGAAACCCCGGAGCCTGCGGCGGAGCCCGAAACGCCCGAGCCCGAATCGCCGGAGGCCAACCCTGTCTCCTCAGATGAGCAAGCTGAAGATCACACAGACTCGTAGCCAGATCGGCGAGACCGCGCGCCATCGGGGCACGCTCCGCGCGCTCGGCCTGGGCCGGATCGGCAGGACGACCGAGCGGGAGGACACTCCTGAGACCCAGGGTATGCTCAGGAAGGTCCGCCACCTCGTGAAGGTCGAGGAAGGCTAGGCATGCCCGAGGAACGCGACGAGCTCACCCTCTCGAACCTGCAGCCTGCGCAGAAACGGCGCGCGCGCAAGCGCATCGGCCGCGGGCTGGGCTCGGGCAAGGGGCGCTACTCCGGCCGGGGGATCAAGGGCCAGAAGTCGCGCGCCGGCTCGCACACGATGCGGCCCGGGTTCGAGGGCGGCCAGATGCCGCTCTACATGCGCCTTCCGAAGCAGCGTGGGCCGTACTCCAAGGACGCCATGCCCATGGGCCCGCACCGGACGGCGACGGTCGCCGTCAACCTGCGCGACCTCGAGCGCGTCTTCGACGACGGCGCCGAGGTCACCCTCGAACTGATGGTGGAGAAGGGCCTTCTGAAGAACACGCGCACCGACGTGAAGGTGCTCGGCGACGGCGAGCTGACGAAGAAGCTCTCGGTCACCGCCCACTCCTTCTCGGCCTCCGCCCGCGAGAAGATCGAGGGAGCGGGCGGCACCGCGACGGCGCTGCGCCCGCCGCGGGAGCTGAAGAAGAAGAAGCGCCAGCGCCGGAAGGGCCCCGCAAAGGAGGCTCCCGCGGAGGAGGCTCCCGCGGAGACCGAGGCAAGCGCGGAGGAGGCTCCGGCGGCAGCCGACGAGGAGGCCCCTGGGACCGGCGATGAGGAAGAGGCCTAGGTGTTCTCCTGGCTGACGAACGCATGGCGCGTCCCGGAGCTCCGGCGCCGCCTGCTTTTCACGGCGATGATCCTGGCCATCTACCGGCTGGGGAGCTGGATTCCCGTGCCGGGCGTCGACTCGGAGCAGATCGAGTCGTACTTCGACGGGCAGGGCGGGACGATCCTCGGCCTGCTCAACATCTTCTCGGGCGGGGCGCTCAGCCAGTTCGCCGTGTTCGCGCTCGGGATCATGCCCTACATCACCGCGTCGATCATCCTCCAGCTCATGACCGTGGTGATCCCGCGGCTCGAGCAGCTCCAGAAGGAGGGAGAGGCCGGCTACGCGAAGATCAACCAGTACACGCGCTACCTCACGGTGATTCTCGCGGCGCTCCAGGCCGCCGGCTACTCGTACCTCTTCGAGCGGCAGGGCGCTCTCACGCTGACCCCGGGGCGCTTCGTGCTCATCGTCGTCTCGCTGACCGCGGGCACGACGCTGCTCATGTGGATGGGCGAGCTGATCACCAAGCGCGGCGTCGGAAACGGCATCTCGCTCCTCATCTTCGCCTCGATCCTCGCCGGGCTCCCCGGCGGCCTCCGGGCCTGGTGGGCGGGCGACGCTTTCGAGCGGCTCATGTTCCCGCTCATCGCGCTCGCCATCATCGTCGCGGTCGTCTTCGTGCAGGAGGGCCAGCGCCGCATCCCGATCCAGTACGCGAAGCGCATGGTCGGCCGGCGCATGACGGCCGGCGGCTCGACCTATATGCCGCTGCGCGTGAACATGGCCGGCGTCATCCCGATCATCTTCGCCGCGGCGATCATGGCCTTCCCGCCGACGGTCGCACAGTTCTTCCCGCAGACGCAGACCTTCATCAACGAGAACTTCTCGCCGACGGCCCTGCCCTACCTGCTCCTCCAGGCCTTCATGATCGTGATCTTCACGTACTTCTACACAGCGGTCCAGTTCAACCCGATCGACCAGGCGGACAACCTGCGCAAGCACGGCGGCTACATCCCCGGAATCCGGCCGGGGCCGCCGACCGCGCAGTACCTCGACCGCGTGCTCACGCGCCTGACGCTCCCGGGCTCGCTCTACCTCGCGGCCGTCGCCACGCTGCCGACGCTCTTCATCCGCTACGGCGGCTTCTCGCAGGCGACCTCGGCGGCACTCGGCGGCACGTCGATCCTCATCGTGGTGGGCGTCGCGCTCGACACCATGCGCCAGATGGAGTCGCAGATGATGATGCGCCACTACGAAGGCTTCCTGCGTTAAGTGCCCCGTCCGGCGATACACACCTGCTCCTGCCCCGCGATCACGCGGCGCCTGAGCCCACCCTCGCCCTTGCCAAGGCTTCTAGCCTTGGCCGCGGACGAGTGCGGACTCATGCTTGGTGCTCGCGACGCAGAAGCTAGCCGGAATCGCCCGACGAGGCACTGACGTGCCCCTGAACATCGTCATCCTCGGCCCTCCCGGGGCCGGTAAGGGCACCCAGGGCAAGCTCATGGCGTCGGAGGCGGAGATTCCGCACGTCAACACGGGCGACATGTTCCGGGCCGAGATCGCGGCGGGCACCGAGCTGGGTCAGTGGGTGCGGGCGAAGCTGGACAACGGCGACCTCGTACCGGACGAGGTGACGATCGAGGTCGTGCGCGCGCGGCTCGGCCAGGACGACACCGCGAACGGCTTCGTCCTGGACGGGTTTCCCCGCACGCTGGCGCAGGCCGAGGCGCTCGACCGTGTGCTCGCCGAGATCGAGCGCGGGGAGCTCACCGTCGTCCTCGACTTCGAGCTTCCGGACGAGATCGCTGTCCAACGCTTGGCCGGGCGTGCCGCAGTGGAGGGTCGCAGCGACGACACTCCCGACAAGATCAAGCACCGGCTCGACGTCTACCACGAGCAGACGGAGCCGCTGATCGAGTACTACCGAGCACGCGGCCTGCTCGTGCCGATCGACGCCGACCGGAGCGTCGACGACGTTTTCGGCCAGGTCCAACAGGCGCTCGAGATGGCCTCGGCGCGATGATCATCCGGAAGTCCAGGAGCGAGATCGAAACGATGAGCCGCGCCGGCGCCGTGGTCGCCCGGACCCTGGAGGTGCTCGGCGCTCTCGTGAAGCCCGGCGTGACCACGGCCGAGCTCGACGAGGCCGCCGAGGAGCACATCCGCTCGGAGGGCGGCTCTCCGACCTTCAAGGGCTACCGGGGCTTTCCGGCGGCCATCTGCACGTCGCCGAACTCGATGGTCGTGCACGGGATCCCGGGCTCCTACCGGCTTGCCGAGGGCGATCTGCTCTCGGTCGACGTCGGCGTGACCCTCGACGGCTTCGTCGCCGACTCCGCGTACACGTTCGCCGTCGGCGACGTCGACGGCGACGCCGAGCGACTCCTCGAGGTCTGCCAGGCTGCGCTCGCGGCCGGAATCGAGCAGGCGCGCGCCGGAAATCACATCGAGGACATCTCCGCGGCGGTGCAACGCACCACCGAGGAGGCCGGCTTCTCGGTCGTGCGGTCGCTGGTCGGCCACGGCATCGGACGCTCCATGCACGAGGAGCCGCAGGTCCCGAACTTCGGCGAGCCGGGCCGAGGCCCCCTGCTCCAGCCGGGGATGACGCTCGCGATCGAGCCGATGATCAACGCCGGCGGGCCGGACGTCTGGATGGCCGACGACCGCTGGTCGATCTCGACGGACGACGGCTCGCTCTCCGCCCATTTCGAGCACACGGTCGCCGTCACCGAGAACGGTCCGCTCGTCCTCACGACGAAGCAGTCGGCATGACCCCCTCTGCTAGTATTGAGCGTCGCGGCTCGACCGCGCTTTGTCGTGGTTGCCGCACCACGCCTGTGATCTCATGAAGGTACGCCCGTCCGTGAAGCCGATGTGTGACCGCTGCCGCGTCATCAAGCGGCACGGCAAGGTGCTGGTCATCTGCTCGAACCCGCGCCACAAGCAGCGCCAGGGCTAGAGCAAGGAGCGAGGAGAGGGATTTGGCACGAATCGCTGGAGTAAACCTGCCGCGCGAGAAGCGCCTCGAGATCGCGCTCACGTACATCTACGGGATCGGCGAGCCCACCGCCCGCAAAGTGTGCGCCGAGCTCGGGCTCTCGCCCGACGAGAAGGTGCGCGATCTGACGGACGAGGAGATCACCAAGCTTCGCACGTTCATCGACACGAACCTCGAGGTCGAGGGCGACCTGCGCCGGGAGCGCGCCCAGGCCGTCAAGCGGCTCCAGGAGATTGGCGCCTACCGCGGCATGCGCCACCGCCGCGGGCTGCCCGTGAACGGCCAGCGTTCGAAGACGAACGCCCGCACCCGCAAGGGGCCCAAAAAGACCGTTGGCCGCGGCAAGAAGGCGAAGCAGTAGTGGCGCCGCCTCGTCGCCAGTCGAAGGGCCGCGCCCGCCGGCGCGTCAAGAAGAACATCGCCGTCGGCCAGGCGCACATCAAGACGTCCTTCAACAACACGATCGTGACGCTCACCGACAAGGACGGCGCCGTGATCGCGTGGGAGAGCGCCGGCTCGGCCGGGTTCAAGGGCTCGCGCAAGTCGACGCCCTTCGCCGCGCAGGTGACTGCCGACTCGTGTGCCCGGAAGGGCATGGAGCACGGGCTCCAGAAGGTCGAGGTCTTCGTCAAGGGCCCCGGCTCCGGCCGCGAGACGGCGATCCGGTCGCTCCAGGCGGCCGGCCTCGAGATCCTCGGCGTCCGGGACGTCTCCCCGCAGGCGCACAACGGCGTCCGTCCCAAGAAGAGGCGGAGGGTCTAGGCATGGCGCGTCCCCTGGGCCCGAAGTGCAAGCTCTGCCGGCGCGAGGGCATGAAGCTCTTCCTGAAAGGGGAGCGCTGCCTCACCGAGAAGTGCGCGGTCGAGCGGCGCAGCTATCCGCCCGGCGAGCACGGCCGCGGGCGGATCAAGCAGTCGGAGTACCTGCTCCAGCTGCGTGAGAAGCAGAAGGCGCGCCGCTACTACGGACTGCTCGAGAAGCAGTTCCGCAACTACTACGAAAAGGCAGCGAAGCGGTCGGGGATCACGGGCGAGGAGCTCCTGCGCATGCTCGAGACACGCCTCGACAACGTCGTCTACAGGCTCGGCTTCGCCGCCTCGCGTGCGCAGGCGCGCCAGCTCATCCGCCACGGGCACTTCCAGGTGAACGGCCGGCGCGTGAACATCCCGAGCTTCCAGGTGAAGCCCGAGGACGTCGTCGCGCTCAAGCAGGGCAGCCCGGTCGAGCAGGTCGTCCGCGACGCGACCGACCTCACGGCCTCGGTCGCGCCCTGGCTCCAGGCTGACCACGACGGCCTCTCAGGGAAGGTCTTGAAGATGCCGGATCGGTCGGACATCGACACGCCGGTCCAGGAACAGCTCATCGTCGAGCTCTACTCGAAGTAGAAAGGAAGCATGGCCACAAGAACGTCGCTCATGGAATTCCAGGTGCCGAGGATCACCCACGAAGAGGTGACCGAGGAGCGCGGTGTCTTCGTGATCGAGCCGCTCGACCGCGGCTTCGGCTACACGTTCGGCAACTCGCTCCGCCGCGTGCTGCTCTCCTCGCTCGAGGGCGCCGCGGTCACGTCCGTCAAGATCGAGGGCGTCGCGCACGAGTTCACGACCCTGAAGGGCGTGCGCGAGGACGTCACCGACATCATCCTCAACCTCAAGAGCCTCGTCTGCCTCCTCCACGGCGAGTCGCCGGAGGTGGAGGTGCGGCTGGAGAAGAAGGGCTCGGGGGTCGTGACCGCGTCCGACATCGAGGCCCCCGCGGACCTCGAGATCCTGAACCCCGACCTCGAGATCGCCAATCTCTCCGAAAAGGGCCGGCTCGAGGTGACCCTCACGATCGGCCGCGGCCGCGGCTACGTTCCTGCGGAGCTGAACCGCGGGCCCGAGCACACGATCGGCGTCATCCCCGTCGACTCGATCTTCTCGCCGGTGCGGCGAGTCTCCTACGAGGTCGAGGCGGCGCGCGTCGGGCAGCGGACGGACTACGACAAGCTCACGCTCGACGTGACGACCGACGGCTCCGCCTCCCCCCGCGACGCGATCGCAGAGGCCGCCGAGATTCTCATCCGCCAGCTCGCGATCTTCACCGACATCGACAAGATCGAGGGCTTCGGCGAGGCCGCCGAGGCCGAGGCGGAGGCGCCGCAGGCCCACGGGATGGAGAACTTCCCCATCGAGGAGCTCGAGCTCGGCGTCCGCAGCTACAACTGCCTCAAGCGCGTCGGGATCGAGACGATCGGCGACCTGGTCAGCAAGACCGAGAACGAGCTCGCCGCGATTCCGAACTTCGGCAAGAAGTCGATCGAGGAGGTCAGCGAGACGCTCGCGGCGCACGGCCTCACGCTGAGGGACGAATAGGGCGGAGATGAGGCACCGGCGCGCAGGAAGGAAGCTGGGCCGCGACTCGGCCCATCGCAAGGCGCTCTACGCGAACCTGGCCTGCGCGTTGATCGAGCACGGCCGCATCTCGACCACCGAGGCCAAGGCCAAGGAGGTGCGGCCGATCGTCGAGCAGATGATCACGCTCGGGAAGCGCGGCGACGTCGCCGCGCACCGCCAGGCGGTGGCTTTCCTCCGCTCGAAGAGCGCGGCGCACATGCTCTTCGAGGAGGTGGCGCCGCGCTTTGCCGATCGGCCGGGCGGCTACACGCGGGTCGTGAAGATCGGCCCACGCCAGGGCGACGCCGCCCCGATGGCGTACCTCGAGCTCGTGGACTACGTTCCGGTGCGCGCCCCGGTCGGCGCCCCGGCGTAGCGCGCCAACGAGCCAAGGAGGACCCGTCGGCGTCTCGCGGGCCGCTTCGGGACGCCGAGCGTCCGTGCCCGACGCTGCAGGTCGGACTGCCGCTCTGCGGCGAGCTGCCTGGTGACGTCGGGATGCATCTCAGCCCTCCTTTCCAGCGGCTTCCGCGAAGCGGCCGAGCACGACGTCCCAGCCCTCGGCGTAGTGACCGCCGATCTCGGCCATCCTGTCGCCCAGGCGCTCCCAGCCCGTGTGCGTGAGGTCGACCCGCGTCGCCTCACCTTCGGGCGAGAACCGAATCTCGAGATCCTGTGCAGTCTCCTCTCCGCGGCCCGGGTGCCAGGACATGGCGAGCCCGCTGGGCGGGTCCCACGCCGTCAGCGTGCCCCAGAGCCCCTCCTCGCCCGTCGTCGACACCTCGAGCACGCGCCCGCCGGCCCGCGGCTCGAAGACGACCGCCTTCCCCTGCGCGTCGAAGAGCGAGTGGCCCTCGAACGGCCACCAGTCCTCCATCCTCTCGGTGAAGACGTGGAACGCACGCTCGACCGAGCACTGGACGACGATCGACTTTCGCACTGCGAGCTCATCGGTCATCTGGCTCATCCTCTTCTCCTCCTTCTTCGCTTTCCGCTGCCGCCTTGAAGGCCGCCAGCGCCTCGTCCCAGAACCCTTCGAAGTACGCGCGCAGCTCGGCCAGGCCCTCGCCGTTCACGCTGTAGAAGTTGCGCGTGCCCTCACGGCGCTCGCGCACGAGCCCCGCGTCCTTGAGCACGCGCAGGTGCTGCGAGACCGCAGGCCGGCTCACCGGCAGCCCGCGGGCGAGGTCGCCGACGGAGCGGGGCCCCTCGCGGAGGATCTCGAACACGGAGCGCCGCGTAGGATCGGCGAGTGCTTGGATCGCATCAGCGTAAGCCATAACTTACCGTAAGTTACTGCTTACCGCTCGCGGTGTCAAGCCTCTACCAAGGAACGCGGTGACGACGGTCAAGCTCACGCTGGAGTACGACGGGACAGGATTCTCGGGCTGGGCGGCGCAGCCGGGGCTTCGGACGGTCGAGGGGGAGCTCGGGAGCGCTCTCACCCGCGTCTACCCGAGCTGGGCCGCGCTCGCCGTCGCCGGTCGCACCGACGCCGGCGTGCACGCGCTTGGCCAGGTGGCCAGCTTCGAGGCGAAGGGCGGGCCGCCGCCAGATCGGGCCGCGGCGGCGCTCAACGGCGTCCTCCCCGACGACGTCGCCGCCGTGGCGAGCGAGGAGGCGCCCGACGGGTTCAGCGCCCGCTTCTCGGCGACGGCCCGCGCCTACCGGTACCGCGTGTGGCAGCGTCCCGTGCACTCGCCGCTCGAGCTCCGGCGCTCGCTCTGGCGGCCCCGACCCGTCGACGAGGACGCGCTGGACGCCTCGGCGGCGCTCCTGGTCGGCCCGCACGACTTCCGGGCCTTCACCCCCACCGAGACTCAGCACGACTCGTTCGTCCGCGTCGTCCGCGAGGCCGCCTGGCGGCGGGACGGCGACGTGCTCCTGTTCACGATCACCGCCGACAGCTTCCTGCGCCACATGGTGCGCACGCTGGTCGGGACGATGCTGGAGCAGTCCCCGGATGAGGTGGCACGGCTCCTCGAGGGCCGCCCGCGAGAGGAGGCCGGAGCGACGGCGCCGCCCTGGGGCCTCTACCTGGAGCGCGTGCTGTACGACACCTAGATCGCGCAGGGACGCGCCGGCCCGTGGATACGATCAGGCGGTGCCCTATCCGAACGTTCTCTTCGACCTCGACGGCACCCTGATCGACTCGGGGGCGATCATCCTCGCGTCCTTCAAGCACGCCACGAAGACCGTCCTGCGCCGCGAGATTCCCGACGCCGAGCTGGCAGCAATCGTCGGAGGATCGAGCATCCACGCGCAGATGCGCGCCATCGACGACGAGCACGCGGACGAGCTCGTCCGCGTCTACAGCGAGCACAATGCGCCGCTCCACGACCGCCTGGAGACGTTCGAGGGGATCGAGCACGTTCTCGCCCGCCTCCAGGGTGAGGGCCGCCGGCTCGGAATCGTCACGGCCAAGCGTCGGCGAACTGTGGAGCTGGCGTTTGCCGTGCTTCCGCTCGAGCGCTACTTCGACGTGGTCGTCACCGCCGACACGACCGACCGCCACAAGCCGGACCCGGCGCCTGTTCTGGCCGCACTGGACGCGCTCGGCGCGGAGCCCGCCGAGGCAGCGTTCGTCGGCGACTCGCCCTTCGACATCGGCGCGGGCAGGGCGGCGGGCGTGTTCACGGTCGCGGTGGCGTGGGGGAACATCCACCCGGTCGAAGCGCTCGCCGAGGCAGACGCCCTCGTCGAGACCCCGGAGGAGCTGCTCGCTGTCCTCTAAAGCCGCCCAGAAGCGGGTCGCCGACCTGCGGGAGCAGGTGGAGCACCACCTCTACCGCTACCACGTGCTCGACGACCCGGAGATCTCCGACGCCGAGTACGACCGTGTCTTCGACGAGCTGCAGCGCCTCGAGGCCGAGAACCCGGATCTCGCCGCGCCGGACTCGCCGACGCAGCGCGTCGGCGCGCCGCCCTCGGACAAGTTCCGCAAGGTCGAGCACCTCACCCCGATGGGCTCTCTGGAGAAGGTGACCACGGACGAGACGCTCGCCAAGTGGGCCGAGGACGTGCGGAAGCGCCTCGACTCCGACGAGCCGGTCGCCTACGTCACCGAGCCCAAGATCGACGGGTCGGCCGTATCGCTCGTCTACGAGAACGGCGTCTTCGCCCGCGGCGCAACGCGCGGCGACGGACAGCGCGGCGAGGACGTGACGCCCAACCTGCGCACGATCAAGGCGATCCCGTTGCGGATGCGCGCGGCCGGCGGCGAACCTCCGGCCGTGCTCGAGGTGCGCTGCGAGGTCTACTTCCCGCTTTCGGCCTTCAACCGCCTCAACGAGCGGCTGGTCGCCGAGGGGAAGAAGACCGCGCCGAACCCGCGCAACGCCGCCGCGGGATCCCTCAGACAGCTCAATCCGCAGGTCACCGCCGAGCGCGACCTCTCCATCTGGGTCTACGGCTCGGCCGCGGGGACGGCCTCGCCCTGGAGACGCACTGGGAGATCCTCGAGTGGCTGCGCGAGCGCGGGTTCCGCACGAATCCATTCGCCCGCCGGCACGAGTCGCTCGAGTCGGTCGCGCGCGAATGCGTCGAGTGGGAGCGGAAGCGGAGCGAGCTCGACTACGAGATCGACGGCATCGTCGTCAAGGTCGACTCGCTCGAGCAGCAGAGCCGTCTCGGCGCCCTCCACGGGCGGCCGCGCTGGGCCCGGGCGTTCAAGTGGGCCCCGATGACCGCCCAGACGAAGCTCCTCAAGATCCACGTCCGCGTGGGGCGGACCGGGAACCTCAACCCGTGGGCGCAGCTCGAGCCCGTCGAGGTCGGGGGCGTCACCGTGTCACAGGCGACCCTCCACAACGAAGAGGACATCAACCGCAAGGAAATCCGGGAGGGCGACACGGTGATCGTCCAGCGGGCCGGCGACGTCATCCCCCAGGTGGTGGGGCCCGTGCTGCCGCACGTGAAAGGCACGAAGCGGTTCCGCATGCCCAAGAAGTGCCCTCTGTGCGGCACGCAGATCGTCAAGCCCGAAGGCGAGGTCATGCACCGCTGCCCCAACGACGCCTGCCCGTCGCGCGGTCTCGAGTCGCTCATCAACTGGGTGATGGCCGCGGCCGACATCGAGGGCGTCGGCGAGCAGTTCGTCCGCCGGCTCTGGGATCTCGGCCTCCTGCGGTCGATCCCCGATCTCTACCGGCTGTCGAACGAGCAGCTCGTCGAGCTCGACGGCTACGGGGAGATCTCGGCGCAGAACGCCGTCGACTCGATCCAGGCCTCGAAGAGGATTCCTTTCTCGCGCGTCCTCTTCGGGCTCAACATCCCGGACGTCGGGTGGGTGACCGCGCAGAACCTCGCCCGCCACTTCGGCTCCGTCGACGCGCTCCTGGCCGCGGCGCAGGAGGACATCGAGGAGGTCGAGGGGATCGGCCCCGACCGGGCCGAGTCGATTGCGACGTGGTTTGCCGACGAGAAGTCGAGGGCGCTCGTCGCAGAGCTCCGGGGCCTCGGGCTCCGATTCGAGCTCGGCGACGAGGAGCGGCCCATCGAGGGGCCGCTGACCGGAAACGCGTACGTGATCACGGGAACGCTCGAGCGTTGGTCGCGGGAGCAGGCGAAGGCCGCGCTCGAGGCCAAGGGGGCAAAGGTGACCGACTCGGTCTCCAAGAAGACGACCGGGCTGGTCGTGGGGGAGAGCCCCGGGTCGAAGCTCGAGAAGGCGCGGCGGGCGGGCGTCGAGATCCTCGACGAGGCGGCCTTCGAGACGCTGATCGCCTGACGACCGTAGCGCTAGAGAGCGCGTGCGAGGACCTGGGCGAAGCGGTTCTGCGAGCGTCGGGCCCTCGTGTAGTTGACCGGCCGGCCGTTCTGGAGGATCGAGAAGACGTAGCGAACGCCGACGTAACCCGAGAGGGCCGAAGCGGCGAGCGTCGTGCCCGTCTTCGCCCTCACGCGGCCGCGAGCTGGTCCCCTTCGCATGCGGTCCGCCAAAGTCCCGTCGACGCCGGCGATCGGCAGTGAATCGACGAGCGGGGCCCTGATGCTCGCGTCGCGCCAGGCCGAGATGAGCAGGCGTCCGATCGCGCGCGAGGTGAGGCGGTTGTAGGGGGAAAGGCCGGATCCGTCAGCGATGCGCACGCCTCGGAGCGGGACCCCGCGTCGGGCGAGGTTGTTGCGGACGACGACAGCACCGGCGGCGGTCGTGCCGGCCCCTCGGATCTTCTTGCCCAGGTGCTTGAGCAGCATCTCGGCGTAGAAGTTGTCGCTCACCTTGTTCATGCTCCGCACAAGGCTCGTAAGAGGCGCCGAGCGCGTGCGCGCGAGAGCGCGCGACGTTCCCGGGGCCTCCCCGACGCCCACGCCTCTCGGCACTGCGACGCCCACGGACCGGAGAGCCTTCCTGAAGACCCGTGCGGCGGCACGCCAGGGCCGTGCCACGGTCCGGCCGTCGACCTTTCCCCGCGCGACGACGAGCGCCGAGAGCGGCGGCGACTCGATCCTGTACCAGGACGGATCCCAGCCCGGCCCCGTCCGCCGCCGGTCGAAGTAGGACTCGTCCGCCATGATGCGCCCGGTCACCCGCCTGATACCGCGGTCGCGGATCGCCCGAGCCAGCCTGCGCACGTCCCTCCGCGAGAGGGAGGGATCGCCGTGGCCCTTGAGGAAGAGGCGTCCCGGCCAGACCGATCCCGACTGCGACACGACACCGCGGACGGAGGTGGTGATGCGGTACGAGGGCCCCAGGCGGTCGAGGGCCGCGACCGCCACCGAGAGCTTCTGGTTCGAGGCCGGCTCGAAGGCGCGCCTCGAGTGCAGTCGGTACACGGTCCGCCCCGAGCGGAGGTTGTACGCGAACGCCCCTGTCTTCGCCCGCGGGAACACCGAGAGCGCGCGGTCGAGGCGCTCCCGCAGGGTCTGGGCGGAGGCCGGGCCGGCCGCGAGCGCGAGCACGGCGACGAACGCCGCCGCGGCTGCGAGCGCATTCGTCCCCGGAAGCCCGATTCTCCTCATGTCGTTGCTAGGTCCTGTGGTCTCGCAGAATAGGACGAGTGGCCTATTGGCGGGCGACGCTTCGCCCGCTACGGTCAAGCGGCCGCACGTGAGCGACGATCTCTTCATTCTCCTCGGCCGTATCCGCCTCCTTCTCGATGCCCGGGAGCACGAGAGTCTGGCGGGCCAAGACGACGTCGAGCTGACCTTGACCGACGGCTACGCTCACGCCCTGGCGCTCGAGGGCGAGCGCCGGCGGACGGACGAGCGGATCCGCGAGCTCGCCGGCATCCCCGAGCACGACGCCGAAGTCACCGCCCTCAAGGACCGGCGCGACCTCGTCGAGGAGCAGCACGAGCGACTCCGCGGGCTCCTCGGAGCTCTCGCCTCGAACCGCTAGCGCCTCAGACCGGATTCCTAGACGATGCCGCTCCGCACGGCGTAGACCGCCGCCTGGATGCGGTTCTCGATCTGGAGCTTCATGAGGATGTTCGAGATGTGGTTCTTGACGGTCTTCGGGCTGATGTAGAGCTGGCGCGCGATCTCAGCGTTGTCCTTCCCGCTCGCGATCAGGCGCAGGACGTCGAGCTCGCGATCCGAGAGCTCGGTCTGGATCGTCCTGGCCGCTGCCTCGTCGGCAGTCTGGGCGCGGAGGCGCTGGAGAAGCTTCGCGGCGATCTGGGGGGATATCAGCGAGTCGCCCCCGGCCGCTGCGCGGACGCCCTCGATCAGGTGGTCGATGGACGAGTCCTTCAGGAGGTAACCGCAGGCCCCGGCCATGACCGCGTCCATGACGTCGTCGTCGTCGTCCGAGATCGTCAGCACGACGACCCGGGTACGCGGCGCGATGCTCGAGACCTCCCGAGTGGCCTCCACGCCCGTCAGGCCGGGCATCTTCAGATCCATGATCACGACGTCGGGGGCAAGCTCGCTCACCAGCTGAAGCGCGCTACTGCCGTTGTCGGCCTCGCCGACGACGCGGACGCCCTGCTCCTCGAGAAGGCTCCGAAGTCCGGAGCGGAACAGGTCGTGGTCGTCGACGAGGAGCACCCGCAGCTCCTCGAGCTTCGAGCGCCGATCCTCGGCGGGTGGCGTCGTGGGCCCCTTTCCTAGTGCAGGGTGATGGTAACGACCTTCCGGCCCCACGCGCGCGCCTGCGAGCACTTCGGGAACCAGAGGTCGATGGTGGCACCGACCACGGCGCCGCCGGTGTCGGCCGCCACTCCCTCGCCGTAGCCGGGAACGGTCATCTTCGTCCCGAGCGGGATCACCGCGGGGTCGACGGCAACGACGCCCCAGCCGACCGGTATGCCGGTCGCGGTCGATCCGCGCAGGCAGTAGCCCGTCGAGCTGACGGTCATGCGCGTGCCCGGGCCGGCCGGCTGGATCGGCGGCGGCGGTGCTCCACCTTCGCCTTCACCTCCGCCGACCGTCACGTCTTCGGCTCGGGCCTCCGCGGCCTCCGCCTGGGCGAGGAGCCCCTGGATCTCGCGCTCGGCCAGGCCGCGCCGGCTCTCGAGCCCGGCGAGGTAGTCGGCCTGAGCGGCGCGGGCGGCCGCCGCGGCCGAGCGCTGTGCCTCGGCGTCGGCGACGACCGCTCGCAGCTCGGAACCCTGCTGCTGGAGGCTCCGGAGCGAGTCTCGAAGCGCCCCTCGAGCTTCAACGACCTGCGCCGCGATCGAGCGATCCTGGGCGGCGACCCGGCCCAGGCCGTCGAGGGCAGAAAGGGCTTCGTCGAGGGAATCGGCCCCGAGAAGGACGGCGAGCGGATCGACCTCGGCTTCGAAGTACAGGGTCCGGAGGCGCGCGTCGAGCCGTCGCGAGGCGAGCTCGAGGTCGCTGCGGGCGATCTCGAGGTGCCGGCGCGCGGCGTCCTCGCGTTCCTCCAGGTCCTGTTGCCGGGCCTGAAGGGCGGCGAGCCTCCGCTCGGCCTGCGCGTGCCGACTCTCGAGCGCGTAGAGGTCGAGCAGCGCCTGCTGCGCCTCCGCTGCGAGGCCGTCGCTTTCCGCGCGCAGGCGCTCGGCCTCGCTGCGGAGAGCAGTCGGATCGTCTGCCCGCGCGGCGGAGCCTGTGAAAAGCGCTGTTGCCAGGAGCGCTGCCAGAGCCGCCGTGCGGGACCAGCGTCGGAAAGAACCCGGGCGCAAGGGCGGGCACCCTAACAGGGACGCGCGAATCTCGGCGCAGGTGGGGCGGCAGCCGTTTGCCAGTGTCTGACACCCCTGTTACCATGCCCCGCTTGTGAAGGCGCCCGCCCAGATCTTCGCGCCTGCACCGACTTGCCTGCGGGGGTAATTATCCGACCGAACAAACGGCTTTCGTTCGTATTCCTGCTCCTCGCGCTGGCGGTCCTCCCGCTGGCCGAGCGGGCCACTCCGGCTCCTCCGATCGAGTCGAAGGAGGCGGAGGCCCAGCAGGTGATGGCTCAGATCCAGCAGCTCGACGCCGACCTGAGCCACGTGGTCGAGTCGTTCAACGCGGCCGAGATCGAGCTCGACGGCATCAAGGCCGAGCAGCGGGTCAACGAGCGGCGGCTACGGATCGCGCGCGGCAATCTCGGCAGCGCGCAGGGCAATCTGGAGGCTCGGCTCGTCGAGCTCTACATGAGCGGCGAGACGGACCTCGTGGAGATCATTCTCGGCTCCTCGAGCCTGAGCGAGATCCTCGACGGCATCGAGACCGCGAACCGAGTCTCCGACCAGGACACGAAGATCATCGAGGAGGTCCGCCGCTTCAGGCACGAGGTCAAGGTGCGCGAGTCCGAGCTCGAGAAGGCTCGTACCCGCCAGGAGCAGGTGGTCGCCGAGCAGGCCGCGAAGCGGGACCAGATCGAGGCCACTCTCGCCGAGCGCGAGCAGCTCCTCTCCTCGATCCGTTCGGAGATCGAGCGGCTCAAGGCCGAGGAGGCAGCCCGCCAGCGCCGGCTCGAGGCCGCGGCCCGCGCCCGCCTCGCGAACCCGGCTCCTGCCGCCACCGCGCCGGCTCAAGCTCCCGCCCCCGCTCCCACCAGCAGCGACGAGCCCACCGGCGCGCCACCTTCCCAGCACGGCGGCGTGGTCGGAATCGCGATGCAGTACCTCGGCATTCCGTACCAGTGGGGTGGCTCCTCGCCGAGCACCGGATTCGACTGCTCGGGCTTCACGATGTTCGTCTACTCCCAGGTGGGCGTCTCGCTGCCGCACAACGCCGCCATGCAGTACGGCATGGGATCGGCAGTCTCGCGCTCGGAGCTCGCGCCCGGCGATCTCGTCTTCTTCAACGGGCTCGGGCACGTCGGGATCTACATCGGGGGCAACCAGATGATTCACTCGCCCCACACCGGCGACGTCGTCAAGATCTCCGCCCTGACGGGGTGGTACGCCTCCACCTACGTGGGCGCGCGGCGCTTCTAGGCGCCCTTTCTCGCGCTACAGAGTCGCGACCGAGAGGAGTTCGGCATGGCGTCCATTTCGGAGCGGGAGACCAGCGAGATCGAGGCGGCAAACGCCTCCGGCACCACTCCGGTCGTCTTCATCCACGGCCTCTGGCTGCTGCCGAGCAGCTGGGCCACCTGGGCGGACTTCTTCAAGCAGGCCGGTTACGCGCCGCTGACGCCGGACTGGCCAGACGATCCGGAAACGGTCGAAGAGGCGCGGGCGAACCCGGACGTCCTCGCCAAGAAGACGCTGAAGCAGGTTGCCGACCACACGGCCGACGTGATCGGCAAGCTCGAGAAGAAGCCCGCCGTGATGGGGCACTCGACCGGCGGATTGTTCGCCCAGATGCTCGCCGGCCGTGGGCTCTCGGCAGCCACGGTTGCCATCGACCCGGGCGTGTTTCGCGGCGTCCTGCCGCTGCCCCTCTCCACGCTCAGGGCGAGTGGGCCTTTCCTGTTGAACCCCCGGAATCGAGGCCGCGCCATCACGCTCACCTTCGACCAGTTCAAATACGGCTGGACGAACGCCCTCGATGAGGACGAGGCGAAGCGCCTTTACGACACCTACCACGTGGCCGGGTCGGGGATCGCCCTGGCCCAGATGGGCAACGCCAACCTCAACCCCTGGACCGAGTCCAAGGTCGACACGAAGAACCCCGATCGGGGCCCGCTGCTGATCCTCGACGGGGAGAAGGACCACACGGTTCCCTGGGCGATTGCCAACGCCTCCTACAAGCGGCAGAAGCGCAACCCGAGCGTCACCGAGATCAAGAAGATGCCGAACCGCGGCCACTCGCTAACCATCGACCACGGCTGGCAGGAGGTCGCCCAGACCGCGCTCGACTTCGTCAAGCGGTTCGTCCCGGCCAAGCCGAGCTAGCGGGCCTCGATCTGCTGGCAGGCGAGAGTCCTCGCGTTACTACAGAGTCGTTTTTTATCCGCGACTGGCTCCTGAACTACGGATTCGGGGCCGATAGCCTGTCCGTGTGAAAAGACCACCGCCGGAGGGGCTCGACTCGACTCATTGGTAGAGGGGCTCAGAGAGAGAGCTCCGCTGACCAAAGGAGAATCGACATGGGAAAGCTGATCGCGACCACGCAGGCCACCGTCGACGGCGTCATAGATCCGGTCGCCGAGTGGGTGCAGCCGGACGGAGACCACGGCGTGTACTCGTTCGAGCGTCAGGCGAGATCCGGCGGGCTGGTGCTGGGCCGCAAGACCTACGAGGGGCTGGCGGGATATTGGCCGAGCCAGTCGGGCAAGTGGGCGGACATGGTCAACTCGATGCGGAAGTACGTCGCGTCCAACTCCCTCTCCGGAGATCTCGAGTGGAACGCGACCCTACTCGAGGGTGACCTCGAGGACGCGATCCCGAAGCTGAAGGACGAGGTCGACGGTGACCTGTTCATGCACGGGAGCGGCGAGTTCGCGTACGCCCTCGCGGAGAAGGGCCTAATCGACGAGTACGAGGTCTACCTGAACCCGATCGTTTGGGGCAAGGGAAACGTCCACGTGCTCGGCGACAGGGGAACCATCCGGATGGAGCTCGACGACGTGAAGCGGTTCGACTCTGGAGTTGTCCTAATCACCTACCTCCCGGCGTCTTGACCGCGGCCGGGCCGCGAGGCGGCACCGCGAGGGCTACTGAGGTTTGAGCGCCTCGAGCGTGAGGCGAAGTTCGTCGTTGTAGCTGTCACTTACAGAGTCGTCTTTATCCCCGACTGGCTCTCGAGCGACAGTACGCTCGCCCAGGTGAGGGCAGTTGGGCTCATGCATCGAGTCGGAGCACGACTTCGTCCGTTTCCTCGTTGCGCCCATGGGCGAACGCGCGCCCCTCGCCCACGATAAGAAAGCCGCACTTGGTCAACACACGAATCGACGCCGCGTTGTCGCTCGCAGCGCCAGCGTAAAGAGGACGGGTTGCCTCCACCTGCAAGAACTCTTGTAGAGCACGCGTGGCAATGCCGCGGCCCCAATCTTCACGGCCGATCCAATAGGTGACCTCGCGGTGACCTTCCAAGTCGAAGCTCGCGATGTGACCCACGACCCGACCGTCGACCTCGACGACCCTGTTCGTCGTTGAGCTGTCGCTCCTCAGCCGCGCCCACCGTCGCTCAAAGGCGGTTCGATCATCAAAATCCGGCGACGTGAACGCGGCCATCCGGATCGCCTCGGGATCCGTCGCGTGCTCGAACAGCACGCTGAGATCACGATCTTCGACTTCGCGAAGGACAAGCTGTCCCGAGCCCTCCCACACGCCGTTAACGCTAGCGGCCGTCTGAGATACCGCCCCCCTCTGCCGTGAACGCCGTGACGCTATCGCGCCGGAACTCGGGGACATTCCCGAAGACTGGCCCAGTTACAGCGGGCTTCATTCCTGGATCCCGTGCCACGGGGCGGCGACGACCCACCGCTTGCCGGGACGCCCGCCCAGGTAGAGCAGCCGTGACTCGACGTTGTTGGACATGTCGGCCTCGTAGAGCGCGCCGAGCGGGTTGACCTCGACCCGAGCGTAGTACCAGCCGTTCGGAAGGCCGCTGATGTTCCACGACTGGCCGGGGACGAACTGGAAGTAGGTGTCGCCCCAGCCTGCCTGGAGCACCTCACGAACCCAGAGGGCCGAGCGGGCACCGCAGGAGGTCCCCACGCCGTTCCACGGCGACCAGCTCGCCCGCTCGACGGTGATGTCGATCGGGTCTGTCGGGGCGAGGCAGAACGCCTGCTTGCGGCTGCGGACGACCTCCATGTTCGCCGCGTCGTGGAGCGTGAAGGACGCGAACTGGAGGAAGTGCCAGTGGTCGTGCGCGGGGTTGGGGTGGAACTTCATGTCACCGACGAGGGCACGCCCGACGACGTTGCCGTCCGCGTCCCGGAAGTACTGGTAGGCGTCCATGACCTCTTCTCCCGAGCGCCGGAATCCCTCGACCACGAGCGGGGCCGGCCCCTCGTTCCACGGGGTGGCCGCGAAGGCGAGGTAGTCGTTGCCCCGGCGCTGAAGAGTCGTCATCGACCACGGCGGCAGGGCGACGAGATCCGGCAGGGTCTCCGGATCGGGATCGGTGATGTCGGGCACTGCAAAGGAGGACTGCTCCGGCGCCCGGGGCGCAGGCTGCGCCTGCGCCCGAGCTTCGCCCTCCTCGCCGTTGCGGACTCGCTGGGTCTTCACGGTCACGGAGAACGTCGCCACGGAGTCGGCCGCGGGGATCTCGAGCAGATCGAGGTAGCGCTGGGTGATGCGGACGGTGACGGTGTACCTCCCGTCGGGGATGCGTACCGCCGGGCTCTCGAACTCGCTGATGAGCGCGTTCGCCGCCCAGCCGCTCTCGATGCCCCAGACCATGCCTCTCGTGAAGGGGGAGAACGCTCCGCACGAGGTGGGATAGCGCGGAAGCTCGGGCCCGGAGTCGTCCACGCGCTGGCGCTCGAAGCTGTTGGGGCAGAAGGCCAGAACACGGCGTGCGACCCGCGTCCCATCCGGTTTTCTCACGGTCACCGCCACGAAGCGAGAGAGCCCCGACCAGCCTTCGAGCACGGTCTCGGGCAGGTCGCGGATGACGGCTCCGGTGGACGAGTCGACCTGGACGATGTCGACCGGCGAGTCGTAGTCGGAGCGGGCAACGCGGAGCTCGAAGTCGCCGCCGGTCGCCGCGGCCCAGGCTCCGAGCTCGAGGAAAACCCGCCCGCGGTAGCTGGGCAGGGTCACGTGACCGCCCGTCGGGACTAGGCGCAGGCTCGGAGTGGTCTGAGCGGATGTGGCGGCCGGCCACGCCAGGCTTGCGGAGGCGAGGAGCGCGAGCGCAAGCGCGAGAAGGGTCTTGCGCGGAGCATTCATAGGAGTCCTCCCACGGCTAGGGGTTCGTCAACACTACGAAGCCGGAGGCCGAAAGAACACTCCCGGAAGTCCTGCTCTTCGGGCGCGGCCGTCATCCCGTTCGACGCCAGGTGGGAGGGAATCCTTCGGGAGGGGCGAAATTCACCGGTCCCGCTAGGCTTTCCCGACTCTCATGCGAACGATCTGGAACGGCTCAATCAACTTCGGCCTGGTGAACATCCCCATCGGGCTCGCCGTCGCGCAGCAGCGCAAGGACGTGTCTTTCCGCACGCTGCACCGCGAATGCGGGACGCCGATCAAGCAGAAGCGCTGGTGTCCCGTGCACGAGCGCGATGTGGAGGCCGACGAGCTCGTCAAGGGCTGGGAGTTCGTCAAGGGCCAGTTCGTGATCGTCGAGGAGTCCGACCTCGAGGCCGTGGCGCTCACGCGCTCGCAGTCCGTCGACATCGACCGGTTCGTCTCGCTCGACGAGGTCGACCCGATCTACTTCGACCGGACGTACTACCTCGCGCCCGCGGACGCGCCCGCCCAGCGGCGCCCCTACGTGCTGCTCCTGCGCGCGATGCAGGAGGCGAACGTGGCGGCCATCGGCAAGTTCGTCCTCTGGGGCAAGGAGAACCTCTGCCTCATCCGACCGCTCGGCGAGTCGCTCGCCCTCGAGACGCTCTTCTTCGCCGAGGACATCCGCGCGCGTGAGGAGATCGACGGGGCCGTCACCGAGACCGAGGTGAACGAGCCCGAGCTCGAGATGGCGCGACAGCTCGTTTCGAGCCTCGTGGGCGAGTTCACCCCCGACGAGTTCGAGAACGAGTACCGGGGCCAGCTCCGGGCCATGTTGGATGCGAAGCTCGAGGGCAAGGAGATCTCAGTGCCGGAGCCGGCGGAGCCGGCTCAGGTCGTCGATCTCATGCAGGCGCTCAAGGAGAGCGTCGCGCAGGCGCAGCAGAAGAAGAGCAAGCCGCCTGCGAAAGCGCCCGCGCGGAAGAAGCGCGCGGCGTCCCGGTCGCGCTAGCCCGCGTGCGACGTCTGGGCGGCGCCTGCCGCCTCGAGGTGCGCCTGGAACAGGGTCTTGTCGATCCTTCCCTGGTAGATCGGGATCGCCTCCTCGATGCAGACCCGGATCACCTCGTCCCGCTCGATCCCCAGCTCCTTCGACAGCTCCTCGGGCGTCAGGTGGTTTGCCAACGTCGTTCCTCCTTCGCGTTCAGGGTGCAAAAAAGCCCGCCGGCAGGGCGCGGGCGGGCACGGTCCGGAACCTCGAGCTTTGGGCGACGAAGCTCAACGGCTTCGTGCTCCTCTTCCAACCATGGTCACAGGATACGGTTTTCGGGGTGAGTGAGGCAACGCTTCTTCGCGGCTTTCGGATGAGAGTTGCCGAGGTCGGCGGCCTGCGGACGCGCTACTGGGTGGCCGGGACCGGGCAGCCCCTCGTCCTCGTCCACGGGCTCGGCGGGGCCGCGGTGAACTTCACGAGCCTCGCGCCGCTCCTTGCCCGGAGGCGGCGTGTGCTGGTGCCTGACCTACCCGGCCACGGCGGCACGGAGGCACTGCCGGAAGGCGGCGGCCTGACGGAGATCGCCCGGCACGTCGCGGCCGTCGCCGCGCACGAACACATGGTGCCGGCTGCAGTCCTCGGCTACTCGATGGGCGGGCTCGTCTCACTCCGGCTCACGCTCGCCCGGCCGGAGCTCGTCTCGGCGCTCGTGCTCGTCGCCACCGCCGGAATCGTCTCGAACACGCGCCGGGCCGAGCTCTGGCTCGGGGCGGTCTCCACGATTCGCCCCGCACGTGTCGTGGCGCGATTCCGACACGCGATCGCCCGGCGGCCCAACCTCCGCTTGCCGGTCTTCGGCTACTGGGGCACGGACGACCCGAAGTCCATTCCTCCCGAGGCCGTGATCGGGTTCCTCGCGGCCCAGTCGGAGCACACCGACGTGAGCACCGCCTCGAAGGCGCTGCTCGGCAACGACCCACGGCCCGATCTCGAGCGGATCGCCTGCCCGACCCTCGTCGTCTGGGGCGCGCGCGACCACCTGATCCCGCTCGAGGACGGCTTCGAGTACGCCCGCCGCCTCGGCTGCCCGCTCCGCGTGCTGCCCGCGGTCGGGCATCTCGTGATCGGCGAGCAGCCCGCCGAGCTGGCGGCCATCGTCGAGGAGTTCCTCGCCTCCGCGTAGCGTCGGAACCGGCGCGGCGAGCCGCGTCAGACGGGGTTCGGCAGGTCGACGAACTCCCAGGTGAGATCGAAGCGCTCGGCGAGCTTGGCCGCGAGCGCCCGGACGCCCAGCGTCTCCGTCGCATAGTGGCCGCCCGCGACGAAGTGCACTCCCGCCTCCTTTGCCGCGTGCTTCGTGGGCTCGTCGGCCTCGCCCGTGACGAAGCAGTCGTAGCCCTCCGCCGCTGCCTGAGCGAGGTAGCGGGCCGCGCCCCCGGAGCACACCGCGACGCGCTCCACGACCTCTGGGCCGTAAGAGAAGACCAGCGGCATCTGTCCCAGTCGCTGGTGCGCTCGTTCCGCCAGGTCGCTGACCGGAGCCGGCTCGGCGAGCCGCCCCCCGAACCCATACCCGTCGGCGAAGCGGCGCTCCCGGTCGACCCCGAGCTCGTCGCAGAGGAGCGCGTTGTTCCCGACCTCCTCGTGGGCGTCGAGGGCCAGGTGGTAGGCGACGAGGTTCAGATCGGCGTCGAAGAGAGCCCGCAGGCGCTCCCGCAGCACGGGCCCGACCACCCGGCTGTCCCGCTCCCAGAAGAGCCCGTGGTGGACGAGCACCAGCTGCGCCTCCGCCTCGGCGGCGCGCTGGAAGAGCTCCCGGGAGGCCGAGACGCCGCAGACGATCCTCCGCACCTCGGCCGTGCCCACGACCTGGAGCCCCATCGGCCCGTAGTCCGGGTAGGAAGCGACGTCGAGGTACTCGTCCGCCCAGGCGATGATCTCGTCGCGGGCGGCCACTAGCGTCCTTCGGCGGAGCCTGGGTGCTCGTCCAGCGCGCGAGAACCGAGCCTGCCAAGGTCGCAGGGAGGATGCATACGACGATCGTATGCGTCCGACCGAGGACGCAGCGCAGGCGAAGCGTTTGCAGCCGCCTGGGCAAGTGCACCGGTCCGTCGGCGGACGCTGAGCTACCCTATGCCGGGTTCGGGGTGTAGCGCAGCCTGGTAGCGCGCGCCGTTCGGGTCGGCGAGGTCCCCGGTTCGAATCCGGGCACCCCGATTCACGTCGGTCAAGGGCCGCTTCGCGGCCCTTCGTGTCTCACGCGATCTGCCGGTGGACGATTGCCGTGCACTCGTCCTCGACGTAGTCGAGGCCGGCGGCCTCCGCGATCGCGCGCGCCTCGGCCGAGACCACTCCGAGCTGGAGCCACAGGGCCCCGGCGCCGGCCTCGACCGCCTGCCGGGCCACGTCGGGGCAGAACTCCGAGCGGCGGAAGACGTCGACGAGGTCGATGTGCTCCTCGATCTCCGCGAGGGTGCCGACGCGTTTCTGCCCGAGGATCTCCGGTGGCCCGACCGGACGCACCGGAATCACCCGGTAGCCCTGCGCGAGCAGGTAGCGCATGACCGAGTTGCTGGGCCGCCCGGGCCGCGGCGAGGCGCCGACGAGCGCGATCGTCCGCGTGTCGGACAGGATCTCGGCAGGGCTTCGCGACACGGCTCAAGGCTATCCTTCGAGCCATGGCCGATCGCCTCCGCGTCGCCTGCGTCCAGATCAACTCGTCCGGCTCGAAGGCGGACAACCTCGAGCGGATGGAGCCGCTGGTCGCGCGCGCCGCCGCGACGGGCGCCGACCTCGTGCTCCTCCCCGAGAAGTGGAACGGGCTCGGAAGCCACGAGATCCTCAGAGACGTGGCGGAGTCGCTCGAGGGCGGCGAGACGGTCGACGCCATGAGCCGCTGGGCGCGGACGCACGGGATCACCCTGGTCGGCGGCTCGATCGCCGAGCGCCGCGAGGGCCGCGAGAAGCTTTCGAACACCTGCGTCGTCTTCGACCCCCAGGGGGAGATCGCGGCGGTGTACCGGAAGATCCACATGTTCGACGTCGAGGTCGGCGGTGTCGTCTACCGCGAGTCCGAGAGCGAGGAGCCGGGCGACGGGCCGCTTGCGTGCGAGGTGGAGGGCTGGAGGCTCGGGCTGACCGTCTGCTACGACCTCCGCTTCCCGGAGCTCTACCGGATCCTCGCGGTCGAGGGCGCCGAGCTCGTCACCGTTCCGGCAGCGTTCACGCTCTACACCGGCAAGGACCACTGGGAGCTCCTCCTGCGCGCCCGCGCGGTCGAGAACCAGTGCTACGTCGTCGCGGCGAACCAGTGGGGCGTCGTGGAGGGCAAGGCATCGTACGGTCGCAGCTCGATCGTCGACCCGTGGGGCGTGGTGCTCGCCCAAGCGCCGGACGAAGACGGGATCGTCTCCGCGGAGCTCGACCGCGAGCACATGGAGCGGATCCGCCGCACCCTGCCGTCGCTTGCCAACCGCCAGCCCGCCGCGTACACGTGGCCGGCGGAGGTGTAGAAGCGCAGGCTGCGAAGTCCGTCGAAGGGGTTCTCTTCGACGTCGACTTCACGCTCGCCAAGCCCGGCCCGCTCCTGGGGCCGGAGGGTTACCGCGCGGCGGGCGAGCGGCTCGGGCTGCGCCTCGACCCGGCCCGGTACGCTGCCGCGCGCGCGGCGGCCGTCGCGGACCTTCGGCACCATCCGGAGCTCGAGCACGACGAGGAGATCTGGGTCCGGTTCACGGCGGACATCGTGCGCGGGATGGGCGGGGACGGCGAGCACGTCCGCGAGGTGGCGAGGGCGATCACCGACGGGTGGCTCCGTTCGGAGAACTTCGAGCTCTACGAAGACGTCCCGCCGGTCCTCGATCGAGTGCGGAGGAGCGGGGCCAAGATCGGGCTCGTCTCGAACACGAGCCGCGACTTGAACGCGTTCGTCCGCCACTTCTCGCTGGACGTGGACGCGTGGATCTCCTCGCGCGTGCACGGGAAGGTGAAGCCCAGCCCCACCATCTTCCGCGCGGCGCTCGAGCTCCTCGACGTCGCACCCGAGGCGGCCGTCATGGTGGGGGACTCGCCGCTCGACGACATCGACGGCGCCCGCGCGCTCGGCATGCGCGCCTTCCTCGTCGACCGCGAGGGGAGGTTTCCGGACCGGGCGGACGCGCTTCCGACCCTGCTCGAGCTGCCCGCCCTCCTCGGGCTCCCCGATGTCTAAGTCCCGCGGGAGCCTCGCGGTCGTTCGCCCGGCCGCTCCGCAGGCGCCGGGGCACGGGTTGGGCCGGACCATCTGGATCCTCGGGCTCGGCGCGTTCGGCCTGGCCTGGGCGATCACCACGGTCGCCGCGTATCTCCCCCCGGTCCTCGGGGAGTTCACCGAGTCGAGCACGCTCATCGGGCTCGTGCTTGCTGCGGAGGGCGCCTTCGCGTTCTTCGTCCCTCTGCTCGTCGGGCCGATGAGCGACGCGACCCAGACGTCCTTCGGCCGCCGGCGCCCCTACATGCTCCTCGCGCTGGCGCCGATGGCGGTCGCGCTCGCGAGCCTGGCGTTCATGGCGAGCCTCCACGCGACCGCGCTCGCACTCTTTGCATTCTTCTTCTCGTACTACCTCTACGAGCCGCCGTATCGGGGCCTCTATCCCGACCTCCTCGACGACCGCGTCTTCGGACGGGCGCAGGGAGTGCAGCACGTCTTCCGGGGGGCCGCCCTCGGAGGGGCGCTCGTGGGCGGCGGCTTCCTGCTCGCGCTCTGGGAGCCCGCCCCGTTCGTTCTCGCGGCGTGCGTCGTCCTCCTCGCCTGCGGGGCGGTCGTCGTACTCGTCCGGGAGCCCCCGTGGGGCGAGCGGGAGTACGGACGGCTCCGCGCCTTCCTCGCCGCGCCGTGGCGTGTCGTCCGGAGGGAGCGCAACGTGCGCCGCTTCCTGATCGCGAACACGGCGTGGGAGGCGACGTTCGCCGGGATGCGCACGTTCGTCGTCCTCTACATCATCGACGGGCTGGGTCAGCCGCTCTACGTCTCGTCGGTCGTGCTCGCCGTCGTCGCGGCCGGCTACGTGACCGCGGCGGCCCTCTCCGGTGTCTTCGCCGACCGCTTCGGGCTGGGCAACGTCATCCTCGTCGCGTCGTGGGTGTACGGGCTCGGACTTCTCACCGCCGGCTTCGCCCAGACGTGGCACTGGTGGTACTACGGCCTCATCGCGCCCGTCGCCGTCGCGGGCGGGACCGTGATGACGCTCTCCTGGGGCCTCCTCTTCAAGCTGATGCCGGACGGCGACCGCGGGACCGTCACGGGCCTCGCGACGACGACGAAGGGGATCGGGCTCGTCCTCGGCCCACTCGCCGCCGGGGCGGCGATCGACATCTTTCAGCCGTTCCTCTCCTCGACGGACGGCTACGCGGCGCTCTGGCCCGCCGTGGCCGTGCCGGTGCTCGCGGCAATCCCGCTCGTCGCGCTTCTGGCCGACGCCGAGAACGCGCGAGACCGAGCTCTCGCTACAGGCAGGGCGAGCGGCCGCGGCTGAGCAGGCCGAAGCCCCAGACCTCGTCCTCGTAGACGTAGAACGCGCTTCGGCTCGAGGCGTCGTCGCGGACGAGGGCGAGGTAGTCGCCGCAGTCCTCCTCGGCGAGCTCCCCGTACGTGGCGCCGATGTCGCCGGCCGGGTCCGCGAGAGCGAGCCCCTCGGGCGTCTCCCACCCGTCCGGCTGCCAGACGGTGAACGCGTGGACGACGCGGCCCCTGGCGAAGACGACGCCGGCACCGTCCGGCCGGAAGGCGCGCTCGTTGAAGTACCACGTGGCCTGCCGGCACGCGCGGCAGACGCCGTGGCGCTTGCCCCACGTCCCGAGGACCTCGGACCGCGTCATCCCGAGCCTGACGCCCGCGAGGCTCTCACCCGGCAGGAAGGCGCCGCCGGTCGGAGGCTCCGCGGACGCCGGCACCGCGACGGCGAGCGTGGCCGCTACCGCGAGCGTGCAAGCAGCGCGGGAGCCCACGATGCGATCGGGGAGACGTCGCCGTCGCGCCCGTTCAGGTCGCGCCACCCGAGGGCGTGCTCGGCCTGCATCATCTTGTGAATCTGCGTCGTGCCTTCGTAGATGATCGGGGCGCGCGCGTTTCGGAAGTAGCGCTCGACGCCGTACTCGGCCGAGTATCCGTAGGCGCCGTGCACCTGGATGGCGAGGTGGGCGGCCTGGAAGGCGGACTCCGTCGCATGCCACTTGGCGAGGCTCGTCTCGCGCGTGTTGCGAACGCCCTGGTCCTTGAGCCAGGCCGCCTGCATGACGAGGAGCTTCGACGTCTCGTAGTCGAGCACCATCTGGGCGATCATGTCCTGGACGAACTGGTTCTTGCCGATGGGCTTTCCGAACGTCTCGCGCTCGCGCGCGTACTCGACGGAGCGCTCGAGGCAGGCCCGGATGACGCCGCACGCTCCCGCGGCGACGGTGAAGCGGCCCTGGTCGAGCCCGTACATCGCGATCTCGAACCCCTGACCCTCCTCGCCGACGAGGTTCTCGGCAGGCACCTCGACGTTCTCGAAGAAGAGCTCGCCGGTGGAGCCCGCCCAGACGCCGAGCTTGTGCTCGGTCTCCTGCGCGGAGACGCCGGGCCAGGAGCGCTCGACGATGAAGGCCGAGATCCCACGGTGTCTCGCTTCAGGGTCCGTCTTGGCGAAGACGAGTGCGTGGTCGGCCACCGCCGCGTACGAGATCCAGTTCTTCTGGCCGTTCAGGACGTAGACGTCGTCCTCGCGCCGCGCGTTCGTCAGCATCGCGGCGACGTCCGAGCCCGCGGCGGGCTCGGTGAGCCCGAAGCACGCCAGCTTCGCACCGCTCGCCTGGGGCGAGAGGTAGCGCTGCTTCTGCTCCTCGCTCGCGTAGCGCAGGAGGCTGAGCGAGTTGAGGCCCACGTGGACGGACATGAGGGTTCGGAACGCTGCTTCGCCGCGCTCGATCTCCTCGCAGGCGAGCGCCTCCGAGACGAAGTCCATCCCGGCGCCGCCGTACTCCTCCGGGATCACGATCCCCAGGAGCCCCAACTCGGCCATCCCCTCGATCACCGACATGTCGAGGTAGTGGTTGAGGTCGTTCTCGATGGCGTTCGGAAGGACGCGCTCGTCCACGAACCGGCGGACGGTCGCCTGCACCTCGCGCTGCTCCTGCGTGAGCTCGAAGTTCACGGAATTAGTGTACGCGGGAGGTTGCTAGACTCGCGTCTTGCGCGCGGAGGCTGGTGTGCGCCCCTTGAGAAGGGACCGTGATGCCCGGATCAAGGGTCGTCGGCGGCTGGTCCGACGGATTGTGCGAGTCGCGGTCTTGGTCGGAGCAGCCCTCTTGGCGCTCGCCCTTCTCGCCGGCTTCGTGTTTGCCGGCTCGGCCGACCGGATCGCGGCGGGAGTCACCGTCGCCGGCGAGGACGTGAGCGGCCTCGCGCCGGCCGCGGCCGAGGAGAGCCTCCGGTCGGCAGCGGCCCGCTCGGCTTCCGTCCCCGTCGTCTTCACGGCCGGCGGAAGGCGGTTCGAGCTCACGCCCGACGACCTCCACGTCACCGCCGCCTGGGGTGCCGCCGCCGAGGAGGCCGTCGACCGCGGAGACCTCCCCCTCCCGCTGCGCGGATTGCAGCGGCTGTGGCTGCGCTTTGCCGGCTCCAACGTCAGGCCTGTCGTGGACGCCGACCGCACGGCTCTCGATTTCCATCTCGGTGAGATCGCGGCCGCCGTCGACCGTCAGCCTCGTGAAGCGGCGCTCGTCCTCAACGGGCTGGAGCCGGAGATCGTCCCCGGCCGCACGGGCCGAGAGCTCGACCGCGTGGCGGCGGCGGATGTCCTCCTCGCCTCGCTGGGCGGCTTCGAGCGGGTCGAGACGCCCCTGCCCGTGACGGTCGACGAGCCTACGGTGACGCGGCAAACGCTGGCCCAGGTCGCGGAGCAGGTGCGCACGGTTCTCTCGGCGCCCGTCCGCCTGACGTTCAGCGGCGCGTCCTTCACCTTCACGCCGCGCGAGCTGGCCCGCCTCCTCGAGCTTCCGGCGAACGGCGCGAGCGAGCTTCGGATCGACGAGGATGTGGCGGCCAGGCACTTCGAAAACCTCGCGCGGGGCGTCGCCCGCCCCTCTCGCAGCGCCGACTTCATCGTCCGTGGGAACGGAAAGGCGCGCGTGGTCGCCGCCAGGCCCGGCCGGGAGCTGAACCTCGCCGCCAGCGCGGCCGCTCTGCTCGAGGCCGCATCACGGCCCACGAATCGGACCGCGTCTCTCGCCGTCGCGGGTGTGCTACCGCGGATCACGACGAAGGAGGCGCGGGCACTCGGGATCGAGCGCCAGCTCGCCTCGTACACGACCCTCTACTCGGGCACTGCGGACCGCATCCAGAACCTCCAGCTCGCCGTCGACCTTCTCGACGGGTCGCGGATCGCGCCGGACGCGACCTGGTCCTTCAACCAACGGGTGGGGCCGCGCACCGAGGAGCGCGGGTTCAACGTGGCGCCGGTCATCATCGACGGCAAGTACGAGGAAGGAGTCGGCGGGGGTGTCTCCCAGGTCGCCACCACCGTCTTCAACGCCGCCTGGGAAGCGGGGATCAAGATCGCGGACCGGACGGCCCACGCGCTCTACATCAGCCGCTACCCGACGGGCAGGGACGCGACCGTCAACTTTCCGGACATCGATCTCCAGCTCCGGAACGACACGGGGCGCTGGCTGGTGCTCAAGGCGTCGTACGACGAGAGCGGGATCATCGTCCGTGTCCTCGGCAGCGGGCCGCGCCGGACGGTCGAGAGCATCCCGGGGCCGCTCGAGGAGACCGGGCCGCCTCGGGCCGAGTTGAAGCCCGACCCGGCGCTGTACGAGGGCGACCGCGTCGTCGTCGACGACGGGGAGCCCTCGCGCGAGGTGACCGTGCAGCGGATCGTCTACCAGCGCGGTGAGGTGCTCTACCGGGAGACGTGGTACACGAGCTACCGGTTCGAGCCGAGGCTCGTCAACGTGGGGACGAAGGAGCGTCCGGTCGTCACGGCTCCCCCGAAGCAGGAAGACAAGCCGAAAGAGGACGAGCCGCCGCCGACGACCACCGAGGGCGGCCGAAGCTAGCGCCTCGAGCCCGCCCGCTCGTCGGCGGCCCACTCGCGGGTGAGCCTGCGGCAGCGCTCGATCATCTCCTCCTGGCGCTCGGCCTCCACCTCGAGCCGGATCGCCGTTACGACCAGGGCGTCGAACTCGGCGCTCTCGACGTAGTCGACGACGAGCTCGTCGAGATGCGGGAGGACGACGCCGCAGAACTCCTCGAACTCGTCTCTCTGGAAGTAGGCGTCCGAGAGCTCGGCGTAGCGGGCGAGCTTCTCCCCGTAGTCCAGATCGTCGCGGTCGCCGACCTCGAAGTACTCGCGCGTTCGCTGGTTGAGCCGCATCGAGCGGCCGCTGACCGCGCAGAACGCGCACCACGCGACCAGCGACTTGATCGCCCACGGGAAGTAGTAGTGCAGGCTGACGAGCGCGATGTCGGGTGAGGCGTTCGCGTAGTCGATCGGGTACGCGCGGCCGTCCTTCACGATCACCTCGCAGGAGTTGAACTCCCAGCGGAAGAAGGCGTTCACCAGGCGGCTGATGAGGGCGACCTCGTCGTCGAGTGGCTTTGGGAGGAAGTCGCGGTCGACCTGGTAGCGGTAGTGGCCGTGCGCGCCGGGGTCATAGCGCATGACCCGTGTCTGCGGGCCGATCGACAGGCTGCGGGTGAAGACGTCGAAGGCCTCGACGCTCTTCTGCAGGTGCATCATCCGCTCGCCCGAGCCCTCATACGCCGCTTGCAGCTCTTCGGGCCCCGAGACACGCGTGACGCCTACCCACATGCCGCCGTCGAACGGCTTCATGTAGAGGGGGTAGCCGATCCACTCGCCGATCCGCTCGAGGTCGAAGTCGGGGTTGTACCGCTCTGCCATGGGCACGTACCGCGGGTTCTCGGGCGGCAGCTTGTGCGGAAGGAGCCACGTGTCCGGGACGGCCAGACCGAGCCGCATCATCGCGCAATAGGCCGCGTGCTTCTCCATCGCCTGGAAAGTGAAGGGGTTGTTCAGCAGGTACACCTCGTCGAGGAGCGCGATCTTCTTCAGCCATTCCCGAGGAAGGTCGTACCACCAGGAGAGGCGATCGATCACGAGGGTGTAGCGCGGTTTCGAACGAAGGTCGAACGGCTCGTTGAGGATTCGGGCAGCGGCAAGCTCGTGGGTGGTGCCCTCGTAGCGCACTGGGCCGAGACGGCCGAGGATCGACTCGAACGCGCTCGGCCAGTCCTCCTCGGTGGCCAGAAGCAGCCCGATCAGGTGGCGGCTCGCCATCCTCTAGCCCTCCACCGAGGCGATCGCCTCGGCGAGCCACGAGGGCATCCGGGTCGGTCGCAGCGTCCTCGCGTCGACGCAGGCGTGCGCGGTCCAGCCGTCGGCGACCACGCCCGCCGGCTCGCTCGTCCGCTCGACGACGTACTCGAAGCGAAAACGGGCCCCGCGGAGCCCGCTCGCGCGCGCGTGGATCCGCAGTTCGTCGTCGAAGCGGACGCCGTCGCGGTAGCCGACGTGGGCCTCGGTCGTCGTCGCGTCCACTCCCTGCTCGACGAGGCCCTTGTATCCGCCCTGGAAGCGCGCGAGATAGGCGATGCGGGCGATCTCGAACCAGACGAGGTAGACGGCGTTGTGGACGACCCCCTGCGCGTCGGTCTCGCTGAACCGCACGCGTAGATCTGTGGCGAAGCCGTAGCCCTCCATCTGAAGGCGGAACTTTCGCAGGCCGCCCCCTGTCCAAGCAACCGAGACGAAGGAGGACACGGTGCGGAAGCTTCTGGTCGTTCTGGTGGTCGTGGTGCTCGCCCTGGTGGCCGCGGCGTGCTCGTCCGGCGGCGACGACGACGCCGGGGAGGCCGCGGGCGTCGTCGAAGCGGAAGAGGGAGGCGAGGACGTCGCCGACGGCGAGGCGGTGCCCGTGGCGCAGTCGTCGCAGGGCGGCTCGCTACCGCCGGTGGGCCCGCACGTCGTCCAGACCGCGTCGATCGCGCTCTCGGTGCCGCGAGACGAGTTCGAGCCCACCATCCAGAGTGCCCGCTCGATCGCGACGGGTCTTGGCGGCTTCGTCGTCAGCTCGAGCGCCTCGCAGGGCGACGAGCTGCGGCTGGTTCGGGGGTCTCTGGTCGTGCGGGTCCCCGAGCGAAGCTACGCCCAAGCGATGGAGCGGCTCGCGGGCCTGGGCCGGGTCGAGGGCAGGGAGGAGAGCGGCCAGGACGTCTCGCAGGAGCTCGTCGACCTCCAGGCGCGCGCCCGCCACCTGGAGGCGGTCGAGCGCCGGCTCCTGGCGTTCCTCGACCGTGCCGAGACCGTTGCGGCGGCGCTGGCTGTCCAGTCGGAGCTGGACGATGTCCAGCTCCAGCTCGAGCAGGCCCGCGGGCGCCTCCGCTACCTCGAAGACCAGGTGGCCTACGCGACGATCTCGCTCGACGTCCGTGAGCGGCAGGTGAGAGCGGCGGGAGACGACGGCGGGCCGTGGAGCATCGTCGCTGCCTGGCGCGCGGCCGCGCACGGGTTCGTCACCGTCGTCGGCTGGATTCTCGTCGCCGCCGCGACGATCGCACCCGTCGTCCTACTGCTCGTGCTGGGGCTCCTCGGCGGGCGTTTCCTCCTCCGGCGCAGCCTCCCCGGCCTCAAGCGCGGCTAGGCGGGCCGCCTCCCGGGTATGTTCCCGGGGGAATTGCGACGAGGAGGGCCGAATGGCCGAGAAGAAGAAAACGGAAAAAGAGGCGGAAGCCGGTGCGATCGGGCGGCTCTCGAAGGTGGGTGAGGACGCCCTCACGCGCCTGGTCGAGGAGCTGGGCAAGAACGAGCGCGTGACCGACGCGGCCGGCAGGGCGATGTCGGCCAAGGAAAGGATCGACGACGCCTCGAAGCGTGCAGTGGTCCGGGTCGGCCTGGCCACCGCCGAGGAGCTCAAGGACCTTCGCAAGCACGTCGAGCGACTCGAGAAGCGGCTGGCGAAGCTCGAGTCCGGCGCAAAGGCACCGAAGGCCCGGACGACCACGCGCGCGAAGAAGACGACCGAGAAGGCCGCCTCTCCTGCGCCCGGACGGGCGGTCGGCGGCGGCACGGGCCGCGGCTCTGGCTCGGGCGGGACGGCGGCGCCCTAGCGGGGTACGCGGACTCGCAGCGCTCCGGGCACGATCTCGAAGATCGCCGGGGTCGTCCCGGGCTGCTCGCCGTCCAGCGCGATCGGGAGGGGATCGACCGTCTCGATCGCGACGCGCCGGCCGCGGATGAGGTCTGCCCGGGGGTGCGGCAGGTACGTGCCGCGGTAGATCCCGGGGAGCGTGCGAACGAAGTCGAGCTTCGTCGCGTCCCCGATCAGGACGACGTCGAAGAGCCCGTCGGCGGGGTCGGCCGCGGGCGCCAGCTGCATGCCGCCCGCGAGCCGGTCGCCGATCGCCGCGACGACCTCGAGCATGCGTCCCGACCGCCGCGTGCCGTCGATCTCGACCTCGAACTCCGAGTTCTTCCAGCGCATGAAGACGTTGGTGGTCGCCCAGAAGAAAGAAACTCGGCCGCCGAGCGCCTTCGAGCTCGAGTTGGCCCGCGCGGCGACGGCGCCGCTGATCCCGGCGCCCGCGAAGTTCGCGAAGTAGGCCTCAGCCGGCGAGCCGTCCCAGGCGACGAAGCCGGCGCGTCCGACGTCGACTGTTCGCGTGACGCCCTCACGGGCGACCGTCAGCGCCTTCTCGACGTCGGTCGGGACCCGGAAGCTGCGGGCGAAGTCCTTGCCCGTCCCGCGGGGGATCGTCGCCAGCTCGGGCCGCCGGGAGGGGTCCACTCGCATGAGGCCGTTGACCGCCTCCTGGACGGTTCCGTCGCCGCCGACCGCGACGACGAGCCGGGACCCGCGTTCGCAGGCGCGCTGCACGAGCTCGGCGATCTGGCCGGGGCCCTCGCTCAGGAAGGCGGGGCCCGTGAGACCGGCGGCCGTCGCCGCACGGGCTATCTCGGGCCAGCGGCGGCCCGTCGAGCCGTTGGCCGAGGCCGGATTGACGACGAAGGCGACGTCGTCGTCGCCCACCTCAGTGCTCGTCTTCCGTCACGACCGCGAGCGCCAGCTCCGTCATCTGGTCGACCGCCGCCTTCATCTCCTCGTCGCTGATGCGGACGAACTCGCCCTCGACGACGATGTCGCTGACCGTCAGGAGGCACCCGGTCTTCACCTTGCGGAGGGCGCCGAGGGTGAAGAGGACCGCGGCTTCCATCTCGACCGCGAGGACGCCGCGGTCGGACCAGCGCTGGTACTGGCCCCCGTCGGGGTTGTAGAAGACGTCGCTCGACACGATCGGCCCGACGCGCACGGGCTTGTCGAGCTCCTTGGCCGCGTGGACGGCCCCGTGGACGAGGCTCCAGTCCGCGGTGGGCGCGTGCGGCTCGCCGACGATGTGCGTCGCGGTCGCGTCGGCCGGTACGGCCGAGAGCGCGACGATCAGATCGCCGAGCTTCAGGTCCGGCTGGAGGCCGCCGCACGTGCCGATGCGGAGCATCCGCTCGACGCCGAGCATGGCGAGCTCCTCGATCACGATGGCGGCCGAAGGACAGCCCATGCCAGTGGCCTGGACGGAGACGGGCTTGCCGCGGAACGTGCCGGTGTAGCCGAGCATCCCGCGCTCCCAGTTCCGCTGCTCGGCATCGTCGAGGAAGGTCTCGGCGACGTACTTCGCGCGCAGCGGGTCGCCGGGGAGGAGGCAGGCCTCGGCGTACTCGCCGGGCTCTGCACGAACGTGAATAGGCATAGCGCTATCGTCCACGCCCATGGCGCGCCTGGTCAAGCGACCACGGTTCGCCCAGATCCTCGACTACTGCGCCGAGGATCCGGTCGAGCGCGTCTTCCTCGAGGACGTGGCGCGCCGCGGCCTCGGTCGTTTCGCCGGTCTTCGCGACGGAAGGCGCCTCACCGCGCTCTGCCATCTCGGCGCGAATCTCGTTCCCTCTGGCCCCGGATGCGCCGCGTTCGCCGAAATGGCCTCGCGCAGCGAGCCGCGGATGCTCGTCGGCGAGGAGAGCGCCGCGACGGAGCTCTGGGAGGCCGCGCGCGACCTCCTCCCCGAGCCGCTCGACGACCGTCCCGGCCAGCCCGTCTACGTCCTGGACGAGGCGCCGAAGCCGGGCGACAGCGGTCTCCGCCCTGCCCGGCTCGCCGAGCTGGGCATCCTGGTGACGGCAGCGGCCCAGGCCTACCGCGAGGAGGTCGGCGTCGACGCGCACGCGCGCGACCCGGCGCTGTTCGAATGGCGGACGCGCGTGCAGATCGAGGAGGGGCGAAGCTGGGTTTGGGCCGAGGAAGGCGCGATCCTCTTCAAGGCGGAGGCCTCGGCCTGGACGCCGCGCGCCGTCCAGCTCCAGCAGGTCTGGGTCGACCCGGAGCTTCGCGGGCGAGGGTACGGCAAGCGCGGCCTCGCCGATCTCTGCCGCCTGCTGCTCGAGACGACTCCGGTCGTCTGTCTGTTCGTGCGGCCGGAGAACGACCCCGCCATCGGGCTCTACGAGGCGATCGGCATGCGGCGGACGATCACCTACCGCTCGCTGATCTTCGGCTAGCCGGGCTCTAGGAGGGCTTGACGAACTGCAGGCTGTGCCGTCGAGCCGCGCTGCTCGCCCCGAGGCTGCGTCCTCAGTCGCGCCCGTATTCTAGAATACGAGCGCTCCCTGCGTCCTTGCCTCGGAACGACCATCGCGCCTCGACGACGAGCATCACTCCGCCAAACCCTCCTAGACTCCTCTCGTGGACGCCGGAGCGCTCCGCGCGCGGATCGAGGAGCACGTCCGCCGGCACGACCTGGTCGCACCGGGCGGGCCGGTGACCTGCCTCGTCTCCGGCGGCCCGGACTCGACCTGCCTGTGGCACGCGCTCGGCGCGCTCGGCTACCGCGTCTCGGCCCTCCACGTGAACCACAAGCTCCGCGGCGAGGAATCCGAGGCGGACGCGCGCTTCTGCGCCGAGCGGCTCGCGGCCGAGGTCGTCGAGGCGCCGCCGAGCGGAAAAGGGTCGGAAGCCGAGCTCCGCGACCTCCGCTACGCGGCGACGGCCGCGGCCGGGCGCCTGCGCGCCACGGGGCACACGGCGAGCGACCAGGTCGAGACCATCCTCTACAGGCTCGCTTCGCGGGGGACGACGACCGGGATCCGCGTCAGGCGCGAGGACGGAGTCGTCCGCCCGCTCCTGACGGTCTGGCGCGAGGAGACCGAGGCGTACTGCCGCGCCGAGGGCCTTCCGGTCCGCCTCGATTCGTCCAACCCGGACACGGCCCGCGGGCTGATTCGCGCCGAGATCATCCCCGTCCTCGAGCGCCTCCACCCAGCTGCCGCGCGCAACGTTCTCGCCGCGCTCGAGGTGGGTGAACGACTGCCGCGACCAGTCGAGAGAGCGGTGTTAGAGTTGCTCGCTTCCCGTGAGGGCTCCAAGCGTCTCGACCTGGGCGACGGCCGCGTGGCGGTGAGGGAGTACGAGAGCGTCTGGCTCGAGCGCGGCCCGGTGCCGCTCGAGGGGCGGGTGCGGTGGGGCCGCTGGACGCTCGAGTCGCGCCGTCCGGGGCTGCACGTGCGCGGCTGGCGCCCCGGCGATCGGCTCGCCGGCCACGGGAAGAAGGTGCAGGACGTCTTCGTGGACGCGAAGGTCCCGCGCTCCGAGCGGGAGGCTTGGCCGCTCGTGGTCGAGGGCGACGAGATCGTCGCCGTCCCGGGGATCGCAGCCGCTCCCGGCTACGAGGACGCCGTCAGCGGGGAGCGCCGGTGACACCTGTCAACCAGCTCACCGCCGCGGTCGAGGAGATCCTCATCGAGGAGGACGTGCTCCAGAGCCGCATCGCGGACCTGGGCGCCGAGATCAGCCAGGACTATCGCGGGCGCGACCTACTCCTCGTCGGCGTCCTCAAGGGCGCCATCTTCTTCATGGCCGACCTCATGCGGAAAATCGACGTGCCCTGCGAGGTGGACTTCATGGCCATCTCGAGCTACGGCGCGGGCATGGACTCCTCCGGCGTCGTCCGCATCCTCAAGGACCTGGACATCTCGATCGAGGGCAGGAACGTCCTCGTCGTCGAGGACATCATCGACTCTGGTCTGACGCTCTCCTACCTGCTCCGCAATCTCGAGGCGCGCGAGCCGGCCTCGCTCGAGATCTGCGCCCTGCTCACGAAGCCGGCGCGACGCGAGATCGACATCCATTGCCGGTACGTCGGCTTCGAGATTCCGAACCGCTTCGTGATCGGCTACGGGCTCGATTTCGCGGAGCGCTACCGCAACCTCCCCTTCGTCGGCGTCCTGCGGGACGAGCTGGCCGCGCAGGCGGAGGCCTCTCCGTAACGAAAACCTCATCCGACCAGGGTCGGAAGCCGAATAGGAGATTGCTACCCTTCGTTTCGAGGCCAGGACACCATTGAGCCGTTTCTTCCGCAGCGCACTCTTCCCACTGATCGTCATCGTTCTGCTCGTCTATCTGGCGTCGCAGACGCTGCTGCCGCAATCCAAGGAAGAGGAGAAGCACACGTACAGCGACCTGCTCACGCAGGTCGAGACGAACCCCGAGACCTTCCAGCAGGTCGTCTTCAGTCCCAAGGGCCGTTCGATCGACGCCACGTTCAAGGACGGGACGAAGTGGAAGGTGAACTATGCGAGCGACCAGGCGCAGATCGAGTTCCAGAATCTGCTCCAGGACAAGAACGTGCCGTTCGACTCGAAGGGCACCGGCCAGTCGGGCTGGTGGTCGATCCTCACCTACCTCCTGCCGTTCGTCCTCTTCTTCGGCTTCTGGATCTTCCTCATGAACCAGATGCAGGGCGGCGGCTCGAAGGTGATGAGCTTCGGGAAGAGCCGCGCGAAGCGGATGGCGCCCGACTCGCCGAAGATCACCTTCAAGGACGTGGCCGGCGTGGACGAGGCGGTCGAGGAGCTGCAGGAGATCAAGGAGTTCCTCGAGAACCCGAAGAAGTTCCAGGCGCTGGGCGCGCGGATCCCGAAGGGCGTGCTCCTCTACGGGCCGCCCGGCACCGGTAAGACGCTGCTCGCCCGGTCGGTCGCCGGCGAGGCAGGCGTGCCGTTCTTCTCCATCTCGGGCTCGGACTTCGTCGAGATGTTCGTCGGCGTCGGCGCCTCGCGCGTTCGCGACCTCTTCGAGCAGGCCAAGCAGGCCAGCCCCTGCATCATCTTCATGGACGAGATCGACGCCGTCGGCCGCCACCGCGGCGCCGGGCTCGGCGGCGGCCACGACGAGCGCGAGCAGACGCTGAACCAGCTCCTCGTCGAGATGGACGGCTTCGAGATGAAGGACAACATCATCCTCATCGCCGCCACGAACCGGCCCGACATCCTCGACCCGGCGCTGCTCCGCCCGGGGCGCTTCGACCGCCAGATCGTCGTCGACCGGCCCGACCGGAACGGCCGCCGCAAGATCCTCGAGGTGCACACGAAGGGCAAGCCGCTCGACGACTCGGTCGACCTCGACACGCTCGCGGCCGGGACACCCGGCTTCACGGGCGCCGACCTCGCCAACCTCGTCAACGAGGCGGCGCTCCTCGCGGCGCGCCGCGGGCGCAAGACGATCGGCGAGCTCGAGCTCGAGGAAGGGATCATGCGCGTGATCGCCGGGCCGGAGAAGAAGACCAGGCTCCTCTCCGAGCACGAGCGCAAGGTGACCGCCTACCACGAGATGGGCCATGCGCTCGTCGGCCACCACCTCCCGAACTGCGACCCCGTCCACAAGATCTCGATCATCAGCCGCGGCCAGGCGCTCGGCTACACGATCTCGCTCCCGGCCGAGGACAAGTTCCTGACCACGAAGTCGGCGCTCATGGATCAGATGGCGATGACGCTGGGCGGCCGCGCGGCGGAGGAGCTCGTCTTCCACGAGGTCACGACGGGCGCCGCCAACGACATCGAGAAGGTGACGGCGACGTCCAAGCACATGGTCATGCGCTACGGCATGAGCGAGAAGCTCGGCCCGCGCATGCTCGGCCGGAACCACGACATGCCGTTCCTCGGGCGCGACATGGGCTCCGAGCCGGACTACTCCGAGGAGATCGCGCGCGAGATCGACGACGAGATCCGCCGCGTGATCGAGGAGGCGCACGACCGCGCCCGCAAGGTGCTCGGCGAGCACATGGAGGAGCTCCACCAGCTCTCCGAGCTCCTCATCGAGCGAGAGACCATCGACAAGGACCAGTTCGAGCGGCTCCTCGCCGGCGAGTCGGCCGCGACGGTGTTCCCCGAGCCCGAGAAGGAACCGGCCGAAGAGGAGCCGGAGAAGAAGCCTCGGGCGGAGCCCAAGCCACGGCCCTTCCCACTCCCGGGCGCGACGATGCAGCCGCCGCCCGAGCCCGAAGGCGCCAACTAGCGGTCCCGTGGCGCGGCTCGTCGCCGCCCTCGCCGCAGCGCTCGCGCTCGTCGGCTGTGGCGGCGGAGAGACCGAGACGGTCTCGGTCACGACCACGCTCACCGAGACGGAGACCGTGACGGCGACGGAGTCGGTGACGGCGACGGAGACGGTGACGGAGACCGTCGCCGAGCCCACCGCTGTCGGGCTCCCGGGGCCGGTCGCGGAGACCCACGCGGCGCTCCTCGCGGCGGCCGAGACGGGTGACTACGAGGCGCTCAGGCCTCTGCTGCCCCGCCGGTTCTCGTACACGTTCGGCGGCCCGGTCGAGGGAGGCCCCATCGCGTACTGGCAGCAGATCGAGCAGTCCTCGGACGAGAGCCCGATCGAGATCCTCGCGAGCATCCTCCGGATGCCGTACACGCTCTACGCCCGGACGTACGTGTGGCCTTTCGCATACGACCTGACCGAGGACGAGCTGACCAACTACGAGCGGAGGCTTCTGGGTGACCAGGCCGACGCGTTCGGCGAGGGAAGCGGGTACCTGGGCTGGCGCGCCGGGATCAAGCCCAACGGCACCTGGATCTACTTCATCGCGGGCGACTAAGGAGGGCTCGACGAAACGCGGGCAGTGCCGCGAGCCCCGTTCCGACATTCCCCCCTAGAGGAGGAGGTACCAGCGCCGTCGTTTCTTGCGCGGCGGCGCGGAAACCGGCTCGCCTTCGACGATCGCCGCGGGCTCGTCGACCGTGAGGAAGCGGGCAGGGGCGTCGTCGGCCGCGGCCGCGGCCGCTCCGAGACCGGCCTCGCGGATGTCGGGAGTGTGGGCGTCGCCGGCGAGCAGGTGATGTGGGAATGGAGGTCGATCACGAGGTTCGTAGAATACGGTTGCCCGTGAGACCCCCGCTCGAGCAGGCGTTTCCGCGACCGTCCGTGCTCGGGATCGTCAACGTGACGCCCGACTCGTTCTCGGACGCGGGACGCTTCCTCCGGCCGGAGGCCGCCGTCGCGCAGGCGCACAAGCTCTTCGAGGAAGGCGCCGCCCTCGTCGACGTCGGCGGCGAGTCCACCAGGCCCGGCTCGGAGGGCGTCTCCGTGGACGAAGAGCTCCGGCGCATCGAGCCGGTGCTCGCGGCGCTTCCCGGCCTCCCGCTCTCCGTGGACACGTCGAAGGCCGAGGTCGCCGGCAGAGCGCTCGAGCTCGGCGCCATGCTGGTGAACGACGTGACTGCGCTGCGAGGAGACCCCGAGCTGGCCGGCGTCGTCGCCGACGGCGGACGCCTACCTCTGCCTGATGCACATGCTCGGGGAGCCGCGCACGATGCAGGACGACCCGCGCTACGACGACGTCGTCTCCGACGTGAAGGCGTTCCTCGAGGAGCGGCTGGCGACGGCGGTGGAGGCGGGAATCCCGGAGGAGCACGTCTGCCTCGACCCGGGGATCGGGTTCGGAAAGACGACCGAGCACAACCTCGAGCTGCTCGCGCGCCTCGACGAGCTCGTGGCGATCGGCCGGCCCGTCCTCGTCGGCGCTTCCCGCAAGCGCTTCCTCGGGCGGCTGCTCGGCGATCCGGAGGCCGGCACCGGCCCGGTCGCCGGGGGAGTCGCAGTCGCGGTGCTCGCCTACGAGCGCGGGGCATCGCTCTTCCGCGCCCACGACGTCCGCGAGCACGTCGAGGCGCTCGCGACCGCTCGAGCTGTGGTCCACTCAGGGGTGGTGAGCTGATTGGCCGAGGTCGAAATCGAGGTGTACGGGCTCGAGCTGCGGGGCTTCCACGGCGCGCTCGAGGAAGAGCAGCGCGAGGGTCAGCGCTTCCTCTTCGACGTCCGGCTCGTCGCCCATGACGCCGGCATTCGCAGCGACAAGCTCGGGGACACGGTGGACTACACGTCCGTCGTCGAGCGCGTCCGCGCGGTCAGCGACGGTCAGCGCTTCAACCTGCTCGAGGCGCTCGCCGCGGCCGTCGCGGACGACCTCGTCGAGCACTTTCCGATCGCCCACGTCCGGGTCCGCGTCCGAAAGCCGGAGGTTCTCCTCGAGGCTCCGGCCGAGTTCACCGCGGCCACGGTCGAGCGCGGCCCGCCCTGAGTGAATCCGCGGTGTGGGCGTACGTCGGCCTCGGCGCGAACCTGGGCGATCGCGAGTCGACGATCCGGCGGGCGATCGAGCTCCTCGCGGCCGAGCCGGCCGTCGAGGTCGTTGCCGTCTCGAGCCTGCGCGAGACCGACCCGGTCGGCTACGCCGAGCAGCCGCGCTTCCTGAACGGGGCCGCCGCCGTGGAGACGGAGCTCGGCCCGCGCACCCTGCTCGACCGCCTCCTCGCGGTCGAGCGCGAGCTGGGGCGCGTGCGGGACGAGGGGCCGCGTTTCGGCCCGCGGACGATCGACCTCGACCTGCTCCTCTACGGCGACGAGGTCCTGGACGAGCCCGGCCTGACGGTGCCGCACCCGCGTCTCGCCGAGCGCCTCTTCGTGCTCGAGCCGCTCTACGAGCTCGACCCGGAGCTCACGCTGCCCGACGGCCGCGCGGTGCGGGACTTGCTGGCCTCGGCGCTAGAATGACGCCCATGTCTCACCTCGACGAGCTCGACGAGTACGAGGCCGAGCTCGAGCTTCGCCTGAAGAAGGAGTACTCGGCGGTCTTCAGCCTCTTTCGCTACTGCGTGGTCACGCAGGACTCGACGTACCTGTGCAATCGCCACGAGCTCAAGCCCCTGCCGCAGACGACCTATCCCTTCTTCCACCTGACGATGGAGGACGTCTGGGTCTGGGACAAGAATCGCCCGTCCCGGATCATCCCGCGCGCCGAGGTCTACACCGCGAGCGACGTGACCGTCGAGGAGCTGCGCGGCGAGGGCGACGGGCCTCCGCTCACGCCCGAGGCGCTCGCGCAGAAGCTGGGCGAGACGCTCGGCGGCGACGAAGAGCTTCCCTAGAGTTCCTGACGTGATGATGGCCCGGCTTCGCTCTCATCGCGTTCAAGCGCAGCTCATGCTGCTGGCCGTCGACGTCGGCAACACGCAGACGGTCCTCGGCCTCTACGACGGCGACGACCTGGCCGAGCACTGGCGGGTCACCACCGAGGCCGAGCGCACGGGAGACGAGCTGGGCGTCCTCGTCGGGCGGCTGCTGGAGCTGCGTGACCTGGGCTTCGAGGACGTGGGCGGCGTCTGTCTCGCCTCGACCGTGCCCCCGCTCGTGCGCGCGTACGAGGAGTTCGCGCGCGACTACGCGGAGGCTCCGCTGCTCGTCCTCGGGCCGGGTACGAGGACAGGGATTCCGATCGTCTACGACGACCCGCGTGAGGTGGGCCCCGACCGGATCGCCAACGCCGTCGCCGCCCGTGAGCGCTACGGCGCGCCCGTCATCGTCGTCGACTTCGGGACCTCCACGAACTTCGACATCGTCTCCGCGGCCGGCGACTACGTCGGCGGAGTCCTCGCGCCCGGGATCGAGGTCTCGATGGAGGCGCTCTTCGCGCGGGCGGCGCGCCTGGTCAAGGTCGACTTCTCCCCACCCCAGTCGGTGATCGGCAAGACCACGGTGGCCGGGCTGCAGTCAGGCCTCGTCTACGGGTTCGCCGGCCAGGTGGACGGCATCGTCCACCGGGTGCGAGCCGAGCTCGGCGACACGGCGCCCGTCGTCGCCACGGGAGGTCTCGCGGAGCTGATCGCGCCGCACGCCGAGACGATCTCGAGCGTCGACCCGCTCCTCACGCTCGAGGGCCTACGCCTGGTCTGGAACCGCAACGCCTGAGCCCACGGGCTCGGGCGCGGCGGGCGTTCTCGCCCCGACGACGACGGTGTCCAGGTGGGCGCGCGAGAGCGGGCTGGCCCACAGGCCTTCGATCCACGGCCGGCGCAGGAGGACGGAGCGCGGGTACGCGATCGGGAGGATCGCGGCGCGCTCGGCGACCCAGAGGCGGTCGACCTCGTGGTAGACGCGCATGCGCTCGCCCTGGTCGCGGAGGGAGCGGCCCTGCTCGAGGAGCTCGAGCATGTCGTCGTCGCGGTAGAAGGGGTAGCCGTGGGTCAGGAGCCCACGGAAGAAGCCGTCCGGATCCGGGTAATCCGCCGTCCAGCCCGTCCACCACAGGTGCGCACTGCCGATGTTGTCGTGGTCGACCTTCGCTTTCTGCGCCACGACCCTGACGCGGGCGCCGAGCGGCTTCCACAGCTCTTGGATCGGCTCGTACGGCTTGAGCCACTGCGGCACCATCAGCTCGAGCTCCGGGAGGCCCCTGCCGCCGGGATAGCCCGCCTCCTCGAGGAGTGCGCGGGCCTTCTCGAGGTCGTACTCGGGCCCGACCCGGTGCGAGTGCGCCGGCATCGCCGGCGGGATCGCTCCGCCGCGGCTCGCGGCCCGGGCCAGGCCTGCACGCGGATAGAGGGAGACGAGCTGATCGCGGTCGACGGCGTGTGAGAACGCCTTGCGCACGAGCTCGTTCGAGAAGGGAGGGCGATCGGCGGAGAAGCCGATGTACTGGAGGCTGAGCTCGGGAACGACCGCCGCGAGCGTGTCCGGCCTGTCGGTGGAGAACGCCTCGTAGACGTGGAGGAGGTCGAAGCGGCCGTCTTCCCACTCGTCCACCATGTCCACGCCCTTGCCGTAGAAAGAGAAGTGGATCTCGCGGACGTTTCCGCGCGGGCCGATCCAGTGCGGATTCGCCTCGAGGAGAGCATGCTCGTCGTCGAACTCGACGAGCATGAAGGGCCCGTTGCCGACGAGGTTCTCGGGCTTCGCCCAGTCCTCGCCGAGCTCCTCGCAGCGATGGCGGGGCCACGGGAAGGCCCACTCCGACGTGAGGACGTACGGGAAGTAGCTGCGCGGCTCGCGAAGACGGACCTCGAGCGTCCGGTCGTCGAGGGCCTCCGCGGTCTCGACGTCCTCCATCAGGAAGGCCGTTCGCGTCTCGAGCTCACGCTTCCGCCGCCAGGCGTAGGCGTAGTCGTCGGCGCTCAGCAGCTCGCCGTCGCTCCAGCGGGCCCCCTCCTGGATGCGGAAGAGGTAGGTGAGCCCGTCGGAGGAGACGCGGAAGTTGTCGGCCATCGCCGGCACGACGTTCAGCTCCGAGTCGACCATGAGGAGGCCGCGGAAGAGAAGCTCGGCGAAGTATCCGGCCTCCGTCGAGTAGACCTCGCCCGGCGAGAACTCGCCGGGGCGGCCCGAGGCCGTCTCCAGCCGCTCGGTCGGCTCCAGCCGCGGATCCTCGCCGACGCGGCAGCAGAACGCCTCGTCGTAGATCTCCTCGGCCTTCTCGAAGTTGAAGGCCAGGTGGTACGAGAGCGCCATCTTGAAGAGGGTGTCGCGCGTGCGCCGCTCGTCGCCGATGCGAGCGAGGAACGAGCGCGCCTCGTGGTAGTGCTCGAGAGCCTCCTTGTCCGCGTAGACGCTCCGCGCCGCGTCGCCCGCCTTGAGGAGGTACTCGACGGCCTTCTCGGGCTCGTCGGCGACGCTGAAGTGGCGGGCGAGCAGGCCGTAGGGCTCGTCCGGCGAGTCCCGGTAGATGTCCTCGAGCGCCTCGCCGACGCGCTTGTGGAGCTTGCGGCGCTTCGAGTCGACGAGGCCTGCGTACGCGACCTCCTGGACGAGGCCGTGACGGAAGCGGTACTCCGGGTTCGGCCGCCGCCGCTTCTCGACGACTAGGTCGAGGCGCTGGAGCTCGGTGAGCCCGAGCATGAGCTCGTCGCGAGGGACGAGCCGCTCGAGGAGCGGCAGCCCGAACGTGCGCCCGATCACGGCGGCCAGCGAGAGCATCTCGCGCGTCTGCGGGTCGAGCCGGTCGAGGCGCGCCTGCAGGGTGCCCTGGACGACGGCCGGAATCGCCAGCTCGTCCACGTCCACCGCGAGCTCCCAGTTTCCATTCATGCGCTCGAGGGCGCCGCGCTCGACGAGGTCCTTGAAGGCCTCCTCGAGGAAGAACGGATTCCCGCCGGAGCGCTCGGCGAGCAACTCGGCGACCGACTCGGGCAGCTCGCCATCGGCGGCGTGTCCGACCAGGACGCGCGAAGAGTCCGCCGGGAGGGGGCGGACCTCGATCTCGCGGAAGCGATGCGGGTAGCGCTGCCGGGCGCGCTCAGCCAGGCGCCAGGAGCCGTGCTCGTGCTCCGGGCGGCAGAGGAAGAAGAGCGCGACGGACGACTGCTCGGTGATCGCGAGGAGGGACTCGATCAGCTCGAGCGTCGCCTCGTCAGCCCAGTGCAGGTCTTCGAAGACCAGGCAGAGCGGCTCCTCCTCGGCGAGCTTGCCGACGAGGTCGTAGACGACCTCGAACGTCCGCGACTGGATGCTCTCGCGGTTGAGCTCGCGCATCGCCTGCCCGGCCTCGGGCTCGATCGCGAGGCCGACGATGCCTGCGAGGAACGGGTAGGCGTCCTCTGCTTCCTCCCTGCCCAGGACGTGGGCGAGCTCCGCCTTCAGCTCGAGGCGGATGCGGGCCTCCGGCGTCGAGGCGCCCACGCCGAGCCACTCCCGGATCAGGTCGCGAATCGGCCAGTACGGGAAATGTCTGCGCGTAGGAGACTCCGCGCGCCTCGATGAAGCGCACCCGGTCCCGATAGCGGTCGCGGACCTCCCAGAGGAGCCGGGTCTTGCCGATCCCGGGCTCCCCCATCATCGAGACGATCGCACCGCGGCCCTCGACGAGCGCGTCCATCGTGCGCTCGAGGACTGTGAGCTCGAAGTCCCGCCCGACGAGCGGCAGGCTGGGCGGAGCCGGCTCCGATTCCAGGATCCGCGACACCCGGAACGTCTCGACCGGTGCGGCCACTCCGCGAAGGTCCTGCGGGCCCATCTCCTCGAGCTCGAAGCACTGCTCCACCTGGCGCTTCGTCGCCGGCCCGATGACCACGCTCCCCTCGCCGGCGATCTGCTGAAGGCGCGAAGCGACGTTGACGGTATCCCCGAGCGCGTTCCACGGGTCGTAGCCGTCGTCGCCGTCCTGTTTGGAGCCGACGACGACGGGCCCGGTGTTGACCCCGATCCGGACCGCCAGCTCAACGTCGTAGGCCGCGGCGACCTCGTGCCCGTACTGGCCGAGCGCACGCTGGATCGCGAGCGCGGCTCTGATCGCCCGCTCGGCGTCGTCCTCGTGCGCTCGGGGGACGCCGAAGAACGCGAGCATCTCGTCCCCGACGAGCTGAGCCACCGTTCCGTCGAAGCGGCGGATCTGCTCGGTCATGACGCGCATCACCTCGTCGATCAGGAACTTCGAGCGCTCGGGGCCGAGCTGCTCGCCGATCGCCGTCGAACCGACCACGTCCGCCACGAGCACGGAAACGATCCGCCGCTCTCCAGTCGCAGGCGCCATAGGTGAGTTATAGCTGTGTGAGGGGCGGGTTCAGCGAGCCGCCAAGAGTCCTAGCCGCCGCCGTATGCGGAGATGGGAAGGTCGAGGAGCACGTCTTCCTCGGACGGCAGCCCGTCTTCGAGGCGGGCCAGGGCCTCCACGGCGCCCGGCGCGGCCGCGAAGAGCCGCTCCTCGACCTCGCCGAGCGTCTCCAGCCGGACCAGCTCCTGCTTGAACGGCTTCGGGAACCGCCCACGGCCCAGGTACCAGCCGTAGAACTTCTTCAGGAAGCCGGTCGCCCGCTCGACGCCGAGCTCGTCGGCGGTCGCGCGCATGAAGAGCACGAGCTCGGCGACGACCTCGGCAGGGGCCGGCTCACCACCGCGGGCACCGGCGATCTCACCGACGGCCCACGGGTTCCCCTGCGCCGCGCGCCCGACCATCACCGCGACGCAGCCGGTCTCCGAGAGCACGCGCTCGGCCGCCGCGTGGGAGGTGACGTCCCCGGAGGCGACGACGGGCACGTCGACGAGCCCGACGAGCTCAGCCGTCAAGGAGTGGTCGGCGCTGCCCGTGTACATCTGCTTCGCCGAGCGCGGATGCAGGGTCAGGGAGGCCGCTCCGGCCTCGACGAGGCGAGGGCCGAGCTCGAGCGCCGCGCGCGAGCCGTCCTCGAGTCCGCGCCGCATCTTCACGCTGACGGGAACGGAGACCGCCCGCGTGACGGCCGAGACGATTCGGCAGGCCCGTTCGGGATCCTCGAGGAGAGTCGCGCCGGCGCCGGTCTTCGTCACCTTGCGAACTGGGCACCCGAAGTTGATGTCGACGATGTCGGCCCCGGCGTCCTCGACCATCCCGGCCGCGTCGGCCATCACTTCGGGCTCCGACCCGAAGATCTGGACGGCGAGCGGCGTCTCGTCGCGCCCGAGGCGGAGGTAGCCGAGCGTTCGCTCGTTCGCGTGGCTCAGGCCCGCGCAGCTCACCATCTCCGAGCAGACCAGGCCGGCCCCGAAACGGCGGCCCTGGCGGCGGAATGCCTGCACGCTCACGCCCGCCATGGGGGCAAGGACGATGCGTGTCGGGATCTCCACCGCCCCGATGCGCCAAGGCGACAGGATGTCCACGCTCATGGAGAGGGAATCGTAGCCCTGATGCCCTTGACGGAGCGGCTACAATGCCGCCCACGGCGGCGCACGGTAGCGCCGCATTTCCCTTGCATGGGGCCTATGGAGGAGCGGTCGTGAAGGAAGTGATTCTCACTCCCGAGGGTCATACGAAGCTCAAGGAAGAGATCGAGCATCTCTCCACCGTGAAGCGCCGCGAGGTCGCCGAGCGCATCAAGCTCGCGCGCGAGTTCGGCGACATCGCTGAGAACTCCGAGTATGACGACGCCAAGAACGAGCAGGCGCTCTTGGAGCACCGGATCGCCACGCTCGAGGAGCGGCTGAAGGCCGCCCGCGTGATCGACGCCGGCGACGTCACGACCGACGTCGTGAGCGTCGGCACGATCGTGCGGCTGCGGGACGTCGACGCCAGGGAGACGATCGAGTACGCGATCGTCGGGTCGGCCGAGGCGAATCCCGCCGAGAACAAGCTCTCGAACGAGTCGCCGGTCGGCAGAGCGATCCTGGGCCACAAGAAGGGCGAGACCGTCGAGGTCGCAGCCCCGCGCGGGAAGCTCAAGTACAAGATCATGGAGATCAAGGCGGCGTAGTCGCTTCTGGCCCGGCCCGGACGGGCGGTGACTCTTCTCGGCGCCGACCATGAGCGTCGCTCGCCTTCGGTTCGCTCCCTGGGGGAACATGTCCCCCACGTGCCCTCTTTGATGCAGTGAAGGAACCTCCCGGTTCCCTCACAACCCTCCCCGGACTCATGGGCCGGTCAGGCCTCCCGAAGCGCTTTCCCGATCGGGACGACGTCGCCACGGTTCGTGCCGAGGCCGACGGTCTCGCGGCGGGACAGGAAGGCGGCGAGACACGCCGTCTCGCCGGCCGCGTGCTCGGGCGGCGGGGCCACGGGAAGCTCGTCTTCCTCGACCTCGCCGATCGCTCGGGGCAGATCCAGCTCCTCTGTGCGGCGGATCGGGCCGGGCCGGTGGACCTCGACCTCGGCGATATCGTCGGCGCTGCCGGCAAGCCGACCAAGACGAGGCGCGGAGAGCCGTCCCTCGCCGTGGACGAGCTCGTGCTCCTCGCCAAGACCGCCCGGCCGCTTCCGGACACCTACCACGGGCTCGTGGACGCGGAGACCCGCTATCGCAAGCGCTACCTCGACCTGCTGGTCAACGAGGATGCCCGCCGCGACTTCGCTCTCAGGAGCGCGGTGGTTGCCTCGATCCGGCGGAACCTCGACGACGCGGGCTTCATCGAGGTCGAGACTCCGGTCCTCCAGCCGCGGTACGGCGGAGCCTTCGCGCAGCCGTTCGTCACCCGCTCGAACCTGCTCGACGCCGACCTCTACCTCCGAATCGCGACCGAGCTCTATCTCAAGCGGCTGATCGTCGGCGGGCTGGAGAAGGTCTACGAGATCGGGAAGGACTTCCGCAACGAAGGCATCTCCTACAAGCATCAGCCCGAGTTCACGATGCTGGAGTGGTACGAGGCGTACGCGGATTACACGGACGTCATGGAGCGAATCGAGAACCTCGTCGCCACCGTCGTCCGCGAGACGACCGGGACGACGACGGCGACCTTCCGCGGGCACGAGGTCGACCTCGCGCCGCCTTGGCGGCGGATCCTCCTCGTGGACGCGCTCGAGGAGGTCGGCCTCTGGACGCGCGACGAGGCGGATCTGAGGCGCCGGCTGGAAGAGCGCGACGTCGACACGTCCGCCGACCGCTCCTGGGCGCAGCTGGTCGACCACGCGCTCAGCCACTTCGTCGAGCCGCAGCTGATCGAGCCGACGATCCTGCACGACTATCCGGTGGAGCTCTCGCCCTTCGCGCGCAGCACGGACGACGACCCGGGCATGACCGAGCGCTTCGAGTACTTCGTCGGGGGCATGGAGCTCGGGAACGCCTACACGGAGCTGACCGACCCGCGTGAGCAGGCCGAGCGCTTCGCCGCCCAGGCAGGCGAAGTGGGCGGCGAGGATCCAGACTTCGTCGAGGCGCTCTCGTACGGAATGCCTCCCACCGGCGGGCTCGGGCTCGGCATCGACCGGCTCGTGATGCTCCTGACCGGCCGCGAGACGATCCGGGACGTGATCCTCTTCCCGAACCTCCGCGAGAGGGAATGAGGGAGCCCAACCGGTCCCTTTGGCTCGACGTCGAGGCGGCTTCTCCTCACCGTGCTCGCGGTCGTAGGCCCGGATCGCGCATCTAGCCGATCGGCCAGTACCCGAACGGGGCGCGCGGCGCTTTCGTTCGACGCACGACCTGTGGCAACGGGAGAGGCACGAGGAGATCGCTCGACATGCGGCGCGAGCCGCGTCGCGCGATACAGCCGTCGCGCCGGCTAGGGGCAGCGCGCTCCCGGGACACAGGCGGCGTGGGCAGCGCGGCTCCCTGCGTGGCCGCCCACGAGCTCGCCCGTCGTGCTGGGGATGGGCGAGATGCGGCCCGGGGGCGCGCCGAACGGCGGTGCCCCCGGCCGCGCACTCGTGCCGGGACGGCTCGACGTCCTAGGCGGCGTGGGCCAGCAGGTAGACGCTCGCCAGGCCCGCCCACTCCCCGTAGGGCTCGAGGAGGGCGCGCGTGTCGTCCGGCTCCGCGCGCCTGCCGAGGAGCGCCGAGCAGAGCTTGACGAGCCCGAGGTCGCCGACGAGGCCCTGCTCGTAGCGCCCCAACCCGAAGAGGCAGACGACGCCCGCCGACCAGGGCCCCAGCCCTCGCTCGCGCTCGAGCCTGGCGGCGGCCGCCCGCGTCTCGACGGCGTGCAGCCGTTCGACGTCCCACTCCCGGGAGACGCGGACGAGGGCGTTTGCCTTGCGTGCGACGAGACCCTGGCGGGCGAGCATGGCGGGCGAATCTGCGCCGAAGGTCTCCCGAGTCGGGGGCAGGCGCAGTCCGGAGAAGGACGGGGTCGCCGTCCGGAGGAGCCGGGCTTCCAGGAAGCGTGCTGCCCGAGCCTGGATGAGCTGGCCGCACACCGCTTTGAGGAGCGCGTGCGTGACGGTGGCGGTCCGGAGCGGACGCAGCCCTCGTAGCCGCCGGACCGCTCCTCCGAGGAGCGCGTCGTCGCGAAAGCGGTCGAGGAACGGCGAGTGGTCGTCGTCGGCGCCGAGGACGAAGCGCAACTTCTCGAGAGCAGCCTCCGGCGCCCGTCCCTCGATCGTCACCGCGAGGCTCCCGTCGGGGCGCTGGCCCACGCGGGCGAGCGCGGGGCCCGCCGGAGACTCGAGCGCCATCGTGAGGACGCCGTCCCGCAGGTGACGGGTGGGGTCGCTTCGCAGCCGGGCGGAGAGGGCGAGGGAGTACGGCCCTCGCGGCGCGATCGTGGACTCGAAGGTCACCGGCCCCGAGCTTAGACGGTCCTCCCCCCGGCGCCTGGAGGCGGGCGCGTCCCCCGAACGAGGACACGCTAACCGGCGGCGCGACCTGGCCGAGAACTCTCGAAAGCGTTCGTCGCGGAGCCGATACGAACTCCATGGCGTGCTCGGACGAACTCGACTGGTTCGGTATCCTAGGTCTGGCTAACGACCGGAAAGGACGCTGAAGCCTTGTTCGAGCGCTTCACCGAGAGAGCACGACAGGTCGTCGTCCTCGCTCAGGACGAGGCCCGCGCCCTCAAGCACAATTACATCGGCACCGAGCACATCCTGCTCGGCCTCCTCCGCGAGGAAGAGGGTCTTGCAGCCCGCGTGCTCGAGAGCCTCGACATCACGGTGGAGGAGGTTCGCGCCCAGGTCGCCCGCATCGTCGGCCAGGGCGACGAGGTCACCACCGGCCAGATCCCCTTCACCCCGCGCGCGAAGAAGGTGCTCGAGCTCGCGCTGCGCGAGGCGCTCTCGCTGGGCCACAACTACATCGGGACCGAGCACATCCTGCTCGGCCTCGTCCGCGAGAACGAAGGCGTGGCCGCACGCATCCTGCTCGATTTCGACGCCGACGCCGAGAAGATCCGCAACGAGATCATCCGCATGCTCTCGGGCCCCGGTCGCAGGCAGCAGGGCGGCTCGTCCTCGTCCGGCGAGAAGACGAAGAGCTCCAAGCTCCTCGATCAGTTCGGGCGCAACCTCACGAAGCTCGCGGCCGAGGCGAAGCTCGACCCGGTCGTCGGGCGCCAGACGGAGATCGAGCGCGTGATGCAGATCCTCTCGCGCCGGACGAAGAACAACCCGGTGCTGATCGGCGAGCCGGGCGTCGGCAAGACGGCCGTCGTCGAAGGCCTCGCCGCGCGCATCTCGTCCAACCAGGTGCCCGAGCTTCTGAAGGGGAAGCAGATCTACACGCTCGATCTCGCCGCGCTCGTCGCGGGCTCGAAGTACCGCGGCGAGTTCGAGGAGCGCTTGAAGAAGGTGATGAAGGAGATCACCCAGCGCGGCGACATCATCCTCTTCATCGACGAGCTCCACAACCTCGTCGGCGCCGGCGCGGCCGAGGGTGCGATCGACGCCGCCTCGATCCTGAAGCCGGCCCTCGCGCGCGGCGAGCTCCAGACGATCGGCGCGACGACGCTCGACGAGTACCGCAAGTACCTCGAGCGCGACGCGGCCCTCGAGCGCCGCTTCCAGCAGATCCGGGTCGACGAGCCGTCGGTGGACGACACCGTCCAGATCCTGCGCGGGCTCCGCGACCGCTACGAGGCCCACCACCGCTGCACGATCACCGACGAGGCCCTTCGCGCGTCGGCCATCCTCGCCGACCGCTACATCCAGGACCGCCACCTGCCGGACAAGGCGATCGACCTGATCGACGAGGCCGCCTCCCGCATGCGCATCAAGACGATGACGGCCCCCCCGCGCTACCGAGAGCTCGAGGACGAGATCGAGAAGGTGCGCGAGGAGAAGGAGAAGGCGATCGAGGACCAGGAGTTCGAGAAGGCCGCGAACCTCCGCGACAAGGAGCGCAAGCTCACGCAGAAGAAGCGCGAGCTCGAGGAGAAGTGGCGCAGCTCGGAGGAGATCGAGCAGCCCCAGATCGGCGAGGAGGAGATCGCCGACATCGTCTCGATGTGGACGGGCATCCCCGTCTTCAAGCTCACGGAGGCCGAGTCCCAGAAGCTCATCCGCATGGAGGAAGAGCTGCACAAGCGCGTCATCGGCCAGCACCAGGCGATCGTGGCCGTCTCCAAGTCGATCCGGCGCGCGCGGGCGGGCATCAAGGACCCGAAGCGCCCGACCGGCTCGTTCATCTTCCTCGGCCCCTCCGGCGTGGGGAAGACCGAGCTCGCGCGCACGCTCGCCGAGTTCCTCTTCGGCGACGAGGACATGATGATCCAGGTGGACATGTCGGAGTACATGGAGAAGCACTCCGTGTCCCGGCTCGTCGGCTCCCCGCCCGGCTACATCGGCTACGACGAGGGCGGCCAGCTCACCGAGGCCGTGCGCCGCAAGCCGTACTCCGTGGTCCTCCTCGACGAGATCGAGAAGGCCCATCCGGACGTCTTCAACATCCTCCTCCAGATCCTCGAGGACGGAAAGCTCACCGACGCGCAGGGGCGAAAGGTCGACTTCCGCAACACGATCGTGATCATGACGTCGAACATCGGCGCGGCCACGATCTCCAAGAACCAGTCGCTCGGCTTCTCCGTCGGGGACGACACCGGTCTCTCCTACGAGGAGATGAAGGACAGGATCATGGGCGAGCTCAAGAAGGTGTTCCGGCCCGAGCTCCTCAACCGGATCGACGAGGTCATCGTCTTCCACAAGCTGACGAAGGACGAGATCAAGACGATCGTCGACCTGATGATGAAGCGGCTCCGCGAGCAGATGGTCGAGCACGAGGCGGCGATCGAGCTCACCGAGCCCGCCAAGGAGCTCCTGGTCGACAAGGGCTACGACCCCGCGATGGGCGCCCGCCCGCTCCGCCGCGCGATCCAGCGCTTCATCGAAGATCCCCTCGCCGACTTCGTCCTGGGCCGCACGATCAAGCCCGGCTCGACGATCGTCGTCGACCGCAAGGACGACGACGAGGTCGACATCACGATCGTCGAGGGCGAGCCGCCCGCGGAGCCCGAGAAGGTCACCGTCCCGGCCGAGGAGCCGGCCGCCGAGGCGGCCGGCGACGACGAGCCGAGCGACGAGTAAGGCGCTCTAGCCGGGTCGCGGTTCTTCGGGCGGTGGTGGGGGCTCGGCAGCGCCGCGCGACTCCTCCAGGTTCAGCCAGGCGCCGACCGCGACCCCGCCGGCGAGGACGACTCCGGCGTAGCTCCAGAACGTCGAGAAGTCGTCGCTGAGCACCTTGCCGAGCGCGAAGACGACGATCGCGAGGCTCAGCACCGCCGCGAGCGCTGCCTCCGACACGGGCAGATGCAGGTCGAGCCCGGCGAGCCGGAAGAGGAGCAGGGTCAGAAGCGCGACCACGAGCACCCCGAGCGTGACTCCCCAGAAGCCGTGCCAGGCGTTCGCGGAGGCGTCGATGAGGTCGAGGACCTCCAGGTGCTGCCACGCGAGGAACATGTCGACGAAGAGCAGCAGCCCGGCGACGAGCATGATCTGGCTGCCCCGGGAGAGCTCGTTGAACCGATCCACGCCGGCCTCCGTTCCGAACGGTCGGCCGCTGACTTCCGCCGCCGTTGCCCGACTCCTGCCTCGCTCCCTCGCCGTGCGCAAGGCGTCACGATCCGACACGGTCCGGCGTCGGACCGCCTGCCTAGACTCGACTCGCCCATGGCCAAGGCTGCCGTCCAGCACGCGTGCTCCGAGTGCGGCTACTCGACGGGGAGGTGGCTCGGCCGCTGTCCCTCCTGCGGAGGCTGGGGGACGCTCGTCGAGGAGCGCGCCCTCGCGGCTGCCCCCGGCGTGCGCGGCGGGCCGGCCGAAGGGCGACCGCTCCTCCGCCTGGTCGAGGTGGAGTCCTCCGACGCCGAGCGGATCCCCACCGGCGTCCCCGAGCTCGACCGTGTCCTCGGAGGCGGCCTCGTCCCGGCCTCGCTCGTCCTCGTCTCGGGCGATCCGGGGATCGGCAAGTCGACGCTCCTGCTCATGGCCCTACGCGCCATGAGCGCGGAGCGGCTCGCCCTGCTCGTCACCGGGGAGGAGTCCGCCGCGCAGGTGAAGCTCCGCGCCGACCGGCTCGGCGGCGCGGGCGACGTGCACATCCTCGCCGAGACGAACCTGGACGAGGTCTGCGCCACGATCGAGCGCGAGCGGCCCGCCGTCTGCGTCGTCGACTCCGTGCAGACCCTCTACGCGCCCGAGCTCGGCTCGGCACCCGGCTCGGTGGCGCAGGTGCGGGAGGCTGCCGGGCGGTTCCTGCGCGTGGCCAAGGAGCAAGGGGTCGCGACGATCCTCGTCGGCCACGTGACGAAGGAGGGCGCCGTGGCCGGTCCCCGGGTGCTCGAGCATCTCGTGGACTGCGTGCTCACCTTCGAAGGCGACCGCTACCGCTCGCACCGAATTCTCCGGGCGGTGAAGAACCGCTTCGGCTCGACCAACGAGCTCGGTGTCTTCGAGATGACCTCGACGGGCCTCGTGGCCGTGGAGGACCCGTCGGAGCTCTTCGGCAGGCCCGACGAGGAGCAGCCCGGCTCCGCGGTCGTCTGCACGATCGAGGGGACGCGGCCGCTCCTCCTCGAGATCCAGGCGCTCGTCTCGCCGTCCGACCTCGCCATGCCGCGGCGGGTCGGCACCGGGGTCGACCCGAAGCGCCTCTCGATGATCGTGGCTGTCCTGGGCCGTCATGCCGGTGTCCCGCTCGGGCAGGCCGACGTTTTCGTCAACGTCGCCGGCGGCGTTCGCATCGACGAGCCCGGCGCCGATCTCGGCGTGGCGCTCGCGATCGCCTCTGCCGCGCGCGGCCTCAGGGTCGAGCCCGGCCTCGCGTGCTTCGGCGAGATCGGCCTCACCGGCCGGTTGCGACCGGTCGCACAGGCCGAGCGGCGCCTGGCCGAGTGCGCGAAGCTGGGCCTCTCGCAGGCTCTGGTGCCGGAAGGAACGGAGTCCCGTGCAAGAATGCGCCTTCAGGCAGCGGGCACGCTGCGGACGGCGATCACGGCGGGGCTCGATGCGAGCGGATCCTCGGAAGGATAAGACCCTCCTCTCGGCGCTCAAGCAGGTCGCGCCGGGAACGCCCCTGCGCGGCGGGATCGACGACATCATCCGAGCCGAGCTGGGCGCGCTGATCGTCATCGGCGACCCGAACGGGCTCGCCTTCCTCTTCTCGGGCGGGATGCGGCTCGACCTGCCGTTCTCCTCCCAGACCCTCTACGAGCTGGCGAAGATGGACGGCGCGATCGTCATCAGCCGGGACACGCAGAAGCTCGTCTACGCGAACGTCCAGCTCATGCCCGACGCCTCGATCCCGACGAACGAGACCGGAACCCGCCACCGCACGGCGGAGCGGGTGGCGAAGCAGACCAACGCGCTGGTCGTGTCGATCTCGCAGCAGCGCGAGACCGTGACCGTCTTCGTCGGCGACCTGCGCTACCAGCTCGGAGAGATCTCCGACACGCTCGCGCGCACGAACCAGGCGCTCGGGACGCTCGAGACGTACCGGACACGGCTCGACCAGGGGTTGACGCGGCTGACCGCGCTCGAGTTCCAGAGCGCGGTCGTCCTCGACGACGTCCTGGTCGTGCTCCAGCGCGCCGAGATGACGACGCGCATGGCCGAGGAGATCGAGCGGAGCTGCGTCGAGCTCGGCGAGGAAGGCCGGTTGATCCGCATGCACCTCGACGAGCTGATGGAGGACGTCCCGCGCGAGAAGGCGGCAGTGGTCTACGACTACGAGCGCAGCGGCGACCCGGCCAGCTCGTCCACCGTGCTCGAGCGGCTGTCCGGGCTCGACTACACGCGACTGCTCGAGTTCGAAGAGGTCGCCGAGCTGGTGGGCTACGGGCGCGACACGAACCCGCTCGACGTGACCGTGCAGCCGCGGGGCTTTCGCGTCCTCTCCCGCATCCCGCGCCTCCCGGACTCGGTGATCCGCCACGTCGTGCGCGACTTCGAGAGCCTCGACGCGGTCGTCCGCGCCAGCCACCGCGACCTCGAGGCCGTGGACGGCGTCGGAGCCGTGCGGGCGCGCGAGATCCGGGAGGGCCTCAGGAGGCTCCAGGAGCACAACCTGGTGGATCGGTACCTGCAGCTCTGAGGCGAAAAAGCGCCTGAAACTGGCTTTTCAAGCGGGTTTCCGGTACAATGAGGGAGTTCGGCAGGCGTCCTGGGCGTCTCTTTTTTCGCCCGCGTTTTTTCCAGAGGAGGAGAGGCTTGTACAAAGTCGGCGACAAGGTCGTCTATCCCCACCACGGCGCCGGGACCGTGGTGAAGAAGGAGACCAGGACGATTCTCGGGCAGGCGCGCGAGTACCTCACGATCCAGATCCTGCACAACGACATGACGGTGAACGTCCCGACGGAGAACGCCGATCGCGTCGGGCTCCGGAAGGTGATCGACGAGGAGATGGTGGAAAGGGTCGTCGAGGTGCTCCACGGGAGCGGCACCAAGATGCCCAAGAACTGGAACCGCCGCTTCAAGTACAACCGCGACAAGATGAAGACCGGCGACATCTTCGAGCTTGCGGAGGTCGTCCGGAACCTGTCGCTGCGCGACCAGGAGAAGGGGCTCTCGACGGGCGAGAAGCAGATGTTCGTGAAGGCGAAGAAGATCCTCGCCTCCGAGCTCATGTACGCCAAGGCGATGGACGAGGACGAGGCCGCCGTCTGGCTGGACGACGAGCTCGAGTCGGTGAGCGGCGTCAAGGTCGCGAGCTAAGTGCCCCGCCAGGCAATGCGCGCCATCGCCTCTGCCCCGCGATCACGCGGCGCCTGATCCTACCCTCGTCCTCACCAAGGCTTCCCCAGCCTTGGCTGCGGACGAGTGCAGACTCAGGCTTGGTGCTCGCGACGCAGAGGCGGGGCAGCATTACCTGCCGGGGCACTGCTCCGACCACTGCGACAGCTTCGCCGGGCGCCCAGGCATCCTTGTCGGATGCTCCTCCGCGCTGCGCTCGTCGCCTGTCTGCTCGCCGCGCTCCTCGCCGGATGCAGTGGTGAAAGCGGGGAGGACTCCGCCTCCTCGACTCTTCTCGCTCCCTCCTCCTTCCAGGAGGTCGTCGTCGCGGAGCTCCGTGGCGCGGGGCTGGAGGCGGAGCCGGGCTCCGACCTCGAGGTGCGAGGCGACTCGGGGCCCGAACTGGGTTCAGCTCGACCTTGCGGAGGCGTTCGAGAGCTACGAGCAGGACCCCGGGCGCAGGGACGAGCTCGTCGCCGGAGTCGTCGAGGAAGCCGAGCAGCGCCTCGATGCGGGGGTCGGAGACACGGCGCTGGACGACGTGCGTTCCGACGTCATGCCGCTCCTGAAGGCGCCCTTCGAGCTCCGGACATACGGCTTCGAACCGGCCGTCACCCCGTTTCCGGGAGATCTCGCCGCCATCTACGCGGTCGACACGCCCGAGGCGTTCACCATCGTCCGGCCGCAGGACGTCGAGAACTGGGGCATTTCGATCGAGCAGCTTCACGAGCTCGCGGTCGGCAACCTCAGGCGGCAGACGAACGAGGAGCAGCCGCTCCTCTGCGAGCCCGCCGAGGGCCTGGAGCTCTGCGGCTGGGCCTCCGGCGACGGGTACGACGCGACGCGCATGATCGTGCCCGGGCTCAGGCGTCAGATCGTGAAAGAGTACGGAGGCCCCGCCGCCTACGCAGTGCCAATGGAGAACGTCTTCGTCGCCCTTCCGCTCGAGCTCCTCCGCCGCGGCAAGACCGAGGAGGCTTTTCGCACGAAGGTCGAGCGGGACTTCCAGACCTCGGAGGACCCGCTGAGCCCCTTGATCTTCGTCGAGCGCGACGGAGAGCTCGTCGTCAAGCGGTGAGCGGGCTCTGGGCGGTGCTGGTGGCCGCGGGGCGCGGCGAGCGCTTCGGTCACGACCGGCCCAAGGCCTTCGCCAACCTGGGAGGCAGGCCGCTCCTCGCCGCGAGCCTCGAGCGCCTGGAGCGGTCGGAGTGGGTCGAGGCTATCGTCGTCGCCGCGCCCGAGGAGTGGGAGGAGCCGACCATCCTCCTCGCCGAGGAGCTCGGCGCCGGCACCGTCCACGCGGTCGTCACCGGGGGAGCGACGCGCGCCGACTCGGTGCGGGCCGGCGTGGGGGAGGTCCCCGACGATGCGGCCGTCATCCTGGTGCACGACGCAGCGCGGCCGCTCCTGCCGGAGGAGGTCGTCGAGCGTGTGGTCGCCGGCCTGGCCGAGGGTTGGGACGGCGTTGTGCCCGCGCTGCCCCTGGCCGACACCGTGAAGCGCGCCGAGGGCGAAGCCGTCGCCGAGACCGTCGACCGAACCGGGCTCTACGCGGTCCAGACTCCGCAGGTGTTCCTCGCCGAAGCCCTTCGCCGGGCTCTCGCGCGCGGCGGCGACGCCACCGACTGCGCGGGGCTGGTCGAGGCCGCGGGCGGTCGCGTGCGGCTCGTCGAAGGCGACCGGCGGCTCCTCAAGGTGACGACTCCCGCGGACCTCGCCCTCGTCGAGACACTGCTCGCCGCCGAGGCATGATCGTCGACTACCACATGCACCTGCGAGGGCCCGCGGACGGCAGGGAGGGCCCCATCGACCACACCGTGGAGGCGGTCGAGCGCTTCGTCGAGCAGGCTGCCGCGCGCGGGATCGACGAGATCGGCTTCACCGAGCACATGTACTACTTCAACCAGCTCGCGGACTTCCCGCAGCATCCCTACCAGCGCTCGAAGGTCGCCCACGATCTGGACTCGTACTGCAACGCGGTCGGCGAGGCGAAGCGGCGAGGGCTCCCGGTGAAGCTCGGTCTCGAGGTGGACTGGCACCGCGGACGGCTGGACGAGCTCGGCGAGCGGCTCGCGCCGTATCCGTGGGACTTCCTGCTCGGCTCGGTCCACATCGTCGACGGCGAGGCCGTCGACATGGAGCCGGGCCTCTGGGGCGAGCTCACCGTCGAGGACGTCTGGCGCCGCTACCTCGGAGCCTTCGTGGAACTTGCCGGGAGTGGAGTCGCCGACGTCCTGGCCCATGCCGATCTCCCGAAGATCTTCGGACGGCGCCCGGGGGCGGAGGCGCTCGCCTCGTTCCACGAGGAGGCGGCGACGGCGATCGCCGCGGCGGGAGCGGCCGTCGAAGTCTCCACGGCCGGCCTCCGCAAGCCCGTCGGTGAGCTGTACCCGTCGCGCGACCTGCTCGCCCGCTGCCGGGAGCGCGGCGTCGCCGCGACGCTCGCGTCGGACGCACACGTCGCCCAGGACGTGGGGCGGGACTTCGAGGCCGCTCTCGAGCACCTCCACACGGCCGGGTACGAGACCGTGACCGTCTTCGACGGCCGCGTCGGTCGCCAGGAGCCGCTGGGGTGACCGACTTCCGCGTGGGGATCGGCGTCGACGCGCACGCCTTCTCCGAGGAGGCGCGGCTCGTCCTCGGCGGCGTCGAGTTCCCCGGCGAGGCCGGCCTCGCCGGACACTCGGACGGCGACGTGGTGGTCCACGCGCTCGTCGACGCGATCCTCGGCGCTGCCCGCCTCGGGGACATCGGCAGCTTCTTTCCCTCGAACGACCCGCAGTGGCAGGGCGCGTCGTCGCTTCGCTTCCTGGGGCGCGCCGCGGCGGCGGTTCGGGAGGCCGGCTTCGAGCTGGTGAACGCCGACTGCATCCTCGTGGGCGAGCGGCCGCGCATCTCGGGGAAGCGCGCCGAGATGGAGTCGAGGCTGGCCGCGGCCATGGGCGTTCCCGCCGAGCTCGTCTCCGTCCGTGCGACCACGACGGACGGCCTCGGGTTCACCGGACGCGGCGAGGGCCTGGCGGCGCAGGCTGTGGCGCTGCTCCGAGCCGACTAGCGCACTAGCAAGTGAGGTGGAGCGCGGCGGCCGCCGCGGCCGGGTTGAGCTCGCCGTAGCGGTGGACGGCCTCGTCGGTCCGCATCGTCTCGACCTCGACGCCGCGCGCTCTGCAGAAGCTCGAGCGTCACCGGGTCCGGGAGCATCCGCCCGTCGGCCCCGGTTCCGATCACGAGGCGTTGCGGGAGCTCGTCCAGCACCTCTTCGAGGTCCTCGATGACGAGCGAATGCCCCTCGCGTCGCCGCCAGTTGCGGAGGACGCGGCCCGGCAGGACGACGACGTCCGCGGTCTCCTCCCGCCCGTCGACGAGCACGCGGCCAAAGCGGTAGCCCTCGATCCGGCCCACGCCGGCAGGGTAGCGCCGTTCACGCCGCGCGAGGCAGGGTGAAGGAGACGCGGGCGCCGCCTTCCGGGCTGCTCTCGGCCCAGATCCTGCCGCCGTGGGCCTCCACGAGGCCGCGCGCGATCGCGAGCCCGAGGCCGGCGCCGCCGCGCTCGCGCGACCGCGCACGGTCGCCGCGCCAGAAACGGTCGAACATGCGCTGCACGGCCTCCGAGGAGAGCCCCTCTCCGCTGTCCTCGACAGTCACTCGCACCTCCTGATCGAGCGGCTCCACAACGATCCCGACGGTGCCGTCCGACGGCGTGTGGCGCAGCGCGTTCGTGAGCAGGTTGTAGAGGACACGCTCGATCTTCTCCGGAGCCGCGCGCACGGTCGCATCCCGGCCGTTCACCTCCGCGTTGAGGGTGACGTGACGGGCCGTCGCCTCCGCCTCCAGCCCGCGCACGCACGAGGTCACCAGGGGGCCGAGCGGGAGGTCGTGGAGCTCCAGGGTGAGGACGCCGGCGTCGATGCGCGCCAGCTCGAAGAGGTCGTCGACGAGAAGCCCCAGCGTCCGCACCTGTTCCCGCATCGCCGGCAGGTAGTGCTCCGGCTCGGCCAGCCCGTCCTCGAGAGCCTCGAGCATCGCCTGCATCGAGGCGAGCGGCGTGCGGAGGTCGTGACTGGCCCAGGCGACGAGCTGGCGGCGGGCATCGAAAAGCCCTTCGACGTTTTCGGCCATCTCGTTGAAGGACTCGGCCAGCTCCGCCAGCTCTGCCGGACCGCTCTCGGGCGCCCGCGCCGCAAGGTCGCCGCGGGCGAGGGCCGACGACGCGGCGCGGACGCGCTCGATCGACTGCAGGATCGAGCCGCCGAGGAGGAATGCGGCGGCGAGCGCGGCGGTGGAGGAGGCGGCGGCGACGGCGAGGATCGTGAGGTCGTGCTCCGAGCTGAACATCGCCACGCCGGAGAGGAGCACGGCCGCGAGCGGCAGCAGCACCGCGACGAGCCCGAGCCCGGCGAGCTGGAGCCGCAGCGTCGGGAGGCGGCGGAGGAGCAGGGCCGCGGCGAGCCCGGCGGCGAGCGTTGCACCGGCGACGACGAGCGCGAAGGCGATCACGGGGCGAACCTGTAGCCCACGCCCCAGACCGTCTGGAGGAAGCGCGGCCGCGAGGGATCGTCCTCGACCTTCTCGCGAAGGCGGCGGACATGCACGGTGACGGTGCCCGTGTCGAGTGCCGCCTCGTAGCCCCAGACCCGGTCCATGAGCTGGTCGCGGGAGAACACCTGGCGCGGGTGGTTGGCGAGAAACCAGAGGAGGTCGAACTCCTTGGCCGTGAGGCGGAGCGCCTCGCCGCTCCTCGCCACTTCGCGGGTGCGTGCGTCGATCTCGAGCTCCTCGAAGGTCAGGCGCTCCGCCCTGGAGACGCTCGGGCCGGTCCGACGGAGCACGGTGCGGACCCGCGCGGCCAGCTCGCGCGGCGAGAACGGCTTCGTGACGTAGTCGTCCGCGCCGAGCTCGAGCCCGACGATGCGGTCGGCCTCCTCGCCGCGGGCCGTGAGCATGATCACCGGGACGTCCGAGCGGGCCCGAAGCCAGCGGCAGAGATCGAGCCCGTCCGTCCCGGGAAGCATGAGGTCGAGCACGACGAGGTTGGGCGACTCCTGCTCGATGAACCCGCGGGCCGTGTCCCCGTCGCCCGCCTCGAGCGTGCGGAAGCCCTCGCGCCGGAGGTAGCTGACGACAACCTCGCGCACGATCGGCTCGTCGTCGACCACGAGGACGGTGGTCATGCCTCTATTGAACATCCTTCGCAGGGCTCATTCGTTACGGGGTTCTTAACTCGCCCTTAAGGCGGGAGCGAGACGAGCCCGTCGCTCACGCGCACGAGCCCGTCGCGCTCGAGCGCGATGACGGCGTCGGCGTCGAGCCCCGCGGCACGCCGCGGACGGTCGGCGACCGCTCGGAGGACGTAGGCGCGGCGCTGGCGAAAGGAGCCCTCGAAGCGGCCCTGGCGCCGCAGCGGCTCGTAACGGCGACCGCGGGAGGGGCACTCCCGGGCAAGCGGGCAGGCGCCGCAGCGCGGCACCCGCGCGAGGCAGACCGTCGCACCGAGGTCCATGAGCGCCTGTCCGCACCGCGGTCCGAAGCGATGGCCGGTCCGCTCCTGCACGCGACGGACGTTCGTGTCTTCGGGCAGGACGGCCGCGCCGAATGCGAACGCCGCCACGGCGTCCGCCGTGTAGCGCCCGACGCCGGGCAGCTCGGTGAGGTCGTCCGGCCACCCCTCAGCCGCGATCCGCCGCGCCGCTCGATGGAGGTTGACCGCGCGCCGGTTGTACCCGAGGCCCTGCCACTCGCGGATGACGTCTGCGAGCGCCGCGGCCGCGAGCCCCTCAACGGTCGGCCACCGCTCGAGCCAGGCCAGGTAGCGAGGCACGACCCGCTCGACCTGCGTCTGCTGGAGCATGACCTCGGAGACGAGAACTGCATACGGATCAGAGGTCTTCCTCCAGGGCAGATCACGCCCATGCGTCTCGAACCAGGCTAGGAGTAGGTCGTTCAGCCCTCGACCTCGCCGACACCGAGATAGCTGAAATCCCCCTCGCGGACCGTGAGCCGCGTTGCCTGCCGGAGGTCGATGTCACCGTTGGAGTCGAAGCTCCAGCGTCCCAGCAGGCCGTCGAAGTCGCGAGTCGCGAGGACAGCCCGGGTGATGGCGGCGCGATCCCTGGCGCCGACCTCCTCGACGGCCGCAAGCACCGCACCGACGGCGTCGTACGCAGAGGCGGCGTAGCACTCCGGCTCCTGCCCGTAGGTCGTCACGTAGCGGTCGAAGAAGGCGCGGCCGGGCCCCTCCAGGAGCGCGGGTGGGACGCCGCCGAAGGTGATGAGCGTCCCTTCGGCATGCTCGGCGGCATCCTCGATGAAGGCGTGCTCGAACAGCGTGTCGGCGCCCATCATGGTCGCGGACGGCAACGCTGTTCGGATGTCGCGCCACAGCGGGCCCGCCCCGTTCTGGATGATCCCTCCGTAGAAGACGAGATCGGGCTGCTGCGGGGCGATCGTCCCCGCAAGCTCGCGGTAGTCCTCCTGCTTCGGGACGATCGCAAGCGGTGGCTGGACGAGCTCGATGCCAAACGCGACGCAGCTCCGTCCGAACGGCTCGGCGACACCGCGCCCGCAGGGCTCGCCGTCGTGCAGGACGGCGACGCGCCTGGCACCGAGCTCGAGGGCCCACTGCGCCGCGAACCGGCCCTGAAGATCGTCGCTCATCGCGGTCCGCGCGTAGCTGCGCACCCCGGCCGGGTAGTGGATCTCCGGTTCGCCCGCCTCGAAGGGTCGCGTGAGGCCCGGATAGGTGTTGCAGGGCGAGATCTGCAGCAGCGGCCCAGCCTGGTTCGTGATCGGGATCGAGTACGGCGCAGCGTCCGTGTCGAGCGTGGCGATGTACGCGACGACGTCGGGATCGGCCGCCGCCTGCCGCGCGTTGGCCTGCTCGCGATCTGCGTCCCACGAGCCGCGCTCTTCGCTGCCGCCGTCGAGATCCTCGTAGACGATGGGCATGCCGGCGACGCGATGCTCCGCGTCCCCGAGGCGAAGCCGTATGGCGTTGACGATCGAATCGCTCTGACCGCGCGACGAGCCGCTGCGAGTCAGGCTCGAAACGAGCTTGACCTGTCCGGGGCGATCTCCGCTCACTGTGCTCTCTCCGCCACATTACGACGCGAACGGGATCTCCGCCCTGACCCTTGTCCCGCCACCACTCGGGCTCCAGACCAGAAGCCGCCCGCCGAGCGCTTCGACACGGTCCGCCAGGCCGCGCAACCCTGAGCCGAGCTCCGTATCCGCGCCGCCGATCCCATCGTCGACGATCTCGACCACGACCCGGCCGTCCACCTGGCTGACCTCGATGGCGGCGGCCGACGCGCTTGCGTGCTTCGCGACGTTCGCAAGGCTCTCGGAGACGAGGTAGTAGACCGCAACCTCGACCGGCTCGGGCAGGCGCCCGTCGATCTCGACCGCGAGACGAATTGGCACGGGCGCGCGAGCGGCGACTTGCTCGAGAGCGACTCCGAGGCCGTGGCCGCTCACAACAGCGGGATGAATGCCCCGCGCAACCTCGCGTAGCTCCCCGAGCGACGTTGTGACCTCGTTTCTCGCGTGAGCAAGCCGGGCGCGGGCGTCACCGTCGGAGCCCAGCTCTTCCTCGAGCAGGCTCAGCTCGAGCGAGAGGGCGATCAGCCGCTGCTGGGCGCCGTCATGCAGGTTTCGCTCCAATCGCTGCCGCTCCCTCTGTCCCGCCTCGATCACCCGCGAACGGGATCCGCGCAGCTCTTCCAGCCGAGCCTTCAACTCTGCGTGCAGACGCCCGTTCTCGATTGCGATGCCGGCCGCTGCGCTGACCGCTTCGAGCAGCTCCGGCTCGTCGACGAGCGCAGGGTCGTGGACGAGCGCTGCAGCGTGTTCCCCGTTCCGGTCGATCATCGTCGTAGCCCTCCCGCTCTGCTCGCCCGGCAGCTCCACCGCACGGCCGTCGAGATCGGACCAGCTCCGGAACTGTGGAAGCCAGTACGCCACCGTCAACGACGGATCGCCGAGTGCGCGGGCGAGGGCATCGCGAAGCTCTCCCGGGGACGGCTCCGAGCGGAGCTCGACAAAGAGGTCTGCGACAGTCGAGCGCGCAAGCCGGGCGCGAAGGATGCCGCCGAGCACGACGAGGGGGATTGCGAAATACGCCCCCAGCACCAGCCATCTCGCCGGCTCGAATGCGATCTGGAACTTGTCGAGGCCGACGAGGACGGATCCCAGAAGGATGGCGACGGAACCAGCCAGTATGGGGACGAGTGCGCGTCGGAGCGGCGGGCTCGCGACGATCCAGCGCTTCGTCAAGGTGACAGCCAGGACCACCGCGGCCAGTACGACCAGAGCACGCTGTGCGGAGTCGACGTTGCCGGCGACGGCATCGTTCGGCCAGACCACGATCGCGTTCTCAGGGCTCCCGCCGGTTTCGAAGAACAGCAACCAAGTCAGCTCCAAGGGAAACGCCATGAGCACGTACATCGCGATGACGAAGAGATCGAGCCTCCCCAGTCGCCCATCCGGGAATGCCAGGAGAAACCACACAAAGAAGAGGGCCCACGCGTCGCTGAGCCAGATCCCTGCTGTGAACAGGGCCGACGAATCCGCCTGAATGAGGATCTGCGCCAGGAGATACGTGGACCCGACCACCGTCATCAGCGGCCCGAGCGGATTCTCCGGTCGTCGTCCCCAGGCATAGAGGCCGCTGCCCGCGAACGCCCAGCCGACCAAGGGCCTGAGCCCTGTCGGTGTGAAGACGCCGTCGAGGCCGTCGTTGGACACCGTCATCGCCAGGGCGGCGACGCCTGCGACCAGGACGAAGACCCAAAGACCGCGCCGAACCCACGTCAGGGGCCTGATACGGCTAGGACTGGGCTCAGGCCTCGGAGGGGAGTTCGCGCTCGCCGAGAGAGCCTCGGACGTCGCCACATGAACTCCTCTCTGGTGGTGCAAAAAAGGAGGCGCCTCTCTGGTGAGAGAGTACTCCTTTCCGCCGAGGAGAGCCGACGCACGGCCGCCCCCGCAGTGCTTGGATACCTGACGTGGTCGGGTAGACTCGACTGGCGATGATTCGCTGGTACGCGATCACGTTGCAGCAAACCGGCTAGTCCGCCGCTTCCAGCTCAGCGTCCGAGGAAGCGGCGGGACAGGGACGCGCTCGAGCGGCCGCAGCGGCGGCCGCAGCTAGCGCGCGCCTTCCCGCATGAGTGTTCGGAGGAAGGTGATCGCGATGCCGATGCCACATCGCACGCAGATGCAGGTGATCAAGCGTCGGCTCGTCGGCAAGGAGGGCGGCGAGCGGATAAAGGAGCTGCGCGCGATTCTCGCGGAGCTCCCCGGGTACAGGAACGGCCCCTACGCCGATATCCGGAGGTGGGTGAACGGCCAGATCGAGGAGTCACGCCTTCGCAAGAAGGTCGTGCACCATGACTCGGTCGCCGTCCGTCGCGAGGGCGCGGCCCAGATCGCCCTTGTCGGCCCGCCGAACGCCGGGAAGTCGTCGCTGCTCCAGGCGCTGTCGAGCATCCAGATCAAGACGGGCGACTATGCGTTCACGACGACGCGGCCCGTGCCTTCGGTGACACGGATCGGCGGCGTGCTCGTTCAGCTCGTCGAGATCCCCGGTCTGATCGCGGGCGCAAGCGCCGGCCGGGCGGGCGGGCGGGCGCTGCTCGGTGTGCTCCGCGGTGCCGACGCCATGGTTCTCTGCCAGGACGCGACGGCGCCGCTGGAGGCGTTGCGCGTGATCCAGGCCGAGCTCGACGCCGCGGGGATCGAGAAGCGAACGCTCGTTGCGGTGACGAAGCTCGACGAGGCCTCTGGACAGGTCGTCGACGAGGTTCGCCGGCAGACAGGATTACCGGCGATCGGTGTCTCGATCCTCGATGACGCGAGCCTCGAGAGGTTCCGCGAGGCCGTCTGGGAGCTGACGGGACTCATGCGAATCTACCTGCGGCGCCCCGGCCTCGACCAGGCCGAGCCGCAGGCGATTTCGCCGGGATCGACGGTCGTCGACGCCGCACTGACCGTCCACCACGAGCTCGCAGCGTCATGTGCGGGGGCGCGCGTGTCCGGCCCGTCGGCGAAGTTCGAGAATCAGCGCGTCGGGCGTGATCATGTGCTCGCCGACGGCGACACCGTCGAGATCGTGTAATCGCCTCATATCACTCTCTTAGGAAGACGAGTGGCGCGTGCCTCGTCTTGTGAAGCAGGGAGTAGGTCGACTCGGAGGAGAACGCAGACATGGGCCGGACAGCGCTTTGCACACTCGTCCTCGTGGCTTGGACGTTCGTGTTCGCGAGCTCGGCCGCCGCTGCACCGCCCCCGGGCACAGTGACCTGCTTCGGTGCCACGGTCACGATCTTTGGAAGCGTCGCCGAGGACACCATCGCCGGCACCCCGGGCGACGACGTCATCTATGCCGGAGACGGCAACGACACGATCGACGGGTATGGCGGCAACGATCGAATCTGCGGCGCCGCCGGCGGCGATCTCCTCTTCGGTGGAGACGGAGGCGACAGGATTTCCGGCGGGTGGGGGGACGACGTTGTCTACGGCGACGCGTGGGGCGACATCCTGTACGGCGACGAAGGTGTCGACGTCCTCGAAGGGCTAGGCGGACCCGACGACCTGCACGGGGGGCCGGCACGTGACGAGCTGCGGGGTGGTCTTGGGGGCGACGAGCTCTTCGGCGAGGACGGCAACGACGTCCTCGACGGCGGGCCCGGCCCGGACATTGCTGCCAACTACATCGTCGACCAGTTCGACGTGCTGTCGGGAGGGGACGGGCAGGATTGGGTCACGTACTACGCCCACACGACCGCGGGTGTGGACGTGACCATCGACGGCAGTGCGGACGACGGTCTCCCCGGCGGCTGGTTGTGGGAGGGCGAGGACGACAACGTGCTGACCGACGTCGAGGATGTGACGGGCACGGTGGGCAACGACGAGCTCGTCGGCAGCGTCTTCGCGAACAGGCTTTTCGGTGCGGCAGGCAACGATGCGATCTCCGGTCGAGCCGGCAACGACAGCCTCGTCGGCGAGGCAGGCATCGATTCGCTGTTCGGCCAGTGGGGCGCGGACACGCTCTACGGGCGCGACGGCGAGGTCGATCACGCGCTCAACTGCGGCTCCGAGGTGGACATCGTTCACAAGGATCCAGCCGAGCCTGCAGACGCCAGCTGCGAGTCGACTCCGTGAGCAGGGTCGCGGCTCTGCTCGCAGCCGCCGTGCTGCTCTCCCAGGCGGCTTCGGTCGCCCGGGCGACCACGTTCGACGCGCCTCCCACGGTCGTGCAGCTCGTGGTTTCCCTGGACGTGCTCGCGTACGAGCCGTGTTGGGACGAGAAGGTCGAGCTGGCCGGGACGATGAGCTTTCAGGGATCGACGATCGTCTCGGAGGAAGGGGAAGTCGAGCTGCAGTACGCTCTTCAGGCCATCGACGTCCATGGCCGGGGCCTCGAAACGGGTTTGCGCTACGACCTCGCCGGTGAAGCGCACGGCGTCGCCCGCCACCTCGACAGGGTGGTCACCGCGGACGACTTCCGGATGGTGACCCGACCCGAGCCGGGCGTGAAAATCCATCGTGCCTCCGCCGGGCCCCGCTACGCGATCACCCTCGACGTGACGTTCTCCGCGGAGGGCGCCGTCGAGACGGTGGTTCCTACGTCGGTGCTCACCGACGAGAAGTGCCCTTAGCAGCGGCAAACGGCGGACGGCCGCTATTCGCGAAGCCGGAATTGTGCGACCATCCATGGACTCGGAGATGTCCAAGGAGCGCGAGTCGGAAGCCATTCCGGCTCAGGGAGAGTCCACTTCGCGTTCGCCAGGCGAGGGTCCGGCGACCCTCGTTGTCGCGCCGGTCGTGCTCGGCCTCGTCACGAGCCTTGTCGCGAACGCGTTCGCCGGTCTGCCTCCGGTGGCGGGTCTCCTCCTTGCACTCGGGCTCGGCGTCGTCTACTGGCGTCTCAGACGCCGCCCTCAGCCGGCCCCTGCGGGCGGGTCCGGGACTGCGGACGAAACGGGTGTCGGCTCCCGCGGGTGGCCGCTCCTCGCGGCGCTCGGGCTCCTCGCCGTCGTCCTCAGCGTCCTGGCGGTTGCTCTCGCCGGCGCAACGTTCATGCTGGTTCTGCTCGTGTGCGTCTGGCTCGTGCTCCTGCTCGTCGGGGGCGCACTGGCCCAGGCGGCCTCCGACACGCTTCAGCCACTCGCCCTGCAGCTTGTGGCGGTCGGCGTCGGCGCGGCCGTTGGAGCGGGAGCGCAGCCGATCATCGAGGAGGCCACCGAGTCCGAGCGGCGGGCGACGGATCCCGTCCTGCTCGCAAGCGGATTGAGCCCGACCTGCGCTACACCGGAGGTCGCGACAGACGACGCGGGCATCGTCCACGTCCTGTGGATGGCCGCCGTTCCCGACAGCCCCGCCTTCGAGGTTGCGACCCGGCGCCGCGCCGCCGGCGGGGACTGGTCGGCAGAGGAGCGGCTCAGCGAGGCGGGCCAGCAAGCCGGCGGTCTGCACGTGGCGCGGCGACCCTCGGGGCAACTGTGCGCTCTCTGGGACGCCTACGTCGATGCGGAAGGCGTCGGGTTCGGCAGCTCGCGACTGTGGGAGCGGTGCGCTCTCGAGTCGGGCTGGGCCCTTCGACACGAGGTCGGGTCGCCGTCCGAGCTCGGCGGCGACATTCGCTCGCACATGATCGGCACGTACATGCCCGCCGGGAACCTGGAGACGATCCTCTACCACCTGGGAGACGTCCGGTACGGCTCGCAGGCGCTCACCGGCCGAGAGCTCGCGCGCGACCTGGTGTTCGTCGCGGACGGCGAGGGTCGCCTACACACGATTTGGAACGAGGGTCGCCTCGTGCACCGCATATCCGGCGACGACGGTCGCACGTGGACGCCGCCGCGTCCGATCGGGCTCAGCTTCGAGGGCGTAATCGATGTCGCCGCCGACGCACAGGGCCGCCTGCACCTCGTGACGGCCAACAGCGGTGACGTCCTCTACACCCGCTGGACGGAAGCGGGCTGGGAGGCCGAGACGGAGCTGAGCGGCTCACTCCCGGGCACGACCTACCCGGGCATCGGCGTCGGCCCGGACGGACGGGCCACGGTCGCCTGGTCGATTCCCAGCGGGCTCGCGGTCGCCACGCAGAAAGCCGACGGCAGCTTCGGCCGCGCCGAGCTCGTTCGCGCCATAACTCTGGGCGGAGACGGGGAAGCACAGGTCGCGGTGGACGACGACGGCTTCCGTCAGATCGTCGTCCTGCTCGGCGACGGCGACCTCGTCTACGTCGAGGTCGCACCGTCCGACGGTTGAGGATCCAGGTGCCGCGCGTTCATCGGGTCTCTGAGAGTCGGCTCTCGCAGCTGCCGTCGCCCGCGCCACGGCGTCTGGGCGTGCCGACGAGGAGCGCTACCGCGATTGGGCTGAGGCTACGCCGTCGACGGGCGCCTGCCTAGCCGACCTACGTCGGCTGAACGCTGACCGAGCGGCGGGCTGCCTCGGTCTGCGGTCGCAGCTCGAGCCAGATCACGCCGGCGAGGAACAGGCTCATGCCGATCGGCCCCGTCGGCTTTGGGTGGCCGACCGCGAAGATGAGCGCTCCGAGAGCCATGAGGACGAGTGCAGGCCGTGGCCCGCGCCTCTTGAGCGCCACCGCCGCGGCGACAACCGCCGCAAACCAGGAGAGGCCGGCGCCCAGGTAGATGACATAGCCGCCGATGTCCGGCTCGCGAAGCTCGTCGATGAAGGGGCCCAGTGTCGCCTGTTCCGCGGCGGGGAGGTCGTTGGCCATTCTGACCAGGTCGCCCATCCCGAGCCCGGCGATCGCATCGAGCGTCGTGTAGAGGATCACGAAGGGCAGGATCAGCGCCCGAGTGACAGTTGCAGCGCGACTCTCGATGCCGTCCACGAGCAGCCAGAGCGAATACGCAAGCCCTGCGATCAGGAACATCTGCGCAAAGTGGAGGCCGATGAACACCCCGGTTGCCTCGCCGAGTCCCGGATCCTCCATCGGATGGATGATCCCGAGCACGATGTAAAGCAGCGGGGTACCGAACAGGACCGTGCGGCGGATGGTCAGCCGATCAGCGGTCATCGTCCCTCGAGAAGGTTGCTGTCGAAGAACTCGACCACGCGCCGCTCGTACTCCTCGGGCTCGGCGTCGATTGCGCCGGTGTGACCGCCCTCGGCGGCCCAGATCTCCTTGGGTTGGCTCGCGGCCTCGTAATACGTCGGGTTGAGGTTCTCGCCGCCTTGTCCCGGAGTGGCGTAGATGAAGAAGACCGGTGCCGAGATCTCGCCGCTCAGATCCGTGAGGCTGCGTGGCGGCAGGTCGCTCGTGAAGACCGCCGTCGCCGCGGTGGCGACGCCGAACACACCACTCGTGATCCACGAGTCCAACCCGGCCAGCTCGACTGCCTCGCGAACGGATCGAATACCTGCGCCCTCCGAGACGACGGCCTGCACGTCGTCGGTCTCGGCCGCCGTCTGGAGGAGCGTTTCCCCACCGACCGAAAGACCGAGCCCGCCGATCCGGCCGTCGTCGACCTCCGGCCGGCCTTGCAGGAACGAGATCGCCGCCTTCACGTCACGCGTGGCGGCCCAGCCGAACGCGTTCGGGTCGCCTTCACTCTCGCCCTCGCCGCGTCGGTCGAAGAGGAGGACGCCGTAGCCGTGCTCGGCGAGCATCCTCGCAGGCTTCTGCGGGCCCTTGCGGCCGGGGATGACGACGACGGTCGCACCGTTCCTCGTAGGCACGTACCAGCCCTCGAGCCGTAGGCCGTCACTCGTCGTGAAGGCGACGTCCTCGTAGGCCGTGCCGAGCTCCGGTGTCGGCACGTAGGCGCGCGCCGAGTGGGTGACGACGTACGACTCCGCGACCGGGAAGACGACGAGGTACGCCCCCACGAGGAACGCAACCGTCAGGGCGGCCCGCCGCAGATACCGGCGGACCACGCTGCCGCCCTTCCTCGACCTCCAGAGCGTGACGAGGCCGATGCCGACGAGCAGGAAGCCGGCGGGGATCGCCAGGAGACCGGTGAAATCGTCTCCGGACGGGCCGTTCTCGCGCGTGTAGTAACCGGCCTCGCCGACGCCCATCACGATCGTGAAGAGGCCGACCACGATCGCGAGCGTCCCGCGGAGTCCCGGCCGCAGGCGCGGGTAGGCCCAGGCGAGCAGGACGAACAGTCCGAATTGCACGAGGCCGCCGACCAGGTGGTCGCCGGCCGACGTGCCCGGCTGCGGCTGGAGGAAGTTGTCGTCCACGACGTGGAGCGCCGCGACGCCGAGCGCGAGCCGTGCGAGGCCCGATTCGGTGCGCAGGGCCGCCGCGGCACGCGCCGCGGCGCCCTGCTGGATTCGACCTGAGGGTGCGTCGCGCTGGTCATGCGACTCGCCTCTAGTGCGCTGGGCGTCGGGACAGCCGGTGCCTTGACCGGCACGCTGTCGCCGTGATCGAGGTGGGGAAGCCACTCGAGCCAGCGGGGCAGGTACCAGTTCCAGTCGCCCGAGCAGCTTCATCGTCGCCGGAAGGAGCACGGCGCGGACGATGGTCGCGTCGATCAGTATCGCTGCGGCGAGCCCGACGCCGAACTGCTTGAAGATCAGCATGGAAAGCGTCGCAAAGACCGCGAAGACGCAGACCATCACGATCGCCGCGCTGGTCACCACTCCCGCAGTCGTCTTGATCCCGTGGGTGATTGCCTGCTCGGTGCTCATGCCGTGGTCGTAGGCCTCGCGGATCCTGCTGATGATGAAGACGTGGTAGTCCATCGACAGGCCGAAGAGGATCACGAACATGAAGATGGGCAGGAAGGCGTCGATGCCGGCGGTGGAATCGAAGCCGAGAAGGCCCTTGCCCCATCCGTGCTGGAAGACGAGCACCATCACGCCGTAAGCGGCAGCGATGGAGAGCAGGTTGAGGATGATCGCCTTGAATGCGATCACGAGCGATCGGAAGGCGAAGAGCATGAGCAGGAACGCCAGCAGGAGCACGAATCCGAACACGAGCGGCGCGACGGACGCGAGCTTGTCGTTGAAGTCCTTCGACTGCGCGGTCATTCCCGTGACGCCGACCTCGGCGTTCGGCAGCGCGCCGACGGTCGCCGGGACGATCTCGTCTCTGAGCGTCGCGAGCGCGGCCTCCGAGGCCGCGTCCATGCCCTCGCCGTCGACGGGGATGGCGACGGTCGCAATCGTCCCGCCGTCGTTCACGTCGATCGTGATCGGCTCGTGCATCTGCCCGCTGGCGAGCGCCCGCCACTCGAGCTGGCCGATCGCCTCCTGCACCTCGGGCGCGGTGACGTCGGCCGCCTTGACGACGACGCCCGCAGGGATCTCGCTTCCCGGGAAGGCTGCCTGGATCCGGTTGTACGTCTGGATGGAGGGCAGGGACTGCGGGTACGTCTCGATCGCCGGGCTGCACCGTGCGTAGCTGCAGCGCCGGCACGGCGAGCGCCAGCAGGAGACCCGCCGACAGGACTGACGGAGATCACAGGCCTCCGCAGGACCGCTCCGACGATCCTTCCCCAGATCCGGCCCTCGCCGTCATCGCGGCGGAGCCGGCTGACGAACGGCACTCGGCCTCGCTCGACCCGGTCGCCGAGCCAGGAGAGGGTGGCCGGAAGAACGGTGAGCGACCCGAGCATGGCCACCGCGACCACGAGGATCGTGCCGACGGCGAAGGCCGACATGCCCTGGATGCCGGCGAGGAACATGCCGGACATGGCGATGATGACGGTCAGCCCGGAGATCAGCACCGAGCGGCCGGACGTGGCCGCGGCCGCTTCGAGCGCCGCCTCCTCGCTGCGCCCGGCGGCTCGCTCCTCGCGTTCTCGCTTCAAGTAGAACATCGAGTAGTCGACGCCCACCGCGAGCCCGATCAGGAGGATCAGCTCGTAGGTCACCTCGTCGATCGGGATCAAAGAGGTCGGCAGTGCGACCAGCCCGAACGTGGCGACGATGGCTGTGAGCGCGAGCAGGAGCGGAATGCCGGCCGCAACAAGGGCTCCGAAGACGACGATGAGGATGATGAGGGTCACCGGGATGGAGAGCAGCCCGGCCTTCTTCAGGTCGTCCATGAAGGCGGCCGTTGACCTCCTTCGACGCGCTGACGCCGAACGAGCCGACGAACACGTCTGGATTGGCCTTCTGCGCCTCGTCGACTGCGGCGACGACGGGGTCGATCTTCTTGACGGCGTCGTCGGGATCGCCGCGGATCTCGAAGTCGATGAGCGCTGCATGCCCGGCTTGGCCGACCTGGCCGGCGTTCTCGGGATCGAGCGGCGACTGGACGTCCATGACCACGTCCAGGGCGGAGACTCTGGCGATCACGTCCTCGACTGCGGCCGTGAAGGCCGGATCCTTGACGGTCAGCGTCTCGCTCTGGACGAGCACGCTCTCTCCGGCCGGTTGCACGAATTCCTCGTGGAGGAGCTTGTCGATGCGGCCCGATTCGCCCACGCCGGACGTGGCCGTCTCGATCTTGGTCGTGCCGCTGACGATGCCGAGCGCGAAGGCGACGACGACGAAGGCAAGCCAGCCGAAGATGGCGGTCTTGCGGTGCTGGGCGCTCCATCGGCCCATACGCCCGGCGAGGTTGGTGGGTTCACGTGGTCGATCGGGCGGCGCGACGCGGCTTTCCTCGGCTGTCTGCTCGTCCGGCTCGTCCTGGATGACTCGCGTCTTCATCGCTGCTCCTCTCGCAGATGGAAACCTGCTCCACGCTCCCACGCGAGCCGGCAGCCGAACAGACGGGAGACTTCCCGTTCGGGGGCCGGTTTTCTGGTGTGTTGCCCTGCGCCCGGGCTCAGGAGCGCAGATAGAGGAGCACGGCGAGCACGCGGCGCGAATCGGTTCCGCTGGAGGGCAAGCCGAGCTTGCCGAAGATGCTCGATACGTACTTCTCCACTGCGCGAAGCGAGATCACGAGCTTGTCGGCGATGCCCTGGTTCGAGCGGCCCTCGGCCATGAGCTCGAGCACTTCCCGCTCGCGCGGCGTGAGCTGGGCAAGCGGGTCATCGCTCCGGTGTCTCGAGAGCAGCGTCGAGACGATGATCGGGTCGATCGCCGAGCCTCCTTCCGCTACACGCCGGACCGCGCCGATGAACTCCTTGACGTCGCTGATGCGATCCTTGAGCAAGTAGCCGGCGCCGTCGGCCGAGTCGGCCAGCAGCTTCATCGCCAGGCCGACCTCGACGTACTGCGAGAGCACGAGCACGCCCACCGAGGGGTGGTCGGCGCGGATCTCCAGGGCGGCCTGCATCCCCTCGTCGTTGTGCGTCGGAGGGAGCCGGATGTCGACGATGGCCACGTCGGGCGAGTAGCTGCGAACCTTGAGGAGCAGGTCCTCGGCGGTCTCGCAGCATCCGACCACCTCAAGCCCGTTCTCGTCCAGCAGGCGCGCGAGGCCTTCCCGGAGCAGGACGCTGTCTTCGGCGATCACGGCGCGCACGGGATCTCCGCTCGCAACCGGGTGCCAGCGCCTCTCGGGCTCCAGATCCGCAGCCGTCCCTCGAGCGCCTCCACGCGGTCCGCGAGCCCTCGGAGCCCCGAGCCGAGCTCGGTGTCGGCGCCGCCGGCGCCGTCGTCCACGACCTCGACGACGAGCAGGCCGTTCGACCGGCAGACCTCGACGCCGGCCGTCGTCGCGTTCGCGTGCTTGCCGATGTTGGCCAGGCTCTCCGAGACGAGGTAGAAAGCGGCAACTTCCAGAGGCTCGGGAAGCCGGCCGTCGAGCTCGACCGCGAGCTTGACCGGAACCGGTGCGCGGGCGGCGAGCTGCTCGAGTGCTATCTCCAGGCCGTGCGCGCTGACGACGGCGGGATGGATTCCGCGCGCCACGTCGCGAAGCTCCTCGAGAGAGGTCGCGATCTCCCGTCTCGCCTGATCGAGTCTCGCGCGTGCGTCCGAGTCGTCCGCCAGCCGGTCCTCGAGCCCGCTCAGCTCGAGCGAGAGCGCGATGAGCCGCTGCTGCGCACCGTCGTGCAGGTTCCGCTCCAGCCGCTGGCGCTCCTTCTGACCCACGTCGATGACGCGGGCCCGGGACGCTCTCAGGTCCACGAGGTGTGCCCTGAGCTCGGCATGCAGGCGGCCGTTCTCGAGTGCCATTCCGGCCGCGGCGGTGACGGCGCCCAGCAGCTCCGTCTCGTCGTTGAGCGCCGGGTCGTGCAGCAACGCGGCCACGTGCGCTCCTCCCAGGTCGATCAGCGTGGTCGCCCTGCCGCTGTCCGGGCCTGGAAGCTCGATCAGCCGACCCTCCAGGTCGGCGTAGCACCCGTAGTCGGGCAGCCAGTACGCGAGCGTGAGCGACGGATCACGAAGCGCACGCGAGAGGGCGTCGCGGAGGTCCGCCGGTGCCGGATCCGCTTGGAGGTCGACGAAGACGTCGCCGACGGACGAGCGCGCAAGGCGTGAGTGGAGGAGGGCGATCAGGAACGCAACCGGTGCCAGGCTGAGCGTCGCGAAGGTCGCCCACCGGATCTGTTGCACCGCTGGGCCGCCCCAGGCGGCCGACAGCAAGAGCGCGGCGATCATGACGAGCGCGAGCCCGAAGGCGTCGGCGAGAAGCGCGACCGACCTTCGCAGCGGACGACCTGCGCGCGCCCGGCGAGCGACCAGGATGCCCACGCCGGTCAGGCAGTAGGCGCTGATCAGCGTGAGCTGGACGCGCGCTGCCGCCTGCGCGGCGTCGGCGTTCTCTGTGATCTCGAGCAGGTTGTGCGGCCCGAAGAACCCGAACGTCATGCGGAGGAGCTCGAGCCCGATCGCGGTGACGTAGGCCGCCAGGACGAGTCCCCGCTCGAACCGGCCGTGCAGCCGGCCATCCGGAAACGCGAGAAAAACGTGGAGGAAGAGGACTGGCGGCAAGAGGTCGAGCGCCTGTCCGAGCGTGAAGACGACATCGTTGGTCGCCCAGGAAAGGCTCGCGAGGAAGTTGGCGAACCCCGCCGCGATCATGAGCGGGCCAAAACGGCTCGCAGGCCTGTGCCACCACGCGAGAAGCCCGCACAGGACATACGAAAGCGTGACCAACACCGAGAGCAGCGCGATCACGAGCGGCTCTCCCAGGTCGGAGCCGATCGTGTCGTTCCTCAGGGCGAGAACGATCGAGCAGCCGGCGGCGGCCCCGCCGGCGAGCGCTATGAGCAGGAAGACGGCGGGCCTCGGTGGGCGGAAACCCCCCAGATGCGTTTCCTGCGCGAGCGCCGAACCCTCCATTCGGGGCCGCTCCTCTCCCACCGTGTGTGGCTGTCGGCTGAGACGGACCCCTCAGGCGCGACCGCTGAAAAAACCTCGCGCAACAGCAGCGGATGAAAGGCCGTCTGCCCACGAGGATACCCCTCGGATGCCGGAATGTGAATGTCTCGGGATGCCGCCTCGGCATGCGGGGAAACCCGCACGCGAATCCGGGCGGACGCCGATGACTCCGTGCGTTCGCATCGAGAGGCTGGAGGCGAACGAAAATCGCAGGGAGCCCTGCGGCTCCGAAGGAGGATCACGATGTCCCCGATCACCCGACGACGCTTCCTCGAGTACGGGGCGGTGGCTGGAGCGTCGCTCTTCATCCCGCTCAGGTTTGGTTCGTACGCGGTCGCCCAGGTCCCGGGCGGCACGCTGGACCCGGACGATGTGACCAAGTTCGTCACGTCAATGCTCATCCCGCCGGTGATGCCCCGGGCGGGGACGATCACGATGCCGGGCGGCAAGCCCGCCGACTACTACGAGATCTCCATGAAGCAGTTCGACCAGCAGATCCTGCCGGCAGGCATGCCGGCCACGACCGTCTGGGGCTACGGCGCAGTGGCCTCGGCCAGCAAGAAGGGACTGCTCCTCCACAACGCGCCTTCGCTCACGATCGAGACGCAGTGGAAGCGGCCGGTGCGGATCAAGTGGATCAACGACCTCAAGGACGCGAACGGGAACTACCTCCCGCACCTGCTGCCCGTGGACCCCACGCTGCACTGGGCCAACCCACCCGGCGGAGCGGCAGGCCGGGACTCGCGGCCCGACTTCGACTCCACGCCCGGTCCCTACACCGGTCCCGTGCCGATCGTGACCCACCTACACGGCGCCGTCGGCGTGGGCGACGAGAGCGACGGCTACGCCGAGGCCTGGTACCTGCCGGCCGCGGCCAACATCCCCGCGGGCTACGCGACCGAGGGCACCTGGAACAACTTCTTCGCGGGGAAGGCCGCATCGAAGTTCGGCGTCACCTGGGGCCCCGGGTTTGCGACCTTCCAGTACCCCAATGACCAGCGCGAGTCGACGCTCTGGTACCACGACCACGCGCTCGGCATGACCCGGCTCAACGTGTACGCGGGCCCGGCGGGCTTCTTCCTCGTCCGCGGCGGCCCCGAGGGGGACAAGGCGGTCCTGGACACCCGCACCGGCACCACGGCCGTTCTCCCCAGCCCCGCTCCCAACGAGGGCGACCAGTTCCCGCCCAACAAGACCTACTACGAGATCCCGATCGCCGTCCAGGACCGCTCGTTCAACGACGACGGCTCCTTGTTCTACCCGGACACGCGGGCGTTCTTCGAGGACGTCCCACCCGGCGGGCCCTACATCCCCGATACGGACATCTCGCCGATCTGGAACCCCGAGTTCTTCGGCAACACGATCATGGTCAACGGCAACACGTGGCCGTTCCAGACCGTCGAGAAGCGCCGCTACCGCCTCCGCTTCCTGAACGGCTGCCAGTCGCGCTTCCTGATCCTCGACTTCAACCAAGTGCCCGGCGTCGAGGTCTGGCAGATCGGCAACGAGGGCGGCTTCCTGCCGGCGCCGGTCAACCTGACCGCCACCAACGGCAACCGGCTGCTCATGGGTCTGGCCGAGCGGGCGGACTTGATCGTCGACTTCACGAACGTGCCGACGGGCCAGCACGTCCTCGGGAACGTCGGACCGGACGAGCCGTTCGGCGGCGGCGAGCCCGGCGAAGATCCCCCAGATGGCTTCGAGATCGCCGATCCCGACACCACCGGGCAGATCATGCAGTTCCGCGTCGTGCCGGCGGTCGCTCCGGATCCCACCACCCCGCCCATGTTCCTGCAGCTGCCGGCGATCACTCCACTTCCACAGGAGACCGTCACCCGCCATTTGGCGCTCTTGGAGAGGGCGTCGGCGTTCTTCGATGCCCCGGCGGAGGCGTTGCTCGGCACCGTCGCGGGCGATCCCAATCTCGCGCCGGGCGTTTGGATGGAGCGGGAATGGGCGGACCCGGAAACGGAGAACCCGGCCGTGGGCACCACGGAGGTCTGGGAGCTGTACAACGCCAGTGCCGACGCCCACCCCATCCACATCCACGAGGTGGCATTCGAGGTCGTCAACCGGCAGGACATCCTCATCAACGAAGACACGAGTGAGGTTCAAGTCGATCCCGAATCGGTGCCGACGCCACCCGAGTCCTGGGAGACCGGCCTCAAAGGACAGCGTCGTCGCCTACCCGGGTCAGGTGACCAGGCTGCGGCTGCGGTTCACCAATCCCGGCCAGTTCGTCTGGCACTGCCACATCGTCGAGCACGAGGACAACGAGATGATGCGGTCGTACCGCATCGGCCCGGTGCAGCCGGGCCAGCCGACTTAGGTATGAGCAGCCTGCACGCGTCTCCGGCAGGTCGCGCGAAGAAGACACCGCGCGTCGACAGCTAGGCTCCGCCCCTTCGGACATGAGCCAGACAGAGCTTCAAGACACCGAGCTCCAGCTCCTCGACGCGTACTGGCGCGCCGCGAACTACCTGTCGGTCGGGCAGGTCTATCTGCTCGACAATCCTCTCCTCCGCGAGCCCCTGGCGCCGGAGCACGTCAAGCCACGGCTCCTCGGCCACTTCGGCACCACGCCCGGCCTCAACCTCGTCTACGCGCATCTCAACCGCGCAATCCGCGAGCGCGACCTGAGCGTGCTCTACGTCACGGGCCCCGGCCATGGAGGGCCCGGCCTCGTTGCGAACACCTATCTCGAGGGCACGTACAGCGAGCACTACCCGGCGATCACCGAGGACGAGGCCGGCATGCGCCGTCTCTTCCGCCAGTTCTCGTTCCCCGGCGGGATCCCGAGCCACGTCGCCCCGGAGACGCCCGGGTCGATCCACGAAGGCGGCGAGCTCGGCTACTCGCTCTCGCACGCGTTCGGCGCGGCGTTCGACAACCCCGACCTGATCGTCGCCTGCGTCGTCGGCGACGGCGAGGCGGAGACCGGCCCGCTCGCGACCAGCTGGCACTCGAACAAGTTCCTCAACCCCGCGACGGACGGCGCGGTCCTGCCGATCCTCCACCTGAACGGGTGGAAGATCGCGAACCCGACCGTTCTCGCCCGCATCCCCGAGGACGAGCTGCTCGCCCTCTTCTCCGGGTACGGGTGGGAGCCCCACGTCGTCGCCGGCGAGGAGCCTGAGCTCGTCCACCGGGAGTTCGCGGCGGCCCTCGACGCGTCGCTCGACGCGATCGCCGGGATCCAGCACACAGCGCGCGCCGGGAATGAGGCGGCGCGCCCCCGCTGGCCGATGATCATCCTGCGGACGCCCAAGGGCTGGACAGGCCCGCACGAGGTGGACGGTGCACAGGTCGAAGGAACCTGGCGGTCTCACCAGGTGCCCTTGACTGCGGCCCGCGACACCCCGGAGCACCTACGGATCCTCGAGCAGTGGCTGAAGAGCTACCGGCCGGACGAGCTGTTCGACGAGGACGGTGCTCTCGTGCCCGAGCTCCGGGCCCTCGCTCCCGAGGGCGACCGCCGGATGGGCGCAAACCCGCATGCCGTCGGGGTCCTCCGCGACCTCCGGCTTCCCGACTTTCGCGACTACGCGGTGGACGTGGCGAAGCCCGGCACGACGGCGAGCGAAGCGACCCGGGTGCTCGGCGGATACCTGCGCGACGTCATCGAGCTCAACCCGGACTCCTTCAGGATCTTCGGCCCCGACGAGACGGCATCGAACCGGCTGGACGCCGTCTTCGAGGCGACGGCCAAGGCCTGGGACGCGGAGACCCTTCCGGTCGACGAGTTCCTCGCGCCCGACGGCCGCGTCATGGAGATGCTTTCGGAGCACCAGTGTCAAGGCTGGCTCGAGGGCTACCTCCTGACGGGCCGGCACGGGCTGTTCAACTGCTACGAGGCGTTCATCCACATCGTCGACTCGATGTTCAACCAGCACGCCAAGTGGCTGAAGGTCTCGCGCGAGATTCCGTGGCGACACCCGCTTCCGTCGCTCAACTACCTCCTGAGCTCCCACGTCTGGCGGCAGGACCACAACGGGTTCTCACACCAGGATCCGGGGTTCATCGACCATGTCGTCAACAAGAAGGCCGAGGTCATCCGCGTCTACCTTCCCCCCGATGCGAACTGCGTCCTCTCGGTGGCCGACCACTGCCTGCGCAGCCGCCACTACATCAACGTCATCGTCGCCGGGAAGCAGCCGACGCTCGACTTCCTCTCCATGGAGGAGGCGATCGTGCATTGCACGCACGGCGTCGGCATCTGGGAATGGGCCTCGAACGACGAGGGCGCCGAGCCCGACGTCGTCCTGGCCTGCTGCGGCGACGTGCCCACGCTCGAGACGCTTGCCGCGACGGCGCTCCTACGCGAGCACCTGCCCGACCTGCGCGTGCGGGTCGTGAACGTGGTCGACCTGATGCGCCTTCAGCCGGAGAGCGAGCATCCGCACGGGCTCTCCGACCGTGACTTCGATGCGCTCTTCACGACGAGCAAGCCGATCATCTTTGCCTATCACGGATACCCATGGCTCATCCACCGCCTCACGTACCGGCGGACGAATCACTCGAACCTCCACGTCCGCGGGTACAAGGAGGAGGGGACGACGACGACTCCTTTCGACATGGTCATGCTCAACGACCTCGATCGCTACCACCTCGTCATGGACGTCATCGACCGCGTTCCCGGCCTGGCCGAGCGCTCGGCCCATCTCCGCGAGCGGATGAGCGACCAGCGACTGCTCGCGCGGGCCTGGACGAGGGAACACGGCGAGGACCACCCGGGCGTCAGCGACTGGACCTGGCCCTACTGAGTGGGCGCGATCCTCGTCGTCAACGCCGGGTCGACGAGCCTCAAGCTCTCCCTCGTCGCCGAGGACGAAACGAGCGAAGCGGTTCCGGCTCTGGAGGCGGTCGCTGCCGACGGCTTGGACGCGGTGGCACATCGCGTCGTTCACGGCGGCCCGCAGTTCACCGACCCAGTCGTCATCGACGGCTCGGTCCGTCAGGCGATCCTCGCGCTCGAGGCGCTCGCCCCGCTCCACAACGCCCCCGCGCTCCGCGGCATCGAGGATGCGACCTCGGCCCTCCCCGACGTGCCGCACGTGGCGGTCTTCGACACGGCGTTCCACGCCACGATTCCGCCGGAGGCGGCCGTGTATGCGGTCCCGCGACCGTGGCGCGAGGAGCTCGGGATACGGCGCTACGGCTTCCACGGTCTCTCCGTTCAGTGGGCCGCCGAGCGCGTGCAAGTCAGCCGGCTGGTCGTGTGCCACCTCGGCGGCGGCTGTTCGGTCACCGCCGTTCGCGACGGCCGCTCCGTGGACACCACGATGGGCTTCACCCCGCTCGAGGGCGTGCCGATGTCCACGCGCTCCGGCTCGTTCGATCCGGGCGCGCTCCTGTATCTCCTGCGTGAGTCGGGGCTCGATGTGGCGTCGCTCGACCATGCCCTCAACTTCGATTCGGGCCTGACCGGGCTCGCCGGGTCCGGCGACATGTCGGAGATCGAGGAGCGCGCGGAGGGGGGAAGCCCCGACGCTCTCCTCGCGCTCGACGTCTTCACGTACCGCGTCGCGTCGGCGGTTGCGGCGATGGCCGTGGCCGCGCAGGGGCTCGATGCGCTCGTCTTCACCGCCGGGATCGGAGAGGCGTCGCCCGGCGTGCGCGCTCGTACGTGCCGGCGGCTCGGCTTCCTGGGCGTCGAGCTCGACTCCGAGGCGAACCGGGTAGCGGAGCCGGACGCAGAGGTGTCGACTCCGGCCTCCCCGGTTCGCGTCTCGGTCATTCGGGCCCGCGAGGATCTGGTGGCCGCTCGCGCGGCGAGAGCTCTGCTCGCGACGCCCTGAAGTACCCGAAGAAGGTTTCGCCGGCCTCGCTAGTTCCAGCGAAGGCCGCTGAGCTGGGAGAGGTCGAGGTTGCCGCCCGAGAGGACGCAGACGACCTTCGCTCCCGGCGCGGCCTCGACGAGCCCTTCCCGAAGCGCGGCCACGGTCGCGGCGGCCGCCCCTTCGGCGACGAGCTTCGTGCGCGTCATCGTCCAGACGACGTTCTCGAAGATCGCCTCGTCGGGGACGGTGACGATCTCGTCCACGAAGCGCCGCACGAGCTCGAAGGTGTGCTCCCCGACGCGCTTCACGCGCAGGCCGTCGACGATCGTGTCGCAGCGCTCGAGCGTGACCAGCTCGCCCGCCTCGACGCTCCGCTGCATCGCCGGCCCGTCTGCCGACTCGACGCCGACGATCCGGATATCGGGGCTCGCCTGCTTGAGCGCCGCCGAGATGCCCGAGATGAGCCCGCCGCCGCCGATCGGGACGACGACCACATCCGCCTCGGGCCAATCCTCGTGGATCTCGAGCCCGACGGTCCCCTGGCCGGCGATCAGGTCGAGGTCGTCGAAGGGGTGGACGTACACGAGCCCTTCCGAGGCGACGAGCTCGCGCGCCTTCTCGTCGGCGTCGTCCCAGATGGCTCCGTGAAGGACGACCTCGGCGCCGTAGCCTCGGGTCGCGGCCACCTTCGCGGGCGTGGCGTTCTCCGCCATGCAGACCACCGCCCGGGACGCCCAGCATCGCGGCGGCGAGCGCCACGCCCTGGGCGTGGTTTCCGGCCGACGAGCAGACGACGCCGCGGTCCCTCTCCTCCTGGGAGAGGCGCGCGAGCTTCACGAGCGGCCCGCGAATCTTGTACGACCCGGTGCGCTGGAAGAGCTCGGCCTTCAGGCGCACGTCGAAGCCGGTTTCCTCGCTCAGGAGGCGCGAGCCGAGCAGCGGCGTCCGGTGGACGTGGGGCCTGACGTGCTGAAGGGCGGCCTGTGAGTCCGGCGTGACCGTGACGCTCATCTTGGCGAAGCCTATTCGGCAAGCTAGAGTCCCGCGGTATGGCGGTCGACTACTTCCTCGAGGTCGACGGCATCGCCGGCGAGAGCAAGGACGACAAGCACAAGGGCGAGATCGACGTCCTCGCCTTCAGCTGGGGGGTGAGCAACGAAGCCGGGCCGAGCCGCGGCGGCGGAGGCGGTGCGGGGAAGGCGCAGTTCCAGGACCTCCTCGTCGTGGCGAGGACGAGCAAGGCCTCGCCGAAGCTCTGGCACGCCTGCGCGAGCGGGAAGCACATCAAGACGGCGGTGCTCACGGCCCGGAAGAGCGGCGGGGACCAGAAGGACTACTTGAAGATCGTCATCGAGGAAGTCCTGGTCACCTCCTTCGAGGTCGACGGCTCGGACGAGGAGGACCCCCTCGACCAGGTGGCTTTCGCGTACGCCAAGATCACCACCGAGTACGTCCCAACGGACGCGACGGGCAAGCCGCTGTCTCCCGTCAAGGCCGACTGGGATCTCAAGAAGACCAAGGCCTAGGCGCCTCCGATGGTCAGGGTGCGCTTCGCGCCGAGCCCGACCGGGTCGCTGCACCTCGGCGGCGCGTTGACCGCCGTCGCCAACCGGCGCTTCGCGGACGAGCGTGGGGGGATCTTCGTCCTGCGGATCGACGACACCGACTTGGCGCGCGGGGTTGCCGGCTCCGAGGATGAGATCCTGCGGGAGCTCGAGTGGCTCGGGGTCGGCTGGGACGAGGGGCCGCTCCGGCAGAGCGAGCGGGCGGAGCGGCACCGAGAGGCGGCGCGGGAGATCGCAACACCCGACGACGAGGGCGCCCTGCGGTTCCAGCGCGCCACGCTCGTCCGGGCTGACGGGCGCCCGACGTACCACCTCGCCTCCGTGGTGGACGACCTGGATCTCGAGATCACCCACGTCATCCGCGGCAAGGACCTGCTGCCGAGCACGCAGCTCCACGAGGCGATCGCGCGCGCTCTCGGCGCCGAGCCGCCCGAGTACGTCCACCATGGGCTGCTCGTGGGCGACGACGGCCGCAAGCTGTCCAAGCGCGAGCAGGCGGCCTCCCTCGCAGGCCTCCGGGAGCTGGGCATTCCACCCGAGGCCGTCCGCGCCTACCTCGAGGAGCTCGACCTTCCGCGCGGCGACGTCCGCTTCGACGAGGCGCGGCTCCGTCGGCTCGCGGTCGAGGCGCTCGGATCGCTCTCCGACGACGAGCTCGCCGCGCGGGTCGGCGTGGCGCCGCGCCTCGGCCCTGCCCTCCGCGGCGCCCGCGACCTCGTGGAGGCGGAAGCGACCGCGGCGGCGCTGATGGAGCGGCCGCCCGTCGTCCCAACGAGCTCGCCCGAGACGCTGGCCCGGTTCCGCGAGCTCCGTGAGGAAAGCGGCGAGGAGCTCGACAAGGAGGCGGCGAAGGAGATCATCCGCGAGCTGAAGGCGGTCGGAGGCGACCTGCGCGCGCTGCGCCTGGCCCTCACGGGCGCGGAGCGGGGCCCGGAGCTCTGGGCGGTCCTGGTCGCCCTTCCGCGCCCGGAAGCCCTGGGACGGACGGCTATCGGCTGAGCTCGGGCTGCATCTCCCGAAGCATGGCGAGGAACGTCTCCGCGGCGCCTGCGGCCGCGGTCCGGTCGCGCCGGCGGACCGCGACGATCTGGCGGCGGAGGGGCTCGGCGTCCTCGACTTCGATCCGGCGGAGAAGGCCCGCCTCGAGCTCGTCCGCGACGGCCGTTTGGGGAATGAGCGCGACGCCGAAGCCCTCCTGCACCATCTTCTTCGCCGCGTCGATGTTGTCGAGCTCCATGACGGCCTCGGGGCGGACGCCGGCGCCGCGGAAGACCGCGCTCGTGAGCTCCGCGTAGCTCGACGTCCGGTCGAAGAGGACGAGCTGCTCGCGCGAGATCTCGTCCAGGCGGATGCGGCCGTGCGCGGCGAAGCGGTGGCCCGGCTCGACGACGAGGATGACGCGATCCTCGTAGAGCGGCGTGCTCACGATGTCCGGGTGGCGAAGCTCCCGCACGAGGCCGACGTCCACCTGCTCGCGCAGGACGAGCTCGAGCACCTCCTCCGAATGGCCGGTTCTCACGCTCACGCTCACGCGGGGGTGGCTGATCGAGAACTGCTTGAGGATCCGCGGGAGAACGTACGTCGAGATCGCCGGCGCAGCACCGAGAGCGAGACGGCCCGCCCCGCCCCGCTCGAACGCGTTCACGATCCGCCTGCCGTCGGCGACGCTCTCGAGCGCCCTGACGGCGTGTGGAAGGAACGCCTCGCCCGCCTCGGTGAGCTTCATCCCTCGAGGCGTCCTCACGAAGAGCTTTGCCTCCAGCTCCTTCTCGAGCCGCTGGAGGCGGGCGGTGAGGGCCGGCTGGGTGACGAAGAGCGCGTCGGCGGCCCGGCTCACGGTGCGGGTGCGCGCCACCTCGACGAACGCCTCGAGCTGCGAGAGAAGCACGATAGAAATCATTTATAGCAAGGATCGAAATAAACGATTTGGTGTATACCGACTCCGTGCCTACCATCGAAGCAGGCATGCGGACTGCGACGATCGAGACCACTAGACACGAGAGACCGCCTCGCGAGGTCGTCCGCAGGGAGAGCGTCCGTGGTCGTCCTGAGCTCGGCCGAGCTGGCCGAGTGCACGTGCCCGGACGCCTGCGACCGCGACCACGACCGAGACTAGGACGACGCTCGTGGGGATCAGCCAGGTAGGTGGCGTGGAGCTGCGCGCGCCCTTCGAGGACGCCGACGAGGCGATCCTGACCCCCGACGCGCTCAGCTTCGTCGCCGATCTGCACCGCCGCTTCGACACTCCTCGCCGGCAGCTGCTCGAGCGCCGCGTCGAGAGGCAGGCGCGCCTCGACGCCGGCGAGCTACCCGACTTCCTGCCCGAGACCCTGGCGGTGCGCGAGGGGGAGTGGCAGGTCGCTCCGGTCCCGCCCGACCTCCAGGACCGGCGCGTCGAGATCACCGGGCCCGTCGACCGCAAGATGGTCATCAACGCGCTCAACTCGGGCGCCCGTTGCTTCATGGCCGACTTCGAGGACGCGAACTCGCCGACGTGGCGGAACTGCGTCGAGGGCCAGGCGAATCTCATCGACGCGATCGAGCGGACGATCGTGCTCGAGACCGAGACGAAGACCTACAGCCTGAACGACCAGGTGGCCGTCCTCCTCGTCCGCCCGCGCGGTTGGCACCTTCCGGAGCGCCACGTGCTCGTGGACGGCGAGACCGTCTCCGCGAGCCTCTTCGACTTCGGGATGTACCTCTTCCACAACGGTCGGCGGCTCCTCGACAAGGGCACCGGCCCGTACCTCTACCTCCCGAAGCTCGAGAGCCACCTCGAGGCCCGCCTCTGGAACGAGGTGTTCGACTTCGCGGAGGAGGAGCTCGACCTGCCGCCGGGCTCGATCAAGGCGACGGTCCTGATCGAGACCGTCCTCGCGGCCTTCGAGATGGAGGAGATCCTCTACGAGCTCCGCGACCACGCGGCCGGGCTCAACGCCGGGCGCTGGGACTACATCTTCAGCATCATCAAGACGTTTCGGGAGAGACCCGAGTTCGTGCTTCCCGACCGCGCGCAGGTGACGATGACCGTCCCCTTCATGCGCGCCTACACCGAGCTGCTCGTCAAGACGTGCCACCGCCGCGGCGCCCACGCGATGGGCGGCATGGCGGCGTTCGTCCCGAGCCGGCGCGACGCCCAGGTGAACGAGCGTCGCGCTGGCGAAGGTGCGGGAGGACAAGGAGCGCGAGGCCGGTGACGGCTTCGACGGAACGTGGGTCGCGCATCCGGATCTCGTCGGAGTGGCGACCGAGGAGTTCGACAAGGTGCTCGGCTCCAGGCCCAACCAGGTCGAGCGCCTCCGCGAGGAGGTCGACGTTACGGCGGCCGATCTGCTCGCCGTGCACGTCCCCGAGGGCGAGATCACCGACGAGGGCGTGCGCATGAACGTGAGCGTCGGCCTCCGCTACCTGGAGTCCTGGCTCCGAGGTGCGGGGGCCGTCGCCATCTACAACCTGATGGAGGACGCGGCGACCGCGGAGATCTCGCGCTCGCAGATCTGGCAGTGGCTCCGCCACGGCCGGATCGAGCGGGAGCGCGTCGTCGCGCTCGAGGACGCGGAGCTCGCCGAGGCCGGCGAGGGCCGCTGGGAGGACGCGCGCGCGCTCTTCGACCGCGTCGCGCTCTCCGAGGAGCTCGCCGAGTTCCTCACGATTCCCGCATACGAACTGATCGACTAGGAGGCAGGCGGCAATGGATCGCTGGGACGGCATCGAGAGGCCCTATACCGAGCACGATGTGGAGCGGCTCCGCGGCTCCGTTCAGGTCGAGCACACGCTCGCCCGCCTGGGCGCGGAGCGGCTGTGGCAGCTCCTCCAGGACGAGCCCTACGTCGCGGCCCTCGGCGCCATGACCGGAGGCCAGGCAGTTCAGATGGTGAAGGCCGGCCTGAAGGCGATCTACCTCTCCGGCTGGCAGGTCGCAGCCGATGCGAACCTGGCCGGCCAGACCTATCCCGACCAGAGCCTCTACCCGTCGAACAGCGCGCCGGCGCTCGTCCGCCGCCTCAACCAGGCCCTCTTGCGGGCCGACCAGATCGAGCACGCCGAGGGGAACGGCACCGGCGTGCACTGGCTCGCGCCGATCGTCGCCGACGCCGAGGCGGGCTTCGGCGGCGCCCTGAACGCGTTCGAGCTGATGCGGACGATGATCGAGGCCGGGGCAGCCGGCGTCCATTTCGAGGACCAGCTCGCCTCCGAGAAGAAGTGCGGCCACCTCGGAGGGAAGGTGCTCGTCCCGACGAGCCAGTTCGTCCGCACGCTGGCCGCGGCGCGGCTGGCCGCCGACGTCTGTGGCGTGCCGGCGCTGATCGTCGCCCGGACCGACGCGCTCAGCGCGACGCTCTTGACGAGCGACGTCGACGAGCGCGACCACGAGTTCCTGGACGGCGGGCGCACGGCCGAGGGCTACTTCCGCGTCACCGGCGGCATCGAGTCGGCGATCGCGCGCGGGCTCTCGTACGCGCCCTATGCGGATCTCATCTGGTGCGAGACCTCGACCCCCGACCTGGGCGAGGCGCGCGACTTCGCCGACGCGATCCACGAGCGCTTCCCCGGGAAGCTCCTCGCCTACAACTGCTCGCCGTCCTTCAACTGGAAGCGGCACCTGGACGACGACGAGATCGCGCGCTTCCAGGACGAGCTCGGCGAGCTGGGCTACCGGTTCCAGTTCATCACGCTCGCCGGCTTCCACGCGCTCAACGAGTCGATGTTCGAGCTCGCTCGCGGGTACGCCGGGGCAGGGATGACGGCGTACGTCCGGCTCCAGGAGGACGAGTTCGCGCTCGAGGCGGACGGCTACACGGCCACGAAGCACCAGCGCGAGGTCGGCGCCGGGTACTTCGACCTGGTGGCGGAGGCGGTCTCCGACGGCGAGAGCTCGACGCTCGCGCTCAAGGGCTCGACCGAAGAGGGTCAGTTCCGCGCAGCCTAGGACGGCCTCTGCGAGGCTACGGGCTGCGTGCAGCTCCACGACTCGCTCACGCGCCGGAAGGAACAGCTCCCGCCGCCGCCGGGGCCGGTCCGCATGTACGTGTGCGGTCCGACGGTGTACCAGCGCATCCACATCGGCAACGCGCGGCCGTACGTCGTCTTCCTCTGGCTCGAGCGCTGGCTGGCCGAGCAGGGCTACGAGGTCACGCTCGTCGAGAACGTCACCGACGTCAACGACAAGATCTACGACGCGGCCGAGCAGCGGGGAATCGGGAGCGCCGAGCTGGCCGCCGACGCGACGCGATGGTACCTCGAGGACACCGACGAGCTCGGGCTCGGCCGGCCCGACCAGGAGCCGCTCGCCAGCGAGACGATCCCCGAGATCGTCGCGCTGATCGAAGAGCTCGTCGAGCGGGGGCTGGCGTACGAGTCCGGCGGCGACGTCTACTTCCGCGTCGCCTCGTACCCGGACTACGGAGAGCTGTCCGGGGCCAAGCTCGAGGACATGGTCGCGCAGGAGCCGAGCGACCTGAAGGAGGATCAGCGCGACTTCGCGCTCTGGAAGGCGACGAAGCCGAGCGAGGACACGTCCTGGGAATCGCCGTGGGGCCTGGGGCGCCCGGGCTGGCACATCGAGTGCTCGGCGATGGCCGAGAAGCTCCTCGGCCCCGAGTTCGAGATCCACGGGGGCGGCCTCGATCTCCGCTTCCCGCACCACGAGAACGAGCTCGCGCAGTCGCGCGGCGCCGGTCGGCGGTTCGCGCGCCTGTGGGCGCACAACGGGATGCTCGAGCTCGCCGAGGAGAAGATGTCGAAATCGCTCGGCAACATCGTCTCGCTCCGCGACGTTCTCGACCGGTACGGGCGCGAGGCGATCCTCGTCTTCTTCCTCGGCGGCCACTACCGCAGCCCGCTCGAGTACTCGGACGAGGCGATGGAAGCGGCAGCGAAGCAGGCCGGCGAGTTCCGGACCGCGTTCAGGGTCGTCGGGCGGTCGGACGAGGCCGCGCCCTCCTGGGATGACTTCGCCGCCGCGCTCGACGACGACTTCAACACGCCGGCCGCCCTCGCCATGCTCCATGCCTGGCGGTCGGCCGGCGAGGTCGAGCTGCTCCGGCGGGGGCTCGGCATCTTCGGTCTGGACGTCGCGGAGGCCGGCGATGCTCCCGCCGACGTCGTCGGGCTCGCCGAGGAGCGGCAGGCCGCGCGCGCCGCGCGCGATTTCGGGCGCGGCGACGAGCTCCGGGCGGAGATCGAGCGGCTCGGGTGGGAGGTTCAGGACGTTGCCGAGCCGCCGTACTTCCGCCTCGTTCCCAGGTCGTGACCAGGGAGCTCGTTTACGGCCGGCGGCCGGTGCGCGAGGTCCTGCGCGCCGGCAAGCGGCAGATCCTCGAGCTCCTCGTCACCGAGCGGGCCCTCTCGGCCGAGCCGTGGCTCCGTGAGATCTCCGGCCTGCGCGTCCAGGTGCACCGCGACGGCCGGCTCAGCGAAGCGGCGCAGACGCGGGACCACCAGGGCGTCGTCGCCTTCTGCGAGCCGTACCGCTACGCACCTGTGCACGAGCTCGCCGCCGGCCCGAGCGCGCTCCTCGTCTGCCTCGACCAGGTGACCGATCCTCACAACCTCGGAGCGGTGTGCCGGAGCGCCGAGGGCGCCGGCGCGAGCGGCGTAGTCGTCACGGAGCGGAACGCAGCCCGCGTGACGCCGGCCGTCTGCAAGGCCTCCGCGGGCGCGGTCGAGCACCTTGCGGTCGGCGTCGTCGTCAACCTCTCCCGCTATCTCGAGGAGATCAAGGGCCCGCAGCTCTGGGTCTGGGCGGCCGTGCGAGACGCCGAGACGCCCGTGTGGTCCGCCGACCTCACGACGGGCGTCGCGCTGGTCTTCGGGGCCGAGGGCCGCGGGCTTCGGCCGGGCGTTCGCCGCGCACTGCGACGATGCGTTCGCGGTCCCCCTCGCCGGCACGGTGGAGTCGCTGAACGTGAGCGTTGCCGCGGGGGTCGCCCTCTTCGAGGCCGCCAGGCAGCGCCGCGGCATCATGTGAGCGGCATGCTCTACCTCTTCGACGGCTACAACATCCTGCACGCGAGCGAGTTCTCCGAGCGGCGTGAGCTCGTGGACGCGCTGGCGAGCTTCGTGGCGGTGCGGGGCGCCCGCGGCGTCGTCGTCTTCGACGGCGTCGGGGAGGACGCCGAGTACGGCGCGCTGCAGGTGCGCTTCGCCTCGCCGGCGGACACGCTCATCGAGCGCCTGGCGGCGGAGCACCGTGGCACCGAGGAGGTCTGGGTCATCTCCTCCGACCGCGCGGTTCGCGGAACCGCGGGGCAGGAGACGCGGCGGGTCTCGTCGAACACGTTCGTGCGCGAGCTCGTGGGCAAGCCGACCGGAGAGCCCGTGCAAGCTTCCGACTACGGGCGTTCCCAGATCGAGGACGCTCTCGACCCCGAGACGCGCGACCGTCTCGAGCGCCTCCGCCGGAAGCGTTGAACTTTTCCCGACTCGCTGCTACGATCGAGACCTCAACTTGAGGGTTAGGGTTTGTGCGCGAGGCTCGGCAGGCCTCCCGCAACCGCCGCTCCCCAGGAGGATCCCGTGGCCCGCCGTCAGCTCGCAACCGCACGGACCCCGCAGGAACGAAGCAAGCGAGAGCTCGAGGATCTCCAGCTCGTCGTCCGGGCGCGGAACGGCGACGACACCGCCCTCGACGCCCTCATCAGGCGGTACACGGGCTTCGTCCGCCTGAAGGCGAGCTCCTACTTCCTCGCCGGAGGCGAGTCCGACGACCTCGTCCAGGAGGGGCTCATCGGCCTGTACAAGGCCGTGCGCGACTTTCGCGCCGACAAGGAGACGTCCTTCCGGAGCTTCGCCGAGCTCTGCATCACGCGGCAGATCATCACGGCGATCAAGACCGCCACGCGCTTCAAGCACGCGCCGCTCAACACCTACGTCTCGTTCAGCCAGACTCCGGCCGGCCAGGACGACGGCGAGTGCACCCTCGGCGACGCGCTCCCCGGCCCGGGCGTCGACGATCCGGCCATCTGCGTCATCTCCACCCAGGAGCTCCAGAGCCTGGTCTTTTGCCTCGGCACCGGGCTCTCGCCGCTCGAGGCCGATGCTCTGCGCCTCTACCTGGAGGGCAATTCCTACGAGGAGATGGCCGAGGAGCTCGGCTGCGACACGAAGACGATCGACAACGCGCTCCAGCGCGTCAAGCGCAAGGTGCTCCAGCACCAGCAGGGCCGCCAGGTCGTCGACTAGCTGCATGACGGCCGGAGCTAGGATTCGCTTCACGCCGGAGTAGCTCAGCTGGTAGAGCAGCGGATTTGTAATCCGTGCGTCGTGGGTTCGAGTCCCGCCTCCGGCTCTCGGGAGAGTTCCATATTCAGCTCTGGGCGAGTTCCAAGAGGTGGGGACAAGCTCTCAGAAAGCCGGTGAACCCTGAGCATGCCGGCAGGTAGCCCCCGGCTCGGCCGCCGCCGTATTATCCGGCCGTGGTTCCCGAGGGAGAGCTCGAGGAGACGGAGGCGGGCCTCGTCCCGGCAAGCGTCGGCTGGTTCGTCATGAACGCGCGCGACGCGCGCTGGTTCGACAAGCCGGGTCAAGGCCACAGCGTGCCGCTCACCGGCTACGACGAGTACGAGGCGGAGACCTTCTTCCCGATGCTCGGCATGGCCATCCGGGTCGTAAGCCCCGGCGAGCCGACCGGGGCGTATCACTGGGAGACGGAACAGGAGGACTTCCTCGTGCTCTCGGGCGAGGGGCTGCTCATCGTCGAAGGGCAGGAGCGGCCGCTCAAGCAATGGGACTTCGTGCACTGCCCGCCGGAGACGCGCCACGCGTTCGTGGGTGCCGGCGACGGGCCGTGCGTGCTCCTGTGCGCGAGCTCACGGCAGTTCCAGAAGGACGGCCCGTGGGGCTACTACTGCGCCGACGAGACCGCCGCCCGCTACAACGCGAGCTCTCCCGAGGACACGCAGGACGGCGCGCTCGCCGACGCGGGGTTCCCGCCGCCGCGGGAGACCCGCTACCCCTCCGGTTTGCTGCCGGACTGAGCGGCTAGGCCCGCTCGATCAGTTCGATGCGGTACTGGTCCTCCTTCTAGCGCCTAGCGCACCGCGTACTCAGCCGGCCGCGAGGTGCGCGAGCTTGTCGGGGTTGAGGACCGTCCGAACCGCGACGACGACGCCGTCTGCGATCTCGAGCTCCTGGACGCCCGCCACCCGCCCGTCGGGCCAGTAGTAGACGATGCCGGGCTCGCCGTTCACGGCGGCGACTCGGTAGGTGACGCCTTGATCGAGCGCCATCGGGCGCCAGCCGATGAGCGCCTTCGCGACGCGCAGCGCACCCACGAGCGGAGCGCGGATCGCGGGAGCCTTGCCACCGCCGTCTCCATACAGCGTCGCGTCTGGCGCGAGCACCGCTACCAGCGCCTCCGTATCGCCCGTCTCCCAGGCTTCGATGAAGCGTCGCGCGACCTCCTCGCGCTCCCCGCGCGCGACCTCGAACCGCCTCCTCCCTTCGTCGATGTGCGCGTGCGCGCGGGCGAGGATCTGGCGCGAGTTCGCGGGCGATTTGCCGACGATCCGGGCGACGTCCTCGTGCGGGTAGTCGAAGACCTCGCGGAGCAGGAAGACCGCCCGCTCGACCGGCGAGAGCTTCTCGAGCAGGTGCAGGAACGCGAGCGAGAGCGAGTCCGCCATCTCGGCGTGCTGAGCGGCGTCGTCCTCGGCCAGCGGCTCTGGCAGCCACTCGCCCGGGTAGACCTCCCGCTGCGCCCGCGCCGAGCGCAGATGGTCGATGGCGAGCCGCGTCGTGATCGTCGCCAGGTACGCCTTCGGCGACTCCGGCTCGACGTCCGCCGCGTGGTAGCGGAGGAACGCCTCCTGCACCACGTCCTCGGCGTCCGCGACCGAGCCGAGCATCCGGTACGCGATCGCAAACAGGTACGGCCGCAGCTCCTCGTGCGTCTCCATGCCTGGTAGACGGGATAGCAGCCCGCAGCGTGACAGCGTCGGGTGAGGTGGTGTCACATCCGTGCGACGTCCTCCGTCTTCGGTGGTGAGACGAAAGGAGGACAAGATGAAGGTTCTGGTCATCGGAGCAACGGGAGCGATCGGGGCGCCGCTCGTCTCCCAGCTCGTCGAGCGTGGGCACGAGGTCGTGGGTACGTCGCGGACGCTCGAGCGAGCCGAGACGCTGCGCGAGCTCGGGGCACAGCCGGCCGTGCTCGACCTGCTCGATCGCGACGCCGTCCGTCGGCTCGTCCTCGACACGAAGCCGGACGCGATCGCCCACCAGGCGACCGCACTCGCGGGCGGCGTCGACTTCAAGCGCTTCGCGGAGTCGTTGGCCCAGACGAACCGGCTGCGGACGGAGGGAACGGACAACCTGCTTGCCGCGGCGAAGGAGGCCGGCGTCGAGCGGTTCGTCGCCCAGAGCTACGAGCCCTGGTCGTACGCGCGCGTGGGTGGGCCGGTGAAGACCGAGGACGACCCAACCGACGAAGACCCGCCCGAGGCCGTGCGCGAGACGCTCGAGGCGATCAAGCACCTCGAGAGGGCCGTGCTCGACTTCGGTGGGATCGTGCTTCGCTACGGCTCGTTCTACGGCGCGCCCATCGACCCTTTGCGCGACGCCGTGCGCGAGCGGAAGGTGCCGATCGTCGGGGACGGCGGCGGAGTGTGGTCGCTCGTCCACGTCGACGACGCCGCGTCGGCGACCGTGCTCGCGCTCGAGCGCGGCGAGACCGGCGTCTACAACGTCGCGGACGACGAGCCCGCGCCGGTTCGCGAGGTGCTACCCGCGCTCGCGAAGACGCTCGGCGCCCCGCGGCCGCGGAAGGTGCCGGTCTGGCTCGCGAAGCTGTTCGCCGGCGAGCTCGGCGTCATCACGATGACGCAGCTCCGCGGCGCCTCGAACGCCAAGGCGAAGCGCGAGCTCGGCTGGACGCTCCGCTACCCGAGCTGGCGGCAGGGCTTCGAGACCGCGTACCGATCGCGTCCGGTTCCAGGCGGTGAGCCGGTGACGCCGGCGGCCGACGCTGGGACCGCCCGGGCGGCGTAGACCGCGGATCAAGGGCGGCGTGGAGATGCGTCCGCGCCGCCCAGGGCAGGGCGACAGAATGGGCTGCCGCCTACGCCCGACGCTCGGGCAGCAGAGCTGCGGCGCTCTCACCGGACGCCCCGCTCGAGGACGTCGAAAGCCTCGTTGATGAGACCTTCGGACGGCTGCTCTAGGGGTTTCGCAGGAACGAAGGCTCTACCCTGAGCAGCCGCGCAGGGCCGCGCGGGAGCCACCAGTTCCACCTCCCGAAGATCGCGACGGTCGCGGGCAGGAGCAGGCCGCGGACGATCGTGGCGTCGAGCAGGATCCCGGCCGCGAGCGCAGTTGCGAACATCTTGTTCTCGGATCCCGGGCTCCCGCTCAGCGCGAGGAAGGCGAGGGCGAGGATGAGCGCGGCGCTCGTCACGAGGCGGCCGGTACGGCCGATGCCCTCGACGACGGCGGTCCGGGTGGAGCCGCTGCGGTCGTAGGCCTCGCGCATGCGGCTGACGATGAACACCTGGTAGTCCATCGAGACGCCGAAGAGGAACGCGAAGACGACGATCGGGATCTCGACGGGAATCGAGCGCGTTGCCTCGACGCCCCAGATCGCCTCGGACCCGAGCCCGCTTTGCCAGACGAGGACGAGCACCCCCATGGCCGCGCCGACCGAGAGGACGTTGAGGACGACGGCCTGGAGCGCGAGGACGAGCGAGCGGAAGGCGCGGGCGAGCAGGACGAAGGTGAGGCCGAGGATCACGGCGAGCGTCAGCGGGAGGTTGCCGTAGACGGCGTCGACCCAGTCGGCGCCCTGCGCGGCCTCGCCTCCGATCGCGACCTCGGCCGGGAAACCGTCCGCGGCGGCTCGGATCCGCTCCAGCGTCGCGCGGCCCTCGCGCGAGTTTCCGTCCGTGGTCGGGATGACCGCCACGAGCCCCGTCCCCTCGCGGCGCCAGTCCTGCGGCGCAGCCGCGCCCTGGACGCCCTCGACGCCGGCGAGCGCCTCGGCCAGGGCGTCGGGGTCTCCTCCTCGGACGAGCGCGTCGAAGGGCGCGAGCGCCCCCGCGCCGATGCCCGAGCGCTCGAGCTGCTGCAGCCCCGCGCGCGCGGGGCCCGACTGCGCGAGCGACTCGGCCCGGGGCGTGCCGAGCTGGATCGAGAAGGCGGCGACGATCAGGCCTGCGAGAAGGCCGCCGGCGGTGAGCGCGACGACCCAGCGGTGGCGGACGACGAGCCGGGCCCATGCGGTCCAGCCGCGGCCGGAACGATCGTCCCGGCGGCGCCGCGGCCAGTCGAGCCTCGGCCCGACCGTGGCCAGGAGGACGGGGAGCAGGGTCGTCGCGACCGCGACGCTGACCAGCGCGATCGCGAGACCGCCGATCCCGATGGCGCGGAGCGCGGGTACGGGCAGCACGAGGAGCGCGAGCAGAGAGATCGCCACCGTCGTGCCGCTGAAGACGGCGGCCGACCCGGCCCGCAGCATCGCCCGCTCGACGGCGGCCTCGTTGTCGAGGCCGTTCGTCCGCTCCTCGCGCCAGCGCATCACGACGAGCAGCGCGTAGTCGATCGCGAGTCCCAGGCCGACCAGCGCGACAAGGAACTGGACGGCGATCGACACCTCCGTGACCTCGGCCAGCGGCCAGACGAGCAGGAACGTGGTCACGATCGCGACCGCCGCCATCAACAGCGGGACGATCGCGAGGACCGAGGCAAAGACGTAGGCGAGGACGAGGAGCGCGCCGAGGCCGGCGACCAGAACCTCGACGAGCACGCTGACGCTCAAACCGGCGTCGCCGGCGTCGACGCGGAGCGCGTCGAGGCCCGTCACGCGGATCGGCGAGCCGCCGACCGTGACGCCGTCGAGCGCCGTCCGGGCGAGGCGGGCGTCTTCCTTGCTCCCCTCGAACGCGCCCTCCCGCCGAACGTAGACGAGGGCGAAGGTCGTCCGTCCGTCCTCGGAGACGAACGCCCGGTCGCCGGTCGAGGCATACGAGGCGAGACGCGCGTCCGGCAGAGCGTCCTGCACGCGCGCGAGCGCCGCGCCGAGCTCCGCGGCGACGCCGGACGAGTCGACGGTCGTCCCCTCGGGCAGGGTCACCACCGGGACGATCGGCACGATGTCGCCGCCGGTCCCGTAGAGCGCGGCGATCTCGCGGTTCGTCTCGAACCCCTCCCGCCCCGGCACGGCACGGAAGTCCTCCGTGAACGCGTCCGAGGCCGGCTGGAGAGCGGCAAAGCCCGCGACCGTGGCCACGAGCCAGAAGCCGACGATCAATCGCTTGTGGGCAAGAACCCACCGACTCCAGTTCGTCATCGTCTCCCCCAATCAGACGAGACGTACGCCTTATGCATACGTCGTAAGTGTACGGTGTAAGGTAACCGTACGCCGTAAGTCTGTCAAGTGCGGCCGCTAGCCTTACCGTGTACGTGGGAGGTCGAGGAGAGCGCGGATGACAACGACTGGGCCAGCCGACCCGAGCGTGCAGCCCCGAGTGCCCCTGAGCCGGGAGCGGGTACTGCGTGCCGCTGTCGATCTCGCCGACGAGAGCGGCATCGAGTCGGTGACCATGCGCCCGCTCGGCCAGAAACTCGGCGTCGAGGCCATGTCGCTGTACAACCACGTCGCCGGCAAGGAGGACATCCTGGACGGCATGGTCGACGTCGTCGTGAGCGAGATCAACGACGCCACGGGCGGGATCGCCGGGGACTGGAAGACGGCCATGCGCCGAAGGATCCTCGCGGCCCGCGAGGTCCTGCTCCGCCACCGTTGGGCTCCCAACGTCCTCGAGTCCCGAACGAACGACAGCGCCCCTCTGATGCGGTACTACGAGTCGCTGATCGGCCTGTTCCGGACTGGGGGCTTCTCGACCGACCTAACCCATCACGCGCTGCATGCGCTGGGCACGCGTGCGCTCGGGTATACGCACGAGCCGTTCGACGACTCGCAGCCGCTCCCGGACCCGTCGCTCCTCGCCCGGCAGCTCGCCGGCGAGTACCCGAACACCGCCGCGATGCTCGAGAACGTCAGCCACGACGCGGATACCACGCTCGGCTGGTGCGACGACCAGTTCGAGTTCGAGTTCGCCCTCGACCTCCTCCTCGACGGCCTCGAGCGGCTCCGCGACGCCGAGTCGACCAGCGCACAGACACCGTCGTAGCCGTCGGCTTCGTCCGGCACCGATGCGACTTCCTCCCGTCGCCCCTGGCTGGGCGCCCGAAATATCCTGCGGCCGTGGAGCGGAGACTTCCCGGGCGCGACCTCGGCCTCTCGGTACGGATGGGCATCGCCTTGCTGTTCGTCGCCGCGCTGTACCTCCTGGCTCTGCTGCTGTCGTTCGCCGTGCTCGTCGCCGTGATCGCCGATCGCGCCTGGGGCGCTCTCCTCGGATGGTTCATCTTCGCCGCGGGTCTCGCGGTTGCGGCGGCCATGCACTGGCTCCACGCTCACGACCTCGTCTTTCGGACGGTACGAGCGAAGGCGCTCGAGCGGGAAGACGAGCCGAACCTCCACGAGCTTGTCGACCGCCTCGCCGCGGCCGCGGACATGCCCCCACCACGGCTCGCCCTCATCCGTTCGTGGGCTCCGAACGCACTGTCCGCGGGCCTGAGGCCCGATCGCGCGACGATCGCCGTCACGACGGAGCTGCTTCGACGCCTCGACGAACAAGAGCTCGAGGCGGTGCTTGCCCACGAGCTCTCGCACATCGCCAATCGAGACGGGATGGTCATGACCGTCGTGTCGGGGCCGGCCATGCTCGGCTCGGCGATGTGGAACGCCGACAACCCGCGAGGCAGGATCGCCTATCTCCTGCTCTACTGGCCCGTCCACGCGATCGGCCTCTGTCTCATGTGGACGATCTCGCGCTATCGCGAGTACGTGGCCGATCGCGATGCGGTCGCGCTCACCGGTGCGCCGGAGCAGCTGATGAGCGCGCTGACGAGGATCGCCGAGCGCGAGCCGCGCGGCGACCTCCGCGGCGGCGCGGCCGTCAGCGCGCTCTGCATCGTCCCGGCGCAGCGAAAGAGCAGGCTCGACCTTGTGCGCCGTCTCGAGGTCTTCATGGACCATCCACCGCTCGAGAAGCGGCTCAGGAGGCTGCGCGACATCGCCCGCGACCTCGGCAGACCCGGGGCTTGAAGGCGGTAGCTCGCTGCGCCGGGGTCAAGCCTCGAGACCGGAATGTTGGCCGGCGTCCGGGCGTTTAATCCTCTGCCATGAGAACAATGAACGACATCAGAGAGGAGCTCGAGCGAGCCGTTCAGCGGCGTGCCGAGCTCTGGCACGAGCTCACGAAGGGCGTCGACCCGGTCAAGTCGGCCGAGGCCGCCGAGCTCTCCACGCGTATCGACGAGCTGTGGGCAGAAGCCCGCGCCCTGCGGGCCTACGACAGCTTCGGCCCGTCGGACGCGATCCGCGCACGCGCCCGGGCCGAAGAGCGGCTCGAGCGCGACTCGCGGCGACTCAAGGCCGCTTGACGCGGCCCGAGAAGGCGGCCTCGGGCCGCCTTCTCCTCTTGGGAGAGATCAGGTCGGCCGCGAGCGGCACGCAGAAGCCTGCGAGCCCGGATTTCGCCATCCTTCGACGGAGATGAAGATCCTGCTCGTCTCGCAGATGTACCCCGGCCCGGAGACGCCGGACTTCGGCGTCTTCGTCGCCGACCTCGGCCGGGCGCTCGAGCAGCGCGGACACGAGCTCGAGCGGGCGGTCGTCGACCGGCGCGGGGGATCCCGGACGAAATACGCGCGCCTCCTCGGGACGGCCGTTCGCAGAGCGCGGGGCTTCCGGCCGGACGTCGTCTACGCGCACGGTCTCTTCCCCGCAGGCGCAGTCGCCGCCACGGCCGCGCGGGCCGGCCGCGCGGGCCTGGTCGTCACCGCGCACGGCCGCGACGTGCGCAACATCGGCTCGATTCCCGGCGTCGGGACCGGCACGCGCTACGCGGTCCGGTCGGCCCACGTGATCGCGGTCTCCGACTTCCTGCGGCGCGAGCTCGTCGCGCGCGTTCCCGCGCTCGAAGGACGCGTCGAGGTGATCGACTGCGGCGTCGACCTCGAGCGCTTCAGGGGGGGCGACGCAGCGGAGCTCCGCACGCGTCTCGGCTGGGAGGGGGAGCCGCCGTTCTTCCTCCTCGTCGGCAGGCTCGAGGAGCGCAAGAACCCGGTTCGCCTGGCCGATGCGTTCGCGCGGCTCGGGAAAGGGAGCCTCGCCTTCGTCGGGGACGGGCCGCTGCGTGATCAGGTGGAAGGGCGGCCGGGAGTCCGCGTCGTCGGCCCCGTCCCTCACGACGCCGTCGCCGACTGGATCGGCGCGTGCGACGTCCTCTGCCAGCCGAGCCTGGTCGAGCCCTTCGGCCAGGCCCTCCTCGAAGCGCTTGCGAGCGAGCGGTCCGTCGTCGCCACCCAGGTCGGCGGCCCGCCGGAGTTCGTGGCGCCCGGGGTCGGGGTGCTCGTCGACCCCACGAGCATCGACTCGCTCGCAGAGGGACTCGCCGCCGCCGCCGAGCTCCCGAGCCCGAACCAGGCGGCGCGGGCGGTGGCCGCCGAGCACGACGTCCGGCGGCAGGCGGAGCGGATCGAGCGGGTCCTCGAGGCTGCGGCGGCACAATGAGCGCGATGCACCGTCACGACCACGGCGACCGCCTGACCGGGGCCGGCGACCGGAAGCTCCTCGCGCTCTCGCTCGGGCTCATCGTCGCCTTCATGGCGGCCGAGGTCGTCTTCGGGATCCTGGCGAGCTCGCTGGCCCTGCTCGCAGACGCAGGGCACATGCTCACCGATGCCGCCGCTCTCGCACTCGCGCTCGTCGCCGCGTCTCTCGCCGCCCGGCCGCCCGGCGGGCGCTGGACGTTCGGCTTCGGCCGCGTCGAGATCCTCGCCGCGCAGATCAACGGCCTCACGCTCGCCCTCTTCGGCGGCTGGATCGTCGTCGAGGCGATCCGGCGCCTCGTGAGCCCGCGACGAGGTCGACGCCGCGGTCGTCGGGCTCGTCGCGGTCGCAGGCATCGCCGTGAACCTGGTCGTCGTCGCGCTCCTCGCGCGGGCGGAGCGACAGAGCCTGAACGTGCGCGGCGCGTACCTCCACATCGCCACCGACCTCGCCGCGTTCATCGGCACCGGCGTCGCCGCGGGCCTCATCCTCCTCACCGGCTGGGACCGCTTCGACCCGATCGCATCGCTGCTCGTCGCCGCGCTCATGTTCGCCGCCGCGTGGTCGCTCCTGCGCGAGTCCGGGCGGATCTTCCTGGAGGGCGCACCGGCCTCGGCGCCGCCCGGCGACGTGGGGCAGGCCATCGTTTCCCACGCGGGCGTCGTCGAGGCGCACGACCTGCACGTGTGGACGGTGACGGACGGATTCCCGGCCCTCTCGGCCCACGTGCTCGTGCAGCCGGGCGCCGACTGCCACCGCGTGCGGCTCGAGCTCGAACGCCTCCTGCACGAGCGCTTCGGGATCGACCACACGACGCTCCAGGTGGAGCACGTCGGGTCGGCCCGCGGGCTCGAGATCGGCCGCTCGAGCCCCGCCGCCCACTGAGCTGGATCGATCCTCCCAGCTGCTAGCCTGGGCGTGTGCTCGGGGTTCTCGCCGTCATCCAGGTTCTGCTCTCCGCCACCCTCATCGGGCTCGTCCTCATGCACTCCGGACGGGATACCGGCTTCGGCGGGCTCGGGTTCACGCCGGCGTCGCAGGGCGGCCAGCACATCGTCGAGCGGAACCTGACGCGCCTGACCGTCGTCGTGGCGCTGATCTTCGCCGCGAACACGGTCGCGCTCTTCTACCAGTTCGACTAGCAGCGGGCGCTAGCCGCCGGCGATCGCGCCGACGAGCCTGATCGTCTCGTCGCCCGAGAGGGCGGTTGCGACTCCTTCGCGCTCGCGGACGTCGACTCCGTCGACGTAGACGTTGACGAGCCGGCGCAGGTCTCCGCGCTCGTCGAAGACGAGGTTCGCCACGGGCAGCGCGCGCAGCGCGTCCTCCACCGACGAGACGTCGAGCTCGAAGCGGCCGCGCCCGCCGGCCTCGGCCGCAAGCACGGAGGGAAGCAGGACTACGACCACTCGGCGGCCTCCACCGAGAGGACCGGCGGCAGCTGGCTCACCGCCTCGAGCCAGCTCTCGCCGGCGTCGGGGGAGACGAACAGCGAGCCGCTCTGCGTGCCGAGGTAGATCCCCGGCGGGTCGAGGCGGTCGCTTCCGAAGCCCTCCCGCATGACTGCGCTCCAGGCGCGCTGCGGCAGCCCGTCGGTGAGGAGCTCCCACGACGAGCCGGCGTCGCTCGTGCGGTAGACGCCGAGCCGCCCGTCGGGCGTGACGCGGTTCTCGGCGCTCTCCTCCGGGACGACGAACGCCGCATCCGGGTCACGGTGGTCGAGCGCGAGCGGGAAGCCGAAGCCGCTCGGCAGGCCGTTCCCCTCGAGCCGCTCCCAGCTCTCACCCCGGTCGTCCGAGCGGTAGACGCCGCAGTGGTTCTGCTGCCAGAGCCGCTCCGGACTCCCGGAATGGAGCAGCAGCTTGTGCACGCACTGGCCCAGCTCGGGGAAGGGGTCGGGCATGAAGTCGGCCGCCGTGCCTCTGTTCGCAGGCGTCCAGGTCGCGCCGTCGTCGTCGGTGCGGAACACGCCGGCGGCGGAAATGCCGATGTACATGCGCTCGGGCTCATCCGGATCGAGCTGGATCGAGTGGCAGCACATGCCCCCGGCGCCCGGGTTCCAGCGGTCACGGGTCTCGTGCGTGAGGATGGCCTCGACGGGCTGCCACGTCTCGCCGCCGTCGTCGGTGCGGAAGAGCACGCCGGGTGCGGCGCCGAGCCAGAGCCTGCCGTCCTCGCCCTCGCGGCCGGGCTCGACGTGCCAGGTCTTCTCGAGCGTGAGCCCGCTCTCCTCCGGGAGCCCGAGCTCCTCGGACCGGGCCCAGGTCTGGCCCCGGTCGGAAGAGCGGTGGACCGTGGCGCCGTAGAGATCGCTGTTCGAGGCCGCGTGGATCGTGCCGTCGCGCGGGTCGACGACCGCGTGGAAGACCGACCAGCCCCTGAGGAACGGCCCCTCGAGCGCCCATTCACGGCGGGTCTCGTCGCTCTCCGCGAGGAAGAGGCCCTTGCGCGTGCCGATCAGGACGACGAGACCCACGATCAGAGCCCGGGGCCCGACCCGGTCCCGACGATCGTGAACGCCTCCGTCGCCAGCGCGGGAACGAGGGTCCCGAACGGGTAGCGCTCGTCGTAGAAGTCGCTGCGGTTGACGAGGGTGATGTCCTCCGTGAGGCCGAGGAGGCCCGCCACGAGCGCCGGAAAGGAGGTCGTGAAGCGCAGGTTGACGACGGGGGTCGTCACCTTGCCGCCCTCGATCCGGAAGGTCCCGTCCCGCGTCATCCCGGTGATGATCCCCTCGCGCGGGTCGACGATGCCGAGGTAGTGGAGCCGGGTGACGTAGATCCCGTCGCCGACACGCTCGGCGAGCTCGTCCGTCGAGCTCGCGTCTCCGCCGGCCGTGACGAGATTGAACGGGATCGGGCCGAAGGCCTGCGCCGGTCCGCTCAGGCCGTGGCCGGTCGACGTCTTTTCGTCCCCTGCCTGCTTGGCGGTGCGCCGGTCCCAGACCACGTCGCGCGCGACGCCCTCCTCGACGATGAGCACCCGCTGCTTCGGGACACCCTCGAGGTCGAAGCCCTTCGGATAGCCGCGCGGGTCGAGCCCGTCGTCCGTGAGCGTGAAGGACTCGTGGAAGAGCTTCTCGCCCAGGCGGCCCGACAGGTAGCTGCGGCCCTCGAGGAGCGCGAGGGCGTTGAGCGACGTGAACGCGAAGTAGAAGAGGAGCTCGGAGATCGCATAGGGCTCGAGCACCGCGCGGTGGGTCCCCGGCTCGATCGTGTCCGCGCCGCGGGTCCGGGCCGCCTTCGCGGCCGCCTCCTCGGCGACGGCGGCCGGGTCGAGGTCGGACGCGCGCCAGGACGTTGCCTCGGCGTAGCCGGAAGCGTCCTCGGCAGCGGCCAGCGCGAGGACGCTGACGTCCGTTGAGGCCTGCGAGACGGCGTGCCCGGTCGTGGAGGCGACGGCGACCTCGCTCGTGCCGCTCGTGTAGTAGCCGAACAGCCCGAACCCGGACGCCGCCGCGATCGCCGTGGCCGCGGCCTCGGCCTGCTCCTCGGGAGTCAGGGCGGCGGTCGCCTCGTCGTAGCCCTCGACGTCCGGCACCGACGCGGGCTCCTGAAGGCCCGGGTACCCGGGGTCGACGGGCGAGCTGTCGGCTGCCTCGCCCGCGCGGCGCGCCGCGTCCGCGAGGCCCTCGTCGTCGGTGCGGTTCGTCGTCGAGCAGCCGACGCGACCGCTGCGGACGACGCGGATCGTGACGCTCTCGTCGCGGATCAGCGTGGGCTGATGGACGGCCGAGTTCGCGAAGCGCGCGAAGCCGGAGCGCTCCACGTGGACCGAGGCGTCCGCCTCGTCGCCTTCGGCAGCGCGGACGGCTCGCTCGGCGAGGTCGAGCGCCCGGGTCACTGTCTGACGCCGACCTGCACGTTGCGAAAGCGTGCCGGCGAAGCTCCGTGGGAGACGTGCGCGTGCTGGCCGGGCTGCCCCTTGCCGCAGTTCGTGAGCCCGAAGAGCCGCCATTCCTCGGGGCCGGCCACCGCGTCGAGCCCTCCCCAGAACTCGGGCGTCACGCCCATGTAGGTCGGGTCGCGGAGCATCCGGCCCAGCTTTCCCTTCTTGATCTCCCACGCCACCTGCGTCCCGAACTGGAAGTTGAGCCGCTTGTCGTCGATCGACCAGCTCTTGTTGGTCTCGAGGTAGAGGCCTTCGTCGACTTCGGCGAGAAGGTCGTCGAGCGTTCCCTCACCGGCCTCGAGGTGGAGGTTGCTCATGCGTACGAGCGGCATGCGGCTCCAGCCGTCGGCGCGCATCGACCCGGCCAGCGGGCGGCCGATCTGGCTCGAGGTCTCGCGCGAGGCGAGAAAGCCCGTCAGGATCCCGCCGGCGACGACCGGCTGGCGGCGCGCCGGCGCGCCCTCGTCGTCCCAGCCGAAGGTGCCCAGCCCGAGCGGCGTCGTCGGGTCGGCGGTGACGTTCATCAGCTCGGACCCGTAGCGCAGGGCGTCGAGGTCGGCCGGCTTCAGGAAGCTCGTGCCCGCGTAGGCGGCCTCGGTGCCGTAGATTCGGTCGAGCTCGGTCGGGTGCCCGACGGACTCGTGCACCTGGAGCACCATCTGCTCAGCGTCGACGACGATCGTCGTCACGCCTGCCGGGCAGGCAGGGGCCGAGAGGAGCGCGGCTGCCTCCTCGCCGACCCGCGGCGCGTCTCGGTCGAGCCCGAGGCCCTCCACGAACTCCCAGCCCGCCTGGGCGCTCGCCCCGCCGTGAGCGCTCGGGTAGCTGCGATTCTGCACCCGCCCGTCGTCGGAGACGGCCAGCGCGTCGATCCCGCCTCCGCACTCGACGAGCTGCTGCCGGACACGTGTGCCCTCGGACGACCGGAAGACGCGCTCCTCTCGCATGGCGCGCACGTTTGCCTCCGTGATCTTCACCTCGGGACGGCGCATGCCCTCCTCCGCGCGGAGGCAGAGAGCGATCTTCTCCTCGAGCGGCACCTCGATTGGGTCGCGCTCGACCGCGGGGACATACTCGCCGTTCGCAGGCGCGAGCTCGGCGAGCTCCACGCGCTTTCGCGCGTGCACGGCGCTGGCGCGGGCGAAGGAGACGGCGCGGAGCGCCGCGTCACGGGCTCCCTCCTCGGAAAGGCGAGGGTCGCCGGCGAAGCCCCAGGCTCCGTCCACGAGCACGCGGACGCCGATCCCCTCCGTCTCCGAGTCCGAGACGGAGTCGACCTCTCCGTTCTTCGTCGCGACGAGCTGCGCCCTGCGGCGGACCACGCGCGCGTCCGCGTAACCCGCGCCGGCGGCGAGGGCAGCGTCGAGCGCGTTTCCGGCGAGCTCGTCCACGAGCGCCCTAGATTACTGACGCCTGTTCGAGAAAGGGCGCCCCGCGGGCGCCCTCGTATGCGCTGGAGAGGACTTGAACCTCCACGGCCCGTTCGGGCCACAAGGCCCTCAACCTTGCGCGTCTACCAATTCCGCCACCAGCGCGTGACGAGTCGGATTGTAGCGGCTGGCCGTGCGTCTCCAGGCGTGTTGACTCCGTCCGATCCCCCCGCTACCTTGTACGAACAAGCGTTCGATCAGCGAAGGGAGGCAGATGCTCACGGAGCGACAGCGGGAGGTCTACGAGTTCGTCGTCAGCTACGCGGACGGCCACGGCTATCCGCCCACGGTGCGCGAGATCGGGGAGGCCGTCGGGCTCGCCTCGCCGTCCACCGTCCATGCTCACCTGGCCAATCTCGAGAGGGCCGGCTACCTGCGCCGCGACCCGACGAAGCCGCGCGCGCTCGAGCTCAGCCATCGCGAGCGGGCGGCCGGGGCCGAGGTTCGCGTCCTGCCGCTCGTCGGCGAGATCGCGGCAGGCGGGCCGCTGCTCGCCGAGGAGAACGTGGAGGACCACCTCGCCGTGCCCGAGACCGCTCTCGCGCGGCGGGGAGGAGTTCCTCCTGCGCGTCAAGGGCGACAGCATGATCGAGGCGGGGATCCTCGAAGGCGACTACGTCGTCGTGCACAGGCAGCAGACGGCGCGGGACGGCGACATCGTCGTCGCGCTCGCCGGGGAGGACGAGGCGGCCGACGAGGCGACCGTGAAGCGGTTCTTCCGCGAGAAGGGGCGGATCAGGCTCCAGCCCGAGAACTCGGCCCTGGAACCGCTGTACCCCGGGCACGTCCAGATCCTCGGCAAGGTCGTCGGGGTCTTCAGGAGAGTGGGTAAGTGCCCCTCCAGGCAATACACGCCTGCTTCTGCCCCACGAGCACGCGGCGCCTGAGCCCACCCTCGCCCTTACCAAGGCTTCTAGCCTTGGCTGCGGCGAGCGCGAACTCATGCTTGGTGCTCGCGACGCAGAAGCGGGGCAGCATCACCTGGAGGGGCACTAGTCGCCGTGGAGGTCGTGACGCTCAACCGCACGCTCGACCAGGAGCTCCTCGCGCTCATGCGCGGCGCCAGCCTCGAGTGCCCGGCGTGTGGGGAGTTCGTCCTGCACCGGGACGGAGCAGTCTCCTGTCCGGAGTGCGGGTCGGGCTTCCGGAAGGCAGGTGAGACGACGCTACACTTGGGCGTGCAGGCCGGGTGATCGCGGGCCGCGCGAGCGGCTCGAGGAAAGTCCGGACACCAAAGGGCAGGATGCTGGGGAAATCCCAGGCGGCGAAAGCCGACGGAAAGTGGCACAGAAAGGAGACCGCCACCGGCGAAACTTCATCTCCGGAGACGCCGGCGGTAAGGGTGAAAAGGTGGGGTAAGAGCCCACCAGCGCCGTGGCGACACGGTGGCTGCCAAACCCCGTCCGGTGCAAGGCGAACAGGCTCCGCCAGAGGTGGCCCGCCGAGGAGCCGGGTGCGCCGCTCGAGCCTCCGGGAGACCGGAGGCCAAGATGGATGGTCACCCTCGACAGAATCCGGCTTACAGGCCTGCTACGGAAAAAGCCCTGGTAACGGGGCTTTTTCTATGGACCCGATTTGCCGGCGACTCGTCAGGCTCGCCCGCGGCGGGCCTGACTGCGGTCTCCGTGGAACCGCTCGGCGCGGTCGCCGGCGTGCCTTGCGCTGACTAAGTATATCGAGTATAGTACTCAGTATGATCACCCTACGGAGCCAGTCATGAGCGTCCCCCACGCCCTGCTTGCTCTCCTCAGCGAGGGGCCGAAGTACGGCCTACGGCTGCAGACCGAGTTCGAGGCGCGAACAGGTGAGGTGTGGCCGCTGAACGTCGGGCAGGTCTACACGACTCTCCAGCGCCTCGAGCGGGACGGGCTCGTGGAGGCCGATGCCGGCGAAGGCGAGCGCTCGCGGAAGCGGTACCGGATCACGCCCGCGGGCGAGCGAGAGCTGGCCGAGTGGCTTCGCACCCCACCCGAGCTCGTCCCTCCGCCACGCGACGAGCTCGTGATCAAGGTGCTGGTAGCGCTCCAGATCCCGACGATCGACATCCACGCGCTCCTGCAGGTGCACCGTCGGCACGCGATCGAGGTGATGCAGCGGTACACGCAGGTGAAGGCAGCAGCCGCAGAGGACGACGTGGCGCTGGCGCTCGTCGCCGACGCCGAGCTCTTCCGGCTCGAGGCGATCGTTCGCTGGCTCGACGCCGCCGACGTCCGCTTGAAGCAGCGGCCGTCGCTCGCGCCCGCCGAAGCAGCCGATCCGTCTCTCGAACCAACCCGCGCAACGGAGGTCTCGCAATGAGCAACGCACTCGAACTCCGGCAAGTATCGAAGATCTACGGCTCCGGGCCGACGGAGGTGCGCGCGCTCTGCGACGTCGACCTCTCGGTGGAGCGCGGCGAGCTGGTGGCGGTCATGGGGCCGAGCGGCTCCGGCAAGAGCACGCTCTTGACGATTGCCGGCAGCCTCGAGGAGCCGACAAGCGGCGAGGTGCTCGTGGACGGCGTCGACCTTGCGACCGTCTCGCGCTCGGATCGCGCGAGGATGCGCCGCCGGTCTATCGGCTACGTCTTCCAGGACTTCAACCTCCTCCCAGGGCTGACGGCGGCCGAGAACGTCACCCTGCCGCTCGAGCTCGACGGGGTCCGCGCGAAAGCTGCACGGAGGACCGGACTGGAGCGCTGGAGGAGCTCGGTATCGCCGAGCGCGCGGAGCGCTACCCGGATGAGCTCTCGGGCGGCGAGCGCCAGCGGGTCGCGATCGCGCGTGCGATCGTCGGCGAGCGCGGGTTGATGCTCGCCGACGAGCCGACCGGTGCGCTGGACTCCGTGAACGGCGAGGGTGTCATGCGCCTGCTGCGCGCCGCAACGCACCGCGGCGTCGCGGGTGTCGTCGTGACCCACGAGGCGTACTTGGCTTCCTGGGCCGACCGCGTGGTCTTCCTGCGCGACGGCCACGTCGTCGACCAGACGGTCGCTCCCTCCGGCCCGGAGTCGCTCCTCGCGGCGAGTGATCGGTGATGACCACGCTCGCTCACAGGTCAGAGTTGGGCGGACCGAGAAATGGGGGCGTTCCCGCCCGCCGTGCGGTCGTGCGGTGGGCGTGGCGGATGTTCCGGCGTGAGTGGCGGCAGCAGATCCTCGTGGTGACGCTCCTCACCGTCGCAGTCGCGGCTGCGATCGGCAGCATCACGATCGTCCACAACACAGCCCCCGAGAACAACTCAGAGTTCGGCTCGGCCAACACCCAGCTTATGTTCGACGGCACCGATCCGCAGAATCTCGAGGCCGGCCTCGCCTCCGCAGACGAGTGGTTCGGGACGATCGACGTCACTGCCCATCGCTCGCTCGCCGTCCCCGGCAGCGTCGAGACAGTGGACATCCGCGCCCAGGATCCGGGCGGGGTGTACGGCCGCGAGCTGCTCGCACTCCGCAGGGGCAGCTACCCGACCGGTCGCGGCCAGGTCGCCGTCACAGACGGGGTGGCCGAGCTTCTCCAGCTCGACCTCGGATCGACCCTCGCGCTCGACGGTCTTCAGTGGGAGGTCGTCGGGATCGTGGAGAACCCGCGCAAGCTGAGCGACGAGTTCGCCCTCGTCTCGCCCTCGTCCGCGGGCGCCGCGGACTACGTGACCGTCCTGGTCGACACCAACGACGAGTCGCTCGAGTCCTTCTTCGGACCGGACGACGACTCCCCACCGGCTTTCCAAGGAGCCCAGACGGTCGGGTCCGACAATCCGGAGGCGCCCACGCTGGCCATGTTTTCCGTGACCACCGTCTTCCTGCTCTTGGCTTCGCTCGTTGCCGCCGCGGGCTTCGCCGTAGTCGCGCAGCGACGCCTCCGCCAGCTCGGCATGTTCGCCGCCGTCGGCGCCACGGAGAAGCACGTTCGACTCGTGCTCCTGGCCAACGGCGCCGTCGTCGGAGCGATCGCCGCAGTCGTCGGGACGACCGCAGGCCTTGCGGCCTGGGTCGTGTTCGCCCCGACCCTCGAGTCGGCCGTCGACCATCGCATCGACCGGCTCAGCCTGCCGTGGTGGGTGATCGCAACGACTGTTCTCCTCGCCGTCCTCGCGGCGGCGGTGTCCGCGTGGTGGCCGGGACGAGCGGCCGCCCGCCTCCCGGTCGTGCTCGCACTCTCGGGGCGGCCACCGAGGCCGAGGCCCGCGCGCCACTCCGCGATCGCGGCCGTCGCGCTGATCGCGGCCGGCGTAGGCAGTCTCGCACTGTCCAACCGAGACGAACCGCTGCTCATCGTCGCCGGGATCGTTGCGACGATCATCGGCGGCCTGCTCCTGGGCCCGCTGGCGATCCGGATCTTCTCCCGCCTCGCCGGGCGGGTCTCCATCGCGCCGCGGTTGGCGCTGCGGGATCTTGCCCGCTACCAGGCCCGCTCCGGAGCGGCGCTCGCCGCCGTCACGCTCGCCCTCGGCATCGCTGCGAGCGTCGTCGTCGTGGCCTCGGCCGAGGCGGCAAAGAAGGCGGCTGAGCCGCCCACCCTCTCCGACCGACAGATCCGCGTCTACCTTGGCCCCTCGGAGGCTCGGGAGTTCACACCGGTGGACGCACCCGGTCAGCTCGAACGCCTGGCCGCCAGCGTCCAACAGCTCGCCGCCCAACTCGACCAGGCGACGCTTGTTCCACTGAGCGATGCCGTGCAACCGGGCATGCAGCCGATGGTCTTCGGCGATACGCGAGTCTTTCCCGCGATCGACCTGACGAGGCAAGCGGCAGCAGGATGAACAGAGCACGAAGCCTGGCTCTACGTCGCCACGCCGGCGGTGCTCAGATACCTCGGAATCGACCCCGGCACGATCGATCGGGGCACGGACTTTCTCGTCGACCGGAGCGTCGCGACCGACGGGCTCGTCATATTCGAGCCCGACTGCACGCAGAGACCTCGCCGTCACGAACGTCCAGAGGATCGAGATCGGCGAGCGCCTGTTCGGCTCCGACAGCGCGCAGAAGCCCCCGAGCTTCATCACGCTCGACGGTCTTCGGCGCCGCGGCTGGAAGCAGATCCCGGCCGGCTGGCTCGCCGAGTCGAGCCGGCCCCTGACGAGCGACCAGATCGCGGATGCCCGCCAGATCGCCGCCGATGCCGGCCTCACGATCGAGGTCGAACAGGAAGAAACCGCAGACGCGAGGATCATGGCCATCGCGACGGCCGCGGGCGCGATCCTGGCGCTCGCCATCCTGGCCATGACCGTCGGCCTGATCCGGAGCGAGAGCGCCGGCGACCTTCGCACCCTGACCGCGACGGGAGCTACCCCGTATCCGCCGCACGCTGACCGCCACCACCGCCGGGGCGCTCGCCCTCCTCGGCGCGCTCCTCGGCGTCGCCGGTGCCTACGTCGTCCTTGCGGCGCTGTTTCACGACAAGCTCGGCTATCTGAGCGACGTGCCGGTCCTCTACCTCGCCCTCGCAGTCATCGGGGTGCCGCTGGCCGCCGCCGCGGCCGGATGGCTCCTCGCCGGCCGCGAGCCGCCCGCCATCGCAAGGAGAGTCATCGAGTGACCCGCCACCGCTCCCGAGCCCTGGCACTGCTTCTCGTGCTTGCCGCGCTGGCGGCCACGGTCGCGGGATGCGGCGGCGGCGACGATGATGCGGGCGCCGTCGCGACCACGGCGGCGACCACCACGACTCCGTCCGCCGATCGGACGTGGAAGAAGGTCGTCCCGGGCGGCGACTGTCAGTGCTCCGACGGCTCGGAGTTCAGCTTCTGGGTGCGCGAGGCAAGCCCGCAGAAGGTCGTCCTCTATCTCCAGGACGGCGGCGCCTGCTTCTCCGCCGAGACGTGCGCACCGGAGAACGACCTCTACAACGATCAGGGTCAACGAAGGCCCGACCGGGCAGGGTGGCATGTTCGATTTCGCCGACAAACGCAACCCCTTCGCCGACCACTCGGTCGTCTATGTCCCCTACTGCACGGGCGACGCGCACATCGGCAACGCGACGACGGAGTACGGCCCCGGCCTCACCGTCCACCACAACGGGTTACGTCAACGGCACCGCCGCCCTCGACCACCTGGCCGCTACCTTTCGCGGCGCAACCGAGGTCGTCGTGGTTGGTGAGAGCGCCGGCTCGATAGCCTCGCCGCTGTATGCCGGACTCATTGCGGATCGGCTCCCCGACGCCAGGGTCACCGTGCTGGCGCACGGATCGGGCGCGTACCCCGACGTTCCTCGCTTCAACGAAACCATCGCCGCCTGGGGCTTCAGCAACGCCATCCCGCCCTGGCCCGAGAACACCGGCCTGACCGCCAAGCAGTGGAGCTTCCCGGGGCTCTTCATCCAGAGCGGACGGCACGACCCGGACATCGTCTTCGCCCGTTTCGACTACGCCTACGACGAGACCCAGGAGGGCTGGTTCGAGGTCTCTCGGCATCCGTGCGAAGGATCTCCTGTCGCGCGTGAAGACGAACGAGACCCAGATCGAGAACGCCGGAGTGAATGTGCACAGCTACATCGCGCCGGGATACGAGCACGTCGTGCTCAGCGACGGGCCGTTCTACACCGAGACGGTCAACGGTGAAAAGCTGGTCGACTGGGTGAGCAGGCTCATCGAGGGCGAGTCGGTCGACGACGTGCACTGCACCGAGTGCCGCGCCGGCTGAGCGCCCTTCACCTCGAATTGACACCGGCAGCCGCCCCCGACAGCACGTGGGGAGGCTTTCAGCCGACCCACGGAGCCGCCGCAAATGGCCAGCGCCAGAACCGGAGGTCCGGTCCTGGCGCTGGCAGTTGTGCAGAGCTCGCGCGGAGTCAGGACCTGGAGATGTCCTGGATCAGCTGGCTCAGATCAGCGCGGGGAAGCGTGCGCTCCTTGCCGCCGACCTCGAGCACGGTCTTGCCTCCGACGATGCGGACGTGGCTCTTCAGCCAGTCCTTGCCTGCGCGGCTCGCCGAGGTGACGGTGTCCGCGTTGCCGACGAGCGGGATCTCGGTGTCGTCGCCGTCCCCGCCGTCGAGAATGTCGATGCCGGCACCGCCGATGAGCACGTCGTCACCTGCGCCGCCGATCAGCACGTCGTTGCCGTCGCCGCCGATGAGGATGTCGTTGTCGTCGCCGCCGTTGACCGTCAGCTGGATCGACCCGGCGGCCAGGCCGGAGGCATCTACCACGTCGTCGCCGGCCAGCATGTTGAGCGTCAGCCGGTCGTTGGCGGCCTCCGCGCCGGTGATGTTCACCTGCGCGGCGAGCCCGAACGCCGACACGCCGGAGGCGTCGCCGAAGACGAAACTCACGTCGTCGCCGTTCGTGCCGCTGACGATCACGTTGTCCGCCTGGGCGTCCCCGCCTCCGCCGGCGGCCAGGTCGGTGTTCACCTCGGTGACGTCGGTGCCGCTGAGGTCGTTGACGACGATCGTGTCGGCGCCGCCGAGCGCCCGGAAGTCGATGCCCTCGACGTCGTCGAGGTCCATTGTCACGTTGGCGATGTTGCGGAAGAACAGGACGCGCCCGCCGTTCGCGGAGACGTCGATGTTCTCGGCGACGCTGGCGCCGTTGAACAGCATTTTGTCGCTGCCGTCCTGGCCCTCGAGCGTGTCGTTGTCGTCGCCCGGGTTCCACTGGAAGACGTCGTCGCCGGCGCCCATGAAGGCAACATCGTTGCCGTCGCCGCCGTTGACGAGGTCGTCTCCTTCGCTGCCGAGCAACTGATCGATGCCGAGACCGCCGTTCATCGTGAGCTGGATGCCGTCGGCCTCCAGCGACGTGGCGTTCACGACGTCGTCGCCGCCCAGGGCGTTGAGCGTCAGCCGGTCGTTGGCCTGCTCCTGGAAGAAGACGTTGACCGAGGTGTGCAGCCCGAGGACGTTGATCCCGCCGGCGTCGCCCGCTGCGGCGAAAACGTCGGCGCCCTGGGTGCCGTTGACGGTGATCGTGTCGATCGCGCCGTCGCCGCCGCCGTTGGGGCCGCGCAGGTCGAGCCCCGCCTGGGTCAGGTCGGTGCCGCTCAGGTCGCCCACGACGATGTTGTCGTCGCCGCCCAGGGCCCGGAAGTCGATGCTCTCGACGTCGTCGAGGTCCATGATCACGTTGGCGATGTTGCGGAGGAACAGGACGCGCCCGCCGTTCGCGACGACGTCGATGTTCTCGCCGATGTTGGCGCCGAAGAAGAGCATGGTGTCGGTGCCGTCCTGGCCTTCGAGCGTGTCGTTGTCGTCGCCCGGGTTCCACTGGAAGACGTCGTCGCCGGCACCCATGAAGGCCACATCGTTGCCGTCGTCGCCGAAGACGAAGTCCGCATTGTCGCCGCCGAGGAACACGTCGTTCCCCTGCGAGCCGGAGATCTGATCCTCGCCGGCGCCGCCGTCGACCGTCAGCTTGATCACACCGGCCGGGAGGGTTGTCGCCGTCACGGCGTCGTCGCCGCCCAGTGCGTTGACGACGAGCGATCGTTGGCCCCCTCGGCGTTGGCGATGTTCACCCGCGCCGACAGCCCGAGCACGGAGACCGAGGTTCCCGCGCCGAAGACGTTGATGATGTCGTCGCCGTTGGTGCCGTTCACGATGACGGTGTCGGCCTGCCCGTCTCCGGCAGTCCCACCGATCGTCCCTGCCTGATCGACGTCGAGCTCGACCAGGTCGGTGCCGGACAGATCGTTGACGGTCGTGGTGTCGGTGTTCCCCAGGGTGTTGAGGTCGATCGCCTCGACGTCGTCGAGATCCATGACGATGGTGCCGAGGCTGCGGGTGAACAGGACGCGCCCGCCGTTGGCCGACGCCTGGAAGTTCTCGGCGCCGCCGGAGCCGTTGAAGAGCATGGTGTCGGTGCCGTCCTGGCCCTCGACGATGTCGCTGCCGTCGCCCGGGTCCCACTGGAGGACGTCGTTACCGGCGCCCAGGAGGGCCACGTCGTTCCCCTGCTGGCCGTCGACGAAGTCGTCGCCGTCGCCGCCGCGTAGGAGGTCGATGCCGTTGCTGCCGAGGATCGTGTCGTTGCCTGCACCGCCGTCCACGGTGGTCTGGATCAGCGCGGCCAGGTCGCCTGTGGCGGAAAAGCTGTCGTTGCCGCCGTTGGCATTGAGGGCGAGCTTCTCCGAGGTACCGATGTCGATCGAGAACGGCGCCGGGTCGAGGCGGTCGAACCGGACACGCGTGCCGTTGGCCGTGGCCGTGAACTGCTCGGCCGCGCCGCCGCCGTTCACCTCGACGGTATCTGTGCCGCCGGCGCCTTCGTTCAAGTCCGTGTCGTCGCCGGGGTTCCAGATCATCCGGTCGTTGCCGGCCTGTCCGAAGACCTGGTCGTCGTCGTCCCCGCCGGTGAGCGTGTCGTTCTCGCTCCCGCCGAACAGGAGGTCGAACCCGCCCTGGCCAAGCAGGGTGTCGTTGCCCGCCTCGCCGAACAGCTGGTCGCCGCCCGCGCCGCCGGTGAGGACGTCGTTCCCGGCGCCGCCGAACAGATTGGCCCGCGGCAGCGCGCCGGCGGCCTGGTTGAGCGTGACCGTGTCTGCGCCGCCCAGGCTGGTGACCTGGATCAGCGCGGTGTTCGCGACTGTCGGCGTGCCGCCGGCAACGGCAACCGCGCCGCCGTTCACCAGGATCTGTCCCGCCGCGTTCCGGCTGATCGTGAGGTTGTTGTCTTGGGCGTCGCCGAACACCCTGAGCGTGCCTTGGCCGGGGCTGAACGACGCCGTCACTGCCGCGCTTGCCGGCGGGCTCGCCGCCAAGATCGCAGCGATACCGAGCACGAGGCCGGCGAGTAGCCGGCGCGTCGCGTGCCGCCGGTGGTTACGTTTCGCATTCATTTTTGTGAGCTCCTAAAGGCTGGTTGGAAGAAGCAGGAACCTTCTCCCTCCAGTGGGTGCGGCGGAAGGTGACTACCTCATGTCTTCGACTTCGGTTACCCACACTTGCGCCGGGGGCCTGCCGTACCTTGGGCGTCTGGCGCCCGTGTCTCGGCCGACGGGGCGCGGCACTGAGGCCGCCTTGCAGGCCTGCCGCGGAAATCCCCGCAAATGCGGCGTTTTCTATTCTGTGATCAGTGGATCTCTCGTCCCCACGTGCGGTCGTGCTCGTCGAAGGGATCAGCGATCAGCGCGCGCTCGAGGCGCTGGCCGAGCGCCGTGGGCGGGATCTCGCGCGCCGAGGGCGTCTCCATCGTTCCGATCGGCGGCGCCCAGCAGATCGGAAGCTTCCTGGATCGGTTCGGCCCTCGGGGGTTGGACGTCAGACTGGCGGGTCTGTGTGACGTGGGGGAGGAGGGCCACTTCCGGCGGGGACTCGAGCGGGCAGGTCTCGGCACCAACCTCACCCGGGCCGAGACGGAACGCCTCGGTTTCTACGTGTGCGACGCAGACCTGGAGGACGAGCTGATCCGCTCCCTCGGTGCCGCGTCGGTCGAACAGGTCGTCGACGCTCAGGGTGAGCTCGGATCGTTCCGCACCCTGCAGAACCAGCCTGCCTGGCGAGGGCTGACCACCGAGGCGCAGCTTCGGCGCTTCATGGGCACCCGCGGCGGCCGGAAGATCCAGTACGCACGCCTGCTCGTCGAGGCGCTGGATCTCACTCGGGTGCCTCGGCCGCTGGACGGGGTCCTTGCCCATGTCTGATGCGAGCAAGCGGGAGTTGCCCGACGCCGGCGTGACCCTCGACGAGGTGCGGGCGTTCGCGCTCGAGCTCCCGCGGACGACCGAGGCGTTCGTACGGGGCCGGGTGAAGTTCAGGGTCGGTCGCATCGTCTACCTGGACTTCTCGCGCGACGAGACCGTGATGGGCTTCGCGTTTCCGAAGGAGTGGCGTGCCGGGCTGGTGGCTGCGAACCCCGACAAGTTCCTGATGCCACGCCAGTCGGACCTTCGCTACAACTGGGTAGACGTGCGGCTCGCCGCGATCGATGCGGCCGAGATGCAGGACCTCGTCGCCGACGCCTGGGCCATGGTCGTGCCCGAGCGTGTGGCGCTCGCCTATGCGGAGCGCGAGGGTGGCCGAGAATCCCCGACGTGATCTTGCGTCAGCGGGTGACCGCTTGCCGGTAGCGCCAGACCGAAAGCGTCCCGAAGACCGCGATGATGGCGAAGCACCAGACGACGGCTCCCCAGACGTCGTTGCCCGCGGGCGTGCCGAGGAAGAGCGCTCGGATCGCATCCACCATGGTCGTCACCGGATTGACTCGGCGAAGGTCTGGAGCCAGCTCGGCATCGAGTCCACCGGCACGAAGGCGGATGAGATGAACGTGAGCGGAAAGATGATCGTGAACCCGTACGCGTTCGCAGCCTCCGGGGACGAGGCGGCGAGCCCGATGAGCGCGAACACCCACGAGAACGAGTAGCCGATCAGGAGCACGAGCGCCATCCCGGCGACGATCTCGGGGACGCTCGAGTCGAAGCGGAAGCCGGCGACGATCCCGACCGCGAACATGATCGCGAGCTGGATCACGTTCGTCCCGACGTCGGCGAGGATCCGGCCGGCGAGCACGGCCGGCGCCCACATCGGCAGCGACCGGAAGCGGTCGATCAGCCCCTTCTTCAGGTCCTCGGCCAGGCCGAGCGCGGTGACGAAGCCGCCGAAGGCCATCGACTGGACGATGATCCCGGGCATCAGGAAGTCGACGTAGTCGAAGCCGGGCGTCTGGATCGCACCGCCGAGGACGTAGACGAAGAGCAGCACGAACATCACGGGCTGCACGGTGAACCCGATCAGGAGGTCGGGCTGCCGGCGGATGCGCAGGAGACTGCGCTTGGCCAGAACGGCCGTGTCCGAGACGGCGTACGCGAGAGTGCTCACCGGCGCTCGCCCTCATCCGGGTTGTCCCCGCCGTCCTCGTGGCCCGGCTCGGCGACGTGCCCGGTCAGCCTCAGGAAGACGTCGTCCAGCGTCGGGCGGCGAAGGGCGATGTCGTCGATCCCGACCCCTGCCTCGTCCAGGCGCCGCACCGCCTCGGCGATCGCGCCGCTGCGGCGGCGAAGGGGGACCCGTAGCGAACCGTCCTCGAGAAACGGCCGTTCGGCGGCGATCGCCGCGAGCGCGGCGACGGCCTCCTCGTGGCTACCGTCTTCGAGGCGGATCTCGAGCCGGTCGCCGCCGACCTGGGCCTTCAGCTCGTCCGGTGTCCCCTCGGCGATCACGAGGCCGTGGTCGATGACGGCGATCCGGTCTGCGAGGCGGTCGGCCTCGTCCAGATACTGCGTGGTGAGGAGAACGGTCGTCCCTCCGGCGACGAGTGCCTCGAGCCCCTCCCAGAGGCCCAGTCGGCTGCGGATGTCGAGCCCGGTGGTCGGCTCGTCCAGGAAGACGACCGGCGGCCGGGCGACGAGCGCGGCTGCGAGGTCGAGGCGGCGGCGCATGCCGCCCGAGTAGGTGCGGACGAGCCGCTCGCCGGCCTCGACGAGATCGAAGTCCTCGAGCAGCTCGCCGGCGCGTTCCGCGGGCCGACGGCGCCCGAGGTGGTAGAGGCGCCCCACCATCTCGAGGTTCTCGAAGCCGGTCAGATTCTCGTCCACTGCCGCGTACTGCCCGGCGAGCCCGATGTGCGCTCGTAGCCTCGCTGCCTCGCGCACGACGTCGAAGCCGGCGACGCGCGCCGAGCCGCGGTCGGGCTTGAGGAGAGTCGTCAGGATCCGCACCGCCGTCGTCTTGCCCGCTCCGTTGGGACCGAGAAGGCCGAAGACGCTCCCGGCCTCGACCAGGAGATCGACACCGCGCAGCGCGACGACGTCGCCGTAGCTCTTGTGCAGACCGCGGGTCTCGACTGCGGCTTCCCCCGGCACGGCCCTCACGCTACCGGAGGCGGCTCGCGAGGCACTAGAGTCGGAGGACGTCGCTCACGATCTTCGTCTGGCACGGCTACCTCCTCGCGGGCACCGGCTCGAACATCTACACGCGCCAGCTGGCCCGCGAGTGGAGCGGGGACGGACACGACGTCGTCCTCTTCTCGCAGGAGCCGCATCCCGACGGCTACGACCTCGGCGGCGCGGAGACCGTCCGGCCGGACGTCGGCGGGCTCCTGCCCGTGTTCGTGCTCGACCGCTACGACGGCTACGAGGTCAAGCGCGTGCAGGACTGCACGCGCGCCGAGCTCGAACGCTGGGTCGAGGCCAACGCCGCGGCCCTGCGGGCGCGGCTCCCGGCCGACCTCGTCTACGTCAACCACGTGTTGCTCGGCGGGCCGGTCGGGGCCGCCACCGGGGCGCCCTACGTCGTCAAGGCGCACGGCTCGGAGCTCGAATACTCCATGCGCGGGAATCCGGAGCTCTCGGCGTGGGGGGCCGAGGCGCTCCAGGGCGCTGCGGCGACGATCGTCGGCTCGGAGCACATCCGCGAGGTGGTGAGAGAGGTCTGCGGGAGCGTCGAGCGGGTGCACGAGATTCCACCCGGGGTCGATGTGGACCTGTGGCGGCCACAGCCGCGGGAGGAGGCGCTCGCGGCGCTCCTCGAGGAGGCGCGCCGCGATCCTCCGAATTCGGGCGGCGCGAACGAGCGCCTCCCCGACGAGGGAAACGCGGCCCGCCTCGAGCCGTTCCTCGCCGGCGAGCGGCCGACGGTCGTCTACTTCGGGAAGCTCATCCACAACAAGGGAGTGCAGGTCCTTCTCGAGGCCCTCCGAGGTCTCGATGCGCGGGCGGTGATCGTCGGGTTCGGCGACTACCGGGCGCAGCTCGAGGCTCAGTCCGAGGGGCTCGACGCGCTCTTCACCGGGCCGCTCGAGCACCGACATCTCGTCCATCTGCTCGCGCTCGCCGACGTCGCCGTGGTGCCCTCGATCTTCCCCGAGGCGTTCGGGATGGTGGCCGCCGAGGCGGCGGCGGCCGGGTGTCCACCCGTCGTCGCACGACACTCGGGCCTCGCGGAGATCGCCCAGGGCCTCGAGGAGGACTACCCGGAGCGGCTGCGCGACCTCGCTGCCTTTCCGCGCGGGGACGCGACGGAGCTCAGGCGGCGCCTCGAGCGCATCCTCTCGCTCGCGGAAGTCGATCGGGCCGCTCTGCGGGCCGCTGCGCGGCAGGCCGCCGTCGACCGCTGGAGCTGGGCGAGCGTCGCGCACCGCATCCTCGCCGTCCCCCGCTGACGGGACGCGGCGAGGGCGCGACGATCGCCACAATACGAGGATGGCGAGGACCCTCTTCGAGCGCGTCTGGGACGCGCACCTCGTGGCCGAGCCGCCGGGGGAGTCGCCGCTCGTCTGGGTCGACCTGCATCTCGTCCACGAGGTGACCTCTGCGCAGGCATTCGAGGGCCTGCGGCTGGCCGGGCGCAACGTCCGCCGGCCCGACCTGACCCTGGCGACGATGGACCACAACGTCCCGACCGACGACCGGCCGGCCGACGACCTGGCGGCGGCGCAGCTCGAGGCGCTGAGGCGGAACTGCGACGAGTTCGGAATCCCGCTCTACGCCACCGGGAGCGGGCGGGAGGGGATCGTCCACGTCATCGGTCCGGAGCTGGGGCTCTCCCAGCCCGGCCTGACGATCGTCTGCGGCGACAGCCACACCTCGACGCACGGCGCGGTCGGCGCCCTCGCCTTCGGCATCGGCACCTCCGAAGTGGAGCACGTCCTCGCCACGCAGACGCTGCTCGCAGCGCAAGCCGAAGACGATGCGCATCGAGCTCGAGCGGCTCGCTCCCGCTCGGCGTCACCGCGAAGGACGTCATCCTCGGCGCGATCGGGCGGATCGGCGTCGGCGGCGGCGCCGGCCACGTCGTCGAGTACGCGGGCGAGGTCGTGCGGGCGCTCTCGATGGAGGGGCGCATGACCATCTGCAACATGTCCATCGAGGCCGGGGCGCGGGCGGGCATGATCGCGCCCGACGAGACGACGTTCGCGTACCTGGAGGGCCGACCGGCCGCCCCGACGGGCGTGGACTGGGAGCGGGCGCTCGACCGGTGGCGTGCCCTCCCTTCGGATCCGGACGCGACGTACGACCACGTGGTCGAGATCGACGTCCGCGAGCTGGCCCCGCAGGTGACCTGGGGCACGAATCCCGGCATGGTCGTCCCCGTCGACGGCGTCGTACCCGACCCTGCGGACATGCGGCGACCCGGCCGAGCGGGAGGCAGCGGAGCGCGCGCTCGCCTACATGGCCCTCGAGGCCGGGCACGCCGATCGCGGACATCGAGCTCGACCGCGTCTTCATCGGCTCCTGCACGAACGCGCGCATCGAGGACCTGCGCGAGGCGGCGACCGTCGTCGCAGGCAAGCGCGTCCATGCGCGCGTGCGGGCGCATGGTCGTGCCCGGGCTCGGCCCCGTGAAGCGCCAGGCGGAGGAGGAAGGCCTCGACCGCGATCTTCGAGGCGGCGGGCTTCGAGTGGCGCGAGCCGGCTGCTCGATGTGCCTCGGCATGAACCCGGACATCCTCCAGCCCGGAGAGCGCTGCGCCTCGACCTCGAACCGGAACTTCGAGGGGCGGCAGGGCCGCGGGGGACGCACGCACCTCGTCAGCCCGGCGATGGCGGCCGCGGCGGCTCTCGCGGGCCACTTCGTCGACGTCCGCGAGCTGTCGCTGGAGCCGGTGGCGTGAAGCCGTTCACGCGCACGACGGGCGCGATCGCGGTGCTCGACCGCGCCGACGTCGACACCGACCAGATCATCCCGAAGCAGTTCCTGAAGCGGATCGAGCGGACCGGCTTCGGCGAGTTCCTCTTCTTCGACTGGCGCGAAGGAGCCGGACTTCGAGCTCAACCACCCCGAGGCCGAGGGCGCGCGCATCCTCGTCGCCGGGCAGGAACTTCGGCTGCGGCTCGTCCCGCGAGCACGCCGCCTGGGCGCTCCAGGACAACGGCTTCGAGGTCGTCGTCGCGCCCTCGTTCGCCGACATCTTCCGCAACAACTCGCTCGAAGATCGGCCTGCTCACGGTCGTCCTGCCCGAGGACGAGGTGCGCGCGCTCATGGCGCTGCGGGTCGGGCGCCGAGCTGACCGTCGACCTCGAGGCGCAGACCGTCGGCCCCTACCGCTTCGACTTCGACCCTTCGATCGCCGGCGCCTGCTCGAGGGCCTCGACGACATCGGCCTGACCCTCAGGCACAAGGACGAGATCGCCGCCTTCGAGGCCGCCCACCCTTCGCCTATCTCGACGACAGCTCTCTGAGCACGGCGTCGGTCAGCTCCGCGGTGGTGGCGCTGCCGCCGAGGTCGGGTGGCGGCGCGTGCGAGGCGAGCGCCGCGTCCACGGCGCCTTCGAGCCGCGCCGCCTCGTCGGGCGCGTCGAGGCCGTGGGCGAGCATGAGCGCTGCGGAGCGAAGCATTGCGGCCGGGTTGGCGATCCCCCGGCCGGCGATGTCCGGTGCCGAGCCGTGGACGGGCTCGAAGATGCCGGGGCCGCCGTCGCCGAGGCTCGCCGAAGCCGCGAGGCCGAGCCCGCCCGTGAGCGCCCGCGGCGACGTCGGAAAGGATGTCGCCGAAGGTGTTCTCGGTCAGCAGCACGTCGAAACGGCCGGGCGCGAGCACGAGCTGCATGCCGCAGTTGTCCACGAGCATGTGCTCGAGCCCGGACGTCGTCGTAGTCGACCGCGACCCGCTCCACGACCTCCCGCCAGAGCCGCGACGTCTAGAGGATGTTCGCCTTGTCGACGGAGACGACGTGCCGCGCCTGCCGCGCGGCGAGCTCGAAGCCGCGGCGCGCGATGCGCTCGACCTGGTCGGGCCGGTACTCCATCGTGTCGTAGACGGTGCCGTCCGCGCGAACGCCCTGCTCGCCGTAGTAGAGGCCGCCGACCAGCTCGCGCACGACGAGGAGGTCGACGCCCTCTCCGCGCGCCGGGCGCAGGTTGGCATAGACGTCGAGCTCGCGACGAAGGCGGATGAGCCCGTGCTCGGGCCGGACCTCGGCGCCGTCGAACTCGGGTGCGCCCACGGCTCCCAGCAGGACGGCGTCGGCGGCCGCGGCACGCCGAGAGCGTCTCGGGCGGAAGCGGGTCGCCGGCCGCGTGGATGGCGGCGCCGCCGAAGAGGTGCTCCTCGAGCTCGAGCTCGAGCGGCAGCTCGCGGAGAACACGCTCGGCGGCCGCGCGCACCTCGGGGCCGATGCCGTCGCCGGGAAGGAGCGCGACCTTCACAGCGGCGCGCGCGTGACGGCTCCCTCGGAGGCCGAGGAGACGAGCGCCGCGTACTTGGCGAAGACGCCGGTCGCGTAGCGGGGCGGCGGTGGCTCCAGCCGGCGAGGCGTGCGGCGAGCTCGTCCTCGGACAGCTCGGCGCGAAGCTCGCGCGCCTCGACGTCCACGACGAGGACGTCTCCGTCCTGCGAGGGCGGCGAGAGGGCCGCCGCGCGCGGCTTCCGGGCGAGACGTGGCCGACCATCAGCCCGTGGGTCGCGCCCGGAGAAGCGCCCGTCCGTGACGAGCGCGACCTAGTCCCCGAGGCCTTCGCCGACGATCGCCGCCGTGACGTGGAGCATCTCGCGCATCCCGGGCCCGCCGGCCGGCCCCTCGTAGCGGATGACGACGACGTCGCCGGGCTCGATCCGCCGCTCCTTGACGGCCTCGAAGCAGGCCTCCTCGGAGTCGAAGACGCGCGCCGGGCCGCGGTGGAGCAGGCGCTCGTGCCCGGCGAGCTTGACGACGCAGCCTTCGGGCGCGAGGTTCCCGTAGAGGATCGCCAGCCCGCCCGTCGGCTTGACCGGCGTCTCGATCGGGACGACGACCTCCTGGCCGGGCCGTTCCTCCACTGCCGCCGCGATCTCGCCGAGCGAGCGGCCGTCCACGTTCGGCGTGTCCGCGTGGACGAGGTCCCGCTTGAGGAGCTCGCGGGCGACCAGCGCGACCCCGCCGGCCTCGTAGCACGTCGGTCGCCACGAAGCGGCCGCCGGGCTTCAAGCTCGCCACGACCGGTGTCCGCGCGGCGATGCGGTCGAAGTCGTCCAGCTCGAGCGCGATGTCGAGCTCCCGGGCGATCGCGAGCAGGTGGAGGACGCCGTTCGTCGAGCCGCCGGTCGCCGCGATCGACGCGATCGCGTTCTCGAGCGCCTCCCGCGTGATCACATGCGAGGGGCGCACGTCGCGCCGCAGGAGGTCCATGACGAGGCGCCCTGCGCGCTCCGCCGCCTCGGCCTTGCCCGGGTCGACCGCCGGGATCCCGTTCAGGCCGGCCGGGCTGATGCCGAGGAACTCGAGCGCCGTCGACATCGTGTTCGCGGTGAACTGGCCGCCGCAGGCGCCCGCGCCGGGGCAGGCGACGCCCTCGAGCTCGTGGAGCTCCTCGGCGCTCATGCGGCCCGACCGCGTGGGCGCCGACGGCCTCGAAGACGTCCTGGATGGTGACGTCGCGCCCGCGGAAGCGGCCCGGGGCGATGGAGCCGTTGTAGAGGACGAGGCCGGGCAGGTCGAGCCGCGCGAGCGCCATGACGGCCGCCGGGATCGTCTTGTCGCAGCCCACGAGGCAGACGAGCCCGTCGAGGAGATGGCCGCGCGCGACCAGCTCGATCGAGTCGGCGATCACCTCGCGCGAGACGAGGGAGGCGCGCATGCCCTCCGTCCCCATCGAGACGCCGTCCGAGACCGAGATCGTGTTGAACTCGACGGGCATCCCTCCGGCCGCGCGCACCCCGGCCTTCACGTGCTTCGCGAGCTCGCGCTGGTTGTAGTTGCAGGGCATCGTCTCGATCCAGGTCGTGGCGACGCCGACGAGCGGGCGCGCGAGGTCGTCGTCGTCGAAGCCGATCGCCTTGAAGTAGGCGCGTGCAGGGGCGCGCTCGGGGCCTTCGGTAAGCCGTGCGCTTTCGCGCTTGGCAGGGTCGAAAGGTCGCTCGTACGGGTCGCTCATGCGGCTCCTGCTCCTTCGGGCGAGACCCGGAGCCAGAGCACCTCGACGTCCGGGAAGCGGTTGGAGAGCTCGACGGAGCAGTCCTGGGCGTCGTCCTTCCGTGCCCAGACGACCACGGTCGGCCCCGAGCCCGAGATCGTCGCCCCGAGCGCTCCCGTGGGCGGCTCCTCGCGCACCGCGGCGAGCAGCGGCGCGTTCGCGGCCCGGTACGGCTCGTGGAGCCGGTCGTCGAGCGCGAGCGAGAAGAGCTCCGACGAGCCGGAGGCGAGCGCGGCGCCGAGGAGCGCCGAGTGGGCGACGGAGAACGCTGCGTCGCCGAGGGGAACCTCGGTCGGCAGCGCCGCGCGTGCTTCCGCCGTCGCCACGGTCGCGTCGGGGACGAGCGCGATCGGGACGGCGGGAACATCGTCCGCGAGGCGTGCGATCCGCCCCGCCGAGGTCAGGCAGGCGCCGCCCGCGAGCGCCGCGGCGAGGTTGTCGGCGTGACCCTCGAGCCGGAGGCCCTCGGCGAGCAGCCATTCGGGATCGGGCTCCCTGCCCGCGACGTGCGCGGCGGCGACCAGTCCCAGCGCGATCACGGCGGCACTCGAGCCGAGCCCCCGCTCGCGCGGGATGCGGTCGTAGAACTCGAAGCGAAGGCCGTTCGCGGGCTCGATCACCTCGAAGGCCTGGACGCCCAGGTGCGCCCGGTCCGGCGTGCCTCCGTCGCTCACCTCGAGCTCGTTCCAGAGGTCGAGGGCGACGGCGGCGCAGTCGAAGCCCGCCCCCAGGTTCGCCGTCGTCGCGGGCGCCCGCACGCGAATCCTCACCGCGCGGCCTCCGCAATCGCGTCCGGGTCGGGGTCGACGACCAGAGGCGGCGGGGAGAGTCGCCCGGCGCTCTCGGGGTCCTTGAGCCCGTGGCCCGTGATCACGCAGACCACGCGTGGAGCCGCGCTCCGGCTGCTCCTTGGCGAGGGCGGCCAGGCCGGCGGCCGAGCACGGCTCGCAGAAGAGCCCTTCGACCGCAGCGAGGTCGCGCCAGGCGGCGAGGATCTCGTCGTCCGAGAGCGTCACGACGCACCCATCGGTCTGCTCCAGCGCCTTCTCGACCGCCGCGGCGTGCACGGGCTCCGCGATGCGGATCGCCGAGGCCAGCGTGCCCGCCCGGTCGACCGCCTCGGCCGCGACGAGCCTCGCAGGGCGTCCGCCGAGCTCCTGGAACGCCTGCCCGTACGCGGTGGTGTTTCCGCCGCCGCCGTAGGGCAGGTAGATGGCATCCGGCGGCTCGCCGAGCTGCTCCACGATCTCGAACACCGCGGTCTTCTGCCCCTCTCGCCGGTGCGGGTTGAGCGAGTTGACGAGGGCGTGCGTCCCCGCGGCGGCGAGCGCTCTCGCCGCCTCGAGAGCCCGGTCGAAGGTGCCGCGGATCTCGAGGATGCGAGCGCCGTACATGCGCGTCTGGGCAAGCTTGGCCGAGGCGACCGCCCCCCGCGGCTGGAGAATCACGGCCGGGAGCCCGGCGCGGGCCGCGTACGCGGCCGCCGACGACGCGGTGTTTCCGGTCGACGCGCAGACGACGGCCTGCGCCCCTTCCGCGAGCGCCTTCGAGACCGCGACCGTCATGCCGCGATCCTTGAAGCTCCCCGTCGGGTTGGCGGCCTCCCACTTGAGCCAGAGCTCGACCCCGAGCCGCTCGGAGAGACGAGGCGCCCGCAAGAGCGGCGTCGACCCCTCGCCGAGGGAGACGACGTGAGTCGCTGCGTCGAGCGGCAGGCGATCTCGGTAACGCTCAGCGAGCGGAATCACGCCACGCCGCGGTCCGAGACGACGGGAAGCGCGACCGGCGTCCCTCGCGTCTCCGGCAGCCCCGCGATCGCGGCAAGGGCGGTTTCGAGGTAGCCAGCGCGGGCGTCGTGCGTGACGATGTGGAGGGCCGCCTCGCCGCCGCGCTGCTGCTGGATCAGCCGGGCGATCGAGACGTCCTGCTCGGCCAGCCGCAGCGCGATGTGGGCGAGCACGCCCGCGCGATCGTCGACGTCGATGCGGACGTAGTAGGGGGAGCGGGCGTGCTCGGGCGGCAGGAGCGGCAGCTCCCGCCAGCACGCGTCGTTCTGGAGAAAGCCGGTTCCGGTGGTGCCGATCACGCTGACCATGTCCGCGACGACCGCCGAGGCGGTCTCGGTGCCGCCGGCTCCCGGCCCCTCGAGCGTGATCTCGCGGATCGCGTCGCCCTGGAGCATGACGGCGTTCATGGCGCCCTCGACGGCGGCGAGGGGATGGTGGCGGTCGACGAGCGCCGGGCCGACGCGGACGTCGAGCTGCCCGTCCACGAGCGTTGCAGCGCCGATCAGGCGCACGACCATCTCCAGCTCGCGCGCCGCGGCGACGTGCTCGGCGGTCACGTTTTCGATCCCGGCGAAGACGACGTCGGCGAGCGTGACGCGCGAGCCGAAGGCGATGGTCGCGAGGATGGCCATCTTGGCGGCCGCGTCGGCTCCGGTCACGTCCTCGGTGGGGTCGGCCTCCGCGTAGCCGAGCCGCTTGGCCTCGGCGAGCGCCTCGAAGTACTCGGCGCCCTCCTCCATCTTCGTGAGGACGAAGTTCGTCGTCCCGTTCACGATCCCGAGCACCCTGTGGACGTGGGTGGCCACGAGCGACTCCCGCAGGATCTTGATGACGGGGATCGCCGCGCACACGCTCGCCTCGAAGCGGAGCTGGACGCCGGCCTCGGAAGCGGTGTGGAAGAGCTCCGCCCCCCGGCGGGCGATGAGCTGCTTGTTGGCGGAGACGACCGGCTTGCCCGCGCGGAGGAGCTCGAGCACGTAGTCGCCGGTGGGCTCGACGCCGCCCATCACCTCCGCGACGAGGGCGACGGACGGATCGTCGCGGATCGAGCCGAAGTCGGTGGTGAGCACGTCCGGAGGGGTCGCGTGCGGACGTTCCTTCTCCACGTCGCGAACGAGCGCGCGAACCACCCGGAGCCGATGCCCCGTTGCCCTCTCGATGTCCTCTGCGTTCTCGACGAGGAGCCGGTCGACGGCCGAGCCGACGGTTCCGTAGCCCAGAAGAGCTACGGGAACATCAACCGTGGACACGCGCCTCCGCGCCGAGAAGCCCCTCGCGCCCCGCCAGCTCCCGCAGGCCGTCGCCGACGGCCTCGACGGGGTGGTGGGCCGCCATGCGCCGGAGCGCCGTCAGGCGCGGCCGGCCCGCCTCCTCCTCGGCGATCAGCTCGCGCGCGAAGGAGCCGTTCTTGATGTCTTCCAGGAGGCGTCTCATCGTCGTCCTCACGTGGTCGTCGATCACGACCTGGCCTCGGGTCAGGTCGCCGTACTCTGCCACGTCTGAGATCGAGTCGCGCATGTACGCGAACCCGCCCTCGTAGATCAGGTCGACGATCAGCTTCAGCTCGTTGATGCACTCGTAGTAGGCGATCTCGGGCTGATAGCCCGCGTCCACCAGGGTCTCGAAGCCGGCCTGCATGAGCGCGCAGACGCCTCCGCAGAGCACTGCCTGCTCGCCGAAGAGGTCGCTCTCGGTCTCCTCCGCGAACGTCGTCGCGATCATCCCGGCGCGACCGCAGCCGATGGCGGTGCCGTAGGCGAGCGCGAGCTCGAAGGCGCTTCCGCTGGCGTCCTGCGCGACCGCGACCAGCCCGGGGGTGCCCGCGCCCGCCTCGAAGAGCTGGCGGACGCGGTGCCCGGGCCCCTTGGGGGCGACCATGATCACGTCGTGGCCCGGCTCCGGCCGGATCTGCTCGAAGTGGACGGTGAAGCCGTGGGCGAAGAGGACGGCCGCGTCCGGCTCGAGATTGGATGCCACGTCACGCTCGTAGACGCCCTTCTGGACATGGTCGGGGAGGAGGACGGCGACGATCTGGGCGCCGCGCACCGCCTCGGGGATGGTCCGGACCGTGAGGTCGGCGTCCTCGGCAGCCGACCAGGAGGGGCTCCCCTCGCGCAGGCCGACCTCGACGTCGATGCCCGAGTCGCGCAGGTTGAGCGCGTGCGCATGACCCTGGCTCCCGTAGCCGACGACGGCCACCTTGCCGGAGAGGAGATCGAGGTTGCCTTCGCGATGGACGGTTGCCATTGGGATTCCTTTCTCGGTGGCTAACGGAGGACGTGCTGGGGACGCGGGGCGCGGGTGGACGACGCGCGCGCCAGGCCGATCCGGCCGGTGCGCGCGAGCTCTTTGAGACCGTGAGGGCGCAGGAGCTCTTCGAAGGACTCGAGCTCCTCGGGCGTGCCGACGATCTCGAAGATCATCTCCTCGCTTCCGAGGTCGGCAACACGGGCGTCGAACACGTCGGCGAGGGCGATCAGCTCCGCGCGGCGTCCGGGCTCGACGGCCACCTTGAGGAGGGCGAGCTCGCGCTCGACGGCCTCGCCGACCTCGAGCGTGGAGACGCGGAGGACGTTGACGAGCTTGTGCATCTGCTTCTCGATCTGCTCGAGCAGCCCGACGGGGCAGTCGACGGTCAGGGTGATGCGGGAGACGTCGCTGCGCTCGGTCGGCCCGACGGAGAGGCTCTCGATGTTGAAGCCGCGGCGCGCGAACATGTTCGAGACGCGCGCGAGCGCGCCCGGCTTGTTCTCCACGAGCACGGCGACGGTGTGGGTCATGGGCCGGCCTTCGGCCCATGACCCTGGAGAGCGAGCCGAAGGCGAGCGAGGGTCATATCTTCACCGGCGCTTCCTCGGCGAACTCGATCACGTCGGTGGCCGCGGCGCCTGCCGGGATCATCGGGAAGCACTTCTCTTCCGGGTCGCAGCGGGCGTCGACGACCGCAGTGCGCCCGCATGCGAGCGCCTCCTCGAGGACGCCTTCGAGCTCGTCGTCGGACTCGACGGTGAAGCCGGCCGCGCCGTAGGCCTCGGCGAGCTGTGCGTAGTCGGGCACCTGGTGCGTGAGGTGGGTGTGCGCGAAGCGCTCGTCGTAGAACATCTCCTGCCACTGCCGCACCATCCCGAGCCAGCCGTTGTTGACGATCACGACGACGATCGGCAGGCCCTCGAGCACGGAGGTGGCGAGCTCCTGCGAGGTCATCTGGAAGCAGCCGTCGCCGTCGACGCAGACCACTGTGGCATCGGGCCGGGCCGCCTTGGCGCCGATCGCGGCGGGAAGCCCGTAGCCCATCGTCCCCAGGCCCCCGGAGGTGATGAAGCTGCGGGGACGGTCGCAGACGAGGTACTGCATCGCCCACATCTGGTGCTGACCGACCCCGGTCGTCCAGATGACGTCCTCCCGGCCCGCCGTGAGGTCGCGGAGCGTCTCCACGACCGCCTGGGGTTTCACGTAGGGGCCTTCGCGGCGGTAGCGATACGGGAAGGCGTCGCGCCACTCGTCGAGCTGGCGTCGCCACGCGTCCGGCCCTTCCCAGTCCGGGCCCGCCTGGCGCCGGAGCTCCGCGGTGATCTCGGTGAGGGCGAGCTTGAGGGGGCCGGTAATAGGGATGTCGGCGCGGCGGAGCTTGCCGATCTCGGCTGCGTCGACGTCGAGATGGATCACCTTCGCGCCCGGCGCGAACGCGGAGAGCTTCCCCGTCACGCGGTCGTCGAAGCGTGCCCCGACGGCGACGATCAGGTCGGCGCGGTTCAGGCCCCAGTTGGCCCACTTCGACCCGTGCATGCCGGGCGGGCCGTAGCAGAGCGGATGCGACTCCGGAAAGGCGCCCTTGGCCATGAGGGTGGCGATCACCGGGATTCCTCCGGTCTCGGCGAGCGCGCGCAGCTCCGCGCACGCGGCGCCGTTGATCGCCCCTCCCCCGACGTAGAGGACGGGCCGCGAGGCGGCGAGCAGGGCTCTCGCCGCCTCGCGAACCTGACCTGGGTGGACCCCGGCAGGGGGTCTCCACCCGGGGAGATCGACGCGATGGGGGTACGTGAAGTCGATCTCCGCCTCCTGCACGTCCTTGGCGACGTCCACGTGTACCGGGCCGGAACGGCCGGACTGGGCGACGTGGAACGCCGCCTTGAGGACGTGCGGGAGATCCTGGACATCCTGGACGAGCCAGGAGTGCTTGACGATGGGGAGCGTGATGCCGACGGCGTCGGTCTCCTGGAAGGCATCGGTCCCGATGAGGCTCGTGCGCACCTGGCCGGTGATGCAGACGAGCGGCGTCGAGTCCATCCAGGCGTCGGCGATCGGAGTGACGAGGTTCGTAGCGCCGGGCCCGGAGGTCGCGATCGCGACCCCGACCCGGCCGGAGGCGCGGGCGTAGCCCTCCGCCATGTGGCCCGCGCCCTGCTCGTGCCGCGCCAGCACGTGGCGCACGGTCGTTCCGCGCGCGAAGGCGTCGTAGAGGGGAAGGATGGCCCCGCCGGGAATGCCGAAGGCGACGTCGACGCCCTCGGCCTCGAGCGAGCGGAGGATCGCGTCGGAGCCGAGCATCTTCATGCGGCCTCCCTCGTCATGCGGCCTCCCTCGTCATGCGGCGGCCTCGGCGAACTCGGTGTCCCGGCGGGCCGAGGGGAGCGCGGCCAGCAGGGCGTCCATGAACTCGCGCGTCGTCGCGCCCGCTCCGGACGAGACGAGGTCGGGGGTGCGGACACCGGTGTCGAGCGTGTCGACGACCGCCCGCTCGAGCGTCCCGGCGGCGCTCCGTTCTCCCAGGCCCTCGCCGAGGAGAAGCGCTGCCGCGAGCAGCATCGCGCTCGGGTTGGCGACTCCCTGGCCGGCGATCGCGGAAGCGGAGCCGTGCGTCGGCCCGAACACGCCCTTCCCGTCGGCGCCGACTCTGCCCGAAGCGACCATGCGCGTGCCCTCGTGGGCGACGGCGGCCGTTCCGGCGAGGCCCCGCGCGAACGGCAGCTCGCTGACGAGGACGTCGAAGCCTGTCGGGTCCTCCCTGAGGCCGGCGACCGCCTCCTCGAAGGGGACGCGCTCGACGAGCACACCCTCCCAGCGCTCCTCTGCGCCCGCGACCGCCGCCTGCCAGCGGGCGCTCTCGCCCACCGCAACGAGGCGGGCCCGCCGGCTGAACGCAAGCCGGAACGCCCGGTCGACCGCCAGCTCGGAGGCATCGTCCTCGAGGGGGCTGACGACGGCGAGCTCGCTTCGGCGCGCGCAGACCCGCGTGATCCGCCAGGCGAGGTCGAGCTCCGCCATGACGCCGTCGAGCGCGGGCTCCCGGGTCGTCGCCACGAGCACCGCGTCCGCCTCGCGGTAGGCGGCGCGCGTCGCCGGCGGGAGCGGATGCCCGAACCGGCGGACGGCGTCTCCGCCGAAGGGCACGTGCAGCTCGTCGAGCGCGAAGCCGTGCATGTGGGAGACGGCCGCGAGCGCGCGGCTCGCCTCGGCCGTCACCTCGGGGCCGATGCCGTCCCCGGAGAGGCAGGCGATCGTGTAGCGCTTCTTCCTCATCGAACGGCCACCTCCTCGAAGACGTCGGCGAGGGTGACGTGCTTGCGCGAGTCCGCCAGCTCCTTGAAGCGGGCGAACGCCTCGTTCAGCGCGGCGCGGTCGAGCTCGATTCCAGCCTCGGAGCAGGCCCGCGCGAAGGCGTGGCGGCCGGAATGCTTTCCGAGCGGCAGCGTCATCACCAGGCCCAGCTCCGCGGGATCCATGATCTGGTAGGTGTCGGTGTCCTTCAGCATCCCGTCCTGGTGGATGCCGGCCTCGTGGGCGAACGCGCTTGCGCCGACGATCGCCTTGTTCTTCTGGACGCGGTAGCCGGTCAGGTCCTCGACGAGCCGGGAGGAGCGTCCGATCTCCGCGACGTTCACGCCCGTGTCGACGTCGAACGCCGCCCGCCGGACGCGGAGCGCCATGACGACTTCCTCGAGCGCGGCGTTGCCCGCGCGCTCGCCGAGGCCGTTGATCGTGCACTCGACCTGGCCGGCGCCCGCCTCCACGCCGGCCAGCGTGTTGGCGACGGCGAGGCCGAGGTCGTCGTGGCAGTGGACCGAGAGCGTCGCATCCCGGAGCTCCGGGCAGAGGCGCTGCACGATTCGCAGGAACTCCGCGTACTCCTCGGGCAAGCAGTAGCCGACGGTGTCCGGCAGGTTGATGGTCGTCGCGCCCGCCCGCACGGCCTCGCTGCAGACGCGCGCCGTGAACGCCGGGTCGGAGCGGGTGGCATCCTCGCAGGAGAACTCGACCTCGTCGGCGAGGCTGCGCGCGTAGCCGACCGCCCAGCGCGCCTGCTCCACGACCTCCTCGGGCTCGAGGCGGAGCTTTCGCTCCATGTGGATGGCGCTCGTGGCGAGAAAGACGTGAATGCGCGACCGGCGCGCGTCCGCAAGCGCTTCCGCGGCGGCGTCGATGTCCTCCTTGCGCGTGCGCGCGAGACAGGCGATCGTGGGACGCTCGACTGCGGCGGCGACAGCCCTGACGCCTTCGAAGTCTCCCGGCGAGGAGACCGCGAACCCTGCTTCGACGATGTCAGCCCCGAGCCGCTCGAGCTGCGTCCCGATCTCCGCCTTCTCGTCCGGCGAAAGCGCGATGCCGGGCGACTGCTCGCCGTCGCGCAACGTCGTGTCGAAGATCGTGATTCTGCGGCTCACTGCTCATCCTCCTTGCCTCCGTGCGGAGGCGTAGTACTCCTGTGATTAGGTCGGCGTATGCGCCTGGTCGGCGCGTGAGCGTGTTCTCCCCCTAGAGGGGGAGAATGCCGAGGAGGATGACCACGACGCCGCGCGGCGCAGGCTCGGCAGGGCCGAGAATGCGTGCGCTCGAGGAAGCGGGCGTCGTCAAGGTAAATGCAGTGTCGTTAAACGGACCGGTGCTTGTCAAGTTTTAGGTGGCGAATGTCAGTCGGGTCACTCGCCGGGGTTGCGCCCGCGGCGCTTCGCGAATAGCCTCGCTCGCCGTGGTCGAACGATGCGTCGCTCACCTTCGGCTCGCTCCCGTGGGGGAAACGTCTCCCCCACGTGCCCCCTTCTTTGATGCAGTGAAGGAACCTCCCGGTTCCCTCACACACCCTCCACCTGCTCATCGGCCAAAGGCTGGCCGATGAGCGACACCCACTTCGACGCCGTCGTCGTCGGCTCCGGGTTCGGGGGCTCGGTGCTCGCGTACCGGCTCGCCGAGGCGGGCAAGTCGGTCTGTGTCCTCGAGCGCGGAAAGCCGTATCCGCCGGGCTCCTTCCCGCGCAGCCCCCGCGCTCTTGCAAAGGCGTTCTGGGACCCGAGCGAGGGTCTCTACGGCATGTTCAACCTCTGGTCGTTCCACGGAATCGGCGCGCTCGTCTCGAGCGGCCTCGGGGGCGGCTCGCTCATCTACGCGAACGTCCTTCTGAGAAAGGACGAGCGCTGGTTCGTCCAGGAGGACCTCGCGAACGGCGGCTACGAGTACTGGCCGGTGACCCGAGCCGAGCTCGACAAGCACTACACGCGGGCCGAGGACATGCTGAACGCGCAGCGGTACCCGCTCGAGCACGCGCCCTTCGACGAGTCGCGGAAGACCCTGGCCTTCAGGGAGGCCGGCGAGAAGCTCGGGCGCGAGTGGATCCTGCCGCCGCTCGCGGTCACGTTCGCCAACGACGGGGAGGCGCCGGCGGTCGGCGTGCCGATCCGCGAGGAGCATCCGAACCTGCACGGCGCCGCCCGGTACACGTGCCGCCTCGTCGGCGAGTGCGACATCGGCTGCAACTTCGGCGCGAAGAACACGCTCGACTACAACTACCTGAGCGAGGCGAAGCGCCTCGGCGCCGAGATCCGGACTCGGCGGGAGGTCCGCACGCTCGCCCCGCGCGAGGGCGGCGGCTACGTCGTCCGCTACGTGGAGCACGACGTCGCCGACGAGGGCCGGAAGCTCGACACGCGCGACCCGTCCGTCCGGCCGGAGCGCGAGCTCACGTGCGAGCGCCTCGTCCTCTCGGCGGGGACGCTCGGCTCGACCTACCTCATGCTGCGGAGCCGGGATGCCTTCCCCGGCCTGAGCGCGAAGCTCGGGACCCGCTTCGGCGGGAACGGCGACCTGCTCACGTTCGCGCTCGAGGCGAAGCACCCGGACGGGTCTCCACGCCCGCTCGACGCCGCCTTCGGTCCCGTGATCACGAGCGCGATCCGCGTCCCGGACGCGCTCGACGGCGGCGAGGGGCGCGGGTTCTACGTCGAGGACGCGGGCTACCCGGAGTTCCTGAGCTGGATCCTGCAGGCCACGCAGGGGCCGGGAGCGCTCTGGCGCTACCGCCGCGTCGCCGCGCGGCTCGTCCTCAGCCTGCTCCGGCGCGAGCCCGAGGTCGACCTTTCGGCCGAGGTCTCCGAGCTTCTGTCGGACACGCGGCTCTCGGCCGGCTCGCTGCCGCTCCTCGGCATGGGCCGTGACATCCCGGACGGGAAGATGACGCTGCGCGGCGGGAAGCTCGACGTCGACTGGCGGAAGGGGAAGTCGGGGCCGTTCTTCGACCGGCTCGGGGATTTCTCGCGAGACATCGCCGAAGCCCTCGGCGCGAAGTTCGAGCGCAACCCGACCTGGTATCTCGGGCGGCTCGTCACGGTGCACCCGCTCGGCGGCTGCCCGATGGGGCGCAGCCTCGACGAGGGCGTGATCGACCCGTACGGCGAGGTCTTCGGCTACCCGGGCTTCACGATCGCGGACGGCTCGGTCATGCCGGGCCCGGTCGGCCCGAACCCATCTCTCACGATCGCGGCGCTGGCCGACCGTTTCGCGGACCGCGCGACCGGCGAGGCGTGAAGGCCGGGACGGGCAAGGACGGAAGGCCGATCGTCGCCTTCGCGTCCCAGGAGGACTGGGCGTCCTGGCTCGACGCCGAGCACGAGGGCTCCGACGGCGTCTGGCTCAAGTTCGCCAAGAAGGGCTCCGGCGTGGCGAGCGTCGTCTACGCGGAGGCGCTCGAGGTCGCGCTCTGCTACGGCTGGATCGACAGCCAGGTGAAGTCGCTCGACGAGCGGTTCTATCTCCAGAAGTTCACGCCGCGGCGCGCCGGGAGCAAGTGGTCGCGGATCAATCGCGACAAGGTCACCGAGCTGACGAAACAGGGCCGGATGAAGCCCGCCGGCGTCGAGCAAGTCGAGCGCGCCAAGGCGGACGGACGGTGGGACGCGGCGTACTCGTCGCCCGCGAACGTCGAGGTACCCGCCGACCTGCGCAAGGCACTGGACGCGAGCCCGAAGGCGGCCGAGTTCTTCGCCACGCTGAACAAGTCGAACCGCTTCGCGATCGTCTACCAGCTCGAGGACGCGAAGAAGCCGGAGACCCGCGTGCGCCGCCTGGAGAAGTTCGTGGGGATGCTCGAGCGCGGCGAGAAGCTCTACTAGATTCGCGGGTGGCGGCCGGCGGGCCTAGGCAAACCGGCCGAGAGCGACGCCACGAGGCTGGAACAGCTTCCCTCGGCGGTCTCGACCGGTTTACTGTTTCCACATGGCCGAGACGGTGTCCCAGGAGCAGCGTGTCCAGGAAGGCAACGCCGCGATCGCCCGCGGCGCGTGGGCGGAGGCGCGGACGATCTTTGAGGAACAGCTCGAGGCGCGCGAGTCGGTCGACGCGCTCGAGGGGCTGAGCTGGGCCGCCTGGTGGGTCGAGGACGTCCCGACCTGCATCGACGCACGAGAGCGCGCCTACCGGCTCAGCCGCCGGGAAGGAGACATGCGACGCGCGGCGATGCTCGCGCTATGGGTCGCCGACGACTACCTGATCCTCCGCGGCGAGCGGGCGATCGCCAACGGGTGGTTCCAGCGCGCGGCCCGCATCCTCGAAGGGCTCGACACCTGCCCCGAGCACGGCTGGCTCGATGCGCTGCTCGGATACGTGGCCACCATCGACGGTGATCTGGAGGAAGCGAAGAAGCTCGCGATCCAGGCGCGCGAGCTCGGGCAGCAGCTCGACGTCGTCTCCCTCGAGATGTTCGCGCTCGCGGTCGAGGGCCTGGCGTTGGTGAACGAAGGCGAGGTCGCGGACGGCATGCGCTGCCTCGACGAGGCCACCGCCGCCGCGCTGGCGGGGGAATTCGAGGAGATCGTGGCGGCCGGCTGGACCTTCTGCTTCTTGCTCAACGCCTGCGAGCGGGTCCGCGACTTCGAGCGCGCGGCGGAGTGGTGCACCAGGGTCGAGGAGTTCAGCCGCCGGATGCAGACTAACTTCGTCACGCTCGCCTGTCGGGCCCACTACGGGGCTGTGCTCACCTGGCACGGCCGCTGGCCTGAGGCCGAGACCTCGCTCACGGCGGCGGAACGCCTCGCCCTCGAGCGGCCCTCCTGGGGTGGCCTCGTGATCGTGCGGCTCGCCGATCTGCGCCGCCGGCAGGGGCGCTTCGCCGAGGCAGAGGAGCTCCTCCAGCAGAGACCGGGCAACCCTCTCACGCCGGTTGTCATGGCCGAGCTCGCCCTCGACCGAGGGGATCCCTCCGCGGCCGTCGACCTGCTCGAGCCCGTCCTACGGCGCCTCCCGGTGGAGAACAAGACCCTGCGCGCGGCGCCTCTCGAGGTGCTGGTGAGGGCGAAGGTGGCCACCGGCGCAGCAGATGCAGCTGCTTCTCACGTCACCGAGCTGCGGTCGATCGCGGATGCGCTCGGAACGCGTCCTCTCCAGGCCTCACTGAGTCTCTCGGAAGGGCTCGTCGCGGCCGCCGCGGGCGACCACGAGACGGCGCGGGCGCGGCTCGAGGACGCCGTCGAGCTATTCGCCGCGAGCGGCGCCTCCTTCGAGCTCGCGCGAGCGCGGCTCGAGCTCGCGCGGCTCCTCGCGTCGCTCGGCCGCGCGGACGCGGCCGTGCGCGAGGCGCAGGGTGCGCTGACGCGAGTCGAGGAGATCGGAGCGGTGGCCGAGGCAGCACGAGCTCGGGATCTACTTCGGACGCTCGGCGCCTCACCGAAGGCTAGACGCGCCGTCCGTCGCGACGCAATCCTCACCCGGCGCGAGGTCGAGATCCTGCGCCTCGTCGCGGAGGGACTCACGGACGGCGACATCGCAGCCCGGCTCGTGCTCAGCAAGCACACGGTTCATCGCCATCTTCAGAACGCCTACGCCAAGCTCGGCTGCTCCTCGCGCGCCGCGGCGGTGACGAGGGCGAACAAGCTGCACCTGCTGTAGCAGCCGAAGCGGCATGGCCTCGACAGGCCATGCGCGCACTTGGCCTCCCGAGGCGAAGACAGCGCCGCGACGAGCGTCGACACTCGAGCGAACGTCGAGCAAAGGAGACCGAGAGATGTCGATTGCGAAGACACGCACCAGCGATTCCGATTACCTGCTTGCCGGACAAGCCTCGGAGCTCGAGCGACTTCAGCTTCAGTCTCGCGTCTGGGAGCCGAGCGGGCGCCGACTGCTCGAGGAGATCGGTGACAGCCGGGGCGCTCGCGCCCTGGATGTCGGCTGCGAGCGGTCTCTGCCGCCGGGCCGCGTGCTCGTGGTGGGGAGCGGCCAGTCCGGGTGCCAGATTGCGGAGGAGCTCCACGATGCAGGCCGGGAAGTGTTCCTGGCCTGCGGGAAGGCTCCCTGGGCGCCCCGTCGCCTTGGAGACCGCGACCTCGTCTGGTGGGCGGCCGAAACGGGCTTCCTCGACATGTCCGCCGAGTCCTTGCCCACGCCGGCAGCTCGACTCGGCGCGAACGTGCTGGTGACCGGACACGGAGGGGGCCGCGATCTCAACCTCCGGACGCTTCGCGAGCGAGGGATCACTCTGACCGGCCACTTTCTCGGTGCCAGGAATGGCCGCGCGCGGTTCGCGCCAGACCTGGCCCAGAGCGTTGCCTGGGGCGACGAGCGATACGAGCAATTCATGAGTCTCGTCCGCAAGCTGGTCGCGGAACGCGGGCTCGGTCTCCCCGAGATCGAGCCGCCGAGCCGGTTCGACCCGACGGCGCCTGAGAGCCTCGACCTTGCCGGTTTCGGAGCCGTCCTCTTCGCCGGCGGCTTCCGCCCGGACTACGGCTCCTTGCTGCCCTGGCCGGAAGCGCTCGACGACCTCGGATTCCCGCACCAGCGAAACGGCGCGAGCACGGTGATTCCCGGGCTGTACTTCCTCGGCGTCCACTTCATGCGCAAGCGCAAGTCGGCGACACTGGTCGGCATGGGAGAGGACGCGACTGTCGTGGCGGGCCTCATCGCGACGCGCCTCCGCGCCGCCGCATGAGACGTTTCGGTTGAGCGGGGGAGACTGGAGCGCGGGACGAACCACCTCCACCTGCTGCGCGAGTTCGGCATCGAAGGAGACGTCAGGGCCGAGGTCCTCGCCCTTCCGCCGGGGCATCCCTACCTCCGCCTGCCGCTGGAGTTCGCCACGGCTCTCGAAGAGCGGTTGCAGTCACTGATCACTGCCGACGAGCTGGCGACGCTTCGCGACCAGGGCGAGGCCGAGCTTCGGGAGCCCGGCCGCTGGGGCACCACGTTCACCCTCGTGCAGTGCTGGGGACGTGATCGGTAGGTCGTCGGGCACAACGTGGGTAATTCGCCCGATGCGCGCGGGCCCACCGGGAAGCTCTACGAGATACGAGCGCGCGGAAGTCATATGGTCGTGCGTTCTTGTCACAAGGAGGCACGATGTCTGCAGTAACCGAACAGGAACTGGCGAGCTTGGAGGCGTTCTCGGGTGAGATCCTCCGGCCCGGCGAGAACGGCTACGAAGAGGCGAGGCGCGGCTTCAACGGCTTGATCGACAAGCGTCCGGCGCTGATCGCGCGCTGTCGCGGGGAGGCTGACATCGCCGACGCGATCGCGTTCGCGCGCGACGCCGGCCTCGAGATCTCGGTCCGCGGCGGCGGCCACAGCGTCGCGGGACGGTGCTTCACCGAGGGCGGGCTGATGATCGACCTCTCGCTGATGAAGGGCATCTACGTCGACCCGTCGACCCGCATTGCGCGCGTACAGCCGGGAGTGAACTGGTCGGAGCTGAACCGCGAGACGCAGCTCCACGGCCTGGCTGTCACAGGCGGTCTGATCTCGACTACCGGAATCTCCGGGCTGACGCTCGGAGGCGGGCCTCGGGTGGCTGATGGCGAAGTTCGGCCTGGCGACAGACAACCTGCTGTCCGCCCGGGTCGTGACGGCGGACGGACTGGACCCTCACCGCGAGCGAGCAGGAGAACGCCGACCTCTTCTGGGGGCTGCGCGGTGGCGGCGGCAACTTCGGCGTCGTCTCGTCGTTCGAGTACCGGCTGCACGAGGTCGGGCCGACCGTCACCGGTGGGCTGGTCGCGCACCCGTTCGACGCCGCTGGGGACGTGCTTCGCTTCTTCAGGGACTTCACGGCCGACGCTCCCGACGAGCTCTTGACCTTCGCCGGCGTCGGGCACGCGCCGGACGGCTCGGGCGCCAAGATCGCCCTAGCGGTGGCCTGCCATGTCGGCGCGCCCGAGCAGGCGGAGGAGGATCTCCGGCCGCTCCGGGAGTTCGGCTCCCCGATCATGGTCGAGCTCGGGCCGCTGCCTTACACGGCGATGAACTCGCTGCTCGACGCCGCTTACCCAACGGGCACCCTCAACTACTGGAAGTCCGCCTTCCTCAGCGGGCTCACGGACGAGGCCATCGACGAGCTGCTCGCCCGCTTCGCGGCGTGTCCGTCGCCGATGACCGCGGTCCTCTTCGAACACTTCCACGGCGAGGTGACGCGGGTGCCGGTCGACGCGACCGCGGTGCCCCACCGCGAGCCGGGCTACAACCTCGTGATCACGTCGGTGTGGACCGACCCGGCCGCGACCCAGGAGAACGTCGCCTGGACGAAGGACACGTTCGCCGCGATGGAGCCCTTCCTCGTGCCGCGCAGGTACCTGAACTACTTCTCGGAGGACGATGTCGGCGACGACCCCGTACGAGCGGCGTACGGGCAGAACTACGAGCGCCTTGTCGAGCTCAAGAAGGAGTACGACCCGGAAAACGTGTTCCGGCTGAACGCGAATATCCCGCCTGAGTAGCTCCTAGCCCGGCCGCTTCGCCGTGAAGCAGAACTGCGTGCAGGAGAAGAAGAACTCGCCCCGTGCGTCGAGGTCGCGCTGGTCGTCGGCCCAGGCCTTGCCCTCGGCGGGCCCGCTCCGCTCGGCCACGAACTGCTCCATGAGCGGGAAGATCGCCCCGACGTAGGCGTCTGGGACGAGCTCCGTCGTGGCGAAGACATGGCCCTCGGCGGCGACGTCCTCGAAGCCGGCGGAGCGGAGCCGGGTGGCCAGCGTGCGCGGGAGCGCGGGATGGGCGAGATGCTCGTCCCAGGCCCGCAGAGCCCGCTCCATGCGGGCCTGATCCGTCGAGTGCCAGGACACGGTCGTCCAGTCCACGTCCCACACGACGGTACGGCCCCCCGGGCGCAGCACCCTGTGGATCTCCCCGAGCGCGCGGTCCGCATCCTGGACGTACTCGACCACCTGCACCGACAGGACTGCGTCGAAGCCGCCGTCCTCGACCGGCAGAGAGGTCGCGTCTGCTTCGTGGAAGGCGACGTTCGGGCGCCGCTCGGTACGACGTGCCGCGACCGCGAGCATCTGCGGGCTGCTGTCCACGCCGACCACCGACCCCGCGTCGCCGACCTCCTCGAGCAGCTCCGCGACGTAGAAGCCGGGACCGCAGCCGACGTCGAGAATCCGCTCGCCCGCCGAGGCGGCCAGAGCCTCCCGGGCCAAGCGGCGGCGCCGCAGGATGTCGCGCGACCGGTAGGCGACCTCGAGCTGCTTCGCGAGCTCGTCGTCGAAGACGATCTGACCCAAAGCTCTAGGGATTCACGCGCGGCCTGAAGAACATCCGCGTCTTGCCGGAGTCGCGGAGCGCGTCCGCGGCCCGCGTCTCCTCGAGCCAGTCGGGGTGCGGGACCGCCGCCTCGGGCCGATCGCCTTCGACGAGGCCCGCGCAGTGGCGATCGAGCGCGATCTCGGCCATCAGATAGCCGTGGTTCTCGAGGACGCCGATCTCGCCGGGAGAGAAGACGTCGAGATCGATCCGGATCGGGGCGATGAAGTCGCGGATGAGGCGTTCCGAGTAGGCCTCCGGCGGCGCCTCGTGCTCGTAGCTCGCGGGGCGGGAGGCGATTCCCCAGTAGGCGCCGTCGAGCTCGCCCCGGATGAAGTCCGAGATGAGCCAGCGCTTGCGCACCTCCGTCGCCTGCTCGAGCAGGATCACGCCCTGGCGGAGCGCGCTCCAGAGCCAGCCCACGTCCGGATCGGGCTTGAACGACGGCGCCGCGTCCGAGACGAGCACCGTCTCGTGGTCGCGCCAGACGGGCTCGAGCCCGAGGTTGTCGAACATCCCTCCGTCGGAAAGGTCGATCGAGCCGACGAGCCGGTCGCGGTCCGGCTCGGCGTAGGTCCCGCCTTTGAGCGCGGCCGGCGGCTGCTCCGCGCGAACGACGCTGAAGGCGCCCGGGACGCACGAGGAGGCGGCGACGGCCTGGGCGAGGGTCCAGTCGCCGAGCGCCCCGTAGCCCGCGCTCGAGCTCCCGACGCGGCGGAGCCCCGAGTCGAAGACCCACTGGTCGCGGAAGAGCATGTCGCTGGCCAGGAAGACGAAGCGAGGCGTCTCGGGCAGGTCGGAGAGCCTCCCCGGCGCCGGCCCCTGTGCGTACGCCGCCGCGAGCGCCTCGCTCTGCGCGCCCGGTTTGAGCCAGTTGCGCGGGTTGAGCCGGGCGAGGGCGGCGCCGGTGCGGACGTCCTTCGCGGCGAAGGCGCGCATCGGATTGGCGACGCCGGCGTCGAAGCCGTCGATCGGCTTCCCCGGCTCTGCGGCCTTGCCCCGTCGGGCGAGGAAGGTCGCCAGCTGGGCGGCCATGATGCTCCCACCCGAGACCGAGGTGAACGTGTCGATCCGGGAGAGGAGCCCGAGCTCGTTCAGGCGCCGCAGCGCGCCGAGGTGGAAGAGCGCCGCGCGGTAGCCGCCGCCCGACATGCAGAAGGCGGTCCCTTTCCGCGCTTCTCTCGAGAGCGGGAGGAACCTCGTGAGCCCGTGGCTGGTTGCGGTCTCGTTCACCGTGCGGCGGCGTCGGCGTAGACCGACATGATCTCGGAGATCATCTCCTCCCGCGAGGAGAAGCGGCGCTCGTCGTAGCAGCCGACCGGGTGCTCGAGCACGTTGTAGAGGCACTTGTTGCAGTACGTGCACGGTCGCGGCGGCAAGTCATGGCCCTGCCGGAAGAGCTCGACGAGGTCGTTGTTGGCGACGAGGCCGCGCGCGATCGAGACCGCGTCGCACGCCCCGCGCTCGATCGCCCCCGCGATCAGCGAGGCCTGCTGGAAGCCGCCCGTCACGATCACCGGGATCGCCACGGCCCTCTTCACCGCCTCGGCGTCTGCGAGGCAGCGTCCCGGCACGTCGGCCGGGTCGCGCTCCCAACGGCGCTGCATGATCCGGTTCGCCGGCCAGGCCCGGAACATGAGGTAGTTCCGGAAGGTATGGACGCCGCTCGAGAGCATGACGTCGTAGCTCCGCACCATGTCCTCGATGGCAAACTCGCCGGCCGGGTTCTCCGGGTGAGGGAAGGTGCTCCCCGAGGAGACGTGGATCGCGTCGGCGCCCTCCTCCTCGAGCCACCGACACACCTGCACCGAGTCCTCGATCGTGTTTCCCTCGCCGAGCCAGGGCAGGAATGCGTTCGCGTGCTCGGTCGCCGAGATCTTCACCTGGACGTGGAAGTCGTGACCGACCTCGGCCCTGATGGCCTCGGACCGTGTCGAGGAGGAAGCGCGCGCGGTTCTCGAGCGGCCCGCCGTACTCGTCGTCGCGGTCGTTGATCGCCGACGAGAGGAACTGCGTGAAGATGTAGCCGTTGGCGCCGTGCACCTCGACGCCGTCGAGGCCGGCCTCACGCGCGCGCCGCGCCCCTGCCGCGAACGAGCTCTTGATCTCCTCGATCTGCGCCCGCGTGGCGCGCTCGGCCTCGAACCCGTGCAGCGGATCCGGCTTGGACGGTGGAGGAGAGGCCCTTGCCGTGGGCGAGCGTCGGCACGTCGCGCTGGCGGCCCGCGTGGGCGAGCTGGAGGATGTAGCGGCAGTCGTGCTCGTGGACGCGCTCGCCGAGCTCGCGCCAGAAGGGGATGCGGTCGTCGCGCTCGATGGCTGCGAAGCCCGGGACGATCTTGCCGCGCTCGTCCACAGCCGTCCACGAAGAGACGATCGCGCCGACGCCGCCACGCGCGAACTTCAGCTCCCAGTTGATCCGCGTCTGCGTCCCGCAGCCGTCGTAGTCGTCGAGGCGGCCGGCGATGTTCGAGCGGAAGATGCGGTTTCCGACCTCGAGGTTGCGGAAGCGCAGCGGCTGGAAGATGGCGTCGACGCTCGTCATGCCGCGGTCTCGTAGACGGAGAGCGCTTCGCGGATCATCTCCTCGTGGGAGTCGAAACGAGCGGGCTCGTAGCAAGCGAGAGGATGCTCGACGAATGAAAACAGGCACTTGTTGCAGTACGTGCACGGCCGCGGCGCGCGGTCGAGGCCCTGCTCGAAGTAGCGGACGAGCTCGGGGTTGGCGACGAGCGGGCGCGCGATCGTGACGCCGTCGCAGTCGCCGCGCTCGATCGCCGCGGCGATCACCGAGGCCGTCTGGAAGCCGCCGGTGACGAGAACGGGGACAGCGACCGCCTGCTTCACCGCGCGCGAGTCGGCGAGGTTGATCCCCTCGACCTCGCCGTCGCGAAGCGGGCGCGTCCACCACCAGCCGAAGAAGCGGGCGAGGGGCGGCGTGCGAAAGGTGAGGTAGTTGCGGAAGTGTGTACTTGCCGCTCGAGAGGAGCACGTCGTAGGTCTTCACGACCTGGGCGGCCGGAAACCGGCCCGCCGGGTTGCGCGGGTGCGGGAAGCCGCCGCCGGCGCTGACGTGCAGGTAGTCGGCTCCGGCCTCCTCGAGCCAGCGGCACATCTGCAGCGACTCCTCGAGCGTGTTGCCCTTCGGGAGCCACGGCAGAAGCTCGTCGAGGCGCTCCTGGATCGGAGATCTTGTAGCCGACGCAGAAGTCCGGGCCCACCGCCTCGCGGATCGCCCGCACGACCTCGAGCCCGAAGCGCGCCCGGTTCTCGAGCGGCCCGCCGTAGCCGTCCTTCCGGTCGTTGATCGCCGAGGAGAGGAACTGGGTCGGAAGCATCCCGTTCGCGCCCGCCACCTCGATCCCGTCCAGACCTGCTTCCTTGGCCCGGCGCGCGGCGGCCGCGAACATCTCGACGACCTCCTGGATCTCCGCCACGTCATCGCCTGCGCAGGGAAGCCGTTCAGCGGCTCCGACTTGTCGTCGAGGAGAGGGCGCCGCTCCCACTGGAGGAACGGCAGGATCCGCTCGCGGCCGGCGTGGACGATCTGGAGGATGTAGGGACAGCCGTGCTCGTGCACCCGTTCGCCGAGCTCGCGCCAGAAGGGAATCGTCTCGTCGGAGTCGATGTGCGCGTAGCCGGGGACGATGCCGCCGCGCGCGTGGATCGGCGCGTTCGAGGAGATGATCGCCCCGACGCCGGCGCGGGCGAACCTGACGTCCCAGTTGATCCGCACCTGCGTCCCCGACCCGTCGTAGTTGTCGAAGCGCCCGGCGACGCTCGAGCGCAGGACGCGATTGCGGACGGTGAGAGCCCCGAGCTCGAGCGGCTCGAAGATCACGTTCCGGTCGGTCATCGAACTTCGGAGGGGAGAGGCGCTCCCTCGTAGACCGACATGATGTGGCGGATCATCTCGTCCCGCGAGTCGTAGCGGCTCTCCTCGTAGCAGCCCAGAGGGTTCTCGACGAAGTTGATGAGGCACTTGTTGCAGTACGTGCACGGCTTCGGCGCCCGGTCGTGGCCCTGCTGGAACAGATTGGGGAGGTCGGGGTTTGCGATCAGGGGCCGGCCCATGGTCACGCCGTCCACCGATCCGTCCTCGATCGCCCGGGCGATCACGGACGCGGTCTGGAAGCCGCCCGCGCACAGCACCGGGACGTCGACCTCCCGCTTGATCGCGCGGGCGAGGTCGAGATTGATCCCCTCGACGCCGAGCTTTCTTCGCCCGACGCCCCCACAGCCACGCGAAGCCCTTGTTGATCGGCGGCGTGCGGAACATGAGGTAGTTCCGGAACGTGTTCTCCCCGCTCGAGAGCATCGTGTCGTAGGAGCGGATCACGTCGGCGATCGGGAAGTCGCCCGCCGGGTTGCGCGGGTGCGGGAAGAGGTAGCCGGAGGAGATGTGGAGCCCGTCGACGCCCGCGTCGACGAGCCACTTGCACACCTGGATCGACTCCTCGAGCGTCGTCCCCTCCTTCGCCCACGGGAAGAGCGCCTTGCCGTCGTCGATCGCGCTGATCTTGAACTGGAGGTGGAAGTCGTCGCCGATCTCCTTGCGCATCGCGCGCACGACCTCGAGCGGGAAGCGCGCTCGGTTCTCGAGCGAGCCGCCGTACTCGTCGGTGCGGTCGTTGATGGCGGGGGAGAGGAACTGCGTGATCAGGTAGCCGTTGCAGCCGTGGATCTCGATGCCGTCCAGCTCGGCCTCGCGCGCCCGGCGCGCCGCCTGGGCGAAGGACTCGACGACCTCGTCGATCTGCGCCTTCGTCATCCGCTCGCAGGGGAACCCGTGGACCGGGTCCGACTTGTCCGTGGAGGAGAGCCCCTTCTCGTAGGCGACGCTGGGGATGTCGCGCTGACGCCCCGAGAAGGCGAGCTGGACGATGTATGCAGCGCCGGCGTCGCGCACGCGCTTCCCGAGCTCCTGCCAGAACGGGACCTTGTCGTCGCTGTCGAGGTGCGCGTAGTTCGGGACGATCAGCCCGCGCGGGTGCACAGGGGTGTTCGAGGAGATCACCGCTCCGATGCCGCCGCGGGCGAACTTGACGTCCCAGTCGATCCGCACGTCCGTCCCAGACCCGTCGTAGTTGTCGAAGCGGCCGGAGATGCTCGAGCGGAAGAGCCGGTTCTTCACCTCGAGGTGGCGGAAGCGGAGCGGCTGGAAGACGGCCTTTGCTGCGGGGCTCGCGGCCGGGCCCTCAGTCAAGGAGCACTTCCCAGCTCCAGCGGCCTTCGGAGTCGCGCGTTCCCTTGATCCGGTCCTCGAGCGGCGGGTCCTTCTCGTGCTCGGCGCAGCCCGTCGCCCCGAAGCACTGGATCTCGATCTCCCCCGGTCGCACGTCGAAGCGGAGGAAGCTCTTGAAGAGCGGCGGATCCGGGTCGTTCCAGTCGAGGAACTCGGAGAAGTTGTCGTGGAAAGGGCCCTTGCCGTGGCCGGGGAGCGGGAAGATGAACCTCGCCGCCCGCCGTGCCCTGGCCGAGACGTCCACGTCCTCTGTCTTTCGCGCGCGAGGGATCGACCTCGAGCCGCTGGCTCATGATCTTCGGCGCCTCCTCGAAGGGGATGCGGAAGAGGCCCTTTCCGGCGCCGAACTTCTTGTCGTAGAGAATCGAGTAGGCGGCCAGCGAGTCTCCGCGGCGCGGGTAGCAGCGGAAGTCCGTCTCGTCGCAGCCGCAGGCCTCGACGGTCGCCCGCGGGATCTTGTGGGTCGCCTTCGTGTAGGCGCCGGCCGCGCCGCTCACGATGTGCTGCACGACGCGGTCGTCCGGGTGCCGGACCGGGTAGCGCTGGTAGTTGTGGATGTCGCCGCCGACCACGGCGATGTAGCGGTGGGCGGGGTCGTCGACGATCGCGTTGACGGTCTCGCGTCCGTGCCGAGGATCTCGACGGTCTTTCTGTGCGCGTCCACGACCATCGGCTTCCCGGTGAAGAGGATCTTGTCCTTGGGCAGCTTCGAGATCCTCTTCGAGCCACTCGCCCTGCTCGGCGTCGATGCAGGCGCGGATCCCGGTGTCGATGCCGACGAGTACGAGCTCCTTGAGCTCGATGGCGAAGTAGGGACCGGGCTGGTTCGACTTCTCCTTGCGGAGATCGTGCATCTCCTCGAGCTTCTCCTGCTCGGCTTCGGAGGGCTCTCGCCACGTGAGGTCGAGGAACGCGCGCTTCCAACGGTTCTTCGCGGCACGCCCCGGCGGCCGCTGATCCGGGTCCGCTCCGCAGAGCTGCGTCATGAAGCCGTGGAGCCCGTCGTACCAGTCGTGGTTCCCGGGAATCGCGTAGATCGGGCCGGGGAGCCTCTGGTACGGCCAGAAGAACTTGTCGTAGTAGTCCATGACGTCTCCGGCCGGGTAGATGACGTCGCTGACGATGTACGTGAAGGCGATGTCCTCGCACGTGGCGAGGAGCGGCCGGATCACGTGGTACTGGGAGTCGTCTCCCTCGCCGGGGTCGCCGAGTGCGAAGAACGAGATCCTGTCCCGGTCGGCGAACTGGGTGACCGTGAAGTCGGGGTCGATGCCTCTGCGCAGCTGCGCCACGACCCAGCGCTGCCGCTCGTCGTCGGTCGAGTCCCCGATCCAGCGGGCTATGCGGTCGTTCCGCGAGTCCCAGAGCGGACGCGGGCTGATCCAGGAGAACTGGCCTCGAAGGTACTCGGGCCGGTACAGGTCCTCGAGGTCGGCCTTCTTCGTGCAGGTCCAGCCTGCGGCAGCCCGCGAGTACCGGGAGGACGTGGGTTGGGGCGTTTCGCTGGGGTCGCTGGTGGCCAACGCCTGTCTCCTGCCGGAGGTCGCCACGCTACGACGCAGGCCCCGCCCCGTCAAGGTCGCACGTCTTGACACCGGCCTGGTAGGGGTCTAGCGTCGCCCAGGCCGCCGGTTATGGAAATCGCTGCGCTGACAGCCTTTCTCGCGCCGTTCCTCCCGTACCTCGTCCGTGCGGGCGAGCGCGCGGCGGGTAAGGCGGCGGACGCGCTCGGCGACCAGGCCGGGGGATTCGCCAAGGCGATCTGGGAGCGTCTCAAACCCGGCGTGGAGGAGAAGCCGGCCGCGAAGGAAGCTGCCGAGGACGTCGCGGCCAACCCGGACAACGAAGACGCCGTTGCCGCGCTCCGCGTTCAGCTCGGCAAGCTGGTCGAGGCGGACGAGGAGCTGGCGCGCGACCTGACCAGGATCTGGCAGGAGGCGCAGGCGGCGAACGTCGTCACGGTCACCGCGTCCGGCGAGCGCTCGGTCGCGGTCGGCGGGAGCGTCGAAGGCTCGACGATCGTGACCGGCGACCAGCCGGCCGCTCAGTCCTTGCCGGACACCGGTAGCACCTCGACGAGACCGCCGCCGCCGGACAGCTAGAACTCATTTCGGGATGATGCGTCGCCGACGGGGTGTCCTGGGCGAGTGCGAGGCAAGGACGCAGGGAGCGCTCGTATTCGAGAATACGGGCGCGACTGAGGACGCAGCCTCGCGCCGTCCAGGGCGGCCCGGCGGCACCCGGCTTCATTCCGAAAGGGGTTCTTGAGTGGCCCCCGAGCCATCGGGTGCCCGAAGCGTCTCCGTCGGCGGCGACGTTCGCTCGAGCATCATCGTCACCGGCGACAACGTCAACCTCGAGGTGCGGCTCGACGACGTGGACGGAGCGCTTCTCGAGCGTCTGGCCTCGCGCGAAACGCCCGAGCCCGTCGCGCTGCCGAGGCCGCTCGACAGCCGGCCGCCGAGATACAGCAACCACGTCGATCGGGAGACGGAGGCGGTCGCGGCCCTCGCCGGCGCGGCGAACGTAGGGGCGGTCAACGTCTACGGCGAGCCGGGGGTCGGCAAGACGCACGTCCTCTCGAACGCCGCCCACCGTCCCGAGGCTGACGAGCTTCCGGACGGAGTCGTCTACGTGCCGGCCGACGGTGCGGCGCTCGACGACCTGCTCCAGGCGCTCTTCGAGGAGTTCTACGACTGCGGCGAGCCTCCGGTGAGGCCCTCCGGGCCCCGCCTCCGGCGCTCCCTCCGCGACTACGAGGCACTCGTCGTGGTCGACGGGCTCGAGCTGGAGCGCGAAGCCGGCCAAGCCCTCGTCGCTGCCGCGCCGAGGTGCCGGTTCGTGGCCGCCTCGACCGAGCGGTGTCTCTGGGACGCGGAGGCGATCCGACTCGAGGGCCTCCAGCCGGAATTCGCCCTGGCGCTGGTCGAGCAGGAGCTGGGCCGCGCGCTCGCGCCGGAAGAACGGCTCGACGCCGAGACCCTATGCCGGTCGCTCGGCGGGCATCCCTGGCGTGTCCGGGAGGCCGTGTCGCGCGCACGGGACCAGGGACGGACGCTGGCCGAGGCCGCTCGGAGCCTCGACCCCGGTGCTTCGCTCGAGGCGTTGACGTCAGGCGAGCGGAGCGTGCTCGCGGCGCTGGCTGCGGTAGGCGGCGGCCCGGTCGGGCTCGACCGCCTGCGGGAGCTTGCCCCCGTGGAGGACGTCCAGGGGACGCTCGCTGATCTCGAGCGGCGTCACCTCGTCGAGTCCCAAAGCCCTCGCTACAGCCTCGCCGAGCCGATCCTCACCGAGGTCGAGCGGCGCGTGGACCTCGAGCCCGTGCGGGAGCACGCGCTCGCCCAGTACCTGAGCTGGGCGGAGCGCAGCAGGGACGAGCCCGATGCGGTCGCGCGGGAACGGCCGGCGCTTCTCAGCCTCCTTCGCTGGGCGGGTGCGAGCCGGCGCGACGCCGAGGCGACCCGGCTGGGCCGCGCCGTCGATCCGGCGTTCGCGGGCACGGGGCGGTTCGGTTCCTGGGGCGAGTCCATCGACGTGGTCCTGCGCGCCGCGCGCGCGAGCGGGGATCGGTACGCCGAGGGATGGGCGCTCCACCAGCGCGGGACCCGCGCGGCCACCCTGGAGGAGGGCGCGGCCGGGACGGCCGACCTCGAGGAGGCGCTCGAGCTTCGGGAGCGGCTCGGCGACGACCGCGCCGCGCGGTGACGCGCCACAACCTCGGGGTACTGCGTGGGCCGCCGTGGTACGCGAAGCTCGGCTGGGGCCCGCTGACCGTGCTCGCGGTGGCGATCTTCCTCATCGCCGCCGCCGCCGGCGGCGCCCTCGCCTATCGCGAGTTCACCAACGACGACGAGGAGGTCACCTCGACGACGACGACCGACGGAACCGTCCTCGTCACGGTTCCCGGCGTGGTCGGAGACCGCGTCCAGGACGCCCGCGCCGAGCTCGAGGAGGCAGGGCTCGCAGTGGACGCCGAGCGCACGCCCTCCGACGAAGAGCCGAAAGGGATCGTCCTCGAGCAGGATCCCGAGGAGGGCGCCGAGGTCGAGGAGGGCTCCCTCGTCGCGCTCGTCGTCTCCTCGGGCCCGGAGCAGGTCGAGGTGCCCGACGTCGTCGACGATCCCGTCGAGGATGCCGTCGAGGAGCTCGAGGGCGACGGGTTCGAGGTCAGCCGGACGGACGCCCCGCCTTCCTCGGAGGTCCTTCCCGGGATCGTGACCGCGCAGAGCCCTGACGGGGGCACCCTCGCCGACCCCGGCTCCACCGTCGAGATCACCGTCTCGACCGCGATGCCTCCCGATCTCACAGTCGAGATCACGGACTTCTCGGGTTGCCCGTCGCTGGAGCCGCAATGCGCGACCATGCACTTCGCAGTGAGGACCCTGAACGAGGTTCCCCTCCCGGACGCCATTCCCGTTCGGATCGTGACGTTCGTGGGCTCCGATTCCATCGTTGTGCCGACCGAGCCTCTGGAGGCAGAGGACGAGGCTGCAACGGAGGCGAACTTCACACAGGAGATCCAGTGCGACGCCCGTGGTTGCTCCGTCACGGTCGAGGTCGACCCGGACGAGGCCCTGGGCGACCCCAACTACGAGAACAACACAGCTACGTATCCTGACGTGGAGTGACGTAGGCGGCGGTGAGCCCGCCGTCCACCAGGAACGTCGCCCCGTTCACGTACGAGGACTCGTCGCTCGCCAGAAAGAGCGCGCCCTGGGCGATCTCCTTCGCCTGCGCGAGGCGGCCCATCGGCAGGTGCTCGAGTCGGCGCTCGAGAGCGCCCGGCGTCTCCGCGAAGAGGCGCATGAGGAGCGGCGTCTCGACCGGGCCGGGGCACAGGGCGTTCACGCGGCACCCCGCGCCTGCGCGAACTCGACCGCAAGCTCCCGGCTCAGCGAGAGGACGGCGCCTTTCGAGGCCGTGTAGGAGATCTGTGACGTCGCGGCGCCCATCAGGGCGACGAAGGAGGCGACGTTGATGACCGAGCCGCCGCCTCGCGCGAGCAGGTGGGGGATGCCGTACTTGCAGCAGAGGTAGACGCCCTTCGTGTTCACGTCCTGGACGCGCTGCCAGGCATCCGGCTCCGTGTCCAGGATGGACGCGTCGTCCGCGGGCATGATGCCCGCGTTGTTGTAGAGCACGTCGATGCCGCCGTAGCGGTCCGCGGTGGCCGCGTACATCGCCTCGACGCTCTCCGGATCCGTGACGTCCACCTGCTGGAAGAAGGCCTCGCGGCACTCTGACGCCGTCTGCTCGCCCGCTTCTGCGCTCACGTCCGCGACGCAGACGCTCGCTCCTTCGGCCGAGAAGAGGAGCGCCGCCTCGCGGCCGATGCCCCCGGCCGCGCCGGTGATGACGACGACCTTTTCGTCCAGGCGGCCCATGGTGGGCCGGAGCTTAGCTCTCGGCGCCGCTCGTGAGGCCCTGCATGAGCGTGTCGAGCCGCTCCCAGCGGTCGTCCGTGACCGGCTCCTTCTGCTCGTTCCACCAGGCCAGCACGACGTTGGGGCCGTAGCGCTTCTGCGCCACGTACGACTTCGCGAGCTCGTCGTAGTCCCAGTAGATGCCGTCGGAGCTGCGCTCGAGCGGCTCGGCGGTGTCCTTGTCGGAGAGCAGCGAGGTCACAGCCTCGGTCCGCCCGGGCTCGACGACGTAGATCGTGAACGTTCCGTAGCGCTCCTGCTCGGCCGGGGTGGCGTTCAGGCCCACGCCGAGCTGCTCCCAGGCGACATCCGGCGTCGCCGTCTGCTCGAGCTGCGCGCCCTCCTCGGACTCGAGGAAGTGCTGAACCACCTGGCTCGCGGCGATGGGCGCGGCCTCCTGTTGCTCAGTGTCGGTGTCGACGGCGTCGTCGGCGTCGGCCGCTCCGCACCCGGCCGCGAGCAGGGCGACAAGCAGAAGGACGAGAGCTGGGCGTCTCATCAGGTCCAAGGGTACGTGCCCGTTCCGACGCGATCAGTATCGCAACGGTTTGTAAGAGCATGCCGAGCCGGCATGTGTTACTTGGCAGCGAGTGCGGTCGACGGCGTCATCGAGGGCCGACTTCACGCGGTGGCGAACGAGGAAGGCCTGGCGGTCAGGGGCGGGGCGTCCAACAGCGAGTGCCGTGGGCTGAGATGCCGGAGCCGGGCTCGTCCGGATGAAGACGATCGACCTTGCGGCCGACGAGCCCGAAGATGCTGAAAATTCTGCCCGGGATGGCAAGGCTCGACGCCGCGGCTCTGGAAGCGGCCGGGCAAACGGCCCTCATGATCGCGCGGGCGCGAGCGCGAGGCCGTCCGCGGGCCATCACGGTCCCGCTCCCGATCGAGGATCCGAACGCGCAGCTTCTCGCCGGGGAGCTCGAGCGCCGGCTCGGCGAGCGCTGGCGGGGTGACGACCGGGAGCTTCGGGCGCTCAAGAAGGAGCTCGGCGCGGCCTACCCGCTCTGGTACCTGCCGGTCGGGCTGGTCTTCGTGCTCGTCGTGGCCGCTCTGACGCTCCTGGGCGCGGCCGGGTGGGGATTCCTGACCGGCGGAGACGACGGTCGTTCGGCGATTGCCGACGCGCGCTGGTGGGCGTTCGCCGGATTGGCCGCCTGGCTCGGCCTCTGCGCCCTCCTCTTCGTCGCGGCGCGACGCTCGCTGGGAGGCGACCACGCCTGGCGCTACGCCGTCCCGATCCCCTTCCTCCTCCTGATCGCAGTCCTCACCCCGACCGCGGTCGGCACGTTCACGCTCGTCGAGGACCGGCGGTTCTCCGACCTCGAGCCCGCTCCTCTCGTAGCCCTCGCCGTCTGGGTCGGCCTCGTCCTCGTCGCGGTGCGATTCGTCCGCAGGCTCCGCGACCGAGAAGCGACCCCCTCGGAGTAGCCTACGCTCCCTAGTCCGTCGAGACGTACACGTTCTTGACCTCGGAGTAGCCCTCGAGGCCGTGGAGGCCCAGCTCGCGGCCGAAGCCCGACTGCTTGAAGCCGCCGAAGGGCGTCGAGACGCGGACTGAGCTGTTCGAGTTGACCGAGAGCACGCCCGAGTCGATGCCCCGAGCCATGCGAAGCGCCTTCGCCCCGTCGCGCGTCCAGATCGACCCGGACAGCCCGTAGGGCGTGTCGTTGGCGAGCCGGAGCGCGTCGGTCTCGTCCTCGAAGGGAATCACCGCCGCCACCGGTCCGAAGACCTCTTCGCGCGCCACCCGGTCCTCGTTCGTGGCCTCGACGAGCGTGCACGGGAACCAGAAGCCGGGCCCCTCGGGCACGCCGCCCCGAAACGCGACGTTGCCGTCGACGAAGGACGACACCGTCTCTCGGTGCGCCGCCGAGATGAGCGGGCCCATCTCCGTCGCGTCGTCCGCCGGGTCCCCGACGCGGACACCGCGGGTGGCCTCGACGAGGAGCTCCAGGAAGCGGTCGTACGCGGAGCGCTCCACGAAGATCCGCGAGCGCGCGCAGCAGTCCTGGCCCGCGTTGTCGAAGACCGCATAGGGCGCTGCGGCGGCGGCCTTCTCGAGGTCTGCGTCGGCGAAGACGACGTTGGCCGACTTGCCGCCGAGCTCCAGCGTGACCCGCTTGATCGTCCCCGCGGCGCCTTCCATCACGCGGCGCCCCACCTCCGTCGAGCCGGTGAAGCCGATCTTCGCCACGTCGGGGTGCTCGACGAGCCGCTGGCCGACGACCGAGCCCTTCCCGGCCACGACGTTGACCACGCCCTCCGGGATTCCGGCCTCGAGCGCGAGCTCGCCGAGCCGCAGGGCCGAGAGCGGCGTCAGCTCCGCCGGCTTCAGGACGACCGTGTTCCCGCAGGCGAGCGCCGGCCCGAGCTTCCAGCTGGCGATGTTGAGCGGGAAATTCCAGGGGACGATGAGCCCGACGACGCCGAGCGGCTCGCGAAAGGTGAGGTCGACGCCGCCCGCGACCGGGATCGTCTCGCCGTGGTGCTTGTCGACTGCCCCCGCGTAGAAGTGAAAGACCTCGGCGACCATGCCGACCTCGCCGCGGGCCCCCGAGATCGGCTTCCCGACGTTCTCGGACTCGATCCGCGCGAGCTCCTCGCCGTGCTCCTCGACGAGCCCCGCCAGGCGGCGGAGGAGCCGTGAGCGGTCGGCCGGCGCGAGGGCGCGCCAGGCGGGGAACGCTGCCTTCGCGCGGGCGACGGCGGCGTCCGTGTCCTCGGCGGTCGGTTCCGGGAGCTCGGCGATCGGCTCTTCCGTCGCCGGGTTCAGAACTCGGTGTTCATGCCCGCTCCTCCATGTAGCGGCGTGCCTCCGCGACGAGCGCCTCGAACAGCGCCGCGTCCTCGCCCTCCTCGGGGTGCCAGAGGACGCCGAGCGCGAAGCGACGAGAAGGATCCTCGATCGCCTCGACGGTCCCGTCCTCGGCGCGGGCGGACTCCCGCAGCCCCTTCCCGAGGCTGCCGTAGCCCTGGTGGTGATGGCTCTTCACCGGCGCACGGCCGCCGACGACGTCGTGCAGCTTCGTGCCGGAGACGACCTCGACCTCGTGGTCGGAGAAGACACCCGGCGTGTCCTTGTGGCCTTCGTGCCCGACGACCTCCGGCAGGTGCTGGACGAGGTCGCCGCCGCGGGCGACGTTCAGGATCTGGCTGCCGCGGCAGACCGCGAGCACGGGCAGGTCCCGTGCCAGCGCCGCCTCGAGGAGGGCAAGCTCCGCGCCGTCGCGCTCGGGTCGCACCCCGTCCGTCTCGGTGTGCGGCTCGGCGCCGTAAGAGGCGGGATCGAGATCGGCCCCGCCCGAGAGAACGAGCCCGTGCAGGGCGTCGAGCGTCTCCTCGACCGCCTCGGCGCTCGGCGGGACGACGAGCGGCCGGCCACCCGCCCGCTCCACGGCGCGGACGTATGCCAGGGGGACGAGCGCCGCCGGCAGCTCCCAGACCCCCCAGCGCGCCTGCTCGGCATAGGCGGTGATTCCGACGATCGGGCGCATCGCCGCTCAGGCTAGCTAGTTCTCAGCCGCGTTCGAAGAGGCGTTCACGCTCGTAGCAGGTCACGACCTCGTCGAAGAGGCGCTGCTCCGTGCGGGCGTAGTTCAGATAGTGGTCGACGACGTCGTCGCCCAGGGCTGCGCGTGCCATCGTCCCGTTCTCGAGCGCCGCGATCGCCTCGCGGAGCGAGGAGGGGAAGCGCTCGGCGTCCGACTCGTACGCGTTCCCCTCGAGCGGCGGCGGCAGCTCGAGCTCGTTCTCGATCCCGTGCAGGCCCGAGGCGATGAGCGCCGCGAAGGCCAGGTACGGGTTGACGTCGCCGCCCGGGATGCGGGTCTCCGCCCGGAGAGACCGGCCGTGGCCGACGATGCGGAACCCACAGGTGCGGTTGTCGTGTCCCCACGCCAGCGTGGTCGGGGCCCAGCTTCCCGCCGCGAAGCGCTTGTAGGAGTTGATCGTGGGCGCGAGGAAGATCGCCAGCTCCTTCGAGCAGGCGATCTGGCCGGCCAGGAACGCCTTGAAGACGTCCGACTCGCCCGCGAAGGCGTTCTCCCCGTCCCGCCAGAGGCTCGAGTGAATGTGGCAGGAGTTGCCGATCCACGTGTGGTCGGGCTTCGCCATGAACGTGATCGAGCAGCCGTTTGCATGCGCGATCTCCTTGGCGCCGTTCTTGTAGACGGTGTGGTTGTCGGCCATCGTGACCGCGTCGGCGTAGCGGAAGTTGATCTCCTGCTGCCCGGGCCAGGCCTCGCCCTTGGACGTCTCCACCTTGATCCCGGCGCCCTGCATGCCGTTCCGGATCTGGCGGATGAGCCGCTCGTCGTAGGTCGTGGCGAGGACGTGGTAGTCGAGGATGTACGGGACGGAGGGCGTCAGCTCGCGGTAGTGCTTCGCGTGGGCTTCTTCGTAGCTCTCCCGCAGGAGATAGAACTCGAGCTCCGAGCCGAGCATGGGCGTGTAGCCGAGCTCGGCGGCGCGTTCGACCTGCCGGTTGAGCACCTGGCGCGGCGAGGGCGCGACCGGCGTCCCGTCGTGCCAGACGACGTCGCAGAGGACGAGCGCCGTCGCTTCCAGCCAGGGGATCCGGCGCAACGTGGCGAGGTCGGGCCTGAGGCGGAAGTCGCCGTAGCCCTGCTCCCAGCTCGCAATCGAGTACCCGGGGACGGGATCCATCTCCATGTCGAGCGCGAGCAGGTAGTTGCACCCTTCGATGCCGTGCCCGGCGATGTCGTCCTCGACAAAGAACTCGCCGTGCAGGCGTTTGCCCAGAAGGCGCCCCTGCATGTCCGTGAAGGCGACGACCACGGTGTCGATCGAGCCGTCCTCGACCGCGCTCGCCAGCTCTTTCGGGCTCAGCACGGCGAGGAGTCTACGCGGCTCGCCGCGCGGGCTTGACAGGAACTCCCGCTCGGGCGTAGAAACCTCCGATCCTAAGCCGCCGAACTGGAGGAGGCGCAATGACGCAAGGGCCTGAGACGGGGGGCTACCACACCTCGGAGGACGAACACATCCTCCACAAGCTCGGCTACGCCCAGGAGTTGTTCCGGGGCATGGGCGGGTTCCGGAACTTCGCGATCTCGTTCACGATCATCTCGATCCTCGCGGGGTGCCTGACCTCGTACAACATCGGCTTCGAGCACGGCGGCCCCATGTGGGTGGTCTTCGGCTGGCTGCTCGTCGGCCTCATGGCGACGATCATCTCGCTCGGCATGGCGGAGATCGCCTCGGCCTATCCGACGGCCGGCGGTCTCTACTACTGGGCGTCGAAGCTCGGCAGCCCGGGCTGGGGCTGGGCGACCGGCTGGTTCAACCTCATCGGCCAGGTCGCGGTCACCGCGGCGATCGGGTACGGGCTCGCCCTCTTCGGGCAGGCCCTCTTCGACTTCTGGTTCTCGTACACCGAGCGCATGGACGACTGGTTCGGCGCGTCGTTCGATGCCTCGACGTACATCCTCTACACGATTTTCCTGTCGGCGGCAGCCCTGATCAACCTGCTCAACATCCGCCTGACGTCGGGGCTCAACATGATCTCGGCGTGGTGGCACATGGTGGGCGTCGTCGTGATCGTCGGCATCCTGATCATCGTCCCGAACGACCACCAGTCGCTCTCCTACGTGTTCACGGAGACCATCAACAACTCGGGCTACGGCGACGGGACGACCCAGTTCGGGCTCGCGTTCCTGCTCGTGCTCGGGCTGGGCATGCTGCTGCCCCAGTACACGATCACGGGGTTCGACGCCTCTGCGCACACGGCCGAGGAGACCAACAAGGCGTCCCGGATGGCGGCGATGGGGATGTGGACCTCCGTCGCCGTCTCGGTGATCTTTGGCTGGATCCTCCTCGTCGCGGTGACGTTCGCGATCCCGAGTAACCAGGGGGCGCTCGACACGGTCAACGCCCTCGGGCTGCTCGTGCCCTGGATCTGGGCCGAGTCGATGGGCCAGAACTGGGCGGAGGCGCTGCTCTTCATCTGCGTCGTCGCACAGTTCTTCTGCGTCACCGCGTCGGTGACCTCGGCGTCGCGGATGATGTTCGCGTTCTCGCGCGACCGTGCGGTGCCGGGCCATTCGCTCTGGCGGCGCGTCGGGAAGAACCGCGTGCCGAAGTGGTCGGTCTTCGGCATCTGGCTCTTCGCGGGCATCCTCATGATCCCCGCGGTTTGGAACTACTTCGTGGGCTACGCGGTCGGAACTGCGATCGCGGTCATCGGCCTCTATATCGCCTTCGTGATCCCCGTCTACCTGCGCTGGCGCAAGGGCGACAGCTGGGACGAGCCGAGGGCGTGGAGCCTCGGCAGGCACTACAAGTGGATCGATCCTCTCTCGATCGTCTGGGTCGCGTTGATCACGATCATTTTCCTGATCCCGTTGTACAAGATCGGGCTTCCGTGGGAGGAAGGCTTCGACTGGCGGTTCACCAACTACACGATCCTCTGGTTCGCCGGCATCGGCCTGATCTTCGGCGGCTGGTGGGTCCTCTCGGCCAAGAACTGGTTCAAGGGCCCCGTCCGCATGGGCACCGAGGAGGAGCTCGAGCGCTACGAGGAAGAGCTCGAGCAGCGAACCGGGACGGCCCCGCAGCCGGAAGCTAGCGCGAGCGCGCGCCGCACGGCTTCGAGATCAAGCGCCGGAGCGAGCTCGTCCGCCAGGGCGAGCCGCTCCGGCGCAGGCTCTGCTACCGAACGAGGACCTTCGGGCGCTCTACGCTCAGGCGAGGGGTCGTCCAACAGGAGATCTCGGAGCTCGGCGTCGAACGGCTCCGGAGGACGGCGGCCCCTCCGACTTCTCGCGACGCGCGCGAGCAGAGCTAGCGCGACCAGGGCGAGCGCCGAGGCCGCCCCCACGAGCGGCCAGGGGACGCGCCGGGGCTCTGCGCGTCACGGTCGCCGCGCGCGGCTCGGGCTCCGGGAGCGCCGGCAGGGCCTCGGCCAGCGCGGCGGGATCGGTCACCTCGTTCGTGCGCGTGTCGACGAACGCCACCGGCTCGGTCACGTCCAGGACCGTGATCGTCCCTCCGCCCGGCGAGACGTCGAGCCGGAGTCGATAGAGGTCCTGGAAGCCCATCAGCCCGTGCAGGTCGATGCAGCGGGCCGTCTGCCCGACGGTGTCGAGCGCGTGGATGAAGGGATGCTCGCCGGCGCCGTCGTAGAGCGTGTACGCGAACCGGCCGTCCGGGCTCGCACCGCGCGTGATCGGCATCCCGCGCATGACGTCGCCGACCTCCAGCGGGTCGATGATCGGCTCGGGGAGGAGCCGGCCGCGGCGCAGGTCGTAGAGCCGGACGAGATACCGGGTGGGATCGCGCCGTGACAGGTACTCGACGAGGTAGAGCAGTCGCCCGTCGGGCGAGACGGCGTCGTAGCTGAAGTCTCCCTTCAGCACGATCACGTCACGAGCGCGGAGCCGGCGGGCGTCGAGGACGGCGAAGCTCGTGACGCGACGCGGAAAGCCGCGTCGAGGGTTGATGAGGACGAGCGTCCGGCCGTCCGCCGAGAGGCCGCCGGGCGAGCCGTCGTAGGCGACCGCGGGGATCGTGAACCTGCCGTCGAGCAAACGCGACCGGCGCACCTGCCCGCCGTCCTGCGAGACGGCGGCGACGAGGGTGTCCCGGCCGGCCGGCAGCGCGACGTACCGCGGCGCCCCGGGGCCGGTGCCGGGGACGCCGGCCCGGCTGAGGTCGACGCCTTCGACAGGGAGGCCGTCGGCGTGCGCGGCGCCGGCGAAGGCCGCCGCGAGGCCGAGGAGGATCGAGACGAGCGCGCATCTGGTCATGCCCCGAGTACGGAGGGAGGAAGCTCGAGAGGTCCCTCAGACGATCCAGGCGCAGCCGTCCCAGTACCCCTCGACGTGGCGGCGAGGGAAGCGGCGCACCGCGATCTCGAGCTCGTCAGGCTCGCGCATGCCTGCCGGGACGTAGAGCTCGAAGCCGTCCGCCGGTACGCGGCGGAACTCGCGGTCGGCCCGCGGCTCCGTTGAGCTCTCGAGCCACGTCACCGAGCGGCAGCAGCTGGCCGACCGCGGCCACATGAAGAGCCTGCCGCCGCGCTCTCGGACGAACGCGACGGCCTCCGGGGAGGCGACGACGCGCATGGAGCTAGGGTAGCTCGCGCATGCGAGACCGGGCGCGAGCGGTCGTGATCGGCGGAGGCGTCGGAGGCGCCTCCGTTCTCTACTGGCTTGCCCGGCTGGGCTGGGAGGACGTGCTCCTGGTCGAGCGCGCCGACCTGACGAGCGGCTCGACGTTCCACTCCGCCGGGCTGGTCGGCCAGCTCCGCGGCTCCCTCAGCCTGACGCGGATGATGATGAGCTCGGTCGAGCTGTACCGCGCCCTCGAGGACGAGGTGGGGCTCGAGACCGGCTGGCACGAGGTCGGCTCCCTGCGCCTCGCCTCCACGGAGGAACGGATGGAGGAGCTGGCCCGCCAGGCGGGCTGGGCGAAGACCTTCGGCCTGCCGCTCGAGCTCATCTCGGCCGCGGAAGCGGAGAGCCTCTTCCCGCCCATGTCGACGGACGGCGTCCTCGGTGCCGCCTACCTGCCGACGGACGGGTACATCGACCCCAGCCAGCTCACGTTCGCGCTCGCCGAGGGGGCACGCCGAGGCGGGGCCGAGATCGCCACGAACACCCGGGTGACGGCGATCCGGGTCGAGAAGGGCAGGGTCACCGGCGTCGAGACCGACAAGGGGCCGATCGAGACCGAGGTGGTCGTGAACGCGGGGGGCATGTTCGCGGGCGAGATCGGACGGCTCGCCGGCGTGAACGTCCCGGTGATCCCGATGGCGCACGAGTACCTGATCACGAAGCCGAGCGGCGTGCCGCTCGAGGTCCCGACGATGCGGGACCCCTCGCTCCTCGTCTACTTCCGGGGGGAGTCGGGCGGGCTCGTGATGGGCGGCTACGAGCGCAATCCGGCGCCGTGGGGGCTGGACGGGATTCCCGACGACTTCAACGGGCAGCTCCTTCCCGAGGACTGGGAGCGCTTCGAGGAGCTGCTGACGAACGCCGTGGTGCGCGTCCCGGAGCTGGAGGACTCCGAGGTGGTGAAGCTCGTCAACGGGCCCGAGGCCTTCACCCCAGACGGCGAGTTCATCCTCGGCGAGACCGACGTCCGCGGCTTCTGGGTCGCAGCAGGCTTCTGCGCGCACGGGCTCGCCGGAGCCGGCGGAATGGGGCAGCTCGTCGCCGAGTGGATCGTCGAGGGCCAGCCGGGCCTCGACGTCTGGGAGATGGACTCGCGGCGCTTCGGACGCCATTACGCGAGCCGTGAGTACACGCTCGCGCGCACGGTCGAGGTGTACTCGACGTACTACGACGTCAAGTACCCCGGCCACGAGCGCGAGGCCGGGCGACCGCTCCGCCTCGCTCCGGCCTACGCCCGCCTCCAGGAGCTGGGCGCGGCCTTCGGGGAGAAGTCGGGCTGGGAGCGGCCCAACTGGTTCGAGCCGAATGCCGAGCGCGGCGACGAGTCGCTCCGTCCCCGCGGCTGGGCTGGGCGGCTCTGGTCGCCCGCGATCGGCGCCGAGCATCGCGCCTGCCGCGAGACGGCCGCCGTCTTCGACGAGACCTCCTTCGCCAAGATCGACGTCCTCGGGCCGGGCGCGGCCGACTTCCTCGAGGGTCTCTGCGCGAACCGTGTCGCGCGCGACGTCGGCGCCGTCACCTACACGCAGCTCCTGAACCCCCGCGGCGGCATCGAGTGCGACTTCACGGTGACCCGGCTGGCCGAGGACCGCTTCCGCATCGTCACCGGCACCGCGTTCGGCCAGCACGACTCCGCCTGGATTCGCGCTCACGCCCCCGACGACGGCTCGGTCGCCGTCGAGGACGTCACCTCCCGCTTCGCCTGCATCGGCCTCTGGGGGCCGGCGGCGCGCGAGATCCTCCAGCCGCTCACCGACGCCGACCTCGGCAACGGCGCCTTCCCGTACATGCGCGCGCAGGAGCTGAGCGTCGGCCCGGTGCCGTGTCTCGCGCTCCGGGTGACCTACGTCGGCGAGCTCGGCTGGGAGCTCTACTGCCCCACCGAGTTCGGCCTGCGCCTCTGGGACGCGATCTGGGCCGCGGGCAGGGACCACGGCCTCGTCGCCGGCGGCTACAAGGCGATCGACTCGCTGCGGCTCGAGAAGGGCTACCGGGTGTGGGGGGCCGACATCAGTCCCGACGAGACCCCGTACGAGGCAGGGCTCGGCTTCGCGGTCAAGCTCGACAAGGGTGAGTTCGTCGGGCGGCAGGCGCTCCTGGTGGCCGACGAACGTCCGCTCGAGCGGAGGCTCGCGTGCCTCACCCTCGACGATCCCCGGGCGGTCGCGCTCGGCTCGGAGCCCGTGCGGATCGACGGCGAGATCGCGGGCCGCGTGACGAGCGGGGGCTACGGCTACACGGTCGAGCGCTCGATCGCCTACGCGTACGTCCCGGCCGCTGCCGCCGAGCCGGGCCGGCAGGTGGAGGTGGAGATCTTCGGCGAGTGGGTCTCCGGGCAGGTCGCCGCCGAGCCGCTCTGGGATCCAGATGGAGCAAGGCTCCGCGCATGACGGAGCACGAGCTTCGCGATGTTGCCCCCGGGCTCTGGCTCTGGCGCACGCGACATCCGGACTGGGCTCCGGACGCTGATTGGGAGCCGCTCGTGACCTCGACCTGCGTCGAGTCGCGCGGCGAGGTTGTGGCGCTCGACCCGCTCGCCCCGCCGGACGACGCGCACGAGACATGGGAGCGGCTCGACGCCCGTCCCCCGACGGTGGTGGTCGTCCTCAAGCCGGATCACGTCCGCAGCGTCGACCTCTTCGTCGAGCGCTACGGGGCACGCGCCTACGGCCCCTGGCTGTTCTTCCGGCACGACATTCCGGCCGACCGAGCTCGAGCCGGTCCAGCCGGGCGACGAGCTTCCCGGCGGCCTCGTCGCCCTCTACGACGGCCGCGGGCGGAACGAGACACCGCTCTGGCTTCCGGAGCAGCGGGCGCTCGTGTTCGCGGACGGGCTGACGGCGCCCGGCGGCGAGCTTCGCGTCTGGGCGACGGCCTGGCATCGGGAGCGAGTCGTCCCCGCGCTCCGCGAGCTGCTCGAGCTGCCGTTCGAGCACGTGATCGTCTCGCACGGCGAGCCGCTGCACGACCGCCCGGCCTACGAGCGCGCGCTCGAGCTCGAGCCCTGGGGCAACTAGCTCTCCTCGAGCTCCAGGGCCAGGATGCCTGCGGCGTAGGCGCGCCAGGCGACCTCGGGCGCGTCCGTGAGCCCGTGGATCGCCTCGCTCACGAGCGGGAGCCCGGCAGCCTCGAGCCGGAGCTGCCGAAGTCCCTCCTCGAGCGCCAGCTGGCGGTCGACGGTGCGGAGATCCTCGGCGATCGCAGTCACCGCCCGGCCGTGGAGGTCGAGCCCGCGCGCGGGATCTCCGCCCGTGCTCGAGCAGGACGAGCGCGCGGCGGGCGGCACCGTGCGCCTCGTCGGGATCGACGTGGACGTCGTCTCCCGCGGCCGTGGCCAGCACGACGAGCCCGGTGGCAAGCGTCTCGGTCCCTTCGTCCTCGCCGAGCGCCTGTTCGAGCTGGCGCGAGCCAGGCAGCGGGGCTCACAATCGAGCTCGATGCCGACTTCCTCCGCGCGCGCCCGCTCGAGGACGGCGTTCGCGAACGCGGCGTCGAGGGCGCCGATGCCGAGATTGCAGCAGACGACCCGCTCCGGCGAGCCGTCCCGCGCGAGGCCTTCGCCGACGCTGCCGGCCGGCTCGGGCCAGCCCTGGAAGTGGCCGAGCTCACGGTAGTAGTCGAACTGACCGACGTCGTCGACGAGAAAGAGATCGGCGGCCGCGACGGTCTCCGCTCGGAAGTAGAAGTCGAAGTCGATCGGGAGCGCCAGCCAGCGCGCGCCCAGGTGCCGGGCCTCGAGCGGGGGCTCGGGTCCTCGACGATCGGCCCCGCCGTGACGACGACGTCGGCGCCGGCGACCGCCTCCTCCCACGCCGCGGCGGCCACGACGGGCTCACCGAGCCGCTCGATCCGCTCCGGGATGCGGATCCCAGGCCCGGATCGTGACGCCGGGGTTCAGCTCCCGCAGGAGTTGGGCGTGGTAGCGCCCCTGCTCCCCGCAGCCGAGGATCGCGGCCGCTCCAGCCCTTCGGGCGCGAAACGGCGGACGCAGACGCCGGATGCGGCCGCGGTGCGGGCGGCGGTGATCTCGGCGCCGTCCATGACGGCGAGCGGGAGCCCGGTGTCGGGGTCGTTGAGGACGACGAGCCCGGTGATGTACGGAAGCCCTCGCTTCTTGTTGGCCGGATAGCCGGCCACCCACTTGAGGGCGACGACGTCCTCGTCGCGGAGGTAGGCCGGCATCGCGTGCAGAAACGAGTCCTTGCGCGGGTGCACGCCCGGCTTCGGCGGCAGCTCGACACGGCCGGCGGCGAGCGACCGGTACGTGTGCTCGACGAGATCGAGCTGGGCGGGGACGTCGGGAAGGAGGCCGGCGACCGACTCGCGATCGAGATAGAGGAAGGTCAAGTCTCGTGAACGCGATCGGGCTCGATGACCACCGTCACCCGTCGCTCGCCCTCGGCGCGCCACGGGTACGGCCGCCGGCCGATGTACTTCTCCGCCAGGTCGTCGATGTGCGCGTCCGCCTCGTCGCCCTCGATCCACTCGACCACGCGGCCACGGATGTCGACCTTGTCGTAGGCGTTCCCCGTCGACATGATCGAGAGGGCGACCCGTGGGTCTCGGCGGAGGTTGCGCTCCTTCACGCGTCCGACGGCCGTGTTGAAGCGGATCCGTTCGTCCTGTAGGTCGGTCCAGACGGGCGTCACCTGCGGGGAGCCGTCGTCGTCCACCGTCCCCACGAACAGGAGGTTGGCGCCTTCGAAGAGGTTCTTCGCCTTGTCGCTGAGCTGTGACATGGGGCCTCCTCTCACACGGTTCTCGCCGCCGGAACGACGCTCGCCCGCATTCTTCCCGGTCCGACGCTCACGCCGCCGACCACTCGCGCCACTCGCGGATCTCGATCGCGATGACCGGCCCGGTGGGCGGCTCCGCCCGGTACTGCTCGTACTTCTCGAGGAGGAGCGCGAGCGCGGCGTCACGCTCCGGCCCGTCCTCGAGCACGCGCGCCTCCCCGCGCAGCCGCACCCACCAGAGGCGGCTCCAGTCCTCGTCGTAGTGGTCGACGAGGACGGCAACCGTCGGGTGGAGCAGGATGTTCTCCAGGCGCTTGAGCCGCTTCGTCCGCTTCGGCTTCTCGTCGACCGCGGAGTAGAGGCGATCCCCTTCGAGGACGAAGCAGAGCGGGACCAGGTGCGGGCGCCCCTCCGAGTCGATCGTCGCCAGCCGGCCGACCGGTGCAGCGGCGACGAGGGCACGGCTGGGCGCTCGGTCGGTCATGCCGGCATTCTCCCGCTCGAGCGCGGAGTACGGTACGCGGGTGCCGCTCCTCCGGGGCACCCGCGTGCTCGCATTCGAGACCGGCCTCGCCGGGCCGCTCGCGACGCGACTCCTCGCCGATCTCGGCGCCGACGTCGTCAAGGTCGAGCGCCCGGACGGCGGCGACGTCACGCGGGCCTGGGACACGGCCGCCGCCGGGCTCTCGAGCGGGTTCGTCTGGGTCAACCGGGGCAAACGGAGCGTCGCTCTCGACGTCAAGGATCCGGCGGACCGCCCCGCGATCGAGCGCCTGATCGAGCGGACCGACGTCTTCCTCCAGAACTCGACGCCCGGCTGGGCCGACCGCGTCGGGCTGGGGGAGGAGGCCGTGCGCGCGCTCCGCCCCGACGTCGTCTACGTCGACATCTCCGGCTACGGGCCCGACGGGCCGTACGCGCGCGAAGAACGCCTACGACCTCGTCATGCAGGGCGAGGCGGGGCTGATCGCGGTCACGGGCAGCCCCGACGAGCCCGCGCGGGTCGGCGTCTCCGTCTGCGACCTCGGCGCGGCGAGCTACGCGGCGGTCGCGACGCTCGCCGCCCTCACGCGGCGGGCGGAGAGCGGCGAGGGCTGCCGGGTCTCGGTCTCCCTCTTCGACACGATGGTCGACTGGCTGGGCTACTTCCCGCACCTCTGGTGGCACCGGCGCGAGGCGCCCGAGCGGACGGGCATGCGGCACCCTCACTTCTGCCCCTACGGCCCGTTCCGGGCCGGCGACGGACGCCTCTTCGGACTGGCGATCCTCTCGGCCGAGCACTGGCGGGTGCTCTGCCTGGACGTCGTCGGGCGTCCGGCCCTGCTCGAAGACGAGCGCTTCTCGCACAACGAGGGCCGGGTCGAGCATCGCGAGACCCTCGAGCCGCTCCTCGAGGAGGTCTTCGCCGCCCGGCCGGCGCGGGAGTGGCTCGACCGGCTCGAGGTCGCCGGCATCCCGTGCGGCGCCGTCAACGAGCTCCCCGACGTCATGGCGCACCCCCAGCTCGCCCACAACCGGCTCGTCGTCGAGGTCGACTCCCCCGCCGGGGCGATCCCCGTGGTCGGAAGTCCCTTCCTCGTGAACCGCGAGCGCCCGCCTGCGGGCGCCGTGCCCGCTCTGGGCGAGCACACCGAGGAGGTCCTCCGGGAGGTCGGGCTCGAACGGAAGACTCCTGGTGAGGCGGGCTACTAGCTACTGCCGGCGAGCTCTTCCACCAGGCGTCGCTCCGCCGCGTCGAACCAAGGCGGTGAGCCTGCGGCGGCGTTCTCCCGCGCGTGGTCGGGGTTCGCCGTCGCCGGGATCACCGCCGTCACGCGAGGGTCGGAGAGCGCCCACTTGAGGAGCGCCTGCGCCCAGGTCTCGACTCCGAGCGGCTCGAGCTCGCGCGGATCGGGCCCCGGGAGGAGAGCGCCCTCCCCCAGCGGCTGCATGACGATCACTCCCAGGCCGAGCTCTTCGGCGAGGGGCAGGATCTCCCGCTCGACCTCGCGCTCGCGCGGATTCAGCGGAACCTGGACGGCGTCGATCCTCCCGCTTCGCATGACTCGGGCGAGCTCGTCGAACGCCCCCGCGGAGTAGTGCGTGGCGCCGAGGAAGCGGATCCGCCCGGCGTCGCGCTCGGCTTCGAGCCAGTCGAGGTGCTCGGGCCACGCGACCAGGTTGTGCACCTGCTCGAGGTCCACGCGACCGCCGAAGTACCCGAGCTGGGCGTCGAGCTGGGCGCGGCCCTCGGGCAGCGAGGGCGTCCAGATCTTCGTGGCGACGAACGCCTGCTCGCGCCGGCCGGCGAGGGCGCGGCCGAGCACGCCCTCTGCCCGGCCGTACATCGGCGAGGAGTCGACGAGCGTCGTCCCGCCGTCGAACGCGGTCGCGACGACGGCGTCGGCGACGCGTTGGTCTCCGTCCGGAAGGTCGAACGTGAGCCACGTGCCGAGACCGACGACCGGCAGGTCGACGCCGGTGCGCCCGAGAGGCCGTCGCTCCATACTGTCCCCCACCATGGCCGAGGCGAGCCTACTCGAGGCGCCCGAGCTCGCGGCCGCCCGCATCGACGCCCGGGCCTCCGGCGAAAACTTCCCCGTCGCCTCGCTCCTGGCGCCGCGCTGGGCGCGCCCGCACCTGCGCGCGGTCTACGGCTTCGCACGGCTCGTGGACAACCTCGGCGACGAGGCGGCGGGCGACAGAAGCGCGCTGCTCGACGAGCTCGAGCGCGAGCTCGAGGGGCCGCCGCGCACGGAGATCATGGGGCGGCTGCACGCCACGATCGCCGCTCGCGATCTTCCGCTGGAGCCGTTCCGCCGCCTGATCGAGGCCAACCGGATCGACCAGGTGCGGTCGAGCTACGAGGCATGGGAGGACGTGCGCGAGTACTGCACGTTCTCGGCCGACCCGGTGGGGCGGATCGTCCTCGGAATTTACGGGCGCGCAGGCGAGAGCGAGCTCGTGGCGCTGAGCGACTCGATCTGTACCGGCCTCCAGCTCGTCAACTTCCTCCAGGACCCCCCGCGGGACCTCGCGCTCGGCCGCGTCTACCTTCCCCAGGAGGACCTGCGGCGGTTCGCTGTCGTGAACGCGGAGCTAGCGGGCCCGCTGACCGCGTCGATCGCTGAGCTGCTGCGCTTCGAGTCTGAGCGGGCGCGCGAGCTTCTCGAGGGCGGCCTGCCGCTCGCGGACGAGCTCGGGGGCCGACCGGGCCTCTCGGTCGCGCTCTACGCGCGCGGCGGCCTCGCCGCGCTCGAGGCGCTCGAACGCGCCGGCTGGGACGTCTTCAGCGGCCGTCCGGCCCCGAACCGATTGACCTTCGCGCGGCTCGCGCTCGGAGAGCTCTTCAGGGGTCGATGACGGTCGAGGAGGCCTACCGCGAGGTCGTCGGGATCACGCGGCGCGAGGCGCGGAACTTCGCGTGGGGCATTGCCGTGCTCCCCCGGCCGAAGCGCCTCGCCGTCGCCGCGCTCTACGGCTTCGCACGCCGCGTCGACGACATCGCCGACGATCCCGGCCTTGCGCCGGAGGAGCGGCGGCGGCGCCTCGAGGCCTGCCGGGCGGCCGTGGAGGACCTGCCTGGAGCTCCGCCCGACGATCCGGTTCTCGTCGCTCTCGCGGACGCCGTGACGCGCTATCCCGTTCCCGGGACGCGCTCGCCGACCTCGTGCAAGGTGGGCTCATGGACGTGGAGAAGACCCGCTACGCGGACTGGGAGGAGCTGCGGGACTACTGCCGCTGCGTGGCAGGGGCGGTGGGGCTCGCCTGCACGGCGGTCTACGGGCCGAGCGACCCGCGAGCTGCCTTGCCGCGGGCGGAGGTGCTCGGAATCGCCCTCCAGCAGATCAACATCATGCGCGACGTCGCGGAGGACTGGCGCCTCGGCCGGGTCTACCTGCCGCAGGACGAGCTGGCCCGGTTCGGGGTCTCCGAGGAGGACGTCGCGGCCGGCCGCGCCGGCTCCGAGTGGCGCGGGCTCATGGACCACCAGGCGCAGCGGGCGGACTCGCTCATGCGCGAGGGCCTCGAGCTCCTGCCGCTCCTCGACCGGCGGAGCGCGCTCTGCGTGAGGGCGTTCGCGGGGATCTACAGGGGGCTGCTCGTCCAGATGCAGGGCCGTGGCTACGACGTCTTCTCCCGGCGGCCGCAGCTCTCCGCGGTCGGCAAGCTGCGGGCGGTAGCCGCCCTGTGAGGGCGGTCGTGGTCGGCGGCGGGCTCGCGGGCCTGGCCGCGGCGCTCGAGCTGGTGGATGCGGGCCGGCAGGTGACCCTCCTCGAAGCTCGTCCGACGCTGGGGGGCGCCGTCCAGACCCTGCCCGAGCGCGAAGGCGACCCGGATCCGCCGCCGGACAACGGCCAGCACATCGCGCTCGGCTGCTTCTCCGAGTACCTGGGCTTCCTCGCGCGCGTTGGGCGGTCGGGGGCGGTCCGGCGCGAGCGCCTCGCACTGCCCGTGATCGCCGAGGACGGGAGCGTCGCCAGGATCGCCCCCGGGCCGCTCGGGCTCCTGCGCTACGGGCACCTGTCGCTGCGGGAGCGGGTGGCGGTCGCCCGCGTGGCGCGTCTGCTCGGGGCGTTGGAGCCGGGCGCCCACGACGGGGAGACGTTCGCGGTGCTCCTGCGCCGCCTCGGGCAGTCGCAGGCGGGGATCGACCGCTTCTGGGACGTCTTCGTCCGGCCGGCGCTCAACCTTCGCTGCGAGGAGGTCAGCGCAGCGCCCGCTCTCTTCACCGTGCAGACGGCGCTCCTGGGCGCCCGGGAGGCAAGTGACGTGCTCCTCCCGACCGCGCCCCTCGGCGAGATGCACGGCGAGGCCGCGGGCCGGGCGCTTCGGGAGGGCGGGGCGGAGGTGCGGACGGAGGCGCGCGTCGCAGCGGTCGAGGACGGCGCCGTCCTCCTCGCCGACGGCGACCGGGTCGAGGCCGACGCGGTCGTGGTCGCCGTGCCTCCGGCTGAGAGCGCGCGCCTGCTCGGGGAGCCCGAGCCGGGCCTCGAGGACTCGCCCATAGTCAGCGTCCACCTCCTCGTCGACCGGCCGATCCTGCGCGTCGAGCTCGCCGCCCTCCTCGGCAGTCCCGCGCACTGGGTCTTCGACCGCGGGGCGCTCACCGGCCGGCGGCCCGAGCGTGGCCAGTACCTGACCGTGGTCTCGAGCGGGGCGCCCGAGCTCCTCGAGGTGCGCGGGCGCGGGCTGGTCGACCTGATGGCGGCCGAGCTCACCGCGCGCCTCGGCCCCGCGGAGCTCCTCTGGGCGCGCGTGAGCCGGGAGCCGGCGGCGACCTTCGCGGCGCGGCCTGGGACAGCCTCGGCACGGCCGGGGCCCGAGACCGCGCTGCCCAGGGTCGCCCGCGCGGGCGCGTGGACGGACACGGGCTGGCCGGCGACGATGGAGAGCGCCGTCCGGAGCGGCCGCAGCGCCGCCCGCCACCTCCTCGAGCCGAAGCCCGCCCGGGCAACCGCGTGAAAGACTTGGGAGCCATGGGGCACCCCAGCCCACCACCCGCTTTCCAGCGTAGCGGCGAAAAACGCGCGTGTGGCGCGCGGAATGGGCCGAGAGCGTGACGAGATGAGCACGACGAGCGAGCGGCGAACCAAGCGGGCGGCCGCCGGCGCGGCGACAGGGAACCTCGAGCGCACGCTCGACGCGGCCGTGAAGAGGCTGCTGTCCCTGCAGGAGCCCGGCGGCTGGTGGGTGGGCGAGCTCGAGTCGAACGTGACCATGACGGCTCAGCACCTCCTCTTGCTCGAGTTTCTCCGCCTGCGCGACGAGGAGACGACGCGCCGCTGCGCAAACGAGCTCCTCGCGCGGCAACGGCCCGACGGCCTCTGGGCGATCTACTGGGGCGGCGAGCCCGACCTGCCGGCCACGCTCGAGTCCTACGCCGCCCTCCGGCTGGCCGGGCTCTCGGCCGACGACGAGCGCCTGGCCGCGGCGCGCCGGTTCTGCGAGGAGCGGGGCGGCATCGGCGGGGCCCGTGTGTTCACGCGCATCTGGCTCGCGCTCTTCGGGCTGTGGCCGTGGGAGGAGATCCCGCAGCTGCCGCCGGAGCTCATCCTTTCGAGGTCGGGGCTCCCGTTCTCGATCTACGACTTCGCCTGCTGGGCCCGGCAGACGGTCGTCCCCCTCACGGTCGTCCTCCACTACCGGCCGGTGCGGAACCTGCCGCCCGAGCGAGCGTGCCACGAGCTCAACCTCGGCCCGGTCGCCCGGAATCCGACGCTGGGACTGCTCAGCGACCGCGCCCTCGCCTGGTACGGCGGCCAACCCGTCCGCCCTGGGCGCGAGCGGGCGCTCGACATCGCCGAGCGCTGGATCCTCGACCGCCAGGAGCTCGACGGCTCCTGGGGAGGGATCCAGCCGCCCTGGGTGTGGTCGCTGATCGCGCTCGCCTGCAGGGGCCACGGCCCGGAGTCGCCGGCCATCAGCCGTGGGCTCGAAGGCTGGAACCGCTTTCTCGTCGAGGACGGCGATCGTCTGCGCCCGGAGGCCTGCCAGTCGCCTGTCTGGGACACGGGTCTGGCGCTGCTCGCGCTGCGCGCCGCGGACGTCCCTGCGGATCACCCCGCTTTGCGCCGCAGCGCGGAGTGGCTCCTCGCCGAGGAGCTCCGGCAGCGTGGGGACTGGAGCGTCCGCAGGCCCGGCCTCGAGCCGGGCGGCTGGGCGTTCGAGTACGACAACGACCTCTACCCGGACATCGACGACGCGGCGATCGTGGCGCTGGCGCTGAACGAGCTCGGAGCCGGCCGCCCGGCGGTCGAGCGCGCGTCCGCGTGGATGGCCGGCATGCAGTGCCGAAACGGCGGCTGGGGGGCCTTCGACGTCGAGAACGACGCGGAGTGGCTCTACAAGATCCCGTTCTGCGACTTCGGGGCGGTGACCGACCCGCCCTCGCCCGACGTCACCGCGCACGTCGTGGAGCTGCTCGCGCGGGAGGAAGGCTACGAGGAGCCCGTGCGGGAAGGGATCGACTATCTCCTCCGCGAGCAGGAGGAAGACGGCTCCTGGTTCGGGCGCTGGGGCGTCAACTACGTCTACGGGATCGGAGCGGTCCTCCCGGCGCTCGAAGCGGCGGGCTTCCCGTCCGACCATCCGGCGATCCGGCGCGCGGTCGCGTGGCTCGAGGCCCACCAGAACGACGACGGCGGCTTCGGGGAGGACTGCCGCTCGTACGACCTCGGTGAGGCCGGCCTCGCCTGGCGCGGCCGCGGCGAGTCGACTCCGTCGCAGACCGCCTGGGCGCTCCTCGGCCTCGTCGCCGCCGGAGAGGCGGGCTCGGCCTGCGCCGCCCGCGCGGTCGCCTGGCTCTGCGAGCGGCAGCGTCCCGACGGTGGCTGGGACGAGGACTTCTTCACCGGCACGGGCTTCCCGCGCGACTTCCTCATCAACTACCACCTCTACCGGGAGGTCTGGCCGGTCCTCGCGCTCGGGCGCGTCCGGCGCGCCCTGGCGGCGTGAGGGTCTCGTGAAGGTCTACGTCACCGGCGCGACGGGCTTCGTCGGGAGCCACGTCGCCCGCGAGCTGCGGGAACGGGGCGCCGAAGTCCTGGCCGAGCGCGTCGACCTCTTCGACCGTCCGGGTCTCGCGCGCGTGCTCGGGCGGTGCGACGCGCTCGTGCACGTCGCCGCTCTCTACAGCTACGACGCGCCCGCGGCCGAGCTCGAGCGCGTCAACGTCGAGGGGACGCGCACCCTGCTCGACGTCGCCAGGCGGAACCGGGTTCGGCGGATTCTCCACTGCTCCACCGCAGGAACCTGCGGCCCCGTTCCCGGACGGCCTGCGACCGAAGAGGACGAGCCGCCCAGCTGGGAGCTCGCCGTCCCCTACAAGCGCACGAAGCTCGCCGCGGAGCGACTCGCGCTGGACGCGAAGGCGGTGGTCGTGAACCCGACGACGCCGGTGGGCGACGGCGACCGCAGGCCGACTCCGACCGGCCGCATGATCGAAGGCGTGGCGACGGGGGAGATCCGCGGCTTCGTTGCGACGACGGGCCTGAACGTCGTGGACGTTCGCGACGTCGCGCGCGGGCATGCGCTCGCCCTCGAGCGGGGGGAGCCGGGCGAGCGCTACCTCCTCGGGGGCGTCGATCTCCCCCTCGAGGATCTCTTCGCAGCAATAGCGCGCCTCGCGAACCGTCCGCGCCCCCGCATGCGGGTTCCGTATGCTGTCGCCGAGATGGCCGGCATCGCGGGGATGGTCAACCGGGACGAGGTTCGCCTCGCCCGTCTTCCCATGTACTTCTCGTCGGCCAAGGCTCGCAGTAAACTCGGGTACCAGCCGGGCCCCGTCGAGCCCGCGCTCGCACGTGCCGTCGCCGAGGCGCTCTCGAAGGGAGGAGCATGAAGTTCCCGCTTCGCAGCACCGTCCAGATCGGGCGCTACGTCGCCTCCCAGAAGGGGAACGACCGCTATCCGCTCGTGATCATGCTCGAGCCGACTCTGGGCTGCAACATCGCCTGCATCGGCTGCGGGAAGATCCGCGAGTACGAGTCGAACAAGGCCCGCCTGACGGTCGAGGAGTGCCTCCAGTCGGCCGTCGAGTGCCCGGCACCGGTCATCTCCGTCTGCGGCGGCGAGCCGCTCATCTTCAAGGGCATCGAGGAGGTCGTCGGCGGCTTCCTCGAGATGAAGCGGAACGTCCAGCTGTGTACGAACGCCCTCAGGCTCGTGGACATGCTCGGCGACTTCGAGCCGAACCCGCGGCTCACGTTCGTCGTCCATCTCGACGGCATGCAGGAGATCCACGACTACATCTGCGACTACCCCGGCCTCTGGGACATCGCCGTCGACGCCATCAAGGCGGCGCGCGAGAACGGCTTCCGCGTGACGACGAACACGACCATCTTCAAGGAGACCGAGGTCGAGGACGTCATCGAGATGATGGGCTACCTCACCGACGAGGTGGGAATCGACGGGATGCTCGTTGCGCCCGGGTACCAGTACTCGCAGATCGACCCGAACCTGACGATGACGCGCGACGAGCACGAGGTGAAGTTCAGGCTCATTCGCGAGTCGGTCAAGCGGCACGGCTATCGCTGGCTCGCGAGCCCCGTCTACCAGGACTTCCTCACCGGCGACCGCAAGCTTCCCTGCGCGCCGTGGGGCTCGGTGACGCGAAATCCCTACGGCTGGAAGGGCCCCTGCTACCTCCTCACGGACGGGATCTTCCCGACCTACGAGGCGCTGCTGAACGGAATCGAGTGGGAGCGCTACGGCCCCGGCAACGACCATCGGTGCGAGCACTGCGGGATCCACTCCGGCTTCGAGCCCGCCGCGACGATCGCGGCGACCTCGAGCATGAAGGAGACCGTCAGGAGCCTCGCGTGGACACTCCGCTAGTTGCCGAGGAGAGTGCCGGCGCACTTTCCTCGAAGGAGTCGCCGCTGACGCTCGTGTGCGCGCTCGCGGTCGAGGAGCGCGCGGCAGCCAAGGGCGACTTGCCTGCGCACGTGGCCGGCCTCGGCGCGCGCGGCCGGCTCCCCGAAGGGCCGCTCGTCTCCTTCGGGCTCGCGGGCGCGCTCTCCTCCGGCCTCGCGCCGGGCACGCTCCTGTCGGCGCGGCGCGTCGTGGACGCCGACGGGGCCGTTCTCTGGGAGGAGGAGCCCCTGCGCGTCCCCGGTGCCCTGACCGCCGTCGTCTGCGACGCCGGCCGCGTCGTCGACGATCCGGTCGAGCGCCGTGAGCTGGCGCGCCGGACGGGCGCGGTCGCGGTCGACACCGAGAGTGCAACGCTCGCCGTAACGGGCCGGCTGGCCGGCGTCGTGCGAGCGGTCTCGGACACGCCCGAGCGTACGGTCGGCCCCTTGGCGCACGCGGCGGCGGCGGACGGGAGCACGGCGTGGAGAGTGGTCGCGCGGGCGTTCCTCTCCGACCCGGGGGCAAGTGCCCGCACAGCCGTCGACGCGCGTCGGGCGCTCGCCTCTCTCGGCCACGCGGCGGAGGCGCTGTCCCGTGGCTAAGCGCGTCCTCGTCGCGAGCCCACGCAGCTTCTGCGCCGGTGTCGTGCGCGCAATCGACATCGTCGAGAAGCTCCTCGAGCGCCACGGCCCGCCGGTCTACGTTCGCCACGAGATCGTCCACAACGTGCACGTCGTGCGCGACCTCGAGGCGCGCGGGGCGGTCTTCGTCGAGTCGGAGGAGGACGTGCCCGAGGGCGCGCTCGTCGTTCTCTCGGCGCACGGCGTCGCCCCGCAGGTCTACGAGAAGTGCGAAGACCGCGGGCTCCAGATCGTCGACGCCGTCTGCCCGCTCGTCTCCAAGGTGCACGCCGAGGCGAGGCGGTACGCCGGGCGCGGCCACAAGATCGCGCTCGTCGGCCACGCCGGTCATGTCGAGGTCGAGGGCACGATGGGGGAGGCTCCCGACTCCATCGTCCTCGTCGAGACGCCGGAGGACGTGGAGGCGCTCGAGCTCGAGGAGGGCCAGCGCCTTGCCTACATCACGCAGACGACGCTCTCGCTCGACGACACCGCCGACGTGGTCGAGGCGCTTCGCGAGCGGGCTCCCGACCTGGTCGGGCCTCCGTCCGCCGACATCTGCTACGCGACTCAGAATCGCCAGGACGCCGTGAAGCGGCTCTGCGAGGAGGCGACGCTCGTGCTCGTCGTCGGCTCGCGCACGAGCTCGAACGCCAACCGGCTCGTGGAAGTCGCACGAACCCGCGGCGCGGACGCCCACCTGATCGACGACGAGACCGACCTCGAGGAGGCCTGGCTGGAGGGCCACGACACGGTCGGCCTGACCGCGGGCGCCTCGTCGCCGGACCTCCTGGTCGAGCGGGTCGTCGACCGCCTCGCCGAGCTCGGCTTCGACGAGCGCGAGGACGTCGAGATCGCCAGGGAGGACGTCTTCTTCCGCCTCCCCGCCGGCCTCCGCGACTAGACGAACGATCCTCCGGCGAGGCCTGTCCGCGCCGGCCATGCCCCGGGGTCTGACCCCGGGACACGTCCTTCTGGGGACGAAATGTGAAGGAGGTCACCGAAAGCGGCTCCCTCGGCGGAGCGCTGTCCACACTCGGCGGGAGGGGTCAGCGTCTCGCGAGGACAGGTCCGGGGTCAGACCCCGCGAGCTCGCGCCGCGCTACCGTCAGAGGATGACGACGAGCGTTGCCTACCCCGGGCGCGACGGGGCCCACAGCGCGGCGGCCTGCGATCGCCTCTTCGCGGAGGGGGCCGACCTGGTCTCGATGCCGAGCTTCACCGCGGTCGTGAACGCGACCGCGGCGGGCGACGTCGCCTTCGGGGTGCTCCCGATCGAGAGCTCGCTCTCGGGGCCGGTGAACGAGACGCACGACCTCCTGTACGACTCCTCGCTCTCGATCACCGACGAGACGATTCTTCCGATTCGCCACTGCCTCGTCGGCCGGGCCGCCGTGCCGCTCGAGGAGATCAAGGTCGTGCGTTCCCACCCGGCCGCGCTCGACCAGTGCAGGCGCCTGCTCGCGGCCATGCCCTGGGCGACCGCCATCGCCGCGGCGACCACTGCCGACGCGGCTCACGAGGTGGCCGAGGGCGCCGACGAGTCAGAGGCGGCGATCGCGAGCGAGCGGGCGGCGGCGCATGTACGGCCTGACCGTGATCGTAGGAGACGTCGGCGACCACCCCGAGGCGTACACGCGCTTCGTCGCGGTAGCGCCGTACACGCGCCTCGACCGTTCGGCCGAGCGCTGGCGGACGGCGTTCTCCTTCGTCACCGACCACCAGCCCGGCGCGCTGCACCGCGCGATCGAGCCGTTCGGCCGGCACAGCCTCGACCTCGTGCAGCTCGTTTCCCGCCCGATTCCGCGTACGCCGTGGCGTTACCGCTTCGACGCCGTGCTGGACGGCCATCCGCTCGACCACGTCGTCAGCGAGACGCTCGCCGAGGTGGGCGGGCTGACCCGGGAGCTCCGCGTCTTCGGCTCCTACCCGGCCCACTCGTAGAAGCGCCCCGGCTAGGGTGCGTCTCCGTGCCCGAGGTTCTGCTCTTCCACCACGCGCAGGGACTGACGGCCGGGTGCCTGCTCCTTCGCCGACGAGCTCCGCGCCGCCGGACACGAGGTCCACACACCGGATCTCTACGACGGCAAGACCTTCGCCGAGCTCGCCGACGGCATGGGCTACGTCGAGCAGGTCGGCTTCGGCACGATCATCGAGCGCGGCCGGCTCGCCGCCGACGGCCTGCCGAACGAGATCGTCTATGCCGGCTTCTCGCTCGGAGCGATGCCGGCCCAGATGCTGGCCCAGACGAGGCCCGGTGCGCGGGGAGCCTTGCTGTTCCACAGTTGCGTCCCGCCCTCTGAGTTCGGCGGCCCCTGGCCGCAGGGCGTCCCGCTCCAGATCCACATGATGGACGCCGACGAGTGGGCCTTGCCGCCGAACGAAGACCTCGAGGTCGCCCGTCAGCTCGACGAGACGGTCGAGAGCGCGGAGCTGTTCCTGTATCCCGGCGATCGGCATCTGTTCGCCGACAGCAGCCTGCCGGGCTACGACGAACGCGCCGCGGCGCTGCTCACGGAACGCGTGCTCGGCTTCCTCGACGGCATCGAGTAGCTCAGCGGGCGGCTACCACCGGGTTCGAGAGCGTTCCGATGCCGTCGATCTCGACGGCCACCTCGTCGCCGGGCTGAAGGAACACCGGGGGCGTGCGGGCGAACCCCACGCCGGCCGGGGTGCCGGTTGCGATCAGGTCTCCCGGCTCGAGCGTGATCGCCTCGCTCACGAACGCGACGAGCTCGGCGACCGAGAAGACCATGTTGGCCGTGCTCGAGTCCTGCAGGAGCTCGCCGTTCACGCGCGTCCGGATGCGGAGGCTCTGCGGGTCCTCGATCTCCAAGCCGGGCACGAGCCGCGGCCCGACCGGGCAGAACGTGTCGAGGGACTTGCCGCGTACCCACTGGCCGTCGGAGAACTGGAGGTCGCGCGCCGAGACGTCGTTCACGCAGACGTAGCCGGCCACCGCGTCGAGCGCGTCCTCCACCGACACCCCTCGCGCCCGCGTGCCGATCACCACCCCGAGCTCCGCTTCGTAGTCAACCTTGCTCGTGATCGCCGGGATCGTAATCGGCTCGCCCGGACCGATGAGCGCGCTCGGCCACTTGGCGAAGAGAATCGGCCGCTCGGGCGGCGACATGCCCGTCTCCTCGGCGTGATCCCGGTAGTTGAGGCCGACGCCGATGACCTTCTGCGGCCGCTCGATCGGCAGCACTAATCCGTGGCCCGGAGCGTCTTCTCGTAGCGCGTGTGCTCGCGGGCGACCGTCATCCCGGCACGCTCGTAGAGCTCCTTCGCGCCTGTGCGGTTCCACGAGTCGACCACGAGGGCGATCTCGCGCCGGCCGCGGCGGCGCAGCTCCGACATCGCCTGGCGGAGGAGTGCGGTGCCGAGCCCGCGCCGGCGCCAGTCGCGGGAGACCGCGAGCTGCCGAATCCAGCCTTCGTCCTCGTAGTTGGGGCAGAGGACGCAGCCGACGATCTCGCGCTTCGCCTCGGCCATGAACCAGAGGCCCGGCTCGAACGCCTCGCGGTCGATCATGAACGCCTGCCACTCCTCGAAGGACTCGGCGGTGTGGCGCTCGTTGTCCCCGAACGCGTCCTGGACGAGAGCGTAGACGGAGCGGGAGTCCCGCTCCTCGTCGAAGGTGCGCACGATGACGCCCTCGGGCCACGCAGGGGGCGGAGGCGCCTCGTCGAGCGGCATCGACATGCGCCAGTACGTCCGCACCGGTTCGTAGCCCCGGTCCTCGAGGAGCTTGGCCGCGCCGTCGGGGTTCGAGGTGAGGACCTGTCCGAGCCGCACCTCCTCGCCGGGCGCCGCCCGCTCGACGCCGCGGCGCTCGGACCACTCGAGGAGCCACTTGCCGATGCCGCGGTTTCGGTATTCGGGATGGACGTAGACGTCCACGTAGTCGTTCCGGATGAACGCTGCGTAGGCGACGATCCGCTCGCCCTCGACGACCACGACGGCGTCCTTCTCGAGGTCGAAGCCGGGCATGTGCCAGTCCGTCTGGAGGTCGTCCAGCTCGAAGTCGGGCTGCCCGAACTCGTCGATGTCGCAGGCGATCACGAGATCCGTGACGGCCTGTGCGTCGTCCGGGCGCGGCGCGCGGGTGGTGAGCCCTGCGTCCATCAGTAGAGGGCGGTCGCCAGCCGGCGGCGGTAGTGGGTCGTGACGGGATGCTCGGGCCCGAGCTCCGCGAAGAGCGCGACCATGACCTCGCGGATGCGCTCGCGCCGTTCCGGATCCGCGCTCTCGAGCTCGGCGAGGAGCCACTCGAGCGCGCGTTCGTGGTCGCCCTCGGCGAGCGGGCCGAGGATCTCCGGGAACTCACCGGACTCGGAGAGCTCGTCGAGCAGCCTCGCCGAGGGCGAGGGGCCGGACAGCCCGTCGAGGAACTCGGCGACGGCCTGCGCCGGCAGGACACCCACGAACTCGTCCACCACCTGCCCGTTGCGAAACGCTTTGACGTTCGGAATACCGCGGACGCCGTAGCGCATGGCGAGGTCCGGGTTTGCGTCCGTGTCCACCTTGGCGAGGACGACCGCGCCCTCGCGCTCCTCGACCGCCTGCTCGAGCGTGGGGGTGAGGGCCTTGCACGGCCCGCACCAGTCGGCCCAGAAGTCGACGACGACCGGCACGCTCGCCGATCGTTCGATGACCTCGGCTTCGAAGCTGTCTGTGGTGACGTCCATCTCTCAGACCGCGGCGGCGACCGCGCCCACGAGCCCCGGCAGGGTCCGTGTGTCGTAGCCGCCTTCGAGGACGAACGCTACCCGCTCGGCGAGGGTCATTGCGACCCGCGTGAGCGCCACGAAGCCTGCCTCCGTCACCTCGAGCTCGCCGATCGGGTCGCCCGCCGCCGCGTCGAACCCTGCCGAGACGAGCAGCAGGTCCGGCCCGAAGGCCTCGAGGGCCGGCGCGATCGTCGCCTCGAGCGCCTCGATCACCACGTCGTCGCCCGAGCCCGCGTCGAGCGGGACGTTGAGCGTGGTCGCGTTTCCCTCGCCGGGGCCGCCCGTCCCCGGGTAGAACGGCCACTGGTGCAGCGAGGCGAAGAAGACGGAGTCGGATCGTCCCAGAAGACGTCCTGCGTCCCGTTGCCGTGGTGGACGTCCCAGTCGAGGATGCCCACGCGCGCGAGACCCAGCTCGCGCTGCGCGAAGCGCGCCGCGACCGCGACGTTGTTGAAGAGGCAGAACCCCATCGCCCTGCCGGCGAGGGCGTGGTGGCCGGGCGGCCGCGCGAGCGCGAAGCCGCTGGTCTCGACCGCGCCGATCGCCGCTCCCGCGGCGAGGATGGCCGCCTCGTACGACGTCTCCGTGCAGAGCGTGTCCGGATCGAGCAGAGTCGGGCGGCCGCTCGCGGAGATGTGCCGGACTGCTTCGACGTAGTCGCGCTCGTGAACCGCGGCGAGCTCGTCCACGGTCGCGGGGCGAGCGTCGGCGAAGTCGGGGAAGGCCTCCAGGAGGACACGGAGGCGCTCCTGGTTCTCGGGATGGCCGCCGGTGGGGTGGAGCTCGGCGAAGGCCGGGTGGCTGATGAACTGTGTCACCGGGCGCGTACGTGGGCGGCGCCGACGGCCTCCGGCGTCGCGCAGCCGAGGAGGACGAGCGCGAGGAGGATCTCCTCGCGCAGCAGCTCGAGCAGCGGCGCGCGCTCTCCTCGCCGCCTGTCGCCAGGCCCCAGAGGGCGGGCCGTCCCACGAAGACTGCCCGTGCCCCGAGCGCCAGGGCCTTGGCCACGTCGGTGCCGCGGCGGACACCGCCGTCCAGGTAGACCTCGGCGCGGCCGCCCACCGCCTCGGCGACCTCGGGGAGGGCGTCGAGGCTCGCCGGGACGCCGTCGAGCTGGCGGCCTCCGTGGTTGGAGACGACGAGGCCGGCCGCTCCGTGCTCGCAGGCGAGAGCGGCGTCCTCGGCCGTGAGGACGCCCTTGACGACGAGCGGCAGCGGGCATTCGGAGCGCAGCCACTCGAGGTCGCGCCAGGTGAGGCTCGTGTCCACGAGCTCGCCGAGGATCTCGTGGAAGCTGGCGCTGCCGACCAGCGTGCGCGGGAGGTTCGGCATTCGAAGGCCGTCGGGAAGGCTGAAGCCGGTGCGGAGGTCCCGCTCGCGGGCGCCTGCCCTGGGCAGGTCGACGGTGAGCATGAGCGCGCCGAACCCGGCCTCGGCCGCCTCGGCCACGAGCTCCCGCGTGAAACCGCGGTCGCGCGTCCAGTAGAGCTGGAACCAGAGCGGGTCTCGCGGAGCCGCCTCCGCGAGCTCCCGCGGGCGGACGCTTCCCAGGCTGGAGAGGCAGTAGACCGTGCCGGCGGCGCCCGTCGCTCGGGCGAGAGCCGGCTCGCCGTCGGGATGGGCGAGGCGCTGGACCGAGGTCGGAGCGACCATGAGCGGCATCGCCATCTCGCTCCCGAGCACGGTCGTCGCCGTCGTCACGTCGCTGACGTCCACGAGCGAGCGCGGCCGGAGCTGCAGGCGCTGGAACGCCTCCAGGTTGTCGCGGAGCGTGACCTCGTCGCCCGCTCCGCCCGCCACGTACCACCAGTAGCCGGGCTCCCACCGCTCTCGGCGAGGCGCGCGAAGTCGGCGACGTTGATCGGCTCGCTCACCGGCCGTGATCCTAGGCCGCGCGCTCGCCGAACCGCTTCGCGACCCCCGCCAGGCCCCAGGACTCGGTGAGCGCGGCGGCCGAGGCCCAATCGGGCTCGGCGTCGGGGAGCTCGGGGATCGGCGACGTCCGCCTGGAGCCGGGCCATGCGGAGGTAGTCGCGCAGCGCGTCGGCCTGGTCCGGGAAGCCTCCGGCCTCGAGGCAGGCCTCGAGCGAGCCGTACTTGGCGAGGATGCTCGCCGCCCGCCCCGGCCCGATGCCCTTCGCGCCCGGAATCTTGTCGGACGGGTCGCCGCGGAGCGCGACGAAGTCCGGGACGAGCGCGGGCGCGCACGCCGTAGATCTCCTGCACCTCGTCGGGGCCCACCCGCTGGAGTCCTTCAGGCCCGTGCGCGGCCGGAGGATCGTCGTCTTCGAGCTGGCGAGCTGGAAGAGGTCGCGGTCGTTGGTGAGGACGAGCGTCTCGCCCTTGCGCGCCTCCTCGGCGGCGACGGCGGCGCCGAGGAAGTCGTCCGCCTCGTAGCCGTCGGCCTTCGCCCAGGGGAAGCCGAGCGCGCCTACGAGCTCGGGCAGCCGGTCGAGCTGGTAGGTCAGGACCGGCGGGAAGTCGCGCCCCGACTGGTACTCGGGCAGGAGCTCGTGCCGGTAGGTGGGAGCGCCGATCGAGTCGAAGCCGACGAAGACCGTGCGCGGCTCCTCGTCCTCCCAGACGCGCGCGATCATGTTGGCGAACCCGACGAGCATGTTCGCCTGGTTGCCGGCGCCGTCCTTGATCGACGAGGGCAGCGCGTGGTAGGCCCGGTGGGCCAGGTTGTCGCCGTCGATTGCCAGCAGCGGCTTCAGAACGCCTCATTCTTGCCGTTTAACAGCTTCGCTATGGTGATACGCCGTGCCAAGACACTGATTGTCGCCGAGAAGCCCTCCGTCGGCCGCGACCTCGCGGCCGCGCTCCCGGGCGCCTTCAAGCAGAGCGCGGACAAGACGCACCTCGACCGGTGACGGCTACGTCATCACGTGGGCGGTGGGCCACCTGGTCGGGCTGGCCGCGCCCGAGGAGTACGACGAGAAGCTGAAGAAGTGGCGCTTCGCCGACCTGCCGATCGTGCCGGAGAAGTTCAAGCTCATCCCCAACGACGAGAAGGCGAAGAAGCAGCTCAGGGCCGTCCACAAGCTCATGAAGGACGAGGACGTGGACTGGATCGTCAACGCCTGCGACGCCGGGCGCGAGGGCGAGCTCATCTTCGCCTACGTCTACGAGACCTCCGGGGTGAAGAAGCCCGTCAAGCGCCTCTGGCTCAACTCGATGACGAAGAAGGCCATCCAGGAGGCGTTCGAGCACCTGCGCAAGGGCGAGGAGATGCACCTGCTCGAGGAAGCGGCGCGCTCCCGCTCGGAGGCCGACTGGCTCGTCGGCATGAACGCGACCCGCGCAGCCTCGATCCGGCTCCGCGCGGCCTTCGACGGCGCCGTCTCGCTCGGCCGCGTCCAGACGCCGACGCTCGCGCTCGTCGTCCGTCGCGAGCTGGAGATCCGCGCGTTCGTCCCGGAGCCGTACTGGCTCGTCGAGGCCCGCTTCGCGGCGACCGGCGAGCGCCTCTACAGCGGCCGCTACCTCGGCGGGAAGCGCATCAAGGAGGACGAGGCCTCCGCGATCGTCTCCGACTGCACGGGGCAGCCCGGCACGATCACGAAGCTCGAGAAGAAGGAGGAGCGCGAGTCGCCGCAGCTCCTCTACGACCTGACGTCGCTCCAGCGGAACGCCAACACGCTCTTCGGCTTCTCGGCGCGCCGCACCCTCGCGGCCGCCCAGCGGCTCTACGAGGAGCACAAGGCGATCACGTACCCGCGCACGAGCTCGCGCTTCCTGACGAGCGACATGATCGGGGAGATCAAGCCGACCGCGACGCTCGTGGGGCGGAACGGCAAGTACTCCGAGGCCGCCGCCTACGTCACCCGCCTCGAGAAGCTGCCGCTCGGCCGTGTCGTCAACGACGCCAAGGTCGAGGACCACCACGCCGTCATCCCGACACGGGCCGAGCACGACCTGTCGAAGATGGGCCCCGACGAGGCGCGCATCTACGACCTCATCGCCAAGCGCTTTCTGGCGATCTTCCATCCTGACGCGGTCTACGAGCGGACGCGCATCGAGACCACGGTCGTCGAGCACGTCTTCCGCACGTCCGGCCGCGTGCTCCTCAAGGCGGGCTGGAAGTCCGTCTACGGCGAGGAGGCGCAGCAGACCGGCAAGGACGAGGACGACTCCGGCGGCGACCAGCTGCTCCCGGTGCTCGAGCAGGGCGAGCAGGTCGAGACGCGCTCCGTCGACTCGCTCCGCAAGGAGACCCAGCCGCCCCGCCGCTTCAGCGAGGCGTCGCTCCTCGGTGCGATGGAGACCGCCGGCAAGGACATCGAGGACGTCAACCTGCGCGAGGCGATGAAGGACTCCGGCATCGGCACTCCGGCCACCCGCGCGGCGATCATCGAGCGCCTCGTCCAGGTGGCCTACCTCGAGCGCGAGGGACGGGCCCTCCACGCGACGGAGAAGGGCGTGCAGGTCATCTCCCTCCTCGGCGAGCACCCGCTCACCTCGGCGGAGCTCACGGGCAACTGGGAGCACCGTCTGGCCCTCATCGAGCAGGGCACAGACACGCGCCCGGCGTTCATGTCGGACATCGTCAAGTTCACGACCGATACGGTCGCTGAGCTCGACAAGCTCAAGGGCGTGAGGGTCGAGCGGGCCAACCTGGGCCCCTGCCCGATCTGCGGCCGCGACGTGATCGAGAACCGCAAGGGCTACTCGTGCTGGTCGAGGGACGATCCGGGCTGCGGCTTCGTGATCTGGAAGAAGAAGGCGAACAAGATCCTTCCCGTCTCGGTGGTCAAGGAGCTGATGGAGACGAGGCGGACCGCGAAGCCGGTCAAGGGCTTCCGCGGCCGCTCGGGCCGCTCCTTCAGCGCCAAGCTCCGCCTCGAGCAGGGCGAGGACGAGAAGTGGCGCGTCGAGTTCGACGAGGAGTGGGCGAACCAACCGCGCCCCGACGCCGAACAAGAATCGAACGGGGCCGCCGACGCCGAGACCTCCAACACATCGGCACGCGCGGCGTCTTAGCTAAAACAGGCTCACGAAACCGCGTTAACCCACGGTTAAGCCGTCAGAAGTCGGTTTGGAACGACCAGGGAATTCGTCGTAGAGTGAGAACGTTCAAGAGGGTGGAGCCAGCAATCCGCCCTGCCTTCATATCCCGAAAGGACAAGTAGAGCCACTTGAGCCCTCAGAACACCGTGCAAGACGTGCTCGACACCCAGGCGTACCGCCACCTCATCGAGAGCGCCGAGGAGCGCGGCTACGTCGAGCCTACCGAGCTCGAGGCGCTCGCGCTCGAGCTCGACCTGGGCGACGAAGAGCTCGCCGAGGTCACGCACGAGCTCGAGACCATCGGCCTCGAGATCGGCGCGCCGGCCGAGGAGGTCGTCGAGGTCACCACGCCCGACCCCGTCACGGGGGCGGGCGACAGCCTGCAGCTTTTCCTGGCCGACGTCGGCCGCCACAAGCTTCTCACCGCCGCCGAGGAGGTCACCCTCGCGAAGCTGATCGAGAAGGGCGACCTGCTCGCCAAGCGGCGCATGATCGAGTCGAACCTGCGCCTCGTCGTCTCGATCGCCAAGGGCTACCGCGGTCTGGGCGTCCCCTTCCTCGACCTGATCCAGGAGGGCACGCTGGGGCTCAACCGCGCCGTCGAGAAGTTCGACTGGCGCCGCGGCTTCAAGTTCTCGACCTACGCGACCTGGTGGATCCGCCAGTCGGTGCAGCGCGCCGTCGCCAACAACGCGCGCACGATCCGCGTGCCCGTGCACGTCGTCGAGCGCCAGCAGAAGCTCGGCCGCGCCGCCCGCCGCCTCGAGGTGGAGCTCGGCCGCGATGCCACCCGCGAGGAGCTGGCCGAGGCCACCGGCCTCCCCGTCCAGCACGTGGACGAGGCGCTCTCGGCTGCGCAGGCCTCCGTCTCCCTGAACCAGTCGGTCGGCTCCGACGACGAAGGGGAGCTGGGCGACCTGTTCGCGGACCGCGACGCCGCCGACCCCTTCGACGAGGCCGAGGAGTCGCTGCGCAAGCAGGGCGTCCGCAAGGCGCTCGACGCGCTCCCCGAGCGCGAGCGGCGCATCCTCGAGCTGCGCTTCGGCTTCGAGGGCGATCCGTGGACGCTCGAGGCGATCGGCGCCGAGCTGGGGCTCACGCGTGAGCGTGTCCGGCAGCTCGAGGGCCAGGCGCTCCAGCGCCTCGCGGCACTGCGCGACCTCGCCTCGGTCGCGGCCTAGCCGGGCTCGACAACCGCACCTGAACGAGGGCAGCCGCTCTCCGTCGGCCGGCGCGCGTGTCGGTCTTTAGAGAAACTGCGGGGCGGAACCCGCCGCATGGAGTCCCGCCCCGTCTTGCCACCGGCCAATGCCCCCGCCGCAGCGGGGCCGGCCGGCAGACTTGCTTCGAGTATCGGGCGGAAGGCCCCGCTTGATCCATCCCCCGATGGTGGTTCACCGCCCCAGTTGACGTGCTATCCCTAGTCCTCCGGCGGGCAAAGGCAAGAGGCTTTCCTTCTAGACTTCGCCGCCGTGTGGACGCGCTCGACCCTCTGGCGGCACGTGCTTGCGCTGCTTGCCGTGGCCGTTTTCGTCGCGCCGCTCGTGCTCATGGTCTCGGGCTCCCTGCGGGAGGCGGGGCTGCCGCCGCCTCGCGTGCCGGAGCTCGTCCCGTCCCCGCTCGCCTTCGAGAACTACAGCCGCGCCTTCGAGCTCGTCGACCTCGGACGCTACGCCCTCAACTCGCTCATCGTCGCCGCGCTCGCCGTCCCCCTCTCGGTGCTCGTGGCATCCTGGGCAGGCTTCGCGATGGCACGGCTGCCACGGCGGGCGGCGACGACGCTCGTGGTGGTCTCGCTCGTGGCGCTCATGGTGCCGCTCACGGCGCTCCTCGTCCCGCGGTTCGTGCTCTTCCGAACGCTGGGGCTCACGGATACGTACGTCCCGCTCGTTGCGACCGCCCTCCTGGGCATGTCGCCGTTCTACGTGCTCGTCTACTACTGGGCGTTTCGCCGGCTTCCGGCCGATCTCTTCGACGCTGCGCGGCTGGAGGGCCTCTCGGCGTTCGCGTCGTGGCGGCGCGTGGCGATGCCCCTCGTTCACCCGGTGACCGCCGCCGTCGCGGTGCTCGCCTTCACGGTGTCGTGGAGCAACTTCCTCGACCCGCTCATCTACCTGTACGACGAGCGGCTCTTCACGTTGCCGCTCGGGTTGAGGTCGCTCGCCCAGCTCGACCGGCTCAACTTCCCGCTCCTCCTCGCCGGAGCGGTCGTCGCGACGGCGCCCGTCGTCGCCGCGTTCGTCATCGTCCAACGCTACTTCCTGAAGGAGAACCGCCTGTGGGACGCTCGCTGATCGCTCTGACGGTTGCCTTCCTCTGCCTCGTCGCAGCCGCCGGCTGCGGCGGGGGAGGAGAGTCCGGAGAGGACGCAGGGTCCGGATCCGTCCAGTTCCTCGTCTTCGGAGAGCCCGAGGAGCTGCGTGCCTATCGCGACGTCATCACCGCCTTCAAGGAGGCGGAGCCGTCGATCGACGTGCAGCTCGTCGAGGCCAGCGACCGCACGGACCTGATCGCGCGCCTCTCGACCTCGATCGCGGGCGGAAACCCGCCGGACGTCTTCCTCCTCAATTACCGCTTCTACGGGCAGTTCGCGGCGAAGGGCGCGCTGGAGCCGATCGCGGAGCGCTTCGAGGCCTCGGAGGCCTTCGAGCCGGAGGACTTCTACGAGGAAGCGCTCGAGGCGTTCCGCTGGGAGGGCGAGCAGATGTGCATCCCGCAGAACATCTCGAGCCTCGTCGTCTACTACAACCGCAGCATGTTCAGGGATCAGGGAGTGTCCGAGCCCGAGCCGGGCTGGCAGTGGCGGGACATGGTCGAGAAGGCGAAGGCGCTCACGCGGGACGAAGACGGCGACGGGCAGGTCGACGTCTACGGGCTCGGCGTGGAGGCCTCGGTGATCCGGCTCGCGCCCTTCGTCTGGTCGAACGGGGGCGAGATCGTCGACGACCTCGAGAGCCCGACGCGCTTCACGCTCGACGAGGTGAACGCGACCGACGCGATGGCGGAGTTCTTCGCCCTTCGCCGCGTCCACGGGGTGATCCCCTCCGAGGAGGAGCTCGAGTCCGAGGACGACGAGTCGCGCTTCCTCAACGGGCGCAGCGCGATGGTCCTCTCGTCACGGCGCTCGACGCCGGTGTTCCGCACGATCACCGACTTCGACTGGGACATCGCGCCGCTCCCGATCCTGAGGCAACCCGCTGGAATCCTCCATTCGGACGCCTACTGCATGACCGCCGGCTCCGAGAGCAAGGACGCCGCGTGGAGGTTCATGGAGTTCGCGCTCGGTCCGGAGGGCCAGCGGATCGCCGCCGGCACGGGGCGGACGGTGCCGTCGCTGAAGGCGGTCGCCAACTCGGACGCCTTCCTCGGCTCCGACGCGAAGCCGGCGAGCTCGCGGATCTTCCTCGACACGATTCCACAGATCCGGCGTGTCCCGAACATCTCCACCTGGCCGGAGATCGAGGACGCGACCGCCGGCATCTTCGAGGTGGCGATGTACGACGACCTGCCGCCGCAGCTGATCGCGCAACAGGTGGACGAGGCGACGCGGGACCTCTTCGCACGGGCCGAGTAGTGCCCGCGCTCGCATTCGAGAACGTCCACAAGCAGTACGGTCAGGTCGCCGCCCTGCGGGGCTTCGACCTCGTCGCCGAGGACGGCGAGCTCCTCGTCCTCGTGGGGCCCTCCGGCTGCGGCAAGACGACGGCCCTGCGCACCGCCGCAGGGCTCGAGGACGTGTCCGAAGGCACGATCCGGATCGGCGGCCGGGACGTTACCCGCCTGCTCCCCGCCGACCGGAACGTGGCCATGGTCTTCCAGAGCTACGCGCTCTTTCCTCACCTGAGCGTTGCGGAGAACATCGGCTTCGGCCTTCGCGCCCGCCGCGTGGCGCGCCCCGAGGCCCGCGAGCGTGTCGATGCCGCGGCGCGGGTCGTCGGTTGCGACGACCTCCTCGAGCGCAGGCCGCACGAGCTTTCCGGCGGCGAGCGGCAGAGGGTCGCCCTCGCCCGCGCGCTCGTGCGCGAGCCCGACGTGTTCCTGCTCGACGAGCCGCTCTCGAACCTCGACGCCCAGCTTCGCGTCGAGATGCGCGCCGAGCTCCGGCGGCTGCACGACCGCCTCGCCGCCACGATGGTCTACGTCACACACGACCAGGTGGAGGCGCTGACGATGGGCGACCGCGTCGCGGTGCTGAGCGACGGCGTGCTCCAGCAGGTGGGGCCCCCGGACGACGTCTACCGCCGACCGGTCAACCGCTTCGTCGCCACCTTCCTCGGAAGTCCGGCGATGAACGTCCTGCGTGCGACGCCGGCAGACGGGCGCCTGCGCGCCGGACCGTTCTCGTTCGAGGCGCCGCCGGGCGTCGGCGAGCGAGAGCTCGAGGTGGGGATCCGGCCCGAGCACGTCGCGCTGGTGGCAGACGGCGCTCCGGCCGTCGTGGAGCTCGTCGAGACGGCCGGGAACGAGACCTTCCTCCACCTGAACGCCGACGGCCAACGCCTGGTCGCCCGCGCCGGCCCTGACCAGCGTCCGGCCGTCGGCTCGACGGTGGCCGTCGAAGTCTCCGTGCCGGGCAGGGTGCACGTCTTCGACGCGGAGACGGGGGAGGCACTCTCGTGACCCGCGACCGCGGCCTGCTCCTCCTGCTCGCCCCCTACCTCTTCGGCCTGTTCGCCCTCGTCGCGCTCCCGGCGGCGATCACCTTCGGCCTCGCGCTCTTCGAGTACGACCTCGTCCAGGCTCCGGACTTCCGCGGCCTCGGAAACTTCCGCGAGCTCTTCGATGACGAGGTCTTCCGCATCTCGCTTCGGAACTCGCTCCTCTTCATCGCGTTCGCCGTCCCGATCCGCCTCGTCGGCGCAGTCGGGCTCGCGCTCCTCCTCCACCGGCGCATTCGAGGCGTGGGCGCCTACCGGGCCGGCGTCTACCTGCCGACGATCGTCCCCGACGTCGCGTACGCGCTCTTGTGGCTCTGGATGTTCAACCCGCTCTACGGGCCGATCAACGTCGCCCTGGACGGGCTCGGCCTGCCCAGCCCCGAATGGCTCACCGACGGGAGCGACGCGCGGTGGGCGATCGTGACGATGACCATCTTCCTGCTCGGAGAAGGCTTCCTCGTCGCGTTCGCCACCCGCCGGTCGCTGCCCGGCGAGCTGTACGAGCTCGCCGCGGTCGAGGCCGCCTCTCCCTTCTACGTCTTCCGGCGCGTCACGCTGCCGCTGATGGCGCCGGTGCTTCTCCTCCTCCTCTTCCGGGACACGATCTTCAGCTTCCAGGTCAACTTCGTGCCGGCGCTCCTCGTCACCGAGGGCGGGCCGCCCCCGTACGAGACCACGTACCTCCCGCTCTTCGTCTACCGAAACGGGTTCGAGTACCTGCGCTACGGCTACGCGGCCGCGGGGACGGTGGTCATGTTCCTGATCACGGCGCTGATCGTCTTCATCCAGTGGCGGATCGTCGTCCGCTGGCGCCGGGGGTTTGCGGTCTGAGAGCCTGGCTCCTCGGCAGCGGCGGCTGGATCCCGACCGCGGAGCGGGAGACCGCGTGCACGCTCGTGCGGCGCGGCGAGGACGCACTCGTGCTCGATGCAGGAACCGGTCTCCAGCGTCTCGTTGCCGACCCGGCGCTTCTGGACGGCGTGCGGAGGCTGGACATCGTCCTGACGCACTTCCACCTGGACCACGTGTGCGGCCTCACGTACCTTCCCGCCCTCCCCGTGAGGCCGACGGTGTGGGCGCCGGGAGCCTGGCTCTACGACACGCCGAGCGTCGAGCTGCTTGCGCCCTTGCGCCGTGCCCCGATCTCGCCGTTCGAGGCCGACGAGCTGGGGGAGGTCCGGGAGCTCGAGCCGGGCCCGCAGAGCGTCGGGGCCTTCGGCATCGTGACGCGCGCGCAGCCGCGCCACTGGGCCCCGACGGCGGGTCTCCGCGTGGAGGATGCGCTCGCGCTCGTCACCGACACGGCCTTCGACCCCGGGAGCGCCGACCTGGCGCGCGACGTCGCGCACCTGCTCCACGAAGCGTGGTCGACGTCGAGCGAGCCGGTTGCGGCCGAGGGAGACGCGACCGCCGCCGAGGCAGGCCGGGTCGCGAAGGACGCCGGCGCGCGCAGGCTCACGCTCGTCCACATCAACCCGCGCCGGCCCGACGAGGCTGCCCTCCTCGCCGATGCCCGTCGGCTCGTGCCGGAGGCCGAGCTCGGTCGGGACGCGACCGAGCTCCAGCTCTAGCTGCGGGCCCTGCAACCAGCATGGCGCCCGAGCCAAGAGCGCCAACCGGGCGAACCGGCAGGTCATTGCCCACCTCGAGCGGATCATCGCCGAGCAGCAGGCCCAGCTCGAGAGCTCACCCGCCGGCTCGAACAGTACGAGCCGCGCGTCGTCGTCACGTCCCACCCGACGCCGTGCATCTACTGACCGCCGCGAATCTACTGACGGCGCCGCTGCTCTTCGAAGAGAACCCGCGCCGCCACGCGGGGCGGACTGGACATCAGGAGCGTGATCGTGAGACTCGCTTCATGACACGTGTGTTGGGCAGCCGCCGCAGGACGGGAACTCTTGCTGCACGTTCGACGTCTCACTGGTGTGACCAGACGGAAGACTGTTGCCATGCAGAGCAGTGCCGTGGCCGTAGCAGTGGCGTTCTTTTGGCGGGATGCGCTAGCAGTACGAAGGCCCCAGAAGGGTCGGCTGCGTACGAGTGCACGTCGCAGATTCGGTTGCACGGTGTGATCTACAGCGGCTACGGCTACACCGACCAGGAGGCGACCAGCCTCGGGACAGCGGACGAGGCTGTCTGTCACGACGTGGGGCGGGATGCACCAGGGTCGGTCTTCCCGGACGACCCGCACCAGGTGGCCGTGTGGACCTTCGCCGGTTACGCGTCGGATCAGGTCTTGGGGGTTCGTTTCGGTCAGGACTCGTTCGTGGTCTTCATCGCCGAATCGGTGCCGCGTCATCAAGCCGACCGCATCTTGAGCGAGTTGAGCGCAGAGTGACCCTGGGCGTCGCAGCGCTCGCGATCCGGACCGGCGAGCGGCCCAGATCGCGAGCGCGAGAGAGCGCGAACGTCAGCGCCGCGAGGAGGATCCCGAAGGACTGACGTTCTTCCAGCCGGGGGGCTTGGGTATCACGGCGGCTACTCCCGGCTCGACGGCTGGAACGCGCGGCTCGAGGAGGAGGGCTGGAAGTGACGCGCCCGCGACCCGACGAAGGCCGCCGCTGTCCGCGAGCGCGAGGAGCGCGATCGTCTTCGCGCGCTCGCGAACTCCTGGAACGAAGGGCGATGCGGGCTCACTCCGTGGCGATCGAGACGTCGCAGGAACGGCCGCTGGCCTTCGTCGCGGCTTCGAAGAGCGCGTCGACGTCGGGCTCCGCGACGGAAACCTCCCGCGACCAGCCGTCCTCATCGACCTCGTCGTTGAGCGCGATCACGACGTCGCCGGAATGGGATGCCATCACATCCGAGACCCGGCAAGCGGAGATGAGCTCGAGCGCCTGCTCGTTGCTCACCGGGTCGGGGACAGGCCCCGTGCCGGGATCGTCGCCGCCACATCCGGCGATCGTCACGGCCACGAGGACGGAGAGGATGGAGGAGAGAAGGCTCATTCCCCCGTGTGACGACGGTCCGCGCTTCGAAGTTCCCGTTGTCGGCGGGAGGCTCGTTGCGGGCCGACTGTTCCGCTAACCGTTCAGACTCAACGGCCGAGAGGCGTTGTTCGAACGTCGAGTCTGCTGCGCTTTCTCCGCGGCGGCACGACCCCCTCGGTTTTTGGCCCACCCCCGGCCGGCGAGCCAGCAAAGAATGAGGGCGGGCCCGGAGGCCCGCCCTCTCGTCGATACCCCTAGCCGCTCAGGTCGTACTTCCAGATGCTGCGCCCGAACGTGGACGTGTAGAGCGTGTTCGTCGGGCTGTGCAGCCGAATGTCGAGCACCGGAGCGAGCGGGAGGCCGTCGCTTCCCCACGGCCGCCCAGGCGTTGCCGCCGTTCTTGAGGTGGAAGACGCCGACGTCCGTGCCGACGAAGACCGTCGCGTTCGCCTTGTCGATGACGATGTCGTTGACGGGCGCGTTCGGGAGGTTGGAGCTGACGTTCTCCCACGTGGCGCCGCCGTCCGTCGTCCTGAAGACGTGGGCGGCGTCTTCGCCGTTCCGGAAGCCCGAGAACGTCGCCCAGCGGTCTGCGAGTCGTCAGGGTCGATCGCGACGCGGGTCACCCAGCGCTGCGGGAGACCGTGCGAGTTGAACCAGCGTCCACGTCGCGCCGCCGTCCTCGGTCTTCCAGAGGCGACCCGTGTCGGTGCCGAGGTAGATCGTGTTCGGCGCGGTCTTCGAGACCGCGATCGTCGTGATCGTGCCCCAGTTCGGGTAGTTGCCGTGGATCGCCGGGTCGGGTATGCGGGGGGGCTCGAACGTCCCCGTGAGGTCGACCGACTCGGGGCTGATCCGCGTCCAGGTCGTCCCGCGGTCGGTGGACTTGTTCAGGACGTTGCCGCCGTAGTAGATGATCGACGGGTCGTTCGGGTCGAGGACGACCGGCGTCAGCCAGTTGCGCCGCACCGAGATCGTCCCGTTCGACATCGTGATGTTCGTGACCGGCGGCGGCACGGCGGGGCCGTCGTAGCGCCGGATGCAGTTCCCGTACTGCGAGCACCCGTAGAAGATGCCGTTGTCGGTCGGGTCCATGAGCGTGTACTCGCCGTCACCGCACCCGTACGAGTTCCAGTTGTCAGGGTTCCCCGGGTTGTCAGGGAAGTCCCACGAGCGGATACAGCCGTTGTCCTGCGTCCCGCCGGTGAGCCGCTCGGGGAAGATCTCGCCGACGTCGAGGCTGTAGTGCTGCGTGTAGGGCTCGTACGTCGCCTGGCGCCAGGTGCCGGACACGCCGTTGCCGGGCGAGATGTAGGTGCCGCCGTCGTTGCCGAGATAGACCTGATTGGCGACATGCGGGCTCCACGCCATCGCGTGCTGGTCGGCGTGGACGCTGCCGGAGTTGGCCCACGTCACGCCGCCGTCCGTCGAGCGGCGCAGGTTCACGCCGGCCGCGAACAGGTGGTCCGGGTTGACCGGATCGACCCAGAGGCGGCCGAACCACCAGCCGAACCCGCCCTGAGAGCCGGGCCGGTTCGCCGTGGTCTGGAAGGAGTCGCCGCCGTCGTTGGAGACGAAGAAGCCCTTGTCCTGACCGCCTGTCTGCGTCGTGATCACGTAGACGCGGTCAGGGTTCGACGGGGCGAGCGCCACGCCGATCCGGCCGAGCAGCTCCGACTGGGTCGAGGCCGGTCTCGTCGCCCGGGTTGAGCGGGCCGGTGACGTTCTCCAGCCGCTCCCAGGTCTCGCCGCCGTCCTCGGTGCGGAAGAGCCCCGAGCCGAGCCCGCCGTACGTCCGGAGGTCGGGCTCCCGGCGGCGCTGCCACATCGCGGCGAAGATCCGGTCCGGGTTGGTGGGATCGATCGCCAGGTCGATCCCGCCCGTGAAGTCGTTCTCGGGAGCGAGAATCAGCTTCCACGAGTTCCCGCGGTTGGTGGACTTGTAGATGCCCCGGTCGCCGCCCGGGTTGAAGAGCGACCCGGCCGCGGCGACGTAGACGGTGTCGGGGTCGCTCGGGTCGACGGCGATTCGGCCGACCGTGGCGCTCTGCGAGAGCCCGCGGTGCTTCCAGGTCTGGCCACCGTCCGTCGAGCGGTAGACGCCGTTGCCGCCGAAGACGCTCGAGCCGCCGCCGTTGTTCGGCTCGCCGGTTCCTGCATAGAGCGTCCCGTCCGAGGCGATCGCCAACGCGCCCATGGCCTGCGGGTTCTCGTCCGGCCAGGCCTTCTCCATCACGTTGACGCCGTCGGTGTTCTTCCAGACGCCGCCCGTCGCGGCAGCGACGTAGATGGTGTTCCCCTGGTTCGGGTCGACGACGAGATCGACGATGCGGCCGCCGACGTTCGTCGGGCCGGTGAGCCCCCACGTGTTCTTGAAGCGCGGCGTGGGCGAGCCGCGGATCGCACGCGCCTGGTCGGAGGCGCGGACGAACCAGTCCTCGTCGAGTCGCCTGTCGGGCCCGCCCGCCCGTTGCTGGATGAACCATTCGTCGGGCTCGCCGGGGCCGAGGCTCGTCTCGACCTCACCCGCTTCGCCCTCCTCGCCGGCCAGCGCCTCGAGGTTGACTGCGGGCGTCCCGCTCCCTCCATCTGCCCCGATCACCCCGAAGGCGTACAGGCCGATGACGGCTGCGAGAGCCACGCCGAGCAGCTCCACGGCGAGCAATGTGGTTCGCTTCACTCCCCCTACCTCCCCCTTGAGCTTCGAAGGTCTCTCCGGGTGCCTGCCGGAGGCTGTGTCCTTGGCGGGGCGAGTATAGGAGAGAAACCGCCTTGCTCGTCCGGCGTATCCCCGGCGGGCAGGTACGTGCTCCTCGTATCCCCGCTCGGCAGGTACGTCGTCCACGGCGCGAAGAAGGGGGCGAATGCGATCGGCCATGCGCCAGGCGGTCTTGTAGGTGACGCCCAGGCGCCGCTGGAGGTCCCGCGCCGAGAGCCCGTCACCCGACTCGCGGAGGAGAGTGACCGCGCGGAACCAGACGGTGAGGGGTGTCGTCGAGCCGTGGAAGATGGTGCCCGCGGTCGGGTGCACGTGACGGCCGCAGTGCTGGCAGGAGTACGATCGCCGCCGCGCGATCCGATGGTGCCTCGTGATCCGGCCGCACGTCCGGCAGTGGATCCCGTCCGGATAGAGGCGGTCCTTCAGCCACTCCAAACACGCGTCCTCGTCGTCCAGATCGACGTCGAGACCGGCGAGGATCTCTCGCAGATCGGGCCCCCCCGTCCTCATGCTCGCGAAGCCTACTCGGGATCAGACCGCGCGTTGGGGCACGCTCGAGCGTTCGTCCCCGCTCGTGCGGCGGATCCGGGCGAGCATGAGAATGCTTGCGGTGATTCCGGTGAAGCCGAGTGTCACCAGGCGTGGGTCGGACTTGTGGACGCCGAAGATCGTCCAGCAGGACAGCTCACCGAGGACGAGCAGCCAGGTTCCCTGCGAGATCCCCGTGGGGCGGTCCGTTCGGTAGGCGGTCCAGATCGACGGCGTGACCTGGAGGACGAAGGCTGCTGTGAGCAGCGTTCCGAGGCCGGTGCGGCCGGCGACGCCGAATCCCGCGGCGAGGAGCACGGCCCAGGCGCCGATCAGGACCGCCGGCCGCGCCTTCGCCTGTCCGCGCAGGGCGAGCATCGTCGCGAGCGCGCCCGAGAGGAGCGTCGCGCAGGATGACGGCACCAGCGCAGTCCAGAACCCCGAAAGCGCAAAGTAGGCGAACCAGGCAGCGTTGTTGACGCTGGTGAGCGTCGCCCACGACCACGAGACGCCGGCGACGTCGTCCGTGGCCCGTAGCTTGAGGATCTGGGGCAGGAACTGGGGGATCGCGAACGCCGCAGCGACGATCGGCGCGTAGTCGAGGGGGTCGCCCATCGCGCTGGGAAAGTACTTCAACGAGAGCGCCGCTTTCTTGCAGATTCATGCTGAGATGACAGAAAGTCTGCAATGATTCTTGCGATGGACGCAATCGATCGAAAGATTATTGCGGAGCTCCAAACCGAGGGGCGGCTCACCGTGACCGCGCTGGCCGAGCGGGTCAGGCTCAGCGTCGCTCCTTGCCACCGGCGACTGCGCGAGTTGGAACGTGCGGGAGCGATCCGCGGGTACAGAGCCGTCGTCGATCCCGCAGCGATCGGTCTCGGCTTCGAGGTCCTGGTGAACGTGACGATGGACCGAGAGGACGCAGCGACGATCGCGAAATTCGAGAGCGGCCTGGCGAAGGTCGAGGAGGTGCGCCACGCAGAACGGCTCTTCGGAGACCCCGATTACCTCGTCCGCGTTGCCACCGCCGACATTGCCGCCTATCAGAGCCTCCGCGACGAGAAGCTCGCGACACTGCCCGGCGTGCAGCGGCTCACCTCGACGATCGTGATGAAACGGGTCGTCGACGACCGACCCTTCCCCGTCTCGCCTCACTCCTTTCGGCCGCGTTGAGCGGGAGTGCCCCGCCCGCACGCGCTCCCGCTCGACCGTTTACATTTCCCCCTGTGGCGCGGGGCGAATGCTGCGGTGCTTCTCTAACAAGGGGACTTGCTGACACGTCCAAGCCGTTGGATACTGCCGCTCCTCCCGCCGCGTGTGGGACGGGGGGCCCAACCGGAGAAAAGGAGAGGACGTGAGGAGAAAGTCGCTCAGGCTCCTCCTGCCGCTCGTCACGTTGCTGCTCGCGCTCGGGCTCGCGGGCTGCGGCGGCGACGACGACGACGGGGGCGAAGCCGCACAAACGGGAGGCCAGGAGACGACCGAGGCGCCCGCGGGCGGGACGCTCGTGTTCGGCACCGCGTCGGACCCGGTCGCGCTCGACGGCGCGCTCGTCTCGGACGGAGAGTCGCTTCGGGTCATCCAGCAGATCTTCGAGACGCTCGTCGGCCTCGAGCCGGGGACGACGGAACCGGTCCCGGTCCTGGCCGAGAGCTGGGAGCCGAACGAGGACGGCACTGTCTGGACGTTCGCGATCCGCCCTGACGTGACGTTCCACGACGGCACCGCGCTGACCGCCGAGGCGGTCTGCACCAACTTCGACCGCTGGTACAACTTCAAGGGGCCGTTCCAGAACCCGAGCGCCTCCTACTACTGGCAGGTCGTCTTCGGAGGCTTCGCCACGCACGACAACCCGGACGCGCCCGAGGAGAGCCTCTACCAGAGCTGCGAGGCGACGGACGATCTGACGGCCGTGATCACCCTGAGCAAGCCGTCGGCGACGTTCATCCCGGCACTCGCGCAGACGTCGTTCGCGATCGCGAGCCCGGACGCGCTCACGGAGTTCCAGGCTGACCTCGGCACGGTCGACGCCGACGGCATCTTCCATCCGGAGGGGACGTTCGGCACCGAGCATCCGGTCGGCACGGGGCCGTTCATGTTCGAGTCGTGGACGCGCGGCGAGAGCCTCACGATCGTCCGCTACGACGACTACTGGGGCGAGCCCGCGAAGCTCGACTCGGTCGTCTTCCGGCCTATCCCCGACAACGCGGCGCGCCTCCAGGCGCTCCAGGCCGGCGACATCCAGGGCTACGACCTCGTCGAGCCGCAGGACATCGAGACGATCTCGGCGGACTCCAACCTCCAGATCCTCGACAGGCCGCCGTTCAACGTGGCCTACGTCGGGATCAACGTCGGCACGCCGCCGCTCGACGATCCCGAGGTTCGCAAGGCGCTCGCCTACGGCCTCGACCGGCAGGCCGTCGTCGACAACTTCTACGCGGGCCGCGCGGAGGTGGCGAAGAACTTCATGCCACCCTCCCTCGCGGGCTACGCCGACGACGTGACCGAGTACCCCTACGACCCGGAGATGGCCAAGCAGATCCTGACGGATGCCGGATACGACCTCCCGGTCGAGATCGACTTCTGGTACCCGACGGATGTCTCGCGGCCGTACATGCCGGATCCGAAGCGGAACTTCGAGGCGTTCGCAGCGAGCCTCAACGAGTCCGGCTTCAAGGTCAATCCCCACAGCGCCGTGTGGTCGCCGGACTACCTGGGCAGGGCGAACGAGGGCAAGCTGCCCGTCTTCCTGCTCGGTTGGACGGGCGACTACGGCGATGCCGACAACTTCCTCGGGACGTTCTTCCAGACCCCCGGGGCGCAGTTCGGCACGCTCAAGAACCCCAACCAGGAAGTTCACGACATCCTCGCCGAGGCCGAGGCCGAGACCGACGAGGCGACGCGCGCGACCCTCTACGAGGAAGCCAACCGGCTGATCGCAGACTGGATCCCGGGTGTGCCGTACGCGCACTCGAGCCCGGCGCTGGCGTTCACCGCGAACGTCAACGGCTTCGTTCCGAGCCCCACGACGAACGAGAGCTTCGCAACCGTCTCCATCACGGAGTAGCGGACGCGTCGGCTTGATCCAACGGGCCGGCGGACGACGAGATGCTGAGATTCGTCGTCCGCCGGCTCGTGCTCTTGATTCCCATCCTGCTGGGGCTCTCGATCCTCGTCTTCCTGTGGATCAGGGCGCTTCCCGGGAGCCCGGCCGACGCGCTGCTGGGTGAGCGCGCGACGGCCGAGCAGAAGGCGGCCATCGAGGAGCAGTACGGCCTCAACGAGCCGATCCACGAGCAGTACTGGCGCTACTTCAAGCAGACCGCCGGCGGGGACTTCGGCAACAGCATCACCACGCGCCGGACGATCACGGAGGAGTTTTTCGAGCGCCTGCCGGCGACGATCGAGCTCGCGGTCGGGGCGATGCTCTTCTCGATCATCTTCGGCATTCCGCTCGGGTTCTTCGCGGCGAAGAAGTACGGGTCGTTCTTCGACCACGGCAGCCTGGTCCTGTCGCTGCTCGGGATCTCGATCCCGGTCTTCTTCCTGGCGATCATCCTCAAGTACATCTTCGCCGTGAAGCTCGGGTGGCTCCCGTCGGTGGGGCGGACGGACGTGCTGATCGCCGCGGAGCACCCGACGAAGTTCTACATCCTCGACTCGATCATCACCCTCAACTGGGAAGCCTTCGTCGACGCGATCAAGCACCTGATCCTTCCCGCGATCGCGCTCGGCACCATCCCGCTCGCGATCATCACGCGCATCACGCGGGCCTCGGTCCTCGACGTCCAGAACGAGGACTACGTGCGGACGGCGCGCGCGAAGGGCGTCTCGCCCGCCGGCGTCGACCGGCGCCACGTGCTTCGCAACGCGCTCCTGCCGATCGCGACGATCATCGGACTCCAGACCGGTCTGCTCCTCTCGGGCGCCGTCCTGACGGAGACGGTCTTCGCCTGGCCCGGGGTCGGCACGTGGCTCGTCGACGCGATCTCCACCCGCAACTACCCCGTGCTCCAGGGCGGGATCCTCTTCCTCGCGATCATCTTCGTGCTCGTCAACCTGATCGTCGACGTCTCCTACGCCTTCATCAACCCGAGGATCCGCTATTCGTGAGCTCTCGCTCGGAGACTGACTCGTGAGCGTCGTCGAGCTCGAAGCCAGGGAGATCGCGGCCGAGGCGCCGAGCGGCCTCTGGCACGAGGCGTGGCAGCGCCTGCGTCGGAACCCGGGGGCGATCGTCGGCTTCATCCTCGTCGGGATCTTCGTCACCCTCGCGATCTTCGCGCCGCTGATCGCGCAGGAAGACCCACGCGCCCAGAACCTGGCCGCGCTCGAGGGCGTCTGCTGTCCGGGGCCGTCGGCCGAGCACTGGTTCGGGCTCGACGAGCTCGGCCGCGACGAGTTCTCGCGGATCGTCTACGGGGCGCGCTACTCGATTCTGATCGGCATCGTCGCCGTCACCGTCGGGCTCTCCTTCGGCCTCGTCCTCGGCGCCATCGCCGGCTACATGGGAGGCGTCGTCGACTCGGTGATCATGCGCGCGATGGACGTCATGCTCTCGATCCCGGGCCTGCTCCTCGCCATCGGGATCGTGGCGATGCTCGGGCCGGGGCTGACGCAGATCATGATCGCCGTCGGGGCGGTGAACATCCCCATCTTCGCCCGTCTCCTGCGCGGGTCGATCCTCGCCCAGAAGGAGAACGACTTCGTCCTCGCCGCCCGCTCGGTGGGCGTCCCCAGGCGCTCGATCCTCTCGGCGCACATCCTCCCCAACGCGATCTCGCCCCTGATCGTGCAGGGCACGCTCGCCATGGCGACGGCGATCATCGACGTCGCCGGCCTGGGCTTCCTGGGCCTCGGGCCGCAGGATCCCGCGACGCCGGAGTGGGGGACGATGCTCACGGGCACCGTCCGCTACCTGCAGACCGCTCCGCATTTGGCGATCATTCCCGGCGTGGCGATCGTTCTTACCGTGCTCGGCTTCAACCTGATCGGAGACGGCCTGCGCGAGGCGCTCGATCCCAAGCTGCGCGCGCGTGGCTAGAGAGCCCCTCCTCACAGTCGAGGATCTCCGGGTCGAGTTCTCGACGGCCCGCGGGACGGTGCACGCCGTCAACGGGATCTCCTTCGACGTCGCCCCGGGCGAGACGCTCGGGATCGTGGGCGAATCGGGCTGCGGCAAGAGCGTCACCTCGCTCGCGCTGCTCGGGATCCTCTCCCGGAACGGCCGCGTCACCGGCGGACACGCGATCTTCGAGGGACGCGACCTGCTCCAGATGAAGGACAAGGACCTGCGCAAGATCCGCGGGCGCGACATCGCGATGATCTTCCAGGACCCGATGACGAGCCTGAATCCCGTCCACACCGTCGGGACGCAGATCCACGAGGCTCTCGACACCCACTTCGAGCTGGACAAGAAGGAGGCGAACGAGCGCGTCGAGGAGCTTCTCGACCTGGTCGGGATCCCGAGCCCGAAGATACGGCTGAAGGACTACCCGCACCAGTTCTCCGGCGGGATGCGCCAGCGGGCCATGATCGCCATGGCGCTCGCCTGCGAGCCGAAGCTCCTGATCGCCGACGAGCCCACGACGGCACTCGACGTCACGATTCAGGCGCAGATCCTCCGGCTCCTGAGCGACCTCGTCGCAGAACGGGACACCGCGCTCGTCCTCATCACCCACGACCTCGGGGTCGTCGCGGGGAACTGCGAGCGGGTGAACGTCATGTACGCGGGCATGTTCGTGGAGACGGGCTCCGCCTACCAGCTCTTCGCGCGGCCGCGTCACCCGTACACGCTCGGCCTCCTCCAGTCGATCCCGCGGCTCGACGCGCGCAAAAAGGAGGCGCTGACGCCGATCGAGGGCGCCCCCCGCGACATGCTCAGCCCGCCCAGCGCGTGCCCGTTCGAGCCGCGCTGCCGCTTCGCGGTCCCGGAATCGTCCATCGGGGTGCCGCCGCTCAAGGAGATCGAGCCCGGCCACTGGGTGGCGTGCTTCAACCCGGTTCCGGCGGCGGAGTGGGAGAGGACCAAGGCCGCGGCCGTTGGCTGAGATCCCTCGGACGAACGGGAACGCCCCCCTCCTCGAGACCGAGAACCTGAGGGTCTGGTTCCCGATCAAGAGCGGGGTGCTCCTCGATCGCCACATCGGAAACGTCATGGCCGTTGACGACGTCTCGCTCACCATCGAGCGGGGCGAGACGCTCGGCCTCGTCGGCGAGTCGGGCTGCGGCAAGTCGACGTTCGGGCGGGCGGTCCTGCGCCTCTACGAGCCCACGGACGGGCCGCGTCCTCTTCGACGGGCAGGACATCACGCACCTCGGCGAGGCCGCGATGCGCCCTCTGCGCCGGCGCATGCAGATGATCTTCCAGGACCCGTACGCATCCCTGAACCCGCGCCACAGCGTCGGCCGCATCGTCGGCGAGCCACTCCGGGTGCACGGGCTGGCCAAGCGCCGCCAGGCCGGCAAGCGCGTGCGGGAGCTCCTCGAGATCGTCGGCCTCCCCGTCGACGCCGCGTCCCGGTATCCCCACGAGTTCTCGGGCGGCCAGCGCCAGCGGATCGGGCTCGCCCGCGCCCTCGCGCTCAATCCCGACTTCATCGTCTGCGACGAGCCGGTCTCGGCGCTCGACGTCTCCATCCAGGCCCAGATCGTGAACCTGCTCGAGACGCTCCAGCGCGACTTCGACCTGACCTACCTCTTCATCGCCCACGACCTGGCGGTCGTGCGCCACATCTCCGACCGGATCGCGGTCATGTACCTCGGCAAGATCGTGGAGATCTCACCCGCCGAGGAGCTGTACGACAACCCGCTCCATCCCTACTCGATCACGCTGCTCTCGGCGGTGCCGATCCCCGATCCGGAGGTCGAGCGCGAGCGGGAGACCATCCTCCTCGCCGGCGATCTCCCCAGCCCCGCGAACCCGCCGCCCGCCTGCCGCTTCCACACGCGCTGCCCGTTCGTGCAGGAGACCCGCTGCCGCGACGAGGAGCCCGCTCTGCGGAAGCTCGAGGGCAACCACCTGGTCGCGTGCCACTGGGCCGAGGACATCAAGGCCGGAAGGATCCAGCCGCACGAGCTCGAGGTCGCGTTCGAGAAGCCGCCGGCGCCGGAGGTCTACGAGCCTCCGCTCGTGTAGTTCGGCACGAAGTAGACCTCCTCCCCCGATTAGGGGTGTTGGCGGCCGGCGCCGAGGCCGATCACAACTGCGATGGACGCCGCAGAGCGAAAGCTCATCCTGAGCAAATACCTGGACCACTCGCGTCGCTTCGACGAGGTCGCCGCCCGTAGCAACGGCCGGACCGAGTCCGCCCCGGTCATCCAGCTCGTCCCGCCGCCCCGGGAGCTCGAGCAGGAGCCGACCACGCGCGAGACCGAGGTCCTCCGGCTCATCTCCGAGGGCCTCGTGAACCGCGAGATCGGCGAGCGCCTCTTCCTCTCGGAGGAGACGGTCAAGTCGCACGTCCGCCACCTGCTGGCGAAGCTCCAGGCCCGCAGCCGCGCGCATGCGGTCGCCATCGGCTTCCGCCGCGGCGTTATCTCCTAGCGACTAGCGGGAACGCCGGCCGCGAGCGAAGCGGCCAGGTCTTCCACAGCTTCCACAGCCTGTTGACGGGCGCCTCCGTCAAGAGTGTCGCTCAGTGCGGAAGCTCTCAGTCCGGCAGCTGAGACGTGGCGATGTCTTGTTCAGCTGCTGGTCCGGCTCTCCTAACAGCCGAATATACAGTTGCGCGGTCGCGCCTCAGATTCCCTCCGCTTCGAGTAATGCCTGTGCGCGCAGGACGGCTTGCAAGCGATTTCGGACGCCAAGCTTCTTGAAGATATGGCGCACATGCGCCTTCGTCGTGCTTGGCGTGATAACGAGACGGCGAGCAATGTCATGGTTACTAAGCCCAGCGGCGAGTAGGGTCAGAACCTCCCGTTCCCTTAGAGTCAGGACGCCAAGTGGATTCTCGGAGTCTTCGTGGCGAACCTCAATTCCAGCCCGTTGCGCGAGGTCGTAGTCGCGCCCAAGAGCCAGTGCTGTCTTGATTGCATACCGTGCTTCCGCATCATCTGCACCTGCAATCAGAAGCGGAGGGTAGACACGATAGGCAAACACGAGACCGTCGAGATAGTCCGCGCGATGGCAGGAGATAATCGCTTCTGCCGCAAGTCGCCTGAAGGTCGTTGCCTTTCCTTGCACACCCTGCGCGATCGCTTCACCAAGCTGTACTCCGCACCGCATTTCGATGCTGCTTCCTTCCAAGCGCGCCCGATCAGCCATGCGACGGGCGCCTGCGGCGTCACCGCTTGCAGCCATGATGATGGAAATAGTCGCAAGATAGACACCGAGTGGTCGCGCCAAGTTCCGGTCGATAGGAATACTTGACTGCGTTTCTAGCGCTTCCACGAGGGCCCCTTGCGACGCACAGCAATCGGGCCTGAAGCCTCATCTCCTCTAGCCGGAAGAAGGGATCCTCCCGTAGAATCGGGCTTCGACTGAACCGCCTGAGTGTTCGCTGCGCCTTTGAGAAGAGTCGGAGTCCAATCTCAGCCGCGGCTCTATGTTCGAGGCATGTCCCGAAGCCAAACTCCAGACGAAGTTCCGTACAGAGCTTCAACGCTTCCTCGGCAAGTTCGTGGCCCCGCACGTATCGGCCTCTCATCACGCACATTGCAGCTCCGATTGCGAGGAAGCAACTGGCCGCGAGGGGGTCCCGTGAGTACTGAATGGACGGGAGTAACGCCTCGAACTGAGGCCAGACGCCCACGAGAGAAGCGAGCTGCTCGCTCGCTACGGCTCGGCCCGCCGCCAACCGGAACCGCGTGTCAATGTCATGCGAGTACTCGGACTCGAGCTCGTCGAGGAACTTCGATGCCATTTGTGGGTCCAGTTCGAGTGCAACGAGCGCGAGGCTCCAGAGTGCATCTTTTCGGTCCTCGTCGGCCCTAGCCGTTCGTCGGCCAGCCTCCAATCGCGCAAACGCAAGCTCCTCTTGCGAAGTGAAGTGCAGGGCGCGACCCGCCAGATTGGAACCCCATGCGAAGTCTGGATGGGTTTCTGGCAGGCGGTCGACGGTTTCGCAGGCCACCGCGGCCGCTGCCGACATCTCGCCCTTTCGAATCAGGAGCTCAGCCCGCGCCAGAGCTGCGCCCGGGATGGTCACTGCTGCCGCACCGCACGCGGTGAGCCACTTCTCGAGTGTCTCGCTCTGCCCTTCGGCGAGGAGAGTCCTCGCGGCACGGCCAGCTATCTCGGCAGCCTCGACATCCCGCCCGATCTCAAGGCAAAGTCCAAATGCCGCTTCCCAGCGCTCGTGTTTCTTCGCGTCCTCGATGGCCCGCGCCGCATGCTTGGCGAGAGCGCTCGGCTCGTCCACCTCAAGACGCCAGCGAAGAAACTCCCGAAAAAGAGGATGGAAACGGAGCTCGCCTCCGGGGGTCTCGCGGAGGAGATCCTCCTCGCGGAGCCGGTCGAGGATCGGCTCGACGTCCCCAAATCCGAGGACGTCTCGGCAGATGCGAGAGCTTACCGCAGCCGGAACGGACGCCGCGAGCATAAGACCCTGGACGTCGGGAGGCTCGCGACGGAGCAACTCGTCGGCGAAGTAGCGGAACAAAGAGTCCGACACTCTTTCCTTAGGAAACGCGAGATCGGCCGACATGGCGGCGAGTGCTATGACGGCCGGCCAGCCCTCGGCCTGGCGAACAAGCGCGCGGACAGACCTCGTGGAACGTCCGCTCAGAACCTGGGCAGCCTCGTCGTCGGTCATCGCAAGCTGGTCGCGGCCGATCTCGATGGCCTCGCCGTACAGGAAGTGCCGTGCCGAGGCCCAGCCTGGACGTCGGCGCGTCGTAACGAGCACTCGGAGCGGCACAAGCGTCAGCAATCGGTCGAGGAAGTCTTCGACCGGTGCCGACTCGGCCATGAGGTGATAGTCGTCAAGAACGATGATCCCGTCCTCGGGCCACTGCTCGAGATCCTCAGCGAGGAGTTCCGCAAGCGGACGTGCCAGTCGCTCGGTGGCGTCGCCAACGCGAAGGCGCTGGCGCATCCGCTCGCCCGCGTGTGGCAATACCGGTGCGACGGCGTCCGCGAGTCCAGCGGAAAAGGCCCCCACGTCCGCCGACGTCGCGGTAGCCCCGTACCACGCGACGTTCATGCGCCCTTGAATCCATTCTCGGGCCAGCGTCGTTTTCCCGTAACCCGGAGGAGCCGTAACGAGTATCACCTGCGCGGTGCTCGCGTCGAGAAGTGCGGTCAGCCGCGGCCGACGGATGTGGCGCCGGAAGAGCGGTTTCAGGACGACGTCCTGGACTTCCGTCACGGCTACGTACTTGCCTCTCGGGGAGCGTGAGCGTACCGTGTCCTACCGAGGAGCGCCAGATGTCTCGAGGAGACGGCCCGCGCTTTCGACGCGGGCCGTCGTCTCCGAGACCGGTCAACGCAGCGTGCGGGAGTCGTCGCGCACGTTGAGCGCCGCTTCGAAGCTCTCGAGCGGATTTTCCCCGGTCGCCTCCCGGAACGCGGCGGGGATCTGCCGTCGCCGGCTTACTCCAAGCTTCGAGCGCAGGACATCGGCATGTGCCTTCGCCGTCCGGGGCGAGACGCCGAGCCGTTCGGCGATCTCGAGGTTGGAGCATCCGACGGCGATTAGTCTGACGACTTGCCGCTGGCGCTCCGTGAACCGGATTCCACCGTGTAGGCTCGAACATGTCGGGGATCTTGGCAGTGGAGGGCCCGATCGGCTATTGGCTCGGGGGCTGATCTCTGCGCCTACGCCCTAGGGCGTACGAAAGCGGCCGCGTGCCCGCGCGCGTTGACCGCTGCCGCCTCCTCCCGCTCCAGGGCGCCGATGCGGAGCAGAAGCGCCAGCTCGTCGCGGAGGTGCGTCTGCATCATCTCCGGCCCGTCGGTGGCGACCGTGAACGCGACCTCGCGGTCGGCGAAGGCGCGCACGGTGTCCCGCAGCTCGTCCTCGTCCGCGAGCGCGCCGGTGAGGAGGTTCGAGCTGGGGCAGATCTCGAGCACGGTGCCCTGCTCGCGCAGGAGCCGCATCGTCTCCTCGTCCTGCGCGGCGAGGATGCCGTGGCCGATGCGCTCCGGGCGGAGGTGCTCGACCACCTCGCCGACCTCCTCGATCCCCTTCGTGCCGCCCTCCTCGCCGACGTGGATCGTCACGCCGAGCCCGCCGGCGCGCGCCTCCTCGACGAGCGGCGCCAGCTCGCGGTAGGCGTAGCGGCCGCCGTCGGGCCGCGGGCCGGCGATGTCGACGCCCACGACCCCGCGGTCGGAGTAGCGGATCGCCTTCTCGACGATGACCCCGTTCTGCTCCTGCGTGAACGTGCGGTCCATCATCAGGATGAGGCCGGCGCTCACCTTCGGGTACTCGAGGCGGGCAAGGTCGAGCCCTCGCGAGGCGGCCATGATGATGTGGTCGAGGTCGCGCTCGCCGCCGCGGTTTCGCTTCATCGGGTTGAAGCGAAGCTCGAGCGTCGTGATGTTCTGGGTCCGGTAGGCGCCGCCGATGGCGCCGTGCACCGAGCGCTCGACTGCGAGAGGGCTCGACTGGATCAGCTCCGTCCACTTGTAGATGGCGTCGAGCTCGGGCAGGCCCTTGACGCCGCGCGGGTCGACGGTGACGAGCTCCTCGAAGTCCCAGTAGTCCTTGACGGGGAGCGCGATCCCCTGCTCGTGGGCGAGCGTCCACATGACGGCGGGGTCGACGGAGCCGCCGAGGTGCGTGTGCAGCTCGGCGAGGCCCTCGCGGCTCAGCTCGGCGACGAGGGCGGCGCTCTCGTCGGCCACTACTGCCTCCCGGCGACCGCGGCGGCGAGCGTGCCGCCCGCGAGCCGCTCGGGGATCGTCCGGAGCCGCTCGACCGGCTCGGCGCTGAAGACGAAGCGGACGTGCCGCTCGGCGACCGGGCCGCCCCAGCCGACCATCGCCGTCGCGGCGATCGAGCTCTCCTCGAGCAGGAGGCGCGAGGCGGTCGGCGCGTCGAGGCCGAGCTCGGCGACGTCGAGGAGCAGCGACCAGCCGCCTCCCGGGGCTGACGAACGGCCAGTCGGGCAGCCCCTGGAGCATCGTGTCGCGGCGGCGCTCGAGCTCGGCGACGCACTCGGCGACGTGATCCTGCGGACCGCGCAGGACGGCCGCGCCCGCCGCGCGCGCGATCCCGACCGGCGTCGTCGTGTTGTAGACGTGCGCCCAGCCGGCGTCCTCGACCGTCGCGGCCGGCCCGGCGACCCAGCCGACGCGCCAGCCGATCATCCGGTGCTCCTTCGAGAGCGAGCCGACGACGATCGTCCGCTCGGCCATGCCCTCGTGGTGGAGCGGGTGGACGAGCGGGCGGCCGTCGAAGAGGAGCCGCTCCATCGCCGAGTCGTAGATCAGGAAGAGGTCGCGGTCGCGGCAGAGGTCGCAGACGAGCCGCCAGTCCTCCTCGTCGAAGGTGCCCCCGGACGGCATCGACGGGCTCATCAGCATCATGCCCGCCGTCGCGTCCCCGACCGCGGCCGCGAGCGCGTCGCGGTCGAGCCGCCACTCGCCGCTCTCGGCCCGGAAGGGGACGAGCTTCGGCGTGCCGCCGGCCAGGTGGACGCGGTTGACGATGCCCGCGTAGGTCGGGTCGGTGACGACCACCTCGTCGCCGGGGTCGACGGTGACGAGGAGGGCGTTCAGGAGCCCCTCCATGCCGCCGCAGGTGATGACGATCTCCCGCTCGGGGTCGTACGAATGCCCCGTCCGCTCGGCGAGGAAGGCCGCGATCGCCGCGCGGAGGTCGAGGTCGCCGGTGAACGGGAGCCAGCTGTTCGCCTCGGGAGTCTCGAGGCTCTCCGCCGTGACGCGCACCGCCTCGGGCGGGAGCGGGCAGGTCCGTGTCGAGGTTCTCCATGCGGAGGACGGGCCAGCGTCGAGCTCGCCCGCGCGGGCTCGTCGGCCGCCGCCGCGACCCGGTCGATGCCGAAGCCGCGGATCGGCTCGAGCCGCTTCGCCCGCTTGATCACGGCGACCGAGTCTAATCAGGCCGGATGGATAGGGTTCCGGCATGAAGGTCGGCATCGTCGTGCCGTACTCGTACTCCTTCTGGGGCGGGGTCCAGGAGCACGCCGACCACCAGGCCCGGGCGCTCATCCGCCTCGGCGTCGACGCCCGGATCATCATGGGGCACGACCCGCCGGGGCGGCTCACCTGGCTCCTCCACCCGAAGCAGGGACGGCACAACCGCCCGCCCGACTACGTCATGCCGGTCGGCCGCTCGGTGATCGTGCCGGCGAACGCGTCGCTCCCGAACATCATCCTCAGCCCCCCGGCCATGCTCCGGATGCGGAGGATCTGGGCGGAGGAGCGCTTCGACGTCGTCCACGTCCACGAGCCGCTCGCCCCGGTCCTCTCCGCCTTCGCGCTCGCGCACCGCGCCGTGCCCGCTCGTGGCCACCTGCCACTCGGCCGGCGACCGGCTGGGCTGGTATCCGCTCGGGAAGGCGTTCTGGGGCGTCCTCGCGACCCGCATCGACCAGCGGATCGCCGTCTCGGAGTCCGCCCGGCGCGCCGCCGAGCCGTACATCGGCGGGCCGATCGAGGTGATCCCGAACGGCATCGACCTCCCTCCCGAGGCCGATCCGGGCGGGCGCAACGGCGACATCGTCTTCATCGGCAGGAACGAGCCGCGGAAAGGCCTGCCGGTCCTCCTCCAGGCGTGGCCGCGGATTCGGGAGAGCACGGGGGCACGGCTGCGGCTCGTCGGGGCCGACCCGCTCTCCGTGCGCTGGCTCGCGCGCCGGCGGGGCTTCTCGCTCGACGGGCGTCGACCTCCTGGGCGCCGTCCACGAGGAGGAGCTCACCGCCGAGCTCCAGGCCGCCGCCCTGCTCGTGGCGCCGTCCCTCGGCGGCGAGAGCTTCGGGATGGTGCTGACACGGGCGTTCTCCTGCGCGACGCCGGTCGTCGCCTCCAACATCGAGGGCTACGCGCAGGTCGCCGACCACGACGAGACGGGCATCCTCGTGCCGCCCGGCGACGTCGACGCGCTCGCGGAGGCGGTCATCGAGCTGCTCGGGGACGAAGAGCGCCGGCGCGCGTTCGGCGCCGCCGCGCGGACGGCCGCCGAGGCGTACTCGTGGGATCGCATCGCGCGGCGCCTGCTCGACGTCTACGAGCGGCTCGTCGCTCCCGGCGAGCCCGTCAAGGCGGCGGCTTGAGGCGGTTCCTGCGCGTGCCGACGAGCCGCGCGGCGCGCCTCGCGCTCATCATCGCCCCGATCGCCGGGCTGGTCGTCCTCGTCGTCTGGCGCGGCCCCGACCCGGGCGTCGTCGAGCGCGCCTTGAGGGATGTCGAGTGGGAGTGGGTGGCCGTCGCCGTTCTCCTCAACCTCTTCTCGGTGGTCGTCCGCGCCTTCGCCTGGGACGTCGTCATCAAGCACTCGATTCCGCCGCCCTGGCCGGCGCGCAGGACGGTCTTCTCGGCGTACTGCGTGGGCCTCCTCGGAAACGCGGCGCTGCCGGGGCGGGTCGGCGAGCTCGCGCGGGTCGCGATCGTGACGCGGCACATCCGCCGCCGCCCGGGGACCTGGGCCACGATCGTCGGGACGGTCTTCGCCCACCGGCTCTTCGACGTGGTCGCCGCGGTCGCCCTCGTTCTCTTCACGCTCTACGTGGCGCCGATCCCGGATTGGGCCGAGCCCGTCCTCGCCGTCGTCGTCGGCATCGGCGTCGGGCTCCTGATCGCAGGCTTCCTGATGGCGCGGCGGCACCACCGGCCGCTCACCGAGGAGCTGGGCGCCTTCCGCCGCCTCCTCCGCGCGGCGCGCCACGGGCTGACGGTGCTCCGCCGCCCCGGCCCGGCCTTCGAGGCGCCTCGCGTTCCAGCTCGTCGGCTGGATCGCCCAGCTCCTGGCGGTCTACACGGCGATGCTCGCGTTCCGGATCGACGCGACCTTCCCGAAGGCGGCGCTCGTCCTCGTCATGATCAACCTCGTCACGCTCTTCCCCTTCTGGCCGGGGAACGTCGGGCTCGTCCAGGCAGCAGTCGCCGCGGCGCTCCTGCCCTACGGCACCAGCTACGGCCACGGGTTCCTCTTCGGGATCGGGCTTCAGGCCATCGAGGCAGCCGTGGGCGTCGGCCTCGGCTTCGTCTTCCTCGCGCGGGAGGGCTTCACCTTCGCCATGCTCAGGCGCATGCCGGAGGTCACGGACGTGGATCTCGACGAGGACGAGCGGGTCGAGCGGATCGCCTAGCCGGGCGGCCCCGGGGCATCGCTACCGGTGCTCGGCCGGTCCGCCGGCGTCTCCTCCGGCGTGTCCTCCTGGCCCCCCGGCGTGTGCTCCTTGACCTCGTCGACCGCCTGGCCGCCGAGATCCTGGGCCTTGTCGGCCCCTTCCTGCGCGTAATCGGTGGCCTTGTCGGCCGTTTCTTCGCCACGTCCGAGCAACTTGTCGAGCCAACCCATGGCAACCTCCTTCGCTGGAGCGGCCAGCATAACCGGAGCGGTCAGTAGCCGGAGCGGCCCAGGAACTCGAGCACGAGGGCGTTGAATTCCTCCGGCCGCTCGAGCGCGGGCAGGTGCGCCGTCTCGAGCTCGGCGCTTTCCGCGCCGGGGATCTCGCGCCCGAGCCGGGCGGCGATCGCGCGGAAGAGCTCGACGTCGTGCGTCCCCACGACGACGAGCGTCGGGACGCCGATCTCTCCGAGCCTCTCCGCGGCGGGCGGGTCGGACCACTGCGCGGGCCCCGGAGGCGGCGTTCGCTCGTAGGCCGGGACGAGGATCTCGAAGGAGCGGCGCTGCATCTCTCCCAGGCGTTCGCGGACCTCCTGGGGGACCGGCGCGGCGTCGCGGCCCCGGCCGTCGAGCCACGTGCGCAGGTTGAGCTCCACGGCCTCGTCGATCTTCCCGGAGTCCAGCAGCTCGTCCTCCTCCTCGTCGAAGGCGTCGAACTCGGGCGAGCCCTCGTCCCCGGTCAGCCCCGGATCGACGAGCACGAGCGCCCCGACGCGGTCCGGGTGCGTGAGCGCGAGGTCGAGCGCGACCCGCCCGCCCAGCGAGTTGCCGACGACGGCCGCCCGGTCGACGCCGAGGTGGTCGAGCAGGGCGCGGACGTCCTCGACGTACGAGAACGGGCCGCCCGGAAGCTCCGTCTCGCCGAAGCCGCGGAGGTCGGGGCGGACGACGAGGTGCCGTTCGGCGAATGCGTCCACCTGTCCGTCCCAGAGCCGCCGGTCGCCGACGCCGGCGTGGAGGAGCACAACGGCGGGCCCCTCGCCGGCCGTCTCGTAGGCGAGGTCCACTCCGTTGAGGCGGGCGACCGTCAGTTTTAGGCCTGGGCCTAGGCCTGGGCCTCGCGGTTGCGGCGGGCGAGCTCCTGGAGAAGCGCCCAGGCCACCTGCGGGTGCTCCTCGACGAAGGGCCTGAACTCCCAGGGCGTGAGCCCGTAGCAGAGCAGGTCGGTGGCGGCCATGATCGACGCGGAGCGAACGCCGTCGTCGATGAGGGCGATCTCGCCGAAGTAGTCGCCGGGGCCGAGCGTCGCGCGGTGCTCGCCGGCGATCGAGACGTCCGCGTTCCCCTCCGCGATCACGAAGAAGCCGGCGCCCGTCGCGCCTTCGGTCGTCACCTCCGCGCCCTCGGGAAAGCGGCGCTCGTGCATCTGGCGGGCGAGGACCTCGAGGTCCTTCTCCTCCAGGTCGTTGAAGAGCGGGACGTTCCTGACCGCGTCGAGTGGAGCGCTCATGGCGCTCGATCATAAAGGGCAGTGGCGCGGCACGGCGAACTGAGAAGGCCGTGCGCACCCAGGCGGCTCTCTACGAGGAGATCGACCTCGAGCTCTCGTGGTCCGAGGCCGACCTGCCCGAGCGGGAACGCACGAAGCACGTCCACCGGCTTCATCCCTACCTCGGCAAGTTCGTGCCGCAGCTCGTGGAGGTCTTCCTCAACCGCTACGGGACGCCCGGGCGGCTCGTCTGGGATCCGTTCGCCGGGTCCGGGACGACCCTCGTCGAGGCGAACGCCTTCGGAGCCCGCGCGGCCGGGTGCGACGTCTCCGCCTTCAACTGCCTGCTCGCGCGGGTCAAGACCGCCGAGTACGAGCGGGACGCGCTGCTCGCGGACGCCGAGCTCGTCTCGGTCCCCGGCGACGCTCGAGGACACGAGCCGCCCTCGCCGTACCTGGCCGAGTGGTTCGCGCCGCGCGCCCTCGGCGAGCTCCTCGCCTTCCGGGACCGGATCGAGCAGACCGCGTACCCCGACCTCTGGCGGGTCGTGCTCTCCCGGGCCGCGCGCTCGGCCCGGCTCGCGCGGCACTTCGACCTGGACTTCCCGGGGGAACCGGTGCGGAGCGAGTACTTCTGCCACAAGCACCGCCGGACGTGCCGGCCGGTCGACGAGGCGGAGAAGTTCCTGCGGCGCTACGTGCGGGACGCCGTCCGGCGCGTCCTCGAGTTCGGCGAGATCCGCCGGAGCGCCGAGGCGACGGTCCTGCACGGGGACGCGCGGACGCTCGACCCGCCCGGGCCGGTCGACCTCGTCGTGACGTCGCCGCCGTACCCGGGCCTGATCGACTACCACGAGCAGCACGTCTACGCCTTCGAGCTTCTCGGCCTCGAGCGCCGCGACGAGGAGGAGATCGGGCGCGGCCTGAGCGGGTACTGCGGGGCCGTCGCCGAGATCCTCGCCCGCGCCCGCAGGGCTCTGCGCCCCGGCGGCCGGGTCGTCGTCGTCGTCAACGACCGGCGGGGGCTCTACGACGGGATCCTGGCGGAGGCCGGGCTTCGCCTCGAGCAGAGGGTCGTCAGGCACGTGAACCGGCGAACGGGCCGGCGCAAGGGCGAGTACTTCGAGGAGGTTCTCGTGGGCGTCCCGGCGCGGCGGCCCGTCAGGGCGCGGGCCTGACCGCCTCGGCCCGGCGCCCGAGCTCCTCGATCTTCCCCTCCGCCGCGTCGAGCTTGCCGACGCAGCGGCGGTAGAGCTCCTCGCCGCGTTCCCAGAGCCGCACGGCGTCCTCGAGGTCGGCCCGACCGCTCTCGAGCTCGGCGACGATCCGCTCGAGCTCCGCCCGGTCTTCCTCGAAGGTCGGCTGCTCCGTCACGGCTCCGTGTCCTCGACCCGTGCGCCGAAGCCGCCTTCGGCGAGCTCGACGGCGACCCGCGTGCCCTCGGAGAGCGCGGCGGACGAGCGGACGATCGCGCCGTCCGCCCTGACGACGGCGTAGCCGCGGGCGATCGTCGAGCGCGGGGAGAGCGCGCGCAGCCGCCCGGCGAGGCCGTCGAGCCGCGCCCGCTTGCGCTCCAGGAGGAGGGCAGGAGCCCGCGTCAGCCTCGCCGCGTCGGCCGCGAGCGCCTGGCGCGAGCGCTCGAGGATGCGCCGGGTGTCGCGGCCGAGCGTCGCGCGGAGGCGATCGAGCTCGGCTCGGAGCTCCCGCTCGTCCGGGACGACGAGCCGCGCTGCGGCCGTCGGCGTCGAGGCGCGCACGTCGGCCGCGAGGTCGCAGAGGGGCGTGTCCTGCTCGTGCCCGACCGCCGAGACGACCGGAACCGGGCAGGCGGCGAGGGCCCTGACGACCCGCTCGTCGCTGAAGGGGAGGAGGTCCTCGAAGCTCCCGCCGCCGCGCGCGACGACGACGACGTCCACCTCGGGCTCGCCGGCGAGCGTCGTGAGGGTCGCCGCGACGGCGCCCGCCGCCTGCGGCCCCTGGACGTAGGTCTCCGCGACGAGGATGCACGCCGCCGGGAAGCGCGCGGTGACCGCAGTGACGAAGTCGCGCTTCGCGGCCGCCTCGTTCCCGGTGAGGAGCCCGATGCGCCGCGGGAGGAGCGGCAGCGGCCGCTTCCGCTCCGGCGCGAAGAGGCCCTCCGCGGCGAGCTTCCGCCTGAGGCGCTCGATGCGCGCGAGAGCGTCGCCGAGGCCGAGCGGCTCGAGCGAGAGCGCCCGCAGCTGGAAGGTGCCGCGGGCCTCGTAGAGCTCGGGCCGGCCGAAGACGTGCGCCCGGTCTCCGTCCGCGAGCTCGAGCCGAAGGGCGTCGAAGGTCGTCCGCGGCATCGTCACCGGCAGGCACGACCCGTCCTCGAGGTCCTTGAGCGTGAAGAAGACGCTCGCCCAGGCGGCCTGGCGCCGAAGCTCGGTGATCTCGCCCTCGACCCAGAGCGACGGCAGCCGCGTCAGCCACGATGCGACTCCGCGGTTGAACGCGGCCACGGAGTAGACCTTGCGGTCGCCGTAGAGCGTCGGCTCGACCTTCACCACCCGACTGTAGCTCAGCCCGGGGTTCCTAAAAAGCGCGGATCAGAGCAGGATCTCGGCCGCGATCTCGGGCGCGCAACCCTGGCGGCCGATGAGGTCGACGGCGACGTGCAGGTCGGCGCCGCTCTGGGCGAGGCGCTCCGCGAGCGGGAGGGGGTAGCCGGCGTCTATCGAGCACGTGGAGGCGCCAGCTCTCCACCTTGTGGCGCTCGTCCTGGTCCTGTTCGTCGAGGAGCGTTAACTGATCCACGTCGCGTCCGTTCTCTCTCCTCCAGACGATTCCTGCCCCGATCGGTTTGTGCAGTTCGAGACTTAGGAACTGATGCGGGCCGGAAGTCATCGCTCTTGACTTGTGTCACCGACCCTGCCATCTTCTGGTTCGTCGTCAGAGGCGTGGCCATGCCGAGGTAGCGAGGCCCAGACGGTGCAAGCGCGTGGCCGCCCGTCTCCCACCAAAAGGAGTGAGCAATGCGCGGATTCACGTTCAGACGTGTGCGCTGGTTTGTCCTGGGCGCGGTCTTGGGGGCTTTTCTCGCCGGGGGCGCCGCCACGCTCGCGGCCCCCAAGGGCGCCGCCACGATCCCCGACTCGAGCGGAGTCATCAACGGCTGCTACCAGAAGAACGTCGGCAACCTGCGCGTGATCAGCCCCAGCGCGGGCGCCAAGTGCCGGCCGTCGGAGATCGCGATCAGCTGGAGTCAGACCGGACCGCAGGGGCCGGCAGGGCCGCAGGGACCGAAGGGCGACACCGGCGCCATCGGCCCGAGGGGGCCCGCTGGGCCGCAGGGGCCCGCTGGGCCGCAGGGGCCGCAGGGGCCGCAGGGACTGAAGGGCGACACCGGCGCGACCGGGGCGCCGGGGGCCGTTGGGCCGCAGGGCCCGCAGGGACCGAAGGGCGACACCGGCGCGACCGGGGCGCAGGGGGCCGTTGGGCCGCAGGGCCCGGCCGGGCCGAGCGTCGCCGGCCAGATGTGCGCGAACGGCCAATCCGTCACCGGGTTCGACGCGAGTGGCAACATCATCTGCAGCGCGGGCTGCCCGTCAGGTCAGCTGAGGTTCCACATCGTGAGCTTCGACGTAGCCACGATCTATAGGTGGCCGGGCGGGACCGAGACCCAGAGCTCGGGCCCGAACTGCTCGGTGACCGTCAGTAGGCCGAGCGGGTCGATCGCCCTGATCGGCGGCACGACCGGTGTCGACGCCTGGTCGATCGTCTCCAAGACGGGCTGGATCAGCGCCGTCGGGACCGCGCAGACGCCGATCTGCAGGGGCTTCCTCTCGGCCCCGTCGGTCGTGCAGAACCGGCCGACCTGCTCGAACGCGTCGACGGTCGGAGCATCCGGTCCTTCGGAGGCCGACTTCGTGGTGGCCGTCAACTAGAGGCGTGATGTGACAGTCGGGCGGGTTCGTAGGGACCCGCTCGGAGACGGCGAAGGGCTTCCAGACCTCCGTCCCCTCGAGATCGGGGCTCGAGATGACGGATCTGGAAGCCCTTCTCGTTGCAGGGTGCGTCTTCGCTGGTGAGTATCCGGTCCCAGCCGGGCGGGCGTGTTACCGTCGTCCCGTGGGCAGACGCACGGGCATCGCAGCGGCATCCGTCGCGCTCGCGATCGTGCTGCTCGCGATCGGCGCGTACAGCGGTGACGAGGACGACACGGGCTATTTCCTCGTCGCGAGCGCGATCGCGATTGCCGTCGCGGTCGTCCTGTTCTGGGTGATCGTCCCGCGCATAACGCGGCCCGGACTCGGCGGCCTGATCATCGGGATCCTCGCCGTCGTTTCGCTCGCTGTCTTCTGGCTCGGCCTCCCGCCTCCCTTCGCAGGAGCGGCGGCAGTCCTCGGTCTCACGGCTCGCGACAGCGGGTCGGAAGCGGGGAAGGGAAACGCTGCGCTGGTGCTCGCGGCCATAGCCGTTGTCGCCGCTGTCGTATTCGCTTTTATCGGCTGATCCTGCGCTCCCCCCTCCGGGGGCGGGTGCGAATCGGCGCCATCCGGCTCGCGCCCGCAGCCGGCTCCTCGTGCTCGGGCTCTTCGACCGCAGCCGGCTCGAGCTCGGGTGCGGTCGGGCAGACGAGCTCGGCCTGACAATTCGGGCAATGGGCGGCCGGCGGGCGGCGACCAGCCCTGCGCCCGCTCCGCGAGCCGCTGATTACGTCAGGAAGTCTGGCCCCGGCCGGAGCGCTGGACCGCGTCGAGCTGGGCGTCGAGGCGAATCTCGGCGTCGGCTTCGAAGGCGGCGATCCGCTCCTCGGCGGCCGCGAGCGACTTGTCGAAGCGTTCCGTCAGGTTGCGGACGCGCTCGGAGGCAGCCTCGCCCTGGGCCTCGGCAGCCCGGGCGACGTCGCGGAGCCTGCGCTCCATCCGGTCGGCAGTGAGGCGCGCGAGCTCGGTGATCCGGTCGGAGACCTCGTTCTCCGACCGGCGGACGAACTCCTCCAGGGACTTGTCGAGCTCGTGCGAGAGGCGCTGGGCCGACTTCTCGCGCGATGCCTTGATCTGGTCGTTGAAGCGGCGGTCGGCATCCTCGCTGAGGCGGGACGCAGCGCGCTCGAGCGTGCGCTCGAGCTGCGCGAGCTGGCGCCGCTCGACCTCGGTGAGCTCCTGTGTCAGCCGGGCGCGGGCTTCGACCTCCTCGCGTTCGACCTGCTCGCGAAGCGCGCGCTCGCGGGCGCGGAGCCGCTCGCCGACCTCGTGCAGCGCCCGCCTGCGCTCGTCCGCGTGCGTCTCGATCTCGCCATGGCCCTCCTCGACGAAGTCGGTGAGGACCCGCTCGAACTCGGAGCGGAGCTGCGCGATCGCCTGTCGCTGCTCCTCGCTCGCGGTCGCGAGCCGCTCCGCGTCCGCCCGCAGGCGGGCGTCGTACTCCGTGAGGGCGTTCTTCTGGCGCTGGCCGAGCTCCGCGAGCTGGGCCTCCATCTCGCCCTGGCCGCGGTCGAGATCCGCGGCCCACGCGCGCAGCCGGCTCTCGAGCCGCTCCTGGGCGCTCGTCACCGCCTCCACCAGCTCGACGCGCGCGAGCTCGGCCTGGCGCGCCACCATGTCTCGACGCTCCTCGGCGAGCCGGCGTTCCTGCTCGCCGAGGACGTAGCTCGCGTTCGCCCGCTCCTTGGCGAGGACGCGCTCCAGCTCTGCACTCCGCCGGTCGGCGTGCTCTTTGAGGTACGAGTCGAGCCGGTCGCGGGCCTGGTCGCCCACGCGCTCGAGGTCCTCGACGCGGCGCAGCCCGCGCGCGAGCACGACGAGGGCTGCCTGCGCGAGGGCGGCGACGAGCAGGCCACCGACCGTGACGACGAGCAGCGCCTCGTCGGAGGTTCCCTCCGCGATCCGGATGCCGGCGACGACCGCTCCCGCGAGCGCGAGGACGGCCAGCGCGGCCGCGGATGCGACGAGCAGGCGTTCCGGCACGCGCGAGAAGACGACGCCGAGGAGCGTGGCGCCGACGACCACGATGCTCGCCGCGAACGCGATCTCGAGCGCAAGCGTCATCCCGAAAGCCTAAGCGCTGACGAGGATCGCGTCGTCGCTTGCGATCGGACGCCTCCCGATGCTGCCGGAAGCGGTCGAATGCCGTCCGCGCGATCCGCCCGGCGAGGACGTCCGAGCTCAGGCCGACCCCGCCCGAGTTCCAGGTCATCACGCTGACGACGTAGACACCCCCGCGCCAGTACACGAGCCCGGCGTCGTGGCGGGCATAGGTGATCCACCCGGCCTTGTGCAGCACCGAGGTGGACCCCGGCAGAAGGCGGTCGAGCTTCCCGTGGTCGGTGACGTGCGCGAGGACCCAGAGGAGGTAGCGCGCGTCCCGACGGCCGAAGCTCCCGTCGACCTTCGCGAGCGGGCCGAGCCCGCGAGCAGCCTGGTGGACCGAGCGGTGCAGCCGCGCGAGATCCCAGGCTGTCGTGTACTTGCCGATTCCGAAGGCGGGCTGCTCGTTCACCCGGATCGGTATCGGGCGGCGGCGGGAGGCCAGGACCTCGTAGCCCCCGTACATGAGGGAGTCGCGGATCCGCAGGGAGCGCATCAGCGCGTTCACCCGGCTCGCGCCGCCGCTCGTCGAGCCGCCCAGCCAGACGAGGAGCCGGTTCGCAGAGGCGTTGTCGGAGTACACGAGCATGCTCCAGAGCTGTTGGTGGAGCCACGAGCTGGGGGCCGGCTGCCCGCGAACCCGTCGCAGCACCTCCATCGCGATCGGCAGCTTCAGGGTCGACGCCGCCGGGAAGCGGGCGCGGGCATTCCAGGCGGCGCCCCGGCCGGTGCGGAGGTTCTGGACGAAGGCGGCCGCGATCCCCGGGTACGCGCGCGCGATCCTCCGGACGCGTCGCCCCAGTCCGGGATCCAGGGCCCCCCGCGGGAGGCTCGACGGACGAGCTGCGCTAGGGAGGCCGTACACGGGGCCGACCCTCTTGGCGGCGCGCCTGCCCCGGGCATCCACGGCGACGACGCGGATGCGAACGTCGCGGGGCGGGAGGTCCAGCGAGAACCTGAAGCGAGTCGCCCCGCCGACGTCTCGAGCTCGCGCGAGGTCGCCGTCCACGTAGACGCGAACCTGTCGGGTTCCGGCGAAGACGCGCCCGGAGACAGTCCCGAAGGACACCTGTCGTGGCGCCGGCGTGACGAGCGCGGGTCGGCGCAGCGCCGCCTGCGCCGCAAGGGCGGCCGGGGAATCGTCGACGTGGAGGGCGATGGGGATCACGTCACACGCATGATAGGAGCGCCTGCGGTCTGCCAGCCGCGTTGCCCCGGTGGGAAACCGCCGGGGTGACGCCTGCCGCAGGACCCGGGGCGCGCGCTGAGAGTCAGCGCCAGGCCGGTCAGCGTGCCGCTGCGCGCGCCAGGACGACGCGCGACGAGGCCGGGTTAGGCGGCCCGCCGGGCCCGTCCATCTAGTCCCGAGGCAGCCGATCAGGATGCGGTCACGCGGGCGCTCGCCCCGAAATGGCGTGCGTTCTCGTCCCGCGCGACCGCCTCGACCTCCGCCGGCTCACGTATGGCGCCTGAGCCGGGCCGACGGCTGCCGGCTGCTCTACTTCGTCAAGGCCGCGCAGGCCTTCTCGAAGCTCCCGAGGCTGTGCTGTGGTTCGAGGATCGTCTCACCCGTTTCGATGTCGATCTTCAGGACACCCGCGAAATCGAACGGGACCTGACCGATGATCATGAGGATCGCCGTGCCGTCCGGCTCGATCCGGATGAGGTCCGCGCCGACATCCCGGAACCGGTAGGTGTTTTCGCCTGCCGTCGCAGTGAGCCCGATGCTGATGGTCGTTAGCTCGGCGGGACCGGTTCCTCCGCCTTCGAACGTCCGGGCGATGACGAACCCTTGCGCACGGGTCGTGACCGGGACGCCGCACTCCTCGGTCAGGACGTTGTCCTCGAACGCCTCGTCGACGTCGAACCGCTCCATCGTCGGCTTCCCCGCGAACGCCCCCGGGGCGACGACCGCCGCCAGCACGAGGGCGCCTGCGAGCCAGATGCCGAAGCCTCGAATACTCATTGTTCGCCTCCTTTGGTTGTGTTGGCTCAGGAATGTCCTTCCAACACACCTCGATCCTCCGCCACGGATCCCGAGAGGGCTACTGGACTTCGGACTAGGTCTCCGGCTGCGCGCCTGGCAGCGGCAGGTCGCCGTTACGCTCGACGTCTACACGCACGTGATGCGAAAAGTGCCCTGCAAATGGGCACTTGGCTGTCACGTCACACGCATGATGACGAGTGCGGCAGCGAGCACGACTGTTGCCCCCGCCAGGCCGCGGAGGGCGGCCTCGTTTCCTCGGAGCAGGAACTCGGCCGTCAAAGGCTCGGATGTCCCGTCCGTGCGGTCGACGCGGCCCTCGACGGTCGTGACCCTGCGGCGGACGTCCCGGACGTGGGTGGAGAGCAGTCGCTGCACGGCGCTGAGAAGGAAGGCGAAGGCGGCTCCGGCCAGGGCGACCGCGCTCAGCGTCTCCGCGGCCGCCAAGTAGGCGGTCACGAGCGGGAAGGCGCCCCAGGAAAGCGCGAACCAGAAATCCCCGTGAAAGCGGCCGCCGAAGAGCTCGAGGCAGTACGAGACGACGATGAACCCGCCTGCCGCGACGAAGAGCCACAGCCACGCGGTCGCCGTGAGGGCCCCGACGACGCCGATCGCGACCGCGCCTCCGATCGACACGATCGCGAGGAAAGCGAGGACTCTGCCCGGGATCCTCGTGCGGAGCGGGCGACCCTTGAGCTCGTCGAGCGCGTGCGCGCCGACTCCGACGGCGAGGAAAAACGCCGCAAGCGCGGGGAGGAACCGCCCCCAGGTGAAGGCGGGCGTGAGCGCGGCGCCGATCGCGACGTAGCTCAGGTGCCAGGCGGTGTAGGGCGGGTGGAGGAGCGTGACGTAGTCCCGCCAGCCGCCCGGCGCGAGCGCGTAGAAGGCGGGGCGGCCGGCCTCAGTCGCCACGCCGGCCCCACACGACGATCCCTCCACCCAGGCTGAGAAAGCGGCCCTCGACGCCGCCGATACCCGCCTGCTCCCAGATGGCCCGCAGCCGAGCGGGCGGCATCCGTTCCCAGAAGTCGCGAATGCTCGGCCCGAGAAAGCCCCCGACGTCGCCCCACGCGGGAGACGCCGCTCGGCCGAGGAGGGGCAATCCGACGCGCACGTACGCCTCCCAGGCCCCCCGGGCCAGCGCTCCCGGAGGCGTCGAGAACTCGAGCATCGCGATGCGTCCGCGCGGACGGACGACGCGCGCGAGCTCCCGCATGGTCGCGGCCGGGTCGTCCACGTAGCGGAGGAGGTACGTGAACGTCAGGCCGTCGAACGTCGCGTCCTCGAACGGAAGCTGCTCGGCGCGGCCCTCGCGCAACTCGACCTCGGCGGCCATCCCGGCCCGCTCCACCCGGCGCCGCCCCTCGGAGAGCATCTCGGGGCTCTGATCGACCCCGACGACGCGGCAGCGGTACCGCTGGGCGAGCTCGATCGCCACCGCGGCCGTTCCCGTGGCGACGTCGAGGACGACGTCCGAGGGCCGGGCCTCCAGGCGAGAGACGAGGAACGTGCGCCAGCGCGGATCCTGTCCGAAGCTGAGGACGCGCGCGTAGCGGTCGTACGTCGCCGCGAGCGGTGCGAAGAGCTCCTGCGCTGCCCGATTCCGTGCCGAGAGTTCGGTGACCACCGGGCTATTGTTGCGGCCGATGACCCTCGAGGAGGAGCTGAGCGCCGCCGGCGAGGCCGCGGGACGGCACGCGGAGGACGGAGAGACGCTCGCCGCGGTCATCCCCACCGAGCCCGGCGCCGAGGCCCGCGTGTACCTGTGCGCGTACGAGCGCGGCGGAGAGCGGTCCTGGCTGGCCCTCGACGGCGCGTTCCGCCCGATCGCCGATCGCGTGCTCGTTCGCGACGCCGTGGCGATCGCCGCGATGTGCGAGCTCGCAGAGGAGAGCGCTGGGGGCGGCGACATCGGCGAGCTGCGCGCGCGCCTGGTCGAGCTGAGGCTGGCCGAGGCACCGGACGGGATCGAGGAAGCCGAGGTCGCCGCCGCCGAGCTCCAGGAGACGATCGCCCGCGTGCCGCGCGTGGCGAGCGTCCCGTACCTCGACGCCCTCGGCGAGGCGGCCTCGCGACTCGAGCACGCCCTCGGCGAAGTCGGCGGCTCTCCCTTCGCGGAGGCGATGAAGACGGGCGTCGCAGCCGCCGACGAGCTGGCCGACGACGTCGAGCGCCGCTACAAGGGCCCGCTGGGCTAGACGGCTCACCGCGCGCCACGTTGACACACTCTCGGCACGAAGCGCGCACCACGCGTGCGTTTCTCCTCTGTACGCTCGAAAGCGGGTGGTGGGACGGGGTGCCCCTAGTCAGTCAGGACTAGAGCGCGCCGCCCGCGGCAGGCGGCGCCGACGGGTCTTCGCCGGCGTCGCCGAGCTGCGTCCGCGCCAGGTAGTCCTCGGCCAGGAGGAGGTTCGACTCGGCGGCGCGCGAGACGATCGAGAGCAGGTCGGACATGCTCGAGACCTCCTCGCGCTGCTCCTTCAGGAACCAGTCCAGGAACTGCGCTCCCACGAGCTCGTTCTCCTCGCGGGCGAGGGCGGCGAGCGCGCTGATCTGCTCCGTGACCTGCTTCTCCTGCTCGAGCGCCAGCTCGACCGGGGAGACGGCGTCGTCGAAGTCCGCTCTCGGCGCGGCCACGGCCGGAATCGTCACCGGCAGGTCTGCGTCCAGGAGGTACTGGACGATCATCATCGCGTGGTTCCGCTCCTCGACCGCCTGGCGGTAGAAGTGGGCCGCGAGCTGCGGCAGGGTCTCGGAGTCGTAGTGGACGGCAATGGCCACGTACTGTTGCGACGCGGCGAACTCGTTCGCGACGTGCGCGTTCAGCTCCTCGGCGAAGCGGCCGCCAGCCATCGGTGCATACATTACGTGGTGGGAACCGAAGAAAGGACGACATGGAAGGTGGAATGGGCTTTCCCTTCGGAGGCGACCCCGAGGAGCTGATGCGGGGCCTCCGCGAGTTCGCGGAGCGCCAGACGGAGGCAGTGCAGGAATCCCAGCGCGAGCAGTTCGCGACGCTGACGCTGAACACGGCGGTCGAGCTGACGGGCGCCGCGCTCAAGCAGGTTCACGTGGAGGGCTCGCCGGACGAGCAGGCCCTGGCGCTTCGGGACACGATGCGCGTGCTCTTCCCCGAGGCGGTCGCGCTCGTCTCGGCCGCCCGGCAGGGCTTCATGCGCGAGGCGTAGACGTGCCCCTCCCCGACCCCGGGGCGCTCGCGGTCTTCGCCGCGGCGTCGCTCGCGCTGCTGGTCGTCCCCGGGCCGGCGGTGCTCTACATCGTCTCGCAATCGATCGAGCACGGCCGGGGCGCCGGCCTCGTCTCCATGCTGGGCGTGCAGGTCGGCGGTCTCGTTCACGTCGCCGCGGCGGCGCTCGGGCTCTCGGCGCTCCTGGTTGAGTCGGCCGTCGCGTTCAACGTCGTCAAGTACGCGGGCGCCGCGTACCTCGTCTTCCTGGGTCTCCGGAGGCTTCTCTCGCGGGAGCCGTTCGACCCGACGGGAGAGCGGGCGCCGCGCCGACTCGACCGGCTGTTCGCGCAAGGCATCGTCGTCAACATCCTCAACCCGAAGACGGCGCTCTTCTTCTTCGCGTTCCTGCCCCAGTTCGTGGACGTCGACAAGGGCTCCGTCGGCCTCCAGATCCTGTTGCTCGGCATCTGCTTCATCCTCCTCGCGGTCGTCAGCGACGGGATGTACGCGCTCGCGGCCGGGACCGCCTCCGGGTGGCTGCGCGGGAACCCGCGCTTCCTCCGCGCGGAGCGCTGGATCTCGGGGACGGTGCTCGTCGGCCTGGGCGTGACGGCGGCCTTCGCGGGACGCCACCGGAGCTAGTCGGCTCCTCGAGGGGCACCCCGGCCCACCACCCGCTTTCGAGCCTACAGCCGAAAAGCGCGCGCGTGGTCGACGCTTCGTGCCGAGGTCGTGACGGAATCGCGCTGGATCCCCGCGCTGCCGCGCCGGCGGCCGGCCAAGTCTGCTCTAGCCGATCTGGACCCGGCGCGCGAGGCGGTAGAAGGTCTCGCGAAAGCCCCGTCGCGGCCAGAAGCGCGACGACTCGAGGTTTGCGACGCGCCAGTCCGTCTCCACGGTCTCGTAGCCGGCGTCGCGCGCCCAGTCCAGCGCGTGCTCGGTGAGGGCCACGCCGGCCCCGGAGCCTCGCGCCTCGGGCAGCGTGGCGGCGACCGCCAGGTAGATCGACCCGGGCGGCCTGGCCAGGTCGGGCTCGACGGGCTCGAGGACGAGATGACCCAGGATCTTCCCGTCACGCTCGGCCACGAAGTAGGCGACGCCGGGCTCCGCCAGCACGGTCTCCCAGTCGGTGAGGAACCGTTCGAGAGGCGGCACGGTCAGCCCCGTGAACGTCGGAGCCTCCCTGTGGTGCTCCCAGATCGCCGTGGCGAGCGTGGGCGCGGTCCGGAGATCGTCGATCGTGCCCGGTCGGACGCCGAGGCCGGTCCGTGGGGCAGTCCCCGAGCCGCCGCTCTCCCGGATCCCGTGCGCCTGCATGTGGGCGAAGGCGAGCCGGAACCAGGGCTCGGCGAGCTCCGGCAGGGCCGGGACGAGCGCGACGTGCAGCTCGGCGCCCTCGTCCACCCACCGCATCGCCGCGAAGCGGTAGAGGTCCCTCACGAGCTCCGGTTCCCGCGCCGCGTGGCCGGCGAGGTCGACCCAGACGTGCCGGTTCCACCACTCGTTCTCGCGCAGGGAGCCGAGCAGGTATCCGACGACCTCGCCGTCCGCGACCGCGACGGCGCCGGTCGTGCCTTCCGCCTCCCAGGCTCGGGCGACCTCGTCCGAGGCCGCCTCGACGGGAGCCAGGAGCGGCTCCGCCGCGCGATGACGCTCGTGCCTCTCCTCGAGGAGCGTGGCGGCCGCCTCGACGTCGGCGTCTGCGAACGCCCGGACCTCGACCGTGGCCGGCCTAGCCTTCCTGCGAAGCCTCGGCCACGGCGCGCTCCTTGATCTCCTCGACCACGGTCGGGTCGGCGAGCGTCGTCGTGTCACCGAGCGTCCGGTTCTCGGAGACGTCCTTGAGGAGCCGCCGCATGATCTTGCCCGAGCGCGTCTTGGGAAGCTCAGGCGTGAAGACGATGTTCGCCGGCCGGGCGATCTTCCCAATCTTGGTCGCCACGTGTTCGCGGAGCTCCACCATCATCTCCGGCGATCCTTCGTCGCCGCCCTTGAGGCTCACGAAGGCGACGATCGCCTGGCCCGTCGTCTCGTCCCGCCGCCCGCAGACGGCGGCCTCGGCGACCTTCGGGTGGTCGACCAGCGCGCTCTCGACCTCGATCGTCGAGATGCGGTGGCCGGAGACGTTCATGACGTCGTCGACGCGGCCCATGAGCCAGAAGTCGCCGTCCTCGTCGACCCGCGCGCCGTCGCCCGCGAAGTACATCCCCGGGAAGCGGCTCCAGTAGGTCTCGACGAAGCGCTCGTGGTCCTTGTAGATGCCGCGCAGCATCGCCGGCCACGGCCGGCGCAGGACGAGATACCCGCCGCCGCCGGGGCCCACCTCCTCGCCCTGGTCGTTCACCACTGCCGCGTCGACCCCGGGGAAGGGGCGCGTTGCGGAGCCCGGCTTGGTGGTCGTCACGCCCGGGAGCGGCGTGATCATCACCATGCCCGTCTCGGTCTGCCACCACGTATCGACGACGGGCGTGCGCTCACCGCCGATGTGCTCGCGGTACCACACCCAGGCCTCGGGGTTGATCGGCTCGCCGACCGAGCCGAGGAGGCGGAGCGAGGAGAGGTCGTGCTTCTCGGCGTGCTCCGGGCCCCATTTCATGTGCGCGCGGATCGCCGTCGGGGCGGTATAGAGGATGTCGACCCGGTAGCGCTCGATGATCGCCCACCAGCGGTCCCGGTCCGGGTAGTCGGGGACGCCCTCGTAGAGCACGCTCGTCGTCCCGTTCGCCAGCGGCCCGTAGACGATGTAGCTGTGCCCGGTGACCCAGCCGATGTCCGCTGCGCACCAGTACACGGAGTCGGGCTTGATGTCGAAGATGTAGTGGTGCGTCGCCGCGATGCCGACGAGGTAGCCGGCCGTCGTGTGGACGATCCCCTTCGGCTTCGCGGTCGTGCCGCTCGTGTAGAGGAGGTAGAGGAGGTCCTCCGAGTCCATCGGCTCGCACGGGCACGTGGCCGGGTCGTCGCTCGCGCCCTCGACGAGCTCGTGCGCCCAGACGTCACGGCCCTCGCGCATCTCGACGTCGGAGCCGACCCGGCGCCAGACGACCGCCGTCCGCACGCCCGGCGAGCGCTCGAGCGCCTCGTCTGCGTTGCGCTTGAGCGGCACCTCGCCGCCCTTGCGCCACCCGGCGTCCTGCGTGATCAGCACCTCGCACTCCATGTCGTTGAGCCGGTCCGAGAGGGCGTCCGCGCTGAAGCCGCCGAACACGACGGTGTGGGGCGCGCCCAGGCGCGCGCAGGCGAGCATGGCGACGGGGAGCTCGGGGATCATCCCCATGTAGATCCCGACGGGCGTGCCCTTGCCGACTCCCAGCTCCTTCAGGGCGTTGGCGAAGCGGACGACGTCCCGCTGGAGGTCGGCGAACGTGATCGTCCGCCGCTCGTCCTCGGGCTCGCCTTCCCAGTGGTAGGCGACCCTGTCGCCGCTCCCCGCCTCGACGTGGCGGTCGACGCAGTTGAAGCAGACGTTCAGCTTGCCGCCCAGATACCACTTCGCGTACGGCAGCTCCCACTCGTAGAGCTCGGTGAACGGCTCGAACCAGGTGACGCGCTCGCGGCCCTCGGTCTCCCAGAACTCCTCGAAGTCGCGCTGGTAGATCTCGGGCCCTGCGTTCGCCGCCGCGGTGAAGCCCTCCGCGGGCGGGTACCGCCGCTCCTCGAGCAGGAGTGCGTCGATCGTCGCCGCGCTGGGGTCGGGACGGGTTTCGGTCATCCCGCCGTTCTACCCTGTCGGCCTCCTGCGCGCAATGCCGGCTCGTCTAGCCCCGGGCTAGCTGACGTCGAAGAACGGCCAGAGAAGGATGGCCGCGACCCCGCCGACCACGAGCCCGACGGCGACGGCCTTGAGCGGTGCGTCGTGGACGCGAGGCACGAGCAGCGACCCGCCGGCGATCGCGGCGACCGCCACGACGACCGGGGCGGCGGGGTTCACGTCGAAGGTGAGGATCGCCGCGACGACCGTGGCGGCGGCGAAGAGGACCGCGACGACCGCGCCGAGGGCGTAGTCCCTCGGAGTGGCCTTCCGCGGCTCCTCTGAGCGCTCCTCCGTCGCGTAGGGGTCCTCCATCCGAGGTCATTCTGCGGGCGGTTGCCCGAGCGCGCAAGGACTACAATCGCGGCGCCTTGGCCCTGTTCGACCGCGCCATCGCGCGTGTGCTGCCGGCCGTCCCGAAGCGTCTCGTCCGGCGCCTCTCGGCCCGCTACATCGCTGGACCGACGCTCGCCGACGCCTGCGCCGTCGTCCGGAAGCTGAACGAGGCCGGCAAGAAGGCGACGCTCGACGTCCTCGGCGAGGAGACCGCCAGCGAGGAGGAGGCGCTGGCCATCCGCCGGGAGTACGAGGAGGCGCTCTCGACCGTGGACGCCGAGGGGCTCGACGCCAACATCAGCGTCAAGCTCACAGGGCTCGGGCTGAACGTCGCGCCCGACGTCTGCCGTGAGAGCGTCCGCGCGCTCGTCCAGGCTTCGGCCGACCGCGGCAGGTTCCTCCGCATCGACATGGAGGACTCGAGCACGACGACTGCCACGCTCGAGCTCTACCGGGACCTCCGCGCGGAAGGGCACGAGAACGTCGGCATCGTCCTCCAGGCGATGCTGCGCCGTACGCTCGACGACGTCCGGGACCTCCTGCCGTTTCGCCCGAACGTGCGGGTCTGCAAGGGGATCTACGTCGAGCCGGCCGAGCTCGCCTACCGGGGCGACGACGCAATCCGCTTCACCTTCGCGGCGGCGATGGAAGCGCTCTGGGACGGAGGCGCGAAGGTCGCCGTCGCCTCGCACGACGAGTGGGTGGTGGCGAAGGCCCTCGAGCTGATCGAGGCGAAGGGCCTGGGGCCCGAGCGCTACGAGTTCCAGATGCTCCTCGGGGTGCGGGAGGACCTCGCCGACGAGCTCGTGCAGGGGGGACACACGATGCGCGTCTACGTTCCCTACGGGCGCAAGTGGTACGAGTACTCGCTCCGCCGCCTCCAGGAGAATCCGGCGATCGCCGGCAACGTGGCGGCGGACATCTTGCGGCGACTGAAGCCGTGACCCAGTTGGTCTCGTGGCGCTTCGTCACGATCGCCGGGCTCTTCGTGACGGCGCTCGTCGTCTCGAACATCATCGCCGTCAAGCTCGCGGAGGTGGGGGGCCGCGTCTTCGACGCGGGCAACGTCCTCTTCCCGCTCGCCTACCTCCTCGGCGACGTGCTCACGGAGGTGTACGGATTCCGCGCCGCGCGCCGGGTCATCCTGCTCGGCTTCGCCTGCAACGTGCTCGCGGTCGCGGCGATCCAGATCGCCCTGCGCCTGCCCGCCGCCGACTTCTGGGCGGAGAACCAGGAGGCGTACGAAGCAATCCTGGGGACGACGTGGCGGATCTTCGTCGCCTCCCTCTGTGCGTACCTCGTCGGCGAGCTGACCAACTCGTTCATCCTCTCCCGCATGAAGGTGGCGACGGGCGGGCGCTTCCTCTGGAGCCGGACGATCGGCTCCTCCGTGGTCGGCCAGGGCCTCGACAGCGCGCTCTTCGTCACGATCGCGTTCGCCGGCACGGGCGCCCCGCTCCTCGACACCATCCTGACCACCTGGGCCATCAAGGTCGCCTGGGAGGCGCTCGCGACGCCGATCACCTACCTCGTCGCCAACTCGTTGAAGCGGAGCGAGGGGGTGGACGTCTTCGACGGCCCGCGCCCGGCCGAGGCGACGGCTTGAGCCTGTGAGAGCCTTCGTCACCGGAGCGACCGGGTTCCTCGGCGGGCGGCTGGCGGCGCGGCTCAGGGAGCGAGGCGACGACGTCGTCGCGCTCGTCCGCTCTCCGGGCAAGGCCGGGAAGCTGCGGGAGCTCGGCTGCACGCCCGTCGAGGGCGACCTCTCGTCGCGGCCGGCGCTCGCGTCGGCGCTGGAAGGCTGCGACGCGCTCTTTCACGCGGCGGCGATCTACCGAAACGGGGTACGCGCCTCGCAGCGCGACGAGCTCGTCGCCGCCAACGTCACCGGGACGGAGAACGCCCTCGACGCGGCGGCGGACGTGGGCGTCGAGCGCGCCGTCTACGTCTCCTCGAACGTCGTCTTCGGCGACACGAAGGGCAAGGCCGTCGACGAGACGTACGACCCTCCCGAGGGCGCGTACGTCTCGCTCTACCACGAGACGAAGGCGCTGGCCCACCGCGCCGCGCGGGAGCGGATCGGGCGCGGCGACCCGATCGTGATCGTCCAGCCGGGCGGCCTCTACGGGCCCGGCGACCACACGGCGATCAGCGGCATGCTGGCGCAGGCGGTCCGGGGCAAGCGCGTCGTCCTCCCGTTCGGCGACGTCGGGCTCAACTGGACGTACGTGGAGGACGCGGCGGAGGGGATCCTCCTCGCTCACGACCGCGGTCGTCCGGGCGAGTCCTACGTCATCGGCGGCGAGCTCGCCACCTTGCGCCAGGCCGTCGAGAAGGCCTTCGCCGTCGGCGGCCACCGGCAGCGCGTCGTCCCGGTGCCGACCTGGGCCGTGCGACTCGCGACCCCGGTCGGGCCGCTCCTCGGCCTGAGCGTCCACGACTACGTCTCCGCTTCGGACGGCGTCACGTACTTCGGCCGCGACGACAAGGCGCGGCAAGAGCTCGGCTACGCGCCACGGAACCTCGAGGACGGGTTGCGGGAGGCGTTCGCCTGATGCCCGACCGCGTCCGCTGGCTGGGGCACTCGACCGTCCTCGTCGAATTGGACGGCGTGCGCTTCCTCACCGACCCGCTCCTCCGCCGCCGCGTCATCCACCTCCGCCGCGCGGCCCCGCTCGAGCTCGACGAGCTGGAAGGGCTCGACGCCGTCCTCCTCTCCCATCTGCACTACGACCACCTCGACCTGCCCTCGCTCCAGCTGCTCGAGCGGGACGTGACCGTCGTCGTGCCGCGCGGCGCCGGGGCGCTCGTGAGCCGGCGCGGCTTCGAGTCGGTCGCCGAGGTCGAGGCGGGGGAGGAGGTCCGGGTCGGAGCGGTCTCCGTCCGGGCCGTCGAGGCCGTCCACGAGGCGAGCCGCCTCCTCGGGACGAAGGCTCCGGCCCTCGGCTACGTCCTCGACGGCACGAAGCGCATCTACTTCGCCGGTGACACCGACCTCTTCCCGGAGATGGCGGACCTGGCGCCCGGCCTCGACGTCGCCCTCGTTCCCATCTGGGGCTGGGGCCCCTCGCTCGGCCCCGGCCATCTCGACCCGCGACGGGCGGCCGAGGCGCTCGTGCTCCTGCGCCCCGGGATCGCCGTGCCCATCCACTGGGGCACGTACTACCCGGTCCAGTCCACGCGGATGTCCCCGCCGGACTATCTCACCGAGCCGGTGGAGACATTCCGGCGCGCCGCGGCCGAGCTCGCGCCGGACGTCGAGATCCGCGTCCTGCCCGTGGGCGGGACGCTCGCGCTCGATTAAGGAGGCTAGGGATATCGGCGCCGGAAGAGGACGTAGGCGACGCCGCCTGCCGGGATCGGGATCCAGAACGAGACCAGGCGATAGGCGAGCGTCGCCACGACTGCGGCGCCCGCGCCGACGCCGGCGAGCGCGAGCATCCCGGTGAGGCCCGCCTCGACGAAGCCGAGGCCGCCCGGCGTCAGCGGGATCATCCCCAGGAAGGCGGCGGCGACGAACGCGAGGAGGACGAGGGACGGGTTCGGGTCCGCGCCCACCGCCTGCAGGCAGGCGAGCAGGGCGAGGTAGTCGAGGATCCACTTGCCCCCCGCGGCGAGGAGGGCCAGCCACCAGCGCTTGCCGAAGGCGCGGAGCACCGCGTCGCGCTCGCGGAGCAGGCGCTCGGGGAGGCCGACCACCGGCCGGTGCCGGCGAACGGTCCGGTTGAGCGCCCACGCGACGGCCCGGCCGGCAAGCCTGAGCGGGAGCTCCCAGACGTGGACCGCGACTCCGGCGACGACCAGGAGGAGGAAGACACCGGCACCGAGATAGGCGGCCTGCGCGAGCCCCTCCGCCACCTCCGTCCCCCCGAGGACGGCGGGCAGGCTGAGCACGGGCAGCGCGAGCACCACCCCGAAGAGGAGGACGGAGACGGCGGTGAGCGCGGAGGCGATCCGGCCTCCGGCGAGGCCGGAGCGCACGAGCATCCGGTACTGGAGGGCGCCGGCGGCCGCCATCCCTCCGGGAATGATCCGCCCGAAGGCGTTGCCGGCGAGCTGGGACGTGGCGACGCCGAACCAGCGGCCCGTCTGGAGCGCGATGCGCTGGAGCTGCCAGATGGAGACGAAGCTCCCCGCCTCCACGGCCAGGGCGACCGCCACCCACTGGGGCTGGAGCTCGAGCAGCGATCGCCACGACGTGAAGACCTCGGAGAGGCTCGGCCAGAGGAGGTAGAGGGACACGAACGTGACGAGGAGCAGGAAGCCGCGTCCGGCGAGCCGGCGGGCGAGGTGGGACTTCTTCGGGACGGCCGTCGTCGCCACGGCCCGCAGCCTACGGCGGCGCGGCGGGCACGGGCCGGCGGCGCTCCTCGAGGATGATCTTCACGGCCGCCGTGACGGGGAGCGCGAGGAGCGCGCCGATGATCCCGAAGATCGCGCTGAGGAAGAGGACGGCGACGAAGGAGAGGAAGGGGTGCAGGTCCAGCGCCTTCTGGAAGACCTTCGGCGTGATGACCGAGTTCTCCGCCTGCTGGTAGACGACGATCACCGCGATCATGATCAGCCCCTGCCACCAGCTCTCGAAGAGGGCCACGCCCACGACCGGGATGGCGCCGATCGTCGCGCCGACGTTCGGGATCAGGCCCACGAGCGCGGCGAAGACGGAGAGCGGGGCCGCGAACGGGATGTCGAGCAGCACCATCGGGATGTAGATGCTGAGGCCGGCGATGACGGCGATGATGAACTTCCCGTACCAGTAGCCCCTGGTCGCGTCGTAGATGCGCTTGCTCGTGACGAGGAAGCGAGGCCCCCGGTCGGGGCCCAGACGGGCGGCGATGAGCCGCCGGATGTCGCGCCCGTAGACCATGAAGTAGATCGTGAGGACGAAGATCATGAAGACTGCGAACGCCCCACTGGCGAACGCGCCGATGGCGCCCAGGAGCGAGCTCACCCCGGTGAAGAAGTTGGCGATGTCCTCGGTGGCCTCCTCGGTGCTTTCGACCTGATCCTCCGCGCCGAGGCTCTCGACGAAACTCGAGTCCTCGAGCTGCTGGGCGTATTCGGGCACCTCGTTCAGAAGCGCCTTCGCGCCGTCGAGCACGGGCGGGAGGACGATCAGGCCGATCACGAAGAGCACGGCGGCGAGGACGAGCATCGAGAGCGTGATCGACATGCCCCGGCCCACGTGCGCCTTCCCGCGAATCCACTGGGCCATCGGGTCGATCGAGAAGGCGAGAAAGCCGGCGGCGAAGATCCAGGCGATGAACCCGCGCGTCACCCACGCCACGGCGAGGATCGCCGCGACCAGGAGGACGACGCCGACGACGACGAGGGTGTCGTCGGCGAGCTGCCGCCTCCGGCTGCGGCGGTGCGGCGGCCGGGAGAGCGTGGCTCTCGCTCATCGGCCGGGGATTCGGCTCCCGGCTGCCGTCTCCTGCGCGGCGGGGTAGCCGAACCGCCGACAGGGCGCGTATCCTGCGGGCCGATGAGCCCGAGGATGCGCACGATTCTCGTCTGGGTCTGCCTGGTCCTGGGAACGCTGGTCGTGCTCGTGGGCTCGCTGGCGGTCTGGGTCAAGCGCCAGGCGCTCGACACCGACTCCTGGGTGGACACGAGCACGCAGCTCCTCGAGGACGACGACGTCCGCGAGGCGCTCTCCATCTACATCGTCGATCAGCTTTACGCGGAGCTGGATCCCCAGACGACGCTCGAAAACGACCTGCCGCCCAACCTCCAGGGGCTCGCCGGGCCGCTCGCGGGAGCTCTGCGGGAGCCCGCGGTGCGCGCCGTCGACGGCTTCCTCCAGCGGCCTCGCGTTCAGGCGCTCTGGGAGGACGTCAACCGCGCCGCGCACGAGGCGCTCCTGCGGGTGCTCGAGGACGACACGCGCGCCGGGGTCTCGACCGCGGGCGGGAACGTGACCCTCGACGTGCGGACCCTCATCGTCACGATCGGCACCGAGCTCGGCTTCGGCGAGCAGCTCGACGCGCGGCTGCCGCCCGACGCCGGCCAGGTGACGATCCTCGAGTCGGATCAGCTCGAGGCGGCGCAGACGGGCGTGAAGATCATCAAGGTGCTGAGCTGGGCGATCGTCTTCGTCGCGCTCGCCTTCTTCGCTGCGGCGGTCTGGCTCGCGCGCGGGCGCCGCGAGACGCTGCGCTGGGTCGGCACCGCTCTCCTCCTCGTCGGAATCCTCCTGCTCGTCATCCGCCGGGCGGTCGGCTCGTACATCGTGGACGCGCTTTCCCAGGGCGAATCGGTGCGGGACGCGATCGGCTCCACGTGGATCATCGGCACCCAGCTGCTCTCCGAGGTCGCCTGGGCGCTCATCATCTACGGGGTAGTAATCCTGATCGGAACCGTGCTCGCCGGGCCCTCCCGGTACCCCCGCCGCTTCCGCGGCAAGATCGGGCCGACGCTCAGGGACCACGCCGGGATCGCCTGGGGCGTGCTGGCCGGCGTCTACCTCCTGCTTGTGCTCTGGGCGCCCGTTCCCGCGCTCCGCACCTGGCTCGGCATTCTCCTGCTCGCCGCGCTGGTTGCCCTCGGCTTCGAGGCCTTCCGCCGCGTCACCGTGGCCGAGCTCGGAGAGGCCGACACACGGCCTCTCCAGACTCCGCCTCCACCGGCCGCCGCCTAGTTACGCGGCGGCGAGTGTCGTCTTCAGGCGTCTGAGCCTGAGGGCGGTCACGATCTCGGTGATCCCGCGCAAGAGCGCCATCAGGCCGATCCACGCGACGAGCAAGATCGCGCTTCCCCGGAAGTAGCCGACCGCCCAGAAGGCAAGCGCGATCTCGGCGATCCCGACGATCAAGCCGATCCACCAGAGGTGGACCACGTCGTGTGTCACGATCGCCACCGTGATGTCGAAGATGCCTTTGAAGAGCAGGACCCAGCCCACGATCGCCGCCAGCGCGACGAACGTTCCCTGGGGGCGGAAGAACGCCACGATGCCGGCGGCGACGAAGAGGACGCCGAGGCCGGCGTGGACGATCTTCCAGCCCGTCGTCGCCGCTCCCATACGAAGGAACTCGTTGATGCCCGCGCCGATGGCGACGAACCCGAAGAGGATCGCGATCGCATAGACCGATTCGAGCTCGAGCCGGAGGACGATGAGCGAGACCCAGAGCCACAGGATCCCGGTGACGAGGAACAGCCACCAGTAGCGCGACGCGTTCTCCGCGAGCTCCGTCTCCTCCAAGCGCAGATCCTGCACGACGACCTCCTTGCTGATGCCCAGGGCTGACCGATGGGCGGAACTACTACGTCGCCGACGAAGATCCTTCTCCGGGCGCATTCTGGAAGGCGTCGCAGCGCCGTAGGATTCGACCGTCATCGCCGAGCCCCAGCGTCCTCTCAACGAGCGTGTTGCCGAGCTCACACAGCGTGCCGCCGACCTGAGCGTGACGGCGCGCGAGCGGGTCCCTCTCGTGGACGCCGGCTTCGAGGCCTTCCAGCGCGAGCTTCGCTTCGGAGGAGGCCTGCTCGCGGGCGGTCTGGCGTACCGCCTCTTCCTCTGGCTTCTCCCCTTCGGCCTCATCGTGTCGGTCGTCCTGGGCTTCTGGCTCGACTACGACCAGGCAAGTGTCGAGGACGCAGCCGAGGAGTTCGGCATCGGCGCCGCGGCGATTGCGAGCACCGAGGATGCCGTCGAGACGAGCCAGCAGGGCGGGATCCTGCTTCTCCTCGTCGGGCTCGGCCTGCTGGCGTGGTTCTCACTCGGCTTCGTCCGAGCACTCCAGCTCGCCTATTCGCTCGCGTGGGGGGTCCCGCGTCCGCGGATGCGCCGTCCCTTCCATGCCGTCGCGGCCTTCAACGGGCTCCTGCTCCTGGTCGTCATCGGAGCCGCCGCCTTGACGTGGCTGCGCGAGGCCCTCGGCCTCGGGGGCCTCATCGGACTCATGGCAACGCTGGCACTGCAGACCGCCGTCGCGGTCGTCGTCATGTGGCTCCTGCCGCACCGGGCTGCGCGTTGGCAGGAGCTTCTGCCGGGGGCGGCCCTCCTTGCCGTCGGCGCCCAGCTGGTCCAGGTCGCGGTCGTCTTCTACTTCGCGCCGAAGATCGGGCGCTCGTCCGAGCTCTACGGCGCTCTGGGCACCGCCGCCGTGCTCCTCGTCTGGCTCTACCTCATCGCCCGCCTCATCACCTCGGCGGCGTTCCTGAACGTGACGCTCTGGGAGCGGCGCCACCCGGCCGCGGAGGCCGGTGGTCAGGCGAGGATCGAGTAGCCGCCGTCCACGACGATCGTCTGCCCGCGGATCATCCCCGCGGCGGGCGACGCGAGGAAGCAGACGGCCTCGGCGACGTCCGCGGGCTCGACGAGGCGTCCGGCAGGCGTCCGGCTCGCGTAGCGCTCCAGCATCTCGTCCCGGTTCGGGAAGAACGCCAGCGCCCCGGTCTCGACCAGCCCGGCCGAGACGGCGTTGACGCGGATGTCCCGCTCGGAGAGCTCGACCGCCAGGTAGCGGACGAGCGACTCCAGCGCCGCCTTCGAGGTGCCCACGAGCACGTAGTTCTCGAGCACGCGCGTCGAGCCGAGGCTCGTCATGGCGACGATCGCGCTCCCGGGCTGCATCTGCGGCGCGGCGTGGCGCGCCAGCGTGAGGAGCGCCCTCGCGTTCGCGTTCATCGTCCAGTCCCAGTGCCGCTCCTCGAGCTCCAGGGCGGGACGGATCACTCCCGTGGCGGCGTTGGAGACGAGGACGTCGAGCGGGCCGGCCTCGTCGAGCAGCGCGACTGCCTTGGCAGGATCCCCGACGTTGCCGCGCAGAACCTGGGCCTCGGCGCCGCGCTCGCGGATCTCGGACGCCGTCTCCTCGGCTGCCGAGTCGTTGCGCAGGTAGCTGATGGCCACCTTGGCGGCTCCGAGCTCCGCGAAGCGGTGGGCGATGGCACGGCCGATGCCGCGCGAGCCGCCCGTGACGAGGACGGACTTGCCCGCGAAGACCGCCATCAGGGGCCCTGTGGATCCGAGGCGGGCGCGTGGCTCGGGAGCTGTTCCCACCCGAGTCGGCTCGGGGGCTCGAGCTCGCCTTCCTCGGCCTTCGAGGTCGAGTAGGCCAGGCGCTCGAGCAGGGCGATCTTCTCCTCGCCGTACCGGCGCACGGGATGGTCCTCCGGCAGGTCACGGATGAGCGCCCGGACGCGCGCCCGGAGCTGCATCGCGAAGTGGGGCGTCGCCGGCCCGACCAGCTCGTCGACGTCGTCGATCGTGGGCTCCACGCGGGCCTCCGGAGGCGCGTCCGCAGCAGGCATGGGCTGGTTCTCCGTCGGCTCCGTCACGGGCGCGACTCTACCCGGTGGTTAGGGTTCGCCGCCGTGCGGCACCGCCTCCCGCCAGACGTCCTCCTCCTCGCCACGGTTCTGTTCTGGAGCTTCAACTTCACGGCGGTCAAGTACGCGCTCACGAACGGGTGGGAGCCGCTCGCCTACTCGTCCGTCCGCTTCGCCGTCGGGGCCGTCATCTTCTCGGCGTTCACGTACGCGCGCGAGGGCACGCTCCGCGTGCGCCGCGTCGACGTCCGGCTCATGGTCGTGGCCGCGGCGCTCGGGGTCTGGCTCAACCAGCTCGCGTTCGTCTACGCGGTCCGCCTGACGACCGCGGCGACCGTGGCGCTCATGTTCGGAACCCTGCCCATCTTCGTGGCCCTCATCGCGTGGGTCTTCAGGCTCGAGCACCTTCATCTCCGCCACTGGTTCGCGACGATCGTCTCCTTTTCGGGCGTCGCGCTCGTCGCGGCCGGCGCGACCAGCGGCCTGTCCGGCGACCTCGGCGGGATCCTGCTCGGCCTCCTCGCCTCGGTGACCTGGGCCGCGTACTCGGTCGCGATGGCGCCGCTCATGCAGCGCTACTCGCCGTACAGGATCAGCGCCTTCATGCTCGTCGTGGGCTCGGTGCCGCTCGTGCTCTCGGCGCTCCGTCAGCTCGCCGAGCAGGACTGGAGCTCGCTCGGCGCCCTCGCGTGGGCCGCCTTCGTCTACAGCCTGTTCTTCAGCCTGGTCTTCACGAACATCATGTGGTTCACGGCCATCGACCGCGTCGGGGCGGCGCGGGCCTCGCTTTACGCCAATTTGCAGCCTTTTCTGGGCGCGTTCTTCGCGCTCGTCGTCCTCTCGGAGAGCATGGGCGCCCTCCAGGTCGTGGGCGGGCTGGTGATCGGCGCCGGCATCCTCATCGCCCGGCAGGCCCGGGCCCCCGCACCCACCCCTGACTAACCCTCGTCCGGCTCTAGTCCGGCTACACTCGGGCGTGCACGGGCGAGTACCGAGGCGCGCAGGGCGCCTCCCTTACCCGTTCGAGTACGTGGGAAGGGAGGTGTTTCTATGGCAACTGGAAGCGTGAAGTGGTTCAACGACGCAAAGGGCTACGGCTTCATTGCGCCTGACGACGGGACCAAGGACCTCTTCGTCCACTTCTCCAACATCGCCGGCGACGGCTTCAAGTCGCTCGTCGAGGGTGCGCGGGTCGAGTACGAGGCCCGCGAGGGCACGAAGGGCCCCGAGGCGACGAACGTCATCCCCGTCGAGGGCTGATCGCTGCGGCTCTGCACGCTCGAGACGGGCGGCCGCAGGGCTCCGGCGCGAGTCGAGGGGGATCGAGCCGTCGAGCTCGACGCCCCCTCGCTCGCGGCCTGGCTCGAGACGGGCGGCGACGACGTCGCCGAGCACGCGCTCGCCGACGTCCGCCTCGTCGCGCCGATCCCTCACCCTCCGTCGATCCGGGACTTCTTCGCCTTCGAGCGCCACGTGAAGTCCGCGCGGGCCCAGCGCGGGCTCGAGATGGCGCCCGAGTGGTACCAGCTCCCGGTCTTCTACTTCTCCAATCCGGCCGCGGTCCACGGCCCTGACGACACGATCCCGTTCCCGGCGGAGAGCTCGGCCTGGGACTACGAGCTCGAGGCGGCCGTCGTGATCGGCGCCGAGGGCCGGATCGCCGGCTTCACGATCCTGAACGACTGGTCGGCGCGCGACCTCCAGAAGATGGAGATGGCCGTCGGCCTCGGCCCCGCCAAGGGCAAGGACTTCGCGACGAGCCTCGGGCCCGTCGTGGTGACCCCGGACGAGCTCGGCGACCTCCGGCTCGAGATGGTCGCCAGGGTCAACGGCGAGGAGCGCTCGCGCGGGAATCTGGGCGACATCAACTGGTCCTGGGACGAGCTGGTGGCCCACGCCGGGCGCAACACGCGCCTCGTCGCGGGCGACGTCCTCGGCTCCGGGACGGTCGGGACGGGCTGCATCCTCGAGCACGCCGACGGCCGCTGGCTCCGGCCGGGCGACGAGGTCGAGCTCGAGATCGAGGGGATCGGGGTGCTCCGGAACGTGGTTGGCCACGGGTGAGCCGCGGTCACACGTAGCCGCCTGGGGCCCGAGACCGCCCGCTTCGCGTCGAAGGCGTGTCGTAACCGCGCCGAGAGGCGCGCATCGCGCCACCGCGCGTTTTTCGTCGTTAGGCTCGAAAGCGGGTGGTGGGCTGGGGTGCCCCGTGGCCCCCAGGAAACCTCAGCCGTCGAGCCGGAGCGGGCGCTCGAAGAGCGTCGAAAGCACGATCTGCGTCTGCGTGCGGAGCACGCCCCGGTGCTCGCGGATCCGCTCGAGGAGCCGCTCGAGATGGCCCGTGTCGGCGGCGCGGACGAGCAGGACCGCGCTCGCCTCTCCCGCGACCGTGTACGCGCCGACGACCTCCGGATGGCCCGCGACGGCCTCGCGCACCTCGCTCGCGTCCATCGAGCCCTCGCAGACGAGCGACACGAGCGCCTGCATCGGCCAGCCGAACGGCGCCGGGTCGAGGACGGCCGTGTAGCCGGCGATGACCCCCGCCGACTCGAGGCGGTCGACGCGGCGCTTGACGGCCGGCGCGGAGAGGCCGACGGCCTCCCCGACCTCCCGGAACGACCGGCGTGCTCCCTCGCGGAGTAACGCAACGATTCTCCGGTCTATCTCGTCCAGAAGAGGGGTTCGAGGGCTCAACGCGCAACGACTATACCTTGTGATGCGCAGATTGAAGGGTAGATCATTCCATCGAGTACCCGGAGAGGAGTGGACGATGGCGACCGAGCTTCACGCCCAGACATCAGGACAGACAGCCGACCCCATGCCGCTGCTGGGGCTCGACCACATCGAGCTCTGGGTCGGGAACGCGACACAGGCGGCGCACTACTTCACCAGTGCGTACGGATTCCGCGAGGAGGCCGCCGCAGGCCTCGAGACGGGCAGTCGGGACCGAGCCTCGCGCGTCCTCCGACACGGCGACGTCCGCTTCGTCCTGACCGCGCCGCTCACGGGCGCGAGCCCGGTCGCGACCCATGTGGCGGCTCACGGGGACGGCGTCCACTCGCTCGCCCTTGGGTCCCCGACGCGAGGGCCGCCTACCGGACCGCTCTCGAGCGGGGAGCGCGCGGCGTCGAGGAGCCGTACCAGCTCGAGGACGAGCACGGGAGCGTGTGGCTGGCCTCGATCGCCACCTACGGCGAGACGGTGCACACGTTCGTCGAGCGAGGCGCCTACACGGGGGCTTTCCTTCCGGGGTACGCGCCCGTCGAGGGCGGCCGGGACCTCGGTCTCTTCACGGAGTTCGACCACGCGGTCGGCAATGTCGAGCTCGGGCGCATGAACGAGTGGGTGTCGTTCTACGAGCGCGTGCTCGGCTTCACGGAGATGCTCAGCTTCACGGACGAGGAGATCTCCACCGAGTACTCGGCCCTCATGTCGAAGGTGGTCTCCGACGGGGAAGGGCGCATCAAGTTCCCGATCAACGAGCCGGCGGAGGGCCGCCGGAAGTCGCAGGTCGACGAGTACCTGGAGTTCTACGGCGGACCGGGCGTCCAGCACATCGCCCTCCAGACGCGCAACATCGTCGCCGCCGTCACCGCGCTCCGGGAACGGGGCGTCCGCTTCCTCGGCACGCCGACGACGTACTACGACGACGTCGCCGAGCGGGTCGGCGAGATCGACGCGGACTACGACGACCTCAACCGCTTGGGTATCCTCGTCGATCGAGACGACGAGGGGTATCTCCTGCAGATCTTCACGAAGCCGATCGGCGACCGACCCACTGTTTTCTTCGAGCTGATCGAGCGCCACGGCTCTCGCGGGTTCGGCGCCGGGAACTTCAAGGCCCTCTTCCAGGCCCTCGAGCGGGAGCAGGCTCTCGAGGCAATCTCTAAGGAGGACGATGCCGTACTACGTCAGCCGCGGCCGCGTTCCGCGCAAGCGCCACGTCCAGTTCCGGGAGAACGGGACGCTCCTGACCGAGGAGGTCATGGGGCTCGAGGGCTTCGTCGGGAACGAGTCGATCCTCTACCACCTCCACTCGCCGTGCCGCGTCCAGGAGGTCGCGAGCTTCGAGCCGATCGAGCGCGAGGAGTGGGTGCCCGACGGGCACGCCCACCGCCACCTTCGCACCCATGACGTCCCGCCCGGCGGAGACGCGATCTCGGGCCGTCGGCTCCTCATGTGGAACGACGACGTCGAGATCGCGCTCGTTCGCCCCACCGAGCCGATGGACTTCTTCTACCGAAACGGCGAGGGGGACGAGGTCGTCTTCGTCCACGAGGGGAGCGGGACGCTGGAGACGATCTTCGGGGACCTCCCGTACAAGGCCGGCGACTACGTCGTGATCCCGCGCGGGACGACCTACCGCTTCGCCCCCGAGGGAGACCAGCGTCACGTCGTCTTCACGTCGCCCGGCCTCATCGAGATCCCGCGCCGCTATCGCAACGAATACGGGCAGCTCCTCGAGCACGCGCCCTACTACCACCGGGACCTGCATGCGCCGACCGATCTCCAGACCCACACCGACCGCGGGGAGCACGTCGTCAAGCTGCGGATCAAGGACGGCTACCAGACCTACGTGCTCGACTACCACCCGTTCGACGTCATCGGCTGGGACGGCTACGTGTTCCCGTGGACGTTCTCGATCCACGACTTCGAGCCGATCACCGGGCGGATCCACATGCCGCCTCCGTCGCACCAGACCTTCCAGGGGCGCAACTTCGTGATCTGCTCGTTCTGCCCGCGAAAGCTCGACTTCGACCCGGACGCGATCCCGATCCCGTACCACCACTCGAACCTGAACAGCGAGGAGATGATCTATTACGTGGACGGGAACTTCTCCTCGCGCAAGGGGATCGAGATCGGGTCGGTGACCCTCCATCCCTCCGGAATCCCGCACGGCCCGCAGCCGGGCCTCGCGGAGAAGTCGATCGGGATGACCGAGACCCACGAGCTGGCGGTGATGTGCGACACGTTCCACCCGCTGCGGCTCACCGCCTTCGCGCGCGAGCTCGAGGACCCCGCGTACGCATACTCCTGGTTCGAGGCTCCCGAGGCGGCGAAGTCCGCGAGGACCTCCGACGAGGACCCGGCCGGGGTGACGAGCCACTTTTGAGCGGCCGCACCATCGTCGTCGACTTCGACGGCACGGTCACCAAGATGGATCTGCTCGACACGATCGCGGGCAGCTTCGGCGACCCGGCTGTCTACCAGGAGGTCGAGGACGGCCTCCACGGGGGCACGATGACTCTGCGCGAGGTGATCACGCGGGAGTTCAAGCCCGTGCGCAGGCCGCTCGAGGAGGTCGTCCGCTGGGAGCTCGAGAACGTCGAGATCCGGGAGGGTTTCTCCGAGCTCGTCGCCCTCGCGGAGGAGCGCGGCTGGCGGCTCGTGATCGTCTCGAGCGGCTTCCACGAGCTCATCGAGCCGATCCTCGAGCGCGAAGGCCTCGAGGTCGAGCTGCACGCGAACCGAATCGACCCGCGCCCCGACGGCTGGGTCGTGGACTGGCGCTACGACGAGTCCTGCGACAACTGCGGCGAGTCGTGCAAGCGCTCCGTCGTCAGGGGGCTCGCCGGCGGCGGCGAGATCGTCTACATCGGCGACGGCTACTCGGACCGCTGTGCCGCGGAGGCCTCCGACCGGGTGTTCGCGACGCGAGGCCTCGCCGGCTACCTGGACGAACGTGGCGTCGCCTACGAGCCCTTCGACGACTTCCACTCTGTCGCTTCGAGTCTCGCTTCCTGAGCCCTTCGACTTCGGGCTCTCGACGGAGCGCTACCGCGCCTTCGGCCCCGACCTGGCGAACCTCTGGAAGGACGGGGCGGTCCACCGCGTGCTCGCCGGGCAGGAGGTGCGGATCGTGCCTGCGCCGGACGGCGTCCACGTCGAGCCGGCCGGACCGGAGCTCGCCGAGCCGGTGCGCCGCTACCTGGGCGCTCCCTTCGACCTCGATGCGTTCGCCGCCTTCGCGGCGGGCGAGCCTGTGCTGGGGCGGCTCGTCACGTCGCTACGCGGCTTCCGGCCGCCGCTCGTCCCGGACGCGTTCGAGACGCTCGTCACCTCGATCACCGCGCAGCAGATCTCGCTGCGCGCCGCCTTCAGCATCCGCAACCGTCTCATCGAAGCCTTCGGGGAGCGGCACGAGGCCGCCTACGCGTTCCCCACGCGCGAGCGGCTCGCGGCGGCGTCGATGGACGACCTGACTTCACTCGGATTCTCGCGCCGGAAGGCGGAGTACGCCGTCGGCCTCGCGCGTGCGGAGCTCGACCTCGACGACCTCGCGGCGCTTCCCGACGAGGAGGTCAAGGCGGCGCTCGTCGCGCTTCCGGGGATCGGGGAGTGGACGGCGGACTGGTTTCTCGCGCGGCACCTGGGCAGGCCCGCGGCCTGGCCGGCCGGCGATCTCGGCCTCCGCAAGGCGGTGCTTCACTTCTACGGCGAGGAGGACACCCGCGCCGCCGGTGCGCGGTTTTCGAGCTTTGCCAACCTGGCGGCGCACTACCTGCTCCTCGGCCTTAGGGTTCCCGGCTGATGCCGCTTCCTCCAATGAACAGGCACTGATGGCCTACGAAGCGCACGTCGAGGGTGTTCCCACGGAGGAGGTCCTGCGCCGGCTGATCGAGGAGGCGCGTGCCGCCGGGGCCGACCGGGTCGAGATCGAGACGTCGCACGAGGCCGGGGACGCGTGGATCCGCGCGGGCTTCACCGAGCTGGCGCGGGTGCTCGAAGCTCCCGTCGACGCGCTCGAGGCTCACATGGGTGCGCGCAAGGGGCCGTCCTTCGGCTCGATGCACGTGCAGAGCGACGACGTCGACGCGGTCGTGCGCGCCGTACGGCAGTTCGTGCCGCGGCTCCCGGGCGGCTCGCGGGGCAGCGTCGTCCTCAAGCCGCGGGACGGCTGGACGTCCGCCTACGACGAGCTCTGCGACCGCGAGCCCGAGATGCTGCGACGCCTCGCCCGGGAGCTCTCCGACCGCATGGGCGCCTTCGTCGTCGTCATGGGGCTCGAGGAGGGGCTGGTCGTCCGCTACGTCGCCCTCGAGCGGGGGCGGGTCGTGGACGAGTACCTGTCGGTCCCCGAGTACTACGGTCCTCTGCCGCCGGGCGAGGTGATCGCGCTCGGCGCCAACCCGCGACTCATGTCGCGGCTCACGGGTGCCGACGCTGACGCCGTGCGTGCGACGGCGCGGACGGCCAGGGCCCCGGAGGAGCTTCCGCCTCCGCGCGAGCTTCTGGCCGAGCTCGGGCGCCTGTTCGGCCTCCCGCAGGCCGCCCAGGGCTACGGCGAAGCCGCCGACGCTCCCGACGCGATCGCGCTGCCGCGAGCGACGGCCTAGAAACCTGCGGCGTAGCCGTCCTTGCGGCTGTCCGAGCCGCCGACGAGGACCTCTCCGCTCGCGAGAATGGCCTGGCCGCCGCCGAACGCTGCGCGGTCGCGGCTCGGCACCGGGCGTAGCCCCAGCGCCTCGATCTCGGCGCTCCGCTCCCACAGGCCCTCCTCCAGCAGCACGTCTTCGCCGTCGACCCGGAAGCGGGGGCGGTCGAGCGCCGCCTGGGGGTCGAGGTCGTCGTTCACGAGCGCCGAGACGAGCTGGACGTGCGCCTGCGCCTGCAGGAACCCGCCCATGACGCCGAATGGCCCCGCGAGCCGACCGGCCCGCAGCAGCATCCCCGGGATGATCGTGTGGTACGGGCGCCGCCCGGGCTCGACTCGACCGGAGACGGCGAAGCAGGCCCCGCGATTCTGGAGGACGACGCCGGTTCCCGGGGCGACGACGCCCGAGCCGAAGCCCTCGAAGAGGCTCTGGATGAAGGAGACGGCGAGGCGGTCGCGGTCCACCGCGCAGAGGTACACGGTGCCCCCGGCCGGCTCCGCCACGGTGGCGGCACCCTCGCGGCGACGGCTCGCCAGGCGCTCCGGCTCCAGGAGAGGGCGAACGTCGGCGCCGTCGCGGACGTGCGCGCAGGCGTCCTCGAGGGCGAGGCGGGCGCACTCGACCTGCTCCGCGAGCGACGGATCTCCCAGAGCGAGGAGGCCGAGCCCCTCGAGCGCCGCCACGCCCTGGGTCGGCGGCGGCAGCTCGGCCACCGTGACGCCGTGGTAGTCGAGCGTGAGCGGCTCCACCCATCGTGGCTCGTACTCGGCGAGATCTTCCTCCGAGAGCCAGGTGCTCGACGCGATCGCGGCGGCGACCTCGCCGCGATAGAGGGCGGGCGGGCCTTCGTCCGCGATTCGCCGAAGGGTCGCGCCCAGCTCCGGCAAGCGGGCCGTGGCGCCCGCCGAGGGAACGGGGCCCAGCTCCCGTGGGGCGCCGGCCCTTGCCCACGCCTCGGTGGTGATCGCGCCGACCGCAAAGCCCTCCTCGGCGGCGGCGATCGCGTCGCCGAGGGCCGTGTCGAGACCGAGGCGGCCGAAGCGCTCCGCGAGCGCCGCCCAGCCGGCGACCGCGCCCGGCACGGTCACCGACCGCGGGCCCCGGGCCGCGATGGGGGCAGTGGGGTCGGCGCCGCGCGGGGCCGGCCCTGCCGCGTCGAGCCCGTGCAGGTGCGCGCCGTCCCAGAGGAGCGCGAAGGCGTCGCCGCCGATCCCCGTCGACATCGGCTCCGTCACACAGAGGACGGCCGCCGCCGCGAGGGCGGCGTCGACCGCGTTTCCGCCCCGCTCGAGCGCGCGGAGGCCCGCGCGAGTTGCCAGCGGCTGGCTCGTGGCGACCATCGCCTCGGCGGCGACCGCCGGCGGCCGGGCGGGGGCGAGCCGGAACGGCATCCTCTCGGTAGCATCGCACGGCCGGTGAGCCGCCCGACCGTCCTCCTCCTGCACGCGTTCCCGCTCGACCACCGGATGTGGAACGGGCTCCGTCCGGCGCTCGAGGACGCCGGCTACGCGGTGGAAGCACCCGACTTCCCGGGACCGGCGGTCGAGCTCGGCTTCGCGGCCTGGGCACGGCGCGCGCTCGGGCTCGTCGAGGGTCCGTTCGTTCCGGTGGGCTGCTCGATGGGCGGCTACCTCGCGCTCGAGCTGTGGCGGCAGGCGCCCGAGCAGATTGCCGCCCTCGTCCTCGCGGACACGCGGGCCACGCCGGACTCGCCGGAGCAGCGCCTCGCCCGCGACGACGCGATCCGCCTGCTCGGAGAGGCCGGGCGCGGGGCTTTCTGGGACGACCTCGCGCCGCGACTCTTCTCGTCCGGCGCCGACCCGGCGGTGGTCGGCTGGGCCCGCAACGTCGCGCTCGAGCAATCGATCACCGCGCTCGTCGCGACCCAGGAGACGATCCGCGACCGAGCCGATTCGCGCCCGACCCTGGCGACGATCGACGTCCCCGTCCTCGTCATCGTCGGCGAGGACGACCGGCTGACTCCGCCCGAGGACTCCGAAGCCATGGCCGCGGCGGTCCCCCGAGCGCGTCTGTCGCGCATCGCCGGCGCCGGCCATCTGGCGCCCGTCGAGCAGCCGGAGGCCGTGACGGCCGAGGTCGTCGCCTTCCTCGAGGAGGCCGCGCCGTGACCGGCGACGAGCTCGCGGAGCTGCTCGAGCGGGACGAGATCGTGCTCGTCGATGTTCGGACGGAGGAGGAGTACGAGGGCTCGGCGGGCTACCCCTGTGACCCGCGGCAAGGGCATATCCCGGGAGCGATCAACCTCGACCTGAACGAGCTCTACATGGCGGGCGACAGCGCCGGGCTTGCGCGCCTCCTCGAGGAGCGCGGAATCGCGGCGGGCAGGCCGGTCGTCGCCTACTGCCATTCGGGGTCGCGGTCGGAGCTCGCCGCCGCGCTCCTGCGTGCGGCCGGCGTCGACGCCGTCAACTACGCCGGCTCGTGGCACGAGTGGTCGCGGCGAGAGGCATAGCCGTCTCGGCGACCGCGAGGAACCTCGCGCAGAGCTCCTTCCCGAGGGCGTTCCAGCCGGCGATCCGCTCGTCGGTCTCGGCGAGCAGGCGCTGAAGGTCGACAGGGCCGTCCTCCTCCGGCTTCGACGCCCGCACCCAGCGGACGAGGCTCTCGTGCGTCACCTCGGCGTGGAACTGCATCCCCCACGCGAGCTCTCCTGCGCGAAAAGCCTGCAGGCAGCGCTCGTTGCGGGCGAGCGGGACGGCCCCGTCGGGCAGCTCGAAGTGGTAGCTGTGCCACTGAAGCGTGGAGAAGCGCGGCGCCAGGCCGCCGAAGACCGGGTCGTCGCGGGCCTCCTGCGTCAGCTCGACGTCGAACCAGCCGACCTCGGCGCTCGGCATCCGGCGGACGGCCCCGCCGAGCGCCTTGGCGACGAGCTGGCCGCCGAGGCAGACGCCCATGAGCGGCGTCCGATTGGCGGCGAGGCTCGCGAGGAGCCGGTGCTCGTCCCGGAGCCAGCTATGTCGGTCCTCCTGGTCGACGTGCATGGCGCCGCCGAACACGAGGACGGCGCCGTAGTCCTCGATGGGCGCGGCCGGGCGGGGCTCGCGCGAGATCAGCCACTCGTCGAGCTCGTCGCCGCGGCCGGCGACGGCGTCCGCGAAGACCCCCGACGCCGCGTCCGGCTGGTGAACGATCGAGAGGACCTTCATCCGGTCAGAGTACGCGGTGACGCACCCAGACGTTCGGCTCCCAGTAGGCACCGAGGTCGGCCTCACGGTCGATCTCGAGGGGTGCGAGCCCGTGTGGGAAGACGTAGGTCCCGCTCTCTGGGAAGGGCTGCGCGGTCCATTCCTCCCACTCGGCGACCTTCCCGGTGATGCGGAGCGAGCGCGGTTCCGGGAGCAGGATCTCGCCCCCGAGCCGCACGTGTAGTCGGATCCAGGGGTCGAACGGGAGCCCGTCCTCCCGCGTCCAGGCCGCGTAGCGGTCGATCGGCGTCAGGGGGTAGCGCTCCTTCCACGTCGGACGGAGTGGGGCAACGAGGTCGGACAAGCCGTGCTTCGCCGCGATGTCGCGCATGGCCGCGATCATCGTCGGCGCGAGCCCGCCGCGCTGATGCGCGGGCGGGATCTCGATGGCGAGCGCCGACAGCGCGTTCGCCGTGCCTCCCTCGGCCAGGAGGCGGAAGCCGTCGGCGACGACCCCGTCGATCCCGGCCGGTAGGCCCTCGACGCTCCCGTCCCAGCCGAACGGAAGCGAGTGCCCCTGGGCGACGATCGCATCCGAGCCTTCGTCGTAGAGGAGGAACTGGAAGTCGCCGAACTCCTCGTCGAGCCCGCCCCAGTGCTCGTTGAGCACGTCGCCGTGCATGTTGTACTCGGGCCACACGTCCACGATCTCCTCCTCCGACCGCTTCCAGAGGTCGGGGCGCTCGGGGCAGGTGAAGATCCTCGGCGTCACGCGGCGGCCGCCCTCCGGAGCGCCGCCTGGAGCTCGGCCGCGGCAGGGCCCGGCCTCCCGTCTCCGAGCGGCGCACCGTCCAGCTCCACCATGGGCATGACCTCGCGCACCGTAGACGTGGTGAACGCTTCGTCGGCCTCGGCGAGGTGCTCGACCGTGTAGACGCCCTCGCGCACCTGGTACCCGAGCCCTGCGGCCTCCTCGAGGAGCGTCGCGCGGGTCACGCCCGCAAGGATCCCGAGGTCGAGGACCGGCGTGAAGAGCTCCGTGCCGTGGCGCCACCAGACGTTCGTGACGGGGCCCTCGAGGACGACCTGACCGCTGGCGAGGAAGACCGCGTCGTCGGCTCCGCGGCGCCGAGCTTCGGCCTCGGCGGCCATGTTCACGGCATAGCTCGTCGACTTGACGCCGCCGAGCAGCCACGGGGCGTCCGCCCGCAGGCCTGGATCGAGTCCCAGCGGAACCGTGATCATGCGCAGGCCGCCCGCCCGGCGCTCTTCGAGGTCGGGCGGAAGCGTGCTCACCATGGCGAGCGTGGTCGGCTCTCCCTTCCCCTCTCGCCCGGGCGTCAGGTAGAGGCGGAGCACGGCGTCAGGCTCCCCGGCCCGCTCGACCGCTTCGGCCGCGAGCGACGCCAGCTCCCGGGGGTCGATCGTCGGCAGGTCGAGGCGGAAGGCCGAGCCGGCCAGGCGCTCCAGGTGCGCCTCGAGCCGGAAAGGCCGGCCGCCGTAGACGCGGAGCGTCTCGAATGCCGCCCTGCCCCGAAGGAGCGCCTCGTCGTCGGCGTGGAGGGCGGGCTCGTTCGGGTCGACGAGCCCGCGCCCGCCGACCGCGAGGGCGAGGACGGTCACGTGACGATCGCCTCGGGCACCAGGCTCCCCACGGCCGCGAGGAGCGGGCGCGCCTTCACCCACGATTCCTCGATCTCTGCCTGCGGGTCGGAGTCCCAGACGATCCCGCCTCCCACCCAGAGGTGGATCGCGCCGTCCGCCACGGCGAAGGTGCGGATCGTCAGCGCGAGCTCGAGGTCGCCGTTCGGCCAGATGCGTCCGAGCGCTCCCATCGACGCGCCGCGACCGACCGGCTCGAAGGCGGCGATGTGGTCGAGGGCGGCGATCTTGGGCGCCCCGGTGACCGATCCACCGGGGAACACGGCCCGGAGGAGCTCGGCGAGGCCGACGTCCTCCCGCAGACGTCCTTCGACGGTCGTGACCATGTGGACGACTCCCGCAAGCGCCTGCTCGGCCATCAGATCCGGCCAGCGCACCGAGCCGGGCTCGCAGACGCGCGAGAGGTCGTTCCGCTCGAGGTCGACGATCATCACGTGCTCGGCCGCGTCCTTCTCGGACCCGCGGAGCTCGCCGAGAACGCCGGCCGGCCTGGTGCCCTTGATCGGCTTCGTCCAGACACGTCGGCCGCGGCGGGCGAGGAAGAGCTCCGGCGAGGCGGAGACGACCGCCCAGCCGTCGCCGAGCAGCGGACGGGAGCGGAGCGGGCGCAGCGGCGCGAGCTGCGGCGCGAGCCCGTCCGCGTCTCCCTCGAACGGCGCCTGGAGGTGCTGGACGAGGTTGACCTGGTAGACGTCGCCCCTGGCGATGGCCTCCCGCACCGACTCGATCGCGGTCGCCTGGCCCTCGTCGTCCCAGGTGCGCTGCCATTCGCCGATGCGATAGCGGCCGGCCGGCGCCGGTCGTTCGTCCTCAGGGCGGATGCGCGCGGCGAGGAGCGGAAGCCGGCAGGGCTCCGGCGGGTCGGGCCAGGGAGCGCGGCGGAGCGCGTGGGAGATGCGGTAACCGAGGAAGACGTCCGCGACCACGCCGTCGCTGCCGAAGAAGCCCTCGTCCGCGAGGTAGCCCTCCAGCTGGGCGAGTGGGTCGTCCGCGCTCCAGACTTCCAGCATGGAGGGAACGCTAGCGCGTGCTGCCTGGTTCTCTGAGCGCGTCGTACGACGGCCGAGCGGCGTCCTGCAGACGTACGCACGGAGTGCTGCCCGGATCCCCGCCTAGAATCGAGCGGGTGGACGCACGACCGGTCGGCATCTTCGACTCGGGCGCCGGTGGGCTCACCGTGCTGCACGAGTGCCTCGTCACCCTGCCGCACGAGGACTTCCTCTACCTGGGCGACAGTGCGCGGTGCCCCTACGGGCCGCGCCCCCACGATGAGATCAGGCGCTTCGCGCACGAGATCGCGTCGTACCTCGAGCAGTCCGGCGTGAAGCTGATCGTCGCGGCTTGCAACGCAGCCACGTCCGCGGCGTTGCCGGCGCTTCAGGAAGCCCTCGAGGTCCCGATCGTCGGCGTGCTCGTCCCGGAGGCCCACGCCGCCGTCCAGGCGACGCGGAACCGGCGGATCGGGCTCCTCGCCACGGAGGCGACCGTCACCAGCGGCCGCTACGAGGAGATCGTCCACGCGCTCGACGCGGGAGCGCGCGTGGTCTCGGTCGCGTGCCCGAAGCTCGTGCCGCTGATCGAGGTCGGCGCCATCGGCGAGGAGCTCGACGCGGCCGTCCGCGAGTACGCGGCGCCGCTCAAGGAGGAGGACGTCGACACGGTCATCCTCGGCTGCACGCACTACCCCATGATCCGCCGCGTCTTCGAGCGTGTCTTCGGGCGGCGGCGGACCCTCGTCTATTCGGCGGACGAGACTGCGCGCGAGGTGGCGGAGACGCTGGCCCGCAAGGGGGTCGAGAACGACCCCGCCAGGGAAGGCTCCACCCGCTTCCTCACGACCGGGTCGGCCGAAGAGTTCAGGACGCTCGGCGAGCGCTTCCTCCAGCTGCCGATCCCGCGGGTCGAGCACGTCACAGTCCGACAGCTCGAGCTCGCCGCGACGTGAAGCGCCTCAGTTACCCGCGCGTTGGGGCACCCCGGCCCACCACCCGCTTTCGAGCCTATCGGCGAAATCCGCTCGCGTGTCGCGCGGGCTGTGCCGGAAGCGTGGCGGAATGAGCCGCGAGGGTCGCAGGCCCGACGAGCTGCGCCCGGTCGAGATCGCCGTCGACTTCGTCGAGCAGGCGACGGGGTCCGCGCTCATCTCCTTCGGGCGGACGCGCGTCCTCTGCACCGCGAGCGCTGAGGACGGCGTTCCGCGCTGGCTGGCCGGCAGCGGACGGGGCTGGCTGACCGCGGAGTACGGGATGCTTCCGGCCTCGACCGGAGCCCGCACGCCGCGCGAGGCCAGCGCGGGCAAGCAGAAGGGCCGCACGGTCGAGATCCAGCGCCTGCTCGGCCGCTCGCTGCGGGCTGTCTACGACCTGGAGAGCCTCGGCGAGCACACGATCTGGATCGACTGCGACGTCATCGAGGCCGACGGAGGAACGCGGACGGCCGCCATCTCGGGCGCCTGGGTGGCGCTCACCCTGGCTGCGCGCCGGGCGGGTTTCCCGGAGCCGTCGGACCTCGTCGGGGCGGTGTCCGTGGGGATCGTCGAGGGCGAGCCCCGCCTCGATCTGGACTACGTCGAGGACTCGAGCGCCGACGTCGACATGAACGTCGTCATGACCGGCGAGGGGCAGCTCGTCGAGGTGCAGGCCACCGCCGAGCGCGTCCCGTTCAGCCGGGACGAGCTCGACGCGCTCGTCGACCTCGCCGCCGCGGGCATCGGCGAGATCGGGATGAGACAGAGAGAGGCGGTCGCCTGATGCCCGAGGTCGAGTGGTGGGACGTCCTCCTCAGGCTGGCCGTCGCCGCCGCCCTGACCGGCGCGATCGGCCTCGAGCGCGAGCTCCGCGAACGCGCTGCCGGCCTCCGGACGCACATGCTCGTGGGCGTCGGCTCGGCGCTCTTCACGATCGTCTCCGCCTACGGCTGGGCCGACTTCCGCTTCTCCAACAGCGAGGGGATCGTCTTCGACCCGACCCGGATCGCGGCGCAGATCGTGACCGGGATCGGCTTTCTCGGCGCCGGGGCGATCATCCGGCAGGGCCTGTCGGTCCGCGGGCTGACGACGGCGGCCGGCCTCTGGGTCGTCGCGGCCATCGGAATGGCCGTCGGGGCCGGCTACTACTCAGCGGCGCTGATCGGCACCGGAATCGTCCTGGTCGGGCTCGGGCCCTTTCGCTGGCTCGAGGGCGGAGCGGCGCTCTCCCGCTTCCGGCGCGCGGGCGGCGCGCTCGAGATCGACCTCCTGCCCGAGCAGCCGATCTCCGGCGTGCTCTCGGTCGTGGATGCGCGGCGCGCTCGCGTCAGCCGTGTCGAGTTCGCCGACGACGACGCGGGCAGGCACGTTCGCGTCGAGCTCGACGTCCCGCTCGGCTCGGCGGAGGCCCGGCTCGTCGACGACCTCGCCGCGGTCGAGGGCGTCCGCGGCGTCCGCTGGACCGAGTGAAGGCGACGCTCATGTCGCGGAACCCCGGCAAGGCGCGGGAGCTCGCCGTGCTCCTGGCCGGCTGGGACATCGAGCCGGTCGGCGAGGAGCTCCCCGCGGAGACGGGCGAGACCTTCTACGAGAATGCGCGTGCGAAGGCGCTCCACGGTCGCGCGATCGCCGAGCCCGACCGCTGGACGATCGGCGAGGACTCCGGCCTCGAGGTCGTCGGCCTCGGCGGGCGTCCGGGCATCTACTCGGCCCGCTACGCCGGCCCCGGGGCCACGGACGAGGAGAACGTCCGGAAGCTGCTGGACGAGCTCCGAGGGGTGTCCGGCGAAGGACGCCGCGCCCGCTACGTCTCCGAGCTCGTCTGCATCTCCCCCGAGCTCGAGGAGCTCCGCGGGTCGGGGACCCTGCAAGGGTGGATCGCGGACGACTCTCGCGGGCACGAGGGCTTCGGCTACGACCCGGTGTTCGTGCCCGAAGGCGAGGAGCGCACGGTCGCCGAGCTCGGCGACGCGTGGAAGGCACGCCGAAGCCATCGGGCCGCTGCCGCCGCAGCGTTGCTCGAGGCAGTAGGCAGCGCCGCCCAGGAACGGTAGATTCCGCACATGCAGCTCTTCTCGCACGACAGCAAGGCAGACGCGCTGGGTCGGGCGCCGCTCTTCCAGGGCCTCACGCGCGGCGAGCTGGTCGAGCTTGCCAAGGCGACGGAGGACCTCGAGGTCGAGGCGGGCAAGGTGCTCGCGCGCGAGGGAGAGATCGGTCACGAGTTCTTCGTGATCGTCGACGGCGACGTCGACGTCTCGAAGGACGGAGCGCAGGTTCGAAAGCTCTCGTCCGGCGACTTCTTCGGCGAGATCGCCCTCATCTGGGAGTCGCCGCGCCGCACGGCGACCGTGACGGCCGCGACGCACTTGCGCTTCTTCGTCCTCACGCGCCAGTCCTTCCGTGGCCTCATCGAGAGGCATCCCGACATCGAGGGCAAGGTGCTCGACGCGCTCGAGGAGCGCGTGCGGGCGACGGAAGAATCGGGTTAGGAGACGACGGCCGCCGCGCGGCGGCCGCGCCCCAGCCACCAGTTGAGCTCCGCGCCCAGCACGATGACGTTCGCCATCAGGTAGAGCCAGACGAGCAGCAGCACGAGGCCGCCGTAGGCCCGCAACGCGACGAGCTCGCCAGACAGGCGCAGAAAGAGGGGGAGGACCTGGAAGCTCGCCTGGAGGACGATCGCGGCGGCGACGGCCCCGGGGAAGGTCTCCCGCCACGTGAGCTCGGTGTTCGTCAGGAGCCGGTAGAGGCTCCAGGCGAAGATCAGGAGGAGCGCGGTCGAGACGAGCAGCGCGTAGACGTACGACACCGCTCCCTCCGCCACGCCCGCACGCTCGACGAGGTCGACGCCGACCGAGCCGATCACGAGCGCGAGAAAGAGCACGACGAGGAAGGCGGCCGTGAGGACGAGCACGAGGCTCTTCTGCCGGATGAAGGGCCGGTTGGGGAGGCCGTAGACGATGTTGAAGGCCGACTCGAGCACGCTGAAGAACCCCAGCGCCCCCCAGATCAGCCCGATGCCGCCGATGACGGACAGCTCGGTGGCCTGCTCCTGCACCTCGGTCACGACGTCGAGGAGGTTCTCGACCGAGCTCTTCGGGAACGCGCGCTGCAACTCCTCGACCAGGTAGCTGGACTCGTCCTGCTCGCCGGCGAACGCGAGCAGGGAGAGTGTCAGGAAGAGGAGGGGGACGAACGCCAGGATCGCGAAGTACGCGATCATCGCCGCGAGGTGGGTGCCCCGGTCGGCGAGAAACTTGCGGATGACGGCGTTCACGGCGCAAGGAGTCTAAGAACTCGATCGGTGTGTTAGGTTTGCCGACCGTGGAGGCTGCCCAGGCGCTCGCCGATCTCGTCGAGATCTCGTCGCAGATCGAGTCGGCCGTGCTCGCCGACGCGGACGGCACCGTGCTCTCCTCGACGCTTGGCGACGAGGCCAAGGCGAGCGCCGTAGCCACGGAGGCTCTGGCCCTGCTCGACGGCGCCGGCGAGGCGACGCACGTGCAGGCCGTGCTCCCCGAAGGCTCCGTCTTCGTCGTGAGGGACGGCGGGCGGGTCGTCGCCGCCGTCACGGGAAGGGACCCGACGGCGGGGCTCGTCTTCTACGACCTGAAGACCTGCCTGCGACTCGCGGGCGAGGAGCCTGCCAAGAAGAAGGTCGCCGCCTCGAGCCGGCGGAAGAAGAAGGAGCCGGAGGACGTGAGCGAGGAGGCCTCCAGTGAAGAGTAGGGTCGCCGCGGTGCTCGTGGCCGTCGGCTCTCTCGCCGGGGCCGCGGCGGTCTGGCGCCGGCGGTCGGGCAAGAGCTCCGAGCGCGTGGACGCCTACTACGGAGACGGCTCGATGGTCACGTTCGCCCGGGACTCGGAGGAGGCCGAGCGGCTCCTGCCGATCGCGCGCCGCGTCCTCTGGCAGGCACGAAGCTGACCGACGCCGAGCTCGCCCGGCGGATCCGCGAGCACGCGTACCTCGAGGGTGAGTTCGTCCTCCGCTCGGGCAAGCGGTCGCGCTACTACCTGGACAAGTACCGGTTCGAGACGCGCCCGGACCTGCTCGCCGCACTGGGCGAACGGCTCGCCGCCCGCCTGGCCGAGGTCGCGCCCGGCGCCGTGCGAATCGCCGGTCCGGAGCTGGGGGCGATCGCGCTGGCGGCGTCCGCATCCCTCTCCTCGGGCCTCCCGTTCCTGATCGTCCGCAAGGAGGCGAAGAGCTACGGAACGGAGCGACGCCTGGAGGGTGAGTTCGACGCCGGAGAGGAAGTCTGCCTCGTCGAAGACGTGGTCACCTCGGGCGGGGCCGCGGGCGAGGCCGTCGACGTTCTACGGGGCGCCGGGCTCGAGTGCCGCGCGGCGATCTGCGTCGTCGACCGTGAGGAGGGCGGTGCCGACCTTCTCGCGCGGAAAGCGGTGAGATTGCACGCGCTCTTTCGCGCCCGAGACGTGCTCGAGGCCTGAAAAGACCCGCAAACCCGCATCGTTGCTAGATATCCGGGGGCTCTGTTAGGGTGTTTGCCGGTTTCCCAAGCGGGCCAGCGATCCCAGGACGAGAGGAGAGGGCAGTGACGAAAGCCGAGTTCATCGACATGGTGGCGGAGAGGAGCGGGCTGAGCAAGAAGGACTCAGCTACGGCCGTCGACGCGGTCCTCGACTCCATTACCGACGCGCTCAAGAACGGCGATGCCGTCTCGTTCACCGGCTTCGGCAAGTTTTCCGCTCAGCAGCGCGCGGCGCGCCAGGGAGTCAATCCGCGCACGGGGGAGCGCGTGCAGATTCCTGCGGCGAAAGTGCCGAAGTTTTCCGCGGGGAGCTCGCTCAAGCAGGCCGTCCGCGCTTCCGGCACTCCTTCCCCCTCTCCGTTCTAAGGCTCTCCTTCCCGAAGAATTCGCGAGGGCCGCGCAAGCGGCCCTTGCCACATGAGCTCGACGTAGTACGAACATACGTTCGTGTATAGTGAGCGGTCGTGCAACTCGCGTTCGACGCTGCCGACCGTCTGGTCGAGTTGATCGAGGAGCACAGGGGGCCGGTTTCGGTGGAAGAAGCCGCGCGCGCGCTCTTCGCTCTCGCGCGGGCGCCGGCCGCGCTCGCGCGAAGCCTTCTCGAGGACGTCGTCGAGGCTGACACCCGCCTTGCGTGGCGAGGGTCGTGCGTCGGCCTGGCGGCGCCGCCGGGCAGGGACCTCCCGCTCGAGATCGCCACGTTCGTGGTCGTCGACCTCGAGACCACGGGACTGCGGCCGGTGCGGTCGGCCATCTGCGAGATCGGCGCCGTCCGCGTCGAGGCGCTCCTGCCGACGGGCACCTTCCAAACGCTCGTCGACCCCGGCGTCCCGCTGCCACCGGTCGTCGCCGGTCTAACCGGGATCGCCGACCGCGACCTACGCGGCGCTCCGCCCGCGGGGACCGCGGTGCGCCGCCTGCTCGCCTTCGCGGGCGACCACTCCGTCATCGTCGCCCACAACGCCCGCTTCGATCTCGCGTTCCTCGACCGTGAGGTCGACCTGCTCACGGGCAGGCGGCTGGCCGCCCCGGTCGTGGACACGGTGGGGCTGGCGCGGCGCCTGCTCGCGGGCCGTGCGGCCCGGGTCGGCCTCGCCTCCCTCTCCCACTTCTTCGGCACGTCGGTCCGTCCGTGTCACCGGGCGCTTCCCGACGCGCGGGCGACGGCGGAGATCCTGGTCGCTCTCGTCGGCCTCGCTCAGGAGCGCGGGGCGCGGACGGTCGCCGACCTCGTCGAGCTCGCCGCTCCGAGCCGCCGGCGGGTCTTCGAGAAGCGCTCTCTCGCCTTCGGCGCTCCGACTCGACCCGGCGTCTACATCTTCCGGGACCGCCACGGACAGGCGCTCTACGTCGGCCGCGCGCGGGACCTGAGGGCCCGTCTGCGCTCGTACTTTCGCTCCGAGCGGCAGCGTCCCGCCGTCGAGGCGGCGCTCGCGGCGGTCGAGCGGGTCGAGTGGCGCGTGCTCGGCTCGGAGCTCGAGGCGGCCGTGGAAGAGCTCCGCCTCATCCGCGAGCTTCGCCCTCCGGCGAACTCACGCGGGAAGCGCGGTGCCCGCGCCTACTTCCTTCACGTCCGGGGAGACCGCGTCGTCGTCTCCGAGCGGCCGAGCTCGCTCGGGCCCATACGCAGCCGAAAGCAGGCCGAGCTCGCGGCACGCGCGCTCGATGGCGCGAACGAGGCGGAGCTCGCCGGCCTCCTGGCCGGCGGCCCGCTTCCGCGCCTTCGCACGCGGCTCCGCGACCTCTCCGAGTGCCTGCGCTACGAGGACGCCGCCCGTCTGCGCGACCGCATCGGCGCGCTCGAGGGGCTCATCCGCCGGCTGGCCGCCCTCGAGCGCCTTCGCTCCGCCGAGCTCTGCGTGCTCTGCCCCGCCGCCGAGCCCGGGTTCTCACGCGCGTTCTTCGTCGCCCGTGGGCGGATCGTGGACGCCAGGGCGATCCCGCCGGGAGCCGGGGCGGCGCTCGAGGTCCGTGCCGGGATTGCCGCTGCGCGCGCGGCGGAGCCCACGCAGGAGCCGCAAGAGGCCGAGGAGCTGCTCCTCCTCGGCTCGTTCCTGCGCCGTCCTCCGCCCGAGCTCGCGGTGCTGCCCCTCGAGGAGCAGGCGGTGCTCGCGGGCCTGCTCGACCTCCGAGCTTCGGCGGCCTGACCCCACACCGACACCAGCGGGTACTAATCTCCGCCTATGCCTCAGGAGATCGAGGTCGAAGCGCGCCTGTCCGCAACCGTACTGACCTTCGGCGACCGCGTCGCCGAGGCGGTCGACCGGAAGCGGAGCCAGCTGCTGGTCGGGCTCGACCCGCGGGCGGAGCTCCTGCCCGTCGAGCTCCGCGGAGACATCCATCGCAGTCGCGCGGCGGCGGCGGACGCGGTCGCGCGCTTCTGCTGTGGACTCGTCGACGCTGTCGCGCCGTATGTCGTGGGCGTGAAGGCGCAGCTCGCGTGCTTCGAGGCGCTCGGCGCGGACGGCCTCCGCGCCCTCGAGGACGTCTGCGAGTACGCGCGTGCCGCGAACCTGCTCGTCGTCGCGGACGGAAAGAGGGGCGACATCGGCTCGACTGCGCGTGCGTACGCCGACGCGTACCTCGAGAAGCGGGAAGACCGACCGCTCCCGATGGACGCGCTGACCGTCAACCCGTACCTGGGGAGCGACTCGATCGAGCCGTACGTCGCCGCCTGCCGGCGCGCGGGCACGGGGATCTTCTGCCTGGTCAAGACGTCGAACGCGGGAAGCGCGGACATCCAGGACGCCACACTCTCGGACGGGCGGCGCCTGTGGCAGCACGTCGCGGAGCTCGTGAACGACTGGGGGCTCGAGATCGTCGGCGAGCGAGGGCTCTCGAGTGTCGGAGCGGTCGTGGGAGCGACGTACCCGCGCGCCGTTGCGGAGGCGCGCAAGCTCATGCCGCGGTCGATCCTCCTCCTGCCCGGCGTCGGCGCCCAGGGCGGGACGCCCGCCGACGTCGCGCGGGCGTTCGCGAGCGGGCCGGCGAGCGCGCTCGTGCCGGTGTCGCGCTCGTTGATCTACGCGTTCCGCGTCGCGGGCGCCGATTGGCGCAAGGCGGCCGCAGCCGAGGCGGCGCGGCTCCGAAACGAGGTCTGGGGCGTGTCGGGCTGGTGAGCGCTGACCGCTTCCGCGTCTGGATCGCCCGCCTCGCGGCGCCGCTCGCGTTCTTCTTCGCGGCGACCGTCCTCTTCGTGCTCGTCCAGCGGGCGCTCGAGTCGGACGACGGTGAGCCGGTGGCGACCGGGTCCGGCACGACCACGGCCAACACGACGACGAATCCGGACGGGCCGAACCAGGACGGCCGTTGCCGGCGCTTCTATCGCGTCCGAGAAGGTGACACGCTCGAGTCGATCGCGGCCCGCTGCGACACCGACGTCGCCGTGATCCTCGATCTGAACCCGAACATCGACCCGCTGGCGCTGAGCCCGGGCGATCGAATCCGGGTCCGCGGCGCCAACCAGCAGCAGCGCTAGCGTCAGGCTAGTCGGTCACCTTGCGGCGCAGCGTGCGCGCGACCTGGACGCCCGCGAGGGCCACGGTCATGAGCGGGTTCCCGATCGTGCGCATCTCCACGGAGCCGGCCTGCACCTCGCGCGGCCGGCGGGGGATCGTCAAGCTCCGCGGGGCGCTTCCGAGCGGGAGGATGCGCTCGTGGCCGGCGCGCTCGGCTCCCGTCCAGACGAAGAAGCGCGTGGGGCGCAGGTCGAAGCCGCCCAGGTCCCCGACCTGCACCTGGAGCGAGCGCTCGACTCCCCGAACGCGCGCCGGCTTCCGCTCTCGATCCAGCTGGCTCATCGCCGCGAGTTATAGCCTGATGGAATGCGTCCGCGCGTGACCCTCGCCCTCGCCGCGCTCGTCGTCGCCCTTGCGGCCGGTGCGGCTTCGGGATCCACGCCTCCACCGGTCGAGGCGCAGGAAGTGCTGGTCGCCGACGGGCGTACCGGAGAGGTCATCTACTCCGAGAACGCCGGCGGCCGCATGGCGATAGCGAGCATCACGAAGCTGATGACGGCCCTCGTGACGCTCGAGCGTGCCCGCCCGCGTGACATGGTCACCGTCGCTCCTCAGGCCGTCGGGCCCGGCGGCTCGAGCATCTCCCTGACCGCGGGCGAGCGTCTGAGCGTCCGGGACCTCCTCGCCGGCGCGCTGATCCAGAGCGCGAACGACGCGGCCTTCGCCCTCGCAGCCCATGTCGGCGAGGGAAGCATCGCCCGCTTCGTGCGCCAGATGAACCGCAAAGCGGGGGAGCTCGGGCTCGAGGACACCCACTATGTCCGCCCGGACGGGCTCGACGTGCCGCGCCACTACTCCTCGGCGGAAGACACGCTCCGCCTCGCCCGCATCGCAATGCGGGTGCCGCTCATCCGCAAGCTCGTGGCCAAGCGCACGGCGAGCATCCCTCCCAACCGCACGCTCAAGAACTGGAACGACCTTCTGTGGACGTTTCCCGGGATCATCGGGGTGAAGACCGGCCACACCGACGACGCCGGCTGGGCCGAGGTTGCCGCCGCTCGCCGGGGCCGCACGACGATCTACGCCGTCGTGCTCGGGAGCCCTCGGCGTGCGACGCGCAACGCCGACCTGGCCGAGCTGCTCGAGTGGGGCTTCGACCAGTACGCGAGGTTCACGCTCGTTCGCGACGGCGCGCGCTACGCGACGGCGGCGATCCCGTTCGCGGAGGAGGAGCAGCTCGAGCTCGTCGCGGCCCAGGGGGCGTCGCGGATCGTGCGGCTCGGCAGCGGGGCCCGATTCGTGGAGCGCGTCGTGGCGCCGGCGATGGTCCAGCTGCCGGTCCGCCGCGGTCAGAAGCTCGGCGAGGTCGTCGTCACGGAGGGCGACCGCGAGGTCACCCGCGTGGACCTGGTGGCCGCACGGGACGTGGAGGCGCCGAGCTTCAGCGAGCGGATGGGCTGGTATGCCGACCACGCCCTGGACGAGGCGGGCGACATGCTGTCGTCGGTCGTACCGGGAATCTGATGGCCGTCGTGGCAGCCGATCTGCCCGACTACTTCGGACGGGAGGTGCCCGGCTTCGGCGACTCGCCCGAGCGCCTGGCGCTGGCGGAGCGCGGCGACCGGCCCGCGGAGGTCGCGGACGCGGCCGGCCGCTACCTGCTTCGGCTTCAGCGCGCCGAGATCCGACGGCTCGCCGAGCCCGAGGAGTCGGCGGCTCTCGCCCGCGGCTACGCGGTCATCGAGGAGCTTGCAGAGAGCGACGATCCCGCCGTGCGTACGGCTCTCCTCACCATTCTCGACCGCCTGCACTCGGACGACGTGGTCGTCGCCGTCGCCGAGACACGGCTCGGCGCTCGCTCGCTCGCCCTCTACCGGCGCTGGGCGGTGTAGTGCCCGGTCTAGCTAGGGTGCCGTCTGCGGACCCACTCGGATGATCGTCACCGTCACGCTCAACGCCGCGATCGACCGGACGCTCGTCGTCCCCAACTTCCAGCCCGGGCAGCGACACCGGGCGAGCGTCGGCTTCTCCAGCGCCGGCGGCAAGGGGATCAACGTCGCGCGCGCGCTCAAGCGCCTCGGAACGCCGGTCGTCGCCACCGGCCTCGCCGGCGGCCGCACCGGCGCGCTCCTCGTCGAGGAGCTGACGCACGAGGGCATGCTCAACGACTTCGTGCTCATCCAGGGGGAGTCGCGCACCTCGATCGCCGTCCTCGATCCGACCTCGAACGCCTACACCGAGATCAACGAGTGGGGCCCCGAGGTGAGCGAGGAGGAGCTCGAGATGCTGCGCGAGAAGCTCGCCTACCTCACCCAGGGCGCCGAGTACGTCGTCTTGGCGGGCTCGTTGCCGCGCCGGGTCGACCCGGGCTTCTACGGCGAGCTCGTCCGCGATCTGAACCGCAACCAGCTCCTCGCGGTCGTCGACTCGGAGGGTGAGCCTTTCAGGCTTGCCGTCGAGGCCGAGCCGTATCTCGTCGCACCGAACCAGCGCGAGGCGGAGGCGCTCGTCGGCCACGAGTTCGTCGACGACGAGGATCTGGCGGCGGGGCTCGACGAGATCGCCGACCTGGGCGCGAGGAACGTGCTCGTCACGTACTCGACCGGCGCCCACGCGCTGCTCCGCGAGGATCGGTCGGAGGTGCGCGTGCGCGCCGAGGCTCCCCGGGTCGATCCGACCTCGACGGTCGGGGCCGGCGACACGCTCCTCGCGGGCTTCCTTGCCGCCCGCAGCGCGGGCCGTCCGTTCGAGGACGCGGTGCGCTCGGCCGTCGCCGCGGGCGCTGCGTCGGTGCTCGAGGCTGGGGCGGGCCGCTTCGACGCGCGGGAGGCGAGCCGGCTTGCCCCACTCGTCCAGCTCGAGCGCCTCGAGCCGATCCCCCAGGAGGGCTAGCCGGACTTAGACGAGGGCCGGCGGGCACCGCTGCTAGGATCGGTCCAAGGTGAGCGTGGAGCTTCGACAGGACGAGATCGAGCGCCTGCTCGCCCTGGAGCGCAAGTTCGCCAAGGAGGGCCTCACCTTCGACGACGTGCTCCTCGTCCCGGCGGAGTCGGACATCCTTCCCGGCGAGGTCTCGACCCGGACGCGCCTCACGCGCTCGATCGTGCTCGAGGTCCCGCTCGTCTCCGCCGCGATGGACACGGTCACCGAGGGCCGCCTTGCGATCGCCCTCGCCCGTGAGGGAGGCATCGGCGTCATCCACCGGAACCTCTCGGTCGAAGCCCAGGCTGCGGAGGTGGACAAGGTGAAGCGCTCCGAGGCGGGGATGATCGTCGAGCCGGTCACGCTGCCCGCGGGGGCGCCGGTCGCCGAAGCGCTCGCGCTCATGTCGACCTACCGCATCTCGGGCGTCCCGATCACCGACGAGAACGGACGACTCGTCGGGATTCTCACGAACCGCGACCTCCGCTTCCAGGACGACACCGGGCTGCCGGTCTCCGAGCTGATGACGACACGGGACCTCGTCACGGTCCCGGTCGGGACGACGCTCGAGGAGGCGCGCGCCGTCCTCCATGCCCACAAGATCGAGAAGCTCCCGGTCGTCGACGCCGACGGGCGGCTGAAGGGCCTCATCACCGTCAAGGACATCGAGAAGCGCACCCGCTACCCGCTGGCCACGAAGGACGAGCAGGGACGGCTTCGCGTGGCCGCAGCCGTCGGCACCGGCGCGGAAGGGCTGGAGCGCGCCGCCGCCCTCGTCGACGAGGACGTGGACGTGCTCGTCGTCGACACGTCCCACGGCCATTCGCAGGGCGTCGTCGAGGCCGTGCGCGAGCTCCGCGGCCGCCACGACGTCCCGGTGATCGCCGGCAACGTCGCCACGCCGGAGGCGGCGGAGGCGCTCGTGGACGCCGGCGCCGACGCGATCAAGGTGGGAATGGGCCCCGGGGCGATCTGCACGACCCGGGTGGTCGCCGGCATCGGCGTCCCCCAGATCACGGCGGTCTACGACTGCGCTCGCACGGCGGCCCAGCACGACGTCCCCGTCATCGCCGACGGTGGAATCAACTTCTCCGGCGACATCGCCAAGGCGGTCGCGGCCGGGGCCGACTCGGTCATGCTCGGCGGCCTCCTCGCCGGGACCGACGAGAGCCCCGGCGAGATCGTCTTCCACCAGGGCGAGCAGTTCAAGGAGTACCGCGGGATGGGCTCGCTCGGCGCCATGCGGGAGCGGTACTCGAGCGACCGCTACTTCCAGCAGGACGTCGAGGAGCTCGCCAAGCTCGTGCCGGAGGGAATCGAGGGACGGGTCACGTACAAGGGCCCGCTCACGAACGTCGTCCATCAGCTCCTCGGCGGCCTCCGCCAGGCCATGGGCTACTGCGGCACACCGACGATCGAGGAGCTGAAAGAGGCGCGCTTCGTCCGCGTGACGGCGGCGGGTGCGCGGGAAAGCCATCCACACGACGTCTCGCTCGTCAAGGAAGCTCCCAACTATCGTCCCGGCCGGTGATGGGCGAGGTCGTCCCGCTCCCGGTCAAAGAGCCGACACCCGAAGAGCGCCCCGTCCTCGTCGTCGATTTCGGCGGCCAGTACTCGCAGCTGATCGCGCGCCGCGTGCGGGAGTGCCGCGTGTACTCCGAGCTCGTCCACCACACGACGTCCCCCGCCGACCTCGCCGCTCGGCGCCCGCTCGCGCTCGTCCTCTCGGGTGGGCCTGCGTCCGTCTACGCGGAGGGAGCGCCCCTCGCCGACCCGGGGATCTTCGGTCTCGGCGTCCCCGTGCTCGGCATCTGCTACGGCATGCAGCTCATGGCGAGGGACCTCGGCGGCCGCGTCGAGCGCACCGACGGCTCCGAGTTCGGCAGGGCCGACGTGCGGGTCGAGCCGGACAGCCGCCTCTTCGGCGGGCTTCCGCCCGAGCAGGTCGGCTGGATGAGCCATCGCGACTCGGTAACGGCTGCGCCCGAAGGCGCCCGGGTCACGGCGGGGTCGCCCTCGACGCCGATCGCCGGTTTCGAGGATCCGGCGCGCGGGCTCTACGGAATCCAGTTCCATCCCGAGGTCCTCCACACCGAGCACGGGACCGAGATCCTCAAGAACTTCCTCTACCGCGTCGCCGAGGCCCCGCCCGCCTGGACGGCGGCGGCGGTCATCGAGGACGAGACGGCCCGGATCCGCGCGCAGGTGGGGGATGAGCGCGTTCTCTGCGCGCTCTCCGGTGGGGTCGATTCCGCGGTCGCCGCGCTCCTGGTGCACAAGGCCGTCGGCGACCAGCTCACCTGCGTGTTCGTCGACCACGGGCTCCTGCGCAAGGACGAGGCGGCGCAGGTGGTCGAGACTTTCGGACGGCACTTCCACGTTCCGCTCGCTCACGTGGACGCGCGGGAGCGCTTCCTCTCGCGTCTTGGCGGCGTGACCGACCCCGAGGAGAAGCGGAAGATCATCGGCGAGGAGTTCATCCGCGTCTTCGAGGAGGAGGCGAAGAAGCTCGGCAGCGTTCGCTTCCTCGTCCAGGGAACGCTCTATTCCGACGTCATCGAGTCGGGCGGCGCCGCCGACGGCGTCGCCGCGACGATCAAGTCCCACCACAACGTCGGCGGGCTTCCGGAGCAGATGGATCTCGAGCTCGTCGAGCCGCTGCGGATGCTCTTCAAGGACGAGGTTCGCCGGGTGGGCGAGGAGCTCGGCCTTCCCGAGGAGATGGTCTGGCGCCACCCGTTCCCGGGCCCCGGGCTGGCGATTCGCATCATCGGCGACGTAACGGAAGAGCGGCTGGAAACGCTCCGCGAGGCCGACTCGATCCTGCTCGAGGAGGTGCGCCGTGCCGGGCTCTACCGCGAGCTCTGGCAGTGCTTCGCGGTCCTGCCGGCGATTCGCTCTGTCGGCGTCCAGGGCGACGAGCGCACCTACGCCTACCCCATCCTGATCCGAGCCGTCACGTCGGAGGACGCCATGACCGCCGACTGGGCCCGGCTCCCGTACGACCTCCTCGAGACGATCTCGAGCCGGATCATCAACGAGATCCCCACCGTGAACAGGGTCGCCCTCGACCTCTCCTCGAAGCCGCCGGCGACGATCGAGTGGGAATGAAGGCGCAGGCCGGGCAGGACGCCTGCCGGGTCCCGGCCGACGCCGAAGCGGCCGAGTCGCTCTGCCCGCGCTGCGGCGCGGAGATGATCTGGGCGAAGGCGAGCTGGCACTGCCTCGCCTGCCGCTACAAGGAGGGCTGCTGCGGCGGGTGACGGCGCCCGACGGGACGGAGTGGGCGGTCGGTCGTCGTCGCGAGCCGCTCGAGGCCCCAGACGGCGAGCGGCGTGGCTTCTTCGACACTCCGCTCGGCTGGCTCGTGAGCCTTGCCGCAGTCGCGGTGCTCGTCGGAGTGTTCGTCGTGAGCGAGCTTGCGGCGCTCGTCCTCGTGGCGACGCTCGCCGTGGCCGAGATCGTCGACCAGGTGCGGAAGGCGGGAGGCCCCTGGCTCGTCGAGGCGGAGCCCTCCGGATCCGAGCGGAGCCTTCAGTGGCGCGTCCAGGGCTGGCGCCGCAGCCGACAGGTCGTCGAGGAGGTCGCCCGCGGGCTCGAGGGCGGCCACGGGGATATCGCCCCGGCCGGCACGGAACGGCTCTGAGGGGCCCGCGGGCCTCCGAGCGCGATGGCGGGGCTCGAACGGGGTCGACGTGGCTCCGAGTGCGTGTCGCCGCGACTTTGGCCGCGCCCCACGGACAGCCCAGCGCCAACCGGCTCGGCGGAACCGCTACGGGGCTCCGAGAATCTCACCAGCGGCCCCGAGCGCTCTCGGCGCCCGCCCGTCTGTGGGGCCACCCCGTGCCTCCACCCGCTGTGAGCGTAACGAGGAAAACTGGACGGGTGGCGCGCGGATCGTGCCGGAAGCGTGACGACTCTCGCTGCCCGCGGGATAGCCTCGCCGCATGGGGCCCTATCGCTGGACGATCCTGGCTCTCGGGACGGCCGCGCAGGCGAGCTACTCGGCGGTCTTCCTCGGGGTTCCCGTGCTCGCGCCGCAGCTCCGCGACGAGTACGGGCTGACGCTGACGCAGATCGGGATCGTGCTCGCCGCGTTCAGTCTCGGCGGGATGGTGACGCTGCTCCCCTGGGGTCTCCTCGCAGACCGGGTCGGCGAACGGGGCGTGCTGGCCGCCGGGCTCGCCGGCGCCGGCGCCGCGCTCGTGGTCGCCGGGCTCGCTCCCGGCTACGAGCTCCTGGTGGCGATGCTCGTGCTCGCGGGAGCAGCCGGCGCGAGCGTCAACGCGGCGAGCGGCCGCGCCGTGATGAGCTGGTTCGAGCCGTCGGAACGGGGCTTCGCGCTCGGGATCCGCCAGACCGCGCTCCCGCTCGGAGGCGCCGCTGCTGCGCTCGCTCTGCCGCCGATCGCCGCGGCAGGCGGCACGGACGCGGGCCTGCTCGCCCTCGCCGGAGCGTGCTTGGCGACCGCGCTCGCGGGCGCCGCCGGTCTGCGCGAGGCGCCGCCGGACGAGGGCGACGTGGGCGACTTCCTGCATCCCCTCAGAGACGGGCGGATGTGGCGGCTTTCGGCCGGAAGCGCGATTCTCGTCTGTGCTCAGATGACGATCCTGGCCTTCGCGGTGCTCTTCCTGCACGGCGTGCGCGGCCTTTCGACCGCGGCAGCGGCGGGAATCTTCGCCGGCATGCAGGTCATCGGCGCCGCGCTCCGGATCATCGTCGGCCGCTGGTCGGATCGCGTCGGCTCGCGCATCGGGCCGCTCCTTCGACTCTCGTTCGCTCTCGCGGTCTCGCTTGCGGTGAGCGCCGCGCTGACCTCGGCGCCGCTCGCCGTCTTCGTCCCTGCCTTCGTGGTCGCGGGTGCGTTAGCGTCATCGTGGAACGGTCTCGCCTTCACGGCCACGGCCGAGCTTGCCGGCCGGAGCCGTGCCGGGGCGGCGCTCGGATTTCAGCAGACGGCGCTCGCCGTCGCCTCGGGCATCACGCCGCCCGTCTTCGCCGCTCTCGTGGAGGGGAGCTCATGGGGGCTCGCGTTCGGGCTCGCGGCCGTCCTTCCCCTGGCAGGGGCCGGCCTCGTCCGCCGCATCCCCGTCTAGAAGCTCCAACGCAGGGGCTGGACCGCCCCGCGCCCTGGGCAGCCGGGCGCGGGGCAGCTCTCTCGAGTCGACTAGTGAACCGCGACCCCCGGGGTGCCGTCGGCGCGCCGTCGGCGTCGGAGCAGCGCGGTAGCCGCGAGGACGGCCAGCGCTCCGAGCGCACCGCCGACGAACGGCCAGACCGGGAAGCCTCCCTCGGAAGCGGACGTCGACACTGCCTCCACCGGCGCGGGCGCCTTCGGAGGCGTCTGCGTGCCGCCGCCCGCGGGCCCGCCGACGTTCACGGCCTCGAAGGTGTGGGTCTGGGCGCACGGGACAGCCTGTCCCTCCGCTCTCGTGAAGTCGTCGTAGACCTCGTAGCTCCAGCTGCCGGCGCTCGGGAACACGACCCGCGCGACGAAGACGGCGGGATCCTTCGTGGAACGACCCGCGAAGGTCTGCCGCGCACCCGTCTCGGCGTTCACGATCGTGAGCGTGGGCCGAGCTGTGGCCGCATTCGGAAGCGGGTTGACGCCGTGCTGGAGCACCGTCATCTCAGCTCTCCAGGTGGCCCCCGGGGCGATTCCGGCGGGCGGCGGGCTCAGCCCTACCGTGGCCATGCAGCCGGCGCTCGCCGCGCCCGCCTGGACGAGTGCGGCGACGGTCACCGCTGCGATCAGGATTCGTCTCATGCAGTTCCTCCTCTCGCGGCTTCTACACCTGCGAGAGGGCGGAGGTTCCGGACGTCAGCGAATCGAGAAGCCGCCCAGGCCCTCGTCGTCCTCCTCGAACACCTCGACTCGCTCGACGAGTGCGTCCCGAGGCCCGCGGCGGGCGAACGCGACGAGGCGATCGACGCCCTCGACGGGCCCTTCGAAGACGGCCTCCACGGTGCCGTCGCGGTTGTTGCGAGCCCAGCCCGCGACCCCCTGCTCGAGCGCGAGGCGGCGAACCGTGTCTCGGAAGAACACTCCCTGGACCCGCCCATGGACGACGACACGGCGTCTCATCCCGTCACCCTGACTAGGCTAGTGCCTAAGCAGGCGCCCCATGAGGATCGAGAGCTTCGTCCGGGACCTCGCCGCCGCTCGGATCGGGGCGACGTTCAACTTCTACCGGGACGGCGACGGCGCCTCGCTTCGGAGGGCCCGGCTGGCCGCGTACCTCGCCGCTCGCGCCGACGCCCGCCTCCTGCTGGTCGGCGAGGCCGCAGGCTACCGCGGCGCGCGCGTGAGCGGGATCCCCTTCACATCCGAGCGCCAGCTCAGCGGCGGCCCGCCCGGCGAAGCGACCGCGACCATCGTCCACCGCGTGCTCGCCGAGCTCGCGCTCGTGGACGACGTCGTCCTCTGGAACGTCGTCCCCACGCACCCGCACAGGCCCGGGCGTCCTCAGTCGAACCGGCCGCCGACACGAGGCGAGGTCGACGCCGGCGCGCCTTTTCTCGCCGAGCTCGCCCGCGACCGCATAGTCCTCCCGGTCGGGCGGGTCGCGCACGGGCTCCTGGGCGGGCGGTACATCCGGCACCCGAGCCACGGCGGCGCCTCGGCCTTCAGGGCGGCGCTGGTGGACTACGCTGCGTGGTGATGGCGACCCCTGCGGCCCAACGCCTGCCGATCGGGCGCAACACGGCCCTGCTCTCGGCCGCCCTCGCGGCGAACTCGGGAATGCTCCAGCTCTCGGCCGCGGTCGCCACGATCACCTTCGTGCTCGTGACCGGCGTGAAGGGTCTCCTCGGGCTCGGGCCGGCGATCGTGCTCGCCTCGGGCGCGCTGGCAGCGGTGCCCGCCGGACGGGCGATGGACCGCTTCGGCCGCGTCCCGGTGCTCGCTGCCGGCTTCGTGATCGGGGCCGTCGGCGGCGGGCTCGCGGCGCTCGGAAGCGCGCTCGACTCGCCCGCCCCGGTTTTCCTCGGCCTCGCCTGTGTAGGCGTGGCGAGCGGGACGGCGCTGCTCGCCCGCGCTGCGGCCGCCGACATGTATCCACCGGCCCGCCGCGCGCGCGGAATCGCGCTCGTCCTCGCGGGCGCGGTCGTCGGGGCCATCCTCGGGCCGGCCGTCTTCAGCCCGCTGCTCTCGGGGCGGGAGCTGGACGGCGACTCGCTGGCCCTCCTCTGGCTCGCGGGCTCCTGCTTCATGCTCGTCGGGCTCGCGCTCGTCCTCTTCGTGCGGCCCGATCCCCGGCGCATCGCGGAGCTCCTCGCCGTCGGAACGCCCGCCGCCGAGCGCCGCCCGGCCGCGCCCCTCCGCGAGCTTCTGGGCCGCCCGGGTGTCATCCCCTCGATCCTCGCCGCTCAGGCGAGCTTCGGCGTCATGGTCGGGCTCATGACCCTGACCGGCGCGGTCGTCGTCGATCACCACGGGCATTCCGGGGAATCGGTGTTCCCGATCATCGGCGCTCACGTGCTCGGGATGTACGCGCTCGTGCTGGTCGTCGGAGACGTGATCGACAGGATCGGCCGGCCTCCGGCGCTGGTCGGCGGGCTCGGGTTGATGGCCGTTTCTTCCGCCAGCCTGCTCTGGATCACGAGCGTGCCGTCGACGGCCGTGGCTCTCTTTGGTCTGGGCCTCGGCTGGAACCTCTCCTTCGTCGCGGCCACCGCGCAGCTCGCCGACTGCACCCACGCCTGGGAGCGTGGGAAGCTCCTGGGCTTCAACGACCTCCTCTCGGGGATGACGGGCGCCGGCCTCGCCCTGCTCGGCGGTTACGCGCTGACGGCGATCGGGGTGACCGCACTCGCGGTCGGAGCAACCGTGCTCGTCGTACTCCCGGCGCTCTGGATTGCCCGCCGCGGGCTGCGCCCGACCATCCAGGTGGAGCCCTCCGGAGCCGAATAGAAGCCTGCTAGAATCCGCGCTCGGCGGACGGTCTGTCCGCCGCTTTTCTGCCTATGAAGACGTACTCCGCCAAGCCCACCGAGGTCGAGCAGCGCTGGTATATCGTCGACGCCGAGGGCCAGACCCTCGGGCGTCTCGCGACGCGCATCGCCGACACGCTTCGCGGCAAGCGGAAGCCTCAGTTCACTCCGCACGTCGACACGGGCGACTTCGTCGTGGTCGTGAACGCGGAGAAGATCGCGGTCACGGGGAACAAGCTCCAGCAGAAGCGCTACTACCGCCACTCCGGCTATCCGGGCGGGCTCCGCTCGCGCACGCTTGCGGAGCAGCTCGAGCGGCGGCCGACCGAGGTCCTCCGCAAGGCGGTGAAGGGCATGCTGCCTCGAAACCGGCTCGCCCGGCGCCAGATCACGAAGCTGAAGGTCTACGCGGGGCCGGAGCACCCCCACGAGGCCCAAAACCCGCAGCCGCTCCCGCTCGACTAGCATCACCAACGAGATGGCAACGGACATCGCCCAGTACCTCGGCACCGGCAAGCGGAAGACGTCCGTCGCGCGCGTGATCCTGCGCCCGGGCGACGGCGCCACCTGGATCAACGGCCGCTCCCTGGAGAGCTACTTCCCACGCGAGGCGCTGCGCGCCACCGTGACCGCTCCGCTCAAGGTGGCGGACGCCGAGGGCCGCTTCGACATCCGCGCCCGCATCCGCGGCGGAGGCCCCTCGGGGCAGGCCGGCGCCCTTCGCCACGGGATCGCCCGCGCCCTCGTCGAGGCCGACCCCGAGCTGCGCGGCGTGCTCAAGCGCGAGGGCTTCCTCACTCGGGATGCCCGGATCGTCGAGCGCAAGAAGGCCGGCCTGCACAAGGCGCGCAAGGCGCCGCAGTTCTCGAAGCGGTAGACGGACGCACGGGCGTGGCCCGGCACTACTTCGGCACCGACGGCGTCCGCGGAGTGGTCGGCCGGGACCTGACCGAGGACCTCGTCGAACGGCTGGGGTGGGCGTTCGCGCGCTGGAGCGGCGGCTCGCCGGTGCTCGTCGGGCGCGACACGCGCGCCTCTGGCCCCGCGCTCGAGAGCGCCCTTGCGACCGGCCTCGTCGCCGGAGGCTCGGACGTCGCGCGCGGAGGCGTGCTCCCGACACCGGCGGTCGCCCTCCTTGCCGAGGATGCCGGTGCGGTCGTCTCCGCTTCGCACAACCCCGCCGAGTACAACGGCGTCAAGCTGTTCCGGGAGGGAGGAAAGCTCGAGGACGTCGAGGAGGAGCAGATCGAGGCGCTGCTGGAGGCCCGCCGCGACGAGGTTCCCGCAGGAGCCCTCGTGGACGCGCCCGGGCTTGCCGAGCGCTATGTGGACTTCATTTGCGCGCGCTTCGGCGGCCCTCTCGGCGGGCTCCGGATCGTCGTGGACTGTGCGAACGGTGCCATGGTGGACGTCGCGCCCGCCGCGTTCGCGCGGCTCGGAGGCGACGTTGCCATCATAGGCAACGAGCCGGACGGAGCGAACATCAACGAGGGGTGCGGGGCGACGGACCTGACGCTCCTCTCGACCGTCGTTCCGGAGCGGGGCGCCGATCTCGGGGTCGCGTTCGACGGCGACGGAGACCGGATGCTGGCCGTCGACTCGGCGGGGAACGAGGTCGACGGCGACCAGATCCTCGCGGTTCTCGCGCTCGACCTCGGCGTCGACCTGGTCGCGGTGACGCAGATGACGAACCTCGGCTTTCATCGCCTGATGGAGCAGCACGGGATCCGCGTCGTCACGACCGACGTCGGCGACCGCTACGTGCTCGAGGCCCTTCGTGCGGAGGGCGGCGTCCTCGGCGGCGAGCAGTCCGGCCACATCATTTATCTCGACGGCCACGTCACCGGCGACGGGCTGGCGGCGGCGCTTCTCCTCTGCGGCGCCGTCGTGCGGGCCGGGCGACCGCTCGCGGAGCTGGCCGCGGTCCTCGAGCGCTACCCGCAGGCGCAGGAGTCCGTCAGCGTCCGCAGCAAGGAGCTTCCCCCGCCGTCCTGGACGAGGTGGCGAGGCTCAACGAGGAGCTGGTCGGAGCGGGGCGGATCCTCGTGCGGCCCTCGGGAACCGAGCCCGTCGTGCGCGTCCTCGCGGAGGCGGAAACCGCCGAGGGAGCGCAGGAGCTCTGTGTTAAGATTGTGACTCTCGTCCAGAGAGAGCTCGGCTAGCTAGCCAGCCGGCCGGGTTCGCGCTTTTTCAACTCGTTTTTCGGAAACGGTCAGGCTCCAGGCACAAAATACGCGCATAGCCGGGTCGGGCCCCGGCCGACGGTCAGGAAGGGGTTTCGAGTGTGCGGGATCATCGGATACGTGGGCCCGAGGACAGCCAAGGACCTTCTGCTCCGAGGTCTCGAGCGGCTCGAGTACCGGGGATACGACTCGGCCGGCATCTGTCTCCTCGAGGCTGACGGCCTCGAGTACGTGCGCGCCGTCGGCAACCTCGACCAGCTCAAGGAGGCGGCCGGCACGAACGGCTCCGAGTCCACCACCGGCCTCGGGCACACCCGCTGGGCGACGCACGGCAAGGTGTCGTACGAGAACGCCCACCCCCTGACAGGCTGCGTCGGCGCGGAAGTCGCGGTCGTCCTGAACGGCATCGTCGAAAACTTCCGCGAGCTGCGCGACTCCCTCGCCGCGCAGGGGCACGAGTTCCGCTCCGAGACCGACGCGGAGGTCGTGGCGCACCTGGTCGAGCGGCACTACGAGGGGGACCTTCTCGAGGCCGTGCAGGCGACCTACGGCGACCTCGAAGGCCACTTCGCCTTCGTCGTCATCCATCGCGAGCATCCCGGGATGCTCGTCGGCGCGCGCCTCCAGTGCCCGCTCGTGGTCGGTGTCGGCGACGGAGAGATGTTCCTCGCCTCGTCGATCGCCGCATTCCTGCGCGAAACCCCCCGCGTCAAGCTGATCGAGGACGGCGAGGTCGTCGCGATCACGCCGGATGAGGTTCGCTTCGTCTCCGTCGACACCGGCCTCGAACGAGAGCGGGACGAGATCGAGGTGGACTGGGACGACGAGGACGCCGAGAAGCAGGGCTACGAGACCTTCATGCTCAAGGAGATCTACGAGCAGCCGCAGGCGGTCGCCGACACGATCGGAGATCGCATCCACGCGGGGCGCCTCGAGCTCGAGGACATCGGCCTGACCGACCTCGAGGTCCAGAACCTGAGGCGCATGGTGATCCTCGCCTGCGGCACCGCCTACCACGCGGGCGTGATCGGCCGGTACCTCTCGGAGGAGTGGGCGCGGATCCCCTGCGAGCCCGACATCGCGAGCGAGTGGATCTACCGAAACCCCGTGCTCACGAGGGATACCCTCGTCGTGGCGATCACCCAGTCCGGCGAGACGCGGGACACGGTTCATGCCGCGCGACTGGCCCGGGAGAGCGGCGCGCGGACGATCGCGATCACGAACCTGATGGGCACTCAGATCACCCGAGAGGTCGAAGGGTCCTCTACACGCGGGCGGGCATGGAGATGGGCGTGGCCGCGACGAAGACCTTCACGTCGCAGCTGACGCTCCTCTACCTCCTCGCCCTGCGGCTGGCGCAGGTTCGCAAGACGCTCCCCGAAGAGGAGATTCGGCGGCTCCTCGGCGAGGTCCAGTCCCTGCCCGCCAAGATGTCCGCCTATCTCGACGCCGACCACCCGATCGAGGAGATCGCGCAGCGGCACTATCGGAAGCCGTTCTTCCTCTACCTCGGGCGGCACATCGGCCTTCCCGGTCTGCCTCGAGGGCGCGCTGAAGCTGAAGGAGATCTCGTACATCCCCACCGAGGCGTACTCGGCCGGGCGAGATGAAGCACGGCCCGATCGCGCTCCTCGACGAGGACGTGCCGGTCGTGGTGGTCGCAACCGATTCGACGGTCTACGAGAAGATCGTCTCCAACATCCAGGAGGTTCGCGCGCGGGGCGCGGAGGTCATCGCCATCGCGACCGACGGGAACGAGGACATCCAGCACCACGCCGACGACGTCGTCTACGTGCCGCGGACTCACCCCTTCCTCCAGGCCGCGCTGGCCGTGATCCCGCTCCAGCTGCTCGCCTACCGCATTGCCCGGCTTCGCGGGCTCAACGTCGACCAGCCTCGAAACCTCGCCAAGACGGTTACCGTCGAGTAGCCGGCGGCACGCTCGCGCGGTGGCGCCGGCCGGCTAGCGGCGCCCGAGGAGCCGCCCGAAGGCCGCGACGAGCTCCTCGGTCCGCTCTTCGCGCTCGTCTCCCGCTCCGGGGCCGAGCACGCAGTGGCGGGTGTGGCCGTCGAGGAGACCGAGCGCGACCTTCTCGAGCGCGCCTTCGATCGCGCTGATCTGGGTGACGACATCGATGCAGTAGCGGTCTTCCTCGACCATCCGCTGCACGCCGCGGACCTGTCCTTCGATGCGGCGGAGCCGGGCGATCAGCTGCTCCTTGGACGCGCTGTAGCCGCGCGTGGGCTTGACGGTTGCCATGACTGAATCCTGCCACACGTACCCCCCCACCGTATGGAAGACTACGGCGATGCCGGACGAGGAGCTGCGGTACGACGTCCCCGGCATGCACTGCGACCATTGCGTGCGGGCGATCACCGCCGAGGTCGAAGGCGTGGACGGGGTGACGAGGGTCGACGTCGACCTGGAGGAGAAGACCGTCGCCGTCCGCGGCGCGGCGATCGACGACGCCGCCCTGAGGCAGGCGATCGCCGAGGCCGGCTACGAAGCCGCCTGAGGTCCTGTACGCTCGCGCGGGGGTACGCGCGCGGATTGACCTTTGCTGGGGGTGGGCCGGCGCCGTCGCGGAGGTGGTGAGATGACGACGACGCCGGCCCCTGGGGAGAGCTTCTCTAGGTGGCCGTCCTCGGCTTGCGGAAGAGGGCCACTCCGAGAGCGATCAGGCCCGCGGCGAGCCCGGCAATGCCGAGCCCGATGGCGAGTCCCGTCATGGAGTCGTCGTCGTCATCAGAGCTCGCGGCCGGGGCGGGCGCGGCCTCTTCGGTCGTGGTCGGGGCTGCCTCGGCCTCTTCCTCGGGAGCGACGACGGTGACCCGCGGTGCGGGCGTGTCGCCCTCCGGGTCGGGATCGACCCACTCGACGACCTCGCCGCTCGAGTACGTCTGCACGGCGGGGAAGAGAATCTCGTCACCCACTGCGGCGTCCTCGGGGACCTGGAAGCTGAGGCCGAACTCGTCGAACCCGTCCGAGGCAATCGGCGGGTCGCAGGTCCAGGTGACGCTGACGATCCGCTCCGTCAGGTCCTCGATCGGCTCGGCCAGTTCCTCCCGCTGGACCTCGCGCTCACAGAAAGGATGCTCCTGGAAGCGGGCCGAAGGGACGTTCTCGGGGAACTGGACCGACACCTCGGTTGTCTCGGCGTCGTCGCGCTCGTTCGGGACGCGGACGACCATGGCCGCGAACGCGCCCGCCTCCCACTCGCCCGGCTGGATCGTGACGTGCGCCACCGCCGCCGTCGGCAACACGACAGCGGCGGCGGCAAGGAAGACGATCAGACGTCGTAGCACTTTCGGTTACTCCTCTCCGATCGGAACACCGATCGTTTCTGTCAGTAGGTCGAATTCGCCCATGAGGGCTTCGAGTCGTAGCTCCCACTCGCCGGCGATCGAGAGTGAGGCGTCCTCGATCACGTACGCGCCGGGCTCGGCCGGATCGGGCTCGGCCACGAGGTCGAGCGGAGGAACCTCCTCGCTCGGGAGCGACGCGGAGATGCTCACCTCGTTGAGCTCCTCCGGGTGGGGCGTGAACATGAGCCTGATGGTGTTGGGGCCCGGCATGGCCGGGTCAACCGTGACCATGACCTGCATGTCCTCGAGGTTCACGGTCTCCTCGAACGGCTCGTGCTCGGCCGGCATCGTCTCCGTCCCGGCATGCTCGCCGGCCATCTCCATCTCGGCCTCCGTCCGGGCAGGCTCGGCGTTGACGAGCACCGCGGTGACGGCGACGACGGAGACCATGATGGCGAGCTCGACGCTCGCCGCCCTGAGGAAGCGGCGACGCTCCAGCACGGATGCGATCCCCGCCTTCAGGCGCGGCACCGCGTAGCGGTTGTTGTAGGCGCCGAGGGCGAGGAGCGGAAGGACGAGAGCGACCTTCGCCAGCAGGAGAAGCCCGTAGGTCGTCTCCCAGAGGGCGCTCCAGGTGCGAACCTGGAAGTAGCCGTTGGTCACGCCCGCGAGCAGCAGGACTACGACCGCGACGACCGCCATGTTGGAGAAGCGCGGCACCGCGCGGGTGGCCAGCGGCCACCGGTCGCTCCCGGAGAGCACGAGGGCGAGCACGAGGAAACCGAGCCCGCCTGTCCAGACGGCTGCGGCGATGACGTGTGCGATGTCCGAGATCAGGGCGAGCGTTCCGGCCGTGCTCGCGTGGCCCGAGAACGACGGCGTCAGCGACATGCCCGCGCCGAGCGCGAGCGTGAGCACCGTCAGGGCGCGGCGGTCGCGGTCCTCGGTGTTTCGGAGGGCCAGCGCCGTCAACGCGAGGGTCACGGCCAGAGCCGCCTGGACGAGCATCATCTCCCCGTAGCGCGTCTCCAGGACCGTCGTGAAGAGGTCCCACGAGAACGCGTCCGCGAGGCTGAGGCCCGAGGCGGCCGCGCCCTGGAACACGATGTTGAGCAGGGCGACGACCGCCAGCGCCGCCGCGAGCGCGGCGAGGATGCCGTAGAGCCGGCGCCTCACCGGCCACGCGGCCGACGGGAGCGCGATCGCGAGGACGGCCGAGCCGCCCACGCTGAGAAGGAGCAGGGCGAAGTCGAAGAAGCGACCGCCCGTGAAGAAGACGTCCACGGCCGTCGAGGTTCCGGTCAGGGAGCCGACATCGACGCCGGCCGACTGGACCCCCTTCTCCTGGACGTGGAAGACGAACGCGCCCGCAATCGGGTCCGAGTCGGCCGAGATCGCCCGCCAGGCAACCGTGTAGGTGCCTGGAGCGAGCTCTCCCTCGATGCCGACGCCGACCTCGGCTCCGGAGGACGGAGTCACGTCGTCGGAATCGACCTGCTCGCCCTGGCCGTCGAGCACGCGGATGCCCCCGAGGGACATCTCGACGCGCTCGTTGAACCTGAGCGAGACCCGGTCGGGGGATTGCTGCACGACGACGTCGTTCCCGGGCTCCGTGCCGAGGAGGACCGAGTGCGCGAAGGCGCTCGGCGCCAGGACGGCCGCCACCGCGCACGCGAGCGCGAGCATCGCGGCGAGTCGGCTCCGGTGTACTGGCTTCGTCCTACGGATCGTCCTCTCCTCCTTCCCTGGCTCCCGGGTCGCACACATCCGCGACCTCATCTCGAGCCTGCCGCGAGGGAGGGGAGGCGCGCGCTGGCCTCGGGCGCCGACGAGCGTCGGCGCCGCGGGAATCCAGCAGGGCGCCGGAACCGCCAGACAGGCGGCGTCCTGCGCGAGCTTGGCGCGCGGCAGCGTCCCCAGGCGCCGGACGAGTGCGCCGGCGGCAGCCAGGAGCGCGCGCGCGGCCAGGAAGGCGACGAGCGCGAACGGAAACTGAAGGAGCAGGCCGAAGAGGAACGTCGGCTCGAGAATCGTGTGCAGGCCGCCCGCGTCGCTGGCCAGGATCCGCTCGCAGTGCTCCTGGAGGGCGAAGCCGATCGGCGGGGCGAGCGCGAACGCCCAGAGCGGCGGTCGCTCGGCGCGCCGCGCGCCCGCCAGAACGGCGCCGGCGAAGCCGACGACGACGAGCGCGATGCAGAGCGAGGCGAGCTGGGTCGTGTGGAGGTAGCCGTGGCCGGTCTCCTCGAGCAGGTGCTCCCGGCGCTCGGCGTGGGGCTCGGCGAAGCGGTACGCAAGCCCGTGCGCGGCGAGCGCGCCGGCCACGGTCAGCCCGAGCGAGAGCAGCCAGGCGGAGCGCCGGGCGCCGTCGGTCAAGGCCGTCCTCCCGGGTCGGTCCGGTCCCGCAGCCAGGCTCTGCGCCACCATGGCGCTCTGCGCAGGCTTTCGCCACGCCCGGACGGTTTCGCAGGTCACATTCATGACCTGGTCCATCGCTTACCCCCTCCTTCCCCGAAGGACTACGCCGTGTGACGGCCCCCCGGTTTGCTTGCGCCTACGCGACGAGCGGCGAAGGAGGAGCGCGCGGGCTTCGCGAGAGGTCGAGCGAGAACGTTCGCGGGCGCCGGGCGCGCGGAGGCGCGTAGCGCTCGGGCTCGCGGCCGGCGGTCGGCACCCTCGGCCTGGCGAGCACCCTGGCCAGGCCCTCGGCCAGCAGAAGGAGCCCGCGCGCGAGGCCCACCGCGAGGAGCGCGAACGGAATCTGGATGAGGAGGCCGACGAGGATGACCGCGGCGAGCGCCCGTTGCGTCCGAGAGCGTCGCGGAGCCGCCCAGGATCGGCTCGGCCAGCGCCTCACCGACGAAGCCGGCGACCGGCACGAAGCCGAACAGCCACAGCGAGCGAAGCGACGAGCCCCTCCAGCGCTTGCCGACGACGGCACCGGCCGCAAGCGGCAGCGCGAGCGCGAGGCAGAGGGCGAGCGAGGTCGGCAGGTAGCCGGCGTAGCTCTCCAGGTGCGGCGTCGTCCCGACCGCCGGCTCGGTCGTCACGCTTCGGTGGGCAAGCGCATGCGCAGCCGCCCACCCCAGTCCCGAGAGGGCCAGAAGCGCGGGGACGACGAAGCGTCGGCGCCTCATGACAACGGGATCGTAGTCGTGGTCAGCTTGTCTGACAACCGGGGTCGGTCACGTCCGGATGCGCCCTGGCCCTGGGTCTGACCCTTTCCCCTAGCCGCTGGAGACGTCTGTGGACGCTTTCGTCTCGCTCCGAAGCCGTCTTGCGGGCGCAGACCTGTCCGGACGGGCGTCCACAGGATTCGGGCCGAAACACCGTCTCCTGCGGCCACCGTCGGGTCAGACGCTAGTCGCGGTCGGCGTCGGGGGGCTTGCGGAGGCGTTTCGTCCTGCTGCGGACGCGCTTCGTGTCGAGGCGGCGCTCTCTGGACGCGGCGGTCGGGGCCGTCGGGCGACGGCGCCGCTTCACCCGGAGCGCGTCCGCGATCGCGGCTGCGAGGCGCTCGAGCGCGAGCTCGCGGTTGCGCCACTGGCTGCGCTCGTCCTGCGCGACTGCGCGCACGACCGGGCCGACCCGCGAGCGAATCCGGTCTTTCTGCCGGTCGCTGAGGGTCGCGGACTCGTTCACGTCGAAGAGCGCCTCGACGCGCGTCTCCGTCTTCTGGGCGTGCTGGCCGCCGGGGCCGCTCGACCGCGAGGTGCGGAGCTGGATCTCCCCGAGTGGAATCGCAAGGCTCCGGTGGACGCGAATAGACTCGGGGCGCATGGCGGCGATTCTGCTCGACATCGACGGCGTCCTGCACGTGTCGGGCGAGCCCGTGCCGGGTGGGGCGGAGGCGGTGACGGCGCTGCGGGAGGACGGGCACGGCCTTCGCTTCGTCACGAACAATACGACGAGGGCCCGTGTGAGGCTGGCCGAGGAGCTTCGAAGCCTCGGGATCGACCTCGAGCCCGGCGACGTCTCCACGACGCCGATCGCCGCGGCCAAGCGGCTGGCGGGAAAGCGCGTGCTGGCCCTCACGATGGACGCGGTGAAGGAGGATCTCGCCCGCGAGGTCGAGCTGGTCGAGGAGGGCGCCGACGTCGTCCTCCTCGGCGGAGCCGACGAGACCGACGAGACCGGGCGCGTCTTCGGATACGAGAGCCTCAACCGAGCCTTCGCTTCCCTCGAGGACGGCGCGCGCCTCGTCTGTCTCCACAAGAACCGCTGGTGGCAGACCTCCCGTGGGCCGCTCCTCGACGCGGGCGCGTTCGTCGCGGGCCTCGAGTACGCCGCCGGCGTCGAGGCGGAGGTCGTCGGCAAGCCGAGCCGCGCCTACTTCGAAGCGGCGCTGGAGGAGCTCGGCGCCTTGCCCGGCGACGCGGTCATGGTCGGCGACGATGTCGAGGCCGACGTCGGCGGAGCGCACGCGGCCGGGCTCCGGGGCATCCTCGTTCGCACCGGGAAGTTCCGGGACGAGACGCTCGCGGCCGCCGACCCACCGCCCGACGGCGTCCTCGACTCCATCGCGGACGTGCCGGAGTTCCTGCGGGAGCGAGGGTGGTGAAGGTCGGGCTCGACGTCATCGAGATCGAGCGCGTTCGCGAGGCGCTCGAGCGCTACCCCAGGTTCCGGGAGCGCTGCTTCACGGAGGCCGAGCGCGCCTACTGCGACTCGCGCGCGAACCCGGCGCAGCACTACGCGGCGCGTTTCGCGGGCAAGGAGGCGGTCGGCAAGGCGCTCGGCTTCGGCGTCGCCCGCGCCTTCGCCTGGAAGGACGTCGAGATCGAGGGGCGGCCGAAGCCGTCGGTGCACCTGTCCGGCAGGGCCGAGGCCTGGTCGCAGCGGGTGGGCGCGGGCGCGCTCGACCTCTCCATGACCCACTCGAAGGGCATCGCGGCGGCGGTCTGCGTCGTCTCGCCGAGCAACCATGACTGAGACGGGCTACGAGCCGCTCTACACGGCGGACGAGATGAGGGCCGCCGAGGCGGCGTACCAGGGCCAGACGCTCGAGCTGATGGAGCGGGCCGGCCGGAGCGTCGCCGAGGAGATCCGGAGGCGCTGGCCCGCGGCTGGGAGCGTGATCGCCTGGTGCGGGACCGGCTCGAACGGCGGCGACGGGCTCGTGGTCGCGACAGAGCTCGCTCGCGCGGGAATGGAGAGCGGGGTTCGGCTCGTCGGAGCCGAGGAGAAGATCGCCGGGGACGCCGCCGTCGTGCTCGACCGCGCGCGCGAGGCCGGCGTTTCCTTCCTGGACGAGCGGGCGCCCGCCGAGATCGTCGTGGACGCTCTCTTCGGCACCGGCTTCAGCGGGAAGCCGCGGCCGGACGCGGCCCGCGCGATCGAGGAGATGAACCGGGCCGGCGTCCCGGTCGTCGCCGTCGACCTTCCGTCCGGCGTGGACGCCTCGACCGGCCGCGTGAAGGGCGCGGCTGTGCAGGCCGAGGCGACCGTGACGTTCCACGGGCTCAAGGTCGGCCACGTGGTCGCTCCCGGGCGCTTCCACGCAGGAGACGTGGTCGTCGCCGACATCGGCCTCGAGCACACGCCGACGCGCAACCGCCGGGCGACCGGGCGCATCCTCGAGCTCGTGCCCCGGCGCGGCCCGCGGGACAACAAGTACTCGGCCGGCTCGGTGCTCGTCGTCGGCGGATCGACAGGGCTCACGGGCGCCCCGTCGCTGACCTCCGAGGCTGCCTTGCGGGCCGGCGCAGGGATCGTCACCGCCTGCGTGCCGGCCTCCCTCAACCTGGTCTTCGAGCAGCGCCTGGTCGAGGTTATGACGCGACCGTGTGCCGACGAGGACGGGGCGATGACGCCCGAGGCCGCCGACACGATCCTGGCGGCCGCCGAGCGCGTCGGGGCCGTCGCGCTCGGGCCGGGACTGGGGCGGACGGAAGGGACGAGGGCGCTCGCCGGCTTCCTCCTCGACCAGCTCGACAGGCCCGTCGTCCTCGACGCCGACGGCCTCTGGGCGCTCACCGACCACCTCGACTGGGTCTTCTCGCGCGACGCGCCGACCGTGCTCACGCCGCACGTCGGCGAGCTGGGCCGGCTCCTGGGGCGCTCGTCGGAGTGGGTCGCCGCCAACCGGCTGAACGCGGTGCAGGCGGGCGCCGACGACACGGGCGCCGTCGTCCTCCTCAAGGGGGCCGACACGCTCGTCGCCGGCCCCGGCCGCGAGCCGGTCGTGGTCGACCAGGGGAACCCCGGTCTCGCGACGGCGGGGAGCGGGGACGTCCTCACCGGGGTCGTGGCCGCGTTCCTCGCCAAGGGCCTGGAAGCCGGGCTGGCCGCCTCCGCCGCAGCGGCCGCCTGCGGGGCTGCGTCTGACGTCGCGGCCGAGCGGAACGGCCAGGCCGGGATGATCGCCAGGGACGTCGTCTGGGCTCTCTCGGCCGCTCTCTCGCGGTGACGCCGCAGGCTGTGCGCCGCTCCGAGATCACGATCGACCTCGGCGCCCTGCGCCGGAACGCCACGCGCCTCGCCGACCTCGTCGCGCCGGCGGAGCTCTGGGCGGTCGTCAAGGCCGACGCCTACGGCCATGGGGCCGAAGACGCCGCCCGGGCGGCGCTCGCGGGAGGCGCCCGCGCGCTCTGCGTGGCGACCGCCCGTGAGGGAGCCGAGCTCAGGCGGGCATTCCCGGACGTGCGAATCCTCGTCATGAGCCCGCTCGCCCCCGGAGAGGACGTCCTGGCACGGAAGGCGGGTCTCGAGGTGGCCCTCTCGTCGCCGGACGTCCCGGCCGGGCTGGACGTCCACCTGAAGGTCGACACCGGCATGGGGCGCTTCGGGATGTCGGTCGAGGAGGCGCTGTCGGTGCCGCGCGACCGGGTGGTGGGCTTGATGAGCCACCTCGCGACCGCCGACGAGGCGGACGAGGGCTTCGCGCGCGCTCAGATCGAGCGGTTCGGCGCGGTGCGGGGCCGCTTCCCGGGCGTCCCGGCACACCTCGCGAACAGCGCGGGCGCCGTTCGCTTCCCGGAGGCCCGCTGCGAGGCAGTGCGGTGCGGCATCGCTCTCTACGGGCTCTCGCCGTTCGGCGAGGATCCCGGCCGGCACGGGCTCGAGCCCGTCCTCTCGTGGAGGAGCTACGTCGCGCTCGCGAAGACGCTCTCGTCCGGGGAGAGCACCGGTTACGGACGGCGGTTCGTCGCCCCAGAGCGCACGCGGATCGGGCTCGTGCCCGTGGGCTACGCCGACGGCTTCCGCCGCGGCCTCACCGGCACCGAGGTGCTCGTCGGGAACGAGAGGCGGCACGTGCTCGGGACGATCTCCATGGACTCGTGCGCCGTCGAGCTCGAGGAGGAGCCAGAAGGCACTCCTGTGACGCTGATCGGCGACGGCATCCTCGCCGAGGAGCATGCGCGCGTGCTCGGGACGATCAACTACGAGATCACCTGCGGGATCGCGCGCGACTCACGGCGCGCGGATCGGAGGCTCGTCGGTGGATGAGCGCATCCGGCAGGCGGTCGGGCCCGAGCCGGCCTGGATCGTCGGCGGCGCGCTCCGCGACGAGCTCCTCGGCCGGCGGGTAGTCGACTTGGACGTTGCGTGCGCCGAGCCGGAGCCCGCCGCCCGCAGGTTCGCGCGCCTCACGGGTGAAGCCGTCTTTCCCCTCTCGGAGCGACACGGCGCCTGGCGCGTCGCCTTCCGGGGCGGACGCACCGTCGACTTCACGCCGATCCACGGCTCCTCGATCGAGGACGATCTCGCCACCAGGGACTTCACCGTCAACGCGCTGGCGCGGCCGCTCGAGGGCGGAGCGCTCGTCGACCCGTTCGGAGGCGAGCCCGACCTGGCTGCCCGCCGGCTCCGCGCCGTCTCGCCGACGATCTTCGTGGACGACGCGGTGCGGCTGCTGCGCGCGGTCCGTCTCGAGGACGAGCTCGGCTTCCGGCTCGACGAGGAAACCGAGGCGCTCGCGCGCGCGGGTGCCGGCAGAGCCGCCGAGCCGGCCGGCGAGCGAATCCTCGCCGAGCTCGAGCGCCTCTCGCCGGACGGCTTCCGCCGCGCCGCCGGCCTCGGTCTCCTCGAGCCGCTCGGGGGCTCCCTCGAGCGCCTCGGGCAGGTCGACGTGATGGACACCCCGGGCTTCCTGCTCGTGACGGTGCTCGGCGAGGAGCTCAGGCGCTACCCGATCTCGAACGACCTGGCGCGGCTGGCACGGACGCTCCTCAGGGCCGAGCCTCCCGCCGACGAGTCGCCGCGCGAGATCCACCGCTTCCGCAGGCGGACAGAGCCGTGGGCCCTGGAGGCGCTCGCGTTCATCGGCGCAACCAGCTTCTACGAGGCCGTCGAGACTGCGCGGGCGGCGGAGCCGGCGGAGCCGCTCCTCCGCGGAGACGAGGTCCTCGACCTGGGCGTGGAGCGCGGCCCCGAGGTCGGCCGCCTGCTCGAGCTCGTGGCGGAGGAGCGCGCCGCGGGAACCATCGCAACTCGTGAAGACGCGCTTCAGCTCGTCCGGCGGGAGATCAGCGCCACTTGATGGTGCAGCCGACGGGCGGCGTCTCCTGCACGGCGGGCTGCGTTCCCGTCGCCGCGGCCTCGAGCGCCGGCCCCAGGTACGGGTGGGCGCCCTCTGGGTCGGCGTGATCCGAGTCGGGAGCGCCGTGGTAGACGAGGTGGTGGCCGGCGTCGAAGACGAAGGCCTCCGGAGTGCGCGAGGCCCCGTAGGCGCTCGCGACCTCTTGTGACTCGTCATAGAGGAAGGGGAAGACGAAGCCCTTCTCCTCGGAGCGCCGCCTCATGTCCTCGAGCGAGTCTCCGAGGTAGCCCCCGTTGGAGTTGACGGCGACGAAGCCCACGCGACCCGAGAAGTCGCGGGCGGCCTCGTTGAGACGGTCCTCCCAGGCCACGACGTACGGGCAGTGGCAGCAGGAGAACACGACGGCGACCGGCTTCCCCTCGTGGTCGGAGAGGCTGTGGACGGCGCCGTCCACGCCGGGGAGCTCGAAGGTCGGGGCAAGGTCACCGAGCCGCAGCGCTGCCATGCGCGCAAGGATATAGCCGTGCCGGACCTCTACGACGCCGTCGGCCACGGCATGAACCTGTACTCGAAGGTCGCCTTCCGGGTCGAGCCGACCGGCCCGCGGCGCTTCACGCTCGAGCCGGGAACGCTGGTCGTCGTCACGCACCGCCAGGAGACGGACGTCCCGCTCATCGGGCCCTTCCTCTACCTCGGCACCGGCGGCCACAGAAACCGGACGAACCGCCTCCACTTCGCCGCGCGCGACGACATGTTCCTGCCCGGGTTCTTCGCCGGCTTCCCGCCCGACCTCCCGCTCTTTGCGCGCCGTCTCCTCTACCCGATCGGCATCGAGCGCTGGCTGCCGCGCGTCAACGTCTTCCCGATCAGGAGCGCGCAGGTCGCGCGGCTCGGCGAGGTGCTGGCGGACAGACAGGACGCTCCCCTGGCGGAGCACCTCGTCGAGGAGGACGTGGCCGCACTCGAGGAGCGCGCAGCCGCTCGAGGGCTCCCGAAGCCCTCGCTCGGAGGCGACGTCCTCCGGGGCGAGTACGCAGACCTCCTCTGGCGAGCCGTATCGCCGGGCGACGATCTCCGCGAGGGGCTCGACGACTTCTGGAGCCGTCGCGCCGCGCAGGCGACGGGAGACTTCCGCACGCTCGTGGAGCTCGTGCGCGACCGGAAGACGCTCGTCGTCTTCCCGGAGGGACGCCCGTCTCCGGACGGCGAGATCGGGCCGATACGCCCGGGCGTCGGCGCCCTGATCCGGCGCGGGCGCCCGGCCGCGCTGCGCCCGCTCGCCCTGGCCTACGACCCGCTCGTCCGTGGACGCCCGCGCGTGCACCTTGCGCTTGGGGAGGCTGCGGAGCCGTCCGACGACGAAGCGCTGCTGGGGCTCCTCCGCGCGACGATGCCCCTGACGTGCGGCCAGTTCGTCGCCGCTCGGCTCGAGGCGCAGGCGGACGCCGATCCGGCCGCACTCGAGCGCGAGCTCGACGAGGCCGTCGTCCTCGCCGGCGCGGAGGGCCGGCCGGTCGAGCGCGATCTCACTACTCCGGGCAGCCGTCGCCCGCGGCTGGCCGAGGCTCTGGCCGTCGCCCCGGCGCACGCACGCGAGCTCCCCTTCCTTGCGCGCGAGTACGCGAGCGCGCGCGGGCTCACGTCATTCGCCGGCTAAGGATGCTCCTGGGCCGGCTCCCGGTGCCTGCCGCGTAGGCGGGGAAAGGCGGGCCGGACGAGGACGGCGCCCATGATCGTCACCGGGAGCACGGCCAGGGCATGCATCGTCAGGACGTAGGCCGTCGCCTTGTCGGCCGGGATGTTGATGCCCTGCGCGGCGAGGAGCGTGAGGTAGTCGAACGTCCCGATTCCGGCCGCCGTCGCCGGCACGGCGAGCGCGAGGTTGCCGATGCCTTCGAGGAGGAAGTAGGCGCCGACCGGGAGGTCGAGCCCGAAGGCGTGCTCACCGACGATGTAGTACATGGCGACGTCCGCCAGCCACATCGCCGCCGAGGTCCCGAAGATGGCGACGAGCCGGCTGCGGCCGCGGAAGGCTCCGAGCCCGTCGACGAAGTGCGCGGCGGCGCGTGTGAAGCGCGTGTGCCAGCGCGGCGGCAACCGACGGGTCGCGCGCCAGGCGAAGCGCTCGGCCCGGTCCGGGTCGCGGGCTGCGAAGGCGACCAGGACGACTCCGAGCGCGGCTCCAGACGAGAGCGCGACCCCTGTGAGGAGCATCGGCCCGCCCTGCCCGATCGCGAGCGCCCCGAAGAGGATCCAGACGGAAAGGATGACGCCGTCGAGGAGCCGCTCGGCGAAGAGCGTCCCCGCGGTCACGAACACGGGGACCTGCCGCTCGCGCATGGCCTCGATCCGGAGGAGGTCGCCGCCACGCGCCGGGAGGATGTTGTTCGCGGCCCGCCCGACCGCCACCGTCGAGAACAGCTTCCAGAGCCCGCACCGGTAACCCGCCCCGCCGAGCAGGTAGCCCCAGCGAACGGCCATGATCACGACGTTCGCGATCACGAGGGCGAGCGCGGCGACCATCGTCCAGCCGGGCAGCGCGGTGATCTCGCGCCAGGCTTCGCGCAGGTCGACCTCCCGCAGGAAGAGGACGAGGAAGGCGACCGTCGCGGCCGTTCCGATTCCGATGCGGACGAGACTGCGGCGCCAATTGCGCATCTCGCAGGTAAGTATGCGCGCTGGAGTGAGACGACGAACCTCGAAGGGACGACGCTTCTCCGGCGGCCGCGAGGTAGCGATCGGGCTCGGCGTCTACGCGCTCTATCTGCTCGCCAGCCGGCGCAAGCGCCGCGAGGAGGGGCGTCTCCAGGCGAGGCGGAACGCGGAGCGGGTGGTCGCGCTCGAGCGCCGGCTGGGCATCCACGTGGAGCCGCAGCTCCAGGGCCTCGTGCTCCCGTACCGGCGCGTTCTGGCTGTGCTGAACGTGGCGTACGTCGTGTCGAACGCCGCCCTCACGGTCGGCTGGCTCATGCTCCTGTACGCGCGGCGGGACCCGGAGTTCCACCGCCTCCGCCGGGCAGCGGTGCTGACGACGCTGGCCTGCCAGCCCGTCTTCTACTTCTTCCCCTGCGCGCCGCCGCGCTCCCTCGACGATCTCGTCGACACGATCGCGGACGTGAGCGGGCTCGACCTCGACTCGGGCCCGGTCTCCCAGCTCTACGACCCGCTCGCGGCGATGCCGAGCATCCACGTCGCCTATGCGGTCGTCACGGCGGCCGGCGTCGCGGTGGCAGCCGAGAGCCCCGCGCTGCGTGCGCTGGCCCCGGCCTACCCGCCGCTCGTCGCGGCGGTCGTCTTCGTCACGGCGAACCACTACGTCCTCGACGCGGTCGCGGGCGCGGGTGGCGGCGCTCGGCCTCCGCCTCGCGCGGGCTCTCGGCGACTGAGTGTCTCGGACGAGGGCTAGCAGAGCACGATCAAGTGGAACGGTCACCTTGCGATTGAAGACGACCTCGTACTGGCCGGCGCTGATGTCGCTTGCGGACGCGACCGGCTTCCCGCGCCAGCGTCCCGTCGGATTCGACGACTGCCCAGAGATACTCGACGATGGCAGCGAGGCGTTCGCGTGGCCTTAAGGCGGCTTGAGCTGCGCCGCGCCGCGATCCGCGCCAGCGTGCCGGGGAACGCCGCCTGCACGAGGCCGGCGACCCGATAGGCGCCGAAGACGTACGACTCCGGCCGGTTCCGCTCGACGGCGCGCAGAACGGCCTGGGCGACGCGCTCGGGGCGCATGACGACGCGGTCGAGGCGCGTGCCGGCCAGGCGGCTCTGGGGGAAGCCCTCCGTCCGCACCGGGCCCGGGTTGACCGAGTGGACGCGGATCCCGCGCGGCGCGAGCTCGATCCCGACGGCGCGAGAGAAGGCAAGCTGAGCGTGCTTCGAGGCGGAGTACGGTCCCGAGCCGCGGGTGGCGAAGACACCTGCGATCGAGGCGACGTTGACCACGTCCGACGGAGCGCCGGCTTCCAGCAGCGGCAGGAACGCCCGCAGGGTCCAGACACCCCCGAGGTAGTTCGTGCGGGTGACCTCCTCGATGCGCTCGGGCGTGAGGTCGAGAAAGCCGCCTCCTCCCGGGATGCCCGCGTTCGACACGAGCAGGTGCACGGCCGGGTGACGCTCGCCGATACGCGCTGCGACCTCGTCCACTTGCGGGCGGTCCCCGACGTCGCACAGCTCGGCCTCGGCGCCGAGCTCGGCGGCGACCGTCTCGAGCCGCTCGCGGTTCCGTGCGAGGAGGACACAGAGCCAGCCGCGTGCGGTCAGCAGCCGCGCGGTCGCCGCGCCGATACCGCTCGAGCCGCCGGTGATGACCGCGACGCGCATGCGGTGCGAGATTAGACTCCCCGCGCAGTGAGCGTCCCACGCGACCGCTTCGCTCCCGTGGGGGAAACCATGTTTCCCCCACGTGCCCCCTTCTTTGATGCAGTGAGGGAACCTCCCGGTTCCCTCACACACCCTCCACACGCTCATGCGCCCGGGGCCGGCGCATGAGCGACCGCTTCGCCGGAAAGACAGGGCTCGTCCTCGGTGTCGCCAACCGCCGCTCGATCGCGTGGGCGATTGCCCAGCAGCTCGCCGAGGGAGGCGCCAAGCTGGCCTTCACCTTCCAGGGCGAGCGGATCGAGAAGAACGTCCGCGAGCTCGCCGACTCCGTCTCGTCACCGCTCGTCACGGCCTGCGACGTCCGGACGGACGAGGACCTCGAGCGCGTGTTCGCGGAGGTGGGGGAGACGTTCGGAGGGAAGCTCGACCTCCTCGTCCACTCGGTCGCGTTCGCGGACGCGCGCGATCTCGAGGGGCGCTTCACCGACACGCCCCGGGACCGCTACTGGCTCGCGCTGGACGTCTCCGCGTACTCGCTCGTCGCCGCGGCGCGCCTAGCCGAGCCGCTCATGGAGGCTGCAGGGGGCGGCTCGATCATGACGATGACCTATCTCGGCGGCGAGCGCGCCGTGCCGCACTACAACGTCATGGGCGTCGCCAAGGCAGCGCTCGACGCCTCCGTCCGCTACCTCGCGTGGGACCTGGGCGAGAAGAACATCCGCGTGAATGCGATCTCGGCCGGCCCGGTGCGAACCCTCGCCGCCCGCTCCATCGCCGGGTTCCCGACCATGGAAGCGATCGTCGAGGAGCGCGCCCCGCTCCGGCGCCCCATCGCCGCCGACGACGTCGGCGCCGCGGGCGCCTTCCTCCTCTCGGACGAGGCGGCCAACATCACCGGCACGACGCTCTACGTCGACTCCGGCTACCACGCCATGGGTATGTAGAGACCGTCGGCGTCCGTTTGGCGGGCCCGCAGAGATCACCTCATTTCCATGTCGAGAGCGAAGGTCACCGTGCTGAGCGACGCGAGCGGGCTGTCGGTGGTTTCGGCCCTCCTCCCGGCGTTTGCGGCGGCTGCCGGTATTCCCGCAGAGGACGCGCGGCGGTTGGGCACGGTTGTCGAGCGCCTCGTCCGCTTCACGCTTGACAACGCCTACCCGGACGACGACCTCGGCGAGATCGAGGTGACGGTCGAAGCGGGCGATGGGCTTGTCTACGTCGGCGTCCACGACTGGGGCCGGCCGCTGACGAGCGCCGGGGGCGACTTCGGACCGCTGCCGGAGCCGCTCGCTGCGCTCTCTCCCGACGCCCTGAACGTGCGGCTCCTGAACCTCGGTCCCGACGGGAAACGCTTGGCGGCGGAGGTCCCCGTCCGTTCGAGAGCCGACCGGCAGGCGAGGCGTCACCACATCGAGGCTGCTCCGCGGGGCTCACCTGCTGGCCGAGAGCCGCCCGACGCAATCAAAGTGAGGGCAGCCACGCCGCGGGACGCCGAGGCAATAGCCCAACTCCTCTACGAGAGCTACCACCTGAGCTACGTGCACGGCGACTTCTACAGGCCGCGGTACCTGATGGAGGCGCTCACCTCGGGCAGGTTGCTATCGACGATCGCGGTTCACGACGGGCGAGTGATCGGCCACCACGCCCTGATGCCCCTCCCGGGAGTCCCGTCCGCCGAAACAGGCGCTGCCGTTGTCGACTCCGCCTATCGCGGCCTCGGTATCTTCGGCCGGCTGTTCGAGCACACGCTCGACGAGGCGCGCGAGCGCGGCCTCGCCTCGGTCTTTGGCGATGCCGTCACGATCCATCCTTTCAGTCAGCGCGCCGAGCTCTCGCACGGCTACCGCGAGACGGCGCTCCAGCTCGGCATGGTCCCGGCGCAGACGACGATGCGCGGGTTCGGCGGCGAGGGGCCGAGACGACGAACGGCCACGCTCCGCTCGTACCGGCCTTTCGACGAGAGCCCACGGCGCCTCGCGCCTCCTGCTCCCTACCGCGAGCTGCTCGAGAGCGTCTACGCGAACGTTGGCCTCTCGGTCGAGGCTCGCGCGGAGCCAGGTGCGCTCGAGGGCGAAGTCGTGACGATCGACGCCGACGAGGCGCGTGCCCTCGGCCTCCTTCGGCTTCGCCGGTGGGACGGGGAAGCGGGCACGCCGCTGAAGCGGGCAGTGCGCGACTTGCTCTCACGGCACGTCGACGTCGTCTACGCCGACATCGACCTGATGGCGGTGGGCGAGGTCGACGAGGCGGCGGCCGAACTGAACGAGCTCGGCTTCTTCGCCGCGGGCCTTGTCCTGCACGGCCCGGACGGCCACGACCACCTACGCCTGCAGCTGCTCGACTCCGAGGAGATCGAACTGGAGGACGTCGTCTGCGACTCCCCGTTCGCAGAGGGGCTGAGGCGGCGCGTGCTGGAGGACAAGGCCCGTGTCGGCGGATGAGGCTGGTCATCGGCTCCAGAAGGACCCATTGAACGGCTTGTTCATGCGGTGCGCGGGGTCCCGGAGGCGGCTCCGGGGAACCGAGCCGCGTGCGCCCCACACCTTGACCTTCACGGCATAGCCTCCACCGCCCGCCACCCGCGCCGGACGCCCCTGTGGGTCGGCAGGTGGTCGTTATCCGGTCTCTTCGCGCGGTCATGGTTCAGATGCTTGGCGTGAGCGATGGGGCCTCCGGTGGAGGCCCCATCGCCGGGCGGGCGCTGCGGCGACTCGGGTGAACCTGAGGTCGCCTGACCGGCTCGTCAGCTGCGACGATTGGTCGAGTATCGACCAGCCGCCTAGTAGCCAAACGAGCCGCTGGGGGTGCCGCCCTCCTGATTCGAGTCGGGGGCGTCGCCGACGCTGAGCGGCGTGCCAGGTGAACTGCTGGCCGTCGAACGCGTCGGAGAACCCGTCGCCGGTGACCTCTCCCGGCTCGTCTTCGACGAACGTATAGAGCCGCTTTCCGTCGAACGTGACTTGCCTCGTGCCGTCCTCACGCTCGACGACGCCGAGCTCGCTCGGGAGGGAGTTCCCGCTCGGAGCGCCCCCGTCGATCGTCAGCGGGATCCAGAAGGAGGTGCAGGCGCCCGTGCAGACGACGCTGCTATCCGCTTCCTCGTCGGCCGCGTAGAGGGCTTTTCCGGCCGAGTCCACCAGGACGCGGCCCGAGTCCCCGAGTTCCTCCACCGACACGGTGGCGGTGTCGTCGCCCGACTGCGCGGCGGGGGACGTGTCATTGCTGTCGTATCCGGCCCCGCCGCATGCGGCGAGCGCCAGAACCGCCACGACGGCGGCGAGGGTGATCATCAAGCGTTTCATCGAGTGACCTCCTGTGGTCAGTTGTGATGGGGATGTCGAAGGGGTTGGCACGATGCTCAGTAGTGCTCTACGGGACGAGCGCGCCGTCCACGAAGAGCTGGATCGCCCCGGCGGCCAAGCCGCTGGAGTCGACCGCGTCCCTACCCGCGAGGGTGTTGATCTCGAGCCGGTCGTTCCCGGCCTCGGGGTGGAGGATCGCGATCCCCGCGGCAAGACCGCTCACCTTCACGCCGCCTGCGTCTCCCTGGACGTTGATCGCGTCCTCGCCGTCGGTCGCGTTGACGACGAGCCGGTCGGCCTGGCCGTCGCCCGTGGCGCCGCCCAAGGTGCCGGCGAGCTCGACGCGCACATCGGTGACGTCGGTCCCGCTCAGGTCGTTGACGGTGACCAGGTCGGCGCCGCCGAGGGCGTTGAAGTCGACCCGCTCTACCCCGGCGGTGTCCATCGTGATGGCGCCCTGCGTGCGGAAGAACGTGAGGCGGTTGCCGTTCGCCGACAGGTCGACCTGCTCGGCGCCGCCTGCGCCGTTGAAGAGCATCGTGTCGGCGCCGTCCTGACCTTCGACGACGTCGCTGCCGTCGCCCGGATCCCAGACGAAGGTGTCATCGCCTGCGCCCATGAGCGCCGTGTCTGCGCCCACGTTTCCGTCGATCGAGTCGTTGCCGTCGCCGCCGATCAGGCTCTCGGCTCCGGCGCCTCCGCCGAGGGTGTCGTTTCCGGCGCCGCCGTCGAGCGTCGTCGCGATGCTGTCCGTGAAGGGGCCGTTGATGTCGTCGATGCGCACGAGGTCGTCGCCGGGCCGGGCGTCGACGGCGATCTTCGCGATCTCCTTGCGTTCGAAGCTGAAGTCGGCTGAGCCGTCGTCGCCGACGTCAACCTGGAGGATCGCCGGGTTGCCGGCCTGCAGACGGAGCGCGATCTTGTCGCTCGCGTTGGTGCCCTTGACCCTCAGCACGCCGTGCTTGAGCTTCGCGTGCTTGAGCCCGGACTGCTCGGACGAGTGCGAGGCCTTGTCGGCCTTGATAAGGGGCGCAGCATTTCCCTGCCCGGCAACGATCCCGGCTGCGCCGGCAACGGCGGCGGCCACGGCCGCTGCCGAAGCCGCTAGTCGCACGGCCGGCGACGGCTTGCGTCGAATGAGGGTCTTCATCGGTGCACTTCTCCTCTCGGTGAGCCGCGGGCGGCTCGTGGGTTGGTCGGTCTTGGCGATGGTGGAGGCGGCGGACGCGCATTCGCACCGTGGCGACCCCCCTGTCTTTTGCGCGGTACAACTGCGCCCGGAGTCGTCCGGGTGTCGCGGTGCGTCAGGGGCGCTTGTGTCCCATTCCGCGCGGCAACGTGCCTTTCCGCACTATGGGCGTTAGGGTCACAGCAGATGAATCAGGCCGCAGCTACCGGACAGCTGCTCGAGCGGAGCGAGGAGCTGGCGCGGATCGAGTCGGCGCTGGCCGAGGCTCGCTCGGGGCGCGGCAGGTTCGTGGTGATCGAAGGGCCGGCCGGGATTGGCAAGACGGCGCTGCTCGCGGCGGCGCGGAGGGCGGCGGCAGACGAGGGAATGCGCGTGTTGCGGTCGCGGGGGGCCGAGCTGGAGCGCGATTTCGCCTTCGGAGTGGTGCGTCAGCTTTTCGAGCCGTCGCTGGCCGAGGCATCGGAGCTCGAGCGCGCCGATCTGCTGCAAGACGCTGCCGGCCTGGCCGCCGGCCTGCTCGGGCTTCCGGGCGCACCCCCTGTGGACGGCCCGCTCGCTCCGGGCGCCGATCCCTCGTTCGCGATCCTGCACGGCCTCTATTGGTTGTGCGCGAACCTGGCCGCCGCGGGTTCGCTCTGCGTGGTGGTCGACGACGCGCACTGGGCAGACGCCGCGTCCCTGCGGTACCTGGCCTTCCTGCTCACGCGCCTCGAAGAGCTGGACGCCGCGCTTGTCATAGCGACCCGCCCTCGGGAGGCGGACACCGACGCCGAGCTGCTTGCGACGGTGACAAGCGATTCCTCCGCCGATGTGATCCGTCTTCTTCCCCTGACCCGCGCAGCCGTCGCCGAGCTCGTCGAGTCGAGTCTTGCCGGGGTTCCGGATCCGGTCTTCGTCGATGCCTGTCTGCGCGCAACGCGCGGGACGCCGTTCCTGCTGCGCGTGCTCGTGGAGGCGCTGAGCGAGGGACGGATCGCTCCGACCGCGGAGGCGGCGCGCCACGTCGAGAGGATCGGGGCACGAACGGTCAGTCGGTCGATCAGTCTCAGGCTCCGTCGGCTGCCGGAGCATGCGAGTCGCCTCGCACGAGCGTTGGCCGTCCTCGAGCAAAGCGACCTTCGCCAAGCGGCGCGACTCGCGGGCGTCGACGAGGACGAGGCGGCCAGGGCAGCCGACTTGCTGACGACCGCGGGGATCCTCGAGTCCGGCCGCCCACTGAGATTCATCCACCCGATCGTCCGCAGCGGTATCTACTCAGACCTGACCGGCGCAGAGCGCGCACAAGGTCACCGCCGTGCCGCGCGGCTGCTCTCCGAGCAACCGGGCGGCAACGAGAGCGTTGCGAAGCACCTGCTGATCAGCGAGCCCGCCGCCGACGACTGGGTCAGCGAGCGGCTCCTCGAGGCCGCGCGGACGGCGGAGCGGAACGGCGCTCCCGAGTCGGCAGCCGTCTTCCTGCGCCGGGCGCTCGATGAGCCGCCGCCGCCGGGCGACCAGTGGGGATTGCTGCTGGAGCTCGGAATGGCCGAGGCGAGCGCCGGGCTCGCCGGCTGGCCCGAGCACTTGCAACGGGCCTTGGAGGCCGCGCCGGACGCCGCGGCAGCCGCCGAGGCAGCGATGGTGCTCGGACTCGCGTTGGGCCGCGCTCAGCGCTACGCCGAGGCGGTCGAGGTTCTCGATCGTGCGTCGTCGTCTCTGGGCTCTAGCCATTCTGAGCTCGCGCTCCCGCTCGAGGCTGCAGCCGTCATCCCCGGGTTAAACGACCCCGTGACCGCACCTTCGGCGGCCCTCCGCGCTGAGACGTTACGCAAACGGGCCGCCGACCATCCCGCCCCGCCACCTGAGCTGCTGGCCGTGGCTGCGTTCACCTCCATCCTCACGAACGAGCCCGCTGAGGTGGGCGCGGAGCTCGCGACGCGGGCGCTTCTGGCCGGAGTCAGCGCACCCTCAGGCTCGGAGGACAGGCCGTGGTTCGCTGAGCCAACTTTTGCGCGGGCAACACTTGCGCTGCTCTGCGCCGAGCGGTATGCGCAGATGCGGCCGCTGCTCGACGCCTCGATCGCGCAGGCCCGGGCGACCGGCGACGGCGGCCGGCTTGCCGTATGCCTGGCGATCCGCGGCTGGCTCGCGCTCCGGCGGGGCGATCCGCGTGCCGCCGAGGCAGACACCCAGATGGCCCTTGCCGCCACCGAGCTCCCCGCACCACCCCTGTACCGCGTCATGAACGGCGGTGTGCTCCTGAAGGCGCTCGTCGAGCAGGGCGAGGTCGACGCGGCAGAGCGGGCGCTCGCGCCACTCGACTCGGAAGTAGACAGTGGAATGGTCACGGCCGCACCTCTTCGCCTAGCCCGCGGCCGGCTGCGGGTCGGCCAGGGACGAGTCGCTGAAGGGCTCGGGCACTTCCTCGGCGTTGGGGCAAGCCTGACGCGTGCGATGGTGACCTGCCCGAGTTACGTCCCCTGGCGATCGGAAGCCGCGCTCGCCCATCTCGCGCTCGGCGATCACGAATCGGCAGAACGCTTGGCTGAAGAGGAACTCGAGCTCGCCCGCGCGTTCGGCGCCCTGCGCGCGCTCGGCGTGGCGAAACGCGCCGCCGGCGTCGTGGCGGGCGGCGAGCGGGGAGAGTTCCTGCTCCGTGAAGCCATCGACGCCTTCGAGCAGGGTCACGCCGGGTTGGAGAGAGCGCGGGCTCTCGCCGACCTCGGCGCCATGCTTCGGCGGCGCAATCGACGCACCGAAGCCCGAGAGCTCCTCCGCGAGGCGCTCGACGCCGCCCACCGCGCGGGCGCCAAGGCGCTCGCCGACCAGGCCGAGACCGAGCTCCGCGCCACCGGCGCCCGGCCGCGCCGGGTCGTTCTCACGGGGCTCGACTCGCTGACAGCGAGCGAGCGCAGGATCGCCGAGCTCGCGAGCCAGGGCCTCACCAACCGCGAGATCGCACAGACGCTGTTCATCACCGCGCGCACGGTCGAGGGTCACCTCACGAGCGTCTTCCGCAAACTGATGCTCGACTCCCGCGACGAGCTTGCTGCCGCATTAGCCGGCGGCGCTCCGGTCCCGGCGTAGCGCCCGACAACCACACACGATCGCCACGGTGCGACAGGGTCGGCACTCGGTCGACGCTCGCTTGGCTTCGTCCTCTGCCTCGCGGATTGCGATACGAGAAATGCCTCTATCTCACCCACGCTCGCGCTCTTCGGCATCGGCCTACCTGCACGTCTTCTGTCGAGTACGAGTGCTTGCCCTCCCAGGGTGAGTCGCAAAAGACAGGGGGGTCGCCACGGTGCGAACGCGGGTCCGCCGTCTCCACGATCGCCAAGACAAGCCAATCCGGCATCGCGATCAAGGAGGAGCACGTGCGATCCACATTCGAATCCATCATCAGCAGGAGGCGCGACGGCGATGGCCGACGCGGAGCGATCGTCCTCGTAGCGGCGCTTGCGCTGTTCCTCGCTGCCCTCATGTTCTCGTCGTCCTCGGCCTACGGCGCATCGGAGGCCAAGCCGCTGCCCGAGAAGGCGGCGGAGAAGACGTCGACGAAGACGAAGCCGAAGGTCAAGGCGAGTATCCGCCGCGGCCAGCTCAACGTCCTCGGGACGGCGAAAAGCGACAAGATCACGCTGCGGCTGAAGCCGGGCAACAAGTCCCGACTCCAGGTGAACGTCGGCGGCAACGGTTCCGCCCAGTTCACCTTCAGGCGCTCGGCCTTCAACCGGATCGTCGTTCGCGGCGCATCCGGCCCCGACACGCTCTCGATCAACGAGCGCTTCGGCGTGTTCACGGGCAGCGAGGCGACGAGGCTCTTCGGTGACACCGGCAACGACCTGCTGCGCAGCGGCTCCGCACGCGAGCGGCTGTTCGGCGGCAGCGGCAACGACACGATCGACGGCAAGCGGGGCAACGACGCCATCGACGGCGGCGACGGCAACGACACGCTGCGCGGCGGGACCGGGAACGACTCGATCGACGGAAACCGCGGCGACGACACCGGACTCCTCGGAGCCGGCGACGACTCGTTCCGCTGGGACCCGGGCGACGGCAGCGACGTCGTCGAGGGCCAAGACGGCGCCGACGACGGCGCCGACACGCTCCGCTTCAACGGGGCCGGCACGGCCGAGAACTTCGACGTCTCGGCCAACGGCGAGCGCGTCAGGTTCTTCCGCGATGTCGCCAACATCACGATGGACCTGAACGACATCGAGTTCATCGACGTCCAAGCGCTCGGCGGTAACGACAACGCGGTCCTGAACGACACCACCGGGACCGACCTCAAGTCCGTCGCGCTCGACCTCGAGGCCTCGATCGGCGGCGGCCGGGGCGACGGCGCGGCCGACTCGGTCACGGTCAACGGCACGAACAACGCCGATGACATCCAGATCACCGCGACCGGGACCGTCGTGGAAGTCGTCGGGGCTCCGGTGGCCGTCCAGATCGACCACTCGGAGGCCGCGAACGACAAGCTGACGGTCAACGGCCTCGGCGGTGCCGACACGATCACGGCCGGGCCCGGCCTCGCGGCGCTGATCCAGCTCGTGATCAACGGCGGGACCGAGGTCGACGTGCTCACCGGCGGCGACGGCAACGATCGGATCGTCGGACAGCAGCAGAACGACTCCATGTTCGGCGGGGCCGGCAACGACACCCTCGTGTGGAACCCCGGCGACGCCAACGACCTCGTCGAGGGCCAGGCGGGCAACGACACGATGGAGTTCAACGGCGCCGGCGGCGACGAGTTGTTCGAGGCCACTGCGGTCGCACGACGACTCCGCTTCACCCGCAACCTCGGCAACATCGTCATGGACGTCGGCGGCACCGAGACGGTCGACCTCAGGGCGCTCGGCGGCGCGGACACCGTCGTCCTCAACGACCTGACCGGCACGGACGTCACGAAGGCGAACATCGACCTGGCCGGCGTGCTCGGCGGCGGAGCCGGCGACGCGGCTGCCGACACGATCACGGTCAACGGCACCAACGGCCCCGACACGATCGCGGTGGCCGCGAACGGCGGCGTCGTCGACCTGACGGGCCTCTTCACCGCCATCGGGATTAGCCACTCCGAGGTTGCGAACGACTTGCTCGCAATCGACACGCTCGGCGGTGACGACAGTGTCGTCATCGGCGACGGCGTGGCGGCGCTGATCCAGACGCTCGTCGACCTTGGCGGCGACGAGTAGCAACCCTCTCCCCGGAGCGATCGGGGTCCCGCCGGGGCCCCGATCGCGTTTCGCTACGGCGACCGGCGTAAGGAAGAAGAAGGAGGTGAGCACGATGAGCATGACCCTCGCAGACACCCTCGGGGCAGACGATGGCTTGGAAGCAGCGTGGATCACCTGGATAGGAACCCTCAAATCTTGGGAGCGGAACCTGGTGCTTCGTCACGAGCTCGAATGGCACGACCTGTTCAGCTCGGGCGAGTGGACGTGGGCTGATCTCGAGCACGAGATAGCCGAGACCATCGCCGCTTGGTAGAGGGCTCGAGGCGTGAGCTCAACCTTCGTGCCACGCCATGGGTATGTAGGGACGGCTTGAGCCGAGCGGCCCGATTCCTGTCCCGTCTGACCGATCACACCGGGACTGCCGTCACAAGGATCCACGGCGACCGGGACATCCTCGACGCCCCTCGATGCTCGGCTTGATCCGCGCGACGGTGTAGGGACAAACCGGTCGGCTTCTGGTCTCTCTGCTTGACCCGCTGGCGAGCGTGCGCCAGAATCCGACTCTGCGGAGCAATTGCGGCATCCTGATCGTCGACGACGACGCGTCTTTTGTGACGCTCGTCGAGACTGTGCTGGCCGAAGACGGCTACCGTTGCGGTACGGCGGCGAGTGGCGAGGCGGCGCTCGCGGCGGCGCTCAGGGAGCAGCCGCGGATCGTCCTGATCGACGTCCATCTGCCCGAAATGTCGGGCTACGACGTCTCACGCCGCCTGCGCGAGCTCTACGGGCGCAGCCTCGGCATCATCTTCATCTCCGGCGTTCGCACCGAAAGCTACGACCAGATTGCCGGCCTGGACCTCGGCGGCGACGACTATCTGATCAAACCCTTCGACCCGGGCGAGCTCGTCGCGCGCGTCCGCTCACTTGACCGGCGCCTCGACCCGGCAGAGCCGGCCGCTGCAGCGCGCGAACTGCCCGAGCGCCCGCTGACGGCACGCGAGGCCGAGGTGCTGGCGCTGGTGGCCGAGGGGCTGTCGCAGAAACAGGTCGCGCAGAAGCTCTCGATCAGCCGCAAGACGGTCGGCACGCACATGAGCCACATCTTCGAGAAGCTGCGCGTACACAGCCAGGGACAAGCGGTCGCCGCCGCATACCGGCTCCACCTGCTCGACCCGCTCGTCTCCGGACGGGCGCTCGGCTCGCACGCGAGCTAGCGACGGCGGTCGCGACCGTCTGCCCAGCTCGGCCTGTCCACGGGACTCCCGGCCGCTATTCGGCGGTCGTTGCCGGCTTGGGCTCGACGACCGCCGCCGCGTGCGCCCGGCGGAGGTGCAGCAGCCGCGCAAGCCGTGCTGCCACGTGCTCGCTCGGTTCATGCTCGAGCCGCACCGTCCACGCGAGCCGCGCCTGCGCCGCCTCGTGCAGCCGGTCGCCGTGGCGCTGCCGGGCGATATCCTGGTGGATCGAGGGGTGCGGGATCATCGGCTTCCTCCGGTTTCGTCGCCGTGCCTGAAGAGCACAGCCGTCATGTTGATCAGAGCAGCCGCAGCGGCTCGGCACAATCGGCTCTTGGTCGCAGGGGCGCCCTACTGCCGAGAGGCGGCGAGTTCTCCCCTTCCCCTAGGCCGGCCGCTCGTGCGCTCGGGCACGTTCCCTAGGAGCCTGCCCAAAGAGCCCTGTCGACTGGAGCGGTGGGAGTTGGCGAGGGGCGGTGAAAGGCACAGGACGTCGCCAACCGACCTATCAGCACGGCCTATCCTGGTGCGATGGCAGCGCGCACGGATTCACTGCCTTTGCGGGCTTGTGGGGGCCGGAGAAGCTTCGTCAGGCCAGGCGAGAATGGCCTCGCAACGCGCGCGTCGGCGGAGAGGGCCCGAGTTGGCCCTCTCCGCCGAGACCCCTTCCGTCTACTTCGGCCGAGGCGGGACGCGGCAGAGCACCGGTCCCGACACGTTGCCCGACGCGTCCACGAAGAAGAGCGCTGCGTCGCCCTTCAGCTTGATCTTCCAGTCGATGACACCCGGACCGGGCGTCTGCCTCGGCGTGGCACCGGGCGCCTGCGTCAACTTGATCTTCGTCCCGTTCGAGAAGGGGCCGAAGACTGCTGCGCTACCGGTGTCGTCGATGAAGATCTCCGGCGACGGATCGAGGTTGTCGGAGACGCTGAGCAGATAGAACCCGTCGGGGTTCTGCCCGCTCTTTGGATTGTTGCCCGCCGGCGGCACCTTCTTCCCGGCCGGATTCGTCGTCGGGGTGCATCTCCCGGTGGGCGCGGTGAGATCCGACACGCTGACGCGGATCGTCTGAGTCGCACGCGGCGTCCCATCGACCACCGCCGTCACCGTGCAGGTGTAGACCCCGAGCGCGAGGCTCGACGGCACTGCGATCGTCTCCGTGAAGGAGATCGTGACCGGGGCCGTCAGGGGGCCGTACGGGGGAGCCGGGCTGAACGAGATCGACAGCGGGCACCCCGCCGAGACGACGAGGTTGACCGTGTCGATGCTCGCGGCAGCGGTCAGAACGAGGTTGACGATCTGCGTCGCGAGTGAGGCACCTCCGCCGCCGGCGACGGCGGAGCCGCCCGTCGCCCCTGCGAGGCTCGAGTAGCAGGCGAGCGCGCTGGCCGGTACGAGATCATCAGCAGCGTGATGTTGTCCCCTGTCAGCTGGCCGATCGCGGTGGTCGTGTTCAAGTCGTCGCCCCCGCCCGCGACCCCGTTCCGCCCGAAGTCGTCCGGTGGAGCGGCAGCGCAGGAGCCGAATGCGGTCGCGGAGTGGGGTCGGTCGTCCCCGAGGACGACCAGGAACTTGACCGCCTGGGGGTCGTAGACGAGCGCGGGGTCGTTCGCCGCCTCGAAGAACGTTCGGTTGTACGCCTCGGGCAGGTCACCGCCCCCGTCCGCGACCATCGTGCCGATCGCCGCACTCACGCTGGCTGGAGTTAGATGTGAAGGGAGCGAGCAGGGTGTACGGGACGTCGGCCGCGCTCCCGCCGGGCATTCCCGGGTAGTCCTCCGTGTCGACAACGGCGAAACGGGCGCCCGGGATCGGTCCCTGGACGGCGCCCACGATCGCGTTCGCCTCGGCCTGGGCTTGCGCGATAGCAGGCCCCATGCTCGACGTCGTGTCGATCGCGAGGACGATGTCGGCCTTCGCAGGCGCCGGGTCGAGCGAGAGCGTCTTGGCCACGGTGGCCGAGTCGCCGGGCTCGAGCGTGAGGCTCACGCTCGGCGGTGTAAACGTGTCCGCGGCGGAGGCCGCGACAGCGGCAATCCCCGCGACGAGCAGGGTGAGCGCGAACGCGCTCACACGAGCGAAGCGCTTCCTCATGGCGGAACCTCCTGACGGCGTGTCAGATAGTTGCCACTGTCACCATACGACGCGCGGGAGCCGTTTACAAGAGTCGAAACCAGCCCTCAGTTGCGCGGCTCGAGGCCGCCGCGGTACTTAGCACCACGGCGAGCGCGTGAGGCACGGGCAGGGCGGGCATCACGCGAGGCGTCACGCCCGCTCCTGCCAGTGTTCTGCGTCGTCAGCAGAAACGGGGCGTGATCACGGTCGGCGGCGTTCCGAGATGCACGTTGAAGTGGAAGTTCAGGAACGCGCCCTGCAGTTCCTCGTTGCCGCACCTGGGCGGCCCGACATCGACCGGACCCGACGGCGTCATGAGGACGTGCTCGTGCGGCGGCGGCGGCGCCTGTGCGCTCCCCGGAACCACCAAGAGGGCCCCAACCGACAGGGCCAGCGCCATCAAGACCACGAATCTCCGCATCGCTCCACCTTTCCCCGAGAGAGACCTGGAACGCGGTCATATCACGGCGTGAGGTCGTGAGCAACGATTGTTTCGTTCAGTTTCCGGCGGTTCGCCGCGCATCCCTCGTGCTGGACCCAGCGGGCGTGGCACATGGGGTGTAGAAGCGAGGGAGCGCCCGTTGCCGGACGCTCCCTCGGTCCCTTGTCGTCGTGGTTACAGGAAGCGGAAGAAGGCGCGGTGCTGCTTGCCGTCGTCGCGCGTCAGGACCAGCTCGCGGCACGTCCCGGCCCACTCTTCGAGCGTCTTCCAGTTGTAGAGGAAGACACCCTGCGAGCTCACGGTCAGCTTCGTGTTGCCCGTCGTCTGCGTTGCGATCGGGAACTCCCGCGGAGTCACGAACATCGGGATCTGGCTCGGCACCTGCAGCGTCGAGCAGTCCACCTTGCGGGAGAACGGCGAGTTGCTCGCCAGGACGTCCAGCTGCCGGTAGCCGTCGGCGGTGAACCTGAGAGGAACGGCGTCCCCGGCGTCCACCTCGTTCAGCTGCCCGTAGGGCCGCGTCACCGGGCTTCCGAAGCCGCGCAGGCACTCCGGCGCCGTGTCGTAGGCCTCGGTGCCGTCGTTGCGGCTCGTCGTGCCGCCGTCGCCGGCGCTGAAGCCGAGGCCGCGGCGGGAGAACGACGCCCAGAGCGTGCAGGCGTCCTCGCCGCCGGTCAGGACCTCCTCCGCGGCGAAGATCGCGTTGCGCCCTGTGACGAAGGTCGGGGCGCAGCCCTGGAACTTGAGGCCGTCGTTGACGAGTTGATAGATGAGGTTGTTCCCGCCGGTGCTCCAGTCGTCGTAGAGGTTCGGGTTGAAGCCGCGCTTCTCGATCAGGTCCCAGGTCACGTCCCAGAGGAACGCGGCCCAGGCGTGACCGATCCCGTGCGGTTGAGAGAGCGAGGCGCCGTTGAGCCAGGCGCCCTGCTTGATGCTGTCGTAGGTCGACGGCTGGATCTCCATGTTGCGGGAGTAGGGCCGGTTGCGGAGCCCGGGGCTCGTCCGGGGCGGGTCGTACAGCACGTACGGGTAGATCCCGCGCGGCCCGTCGGGGTCGTCCTTCTCGGTGTCGATCAGCGCCGTGATGGCGTGCCAGTCGCCCCAGCCCTCGCCCATCTGCTCCTGCCCGGTGAGGCAGTTGACGTTCAGCCCGCCGGTGAGGCGGTTGGAGACGCCGTGGCTGTACTCGTGGATGATCGTCGCGGTGTCGAGGTCGCCGACCCGCAGCGGCGGGCGGGCCGGTGTTGCGGTGCACCGAGCCCGGGGCCGACGTGCCGGCGATCGCGGCCTTGATCGTGTTGCCGTCGGCGAGACCGATCAGGATGGCCGGGATGCCGACCGGCGGGTCCATCTCCCCGGACATGCGCGCCGGGTTGTTTGACGTGTGGACGACCACGACGGCGACCGCGCCCGCGGCCTCCGCGTTCACCGTCTGGGTGTAGTTGTTGCACGTGGTGGCCGTGTCCACCACGGCGATCGACCCCGGCGGCAGCGCGTAGGGCTCGCAGCCGTCGTTGGCGGCCCCGCTCCCGTCGTTCACGAGCACCAGCGCCCCGGGCGTCCCGGCCGTGGTTGCGGGCGGGCTGAACCGGGCGTAGGCAGCCAGGTACGTGCCCGCCGCCGGCCCGGAGTTCACCGTGACGGCGCTCGGCAGGCCCGAGCCGAACTCGATCATCGTCTGCATCCGCGGCCGCCCGCCATCCAGAGCGGGCGTCGAGAAGTTGGCGTTGCTCTCGCCGGAGCCGTCCATCCCCTCGCAGCGGACGTCGTCGCCGCCCGTGCCGCCGCGGCCGTAGTTGTTCACCTGGAAGTTCCCAGAGGCCTCGTCGAAGCCGTACAGGTACATGAGGTCGTGGACGATGTTGCACCAGCGGAACATGTTCGTCTGGTTCGCGGGCACGTTGAACTGCGCGTGCTCGCCCAGGTCGATCGGGAAGTCGAAGTCGAGCCCGGTGCCGCCGTCGGGCGAGCCGCCGGTGTCCTGCTCTCCGTCGTTGTCGCGGTCGGTGTACGAGTGGACGTTGTTGCCCCGCGTGATCGTGAACTCGGCCCCCGGAACGCCGTCGGTGTCGTGCCAGCCGAACGGAGACGCGGTGCCGTCGGCCGGGTTCGTGAAGAGCACCCGGTCGCTGTCGTCGGGGCTCTCCTGCGGGTACGCCCGGTAGCTCGACCCGTCCGCGACCGGGTCGGCCGGCTCGAAGACGGTCGGCCCGGACGCCAGGCTCTGGACGGCCGCCGACGTCTGGCTGCCCTGCCGCTGGAGCCGGCTCGCCAGGCCTTCACGGGTGTCGTGGTCGGTCCAGTCGTCCACCGCGAGCAGGTCGCCCGTGTCGGCGTCGATCGTGGCGTTCCACAGGTGGGCGTCCGAGATGTCGTCGATCACGAGCTGCCAAGCGAGACGGAGCCCGTCCTTCGTGGGCTGCCAGCCCAGGCGGGCCGGGATCGGCTGGTCGGAAATGCCGCCACCGGATACGACGGTCTTGCGGGCGGCACCACCCCCGCTCTCGAGGACGCGCAGGTTCGCCGGGTTGTCCAGGCCGAGCTCCTCGGCGGCGGAGTCGACAGCGTCAGTGGCGGAGAGCTCGTCCCGACCTGACGCGTCGGCGAGCCCGCGGACGAAGCGACCGCCGACGAAGACGACGCGCCCGGCCGCGACGTTGACCGTGGCGTGGCCGCCGAAGACCTCGCGGCCCCGGAAACGCTGGTTGAGGTTGACGTGCGTGACGCCGTTGTGGCGGCTCGTGTACCGGCTGGTCACGAACAGGTCGGCGACGTCGGCGCTCGTGACCCCGAGCTCCGCCGTGTTCGCCTTCACGTGGCTCAGCGCGATGCCGAGCGGATCGCCGGCGTCCGTCGCCGGCGCGGACCGGACGGCTCCGTCGGTCGCGGACATGGAGCCCGGTACGAGCACGAGCGCCACGAGCACGACGGCGAGGACCAGAACCGGCCCGGATGGCCTGCCGAACATGGCTTTCCCCCCTTTGTGCCCCGGCGCCGACTCCGCGCCGGGCGTCTCGGAACGTACTTGGCGGCGCCAGTCTCCCAGGCTCGTGTCGAGTGCGCAACCCATCGGAACGACGCGGGGAGCGCCCAGGGGCGCCGACTCGTCGCCAATCCCCGTTCCGGCGAAAATGACTCGGTGACGGCAACGCCGTGTCCGGCGGCTCGGTCTCGGCGGCCGCTCGGTTCAGTCTTATGGCGCACCTGGGTGACGCCACGGTGGCGACATCGGCGGGTAGCCGCTTAGAAATCCCTGTTCACAGGGCTTCCGTCCACGCCATGCGGGGCGTCGTCCTCCTCGCGCGGCCTCCGATCCTCCGAGCGTCAGTCGACGAGGGCGCCCGAGCTGAGATTTCCGATCGCGCCCGTCAGTGCGCCGGCTCGGTCGGAGGCGGCGAACGCGGCGAAGTCCGCGACCTCGGCGAGGGTCGGAAAGCGTCCCAGCAGCGTGCTGCTGCGGGCCCACTCGGCCAGCATCGCTTCGACGGTGGTACCTGCTCGCTCGGCGAAGTCGCCGAAGACCTCGCCGGTGTGCGATGTCGTGACCGCTTCGGGAATCGCATGCGGCCGGAGGCACACCACCCGGATGCCGCTGGGACCGAGCTCTCCCGCCAGGATGCGCGAGAACGCTTCGATCGCGGCGCACGTCACGCCGTAGCCGAGGAATCCCTGGCCCGTCATACGCGATCCCGGCGTCGAGAGGGTGAGGATGACGCCTGAGCGGCGCTCGACCATGTGCCGCGCGACGGCCTTCGCCGTGAGGAAGTTCGTGCGCGTGTAGGCCGTGATCGGATGCGCGTAGTCCTCGAAGGACAACTCGGCGAGCGGAGGCCCCTGGACGTGGAGGATGCCGACGGCGTTGAGTGCGACGTCGATACCGCCTGCGCGTGACGCGACCGCATCGGCGTGGTCGGCGACGGCGCTCTCGTCGAGCGCGTCGACCTCGGCAGTCTCGGCGGTGCCGCCCGCCGCCGAAATGTCCTCGGCTACTCGATCGAGCGTGGCGAGCGTACGCCCGGCGAGAAAGACGTTCGCTCCCTCGCGTGCGAAAGCCCGGGCGACGGCGCCGCCGATCGCGCCGCCGCCTCCGTAGATCACGGCGTTCTTGTCCTGCAGCAGCATCTCAGCCTCCTTCGCGCTCCGCGGACTCCGCGATGCGCTTGATCGCTTCCAGTCGGTCGTCCCATTCCGCTGCGACGCGCGCCAGCCGGCGCGTCGCAGCGTCGAGCCGCTCGGGCCGGACGGCGTAGCGCAGCTCGCGTCCCCGCCGCCGCCCCTCGACGAGGCCCACACGGTCGAGGACGGCCAGGTGCTTGGCGACCGCCTGACGCGTGACGGGCAGATCGGCGGCGAGCGTCGTCGCCGTCGCTTCGCCGTGGGCGAGGAGGGCGTCGAGCAATCGTCGGCGGGTGGGGTCGGCCACCGCCGCCCACAGCTCGTCGCCCTGCTCGCCACGGCGGCTCATCGCGGAGTCGACTCGTGGACGTGCTTCGCCACGTACTCGCCGAGCTGGCCGAGCTCGAAGTCCCAGCCTTGCTTGTTCTCGGCGGCGTAGCTCGCCTTGTCCTCCTCCGGCCAGTCGAGCTCCCGGAAACCGCTCTCGACCACGCGCAAGCGGGTGCGCTCACCCTCTTCGCTGAGGTTGAACTCGACGAGCGTGGAGTTCTCCCTGCGGGGCTCGGCGCCGACGGGGCGGGCCCAGCGGAAGGCGAACAGACGAGGCGGCTCGACTCTCTCTACCGACGCCCGGACAGAGCCGTGCTCTTCCCACGTCAGGATCGCTTCGCCGCCGGGCTGCAGGTCGATCTTCGCGGAGTCGCTGAACCACCCGCCGACGTGCTCGGGCTCGGTCACGACCGCCCACACGACTTCGAGCGGCGCATCGATCAAGATCTCGTGCTCGATTCGCTCGGGAACCATCCTCTGCCTCCTCGTAGATGTGCAACCAGTAGTTGCGCATCATGCTACCACAACGAGCAACCGATGGTTGCGCATCGGCGCGGATGAACGGCTCGCCGAGGACGGTCAGTCCGTCGGCACGGGATCTCGCCGAGGCGCTGCTTCCTCGCCGTGGAGCGTCTGGCGCCAGCCGGCGAGGATTCCGTGAACCGCGGCCGCGCCGATGATCGGGCCGTCCGGGAGGGGCAGGCCGACCGGGTGCAGGATGAACGGCCTCGTCTGCGGCCCGCCCAGGCCGCCGTGGAACGAGATCAGCTCCTCGAAGGCGCAACCCTCTTCGAGCCCGGGGTCGAAGAAGCTCCCGACCATGATGTCGGCGACGTGCTCGAAGCCGTCCGTCCGCAGGAGATGGTGCGGCGCGGTGGGGGAGAACGCCGCGAGCGGATCCTCGCCCTCGACGCGGCCGTCCGCGAGGTACCGCGCTCCGCGGGCCCCGAGCGCCACCGGGCCGTCGCGCTCGGAGCGGACGAGCAGCCAGCCGACGTGCGGATGCCCGCGCAGCGCCGGGACGAGCTCGGGATGGCGTTCGTTCAGCTCCTCCAGCGTCAGCCGGCGCGGCTCTTCCATCAGGTAGATCAGGCCGAGGTTGCCGGAGCCGAGCACGACCGCGCTCTCGCCGCTCACGTCGTTCTTCGCCCGCTTCTTCTTCTGGGTCTGCCCTGTCGCCTCGCCGAGCGCGTGGCCGACCATGGAGTCCTGCTCGTCGCCGCCGGCCACCTCGGCCACGCGGCCTGCCGAGAGCGACCGCTCGACGAGGTCGTCGAGGCCGTAGCCGTTGCGCTGCTTGAACGTCGCGCCCTGCGTCTGGCCGTGGTCGGAGAGGACGACGATCTCGTACGGCCGCGGCGCGTAGCGGCGTGCGTGGTCGATGCGCCCGAACTGCTCGTCGAGCTTCCTGAGGGCCTCCAGCGTGTCCGCGCGCTCGAGGCCGGAGTGGTGCGCCACCTCGTCGTAGCTCGAGAAGGTCGCATAGACGGCGGGCCGGCCCTTCATCATGTCCGAGAGGACGCCGTAGACGATCAGGTCACGGACGACGACGCACATCGCGGCGCGCATGAAGGGATAGAGGCCGCCGCGATGCCCGCGCGGGACCACGTCGCGGCGGCGCTGGCGCGCCGAGGCGGTGAGCTCGAGGATGACCTCCCAGACGAAGAGGACGAGCGCGCGCGTGACGTTGAAGCCGTTGGCGAGGAAGGCGCGGTAGCCGGGATTGGCCTTCTTCTCCGCCTCGAGCTTGCTCACGGTCAGGATCAGGTGGTCGGCCTCTCCCGAGAGAAGATTGCCGCGGCTGGCGCCGCCGTTCGCGAGCAGCCCGATCCCGGTGGAGCGCCGCCGCTCGATCTCGGCGCAGTCGGGCGGCGCCGAGCAGGTCATCAGCGTCCCGGTCTCCTTCTCGACCCAGCGGAAGGCGGAGATGTCCTCGTTCGAGCCGAGCAGGATGCCGGCCTGGCTGGCTCCGGTCTGGGAGGAGAGGTCGGGCTCCCATTCGCCCAGGGCGTGGGTGCCCTCGGTGAGCCAGCGGGCCATCGTCGGCGCGTTGCCGTCACGCACCGCGCGCCGGAGCACCGGGAGCGCGAGGCCGTCGATCTCGAGGAAGAGGATGCCCGGCGCGTCGGTCTCGACGCGCTCGCCCGGAGCGGCGCGCGAGCCGCTGGATCACGCCGATCGTGTAGGTGTCGTCGTCGTTCGAGCCGACGATCACCTGGATGATCACGGTGACCGCCGAGGCGACGCAGGGCGACGCCGAGGGCCGCCCAGAACGAGCTGAGCTTGATCGCCCCCTCGGTGAGGCTGTCCGCGATCAGCAGCATGGCCGCGTTCGCGCAGAGGACGAGCAGGAAGCCGAGGACGAGGGTGAACGGGAGCCGGAGCGCGGCGATCAGCGGCGGCACGAAGGCATTCAGCACGGCCACGACGGCGGCGACGAGCAGGGCGCCCCAGAAGCCTTCGACGGACGCGCCGGGGACAATCACCGCCGCGGCGAGGAGCGCGAGCGCCAAGATGACCCACGTGACGAGCAATCGTCCCAGGCGGAGCTTCGGCGCCTGGGGCTCCCAGGCGAGACGACGACCGACCGTGACCTCGGGCATCTCGGCTAGTCCTTTCCGTCCTCGGAGTCGCGACGCGGCCGGACGCGGTCGAGCATGCTGCCTCCGGCGGCCCGCTTCGCCTCGCGCTTCGCCGCCCGCTGCTCCTTCTGCTCCGCGACCTTCTCCTTGGCGCCGGCGTACGACTCCTCGATGAGCGTCTTGCCGCCACTCCAGCCGAACACCCACACGACCAGGACGAGGGCGAGCAGGATGTTCCAGGCAGTCGTGATCAGCTGCTGCGCGGTGGAGTAGGCGACGGCTGTCGACTGCGGCACGTCGCAGCAGGTGTCGAGGGCGAGCGCGTTGGTCGCCTGCGTGATGCCGACGGCGCCGGGCGTGAACGAGACGACGTTGGCCAGGGAGCCCGAGCCGGTCACCCACATGATCGACTCGAACGTCACGGGGATGGCGAAGGCGGCCAGGAAGATGCCGATCACGGCCAGCTTGCACAGCCAGGAGAGGAACGAGGGCAGAAAGACGCGCGTGAAGTACCGCCTCGGCTGCGAGAGGATCACGCCGCCCTTCTTCGCCTGTTCCCAGAGCTTCTTCACCTGCCGCCAGAAGATGCGCCCGAGCAGGACGATCAGGAACGCGCCGCCGACGACGATGACGATCGACATCACCGGATGGTCGGTGACGTTGCCGAGGTTCTCGTCGAACGAGCCGGGAACCGAGAGGAAGAGGTACAGATAGACGAACGTCCCGGCGATCGTGAAGAAGATCTTCTGGACGATGTAGGCGGCGAGCGCTCCGGCGAACGTACAGGCCGGGATGATCGCGACGAACATGAGCAGCGTCACGAACGTGCCGATGTTCGCCGGCAGGAAGTTGTTCATGGCGACGCCGACCGCGTAGGCGGTGACGATCGGCGGGAGCGTGACCTTGCCGGGATAGGCGGCGCTGAGGATGCCGTAGTACGAGACGCCGGCGAAGACCGTCTGGCCGGTCTGGACGAGCAGCCCGGCGACGATGTAGCCGGCCGGGACCGCCTTGATCTGGTCCCAGAGGTCATCGAGCCACCCGATGACGTCGACTCCTACGAGGTTGAGGAGGACGACGACGAGAACGACCCCGGCGAGCCAGGCGCAGACCTTGACCAGCCGCCTGCGCCGGGAGGGATCCCGAAAGGGAAGGAGGCGGGAGGGCCTCTCCGCCGCGGCTGCCTCGGTGCTCATCGAGGTCAGCCGGGCGCCGGCTCCGGCGTGACCGGGCCGGCGGTCCCCTCCTCCGCCTTTGCTTTCGCGCGGGCGAGCTCGGCGCTGATGTGCACCGCCGCCGACGTGAGCGGTGCGGCGAGGACGAGCCCCACCATGCCGAAAAGCGCGCCGGCGCCTATGGTCACGATGAGGACGACGAGCGGGTTGAGCCCGAGAGTCGCGCCGAACGCGATCGGCTGGAGGATGTTCTGCAGGAGCCCGTTGGCGAGCAGGACGATGACGAGCATGATGATCGCGTCAGTCGTTCCTTCCGAGCCCAGCGCGAGCACGACCGCGAAGGCGCCCGCGACGAACGCTCCGATGTACGGGATGTAGGCCGTGATGAACGAGACCAGCGCGATCGTCGCGGCCAAGGGGACGCCGAGAACGACGGCGCCGAGGCCCACGACGACGCCGTTGAACGCTGCGACGATGGTGACCCCTCCGAAGTAGCGCCGGAGGGAGATGATCACGTTCTGGGTGATCGTGCTCGCCACGGGCGCCTCGACCCCCATGTGGGAGTTGACCCAGGCACGCATGGAAGGCCCGTCCTTGAGCAGGAAGAAGATGCTCAGCATGGCGAAGGAGAGGCCGAGCGCGAGCGACGCGAGCTCCGCGACCTTGCCCACGAACCCGTGGATGAGCGTGGACAGGCCCGTCGAGACGCTCGTCTTGGTCGTCTCGGTGGCGCTGGAGGCGCCCGCCGAGTCCACCCCGGCGTCCTCGAGCCAGCCCTCGACCTTCTCTGCGGCGGCGCCCGAGGTCGACTTGATGTCGCCCAGCTGGGAGGTGATGCCGCCGATGACGAGGACGATCACGAGGATCGCGATGGCGATGAGCCCGAGGAGCACGAGCGCGGCGCCGGCGGCGCGCGGTAACCCCTGCCGCTTCAGCCAGTGCACCAGCGGGGAGGCGACGCACGCGACGACGAATGCCACGAGGACCGGCTGCGTGATCGCGGCGGTCGCGCCGAGGAGCCAGATCAGGCCCGCGAGGAGGGCAGCGACTCCCACCAGCAGCCAGGACACGAGCCCGAGGTCGCGCAACCAGCGTGGTGCGTCGAAGACCGCCGACAGCTCGTCGACGTCCACCTGAACGACGCGGTCTTCAGCCTCGTCGACCGTCGGCGCGGCATGACTGCGCCTGTGCCAGGGGAACCTCGGGATGTGCACGCTCGGACCTCCGGGTCGCTGACCGGTGCCACGCTGCGGGAACGGCGCGGCGAAGTCAAGTCATTCTCCCCGGCGCACGTTCTTCCTTGTGGTCCGCCGGGCGGCGGAGCCGATCAGGCCCCGCCGCCCGGCGACTTTGTCAGCGCCCGCCGGCGGGCTCGGCAGCGCGCTCGGCCGGGGGCTCGAGCCCGCGCGGGGCCTCGGCGTCGTGCGGCGCCTCGACGGTGATGTCCGGCAGCAGGCGGTCGAGCCAGCGCGGGATGTACCACGTCTTCTCCCCGAGCCAGGTGAAGAACGCCGGCACGAGCGTCATCTTCACGACCAGGGCGTCCGCGAGGATCGCGACCGCCAGCACGAGCCCGAACTCCTTCGAGATGCGGTCGGACGTGAGGATGAACGCGGCGAAGACGGTGCCCATGATGATCGCCGCGGCAACGATGACCCGCCCGATCGCCGCGATGCCGTGCTCGACGGCCTCTCGCGTGTTCAGCCCGTGGACGTGCTCCTCCCGGATCCGGCTCATGAGGAAGACCATGTAGTCCATGAAGAGGCCGAACAGGATCGCGAAAGCGATCGGCGGCACGAACGTCTCGATCGGGCCGGTGCGGTCGAGCCCCATGAGATCGAGCAGGTAGCCCTCCTGGAAGACGAGCGTGAGCACGCCGAAGCCGATGAACGCCGACAGGATCGTCGTCACCGCCGCGGTCAGCGAGACAACGATCGAGCGGAACGCCATCGCGAGCACGAGGAACGTCACGCCGATGATGTAGAGCAGGAACAGCGGCAGCCGCTCCATGATCCGGTCGCCGATGTCGATGAACGCCGCGTTCAGCCCCGAGACGTACACGGCAGCGTCGCTGCCCTCGGTCGCCGCGGGCGCCACGTCGTCGCGCAGCCGATCGACGAGCTCCTCGGTCTTCGCGTCCTGCGGTGCAGAGGTGGGCTTCACGAAGACGATCGCGACCGTCTTCTCGTCGTTGAACTGCGGCTCGCCCGCCGACGCGACGCCCTCGAGGTTGCGCACGCCGTCGTAGACGCGCTGCGGCGCCTGCTCGTCACCGTTCACGTCGACCACGATCGGGATCGGTCCGTTGAAGCCGGGGCCGAAGCCCTCCGCGAGCAGGTCGTACGCCCGCCGCGCGGTCTGGTCGGTCGGCTGCGTGCCCTGGTCGGAGGCGCCGAGCCGGACGAGCGCCGAGCTCGTCGCGAGCAGGAGCCCGACGACGATGAGGACGACGAACACCGGCTTGTGGTTCCGTGTCACGAACCGTCCCCAGCGCGCGATGAGCGTCCGCTCGCGCGCGGCGTCCGAATCGTCGATCGGCTGGAGCGCCGCGGGCACGTCCAAGCGATCGAGGGCCCGGTAGATCTTCACGAACCAGACGATCGCGGGAACGATCAGCACTCCGAACGGGAAGAGCCAAAGCCCCGTCCGCCCGCTGACGGGCGCCTCCCGACCGGCCTTCTCGTACATCCGCCGAACCTCCGACGGGATGACGAACGCGCTGACCGGTAGGAGGAAGATCCAGAGCAATAGGCCGAGCACGCCTCCGAGCCCTTGACCGGTCTGGCGCCTGGCCTCGCGCTGGGTCCTGTAGACCCAGTACCAGCCGTAGAAGCCGAGCGTGATCACGAAGAGCACGACGTGGAACCCGGCACTCATGCGGTCGACCCGGTGTCCGAGCTTCGCCAGCGCGGCGATGAGCAGCGAGTTCGCCATCAGCACCGTCGTCAGGACGCCGAGCGCGGAGCCGATGCCGAGCTTCGTGACGAAGTCGAGCCCGAACAACGCGAGCCCGGACACCGAGATTGCGACCGTGAGCCCGGCGAAGAGCGTCGCGCGCCCCGCGGTGGCGCCGGCCTCTGCGGCCGCATCCGCGGGCGAGAGCCCCTCGTGCATGAGCTGCCGGAACCGCGTGACGATGAAGAGCGAGTAGTCGATCCCGACGCCGAGCCCGATCATCGACACGAGGAGCGGCGTGATCGTGTTGACGTCGGTGAAGCCCGCGACGATGAAGAGCAGGATGAAGGCCGTCGCGACGGCCACTATCGCGAGCGCGATCGGAATCGCAGCCGATACGAGCGCTCGGAAGACGAGCAGCAGCACGACGAGCGCCATGAGCAGGCCAAGGACCTCCTGGATCCCCTGTTCGATCGGCGGGAACTCGGCGTCGCCGTTGAACTCGACGACTACCCCGGCCGGCTCGACCTGCTCGCGCACGGCGTCCTGGACGGCGACGACCGTGTCACGGTCCTCCGTCTCGATCGTCTCGCTGAACTGCGCCTCGGCGTACGCGATTCGCCCGTCATCGGAGAACGTGTCCTCGCTGAACGGATCGCCGACGCTCGTCGATCCCGGCCTCGTCCTCGGTGGGCGCGAATTCGTCCGTCTGGAGCTCGGCGATCGCTCCCTCGATCGCCTCGCGTCGCTCGGGCGTGTCGAGCGTCTCGCCTTCGGGCGCGGCGAAGACGAGATTGAGCACGGCGCCCTGCTCGGCCGTGAACTCCGACTCGATCAGGTCGATGGCTTTCTGCGTGTCCGAGCCCGGGATCTCGAACTCGTCCTTGAGACCTCCCCCGACCCCGATGACGAGAATGAGCAGGAGGACGACGATCCCGCCCCACGCGCCCACGACGCGCCACGGGTGGGTGGCGCAGGCGCGCGTCCAGCGGGCGAGCCCGCCGGTCGCGAGACGTTCGTGGGCGGCGCGCCGATCCGACCCCGACACAGGTTGTTCCCCCATCGTCTGCCTTCCTCCTCTATCGCTGCGGGTTTCCATTAGGACCGACTGACGCCCGAGAACTCATCGGTCCGCCGACTAGGGTAGTGATTGCTGACTACCTGATGCCTTGAGCGCTCAATCGGGCAGGAGCGGCACCGACGGCCCCGGGTCGCGCCCGAGCAGGACGCCCCGCGTGATCGCCTCGAATCCGAACCGCTTGCGCACCTCGTCCAGGGCGTCGTCGAGCGCGTAGGCGCTCGCGCGCTCGAACGGCAGCGGAAGCTGGATCGCGCCGTCGCCGTCGAGGTTTGCGACCGTCACCCCGACGAGCGTGATCCCGCGGCGCTCGATCATCGGCATGGCGGTCGCCAGCAACTCTCGGGAGGCGTCGAGGATCGTGCGCGTGTGTGCCGTGGCGTGGGGGAGGGTGTGCGACCGCGTGGCCCTGCTGAAGTCGTCGAAGCGCAACCGGAGCACCACTGTACGACCGACGCGCCCGGCCTTCCGCATCCGGCGCGTGACCCGGTCGACCAGCGCCACGAGGTCGGCGTCGATCTCCTCCGCCGACCTCGGCGAGCGGCCGCGGGCGCGCTGCGACCCCATGGAGCCGCGCCGACGCCCGACACGCACCGGCCGGGGATCGCGGTTGTGGGCGAGCGCATGGAGGTGCCGGCCGGCCGCACGCCCGAGGATGGCCACGAGTGCGTCCTCGGGGAGCTCGGCGACCTGGCGAACCGATGCGATCCCCAGACTCCGGAGCCTCCGCGCGGTCACCGGCCCCACTCCCCACAGCCGCTCGACCGGAAGCGGGTGGAGAAAGTCCAGCTCGCCCTCGGGCGGCACCACGAGGAGGCCGTCCGGCTTCGCCACGCCGCTGGCCACCTTGGCCAGGAACTTCGTCCTCGCCACGCCGACCGTGACGGGCAGCCCGACGCGGTCGAGGACGTCGCGCCGCAGGCGCGTGGCGATCTCGGTGGGCGTCCCGGAGATCCTCTCCATGCCGCGCACGTCGAGGAACGCCTCGTCGATCGACAGCCCTTCGACGAGCGGCGAGGTGTCGTCGAACACCCGAAACACCGCTCTGCTCGCCTCGGTATAGGCCGACATGCGGGGCGGGACCACGATCGCGTCCGGGCACAGGCGACGGGCCCGCGCGCCGCCCATCGCGGTACGGACGCCGAGGGCCTTGGCCTCGTAGCTGGCCGCCAGCACGACGCCCCCACCCACGATCACGGGCCGCCCACGCAGGCGTGGATCGTCCCGCTGCTCGACCGACGCGTAGAACGCGTCGAGGTCGGCATGCAGGATCGTCGCCGCTCGCGACACGAACATATGTTCTCACAGCAGGCGGAATCCGGCAGGGCCCGGTGGCGGCCGCTAGGTTCCACGTATGAGCGCCGACGTCGAGCTCGGCCCTGACGAGACGGTTCCGGGGAAGCCGTTCTCGGACCCGGAGCGCACCAAGGCGGACGAGGAGGCGATGCGCCTCCTCCTCGCGCACGAGCGCGAGCGCGCCCGCGCATGGGTTCAGGAGCCGGCCGAGACGCGTAGGGACGTCGTCATCCGCGAGACGGACGGGGACGGTCTTCGCCATCTGCTAGTCGTGCCCCAGACCCATGCGCTCCTCGAGGCGCGCGACCCCATGGTCGTCGGCTTCTTCGGCCGGCCGCGGGAGGATGCCGACCTCGACCTGCTCTTCGAGCTGGAGGAGCAGCTCATCGGCGGGATGAGCGCGTATGCAGCGCACGGGCTCCTGAGCTACTACGACCTCGAGTTCGTGAAAGGTGCCTACGGGAACCTGATCCTCTTCACCGGCGTCGACGGCCCGACCAGGTGGGGGAGAACCCGGTGCACCACCGGGCCGTCGGGATCTCGCCCCAGAACTACCACGAGATCCGGCTTCACCAGGGAACGCTCTCGGGGCGGCTCCTCGACGGCGGCGCCCTGCACGTGACGCGTACGAGATATCGCGACTACAGCGACGCCGAGCCCTGGCGCGCCGCGCGCAGCTTCGCCTAGCGAGCCCTCGACTTCAGGCGCCCAGCGCCGCGTATACGAGCTCGTACGCCCGCACGGCGTCCTTGGCCAGCTGCGCCTCGCGGAGAGCGTCGTCGTCGATGCGGGCGGCGAGCGACTCGATGAAGCGCCAGTGGAGAACGCTTCGGCGCACGGCCGCGACCGCATCCTCCGTGTAGGGATAGAGGTCGAAGCCGAGCCGCTCGCCCCGCTCCCCGTAGTCGGCCCGGCGCAGCTCGACGGCGAGCTCGAGCGTCTCCATGAAGGCGGTCGCCCCGACCATGTTGTCGTCGTCGAAGTCGCCCCAGCCGGAGTTGGCATGTTGATGGCCGAGGAGGTCCTCGGCGGCGAGGAGGGCGGCGTACTCGGCGAGCGATTCCCGGTTCATGAGCAGGTGCTGCCAGTCCATGTTCACCTTCACGTTCCTGAGCCCCTGGGCGCGCAGCGTGTGGATGATGTGAAGGGTCATGCCGACGTTGCGCATGAAGATCTTCATGGCCGGCTCGGAGTTCTTGTGCTCGAGGAAGAGAAGGATGCCGTGGGAGGCGCAGCGTTCGGCCGCCCGGCCGACTCCTTCGATCAGCCAGGCCCAGCTCTCCCGGTAGGGGGCCTGGAAGGGGTAGTTGTAGCCCTCGATCCCCGGCCAGATGATGAAGTGGGCCCCGAGCTCGCCGGCGAAGTCGATTGCCGCTTCCGTGCGCCGGAGGGCTTCGGCGCGGGTGGCCTCGTCGGGGGAGGCGAGCCCGCCCTTCGCGAAGCGCGGGTCGAGGTGGAGGCCGGTCGCCATGCAGTAGACGTCGTGGCCTTCGAGGGCGTCGCGGACCCGGTCGAGGTTGTCCTCGTTCAGCTCCTGCGGGTAGTGGAACTCGTAGCCGTCGATCAGGTCGCCCAGGCCTCCGACGGCGCGGCGAACCCGCTCCTCGGTCGACTCGCCCGCGAATTCGGGCTTGTAGCCGCCCGGAACGAAGCGGGTGATCATCGGGCCGAGGGCCCAGATGCCGAGGCTCGTCTTCAGCTCGTAGCTCATGCGCGGCAGTCTCTCATGCTCGTCAGCGGCGAGCGTGGGCGAGGAGCTCTCCCGCGTCGATGCCGCGGAGCGAGGCGTCGACGAGCTCGACCGGGTGGAAGGCGGGGAGCGGCCGGCCGGCGCGGCGGAGCGCGGACGTGACCTGGACGAGGCAGCCGGGGTTGGCGCTCGCATAGGCATCGGGCTCCACCGCGAGGACGAGCTCCGCCTTGCGGCTGCCGAGCTCTCGGGCGGCATCCGGTTGCACGAGGTTGTAGATGCCTGCGCTTCCGCAGCAGATCTCCTGCTCGCCGGGCTCGGCGGGCTCGAGGCCGGGGACGGCGGCGAGCAGCGCGCGCGGCGGAAGGCGCACACCCTGCGCGTGCAGGAGGTGGCACGAGTCCTGGAAGGCGACTCGGAGCTCCAGCGGGCGATGCTCGGCGCGCGGAGGGAGCTCCGCGATGATCTCCGAGACGTCGCGCACGCGTGCCGAGAAGCGGGCCGCGCGCTCGGCCCATTCGGTGTCGCCTGCCAGCAGGACGCCGTACTCCTTCATGACGGAGCCGCACCCGGCCGCGTTCGTGACGACGTGCTCGACCTCCGCGGCGTCGAAGGCCGCGATCGTCCGCCTGGCGCGCTCGCGTCCCTCCTCGTCGCGGCCGGCGTGCACCGCGAGGGCCCCGCAGCAGCCTTGCCTGCGCGGGACCGCGACCTCGCACCCGTACGCGGCCAGGACGCGGGCCGTGGCGGCGTTGACATTTCCGAAGAGGACTCGCTGCACGCAGCCGGCGAGGAGGCCGACGCGGGCGGCCCGCTCTCCCTGAGCCTGCGTTGTCTCGGGCGGCGCCTCCGACGAGCGCCACGGCGGGGCGAGCTCGGCGAGGGGACGCAGCGTGCGCGGCATGGGCAGCCGTCGGCCGACGGGGGCGAGCGCGAGCGCCGCGCGAAGACGTCGCGGATGCGGGAAGAGGGCGAAGACGAGCCGGCGTATGGCCCGCTCCCGCCGCGGGCGACGGTGCTCGCGCTCCACGACGGCGCGCGTCTGCTCGATGAGACGGTCGTAGCGCACGCCCGAAGGGCAGGAAGTGACGCACGCCATGCAGCCGAGACAGCGGTCGAAGTGCTGGACGACCGTCTGGTTGAGCGCGACGGTGCCGTCCAGGAGCGACTCCATGAGGTAGATCCGCCCGCGCGGCGAGTCCATCTCCTCCTGCCACAGGCCCCACGTCGGGCAGGTGGGGAGGCAGAACCCGCAGTGGACGCACGTGTTGACGAGCTCCCGGTCGATCTCGGTCACACGAGGACTCCATCGGGGTCGAACTGGGCCCGAACGCGCTCGGCGAGCGGCGACCACGGCTCCTCGTAGGCAAGCGGCAGAAAGGCGAAGCACGTCGGGCCGATGCGGACGAGGGCTTCCGGCACCTCCTCGAGAGCGGCGGCGAGCCCGGCGGCGGCGAACGTCCCGCGAGCACCCGCGGCGAGCTGACGGGCCGCCGACTCCCGCCAGACAGACTCGTCCTCGCCGCCGCCGAGCAGCGCGCGGCCTTGTTCGATCTGCCCGGCAACCGCCTGCTCGGCCCCCTCGAAGAGGAGAGCGAGCATCGACGTTGCGCCGCCCCAGAGAAGGTCGACCGCGCTGGGCGTGAGCGGCGAGTGGAGCAGCATCGAAACCGCGCGGGCGGCGTCCGCCGGGGTCTCGACGGGCACGGCGAGCGTGCGCGCGGCCGCCGGCCGAGGATGCAGCCGGAAACATGCGCGGGCAACGAGTGCGAGCCGGCCGTGCGACCCGCAGACGAGCTTGCCGAGGTCGAAGCCGGCCACGTTCTTCACCACCTTGCCGCCCGCATTGGCGGTCGTCCCGTCGGCGAGGACGAGGGTCACGCCGAGGACGAGGTCGCGGGCGCGCCCGTAGCGGTAGGCGCGAGGCCCGAAGAGGTCGCCGGCGATCACGGCGCCGACGGTCGGGTCGCCCGGCGGGTCGAGGGCGAGCATCTGCCCGTGCGGTGCCAGGCGCTCGTTCAGCGCCGAGAGGTGGATTCCCGCCTCGACGGTCGCCGTGAGATCGCCGGCTTCGTGCTCGAGCAGGCGGCTGAGGTAGCGCGTGGAGAGAACGACGTCGCCACCGTCCCGTTCGATCGAGACGCGCTGACCTTCTCGCGCCGCGCGGGCAACGACCCCGGCCGCCTCCGAGACCGACTGGGGCTCAAAGACGCTCGGCAAGTCCCGCCTTCTCGAGGGGATGGGCGCGGTACGGCCCCGGGACCTCGCCGCAGAGGCGGGGGGTGGGGAATACCTTGCCGGGATTCGCCAGCGAGGCCGGGTCGAACCCGCGCCGGAGCCGCTCCATCGCCGCGAGGTCGTCGGGCGCGAACATGCGCGGCATCGCGCAGGCCTTGTCCACCCCGATCCCGTGCTCGCCCGTCAGCGACCCGCCCGCCTCCAGGCAGACGTCGAGGATGGCGTCGGCGAGCTCGCGGGCCCGCTCGGGCTGGCCCGGCTCGCGGGCGTCGTAGAGGACGAGCGGGTGCAGGTTGCCGTCGCCCGCGTGGAAGACGTTGCCGACGCGGAGCCCGTGCTCCGCCTCGAGCTCGGCGATGCGCCGGAGAACGCCGGCGAGGCGCGTGCGCGGGACGACGCCGTCCTGCACGTAGTAGTCCCGGCTCACCCTGCCCATGGCCGCGAACGCGGACTTGCGGCCGCGCCAGAGCAGCGCCCGCTCGGCGTCGTCGGCGGCCACACGTATCTCGACCGCTCCCTCGGCGCGGCAGATGCCCTCGACGGCTGCGAGGTCGCCCTCGACCTGGGCGTCGATCCCGTCGAGCTCGACGATGAGGACCGCGGCCACGTCCGGGTAGCCCGGGTGCACCGCGGCCTCCGCCGCTTCGATCGTGAGCCGGTCCATCATCTCGATCGCCGCCGGGAGGACTCCGGCCGCGATCACCCCCGACACTGCCGCCCCCGCCCGGTCCGTCGAGTCGAAGCCGGCCAGAAGCGTCCGCACCGACTCCGGCCGGCGGAGGACACGGACGACGATCTCCGTGGCGATCCCCAGCGTCCCCTCCGAGCCGACGAAGGATCCGAGCAGGTCGGGGCCCGGATCGCCCGCCGAGAGCCGCACCACGTCGCCGTCGGGCAGCACGATCTCGGCCTCGAGCACGTGGTTCACCGTGAACCCGTGCTTCAGGCAATGGGCGCCGCCCGAGTTCTCGGCCACGTTGCCGCCGATCGTGCAAACCTGCTGGCTGGACGGGTCGGGGGCGTAGTAGAACCCGTGCAGGGCGACGGCCTCGGTGACAGCGAGGTTCGTGACGCCCGGCTGCACGGTGACTCTGCCGCTCTCCAGGTCGACGTCGAGGACGCGGTTCATGCGCGCGAGCGAGACGACGATCCCGTCGGCGATCGGGAGCGCGCCTCCCGAGAGGCCGGTGCCCGCGCCGCGCGCGACGAAGGGAATGCCGTCGCGGGCGCAGAGGCGGACGACCTGCTGCACCTCCTGCGTGGTGGCCGGAAGCGCCACCAGCCCGGGGAGGACCCGGTAGCCGGTCAGCCCGTCACATTCGTACGTGCGCAGCTGCTCGGGCTCGCTGATGACTCCGGAGGAGCCGAGCGCGTACTCGACGTCCCGCACGAACTCGGGCTTCAGCACTAGTCCTCGCTCGAGGTCGCCCAGATGTTGACCCCGCTCTCCGTTGCGAAGCCGTCGATCTCCTCGAGCTCTTCCTCCGTGAAGTCGAGGGGGTCGAGTGCCGCGACGTTCTCTTCGAGCTGGGCGACGCTGCTCGCCCCGATGAGCGCCGACGTCACGCGGGGGTCCCTCAGGGTCCAGGCCAGGGCCATCTGGGCGAGGGTCTGACCCCGGCGGGAGGCGATCTCGTTCAGTCCCCGGACCTTGTCCAGAGTCGCGTCCGTGAGGAGGTCGGGCGAGAGCGAGTCGTCGCGGCTGGCCCGCGATCCCTCGGGGATGCCGTCCAGGTACTTCGTCGTCAGCATGCCCTGCGCGAGCGGGGAGAAGCAGATGCACCCGATTCCCTCGGCCTCGAGGGTGTCGAGGAGCTCCGGCTCGATCCAGCGGTTGAGCAGCGAGTACGAGGGCTGGTGGATGAGAAGCGGCGTCCCGAGGCTGCGGAGGATCGCAGCAGCCTCGACGGTCCGCTCCGCCGAGTAGGAGGAGATCCCGACGTAGAGCGCCTTGCCCTGCCGCACGGCGTCTGCGAGCGCGCCCATCGTCTCCTCGAGCGGCGTGTCCGGGTCGAACCGGTGCGAGTAGAAGATGTCGACGTAGTCCAGTCCCATCCGGCGAAGGCTCTGGTCGAGGCTGGCGAGGAGATACTTGCGCGACCCCCACTGGCCGTACGGTCCGGGCCACATGTCGTAGCCGGCCTTCGTGGAGACGATCAGCTCGTCGCGGTAGCGAGCGAGGTCGTCGGCGAGCAGTCTTCCGAAATTCTCTTCCGCGCTGCCGGACGGAGGCCCGTAGTTGTTGGCGAGGTCGAAGTGGGTGACGCCGAGGTCGAAGGCGCGCCGCACGATCGCGCGGCTCGTATCGAGCGGGCGATCGTGCCCGAAGTTGTGCCAGAGACCGAGCGACACCGCCGGTAGGTCCAGTCCGCTGCGGCCGCAGCGGTTGTACGTCATGCGCTCGTAGCGGTCCGGGGCGGGAACGTAGGTCACGAGCCGTCTCCGGGCAGCTTAGTCACGGCGGGTGACTGGGATCGCCCCGGCCGGCCGGCGACGAGGAGCTCCCACAGTAGTCGAGGGGCGCGGCGGCGAACCGCGCCCTCTTCGACCGTCGTGCGGTTCTAGCGAAGGATGTCGCAGAAGCCCGGCAGCGCCAGCGCGGTGTTGCCGCTGCCGTCCAGGAGCTCCCGCAGGGGGTGCGGGCCGCTCGACTCGAGAATCCGCAGGGTCTGGCCGTCGATCACGATGCGGCCGGTGTCGATCAAGAGCTCGTTCCCGCGCCGAACGTGAGCCGACGTCCCCTCGATCTCGATCAGGAGCCGCTGCCCCGTCTCGGGATCGAACGTCGTCGTCTGGACGAAGTTCACGGGCCCGTCGCGCAGGGTAAGGCCGGTGACCGTGTTCTGAACGGTGTTGTCCTCCGTGATGTGCGCCACGACCATCGTGCGCCGGCCCTCGTTGTCGAAGAACGTCTGCACGTCGGCCGTGAGGTCGATGTTCCATCTGACTCCGTAGGTTCCGCAGGCCGTCTCGTCGACCAGCGAAACCTGCTGGGTTACGGTCACACTGGTCGGCGGGTCTGCCGCGACCGGCGCCGCCAGCACGGCGCCGAGGACCATGGCGCCGATCAGTACAAGAGCACGCCTCATGGTGTCTCCTTTCCCCCGTCGCTTCCTTTCTCGAGGAGGCCCGTCGCCGCTCGAGAATTTAGTGAGGCTAATATGCCCCGGCGCTTGCTGTCAAACACGATTCACTCGAAGGCGGGAAGCTCGAGCTGGATCCGCTCGAGCCGCAGGCCCTGGGCCGGCGTCGTGTCGAGGAGCTCCGGGACCTCGAGGACAGCCGCATGCCAGCCCTCGCCGGCGAGCTCGCCCTCCAGCGTGCGAGTCGCGGGGACGAGCCCCGAATCGGCGCGCCTGCCGTCGAGCCAGAGCGTGGCAGGTGTCTCGCGCGCGGCACTGACCTCGAAGGTGATCCGGCCACTGCCGTAGACCCAGAGCGGCCCCTGGCGCTCCTGCATCGTGTCGCCGTCCCAGCCCTCGCAAAAGAGCGGCGCCGACCGGCCGGGCTCGGGAACGGGCGCCTGCTCGAGGCCGGCCCCGGCGCGACCCGTCCTCGAGAAGAGGGTGACCTGGCCGCCGCGCGCGACCGGCAGGAAGCCGTGCTCGAGAAGGCCGCGCCACCCGAACCAGGCGCCCGGGATTCCGGCCTGCGTGTACATGCCCAGGTGGAAGGGCACGCTCTCGACGCCCAGCCGGCGAAGGGTCTGCTCGTCTCCCGGCAGCCAGACCCCGCACGAGAGCCGGTTCCGCAGGAAGAAGAAGTCGAACGCGGCCTGCGGGGCGAGCGTCGAGTAGCCGCCCGGCCGTTCGCGCGGCGCCTGGAGCTGGTAGTAGTCGTAGACGCTCCCGAAGTGGATGCCCGGCTCGAAGAGCGGCAGCTCGAGAGCTCGCCCGGGGGTCTCCGTCCGGAGCGCCGCGTAGGCTCTGTTGTCTTGGTCGGCAACGGAAGCATCCAGCGGGAACACGAGCAGGTCGGCGGCGACAATCGCGATCAGCGCGGCCGCCGCCGCGGGCGCGCGCCTCCCTGACGCGGCGAGGATGCGCCCGACTGCGACGGCCGCCAGAGCCGCGAGCGCGAGGTTGGCGATCGGCATGAGCCGCCCGGGGACGCGCGGATACCGGAGCGGCGGAAAGACCTCCCAGAGCCACTCGTACACCACGAGGTTCGTGCCGAGCGCGAGGGCCACGGGGACGAGTGCGGCGGCGGCCAGGAGCAGGGCGAGAGCGCGCTGGCGTCGTCCCCAGAGGAAGACGAGGCCAAGCGCGGCGAGCGCGGGGAGCAGCCAGCCGACGTAGGCGAACTCCTCGATCCCGCCGAGCTGCCAGCGGCTCACCAGGTCGCCCCAGTCGGCCGAGAACTCGCGGATCTCGTCGAGCGACCTGCCGCCCGCCTCGGCGGAGTCGCGGACGATCGTCAGGTGGATGGCAAGTCCCACCGCGGCTGCCGCGAGCGCGCCTCCGCACAGCCACGCGCTCGCGACCGGCGCGAAGCGCAGGGCGGCGTAGACGACCACGAACGGGATCGCCCCGAGCGCGAGGTGCGGCTGCCCCGAGAGCGGGATCGAGACCACCGCCGCGGCCGCCAACGCCCCCCAGGCGTGCTCGGCGGGACGCCGGTCGGCCAGACGTGCGCGCTCGAAGGCGAGCAGCGCCAGCGGCAGGAGGATCGCGATCCAGGCGAGGAGGTGGACGCCGCTCTGGGCGAGGCGGTAGGGCGCGATTGCGAATGCGAGCCCGCCCACTGCCGCCGCCGCGGGCCGGAGCGCGAGCGCGCGGAGCCAGCCGTAGGTGAACAGGCCGGCGGCGACGATCGTCCCGAGCAGGAGCAGGTTCCAGGCGACCACCGGGCCGAAGAGGGCGTCGAGCGGCCAGAACGGAAGACCGAACGGCCAGCCGGCGAGGACCGCTTGAGGGTCGACGAGCGGCTGGAAGCTGTAGGGGTCGCGCCACGGCGGGTCTCCACGCTCGAGCTGGTGGCCGACGAGCCAGAAGCGGTAGACGGCCTGGAGGTGGTCGCCGGCGGCCGGCTCGCCGTCACCGTCGGCGCCGTCCGCAATGAAGGCGCTCCCGAAGGAGCGGACAGCCGGCCACGTCGCGACGAGGGCAGCGGCCGTGTAGAGCGCTACGACGAGAGCGAGCGGGCGGCCTCGACCAGTTCGTCGAAGTCGGGCACCTCCGTGGTCTCGTAACGCCATGCGCCGCGGATCATGCCGCTTCGGTCGACCAGGAACGCCGAGCGCTCGGCGACGGCCTCCAGCCCGCCGTAGCGGTGCGCGATCCCGAAAGCCCGCACGGCATCTGCGTTCCAGTCCGAGAGGAGAGGCACGTTGAGGTCAAGTGCCTGCGACCACGCGACGTGAGAGTAGGGGCTGTCGCGCGAGACGCCGAAGGTGCGGACGCCGGCCGCTTCGAGCTCCGGGCTCCTGTCACGCAGGAGCAGGAACTCGTCCGTTCAGGTGCTCGACCAGTCGAAGAGGTAGAAGAGGAGCAGGTAGGCCGTCTCGCCGGCGAGCTCGCGGAGCCCGACGGTCTCCGAGGTCGAGCTCCAGACGCGCACGTCCGGGACAGGCTCGCCGACCGCGATCATCAGGCCGTCGAGAGCGCCGGCTCGGTGGCGTCGGCGATCTCACGCGTGACCTCGAGGATGTCGCGGTTCGCGTTGAACGTCCGCAGCTGGCGGTCCGAGCAGTTTCCGCGCGCGAGGATCTCACGGACGCCCTCGAGCTCCCGATCCGAGCCGAGCTCGCGGGCGTGCGGCTCGATGTCGCGGAGCGCCCTCCGGACGAGCTGGGCGACGGGCACGCGGTTGCGGCGCCCCGTCACCAGGTCCATCACGGGAGCTTCGAGCCCGTAGCGGGCCCCGAGCCACTTGTTCTCGGTGACGAGGATGCGGTGGTAGCTCGGCAGCTCCTTGCCGGACTCGTAGCGCTCCGAGTAGTGCTTGACGAGCGCCTGGACGTACGCGGTGACGGCAACGGTCTCCTCGAGACGCGTGAACGCGTCCATGACCCGCACCTCGATCGTCCCCAGGCGCGGGTGCGGGCGAACGTCCCACCAGATGTGCGAGTAGTCGGCGATGCAGCCGGTCTTCTCGAGCTGGCCGACGACCTCGGCGTAGTCGTTGTAGTCGTTGAAGCGCGGCGGCGGCCCCGAGCGCGGAAAGGCCGCGAACACCATCTGCCGGCTCGAGGAGAGACCGGTTGGCTCCCCGCGCCAGAAGGGCGAGCTGGCCGAGAGCGCGAGCAGCTCGGAGAGGTGGATGAGGAGCGCGCTCATGACGTGGATCGCCTTGTCCGGGTCGTCGACCGCGACGTGGATGTGGCAGCCGAAGATCAGCTCGCGACGGGCGACGTACTGGAGCTGGTCGACGAGGTTGCGGTAGCGGTCGCGCGCGGTGATCCGCTGGCGCTCGAAGAGGCTGAACGGATGCGTTCCCGCGGAGCCCACGCGAAGGCCGTGGGTTCGCGCGGCCTGTGTGACGTGAGTGCGAAGCCTGCGCAGCTCGCGCTCGACGTCCGCCGCCGTCCTGCAGACCGGGGTCGAGATCTCCAGCACCGACTGCATGAGCTCCGGGCCGATGCGCTCGTCGAACTCCCCGTCCATGGCGGCCGTCAGGACCGTGTCGACGTGCTGGACGAGGTCGAGCGTCTCCGGGTCGAGGAGCATGTACTCCTCCTCGACCCCGAGCGTGAACGGCGGCGACTCCCCGAAGTGGTGGTCGAGGACGCTCCCTCCCTCGGCGAAGCTCTTGCCCGTGATGGTGGCCGGATAGATCTGCTTCATGGAGGGCACGAACTCTACTCCTGAGCCTCGGGAAGAAGACGGGCGCCGCTCCCCGGCCTGTGCCCCCGCAGCCTCGCCGCAGCCCCGCGGCACCCGTCCCTAGGATTCAGGCATGCGGCGCCTGCTTCCGATCGCGTGCCTCCTCGTGCTCGCGGCCTGCGGCGGCGACGGCGACTCCGCGGGCCCGACGACGACCGTCGACGACTCCGGGCCTTCCCCCGAGACCACGACCGAGGCCGAGCAGGAGACCGAGCCGACGACCACCGAGCCCGCTCCCGGGCCGCTGGTGCGGATCGAGACGGCGAGGGGCGAGGAAGTTCTCGTCGCGGTCGAGGTCGCCGACAGCGAGGACGAGCGCCAGGTCGGGCTCATGCACCGCGAGTCACTGCCCGACGACGCGGGAATGATCTTCGTCTTCGAGGACGAGATCAGGGGCGGGTTCTGGATGAAGAACACGCTCATCCCGCTCTCGATCGCCTTCGCCGATTCCGACGGGACGATCCTCCGCATCCTCGACATGGAGCCGTGCGAAGCCGACCCCTGCGAGATCTACGACCCGGGGGTCGCCTACCGAAACGCGCTCGAGGTCAACCAGGGAGCCTTCGCGAGCTGGGGCGTCGAGGAGGGCGACCGGCTCACGCTGGAGCAGCGGTGACGGCTTCGACCTCGATCTCGATCAGCCAGCGGGGATCCATCAGCGCGGCGACCACCGTCGTGTTCACCGGCCGGACGTCGGAGAACGCCTCGCCGTGCGCCTTGGCGAAGCCGTCGAAAGATGCCCAGTCGGTGAGATAGACGCGCGTCCTGACGACGTCGCGGAGGGATGCGCCCGCCTGCTCGAGGGCGGTTTCGATGATCTCGAGACAGCGCTTGGTCTGGCCGTACGCGTCGGCGGGCGGGTCGGCTCCGTCGGCCATGATCGGCGCCGTGCCGGCCACGAAGACGCGGTCGCCGACCCGCACCGCGCGCGAGTAGCCGGCGATCTTCTCGTAGGGAGACCCCGAGGAGATGATCTGGCGCTCCATGCCGCGCACTAGTATCGCGCACGGTGAAGGCGCTCGAACAGATCGACGCCTGGCCCGCGCCCACCGCGGCCGCGGCGGTGGTCGACCCGGACGGAGCTCTCGCCGAGCGTGGGCCTACCGACGTCGTCTTCCGGTGGGCGTCGGTGACGAAGCTCCTCACGGCGTGCGCCGTGCTCGTGGCCGCCGAGGAGGGCGTTCTCGATCCCGACGAGCCGGCGGGCCCGCCGGGCGCGACCGTCCGGCACCTGCTCGCGCACGCCTCGGGGCTCCCGTTCGAGGGGACCGAGCCGATCGGCCGCCCGGGTGAGCGGCGGATCTACTCGAACGCGGGCTTCGACGCGCTCGGGGAGCTCCTCGCCGAGCGGGCCGGCATGCCGTTCCCCGCGTACCTCCAGGAGGCGGTGCTCGACCCGCTCGACCTCGGGGGGACCGAGCTTCGCGGACGCCCGTCGGAAGGGCTCCATGGGCCCGTGGACGACCTGGCGAGGTTCGGACGCGAGCTCCTGCGTCCCACCCTCGTCGCCCCGGAGACGCTCGCCGAGGCGACCGAGGTCGCCTTCCCGGGCCTGGCCGGCGTCCTTCCGGGCCTCGGCCGCCAGGAGCCGAACGACTGGGGGCTCGGCTTCGAGTTGAAGGACGCGAAGAGCCCGCACTGGACCGGCGCCACGAACTCCCCCCGCACATTCGGCCACTTCGGCGGTGCCGGGACGTTCCTCTGGGTCGACCCGGACGCCGGCGTCGCCTGCGCGTGCCTGACCGACCTCGAGTTCGACGAGTGGGCGCTCGCAGCCTGGCCGCGCCTTGCGGACGCCGTCCTCGCCGAGCTTCGCAGCTAGCCCTGCCGGCCGTCCACGAGCTGCCCGTCGCGGAGCTCGACGACCACGTCGGCGACGTCGAGGAGCAGCGTGTCGTGCGTGGCCACGATCGCCGAGACGCCCTCGCTCGCCACCAGCTCGCGGACGAGCTCCATGATCGTGAGCGCGTTGGCGGAGTCGAGCTGGGCGGTCGGCTCGTCCGCGATCAGGAGCCCGGGGCGGTTCGCGAGCGCCCGGCAGATGGCGACGCGCTGCTGCTCGCCCCCCGAGAGCTCGTAAGGGCGATGACCCGCGCGCCCGGAGAGGCCCACGAGCTCGAGGAGCTCCCGCACGCGGCCGTCCCGCTCTCCGGGATGGACCTTGCGGAGGCGCAGCGGGATCTCGACGTTCTCGGCCGCCGACAGGATGGGCACGAGCCCGAAGGACTGGAAGACGAAGCCGATTCTCTCGCGCCGGAGGTCCACGAGCTCGACCTCCTCCTTCGCCGAGACCTCGTCCCCGTCGAGCCAGACGCGTCCGCGCGTGGGCTTGTCGAGGCCGCCGATCATGTTGAGAAGCGTCGTCTTGCCCGAGCCCGAGCGGCCGTGGACGACGGTGAGCCTCCCGCGTGGGATCCGAAGGTCGACGTCGCGCAGGGCGTGAACGGCCCGGCCGGCGACGTCGAAGTCGCGACCCAGGCTCTCCGTGACGACGACCGCTTGCTCACTCATCGCCGCTCTCCTGCTTGTCCGCCGGCTTGCGGGCGCGGGGCCGGTCGGGCCAGACGCCGACGTGATCGGGCTCGAGCGCGAGCCGCACCCGCCGCTCGAGCTCGAGGGCGTCCACGTACTCGCGTGGCAGCTGGAGCCGGCCCGACCCGGTCGAGCAGCGCGAACTCCTCCGCGACGACCCGATGCTCGCCGTGAGCGTCGAGCTCCGCCCGCCGAACCGTCTCGGTGCTCGTGCGCCCGTCCCTGATGGCGATCGTGCGATTGACCTGGGCCGAGACGAGCGGGTCGTGGGTGAGCACGATCACGGTGACGCCGAGGGCCTTGTTGATCTCGCGCAGCGCGGCGAAGAGCTCGTCGGCCGACTCGGTGTCGAGCTCGCCGGTGGGCTCGTCCGCGAGCAGCACCTTCGGGCGATTCGCGAGCGCGATCGCGAGCGCGATGCGCTGCTGCTCGCCGCCCGAGAGCTGATGCGGGCGGTGCTCGGCGCGCTCCGACATCCCGACGAGCGCGAGCAGCTCCTGCGCGACGTGCCGGCGGTCGCGGCCGCCCATCCCGCCGAGCACGAGCGGCAGCTCGACGTTCTCGGCGGCTCCGAGGTACGGGACGAGGTTGCGGGAGGTCTGCTGCCAGACGAAGCCGACAACCTCGCGCCGGTAGATCGTGCGCCAGCGCGTGTCGAGGGACGCGAGGTCGAAGCCGGCGACGTTGGCCTTGCCGGCGGTGGGCGTATCCAGGCCTCCGAGGATGTTCTGGAGCGTCGACTTCCCGCTGCCGGACGCCCCCACGACGGCGATCAGCTCGCCCGCGTCCACTGCGAGGTCGAGGCCCTGGAGGGCGACGACCTCGAGGTCGGCGACCTTGTAGATCTTGACGAGGCCTTCGCAGACGATCTGGCTCATCTCTCTCCCATTCGTAGGACGCGGCTGACGCGGACGCGTCCGGCGGCGGCGGCCACCAGGACGATGACGGCGACCGTGACGAGCACGAGCGCCACGATCAGAAGGAGGGGGGCGACGACCGCCGGCGAGAACTCGACCGGCGCGCCCGCGGCGAGGGCGCCGAGATCGAGGCCGGGCTCGACGAGGTAGGCCGTGCCCACCCCGATGAGGATCCCGAGGACGAGCGCGGCCGCCACCGGCGGGGCCAGCTCGAGGACAGCGAGGCGGCGCACGTCGCCCTGCGGGAGGCCGAGGGCCCGCAGGTAGGCGACGTCGCGGGCGCGGCTCCGCGCGGTCAGCACCGGTGCGAGCACGAGGGCGAGCGCGGCGTACGCGCCCGCGACCACGATCCCGGCCCGGAAGACGGAGAGGGTGTCGGTGTTCAGGGATGTCAGGTCCGAGCCCGGTGCCCGCTCCTGGGCCTTGGCGATCGTGGCTGCGAGCGCCGCCGTGAACGTGCCGGCAGAGGTGGCCAGCAGCGCCACGATGAACGGCGCCGCGGCGAGCGAAGGCTGCCGGGCCAGGCGCCTGAGACCGAGCGTCGGAACCAGGTCGCGCCGCGACGCCGAGGCCCAGGCGAGCCCCTGCATCGGATACGGGTAGATCCGCAGGACGATCAGCCCGACGGCGAGCCCGACGAGGACGGGCACGGCGGCGAGCAGCGGGTCGACGCCCTCGGTCGCCGAGAGCCCCCGCCGACGGAGCAGATACGCCCCTGCGAGCGAGGCGACGACGACGAGGCCCTCGACGGCGAGCCGGGGCGGGGAGAGGCTCGGCACCGACGACTCGGCCCTGCCCCTCGTCGCGAGCGCGCGGCGGGCGGGGCCCAGAGCGATCCCGGCGAGGAGCACGGCCACGAGCACGACGACCGTGAGGACGAGCAGCGCGGGGCGGAGGCCGGGCGAACGGCCGGCCGCGAGCGTCGCCAGGGCATAGCCGAGGATTCCGGCCGGCAGCGCGACGAGCAGCCCCTCGGCAGCTTGCGCGGCGAGAGTCTGCGCGAGCGAGCCGCCACGGCTTCGCAGGAGGGCGATCGACTCGGACCGCCGCTCGGCGGCGAGCGCAGCCAGGACGCCGAGCACCGCCAGCGCGACGGCGAGGAGCGAGATCCCCGCTACCGCGAGCACCGATCCGGCGGCCTCCCGGTCGGCTTCGTACCGCGCGAGGATCCGGCCGAGCCCTGTCTGGACGCCGAAGCCGAGCCGCTGGCCGAAGGTCGACTCACCGAAGGCGGCGTCGACCTGGCGCAGCCCCGCCGCAAGCTCTGCGACGTCGCTCGAGGCGACCGCCGCAGGATCCACGTGGTACTCCCACCCGTAGCGGAGCGGCAGGGGGTCGACGCCGGCCACGACGTCGTTGTAGGCGGCGGGCGCCATCAGCGCGTAGCCGTAGACGAAGCGCGCCGTTTCCGTGTCGCGGATGGCGGCCCTGCCCAGGCGCGAGTCGCGCAGCCACGCTTCGTCTCCCGCCGGGACGTCGAGGATGCCGGTGAGGTCGAGCGCGAGATGGCGGCGGTCCGAGACGGCCACCCGGCGCACGAGCGGGTCGTCGGGCGCGGGCAGCACGTAGACCCGGTCACCGAGCTCGAGGCCGAGCTGTTCGGCGGTCGTCGCGGAGAGCGCGATCTCGAGCCGAGTCGCGACCGGCCTGCCGGGAAACGGAGTCTCCACGGGCTCGGCCGCTTCGGCGGGGAGGCGGCCGGACGAGGCTCGCACGTGCGCAGCTGCGTCTTCGATGTGGCGGAGCGTCAGGTAGCGCGTCGTCCCCGGCGGTGCCGCTTCGCCGGGAGGCGTGACGATCGTCGTGCGGACCGTCTCGGCTGACGCCGTCCCCTCGTCGACCACCGCGCGCACCGCCGCCGGCAGCTCGGCCTCGAACGACTCTCCGGTCTGCACGACCGTCGCGGTCGGGTCGTCGCCGGGCGCTGCGTCGATGCGGCCCGCACCGACGATCGCGAGGTTTCGCTCGAGGGGGCCCGCGCGTGCGACCGTCTGCTCCAGGCTGTTCGCAGCCATGCGGTCGAAGAGCTGCGGAGCGAGCGCGAACAGGAACGCCGTCGCCGCCGTGGCAAGGAAAAGCACCCCTGCGAAGAGAGGATCCGAGCGCAGGCGCCGCGACGCGACGGTGAACGGCGCGACGGCCGCGCGGCGGAGGCCGGCGCCGCTCACGTCCCACCCCCGGCTCTCAACGCGGAGCCAACCGACAATCGCCGCAGCAGCACCAACTGGACCGCGAGGACGACGAGGACGGCGGCGACGAGGCCGGCGCTCAGGACGAGCACGGTCTCCCAGGGCAGCTCGACGATCACATCCGGGAACGGGCGCCCGCCCTCGCCGGCCAGCGAGACGAAGGGGAGGACGAGCCGGGCGACCACCGCGCCCAGCAGCAGGCCGCCGACCAGTGCGAAGGCCGCGGTCAGCCCGCCTTCGAGGGCGAGCCAGCCCGAGAGCTGCCGCTCCGAGAGGCCGAGCGAGCGCAGCACGGCGAACTCCGTCGTGCGCTCGGCGGTGGAGACCGCGGCGCTGACGGCGAAGCCGACGACGGCGAAGACCGCCGCCGCGACGAAGCCGAGCGACAGCGCCCCGCTGATCCCGAGGGCAACCGGATCGCGGGTGAGGCGATCCTCGACGCCGGCGCGATCGACCACTTCGTTGCTCGAGAACGGCGCCGAGCGCAGCTCCTCGGCGACCGCGCGCTCGCGGCCGGCGGCCGTGTCCACCAGCCACTCGCTGGCCTTGGCCACCTCGCCCGTTCGCAGGTACATCGCGGCCAGGAAGGTACGGAGATCGACGAGCGCGCCTCCCTGCTCGGGCGGAAGGGTCGGCAGCTCCTGGACCGATGCGGCGATCCGGAGCCGCGGCTGTTCCGGCCCGAGCGCGACCGTGCCCCCGACCTCCGTGCCCGTCCGGTCGAGGAAGCTGTCGGTGACGAGGGCGGGGATCGTCTCGGGCGCCTCGGTCGGGCCCGGCCTCGCCGAGAACGTCACCGCCGGCGCCTGGCCAAACCCTCCCGACGCCCCGGTTGCGAAGTCGTACGCCAGCAGCGGGTCCGAGCCCGAGCGGACCGCGAGGACCTCCGGCGAGGAGACCGCGTCCTGGAGCGCGCTCGGCTCCACGACCCAGCGCGCCTCGTCCGCGGGCGCCGGCGCGCCGTCGCCGGAGATGCCCTCGACGGTGAACGTCCCGCGGCGCGAGTCGCCGAACGCCGCGGCGGTCCCGAGCTCGATCGCAACCAGCGAGAGCGGGTACGCGGGCCGCCCCGCGCCGCCCGTCCCCTCGAGCGGCACGACGAGACGGTGCGGCTCTCCGTCCGCCCGGAGCACGCCGGCCTGCAGGCGGTGCAGGAGCCCTGCGCCGTCCTGGAGCACGATCGCGACGGTCGGCGCCGTTGCCCGACGCTCGAAGCCGAACACGCTCGAGCCTTCCTCGAGCGGCTCGAGGGCGGCACTGGCCGAGATCTCGAGCGAGCCCGGCTCGCCCGGAAGCTCGATCGTCGCGAGCTCGGGCCCGCCGTCGAGCGGGGCGGTGGCCTCGGCGAGTGGGCGGTTCCCGACAAGGTCCGGCCGGACGTCGACTATCTCCGCCGCCCCGGCGGCGTCGACGGCGAGGAGCGTCGCCGGCTCGCCGCCGGAGACCTCGACCGGCGTCTCCACGACCGGCAGGGTCGCGTCGACGCCGTCCAGGCCCGCATACGCGCCGGCGAGCTGCACGGCCGGGATCGAGCCTGTGCGCTCGTCGGGCCGGACGCGGATGTCGGCGCCCGCCTCGTACGCCGCCCGGTCCTCCTGCGAGCGCAGCCACGTGCTCGAGTACGACGACGCGAACAGCCCGATCGCAACCGCGAGCGTGAGGAGCACGGCCGCGCTGGCGTAGCGGGCGGGCCTGCGTGCCAGCTCCCGTGTCCCCAGCGGCGCGACGGGTCCGCGAGCCGAAGCGGCGGCACGCTCGATCAGGCCGGCGACGGCCGGGACGACCCGCAGCGAGAGGAGCGCGCCGGCGAGCAGGCCGAGCGCCGGTGCGGCCACGAGAACGGGGTCGATGCCCAGCCGCCCATGAATGGACTCCACGACCGGCCCTTCGTAACGGCGCAGCTGCCAGTAGGCGATCACCGCCAGGACGACGAGCACGAGGTCGAGCCCCGCCCGCCGGACGATCCCGCTCGGCCGCGGCCTGCCCTGCTCCTGCACCGTGGTGGTGACGGCGGCCGAGCGCAGCGCCGGGAGCGAGAGCCCGGCGGCGCACAGGATTCCCGCGACGGTGGCGAGGGCGTACGACGTCGCGCCGACGCGCGGCTCCAGCTCGAGGCCGACGTCCGCGAGCGGCCCGACGTGGTTGAGCGCGCGCAGCGAGATCACCGCCAGCCACGGCGCGGCGAGGACGGCGGGAGCCGCCAGGAACGCGCCCTCGGCGAGCGCGAGCAGGCCGACGTCCCGGCGGCCGGCGCCGCGCGAGCGGAAGATCGCGGTCTCGATGCTTCGGCGCTCGGCCAGCAGACCGGCAAGGAAGAGGAGCGCCGCGCCGGCGAGGACGGCGAGCTGAACGGACGGGACGAGAACGCCCGAGCGCGAGACGAGCAGCGAGCGCTCGGCGCGCTCCAGCACCCCGGGTAGGCCTGCTTCGATCGTGAAATCCCCGCGGAGCTCGCTGTCGAACGCGCCCAGCCGGCTCTGTAGCCCGGCGAGGTCGTCGACTCCGATCGCGCCGATGTCGGGCTCGACGCGCCACGTGTACGCGGCGCCGTCCGCGCCCAGCTCGGCAAATGCCTCGCTCGTCACGACGAGCGGCCCGAGCGTCGTGAAGCGGACGGTCTCCCGGCCGTCGATCTCGAGCGGGCTTCTCCACCAGAACGGATCGTCGACGTCGTCGACGCGGTAGACAGAGGCGATGCGGACGGCGACGCGCTCGTCTTCGTCGAGCGTGGAGGTGACCTCCAGGGTGTCCCCGACCTGAAGCCCGAGCGACTGAGCGGCGCCTTGCGACAGCGCCGCCTCGACCTCGCTCACCGACGGCACCGGCCGGCCAGGCGCCGTCCACGAGGGTCGCATGCCCCGGCAGGTCGTCGTAGGAGCCGAAGATCGTGAGGGCGTCGTCCGGGAGGTCCGGAAGCTCCGGCAGCGAGAAGGTGCCCGAGCGGGCACTGCGATGAATCGTCGCGCCGTCGGGCCCGAAGGCCTGCTCGACCCTACGGCTCACGCGTGCGTCGGCCTCCTCGTACTCGTCGGCGGGCAGGTTGGACGAGACGGTGACGGTTACGTCTCGAACCGGTGCGTCCTCGAGCGTGCGCTCGAGCCCGGCGAGCGCGACCGCGTCTGCGTAGACCGGCCCCGACGCGAGGAGTGTGGTCGCCAGGACGATGGTCACGAACGCCGCGGCGACGACCACCCGATCGTGGCCGGCGCGCTTCAGGACGACGCGCCAGGTACCGAGCCGGAACAGATTCACAGCCGGACCCTCCGGCGACGAGTCGTCATCATGAACCGAGTTCTAAGACGGCACGCGCCGGGGCCGGGTTAGGCATCACCCGCCGCCGGCGATCCCCCGGCTGCGATCGACTCGTACACAGCGCGGTCGCAGGCGACCGCGGCTGCAGGCGTCATCGCCCGGGCCCTGCCGGCGAGGCGGTCGCCGGGGCGCAGGACTCCGTCCGCGCCGCTGAGCAGGCCGCTGAGCACGACCGCGAAGCGGTCGCCGACGTCGAGCTCCTCGCCGGGGCCCAGCTCGTGGCGCTCCATCTCGCGCGCGAGTTTCGTGAGAAGCTCGCCCGGAAGGACGCCGAGCTCGGCGACCTGCGAGAGCTCGTGGACGGTTGCACCCTGGTGCCTCACTCGGTCTCCGCAACGATCCTACTGCGGGCGGGCGGGTAGGCTCGCTGCCATGGCGACGGCGGCCGAGCTCGCGGACTGGAGCAGCTGCCCGCGCTGCAGGACGGAGCTGGAGCACGCCGAGCGCTCGGTGTCGTGCCCTTCCTGCGGGCTCGAGGAGTACGCGAATCCGGCGCCGACCGCGAGCGCCGTCGTGGTCGACGACGACGGCCGTTTCCTGCTCGCCCGCCGCGCCGGCCCTCCGGGAGAGGGCCTCTGGGACCTCCTCGGCGGCTTCATGGACGAGGGCGAGGAAGCGCTCGAGAGCCTGCGCCGGGAGCTTCGCGAGGAAACGGGGCTCGAGATCGAGGTCGGCGAGTTCCTCGGCGGCCTCGCGGACCGCTACGGCGACGGCGGGCCCTGGACGATCAACTTCTACTGGAAGGCGCGCTTCGCAGGCGGCGAGCCGTCGCCCGCCGACGACGTCGCCGAGCTCGCGTGGTTTCGGCCGGATGCGCTCCCCCCGCGGGACGAGTTCGCGTTCGCGAACACGGTCGAGCTCCTCGAGCGGATCGGCGGAACCTTCCAGGAGCCACGCGGTTCCCGGTAGGCGGTGACGGGCTGATCGAGAAATAGCCCTATGGACCGCGCGTCTTCGCGCCGATACACGGCGCACATGGACGACGCGACGCACCGGATCGAAGACCACCTCCGCGAGGACTGGCTCGACGCCTGGATTGCGGAGGGCCTCGGCGCCGCCGAGGCGTTCCTCCGCAACCATGCGGCGTTCGACTCGTTCCTCGAAGACCACGAGTAGCGGCCTTCGAGCGGTGGTCGTTAGAACCCCTTTCGAAATGAAGCCGGGTGCCGCCGGGCCGCCCTGGACGGCGCGATGCTGCGTCCTCGGTCGCGCCCGTATTCACGAATACGAGCGCTCCCTGCGTCCTTGCCTCGCACTCGCCCAGGACACCCCGGCGGCGACGGATCATTCCGAAATGAGTTCTTAGGCCTCGACGAGGCCCAGCGACTGTTCGAGCAACCGCTTCGGCTGAGCGCCGATCGCGGCGGCGGCGGGCTCGCCGCCTTTGAAGAGGACGATCGTCGGGATCGAGAGGATGCCGTAGCGGTGTGCGAGCTCGGGCTCCTCGTCGATGTTCACCTTGACGACGCGGAGCTCGTCCGAGCGTTCGTCTGCGATCTGGTCGAGCACGGGGGAGACGGCACGGCAGGGGCCACACCACTCCGCCCAGAAGTCGACGATCACCGGGGTCTCGCTCTGCAGGACCTCGGTGTCGAACTGGGGGGTCGTGATCGGTTGTGTCATGACCCTTCAAACGTAGACTGACCGCCAGATGTTCCGGCCGCTGCCACGCGTGCCCGACCACCCTGCGATCGAGCTCGAGATCCTCGACTGGTGGGAAGAAGACGGCACCTTCGAGAAGCTCCGGGAGAAGAACCGGGGCGGTCCGATCTGGAGCTTCGTCGACGGGCCGGTGACCGCGAACAGGATGGTGCTCGGGGTCCACACCGCCTGGGGACGCACGCTGAAGGACGTCTTTCAGCGCTACAGGGCTCTGCGCGGGTTCGACCAGCGCTACCAGAACGGCTTCGACTGCCAGGGGCTCTGGATTGAGGTGGGTGTCGAGCGCGAGCTCGGCCTCAACTCGAAGCGGGAGATCGAGGAGTTCGGCCTGGCCGAGTTCGCCGAGGCGTGCCGAGAGGTCGTCGTGCGGTCGTCGCGGGCGTTGACCGAGGCTCGATGCGGCTCGGTCAGTGGATGGACTGGGGAACGACTACTTCACGTTCAGCGACACGAACATCGAGTACATCTGGCGGTTCCTAGCCCGGGTGTACGCGCAGGGGTGGCTCTACTCGGGCACCGCTCGACAGAGTGGTGTCCGCGCTGCGGCACCTCGCTCTCGCAGCACGAGCTCACCCGGCGGGGGATTACCAGGAGCGAAGCGACCCGTCGCTTTACGTCCGCTTTCCGCTGCTCGACCGGCCCGGCCAGTCGCTCGTCGTCTGGACGACGACGCCGTGGACGTTGCCCGCGAACGTCGCCGCGGCGGTCAAGCCCGATGCGGAGTACGGGCTGCGTCGAGAGTGGCGAGTGGGTAGCCAGTGCCCGATATCCGGACGCGCGGTTCGGCGCGGCGTACCCTCGGCGCGGAGCTCGTCGGCCTTCGCTACGAGGTCCGTTCGACGACCTCGGCCGCGGCGCGGAGGTGGACCACCGGGTCATCCCGTGGGACGAGGTCTCGCTCGAGGAGGGGACCGGGATAGTCCATATCGCGCCGGGCGCCGGCCAGGAGGACTTCGAGCTCGGCCGCCTCCACGAACTCCGGTGCTCTCGCCGGTCGACGAGGCGGGCCGCTTCTACGACTCTACGGCTGGCTGCACGGCCTATCGACGGGCGAAGCGGCCGACCAGATCGTCGGGCGCCTGGCCGAGCGGGCTAGCTGCTCGAGGCCGGCGCCTATCTGCACCGCTATCCGCATTGCTGGCGCTGCGACACGCCGCTGATCTTGCGCGTGACCGACGACTGGCTGATCTCGGTCGAGGAGCTTCGCCAGTAGCTCCTCGACGCGAACGCGACCGTCGAGTGGACCCCGCGTACTTGGGCAAGCGGATGGACGACTGGCTCCGCAACATGGGGGACTGGAACATCTCCCGCCGGCGCTACTTCGGCCTGCCGCTGCCGTTCTACCCGTGCGAGTGCGGCCATCTGAACGTCGTCGGCTCAAGGGCCGAGCTGGCGAGCGTGCGCCACGGACGGGCTCGAGCACCTGGAGGAGCTGCGCCGGCCGTGGATCGACGAGGTCCGGATCCGGTGCGAGGCCTGCGGACGGAGGGGGTGCGGCGCATCCCCGAGGTCGGCGACGTCTGGCTCGACGCCGGGATCGTGCCCTTCTCGACGCTCGGCTGGGAGAACCCCGAGTGGTGTCGAGGGGGCTACGCGACGGGCGCGCGGCGGAAGGACTGACGGGCGCGGATCTTCCCGACCACGCGTACTGGGAGCGATGGTTCCCGGCGCGACTGGGTCTCGGAGATGCGCGAGCAGATCCGGCTCTGGTTCTACTCGCAGCTCTTCATGTCGGTCGCGCTCACGGGCCGTGCGCCGTTCCGCAAGGTGCTCGGCTACGAGAAGATGCTCGACGAGAGCGGCCGGGAGATGCACAGCTCGTGGGGGAACATGATCGACGCCGAGGATGCGTTCGCGCGCATGGGCGCCGACGTGATGCGCTGGCAGTTCTGCGCGCAGCCGCCCGATCGGAACCTCCTCTTCGGCTTCGGGCCGGCAACGAGATCAAGAAGAAGCTTCTCACCCTCTGGAACTCGATCAGCTTCCTCGTCGAGTACGGGAACATCCAGGGTTTCACGCCGTCGGTCGCCGATCTGGAGACGCCACCCGTGGACGCGGGCTCGCGTCCGCTCGACCGCTGGCTCGTCGAGCGGACGCGCCAGTACGTCGCCGAGGCGGAGCAGGCGCTCGAAGCCCAGCTCACGTATCGCCTCATCGAGTGCTTCGAGGCGTTCGTGGACGATGTCTCCAGGTGGTACATCCGCCGCTCGCGGCGGCGCTTCTGGGACGGCGAGGAGGCCGCCCACCGGGTGCTCTGGTACGCACTCGTGCAGGGCGTTCGCGGCATCGCGCCGGTCATGCCGTTCCTCGCCGAGCACCTCTGGCGGAATCTGGTGGCGGACGCGTGCGAAGGGGCGCCCGAGAGCGTCTTTTTGGCGGGGTGGCCCGAGCCGGGGGCGCCCGACGAGGAGCTCCTGGAGGAGATCCGCGAGCTGCGGGCGATCGTGGACCTGGGGCACAGGGCCCGCGGCTCCGTCGAGATCAAGCTTCGCCAGCCGCTCAGGTCGCTGGTCGTCGAGGGCGCGGCGCGGGCTCTCGGCCACGCCGAGGAGATCGCCGAGGAGCTTCGCGTCAAGTCGGTCGCCTTCGAGCCGATCGCCGGCGTCACGCTCCGCGCGAAGCCCAACCTCAAGCTCCTCGGCCCGAAGCTCGGCGGCGAGCTTCCGCAGGTGCGTGAGGCGCTCGCCGAGGGGAGGTTCGAGCGGCTTGCCGACGGGCGCCTGCGGGTGGACGGCCACGAGCTCGAGCCGGACGAGGTCTTCGTCGAGCGCACCGCCCCGGAGGGGTGGGCCCTTGCCGAGGAGGGACCGCTTTCGGTGGCGCTCGACACGACGCTCGACGACGAGCTCCGGCTCGAGAGCCGCGTCCTCGACCTCGTCCACCGCATCAACTCGATGCGGAAGGAGCAGGGGCTCGAGATCACCGACCGCATCGTCCTCACCCTGCCCGACGGGGAAGATCTGGACAGGTTCGAGGAGTGGATCAAGGCCGAGACACTTGCCGTCGAGATCGAGCCGGGCGCCGAGCTGGCAGTCAGAAAGGCATAGTCGGCCTGCCTATGTGCAGGTATTTATATTGCATAAGAAGTATGGCTATGGGTTTCAAAGATAGGCCGGTTGGCCTATTGGAACTCGGGTCGCAGGCCGGTAGCGTGGCCTCACTGGGCGATGCGAACCGTGGCGTGTGTCCCTGGCCATTAAAGCCGCGGTGAGCAATCTGGAAAGGCCCGCCGCGCTTACCCCCCGAGCGGCGGGCCTTTTCCGTTCCCGGAGCCAGTGCGCCTCGCCTGAGTCCCCGAGGGGCAACGCGCAGGCGAGGCCCCGCCTAAAATCAGCATCAGACGCCGGGTGAACGACGACTCCCAGACGATTCTGCTCGAGGTGGTACCGCTGCTGGCGCTCGCCGGCCTCTGCGCCCTCGTCTCGCTCGTGCTCGGGATCTCGCTGCTGCGCGAGCGGCGCGCAACCTGGCTCGGCGCGGGCGTCTGGCTCCTCTTCACGCTCGTCGCCGCCCTCGCGGCGCTGCTCGGCTCGCTGGCGCTCGCGGACCGCGACGTGGTCGGCGAGCTCAGCTCATGGCTCGTCCTCGCGACCTGCGCGCTCGGCGCGATCCCCGGGCTGATCGTGCTCGTGAGGCCGCACGAGCGCAGTCTCCTCGTGACCGCCGGCCGTCGCGTGCGAGAGGCGGAGGAGCTCGCCAGCGAGCGGGGGCGAGAGGCGGAGGCCATCTCGAGGCTCTCGGTCACGCTGTCGCGCACGCAGACGGGCCCCGAGGCGGCGGCCGCTCTCTTCGACGAGGTGGAGGCCGTCCTGGCGCCGGACGCGCTGCTGCTCGCCCGCGTGGACGAGGAGGACCGCCGCGCCACGGGCTTCGCCGCGCGAGGTGTCGACGAGGAGTGGTGGCAAGGCATCACACTCGACCTGGACGAGGACACCGGCGCGCTCGTCGCGGTCGCCCGCGAGCGGACCCCGATCTCGATCTACGATGTGACGAGCTCGCCCGACGTCCACAGCAAGCTCGCCGATGCGGTCGGAGCGAAGAGCGCGGCCTTCGTCCCGCTCATCTCCGAAGGAGAGGTCGCCGGCGTCCTCGTCGCGGTGATGCGACACCAGCACCGGCACGTCACGAACGCCGAGCTCGACCTCGTCCAGGGGTTGGCGAGCGAGGCCGCCCTCGCGCTGGGACGGACCCGCTCGAACGAAGCCCTGCGGGTCGCCCTCGAGCGCGAGCGCGTCGTCGCCCAGATCGGGCGCAGGGTGAGGTCGGAGCTCGACCTGGACACCGTCCTTCGCGTCGCCGTCGAGGAGACAGCCCGGGCGATCGGCGTCACTCGTTCCTTCATCAGGCTCGGCGAGCCGGGCGAGCCGATGCCGATCCTCGCCGAGTGGAACGCTCCGGGAGTCGGTCCCGTCGGCGACGACGCGCCGAAGCTGCCGTCGCTGAACCTCGCCGCCCGCGAGCGGCGCACCGTGGCGATCGGAGACGTCTCCACCGCGGACGAGCTCGACGACCCGTCGCTCGGACACCGCTCGACGCTCGCCCGCCTCGGCATCCGAGCCGTCCTTGCGACGCCGATCCTCGTCTTCGACCGGATGATCGGAGTCTTCGGCCTGCACCGCACCGAGCCCTCGAAATGGACAACCGGCGAGATCGCGCTGGCAGAGGCGGTGGCGCGCGAGGCCGGCCTCGCGATCCACACGGCTCGTCTGCTCGGGGAGAGCGAGCGCCGCCTCCGCCGTCAGGAAACCCTGATCGAGGCGGCGCAGGTCCTCACGAGCGACCTCCGGTTCGACTCCGTCATCAACCGGCTCGTGGAGGAGGTCGTCGCGCTCACCCGGGCCGACGCCGCGGACTGCTGGATCCTCGAGCCGGATCGCAAGCTCCTGCGCTGCCGGGCCGTCGTGGGCCTCCCGCACTGGAACGTCGGCCGCCAGATCCCCCCCGAGGGGACGATCGGGCGCGCCCTGCAAGCGGGCGAGACGATCCTGACCCATGAGTTCGCGGAGACCGAGTTGCCGCCTCCGAGCTCGCCGTACGCCGTCTTCCAGGACGTCATGTGCGCGCCGATCACCTGGCTGGGCGAGGTGCGCGGCGTCCTCGGCGTCTGCTCCCGCGAGGCCGGCCGCTTCGACTCGGCGGACGTCGAGGTGATCGAAGGGTTCGCCCGCTTCGCCTCGCTCGCACTCAACAACGCGGAGAGCTTCGAGGAGCGGGAGCGCCAGGCCCAGGTTCAGCGCGGCTTCTACCGGATCGCCGAAGCCCTTGGTGCGCCGCTCTCGCTCGCCGAAACGCTCGACGCTCTCGCGCAGGCGGCGTGCCAGGCGGTGGGCGGGGCCGCGTCGCTCGTCCTCGAGCTGCGCGGCGGCGAGGTCGTGCTCGCGGGAGCTCACGCGCTTCCGGAGACCGTGGCGGAGCGCTTCGCGGCCGGTGCGGCGGAGCCGGCGGGGGCGTTCGTGCGCTCGGCGGCCGAGGGGCGGATCCTCACGTCCAGCGAGTTGGCCGAGGACGACCGCTTCGAGCCTGCCCTGCGCGCGCTCCTTCTGGGGGCCGGATACGGATCGCTTCTCTGCGCTCCCGTCGCGGGCGTGCGCGACCAGGCCTACGCCGTGGTGGTCCTCTTCGAGGGAGCCCGCGCCTTCGCCGACCAGGACGTCCTCTTGACCCAACAGTTGAGCGGAGCCGCCCGTGGGGCGCTCGAGCGGAGCGAGCTGTTCGAGGACGAGCGGCGCGCGCGGACATTCTCGCAGCGGCTCGCGCGGCTGGGCGCCCTGCTCTCGACGAGCCTCGACCCGGCGGTGGTGCTCGAGGAGGTGGCACGAGAGGCGCCCGGCCTACTCGGGGCGGACGCGGCCGTCATCCGTCTCCTGGACGGCGAAGAGCTCGCCGTGCGAGCCGCGCACGGCGCCGGCACCGAGCCGCTGACCGGCGCGACGTCCGGATCGGCAGCCGCAATCTCCGGCGCCGTCGCCCAGTCCCGTGCGCCCGTGGCGCTCGCCGACGTCGGCGAACAGGCCCGACTCGTCCGGGGAGATCCGCTCCTGGAAAGCGGCCACGTCGCGTGCGTCGCCGTCCCGATGACCGCACACGGGGGCGGGCTGTACGGCGTCCTCGCCGTCTACTCGGTCGCTCCGCGGGTGTGGCGCGACGACGAGATCCAGTCGCTCTCGGCCCTCGCGGCCGCCTGCTCCGCGTCGGTGGCGAACGCCGAGCTCTACCAGCGCGTGGCCGAGGAGAAGGAGCGGAGCGGCGCGATCCTGGCGCACATCGCGGACGGGATCGTGGCGGTGGACCGCGACGGCCGCATCGTCCTCTGGAACGCGATGGCAGAACAGATCACCGGGGTTCCGGCCTCGGAGGCGCTCGGCCGCTCGGTGCCCCACGTGCTCCAGCGCGAGCTGACGACCGAGGCGGGCGACCGACCCGGCGTGCGCCAGGTATCCATCCGTCGTGGGGCGAAGGAGGTCTGGCTGGCTCTATCCGAGGCGGTCATGCTCGATCCCGCCGGGTCGGTGGCGGGGCGGATCTTCGCTTTCCGAGACGTCTCGAGCGAGCGTGTCGTCGAGCAGATGAAGTCGGATTTCGTCTCCACCGTCTCCCACGAGCTGCGGACGCCCCTGACCTCGATCTACGGGTTCTCCGAGACCCTCATGCGTAGTGACGTCGAGTTCGCGGAGGCCGAGCGCCTCGCCTTCCTCCGCTACATCGCCTCGGAGTCGGAGCGGCTCATCAGCATCGTCGACGACCTGATCAACGTCGCGCGTCTCGAGGCGGGCACGCTCGCGGTCACCCTCGAGTCGGCGGACCTCGCCACCGTCGCGCGCGAGGCGATCGCGGCCGTCGAGCTCCACGACGAGGGGGCGCACCGCTTCGACGTCGACGTCGAAGCGGGCGAGGTTTCCGTCCGGGCGGACCGCGAGAAGCTCGGCCAGGTCCTCGCCAACCTTCTCGACAACGCGGTCAAGTACTCGGCCGCGGGCCGGACGATCACGGTCTCTGCGCGGCGGCGCACGGACACGGCGGAGATCACCGTTACGGACGAGGGCCTCGGCATCCCGCGCTCGGACCGCGAGCGGATCTTCACGAAGTTCTTCAGGACCGAGCGCGATCGCGAGGGGCCCGAGGCGAAGGGTACGGGGCTCGGCCTCTTCCTGGTGCGCGGCCTCGTGACCGCAATGGGCGGCCGAATCTGGGTGGAGTCCGAGGAGGGTCGCGGCTCGCGCTTCACGTTCGAGCTGCCCCTCGAGGGAGGCGAAGTCGCGGAGCCGTCTCCGGTGGAGGTTGCGACGAACCCGTGACGCGTGTGCTCGTCATCGACGACGAGGCTCCGATCCGGCTCCTCTGCCGGGTCAACCTGGAGGCCGAGAGCATCGACGTGAGCGAGGCGGGCGACGGTCCGAGCGGCCTCGCGATCGCCCGCTCCGACCAGCCCGACGTGATCCTTCTCGACGTGATGATGCCCGGGCTCGACGGCTGGCAGGTTGCCGAGATGCTGCTGGACGATCCCGCCACGCGCGACATCCCGATCGTCTTCCTGACCGCTCGCGCGGACCTTCGCGACCGCGCGCGCGGGATCGACGTCGGCGGCCTCGACTACATCACGAAGCCGTTCAACCCTGTCGGCCTCGCCGGCCTCGTTCGCGGTGTCCTCGGGGCGGTCGAGCGCGGAGAGCGCGAGCGGCTCCGAAGCGACAAGGTCGCCCAGCTCCGAGAGCTCTTCGACGGCGCCTAGCGGGTCCTCAGCGAAAGCGCGCGACCGCGATCTCGACGCAGCCGTAGCTCCTCCAGGGCCCTCTCGCCCAGCCCGTGCCGATGCGTCGAAAGCCCTGGCGGAGGAGCAGCGCGCGGTGCGGAGGGCTGTCGAGCCACATCCGCACGGCGAGCCGGGGGGTGAGCCAGTCGCACGTGCCCCAGGCGAGCACCTCGCCGGTTCCCGGCGCGAGGGTGGCGTGGTGGAAGGAGTCGGCCCGCCGCAGGTGTCTCGCCCAGGCGTGCGCGCCGCGCTGGATTCCGGCTCCGAGCCGGAGCCTGCGGAGGTCGTGAGCAGCGCGCACGTCGTTGATCTTCGCGATGAGCCGCTTCTCCAGCGTGGTCGGCGCGGCCTGGGCAGGCGCGGCGAGCGCGAGAGCGCCGAGGCAGCCGAGGAGCGCGAGCGTCGTTCGCATCGGTCCGCGTGTGCCTGGAACTGTCGCGGACCGATGCCGGCGGCTCGTGCCGAAAGCGTTAGCGTTCTTTGAAGACGGCTTCTTCACGCTCGCTGCCATGTGGCAGCGGCGGAGAGCTTGCCAGATCTCCCTGCACCTTGGGAGATTCCTCTCTGCGGGCGGTCTGTGCGAGGACGACCCCGGTGAGCACGACGAGGCCTCCGGCGATCTGGACCGCGGCCAGCTCCTCGCCGAGCCAGATCCAGGCGACGATGGCGGCGAGGACGGGCTCCAGCATCGCGACGATCGTGACTCGCGTTGCCGGAACGTGGTGGAGGGCGCTCACGAGGAGGATGAACGGGACGACCGTGCCGAGCACGACGATGTAGGCGAGGAGAGCCCACACCGGCGCGCTGACATCGTCCAGCTTCCCCAGGAGGGAGACGCTGCCGTCGACGAGCTCGAGCGGGAAGGTCCACCAGGGCTGGAGGACGGCCCAGAAGAGGGCGGCGAACGAGAAGCCCCAGGCGAGGAGCGAGTACGCGTCACGACCACTCGCGAGCGAGCGCTCGGCCATGAGGACGTAGCCGGCGTACGCCACGGCTGTGACGAGGCATGCGAGAAGGCCCACGCGGTTCAGCGACGAGCCGCCCCAGAGCTCGACGACGAGCGAGAGGCCGAGCAGGCACAGGGCGAGAGCGAGCCACAGCCTCCTCCGCAGGGGCTCGTGGACGACGAAGCGCGCCCAGAGGGCGACGAAGACGGGCGCGAGGGACTGGATCACGAGCGCGATCCCGATGTCGAGGCGGCGGATCGCCACGAAGTAGAAGAGCTGGACGAAGGCGAGCCCGAAGATCCCGAAGACGGCGAGGAAGCCGAGCTCGCGCCGGCTCGTGCGGAGGCTCGCGGGGCGGATGAGGGCGACGGCGGCGACGAGGATCAGAGCAGAGCCTGTCGCCCGCACCTGCGCGAGGCGCAGGGCGGAGAGGCCGGCGGAGTCGAGCACGACCTTGGCGACGACGGCATTGAGGCTCCAGAGCGCGACCGCGATCCACACCAGCGAATAGCCCAGGAGCGGACGTGGAGCCGGGCGCGTCGATTGGAGGGAGGGCGGCGCGAAGGGAGCGTCGGCCACGGGCGCGCAACATATCGACAGAGGCTGCGGTCGGCCGCGGGGCCTCGCGCACGTAGCGTTGTTTCGCATGGGCTCCCGGCCGGTCCTCATGGCGATGGCGGGCGCGACCTGCATCGCGTTCTCGGCGATCCTCGTCCGGCTCGCCGACGTGCCGCCGTCCACCGCCGCGTTCTACCGGTGCTCGTACGCGCTGCTTCCACTCGCGCTGCTCGCCGTCTGGGAGCGGAAGCGCTTCGGGCCGCTGGACCGACGGGCGCTCGGGCTCTCGCTCGTCGCGGGGGTCTTCTTCATGGGCGACCTCGTCTTCTGGCATCACGCGATCGCTGCCGTCGGCGCCGGGCTCGCGACGGTGCTCGGGAACGTCCAGGTCGTGATCGTCCCCCTTGCCGCCTGGCTGCTCCTGCGGGAACGGCCGGAGGCGCGGACGCTGGGCGCCGTCCCGATCGTCCTCGGTGGGGTCGTCCTCATCTCCGGGGTGATCGGCGCCGGCGCGTACGGGTCGAACCCGCCGCTCGGCGTCCTCTTCGGCCTCCTGACCGCGATCACGTACGCCGGCTTCCTGCTCGTCCTCCGGGCGGGGAGCACCGACCTGCGCCGCCCGGCAGGACCGCTCTTCTACGCGACGCTCTCGGCGGCGCTCGTGACGCTGCCGGTCGGCGCGGCCCTCGGGGAGCTCCAGCTCGAGCCCAGCTGGCCCGAGCACGGCTGGCTCGTCACCCTCGCGCTCACCTCGCAGGTCGTCGGCTGGCTCCTGATCGCAGCAGCGCTTCCGCGCCTGCCCGCGGCGCTCACCTCCGTGACGCTCACGCTCCAGCCGGCGCTCTCAGTCGTTTTCGCCGTCCTCATCCTCGACGAGGAGCCGTCGGCCGTCCAGCTCACCGGAATCGCCGTCATCATCGCCGGCGTCGTCCTCGCGACCGCGGGCCGCCGCCGGCGGCCGTACACTGAGCCGAAAGAGCTACGGGACGTAGCTCAGCCTGGTTAGAGCGCCGCGTTTGGGACGCGGAGGCCGCCGGTTCGAATCCGGCCGTCCCGACTGAAGGACTCGAAACGCATGGTCGACGAGCCCGACGCCGAGCATCAGGTCACCCCGCTCGAGCTCTTCTTCGACCTGACCTTCGTGTTCGGCCTCACCCAGGTCACGGTCCTGCTCGCGGACGACCCGACGTGGGGCGGAGTCTTCCGCGGGATGCTCGTCCTCGCGGCGCTCTGGTGGGGGTGGAGCGTCTACGCGTGGTTGACGAGCGCGATGGACGTCGACGAGGGTGGCGTCCGACTGGCGATGCTCGCCTCGACGGGCGCGATGTTCGGCGTCGCCTTGGCGGTGCCGGGCGCCTTCGGGGACGACGCCGTGCTGTTCGGCGTCGCGTACCTCCTCGTCCGCCTGCTTCATCTCGTCCTCTCCGCCATCGTCGCTCGCGACGATCCCGACCGCCGCGACGCGCTGCTCCGGTTCGCGCCGACCGCGATCGCCGGCCCCATGCTGCTGGTCTTGGCCGGCTTCCTCGAAGGGGACTGGCGCATCGCGGTCTGGCTCGTCGCGCTTGCGATCGACTACCTCGGCCCGGTCGTGATCGGCGTAGGGCGCGGGTGGCGTGTCGCGCCCGAGCACTTCGCGGAGCGACATGGGCTGATCATTCTGATCGCGCTCGGCGAGTCGATCATCGCCATCGGCCTCGGCGCCGGGCTCGAGCTGGATGCGGGAGTCATCGTGGCGGCGGCGCTCGGAATCGTCGTGGTCTCGGCGCTCTGGTGGCTCTACTTCGACGTGGCCGCGATCCTCGCGCGGAGGCGGCTCATGCAAGCTAGGGGCCTCGAGCTCCACCGGCTCGCGCTGCACGCCTACAGCTACCTCCACTTGCCGATGGCTGCGGGGATCGTCCTGTTCGCTCTCGGCCTCAAGACGACGGTCGGCCACGTCGGTGACGAGCTCGGCATCGTGCCCGCAGTCGCGCTCTGCGGCGGTGCTGCGCTCTATCTCCTTGCGCATATCGCTTTCCTCTTCCGAACGACCGGGCGAGTCTTCCGGCGGAGGACGGTCGGGGCGGTTCTGTTGCTCGCACTGATCCCGGTTGCAGTGGCGATTCCGGCGCTCGCCGCGCTCGCCCTCGTGAGCGCCGTGTGCGCGCTCGTGGTGGCGTACGAGGTGATCCGCCATCGCGAGCACCGGGTCCAGGTCAGGCACCCGGAACTCGCGCGCTGAGCTACGCGGCCGGCTTGACGGTGCCGACGAGGCGGAGGAGCCGCTCGAGGGTCGCCGCGTCGAGCTCGCCGCGGTTCTTGGCGAGCGCGGTGAGGAGGGCGAGCTGTTTCCGCGTCGTGTCCTGCTGACTCTTCATGAGGCCGCGTTCGTTGCGGCTGCTACAAGTCCTTCCGTGCGAAGGCGAGAGCGGCTGCGGCGCCGGCCAGGGCGATGTAGGCGATCGTCCACGGCCAGAGCAGGGACCCGGCAGCCTGCGCGCCTCCGAAGGGCCCGAGCCTCAGAGCAAAGCCCGTGAGCCCGCTTGCCTCGGCGGTGATCCCGTTGAGCCCGTCCTGGTAGAGCGCCTCGAACGGGAGTGCCCAGGAGGCCGCCTCCGAGACGTTCATGAGCTTCTCCGAGTTGAGCGCCTCGCCGATCTGGCCGAGCAAGCCGGACACGAGCCCTGCGCCGAAGAGCATGAAGACCGCGATGCCGTTGGCCGTCGCGGAGAGAAAGACCGAGCCCAGAAGCGACAGGGCTGCGATCACCGCGGTGGCGGCCGCGAGCTGGACCGCCGGAGTCACGATCCGGTCGGGCGTCCAGTCGCCGATCTGCCAGGTGATGAGGAGCGCGGCGGCGTAGACGAGGGCGACGTAGAGCGCACAGACGGAAGCGGCCGCGAGGAATCGGCCGCCGAGGAGCGCCGTCCGTCCGATCGGCCGGACGACGAGGGGTTGCAGGAGGCCCCGCTCGGCGTCGCCGCGGACGGTGCCGAGCGTGAGGAAGGCGGCCAGGACCGCGCCAAGGAAGAGGGTGCCGAACATCGAGAGCCCGAACATCGTCGCCCCGGCCAGCTCGCGATCGTCCACGGTGAACGGGTCGTCAGGCGACACGGTGCCTTCCGCCTCGACGACCTGGAACGCCTCGTTCGCGCCAAGCGCGTACAGGGCGAGAAAGCCGACGGTCAGGACGAGCACGACGAGGAACACCCGTCGACGGACGCATTCGCGCAGCGCGTAGCCGACGATGATCGGGACGCCCCTCATCCGGGCTCCTCGCCGACTGCCTCGAGGTAGATCTCCTCCAACGTCGTCTCGAGGATGCGGACGCCGTAGACCTGCTCTCCCGCTGCAACGAGGTCGGCGACGATCCGCGGCGCATCCTCGCGATCCGCTCCTCCGAAGAGTCGCGTGCCACCGTCGACGTCCACCTCGACGCCTCGAGGCCGCGCCAGCTCCGACGGCCGTCCCTCAGCGACGACGCTGCCGCGCGAGAGGATCGCGACCCGGTCGCAGACGAGCTCGATCTCGCTGAGGAGGTGGGAGTTCAACAGGACTGCGACGCCGCGTCGACGCAGCTCCTCGAGCAGGTGGCGAACCGTTCGCCGGCCGCCCGGATCGAGCGCGCTCGTCGGCTCGTCGAGGAAGAGGAAGCGGGGCTTCCCGACGAGCGCCTGCGCGATCCCGAGGCGCTGCTGCATGCCTTTCGACATCGCCTCGACGCGTCGCCCGCGGGCATCCGCGAGCCCGACGAGCTCGAGCAGCTCGCTGCGCTCCGCCGGCCCTCCGCTCGAGCCGGTGAGGCGCTGGTGGAGCTGGAGAAGCTCGTCCGCCGACGTCCAGCCGGGAAAGCGAAAGAGCTCGGCGAGATAGCCCGTCGAGGCGCGAGCCTCTTTGGAGCCTGCTCGGGCTCCACACACCGTCGCCTCGCCGTCGTCCGCGCGCACGAGGGCGCAACCGATCTTCACGAGCGTCGATTTACCGGCGCCGTTCGGGCCCAGCAGGCCGACGAGCTCCCCCTCCTGAACGTCGAGATCGACTCCGTCGAGCGCGGTGACCTGCCCGTAGCGCTTGACGAGCCCGCGTGCCGTGAACGCCGCAGCCATCGCGACGAGTCTAGGGGCGGATCTCTCGCGAGCGCCTGTGAGCTCACGACGCTGGTTGCGCATCCAGCGATGACGTTGCAAAATACGCAACGAGATGCAGTCGGCGGACAAGGCGCTCGCAATCCTGGCCGCGTTCGACGAGGGCCGCGAAGACGTCGGCGTGTCGGAGCTCGCCGCGGAGCTGGGCCTCCACAAGAGCACCGTCTCCCGCCTGCTCGCGACGCTCGAGCGGCGCGGGCTCGTCCGCCGCGAGGGCGAGCGCTTCGCGCCGGGGCCCGAGCTGGCGCGGCTGGGCGCGCTCGCGACGCGCGGTCTGACCCTGACGGAGGCGGCGCGGCCTTCGCTGGAGCGCCTGGCCGAGCAGACGGGCGAGACCGTCAACCTCGCCGTTCGCGTCGACGCACGAGCACTGAATGTGCTCCAGGTCGACGCCGCACACTTCGTCGGGGTCACCGACTGGACCGGCCGCGCCGCGCCGCTGCACGCGACCGCGAACGGGAAGGCTCTCCTGGCGTTCGGATCGGGAGAGCTCCCCTCCCGGCTGCCGAAGCTGACGCGGAGGACGATCGTGGCGCGGAGCCGGCTGCGGACCGAGCTCGCGCACACCCGCGAGGCGGGCTTTGCGGTCGCCGTCGAGGAGCTCGAGGTCGGCCTGCACGCGGTCGCGGCGCCGGTCTTCGACGCCCTCGGCTCGTGCGTCGCCGCGGTCTCCGTCTCCGGCCCGGCCTACCGGCTTCCCGAGTCGAGGCTTCCGGAGGTCGGCCTCCTCTGCGCGGCCACGGGTGACGAGGTCTCCGCGCGCCTGGGCTTTCGGAGGGCCGCCTGATGGCGTGGGAGCTGGCGAGCTTTCCCGCCGACCTGATGGCCGAAGCGCCGGTGCTCGACGGCGTCGACGTGGAGGTGATCGCCCCCGGAGAGCCGGTGCGCGTCACCCACGTCCTCGATGCGGTCGAGCCTCGGGTACGGCCCGACGGACGCGCGGCGTTCCCGACCGAAGGGCGCGCTGGCGAGGGGCGCACGAACCGCCTGGACGGCGTGGTCGTCCTCTCCTGCCTCGACTTCCCCGCGGAGGAGCGGCCGCTCCACGAACAGGAATCCATCGTCGACCTGGCAGGGCCGGGCGCCGGGCTCACGCCCTTCGCCGACGAGACGTGTGTGGTGCTCACCTTCAGTCCCCGGCAGGGCTTCGGCAACGAGGAGCTCGAGTCGTGGGCGCGGGGAACGACGCTCGCGGTCGCCGAGGAGCTCGCGCGTCCGACGCTCGGGGCGGAGCCTGCCGAGGTCGAGCGCTTCGAGCTCGGCCCCGCCGACCCGGGCCTCCCGGCGGTTGCGGCTCTCGTCCAGCTGTCGGATCTCGGGCCGCTCTACTACCAGTACGTCTACGGCGTCCCCGCCGGGCAGGCCCGCCTCCCCCGGGCTGTCGACCCCGCCGAGCTGCTCGACGGCGCCGTGGTCTGCGGCGAGTACCACTGGGCCGCACTCCGCAACCCGACGCTCTTCTTCCAGCGGAGTGCGCTCGTTCGGGCTCTCTACGGAGAGCACGGCCGGCGGCTGCGCGTCGCCGGAGTCGTTCTCATGCGCGGTTACGAGCAGACGGCCGAGGACAAGCAGCGCGCGGCCGAGGCCGCGGCGGACGCGGTCGTCGCGCTCGGGGCGGACGGTGCGGTCGTGACGACGGACGCCGGCGGAAACTCCCACACGGACGTCATGCTCACGGTGCGCGCCTGCGAGCGCGCGGGCGTGCGGACGACGGCGATCGTCGCCGAGATGGCCGATCCGGGCTCGACGAGCCCCGGGCTCACCGACTGGGTGCCCGAGGCCGACTCGGTCGTCTCGGCGGGAAATGCAGAGGAGCTCGTTCCTGCGTGGACGCCGGAGCGCGTGCTCGGCGGCGAAACGTTGCTCGACGGGACTCCGGCGACCGAGGCGGGGGCGATCCCCGTGCGGAACTACCTCGGTGCGACGAATCAGATGGGACAGCTCGCCCTGGGGGCGACGACCTGGTGAGGGCTGTCCACTACCTGAACCAGTTCTTCGCGGGCCTGGGCGGCGAGGAGGCTGCCGAGATGCCGCCGACCCGGCTCGACGGCCCGGTCGGCCCAGGCCGTGGGCTTGCGGCTGCGCTCGAAGGAATCGAGATCGTCGCGACCCTCGCGTGCGGCGACGACTACTTCGGCGAGCACGAGGAGGAGGCCGTGGAGCGACTTCTCGACCTCCTGGAGGCAGAGAGGCCCGACCTGCTGGTCGCGGGCCCCGCGTTCGGCTCCGGCCGCTACGGCTACGCCTGTGCGCGTTTTTCGCGCGGCGCCGCGGAGCGGCTCGGCATCCCGGCGGTCGCGGCGATGCACGAGGAGAACCCCGGCGTCGCCGCGGTCGAAGGAAAGGTCCTGGTCGTGCCCACGGCTGTGAACGTCGCAGGCATGCGCGACGCGCTTCCCCGTGTCGCGCGGGTCGCGGGAACGCTTGCCTCCGGGCGCGAGCTCGGGCCTCCCGAGGAGGAGGGTTACCTGCCGCGAGGCTTTCGCAGGAACCGCACCGCGGAGAAGCCCGGCGCCGAGCGCGCGATCGACCTCCTGCTCGCCAAGCTTGCCGGGGAGACTCGGACGGAGGTCGCCGGGGGCTTCGACCGCGTCGATCCTCCCCCGCGCGTCGCCGACCTGACGCGTGCGGTTCTCGCCCTCGTCACCGAGGCGGGCTGCGTCCCGCAGGGGAACCCTGATCGCCTGCCCACGATCCGGGCGCGGGGCTGGCTGCGCTACTCGCTCGGGGACGCGGAGACCCTGGCCGCCGGCCGCTACGAGTCGGTGCACGGCGGGTTCGACGTGACGCTCGCAAACGAGGACCCGAATCGGCTCGTTCCGCTGGACACCGTCCGCTCGCTCGAGCGCGAGGGCCGCCTCGGGCGGATCCACGACGCGTTCTACACGACCACGGGCAACGGGACGCCGGTCGAGGCAGCGAGCCGCTTCGGCGCCGAGATCGCAGCCGATCTCCGCGAGTCGGGCGTGGAGGCGGTGCTCCTCTCGGGCACCTGAGGAACCGGATCGCGCTGCGGGTCAGTGCTGGCGAAGGAAATCGAACGAGCCGGGATCCCGACGGTGTTCGTGACGTCGCTTCCGACGATCGCGACGATGGTCGGCGCGAACCGAATCGTGCGCGGCCCCGCCATCACCCATCCGTTCGGGCTCGACGAGCCCGAGCGGCGGCGGATCGTGGAGCGGGCGCTCGAGATGCTGGAGACGGATGTGCAGCCGACGACGGTGTGGGAGGTGGATCCCCGCTGAGCGCCGATCTCTTGTGGGGCACCCCGGCCCACCACCCGATTTCATCGTATCGGCGGCCGGCGCGCGTGTTGCGCGCGCATCGCCACGAGACGGTCACGACGTGTGACGAAAGGCAGGCATGAGCGCCCGCGCCGCGGTGCACGCCTGCTCCCTCGTCCTTGCCCATGCGCCGGACCTCGTCCGCTACGGCTCCAAGCCCACCCGCGAGCTCGCCGCGGGCCCCGACGGTCTCCTCGGCTCCATCACGCAGGCGCTTCGCGCCTTCGACGACGTCCTCGGCTACCCCCCGCACCAGGTGCTCGTCGGCAACCTCCACCCGGACGCCCTCCGCGAGATCGAGCGGCCTTGGTGGCGCCACCCCGTCGAGCCCAAGCGGGAAGGGCCGTTCGGCGTCATCGTCGACCAGGCCGAGCTCTATCGCCGGATGGAGGCGGCCGACGCCTTCGGCCTCCTTCGCCTGGACGGCGCTCCCGCGTCCGACGGGGGGCTCACCCTCGAGTCCGCAGGCAGCACCGTCGGCTCCATGCTCGGGGCCCACGAGCTCGACGAAAGCCTCTCCGCCGCCGTCCTGCTCGAGAACCTCGCCTGCAAGACCACCGGCGCCCTCGCGCTCGAGCACCTTCTCGGCGCGACCGGCTTTCCTCCCGGGGACGTCGAGTACGTGATCGGGAGCGGGGAGGAGGCCGTCGGCGACCGCTACCAGCGCGGGGGCGGCAACCTCGCCAAGGCGATCGCCGAGCAGGCCGGCTGCACGAATGCGTCAGGGAGCGACGTGAAGGCCTTCTGCTGCGGCCCCGTGCACGCGCTCGTCACCGCGGCCTCGCTCGTGGGCGCGGGCGTCTACCCGCACGTCGCGGTCGTCGCCGGGGGATCGCTCGCCAAGTTGGGGATGAAGTTCTCGGGCGCGCTCCGCCACGGGGCGCCCGTGCTCGAGGACGTGCTCGCCGGCTTTGCGATCCTCGTCGGCCCGCCGGGCGAGGGCGCTCCGGAGCTCCGCCTCGACGCCGTCGGCCGCCATCGGGTCGGGTCGGGCTCGGCGCAGCAGGCGGTCCTCGAGGATCTGGTCGTGGAGCCGCTCGAGCGGCTGGGGCGCGGGATCCTCGACATCGACCGTTACGGTACGGAGCTGCACGATCCCGAGATCACCGAGCCTGCGGGGGCGGGCGACGTCCCCAGCCGCAACTACAGGCTGATCGGCGCGCTCGCCGTGCGCCGCGGAGAGCTCGCCCGCGAGGAGCTCGACGGCTTCGAGCTCTCCCACGGCATGCCTGGGTTCTCCCCGACGCAGGGCCACGTCGCCTCCGCGGTGCCGTGGCTCCCGCACGGGATCACAGCGCTGCGGGCCGGCGAGATCGGCTCGACCATGCTGCTCGCGAAGGGCTCGCTCTTCCTCGGCCGCATGACCGAGCTCGCCGACGGAATGTCCATCCTTCTCGAGCCGGGAAAGGAGTAGTCGATGCCGGTCGAAGCGACCGTCGACACGTACCACGAGCTCACGGGCGAGGGCAGCGTCCTCGTCGACTTCTGGGGCCCGCGCTGCCAGCCGTGCCTCGCGATGATGCCGACGATCGCCAAGCTCGAGGAGGAGGCCGAGGGCGCAGTGCGCGTCGTCAAGGTCAACTCGGCCGAGAACCGCGAGATCTGCCGGGAGCTGCGCGTCTTCGGGCTCCCCACCTACGTGCTCATGCAGAACGGAGAGGAGCTCGAGCGTCTCTCCGGAGACGTGAGCAAGGACGACATCGAGCGTGCCTTTGCGACGCTGGCGGAAGGAGGTGAGGCTGCATGAAACTCGACGGCAAGAAGGTCATCGCGCTCGGCGAGCGGGACGGCGTGCCCGGCCCGGCTATCGCCGACTGCGTTCGCTCGGCGGGAGCCGAGGTCGTCTTCGTCGAGACGGAGTGCTTCGTCTGAACGGCGGCGGGCGCCATGGACCCCGAGAACCAGGACCGCATCAAGAGCCTGGTCGAGGAGCACGGCGCGGACGACCTGGTGGTGGTGCTCGGCGCAGCCGACCTCGAGTCGCTCGAGGTCGCGGCCGAGACGCTCACCCTGGGGGATCCGGCCTACGTGGGTCCACTGGCAGGAGTCCAGTTGGGGCTCCCCGTCATCCACATCCTCGAAGAGGACGTCAAGAAGCAGATAGACGCGGGTGTCTACGACGAGCAGGTAGGGCTGCTCGAGATGACCCTCGACGTGGACCAGGTCCGCGAGGCGGCGAGGCGGTTCCCCGGCCGCGACGGCGGCTAGGCGGGCACGTCTTCCGCCTCCTCCTCGGCCAGGAAGCGCACGAAGAAGACGGCGAAGACGGCGAAGAAGACGACCGCCTCGCTGACCGCCATGGCCATGCCCGCGATCTGCTGGTCCTCGAGCGCCGTGAGCCCCCAGATCCGCGGCGCCTCCTCGTAGAAGCCGTAGACCGGGCTCGGGAGGAGCGCGAGCATGAGGCCGAGCGGGCTCGCGAGGACGAAGGCCGCGAAGAGGTAGGCCGCCTTCGCCCCGGGTGGAAGCTTCCAGGGGCGGTCCTGGAGAACCGACCACCAGAGGAGGACGCCGGCGACGAGGTACGTGAGATGCTCGAGATGGAGCAGCGCGTGGTGCTCCAGGGCGGTCTCGTAGGGGACGGGAGCGTGCCAGACCACGTACGCCGCTGCCCAGAGCGGCAGTGCGACCAGCGGCCGCGTCAGGGCCCGGAATGCGCGGAAGCGGGCGGCCTCGGCGGCGAGCGCGGGTGGAACGGCGGCGACGAGGAGCAGCGGGATCCACTCGGCGAGGGCGACGTTCTGCACGAGGTGCGCCGAGAGGAGGTAGTGGAGCGCGAGCGTCCCGAGCGGCGTGACCGACACCGCGAGGAGGAGGAGCAGCGCGCCGGCGAAGCACGCGATGCGCCAGGGCGGCGGGCGGTAGCGGCGCGCGGCGAACGCGTACGCGGCGGCGAGGAACAGGACGGCCGCGAGCTCGACCCAGGCGGCCTGCCAGCTCGACGGCGACGGCGCCACGACGACCCGAAGGATACGGGCCCCTCGGCCGGGGAGCGGCTATCGTAGGTGCCGCCCGCGGGCGTAGCTCAATGGTAGAGCCCCAGCCTTCCAAGCTGGTTACGAGGGTTCGACTCCCTTCGCCCGCTTCTCGCGCTCACGCCGACTGGATGCCGGAGTCCGAGGACGTGTACCGCGAGGTCTTGTCTCGCTGCGCCCGGTCAGCGGCCGGGCCCCTCGCCCATCTCAGGCCACGTCGCGTAGACGTGGTCGGCGCCGTGAGCCGAGCGCCCCGCGCTGTTAGCAGCGCCCGCGGCTAAAGCCCGGGCGGCTCCCAGCCGATAACCCGTTCGACGCCTCCGAAGCTCCCCGCCGCACGCGGCCACGGCGGGGCTCGGAGGCGCCAACCCGACACCCCGCCTCTGCGGCGGGGGAACCGCGACAGAAGGACGCCGATGCCCCCCGACAGGCTTCGACCGCGAGGCTCGCACGGCCGACTAGCCGTGGCGGTCATCGTCGCGGTGACGCTGGTGAGCGGCACGGTCGTCGCCGGCGAGGCGAGTGCCAGCACGTCGAGCCGGAGGGCCTACGTGTCCTACGTCGTGGACGGGGACACGATTCGGCTGACCAGCGGTCGGTACGTCCGGCTGATCGGGTACGACACGCCGGAGACCGGGGAGCGGTACTACAACAAGGCGCGCCGGAGTCTCGACAACCTCATCCCGGACAGCGGCCGCGTCCGGCTGGTCAACCCCTCGTCGGTCGACAACACCGATCACTACGGCCGGCTGCTCCGGTACGTCCGGGTGGGCGACCGGGACGCGGGCAAGCGGTTGATCCGGCAAGGGTACGGGCACGCCCGTTACGACAGCCGAGACGGTTACGACTGGCACCCGTTGCAGTCGACCTACCGCCGCATCGACGCGAACACGAGGAACCTCTGGTAGCTGCCTCCCTGGGGGAGGCCGCATTGCTCGCACTGCTGATCGCTGCGCGAAGCGCCCGCGCATAACCCTTCTGGGCATGTAGCAGGCGGCGGCGTGGGGGCCGATCGGGCCGGGCAAGGCAGAATCACCAGGAGAGATGCTCATCCGGGTCGCAACGCTCATGATCGCCGCCGTGGTGGTGATGTACCTCATCGCCGCGTGGCGGCTCTAGCCCACGCCCGAATCTCCCTCAAGCCCGACGGAGAGGTCGCCGAAGGAACCCGGGAAGACCTGCAATCGCCAAGGGACCATGAAGCTTTCTCCGCCAGTAGCACTTCTCGCGTGCGCTTTCGCACTCGTCGCCGCGGGCTGCGAGGCATCGGATCCGTCCGGAGACGACGCGACCGCCGAGGTCGTCACGCCGACGAACGCCGGGGAGACGTCGACGTCGACGACGGAAGGCAGTCAGAGCACGCCGGCCCCGGCCCCGCCGAGGCGGCGTCCACGGCTCTTCCGGGTCGCACGCGTCACCGACGGCGACACGATCGACCTCGACAACGGTCGGACGATCAGGCTCGTCCAGATCGATGCCCCCGAGGCGTCGGGTGAGTGCTACGGGAGCAAGTCCGGCACGGTGCTGAGGAAGATGCTTCCGGTCGGCGCACGGGTTCGAATCGAACGCGATCCCGCCCTCGACGACATCGATCGGTACGGACGACTCCTTCGCTACGTCTTCAAGGGACGGCAGAACATCAATGTCGATCTCGTGCGGAAAGGCGCGGCGAGCGTCTGGTTCTACGACGGCGATCAGGGACGTTACGCCGACCAGCTTCTGCGTGCCGCCGAGAACGCCCGCGCCGCAAAGCGCGGGGCCTGGGGTGCCTGCCAGGCTGCTCTCGACCCGACTGCGGCCTTCTCGACGCAGCCAAAGCAGAATCGCCCGCCCGCACGGACCCTCGTCCCGACCGGTAGCTGCGATCCGTCCTACCCGGATTTCTGCATCCCGCCCTACGACGACGTCGGCGATCTCGACTGTGGCGACGTCCCCCGCGGCCCATTCGCCGTCCGCCCGCCCGACCCGCACAGCTTCGACGGGAACGGAGACGGCACGGGCTGCGAGACCGGCTAGGGCTCGGTTCGGCTCATGGACTAGCCCTCGGCCTCGAGCGCGGCTGCGAGGACGCGGACCGCCGGCGGGATCGACTCCTCGTGGCTGCAGCCGTAGCCGATGACGAGCCCTGGCCCCGCACGCTTCGAATGGCTATAGCGGGACAATGGCACGACGCGGAGGCCACGCCGTTCCGCGTCGACGGCGACCGCTTCGTCGTCCCTCCCGGGAGGAAGGCGGACGAGGACGTGCAGTCCCGCCGCGACTCCTTCGACGGGGAGCTCGGGGAGCTGTTGGCGCAGCGCTTCCATGAGCGCATCACGGCGGCGGCGGTAGACGGTGCGCACACGGCGGATGTGGCGGTCGTACTCGCCGCTGCGAATCAGCTGCGCCAGCGTCAGCTGCTCGATCGGGGCCGAGCAGACGTCGAGGAGGTGCTTGATCTCCTCGGCCTGGTCGGCGAGGTGCTCGGGGACGACGACCCAGCCGAGCCGGACCGCCGGAGCGAGCGTCTTGGAGGTCGTGCCCAGGTACGCGACCCGGTCGCGATCGAGACCTTGAAGCGCGCGAATCGGCTCGCGGTCGTACCGGAACTCGGCGTCGTAGTCGTCCTCGATCACGAGCGCGTCGCGCTGCCGCGACCAGTCCAGCAGCTTGCGTCGGCGTTCGCCGCTCAGGACGGCGCCCGTCGGAAACTGGTGCGCCGGCGTGACGATCACCGCGTCCGAGTCGAGCCCTTCGACCAGGAGCCCGTCGCGATCGACCGGGTGGGGGGCCGGCTCGAGGCCGTTGATCCGCAGGCGCTGCGGCTGGCTGTCGAGCGACGGGTCCTCGACGGCGACGCGGCGGGCGCCGCGGAGTGCGAGCAGCCGGGCGAGCAGATCGATCCCCTGCGCTGCGCCGCTCACGACGACGATCTGCTCGGGAGCGGCGACCACGCCGCGCGTCCGGCCGAGCTGATCGGCCAGGGCCTCGCGCAGGAGGCGGTCACCGCGCGGCTCTCCATAGTCGAAAGCGCCGAGCGGTGCCGTCCGCATCACCTCGGAGAACGCGGACAGCCAACGACGTCTCGGGAACAGCCCGACATCCGGCGTCGTCGGCGAGAGGTCGAAGCGCGGCGTCCTGGCCGGCTCGCCCGGCCGGCTCGCCGGCGGCGGAGGCGCCGCCACGCGGGCGACGACCGGGGCGGACTTCGTGGGGACGTCGAGGAAGCCCTGGGCTGCGAGCTGGCCGTAGGCTTCGCTCGTGACGCCGCGTGAAACGCCGAGCTGGGCCGCCAGCGCACGCGAGGAGGGGAGCCGGACCCCTGGGCGGAAAGCGCCGGAGCAGATCGCCTCGCGCAGCATCCGCTCGGCCGCCGCGCGCAGTGTCTCGCCGTCATGCGGTGCGAGCCGAAGCCATCTGGCCTCATCGTTTTCCATCCAACTGGATCTTTACACAGGGCCAGTCAGTCGCGACACTGGCGACATGCCGACCCCGGTTGGAGTCGTGGAGCTGCGCCAGTACACGCACAAGCCCGGTCGCCGCGAAGAGCTCATCGACATCTTCGAGCGGCATTTCATCGAGCCGCAGGAGGATGTCGGGGCGCACGTGATCGGCTACTTCCGCGACCTGGGCGACCCCGACCGGTTCGTCTGGCTGCGCGGCTTCCGCGACATGCCCTCCCGGAAGGCTGCGCTCGAGGCCTTCTACGGAAGCGACCTCTGGTACGAGCACCGCGACGCTGTCAACGACACGCTGATCGATTCCGACGATGTCCTCCTCCTCCGCCCGGCGACAGGATCGCCGTTCGGAAACGGTGCGAGGTCCGTCGGTGAGCGAGGCCTGGTCACCGCGACGATCTGGGCGTTCGCGGAGCCAACCTCGACCGAAGCGATCGCCGTCTTCATAGACGGGCTCGTGTCTCAGCTCGCCGCAGCGGGCGCGACACCGGTCGCGGTGCTCGTCACCGAGCCGAGCGAGAACGACTTTCCGCGGTTGCCGGTCCGCGAGGGCGAGAAGGTCGTCGTCTGGATCGAGCGCTACGACGACGCGGCGGCCTACGAAGCGAGGGCGGCGGCGCTCGACCGGTCTCGCGACTGGCGGGAGCTCATGGTCGCGGTCGCCGACCACCTCGGCAGGGCGGCCCTACACACTCCGGCTCGCGCCGTGCGCGCGCTCGGTGCTGGCATGAGCTACTTCGCGACCGTCCGCGAGGCCGGGCCGGCCTGGGATCGCGCGAAGGCCGCTGCGCGAGCAGGCGGCCTGGGACGAGCATGCCGAGTTCATGAACGCGCTCGCAGAGGACGGCTTCGTCGTCGTCGGCGGGCCGGTCGGCGGCGGGCCCAAGACCCTCCTCGTCGTGGACGCGACCGACGAGGCCGAGATCCGCAGCCGCCTCGACGACGACCCCTGGACGGCGATGGGGCTGCTCGTGATTGCGAGCATCGAGCCCTGGGAGATCCTCCTGGGGTCGGCACCGGTCAGTACCCTCGAGTAGTGCCCGTCTTCGCGCTGACCGAGGTCTCCGGCCCCAACTGGGACGCCTCGCGCCCACGCCGCGAGCAGGACGCCTGGGACGAGCATGCGGCGTTCATGGACGGCCTCGTCGACGACGGCTTCGTCATCCTCGGCGGCCCGATCGGCGACGGCGAGCGGGTCCTGCTCGTCGTCGAGGCGTCGGACGAGGGCGAGATCGAGGCGCGCTTCGCCGCAGATCCGTGGTTGCCGATGGGAATCCTCCGGATCGAGACGATCGAGCCGTGGACGATCTGGCTCGACAGCAGGCGACCCGGTTCGCCGACGTGAGGATCGCCGTGACGAGCGAGGCGGGTGAGGTGACGACCGCCGTGTTCGACGACACACGCGGCAACGTGATTCGAGCGCGCGCCGCCGCCCGCTCGGGCTGCTCAGGACGGCTCGTAGCGCCCAGTCTGACGTAGGCCGGGCGCCGGGCGATGCGATGATGGAACGCCGGTGCGGATCTCGCTCTTCGTCACGTGCCTGACCGACACGGTCGCCCCCGAGGCCGGCGTGGCGGTCGTGCGGCTGCTCGAGCGGCTCGGCCACGAGGTCGAGTTCAGGCGCGAGCAGACCTGTTGCGGCCAGATGCATCTGAACACCGGGTACCGGCCGGAAGCCCGGGCTCTCGCCCGCCGGTTCGTGCGGATCTTCGGCGACGCGGAGGTCGTCGTCGCTCCTTCCGCCTCCTGCGTCGGGACGGTGCGCGAGCTCTATCCGTCGCTCGCCGAGGGCGACTCTGCCTTCGAGCGCGAGGTTGAGGCGCTCGCGCCGCGCGTCCTCGAGCTGAGCGAGCTGCTCGCAGACCGGCTCGAGCTGGAGGACGTCGGCGCCACGTTTCCACACCGGGTGACCTATCACCCGACGTGCCACTCGTTGCGCATGCTGCGCGTGGGGGAGGCGCCGCACAGGCTCCTCCGGGCGGTGCGAGGGCTCGAGCTCGTGGAGTTGCCCGAGGCGAGCGAGTGCTGCGGCTTCGGCGGGACGTTCGCGGTCAAGAACGCGGAGACGTCCGCCGCCATCCTTGCCGACAAGGTCAGCCGCATCGTCGAGACGGGAGCGGACGTGTGCACGGCCGCCGACAGCTCCTGCCTCATGCACATCGGCGGGGCGCTCTCGCGGTCGGGCGCCGGCGTCCGGACAGCGCACCTCGCGGAGATCCTGGCGGCCGAGGCGTGAGCGAGGGATTCCCCGCGGCCGCCCGCGAGGCTCTCGGCAACGAGCAGCTGCGGCGAAACCTGCGGGTCGCGACCCACACGATCCGGGCGAAGCGCGCGGCCGTCGTCGCCGAGCGGCCGGACTGGGAAGAGCTTCGCGAGGCGGGCCGGGCGATCAAGGAGCGGGTGCTCCGGCACCTGGACGGCTATCTGGTCGAGTTCGAGCAGGCCGTGGAGCGGGCGGGTGGCAGCGTGCACTGGGCGCGCGACGCGGAGGAGGCCTGTCGGGTGGTGGCAGCGCTCGTCGAGGCGAGAGGCGAGCGCGAGGTCGTCAAGGTGAAATCCCTCACGACCGACGAGATCCGGCTGAACGAGAGCCTGGCCGCGGTCGGAATCGACGTGGTGGAGACCGACCTCGCAGAGCTGATCTGCCAGCTGGCCGGCGAGGAGTCGTCGCACATCCTCGTCCCGGCGATCCACAAGAACCGCGTCGAGATCCGCGATCTCTTCCGCCGCGAGCTGGGCCTGCCGAACCTGTCCGAGGAGCCGACCGAGCTCGCCGAGGCCGCCCGTCTTCACCTTCGCGAGCGATTCCTGCGGGCCCGCGTCGCCGTCAGCGGCGCCAACTTCGCCGTGGCGGAGACGGGGACGGTCTGCGTCGTCGAGTCGGAGGGCAACGGCCGCTTCTGCACGACGCTGCCCGAGACGCTCATCACCGTCCTCGGCATCGAGAAGCTGGTTCCCGCGCCCGAGGACCTGGAGGTGTACCTCCAGCTCCTTCCGCGGTCCTCGACCGGAGAGCGGATGAATCCCTACACCTCGCTGTGGACCGGCGTGACGCCGGGGGACGGGCCGCAGGAGTTCCACGTGGTGCTCCTCGACGCCGGCCGGACGGACGTGCTCGCCGACGAGGTCGGCCGGCAGACGCTGGCATGCATCCGCTGCAGCGCGTGTCTCAACGTCTGCCCCGTCTACGAGCGGACCGGCGGGCACGCGTACGAGTCGGTCTACCCCGGCCCCATCGGAGCGATCCTCACGCCGCAGCTGCGCGGGATCGGCGCGCCGCCTCGCTTCCGTACGCGTCGAGCCTCTGCGGTGCCTGCTACGAGGTCTGTCCGGTCAAGATCGACATCCCCGAGGTGCTGGTCCATCTTCGCGGCCGGGTCGTCGCCGAGTCGCCGCCCTCGCGCGGAGAGCGCGCCGCCATGCGTGAGCTGGCGCGGATCTTCGCCTCCGAGCGCCGGTACAGGGCGGCGCAGCGCGTCGCGCGGATCGCGGGCGGCCCTTCGCGCGCGGCGGCCGGATCAAGCGGTTGCCCGGCCTCGGCGCGTGGACCGAGACTCGCGACCTGCGGCCCGTTGCCCGCCAGACCTTCCGCGAATGGTGGGACTCGCGGTGAGCGCGGCTCGGGAGGAGATCCTCGCGAGGATCCGGCGCGCCCTGGCCGACGTGCCCGCCGCCGAAGGGCCGGCCGACGTGCCCGTTGCCCGGGGCTATCTCGAACGCGAGCCCGGTGGTGCGCTCGACCGCTTCCTCGAGCGGGTCGCCGACTACGGGGCGGGCGTCCGGCTCGCCTCGGCGGGCGACCTCCCGGCGGCCGTCGGCGACGCGTGCCGCAAGAACGACATCGCCGCGTCGTCGTTCCCAGGACCTGCCCGAGCCCTGGCTGCCCGAGGGAGTCGAGTGCGTTCCGGACGCGAACCTCGACGTCCACGAGCTCGACGCGCTGGACGGGGCGATCACCGGCTGCGCGCTCGCGATCGCCGAGACGGGGACGATCGTCCTCGACGCCGGCGCACGTCAGGGTCGCCGTGCGCTGACGCTCGTTCCCGACTTCCATCTCTGCGTGGTCGAGGAGGAGCAGGTCGTGGACGGCGTCCCGGCGGCGATGCGACGTCTCGCCGCGAACCTTCGCACCGAGCGCCGGCCCGTCACGTTCGTCTCCGGCCCCTCGGCGACCTCGGACATCGAGCTCTCCCGGGTCGAGGGCGTGCACGGGCCGCGCCGTCTCGAGCTCGTAGTCGTCCGCGCCTGAGCGGCGCGTGGTCTGACCGGGCCGTTTCCTATCGTCATCCCGTCATGGACGACCTAGCGGTGCCATGAGGCCCGGCTCGTGAACCTCGTCTGGGGTTTTCTGATCACCGCCGCCGTGACGGCGATCGCCGTGGCGGCGATGTTGTTCGTGCGGCGCGGCGCGCCGGTGGGGAGCCGGTTCACCGACGGCGACCGCGCCTCCGGCGTGTTCGGCGTCCTCGCGACGGGATTCTCGGTGCTGCTCGGCTTCATCGTCTTCCTGGCCTTCACTAGCTACGACCAGTCCCGGACCGGCGCCGAGACCGAGGCGCTCATGGTCATCCAGCAGGTCGAGACGGCGCAGTTCTTTGCCGACGAGACCGCGCTCGAGCTGACCGGCGAGCTCGTCTGCTACGGGCGCTCGGTGGTGAGCGACGAGTGGGAGGCGCTGCGATCGGGCACGCTCGGCGACCGCATCAATCCCTGGGGCGTCGAGCTCTTCCGCACGGTCCGGACGATCGAGCCGACGACCGCGGCGGAGCAGTCCGCGTACGACAAGTGGCTCGAGCAGACGTCGACGCGCGAGGGGGCCAGGCTCGACCGGGTCCACGGGGCCGTCGGGGTGATCCCGACGCAGCTCTGGATCGTGCTCTTCTTCATCGCGTCGGTCATCTTCGTCTACATGCTCTTCTTCGCCGACCGCGGCGAGGGCGCGGCCACCCAGGCCGTTCTCATGGGATCGGTGGTGTCGGTGATCGTGACGCTGTTCCTGCTCCTGTATGCCCTCGACAAACCGTTCGGCTCGGGAGTCGGCGGGCTCGAGCCCGTCGCGATGGAGCGAGTCACTTCGTCTCGTCGACGAGGCACTCTCGGCCGTCGGCGAGCAGGTTCCGATCCCGTGCGACTCCGAGGGCGTGCAGGTGGCTCCGTGAGCGCCGGCTCGCCGTCTGCTGAGGGGCGCCTCGACATCCTGGCGACCGTGCTCCTCGCACTCGCGACCGTCGCGACCGCCTGGAGCGGCTACCAGGCGAGCCGCTGGAACGGCGAGCAGGCGAAGGCGTTCAGCCGCGCGTCCGCGCTCCGCATCGAGTCGGCGAAGACCGCCGACCTCGCCAACTCGCAGACCCAGATCGACGTGGCGACCTTCATCCAATGGGTCGACGCCTACGCCCTGGAAGAGGAGGAGCTCGTCGACTTCTACCTCGAGCGCTTCCGCGCGGAGTTCAAGCCCGCCGTGAACGCGTGGATCGCCACGAGGCCTCTGCAACCCCGACGCGCCGCTGACTCCGTTCGCCATGCCGGAGTACCGGGTCGAGGCACGGGAGGAGGCAGAGCGGATCGAGGCCGAAGCGGAGGTTTGGTCGGCGACGGCGAGGACGAACGTCCAGCGCGCCACGAACTACGTCCTCGGCGTCGTGCTGTTCGCCGCCGCGCTCTTCTTCGCCGGCATGAGCGCGAGCTGGGGACCCTGCGACTGCGCCGGATCATGCTCGCGTTCGGCATCGTCATCTTCGTCGCCACGGTGATCTGGATCGCCACCTTCCCGGTCAGCATCTCCGTCTGACCGGCCTCACGGCGGCCGGTCGTGACTCCTCGCCCGGTTGACCGATGGTCAAAGACGTGGTCTTATTCCCCCACCCACAGTTGCCGGGCAACGAGAAAGGTCAGGTCACAATGAAACTTCGGGGGATGTGGCGGGCGCTGCTCGCGCTTTCTATTGTCGCGCTCGGGCTAGCTGGAAGCGCGACCGCGAGCGGCGAAGACTCACGAGGAATCGACCCCAACCAGGGCGACAGCCTCGTTGAGGTGATCGTTCCGAGCAAGGCGGCGGCGATCGACTTGCAGAACGACGCCGAGAGCCTCGGCATCGAGTTCAACGACCACTATCTCGGCAAGAACGCGAACGGCACCTTCACGGTGACCGTCTTCGGGTCCGAGGGAGAGCTCCACGCGCTGGCCGACGCCGGCTACGAGCTCGGCGCGACGATCGAGGGGCCCGAAACCTGGGAGGCCGGGCTCGCCGACATGACGAGCGCGCGCCGGGCCGACAACCGGGCAGAGGCCGCCGCCCTCGGCGATCCGCCCGTCATCGCGGACGACGACGAGCTCGTGATCCTGCGGGCCGACTACTTCGAGAACTACGCCGGCCGGTTCCTGTCGGTCGAGGCCAAGAACCGCCTCGGCGGTGCGACACCCCCGGGATCGACCTACGTCGGCCCGGCGACGTCCGTCTCCTGGAACACGGGGGCCGGTACGGCGATCGACGAGGGCCCGCGGCCCATGAACGTCAACATCGACCCGGACACGACACCGGACACGTACATCGAGCACCGGATCCTCATCCGCATCGGTGACATCGGCAGCGGTCCTGCGGCCCCGACGAGGATCCGCATCGGCTCGAGCACGGGCGCCATGCTCGAAGGCAACGTCGCGGTGTGGCTCGCCGGCGGTCTGCCGCCGCACGCCGCCGGGCTACCAGTCCGACTTCACGACGCGGTACATGGACCCGACCGAGGTCTACCAGCGGTTCGACGAGCTGGCGGCGGAGTTCGACATCGCCGAGATGGTCCCAGTGCCGTACCCGACGAACGGGTACCAGCGCAGGGCGCAGGCCAACATGGCCGGCTCCCCGACGGGCGGGACCCCCCGGCATCGGCAGCAACCCGCCGGGCTCGCAACAGGGTGCCAGCGGTCGTCCTCACCTCGCGCGCGTGGGGCCACGAAGGCGGCAACGACATCACCGCCGAGTTCGTGAACCCGGCGTGCCCGACGAGCCGCTGAGCGTCGCAGTCATGGGCAACGAGATCCAGGTCAGCCTGGCGACCTCGGCCGGGGCGCTTTCGAGCACGGCCGCTCAGGTCGTGGCGGCGATCGACGCCCATGCAGGTGCCGCCGCGCTCGTCAAGGCGCTCACATACCGCGGCAACGCGGGCGTGGGGATCGTCCAGGCCCGGCCGAAGGTGAACCTGTCCGACTTCCTGGAAGCGCCCGCGCACGTCGAGCGCGGCCAGTTCGAGTACTCGGTCATGCGGATCGGCGAGCGGCGTGACGGCAAGCGGACCGGCGTGTTCCTCTACTGCCAGCAGCACGCCCGCGAGTGGGCGACGCCGCTGACGTGCCTCGAGACCGCCGAGCAGATCCTGCGGAACTACGCGATCGACAAGCAGGTGAGGAAGCTCGTGGACAGCCTCGAGATCTTCATCCTCCCGTCGTCGAACCCGGATGGGTCGCACTACTCGCTGTACGACTTCAACAGTCAGCGCAAGAACATGACGGCGCACTGCGTGATCGGCGGCAAGGAGACCGACAACCCGAATGCGGCGAACTTCTGGACGCCGGCGCTCAACCCGGTGACGGGAGCTCCCGTACACGAACTCCGACCCGGCGTCGCGGGACGCCTGGGGCACCGACATGAACCGCAACAACACGGTCGGGACGCTCTTCGACGGCTACATCGGCGCGTCGACCTCGTGCACCAGCGAGGTCTTCACGGGCCTGAGCGAGGCGTCGGAGCCGGAGATCAAGAACGAGCACTGGATTGCGGACACGTTCAAGAACATCAAGTTCTCGAACAACATCCACAGCTTCGGCGGCTACTTCATGTGGGCGCCGGGCACGTACTTGCCGAACCGCGACGAGGGTGAAGCCGTTCACGCCAACATCGGCGTCGAGAAGTACTTCTTCGAGGCCGGCGACCAGATCCTCAACCGGATGAAGGACGTTCGGGGCACGGCGATCCTGCCGGAGCGGACCGGTCCGATCGCCGACGTTCTGTACTCGGCGGCCGGAAACTCGGCGGACGAGCACTGGTACAACCGCGGCGTGATCGCGTACAGCTTCGAGACGGGCGCCGACCGCTACGTCGACCCGACGCTGTCCGCGGCCACCCTCGCAGGGGCAACCCAGGTCCAGGGCGTCCAATCGCAATGGGTTCCGCGCGGGCGACCAGGTCGTTGTCGGCTTCGGGATTTCGAACGCGGAGACCAGGACGATCACCGCGGTGGCGGTGAGCAACCCGCCGAGCCCGGAGCCGAACGTCACCCTGAATGCGCCGCTCGCCTTCGCCACGATGGGGCGAGGTGCTCCACGGCGGCGTCCTCCAGCAGGGCGTCGGCTTCCAGCCGCTCTACGACACGGAGGGCAAGTTCGAGGCGCTCGAGTTCGCAGCCGGCAACTTCGGGCTGCTCGAGTCGGCCTACGCGTACGAGAAGGACGACGTGGCACCTCAGGTCAGGTTGAGCGTCGGTGACCCAACCAGGGCCCGGTCTACACGACGTTCGAGTTCGTAAACGAACCGTCGGTGATCCGGTACACGCTCGACGGGTCGAAGCCGACGATGAACTCGACGCTGTGGGATTCCAGCGGGACGCGGGAGCCCGGACAGGTCTTCTACGTGACGTCGAGCACGACGTTCCGCTGGCTTGCGACCGACATCAGAGGGAACCGAGGAGCTACGGGCTCGGAGGGTCACGATCGGCAAGTAAGCGACAAAGGCCGCCGGCCTCGAGCCGACGGCCCAAGGCACCACCGAGCGGCTCCCTTCGGGGAGCCGCTCCTCTTTCTACACGCGGCGGACGCCGAGCGTGATCGCGCCCGTGTAGCCGTGGCCGGCGAAGACAGCTCGACGATGGTCGAGCCGTCGGTCTCCGCGTAGATCCGTCGGCCGAGTTCGCGGTCTCCGGCCCGCCGCGCTCGGCGTAGGGCTCGGACTCGTAGGCGGCAGCGATCGTCTGTCCTCGAAGAAGAGCTGGCCCGTGTGGGTCTCGCGGCTCCCGGAAGCACCTTCACATGGATGTGCACGGCCCGCCCCGGTACCAGCCGGGGAAGATCGTCCGGAACTCGGCGACGCCGTCGGCGTCGGTCATCTGGACGCCGCGGCAGAAGGTCTCGCCTTCTGCGCCCTCCACCCCCCGAGTAGACGCCGCCCGCGTCGCAATGCCACACGTCGACAGCGGCGTCGGCGATCGGCTCGAGGCGTCCGCGTCCACCACCGTGACCCGCAGGTCGAGCGGCAGGCCGGGCCGGCCCTCGGTGATGTCGCTGCGGACGAGGTGAGGTCAGGTAATAGGGCCCCTCCATCACCTCGGGCATGAGGACGCAATCGGCGGTCCCGGCGCTTGTGCCGGCACCTGTCCCGTGCTCGCACCAGCGCCGGTGACGGCGGGCTCGTCGTCGGCGCAGCCCGGGAGGAGGGCGGCGAGCCGAGCCGCCGAGGAGGCCCAGCGCGCGCCGGCGGCTGAGGGGGAGGTTCTCGAAGTCGATCACGGGCGCACTCTTGCGGATCACCCTAAGATGCGCGTGAGGAAGCGCTAAGAAGTCCCTAATGATGGAGCGGCTCTCCGTCCGGCCGGTGGGGCAGGCTTGGCCCGATGGAGGAGCGGCTCGTCTGCTTCCGCCCGCGGGCGATCCTCGTCGCCCTCGGGATGATCGTCGCGGCCGCGGCGATCATCATGTTCCTTACCTCGCCTGGCACGTCATCACGTGGATCCTGATCGCGCTCTTCCTCTCACTCGCGCTCAACCCTGTGGTCGAGTCCTTCGAGCGACGGGGCCTCAAGCGCGGCTGGGCCTCGTTCATCGTCTTCTTCATCGCCCTCGTCACCTTCGCCGGGCTGGGGGCACTCTTGCTGCCGCCGTTGATCGACCAGATCACGACGTTCGTGGACGACGTGCCGCAGCTCGTCGATGAGTTGACGGCGGGCCGCGGGCCGCTCGGCTTCCTGCAGGAGGACTACCAGATCGTCGACAAGATCGAGGACGCGATCCAGGAGCAGGGCGCCGGGGGCGTGCTCGGAGTGACGACCGCCAGCATCGCCATCGCTCGAGGTGTCGTCTCGTTGTCGTCGGCGTCGTGGCGATCTCCTTCCTGACCTTCTTCATGCTCCTCGAGGGCCCGCGGCTCGCGGCGCGGGTCCGCGACTTCCTCCCCGAACCGCTCAAGCCGCGGTGGGAGCGGGTCTCGGGCGACATCTACAGGACGGTGGGCGGCTACGTGACCGGCAACCTCGTCATCAGCCTCATTGCCGGCGTCATCTCGGCGGTCGTGCTCTTCGTCCTCGGGAGCGACTACGCAATAGCCCTCGCGGTCGTCGTCGCCCTCCTCGACCTCGTCCCGCTCGCCGGGGCCACCCTGGCGGCCATCATCGTCTCGACGGTTGCCTTCATCGAGCTCGGCTGGATCAAGGGCGCCATCGTCATCGGCTTCTTCGTCCTCTACCAGCAGCTCGAGAACCACGTCCTCCAGCCGGTCATCTACGGCCGCACGGTGCAGCTCTCGCCGCTGACGGTGCTGGTGGCCGTCCTGATCGGCGCCGAGCTCGTCGGAATCCTCGGCGCCCTCGCCGCGATCCCGACCGCCGGCATCATCCAGGCGATCGCCCGGGAGGTCATACGCTGGCGGCGCGAGGCGATCCTCCCAGCGAGCATCGAGCCGGTGCCGCCTGGCGGGCCGACGGCGGGGACGTAGCTACGCCTGCTCCTCGACGACGTCGAAGCGCAGGCCGCTGGTGCCGTCTCGCCGCGCCCGCGCCCTTCCGGCGGGCGAGCCAGAGGAACGTCGAGCCGTCGACCCAGCGCGCGTACTCGAACTGCCGCGACGAGCCGCAGCCCGCTGCGCGGCACCTCCTCCTCGAACAGGCTGAGGTCGCGCGCTCCGGCTCGAGGATGCGGCCGAGCGGACGCGAGAAGCCGGCTCGTCCGCCTCGTCGAGCAGCGCGGCGGCGCGCCGCAGGCGGAATCGGGCTTCGTCGGGTCGATGCGCGGCGGCTGGAACGGGATCCAGTAGTCGGGCACGGTCGTCGCGAGCCGGTAGCGCGCTCGCCGCCCGGCTCCCTCGGCGGCAGCGAGCCGGCGTCGGGCCGCGCGCTCGTCGTACAGCTCGGCAGCGGTCGAGCGTGCCGCCGGCGAGGCTCGGCGCCAGGCGCTCGACGGCCCAGACGAGGTTCGCGAGCTCGTCGCGCAGGAAGACGACCTCCTCCACCGGGTCGCCGTGCAGGCTGGCGGCGAGCACCGGCGGCAGGAACAGCACGTCGTCCGGCGAGCGGCGGACGGTGGAGCCGAGCGAGAGACGCTGGGCGCGAACATCCGCCAGTCGCGCCGGTCCGAGTCGAGCGAGCTGTAGTGGGGCACGAGCGTGCGCTCGCCGAACGCGTCGGTGACGACGAGCGACGGAGCGCGGAAGAGCGCGCCCGGCGACGGGGTCGACCGGGAGCACGAACCAGTCGTTCCCGTACGACGAGCGCGAACTCGACGAGCAGCAGGCGCAGCAGCTCGTCGGGGTCGCCCTCGATCCGGCTGAGGTTGACGCGCGCCGTCCTCGAACTGCCACCAGCGGTCGGCCGCCATGCCCGGAGTAGCGCACGGGCGCGGGCATGACCGTGCGCGTGACCGTGCTCGGCTGCGGATCGCTGCGGCCGGACGCCGAGCTTCAGGCCGGGGTCGACGTCGAACGAGTACCAGTCGAGCGTGCCGCCCGGGTACTCGGGCGCCGACAGCGCGACCTCGCCGCCGGCCGTCGCGCGCCGAGACGGCGAAGGAGTACTCCATCCGCTCCGAGACCCAGGCCGGCGGCGCCGGCGCCGGTCGGGCGGTACGCTGTAGCGCGCCTCGAACCAGTCCAGGAACGCGATCGCCCGCGTGGAGCGCCTTCGGCCGGTCGGCGGCGGGAACTTCGGGCGGGGCGGGAGGCTTGCGGCTGCCGCGCGGTCGGCGCAGCGAGCGCCTCAGCGCGTCGTAGACGCGGAGCCCGTCGGGGACGCGGCCCGCCATGAGGGCGAGGTAGCGCGCCGCCGGCGTCGGTCGCCGTCGTCCGCGGGCGCGGCGAGCGCGAGCCGGTGCGCGCGACGTACGCCTGCGCGCCCGGCGCGAGACCCCGAAGCGCTCGAGCAGCTGCAGGAAGTAGAGCCCGGCCTCGGCGGCGAGGCGCAGGTCGCGCCGCGGGTCGCCGGTGCTCTGCACGGGCTCGCGCTCGACGAGCGCCTCGAGCGGGATCTCGTCCGCGATACGGCTGGCCGGCACGCTCGCCTGCGACGGGCGCGCCCGTGGAAGCGCGCGAGCGGCGAGCGCTCGAGGCGCACGCGCGCCTGCACCGGCGTGCCGGCGTCCTCGCCCTGGAACTCGCCGGTCTGCCACTGCCGCGCGAGCAGCCACAGCGGGTCGTGCGACCTGCGCCTGCAGGCCCGCGTCGATGTCGTCCAGGCGGGTGAACGGCTCGATCCGCGTCCAGAACGTGATCGAGGGCACAGTCAGCTTCACCGTCCCCGGGCGAAGTCGGTCGAGAGCGCCTCGCCGGCGAGGTTGGCGCTGACGTAGAGCGCCGGCAGCGCGCGTTGGAGCAGCGGGTCGTCGCCGAGCGCCTGCGGGTCGACCGCGCGCAGCTGCGCGAGCTCGAGCGTCTCGAGCAGCGTCTTCTCGAGCGTCTCGACGCTCCCAGCGCGGCGCGCGCCGGGCGGAGCGACGGCGAGCAGGACGGCCTGCGGCGGACGCGCCCCGGGCGCGTCGTAGTTGAAGGCGACTCCGGTCGTGACCTCGGCGGCCGGCACGGCTCCGACCCACTCGTCGACACGAGCCCGGCGAGCGGCTCGCCGGTCGGAACGGGCGCGGCAGGTGCGCGACCAGCGAGAGCTTGCCCGGCGGGAAGCCGCCTCGCGGCGCGCGGCAGCCCGACCCAGCGCTCGCCGGCGACGAACGGCAGCTGCGCGACCTTCAGGTCGAGCGCGGCGTCGCGCGCGAGCGCCGCCGCGTAGCCGAGGGCGGCCGCGAGGCGCGAGCGCCCGGCCGCACGCGGCTCACGCCCTGCAGCCACGAGAGCGCCTGCAGCGGCTCGCCGCCGAGCAGCGCGTCCGAGCCGCCGAAGCGCCTTCCCGAGCTCGGCGGCGTTGGCGGGCGCGGACGAGCGGCAGCACGCGGAAGCCTCGGCCGAAGACGGCGCCGTCGAGCCGCGCTGCCTCGCGGGTCCGCGCGCGCGGTCGGCCGGCGCCTGCTCCGAGCCGGCGCGGCCGGCTTCCTGCTCGATCGCCGCGGCCTGGGCGAGCAGCCGCTCGCGGTCCGCCGGGTCGGCGCCGCGGGCCGAGAGCGGGACGGCCTCCGGGACGCCGAGGAAGAGCGAGGTCGACGAGACGCTCGCGCAGGCCGTCGAGCGCCGCTCGCGTCCGCGGCGTCGGCCGCCTCGACCGCAGCTAGCTGCGCGGCGAGCGGCTCGTGGCGCCTGCAGCAGCGACGCCACCGCGCGGTCGGCGCGGCCCGAGCTCGGCGGCGTCCACGCCGGTCGGCGACTCGCTGCTCGCCTGCGCGAGGTCGCGATCGTCGAGCGCGCGGGCCGCCGAGGATCGCCTGCCGGAAGGCGGCGTTGAGCTCGAGGAACTCGCCGAGGCTGAGCTCGCCGGCTGCAGGCCCGCGGTCCGCTCGTAGGTCGAGCCGGAGCCGCGCGTCCGCCGGGATCGTCGGCCGGCGCGCGCGCGCCGCAGGTGGTGCTCGAGCAGCCGCTCGAGGTCGGAGGGCAGCGCCCGGCTGCGCTCGACGGCGCTCAGGTACAGCGCGTCCGTGTGCGACAGCCCGAGCGCGCTGAGCGTCAGGTCGCGCCGCGAGCAGCACTCGCCGTCCTCGTCGAGGAACTCGGCCCGGCAGCGGACGTTCCGCAGGTCGCCGAGCATCTGGCGCGAGCCACGCTCGAGCGCCGGCTCGGCCGCCCGCGCGCCGCGCGCGGCTCGGTCGGCCGCCGCGGCGCCGGCGCTCCGCTGAGGACGACAAGCAGCCGGTGCGTCAGCGCGCTGCCCGGCCGCGGCGTCTCGGCGAACTGGAGCTCCGGCGGCTGGATCTCGCCGTGCGCGACGGCGTCGACGCTCGCCGCGGCGCGGGCCGGGTTGCCGCGCACGACCTGGTAGACGCCCTCGGCGGTCAGCGCGTCGCTCAGCGCGTCGAGCGCCTGCGTCGAGCGCTGCCAGCTCCGCCTCGAGCGGCGCGCTGCGGTCGGCGTCGACGGTCGGCGCCGAGCCGGTCGAACGAGCATCGCCCGTGCCGTGAAGCAGGCGCGCGAGCGCGAGCCCGTCGGCCACCTTCGCGGCCGCCAGCGGCCTCGAGCTCGGCCAGCCGCCGCGGTCGGCGGCAGCTCGTACCGCGCTCGCACGGCGTTCAGCGCGCTGTCAGCCATGCGCGACCTGCGCGGCCTTGATCGCTGGAGACGTCGCGGGCCCGGCGGCACGGCTAGCGACCTCGTCGAACAGCTGTCATCGGCGCAGTAGACGTCGCGCAGCCAGCGAGACGCGGCGGAACCCGGCGATGAAGCGATCCAGCTCGCGGTCGTGCAGCCCGCGCTCGAAGCGGTAGCCGAGCAGGGCGCCGAGCGGCTGCCCCTGGCGGATGCCGTCGAGCAGCGACTGCGCGCCACGCGCACGCGGCTCGAGGAGAGGTCGATCGCGAACGGCCGCCGCGCCGTCGCCGTCCGCGTGCGCGTCAGGTAGCCGCTGCGCAGCACCGCCGCGGCCGAGGCCTGGGCCATCGACGGCGCGTGGATGGCCCGCCGGGCTCGCGCGCCGCGAAGAGCGGGCCGCCGTCCTCGCCGGCCGGCGGAGCGGGCACCGGCGTGCGCGGCGTCGGGCGCAGAGTCGTGCACCCAGCCGAAGCCGCCGAGCGCGAGGCCCGCGGGGCGTCTTCGCCGGAGCTCGTGCAGCCGCCGCGTCGCGAGCGACGGTGATCCAGGCATCGAGGCGGTAGGAGAAGAGGTCGAGGCAGCCGCCGAGGTGGCGCGCGAGCGCGTCGGCCGGCAGCGTCTCGAGGTAGCGCGAGGCTCGCGCGCAGCTCGTCGAGCACCGCCGCCTCGGGCTCCTGCGCCGCGGTCAGCGTGTGGACGTCGACCGGCAGCGCGGGTCCGAGTCGAGCACGCGCAGGCAGCGTGCGGCGTGCGGCTCGGCGCGTCGCCGCCGAGGATGTCGACGAGCACCGGCTCGCGGTAGCGGCTCGTCCGGCAGCGCGCCCCGGCGGACGAGGATGCGCTGCGCCGTCGTCGCCTGCGCGAGCAGGACGGAGTGGCGCAGGAGCAGGTAGAGCAGCGTGTCGGCCCTGCGGCGGAAGCCCGTCGGGCAGGCGCTCGGCGAGCATGTCGTCGAAGCTCGGCCGTGCGCAGGAAGGTGATGTAGTTCGGGCGCAGCACGGCGCCGGGCGGCTCGCCGCCGCGCTGGACGAGCGGGCCGCGAGAGGCTGCGAGCTCGTCGCCGGGAATGATGTCGAAGAGGCGCTCGCTGCTCGACGAGCCCTCGGCCGGCCGACGGCTCGCAGCGCGACCGCGCAGGAGCTGCGCGTGGGCTCGCAGGTGCGGCTCGAGCGCGCCCGCGAACACGGCCGTCGGGCGCGAAGAACTGGCCGTCGAACGCCAGGCGCGCCCGGTAGCCGACCGACGCCGGCTGCATGCGCAGGATCTCGACGAGCGCGTCTCGCGTCGTCGTCCCGCCGGCGAGGCGCGGGCACGTCGCGAGCAGCGCCGGCGCCAGACGCCGCGCAGGGAGCGCAGGGTCTGGACGAAGCGGCCTCGCCGCGCGCGGGGCCGTGAGCAGGTCGAGCGACGTCGCCGGCAGCAGCCCGTACGGCTGCCGGCCGACGCGCAGCGTCGGCAGCGGGCCCAAGCGCGCGCACGAAGTCGAGGAAGAAGCGGCGCGCCGCGTCGAGCTGCTCCGGCGAGAAGTCGCGGACGGCCGGTCCGGCGAGCCCTGATCTGCTCGAGGTAGTAGCCGCCGGTGACCGGCCAGAGCGCGCGTCTGCATGCTGGCGCGCGTCGAGGTCCTCGAGTCCGCGCGGCGCCCTCGACGGCGGCGAACACGTCGCGGCGGATGCCGAGAGCCGGGCGCGACCGCGCCGCGGATCCGCCTGTTGGCCGGGCGTCGGCGGCGCGACCTCGACGCTGAAGCCGCCGGCGTCGCGGTCGCGCGCGATGAAGCCGGGCGCGGCCTCCGCTGGTGTTGTTGGTCGGCGTGCCCGGCGGCGACGAACGCGAGCCCGCGCGTGTAGTGATGGGCGTCGAGCAGCGCCTCCAGCCCGTCGCGGCGGCGTCCGGGCGTCAGCGACGAGCGCTTGACGCCGAAGACGAGCAGCGTGTCGAGCGTCGTGCCGCGAGCTCGCGGAGGCAGCGGATCCGGATGCCCATCCCGACCTTCTCGGCCTCGGCGAAGTCGACCATCCAGCGCATGCCCGCGTCGAGCGGCAGCTCGTCCGGCCGCGCGGCGGCGGGCCGGCGTGCTCGTCGAAGGCCGGGCCGACCGACGAGCTGCCTCGGGAATCGGCGCGCCGGCCTCGAGCAGCGACGCGCTCGCCGCCCCGGTAGCCCATGACGATCCAGCGGTCCGGCAGCAGCGCGCGCGACGGCACCGGGGCGTCACGGTCGCGCTCGCGCGCGGCCCGGAGCTCGGGAAGACGGGCGGCGTGCCGGGACGCTCCGCGAGGTTCGTCGGCGTCAGCCGGCGCGCGATCCACGCGGCGCGCCGCGCGCCGAAGCGCTCCGGCGAGCGCTCCCAGGCGCGGCGCTCGGCCTGCGCGTCGCTCGCGGCGGGCCAGATCAGCTTCCAGTAGCGCGCTGCCCCACTCGACCTCGGCCGCGGTCAGGCCCGCTGGTGGCTGTCGAGGTGGAGCTCGTCGGGGTAGACGCGGACGAGCAGCTGCGGCTCGCCGTCGCGCGTGACGAAGCGCGTCTGGACCTGCACCGGGCAGGAGCGCGATGGGCGGCGTCGCCGCCGGGAGGGCGCCGACCAGCGCCTGGATCTCCTCGCAGCGTCTTCATCCGGGGCCGCGGCGGCAGCAGGCGGTCGGCGTGGAAGGCGACCCGCACCGGTCGCTGGCGGAGGATCGCCGGCCATGTGCGCGGCGTTGAACGCCCAGTCGACGCCCGCCGGGCGCTGCGCGGCGGCGAAGCTGCAGGTCAGCGGCCGCACGTGCGCGCCGGGCAGCGGTCGTCATGTCGCTCCACGCGAGGTCGTTCCACGTGTCGCAGCGGCGTCCTTGCGCGTCTCGTCGAGCCCGAAGCGCGGCGCGGTCGGCTGCTCCTGGATGACGAAGAACCAGCCGCGGCGTTCGCGTCGCCGCGCGCCTCCGTCTCGGTGAGGGCGAAGCCGAGGAACGTGATGTCCGGGTCGATGCGTCCGCGGAAGAGCGGCAGCATCTCGCTCGTCGCCGAGCTCGCGAGCGTCTTGCGCCTTGACGGCGTAGATCAGCGCGTCGGGGTAGCGGTGCAGGAGCTCGCCGCGGACGAGCAGCACGAGCTGCGTCGCCGCCCGACGGCGAAGCTCTTGCCCGAGCGCCGGCCGCCGGGGCCCAGGCGTGGATCGCCGGCAGCTGCCGATCGGGCTCGGCGGCGCCGCGCGTGTCCCAGAAGCTGCTGGAAGTACGTGCTGCCGCAGGTCGCTCGGGAACTCGCGCCAGAGCAGCTCGGAGGCGAGCTCGTGGTTGAGCCCGACCATGAACGCCTCGATGAAGCGCGGGTTGTCGTTCAGCAGCGTGACCGTGTCGGCCTCGATCGCCCCGACGCCCGGCAGCAGGAGCTCGGGCGAGAGGTCGCGCAGCGGCTCGTACATCGGCTGCGGGAACGACGGCGTGGACAGCACGGTGGCGCCGGGCGGCGGCGCGGCGGCTGCACCGGCCGCCCCGGCCCCGGTGACGCGCGCGTAGAAGCGCGGCGGCACCGTCTGCTGCGGGTCGAGGCTGGCGAGCAGCTCGGTCTTGAAGGCTGCGCGTCGAAGCTGAACGGCCGCCGGCGACCCGGCATCGGGCGGGCCGCGAAGCTGTTGACGTACGTCCTGGACCGCCGGGGCCGCGGCGTCAGGTAGCGCAGGATGCGCGCGCGATCGACCGGCCGCGGCGTCTTGTTCATCCGTCGCTGCACGAGCTGGGCGGCGTCACGAGGCCGGGCGTGCCGCGCACAGGGCCGACGGCCGGGACAGCGGCTCCCGACGCGGGTCGCGAGAAGCTGGATCCGGCGTGGTGCGGCGAGCGCGCGGCGGGCCGCGGTCCCCGCGGGACGCAGCGGCGCGGCGGAACGACGCCGAGCTGAACGACGGCCGGCAGGTCCTGCCGTGCGAGGCGACGCGCGCAGCGTCTCCGGCGACGTCCGCAGCGCGCGCGTGCGCCGGGCCCGAGGAACTGCACCAGCCGCCCGGTGTCCATCGGCTCGACGCGGCGGCGCAGCGACCGAGCCGAGGACCGCCACGGCGAACTCGAGCCGCCGCTCGAGCGGCGCGACCGCGTCCGGCGTCGCCGAGCTGCTCCCAGGCCGACGGCGACGAGCTGCTCCTGCGCGCTCCTGGACGACCGCGCGCCGAGCCCGGCGACCGCGCGCGCGGCGCGGGTCGAGGTTCAGCTCGCGCAGCCAGCGCGGCGGCTCGGCGTCGGCCGGGCACGGCGGCCTGCGCCGCCTGCCGGCTGCCGTAGACCGGCGGGGCCACGACCGGTCTCCGACGGCCGGGGTTGAGCAGGTCGCGCAGCGCCTGCCGGAACTCGGCGCTCGGCGCCGGCCGCGTGAAGCTCGCTCGGGGGCGACCAGCGCGCCCTCGAACTCGAGCAGGCCGGCGTCGGGCAGCCCGAACGGCTGGTCGCCGACGCGCGAGCGGGCGCCGGCCGACGTCCGCCCGACCGGCCTCGGCTTCAGCCGGCGCGCGAGCGTCTCGAAGTCGCCGCCGGCGCCGGTGGCGAACTCCCACTGGTAGTAGACGGGCAGCTCGCACCTGGGCTGCGTCGCGGTCCCAGGCCGGCGCCGAGGCGGTCCTCGTCGGCCGCCGTGACCTCCAGCCCCAGCCCGGCCTTCCGCCCGGCCTCGAAGGCCGGCACGACGCACGCGAGGTACGTGGGTCTCCGGCTCCAGGCGGCGCGGGCAGACCAGCCGGGACAGGTTCGCGCTCGGGCTGCGAGGCGAGGATCTGCTCGACGGGCTGCGACGGGTCGGCCTGCGACGACCTGGCGCGTGCGCCCATGCCCACGACTCGGCGAGGTCGGGCAGCTCGGCTCGCCGGCAGCGTCGAGCACCGGCAGCGGGCAGGTCCGCCCGCGAGCGCAGCGCGCACGTCCTCGCCGCGCTCGACGACGACGAGGCACGAGCCACGGTCGCAGCCGTCCGTTCGCTCCGGCCGCGGCGGGCGTGAACAGCCACGGGAAGTCCGGGGTGTCGAACTCGATCGCAGGCGAGGAAGTTGGGCTCGAAGTCCGCCGTGCGCGGCGGCGGGTCGGTGCGGATGACGGCGCGCGGGTCGATGCCGGTGCACGTCGCCGGGGCCGTAGAGGCGCAGCGGCACGTCGACGCGGTCGCCGTCGTTGACGTGAGCGCGACGGGAGCGGCGGTCAGCGGCTTGCCGCCCGGCCGCGCGAGGACGGGAGCGCAGCGTGTCGGGGTTCGCGTACGCGCTGCGCCGCGCCCTCGCGTACCCAGGGAAGGAATTGGTAGCGGCCGTCACGTCACGAGCTCCTCAGCCTTGAACGCGGGGACGACCTGCAGGCGTGCCGCGTGCCTGGGGGTTCTCCTGCAGGTGCGCGCTCGAGCGCCTGCGCGACGGCGGCGTGAAGGACGACGGCGGTTCGCCGGCGCCGTCGAGCGGCGTCGGCGCCAGGTCGTCGATGCCCGCGACGACGAAGCCGCTCCGTCGCGCGACGCGCGAACGGCGGCCCCTCGAGGCGGAAGCGCGCTGCGGCCGCCGGTCGCGAAGCGCGAGAGCGCCGCCGGCGCCGAAGTCCGCCGCGAGCCGTCGGCGAGGATGCCGCCGAGCGGCTCCGGCCCCCTTGCGGACGACGTCGCCGTCGGCGTCGATGACGATCTGCCGTCGAAGTCGATCTCCGAGACGGCGGCGTGGCTTGCCGTGCCGGCGAGTCTGCCCGCCGAAGGTCAGCCCCTCGAGCTGGAGGGAGACGCCCGCGGGCATCGCCTCGAACGACGGGCGGGCGATCTTCTCGTCGTCGGTGAGCTCGAGGAACGCCGCGGCGGCGAAAAGCTCGTTCAGCGGCTCGGCGCTCGGTGACCGGGTCGCCCGCCGAGCGGTCGCCTACGTGATGTCGAAGCGCCGCTCGCCCGGCGGCAGTGCCGCCGCCGAAGCGGTCGATCTGGATCGCCGAGCGGCAGCACCGTCTGGCGGACGCTGAGCTCGCCGAGCGGATGGACGAGCACTCGCCGCCGCCGGCCGGCGCGGAGGGTGACGAGCGTCCGGGCCTGCGGCGGGAGCTGTGCGCTCCAGTTGCGCCGGGATCCTTGAGCGCGGCCACGAGCGGCGCCAGCGGGTCGGCCGGCGGGCAGCGCGGCGGGCGGCCGGTCCGGCGCCGAACGTGTGGTCGAACGAGCTGCTGATCGAGAACAGCCACAGGTCGACCGACCACTCGCCCTGGACGCGCTTCGGGTCGGGCCCGGTGAAGCGGCCCGAGACGTCGACGCCCGAAGAGCGTCATGCCCTTGTACTTGATCTTGAACTCGACGTCGAAGTCGACGACGAAGCGGACGTCCGGCTCCACAGCGCGTCGAAGCTGATCGGGCACTCGATGCGAGACGCCCCCGATGCTGACGAAGAAGTCGATCTCGCGCGCCGAACTGCCGCGTGTTGGACGTGATCGCGACGTAGCCGCGTGAGGATCAGCCGCAGGTTCTCGGTGTCGGCCAGCGCTGATCTTGAGCCGCTCGAGCTTCGGGAAGCTCGCCGGCGACGCGAACTCGGGGTGGTAGCCGCCGGCCGAGAACAGGAAGAACGCGTCGCCCCCGCTCGCGATGCGCACCGCGACGTCGCCGCGGAAGCTCGACGAGGCCCGATGTGCGAGTCGTAGAGCGTGGCGTCGAGCGAGAAGTCGCCGCCGGTCGGGATCCCAGATGCCCGACGCGCGTCGATGTGCAGCTCGAGGAGCTTCTCGGCGGCCTTGCGGCCGGGAAGCGCCGCGTGGAGCTGGCCCATAACCGCCCGGCGCGGGCTGTCGCCGAACTCGTAGACGACCGCGAGCTCGGCGGTGACGAGCGCCGGCGCGCCCCAGCCGAGGCGGACGCTCAGGCCGAGCAGATGTGCGGTCGCGCGCCGGCGGGAAGATGGTGCGCAGCGCGTCGATCAGCGCGCCCGGCGTTGGCGACCGGGTCCGTCGGGAAGAGGATCGCGTCGAGCGCCGGTTGCGCAGGCCGGCGCGCAGCGCCTCGGCGTCGAGCGTCGCGGTGGATGCCGACCAGCCCGCCGATCCCGCCGAGCGTGAAGCCGAGCCACGAGCGGAGCGGGGGGTCGAACTCGAGCGAGACGATCACGAGCAGCGAGAAGCCCTTCGCGCCGTCCGGCAGCTTGGTCGTGATCAGCCCGATCGCCGTGAGCGCGAGCGCTTGCCGAAGTCTGGAGCTGCAGCGACGCCCGCGTACTCCTCCTTGTCCTGGTCGTAGAAGAGGAAGCCGCCGCCGGTGACGAGGTCGCCGTCGACGCACGATCCCGATCCCGCTGGGCGGCAGGAAGCCGAGCGTCGCGGAGGTAGAGGAACGCCGAGCAGCCGAGCGCGTCGTCGGGCACCGCGTCGCTGGCTGGAGCCGAGCCGACGGTGGCGCCGATCTGGTCGACGGTCAGCTGCAGCGGGCCGAGCTTGAAGGTGAAGCTCGCGGCGGCGGTCAAGCGCGAGCTCGGAGCCGGTCTCCGTGCGCTCGGGGTCAGCGCGAGCTGCGACCGTCTTGCACCGTGAGCCCGCGCCGACGGACCAGTTGAGCGGGATCGTGGTCGAGAGCCGGCCGCCGCCGTCGAGCGTAGACGCCGTCCTCGGTGGCGGTCAGCGCCGAGGTCGAACTCGACCCGCGTCTCCGTTCGCAGCGAGCGCCTCCTCGACGAACGCGGTCGGCGTCGCCGGTCGACGATCACGAACGCGCTCTTCTTCGCCGCGGCCCTGATCTTGAAGCCGCTCCTTCGAGAGATCGACCTTGAACGTGAAGTCGCCGATCTCCAGCCGCGTGCCCGTCGCGTCTGGGGAGCGCGAACGCCGGGCCGACCGTGGACGGCTGCGCCGGCGCGATCGCGAGCTGCATGCCCCGCGTCCGGCGCGCCCGGTGAACGACGAACTGGTCGTCGCCGCGAGAACGGACGACCGCGTCGAGCCCGTCCCGTGCGCCTCGACCTTGACCTTGATCTTGATCGGCCGCTCCTTCGAGCCCGCCTTCTCCTCGAACGTCGACCGCGCCGCGGAGCGAGAACAGCCAGCCCAGCCGCCCTCGGCGTCCACGAGGAGGAGCTGGGTCGAGCGTCGCCGAGCGCGTCCGCGCGCTCCTGCGCCGCGGACCCGCAGCGTGTAGCGCGGCTCGCGATGTGGTCGGCGAGCGGGATCGCCGCGTCGCCGGCGGCTCGCACGCAGGGCGGCGGCAGCGGCCGGGGCGGCGAGCTCCCAGCCGTAGTAGCTGGTCGATCTTGACGCCAGCGGTCGTCGAGCGCTCTTCAGGAGCTGAGGCGACGAGCGCAGAGGCCGCCGAAGCCGAGGTCCGAGAGGCCGAAGACGGCGCAGGCCGAGCTGGCGCGCCGGATCCGCTCCGCGTCGGGGATCGGCGCCGTCCGGCTCCTCGAGCACGATGTCCGGCTGCCTGGTCGAGCCGGAAGCGGAGGTAGCTGCGCTCGAAGCTCGGGCCGACGTGCTCCCAGTACTCGCCCGTGAAGATGTTCGCCGGCACCTCGGGCGCGAACGACTCCTCGAACGGTCAGCGCGGAGGTCATGCTGATCACCCCGAGGCAGCCGCATCCACGCGTAGACGGTCGGGTAGCTCGAACTTGATCAGGTCGACCGTCGTCGTACTGGAAGCAGCCGGTAGACGAGCTCGTCGGCGACGATCGACGGATCCTCGGTCTTCGCCGCGTCGAAGACGCTCGTCCAGAACTTCGCGTAGGCCTTGATCGAGTCGACCGTGACCTTGAGCTTCTCGGCGTCGGCGTCGACGGCGTTGATGTAGTCGTCGATCCCGGTGACGGCCGCCGGCGTTCGCCTGCTTCTTGCGGCTCCGCGTTGTCGAGCGTCCCCTGCGGCAGCCCGAGGTCGGCCTCGAGCCCCCGCTGCGACGAGCGGGTCGTCGCTGATCGCCGTCGAGCAGCTCCTCGAGCCGTCGATCAGGCTTCGCGCGAGCGCGGACGATGGAGCTAGAGGAAGCGCCAGCCTCAGGCCTCGCTCGCGGAGGTCGAAACGCAGCTTCGGGCGCTCGTCGCCGAAGACGCTCGCAGGGGGACGCGGTAGACGTGTCGACGAGCACCGCCCTCGTGCTTGCCGGGCGGGTGCGAGTAGAGGTCGTGGCAGGCGACGAGCGTCTCGCCGTCGAGCTCGAAGCGCACGAGCCCGAAGTTGGTCTGGTAGAGCGACGCCGCGCGCGAAGCGGAGCTTGCCGAGCAGGCCCGGCGTGGTCGCTGGCGATCTTCCCGTACGAGCCGGCGACGTCGGTCGGGTCGAAGCTCGGGCAGCGGGTCCGGCCTGCGCGAACGCCTGCCGCTCGCTGTCCGGGCGCTCGTCGCGGACCAGCGTCCGATCCGCCAGCGCGAAGTCGGGCCGCGAGACGAGCGTCGTTCCCGGCGGCCAGCTGCGCGCTCGGGAGCAGCACCGGCTCGCTGCCGAGCCGGTCGCGCACCGCCGGGCGCGAAGCGCCCGCCCTCGGGCGGCTTGACGGCGGCCGGCGTGTTGTCGATCCAGACCAGCCGCTCGGCCGGCGTGAGGTCGAGCAGCGGGAAGCGCGAAGCCGAGGCAGCCGCGCCGAGCTTGACGATGTCGCCCTTGAAGTTCTTCAGGCCGCTCGAGGCGAACTGGGCGATCCGGGCGGGCTGCTCCTCCTCGTAGACGTTGAGGCCGTCGGTCTCCTTGCGGACGAGGAACATCTGCTGCCGTGCGGACGGTCGATGACGAGCCACTCGTCGTTGCCCTCGCGGCGCCTGCACGCATGTCTGGTCGGAGAGCGTGAAGCCGGCCGCCGCGAACGCGCCGCGCAGCCGCGGCGAGTGATCGGGCTTCGCGGTCGAGGTCGGCTCGAGCGGCCGCGGCGAGGTCGAGGCGCTTCGCGGCCCTTGCTTCCAGTAGCTCAGCTCGCCGCTCGAGCCGTAGTGCACCTCGCCCGAGAGCACCACGACCTTCTTGTACTCGGCGAGCCGCCGGAGAAGGCCTCGTACGCGACGTCGTCGCCGGGCCAGATCTCGTTGTCGGGCTCGAGGCCGGTCAGGTTGCGCCACTTCGGATGGTGCTTGAACTCCTCGATCCGCGTCTTCAGCGGGACGATCACCGCGGCGGCGAGCGAGGGCAGCACGGCGCGGCGTCTGCGAGACACGACGAGCACGTCGATCCCGGCCGGCAGCGGGCTGTCCGCGGGTCCGGCAGCTGCTCCTCGAGCGCCTTGGCGGAGAGCAGCCCGGCGCGGCAGGTAGCGCGAGCGGTAGCCGCGGCGCGTGCGCGTGTCGAGCGCGACGACGCGGTGGCGCGGGCCGTCGACCGTGAAGTGCCACTTGAGCTGCGGCGGCGGCTTCTCCGGGTCGGGCTGGTTGAGCCCGAAGAGCTTCTCGAGCTGCCGAGCATCTTCGCCGGGCGCCGTCGACCGGGTCCTCGCTGTCGGCCGGGTAGTAGCTCGGTCGCCAGGTCGAGCAGCTCTCCTGTAGGGCCCCGTCGCGGTAGCGCATCGGGTCGTTGCCCCAGTCCTGGAAGACCGCGTAGGCGACGAGCGCGTTACGTGATGATGCGGCGGCCGAGCGGCGAGGTGAGGACGCGGTCGCGCCACGCGCGCCCGAGGTTCCAGTCGTCGGTGACGTCGTGGTCGTCGAAGATCATGTAGGTCGGGACGTTCGCGAGCGCCCGTCGCACCCGCGGCAGCGAGTCGTAGAAGGCCGTCAGCGTGCTGCGATCGCGCGCTGCGAAGCCCTCGCTTCTCCTGCTCTTGCGCGCGCCTTCGGTCCTTCGAGCAGCCTCGAGCGGCGCGCCGTGTCGCGCGCGGGATCACGTTCTCGTCGAAGCACGGCGTGCAGCTCCCAGAGCTGCGGGCAGCGTCCGGCCGGGACCGTGTAGACCTCGTCGACCGTCGCGAGTTGGGCTTGCCGTCCTGTCGAGCTCCCAGACCGCGTTCGACCACACGGCGAGGTACATCGCGCAGTACTCGCCGAACGACATCAGGTGGTTCGCCGTCGGCGGCCGAGAACTGCGCCTCGCACTCGAGCACCGGCCCGCGCAGCGCGGCCGGGAAGTGGCTCAGGTCGGCGGCCAGGGCGGAGCCCCTTCGCGTCGGTCGTGAGCGATCGAGCGCCCGGGTCGACGCTCGTAGCCGTCGTCGGTAGACGAGCTGGAAGGCGCGGTCGAAGCAGCGGGTCCTGGAGCACGCGGACGCGCCGGTCGTTCTTCAGCTCGTCGAGCGGGTCCTCGCTGCTTCCCTCGCAGCTCGTCGACGAACGCCTGCAGCGTCTCGAAGCCCGGCGGCTTCGGCGCGTTGACGTACGCCTCCTTGCTCGCGTCGTCGTCCTTCGGCGGGTAGCGCGTCGGCAGCAGCTCGGTCCGGCCGATCAGCCGTTGCCCAGCCGGTTGAGCATCGGCAGCATCGGCGTCGAGACGTCGTCGGCGTAGATCTGGTCGCCGGTGAGGAAGAGCTGGTGCGGGCGAACGTTCGGGTCGAACGCCGAGCGTCGCGGTCGCGGTGCCGCGCCGCCACTCGCGCGATCAGGTCGTCGACCCAGGCGAGCCCGTCGAAGCTCTTGTTGCCCTCGTCGTCGTCGGGGTAGGTGAAGCCGGGGCGGCGGCAGGAGCCGTGCAGGAGCCGCAGGTCGGTCAGCGCCGGCGGCGGCAGCGCGAAGCCGGGCAGCTCGCCCGCGTCGTAGCCGAGCGCCTTGTGCGGCCTGCCGTTGATCGGCTGGTCGCGCAGGAGCCTCTCGGACTCAGGTCGGCGTCGGGCGTCGAGCGTCGCGGGATCGAGGACTTCGCCGCCTGGGCCGCTCCCTCGTCGAACGGCGCGAGCCCGACGTTGTAGCTGTAGTTCAGCCCCGGGACGAGAGGCGCCGCACGGTCGTCCGGGATCTCGGCGACGACCACGGCGACGTGGAGGTTGTCGCCGAGGCGGAGCGTGTTCGCCGCCCCGCGCACACGCGGCTGGCCGCCCGTGAAGACGCCGGTCCCGGTGCCCGCCTGCTCGCGGCCCTCGAACACGGTCAGCAGGAGCGACCGCGGCTGGCTGAGCGCGACCCAGACCGAGACGAGCCTCGGCTCGACCCGCCTCAGGATCGGCCCGGCGAGGATGAGCGGTAGGTCAGCCAGCGGCCGGCTCCGTCAGGCAGCCTCCGAGGCCGAGCCTGACGGCCGGCTCACACGTCGCTGGGTATGTGGTGGAAGGCACGAGCGCCCTGCCGCAGGGCACGAGTCTGAACGACCGGCCCGCGGCATGCAAGCCCGCGGGCGCCGCACTGCCTAGCCTCGGTTCGCGAGTGCCTGGTTGATGGCGGCGACGGTGTCGGCCCCGGCGACACCGTCGGCGTCGAGGCCGGCGTCCTCCTGAACGGCCGAAACGGCCTCGGTCGTCGCGGGGCCGTACTGGCCGTCGGGAGTCACGTCGTAGCCAAGCGTTTCGAGCGCGCGTTGGAGCTGGCGGACGCGTCGCCCCGAGTCGCCCTCGGTGAGGGCATCTCCCTCGGGGACCTGCTGGCGTCGGCGCCGTCTCCGTAGTTGCCGCGGTGTCCGTTTCGGTGCTCGCCGTGGGCGTGGTGGTCTGATCGGCTTCGTCGTCGCCGCCGTCACCCCCGAGAGCGACGGCGAGGACGATGATCACCACGAGGGCGGCCACCGCGACGAGTGCCACAATCCGGCGATCCGGCGCTTAGCTGCCGCGACCCGGTGGGAGCGGCGACCACGGGACGGAGGAGGAGTCTCCTCGGTCGGCGCCTCGAGCCAGTCCTCCTGGAGCCAGTCGTCTTCGCGGGGGCCCGTCTTCCGGCGGGCGATCCGGCGGGCGTTCCATGCCCATACGGTAATCGGCCCACCGGCCGTGCGCCCGCCGAAGAGCCGTCCGCCGGTTCGGCAAGGCCTCACTGCGCTTGCTGACGCACCACCCGTCGGTACGGCTGGGCGGTCGGTCGCCCCCTGCCGGGTCGCTCGGACCTGTCCGAAAGGGCCGGTACGGTGCGGGGCCGTGCGCCTCGTCGTCGCCCGCTGCGAAGTGCTCTACACCGGTCGGCTCACGGCGTTCCTCCCCGAGTCGACCCGGCTCCTGATCATGAAGTCGGACGGCTCCGTCCTCGTCCACGCGGACGCGGGCGGCTACAAGCCGCTGAACTGGATGACGCCTCCGACGACGATCGAGGAGAGCGGGGATCCGCTCGAGCTCATCGTCGTCCGAAAGCTGGCCGGAAGGGCCGAGGACCGACTGGAGATCCGCGTCCGCGAGCTCCTCAGCGACGTCTCCCACGAGATGGGTGAAGCTGCTGCGCTCGAGAAGGACGGAGTCGAGCGCCAGCTCCAGGCCGAGCTGGCCGCGGCGCCGGAGGCGCTCGGCGAAGGACTTCGGCTTGTTCGGCGCGAGTGGCCGACGGACATAGGGCCGGTCGACCTCATGTGCCGGGACGCCGACGATGCGTGGCTGGCGGTCGAGGTCAAGCGGGTCGCCACCATCGAGGCGGTGGAGCAGCTCTCCCGCTACGTCGAGCGCATCCGCGTCGACCCGGCGATGTCAGCGTGCGCCGGCCTTCTCGCCGCCCAGCAGTTCAAGCCGCAGGCGGTCACGCTCGCCGCGGCGCGCGGCATCCGCTGCGTCGAGATCGATCTGGACGAGCTCCGCGGCGCGCGCGAGCCCGAGCTGACGCTCTTCGCGCCACTCTGACCTGAGGTCGATAGCGGGCAGCGCGAAGGCGCCTTGCCTCGATCGCGGCCCGCTCCAGCTCAGTCGCCGTCGGAGCTTCCCTTCAGCGCCGTCGTCATGACCCGCAGGCTCCACCGTCCGGGCAGCAGCACGAGGTCGACGGCCTGACCGACCAGGCTGCCTCCGGGCATTTCCTCGACCAAGTCCTCGATCGCCTCCTCGGACGCCTCGAGGATGTCCTCGCCGGCGTCCACGATGCTGCCCGCAACGGGCACGACCGCCGAGGCGATCCGCGCCTCGGCCTCGTCGGCGAGCCCGGCGGCGAGCTCCTCGAGCCTCTCGCGCACGGTCTGCTGCGCTTCGTCGCGGGCACGCTCGCGATCCCTCACGACCTCGTCGCCGCCGGCGACCAGGCTCCATGCGCTCACCCCAGCCGATTCACCCGAGCCGCGTGAGAGCACCGCGACGAGCACGCCGGCGAGAATCAGCCAGGCGCCCGCGAGCACCAGCGGGGCTGCCCACCCGGGCAACACGGAGTCGAGCGCCGCACGGCCGCCCAGTTGGCCAGCGCGAACGCAGTCGCGAATGCGACCGCCGCCACGGCGGCGACGCCATGCGCCGCAGCGCAGGCCTGTTGCGGGCCGCGCTGAGCTCGGCCTCGCGCTGCAGCAGGGCGCCCACGTCTCGTCCAAGCTGCTCGGTCAGCTCCGTCACGGAGTGCCGCTCCTCGTCGGCGCGTTCGTGCTGGCGGATCCCGGGCCCGCCTCCACCGTCTCCGGCGTCACGTCACTCTCCTGCGTCGGAACTGCCGCGCGAGAGTCGGGCGAGTCTACGCGCCTCTCTCCGAAGCGACGGCGAGCGGGTCTGGTCCGCGGCCCAGCGTGTCGCCAGGCACCTCGAGCTCGTTCTGCTGGCGTGAGAGGCGTCACCCGGGCGAGCGTCCTTATGTTGTCTCGGTGATGTCACGGAGGGGGGAACGATCCCAGGTTCACGAGCCGCTGGCAAGCCGAGGGCGGTAGCCTCACCGACGCCAAGAGGCTGAAGGCGAACGATCGCGGCACTGCCGGACATGGGTTGAGTAGAGCCAGGCTCCTCGATTCGTTCCCGGCGGAGGTCGTGTCTATGACGGAAATCGACACTGAGCGAGAGCGACGTTTCGACACGCTGTTCGCGGCGTACGGATCCGACATCGTCGCCTACTGCGGTTGGCGAGCGGCCTCCGCGAGCGACGCGCAGGACGCCACCGCCGAGGTCTTCCTGACCGCGTGGCGTCGCCTCGACGACGTCCCGGAAGGCGACGCCGCGCGTGTGTGGCTCTACGCGACGGCGCGGCGGGTGCTCGCCAACCAGCGGCGCTCGAGCCGCCGGCGGGTCGCGTTGAACGAGCGACTCGCGCTCGAGGCCGACTCGGCCCCGCAGGAATCGCCCGCTCTCGACCACGAGGAGGCTCTCGTGCACGAGGCCCTCGGCAGGCTCGGGTCGCGTGATCGCGAGGTGCTCCTGCTGGCGGAGTGGGAAGGCCTTTCGCCGGCGCAGATCGCGAGCGTCCTCGGGTGTCTCACGGTGACGGCCCGAGGGAAGCTGCATCGCGCGCGGCGCCGGTTCCGGGCCGTCTTCGAGGAGTTGCTCGCCGCCGAAAGTGGACACGAGACACGCATGCGACCGGCAACGGGGCAACGCTACTTGACGAAGGAGAAGCATGAACACGCCTGACAGCCTCAAGGCCCTGAGAAGGGCAAACCCGCGCACCAAGGCCGGCTATGCGCACACGGTCGACGCGGTCGAGGACGCAGTCCGCGCTCAGATGGCGGCCGCGGGCGCATCGCGGACCGACCGAACGGGCCGCGCGGCCGCGCTTCTGGCTCCGCGTCGTCGTTTCGCGGCCGGAGCCCTGCTTACCGCCGCCGCCGCCGCGGCGGCGGTCCTGGTCGTGGGATCGCCCGGCGACGACGCCGGCATCGAGAACGCGGCTGCAGCGGTCAAGCGGGCAGCGACCGTGACGGCCGCGTCCGCCGATCGTTCCGGGACCGCGGTCGTTCGGATCACGCACGATGGGGAGGTGTGGGCCGGCACGACGATTCGCTGGAACGACGACGACATCGCGATCTCCAGTGATACGCCCGGGCGCAGCGGAAAGGCCGGCGCCGAGATGCGCGTCGTCGACGGGGTCCTCTACGGCACCGACCCGGGCGAGGGCGGCTGGATCGAAATGGGCAGCCCGGCGAACATCGACCCGGACAGCGGAACGACGCCCGGCGAGCATCTCGCCGCCGTGCGGGAGGACGTCGAAGGTGCGACCCTGGCCAGGCTCGGCGAGAACATGACCGGGCTCACGACCACCGTCCTCGACGACGGCTCCACCGTCTACGCCGGCACCGTGCCGGCCGGACAGATCGCCAGGGAGTAGGGCTTCAAGGAAGGCGAGCACATCCGGGTGTTCCCCTTCGGCTACGTCGCCCACGGCAGGGCGGCCGACCCGGCGGCGCCGCTCGACACGGCGATCACCGTCGCCGAGGACGGCCTCATCCGCGAGCTGGCCGTCACGTGGGGAACCTGGACGTACACGGTCAGCTACAGCGACCTCGGCACCACCGCGGCAATTGTCGCGCCGAAGAACGCCAAGTCGCTGCTGCAGATGAGAAGGGCCGCCCGGGACCAGCAGCAGTAGGCGGAGCGAGGAAGAAGCTCTTCTTAGGAGCCGCGGGGGTGGGCGTTCCCACCCCCGCGGCGATGGCGCTAGCTCGTCAGAGGCCGGCGCACTGGCCGGAGGCCGCGCCGACCACGGTGTTCGGCGCGCCGAAGTCGGTGACGCCGGGGTCGTTTCCGGCGCAGGCGAGGTCCTCGGCGACCGTGTTGCCGACGAGCGCCGACGCCGTAGTCGCGCGTCTCTCCGCTCGGGATGGTCACGTCGGCCGACTGGTTGCCGGAGACGAGTCAGGGACTCGCTGAAGACCGAGCCGGCCACGATCAGGTCTCCGTCGTCCCGGAGATGACCGAGTCGCCGTTCACGCTCGGCTCCGAACACGTGGACGACCGCGGCGCCGTCGGCTCTGAGCCCGCCGTTGATCCTCGACCCGTCGGAGACCACGAGCGAGGCGCCGGGCCGAACGGTGATGCCGCCGTTGACGGTGCCGTCGATGCACGTCACGCCGCTCGTGACGACGACCTTCGCGATTCGTCCGCCCGCTGAGCGTCGTCGTGCAGGCGGGGGAGCCGCCGGGCAGCACGGTCGCCTTGAACTGGTCGGCGTCGCCGATGTTGCCGGCCGCGTCGATCGCGCGGTGCTCGACCGTGTGCGTGCCGTAGCCGGGCTCGAAGCCGCCGCTCGGGTGCGCGTCCGTGAAGGACTGCTCGAACGTCGCCTTCGACAGCCCGCCCGTGCCGAGGTTGCCGTACGTGAGCGCCTTCACGCTCTTGCCCGAGTGCGAGAACGTGAACGGCGTCCCCTCGGGCTGCTCGGGGAAGCCGAAGTAGTTGAACCAGCCGTCGCCGTTCAGCCGGAACTCGCCGACGACGAACCCGGGCTGGTCGTCGGTCGGGTCGAGCCCCATGTCGAACTCGCCGAAGTACACGTTGTGCGTGGCCACCTTCGAGAGCGTGGTGAGCGGCTCGGAGAGCTCGCGCGGCGCGGTCGGGAGCACGTTGTCGACCGTCCACGTCCGCGTCTCCGTCGCGCCGCCGGCGGGGTCGGTGACCGTCGCGGCGAGGGTATGCGTGCCGGGCGAGAGGCTCTGCGCGCCCAGATCGAAGTTGCGGCTGTTGGCCGGGTTCGGGACGACGACGCCGTCGAGACGCCACGTCACGTTCAGCACACGGTCGGTCGGGTGAGTCGTCTCGACGAACACGACCTCGTCGTAGCCCACAGGCCGGTCGGTCGGGGTCGAGATCGTGAACGCCGCGCTCACGGGCGTCGCGGCGAGCGGCGCTCCCACAGTCCACTCCCGCGTCTGCGTCAGCCTGGGCCCGTTCTTGAAGGCCGGGTCGCGGACGAAGTCCGTCTCGTCCTGCACCGTGACCGAGACGACGTCGCCGGCGGCGACGTTCAGGGTCGCCAGGTCGAGGTTCCGGCTGTTGCTCGTGCCGGGCACGACCGCGCCGTTCACCCGCCAGGTGACGGTCAGCTCGTGGTACTTCGGATGCTGCGTCTCGACCCAGACGACGTCCTCGGGCCCGACCTGGCCGAGCGGCGTGTGCACGAGCGACATCGCGTTCGCGTTCCGCCGCCCGGTGATGCGGTAGGTCATGTTCTCGCGGCCGACCTGGTCGAAGTAGAAGCCCAGCCAGCGCATCATCGAGTGCTGGCTCGGGCGGCGGACGCCGCACGGGAAGGTGTTGCCGCCTTCCCAGAGCCCGATCACGCCGCCTGACAGGCTCTCCTCGCCGATCCAGCGCCACCACTTGTGCTGCGTCGCGATCATGTCCTCGACGCTCGTGCGGATCGTGTGGTGGAACGAGCCCGGCTCGCCGCCCGTGTAGCAGGGCTTGACGACGTCACGGGACGAGTACGGGTACTCGTCCGACAACGTGCCCAGCGAGTGCCCGAGCTCGTGCGTGGAGATGAGCGGCCCCTGCGGGCTGCCGCCGGACGTGGTCGCCTGCGTGCCGCCGATGCCGCCGTACGTGAACGTGTTGGCGAGCGCAAGCGTCTGGACATTCGACCCGGAGACGCCGAGCGGCGCCAGGTAGGTGGACAGGAAGAGGTTGTGCTGCTGCGTGCCCGTGCAGCCGGGGGCGTTCAGGGCGGGACACCCCGTCCCGGGCGTGAGCGCCGGGCCGTAGGTGATGCCGCGCGCCAGCGGGTCGGCCGGGCAGGTGTTGGCTGAAGTTGAGTCGCAGCGGCGTGTTGCGGCGCACGTTGCCGTCGTCCGGGTCGCAGCTGATGCCGGAGTCCTGCGAGACGATCTCCAGCCGGTAGACGTTGAAGTAGTGGCGGTAGCTGCGGAACGGCTCGATGCTCCACTGCACGTTCAGGTTCCGGTCGACGTCGGCGCGGAACTCGTCCATCTCGTCCGCCTGGTAGCCGTCGCCCATGATCACCAGGTTGAGCCGCTCGCTCGGCGGGCCGGTGATCTGGAGCGGCACGACCGTGGCGCTTCCCACCTCCTGCGCGCCCGCCGTCGGCGCCCCTAGCGCTGCCAGCACGGCGAGTGCGAGCGTCAGGACAATCAGTCTCATCGATCCCCCTCGTCGTCGTGTTCTCGCCTCGAGGCGCCCCGACTGCGGTCCGCGGAGCCCCGGAGTCCCGGCGGAGTATCCATGCGACGGACGGACGAGGTCAACCGTAGCCGCTGTGCAGGCACTTCTCGGATGCGCCTGGGAGGATTCGAACCTCCGACCCGCGGATTAGAAGTCCGCCGCTCTGTCCACTGAGCTACAGGCGCTCTGGCGCACCGTACCACCCGCTAAACTCGTTTCCAGGCGCGGAGGTCGTAGCTCAGTTGGTAGAGCCCCGGGTTGTGGTCCCGGTGGTCGTGGGTTCGAGTCCCACCGGCCTCCCTCGGCTTGTTCTGTGCGAAGGAAGCGCTCTCAGGTGCTACTCTGATGGCGTTACTTAGAGCGAGTTCGGTTCGCGCTTCGCGCCTTCCCACTTGTTCGAGAGTTTGAGAGGGAGGTGTTTTTTTATGGCCAGCGGAACCGTTAAGTGGTTCAACGACAGCAAGGGGTACGGCTTCATCACCCCTGACGAGGGTACGAAGGATCTCTTCGTGCACTTCTCGAACATCGCCGGCGACGGCTTCAAGAGCCTTGCCGAAGGCATGCGCGTCGAGTTCGAGGCCCGTCAGGGCGAGAAGGGCCCCGAGGCGACGAACGTCGCCCCTGTCGCCTAGTCCACATCGCTCGGTCGTGGCCGCCTGCCGCGGCCACGACCGAGATTCACCCAAAGGAGGCGTCATCGCAGTCAAGGAAGAAAAGATCGAGATGGAGGGCGAGGTCGTCGAGGCCCTCCGCAACCGGATGTTCCGGATCAAGCTCGACAACGGCCACGAGACACTCGGGTACACGGCCGGCAAGATGAGGCGCTACCGCATCAGGATCTTCCTGGGCGATCGCGTCAAGGTCGAGCTGTCGCCCTACGACCTCACGCGCGGCCGGATCGTCTACCGGTTCAGGTAAGGCGCCGCGCGGCTACCGGCGCTTGCGCGTCTCGCGCAGGGCGCCCGCTACCCGCTTGGCCACGTCGGGGCCCTGCTCGCGCACCGTCTTGGCCACGATCGGCCCGCGCTTTCGAGCCTCGCGCTGAGCCGCCTCGAGCAAGGCACGCCGCTGTGCCGGCGGGATCCTCTGCCACCCCCGACGGGCCTTCATGGCGAGGAGCAAGACTGTCCATGTGCCCGGCATCTCGTTCGTATTCCCCGCGACGCCTTAGCTCAAGCGCCCGCGAAGCGCTCGGCCACCTTCGCCCAGCTCACGGTGTTCCACCAGGCGTCGATGTAGTCGGGACGCCTGTTCTGGTAGAGCAGGTAGTAGGCGTGCTCCCAGACGTCGACGCCGAGGAGCGGCGTCTTGCCGGCCGAGATCGGGTTGTCCTGGTTCGGGGTGGAGACGACCGCGAGCGCGCCGCCGTCGAGGATGAGCCAGGCCCAGCCGGAGCCGAACTGGTTGACGCCTGCGTCCTTGAGCTTCCCCTGGAAGTCCGCGAAAGAGCCGAAAGCCTCGTCGATCGCCGCAGCGAGGTCTCCGTCGGGCGCGCCGCCAGCGTCCGGGCCCATGCTCTCCCAGAAGAGCGTGTGGTTGAGGTGCCCGCCGCCGTTGTTGCGGACCGCCGCGCGCTTGTCCTCGGGGATCGAGTCGAGGCTCGTCAGAACATCCTCGACCGGGCTGTCAGCCCACTCGGTGCCCTCCAGCGCGGCGTTGACCTTGTCCACGTAGGCCTGGTGGTGCTTGTCGTGGTGAATCCGCATCGTCTGCTCGTCGATGTGAGGCTCGAGCGCGCCGTAGTCGTAGGGAAGAGGCGGAACCGCGTACGCCATGATCGCTCCTTGGTCGCTTCGTTCGAGGGAGCCTATCTGGCCACTTGTACCCCGGCGCGGAACCTGATAGATAAGCCCGCAAAGTACGACCCGGAGACTCGGCTTCTGCGGCCCAAGCCTGAGTCTCCGGGCCAACTTCTCGCGGTATGCCAGGCATCACTCGGGATCGGGTTTCCCGAGGGCGAGATCGTTCCGACTGTAGTCCGGATCCACGAGGAAGTCAAGGGGGATTGTCAAGTGAATCGCAGACTTCTATTCTTGACCTGACAGTGACAAGCCAGGAAACGGTCACCGCACGCGAAATCCCGCCGACCCTCGGCCGGCGCCTCCGCCAGGCTCGAGTCGCGGCCGGGCTCACCCAGTCGGAGCTCGCCGAGGCGCGCTTCTCGAAGCAGTACGTGAGCCAGATCGAGCGCGATCAGCTCCGGCCCACGGACGAGACGGTCCGCTGGCTCGCCGACCGGCTCGGGATCGACGCGCAGTACCTCGCCACCGGGGTTGACGGGCGCGAGCGTGAGCGGGTCGAAAGCGTCGTCGCGAGCGCCGAGGCGGCGCTCGAGGCGCACGATTACGCCGAGGCGATCACGCTCCTCGGCGACGTGAAGGGCTCACTCCCGCCGGAGTCCGCTCCGGACGTCGAGCTCCGGGCTCTGCTCGCGGAGTCGTGGGCGCGCATGTACATCGGCGAGATGCCCGCGGCGCTCCCCCTCCTCGCGCGCGCGCGTGAAATCGTCGAGGGGCCCTCCTTCTCGGACGTCGACCGCGCGGAGGTGCTCTTCCGGCTCGGGACGTGCCGCTACCGGATGGCGTCGGTCTCGACAGCTCTGGCCCTGTTCAACGAGGCCCTCGAGCTGGCCGAGCGGTCGGGGATCCCGTGCGACCGCCTTCGCTCGAAGATCTTCGGCTGGCGGTCCCGCTGCTACCGCCGGCAGCGGGACTGGGAGGCGGCCCGCGAGGACGTCGAGCGCGCGCTCGAGCTCGCCGAGGCGCTGGACGACCGCCGTGCGACCGCCGACGCGTACTTCCTGGGGGCCCTCGTCGCCGAGCGTCGCGGGCAGTGGCTGGCGGCGCGCTCGTACGCCGAGCGCGCGAAGGTGCTGTACGAGGAGGTCGAGGACCGGGCCAACACCGGCAAGCTCCTCACGACGCTGGGCGGGTTGACGTTCCTGCTCGGGAAGGCGGAGGAGTCGATCCCCCTCTTCAAGCAGGCGTTCGCCGTCGCCCTCGAGGTCGGAAGCGACGCGGACGCCGCGCAGGCGGTCTCGTCACTCGCGCAGGTCCACCTCCGCACGGGCCAGGTCGAGCTCGCCGAGGAGCAGGCACGGCATGCCCTCGAGCTCCTGGCGGACCGGCTGGACTTCATCGACGAGATCGGGAACGCGCAGCTCGTCCTGGGTCGCTCGCTCCTCGAGCAGGGGCAGCTCGACGAGGCCGAGGAAAAGTTCCGGGCTGCGGAGCGCAGCTTCGAGCAGCTCTCGTCCGCGAGTCACCGGGCTGCGGCGTGGACCGCACAGGCAGACCTCGCCGTCCGCCGCGGCGACAAGGAGGCCGCGATCCACCTGTATCAGCGCGCCGTCGAGGCGCTCCAGGACTTCAGATTCTAGGAAGGAGGTGAGCCATCTCGTGAGCCGGGCATCGCTCCAGATCTTCCTCGTCACTGTCGCACTCTTGGTCGCCAGCGCCATCAGCGCTGGTGGTTTCCCCGACGGGCCGTAAGGCCGCCCCGTCGCCGGGAGGGAACGTCCGGGACCGGCCCCTCGCGGGCCGCGCTTCGGCTCGGTCCCGCATCAACTTCGCTCTCGGCGCTGACGGCGGGCAAGCACGAAGTATGGTGAGCCCGTGGAGGTCACCCTGCTGGAGATCGTGGACGAAGGCCGCAGGGTCCTGGAGCGCGCCGAGGCCGAGGACGTGACGCTTCGACTCCTGGGAGGCGTCGCCGTTTTTCTGCGCTCACCGAACGGCCTCGCCGAGCCGTTGCGCCGCGCCTACCAGGACCTCGACTTCGCCACCTCCCGTGCCTCTGCGAAGGGGTGCGCAGGCCTCCTGACCGAGCTCGGCTACGAGCCGCACGTGCCCTTCAACGCCCTGCACGGGAGCGAGCGGCTCCTCTTCTTCGATGACCGACACGGCCGCAAGGCCGACGTCTTCGTCGGCCGCTTCCGTATGTCGCACGAGATACCGCTCGAAGACCGGCTCGCCCTCGAGCCGCTGACCGTCCCGCTGGCGGAGCTACTCCTCACGAAGCTCCAAATCGCCGAGCTGAACGAGAAGGACGTCCGCGACTCGATCGCGCTCCTGCACGGGCACCCCGTCGGAGACGAGGACGGCGACGCCGTCAACGCAGCTCGCGTCGCGGAGCTCCTGGGCGACGACTGGGGGCTCTGGCGCACGATCACCGGGAACCTGGCCGTCTGCCGGGACCACCTCGAGCGTTACGGCCTCGCGGAGAAGGATCGGCGGCTGGTCGCCGAGCGGATCGACGCGCTCACTGCCCGGATCGAGGGGGAGCCGAAGTCGCGCGGCTGGCGGCTGCGCGCACGGATCGGCGAGCGCAAGCGCTGGTACGAGACGCCCGAGGAGGTCGACGGCTAGGAACTCTGTCTTAGCCCGCCGTGAACTGGTGGCTCTCGAGCTTGCCCTTGCGGAGCTCCACCAGCGCGCCGCGAAGGATGCCCTCGTTGTACTCGCTGCCCGGGTTGAGGCAGATCGTCCGGCCGAGCTTGTGGACGCCGCGCGATTCGTGCAGGTGGCCGTGGAGGCCGAGGAGCGGCTGGTGGCGCTCGATCGCCGCCCGGCAGGCCGTGCTGCCGACGGGCTGCATCTCGGCGCCGCCGGCCCCCGAGGTCATGCGGAGGTTCTCGTCGAGCTTGGGGCCCGAGTCGATCCCGGTGTCGTACGGCGGGCAGTGGAAGTTGAAGACGGCCCTCTCCGGCTCGTCGAGGCCGCGATGACCGCCTCGAGCCGGCGGGACAGATCCTCTTCCTCGATGTCGCGCGGGCAGTCCCAGGGCGTCCTGTTGGCGTAGCCGCAGCTCGCCACCTCCGTCCCGTCGGGAAGCCGGACGACGCGCCCTTCGAGGAACTGCACCCACTCGCCCGCCTCGAGCACCTCGTCGATCTCCGCCGGATCGTCGTTTCCGGCGTTCACGAAGCAGGGAACGTCCAGCGGCCGAAGACGCTCCTCGGCAAGGGCGACCCACCGCTCCAGGCGCTCGCGCATGAGCCGCAGGAAGAGGGCCTCGCGCGCGGACGGATCCGCGCGCAAGGCCTCCTCCTCGTCCGGATCGCAGCGGAACGCGTAGTACCCGGCGTTGGCGATCTTCTTCTCCAGGTCGACGAGCGCGTCGCCCGCGGCGGCGACGTCGTCGCCGAGGAAGACGCCGCGATGCGCGCCGTTGTCGCGAACCAGCGGCACCATCGCCTTCCCGGTCAGGTCGCCGCCGAGCAGGACCGCGTCGGCCCCGTAGAAGGCCGCCGCGTTCACGAACTTGGCGAAGCAGCGGTCCGACCCGTGGACGTCGGTGGCGTAGAAGAGCCGCACTACTCCGGCGGGATCTCCTTGTAGAGCAGGTCGAGGTTCACCCCGCGGCTCTGCCGGATCGCGCGCGCGATGTAGTAGAGCACGACGCCAGAGACGTAGATCCCGACGACGAAGGCGATCGCACGGTTACCGGTCGGGCCGCTGAAGGCCGGTGTGTCGAACGACGAGTAGAGGATGAGCGAGAAGAGGATGAGGTTCCCGATCCCGAGCAGCGTCATGACGGGAACGCCGAGGATCTTCCTCTTGACCGCCTCCGGGGCCTGCTCGAAGAGGTCGCGCCGGCGGTACGGCAGGAAGATGGCCGCGAAGCTCGCCATCCAGAACGCCACCGAGAAGATGACGATGTAGTTGACGACGATGGTGAAGAAGCTCGTGAAGACGTAGAGCGCGAGGAGCACGACGGCGACGATCGTGATCAGGATCGCCGCCACCCACGGAGCGTGCGTGCGCTCCCCGACCGTCGCGAGCTGTCGCGGTGCGATCCCGTCGAACGACCACGCGAAGATGTTCCGCGTGCAGATCATCGCGATCACGAACAGGAGGAGGACGTTCCAGAGAATGAAGCTGACGCCCATGATCACGTTCAGGACCGTCGAGCCGGTCATGAGGCCGACGAAGAAATTGAGCACCGGCGAGACCGGGATCCCCGAGTCGTCGCCGAGGTAGACGACCGAGTTCGTGAAGTCCTGGCCGACGACGTCGTAGTAGCGCCAGAAGGCCAGGAGGTAGATCCCGAAGGCGAAGAGGAGCGTGGCCATGATCATCCGCGGCTGCGTTTTCGACGCCTGCTTCACCTCGCCGCCGATGTAGGCGGAATACGTGAAGCCGATGTAGATCCAGTAGCCGAGCGGGAGCGCGAGCAGGGCCCCCCAGAAGGTCGCGTCGCCCACCGAGAAGCCTGAGCTCGACGCCTGGTCGATGATGCCCTGGTACGTCTGCCCATCCGCGTTCTCGGCCATGAAGGCGTTGAACTTGGCGACGAACTCCTCCTTCGACGTCGTGAAGAGGACGCCGAGGGTGACAAACGTCCCGAGCAGCGCCGGGATGAAGCCGATCATGAACAGGTTGCGGATGACCCGCGTGTTCAGGCTGAGGACGAGCATGACGACGACGAGGATGCCCGCGCCGAGGAGGAACACCCACCAGTCGCCGCTCACGCTCACGCTCCAGTCGACGAGCGTGTCGTTGCCGATCGCGCTCCCGACCGTGGCGAGGGCGATGGCGATCCCGAAGTTGACGGCAAACGCCGCGTACAGCCCGAGCCCGAGGAACTGCGACCACGTGAAACCCCAGTTCGCCGTGAAGCCGGCGACCGGGTGGATGACGCGCGAGAGATAGACGTAGTCGCCTCCGGAGCGCGGCATCACCCCGGCGAGGTAGCCGTACATGAGAGCGTTGGAGAGCGTCAGGATCGTCCCGATGAGGACGACGAGGAGCACGTTCTGCTCCGGCCAGAGCCCCGCAATGAAGGTCGGCACGACCATCAGCACGAGTCCCAGCGCGTAGCCGAGCGTGTTGAAGACGAAGACGTCTGCCGGACGGAACTCGCGGATCAGCCCGGACGACTGACGGACGTAGAGGCCCGGGGCCTCCACCGGCGCACCGGGCGCGACTTGCTCAGCCATTGTGCATCCCTCCTCCGGTCAACTGGACGATGTCTGTCACCTGGCGGCGCGTTCCTTCTCGAGGACTGTGACGGGCAGGGGCGGACGGACGAACTTGGGATAGTCGGTGCGCGGGTCGAAGCCCCCGAGCTCGGCGACGGGGACGACGAGGAGCTCCTCCTGGTCGCGGCTCGCCTCGGCGAGGACCTCCCCGGTCGGTGCGACGGAACGGCTTCCGCCCACGAAGACGAGGCCGTCGCCGCTTCCCACGAGGTTCGCGTAGAGGTGAGGAAGGCGGTTCTCGTGGGCCCGCGCGACGGCGCCGACGGCGTGGTCGATGTAGAAGGGATCCATGTTCGCGGAGGCGGTCACGAGCAGGTCCGCGCCGGCCAGCGCGACCTGCCTCCCCGGCTCCGGGAACTCGATGTCGAAGCAGATGAGCGGCGCCGCCCGCCGCCCGGCCAGCCCGACGACGAGCAGCTCCTCTCCCTGGACGAAACCGGCCTCCGCCTCCGACTGGAAGAGGTATGTCTTGCGGTAGACGCCCGCGAGCGAGCCGTCGTTGTCGATGCAGGCTGCCGAGTTGGCGACTCCGTTCGGCGTTCGCTCTGCGAAGCCGATGACGACGGCGGTCTCGGCCTCCGCCGCCGCGGCCGCGATCTCGCCGAGCTCGGCGGAGTCCGGCGCTCGTGCCACCTCGTCGAGGTCGCGGTAGGTGTAGCCGGAGAGGTAGAGCTCGGGGAAGACGGCGATGTCGACCTCCGGATGCGACCCGATCGCCTCGACCGCTCTCGCCGTGTTCCCCTCGACGTCTCCGATCCGGCATGCGAGCTGCGCCAGCAGCGCTTTCATCGTCTACTCCTCCTTTCGCCCCACGGGGTTTCTCCTCCTCGCCGGCGCCGGATCGCCCGCAGGATCGCACGGATCCCCTGGTTGCTGGCGTCAACATGCCGACCCATCGCGGACGCAGCGCCGTCCTCGTCCCTCAGCTCGATCGCCTGGAGGATCGCGTCGTGCTCCTCGGAGATGCGACGGTGCCAAGCTTCCGTCTCCGGGAGCAGGCTGATGGCGTCGTTGAGCTGGGCGCGGATCTCCTCGATCGCGTGGGCGAGGTAGCCGTTTCCCGTGGCGCCGGCCACCGAGAGATGGAACCCGGTGTCGGCGCGCATGTACTCGGGCTCCGACGCGGCGCGGGCCATCCGCTGAACCTGGCCCCGCATCGCCGCGAGGTCGCCCCGGCTGCGTTCGCCGGCGGCCACTGCGGCGACGCCCGGCTCGAGAGTGGACCGGTAGACGAGGAGCTCCTCGATCTCGTCTCGCCGGCGGCCGATGCGAAGAATCAGCCCGTCCATCACGCGCGCATCCTCCGCGGGGCGCGACACGAACGTGCCTCCCCGGCGCCCGCGGCGCGTCTCCACCAGGTGATCGCCCTCGAGGAGCCTGAGCGCGTGCTGGATCGTCGTGCGCCCGACACCGAACATCGTCGCCAGCTCGCGCTCGGTGGGAAGCGCCTCGCCGGGGGCGATCAGCCGCAGCTCGATGTGGCGGCGGACCTGCTCGGCGACGGACTCGTGCGCACGCAGCGGCTGGATGCGCTCGAAGCGGACCCCGCCCTCGCTCGCGGCAACCGTCACGTCTCCCTCCCGACGGCCGTGAAGCTTGCCAGCTCCGCGAGCACTTCGCTCTCGACAGCTCGCACCGTCTCGGCCATGCGCTCGACGATCTGCGAGAGCTCCTCCTCCGTGGACGTGAACGCGGGCGCGAGCAGCGTCTGGTCGCCGGCGTAGCCGTCGGCCGTCGGCTGAGTGGAGTAGACGACGAGTCCTCGCGCCAGGGCCTCGACGTCGATCCGCCGGGCCAGGCCGAGCTCCGGCGGGAGAAAGGAGCGGCCGTCGCGGGGGTCTGCGTAGTCGATCCCGAGCAGGAAGCCGCGACCGCGGACCTCGGCGACGAGCTCGCAGCCGGAAAGCTCCGCGCGGAGCGCGTGCAGGAGGCGCGGGCCGTCGGCGCGGACGCGTTCCACCAGGGCGTGTTCGCGCAGGTACCGGACGACCGCGAGGCCGACGGCGCAGGGAAGCGGAGCCCCGTCCCAGGTGTGCCCGAGCTCGAACGCACGCGAGCCCTCGGCCACCGCGCGGTAAATCTCCTCGCGGCAGAGGACGGCCCCGATCGGCGCGTAGCCCGCGCCCAGGCCCTTCGCAGTCGTGATCACGTCCGGGACGAAGGGGAGCTGCTCCGCCGCGAACCACGTTCCCGTTCGGCCCATCCCGGTCACCACCTCGTCGAGGCAGATGAGGAAGCCGTGCCGGTCCCGACGCTCGGCCAGACCTTCCCAGAAGCGGTCGGGCGGAGAGTAGGCCGGCAGCGCGGCCGCGCTGACAGGCTCGCAGAAGAACGCCGAGACCGTCTCGGGGCCCGCCTCTTCCAGCGCACGGTCGAGCGCCGTGAGCGCTGATTCTCCGGTCGGGTCGAACCGCCACGTCGAGGGCGGGATGTGCAGATGCGGAGTCAGGTAGGGGGCGTAGTGGTGGTGGAGCCCCGGCCGTCCGGTGAGCGAGAGCGCGACTGCCGTCGGGCCGTGGTAGGCCTGGGCGGGGGAGACGATCCGCCAGCGGCCCGGCTCGCCGCGCTCGACGTGGTAGCTGCGGGCGAGGCGCACGGCGGTCTCGTTCGCCTCGGCGCCGCCCGTCACGAAGTGGGCGCGCGCGAAACCCTCGGGGGCGAGCGCGAGGAGCTCGCGCGCGAGCTCCTCCTGGGGAGCCGTCGTGAACTGCTGGTTGTAGAGGAACGAGACGCGGGCAGCCTGCTCGCGTGCGGCCTCGACGAGCTCGGGGACGCCGTGCCCGACCGACGTGACCATCGCGCCGCCGCCGACCGCATCGAGGTAGGCGGTTCCGGCCGCGTCGTAGAGCCAGACGCCCTCCGCCCGGTCGATCAGCGGATAGGTGCGGTCGAGCTCGCGGACGAAGACGCGGGTCTCGTGCTCGCGGACGAAAACCGGCTCGGTCATGCGGCGACTCCGCACCAACGCGTGATCGCGCGCGCGTAGAGCTTGGCACCGAGCACGAGCTCGTCGATCCCCACCCACTCGTCCGGAGCGTGGGCGCGCCTGAGGTCGCCCGGCCCGAACGCCGGGCTGGGCGTGCCGGCGAAGAGCGTCAGGAGGGCGCCGTCGTAGGTGGTGTCGATTCCCTCGGCGCGAACGTCCACGCCGAGCTCGCGGCCGGCCTCCTGGGCGGCGGCGACGATCGGCGAAGCGGGGTCGATCTCGGAGGGCGGGTAGTCCGTGTACCAGCTCCACGACGGAGGATGCTCGGCGAGCCAGTCGTCGGCCTCCGCGACCGCCGCGACGGCTTGCTCGATCTCGCTCCGAGGGATCGAGCCGTAGCCGTGCTCGTCCGCGTTGCCGGGAAGGTAGGTCGCGTTGAGCGCGAGGTCGCAGCGCTCGGGAACGTTGGAGATGAAGCTTCCGCCGCTCACGATCGTCGGACTGACCGAGGGCGTCCCCAAGAGGGGGTGGCGCTTGTCCTCGCGCTCGGCCCAGGCCGCGGTCAGCCTGTCGAGGCCCGCGAGGACGGCCGCCGCCTTCTGGATCGCGTTGACCCCACCGCCCTCGCGCCAGTGAGGCTGGTTCATCTCGGCGTGGGCCGAGCGGCCCTCCACCGTGAGCGTCCCGTGCAGGAGCCCACGCGTGGCGACCCAGAGGCTCAGGCGGGTCGGCTCCGGGACGAGCCCCGCGTCGGCGGTGTAGCCGCGGGCGATCGCGGCCACCGTCCCCATCGCGCAGGTCTCCTCGTCGGGCACGGACTCGAAGACGACGTCACCGGCCGGTCGGACGCCGCAGGCGTGCAGCGACTCGAGCGCGAAGAGCGCCGCGCCGATCCCGCCCTTCATGTCGACGGCGCCCCGGCCGTAGATCCTGCCGTCGCGAACGTCTGCCTCGAAGGGCGGGGAGGTCCACCGCGAGCGCTCGCCGGCGTCGACGACGTCGATGTGGCCGTTGACGATCAGGCTGCGACCGCCGCCGGCGCCGGGGATGGTCCCCACGGTGAGGGGCCGCCCGCGCCAGTGGTGCCACGGCGGCATCATCGGGTGGTCGGCGAACTCGCCGGGGTCCGGCTCCCACTGGTCCACGCCGGCGCCGATCGCGCGCAGGCGGTCGCCGAGGAAGGCCTGGAGCTCGGCCTCCTCGTTGGAGGTGTGCGCCGAGCCGGGTGAGAGGTCGACCGAGGTCGTGTCGAAGCCGACCAGGGACCTGACGAGCTCGACGAGCCCGTCGACGTTCGACTCGATGTGCCGGTCGACAGCCTCGGTCGAGAAAAGGACCTCAGACAAGGCCAAATGATCCTACGGCCTTGCCGAAGCTCGGGTCAAGGTAGGGTCGCGCCGTGAGGCTCGCGGTCGCACCGGTGATGGCACTGATCGTGCTGGGAGCCGCGGCGGCGTGCGGAGGCGACGGCGACGAGGCGACCCCGGCGGATCCGGCGTCGCTCGAAGGGACGGCCTGGGTGCTCGCCTCGGGCGTGGACGTCGACGGCTGGGAAGCCGTGGCCCCGAGCGCGACGTTCGCCGAGGGCACGTTCAGCGGCTCGACCGGCTGCAACCGCTTCACGACGTCGTACTCGGCGGACGGAGGCGCGCTCGATCTCGGTGAGATCGCGGTGACGGCGATGGCCTGCCCGCCGCCGGCCGACGCGGTCGAGCGCGAGTACACGGACGCCCTCGAGCGCGTGAGCGGGTGGCGGACGGAAGACGGCGAGCTCGTCCTCGTCGACGCCGACGAGGACGAGGTGCTCCGCTACCGGGCCGCGACGCCGGTCGGTTCCTGGGAGGCGATTGCGATCCTGCAGGGCGACGCGGTCGTCAGCACGCTCGTGGGAACCGAGGTGACCGCCTCCTTCGCCGAGGACGGCACGCTCACCGGCTCGGCCGGCTGCAACACCTACCGGACCACGTACACGACGGACCGGGACGGAATCCAGATCGGCACCCCTGCGTCGACGAAGAAGGCGTGTGTCGAGCCCGAGGGGGCCATGGAGCAGGAGGCGGCGTTTCTCGCCGCGCTTCCGACCGCTGCGCGCTACGAGGTCGCCGGTCCCACGCTCGACCTCCTGACCGATGCCGGGACGATCGTCGCGACGTTCACCCGCGCGCCGACGCCCTAGCCTGATCCGACGCCATCACAGGGCTGGCCCTGATGCGGGCCGGCGCCTGCCGTGCGACCATTTCATCCGTGGCGGGGACCGTCCTGATCGTCGACGACCACTCCGGCTTCCGCTCGTTTGCGCGCGCGCTGCTCGAGGCCGAAGGCTTCGATGTCGTCGGCGAGGCGGCGGACGGGGCGTCGGCGCTCGCACTTGCGGGGGCGCTCGAGCCGGAGCTTGTCCTGCTTGACGTGGCGCTGCCCGACATGGACGGCTTCGCCGTTTGTGAAGCGCTTCAGGAGGATGCCCGCGGGCCGGCGGTGATCCTGACGTCGAGCCGCGACGTCTCCTCGTACCGCCGGAGACTGAAGCGAAGTCGGGCCCGCGGGTTCATCCCGAAGAGCGACCTCTCCGGCCCTGCGCTCGCCGCGCTCGCGGGCGGCTAGCCGGTCGTGCGGCTGCTCAGGCTGGCGCTGCTTCTGGGCGCTTTCGCCCTGGCGGTCGCGGCTGAGTGGGTCTCGTACGAGCCGGGCGACCTCGCGCTCGTCATCGCCGACGGCATCGTCGGTCTCGTCCTCGTAACGTGCGGAATCGTGGCCTGGGAGCGGCGCGGCGAGAGCCGGGTCGGGCCGCTGATGGTTCTCTCCGGCTACACCTGGTTCGCCGGCAACCTCTGGTCGCAGCTGCTCTACCTCCACCGCGGGCCGCTCGTCCACCTCCAGATCTCCTATCCGACCGGGCGACTCCGCGCGCCGGCTCGCGCAGGTGACCGTCGCGGCGGCCTACCTCGACGCGGTGGTCGAGCCCATCGCGCGCAACGACGTCCTCACGCTCGTTCTCGCCGCGCTCGTCGCGGCCGCAGCCCTCGACGGCTTCCTGCGCGCCTCGGGCACCGCTCGACGGGCGGGGGTCCCCGCTCTCGCCGCGGCTCTCGCGTTCGCGGGGGTGCTGGCGTTCGGGGCCGTCGAGCGGCTCGCGGGCTGGGACGTCGACCGAGAGGCGCTCTGGGCCTACGACATCGTCATCGCCTGCCTCGCCGTCGTGCTCCTCGTCGACCTTCTCCGCGGGCGCTGGGCCGAAGCCGTCGTTGCCGACCTCGTCGTCGACCTCGGGAAGCGGGCCGACACGCTCACGCTGCGAGACGAGCTGGGCGCGCCCTCGGAGACCGCTCGCTCGTCCTCGGCTACTGGCTTCCCGAGGAGGGGCACTACGTCGACGACGTAGGGCGTCCGGTCGAGCTCCCGGAGCCTGGAGCGGGGAGGGCGGTGACGCCGATCGCCGACCACGGGCAGCCGGTTGCCGTGCTCGTCCACGACGAGGCCGTGATGGAGGACCCGGCGCTCGTCGGGTCCGTCGCCTCGGCGGCGAGAATGGCGGTCTCGAATGCCCGCCTCCAGGCCGAGGTGCGGGCGCGAGTCCGCGAGCTTGCAGCCTCGCGTCGCCGGATCGTCGACGCGGCAGACGCGCAGCGGCGCCGCCTGGAGCGGGAGCTACGCGAGGGCGCGGAACGGCGACTCGCCGGCGTAGCAGGGCTGCTGGCGCAGGCCCGCGAGGGCGTAGACGACGATGCCGGCGGACCAGCTCGCCGAAGTCGAGGACGAGCTTCGCGCTGCGCGCGCCGAGCTCCACGATTTCGCCCAGGGCATCCATCCGAGCTCGCTGACGGAGGGCGGCCTGGAGGCGGCGCTCCCGGAGCTGACTCTCAGGGCCGGGCTGCCCGTCGAGCTCGAGCTCTCGGTCGGCCGGCTCGCTCCGGCCATCGAGGCCGCCGTCTACTTCCTCTGCTCGGAAGCGCTGGCGAACACGGCGAAGCACGCAGAGGCGACAAAGGCGACGATCGGCGTCAGCCAGTCCGGCGGTCGGCTGCGCGTCGCGATCGCGGACGACGGCGATCGGCGGCGCGGATCCGGCCGGGGCTAGCGGCCTGCGCGGTCTCGCCGACCGAATCGAAGCCCTCGGCGGCAGGCTCTCCGTGGAGAGCCTGCCGCGTCGGGGTACTCGGCTTCTGGCCGAGATTCCGGTCTAGCTGCGACCACGCGCCCAGGGCTTCGGCCAGGAAGGGCGTCCGGGATCGCCCCGAGCGCTGCGTCCGGCGTGCAGGTGACGCATCGTCCTCGGCACGAGGCTCCAGACGCACGATGAACGCTCGCTCCGCCGCGCGTGCGACGACCCTCGGCGAGCCGAGGTGACGAGCTGTCGCTCCGTCGACCTCCCACGTGCCGCGACGGTCGCGGGTCGCCCGGGCCTCGATCTGCCGCGGAACCTGATCGTCGGACCCGACTCGTAGGTGGGCGTCGAGAATGCTCAGCTCGCCGTTTTCGAAGACCATCCTGAAAACGCCGACCGTGTAGGGCGGGAGCCCCTGCTCCTTCCGATCCTCCTCGGTCACACGTCGTCTCGTACAGTGCCCTCCGGAATCGCGCCCGAGGAAGGTTGCTCGGTACCTTCGGCGGCGCAGAAGGGTGCTTCCGCCGAAGCTGCGATCTCGGTCTTGAGGTCGGTGATGGCTGTCGATGTAGCGTTGGTGTCCGGATCGTTCGTCAGATCCGCATACACGGGCTCGAGCGCGGTACGAAGCTCGGCAAGGTCGCTCTCCGAAGCGGCGGCGAAGGTCATGCCGCGGCCGGCACAGGATGGGCGCAGCCTCCTCGTCCTCCGCCCGCGATGCTCGAGCGCCTCCGGAAGCGCAGCGGCGGCGGCGTCGCGAGGGCGGACTGCTGCTCATCGGCGTGAGCGACGCGAAGACTTCATTGTCAGTGACGATGACGAGCGGGCGAGGCCACAGGTTCACGTTTGACGTGACATACTCCGCGTCGTGTCGTAGCCGTTTCCCGCGATTGAGCTGAGCTGCTGCTCGTAGGCGTCGAGGCCGTCGAGCTGGGCCCCGGCAGGCACGGGCCTGGGGATGGCGCCGAGCATGCTAAGCGCATTCGTCGCGACCGCCGAGTCCTGAAGGCCGACAACGCGCCCGGCGAAGTCCGCTGGGCGCCACGAACGGCTTGGAGACGCCGAGCAGCTTTCGCATCGGGCCCGGGAGCACACCGACCCCGACGAGATCCAGGGTCTTCACCGCCTTCCAGCATCTGCTCCGGGATGCCCCTCCTCGAAGACCTTGGCCTCGAGGTCATAGCTGTCGATCAGCAACGGGGCCACGAGAGCCTGGAAGCTCGTCCACTCCGACGGTGTCGAAGACTCGCGCGCCGACCCAGGCCATGTCGACCTTCCCGGTCTTCACGTCCTCGAGCGTCCCGGCCTCGTATGTCGGCTCCCCCAGCCGCCATTCTTCGTTGAACTCGATTGGAGCGTCCCGTCGGAGAGCCGGCTCAGCTCCTCCGCGAAGCTGCTCAGCTGCAGCGGGCGACGCTGCTCGTGGACTCGCCATCGTCAGCACACGCGGCTCCGCCTCGTCGGCTCCACCGGCCTTGTCGCTGCTCGAGCCGGAGCACGCAGCCAGAGTGGTCGCCAACGCTGCGAGGACCGCCGCGACCGCCCAGCTGGATGAATCGTCTCGTCTGCATCGTCGTGCACCTCCTCTCGTCGGTGCCATCGACGCTAGGACTGGCGTGCTCCGCGCGCATCAGGGCGCTCCCTCGACCTCTTGCCGAAAGCATGGGGACAGCCCTCGTTCTGCGCAAGGACCGCCCCTGAAGGCGATTGACGGTCACTGTGCGACGATTGGCACGTGCTGTTTCGGCTCGCGCTCTGGCCGGTCGGGCTCGCGCTCGGCGCCTTTTCGCTCGCCCTCGCCCGCGACCAGCCGGCGTTCTCGTTCGCCGGCTCCTCGCTCACGGGCGCGCTGGCGCTGCTCGGCGCCGGCTGGGCGCTCCTCGCCTGCGGTTTGGTGTTCTGGGGCAGACGCCCCGGCAACGCCGTCGGCCCGCTCCTGGTCGCCACGAGCTTCGCCTGGTTCCTCGCCGAGTGGGACAACCCAGGCGCGGACTCGTCTCTCGTCTTCACGATCGGTCTGGTCTCGTACACGGCGTGCGCGCCGCTGGCCGGCTGGGCGATGCTCGCCTACCCGGGCGGCCGCCTGAGTTTCTGGGAAGAGCGCCTTGGCGTTGGCCTAGCACTCGCGGGCGCCGTGCTCGTGCTGGGTCTTCTGCCGGCGCTCCTCTTCGACCCGGCCACCGCCGCCTGCGCCCAGTGTCCGGAGAACGCCCTGGTCATACGGGACGAGCCTCGACTCTTCGACGAAATCAACCGCGTGGGAGTGCAGTTCGGGCTCGCCTGGTCGCTTCTCCTGATCGCGTTGGCCGGCTGGAGGTTCTGGCGCTCGAGCAGGACGAGGCAGCGCGTCGTCGCGCCGGTCGTCCTCGCCGGCTCCGTCTACCTCGGCCTCGTCGCCGCAACGTTCGGCGCTAGCCTCGACCGTGGCTTCCTCGGGAGCAGCGAGCTCGAGCGCCGGCTCTGGCTTGCTCAGGCTGTCGCACTCGTGGGGTTGGCGGCCGCCGTCGCCTGGGGCATGTTGCGGACTCGCCGCACACGTTCGTCGCTGGCCCGGCTCGTCGTCGAGCTGGGCGAATCGGCTCCGGCGGGCGGCCTGCGAGACGCGCTCGCGCGGGCGCTTGCCGATCCGGAGCTCGAGATCGCCTACCCGGTGGGCGAAGGCCGCTACGTGGATGCGCGCGGGCGCACGGTCGACGTCGCGAGCGCGGAGGATCGAGCCGCGACGCCGCTTCTCCGCGACGGCCGGCCCGTCGCCATCCTCGTCCATCGCGCCGGCCTCCTCGACAACCCTGAGCTCCTCGAGGAAGTTGCATCTGCCGCGCGCCTCGCGCTCGACAACGAGCGACTACAGGCCGAGGCGCGCGCCCAGCTGGAGGACCTCCGCTCCTCGCGTGTCCGCATCATCGAGGCGGGTGATGCCGAGCGCCGTCGGCTCGAGCGCGATCTCCACGACGGCGCCCAGCAGCGGCTCGTCGGGCTCTCGCTCGCCCTTCGGCTCCTGCGCTCACAGGTCGGCGGCGATCAGGATCACATGCTCGTTGCGCAACTCGACGAGGCGGAAGCCGAGCTCCGCCTTGCGATCGCCGAGCTGCGGGAGCTCGCACACGGGATCCATCCGGCGGCGCTCAGCGACGAAGGGCTGGCCGCCGCGATCGAGGCCCTCACGGAAGAGTCACCGCTTCGCATCTCCGCCCTGCCGCGGGAGAGGTTCGCTCGGGCGGTCGAGACGGCCGCGTACCTCGTCGTGGCTGAAGCCGCGAGGGCCGGCACTGCCCGCGCGAGCGTCGAGCGACGGGACGCCGCGCTCGTCGTCGACGTCGAGGCGGAGGCCGAGCCGGAAGGGCTCCTCGACCTGGAGGACCGGGTCGGGGCCCTCGACGGGCGCCTCGCCGTCGAACGGGCTCCCGGCGGTGGAGTCAGGATCCGTGCCGAGATCCCATGCGGCTAGTCATCGCCGACGATTCCATGCTCCTGCGGGAGGGGCTCGCCCGCCTTCTCGCCGACGCCGGCTTCGACGTGGCAGGGAAGGTCGAGGACGCCGCGGGCCTCATGCGCCGCGTCGAGCTCACGCGCCCGGACGTAGCCATCGTCGACATCAAGATGCCCCCGACGTACACCGACGAGGGGATCGCCGCCGCGCAGGAGATCCGCGGGGCGCATCCGCAGGTCGGCGTGCTGGTGCTCTCGCAGTACCTCGAATCGCGGTACGCGATGCGGCTGCTCGAAGACGCGCCCGACAAGGTCGGCTACTTGCTCAAAGACCGCGTCTCCGACATCGCCGTGCTCGCGGACGCCCTCAAGCGGATCGATGAGGGCGAGTGCGTCATCGACCCGACCATCGTCTCGCGACTCCTTAAACGCCCGCGCGAGCCGGGGCCGCTCGACGAGTTGACCGAGCGGGAGCGCGATGTGCTCGCCCTCATGGCCGAGGGCCGCTCGAACGGCGCCATCAGCCACACGCTCTTCCTGAGCCCGAAGACAGTCGAGGCGAACGTGCGCCAGATCTTCCGGAAGCTCCGCCTCCAGCAGTCGCCGGACGATCACCGCCGCGTGCTGGCCGTGCTCACGCACCTCCGCGCCGGACCGGCGGCCGGCTAGTCCTCCCGCCGAGCAGGCGGCGGGATAGCCCTCGGCGGCCGAGGCGCGAAGTAGGGAGATCCCTGTCGTCGGTCGAGGGCCTGCCGCGTAGGCATGCCTGCTCCTGACTTCTACCGTCGACATGAGTTGGTCATGCGACGAAAGGAGCTGAGATGAAGGGCTTCACTGCGGCGGTTGCGCTCGTCCTGAGCGCGCTCGTCCTTCCGATCGGCGGCCTGGCGGCCTCGGGCGGCGGCCAGCCCACCTTCCAGGACCGCTTCTCCGAGGCGGGAACCGACACCGACTTCTGCGGCACCGGCGAGACGATCGACTTCTCTGGCCGCGCCGTGATCAACGGCTGGGTCGCCGAGACCGGCGGTGACCCGGAACAGGTCGTCAAGGCGACCTTCGCCTACCGCTACAAGCTCACGAACCCGGCGAACGGTGCCGCCATCATCGATTCGGCGGCGGCCAGGACACGAACGTGATCGTGACCGGCCAAGAAAGCGGCCCCCACACGCACGAGTTCACGGCGAACGGCCTCCGCGGCAAGCTCCAGGCCGCCAACGGCCGGGTGCTCCTCCGCGACGCCGGCAGCGCAACCTACCGGGTCTCGTTCGACGAGAACGACGAGTTCACCGGTCTCGAGATCGTCAGCGTGAGAGGCCCCACATCGGGCTCGGCACCGACGTGTGGTGCGACGTAGCCATCGAGGCGCTGGGGCTGTGATGAGCAGGACCACCGCCGCCATCAGCTGCGCCACGACCAGGGCGGTGGACTGCTCGGTGACTCCGCGATCATGGCGATCAAGGTCGACGCAGTGCGCTGACCGCGACACGGGGGCGCCGGCTACGGCCGGCGCCCCCTTGGATTGAACGCAGATCAAGAGCCTGGATTCGGGCGCGGGCCGCAGGCCGAGATCGCCACCACAGCGCGAGCTAAACACCTCGACAGGCGAGAGGGATCATGTAGGTGTGTGGCGGCGATCTCCGACCGGATCCGGAGCTGGCGGCGATCGAGATCGTCTACCGCGAGCGGCTCCAGTCGTTCGTCCGGCTGGCGAACGCGATCACGGGTGACGAGCAAGCCGCAGTCGACGCCGTGCACGACGGCTTCGTGCGCGCCGTTGCGCTTATCGCAGACGGTTGCGGGACGGGACTCGGCGCCGGGGTGGGTCTGTCGGATCGTCCTGAACGAAGCGCGGAAGCGGCGCGCGGCTGGAAGGGCGCCACGTTTCGAGCGCCGGCCGAGATACTCGATACAGGACGCCGCGACCAACGGTCATCGCGAGCCCGGCGCAGCCGCGGCCGCGCTCGCCTCGCTGCCGGAGCGCCAGAGGCTGGCGCTGTTCCTCCGCTACTACGCCGACCTGGACTACGCAGGAATCGCCGAGGCCCTCGGGAGTCGCGCGCGGCACCGTGTCCGCGACCCTGCACGCCGCCCGATCAAACCTGCAGACGAAGCTGAAGGAGGTCGAGGCATGGCGGACGTGGCCGAGCTCCTCGACACGATCGTCCCGCGCTACGAGGGCACGGCGACTGGGACCGCGTCCTCCGCGATGCCGAGATCGATCGGCGTCCGCTGCGCGTCTCGCGCGCATTCCGCTTCGCCTCGCCGCGGCACTGGCTCTGGTCGCGGCGATCGCAGGCGTCGTCGCCTTCTGGCCGGCAGTGGAACCGGCTCCTCGGTGCTCGACACGGGCGCTGGCCGCGACAGGCGAAGGAGAGGTGCTCCGTGTCGTCTTCGAGGCGAGCTTCCCAGGACGCTCGTCGATCTCGAGACCGGCGAGCGGACCGAGGTTCGGGCCGAGCACGAGGTCTGGTTCGATCCGCAGGCGGCCTCCGCGAGACCGAGCGCTTCGAGGGCGTGTCCAGTTCGACGTGTCGCTGGGAACGGAGACGTCTCCGAGCACGCGAGCTCCATCTACACGAGCCTGGGCGCGGGCTATCGCGAGGCTCTCGAGTCCGGGCAGGCCGAGGTCGTCGGCGAGGACGTCGTCGACGGAACCCCCGTCTACTGGATCCGGATCGAGGCCGGTCACGACGTGCGGTCTCGCGGGACAGCTTCGAGCCGGTCTACGTTCGCGTCGCGCCGGGCGAAACTCCCGCCCTCAACCGCATCGTCTCCTACGAGACCGTCGATGCCGGATCGGCGCCGCTCGAGGCGCCCGCCTCCAGGAACCTGCCCGCCGATGTCGCCGTGGCGTACGGGAGCGAGATCGAGCTCGCCGACGCCGCGCAGCTTCTCGGCCGCGAGGCCGTCTGGGCAGGGACAAGCGTGAACGGACTTGCGCTCGAGTCCGTCCGCGAGATTCGGGTTCCGGCTGGGGATGGCGAGGCTTCGGGCCTGAGCCTCGTGTACGGGTCGCCGCAGGACGGCCCGCACGCCGAGATCACGAGGCCGCGACGCTCGCCGACGGGCTGACGGCGCTCGTCGGCGTGCACGGCTATGAGCCGCCCGAAGGAACCGCCCTCCTCGCCGGCTCGGCGGCGCTGCTCCGCTCGAACGACCTGGTGGTGGCGATCCATGCCTCCGACGAGGCGACGGCAATCGCCGCTGCTCGTTCCCTCCAGCCCTACTCCGGCTAAGTGTCCTTGCGCGCTCGGCTGGGAGCGACCCGCGGAGGCTCGTCCGGCTGCTTCGGGTAGACGGGCGGCCACGGAGCGTCCATCAGACCCGCGGCCCGGTCGCGCTCATGGAGCTCGAGCAGGGGCTCGAGCGACTGGGGCCGCTCGTCGATTCCCTCCCACGGATCGCCCTGCGCCGCGAGCCGCTCGGGCACGCGTCGCGATCGTCAGATCGTCGGGATGCAAGCGTGTCGATCTCGTCCCACGTCACGGCGCCGACACCTGCGCGCCGGGGCGGGCGCGCACCGACCAGGCGCCGAAGACGGTCTTGTGCGGCGCGTTCTGGTTGTAGTCGACGAAGACGCGGCGGCCGCGCTCCTCCTTCCACCAGGCCGCGGTGATCAGCTCGGGGCGGCGGCGCTCGAGCTCGCGGGCGGCCGCGACCGCTGCGGCCCGCACCTGGTAGGAGTCCCAGCGCGGCTCGAGCCGGACGTAGACGTGGAGGCCGCGGTTTCCCGTGGTCTTGGGGTAGCCGGCGATCCCGAGCTCGTCCAGAAGCTGTCGGACCTCGGTCGCCGCGGCGCGCACCTCGTCGAAGCCGACGCCGGGCTGCGGGTCGAGGTCGAGCCGGAGCTCGTCCGCGGCCTCCGGGCGGTCGTGGAGATGGGGCCACACGTGAAAGCCGAGGCAGGCGAGGTTCACCGCCCAGGCGACGTGCGCCATGTCGGCGAGCACGAGCGCGCGCGAGGTCGTCCCGTTCGGCGTGCTGACGATCGTCGTCTGCAGCCACTCCGGCGCACTCTTCGGGAACGCGCTTCTGGAAGAACGAGCTTGCCCTGCGCGCCGCCGGGGAAGCGCTGCATGAGCGTCGGTCGCCCGCCTGCCGCTCGGAGGAACGGCTCCGCGACCGTGAGGTAGTACCGGACCAGGTCGAGCTTCGTCTCCCCGCGCTCCGGGAAGAAGACCTTGGCCGGGCTCGTCACCGTGATCCGGCGCCCGGCGATGTCGAGCACCTGCTCGTCCGGCATCAGGACGAACCGTAGCCGGGCCGAAGAGCCGCGCGTCGTGGCTGTCAGCTCGGCGGCCGGTCGCCGATCCAGTAGCGGGGGCCGGGACCGAGAGCGGCCGCGCGGTCGCCGGGGTTGGCGAGCCGGCAGCGGTCGAGCGACAGACATCCGCAGCCGATGCACTCGGTGAGCCCGAGCTTGAGGCGCTCGAGCTCGGCGATGCGGTCGTCGATCCTCGAGGTCCACGTGGCCGAGAGTCGGGACCAGTCGCGGCGGGTGGGCGCGTGGTGGGGAGGAAGCTTCGCGAGCTCGGCGCCGATCTCCTCGAGCGTGAGCCCGATGCGCTGGGCGAAGACGATGAAGGCGATGCGGCGGAGGACAGGCCGTGGATAGCGGCGGTGGCCCGAGCCCGCCCGCTCGGAGCTGATCAGGCCCCGCTGCTCGTAGAAGCGAAGCGCCGAGGAGGCCACGCCGCTGCGGCGCGCGACCTCGCCGATCGGGAGCAGAGTTGGACAATTTGACTTCAAGTTAACTTTAACTAGTAGCCTGGCTCAGGTCTAGCAAGAGGCCGCGAGGAGGCAGTCATGACGAACGAGCAGAGGGCGAGCGAGCGGATCACCGAGGAGGTCACCTCCTGGCCAGGGGTCGCGGCGGGGCCCGGCCGGCGGGGCGAGTTCGCGTTCACGGTGGGCCGGCGCGAGATCGGGCACCTGCACGGCGACCACGTCGCCCACTTCGGCTTTCCCAAGGACGTCTGGCACGTCCTCTTCGAGCAGGGGCGCATCGACTACCACCCGGTCTTTCCGGGCAGGCCGGGCTTCGGCGCCCGCGCGATCGAGACCGAGGCCGACGTCGACGACGTGATCGCGCTGCTTCGGCTCAACTACGAGCGCGTCGTCGAACGCCACGGCCTCCCGGCCGAGACCGCCGCCTGATGCCCGAGACTCGCATCCACCGCCATTCGACCGGGCCGGAGGGCGCGCTCGTCAACGCTTACCTCGTCGAGACGAGCGAGGGAGTCGTCGCGGTCGACGGCACGCTCACCGTCTCGGACGGCCGCGCTCTTCGCGCGCAGCTCGAGTCCCTGGGCAAGCCACTCCTGGCGGTACTCGTGACGCACGCGCACCCGGACCACTACGGCGGCATCGTCGAGCTCGTCGGCCGAGACGACGTACCTGTGATCGCGACCGCCGGCGTCGACGCCGTGATTCGCCGCGACGATGGGATCAAGGAGGAGATCCTGCGCCCGATGTTCGGGGAGGAGTGGCCCCCGAGCGCATGTTCCCCACCCGCACGGTCTCGGACGGGGAGAGCCTGGAGCTCGGTGATGTGAGCTTCACCGTCCTCGACCTCGGGCCGGGCGAGTCGCCTCACGACTGCGTCTGGTTCCTCGGCGATGACCGGCGAGTGGTCTTCCTCGGCGACCAGGTCTACGACCGAAAGCACGCGTACCTCGCCGACGGGTTCTACGAGGCGTGGCTCGCCAACCTCGAGCGCCTCCGGCAGGAGCTGCCCGCCGACGCGAGCCTCCTGATCGGGCACGGCGGACCGGTGACACCGGCGCACTTCGACTTGCAACGGGAGTACGTCGAGACCTTCGTCGACGCTCTCCGCAGCGCCGACTGGTCGCAACCGGACCAGGCCCGGGCTGCGGTCGTCGAGCGGATGACGCGCCTTCTGCCCACGGACGAGCTCCAGTTCCTGATGGAGCTCTCCATCGAGCCGGTCGCCGCGAAGCTCGGCATCACGCAGGCCGCATAGCAGAGCGGCCCGCGACCGTCGGGTGCCGGACAGCACGCGGTCAGTCGTCCAGGCTCGTCCATAGCTGGAGGGCGGCGTACGCACGCCAGGGCCGCCATCGGTGTTGCAGGACGGCGACCGAACCGGGGTCGTCGGGGCGACCCACGGCCTTGAGCGCACGGCGAACGCCGGCGTCGCCATGCGGGAACGCGTCGGGATCGTGAAAGCCCCGCATCGCCACGTAGCCCGCAGTCCAGAGTCCGACGCCACGAATCGCACGGAGCTGTGTCAGCGCTTCGGTCGGGTCTGAGCCGGCGTCGATTCGGACTTCCCCGCCGGCGAGACTTGCTGCCACAGTCTGCAACGCCTCGCGGCGTCGGGCCGGACCGGCAAGCGTCTCCAGGTCGGCTTCGGCGAGGGCCGCCGCGGTCGGGAAGAGATGTGTCACCGTCCCGAGCGGCTGCTCCAGCGGCGTACCGAACGTCTCGACGAGACGAGCTGTTTGCCTCCGTGCCGCCCGCAGCGGGATCCCCTGACCGAGCACTGCACGCAGCACAAGCTCGTCGCCGTCGACGCAGCCGGGGACTCGCAGCCCAGGCCGCGCGCGGACAAGACAGCCGATCACCTCGTCCCGGCCGAGCGCCTCGGCAATGGCCAGCGGGTCGGCATCGAGGTCGAGCAAGCGCCGGCAGCGTGCAACTGCTGTGGCGAGGTCGCGAAGATCGTCGAGGCGGAGGACGCAGCGGACGGCTCGCTCTTCCGGGGTGAGCTCGACGACCCCGGTGCCGTGGTCGAGGGTGAACGCTCGCCGATAGGTGTCGCCGCTGACCTCTTCGAGCCCGGGCACCGCGCGCGCTTCGAGGAATCGAAGTAGGGCGACCCCGTCGAAGGGCTCCCGGCAGCTCAGGCGGAGGTCGACGACTCCCAGCGGCCGGGGGCTGCCACCTGTCGAACGGCGCCGCATCTCGGACGGGGTGGAGGCGAAAACGTGCCTGATCGTGTCGTTGAACTGGCGGACGCTGTGGAACCCGGCCGCAAAGGCGGCATCGGCGAAGGGCATGGCCGTCGACTCGATCAGGAGCCGGGCCGTGTTGGCGCGCTGGGCGCGCGCGAGTGCGACCGGAGTGGCGCCAACTTGCTCGGCGAGGAGTCGCCGAAGGTGGCGTTCGCTGAAGCCCAATCGCTTGGCGAGCCCGGGGACGCCTTCGCGGTTGACCGTGCCGTCTGCGATCAAGCGCATGGCACGCGCAACCCTGTCGGCGCGCCAGTTCCACTCGGGTGAGCCGGGCACCGCGTCGGGGCGGCAGCGCTTGCAGGCGCGGAAGCCGGCCGACTGCGCTGCTGCGGCCGTGGGGTAGAAGCGAACGTTCGCGCGTTTCGGCTGGCGCGCAGGGCAGCTCGGCCGGCAGTAGAGCCTCGTCGACGTAGCGGCGATGAAGAAGATGCCGTCGTAGCGGGGGTCACGGCTCTCGCTCAGCCGGTAGCAGCTCTCGAAGTCCTCGACGATGTGGCTCATCGTCGCACCTAGTGGCGAGCGTACCAGCGGTTTTCGGCCACAGCGGTAGTCCCGTCACCGAGTTGGCCGAATCCCGCCAGTCACCGCCGAGACAAAGGCGTAGCGTCCAGGCGAACGACGAGGAAAGGAACGACATGACCGAGCCGACCACCATCGACGTCGCCGGACTCGGCGGGGGGCTTGTGAGGGTGACATCGGAGCTGCTCGAAGAGCTCGACTCGCGGGTCGATGGTCCTTGCTTCGCGAGCGCGACGCGGGCTGGGACGATGCCGTGCTCGTCTGGAACGGCATGGTCGCGAAAGTCCCTGCACTCCTCCTCCAGCCGACCTCGGCCGGCGACGTGGCTGCGGCCGTCGGGTTCGTGCGTGAGCAGGGTCTGTCGCTGAGCATCAAGGGCGGAGGTCACAACATGGCCGGCACCTCGATCGCCCAGGGCGGCCTGACGCTCGACATGTCGCGCATGCGGGACGTCGCCGTCGCCCCGGAGGCGAGGCTTGCACACGTCGCCGCCGGATGCCTCCTCCAGGACGTCGATCGGGCGACACAGGCGCACGGACTCGCGACTCCGTTGGGCTCGTTCTCCTCGGAGGTCGGCGTCGCCGGCTTGACGCTCGGCGGCGGGTTGGGCTATCTGACGCGTCGCTTCGGCTGGACGGCGGACAACCTCGAGGAGGTCGAGATCGTCACCGCGGACGGTCAGATCTGGACGGCCAGCCGCGACGAGAACGCCGACCTCTTCTGGGCGCTCCGCGGCGGTGGAGGCAATTTCGGCGTAGTCACACGGTTCACGTTCCGCCTGCACGAGGTCGGCCCGACGATTACCGGCGGCCTCGTCGTCTGGGGTGCCGACCGCGCCGACGACGTGCTCGCAACGTACCGAGACCTCACCGAGTCGGCACCGCGCGAGTTGACCGCGGCCGTAACCGTGCGTCTCGCACCGCCGGCCCCGTTCCTCCCGGAAGAGTGGCACGGCAGGCCCATCATCGGGCTGCTCGTCTGCCACAGCGGCGCGGACACCGAGGCCGACCTCGCCTCGATTCGCGCCGTCGGCGACCCGATCGCCGACGTCGTCACCGAGAAGCCCTACGTCGACCAGCAGTCGATGTTCGACGGCATGGAGCCAAAGGGGCGGCACTACTACTGGAAGACCGAGTACCTGCCCGCACTTTCGAGTGAGTTCCTCGACGCGTTCCGCGACAGTGCCTTGAAGGTGACATCCCCGCTGTCGGATTCGATCGTCATCCACCTCGCAGGTGCGCTGAACGAACGGGCCGACGACGACGGGGCTGTCGGCAACCGCGACGCCCGGTACATGACCGCTTTCGCCGGTCAGTGGCCGGCCGAGGACGCCGATGACGAGCACGTCGCCTGGGTACGGGAGGCGTGGAAGAGCGTCCGGCCCTTCTCGACGGGAGGCAACTACCTCAACTTCCAGACCGCCGACGAGGACGAGGAGCGTGTCCGGGCGACCTACGGCGCCAACTTCGACCGCCTCGTCGAGGTCAAGGAGAAGTACGACCCGGAGAACGTGCTCCGCTCGAATCGGAACATCCGTCCTCGAGCTCGGGTCGCGAAGGGAGGGCCGGCGTAACCTGCCCCCGGCGTCCGGCGGCTAGCGACGCCCCACGAGGATTCCCCTAGTCCGCTTACGCCGTTGCGCCGACGGCCCTCGAAGAACTTCGGAGCCGCCCCTGGGATCGAGGCGGGCGGACTGAACCAGCCCGCCCGCCTCGCTCCAGATCAGCTCAGTGCGGTCACCACGGCTTCGCAGAAGTCGTCGCTCCGCCCGGTGGAGCCTTTCACCAACTCTTCGGAGAGGACCACGTCGTCGGACGGATCGTTGGGCGTACCCCCGTGGTCGACGAGCAGCTCGATCCGGACCTGACCGGGGTTCCTGGCGATGGCCTTGCCGTTCTCGCCGTACACCACCGCGTTGCCGGTCGAAAGGATCAGGACCGTCAGGGTGCCGTCGCCGTTGTTAGTCACACGCAAGTCCTTGTCGATGAACCTCGAGACCGACCTCACGGACTTGCCGTTCTCCACATTCGTGAGTACGTCGGTCTCCCGGATGTGATGCAGGAAGTAGACAAGACGATCACGGCGGCGCGGGGCCGCCTGGACGCGAACGTCCACAACGCCTGCGATCTCCACGGTCAGCCCGGCGTCGCAGAAGTTCTCCTCCACGAACTCGAACTCGTCGTGGATCGTCTCCCGAAAGGGCGGACCGGCGCTGGCGGCCGCAGCGAGCATGACCGCTGCGGTTGCCCCGAGAGCCAGAAACGCGCCGAGCCGAAGGGTCCGTGAGCGTCTCATCGCGCCCCTCGCCCGGAAGTATCCTGCCGCATGAATCCTCCTTCTCCCCCAGGTAGAGACGCCGGACCGTAGCGCAGAAGGGCGGAAATCCCAAGCGCCGCCCTCTAAGACGCTACCTTCGTCTAGCTGCCCGCTGGCCGCGGTGTTGCGGCTGCCACCGCTCCCCCCTCAGGCGGGAGCCCACCCGGCTCTATGACGCTGATCGGACTCTCTCAGCGACCGATCGCCGGACGGCTGTCGGGTAACGCAGTGGCTTCACCCAGCCCACCGACTGTTCGCCGAAGGCCCTCCTCCAGCTCGACCTCCGGGCGCCAGCGAAGGACCTGGCGAGCCCGCGTGATGTCCGGCTGCCGCACGTGTGGATCGTCCACCGGCAAGGCCGCGAAGACGATCTCGCTTTTCGAGCTCGTCACGCGGATGACGGTCTCGGCCAGCTCGAGCAGGGTCATCTCGTGAGGGTTGCCGAGGTTGACCGGGAGGTGCTCCTCGCTCTGGGCGAGCAAGCTGAGCCCGCGTATGAGATCGTCGACGTAGCAAAAGGAGCGAGTCTGGGAGCCGTCGCCGAACACCGTGAGCGGCTCGCCTTCGCTCGCCTGGCGGAGAAACGTCGGGATGGCACGGCCGTCGTGCCGGCGCATCCGCGCTCCGTAGGTGTTGAAGATGCGCGCGATGCAGGTGTCCACCCCCTGCTGGCGGTGGTACGCCATCGTGAGCGCCTCGGCGTAGCGCTTCGCTTCGTCGTAGACCCCGCGGGGGCCCACCGAGTTCACGTGACCCCAGTAGGTCTCGGGCTGGGGGTGCACCTGCGGGTCGCCGTACACCTCACTCGTGGACGCGAGCAGGAACCGGGCACGCTTGAACTTGGCGAGCCCGAGCATGTGGTGCGTCCCGTAGGAGCCCACCTTGAGCGTGTGCAGGGGCAGGCGCTGGTAGTCGATCGGGCTCGCCGGACTGGCGAGGTGGAAGACCACGTCCACGGGGTCGTCGAGGAAGAGTGGCTCGGTGAGGTCGTGCTGGATGAACCGAAACTCCGAACCGTTCTCGATGTGCTGAATGTTCTCGAGCGAGCCGGTATCGAGGTTGTCGATACAGACGACCCGATATCCGTCGCGAAGAAGGAAGTCACATAGGTGCGAGCCGAGAAACCCGGCGCCGCCGGTCACTACCGCATACCGCATGCCGCGCTCCTATCGATTCTCCCGGGACCTGCTAGACCCGGTAGAGCCTAGCGCCAGGCGTCGTACATTTCTAGAGCCCGGGTCAGCTGCCAGGAGGGTTTGGGACAGATGGTTCCTCGCGCTCGAGCTCGGCGCGGTACCAGTCGACTGTCGAGCGCAACCCCTCGGTGAGTGTCGTTCGAGGCTGCCAGCCGAGGAGGTCCTTCGTCCGTTCGACGTCGGCGACCCGGACGATCTCGAGTGGACGCTCCGGAAGCGCTCCGAAGTCGGGCTCGACCCCGGTGCCGACCGTCTCGACGATTCGTTCGACGATCGCCCTGATCGTGACGAGCTCTCCCGTGCCGATGTCCAGCGACGCGCCGGCGAGATCATCCCTGGAGGACCCTGCGATGAAGGCGTCGACCACGTCGTCGACATAGACCCAGTCGACCGGGCGGGTACCACTCGAAAGCTTCGGCCGCGTCGCTTGAAGAAGCGAGGTAATGACGTAGGGGACGAGCTTCGTGCGATCGTGCTGCCCCGGGCCGTAGACCATGAAAATGCGGAAGTGCACGACCTGAAGGCCGTGCAGCGCGTGAAGCATGCGGGCGAACGAGCCGGCAGCGAGCTTGGCGGCCGCATACGGCGATGCGGGAACCGGGTCCTCCGCCGTGGGCTCGGGCTCTTCCTGCGACCCCGCAAGGACGACCGAGCATCCGACTCGAGCAGCGGCCACCAGGACGTTCACGGCCGAGACGAGGTTGTCCCGAAGCGAGGGCAGGACGGCCTCGATCTCTCGCGATCCCGAGACGTACCCGGCGAGGTGGTAGACGACGTCAGGCCGGATTCGCCCCAAGGTCCTTGCGACGTCGTCGGCATCGCCGAGATCGCTCTGCCACCAGTGCACGGCGTCGTCCTCCTGCGGGCGCCGCGAGATCGCGTGAACCTCGTCGCCCTCGGTGAGCAGACGCCGGCAGAGTCGTCCTCCGATGAATCCGGAAGCACCGGTGACCAGGGCGCGGCTCACGAAACCTCGGCGAGCAAGCCCGCTTCGAGGAGCGCATCGGACGCGCGGCGAATGTCGGAGAATGCGAGACCGGAACGCTCTGCGATGTCGAGCAGCGTGTGCGAGCCGTCGGACTGGTTCAAGACCCAGAGGATGGCGAGCTGCTCCGTTCCCGGGTCTGGGCCGCCGAGTCCCCGGTAGAGGCCGCGCTTTCCCAGTTGTGGCTCACCCTTTGGCGAGAGGTTCCGGTACGTCCGGTCATGCTCGAGGACGTCGAGGATCTCGAGGGCGGCCTGCAGCGCTGCCTCTAGACGATCGGCGCTGATCAGGTCGAGGTCGTCGGCCGAGGAGTGGTACTCGGGGAACTCGCCCTCGAGCGAGCGGGTGAGACAGCCGACTGGGATGTCGAAGCCCGGCGAGTTGAACTGACGCTCGTCCCAGCCCCAGGGAACGAAGTCGAGGATCCGGCCACCGCTCGCTCCCGACGACGTGGGCGCCGGCCCGATCGACCGGCGCGTCTCCGCGACGACTCCGCTTGTAGGTCAGAGGCGCCGAGTCGCCGACGCAGGCGATCACCAGGCCGCCGACGACGCGCGAGAGCCCGTCCTCGTTGCGCGCGAGCCATGTGAACGGATCCGATCGTCCCGGGGATGAAGAGCAGCCGGTACGAGTAGCGCCGCGGGAGCTCGGCGAGCGCGACTCCGACCTCCGTGAGCAAGACGATCCCGGAGACGTTGTCGTTCGCGAGGGACGGGTGGCAGACGTGGGTCGTCAGCACGATCTCATCCTCGCTCTGACCGGGCAGGAAGCACTCGCCGTACGTCAGTGAGCCGGGGGCCAGCGTGCTGTCGATCACGACCTCGTACGTCCCGTCCTCGAGCGCCTCGAGCTGGTTCCGAGACAGGCAGAACCCCCAGTTCCGCGTGTAGTACGACGTCCGATAGGGGATCCAGTCGGGACGCTCGGGATGGACGTGGAGGTGCGGGCGCAAACCGTCGAGCGTCATCTTCGACCGCAAGGGCTCGCTGTAGCTCACGACGTGGAGGTTGGACTCGGCGAAGTCGACGACTCGCCGGCCGTCCGCCGTCGCGATGTAGGCCTCCCGGATGTTCCACTCGTCCGGCACGGTCCAGTCGAGAACCTGCGTGCCGCTGGGCACCTCGTGAATCTCGAGCGGAATCCGTGCAGCCACCTCTCTCAGCGTCTCGCGGACTCCGTCACCTGTGATGCTGCGACACAAAGGAAAGACGCGGGAAGCAAGTGCGTGCATGCGCTCCCCGGCCCCCGTGATCGGAACAGCCGGTGACGTCATGACGCCGCCCCAGCCGCGAAGTCCGGATACGAGCGATCGCGTTCGTTGACGACCAGCACGTCCGCGGGCCAGTCGATGCCGATTGCGGGATCGTTCCAACGCACGCCACGACCAGCGTCGGGGGCATAGAACTCGGAGATGAGGTACGCGACCTCAGACTCTTCGGTGAGTGTCAGGAAGCCGTGGGCGCAGCCCTCGGGCACGTACATGGCGAGACGGTTCTCGGCCGAGAGCTCGGTCCCGACCCACCGGCGGAGCGTGGCGGACTCCGGGCGGAGATCGACCGCGACGTCAAAGATCGAGCCCGAGGTGCAACGGACGAGCTTCGCCTCCTCGTGCGGCGTCGCCTGATAGTGCATTCCTCGCAACGTGCCGCGTCGCCGATTGTAGGAGATGCTGCACTGGACGAGACGGCCGTTGAGCCCGCGCCGAGCAAACTCCTTGGTGTCCCACGTGCGTGCGAAGAAGCCCCGCTCGTCCTCGTACCGCTCCGGCTCGACGACCCAGACGCCTTCGATCGTCGTCTCCCGGAAGATCATCCGACCAGGAGCGTGAGCTTGCGGCACGTGAATGCCTCGGCGTAGCGGCCTGCGGACTCCATCCCGCGAAGTCGCATGAGGCCGCGAAAGAGCTCGTCGTCGAACCAGTGCTTGCCGTGCTGGCTCGCATAGTGGTCGCGGAGAATGCGGAGCTTCTCCTCGACCTGGGGCTCCTCGAGCGGGACGAAGACGTTTGGCGAACCAAGATCGCCGTCGTACTTCGGGATCTCGTACTCGAGGATGAGGTGGTTGCGAAACGTGTTCCAGGTGAGCTCGCAGGCGAGGCGGTGGTCCTGGTGGAGATCGTGGCGGGTGTGGGTGAAGACGAGGTCCGGCCGAACTTCCTTCAACTCCTCGAAGACTTCCTTGACCTCACCGCCGACGTACGGGAGGAAGCCGTCGCGAAACTCGTGAATCCGAACGTCCGACCCTTCGGCATCCGCGAGAAACGCCTGTGCGCTCGCGCGCGCCTCCGCGGCGCGATCTCCGGGAGCGGCGAGCACAACCCACGTCAGCGCCAGGCCAGGGCGTGCTCGGCTCAACGCGATCAGCGTCCCCCCGCAGCCGATCTCGATGTCGTCCGCGTGGCAGCCGATCGCGAGAACCCGCTCGATCGGGCGGGCGAGCGCCTCCAAAGCGAAGCCGAGCATCAGCCGTCGGGAGTGCGGTCTCGTCTCCAGGGCGCCCGGCCACTCTCGATGAGAGCGTCGAGCCGCTGCTTGTCCTTGATCGTGTCCATCGGCTCCCAGAAGCCGTCGTGCGGATACGCGAGAAGGTCACCTCGCTCGATCAAGCGGGCGAATGGTTGCTCGACGAGCTCCTCGCCGGGCTCGATCGCGTCCAGGATGTCCCGGCGGAACACGAAGAACCCACCATTGATCCGCACGTCCGCGTGCGCGAGCTGCTCGATCGCGGTTACCACGCCGTCGCCGTCGGATTGCACGAGGTGGTACTCGAGCCGTGGCTTCACCGAGATGAAGAGCCCGGTCTTCCCGCTCCGCTCGAGCGTAGCGATCATCTCGTCCAGGGGCGCGTCCGTGACGCCGTCGCCGTAGGTCGCGAGGAAATAGTCGTCGTCTCCGAGATGCGGGCCGACCCGCCGCAGGCGCTCGCCGATCGAAGACTGGACGCCGGTGTCCACGAAGGTGATCCGCCAGTCGGAGATGTCCGAGCCTAGGAGCTCCACGTCGCGTCCGCCGTTCGAGAGCACGAAGTCGTTGGCAAGCGCCTCGTTGTACTTGAGGAAGTAATCCTTGACGACCTCTGCACGATGTCCGAGACAGAGGATGAAGTCGGTGTGGCCCCAGGACGCGTACCACTTCATGAGGTGCCAGAGGATCGGCTGCGTCCCAACCGCGATCATCGGCTTTGGAATCCGTTGCGTCGCCTCTCCCATGCGGACGCCCAACCCGCCGCAGAAGATCACGACCTTCACGCTGCCCTCCCGGCGGCAACCAACCGCTCGCGTGCGCCGTCACCCGGCTCGATGACCGTGGCCAGCGGGATCGGGACGATCAGCTTCCCGCCCCATTCGCCAACGTACGTGAGCTGGGACGAGATCTCGGCGATGAGGTTCCAGGGCAGCACGAGCACGTAGTCGGGACGCGTCTCGGCAATCCGCTCGACCGGGTGGATCGGGACATGTGTGCCGGGGGTGAAGAGGCCGTGCTTGTACGGGTTCCGGTCGACGGTGTAGTCGAGGAAATCAGTTCGGATGCCGCAGTAGTTGAGGAGCGTGTTGCCCTTGCCGGGAGCGCCGTATCCAACGATCTGTTTCCCTTCGCGACGCAAGTCGATCAGGAGGTCGAGGAGCGTGTGCTTCGACTCCCTCACCTCCTCGGCGAAGCGGGCGTACCGCTCGGGCGAGCGGAGCCCCTCCCGCTCCTCCTCCGCGAGCAGACGGGGAACCGCGTCGCGCGTCGGATGCGGGCCGCCGGGCTGTTGCGCGTACACCCTCAGCGAGCCCCCGTGCGTCCAGAGCTCCTCGACGTCGTACACGTCGAGGCCATGCGCGCGGAAGATCTCGACGATCGTGCCGAGGGAGAAGTACGAGAAGTGCTCGTGGTAGATCGTGTCGTACTGGAGGCCGTCGAGCAGTTGCAGTAAGTGCGGGAATTCGAACGTCGCCGTACCCTCGTCGCGGAGGACGACCTTCACCCCCGCGACGAAGTCGTTCAGATCCGGGACCTGGGCGAGAACGTTGTTGCCGACGACGAGGCTCGCCCGGCGGCCTTGCGTAGCGAGCCGCTGCGCCGTCTCGCGTCCGAAGAACTCGACGAGCGTGGGCACGCCGCGCTCCTCGGCCGCCGCCGCCACGTTCGCGGCCGGATCGATTCCCAGGATCGGCACTCCGGTCCCGACGAAGTGCTGGAGCAGGTAGCCGTCGTTCGACGCGAGCTCGACGACGAGGTCGGTCTCGTCGAGCTCCAGCCTCGCGCCGATCATCTCGACATACGCTCGCGCATGCTCGACCCAGGCGGTCGAATAGCCGGAGAAGTACGCATACTCCGTGAAGATCTCCTCGGGAGGCACGAACGAGGGCAGCTGGACCAGCCAGCAGCGCGTACAGGCTCGCACGTGGAGGGGGTAGAACGGCTCCATCCCCTCGAGTCGGTCCGCCGAAAGGAAGCTCTCGCAGAGCGGCGACATGCCGAGGTCGACGACCGTCAGATCTAGCGATGCACCGCAGAAGCGGCAGCCAACACTGTCGCCCGCCGCTCGAACGCTCCCCGATCCCACCCCCACAGCGTAATAAGGAGACCTCGGCATGTCATCCTCGTTGCCGGCTGCGACGTCTCGTCTAGCCGATCGGCTAGGAATTGGCCAACCCAGGACCCTGTTCTCGAATCGCCTGAGCAGTCGGTTAGACTCTGAGTGCCCGGCGTTCCGCAGCGGCCCGAAGCAAAGACTTGGAACGCGCACAGACCAGCCGTTCGGACGAATTCACTCGCTCGTGCGACGAATCCGTTGTCGGCGGCTCCGTCGTGTCCCGAGTGAGCGTGGTCATCCCCACCCACGGCGACGTCGACCTTCTGCGGAGATCACTGCCGACGCTCCTTGACGATCCGGGCGCGGACGTCGAGGTGATCATCGTCAACAACGACCCGCAGCAGGACGTTCCAGCCGCAATCGGTGAATACGCCTCGGACCGCCGAACGACGATCGTGGAAATGGGTTTCGAGGGCGACTTCCCTCGGGCTGTCAATCGCGGAATCGAACGCGCGAGCGGAGACCTGGTGATGCTGTGCAACGCCGATCTCTTTCCGTCCGCAACGTATCTGTCGGCTCTGCAGGCGTTCTTCAAATGTCACGCCCGGGCAGGGGCCGCGAGCGGAAAGCTGATCCGGTACGACCTGGAGCGCGGTGCAGTGACCGACGTCATCGATTCCGCCGGCCTCATGCTGACGCGCCAGCGGCGCCTCAAGGCACGGGGCGAAGGCGAGGTCGACGCCGGACAGTTCGACACCGAGCTCGAGGTGTTCGGCCTCGACGGGGCGGCGATGGTGCTACGCCGGGCCGCACTCGACGACATCATGGTCGACGGTGAGTATCTGGACGAGAACTTCGTCGCGCACAAGGAAGACCACGATCTTTCCTGGCGTGTTCGACTCGCCGGCTGGGAGTGCTGGTACGTGCCGGAGGCAGTGGCCTACCACGCGCGCACGACGCGGGGCCTTGGATCGACGGCATACCTGAAGGCGGTCGGCGAGTTTCATCGGCAGCAGGCGGAGAAAAGCGATTCGGTGCGCAGGCATGCGATGAAGAATCAGTGGCTGCTGCTGCTGAAGAACGAGGACTTGTACAACTTCGTCCGAGACGCCCCGTTCATCATCGCGCGGGAACTGACGGTGCTCGGCCACAGCCTCGTCTTTTCGCCCAGGTCGCTCAAGGCGATTCCGATGACGATTCGGATCCTGCCCGAGACCTTGAGGAAGCGGCGTGCCGCCAAGAGGCGACAACGAATGGACGCCGCTGCGCTGAGGCGGTGGATCGATGCCTGACAGGCGCAACGCGAGTAGTCCGGCGTAAGAGCGTGATCAGCCCACCAGAGGCATCTCCGCGGAGCCTCACGCGGATCGCCGTCGTCATCAACACGGTTACTCCTTACATGCGGCCCCTCTGGAGCCGGCTCGCGGAGCGTTCGGACATCGAGCTCCTCCTTGTAACCGAGACTCCGATGGAGCGCGACCGAAGATGGCAAGTCGAGACCGACCTGCCCGTGGAGCACGTCCAGCTCGACTCCTGGACGCTGGATCTGGCGTGGATGGCCGTGGGCTCTGGCTTCAAGACGCGCTTCGACAGCTACGTGTACGTGCCGAAGCGACCGCTCGTCCCCTTGCGTCGCTTTTCACCGCATGTCGTCGTGGCCGCCGGCGGCGGCGTGTGGTCGTCTCCTGCAAACATCGCCGCTCTTGCCGCGCGGCATCGCTACGGCTGGGCGCTCGTGCCGTGGTGGAACACGTTCACGCGCGAGAGACGGAGTCTGCCCAGGCGTGTCGCGGAACCGTGGGTTCGGTACTTCTTCAGATCCGGCGATGCGTGGCTCGCCGGTGGCTCGAGGCATGCCCGTGACGTTGTCCGGCTGGGGGCAGACCCGAACCGCACGATCATCGCGCCACTCACCGCGTTGGGCCCGAACCCTCCAGTGGAACGTGCGGGGTTCGTCGTGCCGGGCCAGCCGCGCTATCTCTTCGTCGGACGCTTCATCGAGCGTAAGGGAATCGACGTGTTGCTCGCCGCGTTCCGTCGAGTCGATCGCGGAGAGCTCTGGCTGGCGGGTGACGGCCCGCTCCGTTCGTACTTGGAGGGCGAGGCGAAACGAGATTCGCGCATTCGCCTCCTGGGCTACGCAAACGAGGAGTCACTGCCCGATCTGTACCGGCAGGCAGACATCCTCGTGGTGCCGTCTCTCTTCGAACCATGGGGTCTCGTCGTACACGAGGGGCTCGCACATGGGTTGCCCGTAATCGCGACCGATCAAGTCGCGGCGGCGGATGACCTCATCGCCTCAGGTGTAAACGGCTACGTCGTCCCCGCAGGATCTCACGAGGCGCTCGCGGGGGCGATGGCCGCGGTTGCGACGTGGGGGCGTTCACAATGGCGGGAGGCAGGTGCGCACACTGGGAAGACTCTTCCGCGGTACGGGATCGACCGGGCGGCGGACGCGTTCGTGCAAGGTTGCCTGCTCGGTCTTCGGCACCGTCGCGCACAGAACACGCCGGCACGTTAGTCGTACGGCTACCTGCGCTCGTGCGTGTACGACCAGCGCAGGTCGTCGTCGAGCAGTCCCTCGGCGATCAGGGATTTAAGGCGCGTGAGGCGCGTGTACAGGTCGAACCCGACGGAAGTGAGCCGAGCTGAGCGGAAAGCATCGAGCAACTCTCGAGCGCCGTCGCTCGCGGTCCACTTCGGCCTGGCCTCGGGCAGTGTCTCGGCCAGCTTCCGAAAGTCGACGCGATAGCTTCGCGGATCGGGGCCCGCTCCCGCCGCGTACTCGATCTCGCAGCCCGTAAACGTCTCTCGTACGATCTCGGCCAACTCGCGGACGCGGTAGTTCTCGTCGTTCGTGCCCACGTTGAACGCCTCGTTCCGGACGAGCGCGATCGGAGCAGTCAGAGCGGCCCCGGCTGCCGCTGCGATGTCACGAACGTGCACGAGCGGCCGCCAGGGCGTCCCGTCGCTCATGATCATGACCTTGCCGGTCGTGAACGCCCAGGCGGCGAGGTTGTTGAGCACGACATCGAGCCGAACGCGCGGCGAGGCGCCGTAGGCGGTGGCGTTTCGCAGGAAGATCGGGGCGAAGTCACCGTCCGCGAGCTCGGACAGCGCCTCCTCCGCTCGGACCTTCGACTCCGCGTACGCCGTCAGCGGCCGTAGCGGTGCGTCTTCGGTCACGAGGTCGTCCGTTCCGGAAGCTCCGTACATGCTGCAAGACGAGGCGAAGACGAACCGCTGAACGCCGGCCTCCTTCGCCTTTCGAGCTAGCCCCACGGTTCCGCGCAGGTTGATCTCTCTCGTCAACTCCTCATCGAGCTCGCCAAGCGGATCGTTCGACAATGCGGCCAGATGGACGATGCCGTCATGTCCCTCGAGCAGGTCGGTCGTGACATCGCGAAGGTCCATCCGAAGCGTCGGAAAGTCGAGCGCGTCGTCGAGGAGATCGCATCCCTCGTAGAAAAACGTGTCGAGGCCGGTCACGTCGTGGCCGGCCTCCTTGAGCATCGGCGCCACGACGGAGCCGATGTAGCCGTGGTGTCCCGTAACGAGGACCTTCATACGAAAAGCGCGTCCATGCCCGACGACGCGCCTGATGACCGCATGGCGCGCTGCTCGACTTTTAGCATCCGGAGCCGGCATGTCAAGCTCTGATACGGCCCTGAGCACGGGTCACTCGCCGACTCGGCCGGCCGCGAGCCTAGACGTAAGGCTGGTCCGTGGATCGCCGCTGCCGCCCAGGGTTGCAAAGCGCAGTCCGGGAGCGCATAGTCAACGCCACCGCGGGTTGCGCTGCGGCGCCTAGCTCCCCGCGGCAGTGGTAGCGGCGAGAGGAGGAACTGTGGCAGCCCCCGTTCTCCGTCAGGTGCGCTCATCTCGTGTGCGCGCGCGTTCTCCCGCGGTTTCGCGGGCAGTCTTGCGGTGGCCGCCCTGCTCCTCGTGGGCTTCGGCCAGTCGCAGAGCGCGGGAGCCGCTCTCCCGCCTGGGTTCCAGGAATCGGTGGTGTTCAGCGGGCTCTCGAACCCGACGGCCCTGCGCTTCTCTCCCGACGGCCGGATCTTCGTGGCGGAGAAGAACGGTCGGATCAAGGTGTTCGACAACCTCGCCGACACGACACCGACCCTCTTCGCCGACCTGAGCACGAACGTCTACAACTTCTGGGATCGCGGCCTCCTGGGGCTCGCGCTCGACCCCAACTTCCCGAGCCAGCCGTACGTCTACGTGCTCTACGCCTACGACCACGAGCTCGGAAGCACGGCGCCCGCGCCACGCTGGGGGACGCCCGGGGTGCTCTCCGATCCGTGCCCGACACCGCCGGGGCCGACCGCCGACGGCTGCCTCGTGAGCGGCCGTCTCTCCCGCCTCCAGGCCTCGGGGAACGTCATGGTCGGGAGCGAGCAGGTCCTGATCGAGGATTGGTGCCAGCAGTATCCGAGCCACTCGATCGGCTCGCTTGCGTTCGGGGCGGACGGGGCGCTGTACGTGAGCGGCGGCGACGGTGCGAGCTTCAACTTCGCCGACTGGGGCCAGGACGGAAACCCCCTCAACCCGTGCGGTGATCCTCCTGGAGCGCCCGGCTCGGTGTTGAGCCCACCGACCGCAGAGGGCGGGGCGCTACGAAGCCAGGATCTGCGCACGGGCGGCGATCCCGTCTCCCTCGACGGGGCGATCCTGCGCGTCAACCCGGCGACCGGTGCGGGCCTTCCCGACAATCCGCTCGCAACGAGCACGGATGCGAACGCACGCCGGATCATCGCCTACGGCCTCCGAAACCCCTTCCGGATCAACGTGCGCCCGGGCACGAACGAGGTCTGGGCCGGAGATGTCGGCTGGAACACCTGGGAGGAGGTCAACCGCCTGGTGGATCCGCTCGGTACCGGGCTCGACGATGTCGAGAACTTCGGCTGGCCCTGCTATGAGGGCCAGGGGCGGCAATCGGGCTACGACGGCGCAAATCTGAACATCTGCGAGAACCTCTACGGGCAGGCCGGCGCGGTGACCGGCCCGCGCTTCACCTACAACCACGGTAGCCAGGTGGTCGCAGGCGAGCCGTGCCCCACGGGGAGCTCCTCGGTGTCCGGGATCGACTTCTACCAGGGAGGCCCTTACCCGGCCTCCTATGACGGAGCCCTCTTCTTCGCCGACTACTCGCGCGACTGCATCTGGGCGATGAAGGCGGATGCGAGTGGGCTTCCGGCGCCCGGCCTCCTCGAGTCGTTCGTTGCGCCGGCCGCCAACCCCGTCGACGTGCAGATCTCACCGGCCGGCGAGCTCTTCTACGCCGATTTCGACGGCGGCACGATCCGCCGCATCCGGTTCGTGAGCGCCAACCAGCCGCCGGTCGCCGTTGCGAGCGCGAATCCGACGACCGGGTCGGCGCCGCTCACCGTCACCTTCGACGGCAGCGGCTCGAGCGATCCCGACGGGGATCCGATCACGTACGCCTGGGATCTCGACGGCGACGGGCTCTTTGACGACTCGACGGCAGTGCAGCCGACATTCACGTACACGCAGAGTGGAACCTTCACCGCGCGGCTCAGGGTCACCGACAGCCCGGGCGCCTCGAGCATCAGCGGACCGATCGTCATCACCGTCGGCAACACTCCGCCCACCGCGACGATCGCCTCTCCCCCCGGGAGCATCACGTGGAGGGTCGGCGACGTCATCAACTTCTCGGGCTCGGGCTCCGACCCGCAGGACGGGAACCTGCCCGCCTCGGCGCTCTCCTGGTCGCTGGTCCTCAATCACTGCCCCTCGACCTGCCACTCCCACCCGCTGCAAGACTTCGTGGGCACGGCGAGCGGCTCGTTCGTCGCGCCCGACCACGAGTATCCCTCGAATCTCGAGCTCGTCTTGACGGCCACCGACTCCGGCGGTCTCATGGACACCGCGAGCGTGACGCTGCAGCCCCAGACGGTCGATCTGACCTTCACGACGAGTCCCTCGGGGCTTCAGCTCGTCCTCAACGGCGGCAGCGCAGCGACGCCCTTCACGCGCACGGTCATCGCGGGATCGACCAACACGATCTCGGCGCCCACGCCACAGACCCTGAACGGCAACACCTACGGGTTCGCCTCCTGGTCGGACGGCGGCGCCCAGACACACGTCATCACCGCGAGTTCCGCGACGACCTACAACGCCATCTACCTCGCCCCACCGCGCAATACGACCCCGCCCGCCATCACCGGGCCGACCATGGTCGGCAAGACGATCAAGACGTCAACCGGAAGCTGGGCGGGCTCGACTCCCATCTCGTTCACCTATCAATGGCGCCGCTGCGACGCTTCGGGAGCCGCGTGTGTGGATGTACCGGGCGCCAATGCCAGCAAGTACACGCTGGTCACCGCCGACGCGGGCCGCACCATGCGCGTGACCGTGACGGCGACCAACGTCGTCGGTTCAAGCTCGGCAACTTCAGCGCCAAGTGCCTTGATCAGACAGCGGGGGTGATGGGAAGCCAGCTTCCGCACACCTAAGACGAACCTGGTCATGATCCGTCGAGTGATCGACGCATGACCTCGGCAGTCCCGTCAGCAGATCTCGTCGTCGTCGGCGCGGGGATTCTCGGGCTCGCGGTCGCGCGCGAGGCGTTGTTGCGCTACGACGGCCTCCGCGTACTCGTTCTGGAGAAGGAGGATCGGGTAGCCGCTCACCAGACGGGACACAACAGCGGGGTCATCCATTCGGGGATCTACTACGCCCCCGGCTCGCTGAAAGCGCGACTGTGCGTGCAGGGAAGCCGAGCCCTGTACGCCTACTGCGAGGAGCGCGGAATCGCGACGGAGCGCTGCGGCAAGGTCGTCGTCGCGTCGGACGAGCGCGACCTTGCCCGCCTCGACGAGATTCACGCTCGCGCGCGGGCGAACGGCGTCGAAGGCGTGACGCTTCTCGGCGAGGACGATCTCCGGGAGATCGAGCCGGCGGTTAGGGGGCTCCAGGCGCTCCACTCACCCGGCACCGGCATCGTCGACTTCCGGCGAGTCGCGAGCGCGCTCGCCGAAGAGATCGCGGGGCTCGGCGCGGCGATCCGGCTGCGGGCGGCCGTGTATGGCATCAACCGGTCAGGCGACCGGGCAGTCCGCGTGGCGACGACTGCCGGCTCCGTAGAGGCGCGCGTCGTCATCACGTGCGCCGGGCTGCACTCCGACCGACTGGCGCGGATGACCGGAGGCCCGGTCTCGCCTCGGATCGTGCCCTTCCGAGGCAGGTACCACGCCCTCTCCGCCGCGGCCTCCGGGCTTGTGCGCGGCCTCGTCTACCCGGTGCCAGACCCGTCCTTCCCGTTCCTCGGAGTCCACTTCACGAAGCAGATCTCGGGCGAGGTGTGGACGGGCCCGAACGCAGTGCTCGCGTTGGCACGAGAGGGCTATCGCGGGTGGGACGTCAATCCCCGCGATCTGTGGGAGACGCTGTCGTATTCTGGGTTCCGCACTCTCGCGCGGCGCTACTGGCGAGCCGGCCTGAGCGAGGTGCGCGGAGACCTCTCGAAGCAGACGTTCGTCCGAGCCCTCCAGCGCCTCTTGCCTTCGATAAGTGCGGCGCACCTGGCCGGGACGCACGCAGGGGTCCGGGCTCAGGCGCTCTCGAGCGACGGGCGGCTCCTCGACGACTTCTGGTTCGACCGGGCGGACCGGGTCCTCCACTTGCGGAACGCCCCCTCGCCTGCGGCCACGTCGAGCCTGGCGCTCGCGAAGGAGGTCGTGGGGGGCGCGGAGGAGTTCATCGCCGACATGTGACGGAGCCTGAGCGCGTTGCCTAGGCGTCGTTGAGCGCGTCTTGCGCCTCGTCGAGCGCGGCGCGCTCCTGGGCGGACTCGGTTCTGCGGCTCCGTCCGCCCCTCTCGGTCTCTCGCTCGCTTGCCGTCTCGTTCGGTTCCTCGGTGTCGTTGGCCTCGCTCCGGCTCCGACGCGGCACCGCACCATCGCCTTCGGCAGCAGAGGGAGGAACGGTGAGCGTCAGGCGAGGCTTGGCTTCCGCCCGCCGCTCCGAGGCCGCGTATCGCTGATGCTGACCGTAGCCTTCAGTCCTATCGACCCCGGTGAGGACAAAGCCGAGCTTGGTGGCAGGCGAGGCTTCGAGAATCCTGCTCATGTCCTGGAGGGCCGACGTCCGCAGCGCCTTGAGGCGGGCGACGACGACGACCGCGTCGACGTGGGCGCTCAGCGCGATCGCATGGCCCTTCAGGAGCGGGGGGGCGTCGACGAGCACGAGGTCCGCGCGATCCCGTAGGCGCTGGATGATGCGGCCCACGGCGTTCTCGAAGCCGAGCGCGTCGGGGTCCTGCAGTGCGGAACCTCCCGGGAGGACCTCGAGACTGCCGATGCGGTCCATCCTCGCGCCCGAGTGTTCGGCTTCGGAGGCTTCCCCTGTCAGGCCGATCGGTCGCAACGTATCCTCGAGCCTCGTGTCTCCCGGCGCGAGGTCCGTCAGCCCCGGCCTTTCATCGAGGCTGAAGAGTTGGTGGAGGTTCGGCTTGCCGACGTCCGCGTCGACGAGGACGACCCGACGCCCTGCCCGCGCGAGCGCGACGGCGAGGTTCGCGATGGTCGTAGACTTACCCTCCCCGTCGACGGCGCTGGTGATCATGATCGTGCGGGAGCCGTGCTCGGCGTTGGCGAAGTCGAGGGTCGCTCGGAGGACGCGGAACGACTCCGCCTCCCGGCTTGTCGGGTCGGCGAGCATGACGAGGCCGTTTCCTTCCCGGAGGCGGCCGGGCGGCGCCGCCAGGCGTCCGAGCAGCGGCAGACCGAGAGCCTCGCGAATACTGTCGACCGACCTGACTCGTCGTGTCGAGAGCGTCCACGAGAAAGACGATGATCAGTGCGAGGACGAGACCGAGGCAGAGGGCGATCAAGCCGTTTCGCACTGTGCGGGGGCCAACCTTGGGCGCCTGGTCAGCCGCCCGGACGACCTGTGCCGACGGCGTCGGCTCGAGTTGCTGCTGGTACTCGGTAAACGCGTTCGCGTACTCGGTCGCAAGCTGCATCGCAAGGTTCGGATCCGAGTTCTCGACCGAGAACGTGAGCAAGTCGCTGCCAAGGGTGGTCGAGACCGACGAGGACTCCAGGAACTCAGTCCGATCGAGACCTGCGCCCGGAACCTCGTCGAGCACCTTGTCCACCACGGCCGGGACCCGAGCGAGCGCTGCTCTTGTCTGCGCGACGCGCTCAGGATCGACGTACACCGGCGGCATCCGGAGGCGCTGTCCCCCATGTTTGGCTGGTGAGAAGCACCTCCGCCGAGGCCCGATACGTGGGAGCTTGACTGAGCGAGACCGCGACTGCCGTTGCCGGGACGAGAAGGAGGATCAGCAGGAAGACGAGCTTCCGTCGGGCTAGGACCCTCAGGTAGTCGAGCAGGCTCGGTGCGATCGTCCCTTCCCGGGCGTGACATGTCGGTTCGCAGTCGCCACTAGGCCGCAAGGTTCGCGGGCCGGCCGGCCCGAAAGCCCGTCGTCGACAGAATAGCCCCTCGCCAATGGATGTAAAGCCTCCAGGGCAGGCGTCGGCAGGCTGATCCGCGACGATGGGCGGCCGGGCAACCATCCCAGCATCCCAGTCGAAAGGCTAGGCCGCCACGGGAGTAAGATCGTGGCTCGAAAGAGCCCCGGGTAACTAAGCGATCTGTAGTCGTGACGCCTGGAGGCCGGCACGGCTGACAGCCGCGGCATGAGTCACTTCTGGAGCCACCACACCGCCTGGAATGGACTCGCAACCGGCGATCGGCAGCGGCCGTCTGCACTCCGTCTAGTAGTTCACGACTACGTGGGGCATCCGTTTCAGGTCCAGTTGAGCCGGGAACTTGCGCGACGCGGCATGGATGTCCTTCATCTGCACTGTGGCTCCTTCCGGACTGGGAAGGGAGCCGTCGACGACGACGATGACGCACGTCTCCGAATCGAGGGTGTCACTCTTTCACGTGAGTTTTCGAAGTACTCGCCGTGGACACGGTTTCGCCAGGAGCGCGAGTACGGACTGAAAGCAAGCGCGCGCATCCGCGAATTCCGCCCCGATGTCGTCCTCTCGGCGAACACGCCTCTCTTCGCCCAGAAGCGCCTTCTGTCGGAAACCAAGCGGCTCGGCTCACGTTTCGTCTTCTGGCAGCAGGATTTACTTGGGATCGGCGTCCGGAGAGTCCTCGAACGGCGCTACGGACGGCTCGGCACCGCGATCGGCAATCGCTTCGTAGCGCTCGAGCGCTCGCTTCTGCTGGGGAGCGATGCAGTCACGGTCATCTCCGATGGGTTCCTGCCGACGCTCGAACAGCTCGGGATCCCAACTGACAAGGTCTACGTGGTCGAGAATTGGGCGCCGATCGACGAGCTGCCACTCCGGCCCCGGGCCAACGAGTGGGCACGCGAACACGACCTGGTCGGCAAGCGGGTCGTTCTGTACTCGGGGACGCTTGGGCTCAAGCACGATCCGGAAGCGATCGTGCAGCTCGCTCGCCACTTCCGGAAGCACGAGGACGTCGAGGTCGTGGTCGTCTCCGAAGGTCGAGGAGCAGACTGGCTCCGCCGACGTCGCGACGAAGAGAGCCTGTTCAACCTTCGCTTGCTTCCCTTCCAACCGTACGCCGTCCTCCCGGACGTTCTGGGAAGCGGCGACATACTGCTCACGCTGCTCGAGGCGGACGCCGGAGCGTTCTCCGTACCCTCGAAGGTGCTCAGCTACCTCTGCGCGGGGCGTGCGCTCCTTGCTGCGGTGCCCTCCGACAACCTTGCGGCCGAGGTCATCCGCAGGAGCGGGGGCGGAGTCCTCGTCGAGCCGGGTGACGAAGGCGAGTCTCGTCGCCGGCGCAACGCGCCTCCTCGCCGACGGAGGCCTCCGAGAAGAGTTCGGCGGCAGGGCGCGCCGGTACGCCGAGGAGAACTTCGACGTCGCCACCATCGGCGACCGTTTCGAGCCGATTCTCGTTCCTGGTGGGCAGGGCGAGGGACGGAACGGGACAAACATGCGGCAACAACGACGAAGCGAGGTAAGCGGATGAACGACGTGGTCGTTTGCGGCGCCGGAGGCTTCATCGGCGGGCATCTCGTCGCCGATCTCCTCCGCGAGGACGGTACTCGAGTGCGGGCAGTCGATGTGAAACCCGTCGACGAGTGGTTCCAGGTCTTTGACGAGGCGGACAACCGAGTGCTGGACTTGAGCGATCTCGATGCCTGCCGCGAGACGTTGGAGGGAGCGCGCTACGTCTTCAACCTCGCCGCCGACATGGGCGGAATGGGCTTCATCGAGGCCAACAAGGCACTTTGCATGCTGTCGGTGCTCATCAACACGCACCTTCTCCTCGCCGCCCGCGAGCAAGAGGTCGAGCGGTACTTCTTCGCCTCGTCTGCGTGTGTGTACGCGGCCGACAAGCAGACGTCGACGGACGTCCTAGCCCTTGAGGGAAGCGGATGCCTATCCGGCGATGCCGGAGGACGGCTACGGCTGGGAGAAGCTCTTCAGCGAGCGAATGTGCCGCCATTTCTCGGAGGACTTCGGTCTCGCGACCCGCGTGGCTCGCTACCACAACGTCTACGGTCCCCACGGCACGTACGACGGGGGTAGGGAGAAGGCTCCGGCGGCGATCTGTCGCAAGGTCATCGAGGCGAAGCTCTCCGGTCATCACGAGATCGAGATCTGGGGCGACGGCGAGCAGACGCGCAGCTTCATGTTCGTCGATGACTGCGTCTACGGCACGAGAATCCTCATGCGAAGCGATGTCACGGAGCCGCTGAACGTCGGCAGCGCCCACCTCGTCACGATCAACGAGCTCGTCACGATCGTCGAAGAGATTGCGGGGCTCAAGCTTCGCCGCCGGTACAACCTGGACGCTCCTCAGGGCGTCAGGGGGCGAAACAGCGACAATGCCCTGATCAAGGAACGTCTCGGCTGGGAACCGGAGATCACCCTCGAGGACGGGCTCGCGAAGACATACGCCTGGATGTACGACGAGATGGCCGGGCGCCATGCTCGCAAGGCTCGGGTGGTGTCCACCAGCTGCGGGGGCGTGAACTTGCGCTCCCGCGAGGCGACGATGAACTCTAGAGGCGATCGACTGAACTACGGGGAAATGGCAACCGGGCCGTCCAACGACGCCGACCGTCGGTTGACGGACTACCTTGCCCAGGTTAGAGCGGAGGATCCCGGACCTCCGCAACGACGAGTGCTCAGGTCAGTTGCGCCTGAGTCTCTTCGGTTTGCCACCAAGATCATCTTGACCGACGCCATCGCATTTTCACAGCGAAGGAAAGCCAATCGCCTGGCGCAACATGCACCGCTTCGCTTGCATCTGGGAAGCGGAAGATCGCCGAAGCCGGGATGGGTAAATATCGACTTGGTCGGATATCCAGGGGATTTGTACTGGAACCTGCTTCGACCCCTTCCGTTCGCTTCGGGCTCGGTCGATGCGATCTTCCACGAACACGTACTCGAACACTTTAGCCTTCGAGATGTTCTAGGTATCGTGAAAGACTCGTTTAGGGTGTTACGGCCTCGCGGAATCCTAAGGATTGGGGTGCCCGATCTCGGTCGATACATCGAGGCCTATGCAGGTGGCGACCCTCTGTTTGAGCAGGTGAGGCCCGGTCGGCCCACCCGCGCGCTCGCGATGCAAGAGCTGTTCTTTCGGCACGGTCACAGGTCGGCGTTCGATTGGGATACTCTGGCGCTGATCACGCAGGCAGCTGGATTTACAACCTGCGAGCGTCGACTCTTTGGCGAGAGCGATCTCGACCCGGTTCCGGATTCCGAGGAACGTCGACCTGAAACGCTCTATGTCGAATGCCTAAAGTGAGCCACTCGGTGGCTCACGATGCATTGACACCGGTGAGCCGACAGAGTCGACGGGCCGAGGATTGCCTTTAGGTAGGCGGTGGTCCGCGGGACATCACGGCCTGGCCAGGGCTGCAACCGGTCGCCGGGCGACTTCAGGGCGCGCGGCCTGCTCGGATGCCGACCCTCTCTTGCTGTATGCCGCGAAGGGCGAGCAGGAGTGCTGCTGAGATCCACCCGAGCCGCGTGAAGAGGATCGGAGCGGTCATTGCAAAGACGACGAAGGCAACGACCGAGCTGCCGAGAGCGACGGCGAGTCTCCGCTCGCTCGTCGAGATCGACTCCGAGATCGCGGTCCATCCAGATCGCAGGATCGCAAACAGGGCAAGCAGCATTCCGACGAGCCCGAAGAGCCCGGTCTTGTACCAGAGGCCTATAACGAGATTGTGGACGTCGTACTCATAGGCCTCGATGCCGAACGGCCGGGTGATGCTGAACAGATCGAGCCCGACGCCGACGAAGGGGTTCTCCTCGATTCTCTCTATCGCCACCCGGTAGGTGCCGATGCGCTGGTGAACGGAGCCGACCTGTACGACGCCTGCTTGGGATGAAGTGCTCGTCGCGGTCTCGAAGCGTTCGAGCGGATCCGGCGCACCCCGGATCGACTGGAGGGTGAGGAGAGCGACGACGCACGCAGTGAGCGTCGCGAGGGCGAGCACGGAGTGAATCGACGGCCGCTGGAAAACGAGCCAGACGAACACGGCACATGCAGCCGCGATCAGGGCGCCGATTGAGACTGACAGGATCAGCCCTGCGGCGACGAGGAGAAGCAGGAGATAGAACCACGCCCGCGAGGCAGCGGCGATTCGCGGTCGGGAGGCGAGCATGAGGGCCGGCACGAAGGCGATCGCGGTCAGCGCGCCCAGATCGTTTGGATGGCCGGTGAATCCTGTGGCACGACCTCCGTCAATGCTGGCGTTTGGAATGACGTCGCCGAGGAGCAGTTGGATGATCGCGCCGACGCCGCAAATCGCCGCCGACAGGACCCAGCAACTGATGGCCCTTGTTATGTGCTCCTGCCGACGCAGGACGACCGTCCCGAGCCAGAGCCAGAACACCGCGAGAAAGACGAGGCGGGCGATCACGGCGATCGACTTGAAGGCCTCATAGGAGTCGAACGTGGAGAGAAAGCCGCCGAGTGAGAAAAGGGCGACGCCGATCAAGAGGAGGAAAGGCAGCTTCACCGGCACTCTACGACGGAGAATTACGAGCTCGGCGCAAGCGAAGAGGAAGCTGGCGAGGAAGAGAAGGTCCGAAAAGGTGACCTGCCCATACACCCTGAGGGTGACAAGGCCGAGCAGCAGGACACCTCCGTAGTAGAGGCGGCGCGGAACGTCGAATCCTTCTTCGGCCGCGTCGTCGAAGACCTGATCTGCCTGGAGCGGCGAGTCGTGATCAGCGGCCACGCGTGGCTGGAGTGGCCGAGGACGTTCGTTGAGTGCTCTCCGCGCGAACGCGAAGAGGAGCCAGGCCGAGAGCGCGATGAGCATGGCGACAGCGAGGGTCGGAAAGAACACCGCAGCCAGTCCTCCCAGCACCGAAAGCAGGGCGGCTCCCGCGACGACGAATACATGCTCAGCCCGAAGACGTGTCGGGAAGGCGGCCAGACGGCGCGACGCGTCCGCCACCTTCGCGCGCGTGGCCCCGCTGGGGCGGCCGGCGACAAGGGCGAAACCCACGAGCAGGAGGAGGCTCGCTCCCCACGAGGCCGCGAGCGCCAGCGCGACCCCCTCGGCTCCGAACCAAGGAAGGAGAATCGCCACGGCGGGGAGGAGCAGGATCCACGATGTGACTTCGGCGATCGTCCCGTACCCCGGATGGCCGAGGCCGTTGACCCCGTCCGTGAGAACGCGTCGGCCCGCCATGAAGAGCGACGCGAGGAGGAGGATCTGAGCGATCGTGGTCGCTTCGGTGAAGTCATCCCCGAACAAGAGCGAGATGAGCTCGCCCGCCATGAGCTCGAGCGCCACGACGACCAGTCCCGACAACGTGAGCCCGAGGAAGAAAAACTTCCACATGGCGCGGCGTGCCGCTTGGCGATCGCGCTCGGCGGCGACCTGCGGATACGCAACCATCCCGACGCTCGCCGCAACCACACGAGGCAGCAGCGAGAACGCCTGAGCAACGACGTAGTAACCGAGCGCCACCGGGCTCAAGAAGAGGCCGACGACAGCCTGGTCGAGGCGAACAACATCGACCGGGGACAAACTTCCCAGCAGGGCCTTGAGCCCGAACTTCACCATTTGCCCGCGCGACGGGTCGGGCTCCTTCTCAGCGTGCTTGGGGAGCCCGCGGACCGCGAAGGCGAGAGCGAAGAACCCCCCGATCAGGTTGACGGCCGCCCACAGCGCCATGAACAGGACGAGGCTGGTCGCGTTCAGCGCGTAGACGATGACCACACCCACGACGTAGGCCGTGCTCGGCAGGATCCTGAGGAGGTTGAACGCCGTGAACCGGCGCTGGCCCTGGAGGATCGCGACGCCGAAGCTCAGGGCGAGGATCCCGGGCGGTAGGAGCAGGGAGATAGCAGCCGCCACTCGGACGTCCTGTGGATCGGACGCAACGAGGACGGCCAGCGCAGCCGCTTGAAGGACAAACACGGCTCCTACCTGGAGCACTCCAACCCAGGCAAGCGATGACGCGATCCGGCGCGCGTCAGCCGGATCGCGGGCGATGTAGTAGGTGGCCGCCGAGGGGAGGCCGAGCGTCCCGGCAAGTGCAAAGACGCCCGAGACGACGACCAGCAGCGCGAGATAGCCGCGGTCCTCGGGGCCGAGACTCCGTGCGACGAGGACGCCGCTGACGATGACGATCAGCTGGAGGCCGCCGGAGGCGGCAAGCGATCCGACAATGGAGCGGCCGGCGCTCGACCGCATTCGAGACCTGAGCGTCTGCGTGATCGTCAGCCTATTTCACCCGCTTAAACCTCATGGGCCTTGGCGAGGCCGACGGCGGACCGTCCGTTCACTGTACTCCCGAACCGTCACCACAACAAACTCGCGCTGACCGACCGAGCAGCCGGGCTGCTTCGGTGACGCGCGGCCGGAGGCGCTCGTCATTTGACCCCGGCGCGCCTGTTGACGCCACGCCGGTCCCTGTTCTACGATCGTCGCGGACGCGAGGGAGATCGGCGTCCGAAAACTGCGGAGAAGGGGAGATGACGATGCGGAAGTTGCTCGCTGGTCGCCGGGCTGCTCGGCGCTCTTGCGATTCCGGTGGCGGCGCCAAGCGCGGTTCTGGAGAAAGGCGCGGGCGCGACGTGCGCGTCCGGCGTCGGTACGTGGAACTTCGTGAACAACAAGACTGAGGGTGCGGCTGCCGGAACCCTCACGGTGTTCTTCGACACCGAGGAGTTCGGTGTGATCCAGTTCGGGCCCGTCGGCCCCACCGTGGCGAACAAGAGCGTGCAGAAGTTCACCCTGTTCACGAACAACCGAGCGACGTTGGTGAGCGCGTCGACCAATCTGCCGGGCAAGCTCGTCCTGGAGAGCGTTGGGTGTGCGCCGTTCGCGTAGGAGCGCGATTCGGCTTCCGACGTTGACCTAGGGAACTTGACTTAGCCGGGGCGTGGGCAGGGCAGTGCCCTAGGCTGCAGCATGGGCTCGCGGGCTGTCCTCGGCTGTCGATTGCCCAGGGGACGGGTATCACTGCTGCCAGACTCGCACCCAGTCGACCGACACGTCGAGCCGGTCGGGCGTGCTGGCGTTCGGCATGTTCTCGCCTTCCCAGTCCGTGTTCCAGTTGTAGAACAGCAGGTGCATCGGCTGACGGGTCGAGTCGAAGGTGTTCACCGACCCTTGCACTTGCCCGTCCACGTAGTAGCTCACGGTCGAGTCCGTCCAGAGGGCGGCGTAGACGTGCCACTCGGACAGGTCCAGACCCGTGCCGCGCTGAACGAAGCGGAACTGGTTGGGCTGACCGTAGAACTCGCCCGTGTTGCGATGCAGAGCGCCGGAGAAGAAGTCGTCCCGGCGCGTGCCGCCGTATTCGATGTTGCCGAACCCCTCGAAAACGTCCAGCTCGGACGCCCAGCACTGGGCCACCGGCAGCCCGTGCTGCGCGCAGAACGGGTTCGGAGCATACGGCGGCGGATTGTCGAAGTCCGGGTTCGTCGCGTGGCGGGTCGAGAGAAGCCAGAACGCCGGCCCGTTCCCCCGCACCGTGTCGTAGCGCATCCGGGCCTCCATGTAGCCGTATCGGAAGCTCTGCGGGCGAGACTGGCCGCACGGCTCGGTCGAGACCGTCACGTTCGGGAACCCGTCGGAGCGACGACGGACAAGATGCAGGGCCCCGTCGGCGACGTACTGGGTACCGATCAGCGGCCTGGGCTCCCACCACTGATTCGAGCACCAAACGCTCCGGCTGAGCGTCCCGAAGCAGTCGGAAAATCGAAGCGCGTATCCCTGCCCGGTCAGCGGGCTCGGCACGGGTGTCGCCGGACACGGGGTCGGCTCTGGGTCGGGCGGGGGTGGCGAGGCGTTGTTGATCTGAACCGTGATGGACGCTTGGAGCGGGTCCGAGACATCGTCGATGAAGGCGAACGTGTCGAGTCCCTGGGAGCCGTTCGAGCAGCCGGCCATCTGCGTGTCCCATAGCACCGACCACTCACCGTTCGGGTCCTTGACGAGATCCTCGCCGACCGACTTGCCGTCGCATGCGTACACGGCGATCCAGTCGGTCTCCGCCGGTGCCCGCACTCGCACCGCCGTGACGCCGTGCACCGTCGCACCCTCCGTCGGGGCCACGTACACGACCCCGGGAGAGGTCGTGACGACGAGCTGTGGCTGGAGCGTCTGGACCGCCGTTTCACGAGACACGAGGCCCGCAGCGTCCGCCGTGCCTCCCTTAAGGGCGAACCTGTAGACGCCGCCGCGCCTGACCCACGGGGTCACATCCCATTCCACCCATGTGCCAGGTATGAGTGAGCCCTTGTTGTCGCGCGGGCCGCTGACGACGGCAGGTCGCCGTGCCCAGGTGAGGGGCTTCCTGGGCCATGCGCCGGTCTTGTAGACGGCGGGTCCGTTTCGAGTTCCGTTCGTGACGAAGAAGCGCAGTTTCGCCCTGGAGACCGGGCCGGCCAAACCGGCGACCGCGAAGCGAACGTAGACCTGCTTCGCTGGTCGTGAGCCCGCCCCGACGCGTAGCCGCTTGGCGAATCCGAAGCTTCTGTTCGGATAAGCCTGGTCGACGTAGGTGTCGGCGGACGCCCTGAACGTCTGCACCGCGGCCGCTGCCTGGTCGGTCGACTGGAACACGACAAGCGCTACGGAGAACGAGAGCAGCGCGGCGATCAGCCTCATCGCCATTCCTTCGGCACAAGCGGGATTCTGCCACACGCTGGAGAGAGGGAGTCGGCCCGGACCTGGTGCGGGCCGCGCTTCGGCGCACGGACACCCGCGAGGCGCTGGGCCGGAGCGAGCATGGCAGCGCCAGCCCTCGGCAGGGCACGGGACGGCTGGAGAAACCTGTTGACCACCTTCCGGAGGAGTAGACTTCACGGTGGTCCGGCTCGCGGCCGGGTGGATGATCTGAGCGATGCGGTTCTCTCTAGCCCAGACTGTCATCTCCGAACTCCTCGCCGACGGCACAATCTCTCGTTCGGACAGCCGTGCTCGCTGTGTGCGCCGGGAAGCGCGAGCATGAATTGTTCTCGACTTACAACTTCGAGAACGTTGTGATTTCCAATATCTACGAGCAAGAGCACATCGACTGGTCACCCTCGTATTCGTGGAGCTATCAGGATGCTCAGTCCTTGAGCTATGAAGATAGCTCGTTCGATTTTGCCTTCGTTGCCGACGGGTTACATCACTGCTCTTCGCCGCACCGCGCGATGTTGGAAATGTATCGCGTGGCACGCAAAGGCATCATCGTGATCGAGTCGCGTCGTAGTTTTCTGATGCAAGTTGCCAACCGTCTCGGCTTATCCCCTGAGTACGAAGTCGAAGCCGTGGTCGGAAGTGAGCTCAGGCGCGGAGGTGTGAATAACACCGCGATTCCGAACTACATCTATCGCTGGACTGAAGATGAACTCA
>CAWDJV010000006.1:0-164913 GCA_963802795.1 uncultured Actinomycetes bacterium
AACGTGCAGGCAAGAATGCAAGCCGTGGAGCTCACGCTTCGTCCGGCCGAGCCCCGGGAGACGCCTCCGCGGTCGCCGATGTGTTCCTCTCTGCTCGCGCGGAGGCGATGGCTTATCTCCCGTCGTCGCACTCGGAGAGCGACATTCGCGCCTGGATTGCGCGACGTGGTATTCGCGAGCCAGGAGGTGATCGTTGCCGAGGTCGAAGGTCACCCGGGTCGGGTTCGCCGCCCTCGACGGCGGCCTCCTCGCCCACCTCTACGTGCGCCCGGACCTTCAGAGGCGGGGCGTCGGGAGCGCGCTGCTTGCTCGCGTGCAAACCCTCCGCCCGGACGGCTTTCGGCTCTGGGTCTTCCAGCGCAACACCGACGCTCGCCGCTTCTACGAGCGGCGGGGTCTCAGCCTGGCCAAGCTGACCGACGGGGCCGGGAACGAGGAGCGCGAGCCGGACGCGCTCTACAGCTGGAGCCGGAGCTAGTCCTGGGTGGTGCGGACGAGCGACGCCGAGAGCCGCGCCTTGAGGCGCAGGATCGCCTTCGTGTGCAGCTGGGAGACCCAGCGATTCGGTGACGCCGAGCACCTCGCCGATCTCACGAAGTTGGCTACACGTAGTAGTAGAGCGTCACGACGAGCTTCTCCCGCTCGGGCAGCCGCGCGATCGCCTCCGCCAGGACCTCGCGGGAGCGCCGTCTGCCCCATCGCGGCCTGCGGCTCCTCCGCCAGGGGGGTCCTCGAGGCGTGTCGATGAGCGCTACGGGGTCGCCGTCCGTCGAGGAGCTGGACCAGAGCTCGTCGAGCGCCGCGATCGACGTTCGAGAGAGATGTCGAGGAGCGAGTCCTGGAACTCTTTCTCGCTGATCCCGAGAGAGCGGCTGCGATCTCCGCGTCCTCCGGCGCCCCCTGCCTTTCGCCTCGAGCTGCGCGATCGTCCGCTCGATGTCTCGCGCCCGCGCACGCACGGAGCGCGGCACCCAGTCCATCGAACGCAGCTCGTCGATGATGGAGCCCCTGATGCGCGCGATCGCGTACGTCTCGAACTTGATGTCGCGATCCAGGTCGAAGCGCTCGATGGCGCCGATGAGGCCGAGGAGGCCGTAGGAGACGAGGTCGCCCTCCTCGACATGCGCCGGTAGGCCACTGCCCAGCCTGCCCGCGACGTACTTCACCAGCGGCGCGTACGTGAGGATGAGCCTGTCTCGCAGGTTCCTCTCACCGGTGCGCTTGTACTCGCGCCAGAGCACCTGGGTGTCCAGTGTCTGCTCCGCCATACGCCAGGGAGGATGCAGCGAGAAGTGAGCTTTCGCGAGAACGCGACGGGTTTCCTACCTGAGCATCTTCAGCGCGGACTCGCCCATCCAGACCGCGAGGCACCGCGGCGGCGACGGCCACGACCCACGCTGCGCCGCCCGCGACCGCGGCGTAGACGGCGACCCCGGCGAACCCCGCCGCGAGGACGAGGAAGAGCGCGCCGAGGGGTCTCCGCCGCACCCCGGTACAATGCCTTCCGGCCGAGGGCCGTAGCTCAATTGGCAGAGCACCGGTCTCCAAAACCGGGGGTTCCAGGTTCGAGTCCTGGCGGCCCTGTCCCCCCATTCCAAGCCGAAACCAGCTCCTCTAGGCCGGTTGCGGCGTCTCGGGGCTCCCGCCGGTCAACCCGCTCGAACCCGCCTGAAACCGCTGGGTTCTGGCGCTCACTGGCGCACAACTGGCGCACGGTCAACCAGGCGGCACGGGAGAGGGTGAAGCGCGAGGCCCGCGTCGGACATCGCGGTGTCGCCGACTTCTTGCCCGAATCGCTGCGCCGGCGGGAGCGTCGAGCCCGAGCGAGGCAGGCGGGAGTGTGAGCGCCAACTCACACTGCGGATCGTCGGTGCTCGTCTCAGTCCGCCGACGGCATGCACGTCTCACTCTCCGAGTTTGGCGCAGCCGCAGCCCGGCGGCCGGCCGAGGCGCCCAGGCCGAGGCGGGCGGCACCCTGGGCCGGGGGCGCCTCCGAGAGACCGCACCCCCACCCCGCCTGATGGGACTAACCACCGCTCGCAGCGACCCACCCTTTCGCCTCCGAGGGTGCCCCCGGCGCTACTCGTTCTGCGGCAACAACGAGTACGCCGGGGGCGTCCCCTTGTTCGCCGAGTCCTTCCGGAGTCCCTGCCCGGCTGAAAAAATCAGGCCTCGCGTCGGACGCCACCACCAAGACGGGTAAGCCGAACGCCGCCCCCGTATCGGCGAGCGGCGTTCGTGGGCATGGCCGAGGAGGTTGTTGGGGGCCGGGGTTCGCTTTAGAGGCCGGTCTGGTTCACGCCGTAGACGGCCTGCGCGTGGGTGAAGCCCGCGCCGAACTCCGACTCCAGCTGCTCGATGAGGCCGTCGCGGGAGAACGCCATGGTGTCGAGGTACTCCTTGGCGGACCTGGCGGCCTGCCGTGCTCAAACTGAAGTGGGCGCCCGAGGGATTCGCCCGCAAGCTCGTTGGCGAGCTGGCTCTACCCGGACAACACCATGATCCTCGAGCTGTCCACGAAATGCGCCCCGTCGGAGACGTTCCAGGTCGCCGCCGAGACCAAAGCGTTCCTCACGGAACGGGGCGTCGACCTCGGCGGCGAACAGCAGACCAAGACCAAGAAGGCGCTCGAGTACTTCTCGGGTCGGCTGAAGGCAGACGCCGCCTGAGAGTTCCGGCTACGAGGGCATCCGACGCGTAAGTAGCGTGCCATCGACCTGCGCCGCAGCCGCTGCGGCGGCTGCAGCCCCCCCTCCAGGCTGCGAGTGCCCTACCTCGCGTCATCCTCGCGGCCCTTGCCATAACCTTTGCCGGATCCTCCTCCTTGTCCCTTCCTTTTCCCTTGTCGCTGTCGTCATCGCCTTCGTCCCCGTCATCCTGCGTGCGCTCCACTTCGTCCCCTAAGTCGGCGTCCCCCTCCGTCAGCACGGTTTCGTCATAGACCGTCGTGGTCGGCGAGCGGCTCTCGCCGTCAGCTCCGCACCCGGAAAGCGTCAGCGCTACGGCGGAAAGCAGCACGGCAAAGAGTGCGATCCTCGTTCGCCTCATCCACACACCGTCCCCGAGAGGTCGCCCAGTGAAACCGTCACAGGTGGACCAGACAAAGGCCCGGTTTACGAGAGTCCCGAGAAGGGCAGACCGAGCTTCCGGGGAGGCAGCGATCTTGCGGCAGGGGTCAGCGCCTCCCCGACGTAAGTGACTCATGCTCGCCAGCGGTTGAGAGCCTCGCCGGCTCCTTCCATGCCGCGCCGGTAAACCAGATCGGCGAGCGCGTGCGCCACCGCCTCGCCTCGCGGGCCTCCGAGCGCCGCGAGGCACGCGAGGACGGCCTGAGCTTCGGCAAGGCCGACGTCATGGATCTCGTGGCGGTAACGGCCGTGCCACGGAGGGCGGCGCGCTCGAATCGTCCGGGCTCGTGGCCGGCGATGAGGAGGCAGAGCTCGAGCGCCTCGCTCAGGCCGACGTGGTCGAGGTCGGCCGCTGCCGCGAGGGCAATCGTCGCGTTCCGGGTGTCGAGGGCGCGCCGGAGGCGGCTGTAGGCCGAGCCCTGAGTCGTCACGAACAAATGTTCGCACGGCGGGCCCTGATAGCCAAGCCCCGCCGCGCCGAACGGGGATTTTCCCACGAGGTAAGCGGGTAGGACGTCCCCGTGAGTCAGGCCACGCTCGTCCGAATCGTCGGGCTCGCGGCGGCGGTGTTCGCGATCTACGCCGTCGTGTTGGGAGTCGCCACGGTCCTGGCCGGCGAGCTTGGCCCGCGGTCCGCGGGACCTCCGGAGAGGTCCGTCCCAGAGATCCAGGCGGAAGCCCCATCGGCGGCAGGGGAAGTAGCGACGCCGGTTCGTAGCGTTTTCCAAGCCAAGAGCACGACGAGCCGTGAGGAGAGGCCTGTGCGTCGATCTGACCGTGAGCGCCGCGACGGGAAGGCGCGGCAGGCGGCCGAGCAGCGGGCAGCGGAGGCGAGCCTGCCGGTGGTCGATTGGGTACCGCAGGTGGCAGCCCCGGGCTCTGCTTCGGCATCCCCCACGGCTGCCGTCGGCGAAGTCACCGGAGTCCTCCGTACCGCACGGCAGACGGTCAACCGGACGGTGGAGGAGACTGTTGCCGAGGTCGAGCTCGACGTCGAGCGAGACCTAGAGGTCGATCTCCCCTAGGTCGCCGAGGCCGCGGCCGTCGTCGAGCGTCGCCGTGCGATCGGCGCCGCGCTCGAGCAGGACCTCGACGAGCGGAGCGTCGCCGAGCTGCGCGGCCTCGAGGAGCGGCATGGAGCCGGCGTGCTCGCAGGCGTTCACGTCGGCGCCGGCGTCGAGGAGAACGACGCACACCTCGCGCCGGCCGGCGGCCGTCGCGCTGTGGAGCGGCCGCGCAGCACCGGCGAGGTGCACGTTCCGAGCAGGCGCCTCCGGGTCCGCCCCACGCTCGATCAGGAGGCCGGCCGCATCCGGATGTCCGAAGAACGCGGCGAAGTGAAGCGGCGTGAAGCCGTCCGCCGACCACGCCCCGACGAGAGCCGGGTCGGCGTCGAGCAGCGTCCTCGGCCGCTCGAGGTCGCCCAGGGCCGCAGCCTCGAAGACGTCGAGCTCGGGGCGCGCCCCGAGGAGTTCCGCGACGCGCTCGGTATCACCGCGATAGAGCGCCTGCATGGGCTTCGAGATGCCGCCCTCGCTCACGGCTCCAGACCCTATCCGTGCGCGTGGTGCCCGTGGGCGACGGCATGGTCCCGGCGCGGCCGATCGTCCAGCGATTCACGGGGAAGGCCGCGACCCACACAACGGCGAGCGCAAGGCCCAGGGTCCACCAGAAGAGCGCGTCGCCGAGCCCGGCATCCATAGCGCCCGGATAGACGAGGAGCACGGCGTTGTCCACGATCTCCATGATCGCGATCGAGACCGTGTCGGCCGCGAGGGCGATCGGGACGACCTCGCGCAGGGAGAGGCCCGATCGGAGGAGCGGCAGGCTCGTGAGCAGGTAGCCGAAGAAGAACGCGAGGGCGACCGCGAGCACGATCGTCGCGACGTCGCCCCAGCCGAGCGCGGTTCCGATCACGAAGCCGAGCACCTCGCCGATCGCACAGCCTGTGAGACAGTGCGTCGTCGCGCTTGCGGCGAGCCGGTTGAGTGACGCCTCGGCGTGCATGCTCACCGGACCGAGAACTCTGCCCAGAGCGGGTAGTGGTCGGAGACCTTCCAGGAAAGCGTCGTCTTGTCCAGCTCGCCTCGGAGGATCGGCACGAAGTCGAAGGTCCCCGCAGTCGTGGCGGTGAGGGTCAGCACGGGCCCTCGACCGCGCTCGACGAACCACGCGATCTGGTCGTAGAACTTCTTGTCGCCTGAGTCTCCGAAGATCGTCCGGGCACCTCGTTCAGCTCCGGCGCAGGCCGAAGGCCGGTGGACGTGAACGCGTCGAACAGTGGGTCGCCGCGGCGGTCGATGTTGAAGTCGCCGAGCGTGATGAGGTTCTGGTTCCACTGGCGCTCGTTCTCGGCCCACTCCTCGAGCCACCTGGCGATCTCGAACAGCTCGTCGATGCGCTCGGTCTCCTGGCCGTAGAGGACGTGGAGCGTGACGAGCGTCAGCTGCATGTGCTCGGCAGCGAAGCTGACCGCGTAGGGGTGCGCGCGAACTGACGGTTGAGCGCGGGCGGAGCGACGTCGGTCTGGGTCTCGATCGCCACGACGAGTCGCAGGCGAGCCCGGAGGGCCGCACGCGGCGGCGGTCGAAGACGAACGCCATCCGCTCGTTGTTCCCTGCTTTGCCCCGAGTGACGTCGGTCATGATCGTCGCCCAGTTCGTCCCGAGGGCCGCGAGCAGCGTCTGGAGAGCGGTCCGGCTCCCCCGACCTCCTGCACCGCGACCACGTCGAAACGGGAGACGACCTCGGCGATGCAGCGGATGTCGAAAAGGTCGCGGAGCGGCTTGTCCCCCTCCTCACCCCGCCACTTCTCGGTGAGGTCGGAGAAGGCGCGCAGGTTCCAGGTGCTCACCAGCAGGTTCCGGTCGAGCTGCTTCGCCGGGATCGTGGCGTCGAGCGCTGCGCGGAGCTTGAGGAATGTGGCGGCTAGAGAAGCCGGGAGGGGTTCGGTGACTGTCGGCATACCGCGAGTCTTACCACGGATCGAGGACTCGAGCGCCTGCCGGCGCTGAACCTTCCGTTCGGCTCTCAGGCGGGCTCGCCCGGCGGCAGCGGCTCGACCACGACAGATTCGGCGGACTGCCGCGCCGGCCCGTGGTAGACGGCCTCGATGTTGTTGCCGTCGGGGTCGAGAGCGTAGGCGCTGTAGTAGCCGGGGTGGTAGTGACGCTCGCCGGGACCACCGTTGTCGCGTCCGCCCGCAGCGAGCGCCGCCTCATGGAAGCGCTGGACGGTCTCGGGGTCCACGGTCCCGAAGTCGAGGTGGATTCCCGAGGTCGGCTCGCCGTCTCCGCTCACGAACAGCTCGTCGGCGTTGAAGTAGCCCTCTCCCTCCATCGTGATCTCCCGGCCAAGCCTCGAGGACGGCGCGATAGAACGCCTTGCTCGTCTCCACGTCGGCCACGCGCAGGTGAACGTGGTCAAGAAGCCGGCCCCGGTGGAAGCGCATCGTCATGGCCCGGGGCTAGTCGCGAAGGTGCTTTGCCGCCGAGACGATGCCCGCGAGCGCGAGCCCGGCGGCGAGGGCGCCGGCTGCGATGACCGAAATCCGGCGCGCGCCGCTGCGAAAGTCCTCGCGGAGGTCGGCGAGCACGCTCGCCAGCTCCTCGCGCTCGGTCGTGAGCTCGCGGGGACCTCCTCCGTGCCGCGACCGTTATGCGCCACGGCTCCTCCGCAGCGCGAGCTTCGTGAGCCGCGCCTCCTCGAGCGCCTGCTCGGGCGCAAGGGGCGTGCCCTTCTGGACGAAGCTCTTCGCGAGCAGCGCGAGGCCGACCGTGAGGAGGAGCAGGAGGACGAACATGATCAGGAGCGCGAGCCACGTGTCCACGACCAGCGCGAGCGCGGCCGCGGCGGTGGCGAGCGCGAACGCGAGCGCGAAGAAGGCGACCACGGCCGTGGCGATCCCGAGGCCCGCACCGGCCCCGACGAGGCTCCCTTCTGTTTCATCTCGACGCGCACGAGCTCCCGCTGGAGCCGAGCGAGGGAGCTGGCGTGCCCGACGACACGTCGCACCGACGCGCGGACGCCGCGGGGCTGTGCGGGTCCATGCTCATCGCGCGGGAGCTTAGCCGGTCTGCGCCTCCCTGAGCCCGGCGCTACGATGGGCCGAGCGCCCTCTTAGCTCAGTTGGTAGAGCACCTCCATGGTAAGGAGGGGGTCGACGGTTCGAGTCCGTCAGAGGGCTTCGAGGGTTTCAGCGGTCATGTAACTCGCCACCAGGACAAGACGTTCCTTATCGACTCCCGAGCGCCTGAAGCGCTACCGTCTCGCTGTGATGCGCGGGGGCACGGAGTCCCGGCGGGGAGGATCACCGTGAGCCCGGTCGAGGTCCGCGACCTCGGCGAGCCCGAGGCGGTGGTGACCGATCCGCTGGGTGTGAGCCACCAGGTGCGCCTGGCCGGAACGGTGGTCACCCGCCATGTCCTGCAGCCGGGCTGGAGCTGGGAGGCATGCGGCCGGCCGCTGGTCGGCACGGCCTCGTGCGAGCTGTATCACCGCGGTGTGGTCCTCACAGGACGGATGGGCATCCGAACCGACGAGGGCGAGGAGGTGGTCATCGGGCCCAACCAGGTGTTCGACTTGCCGCCCGGCCACGTCACCTGGGTGGAGGGCGACGAGGAGCTGGTGATGGTCGACTGGGCCGGGGGCGCCGGCTTCGACCCGCAGCCGGGCAACCGACGCACGCGTGATGGCCACCATCCTGTTCACCGACATCGTCGACTCCACGGTCCACGCGCAAACGATGGGCGACGCGGCCTGGAAGCGCACCATGACGATGCACGAGGACGTCGTCCGCACCGTGCTGGTCCGCTTCGGCGGCCGGGAGGTCGAGACCGCGGGGGATTCCTTTCTCATCGTGTTCGACGGCGCCGAGCGCGCGATCCGCGGCGGACTGGAGCTCGTCGAGGCCCTGGCGGCTATCCGGGTCTCCATCCGCGTCGGCATTCACAGCGGCGAGGTGGCACTGTCCGGCGAACGTGTCCAGGGGCTGGCGGTCCACGCTGCCGCTCGCATCCTGGCGGAGGCGGGCTCGGGCGAGGTGCTCGTGTCCGGCACCACGCGCGACCTAGCCGAGGGCGCTGCAGGGCTGGCGTTCGAGTCGCGCGGGCGATACCGCCTCAAGGGTCTGGAGCGAGAGCACGAGTTGTTCGCCGCGTCATCATCCGCCGAGTAGACGCCACAGCCGGCGCCGAGGAAGGCCGACGGCTCACTCGGCGCCCGGTTAGTCCGCCGGCTGGAAGATCTCGATCGGGTTGCCGGAGGGGTCGTCGACGAGGATCTGTCGACCGCCGGGTCCGCTGACGATGTCGTTGCGGAAGCTGACGCCGGCGGCGCGGAGGCGCTCGACCTCGGCGCCGATGTCGTCGACGACGAAGTGGATGCGGTTCCAGCCTCCTGGTTCGGGCCTGCGACCGTCGGGCATCGGCCGCCCGGCCGAGCTCTCGGGACCGGCGAGCAGCAGCCGCAGGTTGCCCTTGCTCACCTCGGCAAAGGCCGGCGAGGCGTTGTGGCCCGGCTCGAACCCGAAGTTCTCGGTGTAGAAGTCGATCGCCTGGTCGACGTCTTCGACCATGTACCGGACGCTGACCTTTCCATCGGGCATTGCTCAACACCTCCGTAAGTTGTTAGCCCGTCGCGCTCCACGCAGGCCACCGGAAAAAGTGTCGAGGGCCTGCGTCGTTGGCGGCCCATACTCATACGCTTCCTCGGTAGCCGCCCAGCAAAACGTCGGGAACCTACGTTCGACCTGCTTCGCCGCGCCCTCTTCGGTTTCTGCCGGCTGAGCCCACCTCTCGGACGAGTCAGACGACGGCGCATCCCCTCTGGAGCTTTCAGTTTCGGGCGAATGCGGCTGACGTACGATCTCGCAGGTGGCCGGCAGTCCCTCCTCGGCGCGGAACCTGCGCGATCTCGCGCTGCTGCGCCGCGTCCGCGATCGGATCGACCGGGAGTACGCGCAGCCGCTGGACGTCGAGGCGCTCGCCCGCGGCGTGCACATGTCGGCCGGGCACCTCAGCCGCCAGTTCCGGCTCGCCTTCGGCGAGTCGCCGTACAGCTACCTCATGACGCGGCGCATCGAGCGGGCCATGGCGCTGCTGCGCCGCGGCGACATGAGCGTCACCGAGGTCTGCTTCGCGGTCGGCTGCTCGTCGCTCGGCACCTTCAGCACCCGCTTCACCGAGCTGGTCGGCGTGCCGCCCAGCACCTACCGGCGCGAGGCGGCGGGCGCGATGGCGGGGATGCCGCCGTGCGTGGCCAAGCAGGTGACGAGACCGGTCAGGAATCGAGAAGCGCAGGCGCCGAGCCGCGCCTAGCATGACCGCCATGAACAACCTCACCATTCACGCGAGCATGCTTCCGCACGACGATCCGGATGCCTCCCTGGCCTTCTATCGCGACACCCTGGGCTTCGAGGTCCGCGGTGACGTCGAGTACGGCGGGATGCACTGGATCACGGTCGGCCCGGCCGACCAGCCCGGCACATCCATCGTCCTGTATCCGCCGGCCGCCAGCCCCGGCATCACCGACGACGAGCGCCGCACGATCGCCGAGATGATGGCCAAGGGGACCTTCGCCAGCATCAACCTGGCCACCACCGACCTCGACGGCACCTTTGCGCGGTTGCAGGCCGGAGACGCCGAGGTCGTCCAGGAGCCGACCGACCAGCCGTACGGGATCCGCGACTGCGCCTTTCGCGACCCTGCGGGCAACCTCATCCGCATCCAGGAGCTGACCAATGGCTGAGAAGAAGACTTCCAAGAAGAGCGCGACGAAGTCCGCCGAGAAGTCCCAGGGATTCACGGCCGCGGAGAAGGCCGCGATGCGGGAGCGCGCCAAGGAGCTGAAGGCGGAAGCACGCAAGGCGGACGGGGAAAAGGCCCTGCTCGAGAAGGTCGCGGAGATGCCGGAGCCGGATCGCGTCATGGCCGAGCGGGTCCATGAGATCGTCAAGGCCAACGCGCCGGACCTCTCGCCGAAGACCTGGTACGGGATGCCCGCGTATGCCGACGCGGACGGCAAGGTCGTCATCTACTTCCAGAGCGCGCACAAGTTCGACTCGAGGTACGCGACGTTCGGCTTCAACGACACGGCGAACCTCGACCAAGGCGCCATGTGGCCGACCTCCTTCGCGCTGAAGAAGTTGACCGCCGCCGACGAGAAGAAGATCGCCGCGCTCGTGAAGAAAGCGGTGAGCTGAGGACTGAGCGGCTCAGACCCCGTACGGCCGCGCGACGGTCGAGGGCATCGCACGCCGCTTAGTCAGCTCGCCGTAGCCGCAAGCCCAGGTAGAGGGCGCTCGGCAAGCCGCCGATGACCCACAACACGAAGAAGAACGTCTCGAACGTACTGGACGTGCTCTCCGAGTAGCTGTCGACGATCGCGAGCGTGAGGAACGGAACCACCGCCAGCAGCGCGAGCCCCGTTCCGATGGTCTTCTCGCGGTTCGACCACGCCTTGGAGATCAGAACCATCGCGATGCCGAAGAGCCAGCCGATGAACGGGACGACGAGCGTCACCATCGCGGCCACCTCGAGCTTGCCCGTGGGCCGCTGCTCGGCCTCCGGCGCGGGCTCCGCGGCTTCGACGATCTCCTCCGGCGGCCCGAGCCGTTCGAGCACGTTGCGGACAGCGACCTCGCCGGCAGCCTCCTCCTCGCGCAGCGCCGCCTCGATGTGCTCCCGGATCTCCGCGATCAGCTCTGCGCGTCGTGACCGCTGCAGGTGCGCTGCGGCCTCCTCGAGCCGGCTCAGGTAGTCGTCGACGAGCCGGTCGGTCTGCATGGTGGTCATCCTTCCTCCTTCGTCAGGATCGCATCGACTGAGTCGCGGAACCGGGCCCATTCCTTCGCGAAGTCGTCGAGCGCCTCCCGGCCCGCGTCGGTGAGCTCGTAGTAGCGCCGTGGCGGGCCCGACTCGGACTCGCGCCAGAACGTCGTCACGAGCTGCTCCTTCCGCAGGCGCGTGAGCAGCGGGTAGATCGTCCCCTCGCTCGTGACGAGCCCGTCCACCACGGAGAGCTCGCGAACGAGCTCGAAGCCGTAGCGAGGGCCGCCGCGCAGGAGCGCGAGCACGCAGTACTCAACCGTGCCGCGACGCAGCTGGGAGAGCGACTTGCGTGTCTGAACAGGTTCCATGCAATACATGGTACCTTGCGAACGCTCAGCGTGTCAACCTCGTCGCCCCAAGCTCTCAGAGTGCTGCTCGATCATCTGCACGCCCTCCCCCTCCTCCGTGCCGCGAAGAAGGTCGGGAGACCGGCCCTGAGCGCACACGCCGCGTAAGGGTGGTGGAGCCGGCCCTGTCAGCGGAGGTTGCGGAAGAACGTTCGCACGTCCCCCACGAGGAGGTCGGGCTCCTTGTGGGCGGCGAAGTGGCCGCCGTGCTCGAACGTCGACCAGTGAACGATGTTCGTGTGGTCGCGCTCGGCGAAGCGGCGGATGCCGCTGAAGTCGCCGCCGAAAGCTGCCAGCCCGATCGGGATCGTGGTCGGCTCGGTCGGTGGGTTGGCGTGGGCGTTCTCGTAGTAGAGCCGCGCGGCGGAGGCGGCGGTTCCGGTCAGCCAGTAGAGCATCACGTTGGTGAGGGCGAAGTCGGCGTCCAGATCCTCGCCGAGGAGCTGGGCGTTCCAGGCGAGCAGGCCGACGGGTGAGTCGAGAAGCGCGAAGGCCAGCGTCTGCGGCTGCTGCGCCATGAGCGTGTTGAACGAGAACTTGTTCTCGTAGAACCACTGGAGCGTCTCGAGCTCGCGCTGCTCCTCCGGGGTGAGGTCCGTCAGCTCGGCGGGGTCGCCGGAGGGAAACGAGAAGAGCTGCGTCACGTGGACGCCGACGACGTGGTCGGGGTCGGTCCGACCGACTTCGGGACTGATCATCGAGCCGGCGTCGTTGCCCACCGCGCCGTAACGCTCGTAGCCGAGTCGGTTCATCAGCTCCGCCCACGCCTGGGCGATGCGGTAGTTGCTCCAACCCGGTTCGTTCGTCGGCCCGGAGAACCCGTATCCGGGCAGCGACGGGATGACGAGATCGAAGGCGTCCGCGGGCTCGCCGCCGTGCTTCCGCGGGTCGGTCAACGGGCCGATGACGTCGAGGAACTCGACGATGGAGCCCGGCCACCCGTGCGTCATGACGAGCGGTAGGGCCTTCGGCTCGGGTGAGCGCACGTGGAGGAAGTGGACGTTCTGTCCGTCGATCGTGGTCGTGAACTGCGGGTGCTCGTTGAGGCGTGCCTCCCAGACGCGCCAGTCGTAGTCGCTGCGCCAGTAGTCGGCGAGCTCCTTGACGTAGCCGAGCGGCACGCCGTAGCTCCACCCGGCGTCCGGGCAGCTGGTCGGGCCAGCGCGTCCGGGCGAGCCGTTCCTGCAGATCGTCCAGCACGGTCTGTGGGACGTCGATCCGGAAGGGACTGATGTCTGTGTCGGTCATGCGGGCGACCCTACGTGCGAACGCGGTCAGCTTCTGCCCGCGTTGTTTGGAAGGGCTCGTAGCGAACGCAGGGTTTGCGTCAAACGGGTATCACGGATAATCGACGATGTAGACGGGAGCGCCGATTCTGCTCACGTCGGCCGGGCCGCCGACTCCGTTGACTACGTGGTCGATCGTGCCGGCACTGAGGTTGACCGTCATGACGTGGTGCAGCTGGACGCCCGGGGTCTGGGGGACCTCGAACCCGTTCTCGGTGTGGATCGACGGGTTGTTCCGGTTGAAGACGTAGACGCCGCCGCCGTAGAGCTTGTGGGTTCTCACCTGGTCTCCGACCTTGTAGCCGGCCCAGCCCTCGACGCCGTCGTGCATCCAATCCGCCTGGGTCGGCGGATCGTACGGCAGCTCGTTCTGGTACAGGATCGTGACGCCGTTCTCGCCGTTCCAGATGGTGTTGTACTCCTGGAAGTGCTCGACGAAGAGGCCGGTCGCCGTCACGTTGTCCCCGTTGACGATGACGCCGTTGCGGCCGGTGTTGGTGTTCCAGCGCTCCGTGTCGCCGGAGAAGCCCTCGACGCCGTGGTCGGCGCGCCAGACCCATGTGTGATCGATCAGGACGTTGTTGCTGTTGACCTCGAGCGCGACGTCGGCTTTGCCGATGTGCGGTCCACCGACGCGGAAGTACACGTCCGACAACGTCGTCGGGTTGGACGGGTCGTTCTTCTTGGGGCTCGAGTTGCCGTTCTTCTTGCCGACCTCCAGAAGCACCGGCGACTCGACGGTGCCGGCGTCGATCGTGACGCCGGCGATGACCACGCCGGGAACGTCGGCGACCTCCAGCGGGGTCGCCCCGTCGACGGCGGTGAGCGTCGCGTGCCCGATGCCGAGCACCACGGTGTCCGGGCGCTTGACGGAGATGCTCCTCCCCACGTCGTAGACGCCCGGGGTGAGCAGCAGATTCATGCCGCGGGCCAGTTGGTTGTTGATCGTCTGCACCGAGTCCGACGGCTTCGCGACGAAGAAGTCGCGGAGCGGGATCGTACGACCCGCCGTCATGCCGTCGGCCCAGGAGATGCCGCTCGTGTTGGTGTGCGCGGAAGGTACGCGGACGTTGTAGTTGCCCTGCGCGTCGACGAACAGGTACGGCTTCTCGCGGCTTATCGGCGTCGTATCGAGGGTCGTGTACGGCGGGCTCGGGAAGCCGGCGTCCGACGGCGCCCCTTCGACGCCCGCGAAGACCTGGTTCCACACGGCGTTCGACCAGCCCGCGACCCGGCTGTCGCGAGTCAGCCACTGCTGCTGCGATCCGTTGATGACGAACGGGAGGTCCGAGTCGGCGATGAAGCCGCCGCTGGCGAACTGGGGCCCGGCCGTGCAGTAGTCCATGAGCGAGAGGTTGCCGCCGGCGATGTCGAGACGGCGCATCGACGCGGCCTGGGAGACTGCCCAGAAGTTCGCAGAGGCGCGACAGCCGTCCTGCCCGAGGGCGTTGATGTTCAGTGACAGGTTGGACAGCGTGCGCCAGAAGTTGACGAGAGCGTGGCAGTTGCTCGTGCCCCCGTCGTCCAGGCAGCGGTTGTACACCTCGATCTTGCCGTTGATCGTCACGTCGGTCGGCGAGGCGCCCAGGCCGGCGACCTCCGTGTAGTAGCCCACCTTCATCTGCAGGGGCTGGGTGGGTGTGCCGTAGACGCCGGGCTCGAACAGGAGCGCGTAGCGGTTCGTGCCCATCTCGGCGTCGACCTGCTGGGCGTGGATCGCGTCGACGGTTGCCTGGATCTGGCTGACCGGCATGCTCGGATCGAAGACGATCACGTTCGGCCCGAAGGCAGGCGCCGGCGGCGCGGCCCTCGCGGTCGATACACCGGTGCTCGCACTCGCGAGGAGCGCGACCAGAACCAGCCCAAGACGCAGCATCGTCGTCGATCGAACGCGCAACATGGATCCTCCTCGTTCCCCCTCGGCGCACCCGGTCACAAACGGATAAGGAGCCTAGCGCTCGGAGCTCGGCGGTGCTCGCCGGTGCCCAGAAGGCTCGGTCCTAGCTCGACTCGATCGAGCTCAGGCCGAGCCACGAGGTCAGGTCCTCCAGCTCGGCCTGCACGGCCTTCGTCATCGTGCGTGTGAACTTCACGTCCTCGTGGATCGCGTTGACCCGCAGCACGGAAGCTTTCCGGTCGGCGGCGGCGTCGAGCTTCCCGACCAGCCGGTCCTCGTGGAGGATCGGGAGGGCGAAGTAGCCCCAGCGGCGCTTGGCGGCGGGCTTGTACATCTCGAGCGTGAACTCGAAGTCGAACAGCTCCTCGGCTCGGACGCGGTCGTGGACGAGCCGGTCGAAGGGCGACAGCAGCGCCGTCCGTCCCTCGAAGTCCTCGCCGAGCGCGGTGGGGTCGACGCGCCACTCGCCCTTGACACCCTCGACCACGGCCGGCTCGCCGGCTTCGCCGACGTGGACGGGCTCCATCGGCATCGCCCTGGCCTTCTCCCGGGCGATGCCGAGCGAGGCGAGCCGCCGCTCGTTCTTCCTGCGCTCGGCTTCCTCGACCGACGGGACTGCGACGTCGGCCGGATACACCCGCTCGGCCAGGTCCCACAGCCGTTCCCGCCCGACGCGCCCGGCGATCGCGACCTCGCCGCGCATCATCAGGAACTCCAGCATTTGCGTGACGTTGCGGTTGTTCGTCCACCCGCTCGAGGCCCACGGCACCACACATGTGTCCGGGATGTCGCGCGAGCTCAACGGGCCGGAGCTCCCGAGCAGCTCGAGGATGTCGCGTCGGAAGCGGTCGTTGTCGCGCAGCCAGGCGCGCGGCCGGTCGTGGCTCGGCCAACCGGCCGCGCCGGCCAGGTACAGCCCGAGGTCGCTCATGGGCCGCACCAGCGCGTCGAGCTCGAACAGCGTCCGGTCCTGCTCCAGCGCCAGTTTGAGCTCGGCGGGGTCGTACGTAGATCCGAGGCGGCTCCAGGCCACGAGGTCGGCGCTCGGCGCGATCGCGGCGGTCGGGTCGATCTGCAGCAGGGTCAGCTGCCGCACGACCGCGAGCAACTCGGTCGGCCGACGGTGCATCGAGCATCTGCGCGCGAACCGCGATCTGGCGAGCCTGCGCCTTGGTCAGCCGGTGCACGGACAGGAGGCTACGTTCGCAGCGCCTCGATCGTCTCCGTTGCGACGATCCCCTCCACCCGGCGTGCCAGTTCCGCGTCCATGGTCACGAACGCGTCTGCCTGCAGCTGAGTCAGTGCAACGTACTCGGCGTCGTACGTCTCGGCCCACCCCAGCTGTTCGGCGACGTTCCAGGCCCGACGCCGGAGGACGGCGTCGCCGAGGAGGCGGATCGGGATCGCCCAGACGCGGGTGAGTCGGTCGAGAGCGACATCCGGCGGGATCTCGCCCGCGTGCACGGCCTCATGCAGGGCCGACAGCGTCTGGGAGCGTAAGAGCGTCGGCGCGAGAAGCTCGTGCTCGGCCGGGATCTCGATTCCCTCGCTCGCCAGGTGGAGGACGACGCCGCAGTCGACGACGAATCTCGTCACGTACCTGTGCACGCTAGCGCACCCCTGTCGCCGCTCGCGCCGCGTCCGCCCCGAGCGGGCGGTGTCGCCGGACGAGATCGACATTTCTGCCCCTTTTCATGGAAGGGTGGAACGACTAAGGAACGCCGTGCCGAAGACCAGGAATCCATCCGGAACGACGCCTGAGCGCATGATCACGGTGGCGGAGCGCCGAGCCCGGCTGGCTCGCCGTCACCGTCTGGCTCCCGATTGTCGCGCCGGCGACGTCGTCGACGCCGCTCGGAGCATGGTCTGCCTGCACGCGTCGGATCCGGCGACCGTCTATCTCTCGGCGTGGGCCCGCGTCGAGGGCATGCGCGTGGCCGACCTGGAGCGCGCGTTGTACGTCGACCGCACGCTCGTCAAGCAGCTTGCGATGCGCCGCACCCTGTTCGTCTTTCCGCGCGAGACGTTGAGCCCGGCCCAAGCCGGGGCCGGAAGTAGAGTCGCCGCCGCCGAGCGGCGCAGGCTGATCCGCGACGTCGAGACGGCAGGGCTGCACCGCGACGGCGAGCGCTGGCTGGCCGAGGCCGAAGCCGAGGTTCGTGCTGCGCTCTCCGACGGACGCGAGGTCAAGTCCTCGGAGCTGCGTGCCGCGATTCCCGTGCTCGAGGGCACGATCGCCTACGGGGAGGGAAAGTCGTGGGGCGGGCAGATGGCGGTCGCCCCGCGCGTGCTGACCGTCCTCTCTGCGGCGGGGCACATCGTCCGCGGCTCGAACGACGGTGCCTGGACGATCTCCCGGCCCCGCTGGGCGTCCCTGGCGACGTGGCTGGGCGAGGAGCTCGCCAGGCAGTCGGAGGAGGACGGTGTCGCACGACTCGTCGAGCTGTGGCTGCGCACCTTCGGGCCGGGGACGGTCGCCGACATCAGGTGGTGGCTCGGATCGACCGTGAGCGCGGTGCGCAAAGCCCTCGCCGAGCTCGAGGCCGTGGAGGTCGATCTCGAGGGGCGGACGGGCTTCGTCCTGCCCGACGACCTGGAGCCGACCGAGCCGGTCGAGCCATGGGCCGCACTCCTGCCGCCGTTGGACCCGACCACCATGGGCTGGTTCGAGCGCGACTGGTACCTCGGCCCGTACAGGGAGCAGCTGTTCGACACGAGCGGCAACGCCGGGCCCACGGTCTGGTGGGAGGGACGGATCGTCGGCGGATGGCGCCAGGCCGAATCCGGCGAGGTCGTCCTCCAGATGCTCGAAGAAGTCGGCGCCGACGGACAGCGTGCGCTCGACGACGAGGCGGCGCGCTTGACCGAGTGGTTGGCCGGCACGCGCGTGCTGTCCAGGTTCCCCTCACCGCTGTCGAGAGCGCCGGTGACAGAGGCCCGTATCAGCCGTAGGTGAGCGCCGCCGGGATCAGCGCAAGCCCGTCCCGCCTGCAGCGGCACGCGAGCCCGGGCTAGGCTCGGCGCATGAAGCGGCACCCGGCGAACGGGTAGACGCACACACACTCCGAGGGAGGACCGATGACCACCGATGGATTCACCACGTGCCTGTGGTTCGACGGGCAAGCCGAAGAGGCCGCGGACCACTACGCCTCGATCTTCGAGAACGCCAGGATCGGCAGGGTCGACCGCTACACCGAGGCCGGGCTCGGCGCCACCGGCTCCGTGATGACCGTCGAGTTCGAGCTCAACGGCCAGAAGTTCGTGGGGCTGAACGGCGGGCCGGAGTTCAGGTTCAACGAAGCCGTGTCGTTCCAGATCCACTGCGACGACCAGGACGAGGTGGACTACTACTGGAGCAAGCTCTCCGAGGGCGGCGAGGAGGGCCCCTGTGGGTGGCTGAAGGACAAGTACGGCGTGTCCTGGCAGGTCATCCCGAGGGTGCTGATCGACCTGATCGGCGACCCGGACCCCGAGAAGGCGGCGCGCGCCACCGAGGCGATGCTCTCGATGTCGAAGCTCGACATCGCCGCGCTCGAGAAGGCGCACGCGGGCGACTAAGCGCCGCTGGACCGGGCGGATCTAGCCGCGGGCGAGAAAGTCGAGGAGAGCGCGCTCGGCTTCGGGGTCCTGCGAGGAGATCGGTCCCGTGCTCGGAGCCGCTCGTGACGACCAGAGCCTTGTCGTGAGACGTCGTCGCTCGGTGCAGCCGCCGGGCGTCGCGGGCGAAGGACGTGTCCTGCCGTCCGACAAGGAAGAGAGCTGGAATCTCGAGGCGGCGAACAGAGGGAAGAGCGTCGAGGCCGCCGTACTGCCGTGGTGCTGACAACGCGGCGACGCCGGCCAGCGTCGCTCTCCGCGGCCGCGACGAGAGCCGCGGTTCCGCCCATAGAGGCCCCAACCAGGATGATCCGCTCGGCGCCGCGGCTGCCGCAGCTCGGCGGCTCCGGCGAGCATGTCGTCGTCGAGGGACGGGCTGGCGAAATTGAGCGCGAGCGACTGCATGCCCCGCTCGGCGAGTTGCTTCGCGAACGGAACCCAGGAACAGAAGTCGCTCCTGAGCTGATGGCCGAGGACGACACCCACCTCCCCGTCGCCGACGAGCGCGGCGTCGAGCTCGATTCCGTCCCGTGTCGTGAGCGTGACGGCTTCGGCGTTCTCCTCGCCGCACGGCACCGCCTTTGTTGTCGAGGTTGCCTCGGCCGTCGACGTCGGCGGCTGAGCCTCGCCGCCGTCGCTACCGCCACATCCGACTGCCGCGACGAGCAGTCCCAGCATCAGTGCCCGGACGATCCACATTCCCTTCCGTATAGACGTCGAAGCCCGGACTTCCGACGTCAGCTCATGGCCGGGCCGGCCCGGGCGCGGCTCGGTGCGGCGGTTCGGCGCCTTCGACGTGGACGTCGGGGAGCCAGCCGAGCCAGGAGGGCAGGTACCAGTTCCAGCTGCCGAGCAGCTTCATCGTCGCGGGGACGAGCGCCACGCGCACGATCGTGGCGTCGATCAGGAGCGCGACGGCGACGCCGAAGCCCATCTGCTGGAAGCCGATCGTGTCGCCCATCGCGAAGCCCCAGAAGACGGCGATGATGATGAGCGCCGCCCCCGTGATCAGGCGCGCGGTCGAGCCGATCCCGAAGGCGACGGCGTCGTCGTTGTCGCCCGTCTGGCTGTAGCGCTCGCGGATGCGGCTGAGCAGGAACACCTGGTAGTCCATCGAGAGCCCGAAGAGGACCGCGAAGAGAAAGAGCGGCACCCACGCGTCGATCGTCTCTGCCTCGCGGAGGCCGAGCAGCTCGTTGCCGACGCCCTTCTGGAAGACGAGCACCAACAGCCCGTAGGCGGCTCCGACCGAGAGCAGGTTCATGACGATCGCCTTCGCGGAGACGACGATCGAGCGGAAGGCGATCGTGAGCAGGATGAAGCTCAGTCCGAGCACGAAGAGGAGCACGAGCGGAAGCCAGAAGTTGACGGTCTCGTGGTAGTCGAGCTCCTCGGCCGTGGCGCCGCCCACGTACACCCGGGCGTCGACGCCCGCGAACGCGCTCCGGCACCGCCTCGCTTCGCAGCTCGCGGACGGCGTCCACCGCCCGCTTCCCGTTCGCGTCGCCGCCGATCGGGATCGTGACGCGGGCGACCGTGCCGGTCGGGCTCGTCTCGATCTCCGGCTCCCCGAAGATCGGCCGGGCCGCGCAGCTCCTCCCCGAAGCGAGCCGAACGCCTCCTGGACCGCCGGCGAGTCGATCTCCCCGGCGACTGCGATCTCGACCGGGTCGGTGGTCTGCCCCGGGAACTCCTCGTTGAGAAGGAGATAGCCGCGCTTCGACTCGAAACGGTCCGGCAGCGTGCTCGGCCCTGATGTCCCCGTCTCCAGCGCAAGCAGCGGAGCGGCCATCGCAAGGAGAAAGCCGGCGGCGAGGACAAGGCTCACAACCGGCCGCCGCATCACCGCGCCGACGACCGGAGCCCAGAAGCGGCCCGGCCGGCCCGCCTGCTCGGCGGCACGCCCGAACAACGGGATGCGGAGCGCGTTCACCCGGTCCCCGAGCAGGCTGAGCACCGCGGGAAGAAGGGTCAGCGCCGCGATCACGGAGACGATCCCGACGAGGATCGCCCCCGCCGCGAGGCTGCGGAAGATCGTGCTCGGCACGAGCAGGAGGCCGAGCATCGCGAGCACGAACGCGCAGCCGCTGAACAGCACCGCGCGGCCCGCGGTCGCGCCCCCGACCGCGATCGCGTCGAGCTTCTCCCGCCCCTCCAGCCGCTCCTCGCGATAGCGGGAGAGGGTGAAGAGCGAGTAGTCGATCCCGAGCGCGAGGCCCATCCCCATGAGCATGTTCTGGGTGAAGACCGACAGGTCGTACGCCTGCGCGAGGAGCGCCACGAGCGCGAGCGCAACGACGATCGAGACGATCGCGAGCATCAGCGGCACGAGGCCCGCGACGACCGCGCCGAAGACGAGCAGCAGGATGACGAGCGCCACGGGGGCGCCGAAGAAGAGCTCGCCCTTCTTCAGATCCTCCAGCGCCGAGGCGTCCTCGTCTGCATCCTGCGTCAAGACGCCGGTGATCCCCGCCTCGTAGCCCGGCTCGTCGTCGAGGCCCTGAACCGCTTCGATCGACGCCGTCGACGTCCTCCTCCCCGTCCAGCCCGAGCGCCACGAGCAGCGCCGTCGCGTCGCGGTCCCGCGAGACGAGCCCTGGATCCTCGGCGGCCGTGACGACCTGCGTCGCTCCCGCCGCCCGGAGCTCCTCCGCCAGCACCGCGACCCGCTCCCGCGTAGCAGCGGCCTCGACGTCGCCGTCCTCGGCGCGGACGACGACGACCTCCGAGACCTCCCGATCCCTCGTCACCGGGTCCGGCGGAAACCCTTCGAAGAGGACCTGCTCGGCGCGCTTCGAATCGGTTTCTCCCGTGATCTCGGCCTCGCCCTCGAGCTCGAAGAACATCGCCACGAGGACGAAGGACGCGAGGATCGTCACGACCCACAGCGCAACGACCAGCCAGGGCCGGCGACTGCTTGCCCGGGCGAGCCTCTCGGTCATCGTTCGCTCTCGGTAGCCATTTCGCGTCTCAGGTCTAGAGACTGCGCCGCGCGGCTCGATTCATCGCGGAGGCCGCCCGCAGCTTACGTCTTCGGCTGCCAGAGGGCGATCTCGCCGCCGCCCGGAGTCGCGAGGATGCTGCGCCAGCCGGCGGGGCCCTCGCGGGGCGAGAGCAGGAGCGATGCGCCGAGCAGGCGCGCCTGCTCGGTCGTCTCCGTCACGTCCGCTACCTCGACATAGGGCAGCCAGAAGGGGTGCTCCGTGTCGTGCTCGACGACGCCGCCCTCGATTCGATCGCCGAGCGCGAGCGCCAGGTAGTCCCCCGAGCCCGTGTGGACCGACTCGGCGCGCCAGCCGAGCAGCCGCGTGTAGAACCCGCAGGCACGCGGCAAGTTGCCCGTCCTGAGCTCGAGATGGACCACAGGGTTCGGGACGGGTTGCGCCATGCCCTTTCCCTAGGACCGGCGCTCGCCGAAAAAATAATCGCCGGGCCGCGATGAATTCGCGCTGCAAGTACCGTCTAGTCTCGTAGACGATGATCTCGGCGACTCCCAGCACGGCTGAGCGAGAACTGCTCGAGGCAGCCTGCGGCGGCGACGAGGATGCCTTCCGTCACCTCGTCGAGCCCCACCGCGCCGGCCTCCACGCGCATTGCTACCGCATGCTCGGCTCACTCCACGACGCCGAGGACGCGCTCCAGGACGCCCTCCTGCGCGCCTGGCGCGGGCTCTGCGGGTTCGACGGGCGGAGCGGGCTGCGAAGGTGGCTCTACCGGATCACGACGAACGCCTGCCTGGACGCGCTCGCGCGGCGTCCGAAACGCGTGCTCCCGATCGACTACGGCCCTGCTGGGAATTCCAGCGCGGACGAGCCGGGAAGGCCGCTCTCCGCGTCGCTGTGGCTCGAGCCCTACCCCGACGAGGTACTGGGCCTCGAGGACGGCTACGCCGCTCCCGCGGCGCGCTACGAGCAGCGCGAAGCCGTGGAGCTCGCGTTCGTGGCAGCGCTCCAGCACCTGCCGCCCCGACAGCGGGCGGTGCTCGTTCTCCGCGAGGTCCTCGGCTTCTCGGCCAAGGAGGTCTCGGAGTCGCTCGGGACGACGGTGGCGTCCGTGAACAGCGCCATGCAGCGCGCCCGCAAGGTTGTCGAAGAACGGCTGCCCGACCGGAGCCAGCAGGCAACGGTCCGCCTGCTCGGCGACGAGCGCGTTCGCGAGCTCGTCCAGACCTTCGCCGACGCTCTCGAGCGCGGCGACGTCGACGCGCTCCTGGCCCTGCTGGCGGAGGACGCGACGTTTGCGATGCCCCCGTATCCGGCGTGGTCTCGCGGCCGCGACGCGGTCGCCGACTCCTGGCTCATGCCCGGGGGGCCGCCTCCGCGCCTTCGCTACGTCCCGGCGAGCGCGAACGGCCAGCCGGCGTTGGGCACCTACCTGCTCGACCGCAGGCGAAAGCGTTTCGTTCCCATCGCCCTCGACGTCCTCACGATCCAAGACGAACGGATCGTCGACGTCACGGCGTTTCGCACGCCCGAGGTCTTCTCGCGCTTCGGCTTGCCGGACGAGCTCGCCGCCTAAGCCGGCATCAACGTCGCAATACTGACCTCGACGTGAACCAGCCGCCTATCGAGCTGACGCCGATCGGATGGGTGGAGTCCCCCTTGACCGACCCTGCGTCGGCTCCGAAGCAGGGCGACGAGGGCGCGCCGGACGCGTGGCTCGCCTTCGAGCCTGCGGTACTCGAGGGCCTCGAGGGAATCCGCGAGGGAGACGAGGTGATCGTCGTCACGTGGCTCGATCGTGCGCGCCGCGACGTCCTGCGCGTGCATCCGCGCGACGACGTCTCGAGAGCCCAGCAGGGCGTGTTCGCAACGCGCTCCTCTCACCGGCCCAATCCTCTCGGGCTCCATCGGGTGAAGGTGCTGTCGATCGGCGGCGGCGGCAGAGTCCGGGTCGGAAACCTCGAAGCGGTCGACCGGACGCCGATCGTCGACGTGAAGCCGGTGCTCAGCGGCAACGTCGTCGAGCGCTGAGTGCGCAGGATTTCGCGAGGCTGTCCTTTTCCTCGTCCCCAATTCGTCCTAGGGCGACCATTCCGAGAAGGAGGAAGCGATGCCCGCCCCCGCCCGATCGAGAGCGCAGCGCCGGATCGACGTCCTCGCGAAGCTGCGCACCGACGTCGACCTCTGGGTGGCGTCGGCCGACGAGTCCGGCGCCGCCTATCTCGTCCCGCTCTCCTACTACTGGGACGACTCGGCGCTGACGATCGCGACTCCCCGCGCCAGTCGCACGGCCAAGAACCTCGTCCGTGCCGGCTGGGCCCGCGTCGCGCTCGGCACGACGCGCGACGTCGTCATCATCGAGGGCCCCGTCGAAGCGATCCCGATCGGCACCGACACCCGCCTCGAGGATGCCCATGCGCAGGCAACCGGATTCGACCCGAGAACGCTCGCCGAGGTGTACGTCTACCTCCGGATCACGCCGCACACCATCCAGGCGTGGCGTGAGGCGAACGAGCTCGAAGGCCGGCAGCTGATGCGCCGGGGCGAATGGCTCGACTAGAACAGCCTCGGTGACGGGCGTCCTCTTCGCCTGCGTCGCCGGGATGTTTCTCGGGGCTCTGAACGTCACCATGCGACGCGCGCTCGCACGCCTCGACGACGTCGACGCCGGCTCGGCGGTGATCGCCATCGTCGCCTTCGCCGTCGTCGCGGCAACGGCCCTTGTATCCGGCGTCGACTTCGACACGGGCGAGCTCTGGCCGTTCTTCCTGCTGGGGATCTTCGTGCCCGGCCTCTCGCAGCTGCTCGTCGTCCATGCGGTGCGTGCGGCGGGCGCGTCGCGGGCGGGGATCCTCTTCGGGATGGCGCCGCTCTTCTCGGTGCTCATCGCGATCGTCGTGTTCGGCGAGCCGCTCCGGTGGCCGCTTGCAGCGGGGACGCTGCTGGTCGTGGCCGGCGGCGTCGCGCTGGCGTGGGAGGCCGAGCGCCCGGTCGACTACCGCGCCTACGGCGCCGTTCTGGCGATAGCCGTCGCGGGCGCATTCGGTCTTCGGGACAACGTCGCACGAGCCGTGACCGAGGACGTCGCGGCGGACCCGCTCGCTCAATCGGCGGCCCTCATGCTCGGCGCCTCGATCGTCCTGGCGGCGAACCTCTTTCGGCGGCGATCACCGCTTCCTCGGCTGCGAGCCGCGCTCGCGCCGTTCGCCCTGTCGGGCGTTGTGCTCGCGGCCGGGCAGGCCACCCTCTTCGAGGCGCTCGACCGGGCACGCGTGACGGTCGCCGCGCCGCTGGTGGGCACAGGCGTGCTCTGGACAGTGGTTCTTGCCGCCGTCTTTCTCGGGCGCAGCGAACTGGTCGGCCGCCGGCTCGTCCTGGTTGCTCTGCTCGTGGTCGCCGGCGGTGCCCTCGTTGGAGCGACGCGGTGAGCCCTATCCCGTGCCGGTGACGGCCGGCGAGAGCAGGTTCGACTCGGTCCGGCTGTCCGGCTGATACGAGGCCAGGAGCGCGGCGAGGTCGACCAGCGCCGACTCGACGTCGTCGCCGGCGGCGTCGTGATGCCCCTCGATGACGTAGAGAGCCTCGACCGTGCTCGCGCTGGTCGCGCTCTGCGCGCTCTGCCGCCAGCACCAGCGGCGGGCGCAGACGACCTCGTCACCGTCCACGAAGACCACCTCGCCGGGGTCCGGGTGGACGCTCTCGCTGGACCCGAGATCGGTGAAGCGTTCGCCGCCCTCCGCGAAGCGAACCGTGATGGAGCCGGCGATCCTTGTCGGGTCGAAGACGGCGACCGGCATCGCGTAGCGAATCGACACCAGGTTGCCCAGGTCGACGAGCGTGCTGATCGTCGGGATGTCGCCGTGCTTGGCGAGCCTCCGCAGGAGCGCCTCGGCGGCGCTCCGATACTGCGTGGGCTTGGCGCCGAAGCTGGTGAAAGCGCGGCGCCAGGCGGCAATCGAGGGCAGGTCGGCGAGCGCGGTCGCGCTCAGCCTGCTCGCCGCAGTCTGTTGTTCGGCCCGGTACTCCTCGAGCAGCTCCGGCGTGCTCGGCCCGTTGACGAGCCCGCTCGCGTGCGCGACTCCGGCCCGGATCGTCGGGTAGCGCTCGACGAGGGTGGGGTCGTACGCGAACACGCCGAGAAGCTACATCGCTACCGCCCAACCGTGAACGACTTCGTGAGTTCCGCGCTCGAGCTGCTCCCTGCGTAGACGTCGATCTGGCCGGGCTCGACGACGAACTTGCCCCGGTTGTCGTAGAAGCCGAAGTCGCTCCTGTCGAGCGTGAACGTGACCGTCCGGGTCTCGCCCGGGCCCAGCGTCACGCGCTCGAAGCCGCGCAGGCGCCGGACCGGCTGCGAGATGCTCGCCACCGGGTCGTGGATGTAGAGCTGCACGACCTCGTCGCCCTCGCGGCTCCCGGTGTTCGTCACGTCGACCGATGCCCTGAGCCTGCCCTTCGACGACACGGTCGAGGAGCTGAGCTCCAGGTCGGTGACCTCGAACGTCGTGTAGCTGAGCCCGTGGCCGAACTCGAAGAGCGGGTCGCAGCTCGGGATGTCGCGGTAGCGCGAGTTCCACTTCACGTCCGGGTTGCAGGGCCGCCCGGTCCGCTCGTGGTTGTAGTAGATCGGCGTCTGGCCGAGCCGGCGCGGGAACGTCACGGGCAGCTTGCCGCCAGGATTGACCTTGCCGAAGACCACGTCTGCGACGGCCGGCCCCGCCTGCACGCCGGGGAACCACGCCTGCAGGATCGCGGGCGCGTCTCCGACGATGTTCTCCAGCGCGAGCGGGCGGCCGCTGAAGAGCACGACCGCGAACGGCTTGCCGGTCGCCTTGATCGCAGCGATCAGCTCCTCCTGCCTGCCCGGCAGGTCGAGCGTGCTGCGCGAGTTCGCCTCGCCGCTCATCTCCCGCGTTTCGCCGAGCGCGAGGATGACCTGATCCGCGGCGCCGGCGACCGCGACGGCCTCCGCGAACCCCGCGTCGGTGCCACAGCCCTCGGGGTCGACATGCGGCGCCTCGGTGTTCGAAAGCGTGCACCCCTGCGCGAACGTCGTCGCGCCGGTGTTCTGCTCGTCGATACCGTCGAGCACGGTCACGACGTCGGCGTCGCGGCCGGCGCCCCACCAAGGCCCGAGCATGTCGTGCTGGTTGTCGGCCAGCGGCCCTATTACGGCCGTGTCCAGGGCTGGGTCGAAGGGCAGGACGCCGCCCTCGTTCTGGAGCAGAACCATCGAGCGGCTCGCGGCATTCCGTGCTGCCGCCAGCGCATCGGGCTTGAGCATCTGCGCCTCGGCCTCCGCCGGCAGGAACGGCGCGTAGGGGTTCTCGAACAGCCCCGCGCGGAACTTGACGCGCAGGATCCGGCGAACCGCGTCGTCGATCCGCTTCATGGTGATGCGGCGCTCGCGGAGAAGCTGCTCGCCGAAGTCGCGGATGAGCGTGCTGGTCATCTCGGAGTCGACGCCCGCGTTCAGCGCGAGCGCCGCTGCCGCCGGGCCGTCCTCCGCGACCCCGTGCCCGCACTCCCCGGCGTCCGGGTTCTTGGGCGGGCAGGCGCGCAGCTCGGAGACCGCGGTCCAGTCGCTCTCGACGAAGCCGTCGAAGTCCCACTCGCCCTTGAGGATCTCGTTCATCAGGTAGTCGTTGCCGCAGGCCGGCACGCCGTTGAGCGCGTTGAAGGAGCACATCGCGGTGTCGGCACCGGCGTCGATCGCCGCCTTGAAGGGCGGCAGGTAGAGGTTGCGGAGCCGCTGCTCGGACATGTCCGTCGTGTTGTAGTCACGCCCGCCCTCGGGCTGACCGTAGGCTGCGAAGTGCTTCGGGCTCGACACGAGCTTGTCGCGCGCGCTGTAGTCCTTCCCCTGAATGCCCTTGACGCGGATGGCAGCGAGCACGGCATTCAGGTACGGGTCCTCGCCGGCCGCCTCGGCGATGCGACCCCACCGCGGCTCGTGGGAGACGTCCACCATCGGCGCGTAGGTCTGCTTGAGCCCGACCGCCGCCGACTCGCGGGCCCCATACCTGGCGTCGTCGAAGGCGACCTGCGGGTCGAAGCTCGCGCCTGTGCCCAGCGGGATCGGGAAGACGGTGCGGAAGCCGTGAATGGTGTCGAAGGCGAAGAGCATCGGGATCCCGAGACGCGACTCTTCCACGGCGATCTCCTGCAGCTCCCTGATCCGGGCCGGTCGGTGACGCTCAGGACCGAGCCGAGCCCCGCACGCACCTCCTCCTCCGTGACCAGGAAGTCGGGCAGCAGCTGGATCTGCTCCAGCTTCTCCTCGAGCGTCATCCTGGCGAGCAGGCGATTCACCCGCCCCTCGATGCTGCGATCCGCAGGCTCGCGGGTCGCCTGAAGCGCCCGCTCGTCGCTCGACGTCGTGTCGACGACGCTGCCCGCCACCGCCGTTCCGAGCGCCACGATCGCCACGGCGATCGCGCCGCTGAGCCTGAGCCTCGACATGGTGTCCCCCTTCCGCGCAGACTGACCTGCGACCTCTACCCGGCCATGTGGCATCTGAAACGCTTTCGCCGGGTCGCGGCAGACCGCGCTAGCGATCGCCCGGCGCGCATTCCTGCCTCATTTCGTCCCGTAGACGTTGATCGCGATCCCCGAGCCGAGCGTCGTCGTGTCGAGGAGCTTCAGGTGGGTCGTTCCGAGCCCGTCGAAGAGGCGCACGCCGCCGCCCGCGACGACGGGGAAGATCCAGAAGTGGAACTCGTCGACAAGATCGTGCTCCAAGAGAGCCCGGTCGAGCTCGCCGGTGCCGTACTTCAGGATGTTCTCGCCCGGCTGCTCCTTCAGCTTCGCCACCTCGCCGGGAACGTCGTCGCCGAGCAGGGTGGCGTTCCACGTCGTCTCCTTCAGGGTCCGCGAAGCGACGTGCTTCGGCAGGCTGTTGATCCTGTCGGCGAACTCGCCGTCCCTGGACGGCCATGCCTCGGCGAAGCCCTCGTAGGTACCACGCCCGAGCAGGAGAGCGTCCGCCGCGAAGAGCAGGTCGCGCGCGTAGCCGGTGTGCTCGTCGTCCCAGTACGGCGGGCCCCACTCCTGCGGGGCGCCGATTGTCCCGTCGAGCGTCACGAACGTCGATTCGACCAGCTTTCTCATCTCACGGTCCTCCTTCGTGGCTTTCGTAGGTAAGACCGCGCCGGGCCGCCGTCCTAATCGATCAGCTTGCGGGTCATCGCGTGGATGGCGACACGCCACATCGCGAGGCCGAAGGCGACGAGGAAGCCGACCTGGGCCAGGTCCTCCCAGCCGTCCCAACCGAACACGGCGTTCCGGACGAGCGCGACGCAGTGGTAGAGCGGGTTGAAGGCGGCGAGCACCTGCGCCCACTGCGGAAAGTCGTCGAGCGGGAAGAACGACCCCGCGAGGAGGAAGAGCGGCGTCAGCACGGCGCTGACGACGTAGTTGAAATTCTCGAAGGACTTGGAGTAGCCGGCGACCGAGACTCCGAACCCCGCCCACCCGAACCCGGCGATCCAGCCGATGAACGGCACGGCGAACATCCCCCACGAGGGGTCGAGCCCGAACACCATCGCCACGAGCATCGGGACGCAGCCGTAGACGCCCGCGCGGGTGGCGATCCAGAGCATCTCGGCAGTCACGAGCTCCTCGGTGTCGACGGGCGCGGCCAGGATCGCGTCGTAGGTGCGCTGGAACTGGTACTTGACGAACGTCCCGAACATGGCCGGGAACGCGCTCGAGAAGAGCACCGCCGTCGCCACGGTGCCGGTCCCGACGAAGTCGACGTAGTCGTAGCCGCCGATCGTCGAGACGAGCGAGCCGAAGCCGAAGCCGAACGCGAGCAGGTAGATGGTCGGCTCGACCGTCGAGGAGAACGTGCTCGACTTCCAGTAGGACGAGTAGTTCACGACCTCGCGGACGAGCACGCCGGTGAGGGCCGAGCGCTCGAGCCGGCCGAGTCGGGCGCCGCGGTCTTCGACCGTCGCCATCAGCCGATCTCCTCGCCGGTGAGCAGGACGAAGACGTCCTCGAGGTTGGCGCGGCGGCGCTCTCCGTCCAGCGGAAGGCGGTTGTCCCCGTCGACGCCGAGAACCGAGACGCTCGTCCCCGTCCGCCGCGTGCGCATCCCGGCGGCGGCGGCCTCGGCCTCCACCTCGGCCAGCCTCGGCGGCGGGCCGTAGACCTCGAGAGCCTCGCGGCCGGCGTGTTCCAACACCAGCGCGGAGGGCGTGCCGGTCGCGACCGCGCTGCCGTGGGACATGATCAGCACCGTGTCGGCGAGGCGCTGGGCCTCCTCGATGTAATGGGTGGACATGAGGATGGTCGTGCCCTCGGCGCGGAGCGCGTCGATGAGCGCCCAGAGCTCCTGGCGCACCTGCGGGTCGAGGCCGACGGTCGGCTCGTCCATCAGCACGAGCTGCGGCCGGTGCACGAGGCCCCGCGCGATCAGCAGGCGCCGCCGCATCCCGCCCGACAGCTTGTCGACGCGCGCGTCGCGCCGATCCTCCAGCTTCGCCATCTTGATCGCACGCTCGATCGCCTCGTGCCGCTCGGAGCGCGGGATCCGATAGAGGTGCGAGAAGACGAGCAGGTTCTGCTCGACGGTCAGCGTCGTGTCGAGGTTGTCGAGCTGCGGCACCACGCCGCACAGCGCGCGGGCCTGCTTCGACTCCTCCGGGAGCCGGAACCCGAGCACCTCGAGCTCGCCCTCGTCGGCGATCGACTGCGCGGTGAGCAGCCGCATCGTCGTCGACTTTCCCGCGCCGTTGGGGCCGAGCAGGCCGACGCAGGTTCCGACCGGGACGTCGAGGTCGAGCCCGTTGACGGCCGTGATCGAGCCGTAGCGCTTGACCGCTCCCCGCAGGCGGATGGCCAGCTCGCTCCCCATTAGCCCAGGATGCCAGCTGCGGTTACCCGGCCGACGTGTGCTCCAGAATCGCCGGGACGACGACGTCCCAGGTCTCCCGCGGCAGCTCGTGGCCGGTCCGCTCGAGCACGAGCAGGCGGGCGCCGGGGATCTCCCTCGCCAGCGCTTCCGCATGGCCGAGCGGAAAGAGGGGGTCGTCGTCGCCGTGGATGACGAGCGTCGGGGCGGCCACCTCGCCCAGCCGCTCCCGCCAGCGATCGCCTCCCTCGAGCACGAAGTGGTTCGTCACGCTCGACTCGATGTTCGTGGCGCGGTCGAACTCGCGGCCCGCCAGGTCGCGGTAGGCCGCCTCGTCGAACTCGCGCGAGGGGCTCACGTAGGGACGGAGGGCCTCGACGGCGTGGTCGACGACCGCGGCCCGGTCGGACCAGTCCGGTGCGGGCGGCTCGGCGGCGAAGTGGGCGCGGAGCTCCTCGGTCGAGGGCGGAAGGTCAGGCTCCGCCGGCCCGGCTGGGCTCGTCGACATCAGGGTGAGAGAGGCGACTCGCTCGGGATGGTCGAGTGCGGCGAGCTGGGCGACGGCCCCGCCCATCGACATCCCGACGAGATGGGCGCGCGTCACGTCCAGGGCGTCGAGCACGCCGACGGCGTCACCGAGCAGGTCGGGGAACGTGTAGCCGGGAGCGCCCGGCTCGTAGGTCACCGACCGGCCGGTGTCGCGCTGGTCGTAGCGGATGACGAAGCGAGGACCCGGCCGCGAGTCGCCGGCAGAGCTCCTCGTCCCACCAGAGCATCGAGGCGGCCGCTCCCATGATGAGGAGGATCGCCGGGTCGGCGGGATCCCCGAACGTCTCGACGCAGAGGTCGACCCCGTTGGCCCGGAGGATCCGCTCCCCTGCCTCCACCGCCTATTCGGCCTCGGCGGCGGCCGGGGCGCCGATCCTCTCCTTCCCTTTCTGCCCCTCCGCCCCGACTCCGGCACGGAGAAGCAGCCCGCCGATGACGGCCGCCGCCCCCGCGAAGAGCGCTCCGACGAGGAAGGCGACGTGGTAGCCGCCGATGAGCGCTGCGAGCGCGCCTTCGCCGGCGGCGTTCAGGCTGTCCGTGCGGGACGCGGCCAGGCTGGCAAGGACCGCGAGGCCGAGCGCGCCGCCCATCATGAACGAGGTGTTCACGACTCCCGAAGCGAGGCCGGCTTCGCTCGGCGCGACGTCGCTCATCGCGGCAAGGAGCACCGGATTGAACGCCATCCCGGCCCCGAGCCCGAGCAGGACCATGCTGGGGAGGACGTCGACGGCGAAGCTCCCGTCCACCGGGGCGCGGGCAAAGAGCAGGAGGCCGACCGCGGCCAGCCCCAGGCCGACGGCCAGCGGCGCCCTGATGCCGAAACGCATGACGAGCTTGGCGGACAGGCCGAGCGAGAACACCGCCATGATCAGGTTCGCGGGAAGGAACGCAAGTCCGACCTGCAACGGGCTGTAGCCGAGCACGAGCTGGAGATAGAGGGCGGAGAGGAAGAACCAGGCGAACATGGCCGCGGCCCAGAGGACGCCCACGACGTTCGACACGGCGATGTTCCGCAGCCGGAAAAGGCCGAGCGGGACGAGCGGTGACGAAACCCGCGCCTCGATGCCAAGGAAGAGCGCCAGGAGCGCCGCGGAGGCGACGAGCAGTCCGACCGTCTGGCCGGAAGCCCAGCCCTCCTCGTTGCCGTTCACGATCGCGTAGACGGCGAGCATTAGCGACGCCGTCACGGTCACGGCGCCGGCGACATCGAGGCGTCCTGCAGGTGCCCGGCCGCGCCCGCCGGGGAGCAGGACGAAGGTGAGCGCGAAGACAGCGGCCCCGATCGGGATGTTGACGAGGAAGATCCAATGCCAGTCCAGCGTGTCCGTCAGGATGCCGCCGAGGAGCACACCGATGCTCCCTCCCCCTGCTGCAACGAAGCCGAAGACGCCCATCGCCTTCGCCCGCTCCTCGGGCTCGGTGAACAGGGTCACGATGAGCGAGAGCGCGACGGCCGAGACGACCGCGCCGCCGAGGCCCTGCACCGCGCGGGCCGCGACCAGCATGCCCTGCGAGGTCGCGAGACCGCACGCGAGCGACGCGAGCGTGAACAGAGCGATTCCGAACAGAAACAGACGCCGGTGGCCGAATAGGTCGCCGAGCCTGCCGCCGAGCAAGAGGAAGCCGCCGAAGGTGAGGAGGTAGGCATTCACCACCCAGGCGAGCGACGTCTCGGTGAACTCGAGGTCCTCCCTGATCGACGGCAGTGCGACGCCCACGATCGTCACGTCGAGGACGATCATGAGGTCGCCCAGGCAAAGGACTATCAGCGCCAGCCAGCGCTTCCTGCCCTCGATGCTCATCCTCGCTCCTCGGGTTCCAGCATCACTTCGGCCTCCCGTTCGTCGCCGTTTCTGTGTAGACGAAGCGGGCGGGCAGGACTCATCGCCCCGGTCCCTCCGCGGGCTCCGATCGGCCGGATTCGGACGGGCATGGAGCAGCTTGTCCGAATCCGTCCAGTCCGAGAGCCCCGGTGCCGCTATACCTGAGGCTGTGGAAGCCTTCTCGGCAGTCGTCACCACCGGCATCTACTGCCGGCCTGGCTGTCCGGCACGGCCTCTCCCCGAGCATGTGACGACGTTCCCGCTCGCAGCCGCGGCCGAAGCCGCCGGGTTCCGAGCCTGCCTTCGCTGTCGTCCCTATCGGGCGGCCCAACCGCTCTCCACGACCGGTCCGGAGCTCGTCTGCCGCGCAGTTCAGCTGATCCTGGACGGTGCCCTCGACCGGGGAAACGAGGCTCAGCTGGGCGCGCGGCTCGGCGTGTCGCCGCGGCACCTGCGGCGCCTGTTCACGGCCCAGCTCGGAGTGACTCCCGACGGCCTCGCCCGGTCGGCCCGCGCGCACTTCGCACGGCGGCTCCTGGACGACACCGACCTGTCGATCGCCCAGATCGCGGTCGCGTCCGGATTCGGGAGCGTGCGCCAGTTCAACCGCGCCTGCCGGGAGGTGTTCCACTCCTCGCCTCGCGAGCTCCGGAAGCGCCGCCGCGCCGGCGACCGGCTCGTCGCGGACGGCGGACTGGCTCTTCGGTTGCCGTTTCAGGGCCTGCTGGACTGGGAGACGATGCTCGGGTACTTCGCAGCCCGCGCGATTCCCGGAGTCGAGCACGTCTCGGGAACGACGTACCGGCGTACGATCGTCCTCGACGGCGACCCCGGCGTCCTGGAGCTTCTCCCGGGAGGCGACGGCCACCTCGTTCTCAACGCTCACCTCCCGCACTGGGAGGAGCTGATCCACGTCGTCGACCGCGCGCGCCGCATCGCGAGCCTCCAGGTCGACCTCGACGAGCCCAGGAGCCACCTCGCGGGCGATCCGACGATCGGCCCGTTGCTGAAAGCCCGCCCCGGCCTGCGGGTGCCCGGGACCTGGGACCCGTTCGAGACCGGCGTGCGCGCGATCGTCGGCCAGCAGGTGTCGGTGGCCGCGGCCAACACGATCGCCGGGCGTCTGGCCGAGAGGCTCGGCGACCACGTGCCAGGCCTCGAGCAACTCGGGCTCACGCGCACGTTCCCCTCGCCCAAGACGGTCGCCGGCGCCGACCTCGCAGACCTGGGGCTGCCACAGGCCCGCGCAGACGCGATCCGTTCGTTCGCGCGCGCGGTTGCCGAGGACGCCGTGCGCCTCGACCGCAGCGTCGGCCTCGACCAGCTCGTCGACTCGATCACGGCGATCGACGGCCTCGGGCCCTGGACGGCGCACTACGTCGCGCTCCGGCTCGGCGAACGGGACGCCTGCCCGTCCACCGATCTCGGCCTTCAGCGCGCCTTCGCCCGAGGCGTTCGCCAGTCGGCCGCTTCGCTCGGTGAGCTCGCCGAGCGCTGGCGGCCGTGGCGGGCGCTCGCCGCGACGCACCTCTGGCTCGCCGACGGCTCTCCCCGGCCGACGACGTGACGGCTCCGACGTCCGCCGATGAGTCCGCCGGCCGCCGGCAGTCTCAAGAGGAGATGAACCGCGACGACGAGTCCGCCTTCGCCGCGCTGGTGGAGCCGCACCGCCGGGAGCTCCAGGTCCACTGCTACCGGATGCTCGGCTCCTTCGAGGACTCGGAGGACCTCGTCCAGGAGACGTTCCTGCGCGCGTGGCAGAAGCGCTCGAGCTTCGAAGGCCGCTCGTCGTTCCGTGCGTGGCTCTACAAGATCGCCACCAACGCGTGCCTCGACGCGATCGACCGTCGCCGGCGGATTACGCCGCTCGACGGGGAGATTCCGTGGTTGCAGCCGTACCCCGATCGACTCCTCGAAGGGGTCGCGCCGAGCGACGAACAGCCCGACGCTCTCGTCGTCGACAAGGAGACGATCGAGCTGGCGTTCATCGCGGCCATCCAGCACCTGCCCGGGACGCAGCGGGCCGTGCTGATCGCGCGCGACGTGCTCGGCTGGTCCGCGGCAGAGACCGCCGCACTGCTCGAGACGACGGTCGCCTCCGTCAACAGCGCCCTCCAGCGGGCCCGCGCGACGCTCCGCCGGCGACTCCCCGAGCGGCGGCTCGAGTGGGCTCCGGGCCAGGATCCGACCGAGGCGGAGCAGGCCCTCCTGGAGCGATACATGGACGCGCACGACCGGAACGACGCGGCCGCCGTGGGCGAGTTGATGCGCGAGGACGCGCGCTTCTCGATGCCGCCGGAGCCGGAGCTGTACGTGGGCCGCGACCGGATCGTCGCCTACTGGGTGGAGGGCGGCTTCGCCCAGAGCTGGTTCGGGCACATCCGCTGCGTCGCCACGCGGGCCAACACGCAGCCCGCGGTGGCCAACTACCTCCGGCGGCCCGGCGAGACCGAGTACAGGGCGATGGCGCTCGACGTCCTGCGCGTCGAGGAAGGCGCGATCGTCGAGATCGTCACGTTCGGCTCCGAGCTGTTCCCGGCCTTCGGGCTCGCTCCGACACTCTGACCGATGAGTGATCGGGCGGCCCGTCGTCTCAACGGCGACGTGACCGACCAACACACACCCAGGGCCGGCCGGCGCGAGTGGATGGGGCTCGGCGTGCTCGCCCTCGCGTGCCTGCTCTACTCGATGGATCTCACCGTGCTGAATTTGGCGCTGCCGGCCATCAGCGCGGACCTCGAGCCTACGAGCGCACAGCTCCTCTGGATCGTGGACATCTACGGGTTCGTGCTCGCCGGCGCGCTGATCACGATGGGCACGCTCGGCGACCGGATCGGCCGGCGTCGGCTGCTCCTGATCGGCGCCGCTGCCTTCGCCGTCGCCTCGGTGCTGGCCGCGTTCTCCACCACTGCCGAGATGCTGATCGTCTCGCGCGCCCTGCTCGGGCTCGCCGGCGCGACGCTGGCGCCGGCGACGCTCTCGCTGATCCGCAGCATGTTCCTCGATCCGGGCCAGCGCACGTTCGCGATCGGGATCTGGATCACCAGCTTCTCTGTGGGCGCCGTGATCGGCCCGCCGCTGGGCGGGCTGCTGCTCGAGTTCTTCTGGTGGGGATCGGTGTTCCTGATGGCCCTGCCCGTGATGGCGCTGATTCTCGCGCTGGGGCCGGTGCTCCTGCCGGAGTTCCGCGACCCCGACGCAGGGCGGCTCGACCTCGTCAGCGCGGCGCTCTCACTGGCGGCCGTCCTGGCGGTGATCTACGGGCTCAAGCAGACCGCGCAGGACGGGCCTGCGTGGCCGCCGGCCGTCTCGATCGCTGCGGGTCTGGCTCTCGCCGCCCTCTTCGTGCACCGGCAGCGACGGGCGGCCGACCCGCTGATCGACCTGCGACTCTTCCGGGAGCCGGCGTTCAGCGCCTCGCTGGCCACGTATCTGCTCGGCACCTTCGTCGGCTTCGGGGCGTTCCTCTTCATCTTCCAGTACCTGCAGGTCGTGCTCGGGCTCTCCCCGCTCGAGGCCGGCCTGTGGACGATGCCCTACTTCGCGGCGTTCATCGTCGGCTCCCTCCTGACGGCCGTGATCGCGCGACGGATCCGGCCCGCGTTCGCGATGGCGGGCGGCCTGACCCTCGCGGCCGTCGGTTTCGCCCTGCTCACCCAGGTCGAGGTGGGCTCGGGGCTCGCCGTCCTCCTGGCGGCGTCCGTGACCTTCTCCCTCGGCCTCGCTCCGGTGTTCACCCTGGCCACCGACCTGATCGTCGGGACGGCGCCGGCCGAGCGCGCGGGATCCGCTTCGGCGGTCTCGGAGACGAGCTCCGAGCTCGGCGGCGCGCTGGGAATCGCCATTCTCGGGAGCATCGGGACGGCCGTCTACCGCGCCCAGGTCGACGACGAGTTCCCCGCCGGAGTTCCCCCGGAGGCGGCCGGCGCCGCACGTGACACGCTCGGCGGCGCCGCTGCCGCGGCCGAGGATCTCCCCGGCCCGCTCGCCGCCGGCTTGCTCGACACGGCCCGCGAGGCGTTTACCCAGGCGATGCACGTCGCCGGGATCACGAGCGCGGCCGTCGCGGCGGGCACGGCCGTCCTCGCCGCAGTGCTGCTGCGAAACGTTCGGGTCGGCTCCGAACCGGCAGACGAGACCCACGCGACAAGGAGATCCACGATGAAGTACATGCTGCTCCTCTACTACGAGCCCGGAACCGACCCGCCGCCCGACTCGGCTGCGTACGACGCGGAGATGAGCCGGTGGTCGGCCGTGACCGACGAGATGGCCGAGGCCGGCGTGCTGGTCGCCAACCACGCCCTCCAGCCGGTCGAAGCGGCGGCGACGCTGCGGTCTCCGAACGGCTCGCCCGTCCTCACCGCAGGCCCCTTCGCGGAGACGAAGGAAGTGCTGTTCGCCTCCTACGTGCTCGAGGTGCCCGACTTCGCCACGGCCTCCGACTGGGCCGCGAGGCTCCCCCACCTCGGCTACGGGTCGGTGGAGATCCGGCCGGTCATGGAGTAGACAAGTGCAGTGGTCGTCAGGCGGCGGCCGCGTCCTCGGCGTTCCCGAGACTCTCCTGCTCGCGCAGCTGGTTCGCGCGGGCGCGCGCCAGCTGGAGGGTCAGCTCCAGCTCTTCCAGGGCGACGAGCGCCCGAAGCTCGGAGACGAGGTCGGTCGAGGTTGCGGGCCCCTGCTGACGGCTCCGTTCGAGCAGGTGTCGAGGTACGGCGGCTGTGGCTCTCGCGGATACGAACATGACTGCTCCTTCGAGTCGGTTCCTGCGCACAGGACGCCGCCGGCGCGTCCGAGCTTCCCCCGACTCGACGGCTCCGCGCTCAGGCGCCGGCGGCCTCCGAGAGCTGGCCCGCCGGGCCTCCGGCGATCGTCCCCTCGTGCTCTTCCTCGAGCCGGGCAGCCTCCGCCTTCGGGACGACGTGCCGGAACGAGCGCACTGCCTCCGCCCAGCTCTCGAGCAGCCGCTCGGCACGCCGGGACCCGGTATGGCGCAAATGGCGCTCGAGCAGGGCTCTGAGCTCCCCACCGCCGCCGGCGAGCGGGCGCGCCTCGACGAGCTCGCCGTTCAGCCGCGAGGAAAGCAGCCCTCCGGGGTCGTAGACGTACGCCTCTCCTCCGCTCATCGCGGCGCCCAGGTTGCGGCCGAACTCGCCGAGGACGACGACGACCCCGTTCGTCATGTACTCGCAGGCGTGATCCCCGACGCCTTCGACGACGGCGACGGCGCCGGAGTTCCGCACGGCGAAACGCTCCCCTGCCCGGCCCGCGCAGTAGAGCCTGCCTCCCGTGGCGCCGTAGAGGGCGGTGTTGCCGATCAGGACCGGGTCGCCCGCGTCGTCCGCGGGCGGGCGGATGACGATGCGGCCGCCGCCCATGCTCTTGCCCACGTAGTCGTTGGCCTCCCCCACGAGCTCGAGCGAGACGCCATCTGCCAGGAACGCGCCGAAGCTCTGGCCGGCCGAGCCCTCGAACCGCGCCCGCGCGCGGCCTGGAGGCGCGTGCGAGCCGAAGCGCCTCCCGATCGCCCCGCCGAGCCTCGCGCCGACGGCGCGGTCGGAGGTGGAGATCTCGTAGCCGTGCTCGACGAGGTTCGGGCCCTCGAGCGCCGCTGCAGCGTCCTCGGCGAGCCGCGCGCCGAGCTCCCAGCCGCCGGCAACGGGAACGGGCTCGCGCGTGAACCGCGTCGGGCCCTTGCCGGGCGAGGCGAGCAGCGCCGCCAGGTCGAGGAGCGCCGCGTGGGCACCGTCGCGGTCGACCCGCCGCAGGCGGTCGACCCGGCCCACGGCCTCGTCGAACGTCCGGAAGCCAAGGGAGGCGAGGAGGCGCCGGACCTCCTCGCCGACGTAGAGGAGATAGGCCTCGACCTGCTCCGGCGTGGCGGCGAACTTCGAGCGCAGCTCCGGTCGCTGCGTCGCGATCCCGACCGGGCACGTGTCCAGGTGGCAGGAGCGCACCATCATGCATCCCTCCGCGAGGAGGAGCGCCGTTCCGAAGCTCACCTCGTCGGCGCCGAGGAGCCCGGCGACCAGGACGTCGCGGCCCGTCTTCAGCCCGCCGTCGACGCGCAGCCGGACGCGCCCGCGGAGGCCGTTCGCGACGAGCGCCTGCTGCGTCTCGGCCAGCCCGAGCTCCCAGGGGGCGCCCGCGTTCTTGATCGAGGAGAGCGGGCTCGCGCCCGTGCCTCCGTCGGCGCCGGCGACGTGGACGACGTCGGCGAGCGCCTTGGCCACCCCGGCGGCGACCATCCCGACTCCGGCCTCGGCGACGAGCTTCACCGAGACGGCCGCGTTGGGGCTCACCTGGCGCAGGTCGAAGATGAGCTGGGCGAGGTCCTCGATCGAGTAGATGTCGTGGTGCGGCGGCGGGGAGATCAGCGCGACGCCCGGCTGCGTGTGTCGGAGGCGCGCGATCTCGGCGGTCACCTTGTGGCCGGGGAGCTGGCCACCCTCGCCGGGCTTCGACCCTTGCGCGATCTTGATCTGGAGCTCCTCGGCCCAGGCCGCGTACTCCGGCGTGACGCCGAAGCGACCCGATGCGACCTGCTTGATCCTCGAGTTCTGGTCGGTCGGATAGCGGTCGGGGTCCTCTCCGCCCTCGCCGCAGTTGGAGCGCGCGCCGAGACGGTTGAACGCCTCGGCGACGGTTCGATGGGCCTCGGCCGAGAGCGCCCCGTGCGACATCCCCCCGCTGGAGAAGCGCCGCGCGATCGCGGTCGCCGGCTCGACCTCCTCCAGCGGAGCCGGAGGCCCTTCCGGCACGAGCTCGATCAGGTCGCGGAGCTCGAGCGGCTCGCGGCCGTTGACGAGCTCGGCGAAGCGCTCGTACCGCTCCCACGTCTTCCGCGTGACGGCGGTGCGAAGCGCGTGCGCCGCGGCCATGTCGTGCGCCGCGTCGACGACGTCGGGATTCGTCGCATGCGGCTCGCCGCCCTTGCGGAACTTGACGAAGCCGGGGTTCTCGAGAACGGGCTTCGCAGCCCAGGCGCGCTCCACGTTCGCGAGGGCGGCCTGCTCGAGCTCGTGGAAGCCGACGCCCGCCACGGGCGACGGCGTCCCCCTGAAGCACCGCCCGACGACCTCCTCCGCGAGCCCGATCGCCTCGAAGACCTGCGCGCCGCAGTAGCCGGCGACATCTGAGATGCCCATCTTCGACATGACCTTGAGGACGCCGTCCTCGATCGTGCTCCTGAAGCGTTCCTGCGCGTCGCCGGGGCTCGGCCGGTCGCCGCCGACCTTGTCCGCGGCGGCCAGCGCGGCGATCGTCTCGAGGGCGAGCCGCGGGCAGATCGCCTCGGCGCCGTAGCCGAGCAGGCAGGCGAAGTGGTGCACCTCGCGGGGCTCGTCGCTCTCGACGACGATCGTGGCCAGCGAGCGCAGCTCCACTGCGACGAGGTGGTGGTGGACGGCACCCGTGGCGAGGAGGGCCGGCACCGGCGCGCGATCCGCCCCGGCGCCGCCGTCGGTCAGGACCAGCATCCCGCGGCCCGCTCGCACCGCGGCCTCGGCTTCCGCCGCGATCCGCGCGCAGGCGGGCTCCAGCCCTTCCTCCGCCGTGAAGGTCATGTCGAGCCGCGCCCCGGCGAGCTTCGCGACGGCGTCCGGGTAGAGGAAGAAGCTCGGGAGCTCGATCGCCCGCGCGACCTCGGGGCCGTCGGAGAGGAGCGGCGAGCGCTCGCCGAGCAACGTGCGGAGCGAGAAGACGAACCGCTCGCGCAGGTGGTCGATCGGCGGGTTCGTCACCTGCGCGAAGCGCTGGCGGAAGAATGAGTACACGAGGCGCGCGCGGGGCGAGAGCGGCGGGACCGCGGTGTCGTCTCCCATCGACGAGGTCGGCTCGTGCGCATGGGCGCCGATCGGCCGGAGGACGACGCGGAGGTCCTCCTGCGTGTAGCCGAAGGCGGCCTGGCGCGCGGTGAGGCTCTCCTCCGGAGGCGGCAGTGGCCCGCCGCACGAGCGCCGCTCGAGGCCGGCCCCGAGCCACGCCCCGTAGGGACGTAGCCGGCCGAGCCGCCGCTTGACGGCGCCGTTCTCCTCCAGGCCCCGCTCGGGGTCGACCGCGATCACCTGGCCGGGCCCGAGCCGGCCGCGGCGCACGGGGCCCTCGGCGACGTCGACAGCGCCTGCTTCCGACGCGCACGACACGATGCGCTTCCCGACCGCGTAGCGCAGCGGTCGCAGGCCGTTCCGGTCGAGCGCCGCGCCGACCACGCGGCCGTCGGTGAAGACGAGCGCAGCAGGCCCGTCCCACGGCTCGAGGAGGCCCGCGTGGTAGCGGTAGAAGTCGCGCACCTCGGGGTCGAGCTCGTCGTTGCCGTCCCAGGCCTCCGGCACGAGCATCGCCACCGCGTGCCTGATGTCGCGGCCGCCGCGCACCAGGAGCTCGAGCGCGTTGTCGAGCATGGCCGAGTCCGAGCCCGCCTCGTCGACGGCCGGCCCCAGCTCCGGATCCCCGAGCGGGCCGAGCCGGCCGGCCCGCGCGCGCATCCAGTTGACGTTTCCCTGGATCGCGTTGATCTCGCCGTTGTGGCAGAGCAGGCGGAACGGCTGCGCACGCTCCCACGACGGCGCCGTATTCGTGGAGAAGCGCTGGTGGAAGACCCCGAACGGAACGGCGAGCGCCGGGTCGCGGAGGTCCGCGTAGAACGCGGCCAGCTGATCCGCCGCGCACAGCGCCTTGTAGGTGACCGTGCGGAAGGAGAGCGACGCGACGTACCCGGCGCCGGCGTGCTCGGCCCGACGGCGCGCGCGGTAGGCCCTCCGCTCGCGCTCGTCGTCGGCGAACGACGGGGTGGGCGCGAGCGCGAGCTGCTCGATCCTCGGCGCGCCCGCCGCGGCAAGGCCGCCGAGCACGGTCGGGTCGACGGGGACGACCCGCCAACCGGCGGGCTCCAGCCCTTCGCCGCGGCAGGCCTCCTCGACGGCGTCGCGCCCTCCCTCGTCTCGGAGGAAGACCATGGCAAGCCCGCACCCGGGAGCAGGCAGGATCGCGTCGGGAAGCGGGAGCAAGAGGCCCGCGCCGTCCCCGGTCCGGCCGTCCGATGCCGTCGCGCCCCGGTGGCCGACCCCGGCCAGGCCTTCGAGGAGCGCGTCCACGATCCCCCGCGAGCTCTCCCCCGCGAGGTCGGCGACGAACCCGATGCCGCACGCGCCGCGCTCGGCGGCAGGGTCGTAGAGCGTTCGCGGAGTCGACACGGAGCCGGCTGCCTCCCGTCAGGGATCGTGGTTCTGCTTCGAGGGTTCCGCCTCTTCGTGTCAGCTAGCCGGCGGAGGCGGGGGACTGTGGTCGCCGGCTAGCGCGTACCGATGAGCGCGCGAAGGAGGACGACGGGCGTCGGGGCGAAAGCGGTCGTCTGCGCGCGTGCCATCGAGCCATCGAGATTAGGCACCGCGTCGGACGGCGTCAAGGGTTCTCTCGTCTCCGGCCGACGGCTCCTGTATGGTTCCGCGCTTCATGACCCCCGCGCCGGGGCCGTGAAGAGGCAGAGAGGCCTCAGGACTCTGGAAGTCCTGGGGCTTTTTTCGTGGTCCGAGGACTGGAGTCGTGATGGTCAAGGTCGAGGCAGTGGTGATCAGGGAGCGTGTCGAGACGGTCATCGACGCGGTCGAGGAGGAGACGGGTCACGTCGGCGTGACGGTGGTCGAGGCGATCGGCCACGGCCGCCAGCGGGGCATCACGCACGAGTATCGCGGGCGGGTCTTCGAGTCGCGGTTCCTCCCGAAGGCGCTGCTCGCGTTCGTCGTCCCCGACGAGCTCGCGGAGGCAGTCGCGGAGGCGGTCGTCGACGCGGCGAGGAGCGGCAACGAGTCGGGTGACGGGATCGTCTGGACGACGCCCGTCGCCAACGTCACCCACAACCGAACCGGCAGGAGCCTGGAGGAGGTGGAAGTCGGATGAGCCCCGACGAGCTGGCAATCGCGGCAAGCACGACCTGGGTCGTCCTCGCGGCCGTCCTGGTCATGTTCATGCAGGCCGGGTTCGCCTTCCTCGAGGCGGGCCTGACCCGGATGAAGAACGTCGGCCACATCGCGGCCAAGAACGTGCTCGTCCTCGCACTCGCCTCGGTGGTCTACTACCTCGTCGGCTTCGGCATCGCCTTCGGAGACGGGGGCAACGGGCTCGTCGGGGGCTCCGGGTTCGCGCCCTCGGTCGACGAGCTCCTCGCCGTCGGCACGGCGCCGTTCTCCTGGTTCTCGGCGATTCCGGGAGCCGCCGGGTACCTCTTCGAGGTCGTCTTCTGCGCGGTCTCGCTGGCGATCGTCTGGGGCGCGATGGCCGAGCGGACGCGCCTGTGGGTCTACTTCGCGTTCGGAATCGTCTTCACGCTCGTCTACTCCGTCGTCTCGCACTGGATCTGGAGCCCGGACGGCTGGCTCTTCGCCAGGGGGATGCAGGACTTCGCAGGCTCGACGGTCGTGCACTACCAGGGCGCGCTGGCCGGGCTCGCCGGCGCGCTGCTCCTCGGGCCGCGCATCGGCAAGTTCGCGCGCGGACGGGAAGCCGAACGCGATTCCCGGCCACAACATGGCCTTCACGACGCTCGGCGTCCTCATCCTCTGGTTCGGGTGGTTCGGCTTCAACCCCGGCTCGACCCTGAGCGTCGACTTCGGCGGGATCGGGTTCTTCGCCTACGTCGCGCTGAACACGAACCTCGCGGCGGCGGCGGGCGTGCTCGGAGCGGTCGTCACGTCGTGGCTCGTCGTCGGAAAGCCCGACCTCTCGATGATGCTGAACGGCGCGATCGCCGCGCTCGTGGCCATCACCGCCGCGTGTGCCTTCGTCGCCCCCTGGGCCGCGCTCGCGATCGGCGGCGTCGCCGGCGCGATCGTCGTGCTCGGCTCGCTCCTGATCGAGCGCCTCGGGATCGACGACCCGATCGGCGCCATCGCCGCGCACGGCATGGCCGGCGTCTGGGGCACGCTCGCGCTGGGGTTCCTCACGGTGCCAGAGCTCGCCGAGCGCCTCGCGACCGGCTCCCCGGGCCTCCTCTACGGCGGCGGGCTCCACCAGCTCGGCGTCCAGGCGCTCGGCCTCGTCGCGGTCGGCGCGTTCACCTTCGGCGCCTCGTTCCTCATCCTCTGGACGATGAAGGCGACCGTGGGGATCCGGGCCGAGCCCGAGGTGGAGACCGCGGGGCTCGACGTCTCCGAGCACGGCATGTGGGGCTACCCCGAGTTCTACATCCCGGTCCCGGGCGGCTACGGAACGGAAGCCCACGGGCACCTCGGCCACCCCGCGCCCGCGCACGCACGCGCGGCCGCGCCGGCGCAAGCCTCGGTCGTCCCGGAGCCCTCGTAGCACGATCTGGTCGGCGGGCACGCCCGTATGCACCGGTGTGAAGTTCGTTCCCGCGGGAACTCGGGAACGAGGCTGTCAGACCAGGGAGGTTCCATGACTGCCATTCGCATCGCCGGCGTGCTCGCCGCGCTCTCGCTCCTCGCCGTGACACCGGCGTCGGGGAGCGACCCGTTTCCGGACGTGATCCCGCTTCCGACGGGGTTCCAGCCCGAGGGCATCGACATCGGGAACGGCAACACCTTCTTCGTCGGCTCGATCCCGACCGGCGCCGTCTACCGCGGCGATCTCCGGACGGGTGAGGGCTCCGTGCTCGTACCGGCCCAGACGGGCCGGGCCGCGATCGGCCTCGACGTCGACGACCGCAAGCGGATCTTCGTCGCCGGAGGTAACACCGGCCGGGCGTGGGTCTACGACGCCCGCAGCGGCGCAACCCTCGCCTCCTACCAGCTCGCAGCGGGCTCCCCGACGTTCGTGAACGACGTGGTCGTGACGAATGACGCGGCGTGGTTCACGGAGTCCCAGGGCGCCGTCCTCTACCGAGTGCCCATCGGACCCGGCGGCGCGCTCGGCTCGCAGGCTGACGTCGAGACCGTGCCGCTGACGGGCGACTTCGAGCTCGCTCCGGGCTTCAACGTGAACGGGATCGACGCAACCCCGGACGGGCAGACGCTCGTCATCGTCCAGTCCAATCTCGGCCGCCTCTACACCGTCGACACGGCGACGGGCGAGGCAGATCTCGTCGAGCTCTCGGGTGGGGACGTCAGCATGGGCGACGGGGTCCTGCTCGACGGGAAGACGCTCTACGTCGTCCAGAACCGGCTCAACCGGATCGCCGTCGTCGCCCTCCGGCCCGACCTCGGCTCCGGCACGATCACCGGCCTTCTGACGGACTCCGACTTCGACGTCCCGACGACGATCGCGGAGTTCGGCAAGGCGCTCTACGCCGTCAACGCGCGCTTCGGCACGCCGAGCCCGGCTACGGCCGCGTACAGCGTCGTGCGCGTCGAGCGCTAGGCGGACTCGCGACAGGCCCCCGTCGGGCGACGGGGGCCTGTCTCCCCCGAAGGCTTAGGCCCGCGCCGGCGCCTCGCGCCTCGCGCCCCCGCGGAGGTACCGGTAGACCGCGACGGCGATCACCGCTCCGAGCGGCGGGGCGATGAAGTAGATCCAGATGCCGTCCCACTCGCCGCCGATCAGATCGGGGCCGAACGTCCGCGCCGGGTTCACCGACGAGCCGCTGAACGGGATCGCGGCCAGGTGGACGGCGACCAGCGTGAGGGGGATGGCCACGAGCGCGCTGCCCCCCCAGCGCTCGCTGGCGCTCGACTCGAGGATGACGGCGACGAAGATCGCCGTGAAGACGAGCTCGACGAGGAAGGCGCTGCCGTCTCCCAGCGGGCCCGGCACCGTCGCCGTCGTGGCGACGTCGTCCCGGCTGGAGATGATCCAGAGCACGACCGCCGCCAGGATCCCGCCCGCGAACTGCGAGACCCAGTAGCCAATCAGGTCGCTGCTCGGGAGGCGCCTGTCGAGGAACATCGCCAGCGAGACGGCCGGGTTGTAGTGGCCGCCGGACACGTCGGCAAACGCATAGAGCCCCGCGAGCAGGGCGAGGCCGAACGCGAAAGGCGCGATGAGCAGCACAGGCAACTGCTCCAGGCCGGACGCGACAATGGCAGTCGTGCCGCCGAAGACGAGGACGAACGTGCCCAGGAGCTCCGCCGCGTATTTCTGCGTGCTGTCCATGCCTACCTCCGGAGACGGGGGACGGCCTGGATCGTGAAGACGGCGTCGGACGGTGCCGATCAGGAGCGCTCGTCGAGAACGCGTCCGCGCGTCGCCGCCGACCGGCCTCGGAACGTCGCCACGAGACGCTCGTCCGCGGTGCGCACGTCCACGTCGTAGACCCCGTTTCGCCCCTCGAGCGAGCGCTCCGTCGCCACCGCGACGAGCTCGTCACCCTCGCGGGCCGGCGAGAGGAACTCAACGCTGCAGCCCGAGGCCACTGTCACGACCCCGCGAGAGTTGCAGGCGAACGCGAAGGCCGAGTCGGCGAGCGCGAAGACGATGCCGCCGTGGCACGTCCCGTGGCCGTTCAGCATGTCCGCGCGCACGGTCATCCGCAGGCGCGCGTAGCCCGGGCGGACGTCCTCGAGCTCCATCCCGAGCGTTTGCGACGCGCGGTCGCGGGCCCACATCGCGGCGGCGACCTCGGCCGCGAGAGCCTCGTCGGAAGCGCTCATACGCTCGTCAGAGCCGCCGGACGAGATCGTCGAGCAGGAGGCGCTTCACCCGCGCGCTCCACGCGTCGGCGGTTCGCGCCTCGGGATGGCGCGGGCGCGCGGGGTAGCCGAAGCTGAGGACCATCACCGGCCGCTCGCCTTCCGGAAGCTCGAGCACCTCCGCGGTGCGGTCGGCGTCGGGCATCCCGTTGGGACAGCCGCCGACGCCCGCGTCCCAGGCGGCGAGGAGCATGTTCTGGGCGGCGCGCCCCGAGTCGAAGTCGACGGGGCCCTTGCCCGAGACGACGAGCGCCACCACGAGCTGCGCGCCGAGCACGTTCCCGGGCGCGTAGACGGTTTCCGCGAGCCGACGGCGCCGCTCCTGGTCCTCGACGATAAGAAAGCGCCACGGCTGCCGGTTGTTGGCGCTGCCGGCCAGCCGGCCCGCGTCGAGGATGCGCCGCTCCACGTCCGCCGGGACCGGCCGCTCGTCGTAGTCACGGGTCTCCCGCCGCGAGGCGATCGCGAGCCACGTCTCCACGGGGCCCATTAATATCGGGTTTCCAGGAATATCCGGGTTTCGGTCCGTCGAACCAGGGAAGCAGAGAGACATGGAGACCGGCGAACCGATGCGAGAGGGCGAGGATCGAGATCGGGACGAGAAGCGTCCCGAGCCCGACCGGCGGAAGCGTCCGAAGGCAGGGAAGCGGCCGGGCGGCTGGTCCCGCGACGCCGAGCTGCGGCGCTCGATCAACGCAGCCGTCCAGGACAACGACCTCGACGCCGAGCTCTAGAAGAGCTCGTTCAAGATGACGGCTCGGTCGCCGGGCCGCTCTGGACGGCGCGAGCGACTTTCTGAACCGAGTTCTCTATCCTCAGCGCGTGGAGAAGCTCGGCCTCGAGGAACGCCGCCGGCTCACCCTCGCGGCGACGATCCTGGGCTCGTCGCTCGCGTTCATCGACGCCACGGTCGTCATCGTCGCCCTGCCGACGATCGAGGAGGACCTCGACCTCGGCCTCACCGGGCAGCAGTGGGTCTTCCTCTCCTACTCGCTGTCGCTCGCGGCTCTCTATCTCGTCGGCGGCGCGGTAGGAGACCGCTACGGGCGCCGGCCCGTCTTCATCGCCGGCGTCGCCGGGTTCGCGCTCGCGTCGGTGCTCGCCGGCGCCGCCACGAGCGCGGCGGTCCTGATCGTCGCGCGCGCCCTTCAGGGCGTGGCCGGCGCGTTCCTGACCACGAACTCCCTCGCTCTCCTGCGCGGCGTCTACGGAGCGGAGTCGGGACGGGCGATCGGGCTCTGGACCTCCTTCACGAGCGTGGCGACGATCGCCGGCCCTCCTGCCGGGGGCGCGCTCGTCGAGTGGGCCTCGTGGCGCTGGATCTTCTTCATCAACCTGCCGCTCGCGGCGGCGACGGTCGCCCTCGCGCTGCTCGGGCGCTGCGACGAGCGCCCGACGGCCCGCGTGGGGCGCCTCGACCTTCCCGGCGCGGTGCTCGCGGCGGTCGGCTTCGGCTTCCTGACCTACGGCCTCGTCGAGGGCGCCGACCGAGGGTTCGGCGAGCTCTGGTGGTCGTTCGTCGTGGCCGTCGCGGCGCTCGCCGCGTTCGCGGTCGTCGAACGGCGGGTGGCAGAGCCGATGCTCCCCTTCGCGCTTTTCCAGCGACGCAACTTCGCGGTTGCGAACGCGGAGACGTTCCTCGTCTACGCCGCGCTCTACGGGTTCTTCGTCTTCTCCACGCTCTACCTCCAGTTCATCGGCTTCACGCCCTTCGAGGCAGGGCTCCTCAACATTCCCTCGAGCCTGATCGATGATCCTGCTCGCGGCGCGGTTCGGCGGGCTCGCCGACCGTCACGGGCCCCGGCTCTACCTGACCGTCGGTCCCGCGCTCATCGGCCTGGGGACGCTCGTCTTTCTCCCCGTCGAGACGCGCTCCGACTTCTGGACGTTCGGGATCGCCGGGCTTCTCATCTTCTCCTTCGGGCTGGCGATGATGGTCGCGCCGATCACCTCGACGGCGCTCAAGTCGGCCCCCGAGCGCTACGCGGGGATCGCGTCCGGGGTCAACTCGACCGTCTCCCGCCTCGGCAGCCTCATCGCCATCGCGGTGATCGGCCTCGTGATCGGGCTCGTCTTCGACGCTAATACCGACGCAGAAGGTGCCGTCCCGCTCGCCGTGGACCAGACCGAGCCCGAGCTCCGGGAGGCTTCGATCGACGGCTTTCGGGCCGGCATGATCCTCGCCGCCGCGCTCGCCTTCGCGGGAGCCGCCGTCGGCGCCGCAGGGATATCGAATCGAGAGGCGCGGGGCGAGGAGCCGCCGCCGCTTACCGAACAGGCGCCGGCGCCAGTCGAAACCTGAGCGCGCGGGCACGCTCGCGGCAGCGGGCGACCGCTTCTTCACGCGTCTCGCCGGAGCCGTAGAGGATCGCCAGGCGGTAGCTCTGTGCGTCGTTCATGCCCTGGTCGGAGAGGTAGAGGCCCGGACGGACGAGCAGCTCCACGTCCGGGTCCGGATCGGGGACCTCCTCCACGAGGGCGTCCTCGAAGACACGCAGGACGTAGCTGACCGCGACGCCGTCCGGGACGCTCGTCTCCCAGCGCGGATCGTCGCCGAGCGCGAGCTGGAACAGAACGTCGTAGGTCGAGCGGCCGTGCAAGGCCTGGACGAGGGGCGCGAACTGCGAGGCGATGCGCCCGTTCACCTCGATGATCTGGGCGGGCCCCTCCTCGGGGACGAAGAACTCGACGTTGAAGAAGCCGCCCTCGAAGCCGAGCGCCGGCAGCACGCGCTCGGAGACGTCGGACAGCTCCGCGAGCCGCTCCGCCGAGAGAGCGCTCGGGTACTCGAAGCGCTCGAAGCTGAGCGTGTCCGGATAGTTGACGGAGTCGGTGACTCCGATCGTGATCACGCGTCCTCCGTGCACGTAGCCCTCCAGCGTCACCTCGGCGCCGGAGAGGAGCTCCTCGACCAGGAAGCCGTGCGTCAGGGCCGGGTCGACGCCGGCGAGCTCGGCGATCTCCGCGTAGCGCGTCGTGTAGCGGTCGATCTCCCGCAGATCGGCGACGTCGTCCGGGTCGTCGATCTGGAAGGCGTTCTGCGAGAGGCGGCCGACGACCGGCTTGACGAAGAACGGGACGTCGAAGGGAACTCGGCCGTCGAGCAGCGCGAAGCTCGGGGTCGCCTCCGGCGCGACCCGCTCCTGGACGGCGCGCGAGGTCGGCTTGTGCTGGCACGCGACGAGCGCCTGCGGCCGCGGGCCGGGAAGATCACGGCGCTCGGCCAGGAGCGCGGCGAGCAGGGCCGACTGGTCTTTCGTGCCCACGACTCCCTCGGCCGGGATCGCCTCGCAGTCGTCGAGGAAGGCCTTCGGGTCGAAGCGCTCGAGCTGATCGAGGTCGGAGCCCGCGAAGCGGACGCGGTAACGCTCCTCGAGCCCGGCGGCGCGAATCGCGTTCAGATCCCGCTCCTGCGGACAGAGGACGAGGATGTCTCTCATAGCGGCAACCTGCGCGCCCGCGCGGCCCCGGGAATGCTACCCCTATGCGTACGCTACCCGCGTGATCATGGCCCGCACGGACGTCGTCGGGAGCCTCCTTCGGCCGCCCGAGCTCCTCCGCGCCCGGGAGCGTCTCGACGCCGGAGAGGTCTCGCGTGCCGAGTTCAAGCGGGTGGAGGACGAGGCGGTGGACGACGCGCTCAGGCTCCAGGAGGAGGCCGGGATGGAGGTCGTCACCGACGGGGAGATGCGCCGCCTCTCGTTCCAGAGCCAGCTCCCGGCTGCGCTGGACGGCTTCGGGAGCTGGGATCTCGACGCGTTTCTCTGGGGTGACTGGCGCTCCGACGAGCTCGGCGACTGGAGCGTCGAGCGGCCGCCCCTCGCGGTCGTCGGCAGGCTCGTGCGACGCCGCTCGATCTCCGTCGAGGAGTTCGCCTACGCGCGCGGCCGCACCGACCGGGTCCTGAAGGTGACGCTCCCCAGCCCGAGCCTCTTCGCCAACTTCTACGACCCGGAGCGCTCCCGCGAGGCCTACCCGACGCTCGAAGACTTCCTCGGCCACGTCGCCGAGATCATGCGCGAGGAGGTCGAGGAGCTCGTCGGCCTAGGCGCCGAGTATGTCCAGCTCGACGCGCCGCACTACCCGCTCCTCCTCGACCCCGGCTACCGCGAGTTCTACGAGAGCCGGGGCTGGCCGGCAGAGCGCTGGCTCGAGCTCGGCCTCGAGCTCGACAACGTCGTGATCGGCGACCATCCGGGCGTGACGTTCGGCCTCCATCTCTGCCGCGGGAACCAGGCGGGCCGCTGGCTCGTCGAGGGCGGCTACGACTGGCTCGCGGACCGCCTCTTCAAACGCGTGCGGGCCCAGCGCCTGCTGCTCGAGTACGACGACGCCCGTTCCGGCGGCTTCGGGCCGCTCGCCGAGGCTCCCGACGACACGATCTGCGTCCTCGGTCTCGTGACCACGAAGACGCCTCGGCGCGAGACCGTCGCCGAGCTCGAGGCGCGGATCCGCGAGGCTGCCCGCGTGGTGCCGCTCGAGCGCCTCGCCCTCTCGCCCCAGTGCGGCTTTGCCACCTCGATCCTCGGCAACGCGCTCTCGGTCGACGACGAGCGGGCGAAGCTCGCCATCATCGCCGAGACAGCCGCGGCGGTCTGGGGCTGACGTGGCGAGCGTCGTCCTCGACGGGCAGAGCCTCACGCTCGGCGACGTCGTCAGCGTGGCGCGCGACGGGACGGCCGTCGAGCTCGCGCCTGCCGCGGTCGAGCGAATGCGCGAGGGAAACGCCGTCGTGGAGCGCTCGCTCGAGCGGGGCGACGAGGTCTACGGGCTGACGACAGGCGTGGGCGCGCGGAAGAAGATTCGCGTCGCCGCCGAGGAGACCGCCGCGTTCAACCAGGCGCTCGTCGCCAACCACCGCGTGGGGGCCGGCCCCGACGCGCCGGCGGACGTGGTGCGGGCGACGATGCTGCGCCTCGCGAACTCGCTCGCCAAGGGCACGTCGGGCGCCCGGCCGCAGATCGCCGACCGCGTCCTCGCCGCCCTGAACGCGCAGGAGCACCCGCGCGTGCGGCTGCTCGGCTCGCTCGGGCAGGCCGACCTTCCCGCGATGGCCGACCTGGCGCACGGCCTCTTCGGCGACGGGGGGCTCGAGGGCAAGGAGGGCCTGGCCCTCATGAACTCCAATGCGTTCTCGACGGCGCTTGCGGCCCTGGCGGTTGCCGACCTCGAGCGCCTCCTGGACGCGCTGGACGTCGCCGGGGCGCTCGACCTCGAAGCCTTCGCGGCCAATCTGACGCTGCTCCACCCGGCCGTCGGCGACGTCAGGCCGTACCCCGGGATCGTCGAGACGCTCGAGCGCCTGCGCGCGCTCCTCGAGGGAAGCTCGCTCTGGGAGCCCGGCGCGGCGCGGAACCTCCAGGACCCGCTCTCGTTTCGCTGTCTGCCGCAGGTGCACGGCGCTCTGCGCGACGCTCTCGCCTTCGCGCGCGGGCAGCTCGAGATCGAGCTGAACGCCTCCCAGGAGAACCCGCTCGTCGTCGCCGCCGAGGACCGCATCGTCTCGGTCGCCAACTTCGACATCCTGCCTCTGGCGGCCGCGCTCGACTTTCTCCGCATCGCCCTCGCCCCCGCCCTCACGTCCGCGTGCGAGCGCGCCGAGAAGCTCCTGCAGGGGCCGCTGACGGGTCTCCCCGACTCTCTCGCGCCACGCCAGGGGCTGGCCGAGAACTCGCTCGGCGAGCTGGGCGTCACGGCTCAGGGGCTGACGGCGGAGGCGCGGCTCCTCGCCCAGCCGGTCTCCTTCGAGGTCGTCAGCACGACCCACGCGGAGGGAATCGAGGATCGCATGACGATGGCGCCCCTCGCGGCCCGCCGCCTGGCCGAGATGGTCCGGCTCGGCGAGGCGCTCGTCGCGGTCGAGCTCGTGATCGGCTGCCAGGCCGCCGACCTGCGGAGCCCGGCCCGCCTCGGCGCCGGGACGCATCTCGCCCACGGGCGCGTTCGCGCGATCGTCCCCTTCCTCGCCGAGGGAGACACGCTCGTCCCCGACCTCGAGCCGGTGGCCGACCTGGTGCGCGCGCGGGCGCTGACCGGCTCGTGACGACGCCGCCTCTTCGAATCGGGATCGTCGGCTGCGGAGGCATCTCGGAGCGCCATGCCCGCGCAGCCGCAGGCACTTCGGCGGCGGCGATCGTGGCCTGCTGCGACATCCGGGCCGGGGCAGCCGAGGACTGGGCCGTGCAGCACGGATGCGAGCGCGCGTACGCCGACTACCGGGCGATGATCCGGGAGCACGAGCTCGACGGCGTGCTCCTCGCCACCTGGCCGAACCTGCATCACGAGCAGGTGCTCGGGTGCCTCGAGGAAGGAGCCCGCGCCGTCCTCTGCGAGAAGTCGCTGGCGGTGACGGGCGCCGAGGCGCTGGAGATCTGGACGGCGGCGGACGAGGCGGACGCGCTCGTCGTCGAGGGTCTCATGTACCGGCACCACCCGGCAGTCCGGAGGATCGACGAGCTGCTCGCGGCCGGCGAGATCGGCGACGTCGACAGCGTCAGGGCCGCCTTCAGCATCTTCGACGGAGAGGAGAGCGCACCGGACGATCCGAGCCGGGACTGGCGGCAGCGTTCCGACTGCGCCGGGGGCGTCCCGTACGACCTCGCCTGCTACTGCGTCGACGCGCTGCAACCGCCTCGCGGGCGCCCCTCCGCGCCGCGCGCTCGCGGTTGCCGGCACGAGCGAGCGCTACGGCACCGTCTCGCGGCTCTTCGGGCTCCTCGAGTACGGGAACGGCGTCGTCGGAGCCGTGGAGAGCTCCAAGGGCGCCGACTTCGACCACGCGCTCACGGTCAACGGGGCCCGCGGAAGCCTCCTCCTTCCCGTCGCGTGGCGGATCGACCACCCCACCGAGGTCTCTCTGACCAGGAGCGTCGGCTGGGGCCTCTCCGAGACCACGCGGTTCCCGGTTCCCGTCGTCGACGCCTTCCGCCTCCAGCTGGAGGCGTTCGCGGCAGCGGTCCGCAGCGAGGCGCCACCGGTTCCCACGCTCGCGGAATCCGTCGTCAACGCGTTCACGCTGGATGCCCTCCTCGACAGCGCGGCTCATGGAGCGGCCGCCGATGTGGCTGTGCCCGAGGCGGTGCGCGCCGTGATCCCGCTGCTCGTCGACTGCGACCCCGGTCACGACGACGCGATCGCGCTCCTGCTCGCGCTCGCGAGCCCGGAGCTCGAGCTGCTCGGCGTGACAACGGTCGCCGGAAACCAGACGCTCGACAAGGTGACCGCGAACGCGCTCCGGGTGCTCGAGCTCGCCGGCCGCGACGACGTGCCGGTCGCCGCGGGCGCCGAGCAGCCGCTCGCCAGGGAGCTCGTCGTGGCAGCGGATGCCCACGGCGAGACGGGGCTCGACGGGCCCGACCTTCCACCGCCCCGTACGGCACCGGTGTCCCAGCACGCCGTCGATTTCCTGGCCGAGCAGATCCTGAGCTCGGACCGCCCCGTCACGCTCGTGCCGACCGGCCCGCTCACGAACGTCGCGCTCCTCGTCGCGGAGCGGCCGGACGCCGCGGCAAAGCTCGAGCGGATCGTGCTCATGGGCGGCGCGATCGCGGAAGGAAACATGACGCCGTCGGCCGAGTTCAACATCTGGGTCGATCCCGAGGCTGCCGCACGAGTCTTTGCGGCTGGGCTCGACCTGACGATGGTCGGCCTCGACGTCACGAACAGGGCGGTGCTCACTCCCGAGCACGCCGAGAGGGTGCGCGGGCGGGGCTCCGTCGGGACCGCGGTCGGCGCGATGCTCGACTTCTACGGATCCTTCTACCGCGAGACGTACGACCACGGCGGCTGCCCGGTCCACGATGCCGTGGCCGTGGCCCACTTGATTCGGCCGGGCCTCGTGACGACGGTCCGACACAGCGTCGAGGTGGAGCTGGGAACGGGCCTCTGCCGCGGCCGAACCGTCGTCGACACGAGACGCCGTGTCGCCTCGCCGCAGCCGAACGCCCACGTCGCGGTCGACATCGACGTGCCCGCCTTCGTCGAGCTCCTGCTCGGGCGCCTGGCCAACTTCCCTCCCGACCGGCCGTCTGAGCCGGTGAGAAGCAAGGCCCGACACGATTGACCGTGTCCGGGCAATGAGCTATAAGCGAGCGCTGAGCCGAGGATTCTCGGGAAGGAGACGCGAGATGGATGAATCGCAGCGCCGGGTCGACGACGTTCGCCGGCAGAGCAGCGAGCTCGAGAACCACCTCATCGACGAGTACGTGCTCGGCAAGATCACGCGACGGGAGCTGATACGTCGGGGGACGGTGGTCGGAATGTCGCTCCCGCTCCTCTCGTTCATCGCCGCGGCGTGCGGAGGCGACGACGACGGCGGCGGGGCCACCCCCACGGGCGCGACCGAGACGACCGCCACGGGAGCGGTCCAGCCGGGCGGGACGATCCGGGTCGCGCTCATCCAGCCCACGACGGAGCCGAACCCGCTCCTCGTCCAGGACGAAGGCGGCGCGGGCATGCTCGGCTCCACCGGCGAGTACCTCTCCTTCTCGGACGAGAACCTCGCCCTCCAGCCCAGGATCGCGGAGAGCTGGGAGCCGAACGAGGACGGATCGGTCTGGACCTTCGCGATTCGACAGGGAGTCATGTTCCACAACGGCGCGACGCTGACCGCGAACGACGTCGTCACGACCTTCGACAAGCTCATCAACCCCGACGGCGGCTCGGCGAACGCGCAGTCCGCGCTCGGCGGCGTGCTGTCGCCGGGCGGAATCGAGGCGCCGGACGACGCAACGGTCGTGTTCAACCTCGACGCGCCCAACGGGAACTTCCCCACTCTCGTCTCCTCTGCGAACTACAACGCCATCATCATCCCGGCCGACCTCGACCCTGCCGACTGGGGTCAGACCTTCGAGGGCACCGGGCCCTTCAAGCTCCAGAGCTTCACGCCGCAGGTCGGCGCCACCTTCGTTCGCAACGACGCCTACTGGGGCGAGAAGGCGAACCCGGACACGATCGACGTCAAGTTCTACGCCGAGGAAGGACCGATGGTCGTCGCCTTCCAGGGCGACGAGGTCGACTTCGTCGAGCACTTCTCGGTGGCGGGAGGCCAGGCGCTCCTCGACAACCCGGATGCCCAGGTGATCGCGATCAGCACTGCCACCCACCGGCAGCTGCACATGCGCACCGACAAGGAGCCGTTCACGGACAAGCGGGTGCGTCAGGCAATCGCGCTCGCGATCGACCGAAACGCCCTCGTCGACGGGCTCTGGGAAGGACGGGCCGAGATCGGAAACGACAGCCCGTTTGCGCCGCTGTATCCGTCCACCGATCCCTCGGTCCCGCAGAGAGAGCAGGACATCGAGCAAGCCAAGCAGCTGCTCGCGGACGCGGGCATGGAGAGCTTCGAGGTTCAGCTCGACACGTGGGACGGCTTCGAGATCCCGGATCTGGCCCAGCTCGTGAAGAACTACGCGCAGGAGATCGGGGTCACGGTAACCCTCAAGATCACCGACGCCGCCACGTACTACGGCGACGGAGTGTTCGGCAAGTCGACGTGGCTCGATTCGGTGATGGGCATCACCGACTACGGCCACCGGCCGGTGCCGAACGTCTACCTGACGGCCGCGCTCTCGGGCAACCCGAAGGTCGGGGTGTGGAACTCGGCCCACTTCGCAAACGACGAGTACGACGAGCTCGTGCGGCAGTACGTGGCCGCCCTCGACGTCGACTCCCAGAAGACGGTCGCCAAGCAGATCCAGGAGCTGCTGCTCGACGAGACGCCGATCATCTTCCCGTACTTCTACAACTTCCTCAGCGCCGCGAAGCCGAACTTGCAGGGAGCCGTCTCGGCGGCCACCGGCCAGTTCGATCTGTCGAAGGCGGGGTTCACTTCCTGAGCGCGCGATGAACGACAGGCGGCCGGGGCCTCCGTGTCCCGGCCGCCTTAGAGTTGAGGGGCAGCATGGGACGGTTCCTGCTCAAGCGGCTCGGACTCGCGGCGATCACGCTCTTCCTCCTGAGCGTCCTCGTCTTCTTCGGCGCCCAGGTCCTCCCCGGGAACGTCGCCCGCCGGATCCTCGGCCCCTTCGCGGACCAGGCCGCCGTCGACAACCTCAACGAGCAGCTCGGCACGGACCAGCCGCTCCTGACCCAGTACTGGGACTGGATCACCGGCTTGCTGAGCGGCGACCTCGGGAATTCGCTCGCGCTCGGCGTGCCGGTCAGCGAGCTCATCGGCGACGCACTGCTCAACTCCTTCAAGCTCGCGGCGCTCGCATTCGTAATCGTCGTCCCGCTCGCGGTCGTCGGCGGGGTGGTCGCCGCGCTGCGACGTGACCGGCTCACCGACCGCGTGATCACCATCGGAGGCCTCACGCTTTCCGTGGTCCCCGAGTTCGTCACGGGGATCATCCTCATCCTCGTGTTCGGCCTGTGGCTCGACGTCCTGCCCGTCAGCGCCAACGCGCCCGCCGGGAGCAGCTTCCTCACGGAGCTGAAGTACCTGCTCCTCCCCGCTTTCGTCCTCGTCCTCCTCCTCTTCGGGTACATCGCGCGAATCACCCGCGCCGGCACCATCGAAGTGCTCGACGCGGACTACACGCGCACGGCCGTGCTCAAGGGCCTGCCGCGCCGGACAATCATCCGGCGCCACGTGCTCCGCAACTCGCTCCTCCCCACGATCGCCGTGGTCGCGACGCAGACCGGCTACCTGATCGGAGGCCTGGTCGTCATCGAGACGCTCTTCAACTACCCCGGCATGGGCCGCCTGATCGTCACCGCGTCGAGGCAGAAGGACATGCCACTGCTGGAGGCGGGCGTGCTGATCGTCGGCATCGTGTTCCTGATCGCGATGCTTCTGGCAGACCTGGCGTACTCGCTCCTCAACCCCCGCATCCGCTACTCGAGAGCCGAATGACGGTCATCGAAGACCCCGCTGCGCCAATTGCCATCCCCACCCGTGACGAGGCGAAGATCGCCCGGCGCGAGCGGATTCGCCTCCTCTTCCGCTCGCCCGCGTTCGTCCTCGGGCTCGTGATTCTCGGCTTCTGGCTCGTCTGCGCGATCTTCGGGACGCTGATCGCCCCACAGGACCCGCAGGCCGACGACATTCTCAACAAGCTGACCGCGCCGTCCGCCGACCACTTCTTCGGCACCGATCGCATCGGCCGAGACGTCCTCTCGCGCGTGATCGTCGGGGCGCGCGAGATTCTCATCATGGCTCCTCTCGCGACGCTGCTCGGCACCGTGCTGGGAACCGCGATCGGCCTTGTCACCGGCTACTACCGCGGCCTCATCGACGAAGTCGTCATGCGAATCGTCGACGCGCTGCTGTCGGTGCCGGTGATCATCGTCGCGCTGCTGGCGATCGTCGCCGTGGGCCCTTCGCGCCGGACCCTGATCCTCGTGATCGGGATCGTCTTCGCGATGATCATCGCGAAGACCGTACGAGCTGCGGTTCTCAGCGAGCGCGAGCTCGACTACGTCCAGGCGGCGCGCCTTCGCAACGAGCGCTCGCCGTACATCATGTTCGCGGAGATCCTCCCGAACGTGATGGGTCCCGTCGTGGTCGAGTTCACCGTCCGCCTCGGCTACGCGATCTTCACGATCGCCACCCTGGCGTTCCTCGGCTTCGGCGCCGACCCCTCGATCCCCGACTGGGGAACGGACATCTCCGAGCACTACCAGTTCATCAGCAGCGGGACCTGGTGGGCGGTGCTCTTCCCGGCCATCGCGATCGCGACGCTGATCGTCGGCATCAACCTGATCGCCGACGCGATCGCCCAGACCTTCGAGCGATGAGCGAGCCGGCACTCCAGCTCCAGGATCTCGAGGTCGTCTACCGGGTGCGCGGGGTCGACCGGCCGGTGCTGCGCGGGCTGTCGCTGACGGTCGGCAAGGGCGAGTCCTACGGCCTCGTGGGCGAGTCGGGCTGCGGCAAGACGACCGCCGCCTTCGCGGTGATGCGCTACCTGCCCGCCAACGGCCGCGTCGTCTCCGGCTCGATCCACGCGGACGGCATCGACCTCCTCCGGATGGGCGCCGGCGAGGTTCGCCGCATGCGCGCCTCGACGCTGTCGATGGTCTACCAGAACCCCGGCTCGGCGCTGAACCCGTCCATCCGCGTCGGAGACCAGCTCGCCGAGGTCTTCCAGCTCAAGGGCGCCGACAAGGAGCAGGCGTACGACCGCGCCCGCGAGATGCTCCGGAAGGTCCAGATCTCCGACCCGCGCGGAGGCATGCGGCGCTACCCACACCAGCTCTCCGGCGGCGGCCAGCAGCGGATCGTGATCGCGATGGCCCTGGCGTCGGACCCGACGCTCCTGATCCTGGACGAGCCGACCACGGGCCTCGACGCGACGGTGGAGGCCGAGGTCCTCGACCTGGTCGCGTCGCTCCGCCAGGAGTTCGGCACAAGCGTGCTCTTCATCAGCCACAACCTCGGCGTGATCAGGAGGATGTGCGAGCGGGTCGGCGTCCTCTACGCAGGCCGCCTGGTCGAGGAGGGAGAGACCGAGACCGTCTTCGCGGAGCCGCGCCATCCGTACACGGTCGGCCTCCTCCGCTGCATCCCCAAGGGCGGGCTGCGAAAGGACACCGACCGGCTGGACACGATTCCCGGCTACCTGCCGCAGCTGGGAGCCCCGCTGCCCGGCTGCGTCTTCGCAGAGCGCTGCGGCCTGGCGAAGGAGATCTGCCACGTCGAGGAGCCGCCCTTCCACCCGGTCGGGGGCGGCCACTTCAGCCGCTGCCACTTCCACGACAAGGCGGCGGAGCTCCCGAGAACGACCTCGGCCCCGCCCCGAGCGTCGCGCGCGCCGCGGCACGGAGCCGGTCGTGACGCTCGGGCACGCGAGCAAGACGTACAGCCACGAGGGAGCCCAGGTCAAGGCGCTCGTCGACGTCGACCTCGCCATCAGGCCGGGCGAGACGCTCGGGCATCGTCGGCGAGTCCGGGTGCGGCAAGACGACGCTGGCACGAGTCCTCCTCGGCCTGACCTCGCCCGACGCGGACTCGACCGTCGAGCTCGCCGGCGAGCCCCTCGCGCCCCGGATCGTCAAGCGCACGCCCGAGCAGGTGCGCGCGCTCCAGACGGTCTTCCAGAACCCCGACTCGGCTCTCAACCGCCGCTTCTCGGTCCGGCGCATCATCGGCCGCGCTCTCACGAAGCTCGTCGGCGTCCACGGCGAGAAGAAGGAGGACCGGCTCCGCGAGATCGCCTCCTCCGTGCGCTTCGACGAGAAGCTCCTGAGCGCGCGCCCCGTGCAGCTCTCCGGCGGCCTCAAGCAGCGGGTCGCGATCGGGCGCGCCTTCGCCGGCGACCCGCGCGTCGTCGTCTGCGACGAGCCCACGTCGGCACTCGACGTCTCCGTCCAGGCCGCGATCCTCAACCTCCTCGCCGACCTCCAGGCCGACGAGGGGGTCACGTACCTCTTCATCTCGCACGACCTCGGAGTCGTGCGCTACCTCTCCGACCGGATCGCCGTGCTCTACCTCGGTCGCCTGATGGAGCTCGGCCCGGCAGAGACCGTGTTCAGCCCGCCGCACCACCCGTACACGGAGGCGCTCCTCTCGGCCGTGCCGACGCTGGCGGGCGAGGAGCGGCCCGCGGATCAGGCTCGAGGGCGAGATCCCGAGCGCGGCGGATCCTCCCTCCGGCTGCGTCTTCCACACCCGCTGCCCGCGCAAGCTGGGTGAGATCTGCGAGCTGGAGGAGCCGCCGCTCGCTGAGGTGGAGCGGGGGCACTTCCTCCGCTGCCACATCCCGCTCGAGGAGCTGCGACGCCTGCAGGCGGAGCCGCCCCCACCCAGGGGCCGCTCAGGCCGAGTCGAAGACGACCAGCTGACGCACCGCCTCGCCGGCCCGGAGGCGCTCGAAGGCCGCGGGTAGCTCCGCGAGCGGGAGGCGGTGGCTGACGAGCTCGTCGAGGCGGAGGTCGCCCGCCGCCTGGAGGTCGAGGATCCGGGGGATGTCCTCGTCGATCCGCGCGGATCCGAGGAAGCAGCCCTTGAGCGTCTTCTCGTTGATGAAGCCCCACGTGTCGATCGTCAGCTTCGAGCCCTTGGGAGGAAGGCCGACGACCACGGCCGTCCCGCCCGCGCGGACGGCGTCCCAGGCCTCGCGGATCGTCTCCTCGCGGCCGATCGCCTCGAAGGCGTAGTCGGGCCCGCCGCCCGTCGCATGGCGGACCCGGCGCGGCGTGTCGGCGGTCGGGCGGGCCTGAACGCTCGCTGTCGCCCCGAGCCGCTCGGCGAGCTCGAGCTTCTCGGGTCGGGTATCCACGGCGACGACTGGCTCCGCGCCGACGATGCGGGCCGCCTGGACGATGGAGAGCCCGACGCCCCCGCAGCCCCATACCGCGACGCTCTTCCCCCTCTCTACGCCTGCCGTCCGGGTGACTGCTCCCCAGCCGGTCAGGACCGCGCAGCCCACGAGCGCGGCGAGGTCGAGAGGAACGTCCTTCCGGATCGGCACGGCGGCGGACTCGGGCACCACCGCGTACTCCGCGAAGGAGGAGACCGAGTTGAAGTGCCGCAGCTCGGCGCCGTCTGCCGAGAGGCGCGACGTGCCGTCGGCGAGCGTCCCGGTCGCCGCCATGCGATCGCCGAGCTCGCAGAGGGTCGGCCGCCCGCTCCGACAGCTCGCGCACTCGCCGCACGAGGGGGCGAGCGCGAGGACGACGTGGTCACCGGGCCGGAGCCGTTCGACCCCGTCGCCGGTCTCGACGACGACGCCCGCCGCTTCGTGGCCGAGCACGAGCGGCAGCGGCTCCGGCAGGTCTCCGTCGACGACGTGGAGGTCGCTCGCGCAGACTCCGCAGGCGGCGATCATCACCAGTGCCTCGCCCGCCCGCGGCGGGGCGAGCTCCACCTCTCGGATCTCAACCGGGCCGGCCGGCTCCCAGAGAACGGCAGCCTGCATGCGCACGGGGCGAGCGTACAGGCGTCCGACCCCTAGAATCGCGCGCATGCGCGCAGCCGTCCTCCGCGAGATCGACGGGCCCCTCTCGGTCGAGGACGTGGAGCTCGCCGAGCCCGGCCCCGGCGAGGTGACGGTCAGGCTCGTCGCGAGCGGCGTCTGCCACAGCGACTGGAACGTGATCACGGGAGCGACGCCCAACCCGCTCCCCGCCGTCCTCGGCCACGAAGGAGCGGGAGTCGTCGAGGAGCTCGGCGCCGGCGTCCGGACCGTCGCGGAGGGCGACCACGTGATCCTCTCGTGGCTTCCCTCGTGCGGGGAGTGCTTCTACTGCCTCCAGGGCCGCGCCGTCCTCTGCGACGTCGCCATGGCGGACATGTTCGCCGGGACGCTCCCCGGCGGGACGCTGGCGCTCTCCCAGAACGGCGATCCGCTCTACCACTACTCCTACCTCTCCGCGTTCGCCGAGCGCTGCGTGGTGCCGGAGGGCTGCTGCGTGCCCATTCGCCGCGACGCCCCCTTCGAGGTCGCCGCCCTCGTCGGCTGCGCCGTGATGACGGGCTTCGGCGCCGCCGTCCTCCGCGCCCGGGTCGCGCCCGGGAGCACGGCGGTCGTCTTCGGAGCCGGAGGGGTCGGGCTCTCGGCCGTCCTCGGCTGCCGGCTCGCCGGCGCGAGGTCGATCGTCGCGGTCGACCCCGTCGCCTTCAAGCGCGAGACCGCGCTCGGGCTCGGCGCCACGCACGCCGTCGACCCGGCCGGAGAGGACGTTGCAGACCTTCTGCGCGAGCTCACCGACGGTCGCGGCGCGGACTACGCCTTCGACACGGCCGGCGCTCCGGGCGTCGTCGCCCAGGCCTACGAGGCCGTGCGCAGGGGCGGAACGGTCGTCGCCGTCGGGATCCCGCCCGTGGGGGCGACCGCCGACCTCCCCGCGCCCTCCCTTCCCCGCGAGGAGAAGGTCGTGACGGGCAGCTTCTACGGCTCGTGCCGGCCCGCGGTCGACATGCCCCTCGTAATCGAGCTCTACATGGAGGGCCGGCTCGACCTCGGCGCGCTCGTCTCCCGGACGTTCGCGCTCGAGGAGATCAACGAGGCGTTCGCCGCGATGAACTCGGGCGAGGTCGCGCGCGGGGTGATCGCCTTCTGAGCTTCGCGGAGCACACTCTCGTCGGCGAGGGGTTCGCCGGGAACGGGCCGAACGCCGCCCACGTCAACACGGTGCTGGGGCGTAAGGGCGGGCCCGTCGAGACCGCCTGGGTGACGGCGCTCGCCACGCCCCGGCACGGCCACGTTCCGTTCGTGGCGGTACTGCGGCCCAACCTCCCGGTGAAGCCGGCGACCCTGTTCGTGAACAAGGCCGACCTCCGCGGCGATCGGCATTCGACGCTCACCTGGGGCGCGGCGCAGGCCGGCGTCGCCCGGGGCGTGCTCGACTCCGTCGCCGACGGGGTGATCCCGGCCGCGGAGGTCGACGACCTCCTCCTCATCGCCGCTGTCTGGGTCGACTGGGCCGCGGAGGACGAAGAGCTGATCTATGCGGGAAACGTGGCCGCCACGCAGGACGCGCTCGCGGCCGGGACCGAGGGGCGTCCGGCGATCGACGGGCTGCTCGACCTCCGCCACGAGCCCGAGAACCCCTTCTTCAGACGCTCGTGACGATCACGGGCGTCCGACTCCGGCGCCTGCGCTTCCCGCTCGACCCGCCGTTCGCGCCCGCCTGGGACCCGAATCCCCGCCACGCGCTCGAGGCGACCCTCGTCTTCGTCGAGACCGACGAAGGGCTGACCGGGATCGGGTCCGGCGACACGATGGACGGCTTCGAGCGCTTCGAGGAGCTGTTCGTCGGCCACGACCCGCTCGACATCGAACGCCACGTGCGCGTCCTCGAGACGATCACGTTCCACGCGGGTCGCTACTGGCCGCTCGAGGCGGCCCTCTGGGACCTCGCCGGCAAGGCCGAAGGGAGGCCCGCCGCGCGCCTCCTCGGCGGCCGAGCGACCCGCGTGGCCGCCTACGCGTCCACGGCCGTGCAGCGGGAGCCCGCGACAGCCGCGGAGCACGCCGCAGCTCTCGTCGAGCAGGGTTTCGGGGCGCTCAAGCTCAGGATCGACCGCACTCGGCTTTCGGAGGGCATCGCGAGCGTCGCCGCCGTCCGGGAGGAGGTAGGCCGTGGGGTCGAGATCATGGTCGACCTCAACCAGGGATGGCAGATGCCGGGCGACCTCGATCCGCTCCTCGACCTCGAATCCGTGCTACCGGCAGCCGTGAGCCTGCGCGAGCTCGGCGTCCTCTGGCTCGAAGAGCCGCTCCCCGCCCACGACGTCGTCGGGCTCGCGCGCCTCCGGGCCGAGACCGGTCTGCGCATCGCGGGCGGAGAGATGGCGCGCACGCCCCACGAGCTGGAGGAGTACCTGCGCGCGGACGCGCTCGACGTGTACCAGCCGGACGCCGTGCTCGCGGTCGGGCTCCTGCGGGCCAAGGAGCTCGCCGAGCGCGTCGTCCCGCAGGGGCTCTGGTTCACGCCGCACACCTGGACGAACGGGATCGGGCTCCTCGCGAACCTCCACCTCGCGGCCGGTGCCGGGGGCGGGCCGTACCTGGAGTACCCCTTCGACCCTCCCGGTTGGACGCCGGAGCGCCGGGACTTCATGCTTGCCGACCCGGTGCGTCCCGGCGCCGACGGGTTCCTCGTCGTCCCCGACCGGCCCGGGCTCGGGCTCGAGCTCGACGACGACGCGGTGGAGCGCTACGCGCTGAGTTGACCATGCCGACGTACGACGTCCACCAGCACCTCCTCCCCGAGCCGCTCCTCACGGCTCTCAGGGCTCGCGTGGAGCCGCCGCGGATCGCCGGCGGAACGCTCGAGCTTCGCTCCGGGTCGTTCCCGTTCGACGAGCGTGCCCACGACTTCGGCGAGCGCGCCGCCCTGCTCGACCGGGACGGGATCGACGTCGCCGTCGTCTCGCTCGCGCCGACCATGGAGACGGAGGCGCATCCGGAGCTCCGGGACGCCTATCACGAGGGCATCGAAGCGGTCGTCGCGTCCTCGACCGGCCGCGTCCGGGCCCTCGCGGCGGGCGTTTGCCTGGACGGGTTCGCCGGGGCATGCGTCTCGGCCGGCGCGCTCGTCGCAGGGCTCGGAGACCTCCCGGACGAGCTCGAGGCCGCGGGTCAGGTGCTCTTCGTCCATCCGGGCCCGCCGGACGCGGCGCCCGGGGGAGCTCCACCGTGGTGGGCGGCCGTCGTCGACTACACGGCGCAAATGCAGGCCGCGTTCTTCGCCTGGCTCGCCGACGGCGCCTCGCGCTACCCGGATCTCCACGTCGTGTTCGCCATGCTCGGAGGCGGAGCGCCCTTCCAGCTCGAGCGCCTGAGCCTCCGCGGCGGCGACGCGACCGCCGCCGCCCCGGCCACGGTTCACCTCGACACGTCCTCCTACGGACGGCGGGCGCTCGGGCTCTGCCTGGAGACGTACGGCGCGGAGTCGCTCGTCTACGGGAGCGATATCCCGGTGGTCGACTCGACGCCCACATTGCGCGCACTCGCGGAGCTGGGCGAGGACGTCCTCGCTACCGTCCGCTCCGAGAACCCCGGACGACTCTTTCCATGAGCACACCGCTCGAGCCCGCCCCGGCCTCGCTCGTCTCCGGCCGCACGGTCTTCCTCAAACGGGAAGACGTGCACGAGCTCGGGGCGTTCAAGTGGCGCGGCGCGCTGCCGGTGCTCGAGGCCTACCGAGACGACGGTGCGGACACGGTCGTCACGGCCTCCACCGGGAACCACGGCGCCGCGACCGCCTGGGCGGCGGCCCGACTCGGCCTACGAGCCCTGGTCTATGCGCCCGAGGCAGCGAGCGAGGCGAAGATCGCGCACGTCAAGCGGCTCGGCGCCGAGCTGCGCCTCACGGGCACCGACCTGGACGAGGCGAAGGAGGAGGCGCGCCGCCACGCGGCGGCCAACGGCCTTCCGTTCTTCGAGGACGGCGCCGAGCGCGGCCAGTACGAGGGCTACGGGACGATCGCAGACGAGATCCTGGACGCGCTCGACGAGCCTCCGGCTGCGATCGTCGTCCCGGTCGGCAACGGGGCATTGCTCGGGGGCATCGGCCTCAGGACCGCTGCCCGTGCGCCAGAGACCCTCCGCGTGGGAGTGGTCGCCAAGGAGGCTCCGGTCATGGCGGAGAGCTGGGAGGCGGGTCGGCTCGTCGAGAGCGATCGCTCCGCCACCTTCGCCGACGGGCTGGCGGTCCGCGTGGCGATTCCCCTGGCCGTGGACGTCCTCGCCGAGGTCGCCGACCGGATGCTCATCGTGTCGGAGCGCGACCTGGCGCGGGCGGTCGGCGCGTTCGCGGACGCCGGCATCCGCGTGGAAGGAGCGGGCGCGGCCGGGCTCGCCGCGCTGCCTCGGCTCGCCGACGTCGCCGGAGCCGTCGTCCTCGTCGTCACCGGCCGGAACATCGACGACGAGCTCCACACGAGAGCACACGAGCGACCCGACTCCTTCCCGGACTGACGCGGAAGGCTCCGCGCGCGGTTGCGCCCGCTCCCGCAACGCTAGACACTTCTGTCACGATCCGGAGCCGAGGGATGACGACGCCGCCGCAACCGCCCGCCGAACTGCTCGAGCCCACCGCGGGCACCCCTGAGCCGACGACCAAGCCGAGCGCGGTCACCTACGCCGAGTACGAGGCCTGGGAGTTCGTGCACTTCCTCAGCTCGCACCTGGCGAGCCTCGAGACCCGCGCCGCGATCATCATGCCCGCCCAGGTGGCGGCGCTGATCGCCCTCTGGACGCAGCTCTACACCTTCGAGGAGGACGTCCCGCACGCGTTGGCATGGACGGCGTGGGCGGCGTTCCTGCTCAGCCTCGTCGGCGCCGCCTGGCTGATCACGCCGAATCGCCTCGGCCGCGCCTCCCTCGTCGGGCACGGTCTCGCCGCGCGGCCCGGGGCCGGCCGCGCGGAGATCGTCGAGGAGGTGTCTGCGATCGTTCAGTACCGGGTGCGCCTACTCCATGTCGGCCTCCGCGTGTGCCTCGGGCTCACCGTCCTCGCCCTGGGCCTCGTCGTCCTTGCCTACGTCGTTGACAAGGTCTTCTACGGCTCGTAGGGCCCCCGTACCGGCGACGCGGTAGACGCCGTCGACGCCCACGACGAGCCCGGCCAGCTCGAGCTCGGTCAACGCGACGGCGACCTCTGCGCTCCCGGCGCCGGTGGCGCGGGAGGTCTCGTCGAGCGTCGCCGCGCCGCGGGCCAGGAACTCCGCCACCGCCCCGGCTTCGGACGACAGGGACGCCGCAGGGGCAGCCGGAGCAGGCTCGACTCCGAGCGCTTCGAGGACGTCGCCGGCCGACAGGAGAGGCGTCGCTCCCTGGCGGATGAGGTCGTTCGTGCCCGCGGAGAGCGCGCTCGTGATCTCTCCCGGGACGGCGAAGACCTCGCGGCCGAGCTCGAGCGCGAAGTCGGCGGTGATGAGCGCCCCCGAGCGCTCTCGCGCTTCCACGACGACGGTCGCGCGGGCGAGGCCCGCGATGATTCGATTTCTCGCCGGGAACCTCCACGGGGAGGGCTCGACGCCGGGCTCGTACTCGGAGACGACGAGGCCGGTTTCGGCGATGCGCCGCGCCAGCTCGGAGTGCGCACGGGGGTAGTCGCGGTCGATGCCGCAGCCCAGGACGGCCACGGTCGCCCCGCCGGCCTGGAGGGCCCCGCGATGCGCCTCGCCGTCCACGCCGCGGGCGAGCCCGCTGACCACGACCATGCCGGCGGCGGCGAGATCGCGCGCCAGCTCACGCGCGACCTGAGCGCCGTAGGGCGAGCAGCTCCGGGCCCCGACGATTGCGACGGCGGGCAGCTCGAGGACAGCCGTCGAGCCATGCCTCAGATAGAGACGCCGCGGCGGGTCGTGCAGCTCCGCGAGCAACGGTGGATAGCCGGGTGCGCCCTTCGAGACGGAGAGGTACGTCACGAAGTCAGCTCCTGGGGCGGCCGGTACGAGAGCGCCTCGGCGACGTGGGCGGGCGTGACAGAGCCTGCGTCCGCGAGAGCTGCGATCGTGGCGGCAACGCGGAGCACACGGCCGCGGCCGCGCGCAGACAGTGGCAGCGTGTCGACCGCCCGCGCGAGAAGCGTGCGCGCATCCGTGTCCGGGAGCGGCCGTTCGGCGCGCAGCCGGTCGGCTGCGGCCGCGACGCGGGCCCTCACCGCGGCGGACGGCTCGGCCGGGGCGGCATCGAGCTCACGCCCGCGTGGGCGCGGAAGGGCGAGGACGAGGTCGAAGCGGTCGAGGAGGGGCCCTGACAGCTTCGCCGCGTACGCAGCGAGCCGCTGCGGCGTGCATCTGCATTCGACGGCCGGGTCTCCGCGGGCCCCGCAGGGGCAGAGATTCATCGTCCCCACGAGCACGAACCTGGCAGGGAACACGGCCTGTCCCCCCACTCGGGCGATCGCGACCAGTCCGTCCTCGAGCGGCTGGCGCAGGCCCTCGAGAACCGGGCGGTGGAACTCGGCGAGCTCGTCGAGCAGGAGGACGCCGTGGTGGGCAAGGCTGACCTCGCCCGGACGCGGCCCCGGGCCCCCGCCCACCACCGCCGCCGCCGAGGCCGTGTGGTGCGGGGCGCGAAAGGGCGGGTGGTCGAGCAGCGGGCGGCCTGGCGGGAGGACCCCGGCGACCGAGTGGATCCGCGTCACCTCGAGCGCCTGCGCGAGCTCGAGGGCCGGAAGAATCCCCGGCAGGCGCCTGGCGAGCATGGTCTTCCCGGTTCCGGGAGGCCCGGCGAACAGGATGTTGTGCCCTCCGGCTGCGACGATCTCGAGCGCCCGGCGGGCCCGCTCCTGGCCGCGCACGTCGGCGAGGTCGGGCCAGGAGCCGTTCGCGGCGGGCCTCGCGGGCTCCACCGGCGGCGGCTCGAAGCGGCCGCGCAGATAGGCGCTTGCCTCGGCCAGGTGGCGGAGCGGGACCGGCTCGACGCCGGCGAGGGCCGCCTCGGGCGCGGAGTCCAGGGCACAGAGGAGGCGCTCGAGCCCGCCCGCGACGGCTGCCTCGGCGGCGACGATCGCGCCCCGAACGGGCCTGACGCGTCCGTCGAGGGCGAGCTCGCCCAGAGCCGCGTGCCCGGCGAGCCGCTCCGGCGGCACCTGGTACGAGGCCGCCAGGACCGCGAGCGCGATCGGAAGGTCGTAGCCCGATCCCTCTTTCCGGAGGCCGGCCGGCGCCAGGTTGACCGTGATCCTGCGCCGGGGCCATTCGAGCTCGGCGCTGGCGATCCCGCTGCGCACCCGTTCCTTCGCTTCCTGGCACGCCTTGTCGGGGAGCCCGACGATCGTCAGGCTCGGCACGCCGCGCTGGATGTGAGCCTCGACCTCGACCAGCCTCGCCTCGAGCCCGACCAGGGCATGGGTGACGGCGCGCGCAAGCACGCCTTCGACAGTAGGGAGGGAAAACGCGCCGGTTCCTCGCGAAAGGCGACGGGCCCGTGCCGACGTGAACCCCTTTCGGGATGATGCGTCGCCGACGGGGTGTCCTGGGCGAGTGCGAGGCAAGGACGCAGGGAGCGCTCGTATTCGAGAATACGGGCGCGACTGAGGACGCAGAATCGCGCCGTCCAGGGCGGCCCGGCGGCACCGGGCTTCATTCCGAGAGGGGTTCTTAGTCGAAGGGGGCGCGCTCGATCCGGCGGCCGCGCACGGCGACCGCTTCGAAGGCGACATCGAGCCCGTCGAGCTCGGGCCGGGCCGCGAGCCAGGCGAGCGCAGCCTGCCTGACGCGGTGCGCCTTCCGGGGCCCGACGGCCTCCCAGGGATCGCCGTAGTCGGGCCCGCTTCGCGCCTTCACCTCGGAGAAGACCACCGTCCGGCCCCTGCGGACGACGAGATCGAGCTCGTAGCCGCCGGCCCACGCGTTTGCGTCCAGGATCCGGTAGCCGCGGAGGCGGTAGTGGCGCCGGACGCGGCGCTCGGCTTCAGGCCCGAGTCGCCGTGAGGAGCTCGGCCTCGGCGGCCTCGACCTCGAGCTCCGCATAGCAACGCGCCTCGAACGAGCGCCGGTGAAGGACGGTCGGGCCCAGCCGACGCACGATCGCCGAGTGCCCGGGCGTGATGTAGCCGACGTGGGAAACGAAGTCGTAGCTCGGGTACAACGCGTCCAGCCGGCGCATCGCCCGGTCTCGGACAACTTTGGCGATGATCGACGCGGCCGCGATCGCAGCGCTCTTCGTGTCTCCGTCGACGACTGCCCGGTGCTCGGGCGCGAGCGGCCCGAGCCGGAATCCGTCCACGAGGCAGGCCTCGGCAGGTGGGGCGAGGGCCAGGAGCGCCTCCCTGAGCCCGCGCAGGTTCGAGCGATGGAGGCCGTCGCGGTCGATCGCCCCCGGGGGAATCACCCGGACCGCGATCTTCGTTGCGCACCGCGTCACGGCGCGGAAGAGCTCCTCTCGCTCCGCCGGGTCGACCTGCTTCGAGTCGTTCAGAAGCGCGAGCGGCCTGACGCGATGGTCGCGCAGCCGTTCGTAGTCGAAGAGCACGCCTGCGGTAACCAGGGGCCCGGCGAGGCTTCCGCGCCCCGCTTCGTCGGCGCCCGCGACGAAGCGCACCCCCAGCCGGCGGTCGAAGGCGAGGAGCTTGCGGCCCGGACGGCGATTCGGCGGCACCCGAGCGAGGATAGCGCGGCGGCGAGACGCCGATCCGGCCGCGCGCGGTTTCGCCACGACCCCGCGCGTGTTTCGCGACGCTTGACTAGTGCCCCGCCAGGTGATGCTGCCTAGCTTCTGCGTCGCGAGCACCAAGCATGAGTCCGCACTCGTCCGCAGCCAAGGCTGGACGCCTTGGCAAGGGCGAGGGTGGGCTCAGGCGCCGTGTGATCGCGGGGCAGGAGCTAGTGGGCATTGCCTGGTGGGGCACTTACGAAGTCCGCTGCTTCTCGCGGACCCGCGCCTTCTTCCCCACCTTGGAGCGCAGGTAGTAGAGCTTGGCGCGGCTCACGTCGCCGATCGCGGCGACGTCGATCTTCTCGATCTTCGGCGAGTGAAGCGGGAACGTCCGCTCGACTCCGACGCCGAAGGAGTTCTTCCTGACCGTGAACGTCTCCCGCACGCCCGCCCCCTGGCGCTTGATGACGATGCCCTCGAAGACCTGGACGCGGCGGCGCTGGCCCTCGATCACCTGGAAGTGGACGCGCACCGTGTCGCCCGCCTTGAACGCGGGGAGGTCGTCGCGCAGCTGCCTACGCTCGAGGATGTCGATGGGCGTGGTCATGAAAAGGGCGGCCGAAGCCGCGCGGCAATGCTAGCGGAAGCCGATCCTCTGCGGCGGCCAGTAGAGCGCGAACACGGGCCCGATGAAGTTCTCGCGCGGCACCGTGCCCCACTCCCGGCTGTCGCAGGACTGGTGGCGGTTGTCGCCCATCATGAAGTACTCGTCCTCCGAGACCGTGACCGGCCCGAAGTTCTCGCCGACCTCGCCTCCGAAGACGTACGGCTCGGGATACGGCTCTCCGTTCACGTAGAGCTGTCCGTCCCGGATCTCGAGCTCGTCGCCGGGCAGGCCGATGAGCCGCTTGACGAAGACGCCGCCTGGTCCGGGGCAGAGGTTCTCCGCCTCGGGCGGAGTCTCGAAGACGACGATGTCGCCCCGCTCCGGGTCGGTGAAGCGGTAGACGAAGCGGTTCGCGAGCACGCGGTCGGACGTGCCGGCCAGGCAGCCGGTCTCGGGCGCGACCGGCGAGCAGTGAAGCGTCGGCTCCATCGAGGAGGAGGGAATCCGGTAGGGATTGACGACCCACGTCTTGATCGCCAGCACGGCGGCGATCGCGACGACGATCGTGACGACCCAGTCGACGACCGCCGGCCAGGGATCGGGGAGCGCTTCGAGCCGACCGCGGAGGAAGACGAGCTCCTAGTGCCCCGCCAGCTGATGCTGGCTAGCTTCTGCGTCGCGAGCACCAAGCATGAGTCCGCACTCGTCCGCAGGCAAGGCTGGACGCCTTGACAAGGGCGAGGGTGGGCTCAGGCGCCGCGTGATCGCGGGGCAGAAGCAGTTGGGCATTGGCTGGTGGGGCACTAGCGGAGGCCGAGCCGGGTCAGCGGCCAGTAGACGGCGAACACCGGGCCGATCAGGTCGTCGCGCGACACGGTTCCCCACTCCCGGCTGTCGCACGACTGGCCACGGTTGTCCCCCATCATGAAGTACTCGTCGTCGCCGAGCGTCCGCTCCGGGAAGTTGGAGCCCCGCGGCCCGCCGTTGACGTACGGCTCGTCGAGGGGCTCGCCGTTGATGCGGAGCACACCCCGCCGCTGCTCGATCCGGTCGCCCGGGAGCCCGATCAGCCGCTTGACGAACGTCCCTCCGGCGCCGCACCGCGCGACTGCCTCTTCGGGAGTCTCGAAGACGACGACGTCTCCTCGCTCGGGATCCCGGAAGCGGTAGATGAAGCGGTTGGCGAGCACGCGGTCGGACGACTCCGCCTGACAGCCGGGCCCGGGGGCGGCGCAGTGAAGCGTCGGCTCCATCGAGGAGGAGGGAATCCGGTAGGGGTTGACGACCCAGGCCTTGATGGCCAGGACCGCCGCGACGGCGATCGTGATGGTGACGACCCAGTCGACGATCGTGTCCCACGGCGACGGGAGGGCCCCCGTCAGCCTGTCGAGCGGCCCCTTCACGAGAGCGAGCGCTCCCGGCTCCGCTCGAGCCGCCAGCGCTCGATCAGGTCGTGGTTCCCGGAGAGGAGCACGTCGGGGACCCGCCAGCCCCGGTACTCGGCCGGGCGCGTGTAGTGGGGGAACTCGAGCCCGCCTCCGAGCGCTTCCGAGAAGCTCTCGACCGCGGCGCTCTCCTCGCGGATCGCCCCGGGAAGGCGTCGTGCGAGGGCGTCCAGCAGCACCATCGCCGGAAGCTCTCCTCCGGAGAGGACATAGGGCCCGATCGAGACGGCGTCGGTGGCCACGTGCTCGAGAATCCGCTCGTCGAAGCCCTCGAAGCGCGCGGAGAGCAGCGTCAGCTCGTCCTCGCGCGCGAGCTCCTCGACGAGCGCCTGGTCGAGCGGGCGGCCCTGGGGCGAGAACGCGACGACCCGGCGCCCGCCCGCGTCCCCGTAGACGGACTCGAGGGCCGCGCAGACGACGTCGATCCGCAGCACCATGCCGGCCCCGCCTCCGTACGGCTCGTCGTCCACCTGGCCGCCGCTCAGCGGCGTGTAGTCGCGGTAGTTGAGGAGGCGAAGCTCGAGCTCCGAGCCCAGCACGGCCGCGAGCGGACGCTGTTCGGTGAGCCACGCGAACGCGTGTGGGAGCAGGGTGAAGACGTCGATCTGCATGGTGTCCGAGACTAGCTTTCGACGGCGAACCCGGGGGCCACCGTGATCCGCCTCTGTTCAACGTCGACAGCGAGGACGCAATCCTCGACCAGCGGGAGCGCGATCCCGCCCTCGAGGTCGAGGACGTCGTTGGCCACGCCCGGGAGCACGTCCCGGACGCGACCGAGCTCGCGACCGTCTTCCTCCTGGACGGCCATGCCGACGAGCTCGAACACGTAGAAGGCGCCGTCGCCCGCCGGAGGAAGCTCCGAGGCCGGCACCTCGAGAGCGGCGCCGCGCGCCACCTGGTGGTCGAGCCGCACGACCATCCGACCGCCGGCTTCTTTCGCTTCGACGACCAGCGCCGGCTCGCGGCCGACGTAGACCGTCGCACCCTCCGCGAACCGCTCCGGATCGGTGCTCGCCTCCGTGACGACGAACGCGCCGCGAAGACCGTGAGGCTTGCCTACCCTGCCCACCTGAACCCAGCGGTCGCCGCCGCTCTTCTCAGCCGGCGTCAACGATCTCGAGGAGCGCGCGCTCTCGGCGGTGGCCGCCACTGGCGCGGACGAGGGTCCGGAGGGCGCGGGCGATGCGCCCCTGCCGGCCGATCACCTTGCCGAGGTCCTCCTCGGCGACGTGCAACCGGAGAACGACCACGCCGTCCCGCTCGGTCCGCTCCACGCGGACCTCCTCGGGGCGGTCGACGAGGTTGCGCGCCAGGTAGACGACCAGCTCTTCCACGTCTCCGTCCTGGCGCCTAGAGGCCCTGGGACTTCAGGAGGCGCTTCACCGTGTCGCTCGGCTGGGCGCCCTTCGAGATCCAGTCCTGGATCTTGTCGGCGTCGAGCTGGATCGTCGACGGGTCCGTCTGCGGGTTGTACCGGCCGACGATCTCGATGAAGCGGCCGTCCCGCGGCGAGCGCCCGTCGGCCACGACCACCCGGTAGATCGGGTTCTTCTTCGAGCCCACGCGGGCCAGTCTGATGCGGGTTGCCATTCGGTCCTTTCTCTCGGTTAGCGGCGCCTTTGAGCTGCCGCGAGCGATTGCAGATTCGGCATCTTCCCCTGGCCCATCTGCTTCACCATCTTCGCCATCTGCTTGCGGGCCGTGAGGAGCTTGTTCACCTGCTGGACGGTCGTGCCGCTCCCGCGGGCGATCCGGGCGCGGCGGGCGCCGTTGATGATCTCCGGTCGCCGGCGCTCGTCGGGCGTCATCGAGAGGACGATCGCCTCGACGCGGCCGAGCTCGCCGTCGTCCACGTTCACGCCCTGGAGCTGCTTGCCGAGGCCGGGGATCATGCCGACGATCGACTTGAGCGGCCCCATCTTCCGCATCATGCGGTAGCTCTGGAGGAAGTCGTCGAAGGTGAACTGGCCGGCGCGGAGGCGTCGCTCCATCTCCTCTTGCTCGTCGACCTCGGCCGCCTGTTCCGCCCGCTCGATGAGGGTCATGACGTCGCCCATTCCGAGGATGCGGGATGCCATCCGGTCGGGATGGAAGTACTCGAGCTGGTCGAGCTTCTCGCCGGTCGAGGCGAGCTTGACCGGCTTGCCCGTGACTGCCTTGACGGAGAGAGCCGCGCCGCCGCGCGCGTCGCCGTCCAGCTTCGTGAGGACGACTCCGTCGAAGTCGACCCGGTCGGCGAACGACTCCGCTACGGCCACCGCCTCCTGGCCGGTCATCGAGTCGAGCACGAGCAGGACGTTGTGCGGCTTGACTTCCTTGCGGATCGCCGCGAGCTCCTTCATGAGCGGCTCGTCGATCTGGAGCCGCCCCGCAGTGTCGACGATGACGACGTCGCGGCCCTGCGCCTGGGCCTGCTCGATCCCGTGCCGGGCGACCGCGACCGCGTCCTTCGTTCCACGGTCGAGGTAGACCGGGACCTGAATCTGCTTGCCGAGCTGCTCCAGCTGGTCGATAGCCGCCGGACGCTGCAGGTCCGCCGCGACGAGCGATGGCGCCTTCCCTTCGTGCTTGCGCAGGAGGAGCGCGAGCTTCGCGGCTGCGGTCGTCTTCCCGGAGCCCTGGAGGCCGGCGAGGAGGACAACCGTCGGCGGGCGCCCGGCGAACGCGAGCCGTGAGCTCCCGGAGCCCATCAGCTCCGTGAGCTCCTCGTGCACGATCCTGACGACCTCCTGGCCCGGCGAGAGGCTCTTCGTGACGGCTGCGCCGGCGGCGCGCTCCTTCACCCGGGCGACGAACTCCTTGACGACTTTGAAGTTGACGTCGGCCTCGAGGAGGGCGAGGCGAATCTCGCGCGTGGCGCGCGAAAGATCCTCTTCCGTGAGAACGCCGCGGCTGCGAAGATCGCCGAGCGCTCCTTGAAGCTTGTCGGAAAGCGTGTCAAACATGGGCCGGCGGGAAGTGTAGCCGTGGCCTTTTCCCCAACCGGAGCCAAGGAGGAGTGGAGATGGCGAACATCGCCAAGGTAATCAGGGTCATCGGCCAGTCGGAGGAGAGCTTCGCCGAAGCGACGCGCGTGGCGGTCAAGGAGGCCGCGCTGACCGTGCGCGACATTCGCGGCGCCCACGTCATCGAGATGAGCGCGGTCGTCGAGAACGACGAGATCACGCTGTTCCGGACGACGGTCGACATCGCGTTCGGCGTCGAGCGCTAGGCGGCGGGCGGGAGAAGCACGCCCCCGGCCCCACCCTGGGGCCACCCCGTGCCTCCACCCGCTTTCCAGCGTAGTCGGCAAAGACAGGCTCGTGGCGCGCGGATCGTGCCGAAAGGCGCGCAAGAGCGCGCCGAACTCTCAGTCCTGCGCGACGAGCGCCCGCGCGAAGTCGCGCGGGTCGAACGGCTGAAGGTCGTCGAGGGTCTCGCCGATGCCGACGAGCTTGACGGGCAGGCCGAGCTCGTGCGTGACCGCGACCGCGACGCCGCCCTTCGCGGTTCCGTCGAGCTTCGTGAGCGCGACTCCCGTCACGCCGACCGCCTCGTCGAAGAGCTTCGCCTGGCGGAGACCGTTCTGACCGGTCGTCGCGTCGAGGACGAGGAGCGTCTCGTGCGGCGCGCCGGCCCGGCGGCCCGCGATCACCCGCCGCACCTTGGCGAGCTCCTCCATGAGGTTGGTCTGAGTGTGCAGCCGGCCGGCCGTGTCCACGACCACGACGTCGCGGCCCCGCGCCTCGGCCGCCGAGATCGCGTCGAACGCCACGGCTGCCGGGTCGGACCCGCGCTGGGAGCCCACGAAGTCGGCGCCCGAGCGCTCGGCCCAGATCTCGAGCTGCTCCTCGGCCGCCGCGCGAAACGTGTCCGCGGCTGCGAGCACGACCGACCGGCTCGACTCGCGCAGCCGGTGGGCGAGCTTCCCGATCGTCGTCGTCTTGCCGGTGCCGTTCACCCCGACCACGAGCACGACCGTCGGGGGCTCGTGGAGCGCCAGGCGCTCCTGGCCCTCCACCGTCATCAACTCGGCCACGACGTCCTCGAGCCCGGCGATGAGATCCGCCCTGCTGGCGGGCTCGCGCGCCTCCAGGCGCTGGACGATCTCGACGGTCGCGCCGACGCCGCAGTCCGCCGCGATCAGCGCCTCTTCGATGCGTTCCCACGCCTCCTCGTCGCCCGGGTCGAACAGGAGCTCGCGGGTGAGAGCATCTCGGCTCGACGAGAGCGAGTCGCGCAGCCGGCCGAGCCAGCCGCGCCGCCCCTCGTCGTCGTCGGCGGCCGGGGCGTCCTCTCGGTCGCCCAGGAACTCCGCCCAGGTGCGCGTCACGCGCTCTCGGCCCGCGCTTCGGGCTCCGCCGCCAGCCTCTTCGAGACGATTTGCGAGATCCCGTCGGCCCCCATCGTGACGCCGTAGAGAATATCCGCGGCCTCGATCGTCCGTTTCTGGTGGGTGACGACGATGAACTGCGCGCGGTCGGAGAAGCGGCGGAGAAGGTCGGTGAACCGCCCGATGTTCGCGTCGTCGAGCGCGGCCTCGACCTCGTCGAGCAGGTAGAACGGGCACGGACGGGCGAGGAAGAGCGCGAAGAGGAAGGCGATCGCGCCGAGGGCCTTCTCCCCTCCCGACAGGAGCGAGAGCCGCGTGACGCGCTTGCCCGCCGGCTGGAGCTCGATCTCGATGCCCGCCTCGCCGTCCTCCTCCTCCGGCACGGCACGCAGCAATCGCCCGCTGCCGCCGGGGAAGAGCGTCCCCGCAACCTCCTCGAAGTGGCGCTCGACGTCCTGAAGCGTCTCCTCGAAGCGACGTTCGACCGTCTCCGCGAGCTCGTCGCGAAGGCCCTCCAGCTCCGCGAGCGAGCGCTCGAGATCCTCGCGCTGCGAGGTCAGCTCCTCGAGCCGGGCCTTCTCGCGCGCGTGCTCCTCCGCCGCAAGGGGATTGACCTGCCCCAGCGCCTCCCGCCTCCGAGCGAAACGGGCGAGCTGCGCCCGGAGCTCCTCGGCCTCCTCGTCGGAGAGGGCCTCGGCGCCGGCGTCCTCGGGCAGCCGGCGGACCACCTCGTCACGCTCGGCCTCGAGCCGCGCGCGCTCGATCCCGATGCCGGAGACGCGCTCGGCCGCTTCGGCCGCCGAGCGCCGAAGCTCCGACTCCCAAGCGCCGAGCTTCCTGAGCTCCTCCCCCAGCTCGCCGGCGCGACTTCCGCCCGCGTCCACCCGGGCGCGAAGCGGCGGCTCGAAGCGGGCAGCGCGCGCGGCCGCTGCGGCGAGTGACCGAGCCAGATCCTCGGCCACTCCGGCGAGCCCTCGGAGAAGATCGTCGCGCCGCGCCGGCTCCGCCGCAGGAGCTGCGGCGGTGTCGGCGGCGAACCAGCTCTCTCCGCCCGAGAGGACGACGAGCGCGTCTCGGCGCTCCGCGCCGGCCCGCTCGAGCCGCTTCACCGCGTCGGCGACCTCGATCCGCTCGGGCTTCCAGGCTCCCGCGGCCGAAAGGGCCCGCTCGTAGCTCGGCGGCTTCGGCACGGCGAAGGCCCGTGGACGGTCCGCGTCTGCACGAAGGCTCGCCGCCGTCTCCTCGGCGCGCTCCTTGCGCAGCTCGAGCCGCTCGGTCGCGCTTCGCAGCCGGTAGAGGGCGGCGGTCGCCCGCTCGTGGCGACCGGCAGCCTCCGCGAGGCCCTCCTCGGCCTTCCGGCGCTCCGCGAGCACGCCCTCGAGCCGCTCGTCACGGCGACGGCGCTCCTGTGCCGCCTCGGTCGCGCGCTCGTCCACCTCCGCGAGCCGCGTCTCGATCCGCTCGAGCTCGGCGGATGCCAGCCTGGCCTCGAGGCGCTCGATCTCCCGGCCGAGCTTCGCGGCCCGCTCGGCCGCGGTCGCCTGGAGCGCGAGCGGGCGCAGGCGCTTGCGAACCTCGTCCTCGAGGTCGCGCGCCCGCTCGACCTGCACGTTGACGCGGGCGAGCTTCAGCTCCGCCCGATGCCGTCGTCGCTTGAACTTCCCCAAGCCTGCGGCCTCCTCGACGAGAGCGCGGCGCTCGTGCGGCTTCGACCCGAGGATCTCCTCCACGCGCCCCTGGCCGATGATCGAGTGCATCTCACCGGCGAGCCCGATGTCGGCGAGGAGCTCGACCACGTCCGTCCGCCGCACGCGGGCCCGGTTGACGAGGTACTCCCCCTCCCCGCCCCGGTGGAGCCGCCTGACGACCGAGAACTCCGAGTACTCGAGCGGCCCCTCGCCGTCCTCGTTGTCGAAGAGGAGCTCCACCTCGCACCACTCGGCGGCGGGGCGATCCCGCGACCCGCCGTAGAGCACGTCGTCGGGACGTTCCGCCCGGAGCTCGGTCGGGCTCAGGCTCCCGGCTGCCCAGACGATCGCGTCGACGACATTCGACTTGCCGGACCCGTTCGGCCCGACGACCACGGCGACGCCCGGCTCGAGGCGCACCTCGACCGCGTCCGGGAACGACTTGAAGCCCCGGAGATGGACGGAGCGGAGATACACGAGGGTCGAAGTCTGATGATGTGAACGGACGGTCTCCGTCCCGAAGGAGGAGCCGTCGCCGCTCGACTACCCGCCCGGCGCGCGCAGCTCGAGGCAGCCCACACCGCGCAGGTCGAGCCAGATGCGGCCCTTCCCTCGCGCGACTCGGAGGAGCACGGCCTCGCAGCCCGGGCAGCGGACGACCGCACCGGGCGCCTGCGCGTAGACGGCGAGCGCGCCCACCTCGCGGACCGCACCACACGAGTCGCACGTTGCGCGCGCCACGGTCAGCTCGCCGACGAAGATCTCGCCAAGCGCGCCTCCGAGGGCGTTGCCGTCGAGTTTCAGGTCAGCCGTCTCCATTTGCTACACGCCGCTCGGCCCGAACCGCTCGGTCCTGACACGACCCGGCTCGTAGCCTAGGCCGACGAGGCCGTTTCCCGCCACCTCGACGAAACGCGTCGGGCCGCAGACAAAGGCCGCCGCGGCCGGGTCCGGCTCGCCGAACACCTCGGCGAGCATCGCCCCGTCGATCCGGCGCGCGTAGCCCGTCCAGCCCGGCGGTCGCTCCCGCGTGAGCGTGTACGCAAGGCCCGGCCCACGTTCGGCGGCAGCGAGCCCGTCCAGCTCGTCGCGGTAGATCACGTCCACGAGCGTGCGCGCCGAGTAGAGGAGCGTGGCGGGAGCCTCCGCGCCGGCTGCCGCGCGGTGGCGAAGCATGGCCATCAGCGGCACGATCCCGGAGCCTCCGGCCACCAGGTGAAGCGGCCCTCCGGAGGCTCCGTCCCAGACGAAGTAGCCGCCGATCGGGCCGCGGAGCTCGAGGCGGTCGCCGGGGCGGAGCTCCTCGGTCAGGAAGGGCGAGACCTCGCCGTCGTCGAGCCGCTCGACGGTGAGGACGAGGCGATCTCCGTCCTCGGGTGCGGCGAGCGAGTAGCTCCGCTGGGCCTGGTAGCCGTCCTCCGCGGTGAGACGCACGTCCACATGCTGACCGGGCGCATGCCCTGGCCAGCCGGGCGCCGAGAGGACGAGGCTCGTGACGCGCGCGGTCTCGGGCACGAGCTCCTCGACCTCTGCGAGGAGCCAGGTCAGTCGCCCCAGTACCGCTGCTCGCGCCAAGGGTCACCGTAGAGGTGGTAGCCGAGCGACTCCCAGAAGCCGGGCTCGTCCTCGTCCATGAGCCGAAGCCCGCGCACCCACTTCGCGCTCTTCCAGAAATAGAGGTGCGGGACCAGGAGGCGGGCCGGACCGCCGTGCTCGGGATCGAGCGGGTCGCCGTCGTAGCCGAAGGCGACCCATGCCTTCCCGCCGGTCACGTCTTCGAACGGAAGGTTGGTCGTGTAGCCGCCGTCGCTCCAGGCGGTCACGTAGCCGGCGTCGACGTCGAGGCCCTCGAAGAGCGTGTCGACGGACACGCCCTCCCAGGTCGTGTCCAGCTTCGACCACTTGGTGACGCAATGGATGTCGACGGTGACGGTCTCGCTCGGAAGAGCGCGGAACTCCTTCCAGCTCCAGCGCGCCAGCTCGTCGCCGTCGGCGGAGGAGATCGTGAAGCTCCACTGTTCGAGCGGCGTGTGCGGAGTCGGCCCCGCCGAGAGCACCGGGAAGTCGTCGGTCGCGTACTGCCCGGGCGGGACGCGCCCACTCTCGTCCGGCCGGCTGCCCCGGCCTCGGAAGCCTCGCGTGACGAAGGCCATGGGCGGGACGCTACCTGGTGCGGCGAATGACCTCGGTGTCGCTGGCGACGAGAACCTCCGCGACGAGCTCCGGCGGGAAGAGCCCGTGCTCGACGACGCCCGGTGTCGCCGCCAGGCGCGCCGCCAGCTCGCCCGGCTCGCCGACCGGGCCCAGGTAGTCGGCGATCAGGCCACCATCCGGGGTGACGGACGCCTCGCGGAGCTCCGCAGGACCGATCCGCGCGAGGGTCGCCGCGACACCGTAGGCCAGGATCTCCAGTGGGACGGGCGGCTCCACGGCGTCGACGAGCTTGTCCGAGGAGACGATGACGACGAAGCGATCGGCCGCGGCCGCGACGACCTTCTCCCGCGTGTGGGCGCCGCCGCCCCCTTTCACGACCCAGCCGTCGGACGCGACCTGGTCGGCGCCGTCGACGGCCAGATCGAGCCGGTCGAGGGTGTCGAAGGCCTCGACCGTGAGCCCCAGCTCGCGCCCGCTCGCCTCCGTCCGCGGCGAGGTCGCGACGCAGCGGAGCCGCAGCCCTCTCCGTGCGATCGCGGCGAGGAAGTACCCGACCGTCGAGCCGGTTCCCAGGCCGATCGTCATGCCGTCCCCGACGAGCTCCGCCGCCGCCTCGGCCGCGAGTCGCTTCTCGTCCTCGACGCTCACCGTGCCAGCATCCCATCCCCGGCGGACGCGCGCGTAGGATGCAAGCCGGATGTCGACCGACGCCGAGCTCGCAGGACAGGTCGCTCTCGTCACCGGCGGCGGGCGGGGCATCGGGCGCGGGATCGCGCTCGAGCTCACCGCCGCAGGCGCGCGCGTTGCGGTCGCCGCCCGGACGAAGGAGCAGGTGGAGGCGGTCGCCGCCGAGATCGGCGGCATCGCGATCGAGGCGGACGTGTCCGACCGGGACGCCGTCGAGCGGCTGGTCGCCCGGGTCGAGGACGAGCTGGGGCCGCTCGACCTCCTCGTCTCGAACGCGGGCATCGCGGCGGACGAGGAGAGCGCCTGGGAAATCGATCCCGACGAGTGGTGGCACGTCTTCGAGGTGAACGTCCACGGCGTCTATTTCTGCTGCCGAGCCGTGATCCCGCGCATGCTCGAGCGCGGCGGCGGCCGGATCGTGAACGTCGCGAGCGGCGCCGCCTACCTCCCCGGGTCTCGCTCCACCGCCTACAGCGCCAGCAAGGCCGCCGTCCACCGCTTCAGCGAGACGCTCGCCGCGCAGCTCTCACCGCACGGGATCCCCGTCTTCTCGATCAGCCCCGGGCTCGTGCGCACCGAGATGACGAGGGACTCGTTCGCGGACGATGCCCCGTGGACGCCGCCCGAGCTCGCGCCGCGGCTCGTCCGCGCGCTCGCCTCGGGCCGGCTGGACGCGCTGTCCGGCCGCTACATCCACGCCGAGCACGACGACGTCGAGGATCTCGAGCGCCGCGCAGCCGAGATCGTCGACCAGGACCTGAACGCGATCCGGCTCAGGCGCTAGAGCTACTGCGCGCTAGAGCCCGCTACTCCTCGCCGGTGGCCCCGGTGAGCTTCTCGAGCGCCTCGCGGGCCGCGACCTGCTCCGCCGCCTTCTTCGAGGCTCCCTCGCCGGTTCCGAACGCGACCCCGTCGATGGTCGCCGAGCACGTGAAGCGACGGTCGTGTGGAGGCCCCTCGGCGGCGAGGACCGAGTAGATCACCGAGAGGCCGCGGCGGGCCAGCTCCTCCTGGAGCTCGGTCTTGTAGTCGACGTGGCCCTCGAGCGCGTACTCGATCCGGTCATGGAAGGCTTCGACGATGGCCTCTCGGATCGGCTCGAAGCCGTGCTCGAGGTACAGCGCTCCGAGGCAGGCTTCCACGAGCGCCGCCAGGACGTTCCTGTTGGCGGCGAGACGATGCAGCTCGTCCGCGTCAACGTGGCCGGCCTGGCCGGCAAAGAGCTTTCCCAGGCCGAGCTGCTTTCCGACGAGAGCGCAGCTCTGGCGTGAGACGACGTGCGCGCGGACCTTCGCCAGGCGGCCCTCACCCTCGCCCGGAAAGCGCCCGTAGAGCTCCTCGGCGATCGCCAGCCCGAGAACGCTGTCCCCCAGGAACTCGAGCCGTTCGTAGGAGTCGGCTCGGCTCGCCGCCCAGGAGGCGTGCGTAAAGGCCTGGCGAAGGCGCTCGGGCGGCAGCGCCTCGACGAGGGCGACGAGCGGTCCCCCCGGCCCGGCGCTACTGGTGCGCCGAGATGTACTCGACTGCCTGCCCCACGGTCTGGATCTGCTGTGCATCCTCGTCCGAGATCTTGATCCCGAACTGGTCCTCGAGCTCCATGATCAATTCGACGAGGTCGAGCGAGTCGGCGTCGAGATCTTCCTGGAAAGAGGCCGCCTCGGTGATCTCGCCCTCCTCGATCCCTAGCTGCTCGACAAGCACGCCCTTCACACGCTCGTAGATCTCCTCGCGCGAAGCTGCCATCTCGGTTCTGATTCCTTTCTGTGTTCGGATGCCCAGCGGGACGGCGCAGGATGCTACCACGCTTCGGGCCCGATGCCTGGCCGGTACTTGGCTTGCGGGTCGGGGCGGCTGCGACCAAGCCGGGCGCCGCGATCGCCCGCAGTCGCGTACCGGGTGGTACGTGCAAGGGCGAGCGCGACGATCCGGCGCCGCGTCGCAGTCGTCACGACGCGTGGGCCTAGTGCCGGTCAGGCATCAGTTTCAGGGTGCTGCGGTCTCGCTGACGCGGGCCGCGAGCCGGTCGCCGACCCGCTCGACGACTCCCGCCGCCACCCCCTTGGCCCCGTAGCGGATCGCGTTGGCGATCGCGGTCGCCGATGAGTTGCCGTGGGCGATGACGACGAGCCCCCTGAGACCGAGCAGATACGCGCCGCCGTAGGTGTCGGGGTCGAGGCGGGCGCGAAGAGCCTGGGCCGCAGGGCGGATCAGGAGGCCGCCGAGCTTCCCGCGGACGGACGCCGTCACCTCCTCGCGAAAGGTGTCCAGCGTCGTCTTGATCGTCCCCTCGAGAAGCTTGAGCGCCATGTTGCCCGTGAAGCCGTCGCAGACGACCACGTCCGCCGCCTTCCGGAGCAGGTCTCTCCCCTCGACGTTTCCGACGAAATTGAGCCCGGACGCAGCCGCAAGCTCCGTATGGGCCTCGCGCACGAGCTTGTTTCCCTTCTCGGGCTCCTCGCCGATGGAGAGGAGCGCGACGGTCGGAGCGGCGATCCCGACGACCTCCTCGGCGAAGACCACGCCCATGTGGGCGAACTGGACGAGATGCTCGGGGCGGGCGTCGGCGTTCGCCCCGGCGTCGAGGAGGATCGAGGGGCCGCCGAGCGCTGGAAGCGGGACGGCAATCGCGGGGCGGTAGACGTCCGGCAGGCGGCGGATCTCCACGAGCGCCGCCGCGAGCGAGGCACCGGTGTTCCCGGCCGAAACGACCGCGTCCGCGCTTCCCTCGGCGACGGCGCGGCACGCCCGGAAGAGAGAGCTTTCCCGCTTCTCCCGGACCGCGTCCGCCGGCTTCTCGTCCATCGCCACTACCTGGTCCGCGTGGACGATCTCGAGCCCTCCCGCGATCGCCTCGAGGCGCTCGCGCGGGCCGTGGAGGACCGGCGCCACGTCGGCGGAGGCAGCGGCTAGCGCGCCCGCGACGATCTCTTCGGGAGCCCGATCGCCGCCCATGGCGTCGACGGCGACGCGGACGGCCACAGTCAGTCTCCTAGGGCGCCTGGGCCCGGAGCGGCTCGACCTCGCGGCCCCGGTAGGTGCCGCAGGTCGGGCAGACGTGGTGCGGCCGCTTCGGCTGATGGCACTGCGGGCACTCGACGAGCGCCGGAACCGAAGCCGTATGGGTCGCGCGCCGCTTGTCGCGGCGCGACTTGGAGGTCTTTCGCTTCGGAACGGCCATCGCGGCGGTCGAGTATAGCGAGAGCGCCCTGGTACCCCGGGCGCCTGGCGCGTCAGAGGCGGTCGCGGAGCTCGGCGAGGGCGGACCAGCGAGGGTCCGCGGTCTCGTCCTCGTGCTCGTGGGGCTCGCGGTTCAAGTCACGGCCGCAGACCGGACAGAGGCCCGCACAGTCCTCGCGGCAGAGGATCTTGTCCGGGAGCGCAAGCGCCACGGCGTCGTGAGCCCACGCGGAGAGGTCGAGTCGCCCCTCGACGAGGTAGGGCGTCGAGAGCTCGTCCGCCTCGCCGGGGCTCGTGGCCTGGTACTCGCGGCTTGCCACGTGGAGCGAGACGCCGGCATCGGCGAGGCAGCGCACGCAGGGGCCGAGGACCCGCACCTCGAGCTCCAGCTCGAACACGAGCCCGGAGCTCGTCTGCGTCAGCGAGAGCGCGGCCTCCGGGCGCTCCGGAAGCGGGACGTACCGCTGGCCCCCGAGCTCGAGGGGCTCGAGGTCCACGCTTTGCACGTCCCGGAACTGCTCGCCGGGCCGCAGCTTGACCGTGCGGACGTTGAACGTCGTCACGCCCTCACCGTAGCGCGAGTGGTCAGAGCCCGAGGCGGGGTCTTAGAAAACCGGCTGCTGCTCGTCGGTGGTGATTCCTGCGACCACCGACTCCTGGGAGCGCTCGTGGAGCCGCTCGCGGCCGCGGCGGACGGCGCCGAGGAACTTGTCCAGGTTGACCTCGAGCGTCGAGAGGATCGAGTCGGCCCAGTCCTCCATCTCGAGCCGCGTCTCGCGGGCCTGGCGGCGTGACTCCTCGACGACCTCCTGGGCCTGGCGCTCGGCCAGCTTGACGATCTCCGTCTGCGACGCCTCGCGGACGGCCTGCTCGCGCGCCTCCCCGAGGATCCGGTCGGCCTCGCGCTTGGCCTCGGCGAGCATCTCCTGGCGCTCCTTGACGATCCAGCGGGCCTGCTTGATCTCCTCGGGGATCGTGGCCCGCATCTGGTCGAGGATGTCGTAGATCTCCTCGCGGTCGATCCGCACCTGGTCGGTGAGCGGCACGGCTTTCGCGTTGTGCACGAGGTCGTCGAGCTTGTCGATGAGCACGAGAACGTCCATGAAATCCAGTCTACTCTTGCGGGCTGACAGGCGCGCCGGGCTTCCCCTGGGGGAAGAGCTCGCGGAAGCGGCGCGCCACGGCCTCCGGGACCCACTCCTCGACGCTCCCGCCGAACGAGGCCACCTCCTTGACGCCGCTCGAGGAGAGGAAGCTGTACTGCGGGCTCGACATCAGGTACATGGTCTCGACCTCGGGGGCGAGGTTTCGGTTCAGATGGTGCATCTGGAACTCCCACTCGAAGTCCGAGATCGCCCGCAGGCCCTTCACCATCGTCTTGGCGCCCCAGCGGCGGGCGAACTCGACCACCAGCTCCGAGAAGACCTCCACCTCCACGTTGTCGAGGCCTCCCAGGGCCTCCTGCAGGAAGGCGACGCGCTCCTCGACCGAGAACATCGTCGCCTTGTGCTGCGGATCGCGGACGACGCCGACGACGACGCGCTCGAAGATCCCCGCGGCGCGCGTGATGATGTCCAGGTGTCCGTTCGTGACGGGGTCGTAGCTCCCCGGGCAGATGCACGTGACCGGATGGGAGTCGCTCACGCCGCGCCCTCGAAGACCGTGACGCGCGCCGACCCGTAGCGTCGGCTCGTGCGCAGCGGCAGCGGGAGCTCCGGCTGGTCGCGGGAGCCCGACTCGACCACTGCGATCCCGTCGGCGGAGACGACAGACGGGAGGTAGGCCGCCAGGGTGGGAAGGATGCGGGCGAGCATGCGGTAGGGCGGGTCGATCAGCACGAGATCGTAACGCTTGCCCCCAGCCGCGTCGGTCGCGAGCTTACGGCCTGCATCCTCGCGGAGGACGACCGCTCCCTCGAGCCGGAGCCGGTCGAGGTTGCGGACGATCGTCGCGGCGGCCGTGCGGTCGGCCTCCACGAACGTCACGCGGGCGGCGCCGCGGGAGAGAGCCTCGAGCCCCATCGCCCCCGAGCCGGCGTAGAGGTCGAGCACCTCGGCGCCGTCCACCGGGCCGACGAGGTTGAAGACGGCCTCGCGCACGCGGTCGCCCGTCGGCCGGGTTTCCAACCCCTTGGGCGCGAGGATGCGCGCGCCCTTACGCGAACCCGCGATGATCCTCAACGCGTTCGGCCTCCAGCACGAGCGGGCCGAGGACGGCCGGGTCCTCGTCGTCGAGCCGCTCCGCCCACGCCCGCGCCCTCGCGATCAAACCCCGGTCCCGCAGGAGCCTGGCGAACTTCAGGTCCGTGTAGCCCGACTGGCGCGTCCCCAGGAGCTGGCCCTCGCCACGGAGCTCGAGGTCGACCTCGGCCAGCTTGAAGCCGTCCGAGGTCTCCACGAGCGCCTCGAGCCGGCGCGAGGCCTCGTCGGTCAGCTCGTCCTTGGGGCGGGACACGAGCAGGCAGTAGGACTGCTCCGCGCCCCTGCCGACGCGGCCGCGTAGCTGGTGAAGCTGGGCGAGCCCGAAACGGTCGGCCTCCTGGACGATCATGATCGTCGCGTTCGGGACGTCCACGCCGACCTCGATCACGGTCGTCGCCACGAGCACGTCGAGCTGCCGCCGCTTGAAGGCGTCCATCGTCTCGCGCCGCTCGGCGGTCGGGAGCCTCCCGTGCAGGACGCCGACCCGGAAACCCTGGAGCTCCGCCGTGCGCAGCCGTTTCGCCTCCGCCTCGGCGGCACGCGCCTCGACGGTCTCCGACTCGGAGACGAGCGGGCAGACGACGTAGGCCTGGCGCCCCTCCTGGAGGTGGCGGCGAAGGCGTCTGTAGGCCTCCGCGCTCCGCTCATGGCTCACCCAGCGCGTCACGACCGGCTTGCGGTCGGCGGGCGGCCTGGCGATCTCCGTGATGTCGAGGTCGCCGTAGACCGTCTGCGCGAGCGTCCTCGGGATCGGCGTGGCGGTCATGTGGAGGACGTGGGGCGTCGTCCTGCCCAGAGCCCGCCGCTGCTCGACCCCGAAGCGATGCTGCTCGTCGACGACCGCGGCGGCGAGGGAGCGGAACTCCACTTCCTCCTGGATCAGCGCGTGCGTGCCGACGGCCAGGTCGACCTCGCCGCTCGCAAGCCGCTCGCGCGCCGCGCGACGCTGCGCGGCCGGGATCGAGCTCGTCATGAGCTCGCAGCGGACCCCGAGCTCGTTGCAGAGCCCCTCGACGGTGAGGAAGTGCTGCTCGGCAAGGGTCTCGGTCGGCGCCATCAGCGCACCCTGGTGGCCCGCCTCGACCGCCCGCAGGAGCGCGTAGAGGGCGACGACCGTCTTCCCGGAGCCGACGTCGCCCTGGAGCAGGCGCTGCATGGGTCTCGTCTGGGCGAGATCGCGGCCGATCTCGACGATCGCGGACTCCTGCTCCCCGGTGAGCGTGAAGGGCAGGAGGGCGCGGTAGCGGGAGATCAGCTCGCCGTCCTCGCCGAGCGCGGGCGCGCTGGTCGCCTCCTCGAGCGCGCGGCGGCGACGCAGGAAGCCGAGCTGGAGGACGAGGAGCTCTTCGAGCGCGAGCCGCGCGCGGGCCGCCTCCGCCTCGGCGCGGTCGTCGGGCCAATGCGCAGCCGCGAGCGAGTCGGCCCGGACCGGCAGCCGTTCCTCGTCCCGAAGCCGAGCCGGCAGGGGGTCGGGGAAGAAGCGGAGGAGCGGCCTGGCGCGGTCGGCGAGCTCGCGGAGCTTGGCGCTCGAGACCTCCTCGCTCGCCCTGTACGCGGGGACGAGCCCGAGCGTGTGCAGGCCGGCCGCGTCCCCGGCGCGCTCGTGGCGCTCGACGCGGAACGTGTCCCCCGAGAGCTGCCCGTGGATCAGGAGCTCGGTTCCCTCGGCGAGCTGGCGCGCGACCCAGGTCTGGTTGAACCAGACGGCCGCGACGCGCGTGCCCTCCTCGTCCCGGACGAGCGCCTGCACGATCTTCAGGTTCCGACGCCGCGTCGGCCGCACGGACACGCGCTCGACCGTGCAGCGGACGGTCGCTTCCTGCCCGAGCGCGAGGCCCGCGAAGCCTCTCGCCTCGGCCCAGTCGTCGTAGGCACGCGGAATATGCTCGGCGAGATCGCCGACCGTCTCGATCCCGAGGCGCGCCAGGCGCTCGGCGACCTTCGGCCCGACCCCGGCCAGCGTCTCGACGGAGATTCCAGGATCCACGCGCCTCGCGGCGACCCGCGGCGCGCCTTGGTCCATGCCGGCAAAGCCGGCCGGCGCGGAGCGCGGACTCACGGAGAGGGCCAGGACCCTCCCAGCGTAGGAGTCGGCGTGGACGTCACTCCTCGCCGTCCCAGTAGCCGAGCGGCTCGATCCGCCCGATGAGGCCGACCCCGCGGATGTTGACCTTTCCGGAGCGCGGGTAGTAGGCGATGTCGTTGGGCTCGCGGGTTCCGTAGGCCAGGAAGACGAGACTCTCCTCGCCCGCCCGGAAGGCGTGCGCGACGCGTGTCCCGGGAGGGCGGCCCACGACGCTGCCGGACCTGACCGGGTGCTCGTCGTCGCCGAGGAGGAGCGTCCCCTCGCCCTCGAGCACGACGAAGATCTCCTCCTCGGCGGAGTGGCAGTGCGGCGGATACCCGAGCTGCCCGGGCGCGAGCGTCACCTGGGAGATCCCGGTCGTCACGGAGCCGATTGCGACGCCGAGGTCCCGCTCGACGAACGGAGACGACGGGTGACCGCGCTCGGCCGGCTCGACGTCGGCGAGCGCGACGATCGAGGCCGGGCGCTCGACCGGCTCCCCCACCTCGGGCTCGCCGGCCGCGGCTTCGCGTTGGAAGGGATGCTGCCCGTCGCCGATCAGGAAGACGTCGACGTACCCGGGCTCCATCCACGCCACGCCGGCGCGCGGGAGCACGGTGTTGCCATGGGCGGCCCGATGCCCGAAGGCTAGGACGCTCAGGCCGTCGTTCCCGGCCCGGAGCGTGTGCGCCTCCCCCTCGGGCAGATGGACGAGGCAGTCCCCGGCGCGCACGTCGTAGACGACGCCGTCCTGCCAGGAGAGCCCGGAGCCGGCGAGCACGTAGAAGATCTCCTCGGCGGCCCCTTCGACGTGCGCGGGCGTCGACCAGCGGCCGGGATCGACGTCGATCAGCTTGACCCCGACGCCGACGGTGCCGGCCGCGCTCCCGAGATCGCGCCACGAGCCGGCGATGTGACCCGCTTCGCGCCGGCGCGGCTCGACGTCGCCCCAGTGGGTCAGGTGCTGCACGGAGGCCTACGATACCCCGCATGGCAGAGCCGAACGCCGTCGCCGAGTCCGCCGAGCAGGTCGTCCCGGGCGTCTGGCACTGGGCCGTCCTGAACGACCGGATCGGCGGGGCCGAGAGCTCGTCCCACGCGGTCGCCGGGCCCGAGGGAACGATCTTCGTGGATCCCGTGCGCCTCGCCGAGGACGCCCGCGCAGGATTCGCGCGGGTGACCGCTGTGTGCCTGACGGCCCAGTGCCACCAGCGCTCGGCGTGGCGGTACCGGCGCGAGGCCGGCGCCGCCGTCTGGGCGCCCGAGGGGACGCGGCCGATGGAGGAGGAGCCGGATCGGCGCTACCGGGCCGGCGACCTGCTCCCCGGCGACCTGCGCGCCGTGCACACGCCCGGCCCCGAGGAGGTGCACTTCTCCTTCCTGCTCGAGGGCGAGCCGCGCGTGCTCTTCTGCTCGGACCTGCTCACGCACTACGCCGGGAAGGAGCTCGACTTCGTCCCCTTCGAGTACCACGACGACCCGGCCGGCACCCGGCGCAGCGTCGAGAGCCTGCTCGAGCTCGACTTCGACGTCCTCTGCCTGGCCCACGGCAGCCCGATCGCAGACGACCCGAAGGCGGCGATCCGGAACCTCCTGGCCCGAACGGCCTAGTCTCCCTCGGCCATGTCCAGGGGTCTGACCCCGGGCATGGCCTCATCGGACGACGCGACCTACACCGGGACGAGCGGCCGGTGCGGCTCGGGCGGGAGCTCGACGCGGATCGGGTCGCCGGGGCGCACCTCTCCTCCTGACACGACGATGCTCATGACGCCCGCCTTGCGGACGAGCCCGCCGTCGTCGTCACGCTCGAGCGTCGCGGCCATCAGGCCCGCCTGGATCCCGTCGAGCTGAGCGCAGGGATTGCGTAGGCCCGTGACCTCGACGACCGCCGCCGAGCCGAGGTGGAGGCGCGTGCCGGTCGGCAGTGCGAGCAGCTCGACCCCACGCGTGGTGACGTTCTCCCCCAGCACGCCCGGCCCGACCGCGAAGCCGGCGGCCGCGAGCTCGTCGTGGAGCTCCGCATGGATCAGGTGGACCTGCCGCAGGTTCGGCTGCGAGGGGTCGCGCGCCACCCGGGAGCGGTGCCTGACCGTCTCGCCGAGATGCGCATCGCCCTCGACCCCGAGGCCTGCGAGCAGCCTGACCCTCTCCCGGTTGGGCTTGGAGAGCGAGTGCGTCTCGTTCCGGCTCACGGCCGTCACGGCCGCGCCGGCGGGCTCGGCCACTAGACCGGCTCGTCGGCGAACCAGAAGAGGCCGAGCGTCCCGGGGCCGCCGTGCGTCCCGATCACCGGGCCGAGCGTGGTGACGATGTCCAGCGACGCCTGCGGCCGGGCGGAGCGGATCCGCCCGATCAGGTCCTCGGCGTCGGCCGGGGCCTCGGCGTGGCCGACGCCGACTCGGAGGCTCGGCGAGTCCACCGACCCTTCCACGAAGAGGCGCTCGAGCTCGGCCAGCGCCTTCGCGCGGCCGCGGACGCGCTTCAGCGGCGCCACCTCGCCGTCGTCGAAGTAGAGGATCGGCTTGACCGAGAGGAGCTGGCCGGCCAGGCCGGCCGCCTTCCCGATCCGCCCGCCGCGAATGAGGTACTCGAGTGTCTCGACGGTGAAGAGGAGCCCGCGCGTCTCCCTGAAGCGCTCGACGACGCCGAGCAGCTCCTCCTCGGTCGTCCCCCGCTCCAGGCGGCGCTGGAGCGCGTCGGCGAGGATCACCGTCCCCCCGCATACGACCCTGCTGTCGATCAGCGTGACACGTTCGTCGCCGGCCGACTCCGCTCCCAGCCGGGCGCTCTCGAGTGTCCCCGAGAGCTTCCCCGAAAGCATCACCGCGAGGATCTTCTCGTAGCCGGCGAGCTCCTCGTAGACGGCCGCGAAATCCGTCGGCGTGGGCTGGGAGCTCCGCGGCGGCTCGGGCGAGTCCTTCAGCCGCCGGTAGAACTCCTCCACCGAGATGTCCACGTACTCGCGAAACGACTCGTCGCCGAAGCTGACGTAGAGGGGCACGACCCGCCAGTTGGCGTGTCGTTCGGGCGCGTCCGGGCAGTCGGCCGTCGAGTCGAGGACGATCGCGGTGTTCTCAGCGGAGAGATGCACCGCGCCCCGCGGCATCCCTCACGGCGCCGACGATCTCGTCCAGCTCCCGGTCCTTCGTGAGGCAGGCGACGGCGCCGGCCTCGTAGAGGGCGTCGATCTCCTCGCTCTCCGCGAGTGCCGTCAGGACGACGACGGCAGTCGTGGGGCAGGCCTCGCCGATCGCGGCCGTCGTCTCGACGCCGTCGAGCTCGGGAAGGCGGTAGTCCATCAGGACGACGTCGGGCCTGAGACGCATGCACACGTCGAGCGCCCGCCGACCGTCGGGAACCGCGGCCGCTACCTCGATGTCGGGGATCGTGCCGAGCAGGAGCTCGAGGGACTCCCGGAAGACGTCGTTGTCCTCGACGAGCAGGACGGTGATGGGGGCCTGCGCCACGCTTGCGGAGAGTATCGGCCCTACTCGGCCGAGAAGAGGAGAAGATAGTGCGGCTGCCCGCCCTCGTGAGCCTCGACCTCGAGGTCGGGATGGGCCTCCTGCAGGAAGGAGACGAGGTCGTCCACGCTTTCTGCATCCTCCCCGACCAGGATCGTGAGGACGTCGGCTGCCTCGTCGAGGAGGCGCTCGAGGACGTCGCGGGCCACGGGCTGGAGCACCGGGCCGGCCGCGACGGGCTCTCCGTCCACGAGGCCGAGGAACTGGCCCTCTTCGACCGCGAGAGGACCGAGGACGGCGTCGCGCGAAGCCCGCGTCACGGCTCCCGCGCGGACGCCCGCGGCCGCCTCCTCCATCTCGGCGGCGTTCTCGTCGGCGGGCCGGCCGCCGTCGAAGACGACCATCGCGCCGAGCCCGGCCTGAACCGAGTGCGTCGGGACGACGCGGGTAGGCTTCGCGGCCGCCGAGACGGCCTGCTCGGCAGCGAGGATGACGTTCTTGTTGTTCGGGAGCACGACAGCCTCGCGGGCCGCCAGCGCCTCCACGGCCGCCACGATGTCCGCGGTGGCGGGGTTCATGGACTGCCCGCCTTCCACGCAGACCGCGCCGAGGCTCTCGAACAGCTTCCGGTTGCCCGCGCCGGCGCAGACCGCCACGACGCCGGTCGCCGCCTCGTCGCGCGTCAGGAGGCGCTCCTCCCGGTCCGCCGTCTGGACGTGCATGTTCTTGATGTCCACCTCCTCGATCACCCCGACGGCGGTGGCCAGCGCGAGCGCGGCACCGGGCTCGTCCGTGTGGAGGTGCGCCTTGACCGCGCCGCGGGCGCCGACGACGAGCAGCGAGTCACCCAGGCGCGAGAGCTCGGACTCCAGGCGTTCCGGATCGACGTCGTCGCCCTCGACGAAGAAGGACGTGCAGTAGCGGAAGCGGGAGAGCTCCTGGTGGACAGCCTCGACGGGGATCGGCTCGCCGAGCGGAGCAGGCTCCGGCAGCGGCTCGCCGCGCGCGTGCGAGGCGATGCCGCGCACGATCTCGAGCAGTCCGGCGCCGCCCGCGTCGACGACCCCGGCCCGCTTGAGGACGTCGAGCTGCTCGGTCGTCGCCGCGAGCGCCTTCTCGCCGTGCGCGACCAGGTCGGCGAGCACGTCCTCCAGCGGCATCCCCTCGCCGGCGATCGCCTCGGCCCGCTCGGCCAGCTCGCGGGCGACGGTGAGGATCGTCCCCTCCTGAGGGTTGCGGACGGCGGCGTACCCCGCATCGCTCGCCGCGCGGAGCGCACGGGCGACGGCTGCTGCGTCGACCGGGCCCTCCTGCGGGAAGGCCGCGAGCGCGCCGCAGACGAGCTGGGAGAGGATGACGCCCGAGTTCCCCCTCGCGCCCATGAGGATCGCCCGCGAGAGGTCGGCGTTCGGGTCGCGCTCGAGGGCCTCCACGACCGCCCGCACCGTGAGCGTCATGTTCGTGCCGGTGTCCCCGTCGGGCACGGGGTACACGTTCAGGTCGTCGATCCGAGCGCGGCTCGCCTCGAGCGCGGCGAGCGCCGCGCGCGCGAGGTCTAGACCGCCTTCTCGACGCGACCCGACTTCAGGCACCGGGCGCAGACGTAGCTCCGGCGCGGCACGCCGTTCACGAGAATGCGAACCCGCTGGAGGTTGGGGTTGAAGCGGCGCTTCGTCGCCACCATCGAGTGGCTCCGGCTGTTGCCGAACGAAGGGCCCTTCCCACAGACTGCGCAGACCTTGGACATACGGCGGAGGAGTATAGCCTGGGCTACTGCTCGGCCTGCGGGACGATCTGGCCGGTGCGGGCCCGTAGCCGGCCGAAGACGTCCGCCATCTCGAGCGCCGAGCGTGCCGCCTCGGTGCCCTTGTTCCCCTTCGCGCCGCCCGCGCGGGCCTCGGCCTGCTCGCGGGTCTCGCAGGTGAGGACGCCGAAGGAGACGGGAATCCCGGTCTCGAGGGCGGCGAGCTGCAGGCCGCTGGCGGCCTCGGCCGCCACGTACTCGAAGTGCGGCGTCTCGCCCCGGATGACGCACCCGAGCGCGACGATGCAGGCGTACTGACGCGTCTTCGCGAGCGCCATGGCGCCGAGCGGCAGCTCGAAGGCCCCCGGCACCGGGACGACGTCGACGCGGTCCCGCTCCACGCCGGCTTCCTCGAGGGCGGCGATTGCCCCTTCCAGGAGCCGAGTCGTCACTTCGCCGTTGAAGCGACTGACGACGATTCCCACCGAGCGGCGCGCGCCGTTCGGAGACCCGGCGATCACGCCGACGCCCTCGGGAAGCTGGAGGCTCCCGACTGTGTGGTCCGAGACGCGGAGGTCCTCGTTCATTCGATGTCGCCCGGCTCCTCGAAGCGCTGCTCCTGGTGATGGAGCCGGTGGCCGAGCTTGGAGCGCTTCGTCTCCAGGTACTGCCGGTTCTCCATGTTCGGCGGAACCTCGATCGGAAGCTGCTCGACGACCTTGAGGCCGAAGCCCTCGATGCCCGTGATCTTGCGGGGGTTGTTCGTGAGGAGTCGGATCGTCGTCAGTCCGAGGTCGGCGAGGATCTGGGACCCGATCCCGTACTCCCTCGCGTCGGGCGGGAAGCCGAGCTGGATGTTCGCCTCGACGGTGTCGAGCCCGTTCTCCTGGAGCTCGTACGCCTTCAGCTTCGCCAGGAGGCCGATCCCGCGCCCTTCCTGCGACATGTAGAGGAGGACGCCGCGCTCCTCGCCGGCGATGCGGCGCAGGGCCAGCTCGAGCTGCTCCCCGCAGTCGCAGCGGAACGAGTGGAACACGTCACCCGTCAGGCACTCCGAATGGACGCGGACGAGCACGTCCTCGACGCCGGCGACCTCCCCCCGGACGAGCGCGAGGTGGCTCTTGCCGGTCAGCACCTCGCGAAACGCCACCGCCGTGAACTCGCCGTACCCGGTCGGAAGGCGCACGGACGTGATCCGCTCGACGAGCTTCTCCGTGCGGCGGCGGTACTCGATCAGGTCCGCGACCGTGATCAGCTTGATGCCGTGCCGCTCGCAGTACGGGATCAGGTCGGGGACGCGGGCCATCGTCCCGTCCTCGTTCATGATCTCGCACACGACCCCGGCAGGGTTCAGGCCCGCGAGGCGCGCGAGGTCGACCGCGGCCTCGGTCTGGCCGGAGCGCTGGAGCACCCCACCCGGACGGGCCCTGAGCGGGAAGACATGGCCCGGCTGGACGAGGTCGGAGGGGCCCTTCGTCGGGTCGATCGCAACCTGGATGGTGCGCGAGCGGTCGGCGGCCGAGATACCCGTCGTGACGCCTTCGCGCGCCTCCACCGAGATCGTGAACGCGGTCTCGAAGGGCGTCTCGTTGTTGTAGGTCATCGGCTTCAGGCCGAGGGCGTCGCAGCGCGCCTCCGTCAGGCAGAGGCAGATGAGGCCCCGCCCGTGCGTGGCCATGAAGTTGATCGCCTCCGGCGTGGCGAACTGCGCCGCGATCGTGAGGTCGCCCTCGTTCTCGCGGTCGGCGGCGTCCACCACGACGACGAACTTGCCCTGGCGGACGTCCTCGATCGCCTCCTCGATGGTGGCGAAAGGCGTTTTCGTCTCAGTCTGTGCGCTCATCTCTCCTCTGATCGTATCCCGGCGCCCAGTGTGTCGTTCGCGGTTCTAGCCTCATCGCTCGAGAAGCCGCTCGACGTGCTTGGCGATCACGTCGACCTCGAGGTTCACCTGGTCGCCCTCCGCCAGCGCTCCCAGCGTCGTCGCCTCGCGCGTGTGCGGGACGAGCGCGACGCCGAACGAGTCGTCCGCGAGCCCGGCGATAGTCAGGCTCACGCCGTCGACCGCGATCGACCCCTTCTCCACGCAGTAGCGGAGGATCTCCTGCTGCGCCTCGATCTCGAGGCCTTCGCCGTCCGCGCGGCGCACGCGGCCGACCCCGTCCACATGCCCTTGGACGAGGTGCCCGCCGAGCGGCTCTCCGGCGCGCAGGGCGGGCTCGACGTTGACGCGGGCGCCGGGCTCGAGGCCTCCGAGCGAGCTTCGCCGTAGCGTCTCGGGGACGGCGTCGAACGCGAGCACGCCGTCCTCGACGCCCACGGCGGTCAGGCAGACCCCGTTGAGGCTCACCGAGTCGCCCACGGAGGCACCGCCGGCGGTCTCCGGCGCACGCACGCTCAGGCGGACGAATCCGCCACCCTGCTCGACGGCCTCGACCGTGCCGAGCTCCCGGACGATCCCCGTGAACACGAGGCGAGGATAGTCAAGGCTCGCGCAGATACGCCGTGACGAGCACGTCCTCGCCGGACGGCTCCGCGGTCATGTGGAGCAGCCCGAGCGGCTCCGGAAGCCGGCCGACGAACCACGGGCCGGAGCCGGACAGGGTCGGGGCGACGAAGAGCACGAGCTTGTCCACGAGCCCGGCGGCGAGAAAGGCTGTCGCGAGCGTCGGGCCGCCTTCGAGGAGCAGCGACTGGACGCCCTCCTCGGCGAGACGCGCGAGCTCGTCAGCGAGGCTTCCGCTCAGGAGCTCGAGCTCGGAGCCGTCGGGAAGCGGCCCGCTCCCGAACGCGAGGCGGCGGGGCTGGCGCTCGGCCCCCACCCCCCGCGCCGTCAGCTGCGGGTCGTCGGCGCGCACGGTGCCCATCCCGACGGCGACGGCGTCCATCTGCGCGCGGAGCTCGTGCACTCGCCGCCGGCTCTCCTCTCCGCTCACCCAGCGTGATCCCGGGACCGTGACGCGCCCGTCCAGCGTGACTGCCGCCTTGTAGACGACGAACGGACGCCTCTCCGCGACCCAGACGCGGTAGGCCTCGTTCTGGACGCGGGCCTGCCACTCGAGGTCGCCGCCCGCGAGCTCGACCGGGATCCCCGCCGCCTCGAGGCGCTCGAGGCCAGCCCCGTTCGTGAGCGGATTCGGGTCGCCGGCCGCCGCCACGACGCGCCCCACCGCCGCCTCGACGAGCGCGTCCGCGCACGGGGGCGTCCGGCCGTGGTGCGCGCAGGGCTCGAGCGTGACGTAGAGCGTCGCGCCCCGCGCCCGCTCCCCCGCAGCCTCGAGCGCGACGACCTCTGCGTGCGCCTCCCCGGCGCGCTCGTGCCAGCCCTCGCCGACGATCTCGCCGTCGGCGACGAGCACGGCTCCGACGAGCGGATTCGGCGCGGTTCGCCCGCGGCCCCGCTCGGCCAGCTCGAGAGCCCGCTCGAGGTAGGCCTCGTCACTCACCGGGTGCCAGGCGGCCGACGAGCCCGAGGTACGCGTCGCCCGGGTCTCCGCGCCCGAAGACCGAGCTTCCCGCGACGATCGCGTCCGCTCCCGCCTCGTGCACCGCGCGGACGTTCTCGTCCGAGATCCCTCCGTCCACCTGCACCACGAGCCGCTCGTCGAGCTGCGAGCGGAGCGCCCGCAGCCGCGGGAGCGCCTCCGGCATGAACTCCTGTCCGGAGTAGCCGGGATGGATGCTCATGCAGAGGACGAGGTCGGCCGAGGGCGAGGCGGCGGCGGCGGTCTCCACCGGAGTCTCAGGGTTGAAGGCGACGCCGACGCCGAGCCCGAGCGAGCGGGCGAGCCCGATCGCCGTCTCGGGCTCCCTGACCGCCTCGACGTGGAAGGTGACGCTGTCGCCCCCGGCCTTCGCCACCTGGGGGAAGTGGTGCTCGGGGTTCGTGACCATGAGGTGGACGTCGAGCACCCCTCCACCCTCGTGCACGAGCGGCGCGATCGACTCGAGGACGATCGGGCCGATCGTGACCGGCTCGACGAAATGCCCGTCGCCGACGTCGAAGTGGAAGATCCGGGCGCCGGCGTCGAGGAGCTGCCGGATCTGCTCGCCCAGCCGCGTGAAGTCCGCCGCGTAGAGCGACGGCTCGATCTCTGCGGTGCGCATCCAGTCCCGCCAGGCCATGGCTCTAGTGTCCCTTCAGGTGATACGGCCCCGCTTCTGCGTCGCGAGCACCAAGCCTGAGTATGCACTCGTCCGCAGCCAAGGCTAGAAGCCTTGGTAAGGGCGAGGGCGGGCTCAGGCGCCGCGTGATCGCGGGGCAGAAGTGATGGCCCGTATTGCCTGGAGGGACACTAGTGTCCCAGAACGCGCATCCGCGCTATGAAGAAGCCCGACGTGCCGTGGACGTGCGGGAGCGTGAGGAGGAACTCGGGCCGACGCGGATGGCGGAACTCCGGCCAGAGGGCCCCGAGGTCCTCGACGGGCAGCCCGAGCTCGTCGACGATCGCCTCGTTCTCCGGCCGGTTGACGGTGCAGACGGCGTAGGTGACGGTCCCCCCGGGACGAACGCGGGCGGCAGCGGCGCGAAGCAGCTCGAGCTGGAGGCCGGGCAGCGGCTCCGACCGCCAGCGCAGGTCGGGGCGGGAGTTGAGAACGCCGAGGCCCGAGCAGGGAGCGTCCACGAGAGCCCTGTCGAACGGGCCGAGATCGTCCGGGAGCGCGAGCCCGTCCGCGTGGAGCACGGTGAGCCCCTTCACGCCCAGGCGACGGGCATTCGCTTCCAGCTCGCGGGCGCGGCCGGCATGCTTCTCGACCGCGACGACCTCCGCGCCCGCCGCCGCGAGCTGGGTCGCCTTCCCGCCCGGCGCCGCGCAGAGGTCGAGCACCCGCTCACCCGCGCGGGCTTCGACCGCCGCGCCGGCGAGCTGCGAGCCACGACTCTGCGGCCACGCGTAGCCGCTTTCCAGCCAGTCCGGCGGGATCGCGTCGACGACCTTGGGGCCGTCCGGCGTCCGGACGGCCGTCTCCGGCGCTTCGTTCTGCGCCCGCATGAGCGCCCGCGCGTCGTCGGGGCCGAGCTCTCGCCACCACGTCTCTGCGATCCAGTCCGGATACGAGTGGGCGAGCGCTGCGGCGGCCGGCGTCTCGTCGCGGAGGCCGCCGAGCAGGGCGGGGAGCCCCTGCGAGAGCCGGCGCAGGACGGCGTTCGTGAAGGCGACCGCCCGCTCCAGCCCGGCCGCACGGACGAGCTCGACGGTCTCGTGCACGGCGGCGTGCGCCGGGACGGCGTCCATGTACGCAAGCTGGTAGGCGCCGATGCGAAGGGCCGCCCGTACGGGCGGGTCGAGCTTGCGGAGGGGCCGCCGCCCGAGCGTCTCGATCGCGTGGTCGAGCGTGCGGACGCGCTGCACCGTCCCGTAGGCGAGCTGCATCGCGAACGCGCGGTCACGGGCGTCCAGCCGTTCCGCGGCACCGCGGAAAGCCCTGTCCGCGTACGCCTCCTCGTCGAAGACCCGCCGGACGACCTCGAGCGCGACTCCCCGGGCGCTCGTCACTACTTGCGGAGGCCGCGGAGGTACTCCTCTGCGGTCATGCGGCGGCCGCCCTCTCGCTGCACCTCGAGCATCTCGAGCCCACCGGCGGTGAGGCCTGCCTCGAGACGGGCGGGGCGCGCCTTCCAGACGATGAGCCGTCGACCCTCGACGAGCCCTCGCGCCCCGATGTGAGGGGAGAGCGCCCGGATGCGGTTCAGGTTCTCCTCCGGTGGAAGCGACCAGTCGAGGTCGCGGTCGGCGGCCGTGATCTTGTCCGCGTAGGTTGCGCCCGCCTCGGGCTGAGGGACGAAGGTCGGCTCGGCGAAGACCTCGTCGAGCAGCTCGAGAGCGACCCGCGTCGCCCGCTCGAAGACGATTCCGGCGTCGTCGTCCGGCCCGATCGGGAACCGGCGCTGGGCGGCGATCGGGCCCGCGTCGAGCTCGGGCGTCGTCCGGTGGACCGTCACGCCGGTCTCGCGGTCTCCGGCCATCAGCGCCCGCTCGACCGGAGCCGGCCCGCGCCAGCGCGGAAGGAGCGACGGGTGCACGTTCAGCCACAGCCTGTCGGCGAGCAGCTTCTCCGGGATCATGACGCCGTAGTCGGCGACGATGACGATGCGCGCGTCCCCCGGGAACTCGGTGAGGCGGTCGGGTTGCTCGACTGCGACACCGTGAGCCTTGGCGACCTCCTTCGCAGGGGGCGCGAGCTTCTTCCTTCCCCGGCCCTGGGGCTTGTCGGGCTTCGTGAGCAGGAGCTCGATCTCGCGGCGCGCGGCGAGGCCGTCCAGAATGGCCGCTCCGAAGGAACCGGTCGCCGCGACGGAGATGCTCAAGGTCGTGCGGTGGTCGCGGTCACGTGAGAGGGCCGAGAACCGGCTGAGGGCGGAGCTGCGCGAGCGCATCCCGCCGTCCTTCCGAAGTCGTCCTCTCGAGGATCAACACTCCGTCGAGGTGGTCGAGCTCGTGCTGGATCACCCGCGCCTCGAGCCCCTCGGCCTCGAGCGTCACGGGCTCTCCGCCCGGCGTGACGGCATCGAGCGACACGGAGACGGGTCGCTCGACCGGGACGACCACCGACGCCGCGCCGAGCGACAGGCAGCCCTCCTCGACGCTTTCGCGCTCATCCGACACCGAGGTGATGCGCGGGTTCACGAGCGCGGTGACCGGCGCGTCGTCGTCGGTCTGGTAGACGAAGACGCGGCGTAGGACGCCCACCTGCGGCGCTGCGAGCCCCACGCCGCGCGCCTCCTGCATCAGGCTCGTCATCCGCCCCACCAGGCCCGAGAGCGTGTCGTCGAACTCCTCGACCTCGTTCGCCTGCATGCGGAGAACCGGGTCCGGATACTGGCGGACCTGCGCGAGTGCCGCCCGGCGCCTGAGCTCGCGCTCGGCATCGAGCTCTTCGCTTCGAATCTGGCCTTCGACTTCGCTCAAGACGCGAAAAGTCTAGTGCCCCTGCAGGCGATGTTGCCCCGCTTCTGCGTCGCGAGCACCAAGCGAGAGCCCGCACGCGTCCGCAGCCAAGGCTGGAAGCCTTGGTAAGGGGGAGGGTGGGCTCTCGCCGCGTGATCGCGGGGCAGAAGCAGGCGGGCATTGCTTGGAGGGGCACTGACCCGGGCGCCCTTGGCGGCCGCGTTCAGAACACGCCCTGGGGATCGACGTCCACCGAGGCCGAGAGCCCGTCGCGGCGCATGGCGGGCGCGGCGGCGGCGAGCAGGCGGCCGGCCAGGGACGCCAGCGGGCGCGGGGACGCGGTCTTGGCGAGCAGCTGCACGCGCGAGCGCCCGCGGAGGCGGAGGAGCGGCGCGGGGCCGAGCAGGTCGCCCTCGACAGCCGCACGCTCGAGCTCGCCGCGCAGCTCGTCGAGCACACGCCGCGGCCCGCTCGGCCCCTCGCCCGAGACGACGACCCGGACGAGATGCCGAAACGGCGGGTAGCCGAGCTCGCGACGCCGCTCGAGCTCGCCGGCGAGGAACTCCTCGACGTCGTGGCGGGCGGCGAGCGCGATCGGGCGCGCGTCGGGCTGGTACGTCTGCACGAGCACGCGTCCCGGCGCATCGCGCCCGCTCCGGCCCGCGAGCTGCGTCACGAGCTGGAAGGTGCGCTCCTCGGCCCTGAAGTCCGGGAGGGCCATGGCCGTGTCGGCGTCCACGACCGCGGCGAGCGCCACCCCCTCGAAGTGATGACCCTTTGCGACCATCTGGGTTCCGAGCAGGACGCCGCGCTCGCTCGCCGCGAAGCGCTCGAGGATCTCGGCGAGCCGACCCGGTTGCCCGGCGGTGTCCGCGTCGAGGCGGAAGCGCTCGAGCTCCGGGAGACGCTCCGACAACTCGGCTTCGAGACGCTCCGTCCCCGCCCCCAGGCGGGCGACCTCGGCCGCTCCGCAGGCGGGGCACAGCTGCGGCGCGGGCTCACGCCGGCCGCAGTGATGGCAGTGCAGCCGACCGTCCGCGTGGAGCGTCAGCGCCACGTCGCAGGAGGGGCATCGAACGGTCAGCCCGCACGCCCGACAGTGCAGCGCGGGTGCGACTCCCCGCCTGTTCAGGAGGAGGATGGCCTTGCCGCCTCCGTCCGCAAGCGCTCCCAGCTCGGCGAGCAGCGGCGCCGAGAGCGGGTAGCCGGCCTCCCGGCGGAGGTCGACGAGCCGCACGCGGGGGAGCGGGCCGGCGAGCCTGCCGCCGAGCTCGAGCCGCTCGAGGCGTCCCCAGCTCTCGGGCCGCGGAGTCGCGCTGCCGAAGACGGCGACCGCGCCCTCGAGGGCGGCGCGCTTCGCCGCCACCGCCCGCGCGTCGTAGCGGGGGTCGGATTCGTGCTTGTAGGAGGCGTCGTGCTCCTCGTCCACGCAGACGAGCCCGAGTCGCGGCAGTGGCGCGAAGACGGCCGAGCGGGCCCCCACGACGATGGGTGCCGCGCCGGAGGCGATGCGCTCGCGCTCGTCGCGCCGCTCCGCCTCGGTGAGGCCCGAGTGGAGAACCGCCACGCGTTCTCCGAAGCGGGCGCGGAAGCGTCCGAGCGCCTGCGGGGTGAGCGCGATCTCCGGCACGAGCACGATCGCGCCGAGCCCGGCGCCAAGAGTCGCCTCACACGCGCGCAGGTACACCTCGGTCTTCCCGCTCCCGGTTGCGCCGTGGAGAAGGAAGGCACCGCCGCCGCTCGACGCGGCCTCCGCGATCCGCTCGAGCGCCCGTGCCTGGGTCTCGCTCAGCTCGGCCGGCGGCTCCTCGCCCGGGAGCGAGCCCGGCGCACGGCGGCGCTTGGCCCCCGCTTTGCGCGCACGCGCCGCCGGCGCTACGAGGGCGAGCGCCCGAGCCGGCGTCGAGCCGTAGTAGTCGCCGAGCCAGAGCGCGAGGTCCACGAGCGCCGGGGAAACGGCGCCGACGACGCCCTCCACCGCGACGGGGTCGACGTCGGCGGGCGGGTCGTCGGCCGGCCCGACGACCACGCCTCGGCGTCGTGACCCTCCGAAGCGGATCGAGACGACGGCGCCCTTCTCCAGCCCGTCGCCGAGGTAGGTGAAGGGCCCCGCGACGGCTCGCGCGGAGACGAGTGGGACGACGGACGCGAACCTGGCCACGGATAGGATTGTCCTCGACATGGCGGCTGGGCATTCCGTGGACGACTATCTCGAGACGATCTACTTCCTGGCCTTCCCGATCGGGGAGTACAAGCCGGACACGAAGGGGTCGCCCACGCTCGCGGTGCGCGTCGCAGACATGCTCGGCGTCTCCCGCGCCTCGGCCGGCGAGATGCTGAAGCGCCTCGAGGCCGAGGGCCTCGTGGAGCGCGGCGAGCACAAGGAGGCGATCCTGACGGCCAAGGGCCGCGAGAACGCGGAGCGGGTCGTCCGCAAGCACCGGATCATCGAGCGCCTCCTCACGGACTTCATGGGCTACACCGCCGCCGAGGCCCACGAGCAGGCGGACCTGCTCGGGAACACGTTCACCGACGACATGGTCGAGCGGGTCGCGGAGCGGCTCGGACACCCCGACCGCTGCCCGCACGGCTGGCCGGTCGACACGGACTTCGAGCAGGCGGAGAACCGCGAGCTCCTGCCGCTCAACGAGCTCGAGGAGGGCGGCCGGGCCGACATCGTCCGCCTGGCGGAGCACGACGGCGACCTCCTCCACTGGTACTACGACGAGGGCCTCGTCCCCGGCGCGCACGTCGAGCTGCGCCGCGCCGAGCCGGCGGCGGGCCAGTTCGCGCTCACCGTCGACGGCGACGAGCGCGCCATCGGCGAGAAGGCCGCTTCGGGCCTCTTCGTCAGGCCCGCGGCTTAGACACCTCGATTCGGCCTGCAGGCCGCTAGGACGAGCTCGGAACGGAGGCCGGGACCTCGTCCGCAAGGCCGGCCGCTTCGCGAAGGGCGTCTGCGCTGTCCGTGCGCTCCCAGCTGAAGTCGCTCTCGGCGCGGCCGAAGTGGCCGTAGGCGGCCGTCTTCGCGTAGATGGGGCGCCGGAGGTCGAGCTCGCGGAGGATCGCGCCCGGGCGGAGGTCGAAGTGGCCGCGAACGAGCTCCCCGATGCGGGTCAGCGGCAGCCGCTCGGTGCCGAAGCACTCGACCTCGATGGAGACCGGGTGCGCGACGCCGATCGCGTAGGCGACCTGCAGCTCGCAGCGGTCGGCCAGGCCCGCCGCGACGACGTTCTTGGCAGCATGCCGAGCGGCATAGGCCGCCGAGCGGTCGACCTTGGTCGGGTCCTTCCCGGAGAACGCACCGCCGCCGTGGCGGGCGGCGCCGCCGTACGTGTCGACGATGATCTTCCGCCCGGTCAGGCCCGTGTCCCCCATGGGGCCGCCGAGGACGAACTTGCCCGTCGGGTTCACGAGCACGAAGTCGCGCTCCTCGAACCGCCGCTCGTCGTAGAGCTCGCGGGGCAGGATCGGGTGCAGCACGTGCTCGATCAGGTCGGGCTTGATGAGCGCCTCCTCGTCGAGCCCGTCGCGGTGCTGCGTGGAGACGAGCACCCGCGCGATCTCGACGGGCCGCTGCCGACCGTGCTCGTCCACCTCGTAGCGGACGGTGACCTGCGACTTCCCGTCCGGGCGGAGATACGGGAGGATCTGCGCCTTTCGCACCTCGGAGAGCCTCTTCGCGATCTTGTGCGCGAGCATGATCGGGAGCGGCATCAGCTCCTCGGTCTCCGTGCACGCGTAGCCGAACATCATCCCCTGGTCGCCGGCGCCGATCCGGTCGAGCGGGTCGGCGTCGCCGTGCTGGGTCTCGTACGACGTGTCGACGCCCTGCGCGATGTCGGCGGACTGCTCGTCGAGCGCCACGATGACTCCGCACGTGTCGGCGTCGAAGCCGTACTTGGCCCGGTCGTAGCCGATCTCCTTGATCTTCGTCCTGACGAGATGCGGGATGTCCACCCACGTCTCGGTGGTGATCTCGCCGGCGACGATCACGAGGCCCGTCGTGACGAGCGTCTCGCAGGCGACCCGGCCGTTCGGATCGTCCGTCAGGACCGCGTCGAGGATCGTGTCGGAGACCTGGTCGGCAACCTTGTCGGGGTGGCCTTCGGTGACGGACTCCGAGGTGAAGAGGAACTCGCGGGCTGCCATCGGCGGGAAAGGGTAGCTGCTAGTGCCCCTGCAGGTAATGCCGCCTGGAGGGGCCCTTATTACTCGACGCCGAGGAAGACGGTGAACGACGCGGTCTCGCCCTCCGCGTTCCCGTAGAAGACGAGGCTCTCGAGCGGGTCCAGATACGTGCGCGCCTCCTCCGCGGCGGCCTCTTCGGGCTTCGCATGGGCCAGGAAGAGCGGCAGCGCCTCCGCCAGGTCGACGTAGCCGAAACCCTCGGTCTCGTCGGGAAGCCGGGCTTGGTCGGCGGCCTCCTCGAAGGCGTCGTCGTCGGCGAGCCGGTCGTCGTCCTCGCGGAGGGCGGCGATGCCCTCCCGGGACGTGGTGACGACGAGGAGGTCCTCGAACGCCGTGTAGAAGAGCGAGAACGGGGCGTCGAGCTGGAGCTCGCGCACCTCGACCCCGTCCACCTCGGTGCGGCGCGGCTCTCCGAACCGGCCGTCGAAGGCGCCGAGCACCGACGCGATCTCGTCGAGGGTCGCGACGGCGCTCTCGTCGTCCTCGACCCGGGTCACGAGCGTGACCTCCGGGAACGCCGCGCCACGGCGCACGTAGAGCGCGCCCTCCCCGGCGAGGAGCGGGGCGACGTCCTCCTCGAGCGAGAGGCCCAGAAGGCCCTCGGCCATGCCGAGCTGCGCCTCGGCCTCGGGATCGGCCTCGGCGGCGAGGTCGCGGTAGGCGGAGACGGCGCTCTCGAGGTCGTTGAAGGAGACGTAGGCGAGGACGTCGCCGGGAACCTCTTGGGGAAGGTCGGCCTCGTACGGCTCGCCCGCGAACGGGCTCTCGCCGGCAAGGACCGCGCGGCCGTCGAGCCGCGCCCCGTCGTCCTCGGCGTGAAGGGCCAGGCCGAAGGAGGGCACTTGGCCGCCGGGAAGCAGCCGGAGGGCCGTTCCGGCCCGCGCGTCCGCCTCGGCCGCCGCCTGGAGGCTTGCGCCGTTCACGAAGACCCGGGCGAGCGAGCTCTCGTCGAGGCCGTCCATGGCGCGCTGGAAATCCTCGCTGTCTTCGAGCCGCGGCCCGTCGAGGCCCGCCTGGAAGCGGTCGAGCCATTCCTGCCGCTCGGTGAGGACGCGCCAGCCTTCCACCTCGCCGACGACGATTTCTTCCTCGGACTCCGCCACGAGCCGGTCGAACGCAGCCTCGTCGTGGGGCTGGAGCAAGACCACGAACGGCTCCTCCCCGACGGCGGAGGGCTCGGCCGTCGCGGCGGGCTCGAGCTCGAGCAGCACGAGCACCAGCTCGGGGCCGAGCGCCGGCAGCACGTCGCGCTCGAAGTCGACGTCGCCCTCGGCCTCGTCCGCGAGCGACTGGAGAAGGTTCTCGCCGCCGGGGAAGCGAGCCGCAAGCTCCTCGACGGCTTGCCACTCGTCGCCCTCGAAGTCGGCGTCGACGGACGCGTAGACCGCGACGTCGGCCGGGACGACGTCGGCGGCCCCACCCGCTTCGCCGCCCCTCCCGCACGAGGTCAGAAACGCCGCGAGGGCGACGACGAGGGCGGTCGTGGCGAGCCGCATCGTTCTCACTGTACTCATCCGTCGGCGCTGCGCTCAGCGCGCGTTAGGGACGTACACTCCGGCGCGATGAGTAGTCCGCCGGTGCTGCTCTCGGTCCTCACGTACGCTCGGATCGCGGCCGTCCCGGTCGTGATGGGCCTGATCCTGCTCGGGCCCGAGGAAGACTGGGCGTTTCCGGCCGCCGGCGTCCTCTTCGCGCTCGCCGCGTGCACCGACTTCCTCGACGGTTTCCTCGCCCGCAGGTGGGCCGTCACGACGACGCTCGGGTCGTTCCTCGACACGACTGCCGACAAGCTCCTCGTCTCGGGCGCGCTCATCGCCCTCGTCTCGGTGGATCGCGCCTCGCCGTGGATCGCCGCGATCATCATCGCCCGCGAGCTCGTGATCCTCGGGCTGCGCGGCGTCGTCGCGGCCGACGGAACGGTCTTCGCTCCCTCGCTCGCCGGCAAGCTGAAGGCGAACGTCCAGTTCATCGCCATCTTCCTCGCGATCGTCCGGTTCGACGTGTCCTTGGGGCCGCTGCTTCTCGACGAGTGGGCGATGCTCGCCGCCGCGGTGATCACCGTGCTCTCCGCCGTCGAGTACCTGGCCCGCTTCTCCTCGGCTCTCACCGGCGCGCGCGGCTAGTGCCGCACCGCGTCTTCGTCACGGGCGGCAGCGGGTTTCTCGGCAGAGGGATCGTCGAGCAGCTCGTCCGCGAAGGCCGGTCGGTCAGGGCGCTCGCCCGCTCGGAGACGGCCGCCGATGACCTGGCCGCGCTCGGCGCGGAGCCGGTTCGGGGCGACGTGCTCGACCGCGCGTCCCTGGACTCGGGCCTCCAGGGCTGCGAGGTCGCCTACCACGTGGCCGGGGCGAACGCCTTCTGCCTGCCCGACCCGGCCCCGCTCTACGAGGTCAACGTGACCGGGTCGCGAAACGTCGTCCTCGCAGCGTCCACCGCCGGGGCCCGGCGGCTCGTCTACACCTCGTCCGCGGCGACGCTCGGCGAGGAGCACGGGACCGTCGGGAGCGAGGAGTCCGTCCACCGCGGCTGGTTCCTCTCCGACTACGAGCGGTCGAAGCTCGAGGCGGAGCAGGCCGTCCTGGAGGCGTCCCGCGGGACGGGGCTGGAGGTTGTCTGCGTCAACCCCTCCTCCGTGCAGGGGCCCGGCCGGACCGGCGGGACGGCGCGGCTCCTGCTCGACTTCCTGAACGGGAAGCTCCGGACTGCGGTCGACACCCGCCTGAGCGTCGTCGACATCGCGGACTGCACCCGTGGCCATCTCCTCGCGGAGTCTCGCGGCGCGCCGGGCGAGCGCTACGTCCTGTGCGGCGCGTCGCTGACGGTTCGTGAGGGGGTGGAGCTGTTCGGCCGCCTCACCGGTCTCGTCGAGCAGCCGCGCTTCCTCCCTGCCCGGCTCGCGCTCGTGCTGGCGGGCGGCGTCGAGGCCGCGGGCCGCCTACGCCGGCGGAAGCCGCCCCTCTGCCGCGAGATGGTGCGGACGCTCCTCCACGGCCACACCTACGACGGCTCGAGGGCGACGCGCGAGCTCGGGCTCGACTACACGCCGCTCGAGGAGACGCTCCGCAGGACGGTCGCCTGGTACGTCGAGAACGGCTTCGTCAAGCGGCAGCTCCCCGGATTCGAGCCCGGGTAGCCGAGGGAGCGCGACCCCTCCACTACGGACGCCCGGGGTCTGACCCTGGACCGGCCGGAAGGGACGATGATCGGGCCGCGTTTCTGTGGAAACCCGTCCGGACAGGTCCGGGGCCGAGAACGGCTCTGCTCCGTGCGACTTCCGGCCGCGCCTGTCCCCTTCGGCCTGGGGAAAGGGTCAGACCCCGGGACGCGGCTCGCGGGACACCGTGGCCGCTCGGCGGCGGTGGAGCTCGAAGCGGTTCTCCTCCCCCCGGAGCAGCCGCCGGATGTTCGTTCGGTGGAGGACGAGAATCGCCGCCGCGGCTCCGAGGGCGAACGCGAATACCGGCCACGAGCCGCCGAACACGAGCACGAGCGCCGGCAGCGCCGTCGCTGCGGTCATCGACGCGATCGACGTGTAGCGGAACGTCAGGAACACCACGATCCACACGGCGGAAACCGCGAGCGCCGCGAGCGGGGCGAGCGCCAGCGCGACGCCCCCGGTCGTGGCGACGATCTTTCCACCACGGCGAAAGCCCATGAAGAGCGGGCGCCAGTGTCCCACCATCGCGCCGATTCCGGCAAGCAGGCCGGCAAGCTCGCCGTCGACCAGGAGCCCGAGCACGGCGGCGGCGGCGCCCTTCGCCATGTCGAGCACCCCCACCGCCAGGGCGACCTTGAACCCGACGGTCCGCCAGACGTTCGCGGCGCCCGTGTTCCCGCTTCCCACCTGCCGGATGTCGACGCCGGCGAAGAGCCGTGGCAGCCAGTAGCCCCACGGGATACTGCCGAGCACGTACCCCGCGAGAACGAGCAGGATGATCGTCATTGCGGCCTGCCGTTCATTCTAGGAGGGGCAGGTCGGCCGCCGCCCGCCGGTAGAGAACCTGTGCGCGGCCGTGGTGGTCGACGTCGCGCTCGTACGGAAGCCGATCTTCTCCATCACGCGGCGGAGGCGGCTCGACGGCTCGTGTACGCGACGAGGTCGGGGCCGTTCGCCTCGGCGTGGCCGCGAGCCCTGCGGCCATCTCGGTCGCGAGCCCGTGCCCCCAGAGGTCGGCCGCGACCGGTACCACCTCGACCTCCTCGCGCCCATCTCGATCCGCCGGAGCGTCCCGCGGCCCACGAAGTGCCCGGTCGCCCGCTCCGGAAGACGAAGATCCCGAGCCCGGCTCCTCCCCGTGCGAGGTTGCGCTCGATCCATTCGCGGCTCTCCCGGCGACGCCGTGCTCCCACCCATGGTCGCCATCACGCGGGCATCGGCGTGGAGTGCGGCGAGCTCGGCCTCGTGGAGGTCCCGGTCGAGCGGCCCGCGTCGAGCCGCTCCGTCCCGAAACCGGCGCTCACGACCGCCGCACGAAGTCGATCACGACCGGAACTCCGCGAGCTCCAGCCGCTCGCGCAGCCGGTTCTCGACCCAGTAGCCGTAGTCGCGGGTCATGAGCCCCGGATCGTTGACGAAGATCCGGAAGCGCGGCGGACGTACGCTCACCTGCGTCCCGTAGAGGAGGTTGAGCCGGCGGCCGTTCTTGCTCGGGCCGGGGCGCGTCTCGCGCAGCTCCTGGAGGAAGCGGTTCAGCTCGGCGGTCGAGACCCTGGCCGTGTGACGGGCGAAGAGCGCTTCCGTCTTGTCGAGGAGGCGCTCGACTCCGCGGCCGGTCTTCGCCGAGACGGCCGCGATCGGCGGGCGCTGCCGCAGGCGCGCTTCGAGGCGCAGGCGGACGTCCTCGATCCCGATGACGGTCTCGTCCCACTTCGAGAGGACGACGAGCGTCGAGCATCCCGCGGTCCGGGCGACGTTCGCGACGGCGAGGTCCTGGTCGACGAGCCCCTCGCTCGCGTCCACCAGCACGAGCGCGACGTCGGCGCGCTCCGCGGCCTTCAGCGCGCGCAGCTCCGAGAAGTACTCGATTCCCTGCCGCTGCTTGCGCTTGCGCCGCAGCCCCGCCGTGTCGACGAGCACGAAGGTCTGCTCCCCGCGCCGGAGGACGGTGTCGATCGCGTCGCGGGTGGTCCCCGGCAGGTCGGAGACGATCACCCGCTCCTGCCCGACGAACGCGTTCACGAGGCTCGACTTGCCCACGTTCGGGCGGCCGAGGACGGCGACGCGGATCGCGTCCTCGCCCACGTCCGGCGGCCCCTCTCCGGGGAGCGCCTCGACGATCCTGTCGAGGAGGTCGCCGGTGCCGTAGCCGTGGAGCGACGAGATCGGGATCGGCTCGCCCAGCCCGAGCGCGTGGAACTCGAGGGCCTCGGAGTCGCGCCGCGGGTCGTCCACCTTGTTGGCGGCGACGAGCACCTGCTTCCGCGAGCGGCGGAGGATGTCGGCCACCTCCTCGTCGCCGGGCGTGACGCCGAGCTTCGCGTCGACGAGGAACAGCGCCAGGTCGGCCTCCTCCACCGCCCGGCGGGCCTGCTCGGCCACCTGCTGCGTGAGCGGCGAGGAATCGGCGATGTCCACCCCGCCCGTATCGACGACGACGAAGCGCTTCCCGGCCCACTCGCAAACGACGTCCTTGCGATCGCGGGTGACGCCCGGCGTCTCGAAGACCACGGCCTCACGCGTGGCCGTCAACCGGTTCACGAGCGTCGACTTCCCCACGTTCGGGAAGCCGACCACGGCGACGACGCCGATGAGCGGCGCCTCGGTCACGGCTAACCAGCCTTGACCGGAACCGTCTCCCGCCGCGGCGGGGTGGCGTGCCGCGGCCGGCCGAGCTCGTGCATGTGGACGAGCCACTCCCACAGGCGGCGGATCTCGGCCTCGATCTCTTTGGTCGCAGCCGCGTAGCCCTTGGAGTTTCGGGGATGCTCGGGAAAGCGCATCGGCTCACCGAAGGCGAGCGAGACCGGGTGCCAGTTTCCGACCTTCCACGTCTGCGAGCCGTGGATCGCCGCGGGAACCACGGGAACTCCCTCCGAGATCGCGACCATCGCCGCGCCAGGCTTCGCCTCGCCGGGGACGCCGCTCTTCTGTCTCGTCCCCTCGACGAAGAGCCCGAGCATGCCGTTCTCACGCACCGTCTCGCGCATGCGCCGCAACGCGTCCCGGTCCGACTCTTCGCGCCGGATCGCGATCGCCCCGTGCGCGTGAATCAGCTGGGCGAGCCCCGGATAGTCGAACAGCTCGGTCTTCGCGACGAAAACGACCATACGCGGGACGATGGTGCCGAACACGGGGACGTCGATGAAGGCGAGGTGGTTCATGGCGAGGACGGCGCCGCCCTCGCGCGGGATCCGCTCCTTCCCGTAGACCCTGATCGGGGTCACCAGACGGGTGAGGGATCCGAGGAAGCCTTTCCCGACCACCCAGTAGGAGAGCTTCGACAGGCTTCATGCGCGGGCGCGGGCCTCCACGAGGCGCTCGATCCGGTCGAGCACCTCGTCGATCGTGAGCCCGGTCGTGTCGATCTGCTCGGCGTCCGCCGCGGGCTGCATCTGCACGGCGTCGCGCTCGTCCCGGAGCCGCAGGTCGGTGGCGAGCGCCTCGGGGCCGATCTCGGGCCGGTCGGAGAGGCGCCTCCGGGCGCGCTCCGACGGGTCGGCGACGAGGAAGACCTTCACCTCCGCCTCCGGGCACACGACCGTGCCGATGTCCCTCCCCTCGATGACCGCGTCGCCCGTCTCGGCGAGCTCCCGCTGGCGTTCCCGCATGATCGAGCGCACCTCGGGATGCCGCGCCACATTCGAGACGACGCGGTCGATCTCGGCGCCGCGGATCGCCTCGGTCACGTCCTCGCCGCCGATCCACACACGCTCGCCCTCGAAGACGACCTGGTTGTCGGCCGCGAGCGTCTCCAGCGCCTGCCCGTCGTCGAGGTCGAGGCTCTCCCCGAGCGCGAGCCACGTGAGGGCGCGGTACATCGCTCCGGTGTCGAGGTAGCGGAACCCGAGCCGCTGGGCGAGGGCCTGGGCGACGGTGCTCTTGCCGGACCCGGCAGGGCCGTCGATGGCCACGATCACGGCCGGGCCACGTTCATCGAAGGGCGATGGAATCCAGCATGGCGAAGAAGTCGGGGAAGCTTATCGCCACGCTCTCGGCGCCCCGGAGCTCGACGCCCTCGCGAGAGACGAGGCCCGCGATCGCCCCCAGCATCGCGATCCGGTGGTCGCCGCCGGCCTCGACCACGCCCCCACCCTGAGGGCGGGAGGGGACCCCACGAACCCGGAAGCCATCGTGACGCGTCTCGATCCGAATTCCTAGTGGCCGCAGCGCATCTTTCACACTCTCGATGCGGTCCGACTCCTTCACGCGCAACTCCGCCGCGCCGGTGACGACGCTGTCTCCGTGCGCCATGCCCGCCGCGAGGGCGAAGAGCGGCAGCTCGTCGACGAGCCCCGGCACCTCCTCGGGCCGCACCTCGGTCGCGACCAGCTCGGAGGCCTCGACCTCGAGGTCGGCGACCGGCTCCCCGCCCGCGACCCGCCGGTTGAAGTGCGCGACCCTCGCTCCCATGCGTTCCAGCACCGCGAGGAACCCGGTGCGGGTCGGGTTGATCCCGACGCCGTGCAGCCTCAGCTTCGATTCGGCCAGAAGCGTGGCCGCGAGGACGAAGGCCGCGGCCGACGAGAAGTCCCCGGGAACGCTCAGCGCGAGAGGCCTCAGGCGCTCGGCCGGCCACACTCCCGGTTCGCTCCCCTTCCTGCGAACGCGGACACCCGCCGCCTCGAGCATGCGCTCCGTGTGATCGCGGCTCGGATGCGGCTCCACCGCGATCGTCGGGCCGCGCGTTGCGTAGAGGCCGGCGAGAAGCACCGCCGACTTCACCTGCGCGCTGGCAACCGGCAGCTCCCAGCGAACGGGCTCGAGCGCCCCGCCCTCCACGACGAAGGGCGCGTGCCCGTCCGTCGTCTCGACGCGCGCGCCCATGGCGCGCAGCGGCTCGGCGACGCGCTCCATCGGCCTCGTCGAGAGCGACTCGTCCCCGACCAGCTCGAAGCGGCCGTCCTGGCCGGCGAGAATGCCCGGCAGGAGCCGCATCAGCGTCCCCGCGTTCCCGCAGTCGACCGCCGCTCCCGGCTCCCGGAGCCCGCGGAGGCCGGCTCCCTCGATTCGGACACGCTCGTCGTCGACGTCCACCTCGGCCCCGAGCGCCCGCACTGCCGCGAGCGTCGACAGGGTGTCCTTCGACGCCCCGAACCCGTCGATCTGGCTCTCGCCGTCCGCGATCGCGCCGAGCAGGAGCGCCCGGTGGGAGATCGACTTGTCGCCCGGGACGGCGATGTCGCCCCGAACGGCCGCCGCCGGGTCGATTCTCACCGGTCCCCCTTCCCGGAGGGCACTAGTCGTCGAAGGCCGGCGAGACGATGACGCCGTAGCCCTGCGCCTCGAGCAGCTCCGCGGCGCGCCGGGCGGCTGCCTCGCCCGCGACGAGGACGCTCAGCGTGCCGCCTCGCTCGGGCGAGAGATGGTCGAGCTCGAAGTCCTCGATGTTGATCTGCTCCGCGCCCAGCGCCTGCGTGATGCCGGAGAGGACGCCCGGCCGATCGGGGACGTGGACGCGCACCCGCTGGATCGTGCCGGGATCCTCGTAGGCCTCGGCGAGCAGCCGCCGGCGGTTGCCGCCCGCCTCTCCGATCCACCGTGCCAGCCAGCCCGCGTCGCGTGACTCGAGCGCGCGCTCCAGCTCGTCGACCCGCCGGCGGTGCTCGGCCAGGGCGCCGCGCAGCTCGTCGGCGTTGTCGAGGAAGATGTCGATCCAGATCCGCGGGTTGGAGCCCGCCACGCGCGTCATGTCCCTGAGCGAGCCGCCCGCGGCCGACAGCGGCTCGTGGCCGTCGACCCGTACGGAGCCTGCATGGTTCAGGACGACGTTCGCGAGAGCGTGCGGGAGGTGGCTCGTCAGCGCCAGCAGGCGGTCGTGGGCCGACGGGTCGATCGCGATCGGCACGGCGCCCAGCGAGGCGACGAACCCGTGCAGGAGCCGGTAGCGCTCGGGCTCCGTCTCGGCGACCGGCGTCAGGAACCAGGTGGCGCCGTCGAAGAGCTGCTCGCTGCCGCTCGCCGGGCCGCGCGCCTCCGACCCGCAGACCGGATGGCCGCCGATGAACCGCACCCGGTCCTCGACGGCCGCGCACAACGCTGCCTTCGTGGAGCCCACGTCGGTGACTGTGGCGCCGTTCGCCGCCACCGAGAGCGTCTCCCGGATCCGCTCGCCGAGGCTGGCCACCGGCGTCGCGACGACGATCAGCTCGGCCTCCTCGACGGCCGCGACGAGGCTTCCGGCCGGCTCGTCGATCGCTCCGCGCTCCGCCGCGGCCGCGAGGAACTCGGGATCGGCGTCGTAGCCGGTCACCCGCCCGACGCCCGCGCGCTTCGCGGCCAGGCCCACCGAGGCGCCGATGAGCCCGGTGCCGACGACCGCGAGCCGCTCGAGCATCAGTGCCCCTCCAGGTGATGGTCACCCGCGCCTGGGTCGCGAGCACCAAGTCGGAGGCCGCACTCGCGCGCGGCCAAGGCTAGATGCCTTGGGAAGCGGGAGGGTGGGCTCCGGCGCCGCGTGATCGCGGGCCAGGCGCAGCCGAGCATTGCCTGGAGGGGCACTAAGTACCTAGCTTCCGAGGACCGGCCTGCGCATGAGCTCGGCGAGCCGGAAGGCGAGGTCGAGCGACTGTCGCGCGTTCAGCCGCGGGTCGCAGAGCGTCATGTAGCGGACGTTGAGCTGCTCCTCGAGGACCTCCTCCGAGCCGCCGAGGCACTCGGTCACGTCCTCGCCGGTGAACTCGACGTGGATGCCGCCCGGCCACACGCGCTCCTGGCGGCACGCGGCGAAGAAGCCCTCGATCTCGGCCATGATCACGTCGAAGCGGCGCGTCTTGAAGCCGGACTCGGTGCGGAAGACGTTCGCGTGCATGGGATCCGAGGCCCAGACGACCGGATGCTCCGACTCCCGCACGGCGCGGAGGATCGGCGGCAGGAGCTCGCGGACGTGGTCCGCGCCCATCCGCGCGATCAGCGTGAGGCGGCCCGGGACGCGGTCGGGGTTGAGCCGCTCGCAGAGCTCCAGCACCTCGTCGGCCGTGGCCGTCGGGCCGACCTTGAGGCCGAGCGGGTTCAAGACGCCGGAGAAGAACTCGACGTGCGCGCCGTCCGGCTGGCGCGTCCGCTCTCCGATCCAGAGCATGTGCGCGGAGCAGTCGTACCAGTCGCCGGTCGTCGAGTCGCGACGCGTGAGAGCCTCCTCGTAGTCGAGCACGAGGCCTTCGTGGCTCGTCCACACGTCCACCTGGTGGAGCTGGGACTCGGCGCCGAGGTCGATCCCGCACGCCGCCATGAAGCGGAGCGCGCGCTCGATCTCCGAGGCGAGCTGCTCGTAGCGGCGGCCCTCGGGCGAGGAGGCGACGAACTCCTGGTTCCACTCGTGGACGCGCATGAGGTCGGCGAAGCCGCCCTTCGTGAACGCGCGCACCAGGTTGAGCGTCGCCGTCGCGTGGTGGTAGGCCTGCACCATCCGGTCGGGATCGGGAATTCGCGCCTCCGGCGTCGCCAGGTCGTCATGGACCATGTGGCCGCGGAAGGAGGGGATCTCCGCGTCTCCGTCTCCGGCGGGTTCCGTCGGCGACGTGCGCGCCTTGGCGAGCTGGCCTGCGATCCGCCCCACCTTCACGACCGGCAGCGTGGCGCCGTACGTGAGGACGGCCGCCATCTGGAGCATGATCTTGAGCTTCTCCCGGATGTGGACCGCGGAGAGGTCGTGGAACGACTCGGCGCAGTCGCCGGCCTGAAGGAGGAACGCCCGCCCCTCGACGACCTCGGCGAGCGCCGCGCGAAGCTGCCGCGCCTCGCCCGCGAACACGAGCGGAGGAACGCTCGCGAGGCGCGAGCGCGCGGCCTCGGCGCGCTCCTCCGCCGGCCACTCCGGCTGGTGGAGGACCGGGTACGAGCGCCACGAGGAGGGCGTCCAGACTGGCTTCGTGACCGCCATCGGCTTCAGTCTAGGTTAGGGATAATCCGCCGGAACGTGCGCGTTCTCTCCGGAATCCAGCCGACGGGCGAGAAGCACCTCGGCAACTACGTCGGCGCCATCCGGCGCTGGGTCGAGCAGCAGCACGAGATGGACGCGTTCCATCCGCTCGTCGACCTGCACGCGATCACGGTCCCGCAGGATCCCGAAGAGCTGCGGGAGTCCACGCTCGACCTCGCCGCGCTCCTGATCGCGTGCGGCCTCGATCCCGACGTCTGCACCCTGTTCGTCCAGAGCCACGTCCCCGAGCACCCCCGGCTCGCCTGGGTGCTCGAGTGCATGACGCCGTACGGCGAGGTGCGGCGGATGCCGCAGTTCCGCGAGAAGTCGGAAGGGCAGGCGAGCTTCTCGGTCGGCGTTCTCACGTATCCCGTGCTCCAGGCCGCGGACATCCTCCTCTACGACGCCGATCTCGTTCCCGTCGGCGAGGACCAGCGCCAGCACCTCGAGCTCGCCCGCGACGTCGCCCAGCGCTTCAACCAGCGCTTCGGCGAGACGTTCGTCGTCCCGGAGGGGACATACGGCGAGGTCGGCGCGAAGATCATGGACCTCCAGGACCCCGAGAGCCGCATGTCGACGTCGCTGTCGTCGGAGATGGGGATCGTCAAGGTGCTCGACCCGCCCGACCAGATCAGGCGGAAGCTGCGCTCGGCGGTTACCGACTCCGGCCGCGACGTCGTCCGCGCGGAGGACAAGCCGGGCGTCACGAACCTGATCGAGATCATGGCGGTCGCCACCGGCGAGAGCGCCGAGACGATCGAGGCGCGCTACGACGGAGCCGGCTACGGGAAGTTCAAGGAGGACGTCGCCGAGGCGGTCGTCGAGCTCCTCGATCCCGTTCGGCTTCGCTACGGCGAGCTGCGCGGCAACCCCGGGCGCCTGGCCGAGATCCTCGCCAAGGGCGCCGAGAAGGCGCACGCGATCGCCGCGCGGACTCTCGCCCGCGTGCACGAGCACGTCGGCTTCGTTCCCCCGTAGAGGCCGCCGCCGTGTACATCGCGCCGGACAGCTCGTACTCGGCCACGTTCCCGAGCGTCCGCCGCCGCCTCGGCGCGGGCGCGATCGACTGGCTCCTCGCCTGGGTCGTGTTCCTGATCGCGTCGATCGTGGGCGGGATCTTCCAGGCGGTCGGCGTCACGAGCTGGGAGGACGGCGACCTCGGCGGGATCCCCGGCGCGGTGCTGATCGTCTTCTCGCAGCTCCTCGTCGCGGCGCCCGTGGTCGCGTACTTCGCCCATACTGGACGTGCGGATCGACGCTCGGCATGCGCGCCCTCGACATCGAGCTCGTCCGCGAGGAGACGGGAAAGCCGCCCGGGTGGAAGCGCGCCCTCCCGCGGGCCTGCCTCGCGTTCGTGGTCTCGCTCGCCGTCTACAACGTCATGCTCGCGTGGACGGGGCGCGCGGTCGAGGAGTATTCCTCGGCCGAGCGGGCCCTCATCGCCGCCTCGGCCGTCGCGGCCGGCCTCTGCCTCGCCGCCAAGATGTGGATGGTCGTCGACGAGCGCCGCCGCTCCCTGCTCGACCGGGCGTTCGGCCTCCTCTACGTCGAGGAGCTCGTCTTCACGCGCGCCGCCCGGTCGCCCTGGACCGAGGCGGGGCGCTAGCCCGCAGCGCGCTCACCTCCTCCGCGCTCAGCTCTCGCCACTCGCCCGGGGCGAGGCCCTCGAGGGTCAGACCCGCATAGACGCGCCGGTGGAGGTGTTCCACCGGATGGCCCACCGCCTCGCACATCCGCTTCACCTGGTGCTTGCGCCCCTCGTGGAGCGCGAGCTCGAGTCGCGACGGGCCGAGCCGGCGGACGCGCGCCGGCGCGGTGCGCCCGTCCTCGAGCTCGACGCCGGCGGCCAGCCGTCGGAGCGCCTCGTCGTCGGGCACGCCCTCGACCTCAGCCTCGTAGACCTTCTCCACCTCGTAGCGCGGGTGCATGAGCCGGTGCGCGAGCGGGCCGTCGTTGGTGAGGAGGAGCGCGCCCGTCGTGTCCGCGTCGAGCCGGCCGACGGGCACGACGCGGTGGCGGTGGCCGACGAGCCCGACGACCGTCGGCCTTCCGTGCGGGTCGCGGGCCGTGGTCACGACACCTGCGGGCTTGTGCAGGAGGACGTAGGCGAGCGGCTCGGGCGCGAGCGGGCGGCCGTCCAGCTCCACCACGTCCCGCGCCTCGACGAAGGTCGCCAGGCCGGCGACCTCCCCGTTGACCCGCACGCGCCCGGCGCGGATCAGCTCCTCCGCGCCGCGGCGAGACGCCACGCCGGCCCGCGCCAGGTACGCGTTGAGCCGCATGGCTGGTCATTATTCAGGCGTGCCCATCTACATCACGCTGATGAAGTTCACCTCCCAGGGCATGAGCGGCATCCCCGCCTGGCGCGACCGCGTGGAGGAGGCGGAGCGGGCCATCGAGGCGCGCGGCGGCAAGTTCGTCGACGCCTACGTCACCCTCGGCCGCTTCGACGTGGTCGAGATCTTCGAGGCACCGGACGATGAGACCGCCTACCAGATCCTCATCGAGGTCGCCAAGCACGGCCAGGTGACGACCGAGACCCTCCGCGCCTTCACCCGCGAGGAGGCGGAGCAGATCGTAAAGGGCAGCTAAGACAGCAGGTAAATAACTCGAATGGGTCAGCTTGCCGCGCCCCCTGGCGGCCGATGAAGTCAGGGATGAAGGTTGCGGCCCCTTCCAACGGCAGTCTGGGCTCCGAGCCCCCCGAGCGGGGGGTCGTCGCCCTCGTTCCGGCACACAACGAGCAGGAGCACATCGCCGCGACGGTCGAGTCCCTGCTTCGCCAGACTCGTCCTCTCGACCGCATCGTCGTGGTCGCGGACAACTGCACCGACCGCACGGTGTCCATCGCCCGCTCCTACGAGGGCGTCGAGGTCGTCGAGACCGTCGGGAACACCGCTCGCAAGGCGGGGGCGCTCAATCAGGGCCTCCAGCACGTCGGCCGAGAGTACGGCTACCTGCTCCAGATGGATGCCGACACCGAGCTCGACGAGCGATTCGTGGAGGAGGCTGTCGGAGAGCTCGACGCCGACTCCGAGCTGGGCGGCGTGTGCTCGCGGTTCTTTGCGAAGGACACGAGCGGATTCCTGCGCCTTCTACAGGCGATGGAGTACGTGCGCTACGACTACATCCGCCACGTCCGCCAGGGCAAGGTCTCCGTGCTGTCGGGCACGGGAGTCGTCTTCCGCATGTCGGCACTGCCCGCGAACGAGCCCTGGGACGAGAAGTCCCTGGTCGAGGACTTCGCGTTGACGCTCTCGCTCAAACGCCGAGGCTGGAAGGTGAAGGCCGGCGATCGGGCAGTGGTCTACACGGACACCATGCCGACGGTCTCCGCCTTGTGGCGCCAGCGCCTGCGCTGGCTCCGCGGCACATACGAGGAGCTCCACCGCGAGGGCTGGCAGTCCTATACGCGGCGCGACATTCTCATGCAATTCCTGTCGGCGGGCGCGATTGGCCTGCGCCTGCTCTGGGTTGTGGCTCTCGGAATGACGATCGCCGTGAGCGGACACTTCACATTCGCCCCTTTATGGCTTCTGCCTACGGCCATCATCGCGGCAGAGCGAATGAAATCGGTTTGGAAACTTGGCTGGCGCGCGCGCCTGACGGCGGTGACTCTCTTCCCGGAAGAGATGTACCAAATGATGCGCGAAGCCTACGTGACGCGGGCTGCTTACCTTGCCCTGCGGCAGAAACAATGGCAATGGTGAGAGGAGGTTCAACATGTACGGAAACACAGCTGCCGGCGCCGCCGGCGCCGTAACCGCCGGTTCGACTGCAGGCCTGCTGCCGAACACGGGTCTCCAGCTGATCTGGCTCGTGCTTATGGCGGTCATGTTCATCGCTGTCGGCATTTCCGCCCGACGGCTCGTTCGCCGCAACGCCGCCTAGTTTCGTAACAGGATGAAGGGGGTCGCTCAGCCGCGGCGACCCCTTGCATCAAACCGAAAGGAACGCTCATGGTTCGTCGTCTTCTTCTCACAGCGGCTGTCCTGGTCGGGGTCTCGGCGTTGGCCGGAGGAATCACGCCGGACGCCGAGGCAACTGCCCCGGCTTGCCGTGGCTATGTCGCGCTGACGTTCGACGACGGCCCATTCCCGACCACCGACCTGCTTCTCGAGCGTCTTCAAGACCTCAAAGTCCGGGCCACGTTTTTCAACCTCGGCAAGGCCGAGCTCCGATATCCCGGTGCCGTTCGCCGAGAGGCCAAGGCCGGAATGTGGTTCGGGAATCATTCCTACGACCATCCGTTCCTGACGCAGCTCGCCCCCGAGGAGCTCACGTACCAGCTGCGCGAGACGCGCCTCATCCATCGCGCGATCACGACCAGCTCACACGGCTTCTTTCGACCGCCGTACGGCGAAACCAACGATGGAGTTCGGGCCGAGGCCGCGCGTAACGGGATGGTCGAGGCGCTCTGGACCGTGGACACGAAGGACTACGAGTCCACGGCCGATCAAATCGTCGCTCGTGCCCTGACAGTCGAGGCCGGCGGCGTCATCGTCATGCACGACGGCAAGGCGCAGACTCGCGCTGCCCTGCCGCGCATCGTCGCCGGTCTTCGCCGGCGCCACCTGTGCGCCGGGAAGCTGGCGCGCTCGTCCACCCCGCAGCAGGTGTGGCCGGGGCTGGACACGTACGTGAAGGCCGTCAGGCCGTGAAGAAGCTCGCTCTCCTGAGCTATGCGGCGCTCGGCACAGGCGCGGTCCTGCTGGCCTGGGCAGCGCTGACGGTGCTCTGGAAGGAGCCGATCACCTCGTACCAGGCACAGCGCGCGCAGGTGAAGCTGGAGCACGAGCTGGAGCGTCGCGCCACCGCCCGACCGGTCACGGCCTCCGTCGACTACGAGGCGCAGAAGGGTCACGCCGCCGGACGCATCCGCATCCCCTCCATCGACGTGGACACCGTCTTCGTCGAGGGAACCGACGAGGCGGAGCTCGAGAAGGGGCCGGGTCACTACCCGATGACTCATTGGCCGGGCCAGGGCAAGGTCATCGCCATCGCGGGTCATCGCACCACCTACGGAGCGTGGTTTCGGCACATAGACGAGCTCGACCGAGGCGACCGCATCGTCCTGACGATGCCCTACGGGCGCCACGCCTTCCGCGTGACGCGCACCGAGATCGTCGACGACGCCGACTGGTCGATCCTCCGCGGTCAGGGTGAGTTCCTGGTGCTGTCGGCCTGCCATCCGCTCTACTCCGCCTCCCAGCGCTTCGTCGTCACCGCGCTGCCGGCCTGATCACCGCCGATCGACGGGCGGGGCGATCGCCCGGCGCGCCGGCGTCAGGCGCCGCGACGGCCGGCGACGTCCTCGAGGCGCGTGCGCAGCTCCTCGACGTCGCCGCCGAGCTCGTCCAGCTCGGGGAGCTCGGAGCGGTCCGAGAGCCCGAAGACGCGCTCGAAGAGCGGGGTCGTCTCGTAGCGAACCGCGCCGCCGTCCCGATCGCGGCCGGCTTCTGCGATCAGGCCGCGCTCGACGAGGCCGGCCACCGCGGAGTCGGCCGCAACGCCGCGGATCCTGGCGATCCCGGGGCGGCTCACGGGCCCGAGATAGGCGACGACGGCGAGCGTCTCGAGAGCGGCCTGGGAGAGCCCGCGCTGGACGGGCCGCTCGACGAGCCGGGCGCACGCATCGGCGGCCTCGCGCGCGGCGCGGAAGGCGTAGCCGCCGGCGACGTGCTCGAGCACGATCCCGCTCCGCCCCTCCCGGAAGCGGCTCGCGATCAGCCCCAGAGCGGTCTCCACGCGCTCCTCGCTCTCCTCGGTGACCGCGGCCAGCTCCTCCACGGCCAGCGGCTTGGAGGCGATGACGAGAAGCGCCTCGAGTGTCCGCGCGAGGCGGTCGACGGGGTTCTCTACGAGGCGGAGGCGTTCCATACCGTGATGGGCTCGAAGGGGCCGGCCTGCCCGATCCGCGCCTCGCCGCGCTTGCGCAGCTCGAGAATCGCGAGGAAGGCGACGATCTGCTCGACGCGGGCGAGGCGGTCGACCTCGTGGTCGAAGGCGAAGCGGCCGCGCGAGGAGAGCAGGGCCCGGAAGCGGTCGAGGAAGCGGGAAACGGGCGGGTAGGCGAGCGCGAGATGCCCGAGCGACGGCTCCGCGGGCACGACCGCGAGGGCCCGCAGCGCTGTCGCGAGCTGAGCGGGCTCCTGCGCGGCGAGCGGCCGTGCGGGCGCCGGGGCGAGCGGCGCGGCGCCGAGCCGGAAGAAGCGGTCGGACTCCGCCGCGAGCCGCTCCTCGAGCCAGGCTGCGGCCGCCCGGAAGCGCCGGTAGGCGGCGAGCCGCTCCGCAAGCTCCTCGGCGGCCTCCTCCGGGTCGAGCCCCTCGAGGTCGAAGTCCTCGTCGGGGAAGATGCCGCGCGCCTTCAGCTCCAGGAGCGCCGCCACGAGGACGAGGAACTCGCCGCACGCCTCCAGGTCGAGCTCGTCGCGCTCGGCGAGCCGTTCCACGAAAGCGAGGACGATCTCGGCGACGTCGACGTCCACGAGCTCGAGCTCCTCGCGGAGGACGAGCGTCAGCAGCAGGTCGAACGGGCCCTCGAACGCGTCGAGGTCGAGAGGAAGCTCGCGCACGGCGACCGCCATCGCCGCGATGCTATTCGCGCTATCGGACGCGGCCCTTGGGAACGGCCATCTTCGGTCCCTTCGGCGGCGGCGGGGGAGCCGCCGGCCGGTCTCGCTTGCGCTCCTTGCGACGCTGCGACCACACGAGGCCGATGAGGGCGAGCACGAAGAAGCCGATCGAGACCCAGGCGTTCAGGCGCAGCCCGAGGTACTCGTGGGTCTCGTCGATGCGGAGCAGCTCCATGCCGAAGCGCCCGACCGTGTACCAGAGGACGTAGACGCAGAAGAGCCCGGGCGGCCGCAGCCGGAACCAGCGGTCGACGAGGAGCAGGACGAACACGCCCAGGAGGCACCAGAGCGACTCGTAGAGGAACGTCGGGTGGAACGTCTGCTCGAGGCCCGGCGCGACCTGGTATTGCTGCGGCTGGTTCTCGAAGGCGATCTCGAGCCCCCACGGCAGGTCGGTCGGCTTGCCGAAGAGCTCCTGGTTGAAGTAGTTGCCCCAGCGGCCGATCGCCTGGGCGAGGAGGATCCCGGGCGCGGCGGCGTCCATGAACGCGAAGATGCTCTCGCCGGCACGGTGGACGACGAACGCCCCGACGAGCACGCCGCCGGCGATCCCTCCCCAGATGCCGAGGCCTCCTTCCCAGACGGCGAACGGCTCCCACCACTCGCCGTCGACCGTGCTCCAGCTCGTGACGACGTGGTAGAGCCGCGCGCCGACGATGCCGCCGAGCACTCCCCACATCGCGACCCTGAAGACGAGGTCGCCGCGCGGGTCGCTCCAGAAGGCCCAGCGGCCGGTCCAGCGCCGTCCGGTCAGCCAGGTTGCGGCGATGATCCCGAGCAGGAGCATGAGCCCGTAGGCGTGCACCTGGACGGGCCCGAGATCCAGCTCACCGCTCGAAGGGCTCGGAATCGAGCCGAGGAGTATCCCTAGCCGGGTCACGGGCGAGAGATTAGCCGCTCGGGCGGGCGGATCAGGGGTAGTCGCGCGTCCGCTTCGTGAGCCCGCGCCCGGGCGTCCAGCGCGTCAGGGTCACGCGGCCGCCCTCGAGGTCCCAGCTCGCGAAGACGGCCTCGTCGACGGAGAGGGAGAAGACGCGGGCGTCGCCGGCCGGGCGGTCGACCCACCACGCGCCCTCCGGCGCCGAGCGCAGCTCCGGGTCGTCGACCGGGACGGCGCGGCCGTAGAGCTTCAGCTCGCCGACGCCTTCATCGGCCGAAGGGACGGCGCTGTGCACGACGCAGCGGGGATCGCGGGCCAGGTCGCGGGCCTTGCCGGACCAGGTCATCACGCCGAAGAGCAGGTGGCCTGCTGCGAGGAACGGCTCCACCGGGCTGATGCGGGGCGCGCCGCTCCTACGAAGCGTGCCGAGGAGAGCCACCCCCGCAGCCTCGAAGCGCTCGGCACCGAGCCGCGCCAGCTCGGGCGCCTCCGCTTCGAGGTAACGCCAGGTCATCGCCCGCCCGCAGTGTTGCAGGCGGCGCCGAGGTGAGCTAGACGAGGATCTGGAGCGCGACGTCCGCGGGGCAGCCCTGCCGCAGGAGGCCGATGGCCTTGTGGAGGTCGACGTAGAGCAGGCTTGCGAGCTGCCCCGCGTGCGACCGCGGATAGCCGGCCCGCTCCAGCTCCTCCAGCCGCCAGCTCCGGACGAGCTCCGCTTCGGCGTCGAGTTCGACTTTGAGTTCTGCCCCAGCCATCGTGCGTGTCCTTCCGCTTGGTCTCTCTTGTTTCGGTACAGACGAAGCGGAGGTTGTCCCCCGACCGGGTGATGTGCGTCGTTAACGCGCCCTTAATACGAAGTCGCGTGCGGGACAGGGAAGAAAGGCGGCCCTCGCCCCGTCTTGGAGGTATGCGAGATCGCCGCAACGATTTCCTCGACTTGCACCCGGCTGCGGTCGTCGGCGCCTTCTTCGCCGAGCGCACCCAGGCCGGCCCGGCCGCGCGTGACGCCGAGCCCGAGCGCGCCGACGACGCGTCCCGGCGCCGTCAAGCGCCTCGTGACGGTGCTTCTGCGCCGCGAGCAGCCGGTCTCCCCGGCCCGCCGAACCGCCTAGCGGATCGCAGCCTCGCCGAGGAGCGCCTTCACCTCGGCGTAGAAGTCGGCCTCCGGCCGCACCCGGAACTGCGGGCCGAGCGCGTACAGCTGCGGGCCGACGGACGTCTCGAGCTCGAGCAAGACCTCGGACTCACCCGGGAAGCTCTGCACGACCTCGGCGAGCTCGCGGATCGTCCCGGCCGGCGCCCTGCGCGCGTCGAGGCGTAGGCGCACCTCGCCGCGATCGGGCGTCGCCTCGAAGGGAGCGATCTCGAGGGCGATCAGCTTCGTCTCGCCCTCCTTGTGGTCGACCCGCCCCTTGACGACGAGCACGCGGTCGGCCTCGAGCAGCTCGCGCGCCGCCGTGTAGACCGAGTTGAAGACGACGGTCTCGAGCGAGCCGGAGAGGTCGTCGAGGCGGAGGAAGACCATCGGGTCGCCCCTCTTCGTCGTCAGCTGCTTGAGCGCCGCGACGATGCCGCCGACGGTCACGACCTCGCCGTCGCGGCGCCGCTCGACCTCGGCAATGCGGCAGTTGGTCTTCCGGCGGAGCTGGTCCTTGACCGAGTCGAGCGGATGCTCCGAGACGTAGAGGCCCAGGCTCTCCTTCTCCAGGGCCAGCAGCTCCCCCTTCTCGAACTCGTGCGTCTGGATCGGCCGGTGATGCCGGTGCGCCCCGCCCCCTCCCTCGGCCTCGCCCGCCGGCTCGAGGGAGTCGAAGATCGAGCTCTGGCCGGCGAGGCGGTCGGCGTGCAGGCGACCGCCCGAGACGAGCGCGTCCTCCAGCACCTCGAGCATGCCCCTCCGCGTCGCGCCGGTGGAGTCGAGGGCTCCGGACTTGACGAGGCTCTCGAGCGCGCGCTTGTTGACGAGCTGCGTGTCGACGCGCTCGCAGAAGTCCCAGATCGACGGGAACGGTCCGCCCTCCTCGCGCGCGGCGAGGATAGAGCGGACCGCGCTCTCCCCCACATTCTTTACGGCATTGAGCCCGAAGCGGATCTTGCCCTCGACGACGCGGAAGTCCTCCGCCGAGACGTTCACGTCGGGCGGCTCGACCTCGAGACCCATCTCGTCGCAGGCGGCGACGTAGAAGGGCACCTTGTCCTTCGTGTTCATGACCGAGGAGATGAGCGCGGCCATGTACTCCGCGGGCCAGTTCGCCTTCAGGTACGCGGTGCGGTAGGCGATCAGCGCGTAGCAGGCCGCGTGCGACTTGTTGAAGGAGTAGTCCTGCGCGGACTCGATGTCCTTCCAGAGCTGGTTCGCCACCGCCGGCGTGACGCCGTTCCCGGCGCACCCCTCGAGGAACTTCTCCTTGAGGGACGCCATCAGCTTGTGGATCTTCTTGCCGATCGCCTTGCGCAGGTCGTCGGCCTCGGCGGGCGAGAAGCCGGCGATCTGCTTGGCGATCTCCATCGCCAGCTCCTGGTAGACGATGATCCCGAAGGTGGGCCCGAGGATCGGCTCGAGCCTCGGATCCGGCAGGGTCACGGTCTCCTGCCCCGCCTTCCGCTTCGCGTACACGGGGATGTACGCCATCGGCCCGGGCCGGTAGAGGGCGACGAGCGCGATCAGGTCCTCGAACTCGGTCGGCTTCACGAGCCGCAGCGCCTCGCGCATCCCCGACGACTCGAACTGGAAGACGCCGGTGGATTCCCCGCGCGCGAGCATCTCGTACGTCTTCGCGTCGTCGAGCGGGAGCCGCACGATGTCGACGCCCGCCCACGAGCTCGACGGCCTTGTCGATCACGTCGAGGTTCCGGAGGCCGAGGAAGTCCATCTTCAGGAGCCCGAGCGCCTCCACGTCCTCCATCGCGAACTGGGTCACGACCTCCTGGTCGCCGCCCTTCTGCTGGACGGGCAGGTACTCGGTGAGGGACCTGTCGCCGATCACGACGCCGGCGGCGTGGATCGAGTCCTGGCGGACGAGCCCTTCCAGCGGCTTGGCCAGGTCGACGATCTGGCGGACGATCTCGTCGGCGTCGTAGGCCTGCTTGAGCTCCGCGTTCGGCTTCAGGCAGTCGTCCAGGTAGACCTTCGGCCCCTCGGGGATCAGCTTGGCCACCTTGTCCACCGTCCCGTAGGGGATGTCGAGCACGCGCCCGGCGTCGCGCACCGCGGCCCGCGCCATCATCGTCCCGAAGGTGATGATCTGCGCCACCCGGTCGCGCCCGTACTTCTCGGCGACGTAGTTGATGACCTGGTCGCGGCCGTACACGGAGAAGTCGATGTCGATGTCGGGCATCGACTTCCGGCCCGGGTTCAGGAAGCGCTCGAAGAGGAGGTCGTACTTGATCGGGTCGATGTCGGTGATCTCGAGCGCGTAGGCGACGATCGAGCCTGCCGCCGACCCGCGCCCCGGCCCGACGCCGATCCCGTTCGTCTTGGCGAAGCGGATGAAGTCCCAGACGATCAGGAAGTAGTCGGCGAAGCCCATCTCCCGGATCGTCTTGAGCTCGAAGCGGAGGCGCTCCTGGAGCTCCGGCGTCGCCCGGCCGTAGCGCTTCTCGAGGCCCTTCTCGCAGAGCTCGACGAGGTAGTCGAAGGCGTCGCGCCCGTCCGGCGTCGGGAAGCTGGGCAGGCGGATGACGCCGAGCTCGATCGAGACGGAGCAGCGCTCGGCGATCTCGAGCGTGCGGCCCAGCGCCTCCGGATAGCCGGCGAAGTCCTGCGCCATCTCCTCCGGCGACTTGAAGTAGAACTGGTCGGTGTCGAACTTCCAGTGATTCGGGTTGGCGAGCGTGTCCCCCGACTGGATGCAGAGAAGCGCCTCGTGCGCGCGCGCGTCCTCGTGGCGGAGGTAGTGGACGTCGCCCGTGGCGACGAGCGGGAGCCCGGTGGCCTGCGCGATCTCCGCGAGGGTCGCGTTGATCCCCTTCTGCACCTCGAGCCCCGCGTCCTGGATCTCGAGGTAGACGGAGTCGCGCCCGAAGATGTCGCCGAGCCGCGCCACCTCCGCCTCGGCCTCGGCCCGATTCCCGTTCTCGAGCGCCTTCGCGACGCGCCCCGAGAGGCAGCCCGTCAGCGCCACGATCCCGTCGGCGTGCGAGCCGAGCAGGTCCCAGTCGACGCGCGGCTTGTAGTAGTAGCCCTCCAGGTAGCCCGCCGAGGCGAGCTTGATCAGGTTCGCGTAGCCCGCGTTCGTCTCGGCGAGGAGCGTCAGGTGCGCGTAGCCCTTCACCTGCGCGCGCCGGTCGTCCGCGACGTAGACCTCGCAGCCGAGGATCGGCTTGACCCCCTGCTTGCCGGCCTCGCGGTAGAGCTCGACCGCGCCGGCGAGGGAGCCGTGGTCGGTGAGCGCCACCGCCGGCATCTCCAGCTCGGCGGCCCGCGCGGCCAGCTCCGGGATCCGGCAAGCCCCGTCGAGGATCGAGTACTCCGAGTGGACGTGGAGGTGGACGAAGGGCGCGCCGGCCATCGGGTGAGCCATCTTAGTCCCGGTTTCGGCTGGACCCCATTCGACCCCGGATCAGGCTTTTCAGGACGGCGATGGCTTGAACAGCTATCCAGGCATCGGACGAGACACGTCCTGGTGCCAGGCACTTGGCCGTGGCCGGAAGGGTCACGCGCCGGCCGGCTGAGTGGCTCGCTCCTCGCGGTAATTCGAGCCGGCGATCCGGTACAGCCAGAACGCCGACGAGCCCGAGCCAGAGGAACCACACAATGCTTGCCGCCCGGGTCGCGGCGCCGTCCCCGACGATGCTGAAGAGGACGCTCACGGCGATCACGATCGGGACGGCGAGCAGCGTCGGGAGCCACATCGCCCGCCACTCGGGGAGGCGCCTGAAGGCGAACGCGAGGTAGCGGCGGCGCGATGAACAAGGCGGCGGCCGAGATCCCCGATTCGATGCCGTGGGCCTCGGACTGCCAGGACTGTTGTCGCAGCCGGCGTCCATCCCCCGGCAGTCGAGCCGGAGGAATCCTTCGAGGAACCTTCCGACCCCCAGCACGATCAGAGCGAGAACACCGAGACGGGCGAGCCACCCGGTCCCGAGGGCGCGCCACAGGCCGAGCGCGAACGCGAGGATGAGCAGGCCGTTCAGGTTCGCCGCGACCTGGTTGTAGAGCCAAGCGCTGGCGGCCGTCTGCGCGCCGATGTCGCTGACGTCGTCGTCGGCCGCACTGAAGGCGTCCGGCTGGGCGAGATCGCCCAGGACGAGGCCGACGACGAACGTCACCGGCGCGAGCAGCCCGCAGATCGCGGCGACGCGCAGCGGCACCTCGCGAGTGTCTCAGACCTCGCGGTGAACCGCGACACCGCCGACCACGAGCGCGACGCCCGCCACTTCGACGGCGCTCGGGACCTGGCCGAGGACGACGATCCCGATCACGGTCGCGGTCGCCGGGAGGAGCGAGACGAGGAGCGCGTACGTCGCGCGCGGCATGCGCGCCATGGCGAGCTGGTCGCAGACGTACGGGATCACCGACGACGTCACCCCGACGCCGATTCCCGCGAGCACCACGACCGGGTCGGCGAGCGCCGGCACCGCGATCCAGCCGCCGAGCGGCGTGGCCACGACCAAGGCGATCAGCATCGCGGCCGCGAGCCCGTCGATCCCGGCCATGGCTCCGTGTTGCGCGACGCGGTGGGCGAGGACGATGTAGAGGGCGAAGAGCGCGGCGTTCGCGAAGGCGAACGCGAGCCCGACGGGCTCGGCGGCGAGCTGGACGTCGGTGAGGAGGTACACGCCGACCACGGCCAGGACGAGCGCCGACCCGTTGCGTGCCGTCCGCGCCCCGATCGCCGCCAGCCCGATCACCGGCAGGAACTCGATCGCCGCCACCGTCCCCAGCGGCAGCCGGTCGATGGCCACGTAGAAGCAGACGTTCATCACCGCCAGCACCGTCCCCATGGCCACGACCAGTCGCCGGCCGGAGGCGTCGAGCGCGGCGAGCGTCCGCCACGGCCGGCGCCAGGCGGCGAAGATCAGCGCCGCGGCGGCAATCCGCAGCCACGCGACCCCGAGCGGCTCGACGCGGACGAAGAGGAGCACGGCGAACGCGGGCCCGAGGTAGTGGAAGACCGCGCTCCCGACGAAGTACGTCGCGGGCGGGACACGGTCGAGCCGCCTGACGTCAACGGCCGTCTCCATGGAGAAAGTGTCGCCGCGGAGCTACGATTCCGAAATGGCCGACCGAAGGCATTTAGCGCTGATCGCCTACGCATGGAAGGAGTTCTGAGCCGATGGCCTCCGAACAGCAGCTTCTGGACGAAACCAACCGTCGGATCGTCGAGGAGCTCCAGGCGGAAGCGCGCCTGACGATGGCCGAGCTCGGCCGCCGTGTCAGCCTCTCCCCTCCCGCCGTCGCCGAGCGCGTCCAGCGGCTCGAGCGGGCGGGCGTCATCACCGGCTACCACGCCACCGTCGATCCGAAGGCGATCGGCTACCCGCTCGCCGCGGTCGTCCGCGTGCGTCCCGCGTCGCGGCAGCTGCACAAGATTCCGGAGGTCGCGCGCGAGGTCCCCGAGGTGGTCGAGTGCTACCGGATCACGGGCGAGGACTGCTTCTTCGTCAAGCTCCACCTCCGCGCGATGGAGGACCTCGAGCCGATCCTCGACCGCTTCGTCGCCTACGGGCAGACGACGACCTCGATCGTCCATTCGGCGCCGGTCGGCCCGCGTCCGCTGCCGCTCGCCGACGGGGGTATCCTGCCGCCCGAAAGGAGGTGACGCCATAGCCACCAAGGAAGAGAAGCTCGAGATGGAAGGCGAGGTCGTCGAGGCCTTTCCGAACGGCATGTTCAAGGTGGAGCTCGACTCGGGACACGACGTGCTCGGCTACACCGCCGGCAAGATGCGCCGCTACCGCATCAAGATCTTCCCGGGCGACCGGGTGAAGGTGGAGCTCTCCCCGTACGACCTCACGCGCGGCCGCATCATCTACCGCCACCGGTAGCGTACGTCAGAAGAGATATACTCTGACGTATGACCCCAGGCCGGCTGCTGCGCGACGCCCGGCGTCGCCACGGAGTCACCCAGGAGCAGCTCGCCGCGCGCGCCCGCACATCCCAGGCCGCGATCTCGCGCATCGAGCGCGACCTCGTCTCCCCCTCGGTGAGCACCCTCGCGACGCTTCTCGATCTCCTCGGCGAGGAGCTCGAGCTCGCGGCGACGCCGATCGACTACGGGCACGACCGGACGCTGATCAGGCGAAACCTCGAGATGTCCGTCTCCGAGCGGATCAACCACGGGACGGACCTCGCCAACTTCGTCCTCCGCAACCGTGGCGTGGCGAGCCGTGGCTCGTAAGGAGTTCCGTCCGAAGCCGATCCTGGAGACCCTCGTTGCCCACGACGTGGACTTCGTGCTCATCGGTGGGTTGGCGGGAATGGCACACGGTTCCTCGTATCCGAGCTACGACGTCGATGTCGCGTACTCGCGAAGCCGTGAGAATCTCGAGCGGCTCGCCGCGGCCCTCAACGAGCTCGGTGCCACTCTCCGCGGCGCGCCCGCTGACATCCCGTTCCTGCTCGATGCCAAGACGATCGAGAACGGCGCGCACTTCACCTTCGACACCCCGTACGGCGCGGTGGACATCTTCAGTGATCCTGATGGCGCGCCTCCCTACGAGCGGCTTGCCGCCGCAGCCGGAGAGCAGGTCGAAGTCGAAGGCGTCCCGATCCGCGTCACGTCCCTCGATCATCTGATTGCCATGAAGGAGGCCGCCGGCCGGTCTCACGATAAGGACATGGCGAGGGAGTACAAGGCGATCTCGGACGAGCTCAGGGCGCCACGAGACGGCTGAGCCGCTCGAGGCCGGCGTCGAGGCGGTCGTCGGGCGTCGCCACCGAGATGCGCGCCCAGCCGGCCCCGCTCGCGCCGAAGCCCTCGCCGGGCGCGACGGCGACCCTCGTCTCCGCGAGAAGCCGGTCCGGCGTCAGGCCGGGCGGCAGGCGCCACCAGACGTAGAACGTGGAGTCCGAGCGCGAGTCCGGGATCGCCTCGAGGACGCGGTCCCGTCGTCCCTCGTAGAGGACGCGGCGCTCCTCGACCGTCTCCTGGGGACCGCGGAGCGCGGCGACGCCGGCCTCCTGGATCGCCCGGAAGACCCCCGCCCGCACGTGGTCCTGGAGCAGGTTCACGCGCTCGACGATCTCCGCGTTCCCGACCACGAAGCCGAGCCGCCAGCCCGCCATCCCGTAGCTCTTCGACATGGAGAACATCTCGACGCCGACGTCCGCGGCGCCCGGCTCCGCCAGGAAGCTCTGCGGGCGGAGGCCGTCGAAGACGAGGTCGCCGTAGGCGAAGTCGTGGACGATCGCGGCGCCCGTCTCCTCGGCGAAGCGGACGGCCTCCGCGAACAGCCCGTGCGGCGCGGAGGCCGAGCACGGGTTCGAGGGGTAGTTGAGGTAGAGCGCGGCGACGCCTGCGCGCGGCGCGGCGGCCAGGTCGGGCGCGAAGGCCGCGTCGGGATCGAGGCGCACGCGCCCCTCCCGCGCCCCGGCCAGCGCGACGCCCGAGGTGTAGTCCGGATACCCGGGGTCCGGGAGCAGGATCGTGTCGCCCCGTTCGGCGAGGCAGAGCGCGAGCTCGACGATCGCCGTCTTCGTCCCCGGCACGACGGCCACCTCGCGCTCGGGATCGAGCTGGACGCCGTAGACGTCGCGGTAGCGGTCGGCGAGAGCCGTCTTCAGCTCGGGGATGCCGCGGAAGGGCGGGTAGCCGTGGACGAGGGCGGTCGGCTGCTCGGCGGACTCGGTCAGGGCCGCGACGACGTGCTCCGGCGGCGGCACGTCCGGGTTCCCGCGCCCGAGGTCGATGACCTCCTCCCCCTCCTCCGCCGCCGCGGCGGCAACCCGCGCCAGGAGCCGGGTGAAGTACTGCTCCGGGAGCCGCTCGATCCGGTCGGGCCGCGGGCGCACCCGCGCGAGGTTACAGGGCCGCGCGGGCCTTCTCGACGTCGTCGGCGCCGATGACGAGGCGCGTCGCGGTCGCCAGGTAGACGAGCTCGAGGTTGACCCCCGCGTCCGCGATCCGGCGCAGGGCTGCCCCTGCGGATCCGGGCCGGTCCTCGAGCTCCGCGGCGATCACCTGCCGATCCTGCACGACCGTGTACCCGGCGTCGGTGAGAGCCTTGCGCGCCGCCGCGGCGTCCTCGACGAGCAGGTGGAGCTGGCCGTCGGTCCCGGTGGGATAGGCGCAGCACCCCTCGATGTTGACTCCCGCGGCGCCGAGCGCCTCGCACGCTCCGGCCATCATCCCGGGACGATCCTCGAGCCAGAGGGTCAGGTCGGTCGGCATGTCGGCGTCATTCTCCACGTTTTCGGCACGGATTTCTTCCCGCTCGCGCGCGGGCGCCGGCCTGCGCGCCCGCTAGTCTCGGCGCGTGGTCGAGGGCGACGTCTTCGCGGGGCTCAACCCCGAGCAGCGGCGAGCGGTCGAGGCCGTGCGCGGCCCGGTCTGCATCCTGGCGGGCGCCGGCTCGGGGAAGACGACGACGATCACGCGCCGGATCGCGCACCAGGTCGGCACCGGCACGTTCCGGCCGGGCGAGATCCTCGCCGTCACCTTCACGGACAAGGCGGCGACCGAGATGCGCGAGCGGCTCGCGCGCCTCGGCGCAACCGGCGTCCCGGCGAGAACGTTCCACGCCGCCGCGCTCGCCCAGCTCCGCTACTTCCGCGGCGAGGAGCTCGGCGAGGTGCTGGGCTCGAAGGCGCCCGTGCTCCTGCCGATCGCGCGGGCACTGCCCGGTGCGTACCGCTTTCGCCCCCTGGCCGATCTGGCCACCGAGATCGAGTGGGCGAAGAACCGGCGGCTGACGCCGGCGACCTACCGCCGCTCGCTCGGCGACCACGAGCCGCCCATCCCGGACGACCTGATGGAGCGCGTCTTCCGGACCTACGAGGAGCGCAAGGCCGAGCGCGGGCTCGTCGACTTCGAGGACCTGCTCGAGCTGGCGATCCGCCTCTACGACGAGGACGCGTCCGCGCTGGCCGGCTTCCGGGAGCGCTACCGCGCGTTCACGGTGGACGAGTACCAGGACGTGAACCTGCTCCAGCAGTCGCTGCTCGAGCGGTGGGTCGGCGACCGCGACGACCTCTGCGTCGTCGGCGACGACTACCAGGCGATCTACTCCTTCACCGGCGCGACGCCCGAGTACCTGCTCGCGATGCCGTCGCGGTTCCCGGGCGCGCTCGTCGTGCGCCTGGAGGAGAACTACCGCTCGACGCCGGAGATCCTCGCGACGGCGAACCGGCTCGTGCCCGAGCTGGGCGGGTCGGAGAAGGTGCTGCGGGCGGTGCTGCCGGCGGGCGCCGAGCCGGTGGCGCTGGTGCAGCCCGACCGCTTGACGGAGGCGGAGTTCGTCGTCGGCCAGGTGCGCCGCCTGGCCGGCGAGGGCGTCCCGTACGAGGAGATGGCCGTCCTCTACCGCCTGAACGCGCGCTCGGAGGACTACGAGGAGGCGTTCGCGCTCGCCGGGATCCCGTTCCAGGTGCGCGGCGCGGCGTTCATCCGCAGGCCGGCCGCGCAGCGCACGCTGCGGCTCCTCCGCGGCCGCGAGAGCGGGTCGGCGCTCGGCGCGGTCACCGAGGTCGTGCGCCGCCAGGGCTGGATCGCGAGCCCGCCCGCCGGCCTCGGCGAGGAGGAGCTGACGCGCCAGGCCGACCTCGCGCGGCTCCTGTCGCTGGTGGAGCAGCTCCCCGCGGGCGCGACCGTGGCGGACTTCCTCCGCGACCTCGAGGAGCGCTTCGGCGCCGAGAGCCAGGGCCGCGGCGTCCACCTGCTCACGTACCACCGCGCCAAGGGCCTCGAGTGGGAGGCGGTCTTCCTCCCGCGCCTGGAGGAGAAGGAGCTCCCGTACGGCAAGGCCCGCGGCGAGGAGCGCCTGGCCGAGGAGCGCCGCCTCTTCTACGTCGGCATCACGCGCGCGAAGCGGTGGCTGACGCTGACGTGGACGGCCGGCGCGAAGCCGAGCCGCTTCCTGAGGGAGCTCGGCGTCGTCGGAGCCGCGCGGCCGCGGGCGGAGAAGCCGGCGCCGACGCCGGAGTTCGAGGCGCTCCGGCGCTGGCGGGCGGAGCGCGCGAAGGCCGACGAGGTGCCGGCGTACGTCGTCTTCCACGACACGACGCTGCACGAGATCGCCGCGGTGCGCCCGGCGACGCGGGAGGAGCTGAGCGCCATCTCCGGCGTCGGCCCGGCGAAGCTGGAGCGCTACGCGGACGACCTGCTCGCGGCGCTGGCCGAACCGTCCTAGCTACTTCAGCGGGTTCGTGCCGGCCATCCAGATGATGACCCGGGAGAACTTCCCCTCGGCGTCGACGTCGAAGAAGTTGCAGTTGTGCATGTCGTTCTTCGTGCCGTCCGCGAGCTCGCCGATGTAGCTCTGCTCGGTCGAGACCTTGCCGGTCGCGGGCTCGACGACGATGTTCTTGATCTCGTGGAAGATCGACTTCGAGTTCCCGCAGAAGTCGGTGAACATCCGGCGAATCTCCTCGGCCCCCGCGAAGACGGCGTGATCCGTCTGCACGGTCAGCGTCGCGTCGTCGGCGAAGTGCTCGAGGATCGCGTCGACGTCCTTCGCGTCGACGGCCTTGAAGTAGCTGTCGGGCAGCGCGGCCAGCTGCTCCCTCGTCAGCGGGGTCGTCTGGGTCGCCACAGCGCCTCCTTCGGTGGTCGATAGGTCCCCTGCGATCCTATTCGACGCGAATCCGCGTTTCCGGAAACCCACTCGGCGGGGAGGAACTAGTAAGAACCCGTCCGGGACGGTCACTAGTAGAGGTATGCAGGCGCGGATCAAAGAGAAGCGCGAGGTCGCGAAAGGCACGCTGATGGTCGTGTTCGACCTGCTCGGCGAGGAGGTCGACTTCACGCCTGGGCAGTACTTCTGGGTGACGCTCCTCGACCCGCCCTACGACGACGACAAGGGCCCGCGCCGCCACATCACGGTAGTGACGTCGCCGAACGACCGAGGCGTGCTGGGCCTCGCCACGCGCGTGCGCGACTCCGCCTTCAAGCGCTCGCTCGCCGAGCTCCCAGTCGGTGCGGAGGTGGACGTCGAGCAGCCGAAGGGCAGCTTCCTCCTCCCAGAGGACACGGAGCAGGAGTACGTGTTCATCGCGGGCGGCATCGGCATCACAGTCTTTCGCAGCATGCTCCGCTACATCGCCGAGGAGGGCCTCCCGCACCGCGTAACGCTGATCTACTCGAACCGCGACCGGGAGTCCACGGCGTTCCTGGACGAGCTCCAGGAGCTCGAGGGCGCGAACCCGAACCTCCGCCTCGTGCTCACGATGACCGACGACGCGGGGTGGGACGGCGAGACGCGTCGGATCGACGCGGATCTGCTCCGCGACCACCTTGGGCGCCGACCTCGGCGCTTTCACGTACCTCGTCGCCGGGCCGAAACCGATGGTCGAGGCGATGGAGACGATGCTCGCCGAGGCGGGCGTCCCCGAGGAGCAGGTCCGGCCCGAGCGGTTCAGCGGCTACTAACGAGCTGCTGAACCCGCTGGTGTGAAAGACCGAGCAGCTCTCCAGCGTCACGGACGCTTAGCTGAAGGTTCTCGACCAAAGCCTTGGCGGCCTGGGTCGTAGCGGCCTGCGCATCGATCCGCCTTTCCTCAGCTGCTTTGCGAGCTCGGTGGCTTCGCCGGATTGCGTCTCGCGCGGCGATCGGCAGACGCACGTCCTCCACGAGCTCCGCCGACGCCGCGTCATCCACCCAGAGCGCCAGCGCCTCGCGGATACGCCGCCGCGCCTGCTCGAGCGTACGACCGTACGTGTGACAACGAGGAACGCGAGGTACCCGCGCGATCCAAGCCCTGCTTTCATCACGTTCGAACACCACTCGGTACGACATCGGCGTCGTGTTGCCGGAGCCAGTCGACCGCCGCCTGTTCGAGCCCGAGCGGTTCAGGGGCTACTGACTGGGCCGGAGCTCGACGAAGCCGGCAGCCGCGAAGTCGCCGTCAAAGGCCAGTGCTTCGCGGATCCCCACCAGGGCCATCAGGGCAAAACTCGTCGCGTCGACGAAGGAGTACGGCCGCTCGTCGTGTTGCCGGAGCCAGTCGACCGCCGCCTGTTCGAGCTTCTCGTCGATGAAGGCAAGTTGCAGCCGCGGGGTCCGCTCGACCATGTCGAGGAAGGCAACGCCGTCGCGATGTCCTCCGCGAGCGCGAAGGAACGTCCATGTCTCGCCGCGGACCTGGTTGCTCGTCACCAACGAGGTTCCGCCGTATTCATCCAGGAGGCCTACTGCCTCCTCGTGTCGCCCATCGCGTCGCAATCGAAGTGCGACCCAGAAAGACGTATCGACGAAGATCACTCGCGTTCAATCGGCCCGTACAGAAACTCGTCGATGTTGTCGACAGGCTCCGCGTCGCTCCCGCCGGCGAACTCCCACAGTGGATCCTCATGCAGCGGAGGCAGCGGGGCCAGCCGCTCGCGCACATAGCGACGGATTAGCGCAGCCTTCGACACACGTTCCCGCCGGGCCTGCCGACCAAGCGCCGCGTCCAGATCCTCCTCGATCATGATCTGGAGCCGCTTCATGAGCCCATCCTACATCACTTCCATGAAGTGATGTAAAGATGCCCAGGGCGCCCGGAGCGCTCGCCGTGAGCCTCAGAGAGGGCGCGCGGGCTGGAGGATCCGGGCGAGCACGGCCGAGTAATCGGAGTCGCCCAGGCCTGCCTCTTCGGCCGCCTTGAGCCACGAGCGCGCCGCGGCCGCCAGCCGGAGATCGACCTCCGCCGCGGCGGCCGCCTCGCCGACGAGGTCCGCGTCCTTTCGTGCCAGGGAGAGTGAGAAGCGCGGCGGAAATTCTCCGGCCTCCAGCGACGGTCGCCGCCGCTCCGCCTGCGCCGCCAAGGGCGTCGCAGCGAGGATCTCGAACGCAGCGTCGCGCGAGAGACCGAGCCCGTCGGCAAGCGCGAGCGCTTCGCCGAGCACGCCCAGCGTCCCAAACAGAGTCGTGTTCGCCACGAGCTTCGCCGCCGCGCCGGCGCCAAGCGGGCCGACGTGGAGAAGCGAGCCGAGCACGGACAGAAGCGGCGTCCACTGCTCGAGAAGCGCCTCTGGGCCGCCGACGAAGATCCTGAGCGTCCCAGCCTCGGCCTCCGCGAGGCTCCCGAGCACCGGGGCGTCGAGCAGGCTCGCGTCCGAGGGCAGCGCCTCCTTCAGCCGCGCTACCGCGGCAGGCCCGACGGTCGACATCTGGATCACGGTCGTCGACGCGTTCGCTCCGGCGGCGATCCCCTCCGGCCCCTCGCTCACGGCCCGAAGCGCGGCCGGGTCGGCGACCATCGTGATCACCGCATCCGCGCGCCTGGCCGCATCGGCCGGGCTCGCGGCCACCGCGGCGCCGACGAGCTCCTCGGCTTTGGCGACAGTCCGGTTCCAGACGAGAACCGTGTAGCCGGCGTCCAGCAGCCGTCGGGCGATCCGGCTCCCCATCGCCCCGAGCCCGACCACGGCCACCGTGCTCATGTCGTCGAGCGTAGCCAGGCGAGCACGTCCGCGGCGTTCCGGTCGGGCGGGAAGACCGGGTAGAAGACCTTGACGATCTCTCCGCCGCGCGCGACGAGCGCCAGGCGCGAATACAGGCGCACGCCGTCGAACGTGAAGGTCGGCATGTCGAGCGCCGCGGCAAGCCGGAAGTCGGGATCCGCCAGGAGCGGGAACCCGAGGTGCAGCCGCTCCGAGGCCTCGAGCTGGTACTCGGGAGTCTGGGACGAGAGCCCGGCGACCCGACACCCGAGTGCGTCGAACTCGGTGCGCAGGTCACGGAACCCGCAGCTCTGAGGCGTGCACCCGCGGGCGCCCGGGAACTCGTCCCAGCCGGCCGGAGCGTCGACGCCGGGGCGGCCGGTACGCGGGTAGACGAACAGAGCCAGCAGCCCGGACGCCAACTCCGCCAGATCGATGGACCCGCCCGTCGTGGCAGGAAAACTCAGCGCGGGCAGCCGAAGACCGAGCAGGTGATCAGCCCGCCCGTCGTCCACCGGCACCGGCAGCCCCTCGGGAAGCCCGGCCGGATCGAAGCCGGCGCTCACGCCTGCTCCTCCGCGATCTCCACGAAGCGGCAGAGCGCGTTCACCAGGCCAATGAGCTCCAGCGAGCGCGGGATGTCGTTCCCGAGCTGCCTGCGAACGTTCAGTCCCCGGGACGGCCCTCCTCCTATGTGGACACGGAGCGAGAGGGCTAGGCTTGTCAACCAGATGTCCAGGGCGTAAGGGGTCAGGACGCGCGATGCCGACTTCAGAGGTTACGGGAGGTCTCGACTCGCATCAGCAGGCCGCCGTCGCGCACGGCGAGGGCCCTGCTCTCGTTCTCGCCGGGCCGGGCTCCGGGAAGACGCGCGTCATCGTCGAGCGAGCCGTCCGCCTCATCGACGAGGAGCTCGCCCGCCCGGAAGAGCTGCTCGTCCTCACCTTCTCGCGCAAGGCCGCCACCGACCTCCGTGAGCGTCTCGCCGCGCGCCTGCGCCGGAGCTACGCGAGCTTCCCGGTCACGACCTTCCACGCCTTCTGCCTCTCGCATCCTCGACCGGAACGCTCCTGCTCCGCCTCGACTCGCGCGGCCTGCCGAGCGCCGAGCGCTCGCCCGCCTCGCTCTCGCCGAGGAGGACAACCTCGGCTACCCGGCCGACGAACGCCCTCGTAGACGAGGCGCTCGCCTTCTCCGAGCTCTGCGACGACTACCTCACGGAGCCGGAGCACCCGCTCGCCGGCGTCCGCGCGCGCTATCTCGCCGCCCTCACAGAACACGGCGCTATCGATTTCGGCGGCCTGCAGCGCGACGCCGTACGCCTCCTCGAAGACGACGCAGACCTTCGGCGCGACTACGCAGAGCGCATCCGCTTCATCCTCGTGGACGAGTACCAGGACACGAATGTCGCCCAGGACCGCCTGCTCGAGCTGCTCGCGGGCAGTCGCCGCAACGTCTTCTGTGTCGCCGACGAGGACCAGTCGATCTACGGCTTCCGCGGCGCCGAGATCCAGAACACGATCGAGTTCGAGACCCGTTGGCCGGGCGCACGGCGCTACGACCTCCCGACCAACTACCGCTCCGGCCCCGGATCGTCGGCCTCGCGAAGGACGTGATCCGGCTCAACGTCGACACGCACATCGACAAGGAGCTCCAGCCTGCGGAGGAACGCCCAGCGGCGCTCGCCGGCCGCACGTTCGCACAAGCCTCGCAGGAAGCTGACTGGATCGCCCGCGAGATCGCCCGCCTCCGCCTGGAAGGTCTGGAGCTCGGACAAACCGCCGTCCTCGCCCGTTCGCTGCGCGAGATCGGGCCCCGGCTCGCCTACTCGCTCCGCCGCCACAACCTCCCCTTCTTCGCTCCGCTCGAGTCGCCGATCCACCCAACGGTCGACGCCCTGCTCGCCGTGCTCGAGGTGGCGAACGCCTACCCGTGGGAAGAGCCCCACGAGGAGCGGGTCCTCCGCGCGCTCGCCTCCCCCTCTTCGGCGCCGATCGGCCTGGCCCTCCGACGCTTCCGCCGCGAGCGCCGCACGCTGTACGGCGCGCTGCGCGACTCGGGGGACTACGACCCGTTCTTCGAGGCGCTCGGGATCGTCGAAGAGACAGACCTCAGCAGGCGCCGCGGTCTACGCGCTCTGGGAGCGCCTCGACTACTTCCGCAGCCTGCAGCAGCGCTGCCGGCCGTTCGACGCGCCGCGCGAGGACGTCGAGGAGCTGGCCGCCGTCACGGCCCTGTCGAACGCCGCGAACGAGTGGGACGGTGACCTCGACGCCTTTCCCGAGGCCTTCCGCGACGGCGTGTCGGCGGCGGACGAGTGGATCCCCGCTTCCGCCCTTCCTCGCGGACGCGGTGCCGATCCTCACCGTCCACCAGGCCAAAGGGCTCGAGTGGGAGGCCGTCTTCATCTGCGACCTCGTCGAGGGCCGCTTTCCGGCTCTCGCGCGCGCCCAGCACACGCTCTTCGACCGCGAGATCTTCTCGCGAGGCCAACTTACGAAGCGGAACGCGCCCGCCGCGCGCTCGAGGAGGAGCGGCGGCTCTTCTACGTCGCCCTCACGCGCGCCCGCTCGCGGCTCTACCTCACCGCGACCGAGGAGGCGCGCGAGGAGGCCGGCCGCTCGCTCTCCCGCTTCTACCTCGAGGCGCTCAGACCATCTCGATCCGAGTCGAGGACGCTGCGGATCACTCCGTCTCGGCTGAGGAGGCCGTCGCTGCGCTGCGCCGGGCGGGCGGGGGCGAGCCCGGGTGGCGTTCCCGTGGCGAGAGCGCGAACGGCCACCCGATGCTGCCGACCGGCGGGCTGTGGACTTCCGCCTCCCGCCTCGCTCCGTACGAGAACTGCCCGCTTCAGTTCTTCTACGGCAGCCTGCTCGAGCTCGGGCGCGCTCGAGGGGCCTGCGACTCTCCTTCGGCGGGTCTTCCACGACGTGCTCGAAGCGTTCCACGACCCCGAGCGCGGCGAACCGCAGACTCTCGAGCGTCTGCTCGAGCTCGCCGAGGAGCACTGGAACGACGAGGGATCCGGCCGCTCCGCTCGCAGCGCGAGCAGCGGCGCATCCTCGAGCGCGATGCTGCAGCACTACTACGAGCTCGAGGTGCGAGCCGGGCCTCGACGCCGAGGTCCTCGCGGTCGAGCAGGGCTTCCGGTTCGAGCTCGACACCTCGACAATCACCGGCTACATCGACCGGATCGACCGCTGCGGCGACGGACGGCTGCGCCTGCTCGACTACAAGACCTCGAAGCAGCGCGATGCGCTGGCCGAGGCGGCCGAGCAGGACCTCCAGCTCGCCCTCTACGCGCTCGCCTGCCAGCGAGGTCCCGGAGCTCGCCGCGCTCGGAGAGGTCGGCGAGCTCGTCTACCTCTATCCGCGGCGTCATGGCCCATGGGCGGCTCGTCCGGCGCGGGCAGGAGATGACGCCGGAGCTCGCCGAGCGCGACACGCGAGCGGGTCCGCGCCTGATCGCCGCGATCGTCGCCGAGCAGTTCGACTTCTCTCCGGAGGCCGACTGCAAGTGGTGCGAGTTCAAGCGGATCTGCCCGCGCCACCACGGAGGGGACGTGCCGGTATGAGCCTGCACCGCGGAGCAGGAGCGCATCCTCGCCCACGCTCGCGGCCCCCTCCGGATCGCTGCCGGCGCCGGAACGGGCAAGACCGACACGCTCCGGCTGGCCATCGTCAGGCTGATCGAGCGAGGGCGTCCGCCCGGGCGAGATCCTCTGCCTCACTTTCACCGTCGAGGCGACGAAGGAGATGCGACGGCGCGTCTCGAGGCGCTCGGCGAGCACACCGGACCTCGATCCGGACGAGCTCACCGTGCAGACCTACCACGCGTTCGCCGCGTCGATCGTGCGGGAGCACGCGCTCCTGCTCGGTCTCGACGGCGACCCGGCCCTGCTCGACCGGGCGCGCGCCTGGCAGCTCGCCTCGAGGCGCTCGACGGCTGCACTTTCGACCGGCTCGAGATCGGCTGGCTCGCCGAGCTTCGTCGGCAAGGTGCTCGCGCTGAACGAGGAGATGCAGCGGCACGTCGTCTCGCCCGAGACGGTGCGGGCCTGGTGCGACGCGGGGCCACCGGCGACGAAGTCGCGCGCCAGCGGCTGGAGGCGGTCGCGGCGGTCGAGGCCTACGCGCGCGTCAAGCGCGAGCGAAACGCGATCGACTTCGGCGACCAGATCGAGCTCGCGGTCGAGCTGCTGCGTGCGCAGCCCGGAGGTGCTCGACCGCCTACGCGCGCGCTTCCGCTACGTCTTCCTCGACGAGTACCAGGACACCGACGTCGCCCAGCGCGAGCTCGTCAGGCTGATCGGCGCGCCGCGCGGAGCTCGTCTGCGCCGTCGGCGACGTCGACCAGGGGATCTTCGGCTGGCGCGGCGCGACGATCCACAACATGTTCTGCGTTCCCGGACGACTTCCCGGGCGCGCAGCACCGAGACGCTGTCCGATCAACTTCCGCTCCGGCAAGCGGATCCTCGACCTCGCGAACGCGCTCGATCGCACCCTACGAGCGGCCCAGGCGGCGAGGTGCGCGCTCCGCTCACGCCCGGCGCGAGGAGCGCCCGGACGCGACGGTCGAAGGCTTCGTCGCGGCCACCAGCTCGACGAGGCGGAGGAGATCGCCGCGCGCATCGCGGCCGGCGGCGAGCCGTGGTCGCAATACGCCGATCCTCGCCGCGACGCGCGGCCTGTTCGACCCGATCTACCGGGCGCTCGCGGCCGCGCGGCGTCCCGGTCGAGGTGGACACGCTCGGCGGCTTCTGGCTGCGTCCCGAGATGATCGACGTGCTCGCCTGGCTCCGCGTTCTCGCCGACCCGGGCGACAACATCGCTCTCGCCCGGCTGCTCCTCGGGCCCGCGTACCGCCTGAGCCGCACGGACCTCTTCTTCCTCGCCGCGGCGCGCGAAGGACGAGAACCGGCGCATCCGCCACGGCGACCGCGACGTGCTGCCGTACGCGCTCGCCGACGCGATCGTCGACGCACGGCGGAAATCCCCGAGCTGTCCGAGGACGCGCGCGAGCGGATCGCCGAGCTGCGCGCGGATGTGGCGCGAGCTGCCGGCGATCGCGGCGCGGGTTTCCCTCGCCGACCTCGTCGGCGAGATCGCGCGCGTCTCCGGACTGGCTGCCGAGCTCGCGGCCTCCCCGATCCCGAGGCCGACGTCGCGCTCCGCCACCTTGCGCGAAGCTGCGCGACCTCGCCCAGGGGTACCAGCCAGTAGCGGGCTCTGCCGATCTGGCCGGCTTCGTCGCCTACCTCGACTCGATCGAGGAGGCCGACCAGGACGAGGACGAGCTCCGCGCGGCAGAGGAGAACGCTGTCCGCCTGATGACGCTCCACCGGCGCGAAGGGGCTCGAGTGGGACGTGCGTCTTCCTCCCCGGGCTCGTCAAGGGCCAGATGCCGCACGGCGGCAAGGGCGGCAACAACCCGGCGGACTTCTGGCACCGGCTCCCGTTCGAGCTGCGCGGCGACCGTGACTTCCTGCCCGAGGAGACGAAGGACGGCATCGCGCAGATGCGGGACGAGGAGGAGCGACGGCTGATGTACGTCGGCGTCACGCGCGCGAAGCGCCGGGTCGTGCTCTCGCGCGCCTGGTTCTATCGCGACAACCTCGGCGCGAAGAAGCCGTCGCCGTTCTGGGAGGAGGCGCTCGAGACGGGCCTCGTCGACCGGTCGTCCGAGGTCGAATGCCCGCCCGTGAACCCTCATCCGCTCGGGATCGAGCGGCCGCCCGAGCCCGAGCGCAGGTTCGAGCCGCCGCCGCGCGGATCCGGCGGAGATCGAGCGGCTCGAAGCCGAGCTGGAGCGCCTGCGCGCGCGTCGAGGCGCGACGCCCTGCGCATCGCCGCGTGGCAGCCGCCCTCCACGCTTTCCGTGACGGCGTTCCTGACGTTCGTGCGCGACCCGGAGGAGTTCTTCTGGCGCTACGTGCGGCGCGTCCCGTCGCCGCCGGCGCCGGCCGCGCAGCTCGGCATCGAGCTGCACCGGCGCATCGAGCAGTGGTCGCGAGGCGGTCTGGCTGTCGGCGCGGGCGTGGGCTCGGCGGACGTCGGCGAGGAGCCCTACGACCTCGACGCCTCCGAACGCCGCGGCGACGGGCGCGGCGTGTCGCCGGAGCAGCTGTGGGAGAACTTCAAGGCGAGCCGCTTCGCGCAGATGAAGCCGCTCATGACGGAGCAGCCGTTCACGCTCTACCTGGGCGAGGGGCTCAGCGTCGAGGGCCGAATCGACGCGATCTTCGAGCGCGAGGACGGCGCCTGGGACGTCGTCGACTACAAGACGGGCGCGAGCGACCCCGATCCGCTCCAGCTGGCGATCTATGCCAAGGCGATCGAGGAGATCTGGGCAAAGCCAACGGTGCCGGCCTGGCTGCTGCTGCGGACCGGGGAAGAGCGATCGGCGCCATCTATCGAAGACTTAGAAGGGGCTCTCGGAGATGCAGCACGCGAGTTGAAGGAACTCCGCTGACCAAGCTGGCCATGTGGCGCCCATAGCATCTGGCGCCCGAGCCTGATACCTCACTTCGCTGTCGCGAAGGGCTCAAGCGGGTCACCCGCTCGGGGGTTGACTGGACCACGGTCGTCCCGTATGGCGTGTTGATGCGGCGACTCCCCTTTAGTTAATCGGTTCGTGGCGCGCTCATACCCACGCGCGTTGCAAAGGCGCCGTGACCGAGGCCAGCGCACCGCGCCCGGGTCTTCACCGCACAACCTCAGGCCTCACCCACGCGGAAGCACGGAATTCACCAACCAGCAAGGAGCCCTAGATGAGCAAACACGAAACCCCACTCACCCGCGCCTATTGGGAGACGGTGGGCGGAACGCTGTACGAGGAGTTCCTCGCCGTCGAGGGGATTCGCGAAGTGAGCCAGAACCGCAGACTCGACGGCGTCATCGTTCTCAACGGAAACGGGCGAGCGCGGATCGCTTCCCGGGGCGAGCAGGTCTCGCTTAACGACCGCGATGTCATCGTTGTCCAGACGAAGGTGGGCCGCCTCAACTGGTTTCACATGGGCCAGGCGCTTCTCTCGCCTGAGCTCATCCGCCGGCGCTGGCCGCCGGCGTCGCTGCTCTCCGTCCTCCTCTGCACGGCCGACGACCCCGTGCTCAGCCCGCTGCTCAAGTCCTACCCCGAGATCGAACTGAGGATCGTTCCGCCTAGCAACGGGAAGGGCATGTCACAGGCGCGCATCCCGCACGCGGCCGAGTGGATCTGGCAGCAAGAGGGCGGCGGGCTGCTCGCACCGGCAACCCTTGCCCCCGGCCTCAAGGTGGAAGGGCTGATCGTTCTCGGGCAGCCTCGAGCACGACTCGTGGGTGAGGCTGCAGCGCTGGTCAAGGGAGAGGACGTATGCCTCGTCCACAGCGCCGGCGAGCGCCGCCAGGAACGAACGCGCTCACTGGGGATGTACGTGAGCGGCGAGGCCATCTTCGCCGCAACGCTGGTGCGCCAAATGGGCGCGCGAAGTGTGCGCTCGGTCATTCTCTGCCAGCGCGGCGACGACGTGATCGAGAAAGCCCTGCACAAGCACGATCCGGCAGTCACAATCAAATCCACCGACTCTGACCGGACCTCCCGTGGGCACTGCGCCGGCGCGACTTCGGTCGGCGGCTAGCCCGCGAGAAGGTCAGTAAGTCCTGCTCCGGATCGAGGGCTCGGAGGAAGGCGTTGCCGGCGAACGTGATTTCGACGGTCTCGATCCCTAGCTCTCGGTCGGCGTGCTCAGCGCTTGCTCCCACTCAACGCGCGAGGTGGCACTCCGACCCTTCCGCTTCGAAGGCCGGTCTCTTACGGCGCCGACCTCCAGCTCAGACAACCTTACTCCGATCAGTGCCGCGAAAGAGCCATCAGTACTGGTCGAATGCCCAGGCGGCGCGGGCGAGTTCCTCTGGAGGCTCTTCAGCTACCACCACGTCCAGCCGGTCGCGCGCCCGCGTCATCGCCACGAAGGCCGCGCGCACATCCCTAGCCCGAGCTTCGTTCCGCGCCGCCGGGTCGAGGCCGGGACGTTTCGGAGGCCATGTCGCCGCGTTCAGACCGGTCACGACGACGTGCTTGAACTCGAGGCCCTTGGCCCGATGGAAGGTGCCTGCCCAGACGACCGGCTTGTGCACTCCTTCGTAGCGCGCAAGATCGTCGTTAGGGACGCCTGCCGCCTGGAGTGCCGAGCGAAGGCGGTCGACCTGAGCGTTCGTCGGCGCCAGGACGGCTGTGTCGCCGGGGTCAGCGCCAAGCTCGATCGCCTCGCTAACGATCTCGGCAGCAAGCGCCGCTTCCTCTCCGGCCGGGGCAACCCAAAGGCCCGGGGACGTCCCGTCGCGCATCGGAAGGGGCGACTCCTCCGCGTCGCGAACTGACGGCGAGCTCCTCATCGAGGTCGTCGAAGGCCTCACCCTCGATGAACGCCTGCGCGGCAGCCCAAATCGAGTAGGTGTTCCGCCAATTCGTTCGCAGCACAGTCGCCCGACCGCGAACGTCGATGCCCAGCTGGAGCAGCGAGAAGCCGCCGGGATAGATCGCCTGCTGGCCGTCGCCGACGAGCGTGAGGTTTGGCTCTGGGAGCCCTCCCGCCATCTCTGCCAGCATGTGGACTGCCGTCTCGCCCAGATCCTGAGCCTCGTCAGCGACGATCGCGTCGTAGCGCTTCGTCGCCGTCCCTTCGCGGAGGACCGTCAGCGCATCACGACGCAGTTCCGGCCAGTACGTCAGCCTCGCGCGACGCCATCCGACGCTCGTAGTCCTCGTACGCATCCCAGACCGCCGCCCGTGCCTCTTCGGGTAGTCGCGTCCCCCGTCCTGCACGTAGGAGATGCAGCGTACTCGTCCAGGTCGGTGATCGAGCGGCCGATGATCATGTGGTCGAGCTCCTCCTCGAGCCCGATCTCGCTGAGGCCGCCGAGCCGATGGCTGCCGCTTCTCCCAGATCTCGTGGATCAACGCCCTCCGCCGAGACTCGTCCGCGATCTCGCGGCGTTCCTCCTCCCGACTCGTAGAGCTCGTACGCCAGCTGGTTCACTGTCCGGCAGTCACACGACCTCGCACGGGTTCCGGGAACGAGGCCAGAAGTGCTCCCAGACCTTCGGCAGTGTGTTGACGAAGGTCGTGAGCAGGATCTCGCCGCCCGTCTCGTCGGCCAGGTATCGCGCCCGGTGGAGCGCGACAACCGTCTTGCCGGTGCCAGCGCCGCCTCGAACACGTGAGGGCCCAACGACTGGACGCTGCACCGCTCCAGCTGTGATGGATGGAGATACACCATCCAGTCCTCGATGTCAGCGTCGAGAAGCGCGAGGAAGGCTCGCGCGTCGTCGATTGCGACGAGCGACGTGGCGGAGTACTTCGAAGCAAGACGCTCGGCGGCCTCCTGCTCCTCAGCTCGATCAGCTCGCCACCGAGCTCCTTCCCGACGATAGTTCTCCGGCCGCTCCCACAGCTCGGCGACGAAGCGGATGACCTCGGCGTCGACGCCGAGTCGAACGAGCGCGCGATCCGGTAGGAGCTCCGGTGGGATGCGTCGCAGCTCATCAATCGCCCAGTCGCCAAGACCGATCGTGCGCAGTTCGGCGTCGCTGAAGACGGAGACCGGGTTTTGTACGGGATCCCTGCGCGCCGGTCGCACCACGGGATGTCTCGTGGGAGGCACCGCTGGGCGTCGAGCCGGCGGCTCCGTCGCGACGGTGCGCAGCCCCGTGCTGGAGGGTACAACCGTGATCTTGTCGGCGGTCGAGTAGTCGCCGTCCGCCTTGCGACGGAACACGTGATGAAGAACGACATCCGCACCGAGGGGCTGGAAGACAGCTCTGTAATCCCCGATGCGGAGCCGCCAAAGTCCGTCACGGCTCTCCAGCTTCCTCACGTCGAGGTTCTGTGCGCCAAGTTGTCCGTCTACCCAAGCGGGCAGGCGCAGGATCTGGTCGACGATCGTCCTTCGATCGTCCTCAGGGATCGAGCGATCCCACTTCCAGCGCTTCGGAAGGAACACCCTCCCCTCCGCGCGCTCGCTCAAGAGCGCCGCCTCGACCACCGTCAATGACCCTTTCGTAGTACGACTCGCCAGATACTTTGTCGGCTTCGAGGCAGCGGTTCATTAGGGCGTCATGACGGCGAGCTGCCCCGCCCCCGCACGGTCTCCCAGCACTTCGCCCTCGACGTATTCCCTCAGCCCCGACGGCAACGTGAAAAATCGGAATCCTCGAGCGGTCGCCATCCGCTCAACCTTGTGGCGGTCACGCAGCGAGGTCAGGCCGCTGTCAGCAGTACGAGCAATGCGGCCGCCCGCGGACCTCACTTGCCGGGACGACGTGGTAGGCGTTCTGCACCCACTCTGGGTCCATGTTTCGTCCCCTCACCCAGGGACAGTCCAGCTCGTGAACCTTGCCGCGTCCGTTCCTGAGGATGAGCTTCTTGGTCTCATCCCTTCGGTTCATCCGGTCCCCATGCATGCGACCCTCCTCGTTCTATGCCCCGGAGTGTAGGAGGCAGATTCAAGTCGCGCAGCGCTCAACAGCCATGTGAGCGATGCCGAGTCGGGGGGCCGGACTAGCCGTCGCGCGTGACCGGCAGAGTGGGCTCGTCCGCAGCTGCTGACATCCGGCTGACACAACAGCCCCAAGGCGCGCCAGAGCGTCGATTTGCGGCCAACCCAACTTCCAGGCTGGGACCCCGTGTGGAAAGTCGCAATCGGCATACCCCGGGCTCGTTGGCCTTTGACGGCGAGTGTGAATAATGCCTTGCGTGTTCGCTCCAAGGTCTCCACTCGATGACGGCTTCTGGGAGGCGTCGAACGCTCCCAGGCGCGCGAGCGACTCGTCGAGGCGCTGCATTACGAGCTTCTCGGCCCTTCCGCGGAAGACGAGGAGCTTTCGGAATCGCCCGTTACGCGGTATTTGACGGGGCTGCTAGCGCCGTTCGGAACTGGCGTCTTGCCCAGCGAGCATGACGTCTCGCTCGCCCCGAGTGATGGTGACGAGGACGCAGGAGGATCCGAGTCCGCGCCACCGATCTCGCAAGCGATGACACCCTCATCGATCGGTATCTCTTTCCTAGTCTCCGATGACGTCGACTCGGTGGTAGTGACCGCCGGCTGGGGCGAGTACTGCCGCTTGAAGGCGGACGATGAGTCGCACGAGGAGGAGCCGGAACCCGCAGGGTTCGAAGAGGACGAGTTGCCTCCGGCGGACGACGCCGAGGGCGATGGGGGCCGCCGGCGGAACCGTCCGCGTTGGAAGCGGCAGCCAGCGCACCCCCCGCCCGTCGCGCTCGCGCTCGCTCCGGAAGAGGGGCTTCAGCGAGTCCCGCTCGACGACAGCAAAGAAATCACCTTGGAACACCTAACTCGACCCGTCTCCGGTCATTACGCAGTGAGCGTGTTCTTGGTGAACCGGCGACCTGAGTCGGAGCGGGGCCGCGCCTCCGCTGATCGGTGGATTTTCCAGCCAACGATCGTGGTGCGGGGCATCGAAGACGCTGCAGTGTTTCAGCCGCGAGACTTAGAACCGTCGCTTGGTCAACCCGACCGCGACCTCGAGTCGAACCGTCTGCTGTACCGAAACAAGCGTGAGTTCGCCGTCGGACACGGTTGCGGCGCCGAATGGACGGTGGACGGTTCCGAGCAGATGGCACACGAGGTACGGGCCACCCTCATCCCCGACTACGAACTCCCGAGAGTCGAAGCGCGAGCGCTTCAGGGTGACGGCCTTGAGATGGCCGTGCTCGCCAACGTCGAGAGTGCGGGAACGCTTCGCCAGCTGCTTGAACCTCTTACCGCGGGATATCGGGACTGGATCGAGACGAAGCGGGCTGAGGTTCCTTCGCTCGATTCAAACTTGCAGCCGACAGCAAGTGAACACTTGGATCGGTGTGTAGAGGCACTCGAGCGGGTCGAGGACGCGATCAACCTCCTCGAGTCAGACGAGGCCGCGCTTCAAGCGTTCCGCTTTGCGAACGAGGCGATGCTGCTGCAGAGGTCTCATACGGTCTGGGCCGCCGCTCGCCGCAAGGGGCCCGAGACGGCTCCAGCTGATCCGGTGATGCAGGGACGATGGCGACCGTTTCAGCTCGCGTTCATTCTCCTAAACCTTCGCGGCTTAGCCGAGCCCACACCACGGGGACCGACGCACTGGGGACCTCTTTGGTTCCCGACGGGCGGAGGGAAGACCGAGGCCTATCTCGGACTCACCGCGTTCACGCTCGCCTACCGCCGTCTGCGAACCGGCCGGGGCCCGCGACGGATGCGGGGATCTCGGTGCTCATGCGCTACACGCTGCGGCTTCTACGATCCAGCAGTTTCAGCGCGCGTCGACGCTCATTTGCGCGTGCGAGGTCATTCGGCGACGCGACGCGAAGCGGTGGGGTGCTCGGCGATTCTCTATCGGGCTCTGGGTCGGGTCAGGCGACGCCAACACGCACGCCGAATCGCGCAGCGCATCAGCGCGACTCCGGGCGGCGAGAGCGGCAGACGAGAAGAACCCTGTCAGCTCGAAAGCTGCCCGTGGTGCGGTGAGACGCTGACCGTCAAGGACTACATCGATGATGGTGACGCGCTCGAACGGACGCGTACTGCCCGCGGCATGAGTGCGAGTTCTCTCGTGGTCGACAGTCACCGCTGCCCGTAATCATGGTCGACGAGGAGATCTACCGCGAGTGCCCGAGCATGGTCATCGCGACCGTCGACAAGTTCGCGCAGATGCCGTGGAACGGCGAGATCCAGGCACTCTTCGGGCGCGTTGTCGGGAGTGCGAGAAGTGCGGCTTCTCTGACGGCCGACTCAGACCATCAGCCCGGCCACGGGCCGAGCGGTCCACCCGACGGAGCGGCTCGCGCCACCCGATCTGATCATCCAGGACGAGCTGCACCTCATTTCCGGCCCGCTCGGGACGCTCGTCGGGCTCTACGAGACCGCGGTCGAGCGCTTGCAGCCGATCCGATGGCGACGAGCGTGTCGTCCCAAGGTGGTCGCCTCGACGGCGACGATCCGTCGCGCGTCGAGCAGGTGCAGGCTCTCTTCGATCGCGAGCTGCGCGTCTTCCCTCCGCCGGGGCTGGAGCCCGAGGACTCGTTCTTCGCGTCGAGCAGCCGATCCCGACGGACAGCCCGGGCCGGCTGTACGTCGGCGTGATGGCGCCGGGCAAGAGCATGAAGACGGCGGTCGTGCGGGTCGACGTCGATCCTGCTCGGCGTCGGCGCTGGCTCGCGCGAGAGCGACGCCGAGGCTCGCCGACCCGTACCTGACCTCGTCGTCTACTTCAACAGCCTTCGCGAGCTCGGCGGCGCCGTTCGGCTGATGGACGACGACGTCGTCTCGCGGCTCGATCAGCTGCGGAACGCGTGGACTGCCCAGGCGCGTCCCGCCCAATCTACGAGGAGCTGACGAGCAGGGTCTCGTCGGACAGATCCCGACGCTGCCTGCGCCAGCTCGAGCGCACGACGCCGAGCGCGACGAGATCGAGTCCAGTACCGCTCGATGCGGTGCTCGCGAGCAACATGATCTCGGTCGGCGTCGACATCGACCGGCTGGGGCTGATGACGGTCATCGGGCAGCCCAAGACGACCGCGGAATACATCCAGGCGACGAGTCGCGTCGGCCGCCAGACGTGCGCCCGGTCTCATCGTGACCTCTACAACTGGATCCGTCCGCGCGACCTCTCGCACTACGAGCGGTTCCGCCACTACCACGCAACCTTCTACCGGCACGTCGAGGCTGTCAGCGCCACGCCCTTTTCGTCCCGTGCGCGCGACCGTGGTCTTCCCGGCGCATTCGTGGCGCTCGCTCGACTGGGCGACTTCGATCTCACGCCCGAGTTAGCTGCCGATAGTTTCGACCCAGACAAGGCGAGCGTCTCCGTCGCGGTCGAGCACTTCCGGCGACGGGCCGAAGCCGTAGCGGAGGCGCAGACCGCTAGCGACGTCCAGCGTCAGTTACAAGCACTTGTGAGCGAGTGGGAAATTTCGCTGCGGAACCATTGCGTTATGGATGGCGGTCCCCAGACCGAACCAAGCTGCCGCCGTCGGACGTTCTGCTCCGCCAAGCTGAGGGCGGCCAAGTTGGCCACTGGGATGCCCCAGGATCGCTGCGTGAGGTCGAGGAGACGAGTCCGTCTACGTAATGGGTCTGGATGGCTCGTAGGCGAGCGGGTTCAGGCTCGACGCGTCCGAGGATCCTGGGCGAGCTTCGACCGAGTCAGGTGGTTGGCACTTTTGGTCCCGGCGCAGTCGTTGACCTTCCTACAGCATCGCTCATCATCGCTGGAACCAATTTCTGGACGTCCGAAGCCCTCGCCTGATTGATGAGCCGCGGCTTCAAAGCATGCTCCGGTTAACGCGTTCTACCGCCCCGCGGTGAAGTCGGATCCAGGTTCGTCGGCGTACCTGCTTTCCCGTTTCCCCGGTTTCTCGTGTGCTCTCGCTGTGAGCGGCTCGCGCCGTACACGAACTTCCTTTTGACGGCCGTTCGTTCCGGTGCGGCCAGAGCCATAAGGGCGCCGTTCCCCAAGGCGGCCCGTTTGCTTTTCCTGCGCGCTTTGTTGTCGCGTGCCCGGCGGGACACTCGATGATTTTCCGTGGTACGCCTACGTGCATAAGGGAGCGCGGCGAAATGCCAGCCGGATCTTGTCTTTTGGGGCTCCGGAAGCTCGGGCTCGGTCGGTGACCTCCACGTTCGCTGTCGACGCTGCAGCAGGGACAGGAGTCTTGGCGCGGCGTTTGGTCCGGGTGCCGCGAAGGTTCTTGGTCGATGCCGTGGACGTCGACCATGGCTCGGCGACGGGTACGACGAGGACTGCGACAAGCCGCTGCGGACCCTTCTGCGGGGCGCGTCGAACCTCTACTTCCCGATCGTTCAGAGCGCACTCTCGATTCCCGAGTGGGACGACCCCATCCAGGCGGCGATCGCTCGGTACGAGGAGAACCTCCAGAAGATCACGACTACCGAGGACATAGAGCTGCTCTTGAGGATGGGGGTCTTGCCGGAGCTGCAGGGATTCGACCCGGCGCGATCCTGAAGGCGCTCGAGCTGCGGCGCCACCAAGCGGAGCACCCACCGACCGCAGTGGACATCCGCCATGAGGAGTTTCGAGCCCTACGTCCGCAGCCGAACGCCGCCGACGAGCACCGCCGCGAGTTCGAGATCGAACCGGTCGACGTCCCGCGTGATTCGACAACCTGATCGAGCGCGTGGTGATCGTCCGGCGCTTGAAAGAGGTGCGTGCGCTCGACGGATTCTCCCGCATCGATAGTGCATTCGACGTCGCGCTCGATGACGAGCAGCGGAGAGGTTCCAGCGTCAGCGCCTCAGCGGAGAAGAGCTGTACTGGCGACCTGCGGTGGAGCTGCGCGGCGAGGGCGTCTTTATCGAGTTGCGTGAGGACGAGCTCACGGCGTGGGAGGAACGAGCGGCCGTCCAGCGCTTGTCGAAGACGCTTGAGCACGCGCACGCGACGTGGCGACACGAGCGCGAGCTGCCTCCCGCCGCGCTTTCCTGGGAGTCGTATGTCCTGCTGCATTCGCTCGCGCACATGTTGATCAACGGGCTCTCGCTTGATTGCGGCTACTCATCGACCTCGATCCGCGAGCGGATCTATTCGTCGGTCGGTGAAGACAACCGAATGGCTGCGATCCTGCTCTACACCGCGACCCCTGACTCCGATGGCAGCCTCGGCGGTCTTGCTGATCAAGGCCGACCCGAGAGGCTGGGAACGGTCCTGAAGGACTGCCTCGAGCGAGCCCATTACTGCTCGTCTGACCCTCTGTGCGGCCATCAAGCGGCCGCCGAGGTCGGCCTCCTCAATGGCGCGGCGTGCCATGCCTGCCTCCTGGTGGCTGAGACGTCGTGTGAGCGTGCGAATCGGTATCTCGACCGAGCCCATGTCGTGGAGACCGTTGCGCAACTCGGTGCGAGCTACTTCCCCATCTGATGCCGCGGGTCTTGCGGCCGCGTCGGCGGAACTCGCGGCGACCGAGACTCCGGACCGCGTCGAGCGCTTCATCTCGCTGCTTCGCGACGGACAAGTGTCGCCGGAGACACCGGCGGGGACACTCCAGGACCGTCTTGCCCTGCCCTCCTCGCGGCTTACGCAGTACATCCGACTTCTGGATCTCGGACGAAGCGCCGACGTCTCCTCGCTGGAGATGGCTCTTGTCCTACAGGGGGCGGTGGCCGCAGCGGAACTTGTTCGCTCGCGCGCGCCGCTTCTAGAGGTGGCCCGCACCGGACCCGCTGGTGGCGTCTTTCACCTGCGGACGACTGGAACTGTCTCGCGCGAGATCATCGACGCTGCGAAGACGAAGCTTCTCCTCGTCGGCTATAGCGTGACGGGCTCACCGAATGATGCGGGGCTAGCGTCGCAAACGCTCGCTGGGATCCGGCATGCGGCGCGGTCGTGGCGTAGTCGTGACAGCCTTGCTCCATCGTGAACCAAAGAATCGCCAAGCCTTGCTGGCTTCATGGCCTCCGGCGTCGCCGGCCCCATCAATCTTTACCTGGCCTGAGGCACCACATGATGTGATGACGAAGCTACATGCGAAGGTGATCATCGCCGATGGGCGGGACGCGCTCATAACGTCAGCGAACCTCACGTACCACGGATACGAGGCGAATATTGAGATCGGCGTCAGGGTCGCCGGTGAACCCGCACGCTTGGTCGAAGATCACTTCCGCGATTTGATCCGCGCGGAGGAATTGATCCTCTGGACGGACTAAGCGGCTCGTTAGACGCGATACCGGAGCCACCGGACCAAGGCGCGTGCAGGACCCGTCAGTTGCCTTGGTGGGATCTGACCCATGACCTCGTGTGGCTCCGGTGGTCCTAGCCCGGCGCCTATGAGACCTCCGCGCAGCATGCTCAAGTCGGCAGCAGTGAGAGGTGGCTTTTCGCGGATCTCCGCCTGAAAGTCGGCCCACCCGACAACGTGCGCGAGACAGCCCGCGGCATCCGTCGATTGCACGTTGATGACAACCCACTCGCTGCTCCAGGGCTCCGTGTAGGCGAAGACGATTGCTGCTTGGCCATCACCCATATCTCTGAGCAGCCGATCAACAGGCTCTGCAAACGCGAGCGGTCTTGCGGGCGCCTCAATGCCGGGAAGGACGAGGAAGGCGTCCCCATCGGCACGAACCGCCAGCGACCGGAACACCTTCAGCCCAGGCTTGCCGAGCCGACGATCGAGGACATACTCGAGCGCGTGGGGTGCTCGGGAAACATCGTCTGCAGTCGCTTTGAGGAACCGCGCGCTCACCCAATTCGTGTCGGAATCGAGGGGTTCCACGCTCGCTTCTCCCGGTGTCAAACGTGATGGCGCGAACCATCGGTACGCACCCGAGAGCGAGATCGGTCGCGGCGCGCCCAATAGAAGTACATGAGCGCGGTTCGCGGCGCCCGCGGATGTCCACAGCGTAAGGTCGACCACTGCTCCCAGTGCTTCCGCGAGCGCTGGAAGATGTTCAACCGGACCCCAGAGTTTACTGGGCACCGAGCCTTCAAGCGGCGTGAGCGGGGAGAGTGTCACGGGACCGATACCTGCGCCGTTCACCCAACCGCCCTTGGTGGTGGTCAGCCCTTCGCGAGCAAGAAGCTGTTGAATCTCAAAGCGTCCTCGTGAGCACCTTCGTAGGTACTGCCCGAACCTGCCGCCCACTCGGGGTGGGGGTTTCCCCTCATAGACGCCATCGATGATTCGCGAGAGCTGCGCCAGCTCGCTCGCGCTCACCATCACTTGACGGTGAACGTCCGAGCCGATCCGTACTCGACCGTCGCTTGTGGGACGTCGCCTCGGAGTCGCTCGCCTAGCCGCTCTTGCTTCTCGCGGTCGCCATGGACCAGGACGATCTGGCGTGGTCGGACTGACATTGCGCTTGCAGCCAACCCCGACTGGTCAGCATGCGCCGAAAGCTGGAACAGCGCTGCGGGAGCAGCGGCGACGATCTCGACAGGCTCGCCCTCCTCATTCGCGACCAGTACCCGACGCGAACCGGCCCCCTCTCGGGCAAGGGTCATGAGCGAGTAACCCGGATTTCCTTCATCTTGATACCCGGTGAACGCCATCCGGTTCCGCGGCTCGCTCAATAAGGCGCGTGCATACTCGACTGCCGGACCTCCGGCGAGCATGCCGGAAGTCGTAACAATGATCGTGGGCTGCCTGAGCGCCTCCTCCACGACATGGAACCTGTCATGCACCGCCTGAATCTCAAAGAAATTCTCCCGTGGTAGCGAGAAACTCGGTTGGTGCCTCTCGTAGACGCGATTGATCCTTCGGATCATCCCATCGACCCACACCGAAACCTGCTGGAGCTCGCCACGTTCCATCGCTTGCGCCAAAACGAGTGCCACCTCTTGGCCTCGACCGAGCGCAAAGCACGGGAGGATCACGGAACCACCGCGGTCGAGCGTTTGGGAAACGAACTGAACGAGATCTCGGTGCTGATCAATGAGGGGCGGCCGACTCACATCTCCGTACGTCGACTCAAGAACGAGCAGGTCAACGTCTCCGACGCCGGACCAGTCGGCGGCGCCGACCGTGAGCTGCGTCTCGTTCGAGATGTCTCCGCCCATCAAGACGCGTCGCCCGTTGCCTTCGATCAGGGCGCTTGCGGCTCCGAGGATGTGGCCGGCCACGAAGAACGTCAGGCGGAGATCGGAAGAGGGCAGGTTTTCCACCTCGCCATAGTCCAACCCGACGAGAATGTCCTGAACCGTGAACACGTCTTCTTGGTCGTAGGGATCAATGACATCGGGCGCGGCGGAGCTGTACGCGGCCTGCTCGCGGAGCCGATGCATGAACGCGAAGTGATGGCGCTGGCTGTCGCCGAGCATGATCGGAACAAGCTCAGCGGTCTCCGGAGTGCAGTAGATGTCGACCTCCGAGAACCGATGAACCAGCGCCGGAAGCCATCCCAAATGGTCTGTGTGCGCGTGGGTGAGGATTACGGCGTCGACATGCTCGATCCGGCTGATGTCAGGCGCGATCTCATCAAGGTCGCGTCCGCCGATCTTGATTCCGCAGTCGACGAGTATCGAGTAGTCACCGATCTGGAGGAAGTAGGCGCTTCGGCCGACCTCGTCGGCGCCACCGAGTGGTGTGAGCTCAAGACCGGCCGGCTCGGCGCGGAGCACCGGACGTGGTGGGACGAACTCTGGATAGGCGGCCCGAAACGCGGCTTCGAGTTTTTCACGTAGTGCGTGCTCTTCTTGCGCGCGCTCGCGGTCAGCACCTTGGAGGATCGTCAAATCGGTGTCGATCCGTCGCTCCTCTTCTTCGAGGAACGCGTGAACGGCGTTCTTCCTGTGGGGATCGAGGCCAATTGTCGCGCAACCCCTCGATCTCGCGTCGACGTACGGCCAGATCGCCAACGACGCGGCTGCGCGCCTGTTCGACTCCTCGCGCTCGGCCCCAGCTTCCTCCGCCACCTTTCGGCGGCGGCTGCCGCTTGTCCGGCGCGCCTCAGGTCCTGTGTTGCGAGGTGGATTTCCCCGCGCGCCGTTCGCAGGTCGCGCTCTAGTGTCTCGACGTGTTTCACGGAGCCGCTCACGCTCGGCCTCGCTCGCTGACGCGTCATCTCGAAGTTGTGCGCGCGATTCCTCGCTCCTCCTAAGAGCATCGGCCAGTTTCCGCCGATCCTTCTTCAGGTCCCGGATCTCCGATTCGAGCCTCACGATCTTCGCTTGCTGGTCTTTCCGCTGACGGCGTCGCTGGCCGCCCGCCTGTTCTGGGATCGGAGCGCTCGCTGCAGGCTCAGAAGGCTCTGGTGGCTCGTGCGCAACGAGTTGGAGGAGTTCGAAGAATGCGCGCTCACGTGGCGACTCGAGGCCGCGAGCCCAGAGCAGCGTCCCGAGTCGCTGTGCCCGGCTCTGCGGCTCGTCTCCGAGCAGGTCACGGAGGCCCTCCGAGGTGAAGATCGCGTCCGATTCAATTGCCTCGACGTACGCGGGGTGGTCATCCTGGGACTCCGCGATCCGTAACCAAGACGCACGCACCCAATCCGTCATCGCGTGGTGCGGGTAGCGGACCAGCGCTTGAGCGACGGCGTTCGCGTTTGCTTCGACGACCGCCCGCCTCATCTTCAGGAATTGTCGGAGAGGCGGTGGGACATCTGGGCAGGTCGAAGGTCGCTTGCAGGTTCGCCCGTGATCGACTATTGCTTGGACGGCCGAATGGACAGCTGGCGCGAGCAGAAGCACGAGCGCACGCTTAGAGGGCTGTGGACGGGCCTCTTGGGTGCCGGTCGACAGTCCGAGCAGCTGTTCGACGACCCCCGATTCAACGAAGAGCCTGTCGTTCTCGCCGGTGGGACCTGCGTCCTCGAGTTGCCCCGTGTCAGTCACCGTGATGCAGCTGGATCACTCGTGGGCCGATCCGTTCGACTCTACAGACCCCGAATCTCGCTTCATGATCGTTGAGCAAAGGAGCAGACTGCACGGAAGGCGCACTCATGGGCGGCGAATGCTGCGAGGCTAGAGGCGAAGTCCGCGATGAGCGGTTCGGGATCCGCGAGGTGTACGCGACTTGGCGGAGCCGCAGCGCGTGCTGTTTCTCGAAGCGCGTTGTAGCGCGTCGCGATCGCCGTCCACGGAATCACCATCGGGCGTGCGTGCCCTCCTTCCGCTCCGATCATGTCGGCCACGTTTCACCATCTTGTCTTATCTCGACGCCTACGGCGTTCGTCTTCGACCGCAACGGCTCGCCTTGCTAGACGTGGGAGGCGGCGTTCTATTCCGGTGATCTCTCGGAGCAGGTCAGGGCGAGGCGTCCCGAAGAGGTGTTCGTCTTCGGCTCCGAGGCGAGCCCCCACGCGAGGAACGATTACCCGGGTTGACCTGTCTGTAAAGACCATGCTCGGCCTCACGGTCGCGATGTCGATCACGGGGCGCAGAGCTGAGCCCAAGGTCAGAGGTTCATCTCGAACCGTTACGCAGGCGAAGGGGTGTATCGTCGGGGAGATGGGTCTGGGCGAGGCGATCGACATCACCTTCGACTTCAGTTCCGACACGCCGCCCGGACGAGATCCGGACGCTCTCAGTCCGACACTTCGAAGGTATCACCAGCTCCTCTCGAGCAAGCCGTTGCCGAGTGAGCGCCATTCGAGCTCGACGTCATGACTCCGCACACGTATCTGCACCACCTCTTCAGCTCGGCGAGTTCTTCTTGTCGAGCGATGCGGTGATTCCGACCTTCTCGAGGGAGCCGCGGCTGGCGCACAAGTAGAGGGAGGAGTGAGAGTAATAAGGAAGAGGGGGAGATACCGGTTCGATTTGACGCTGGAGTGCATCCGTCGGCATTACCTTGACGAGCCCAGCCCGCTGAGCGACACGCTCGCTTGGTACGCAGACTTCTTCGGGCTGTTCGGCGACTTCGCGGGCTACGTGGACTTTTCCACTTGCAGGACCTGGTGAACGACGTCACTCCGACGTAGACGATGACGCAGAGGCCATCCGGCGGCTCCGCCGTAGGGGGGCCGTCCTTCTGTACCCCGTCTGGCCACCGAAGACGGAGGCACCGGAACAGCCACCTTGTCCGACGATCGGTCTCGCGCTACTTCCTCCCGACAATGACCTCCCGCGAAGGGCTCAGTCCGCGGGTGAGAAACAAGTCGCTCGAGAGCGAGGCCGTGGTCGACGCGTCGTAGCGGTTGTAGACATCGTCGTTGTAGCGGCGCCCTGAGCCACTCTGAGGCGCGGCTCACCGTCTGGCGCTCGGCCGTGCAATCCGGCCAAAGGAACACCGGCCGCCGTCACGACTCGTGAACGCCGAGAGCTGGATCGGCTCGCCCTCGAGTTTCGAGGCCGGACCCGATGACCCGCTCGGCTCGGAGTCGCATGTCGTCGCCGAGGCCGGCGGAGGGCTGGCGGGTCTGTCCGGCCTTGCCACCTCTGCGAGGAAGGTCGGCACGACCGCGAACGGGGTCGGCTTGCCGTCAAGGTGCTCGAGCGCGTCGAGCAGGTAGCCGGCTCGGAGCTTCGGTCACAGGCGAGCGAAGCCGCCAGCTCGACCTAGACGTGCTGCTCGCCAGCTGGGATCGCGAGAAGAGGTCATCAACCATCTGTAGTTGCAGAGCCTGGCGCCTCACCCGTGAACGACAAGTTCAGCTTCTCAGGCTGCATCCAACGGCTTCGGGGCAGCGACGATCGTTCAGATATCGAGATGCCAGGCATCATCTGCTGCCCGTACTCGATCAGGAGCTGCGCGATGCCCGTCCGTATCGATGACCAGGGGAGAAAGCACTGGACGCACGTCGTGTACGTCATCGACCTCGAGCCTGCCGAGTGCAGGGACCAAAAGGCCCCGTGCGGGGGAGACTGTCCCCGCAAGCCGATCTATGTAGGGGAGACGGGGTTTGATGCAGTGGAGCGGTTCGCGCGGCACAAGGCCGGCAAGGGCGGGTCCCGGTGGGTGCGTCTCTACGGATGGCGTGTGAACGAGTCCCTGGCGAGCCATCTCGGCGAGTTCGCAACGACGACAGAGTCCGAGGCGGCCGAGCAGGCCCTCGCCGCGGAGCTGGATGAACGGGGCTACTGCGTCCGCGTCGGCCCGAAACGGGAGGCTGAGCCCGGCAGTCGACGGCGTCGCAAGAGCCGCGCTCGGGCGACTCGACGGGCTGGGCCCCATTCAGGCGATCGCGAGTAGGGTTGCGCGATGCCACCGAGCAGCCGTCCTCGGTTGGACGCCCACAGACTTTTCTACCACTACCTTCAGAAGGATCTGCTCGAGAGCGATGTCTGGCTCTTCCAGATGCTGACGGCTCGCCTGGTCGTTGCCCTCGGCGTATGGCTGCATCCCGACATCTATTCGCGCCTACCGATCAGCATCCCGTTCGCGGTGCGTGACCCGCTCAGCCGTGGAAACAAGGCTCAAGGCATTCCGGATTCGTGGGGCTCGCCGAACTCGGAGGGGTACTTCCGCGACGACAACAGCATGGTGAAGAACTTTCCACGGTCACTGCAAATCGCGAGCAGCAATTCGCTGTTCAGGGGTCGCCGGATCGGAAATGGCTTCGTAGCAGCGCATCTCTGGCGCGAGCTGGGTACGGGCGACTTGGCCTCGCGGAAACCGCTTACCTACTCATTCGTCCCAAACATCGTTTGGCTCCCACGCGAAGTCGCCGCCCTCACCGATCGCGAAGCCTCCTTCGTGCAGAGCTTCACGCAGGCCGTATCGATGAAGATCTATCACGACCTTCCCGTCAGCGCGTCAGCGGAGCCGATCGTCAGCCAGGCCTGGCAGCTACTCCCAGTACGCGACGCGATTCCGGCGCAGGGTCTGCCGTCTGTCGAGTCACTTAACTTCTTCGTCCCCACGGAGCGTGGCTCACTAGCAGGATCACCGCATCCGACGCGTCGCTGATGCGCTCGACGCGGTGGTGAAGGGCCAACCCGTGACTGGCTACGGCCTCTCGACGACGGTACGAGGAGGCCTGCCCACTGTCGCTCCGGATGCCAGCGTCTCGCCCTCCGTGATCACCTGACGAAGCTGATCAGTTAGCTAGTGCGCCGACTCTTCTCGGCTACCCGACCCCGCACAGCGCATGTTGATGCGGCGTCGCCCGGTCCTGGCCCCTTACGCGCACCTGAGCCCCCAGAGGGCGACCTGGGCTCGCGGCGCAGATGAGAACCGGCTGGGGATGCGTGTGACGTGTCGAGGGGAGCGTACTGGCGGGGTCGGAGATCGCAGGCGGGAAGACGGCCGTCCGTGTCCGTGAGCAGGTGCCGGCTGGTCTCGGTGGCGGACGTGATCCCTGCGCCTCCCATTCTCCCGCTCGTACAGAAGGACGGCAAAGATGACGCTGTTGACGCCCGCGCCCCGACTGAGGCCCGGGCCTCGGCTTGGCGGAAAACGATAGGAGCCATGTCCAGACTTTCGACGCGAATGTCCCCTTCCGAAAGAAACTCGTTCAGCTGCTTCTCGAGCGCTTGGCCGATCTCGATTTCTGACTTCCCAATCTCGGATCTCGAAGACCTTTGCCTGCATGCGGGCCATCCCCTCGGGTCGTTTGCACGCGAGATTCTAAGTTTGTGACGACCTCGCTACGCGCCGTTCGTTAGTGTGGCAATCGACGTTCGACACCTTCAGGGCTAGGTCGAGTGCAACCTCGGCGAGGATTACTCATGGCTCGGCAAGGGAATCGCTCTTCTGCTGGCCACGCGGCCGGCGTCGTCGATACGAGGCGTGGGGCTCAGCCGAGTCGTCCAGCCCTCGAGCCCGGGTCGTGGTCCGGAGCAGCAACTTAGCGCCGACTCTTGCGGGGCGCGCCGGCCAGGCCTGCGCGCGTCTCGGTCGGCTGACACAAGGAACAGCAATTGACCCAGCTGGGTCAAATTACGTCTGGCTGAGGCTGCCGATGGTGTCTTAGGTGAGTGGGCAGAACCGGCCCGCGGTCGCATCATTCCACGCGCTTCGAGCCGATTCGCCTCCATGTACCGCGTCTCGAGGTCGGACACTGGCCTCACCAAACCAATGCAAAGGAGCAGTGAGGCCCTATGGCAAGCAACGTAGTTCCCATGAACGCAGGCGGCGAACGAGCCCGCCGCCCGGATCGAGAACGACGAGCTCGTCCTCGAGAGCTTCCGTGAGCACGACCAGCGCGTCGTCGCGCTGGCCAAGGAAGCCGAGAACCTCGACATGCTCGTCCACGACCTGCTCGCGATCGGCGGCCGCGCGATGAGCGCCGCCCAGACCACGACCGACGTCGCGATCGTCGAGAAGGCGTTCGACGACATGTCCACCACCTTCACCCGCGGACTCGACCACTTCGGCGAGGAGCTGGAGAAGAAGACCAGCGAGCTGCTCGACGAGGAGGACGGCGCGCTGCCGCGCTCACTCGAGGAGTTCAAGAAGGAGCTCGAGGAGCTGCTCGGAGAGACCTTCGACCCGAACAGCAAGCAGAGCGTCATCGCCGCGTTCGAGCAGGTCATGCGCAAGAGCGGCCTCGAGCAGGTCAAGGCCGTCCGCTCACTGATCGACCCCGACAACGATGAGAGCCCGCTCGGCCGCTACCGCAACGAGATCGTCAAGTCGGTCGAGAAGGAGAGCTCGAAGGTCCACAAGGCAGTCGAGGAGCTCAAGACCCAGCTCGCCGTCGACGAAGCGCGGGCCGAGGTGTTCCAGCTCACCACGAAGAAGGGCTTCACCTTCGAGGACGAGCTCGAGGCGACGCTGATCGAGCTCTGCCAGCCGCACGGCGACGTCGCCGAGCGCGTCGGCGGCACGACCGGCGTCCGCGGCAAGAAGGGCGACTTCCGCGTCGTCGTCAACCCGGACGATTGCGCCGGCCAGGACGTCTGCTTCACGCTCGAGGCCAAGAACCAGCAGCTGAACCTGCGCGACACGCTCAAGGAGCTCGACGGCTGCATCGCCAACCGCGGGGCGCTCGCCGGGATCGCAGTCTTCGCCAAGGCCGAGCAGTGCCCCGGCGACAGCCCGTTCCAGGTCTACGGCAACCGCGCGCTCGTCGCCTACGACCCCACCGAGGGCAACGACCTCGCGCTGCGGCTCGCGATCGCCTGGGCGCGCTGGGTCGTGCGGCGGCAGCTCGCCGCGCAACGGCGACACGGTCGACCTCGACCGGATCGGCTCGCTGATCGAGCGCGCGCGCAGGCGCTGCGGACGCAGTCGACCATCGACCGGGCGCTCACGACCTCGGCGAACAAGATCGGCGAGGCCAAGGGACACCTCGCACGCTCGTCGCCGAGGTCGAGAGCGGCACTCGCCAGCATCGAGGGCGAGATCGCCGCCTAAGAAAAGGGCGTGCCGGGCCGGGGCGCCATGGCCCCGGCCCGGAGAGCCGACAACCTTGCCGCTATGACGTGAAGCGCCCGCTAGGGCTCGGATGCACGCCCAACGCTGGCCCGGTGACGGGATACAACAACAGCCACGGTCAGCTGCTAGCTGTCGGACGTGCGTAAAGGGACATGGGAGGGGTCGCCACCTGCGGCGGCCCCTCATGTTCAATCCGCAGACCAGCTAGAACTGTAGAGGAGTCTCTGCGCCGGGGCTGGGTGAGACGGAGCCTCGGCGGAAAAGCGACGATCCTGAACGGCCCCCTGTCTTGCCTGGTGCGTCTCATGCCTGCTTGGATACCAAGCGGCTGGCGGACGCGGCGATCTTCGACATCACGCAATGGGCCGGGGCGAGAAAGCATCGCCGATTGTCTAGGAGGTCGTCTTGTGAGACGCCTCAGCGGAGTGAGATAGTCCGACGACAGAGGAGGAACAGACATGCGGAAGTTGACTGACTCGGAGTTCACCGAGCGCGCCGTTCAAGCACGAGGTCTACGGCACAGAGGTCTACAACGAACCCAAGGGGCGCGTAAGGTCAATGGGGCCGGGGCGCCTCCGTGAGCTCTCCGACCTGATCCGGTCCCGCGGCGGCGATCTTGGCGACACCGGCGAGGCATGGGCCGCCGAGCTTGAGATCATCGCCGTAGCGCTCGAGCGAGACCGGGCGCAACAGCCTCCAACACGACGTTCTGTACCCCGAACTGGTTGATGCCCTTTGAACGCGACTACTCTGGCCGTGCGGGATCTGGAAGTCCGTCGGGAGCAGCAGCGGAGCCTTTGCCCCACGCTCGTCCCACTCGACGCGTCACTGGGGATGTAGCCGACGGAGGCAGCGGGAGTCCAGGATCTTCCTCCCTTGAACCGCCTGCTTGATCGACGGGTCGGCCCCTCGCTTAAGGCGGACTCCGATCCCGAATGCAATCCTTCGCTGCCATGGCGCCAGGTTGCCGGTCTCCTTAGCCCAGTTGGCCAGGGCTAGCCATCCCTCGCCCCCAACCGCCGCGACCTCCGCGATGACTTCCGCTTCAGCCGCCGTGTCGGCGTCCGGCGGAGACGAGGCCACTTCAGAGGTCACGGCTGAACGACCGACGAGATGTCGACGAGAGAGATGGTGGAACATCCCAGGGCTGCTCACGCATCAGGCGCCAGCACTGCTCCCGCTTCGCCCACTCGGTGACGTTAGCGCCGCTGGGCGCGCGTTCGGCGATCACGTGATACGCCATGTGCGACAGCTCCTCGAGCGCGGCCTCGACTGCTCCGGAAGATCCTGCTCCTCCCAGATCTCTGCCAGCTTCAGCCGTTGTGCGGTCGCGTGAGATAGCTTGGCGATCGTGTAGTAGACGATGTTTGCCTTGTAGCCACCGAACTCCTGGCGCGCGACGATGCGATCGGTTCGCTTGAAGAGAACCGCCTTCGCGATCAGGCGCTCGAAATACATCGCGTCAGGTACAAAGCCGCCGCGTTCCTTCATCCGCGTCATGAAGTGGATGAAGTTCTTCTGGGCGCCGAGACTCGCGAGGTGCGGGTACTGATCCCATATAGCCTCAAACTTCGCAAGGTCGGTCTTCGTGAACTTCTGTGACGTCGGCCACTCCTCCTTGAAACGGCGGCGCCGCGCAGGTGTCGTCTCGCGCGACATCGCATCCGCGTACTGGCCCCGCGCCCGCTCGTAGAACCACCTCGTAGCGCGTTTCGTCACTCCTGTCGCCGGCGCCCAGATATTCCGCGAGAGCTTCTCGAGCTCGACGTGAAACGGATCATTGGCCGTGAGGTCCGCCTCACTCACCTTGTTCTGCGAGTTCGCGTAACGCGAGATCAACGGAACGATCTCCTCGACGCGCGCTGGATCGATGACGGTGATCTTCGCCTGCACCCTGACGTCAGTGAGATCGAGCTTCGTTCGCATGGCCCGGTGGATCGAGGCCGTAGTTTGGCCGCCGTTCACGATCTGGAGATCGATGATCCGGCTTATCCCGTGGCCGCCGTCCGGCAAGTCGACGACTTCAACGCGGGAGGCCGTGGCCGAAATCCCATTGTTGTACGCGAGGAAGCGCGTGGGCTCTCCGCTGAGGG
>CAWDJV010000007.1:0-191295 GCA_963802795.1 uncultured Actinomycetes bacterium
AGGACTCGAACCTGGAACCCCCGGTTTTGGAGACCGGTGCTCTGCCAGTTGAGCTACGGCCCTCGGCCGGAAGGCATTGTACCGGGGTGCGGCGGAGCCCCTCGGCGCGCTCTTCCTCGTCCTCGCAGCCGGGTTCGCCGGGGTCGCCGTCTACGCCGCGGTCGCGGGCGGGGCAGCGTGGGTCGTGGCCGTCGCCGCCGCGGTGCTCGCGGTCTGGATGGGCGAGTCCGCGCTGAAGATGCTCAGGTAGGAAACCCGTCGCATTTTCGCGAAAGCTCCGTCTCGCTCTATCCTCCTTGGCGATGGCCGAGCAGACACTCGACACCCAGGCGCTCTGGCGCGAGTACAAGCGCACCGGCGAGAGGAACCTGCGAGACAGGCTCATCCTCACGTACGCGCCGCTCGTGAAGTACGTCGCGGGACGGTTGGGCAGCGGCCTGCCGGCGCACGTCGAGGAGGGCGACCTCGTCTCGTACGGCCTCCTCGGCCTCATCGGCGCCATCGAGCGCTTCGACCTGGATCGCGACATCAAGTTCGAGACGTACGCGATCGCGCGCATCAAGGGCTCCATCATCGACGAGCTGCGTTCGATGGACTGGGTGCCGCGCTCCGTGCGTGCGCGGGCGCGAGACATCGAGCGGACGATCACGCAGCTCGAGACGAAACTCATGCGGGCGCCGGACGACGCGGAGATCGCAGCCGCTCTCGGGATCAGCGTGGAAGAGTTCCAGGACTCGCTCCTCGACATCTCTCGAACGTCGATCGCGGCGCTCGACGAGCTCTGGTCGAGCTCCTCGACGGGCGGCGACCCCGTAGCGCTCATCGACACGATCGAGGACCCGCTGGCGGAGGAGCCGCAGGCCGCGATGGCGCAGACGGCGCTCCGCGAGAGCCTGGCGGAGGCGATCGCGCGGCTGCCCGAGCGGGAGAAGCTGGTCGTGACGCTCTACTACTACGAAGAGCTCACCCTTCGTGAGATCGGCGAGGTGCTCGGCGTCACCGAATCGCGGGTCTCCCAGCTGCACACAAAGGCGATCCTGCGCCTCAAGGCGCGGCTCTCGGCGTCGCTCGTCCGCACCACCCAGGACTAGCTCCGGCTCCAGCTGTAGAGCGCGTCCGGCTCGCGCTCCTCGTTCCCGGCTCCGTCGGTCACCTCGACCAGGCGGAGACCCCGCCGCTCGTAGAAGCGGCGAGCGTCGGTGTTGCGCTGGAAGACCCAGAGCCGAAAGCCGTCCGGGCGGAGGGCTTGCACGCGAGCAAGCAGCGCGCTCCCGACGCCCCGCCTCTGAATGTCGGGGTGCACGTAGAGGTGGGCGAGGAGGCCGCCGTCGAGGGCGGCGAACCCGACCAGGCGACCTTCGACCTCGGCAACGACCACCTCCTGGTGCACGAGGACCACGTCCCGAATCCAGACGCGAATCTCGCTCCCCGAGTGCAACGACGGGAGATAGGCCATCGCTTCCGCGCGAGCAGAGAGGAACACATCGGCAACCGCGGAGGCGTCTCCCGGTCTTGCCGGACGAAGCGTGAGCTCCACGGCTTGCATTCTTGCCTGCACGTTGCGACCAAGTCGCTAAACTCGCCAATCCGTGCCGCAGTTCGAGCCGAGCAAGATCCGCAACGTCGCCGTCGTCGGCCACCGGGGCACCGGGAAGACCTCGCTCGTGGAGGCGATGCTCTTTCAGGCCGGCGCCACGAACCGGTTGGGGTCCGTCGAGGCCTCGACGACCGTCTCCGACTGGGACGAGGACGAGCAGCGCCGCCAGATGTCCCTGGCCGCCTCGGTGTGCCACCTCGAGTGGCACGACCGGAAGATCAACCTCGTCGACACACCCGGAGACCCCGGATTCCAGGCCGACACGCTCGCCTCGCTCCGGGTCGTCGAGGGCGCACTCTTCGCCGTGAGCGGCGTCAACGGCGTCGAGGTGCAGACGACGCGCCTCTGGGAGCGCGCCGAGGCCCTCGGTCTCTGCCGTGTCGTCTTCGTGACGATGCTGGACCGCGAGCGCGCGGACTTCTTCCCGGTGCTCGAGCAGCTTCAGGGCCAGCTCTCGGAGCGGTGCGTCGCCGTGCAGATCCCCATCGGCCACGAGCACGAGCTCAAGGGCATCGTCGATCTCTTCCACATGCGCGCCTATCTGGACTCCGGCGGCGAGCGCGAGGGGAGCCCGGCCGTCATCCCGGACGAGATCGCCGCGCAGGCGGAGGAGTACCGCGTGAAGCTCGTCGAGGCAGTCGTCGAGACGGACGAGGCGATCATGGAGCGCTACCTCGCCGACGAGGAGATCTCGGGCGACGAGCTGGCCGCAGCCCTGAAGAACGCCGTCGTCGCGGGCGAGCTCTTCCCGGTCGCCTGCGGCGTCCCCACCAGGAACCTGGGCACGACCGGTCTCCTCGACCTCCTCGTCGAGGGAATCCCCTCGCCCGCGAAGAAGCCGCTCACGGTCGACATCGACGGCGGCGGCCCGGCGGCGTTCGTGTTCAAGACGGTCGCCGACCCGTTCGCCGGGCGCATCAACGTCTTTCGCGTCCTGGCCGGCACGCTTGCATCCGACTCGACGCTCTTCAACTCACGCACGCGCGGCAAGGAGCGCGTCGGCCAGCTGCTCCTCCTCCAGGGGAAGGAGCACGAGCAGGCGCGGGAGTTCGGCGAGGGCGACATCGGGGCCGTCGCCAAGCTGAAGGAGGCGCCACCGGCGACGTGCTGCTGGGCGAGGACCAGCCGGTCGACGTGCAGCCGCTCGTCTTCCCGCAGCCGGTCATGAGCTTCGCCGTCACGCCGAAGGCCAAGGGGGACGAGGAGAAGATGGCCGCCGCGCTCCGGCGCTTGCACGAGGAGGACCCGACGCTCACGCTCCGCCGTGACGAGCAAACGGGCGAGCAGCTCCTCGGCGGGCTCTCGCAGGTCCACGTGGAGGTGGCCGTCGAGCGGCTGAGACGCCGCTTCGGCGTCGAGGTCGATCTCCATCAGCCGCACGTGCCGTACCTGGAGACGATCCGCAAGGAGGCTCGCGCGCAAGGGCGGTACAAGAAGCAGACGGGCGGCCGCGGCCAGTTCGGCGACTGCCATATCGTCCTCGAGCCGCTTCCCGGCCACGAGGGCTACGAGTTCGTCGACAAGATCGTCGGCGGCGTCATTCCGCAGAGCTTCCGGCCGGCGGTCGACAAGGGGATTCAAGAGGCGATGACCCGCGGCGAGCTCGCCGGAGCTCCGGTGACGGGTTTGCGGGTCGTCCTCGTGGACGGCTCCTACCACTCGGTCGACTCCTCGGAGATGGCCTTCAAGATCGCCGGCTCGCTGGCGTTCAAGAGCGCCTACGAGAAGGCCGGCCCCGTCCTCCTCGAGCCGATCATGTCGCTCGACGCGGTCGTCCCCGACGACAGCGTCGGCGCGGTCAACGGCGACCTCAACTCCCGTCGTGGGCGGTTGCTCGGCATGGAGCCCACGGGCCCCGGTCTCACGTCCATCAAGGCCGAGGTGCCGATGGGGGAGATCCTCACCTACTCGCAGTCACTCACTTCGTTGACGGGCGGCCGGGGCGATCACACTCTTGCCTTCCTCCGCTACGAAGAGGTGCCGTCGCACATCGCGCAGAAGATCGTCGAAGAGGCCAGGCGGGAACGCGAGGAGGGCAAGTCGTGACCGTCGTCCGCACGCAGGACGTCCAACGGACGTGCGCCATCTGCCAGCGGACGCTGCTCATGGGCGAGCGGGCGGTGCGCTTCACGCCCGGCGGTGACAACTGGGTCGACGTGTGCGCGCTCTGCACGGCCACCGCCGACGAGCACGGGTGGATCAAGGAGGGGAGCCCGACCACGCCGATCGTCGGGGACACTCGTCGCCGGCGGCGCTTCGGCGGCCTCGCGGGGCTTCTCGAGCCGCGGCGCACGGAGCCCGACCACACGGTCCCCGAGCCGATGCTGCGCCGGCTCTCCGCTGAGGAGCAGGCGATCATCGAGGCCGCGGAGGTCTTCAACGAGAGCGCCTACCAGCGCACGATCGCCGGCATCGCCAGGAGCCTGGGGAAGGCTCGGGTGAGCCTCCTGCCGCTCTCCGGGGTCAATCCCGAGGTCGTGATCACGGTCGCGTGGGACATCTCGTGGTACCAGTACCGCGTCGTCTTCGAGTCCGGGCAGCCCGTGCGCCTCGCAGAGCGCGGCTACGAGCTCGACGATCTCGACCCACGCTTCGCGGTCTGGAACGGGCATCTCGGGGAGGATGGACGGGTGATGCCCGACATCCCGCGGGTTTAGACGATGCCCGCGAATGCCGATAGACATCCTGAGCATGATCTACTGCGTCGTTCCGGCTGATCTCGAGGACGAGCTCTTCGACGAGCTTGTCGCCCACTACAGCGACAATCCGAACGTCGAGGTCATCGTCGACCGCCGCACGGGCCCCGACCGCCGCAGTAACGGCACGCGGCCTCCGGCGGGCCAGAAGCGGACGATCCGCGACCGCCGTCGCGCGCACCCGGGGATCTTCCCCTCGACGGACCCGCCCGCGTCGTCCTAGCTAAGCAGACGCGCGGCGCAGCCGCAGCATCGCGATTACGCCGAGCGCAGGCCCCGGTGCGAGAAACGCGAACGCCCAGCGCCAGCCGACGCCGTCGGCCAGGAAGGGGATCAGCCAGATCGTCGCCACGGTCAGCGTGAAACCGAGGGCGAGCTGCATCGTGAGGGCCGTCCCGACGTAGGCCTGGTCGGCGTGCTCGGTGACGAGCGTCGAGAACTGCGCCGAGTCCCCCACGACCGTGAAGCCCCAGACCAACCCGACGACCACGAGGATCCACGTCGGCGCGTCGATGAGGAGGCCGATCAGAAGCGCGCACGTCCCCGAGACCGCCAGCATGGCGGCGGTCGTCTCCGGCCGGCCGAGTCGGTCGCCGAGCACGCCTCCCGCCCAGCACCCGATCGCTCCGGCCCCGATCACAGCGAAGGTCGCGTAGGCGGCGCCGGCGCCGTCGTCGCGGGCGGCCGAGAAGAAGACGACGAACCAGGCCCACATGGCATAGAGCTCCCACATGTGGCCGAAGTAGCCCAGGCTGGCCAGCCGGACGCCGCGGTTGGCGAACACGCGGCGCGCCTGGTGCGGGTCGAACGTCGTCTGCGGAAACGGATAGGGGCCGTCGTGAACCGCGAGCGCGAGCAGGCCGCCCGCCAGCGTGAGCGCCGAGGTCGCGTAGACGACCGTCTGCCAGTCCACGCCGCCGAGACCGTTCACCAGGTGCGGCACTGCCGAGCCGAGCGTGAGCGCTCCGACGAGGATCCCGAGGGCAGTCCCGCGCCCGCGCCGGAACCAGGTAGCCATGAGCTTCAGCGCCGGTGGGTAGACCCCGGCGAGGAAGAAGCCGGTGGCGAAGCGGAGGGGGATCGCAGCTCCGGCTCCCGAGACGGCGCCGAGGAGGACGTTCGCGAGCGCCGCTCCGGCGGCGCCGGCGAGGATGACGAGCCGGGGCTGGACGATGTCCGCGACGTTGAGGATGCTCGAGACGAGCGCGCCCGCGACGAAGCCGAGCTGGACGGCGATCGTGAGCCACGCCGCCGCGGTGTCGGAGAGGCCCCATTCCTCCCGAAGCTGTGGGACGACTGCGCTCGCCGAGAACCAGGTCGTCATAGCGAGCATGGCCGCGGCCGCGAGGAGCGCGAGCGCCCGCGTGCGACCGGACGTCGGCACTACAGCGGCTCGGTCCACACGAGTGCGGTGCCGTCGAGGACGATGGTGCCCTCGTGGTTCACGATCGTCGTGCGGAGCTTCGTGATCGGCTTGTCCTCTCGGGCCTCCAGCACCTCGACCTCGGCCGTGATCTCGTCGCCGGGCCTCACGGGGGCCGTGAAGCTCCAGTCCACGTGCAGGAAGACGCTGCCCGGACCGGGGAGGTCCTCGGCCACGACCGCGTTCAGGAGGCCCGAGGTGACGCCGCCCTGGACGATGAGCCCGCCGAAGCGCGAGCGCGCCGCGGCGTCCTCGTCGTAGTGGAGCGGGTTGCGATCGCCCGTCAGCTCCGTGAAGAGCGCGATGTCCTCCGCCCGGACGAGGCGGCTCCGGCTGGCCTTGGCTCCGACCTCGGGCACAGCCCGAAGCCTAGAATCGAACCCGCTAGCGAAACAAGGAGCGAGATGGCGACTGCAGCAACCGAGATTTCGAAGAACTACATCGGCGGGGAGTGGGTCGACGCGACCGGGGACGAGACTTTCGACACGACGAACCCCGCGAACGGCGAGACACTGGGTACCTTCCCACGCTCGTCGGATGCCGACGTCGACCGCGCGGTCGAGGCCGCGAAGGAGGCCTACGAGAGCTGGCGGCTCGTCCCGGCGCCGAAGCGCGGCGAGATCCTCTTCAGGACTGCGCAGCGGTTCGTGGACCGCAAGGACGAGCTCACCGAGCTGATGGTTCGCGAGATGGGCAAGGTGCGCGCCGAGGCGGGCGGCGACGTCCAGGAAGCGATCGACATGACCTTCTACATGGCAGGCGAGGGCCGGCGCCTCTTCGGGCAGACGACGCCGTCCGAGATGCCCGACAAGTTCCAGATGAGCGTGCGCCAGCCGATCGGGGTCGTGGGCGCCATCACGCCGTGGAACTTCCCGATCGCCATCCCGAGCTGGAAGATCGCCCCCGCGCTCGTGTGCGGCGACACCGTCGTGTTCAAGCCGGCCCGGGACACGCCGACGCTCGGGCAGCGGTTCGTGGAGATCTTCGAGGAGGCGGGCCTTCCTCCGGGCGTCCTCAACATCGTCCACGGCGGCGGCGAGTCGGTGGGCGAGCGGCTCGTCAAGCATCCGGACGTGCCGCTCATCTCGCTGACGGGCTCGCGCGAGGTGGGGATCAAGACCGCCGAGAACGGCGCGCCGCTCCTCAAGCACATCCACCTCGAGCTCGGCGGCAAGAACGCCATCATCGTCATGGACGACGCCGACGTCGACCTCGCTGTCGACGGGATCCTCTGGTCGGCGTTCGGGACGTCCGGCCAGCGCTGCACGGCGGCCAGCCGGGTCATCGCCGGCAAGGGCGTCTACGACTCGCTCGCCTCGAAGCTCGTCGCGCGGGCCGAGGAGCTGAGTCTGGGCGACGGCCTCGAGGGCTCGACGGACGTGGGCCCGGTCGTCAACCGCTCGGCGCTCGAGAAGATTCACTCCTACACGCAGATCGGCGTGGACGAGGGCGCGACGCTCCTCACCGGCGGCGAGATCGCCACCGAGAACGGGCTCGACAAGGGCTCCTTCTACCGGCCGACGATCTTCGGCGACGTGGAGCCGGGGATGCGGATCGCGCAGGAGGAGATCTTCGGGCCGACGACGGCGCTGATCCGAGCGACGGACGTCGACGAGGCGATCCGGATCGCGAACGGCATCGAGTTCGGCCTTTCCTCCTCGATCTTCACGAGCGACGTGAACAAGGCCTTCAGGGCGATGCGCGACCTGAACACCGGCATCACGTACATCAACGCCGGCACGATCGGCGCCGAGGTCCACTTGCCCTTCGGCGGGACGAAGGGCACCGGGAACGGCCACCGCGAGGCCGGCCAGGCCGCGCTCGACTTCTACACGGAGTGGAAGTCGATCTACGTCGACTACTCCGGCAAGCTCCAGCGCGCCCAGATCGACTAGGTGACTGTGCTGGAGAAAGTCAACCTCGCCGAGAAGCTCGCGAGCTTCGACGAGATCTTCAGCCCGCGGATCGTCGGCTCCTACAACGACTCGAAGATCCAGGTCGCCAAGACGAAGGGGCCGTTCGTCTGGCACTCGCATCCCGACACGGACGACCTCTTCCTCGTCCTGAAGGGAAAGGTGACCGTGGAGCTGCGGGACGGCGAGGTGGAGGTGGGAGAGGGCGAATTGCTCGTCGTTCCCCGCGGTGTCGAGCATCGGCCCGTGGCCGTCGAGGAGGCGCACCTCCTGTTGCTGGAGCTCCGGGGGACGCCGAACACCGGCGACTCCGAGGCGACGCCGGCGCCCGAGGTAGAGATCTGAACCGCAGGCTCGTCGTCTTCGTTCCGCGCGAGGCGCTCGCCGGCGTTCGCGAAGCGCTTTTCGCAGCGGGCGCAGGGCGAATCGGGAACTACGAGCGCTGCTCGTGGTACACGACCGGGACGGGCACCTACCTCGGGGGTGAGCACAGCTCGCCGGCCCTGGGCGAGGCCGGGCGAGAGGAGCGGGTGTCCGAGCTCCGCCTCGAGACGGTGTACCCGGTGGAGAACGAGGCCGAGGTGGTCGCCGCGCTCCGCGCCGCCCATCCGTACGAAGAGCCGGTCTTCGACCTCTACGCGCTCGTCGAACCGCCCGAGTGAAGGCCCGCCTCTTCACGGACGGCGGGGCGCGCGGAAACCCCGGGCCGGCGGCGGCCGCCTACGTCCTCGAGGCGGACGACGGCACCGTCCTGGCGGCGCACGGCGAGGCGATCGGCGTCGCCACGAACAACGTCGCGGAGTACCGCGCCCTCGTCGCCGGCCTCGAACGCGCCCGGGACGCCGGCGTCCACGAGCTCGAGGTCGTGTCCGACTCGGAGCTCGTCGTGAAACAGATGCGCGGCGAGTACAAGGTGAAGAAAGCTGCCCTCCGGGACCTCTCCCTGAAGGCGGCGCGGCTCGCGCGGGAGATCGGCGCCGTCCGCTACACCGCCGTCCCGCGCGAGCACAACGAGCTCGCGGACACCCTCGTAAACGAGGTGCTGGACTCCGAGTGAGGGGCGGGGGCGGCTATACTCGCTCCCACGCGGATGTAGCTCAGTTGGCTAGAGCGTCTGCTTGCCATGCAGAAGGTCGTGGGTTCGAGTCCCATCATCCGCTCCTCAAAAGCCCCGCTCAGGCGGGGTTTTCGTTTGGTCGGACGCGTTTGGGTTGCCTTACTTTGTCCCGATATTGTCCCGAGCCGGTCGCCTCAACCACCCCAGGGATCCGAAGCCGCGGAGTGAGCCAGGAAGGATTGGCGTTTCTGTTGGCGAAAACTCGCGACGTAGCGTCAGCGGGACACCGACGCGGCACGGGGGCAGGCAGTGGTGGCCGTCGACCGTACGCACCGTCCCCCTTACAGGCTGAGCGACTCGGGCGGCCAACCGGGACTGAGCCGAGGGCAGCGCGCAAGCACACCGCATGGGAGCGAAGCGTCGATCTCAAGATCTACGTACGACTGGCACCAATCCGTGACCCGCATGAGACGGCCCGCGAGCATCGAGTAACGTGGTCGCCGTGAAGGTCGACTCGCAGACCGAGCTGGTAATTGCGGTCGATATCGCGAAGCGACTCGGCATTTCGCCGCAGCGCGTCTATGTGCTCGCAGTCAGCCCCGGATTGCCGAAGCCGCTTGGCATCCTCGGCCGGTCAGCCGTTTGGCGCTGGAGCACTGTCGAGCAGTGGGCACGCGAGACCGGCAGGCTTCCGGCCGACGACGTCGCGGCGTAGAGCACTCCGGTCTCTAGGCACAGGTTCACCCTTCGGGTGGGGAAGCGGGAAGCCAGGCGTTTTCGCACGCCGTAGGTTCAGGCGCCGAAGCCGGCCGCAGCCGCTCGGGCGAGCACGTCGTCGTTCACCTGCTCCTGGTTGCGGCGGTCGCGGGCGTAGAGGCGCATCGTCACGGCCGGGTTCGCGTGGCCGGCGAGACGGGCGAGCGTCGTGTCGGGCACGTCCAGCGTCGTTGCGGCGAGGGAGAGGAACGAGTGCCGCAGCCCGTGCATGGAGAGGCGGTCCTCCATCTCGTCGAGCCCGGCGGCGGCCTTCGCCTTCTCTTGGCAACTCGGTAGGCCTTCGGTGAACTCGGTGGGCATTCGGTGAAATCTCCTCGACCCTCGACGTCTCAGAGGGGTTACGGCACGAGTCACCAGATGGCCAGGAGGCGGCTGGCGCCGCTCGTGGCTGCGGGGATGCTCCGGTGTTGCCGCTGCGGGGCGCTCATCGAGGGGGACGCTTTCGACCTCGATCACACGGATGACAGGGCCGGCTACCTGGGTGTGTCCCACCAGTCCTGCAACAGGAGATCGGCGACCTACCGTGCGAGGAAACGAGCAGGCGATGGTGAGCCGAAACCGCAAGGAGCTCGCAGCCTTCCTGTGGAACGCGTCCGTCTCGGTCACGGCCGAAACGACAATCGCCCGTTCAGAGAATGGGGCGCCTCTCGAGGCTTCGGAGTCGAGACGCAAGCTCGGCCATCATTGACATCGCGATCTGGGGCTCCTGCTTGAGGAGCTTGATGAATGGGCGGCGGGCGAGCTTCATCGTTTCGAGTTCGTCGGCGGCGGCGATCGTGGCCGACCGCGGCTCTCCGTCGATCAGCCCCATTTCGCCGAAGTAGTCGCCTATGCCTAGCGTTCGGCGAGACTTTCCCACCACCTTCGCACGACCGGCGAGGATCAGGTAGAAGGCGTCGGCGGGCTCGCCGATCTGGACGACGATGGTGCCTGGCGAGAACTGCTGGATCTGCGACAGGGCCGCGATCTTCCGCAGGCGACGCTTGCTGACGCGCGCGAAGAGCGGCAGGCCCGCAAGTACCTCTGCCCAGTCGCTCGCCGTCGGGCGAGTCCGCGAGCCGAGCAGTTCCTGGAAGTCGAATGCGCGGGTCCCCATCGAGCGCGAGACGCTACTCCAAAGATTGCTCGGTTTCAATTCCCAGCGCCCGCTCAGCCAGCACCGACGACCCCACCGCGCGGGTTAGCCGCCCACCGAACCAGCGCCGCGCTCGCCCGCTCGAGCCCGCGCCTGTGGACGAGCTCGGCCAGTGCGGCCGCCGCAACCTTGGCCATCGACCTGTCTCAAACGGCCATCTAGGCGCCGCCGCCGCTCCGTCGTAGGCTGACTCTCGCCGGGGCGTGGGCAGGGTAGTCCTAGGGTCACCTTGCGGCCCGCGCCCCGGCGCAATCAGCGGCGCGGCAGTTCGCAGTTCAGGACGGTCTCACCACCTTCGCATGAGTCGGTGCCATCCCCACCGTCAAGAAAGTCGACTCCGGCGGAGTCGAAGAGTCTGTCGTCGCCGCCTCGTCCTTCGATGTGGTCGTCTCCTCCGCGTCCCCACAACACGTTGTCGGCGTCATCACCGATCAATGTGTCGGCTTGCCTCGTGCCCTCCGCCGACTCGAATCCCTCGATCGTGTCCAATCCAATCAGGATGCCTTGGGCCTGGTGCGTCGTCAGGTTGATGAGGACGGGTGGCGTGGTCGGCAATCGGCGGTTGTCAATCCAGATCCAATCCCCGACGGGTTCGGTGTCAAGATCGGCTCCGCCGTCGTACACGTCATTCCCCGCGTCCAGCCAGACTTGGTCGTAGCCGTCTCCGAGGTTCCCAGCGTCGTTTCCTGGTCCATCGTGGATGCGGTCCCATCCGCCGCCCATCTGGACGATGTCGTTACCTGCTCCGTTGAAAAGAACGTCGTGCCCAGGGCCGGCGTCGATCACGTCCGCGCCCGCGCCGTCCCAGATCCGATCCGGGCCCTTTTCGTCGTAAACAGTGTCGTCACCCGACCCCGCAAACACGGTGTCTACGCCCGTGCCGCGGCCGGCAGAAACAGTGTCGTCGCCCGGCCCGGCAACCAACCAGTCCCATCCAAAATCGCCGTAGATCACATCGGCCCCGCCGCCCCCGCGAACATTGTCGCTGCCGCCGCCGGTGCAGATCAGGTCGTTGCCGTCCAGTCCGCGGATGACGTCGTCGCCGGCCCGTGCCGAAATGATGTCACGACCTGGCGTCCCGACAATCCGGTCCTTTCCCGGCGTACCGACGATGGTCGCGGCGCGGTCGCGGCACGTCGCTTCCGCCGATGCCTCGGCCACCCCATCCGCCACGATCGCGATCGTCGAGGCCAAAACCAACACCAGCGCCCGCACACGACCTCCTCCGTCTCAAGTCCGAGATTTGCACGGCCGCGAGCCGAGATCAAGTAGCGCTCTGGCTCGAGCTCCGCGAGAGGGCATCCACGTGGCCACGGTCACAGGGCCCGGTCGCCCGTCCGCCGCCTGTGACCGTTTCGACAACGGCGACGTGCGGCGGCTCCGGAAGCTCGACCGGACGCGCCCGATCGACGCGGCCGTCGCGCTCGCCCTCGCCGTCCAGGGCGCCACGATCGAGCAGCCGGGCTCGGTGTACGACTAGCGCGGCATGATCGCCGTCTAGTCAAGCCCAAGCTGCGGCCTCGGTGCCCGCCTCGGTGAGCGCCAGCCGCCCGCGCCGCCACAGTGGCTGAGGCGGCTAACATCCAGGCGTGAGGCGATTCCTCATCGCAATCGCAGCCGGGTCATCGATCCTCGCCCTCGCCGGCGCTGCCGCCGCTCACAACGTGACGTGGTATGGGACCGCTGGGCCCGACGTCCGTTACGGCCACGACCACCGCGACACCTTCCGCGGCCGCGCCGGTAACGACGAGCTGTACGGCCGACTGGGGCCGGACACGCTGTTCGGGCAGCGGGGCCGCGATCTCCTGTCGGGCGGGTCGGGTGCGGACATCCTCGACGGCGGCCCCGGCGTGGACTCCTTGTACGGTGGCTCCGGCGCCGACGTCATACTGGCTCAGGACGGAAACCTTGACGTGGTCGTTTGCGGCCCCGGTCACGACATCGCCTGGGTGGATCTCGCAGCCGACTACTGGGAAGGCGGCGGCTGCGAGGACGTGCGCGCTAGCTAGTCCTACCCGCCGAAGACTTTCTACGGGGTAAGCAGAAGGTCGCAGGTCAGCATCTAGGTCAGCATTGAGGCCCGTCAGGGGGCGTCAACGCCGATACGCCTCGGACGGTAAGGCCGCTGTCCATGCGGGTTTGTACCACCCTCGACCCTCGTTGATACAGCTCCCCGATCCTTGCCATGCAGAAGGTCGTGGGTTCGAGTCCCATCATCCGCTCTCAAAGCCCCCGTAAATCGGGGGTTTTTTAGTTGAGGACTGAGACGAGCCAGGGCGCGGGGCGCAAGGACACTCTAGAAACTACGCTGCCTCCGCCCGGCGGGAGGAAGGCTCGGTCGGCAACCAGGAGGTGACCCCGGCGCTTGGCCGGGGTCACCCACCGGTCAACTATCCGGGCCCACCCGTGGGGTTGCAGGCAACGCCAGGCACGCCGACGTGACCACCGACGACGGGCGCGGCCTCGGCGATGATCTGTCCCCACGACTGCGTCCGCGGCCAGTCCTCGTTGGGGAACAGGTGGAACTCATCATTCTGTCCCGAGAAGGCGCACTCGGACTTCCCGTGCAGCGGCGCTTCCTCAGAACCGGCGATCCACTTCCCGTTGCCGGTCATCTCACCGGCAAACGCAGAACCGCCCGTCAGGCCAAGTGCGGCGATCGCGCAGAGCGCCACCGCAACTCGCTTCCTCATTCTCTACCTCCGTAGCTAAAGGACGCCAGGTGGCCTCGAACGTAAGTACAGGCACGACGAGCCGTCAATCGCTCCACGCACACACTCGACCTTCGGATAGGCGGCGGGGGAGTCCCGCCGGCACCCGGCGCTAGACCAGCTGTGCCCTCTCCCGTCCGGGGGTTTTGGGGGCCGCTAGGCTGCGACCTGCTCAGCCGAATTGTCTGAAGACCGCGAAGGGGGGACCATGAAGACATCGACGAGCCGCGGGCGCATCGTCCGCGGGCTCATCGTCGTCGCGCTGACGGCTTGCATCAGCTTGGTCGCCGGGGGCACCGCGACCGCGCAGGCACAGGACTGCGCGGGCCGGGGCGTCCCGACCAGCAAGATCTCGATCCAGCTCTGGACGTTCGCCGAATACGTCGGTTTCGGCACCGACCCGGCGACGATCGCGCGGCTCGAGGAAGTGCTGCGCCGCCTGAGCGAGATGGGCTACCGGAACGTCGAGCCTTTCACGCTCAGCGGCCTGAGCGCGGAGGAGTATCGGGAGCTGCTCGACAGGTACGGGCTGAAGGCGTCCGGCCGCCACGTCAACGTCGGCACGCCGGCGAGCCCAGTCGACTTCGAACAGATCCTCGAGGAGAACAAGACCCTGGGGATCCAGTTCTTCGGGTCCGGCGCCACGCCGAACTTCGCCACCGAGGCCGAGTGGATCGCCTACGCCGAGTACCTCAACGAGCTCGGTGTGTCGGCGCGGCAGCAGGGGCAGACGCTGATGGTGCACAACCACAACTGGGAGTTTCAGCGCGTGTTCGGCGACCGGACGGCGTTCGACATCCTCATGCAGCACACCGACCCGCGGAACGTCGTCTTCCAGGTCGACCTGTACTGGGCGACGAACGGTGGCGCGGACCCGGTGGAGCTACTCGAGCGCTACGGCAACCGCATCCAGCTGTTCCACGTGAAGGACATGGCCGCCGGGCCGTTCCCCGGGCGGATCGAGATCGTCGGCGAGGGCATCATCGACTTCCCGGAGATCTTCGCTGCCTCCAAGGGCCCGGTGCGGTACTACGTGGTCGAGCACGACCCCCGCTTCGGCGACCCTACGTTCGATCCGTTCGAGGCCGCCGAGAAGGGCTTCGACTACCTCGACTGCGTGACGTTCTGAGCGGCGTGGGGGGAGGGCCTCCGACGGTCGGAGGCCCTCCCCAGCGTGCGCTTGACTCGAGGGGCATGCCCGACCGTCGATCTTGTGTCCAGAGAATACGAGCGCGTCGCCAGGGACCGGTGAGCTTGAGCAGGTCGCGCATGCGCTGTGCCCGCACTCCCGTCAGGTTCTCCGAGCCGCCACCGCCCGGCCAGAGCGCCTCGAGTTCTGACTCCTCAAGACGGATGTCGAGGGGAACCAACTGGATGTCTGCGTCGGCCCGGACGCCGACTCGTTCGATGTAGTCCAACCAGTCTTGGGCGAACTCACCGGCGCTCCGAGGCTCGGTGGCCCAGACGACAAACCGCTTCCGCGCAAACGGCTGGTCGTCCCACTCAACGAGGACCGGCAGGAAAGTCTTTCGCACCCTTCAGCAGTCTGCACGTTCCACGACACTGCGATTCATGGCACCGACAAGGAGGAACTACGACACCCAAAGACGAAGGAGGAAAAGCTGATGCCAGATCAACAGACGGCTGTGACCGCTCGTCGTCCCCAGCGTGACGTTGGGTTGACAGCGGGAGCGATCACCAAGGTGCTGCTGTGGTTCGTCTACGTATGGGTCGTCGTGAATCTGGTGCTGCTGTTCCTGGCGTTCATCCTCCGCCTTCTCGGTGCCAACCCCGACGCTGGGTTCGCCGACTGGGTCTATCGATCGGTCGAGCGGTCGATGGCACCGTTCCGCGGTCTCTTTGAGTCGATCCCGATCTCCGACGAATCAGTGCTCGACACATCACTGCTTTTCGCGATGATCATCTACTGCCTTGTGGCCCTGCTTCTCAGGACGGCAATCGACTGGGTGACCGACCGCTGCACCCAGCGACGCTACCGGCTCCAAGAACAGGCACGTTAGGTCAAGTGGAGCTCTGAGTACGGAGAGAACGGGGCAGGCCCGGCGGCCCGCCCCTCTCTCACTTCTCGCGGTCGAGCCGGAGCCTAGAAGTTCCCGCGGATCTCCCCGCCTGGGAGATCGCCCGGGCCCGTTCCGGTGGGGGGCACACCGTCGTTCGTGTGCACGTTGACGTACGCGTTGCCGGAGTTCAGCGCCTCGACGAGCGCCGAGAACGGCTGACCGAGAAGCGGCCCGGTGAGATTCGCCGCGGTGATCGTGCCCTCCGCGATCACGCCGTTCGCGGTCCCACCTGCAGGCGGCGCGCTGAAGAGCAACGCGACCACGGGGCCGTTCACACCCGGCGGACCGACGTGGATGTGCGCCGCGACCGGGTTGTCCAGGTTGGCGACGATCAGCCTGTAGTCGAGCGACGTGCCGTCCGGGCTCAGGGTGAAGGTCGCCTGCCCGGCCGCCTTCGAGGCGTTCGCCGGTACCTCCGTGTCGCCGTCCAAGTGAACCGAGTAGTTGTTGTTGTCTCCCGCCGCCGCCAGTCCGGCTACCGCGAGAAGCAGCAGCAAGGCGACGCCGACGCCATAGAGCTTCCGCATGTGTGTCTCCCCTTTCCCGTGCGACAACGAATGGCTCAAGACTGTAGCGCGCCTCGGCGTTCTCGGCCAAGACCGGACTTCCGGCCCGGAGCGGGGCGGCGAGCCGTCAGCCTCGCCGCGAGAGGTGCTTAGGTGTACACCCTCTCACTGCTCAGATGTCGTCGGTTGGAGGCATATATCGTCAACTCAGTTTCCCACTAGCGCGAGGAGGAGCCGCGATGACAACAAACACGCCTGAAGAGATCAAGGTGGGGGAGGTGGCGATCCGGTTCCTCGTTGAGGGCGAGCAGTCGGGAGGATCGGTCGCGGTCTTCGAGTTCGATGTGCCGGCCGGCGCGAGGGTGCCGGTCGCGCACAGCCACGACGGCTACGTGGAGACGATCTACGGGCTCGAGGGCGTCCTGACCTGGACGGTCGAGGGCACGGCGACCGACGTCGGCCCCGGCGAAGCGCTCTGCATCCCCCGGGGCACCGTCCACCACTTCGAAAACACCAGCAACGGCGACGCCAGGGCGCTCGCGATCGTCACCCCCGGCATTCTCGGCCCTGACTTCTTCCGCGAGGTGGCGGCCATCCTCGACGCGGCTGACGGGCCGCCCGACCTCGCGGCGATCGCAGCAGTGATGGGTCGGCACGGCCTCACCCCTGCGCCCTGACAGCCACCCGCGAACATCCGCGGGCTACTACCCTCGGACGTCGAAGAACAGGACGTCGTACCGTTCGACTGCCCGCATCATTCCGCCGGTCTCCTGCTCGACGCGAGGACGGATCTGACGCGCTTTCGCGTCGCTCGCCTCCCTCGCCTCGTCGCTCTCCCACAGCGTGACCCCGAGTGCCCTTCCCGTCTCCCGGTCTCCGAGGACGATGTAGCCGACGTATCCACCCTCGTCGCGTATGCCGGGATGGACGACCTCGCGCACGACCCGCGCTACGTCGTCGATTCGGTCGGACCCCGTCTCAAGGAAGTTCACTCTCGAAACCACGATGATCTCCTTCTCTCGATTTCGCCGCGAGGCCTGACAACAGGCTAGGCCGTCGCAGTCGACCAGGAGCGAGCGCTCGCGGCCTCCTGTCGGCCAAGAGGATCACATCGGTAGACGCCGTGCAGTCCACGTCGCGCGGAGGGTCGAGGCGTCCGCCGGCTCGTGCGTGTACTCCTCGCCCACCGCGGTCACCACGAAGCCCGCGGCTTGGAGGGAGGCACGGACATCCGCATCCGTGTGGAAGTACTGCCTGTGCTGCTCGCTGAAGGAGTCATCGGCACGGGGCCGCGTGAGCTCGATCGTGGTGTCGCAGGTGCGGGCGTCGGGATCCACGGTGCTGCTGATCACGAAGCCGTTCCCGGCCGATTCACCCGCGACGACGGAGTTCGAGATGGTGAAGTTCATCATCCCGTCGGTGTGGAGGTCGAAGACGAGCCACCCGGCGGGCCGAAGCCGGCGGGCCACCGCGGCCAGCGTTAGTCGCAACTCGTCCGGAGTGAGGTAGTTGAAGCCGTCGAACGTGCAGACCGTCGCGTCGAAGACATCTTCGCCCGCGAGCTCCGGGAGAGTCATTCGGCTCAACGCCACTTCGGGGCCGAGGCGTTCGCGAGCGAGCGCCAGCATCGCGTCGGATGCGTCGACGCCGACGACCCGGTAGCCCCGTGCGATCAGCTCGCCCGCGAGGAGGCCGGTGCCGCAGCAGAGATCGAGCACGGAGCGCACGCCCTCCGGGTCGGCGCTCCAGAGATCGTGGAGGAACGAGGCCCAGCGGTCATGGCAGGGGTCGATGACGATCTCGTCGTAGACCCCTGCCAGCCGCGAGTACGCCTCGGCGTGCCTCACAGGCCCGCGCGTGGTCCGCTCAGATTCCGAGGATCTTGGCCTTGGCTGCAGCGAACTCCTCATCGGTGAGCACACCCTGGCTGTGAAGCTGAGCCAGGTTCTGGAGCTGTGCGGCCGGGTCGTCCTCCGTTTCCGGTGGCGGTGGCGGTGCCTCCTGCTGGTACTGCTGCGCGTCCTGGTCTGCATACCTGGCGGCCTGACGACGGCTCACGCGCCCGGACACGGCGGTGGCGGTTCCCGCGACGACGGCGGTGCGGGTTGCCATACGAAGAAGTCCCATGTCGCTCCTTTCGATCTCGAAATGGACGGTCTAGCTTGCTTCGACCGCGGCCGCCACGACGTCGGCGGGGATCCGGATCGAGTCGATCAACACAGCGTCCGCAGCCTGGAGGGCGTCGACCACCTTCGCGGCCCAGAGGTTCTCGAAAGCGATCAGGAGGGCCGAGCTGTTGGACGGCAGATCGTCGCTGACCTCCTCGGCATCCTCGGGCCCCAACGCACCCGGCTGCTCGACGCTGATGGCGACCAAGCCCGCGCCCTCCTCGTCGAGGTCCTCAGCCTCGAGTGTCGTCACGACGCCGTCTGCGTCCTTCATCACGAAGAGCAGATCGAGCACTCGGATCGTGCCGTTCTCTACGAGCTCCATGATCGCCGGGGCGATACGCCCGGTGAATTTGTTGCCCGGAAAGCCAATGATGTATACGTCGACGGGGCCGACTGTCATAACGTCTCCTTGTTGGGGACAGCGCTCCAGCTGAAGACGTGCTCGAACGGAACGCCGTCCGTGGGCACGCCTTCTCGTTCCGCTGCGCCAGTATATGCCGCGCCCGGTGCGGCGGACTAGCCGTGATGGGTTGAGACCGGGTTCTCGCTCCAGGCGGAAGAACGCCGGCCGCTTCTCCGTCCTGGAGAGATGGAGCAGCAGGGCCAGAAGGAAAAGATCCAGGTTCGCTCGCGCCGCGTGCGCGCCCTCTGACGAGCGGATGTACGGCGATCTCGAGCGCTGCGAGCGCTGTTACCAGCGCTTCCCGGCGCCGTTCGGGCACAGGTGCCCGCAGGCGTCGTTCGCTGCGCAGCGTGGGGACGAGCTCGAAGAGGGATTCAGATCGTGGCTCGACACGCCGGAGGGCCGCTTCGCCGAGTTCCTCGCCCGGAGACAGAGGGAGCGGTGAGCGTCGCCGGCACCTTGCCGAGGCGGAAGCGGCGCAGGACCAGGCTTGGAGGCTCGCTACCGCGGCCGCCCAGGGTAGGGGGCGTTGTCGTTCCGCGCGCGTCGCGTGCGGGCGGTTACGCGTCGAGCCGTCGGCGGAGCTCGTCGAGCGGGAGCGTCTCGGTCTCGTAGCCCTCGAGGCGAAGTGCCTCCTCGAGGTTCGCGACGAGAGCGTCGCGGAAGGCGAGGTCTGCCTCGGCCCTGGCGACGATGTCGTCGAGACGCCCCCGCGCGAGCGCCAGCTCCTGAGCCGCTTCCACCCACGCCTCCGGCGCGGGGGGAAGGCTCCTGATCAACTCGGCGAGGCGATGTTCGTCATAGGCGGTCATACGGGTCTCCGACCACTCGACGGCGGAGGCGGCGCATTTCTTCCCTCGAGGAGCTCGCGGAGTTTCGAGAGGCAGCGTGAGATGCGGCTCGCGATCGTTCCCGAGGGGATCTCGAGCGCGGCGCCGATCGTCTGGTAGCTCTCGTCGCGCGCGAAGAAGCGGTCGAGGATCTCCTGGCAGTTTCCGGACAGCGACCCCATCGCCTCGTGCACCGCGAACGCCTCGTCGATCGTCTCCATCGCTTCGTCGACCTCGCCGGGCATGGTTTCGGGGTCGACGATGTCCTCGCGAGACGAAGCCCGAAGGCGGTCGATGCAAAGCCGGCGCGTGAGCTGCCCGATCCAGGGGCGGATCGCCTCGTCGTCCCGCAGCTTCTCGAGATGCTGATACGCCCGCGCGAAGACCTCCTGGAACACCTCTTCTGCGTCCTCGGGGCGCAGCCGGAATGCCTGCGAGGAGATGGCGAAGACGTAGCGCGAAAAACGCGTCACGAGCTCGCGCCAGGCGTCCTCGTCTCCCCCGCGGCAACGGGCGACGATCTGTGCGTCCGGGAGTGACGCGAGCTGCACGGCACCGCGTATGAAACCGAAATCCGCGGACGGAGGGAAGATCGAGGCCTTCTCGCCCGTCTTTGAGGGTGAGAGGAGGCCCACGTGCTTCAGCCTGAGGATCATCTGGACCAGCAGCGCTTGCGCCACAGCGAGCTGCTGCGGCAGGCGCGAACGCGGGAGCTCGCCGCGCGCCTCGCCGCCGGCAGGCGAGACGAGACCCGCTCGCGCCTCGAGCGGCTCCGCCGCGAGCGCGATTCGGCGACGGCGGGCGCTGCTCGCCCCGCTACGTCCTGAGCTTTTTCGGCAAAGGTGGAGCCCCGGTAGGGGGCCGGGGCTCCTGCCCATCGTCGCGGTATCAACCCCGGGACAAGGTTCGCGTCGACGGGCGTGGGTCCTATTCTGTGCAAATCTTGCAGATCCTGTGCAAGGAACGAACCCTGAAAAGTTCGCTCGGTACGATGATTTCTTGTCGGCGCGGTGGCCGAGTGGTTAGGCAGAGGCCTGCAAAGCCTCGTACACCGGTTCGAATCCGGTCCGCGCCTCTCACTCTGTAGATGAGCGTTTTCGGCCCGGAACCTTTGCTCGGGGACGCTCGACCTCGAGGGGCCGGAACGGGTCCCTTGTCAAGTGGGTGCCAAGCCGCAAGAATGGGCCGGGCGAAGGTACGACGAGATGAACATAGGTCTCATCATTCTCCTGCTGATCCTCCTCGCGCTCGCGATCGGCGGCGGCATCTACATTCACCAACTGTTCTGGCTCTTGCTGATCCTGGTCTTGGTTGGTTTCGCGGTTGGAGTCTTCACGGGCAAGATCACCGAATGAGGTAGTAGGGGCGCCCCACCGGGGTGCGCTCTTTCTTCTCGGCTCTACGTACGACACCCACGCATCCGTGGGCCACGCGAGGCTCAGGCGGCGGGTTCCATGGTCCGGCCGAGCTCGGCCGGCGCCGAGGCCCGAAGGCCCGATTCGCCCTCCCAGCGGGCGACGCTTGCGTCCCAGGAGAGGCGCGCGTGGTAGTCGCAGACGAGGTACTCCTCTCCGTCGGCGGCGGTCACCGTTCGCGAGCCGAGGCGGTCGCAGCGGCGGTTCTCGAGACGGTAGTGGCCCTCGCAACGCTCCATGCCTTCTGGACTTCGGCACGAGTGCTTTTCTTCCTTACTCCTCTTGCCCGGAGAGCCGCCGGCGCCACGCCTCTCCCGCGGCGCGGCCCTCCGGGGTGGCCAGGAAGTGCTCGAGCGGGACGTGCAGGAAGGCACCGCGGGACTCGGCCACGATGTCGTCGCCGTCCCGAAGCTCCGCGTCGATGTGGATCCGGCGCCCGCGGCTGTCGGTGACCCACGAGGCCAACGTGAGCTCGTGGTTGATGACGACGGGCCGGCGGTAGCGGACGAACATCCGCACCGTCACGGCCGGGAAGCGGTGCCAGGTGGCGAGGAGGCCGCTCGCCTCGTCGAGCGCCGCGGCGACGATGCCGCCGTGGACGATCCCCGGCCCGGCCTGGTGCGCGTCGCCGAACGTCACGACCGCCTGGTAACGCTCGATCCCTTCCTCGGTCGGCTGGGGGAGGCCGAGCCCGCCGGGGCTGTCGCCGCACCCCCAGCATGCCGGGTCGTGGTGCGGCGGGATCACGGCGTTCCCGAGGAGCGCCCCTCCAGGCAATACACGCCTGCTCCTGCGCCGCGATCACACGGCGCCGGAGACCCCCCTCGCCCTTGCCAAGGCGTCCAGCCTTGGCTGCGGGCGAGTGCGGCCTCCGGCTTGGTGCTCGCGACGCAGAAGCTGGGCAGCATTACCTGCAGGGGCGCTAGCGAAGGCCGCCGCGCTCGAAGTGGGCCCGGAAGAAGTTCTCCGAGCCCGACGTCGCCATCGCCGCCGAGGCCGAGATCTCGAGCGACAGCGTCGCAGCGGCGACGATCTGCGCCAGGCGGTAGACCTTCCCGGGGCCCACGCAGCCCATGAGCCGGAGCCAGGAGCGGGCGTAGGGGAGGGTGGTGCCGCCGCCGACCGTCGCCACCTCGAGGCTCGCGAGCCTCATCGCCACGTGGAGGCCGCCTTCGACGGGATACGCGGTCCCGTGCGCCATCGAGCTCGTCCCGACCATGCCGATGTCCTGGCCCGTCGCGCTGAAGATCGCGGCGATCGCGGTCGCCGGCGTGAAGGCCACGGACTGCATGCCGGACGCGATCGCGCCGTGGGTGCCGACGAAGGCCAGCTCGAGCAGGTCGTCGACGCTCGTTTTGAGCACGCGTCTCACCGCGGCCTCCGTGAGCGTGCACTCGGCCACGACGGTCTTGCCGTGGCCGCCGCGCTCGAAGTAGCGGGCCGAGGGCTTCTTGTCCCCGCCCATGTTCCCCTCGAGCATGGCCCGCTTCGGGCGCACAGGGGAGCGCTCCATGACGTACCCCTGGTTGAGGGCGTAGGAATTACGGGTGATCATGTTCATCCCGCAGGCGTCGCCGGTCGTGTACGCGTACATGACGTGGCACGCGGAGCCGACGACGTGCGTCTCGATCTCCCGCAGCTTCGCGTGCTTGGAGAGGGTCGGGTAGGGCTCCGAGGCGAGCCATTCGCGCATCGGATCGACCTGGGTCTCGACCCAGGCGGCGAAGGCGACGGCTTCGGCGGTATCGGCGAAGAGGAACGCCGAGGCTCGCGTGATCCGGTCCTTGAGGACGTAGGTGCGGAAGCCGCCCGACTCGCCGACCGCCCGCGCGCCGCGGTAGAGCGAGATGGAGAGCCCGCCCTCGGTGTTGGCGAGCGGGATGTAGACGCCCTCCTGCCCGCGGCCGCTCTCGACGAGCCGGCCGGCGGGCTCTTCCAGCTCGTAGCTCCCGAGCTCGAGCTCGATCGGCCCGACGACGGCTACGGGAACCACGGCGACGCCGGTGAGCGCCTCCGTCGCCGCGGCGAAGGGAGCGAGATCGTGGCCGAAGACCTCGCGGTCGCCGTCGAGTCGCGGCGCGAGCTCGTCCTGGCGCGCCTTGATCGAGTCCGGGTCGTTCTTGCGAGGCCAGCGCCGGAGCTCCACGCCGATTAGCTTAAGGCCAGGGCCGGAGCCTGGGCACCCAGCGCGGGACGTGGGCTTTGTACGTCTCGTAGTCCTCGCCGAAGCGGCGCCTGAGGCCGGGCTCCTCCACGAGCGGCATGTAGACGGCGTTGACCGCGAAGACGAGGCCGAACCAGACGAGGAGCGGTACCGAGCCGAGGAGGACCGCCTCTCCGAGCAGGATGCCGAGAACGCCGCTGATCATCGGGTTCCTGACGTGCCGGTAGGGGCCTCGGACGACGAGCCGCGAGGTGGGGTCCCACGGCGCCAGCGTTCCCTTTCCGACCGTGCCGAAGAGGGCGATCGTCCACACGACGAGCGCGAGGCCGGCGGCGATCAGCGCGCCTCCCGGAAGCGCCAGGGCCCAGCGGACCTCGACCGGGCGGTCCTGCCGGACGATCGCCGCCGGAACGACCAGCGTCACGACCACCGGCAGAAGGCCGATCGCGAGCGCGTGGCGCCGGAGGCTCATGGCGGCATGATGCGCGGCCCCGGTCGGTTACGCTCCCCGGCCGTGGCGGTGACGCTCATGGACGGAAAGGCTCTGGCCGCGCAGGTGCGGGCGGAGGTTGCGCGCCGGGTGGCGGAGCTGGGTCGCCCCGTGGGGCTGGCGACCGTGCTGGTCGGCGAGGATCAAGCGTCGGCGATCTACGTGCGGCGCAAGCGGGAGGCCTGCGCCGAGGTCGGGATCGAGTCGATTCACCACGAGCTCGCGGAAGAAACATCCGAGGCGGAGCTCCTCACGCTCGTGGCCGACCTCGGCGCCGACGACCGGGTTACGGGGATCCTCGTCCAGCTGCCGCTGCCCGGGCACATGGACGAGGGGCGGGTCATTCGCGCCATCGCGCCGATCAAGGACGTGGACGGCTTTCACCCGGTGAGCGCCGGGCACCTCCTCCAGGGAGAGCCGACGTTCGTCGCCGCCACGCCTGCGGGGATCATGGAGCTTCTACGGGCCTACGAGGTTCCGCTGACAGGTGCGCGGGCCGTGGTCGTGGGACGGTCGAACATCGTGGGGAAGCCGATGGGGCTCCTCCTGCTTGCGGAGCACGCGACGGTCACGATCTGCCACAGCCGAACGCAAGACCTGGCTCTCGTCGTGAAGGAGGCGGACGTCGTCGTGGCGGCCGTCGGGCGGGCCGGCATGATCACGCGCGAGATGGTCAAGGAGGGCGCGACGGTCATCGACGTCGGGATCAACCGCGTGGACGGCAAGGTCGTCGGCGACGTGGCGGAGGACGTTCGCGAGGTCGCCGGGCGGCTCACGCCGGTTCCGGGAGGCGTTGGGCCGATGACGATCGCGAGCCTGCTTCGCAACACCGTTCGGGCTGCGGGATTCCAGGCGGGTGCGCTTGCCTTCCCGGGCGGCTGAGGTTACGCTGCGCGCGGCCGCGCGGATTGCGGCAAGAAGGCCAGATGCGACGGCTCGAAGCCGGGCCGTCGTTTGTGTGTGAAGGAGGATTGTTCGTTGGCAGAGGGCACCGTCAAATGGTTCTCGAACGAGAAGGGATACGGGTTCATCGAGCGCGAGGGGGGCGACGACGTCTTCGTGCACCACAGCGCGATCGAGATGGACGGCTACCGCACGCTGACCGAAGGACAGCGCGTCCAGTTCGATGTCGAGCAGGGAGACAAGGGCCTGCAGGCAAAGAACGTTTCGCCGCTCTAGCCAGCGAAGGTTCGATTGCCGCGGCGGGCCCCGACGAGGGGCCCGCCGCATTTCTAGACTGGAGGTGGGATGGCGATCACGAGAGAGGACGTGCTGCACGTCGCCGGCCTCGCGCGGCTGGAGATTCCGGAGGAGGAAGTCGAGAGCGTGCGCGAGCAGCTCGGCGCGATCCTCGAGGCGGTGGGAAAGGTGTCGGAGCTCGACCTGGCCGACGTCGAGCCGACGTCGCACCCGCTCGATCTCGTCAACCGCTGGGCCGAGGACGAGCCGCGCCCCTCGCTGCCTCCGGAGGAAGCGCTCGCCAACGCGCCCGATCCGTCCGACGGCGCCTTCCGAGTGCCTGCGGTCGGCGGGTGAGAAGCTTGCTTCATTCTCGGCACGATGCGCGCACCACGGGCGCGTTTCTCCCGGCTACGCTCACAGCGGGTGGAGGCACGGGGTGGCCCCGAAGGCGGGCGGGATGATCGACACGCTTCGACTCACCGCCGAGGGGGCCGCCGGGCTCCTCGAGCGCGGCGAGGTCTCCGGAGACGAGCTCGCCGATGCCTACCTCGCCGCGATCGAGGCGCGCGACCCCGAGCTGCACGCCTATCTCCACGTCGCCGGCGAGAAGGGCGACGGCGTTCCGATCGCCCACAAGGACGTCATCACGACGAAGGGCATCCCCACGACCGCCGGGTCGAAGATCCTCGTCGGCTATACGCCCGTGTTCGACTCGACGGTCGCAGCGCGCTGCAAGGAGGCGGGCCTCCCGATCCTCGGCAAGACGAACCTGGACGAGTTCGCCATGGGCTCCTCCACCGAGAACTCGGGGTTCGGGCCGACGCACAACCCGTGGGATCCCGAGCGGGTCCCCGGCGGCTCCTCGGGCGGCTCGGCCGCGGCGGTCGCGGGCGGGCTCGCCCCGTGGGCGCTCGGCACCGACACCGGCGGCTCCGTCAAGCAGCCGGCCTCGCTCTGCGGCGTCGTGGGACTGCGCCCGACCTACGGCACCGTCTCGCGCTACGGGATCGTCGCCTTCGCTTCGAGCCTCGACCAGGTCGGCCCACTCACGAAGACGGTCCGAGACAACGCGCGCCTGTACGCGATCATCGCCGGCCGGGATCCATGCGACTCGACCACCGTCGAGCTCCCGGAGCCCGTCCAGATTCCGGAGCGAGAAGACCTGGGAGGCATCCGCATCGGGGTCCCCAAGGAGATGAACGAGGCGGAGGGCATCGACCCCGGCGTCAGCGAGCGCGTCAACGCCGCGATCCGGCTGGCGGAGGAGCTCGGCGCCGAGGTGGGGGAGACGAGCTTGCCGCGCTCCGTGGACTACGGCCTCGCGTGCTACTACCTCGTCGCGCCGGCCGAGGCCAGCTCGAACCTCGCGCGCTACGACGGCGTCCGCTACGGCCACCGCGCAGACGGAGACGGCGACCTCACGGCTCTCTATGCCCGTACCCGCTGGGAAGGCTTCGGCGCCGAGCCGAAGCGGCGCATCCTGCTGGGGACCTACGCCCTCTCGGCGGGCTACTACGACGCCTACTACGGCCAGGCGCAGAAGGTGCGAACCGTCATCGCGCAGGAGCACGCCGCGGCCTTCGAGCGGTTCGACCTGCTCGTCAGCCCGACGTCGCCGACCGTTGCCTTCCGGATCGGAGAGAAGGCGGCGAACCCGCTCGCCATGTACCTCTCCGACCTGCTCACGATCCCGTCGAACATGGCCGGGCTGCCCGGCCTCTCGATTCCGTGCGGGCTCTCGGAGGGCTTGCCGGTCGGCCTCCAGCTGATCGGCCCGCAGTTCTCCGAGAACACCCTCTTCCGCGTCGGGCACGCGCTCGAGCAGGCGCTCGGCTTCGACTACGTCCCGGAGCGGCTCACGTGACCGTCGCATGCCTCCGGCCTGCTCCCGTGGGGGAAACCATGTTTCCCCCACGATCCCCCTTCTTTGATGCAGTGAAGGAACCTCCCGGTTCCCTCACACACCCTCCCCTCGCTCATCGGCCGGGGGCCGGTCGATGAGCGCGAACGGCTGGGAGCCGGTTGTCGGCCTCGAGATCCACGTCCAGCTCAAGACTCGGACGAAGATGTTCTGCCGCTGCGAGAACGTCTGGGGCGAGGAGCCCAACTCGCGCACGTGCCCCGTCTGCCTCGCCCACCCCGGTACGTTGCCGGTGCCGAACCGCACCGCGATCGAGTGGGCCGTGAAGCTCGGGCTCGCGCTCGGCTGCGAGATCACCCCCAGGGCGCTCTTCCACCGCAAGAACTACTTCTATCCCGACCTTCCCAAGGGGTACCAGATCTCCCAGTACGACGTCCCGCTGGCCTCCGTGGGCCGTTTCGTCGTCCCGGGGCCGGACGGCGACCGTGAGATCGGAATCGTGCGGGCGCACCTCGAGGAGGACGCGGCGAAGACGATCCACGTCGGCGGAGCCGGCGGACGGATCCACGGCGCCGAGTACTCGCTGGTCGACTTCAACCGCGGCGGGACGCCGCTCGTCGAGATCGTGACGCAGCCGGACGTTCGCTCGGGCGAGGAGGCGCGGCGCGTGCTCCAGCTCCTCCGCCAGACGGTCGTCGAGCTCGGGATCTCCGACGCCGAGATGGAGAAGGGCTCGCTCCGCTGCGACGCCAACGTCTCGGTGCGCAGGAGTGGGGAGGCGGGTTATCGCACGAAGACCGAGCTCAAGAACATGAACTCGTTCAAGTTCGTCGCGGACGGGATCACCGCGGAGGTCGAGCGGCAGGTCGGCCTGTACGAGGCCGGGGAGGACATCGTGCAGCAGACGCTCCATTTCGACCCCAGGACCGCGACGGTGGCGCCGCTCCGCAGCAAGGAAGAGGCTCATGACTACCGCTACTTCCCGGAGCCCGACCTCGTCGCGGTCGAGCCGCCCGCCGAGCTGATCGAGCGCGCCCGCGCCGAGCTCGGCGAGCTTCCCGGAGCACGGATTCGGCGCCTCGAGGAGGCGGTCGGCTTCGACCTGGCCTACGACCTCGTGACGAGCGGCCGCGACGAGCTCTACGCGCGCGTTCCCGGAGACGACCGGCGCGCTGTCGCCAACGTGCTCATGAATCAGCTCGCGGCAGCCGGGGTGGACCCGGCGGCGGTCGACGGGAACGAGCTCGGCAAGCTCGTCGAGGCCCGGGAGCGCATCCCACGCAAGGCGTTCCTCGAGGCCGTCGCGGCGAGCGGCGATCCAGGTTTCGCCGCGGATCGCTATCTGGAGGAGTCCGCGGTAACCGATGCCTCGGCTCTCGACCCGGTCATCGACGCGATCCTCGCCGCGAATCCCGGCCAGGTCGAGGCCTACCGGGGCGGCAAGGAGGGCCTGCTCGGCTTCTTCGTCGGACAGGTGATGAAGGAGACGCAGGGCAAGGCCGACGCGCGGGTCGTCAACGAGCGTCTGCGCGAGAAGCTGAGCGCCTGAACGGACGTTACGAGGCCAGGCTCGCGAGCGCCCACGCGAGGAGCGGCAGCGCGGCCGCCGAGTAGAGCGCGAAGAGCCAAAGCCAGAATCGGTGGAGCATCGTCGAGCCTCCTTTCGCGTGGCCGGTCAGGCCGAGCCGCGGCGAAGCCGGGTGAGCGCGCGCCGCGCAGGGGCGAGTGCCTGCGGCCGGTCGAGCACGGGCCGGAAGAGATCGCCGTGCTGGTCGATTCGCCGCAGCGCCTCCGCCATGCCGAAATCGCGCGGGGAGACGTCCTCGGTGAGCTCCTCCCAGCGGAGCGGGGTCGAAACGGGCGCTCCGGGCTTCGGCCGGACCGAGTAGACGCTCGCGATCGTCTTGCCCCAGCCGTTCTGGCGGGCGTCGAGGAAGACGCCCCGGCGCTTCGCCTTTCGCCACTGGGTCGTGACGAGCCCCGGGTGTCGCTCGGCCAGGACCGTCGCGACGCCGTCCGCGAAGTCTCGGGTGTCGTCGAAGGTCGAGCGCCGCGTGATGGGAACGAGGACGTGGACTCCGTCGGCGCCGCTCGTCTTCACGTGGCTCGAGAGCCCCAGCTCGTCGAGGAGGCCGCGCACCAGGTGGGCGACGCGTACGCCGAGGCGAAAGCCGCCGTCCGGCGGGTCCAGGTCGAAGAGGACGAAGTCGGGCCGCTCGGGCCGGTCGACGCGCGAGTACCAGGCGTTCATGTCGATGCAGTGCATCTGCACCATCCAGAGAAGGGCGAGCTCGTCGTTGACGAGCGGGAAGTCGACGAGCCGCGACTCTCCCTCGCGAGGGTGGGTGCGGAAGCGCCGCGTCGGGATCCAGTCGGGCATACCTTTCGGCGCGTTCTTCTGGAAGAAGGAGCCGCCGCCGGCGCCTTCGCGGAAGCGCTTCATCGTGAACGGCCGACCGCGCAGGTGAGGGACGAGCGTGGGGGCGGCGGCGGCGTAGTAGTCCCAGAGATCGCCCTTCGTCACGCCGTCTGCGGGGAAGAGGACGCGGTCGGCGCTCGAGAGACGCACCTCGCGGCGGCCACGCCGGACGATTCGCTCGGTCTTCGCCACTCCGGCAGGATGCCCGTTCGAGCGAGAGGGCGGCCCCGAGGCCGCCCTCTCGACTCGAATCGTGCGCGCAGACGTTCGCTAGTCCATCGTCTGCGGGTTGAGGTGGTCTCGGGTCACCTTGGGCTCCGGCACGTTGGCCCTGAAGACCACGAAGCCTCGGCCGGTTGGCGGATTGTGAACCCCATCCGATGTGTAGACCGGGATTCCGTTCCTCCCGCGGAGCTCAGGCCCGACGTAGGGGTAGGCGGACCAGTTGTCCGAGCCGTCCCAGGCCGGTCCCTTGATGTCGTACCAGGCGATCTCCTTCAGCTTCTCGGGGTTGGTGAAGTTGATCACGTCGACTCCGCCCGTGTACCAGGCGTTCACCAGCAGGTCCTTGCCGATGTCCATGACGGCCATCCCCATGTGCGCCGAGCAGTACGCGCGTGGATCGGAATCAGGCCGCACGTCTCCGACCTGGAACTCGCTGAAGAACTCACCGGTCTCCGTGTCGGAGAAGAACATCTTGCCGGATTTCATGACCGCTGCAGGGTGCCAGGGTCGGGCCACCCACTGGGTCATCGGCGGGCAGCCGATGCCGAAGGACTCGTCCACGGTGTTGAGCACGGTCCCGTCGTTGTTGAACATCACCGAGTGGAAGAAGTCGACCGCCCCGGGGATGTTCCCGGTGCCGCCCGAGCTGAACTCGTCGTCGATGATCGAGACCGGATTGGCGGTGTCGGGGATCCCGTTCTCGTCGATCTCCCACACCTGACCCTGCTCGGCGCAGGCAGCGCCGGCCATGCGCTCCTCCACGTGCACGACGATGTCGTGGCACGCCCGGGCCGCCTGTTCGATCGCACCCGGGATCGGGCAGGGAGCGCCCGGCCCCGTGACCGACCGTTCGCACCAGTCGATCTGGTTGTCGGGATCGCCGGGGTAGCTGATCGGCGGCTCGGCGATCACCGAGGAGCTCGCCGGATCGTCTAGCGGCACCTCGACGACCGAGATCTTCGAGTGCAAGGGATCGTTGCCGGCCGGCGGGCCGTTGACCGGGCCACACGTCGGGCCGGGCCGCAGCGGATACGAGGAGACGTACACCAGTAGCCTCGGGTCGCTCGCGTCCTCCGCGAACTCGGGCCAGGCCGTGATCGTGTGGGCGCCGCAGTCGGTGTACACCGCAGCGACCTGACTGACGGTGGCGAACGGGTTCGCCGGATTGTCGCTCAGCGTGAAGACCCGCACGCCCTCCCAGCCGGTCGGGTCACCGTGCGCGACCCGGGGAGCACCGCACGCGGGGCTCGCCATCGTTCGGTCCACGGCCACGAGGAGCAGGTCGGCGACGCCGTTTCCGTTGCGGTCCCAGACGATCGGATCGTTCTGGTTGGCGTCGCACTGGATGTCCTTGACGAGCGTGGGGCTGGCCGGATTCCCGATGTCGAAGATCCGCACGCCGCCCCGGGGCGGGGTACCGGCCGGGCTGCCGGTGTCACCGGTGTAGTAGCCGACGAAGGCGTGCTTTCCCCAGAACGCGAGATCCGTGGTGGTCGCGTTGTTGGGGTTGGCGTACAGCAGATCCATCCTTTGCCTTACGTCGCGGTCGGGCTTCGCGCCGGCGGTACCGGCGAGCAGCCCAAGCGCGACGAGGGCGAGTACGAGTACGCGGAACGAAAATCTCATGAATACCTCCCGGCTACACGACAGTGCATTGCTGTGGAGACGTGCCGGTGGCCGCGCCCGTCGCTGCAGCCGTCTTTGGAGACGCCCCCACCGCATCTCACGTCCCGTTTGGTGCGGGAGAGTCTCTTATGCCGGCGGCGCTGTGTCAACAGGACGGCCGGAAGAGTCTGGTTCAGAGAGCGGGGCCTCCCAGAAGGGAGGCCCCGCTCCGTACTCGGAATTGGACGCCGCTTAGTCCATCGTCTGCGGGTTGAGGTGATCGACCAGGTTCGGCTTGCCGAGCTTCTGGATGATCGTCCGGTAGACCACCATGCCCTCCGCGAGGGCGTTGTTCTCGACGCCGTCCGACGTGTAGACGGGGATCCCAGGTCCCTTCTTGAACATGGGGCCCGTGTACGGGTACGCGGACCAGGTGCCCGTGGTCTCAACGGGATCGTAGTACGCGATCTCCTTCAGCCTCGTGGGCTTCGAGAAGTCGATCACATCGGTTCCGCCCGTGTACCAGGCGTTGACGAGCAGGTCGCGCTTGATACCCATGACGGCCATGCCCATGTGCGCGGAGCAGTACTCGTCTGCTCCCGGGTCCGGCCGCACGTCGCCGACTTGGAACTCGCTCAGGAAGTTGCCCTCCAGGTCGGTGAAGAACATCCGCCCGGTCTTGTGGGTTCCTCCGGCGGGGTTCCACGGCCGCGGCTGGTAGGTCGTCATCGTCGGGCAGCCGCTGCCGAAGGACTCGTCGACCCAGTTCACGACCGTTCCGTCGTTGTTGAACATCACGGAGTGGAAGAAGTCGACTGCGCCCGGTATCTGGCCGGTATCCGCCCGAGGAGACCTCGTCGTCGCCGACAAGGATCGGGTTCTGGGTGTCCGGGATCCCGGTGGCCGGGTCGATATCCCACACCTGGCCCTGCTCGGCGCACGCGCCGCCGGCCAGGTTGTGCTCCATGTGGACCACGATGTCATGGCAGGCGACGGCCGCCGGCTCCAGGCCGGTCAGGCCCTTCTCGGTCCAGTCCATCCGCCCGTCGGGATCGCCTGGGTAGCTGATCCTCGGGGCGGCGATCTCGGTCGTGGCCGCCGGATTGTTCAGCGGCACCGACAGCACCTGGATCTGGCGGTGCAACGGGTCGTTGACGACCTTGTCCGGATCGTACGGGTTGGTGACGTTGTTGAAGTTCGCCTGACCGCAGGTCGGCCCCGCACGCAGCGGGTACGACGACGCGTAGACGATCAGCCTCGGGTTCACCGGATCGTCCGCGAACCCGGTCCACGCCGTGATCGTGTGCGCGCCGCAGTCGGTGTACTGCATCTTGACCGGCGTGATGGTCGCGAACGGGTTGGCCGGGTCGTCGCTCATCGTGAAGATGCGGACGCCCTCCCAGCCGTTGCGGTCGTCATGGGCGGATCGTGGCGCGCCGCAGTTCGGGTTGGCCATCGTGCGGTCCACGCCCACGAGGAGCAGGTCGGCCACACCGTTTCCGTTCCGGTCCCAGACGATCGGGTCGTTCTGGTTGGCGTCGCACCGGAGGTCCGTGACGAGCTCGGGCGCGGCCGGGTTCGAGATGTCGAAGATCCGGACGCCGCCGCGCGGCCCGCTACCGGCCGGGGACCCGGTATCGCCGGTGTAGTAGCCGCTGAAGACGTGATCCCCCCAGAACGCGAAGTCCGAGTTCGTCGCCATGTTCGGGGACGTGAAGAGCTCGTCCATCTTCTTGTGCTGGTCTCCGGCCGGCTGTGCGCCCGCGAGGCCCGCGAGCAAACCCGCCGTGACGAGCAGGAGTGCGAATAACCGCAAAGTGACTCTCATGCATTCCTCCAGGAGTAGACGACAGACATCAGGAGACGAGATGCAGCGGCGGGATCCGACCGGGCGATACGCCATGCCCGTTCGATGTCAGTACCGAACCGTTGGATGACCCTTCCCCCGCGGTGACGCCCCCGCAGGCATCCCACCTCCCCCATCGGAGCCGGGCAGTCTGCCTACCCCGATGGCCTCTTGTCAAACGCCCACCCGCCGGGCCGCCATCACCGGGAAGAACGGAAGGGCGGCCGCGAGGCCGCCCTTCCGCACGCTTGCGAGCGTTTCGAGTTAGTCCATCGTCTGCGGGTTCAGGTGATCGACCCGCTTCGGCACGCCGGGCTTCTCGACGATCGTCCGGTACACCACCATGCCCTGCGCGAGGCCGTTGTTGGTGACGCCGTCCGACGCGTAGACGGGGATCCCGGGCCCCGTCTTGAACATCGGGCCCGTGTACGGGTACGCGGACCAGGAACCCGAGTTCGCCACGGGGTCGTAGTAGGCAATCTCCTTCAGCCTCGTGGGCTTGGTGAAGTCGATCACGTCGACGCCGCCCGTGTACCAGGCGTTGACGAGCAGGTCGCGCTTGATGCCCATGACCTGCATGCCCATGTGCGCGGAGCAGTACTCGCCCGGCGCGGACGAGGGCCGCAAGTCTCCGACATGGAAGTCACTGAAGAATTCCCCGGTCTCCGTGTCGGAGAAGAACATCCTGCCGGTCTTGTGCGTTCCTCCGGCCGGGTTCCAGGGCCGCGGGTTGTACGTCGTCATCGTCGGGCAGCCGCCCCCGAAGGACTCGTCGACCGTGTTCAGCACGGTCCCGTCGTTGTTGAACATCGCGGAGTGGAAGAAGTCGACCGCCCCGGGGATGTTCCCGGTGCCGCCCGAGCTGACCTCGTCGTCGATGATCGAGATCGGGTTCTCGGTGTCGGGGATCCCGTTCGCGTCGATCTCCCACACCTGAGCCTGCTCGGCGCAGGCCGCGCCGGCCATGCTCTCCTCGACGTGGACGACGATGTCGTGGCAGGCGACGGCGGCGGGCTCGAAGGGGGGCGAGGGGAGACCCTTTTCACCCCACTCCATCCTGCCGTCCGGGTCGCCCGGATAGCTGAGCGCCGGCTGCACGTCGAGCTCCTGGGCCGCCGCCGGGTTCGCGAGCGGCACCTCGACGATCTGGATCACGCCGTGCAGCGGATTCGCGGGGCTTCCGGGGTCCTCGTCGTACGGATTGGCCATGTTCAGGTACTCCGTGTCGCCGCACGTGGGCCCCGCCCCCAGCGGGTACGACGAGACGTACGCGAGCAGCCTGCCCGGCTCCTCCGGCCACAGCGTGATCGTGTGTGCGCCGCAGTCCGTGTACACGGACTTGACCTGCGTGATGTTCGTGAAGGGATTCGCCGGATCGTCGCTCATCGTGAAGACGCGAACGCCCTCCCAGCCGGTCGGAGTGCCGCCCGCCACCCGCGCGGCACCACACTGGGGCGCGGCCATCGTGGTGTCCACGGCCAGGAGCATCAGGTCGGCAACCCCGTTGCCGTTGCGGTCCCACACGATCGGGTCGTTCTGGGCTCCGTCACAGACGAAATTCCTCACCAGCCGCGGGGCCGCGGGGTCGGAGATGTCGAAGATCCGCACGCCGCCACGAGGCCCGGTACCGGGCGGGAACCCGGCGCCGCCGGTGTAGTAGCCGCTGAAGGCGTGGTCGCCCCAGAACGCGAAGTCCGAGTTGGTCGCCTGGTTCGGGGACGTGAACAGCCGCTCCATCTTGTTGCTCACGTCGGCGGCGGGCTGTGCGCCGGCTACACCCGCAAGCAGCCCCAGCGTGACCAGCACGAATACGAGTAAGCGGAACGAGACCCTCATGGATACCTCCCGATGTAGAGGAAAATTGCCGGGTTGAGGCGACACGCCGATGCGTCCCGAACGGCCGATGCGCCGTGGCCGGGCCACGCGGTTTCCAGCGCCCGTCGACAGAGGTCTCTCCCTCGAGACGCTCCCGTCGGCATCTCACCACCCCCAATAGCTGACGGGAAGTCTCCTACACTCGTCCGCGCGCTGTCAAACACATGGCCGAAAGTGTCTGCTTCAGCCGAAGCAGCGCGCCGCCGACCGGCGGGGTTCGGTTATCCAGAGACGAGCAGGGCCTCCGCGAAGGGAGGCCCTGCCGTCGATGGGGTGGAGGTCCTGTCTAGTCCATGGTCTGCGGGTTCAGGTGATCCACCAGCTTGGACTTGCCGGGCTTCGGCAAGAGCGCGCGGAACACCACCGTGCCCCTCGCGGTGGAGGTCTCCTCGACCCCGTCGGAGGCATAGACGGGAATGCCCGCGCCCTTGAACATCGGGCCCGTGTACGGGTACGCGGACCAGTTGTCCGAGCCGAAGGTCCCGCCGAACTTGTAGTACGCGATCTCCTTCAGGTTCACCGGGTCGCTGAAGTCGATCACGTCGACGCCGCCCGTGTACCAGGCGTTCACCAGCAGGTCCCGCTTGATGCCCATGACACCCATGCCCATGTGGGCAGAGCAGTACGAGTCGGGGCCCTGGGGCCGCCGGTCACCGACCTGGAACTCACTCAGGAAGTTGCCTTCCAGGTCCGAGAAGAACATCCGCCCGGTCTTGTGCGTACCGCCGGCGGGGTTCCACGGCCGCGGCTGGTAGGTCGTCATCGTCGGGCAGCCGCTTCCGAAGGACTCGTCCACCCAGTTCACGACGGTTCCGGCGTTGTTGAACATCACGGAGTGGAAGAAGTCGATCGCTCCCGGGAACTCGCCGGTGCCGCCCGAGCTGACCTCGTCGTCGCCGATCGCGATCGGGTGGGCCGTGTCGGGGAGCCCGTTCGGGAGGATGTTCCACACCTGCCCCTGCTCGGCGCACGCGCCGCCGGCCAGGCGATGCTCGACGTGGACGACGATGTCGTGGCAGGCGATCGCCGCCGGCTCGAGCCCGGTAAGCCCCTTCTCGGTCCAGTCCTGCTTGCCGTCCGGGTCACCCGGATAGCTGATGGGCAGCTGGCCCGCGAGGAGCTCATGACTGGCCGCCGGGTTGTTCAGCGGCACCTCGACCGTCTGGATGACGCCGTGCAGCCCGCTGTTGGGGCTCCCGGGGTCAGCGTCGTACGGGTTGGCCGTGTTCAGGAATGGCGGAGGCGTTGTCTGCGTGACACCGCAGGTCGGCCCTGGCCGCAGCGGGTACGAGGACGCGTACACGAGCAGCCGCGGATTGTTCGCGTCGTCCGCGAACTCCGGCCACAGCGTGATCGTGTGCGCGCCACAGTCCGTGTACACGGCCGCAACCTGCTGGATGTTGGCGAAGGGGTTGGCGGGGTTGTCGCTCATCGTGAGGACCCGCACCCCCTCCCAGCCGGTGGGCTTCGCGTCGAAGCGAGCGCCGGCGGCATTGGTTGCCCGCGCAGCGCCACACGCCGGGCTTTCCATCGTGCGGTCCACGGCCAGGAGCAGCAGGTCCGGGATGCCGTTCCCGTTGCGGTCCCAGAGGATCGGGTCGTTCTGCTGCCCGTCACACTTGAAGTCCTTGACCTCTAGGGGCGCGGCTGGGTTCGAGATGTCGAAGATCCGGACTCCGCTGTCCCCGAACGTGAGCGACGTACCGTCGTAGTAGCCCTGGAACGCGTAGTCCCCCCAGAACGCCAGGTCCGAGTTGATCCTGGCGTTGGGTGACTGGAACAGGGGGGTCATCTTCAGGCTCTGGTCGGGCTCGGCCTGTGCGCCGGCGGTGCCGGCGATCAGCCCTAACGCGACGAGGGCGAACACGAGTAAGCGAATGGGAACTTTCATCCAAATTACCTCCCGCAGTCGACGTACACAGTCGTGCTAGCGCGGCGTCCCGGACGGGCCGTCCCGCCGATGCACCGTGGCTCGCCCAACGCGCCACGCCACCCCCCGCGGCGGAGCCCTCGACCTAGAGACGCCCACATCGGCATCTGCCACCTCCCCGATTGGTGACGGTATCGGTGCCGGGCAGTCTTCTACCCCGGCGGGGGCTTGTGTCAAACCGCACCGCGACGGCGAACTGGGGTTCTCCGCGCTCGCGCGCCGGCGCCGCGCGAGTCATCCCGGCGAGGCGAAGCGCGAGCAGAGCGGCGGCGAACGCAGGAGCGCGTCCATGGTGACCGCGTCAGGTCAGTTAACCTCAGGCTCGATGCCGGAGAAGCGCTACCTCGTCACGCCCGGCCCCACGCCGGTCCCTCCGGAGGTTCTGGCCGCGACGGCGCTGCCGATGATCCACCATCGCTCGGCCGACTTCCGCGGGACGTTCACGCGGGTGCTCGACCGCATGCGGGCCGTGTACCGCACCGAGAACGACGTGCTCCTTTTCACGTCCGCCGGGACTGCCGCGATGGAATCCGCGGTCGCGAACCTCTGCTCCCCCAGGGACCGGGTGCTCATCGTCTCACACGGGTACTTCGGCGAGCGCTGGGCCGAGATCGCCGAACGCTACGGCCTCGACGTCGAGCACATCCGCTACGAGTGGGGCGAGCTGCCGAACGCCGACGAGGTCGGCTCGCGCCTGGAGGAGATCGGCGGCGCGAAGGTCGTCTACCTGACCCACTCCGACACGTCGACCGGCGGCGTCGCCGACGTGCAGGCGACCGCGGAGCGGATCGCCGGCTCCGGCGCCCTCGTTGCCGTCGATGCGATCTCGAGCCTGGCCGCGGTCCCGCTCGAGACCGACGAGTGGGGGCTGGACGTGGTGCTCACGAGCTCGCACAAGGCGCTGATGTGCCCGGCGGGCCTCGCGTTCGCGGCCGTCTCACCTGCTGCCCTCGAGGCGACGGAGAGGGCCTCCCTCCCGCGCTACTACATGGACTGGCAGCGGGCGATCGGCGCCCAGGCGAAGGGCGAGACCCCGTTCTCGACCGCGATCTCGCTCGTGCGCGGCCTCGACGTCGCACTCGACATGATCCTCGCCGACGGCCTCGAGACGGCCCACGAGCGGCACGTGCGCCTCGGTCGAGCGGCCCGCGCGGGGGTCAAGGCGATGGGGCTCGAGCTCTTCTCGCCCGACGCCGACAGCTCTGCCGTCGTCACGGCCATCCGCATGCCGGAGGACGTCGACGGCCAGGCGATCGTGTCCTCGATGCGCGAAGCCTCCGGCGTGACGATCATCGGTGGCCAGGGCGACGCAGCGCGGGAAGATCGTCCGCTTCGGCCACATCGGCTACGTGGACGTGGGCGACGTCGCGGCCGCGCTGAGCGCCCTCGAGCGGGCGCTGGTCGAGGTGGGCGCCGACGTCGAGCGGGGGACGGCGGTTCCGGCCGCGCTGGAGGCGCACGCCGAGCCCGTCGCGGTGTGAAGGTTCTGATCCGGGAGCCGATCGCGGAAGCCGGGATCGGGCTGCTGCGGGAGCGCTTCGAGGTGGACGTCGAGCCCGACGGCGACCTCGAGGAGCAGATCGGCCGAGTACGACGCGATCATCATCCGAAGCGGCACCCAGCTCACCGCCCCGCTGATCGAGCGCGCCGAGCGGCTGAAGGTGATCGGCCGCGCGGGCGTCGGCGTCGACAACGTCGACCTTGCGGCCGCCTCGAAGCGCGGGATCGTCGTGGCGAACGCACCGCAGTCCACGGTCGTCTCGGCCGCGGAGCACACGATCGGCCTCCTGCTCGCGCTCACGCGCCAGATTCCCCAGGCGCACGCCAGCCTCAAGGCAGGACGCTGGGAGCGCTCGCAGTTCGCCGGCCTCGAGCTCGCCGACAAGACGCTCGGCCTCGTCGGCTTCGGCCGGATCGGCCAGCAGGTCGCCCGGCGCGCGCGCGGGCTCGAGATGGAGGTCCTCGCGTACGACCCCTACGTCGCGCCCGAACGCTTCCGCGAGCTCGGCGTCGGCCGGTCGGAGACGCTCGACGACCTGCTCGCGAAGGCGGACTTCGTCTCGCTCCACACGACGCTCACCCCAGAAACGCAGGCACTCATCGGTCGCGCGCAGATCGAGCTGATGCCCGAGGGCGCTCGGCTCGTCAACGTCTCGCGCGGGGAGCTCGTCGACGAGGGAGCGCTCTTCGAGGCTCTCCGCAGCGGAAGGATCGCGGGCGCGGCGCTCGACGTCTTCTCCGAGGAGCCGTACTCGGGGCAGCTCCTCGAGCTTCCGAACGTCGTCGTCACCCCGCATCTCGCGGCCTCGACGCAGGAGGCGCAGGATCGCGCGGGCGTCATCGTCGCCGAGCAGGTGGCGGCGGCCCTCGAGGGCGGCGTCGTCACGAACGCGGTCAACATCCCCGCCGTTGCGGCGGAGGATCTCGACGTCCTCGGCCCGTACCTGCCGCTCGCAGCGAAGCTCGGAGCGCTCGCCGTCGAGCTCGCCGGCGGCAGCGTCGCGCGGCTCGACTTCCTCTACCTCGGGGAGCTCGCCGAGCGCGACACCCGCCTGCTCACGGTTGCAGCGCTGAACGGGGCGTTCCAGGGCCGGGTCGAGGAGCAGGTCAACTACGTGAACGCTCCGCTCGTCGCCGAGGAGCGCGGAATCGAGGTGCGGGAGGAGCGCCGGCGGGCCTTGCGGGACTTCCGCAGCCTCGTGACCGTCACTGCGGTCGCAGGCGAGGAGGAGTTCTCGGTGGCGGGAACGGTCATGGGCCGGGAGCACGAGCCGCGGCTCGTCCGCGCGCTCGGCTACGAGATCGAGATCGTGCTCGAGCCGCTCATGCTCTTCCTCGTCAACGACGACCGCCCCGGGAGAATCGGCCGCATCGGCACCCTGCTCGGCGAGGAGGACATCAACATCGCCAACATGGCCGTCTCCCGGAACCGGCCGATGCAGCGGGCGCTCATGGTGCTGACGCTCGACAGCCCGCTTTCGCCCGAGCTCGTCGAGCGCATCCGCGCGGAGCCCGGCCTCCTCGACCCGCGCGCGATCGTGCTGGAGCGCGGGCATGAGCTCTGACTGGCCCGACGCGGTCGAGCGGGTCGCCGGCGCGCTGCGCGAGGCCAGGGTCGAAGCGAGGATCGAGGAGTTCGGGGAGGGGACGCCGACGGCGGCGGACGCGGCGCGCGCGGCCGGAGCGCCGATCGACCAGATCGTCAAGACGCTCGTCTTCTCCGGCGACGGGCGCGCCGTCGTCGTCATGGTTCCGGGCGACCGGCGTGCCGACACCGGCAAGATCGCCGTCGCCGCCGGCTGCGGGCGCGTGAAGGCCGTGGGCGCGGAGGCGGTCGTGAGTCTCACCGGCTTCCCCGCCGGCGGGGTCGCGCCTTTTCCGCTGCCCGGAATCGAGACGGTGCTGATCGACAAGGAGCTCCTCAACCACGAGGTCGTGTGGATCGGCGCCGGGTCGGATCGGCACATGGCCGCGCTCACCCCGGCGGACCTTGCGCGCCTCGCCCGCGCCCGGCCCGTCGACGTTTCCGTGGAGTAACCTTCGCTCGATGCGGGCTACCGAGAAGATCTGGATGAACGGCGAGCTCGTCGACTGGGGCGACGCCAAGGTCCACGTCGGCGCGCACGGGCTCCACTACGGCTCCGGGGTGTTCGAGGGGATCCGCTGCTACGAGACAGACGCCGGGCCCGCGGTGTTCAGGCTCACCGACCATCTCCAGCGCCTGCACCAGTCCGCCCGGCTGCTGCACATGGAGATGCCGTACTCGGTCGACGAGCTGCACGCGGCCTGCCTCGAAGTCGTCGGCGTCAACGGCCTGGCCGAGTGCTACCTGCGCCCGATCGCCTTCTACGGGTACGGCGAGCTCGGCGTCCATCCGGGCACGAACCCGGTCGACGTCGTCGTGATGACCTGGCCGTGGGGAACGTACCTCGGTGAGGACGCGCTCGAGAAGGGCGTTCGCGCGAAGGTCTCCTCCTGGAAGCGGGTTGGGCCGAACACGATCCCGCACGTCGCCAAGGCGACGGGCATCTACCTCAACTCGATGCTCGCGGTCCTCGAGGCGACGCGGGCCGGGTACGAGGAGGCGATCCTCCTCACGGACGACGGCTACGTCGCCGACGGCTCGGGCGAGAACGTCTTCGTCGTCAAGGACGAGATCATCTCGACTCCGGATCTCTCGGCGTCGATCCTCCAGGGCATCACGCGCCACACCGTGATCGAGATCGCCCAGACCCTCGGCTACGCCGTCCACGAGCAGCAGCTGCTGCGCTCGGACCTCTACGTCGCGGACGAGGTCTTCATGTGCGGCACGGCCGCCGAGGTCACGCCCGTTCGCTCCGTGGACGACCACGAGATCGGCGCGCCGGGCCCGCTGACGAAGGCGATCCAGGACGCCTTCTTCGAGATCGTGCGCGGCCGCGACGAGCGTTTCTCGCGGTGGCTGGAGTACGCCGAGAAGACGCCGGCGGCGCCGGGCTCTTGACGCGGCCCATCGCTCTCTCCGCGCCCTGGATCGACGGGCGGGAGGAGGAGCTGGTGCTCGAGACGCTTCGGTCTGGGCGGCTCTCGCTCGGCCCGATGGTCGACCGGTTCGAGGGGGCGCTCGCCGAGCGGGTCGGGGCGCCTCGCGTGGCAGCCGTCTCGAGCGGAACGGCCGGCCTTCACCTCTGCATGCGCCTCGTCGGCGTGGGCCCCGGCGACGAGGTGGTCACGACACCCTTCTCCTTCGTCGCGTCCGCGAACTGCATCCTCTACGAGGGCGCGACGCCTGTCTTCGCGGACATCGATCCGGCCACGTTGAACCTGGATCCCCGCGCGGTCGAAGCGGCGGTCACGCCGAAGACGAAGGCTATCGTCGCCGTCGACATTTTCGGTTATCCGGTCGAGCTCGTGGAGCTCCGAGCGATCGCCGAGCGGCACGGACTGGCGCTCGTCGAGGACGCGTGCCAGGCGCTGGGAGCGGAGTACCGCGGGCGCCAGGTCGGCTCCTTCGGAGCTCCGACCGTCTTCGCCTTCTACCCGAACAAGCAGATGACGACCGGCGAGGGCGGAGCGGTGGCGGTGGCGACGGAGGAGGAGTGGGAGCTCCTGAAGAGCCTCTCGAACCAGGGCCGGAGCGACTCGGGCGAGTGGCTCACGCACGCGCGCCTGGGCTTCAACTACCGGCTCGACGACCTGTCTGCCGCGCTCGGGCTCGCCCAGCTCGAGCGGCTCGACGAGCTTCTCGCGGCCCGGGCCGAGGTTGCCGGGCGGTACAGGGAGCTCCTGGCGGGAGTCGACGGGGCGGAGGCGCTGCTCGCCGACGACGAAGACCACCGTCGCTCGTGGTTCGTCTACGTCGTGCGGCTGGCGCCCGGCGTGGATCGGAACGGTGTCATCGCGCGCCTGGCGTCGGACGGGGTGGCGAGCAAGCCGTACCTGCCTTCGATCCACCTGCAGCCGTACTACCGCGAGCGCTTCGGGTACGGCGAGGGGACGTTCCCGGTCTCCGAGGATGCAAGTGCCCGCTCGCTCGCGCTTCCCTTCCACGGGCGACTGGCGACCGCGGACCAGGAGCGCGTCGTCGAGTCCCTCCGCCGCGCACTGGAATAATCCCCTCGTGGCGGACGTCGCCTCCTCCCGCATGGTCTTCCTCGGCTTCGGCAAGTACGCACGGTCGGACAAGATCTATGCGCTCGAGCCCATTCGGGGCGACGACCGCGGAGGGGGCAAGCGCACGTTGGTCTGGGTCGACGGCATCGTCGAGCCGATCGTCGCCGCGAGGACGGAGCGGACGATCCTCCACGAGATGGGCCAGGACGCGGCGGTCGGCACGCGGCTCCTCGACGAGGCGCTGGCCTTCGCCGAGCGGATCGCCGAGGACGCGGACAAGGGGCGCGTCGACCTCGGCGACCTCGGGCGTCGCGCCCGGAAGCTCCTCGAGGCGAGCGCGAAGCCGCCCGAGGGCGAGCAGCTCTTCTGAGTGCTGTCTCAGGAGTTCTTCGCGCGAAGCGTTCACGACGTTGCGCCTGAGCTCGTCGGCTGCCTGCTCCTCGTGGACGGCGTCGGAGGCCGTATCGTCGAGGTCGAGGCCTACGACCGGGAGGACCCTGCGAGCCACGGCTACCGCGGGCGCACGCCGCGCAACCGGGCAATGTTCGGCCCGGCCGGCCATGCCTATGTCTACCGCTCGTACGGCGTCCACTGGTGCCTGAACCTTGTCTGCGGTAGTGAGGGTGTCCCCGAGGCCGCACTAGTGCGTGCGCTCGAGCCGACCGAGGGCCTCGAACGCATGCGCGCCCGCCGCCGTCTCGAGGACGAGCGCCTTCTCTGTGCCGGCCCCGGGCGTCTCTGCCAGGCGCTCGGCGTCACAGCAGCCCACGACGGCCTCCCGCTCGACGCCGCTCCCTTCGCGGTCGAGCCGACAGACGACGCCGTCCGCGTCGTGCAAGGCCCGCGGATCGGGATCACCCGAGCGGCCGAGCTGCCCTGGCGCTACGCCCTCGCCGGCTCCCGCTTTCTCAGCCGCCCGCTCTCAGCGGCGCGTCACGAGGCGGTCGCGCCCTTGGACTCCCAGTAGCGGTTCAGCGATCCCTGCACCTTCACGAACCACACGATCGCCGTGACGATCAGGAAGCCGAACGGGAAGAGCCAGAGACCCGTCCAGCCCGTGACGGGCGGCTCTTTGCCGTCCTGCTGGTACACCTTCCCGACCTCGGACGGGATCACGAACGCGCTCACAGGGTTGAGAAGGACCCAGATGACGAGGCCGAGCACTCCACCGATCCCCTGGCCCGAGTGCTCCTTGACTTCCTCCTGGGTCTTGAACGCCCAGTACCAGCCGTAGAAGCTGAGCGTGACGATGAAGAGCAGGATTCCGAACCCGATCCCGCGCGGTCGACCGAGAGGTCCGGGGTTTCCGGGCGGGCCTGCTGCGGCGGACACTTCCATGACACCTCCTGTCTGGCGGGCGGACTCTTGCCCCGACACCGTACTCTGCGGTCAACCGCGCGCGACGACGAGGCGGATGGTCATGTTGCGCACGGCGGCTCGGCCGGCACGGGGGAACTGGGCGAGGACTCTGCCCTCGCGACCGCCGTCGGCATAGGTCTGGAGCCGCCCGGCGAGGTGCAGCCTGGCGAGCTTCCTGCGCGCGCGCTCGAGCGTGAGCCCGACCACGTCGGGGACGCGGCCCTCCGCCTCCGGAAGCACGATCCGTACGGTGCTCCAGGAGGAAAGCGTGCCGCGCTTCGGCACCTGGTCGGTGACGATGCCGAGTTGCTCGCCGGGCTCGGCCGGCCGCCGGACGATCTCGGGCGTCAGAGGCATCGAGAGGAGATGGGCCTCCGCCTGCGACCGGCGCGAGCCCACGACGTTCGGGACGTCGACCTCGTTCACCTTGCAGGGGGCGGCGTGGTGGGCTCCGCGCCCGCGAAATAGACGATCTGTCGCGAGTCGCGACAGTTCCCGTTGTCCAGGAACCAGCGGTTGTTCCGGAGGACGACTTCGCGCGACGTCACCGCTTCGTACACCGGAGACGGGAAGCCCTCCGCAGGTTCTTCGAGGTAGGAGAGCGCGCGCTTGGCGAACGTGTTCCAGATCAGGGCGGGGAACGTCCCGCCGGCGACGGGGTCTCCCTCGAACTGGGTCTCCATCGCTACGAGCTTGTTCGGATAGCCGACCCAGACGGCGACGGCCAGTTGCGGCGTGTAGCCGACGAACCAGGCGTCGCCGTGGTTCTCGGTCGTGCCCGTCTTTCCCGCCACGGGCCGACCGGCGATCGCCGCACGCTTGGCCGTCCCGCTGGAGACAACCTCCTGGAGGATGGAATTCGTGATCGCCGCGTCGTTCGCATCGATGACGCGCTTGCGGACCGGATCGTTGGAGTCGGCCTGCCGGCCGTCCTCCACGCGCAGAACCGCGCGCGGCACGTTGCCGAGCACCGAGCCGTCCACCCGCTCGCCCCCTGACGCGAAGGTGGCGAAAGCGCGGGCCATCTCCAGCGGGCTCACCGCCTCCACGCCCAGTCCGATGCCGAGGAAGCTGTCGAGGGGGCGCGTCACGCCGAGCTTGTGGGCCGTGGCGGCGACGTTCTTGGGCCCGACCTGTGCGGTCAGCTGGGCGTAGACCGCGTTGTCGGAGTGGATCGTGGCCTGCCGGAGGTCGATCGCACCGAGGTACGAGCCCTCGTAGTTGCCGACCGACCAGAGCTTGTCACCGAGGTCGATCACGGTCGGCTCGGAGACGAACACCGTCTGCGGAGCGATCCCCTGCTCGAGGGCCGTGGCGAGGACGAACGGCTTGAAAGCCGATCCCGCTTGTCTCTGGCCCTGGACCGCGAGGTTGAACTGGCTCTTCTTGAAGCTCTTGCCGCCGACCATGGCGAGCACCCGCCCGTCCCGGGGGTCGATGGCCACGAGCGAGGCGGTCGGCCCGCGCGGATCGGGGAGCCACTGGTCGATGGCCTCCCGGGCGAGCCGCTGCAGCTCCAGGTCGATGGACGTGTAGATCTTCAGGCCTCCGCCGAAGACCTCTCCGGAGCCGTAGTGGGGGATGAGCTGCTGCTTGACGTACTCGGCGAAGTGCTGCTGGCGATTGCGCGAGCCGGGGAGCCCGATCTGCTTCGGGCGGGGCAAAGGGGACTCGTCGGCCTCTCGATAGTCCGTCGCCGTGATGAGCCCTTCCTCGAGCATGAGCCGGAGCACGGTCGTGCGCCGCGCCCGGGCGGCTTTCCGGTTCGAAGCGGGGTCGTAGGCTCCCGGACTGGCCGGGAGCCCAGCCAGCAGAGCAGCCTCGGGGAGTGTGAGCTCGGCGGCGTGCTTGTCGAAGTACACGCGAGCAGCCATCTCGATCCCGTACGCGCTGTGGCCGAAGTAGATGGTGTTCAGATACGCCGTGAGGATGCGGTCCTTCGACCAGCGCTGCTCGAGCTGCCACGCCAGCGCCGCCTCCTTGAGCTTGCGGCTGACCGTCCGCTCCTGCTGGGTGTACTGGTTCTTGATGAACTGCTGGGTAATCGTGGAGCCTCCCTGGACGACCTCCTGCGAGCGGAGATCCGCCAGGACGGCTCGCGCCATGCCGCGGATGTCGACGCCCCGGTGCTCCCAGAAGCGCCGGTCCTCGACGGCCACGATCGCCTGCTTCATGACCGGCGCGATCTCCTCGGACCTGACGACGATCCTCGACTCGGAGCCGCGGAGCACCGCGAGCACCGTCTTGCCGTCGGACGCGTAGATGTAGCCGAGGCGCTCGGTGCGCCGCTCCTTGCCCGGCTCGAGTTGCGGGAGCTCGCTCGCCACGGAGCTCACGAGGCCGAAGACGAACGCCACCGCCATCACGAAGGCGACGGCGGTGAGGAGAACGAGAAGCCTGAGCTTGCGGATCCGGCGGCGCTTGGGCTCGCCGCGGGTACGTCTTCCGAGCAGCACGAAGCCGGGAAGTCTAACGCGGTGCCCGCGGCCTCAGGCGGTTACTTCGCCGGTGATGATCGGCTGCTGGGTCGGCTGATCGACGCCGCCGGCCGCCTCGACCGTGACCGCCACGATCGCGCCTTCCGAGACCGGGGCGGTGAGCTCCACGACCGTGCTGTCGCCTCCGCCGGGGAACAGCCCAGCCGCGACGGGCGTCTCGCCCTCGATCACCCAGGCCTCGTAGGTCTTCTCGGCCGGAGCCTCGTCGAGGCCCTGGAGGACGAGCCAGGCCTTCCCCGAGTCGTTGTCGACGGCGAGGACTCCGTTCGCCCCCTCGAGGGCAATCAGGTTGTCCGCCTGCGAGAGCGCGGTGAGCGCCGCCGCAGAGGTCTCGGACTCGGCGCGCTCGTCGTCGAGCTGCTGCGAGAGATCGGCCGCCCAGAAGGCAAGGCCGACGGCCGCGATCCCGGCCGCCACGGCTGCCGCGGCTGCGACCGGAAAGGCCCAGCGCCTGCGCGGGAACGGCACGACGTTCGAGCGCTCCTTGCGGGCCTCGACCAGAATCCGTCCGCGCAGCGCCGCCGGCGGGGCGGGCGTCTCGACGTCGTGGGCGAGCTCGGCGGCGACGTCCCGGAAGGCCGCAACCGCTTCCTGGCACTCCGCGCAGCGCGCCAGGTGCGCCTCGAAGGCGGCAAGCTCGTCCGCGTCGAGCGCGTCGAGCGCGTAGGCGGCGCTCAGCTCGTGGATGTCCGTTTCCATTGCTCTTCCTCGAAGTCGGTGTCCCCGAGCAGGTCGCGCAGACTCGCCAGGCCGGTGAACATCCTGCTCTTGATGGTGCCTATCGGCTCGCCGAGCCGGTCGGCGAGCTCGGACTGCGTGTACCCCCCGTAGTACGCGAGCTCGAGCGCCTCCCGCTGCTTGTCGGGGAGTCGCTGGAGCGCCTCCTGCACGCGCGCGCGCCGAAGCCGGAGCCACGCCTCGTCCTCGGTGTCGTCACCCGCGGCGCTGCGGCGCGACGTCGAGTGGCTCGGCGCGGCGGGGATGCTCGCGGCGAACGAGGTCGACGGCGCGCCTGTGGACCAGGGTCAGGATCCAGGTGCTTGCCTTCGCGCGCTCTGCCACGAAGCGGGCCGCCGAGCGCCAGACGGCGAGAAACCCCTCCTGGACGGCGTCCTCGGCGAGGGCGGGGTCACGGACGATCCGCAAGGCGAGGCCGTACGCGACGCGGCCAAAGCGGTCGTAGAGCTCCGCGAGCGCGTCCTCGTCGGCGCGCGCGACGAGGGCCACGAGCGCCTCGTCGGACAGGTGGGCGAGTCCTCTAGGCATGACTTCGCGCGAGGCCCCCCACGCGGCGAAAGCTACCACGACGGTCATGTCTCCTATTCGCGCGGGCCACGAGATCGGATCGGAGCCGGGGCGAACCGGATCGCCGCGTCGGCCGAATACGGCGCGATCCACCCCCCACGGAGGAGAGGACAAATGAAACGGATCATGCTCGTCGGGGTGCTTGCCCTCGCGGCGATCGCAGTCGCGGCCGTCCGCGGCACGGGCCCCGACGACAGCACGGCCTCGAGTCACCGCGAGGCCCCCCGGATCAGCCTGGACCCGGCCGCGGACAACACGGACGTCTACGCGTTCGTGAGCCCGGACCGGCCCGACACGGTGACGATCGTCGCCAACTACATCCCCCTCGAAGAGCCCGCCGGCGGCCCGAACTTCAACGAGTTCGGCGAAGACGTGCTCTACGAGCTCAAGGTGGACAACACGGGCGACGGGAAGGAGGACGTGACCTATCAGTTCCGCTTCGACACGAAGACGCGGAATCCGGGGACGTTCCTCTACAACACCGGCCCGATCGACACGCTTTCGGATCCCGACTGGAACCGGCCGCAGTCCTACAGCGTGACGCGTGTGGTGAACGGCGAGTCGAAGGTGATCGGCACGAACCTGCCGACGCCTCCGGTCAACATCGGCCCGCGCTCGACCCCCAACTACGGCTCCCTGATGGCGGCCGCGGTGAATCGGCTGAACGGCGGGATCAAGGTCTTCGCCGGTCAGAGCGACGACCCGTTCTACGTCGATCTCGGCTCGGTCTTCGACCTGGCCGGCCTTCGGCCGTTCAACCCGGCGCACGCGCTTCCGCTGCCGGCAGCGAACGGCGTCGACGGCGTCGGTGGCTTCAACACGCACGCGATCGTGCTCCAGGTTCCCATCGAGGACCTCACGCGTGGCGGCAAGACATACGCCTCGGACAACCCCAAGGCGGTCATCGGCGTCTATGCCAGCGCAAGCCGCCAGCGCGTCCAGGTGCTCGACAACTTGGGCAAGCAGCAGCAGTTCGGCAGGTGGCAGCAGGTCTCGCGCCTGGCGAACCCGCTCATCAACGAAGTCGTCATCCCGATCGGCAAGAAGGACCGCTGGAACGCGTCCGACCCGAGCGACGACAGCGACTTCGCCAACCGCTACCTCGCGCCCGAAGTGACTCGGCTCGCGAACCTGCTCTACCCGGTGCTGGACAATGCGCCGGAGACCAACCGGGGTGACATCGCTGCGATCCTGCTGACAGGTGTCCCCGGCCTCAACTTCACCGGCAACACCCAGGCAGACCTCCTACGGCTGAACACCGGCATCAAGCCATCGGCGCCGGTCGGCCGCGGAAACCGCCTCGGCGTGCTCTCCGGTGACTTCGCCGGGTTCCCCAACGGGCGGCGGCTCGAGGACGACGTCACTGACATCGAGCTCCGCGCGCTCACGTGCGGGTACGGGCCTGCCGTTGCGCCCCTCATCGAGGGCCTCGGACAGTGCGCCGGCAACGCCAACCGCTCGCCGAACAACCAGCTCGGCGACGGCGTGGACGCGAACGACCGTGTGTTCAACGTCGCGTTCCCCTACGTGCCACAGCCCCACCAGGGCTACGAGCACGTCCATCACTCCGCGATGGGCGGCCCGTAGGCGAGGGACGACCGGAAGGGGCCCGCCTGCACGGCGGCGGGCCCCTTCACCTCTCGCACCGAGACAGGAGTGAAGATGAAACGACGAGCTCTCCTCGCAACGGGCGCGGCGCTCTCCTGGCGACCGCCGGGCTCCTGGGCGGCGTCTTCGGCGACGACCCGCCTGCCGGGTCGGCGGCCCGGCCCACGGCAGGAGCCGCCGCGGGCCCGCTTCTCGAAGGATTCTCTGCCGGCGACACCGCCGCGTACGTGGCCCAGCTCGAGCAGCGCGTCGCCTCGAGCCCGCAGGACGCCGAGGGTCTGAGCCTCCTCGGCCTGGCCTATCAGCAGCGGGCGCGCGAGACCGGCGACCCGAGCTTCTACCCCCGCTCGAACGAAGCGCTCGGCCGCGCCCTCGACCTCGCCCCGTCCAACGACCTTGCCGTCACGGGGCTCGCGGCGCTCGCGGCCTCCCAGCATCGTTTCGAGGACGCGCGGCGCCTTGCCCGGAGAGCCCTCGCGCTGAACCCCTATAGCGCGGAGGCGCTCGGACTCCTCGGCGATGCGAATGTCGAGACGGGGCGCTACCGAGCGGCGTTCGCGGCATTCGACCGCATGGCCGCCCTGAAGCCGAACGCGGTCGCCTATGCCCGGATCTCGTACGCACGTGAGCTCCTCGGTCGAACGAGGGCGGCGATCTCCGCCATGAAGCGGGCGACCGCCGCGGCCCAGGGCACCTCCGAGCCGGCTGCCTGGACGCTCGTCGAGCTCGGCAACCTCCACTACAACAGCGGGCGACTGCGTCTCGCCCAGCGCGCGTATCGCGAGGCGCTCGCCCGCTTCCCGGCTTACCACCGGGCGGAGGCCGCGCTGGCCCGTGTCGAGGCGGCCAGAGGGCGGACCGACGAGGCCGTAGCGCTCTACCGCCGCGCGCTCGAGAGAGTTCCCCTGCCCGAGTACGCCGCCGCCCTGGGAGAGACGCTCGACGCGGCCGGACGGACCAAGGAAGCCGACGAGGCCTACGAGCTGGTCGACGTCATGCAGCGGCTCTTCGAGGCGAACGGAGCCCGCACCGAGCTGGAGACGGCACTCGTCGACCTCGACAGACACCGGAATCTCGAGGACGCTCTCGCGCGCGCGCGCGAAGCGTATGCCGAGCAACGAAGCATCCAGGCCGAGGACGTACTGGCCTGGGCCCTGTATCGGAACGGGCGCTGCGCGGAGGCCCGAGCGTACTCCGTCCGCGCGCTCCGCCTGGGAACCCGGGACGCTCTGAAGCTCTTCCACCGCGGGATGATCGAGCGCTGCCTCGGCCGGCCCGCGGAGGCCCGCACGTTCTTCGCACGCGCCCTGTCCGTCAACCCGTACTTCTCGCTGCGCTGGGCGCCCGTCGCCCGGGAGGCGCTCCGATGAAGCGCCTGATCGCCGCCTTCTTGGCGTTCGCCGCCCTGGTCGGCGCGGGAGCAGCCTCGGCGCACCCGCTCGGAAACTTCACCGTTAACCGTCATAGCGTCATCGAGCTCACCGGAGACAGCATTTACGTCCGCTACGCGCTCGACCTGGCCGAGATCCCCACCTTCCAGGAGGGTGACGAGGTTCGGGCCCCCGGCTTCGCCCAGCGCGTCGGCCAGAGGCTCGAGCTCCAGGTGGACGGCCGGCGGGTCGCTCTCGCCCCGCTGGAATACAAGGTCGAGGAGCGGCCGGGCGCGGGCGGGCTGGCGACACTTCGCTTCGACGGAGTCTTTGCGGCTCCCCGTGACAGTTCCGGCCGGACCCTGGTGTTCCGGGACACGAACTTCTCCGGCCGGATCGGCTGGAAAGAGGTAGTCGTGCGCGCCGACCGGGGCGCGCGGATCGTCTCCTCGACGGCGCCGAGCGAGAGCGTGAGCGACGAGCTCCGCTCATATCCCGACGACCTCTTGCAGTCGCCGCCCGACGTGAGCTCGGCCCGGGTGGTCTACGAGCCGGGGGCAGCGGCCGGGGCGGCCCCGCGCCTCGGCGGGCCTGCTGCCGAGGCTCGGGCCACCGGGGGGTTCGAGTCTCTGATCGCGCGGGACGACCTGAGCGCCGGCGTCATCCTCCTGTCCCTCCTCGCCGCCGCCTTCTGGGGAGCGGCGCACGCCCTCACCCCGGGACACGGCAAGGCGATCGTCGCCGGCTATCTCGTCGGCTCGCGCGGGAAGCCGCGCCACGCGGTTGCGCTGGGGCTGATCGTGACGGCGACGCACACAGTCGGCGTCTTCGCGCTCGGGCTCGTGACGCTCCTCCTCTCCCGCTTCGTCGTCCCCGAGACCCTCTACCCGTGGCTCACGCTCGCCTCGGGCCTGCTCGTCGTCGCCGTCGGCGCATCCGTTCTCACCGGTCGCGTTCGCCGCGGGCGCGCCCACGCGCACGAGCAGGGCGACCACCACCACCACCACGATCACGACCGCCCCCACGACCATGACCATGGCTACGGTCGCGGCGGGCTCCTGGGCGTCGGCGTCGCCGCCGGCATCCTTCCCTGCCCGTCCGCTCTCGTCGTGTTGCTGAGCGCTATCGCGCTTCACCGCGTCGGCCTGGGGCTCGTGCTGATCCTCGCTTTCAGCGTCGGCCTCGCGGCCACGGTCACGGCAGTCGGGCTCGTCGCCGTGCTGGCCCGAAGGGCGTTCGGACGCCTGTCACTCAACGGCCGGTTCGTCCGCGCCCTCCCCGCCGTCAGCGCCCTCGTGATCCTCGCGCTCGGCGTCGGCATCACCGTCAACGCCCTCCCGGAGGTTCTCTGATGTTCGGACTCGACGACTGGGTCGCCTCGCTCTCCGACGGCGGCTCCATCTGGATCGTTCTCGCGGTGGCGGTCCTCCTCGGCCTGCGCCACGCCACCGACCCCGACCACCTCGCAGCCGTCTCGACGCTCGTCGCCGGCGGCCGCGACCGTGCGGCCCGGCGCGCGGGCGAGCTCGGGCTCGCGTGGGGGCTCGGGCACGCGACGACGCTCTTCGTGTTCGGGCTGCCCATCCTCCTGCTCGACAGCTACCTGCCGGAGCGCGTGCAGCAGGGAGCCGAGACCGCGATCGCGATCGTCATCGCGTACCTCGCGGTGAGACTGCTCGTCCGCTGGCGGCGGGGCGAGTTCCACACACACGCGCACGAGCATGCGGACGGCGAGCACTCTCACGCGCACGCGAGCCATGGCCACAGGCACGCCCGCAGCCGGCTCGGCGCCTTCGGCATCGGCCTCGTCCACGGTATGGGCGGAAGCGCGGGCGTCGGCATCCTGCTGGTGGCGTCCGTCGAGTCGACGCCGCTCTCGATCGCCTCGCTGGCCCTGCTGGCGGTCTTCACCGCCGTCTCGATGACGCTGCTGTCCGGCGGCTTCGGTCGAACGCTCGTCTCCCGGCCCGTCGGCGCCGCCTTCGGCGGGATCGCGCCCGGGCTGGGCGTTGCCAGTCTTGTGTTCGGCGCCTGGTATGCGGCTGCGGCCTGGAGCCTCGCTCCGTATCCCTTCTAGACGCCTGATCAGCCGCCTATGATCGGGGGCGGCCATGGCCGCCCCCGACCTCTCTGAGCTCACCCGAAACGCAGTCGACGTGCTTCCCGAGGGGGAGCTCGAGCGCAAGCTCGCGCGCGGGCGCCCGCTGCGCGTGAAACTCGGCATCGACGTCACCGCGCCGCACGTGCACGTCGGCCACGCGATTCCGCTCCAGCGCATGGCGGCGTTCCAGCGGGCAGGCCACGTCGGCGTCCTGATCATCGGCGACTACACGACGCGTATCGGCGACCCGTCGGGGCGATCGAGCGAGCGGCCCGTCCTCTCCGACGAGGAGATCGACGCGAACGCCCAGACCTACCTCGCCCAGGCCGCCCAGATCGTCGACACCTCTCCGGAGCGGCTCGAGGTTCGGATGAACGGCGAGTGGCTCTCGCAGCTCGACTTCGCGGAGGTCGTCCGGCTGACGCGGACGATCACCGTCGCCCGCCTGCTCGAGCGCGATGACTTCGCCAAGCGCTTCGCCGCCCAGACCCCCATCTCGGTCTCGGAGCTCCTGTACCCGTTCATGCAGGCCTACGACTCGGTTGCGATCGAGGCCGACGTCGAGCTCGGCGGCACGGACCAGCTCTACAACCTGCTCGCGGGGCGCGAGGTGATGCAGGCCTACGGGCTGGAGCCGCAGGTAGCGCTGACGACGCCGCTCCTGCTCGGCCTCGACGGCCGAAAGATGAGCGCCTCGCTCGGGAACTACATCGCCCTCACCGATGCGCCGGAGGAGCAGTTCGGGAAGACGATGCGGATCTCCGACGAGCTCCTCCCCGAGTACTACCGGCTCGTCATGGAGTCGGACGTCGACCCGGGAGCCCTGGACCCCCTCGAGGCGAAGCTCGAGCTCGCCCGCCTCGTGGTCCGGAGATCGCACGGGGACGAGGCGGCCCGAAGCGCGGAGGCACACTTCACACGCGTGGTACGCGAGGGGCAGGCGCCGGAGGAGGTCGCGGAGGCCGAGCTTCCGCCCGGCGACCCGGTTCACCTGCCCGCAGTGATCGCGCAGGTTTTCGGAATCTCGACGAGCGAAGCGAGGCGGCTCATCGCGCAGGGCGGTGTCAAGCTGGACGGCTCGCCGACGTCCGACCTCGACATCGATCGAGCCGCGCTCGCCGGCGTGCTCCTCCAGGTCGGAAAGCGCCAGTTCGTGAGGCTTCGAGCCGCCTGACCGGCTCTCTCCGGAGCGGCTTGACACCTGCTATCATTGCTCGGCCGCCTGTACGGCTGCACGCAAACGGTCAACCCACGAGACAACGGAGAGCCCTTCCGCGAAGCCTGATACGACAAGTATCGCTTTTGCTTCTAGGGCCTCCCGCGTGAGTGGAGGCCTTTTTCGTGGCCACAGTCTCCTGGGCGCCCGGTCTTTGAAAACTCAACAGCGTGAACGTCGAGAACCTCGCGCGCTTCGGCGCGGGAGGTCATGAACCCGTCTCCTCTCTCGAGGGGACTTTGAGCTCAAGCTCAACTGAAACCGTTAGCAACCAGGCTTCGGCCTGATTTGCGAAAGGTCTTCACGGAGAGTTTGATCCTGGCTCAGGACGAACGCTGGCGGCGCGCCTAACACATGCAAGTCGAGCGAGAACCAGGGCTTCGGCCCTGGGGACAGCGGCGAACGGGTGAGTAACACGTGGGTGACCTGCCCTCGGCACCGGGATAGCCCGGGGAAACCCGGATTAATACCGGACAGCCTCACGCCTCTTCGGGGGCGTGAGAAAAGGTGGCTTCGGCTTCCGGCTGAGGATGGGCCCGCGGCCGATTAGCTTGTTGGTGGGGTAATGGCTCACCAAGGCTCCGATCGGTAGCTGGTCTGAGAGGACGATCAGCCACACTGGGACTGAGACACGGCCCAGACTCCTACGGGAGGCAGCAGTGGGGAATCTTGCGCAATGGGCGAAAGCCTGACGCAGCGACGCCGCGTGCGGGAAGAAGGCCTTCGGGTTGTAAACCGCTTTCAGGAGGGACGAAGCCACTCGGGTTAATAGCCTAGAGGGTGACGGTACCTCCAGAAGAAGCCCCGGCTAACTACGTGCCAGCAGCCGCGGTAATACGTAGGGGGCTAGCGTTGTCCGGATTTATTGGGCGTAAAGAGCGCGTAGGCGGCCGAGTAAGTCCGACGTGAAATCTGGAGGCTTAACCTCCAGCGGTCGTTGGAAACTACTCGGCTAGAGTCCGGAAGAGGAGAGTGGAATTCCTGGTGTAGCGGTGAAATGCGCAGATATCAGGAAGAACACCGATGGCGAAAGCAGCTCTCTGGGACGGTACTGACGCTGAGGCGCGAAAGCGTGGGGAGCGAACAGGATTAGATACCCTGGTAGTCCACGCCGTAAACGATGGGTGCTAGGTGTGGGCGGTGTCGACTCCGCCCGTGCCGCAGCTAACGCATTAAGCACCCCGCCTGGGGAGTACGGCCGCAAGGCTAAAACTCAAAGGAATTGACGGGGGCCCGCACAAGCAGCGGAGCATGTGGTTTAATTCGACGCAACGCGAAGAACCTTACCAGGGCTTGACATGCACGGGAATGTCGTAGAAATACGGCAGCCCTTCGGGGCTCGTGCACAGGTGGTGCATGGCTGTCGTCAGCTCGTGTCGTGAGATGTTGGGTTAAGTCCCGCAACGAGCGCAACCCCTGTCCTTAGTTGCCAGCGGATAATGCCGGGGACTCTAGGGAGACTGCCGGTGACAAACCGGAGGAAGGTGGGGATGACGTCAAGTCATCATGCCCCTTATGTCCTGGGCTACACACGTGCTACATTGGCCGGTACAAAGGGCTGCAAACCCGTGAGGGGGAGCGAATCCCAAAAAGCCGGTCCCGGTTCGGATTGGAGGCTGAAACTCGCCTCCATGAAGGCGGAGTTGCTAGTAATCGCGGATCAGCAACGCCGCGGTGAATACGTTCTCGGGCCTTGTACACACCGCCCGTCACACCACGAAAGCCGGCAACACCCGAAGCCGGTGTCCTAACCCGCAAGGGACGGAGCCGTCGAAGGTGGGGTTGGTGATTGGGGTGAAGTCGTAACAAGGTAGCCGTAGCGGAAGCTGCGGCTGGATCACCTCCTTTCTAGGGATGCGGGAGCTCCAACTCCCGCGGGCGCCCGACCCGTTGATGTCTCGGCTCTCGAGCCGATTCGTCCGGTGCTCGGGCTCGCCTAGAACATACGTCGACCTCGACGTTCTACGCTGTTGAGTTTTGAGAGACCGGCCCCGGCCGGCGTCTCGAGGCGGGATCACGCCCGCGCGCACCTTGAAAACTCCATAGCGGCAAACACGGTGTTCTTCATGATCAAGAGAACAAGAGCACACGGTGGATGCCTTGGCGCCAGGAGCCGATGAAGGACGTGGGCGGCTGCGAAAAGCCCGGGTGAGGAGCTGACCATCCATTGACCCCGGGATGTCCGAATGGGGAAACCTACGTACGGTAATGCGTACGTGTCTCTGCCTGAATCCATAGGGCAGAAGATGGCAAGCCGGTGAACTGAAACATCTTAGTAACCGGAGGAAAGGAAAGAAACCTCGACTCCCTGAGTAGTGGCGAGCGAAAGGGGAAGAGCCCAAACCCGCGTGACGTGATAGGCGGCAGCCGTTGTCACGTGGGGGTTGTAGGGCTCGTCTGGATCCGTCTGCCGGCGGGTCGGGAAGTTACAAAGTCAGTCGTTAGCCGAAGCGGGTGGAAACCCGCGCCATAGGAGGTAACAGCCCTGTAGGCGAAAGCGATTGGCCTTCCTGGACGAGCTCCTGAGTACGGCCGGGCACGGGAAACCCGGTCGGAACCTGCGGGGACCACCCCGTAAGGCTAAGTACTCCCTGGCGACCGATAGTGAACTAGTACCGTGAGGGAAAGGTGAAAAGCACCCCGGAAGGGGAGTGAAATAGTACCTGAAACCGTGTGCTTACAAGCGGTCGGAGCAGGCTTTGTCCTGTGACGGCGTGCCTTTTGCATAATGAGCCAGCGAGTTGCTGTTCGACGGCAAGGTTAAGGAAACGGAGCCGTAGCGAAAGCGAGTCCGAATAGGGCGATTTAGTCGTCGGATGCAGACCCGAAACTGAGTGATCTACCCATGGGCAGGTTGAAGCGGAGGTAAGACTCCGTGGAGGACCGAACCGACTTAGGGTAAAAACTGAGCGGATGACCTGTGGGTCGGAGTGAAAGGCTAATCAAACTCAGAGATATCTGGTTCTCCCCGAAATATATTTAGGTATAGCGTCACGCGTTCAGCGTCGGCTGTAGAGCACTGCTTGGGCTAGGGGGCCTACCAGCTTACCGAACTCAGGCAAACTCCGAATACCGACGTTCCAGAGCGTGGCAGTCAGAGTGCGGGGGATAAGCTTCGTGCTCGAAAGGGAAACAGCCCAGACCGTCGGCTAAGGTCCCTAATTTCTAGCTAAGTGGGAAACGATGTCTGAGTGCCGAGACAACCAGGAGGTTGGCTTAGAAGCAGCCATTCCTTTAAAGAGTGCGTAACAGCTCACTGGTCAAGTGTTCGGGCGCGGACAATGTAACGGGGCTCAAGCTAGGAACCGAAGCCACGGACTTCGAGCTCACGCTCGGAGTGGTAGGGGAGCGTTCCCACGTCTGCGAAGCGGCGGCGCGAGCCAGCCGTGGAGACGTGGGAAGTGAGAATGCTGGCACGAGTAACGAAAGAGGGGCGAGAAACCCCTCCGCCGAATGCCCAAGGGTTCCTGAGTAAAGCTAATCTGCTCAGGGTTAGTCGGGACCTAAGCCGAGGCCGAAAGGCGTAGGCGATGGACAACCGGTTGATATTCCGGTACCACGTACCCACCGCTCGACCGAGGGGGGGACGGGGTAGGTTAGGGAAACCCAGGCGCTGGTCGTCCTGGGGTAACCGCGTAGGCCGGCCGGTAGGTAAATCCGCCGGCCATCAAGGCTGAGACGGGATGCCGAGCCCTTAACCGGGCGAAGTTCCTTAAACCATGCCTCCGAGAAAATCCCCTAGGAAGGTGGGGCGTGCCCGTACCTAAACCGACACAGGTGGGCAAGTAGAGAATACTCAGGCGATCGGAAGAACCCTCGTTAAGGAACTCGGCAAAATGGCCCCGTAACTTCGGGAGAAGGGGCGCCCCGGTAGGGTGAGGAACCTTCGCGGTTCCGAGCCCGAGGGGGCCGCAGTGAAACGGCCCAAGCGACTGTTTACCAAAAACACAGGTCTCTGCGAAGTCGAAAGACGACGTATAGGGGCTGACGCCTGCCCGGTGCCGGAAGGTCACGCGGAGAGGTTAGCCTTCGGGCGAAGCCTCAAAGCCAAGCCCCGGTAAACGGCGGCCGTAACTATCGACCAAGGTAGTTGTAAAAGTCGGCTATATGCTGGAATCTCCGAGTATCCCGCGCTACTCATCGTGACGTCCGACCAGACGTTTACGATAGTGACAACGTGTCGGGTGCGGACAATCAGCAGGAAAGGCTCGCTGTCGAAGCGATCCCGAGTGAGCTCGGGAGCTTCCTGTCGGGTTTCGCTCTAGGTGAGGCCAGCTTCATGCTCGTCTGTCGCCGGCGCGGCGACTACCAGCGGAAGTGGAAGGTCTCGGCTGCCTTCAACGTGTCGCAGATGGATCGGGCTCCACTGGAGCTCTTCCAGGACACGCTCGGCTGCGGATCGATTCGTCGAGCCGGCAACGGCGGCTGGTACTGGGAGGTCAACCGCCTCTCGGACATCACCAGCCGGATCGTGCCGTTCTTCGATCGGTTCCCGCTCGTCGGGACGAAGGCAAAGGACTATGCCCTGTTCAGGAGCGCGGTCGCGCTCCTGGCCGGCGGCGTCCTGAGCGATACCGACTACGTCGCCGTTCTCGAGCTCAGAGAACAGATGAACGGCGGTGGAAAGAGACGCTACACGGCAGAGAGAATCCTCAGAGACTATACGCCGACCCCTTCAGCGAGCATGGAGGGATGAGATAGTCCGATCTCACGGGCGACCGTGAGAGCCGGCCAGAAATGAGCCGGCCCCTTGGAGGAAAGACCTCGAAGGAGTAACAACAATGAACGGTCCTAAGGTAGCGAAATTCCTTGTCGGGTAATTGAATTGCCCGGGTCGAGAGCGATCTCGACCATCAAACCGGCTAATAACGGGGAAGCCCTCCTCGTACGCGACGCTCAAGGACGTCGTAGCAGCGAAAGGGTAATCCCGTGGGAAGTCGGCACAGAGCCTTGACAGTCTGTGCTTGACCCCGTAACGACTGATCGTCCTATGTGGACGTGAGATCGCACGTTCGTCGTCCGCACTGCGAGCGACAATCCATACGTGCGATCAGACGCCGGCCCCAGGTACAGTCGCGAGTTCCTCTCGGCCTTCATCTCCGGGTACGTCGACGGAGAAGGGTGCTTCACCGTTTCCATCTCTCCGCGAGCCAAGCTCGTCGTGGGGTGGGAGGTGCGGCCAGGCTTCTCAGTCAGCCAGAACGGAGATCGAGCCGAGGTACTTCACGTGTTGCAGGCCTATTTCGGGTGCGGAAGCATCCGACCGGACAGAAGCGACAGGACGGTGAAGTGGGAGACACGGAGACTCGAGGACATCCTCGAGCGCGTGATCCCCCATTTCGAGTCCTACCCGCTTCTTTCCGGAAAGCAGCTCGACTTCGAACGCTTTGCGTGCGTCTGTCGTCTCATGGCGACGGGTGCACATCGATGTCGAGCCGGCCTGCGAGAGATCGTCGAGCTCGCGCGCGGGATGAACCCGAGCGGGAGGAGGCGATACGACGCCGAAGTGATACTCGCGAGTCTGCGCCAGGGTGAAGGGATAGTCTGCGCCTCCGGAAACGGAGGAATCACGCGAAGTTCCGACCTGCACGAATGGCGTAACGACTTGGGCGCTGTCTCAACGAGGGATCCGGTGAAACTGTAGTCTCGGTGAAGATACCGAGTACCCGTGGTTGGACGGAAAGACCCCGTGAACCTTTACTGCAGCTTGATGTTGGAGTCTGGGATGCGTTGTCCAGGATAGGTGGGAGCCTTGGAAGCGGGGGCGCTAGCCCTCGTGGAGGCAACCTTGGGATACCACCCTTCGCGTTCCGGGCTTCTAACCCGATTCCGTTATCCGGGTCGGGAACAGCGTCAGGTGGGCAGTTTGACTGGGGCGGTCGCCTCCTAAAATGTAACGGAGGCGCGCAAAGGTTCCCTCAGCACGGTTGGAAATCGTGCGTAGAGTGTAAAGGCAGAAGGGAGCTTGACTGCGAGACTGACAAGTCGAGCAGGTGCGAAAGCAGGCCTTAGTGATCCGGCGGTGGAGAGTGGAATTGCCGTCGCTCAACGGATAAAAGGTACTCCGGGGATAACAGGCTCATCCTCCCCAAGAGTCCACATCGACGGGAGGGTTTGGCACCTCGATGTCGGCTCGTCGCATCCTGGGGCCGTAGCAGGTCCCAAGGGTTGGGCTGTTCGCCCATTAAAGCGGTACGCGAGCTGGGTTCAGAACGTCGTGAGACAGTTCGGTCCCTATCCACCATGGGCGTTGGAGGCTTGAGAGGAGTCGTCCCCAGTACGAGAGGACCGGGACGAACAGACCTCTGGTGTATCAGTCGTCGTGCCAACGGCGCTGCTGGTTAGCCACGTCTGGATGGGATAACCGCTGAAAGCATCTAAGCGGGAAGCCCACCTCGAGATGAGGCCTCCCATCCCCTCGAGGGAGTAAGGGTCGTGGGAGATCACCACGTTGATAGGCGGGACGTGCAAGCACAGCAATGTGTTCAGCGGACCCGTACTAATTACCCGAGGTCTTGATTTGAACACCGTGTGTCGCTATGGAGTTTTGAGGGTGTGCGGGGAAGTGCCCGCCGCCGACAACTCACAGTTTCCGGTGGTCATAGCGGCGGGGAGACACCTCTTCCCATTCCGAACAGAGAAGTTAAGCCCGCCAGCGCCGATGGTACTCGGAGGGCAACCTCCCGGGAGAGTAGGTCGCCGCCGGTTTTTTCTGAGAAGGGCCGCCGAGAGGCGGCCCTTCGTCGTCTTCGGGGCTGGCTACGCGGCGCGCAGCTTCTCGCGCCAGTCCGGGTCGAGCGCTCGCAGCCGTGCCACCCGCTCGCCGACCGGCGGATGGGTGGAGAACATCGCCGCCAGGCCCGCCGGCCTCGAACGGGTTGACGATGTAGAGGGGCTCCGTCACGGGGCTCCCCTCGAAGCGCACGAGCTCCTCGGCCTGCTCGATGCGGACGAGCGCGTCGGCGAGCGGATGTGGAGAGGCGCAGATCTCGGCCGCCCGAAAGTCGGCGTCGAGCTCGCGTTTCGACGAGAGCAGGACCTGGACGACGCTTGCGGCGACCGGCCCGAGGACGAAGAGGAGCGCGCGCTCGAGGAAACCTCCGATCCGGCTCACCTCGACGAGCCAGCCTGCGATGAGGACGGCCGGCGTCTGCACGAGGACGTCACGATGCCGGGCGTGAGCGAGCTCGTGAGCGAGCACGCCTTCGAGCTCCGCAGGGGTGAGAAGCGCGACGAGACCTTCCGTGAGGGCGATTCCGGAGGCTCCTGCGCCCCGCCCGACGGAGAGCGCGCGCGGGTGGCCGTGCGGGATCAGGTAGAGCTTCGGCCGCTCCACGCGGGCTGCGAGCGCCAGTCGCTCAGCCGTCGAGTGGAGCGCGGGCGCCTCCGCGAGCGGGAGCTCGCGGGCCCCCAGCGACGCGAGGATGGCCCGCGGCCCGAACCAGTAGATCGTGGCCACCGTCAGCAGGCCGGCGACGAGGAACACGCTGCCGAGGCGGACGCCGCCGATCGCCCAGCCGAGCGCGAAGAATCCGCCCGCGATGCCGCCGTAGAGGAGGAAGGCCTTGGCGACGTTCTTCGCCGCGAGGACTGAGGCGCGCACCGCCGGGGCCGGGGCCTAGGGCTCGCCCTCGCTCTCGGCCAGGCCGCGCGGAGGCCAGTCGGGCTCGGGAGCGTCGCAGCGGCTCGAGCAGTGGAGCGAGGCGATGTTCTGGAGAGGGATGAGGATGTGTCCGTTCAGCTCGATGTGGGGGACGCCCTCGACCGCGCAGTAGGCGGTGAGCGTGCCGTCCTGGTACTCGCCGCCGAAGAGCTCCACGTCGACCTGCTCGCCCTTGTACTTGTTCGTGTAGTCGTCCACGTCTCTCAGTCTAGCTTTCGGATCTCTCCGTCCACGACGGCCACGCGGGACAGTCGGGCGTTGGGCTCGGGCGGGCGGAGACGCCGGTGCGCGACGAGGCCCATGCCGAGCGACGAGGCGTGGAGCATGCGGATCGGGCCGCCGTGGGAGACCACGAGGACGGTGCCGCCCGGGTGCTCGGCGGCGATTTCGAGGACGGCCGCGACCACGCGCGTCGCCATGTCCTCGTAGGTCTCTCCGTCCTCCCAGCCGTGGCTTCCGCCCGTCCAGCGGCGAAAGGCCTCCGGAAAGCGCTCTTCGGCTTCTGCGCGCGTGAGTCCCGACCAGGAGCCGACGTCGATCTCGCGAAGCTCCGGGAGGGCTTGCACGACGAGCCCGTGAGGCGAGGCGACGGCCTCGGCAGTCTCGCGGGCACGGAGGAGGTCGGAGGAGTAGACGGCGTCGAGCGGGACCTCGGCGAGCTGCCGTGCCAGCTCGGCGGCCTGTTGACGGCCGAGCTCGGTGAGCGGCCGATCGGCGTGGCCCTGCCAGCGCAGCTCCGCGTTCCAGTCACTCTGGCCGTGGCGGGCGAGGTAGACGGTCGTCACTCGGGCAGCCGGCGGATCACGGACTCGTCGCCGGCACTGAACGCTCTACGGCGCTCCTCGTCGGCGGGATCGACCATGTGACCGTCGCGGCCGATGTATCCCCCTCGCCCGCCGACGATGAGGAGGACGAGCTGCTCCGCGCCCGCGTTCCAAACGCGTCGGGGCGTGGTGGACTCGACGTGGCACACGCCCCCGGGTTCGAGCTCGAAGCGCTCGCCCTCGACCTCGAATCCCGCCCGTCCGCGGTGGACGAAGTAGAGCTCGTCCTGCTCGTCGTGGAAGTGGTCGAACCAGCCGGTCCCCGCCGGCAGGATCACGGCGTTGACGCCGAAGGCGGTGATCCCCAGAGCGCGCCTGACCTTGCGGAAGACGCCCTCGCCGAGGTCGTCGATGGAGGCGTAGGAGAAACCCACGCGCGTTATCGTAGGCGCCCGTGGACCTCGGGCTCAACGACCGCGTTTGCATCGTCAGCGGCTCGACCGCGGGCATCGGCCTCGAGACCGCCAGGCTGCTGGCGGGAGAGGGCGCGACCGTCGTGGTGTCCGGACGCGACCCGGAGCGCGTCGAGGCCGCGCGCGCGGAGACCGGCGCCGCGCTGGCCGTCCCGGGGGACCTCTCCCTCCCCGACGCCCCCGGCGAGCTTGTCCGGCGGACGGAGGAGGCGTTCGGGCGGGTGGACTGCCTCGTCAACAACGTCGGTCTCGCCGTCCAGACGAGCTTCGACGAGCTCGCGGACGAGGACTGGGAAGCGATGTGGCAGCTCAACGTCATGAGCTACGTGCGGGCGATCCAGGCAGCCCTTCCGGGCATGCGCGCCCGCGGCTTCGGGAGGATCGTCAACGTGAGCTCGACCGCGGCGAAGCGGCCGTCCACGGGAATGCCGAACTACAGCGTGACGAAGGCCGCCGTGCTCTCGCTGTCGCGGCTCGTCGCCGACCTCTACGCCAAGGACGGGATCCTCTCGAACGCAGTCGCGCCTGGGCCGACCGCCTCGCCGGCCTGGCTTGCGCCCGGCGGTCTTGCCGACCAGGCGGCGGATCGCTCAGGCAAGACCCGCGACGAGGTGCTCGAGGGCGTCGCCAAGGGGCGGCCGCTGGGACGCCTGGCCGAGCCGGAGGAGATCGCCGCGGTGATCGTCTTCCTGTGCTCGGACCGTGCCGCCTACGTCACGGGAGCCGCGTGGAGCGCGGACGGCGGCACTGTCCCGATCATCATCTAACGTGGGTTAGACGATGCCCGACGTCGCAGGGAGGGTGGCGGACACCTTCGAGGCAAGGGTCCGCGAGCACGAGGAGAGCTGGCTCTCCCCGCTGGCCGTGCGCTCGTACGAGACACGCGGGCGTGCGTACCCCGAGGAGGAGGAGTGCCGCCTGCGGACGCCGTTCCAGCGCGACCGGGACCGCATCGTCCACTGCAAGGCGTTTCGGCGCCTGAAGCACAAGACTCAGGTCTTCATCGACCCGCAGGGCGACCACTACCGCACCCGGCTCACGCACACGCTCGAGACCGCCGGCATCTCGCGGACGGTCGCACGCGCGTTGCGTCTGAACGAGGACCTCGCCGAGGCGATCGCGCTCGGCCACGACCTCGGGCATGCCCCGTTCGGCCACACCGGGGAGGAGGCGCTCGACGAGGTCGCCTCCCAGCGTTTCGGACGCCGCTTCCGCCACAACGAGCAATCACTCCGCGTCGTCGAGATCCTCGAGCGGGACGGACGGGGGCTCAACCTCACAGAGGAGGCACGCGACGGGATCCTCAACCACACCGGCGCCAACGAGCCCGGGACGCTCGAGGGGAAGATCGTGCGCATCGTCGACCGGGTCGCGTACATCAACCACGACATCGACGACGCTGTGCGGGCGGGAGTCCTGCGGCCGGAGGACCTGCCCGCGCACGAGATCGCCCTCCTCGGCGAGCGAGGATCGCGGCGCATCGACACGCTCGTGCACGACATCGTCGAGACCTCGGCGGAGTCGGGCGACATCGTCCAGAGCGAGGAGGTCGGCCGCGCGATGCTCGACCTCCGCGCGTTCATGTTCGAGCAGGTCTATCTCGGGCCCGCCGGGCTCGAGCAGCGGGCACAGGCGGTCGACACCGTGCGCCGGATCTTCGACGTGCTCGTGGCGCACCCCGAGGAGCTGCCGCCGGATCGGCCGGGGGATCTTCCCGAGCGGGTCACCGACTACGTCGCCGGGATGACCGACCGCTTCGCGCTCGCATGGCGATAATCGCGCAGGCGTCGATCGACCAGGTAAAGGCGGCTGCCGACATGGTCGAGATCGTCGGCGCGCGGACGCAGCTGCGGAAGGTGGGCGCCCGCTGGACGGGACGCTGCCCGTTCCACGAGGAGCGGACGCCGAGCTTCTCCGTCAACGCTCTGGACAAGCTCTTCTACTGCTTCGGATGCGGCAAGAAGGGCGACCTGATCACCTTCGTCGAGGAGACCGAGGGCCTCGACTTCGTCGGGTCGATCGAGTGGCTCGCGGACCGGTACCGGATCCCGCTCGAGTACGAGGAGACGTCTCCCCAGGTGGAGGAGCGCCGGCGGCGGCGCGAGCGCCTGCTCTCGCTGCTCGAGCAGGCGGCGGCTTTCTACGAGCGCAACCTGCGGGACTCGGCCGCGGGCGAGCCGGTTCGCGCCTACCTGGCCGAGCGCGGCCTGGGCGAGGAGGTCTGCCGGGAATACCGCCTCGGGCTTTCCCCGGGTGGAGCCGTCCTCGCGGAGAAGGCGCGGGCGAAGGGCTTCTCCCAGCAGGAGCTCGTCGCCGCGGGGCTCGTCAATCGCCGCGGCAACGACTACTACGCGGGGCGGCTCGTCTTCCCGCTCGCCGACGCGCGCGGACGCGTGCTCGGCTTCGGTGCCCGGCGCATGCGCGACGACGATCCGATTCCCGCCAAGTACGTGAACTCGCCCGAGGGTGAGCTCTTCCGCAAGGGCACGATCGTCTACGGGCTGGATCGTGCCCGCCCTGCGATCGCGAAGGAGGACCGCGCCGTCGTCGTCGAGGGCTACACCGACGTGCTCGCCCTCCGCCAGGCGGGAGTGCTGCCGACGGTGGCTTCCATGGGCACGGCCCTGACCGAGCCGCAGCTCAAGGAACTGCGCCGCCTCACCACCCACCTCTACCTGTGCTTCGACGCCGACGCGGCGGGGGAGGCCGCGACCGTCCGCGGGATGGAGCTCGCGGTACGCTCGGGCTTCGACGTCCATGTCGTTCCCCTCCCGGCCGGCAAGGATCCTGCCGATGCCGTCGACGGGTTCGAGGAACGCATCGGGGAGGCAGTCGGCTACCTGCTCCACCGGGTCCGGCTCGAGATCGAGCGGGCGCCGTCGAAGCAGGAGGCGTTCGAGCGCGTCCAGGCCGTCATCGGGCAGGCGCCGGCCGGACCGGCGCAGGACGCAGCCGCGAAGTACGCCGCCGATCGCCTGGGGGTGCAGCTCCGGGTCGACGCCGGGAGCGCGCACGCCGTCGGCGAGGCCAGCCGGAAGCTTCCGGGTGCGGGCGAGCGCCTGGAGCGGGACTTCCTCGCCGTTTGTGCGGCCCGTCCCGATCTGGCCGAGCGCTACCTCCGCGAGCTCGACGACCGCCACTTCGACAGCGAGCTCCATCGGCGCCTGCGCAGGCACCTGGCGGGGGAGGGCAAGGCCGACGAGGAGCTCGTCGGGCTCCGGGCCGAGCTCGACGCGACCGTCCTGGAGGAGGGCCTCGACGAGGACGTCGCGCGCGAGCTGTTCCTCCGGCTGCAGGAGCGGCTCGTCAGGCGCGAGCTCGCGGAGCTCCACGGAGACGACCTCGCGCGCACGGTCGAGCTCCAGGGCGTGCTGGCGAAGATCCACGACGCACTCGGGAAGGTCGAATCAGAGCTTCGCTAGACTTTGCCGGCCGAGCGATCCCCGGTAGCTCAATTGGCAGAGCATCCGGCTGTTAACCGGAGGGTTGTTGGTTCGAGTCCAACCCGGGGAGCTACAAGAAAGCCCCGCATACGCAAGGCTTTCCGTTTTCCGTTCAGGGACAGGATCGCGCCGGTGGCAGCGTGGCAGCGACCTACGTCGAACGCGGTCGAGTCGTGACGCTCCGAGGACGGCTTGCGCCTTCGAGCCCTTGACGGTACAAGGAAGATGACTTTCGCTCCGCGCTTAGCTCAGGCCCGGTCAAGTGTGCCTGCGAGGGTCCGTGGGAGGCCTGACGCTTGGGCCGCAGAGCGTCGGGCCTCCCTCTCTGAACGCAGAGAATTGGGGAGGCGCTGACCGGCCGCTTTCGTTGCTCTGAGCGACGTCAGGCCGCGTGTCAGCAAACGCCTGTCGAAGAGCGTCCGGCGGGTCACCGCCCGCGCTGACCCTAATCCCGCTCGACGTGCTCCAGTGGCGGCGCCCAGGCTTCCGTCGTTTCCAGGTCACCACGGAGCCGGCGGGCGAGCGCAATGTAAGCACCCGGCTTATCGCACGCCACTGCAAGTTCGAGCTCGCCATTCGGACCTTCCGCCGCGGCTGCCCAGACGTCAAGTGCGATGCTCGTATTGCCTACGAGGAGAAATCCTTCTCGATCCTCCTCTGCCAGCGCCCACCCCTCCGGAAGTGCCCCCTCGGCATCCGCCCGCGCGGCGACCAGGTTCGGATCGTCCTCCTTGCGATCAAACAGACCCATGCGCGGGAGCATGTCACATGACCAGCGACCGCTCCTCGTGGGCCGGGCTCTAGAAATCAGTTGTCGCGGGAGACAACAGCAGGCTTCACTTGCCGTCGTTTCAGCGACTGGCGCCGATGAGCGCTCCGCCGGCGACGACGAGGACGGCGCCGAGGACGAGGCGCGGGCCGACGAGCTCGCTGCGACGGAGGAAGAGGGCGGCCAGCAGGACTCCCCAGAGCGACTCGGTGGCCACGAGCGGCGAGACGACGGTGACCTTGCCGCGGTAGTAGGCCTCGAAGAGGAGGACGTACGAGAGCCCGAAGAAGACGCCGGCGGGGACGAACCGCAGGAGCGCCCGGCTCGAGAGGGCCGCGACGAACGTGCGACGACGGTTGGCGGCCAGCCAGGTCGTCACGACGAGGCTGCCCGCCACGAGCGAGGCGGCGGCGGCCTCCACCGAGCCGAGGGCGGTGTCCTCCGAGTACCAGCGCACGACGACGTCCCGGACGGAGAAGAGAAACGTCGCGGCGAGGGCAAAGCCAATTCCGGCGAGTCGGAAATGCGCCGGGCGAGTCGTCTCGCCCGCCAGGAGGAACCCGGCGCCGACGATCAGCCCTGCCCCGACCGCGAGCGCCCACTCGAACGGCTCGTCCAGGAAGACGATCGCCATCGTGGCGCCGAACAGCGGCGCCGTCCCGAAGACGACGGCAGTGCGCGAGGCGCCGGCGTCCCGGACGCCGATCACGAGCAGGATCTGTGACACGCCTGGAGCGAGCAGCCCGGCGAGGGCGAAGATCGCCAGCTCCTTCGGGCGCGCCAACTCCCCTGTGCCCCGGTCGAGGACGACGGCGACGAGCGAGACGGCGAGCGCGACCACCGTGCAGGCGACCGCTGCCACGTCGGGCTCGGGGTGCCCTCGAAGGGCAGCTCGGAGCGCGACGGTCATGGCGCCGAAGAGCAGCGCGGAGGAGAGTGCGAGGAGGACGGCCATAAGGGACTAGTGAAGCGGGGCGGTGAACCTCGAAAGGGGGAGGCAGTCAACTCCGTCGGGGGGACTCCGGCCCGCGGCTGCCGAAGCAGACTTCTGGGCGTGGAGGAAATCCCGGGGCCCCGTTGCGGCGGGGGCAACCCGGAACCGATTTCCACCCGACCGGAACGGGGCCTGCGGCGGCCCCGTTCTTCTTGGTCCTACGGCCTTACTCCCCGACGACCTGGACGAGCCAGCGCCGGTCGCGCGAGCGGTCGAGCTCCATGAAGAGCACGCGCTGCCAGGTGCCGAGGCACAGCTCGCCGTCCCGGACGGGAATGGACTCGCCGGCCGGGCCCAGGAGCATCGCCATGCAGTGGGAATGTCCGTTCCCGGCGTCCATGTCCTCGGGGCAGATGTTCTCGGTGCGGCGATCCCAATCGTCGTGCGCGTAGTACTTCTCGCTGGGGACGAGCCGCCGGAGCATGCGGATGAAGTCGTCGAGGAAGCCGGTCTCGAACTCGTTCACCCGCACGATGCACGTCGTGTGGGGCGAGTAGACGCAGGCGATCCCGTCCAGCACGCCGCTTTCCGCGACTGCCTCGCGCACCTCCTCGGTGATGTCTCGGACCTCGAGGCCGCCACGCGTGCGCAAGCTGCGCTCCGTTTGGAAGACCTTCACGCGCGGACCACCCTCAACGGCGGCGAGCCCGCGGACGTCTCCGTCGTGCACCCGGACATGCGGGGCCTATTCTTACCGAACCCGGCGGAAGCGCGGAGGGGAAGGCCGCCGGCCAGACGGGGCGCTAAGCTCGAAGCGACCCGCCGGGCCCGTAGCTCAGCGGTCAGAGCAGCGGACTCATAATCCGTTGGTCCCTGGTTCGAATCCAGGCGGGCCCATCGGAAACTCCCTGCAACTGGCAGGGTCCGCCACGAGCCCCGCCGGCGCCCGGCGGGCCGTGTGACCCAGATGTGACCCGGCGGGCATCCCGTCGGCGAGGCTCATTCCGGGCCCGGCCTCGACGCGTCCCAGAGGAAGTAGACCAGCACTCCGATGAGTGGGATGACGAGAATGACAACGAGCCAGAGCAACTTGCCGGCGAATCCGAGATCGTGGCGGCGGATCACTCGGAAGGCGACGAGCAGCCAGACGAAGATCCACACGACGAGCACCGCGGCAGCAAGCCCCGTACCGGGGGTGTACGCAAGCGTCGCCACGTCGGTCGGAAGCCTATCGCGCACATGTCCGGAGCGGTTCACAAGCCGCGTTGGTCGCATGCAGGCGGTTACTAGGATCACGATGATGGGCCGAACCGTTCGCGAGAAGATCCACAACCCGTTCAACTGGACTTGCAACTGTGCGCCGGACTGCTGGTGTGTGACAACGCGCTGGGGACGGGCCCTGAGGTGGTACATCCCGCCCCGCTTCCACCGCTTCCCGCCGAAGGAATAGCCCTTGCTCACGCTGCCCGGCATCGCCGCGCGCACTCTGGCGGGGCGGAATAGGACAAGCTTGGAGCTCGCCGGGCGCCTGGCCGGCGTCGGAGCCGTCGCGGTCCTCCTCGCGTCGGCCTGCACCGGAGGCGACGGAGAGGAGGCGGGCATGACCACGACTGCCCGGCCGGCGACGACCTCGACCGGCGCGGCTCCAACGGAAATCCCGGCCCCTGCGGACTTCGCCGCCGAGGCGTCCGCCTTCGCGGTCGTGCTGAGCTGGACGTCGCCGGCGGGGGAGGTCGAGGCGGAGCGCTTCACCATCTACCGCGACGGCGCGCTGCTCTCCGGGGTGCAGGCGTCCGATTCGAGCTTCACGGACCACGACGTCGTCCCCGGCAGGCGGTACTCGTACGAAATCGTGGCGACCGCGGGAGACCTGGTCTCGGACAGCGTCGCGGTCGACGCGAGAACGCGCGTCCCACCCCTTCGCACGGCCCGCGTCGAGGGTGTCTTCAACGTTCGCGCGAAGCCGTTGAGTCAGAGCGGTTACAGCCGGTTCGGAGGCGGGACGTTCGGCTGGCGCTTCAGGCCGCGCTGCGAGAGTGGGCCTTGCGATGTCCGCTGGAACGACCTCACGTTGCGCCGCGTTCGTGCCCCTCTCGACCGGCAGCGGGCCCGCTACCGAGGCTCCTACACCGGTCCCTTCACGGTTCGATGCTCTGGAAGCCGGGTGACCTCGTCGGTCACGATCGCGTTCGAGGTCGCCGCTGCCCGGCCGCTTGCCGGCGAGTGGCGGGCGACCCGGATTCGCGGGACGCTCGGTCACTCCGAGGCGTCGCAACTCGGGTGCGTCTCGTCCCAGGCCAGGTTCTCGGTTCGCGGCCGCCTCTTGCGCTGAAGCTCACCGGGCGGCGGCGGATGCATCTACGCTCAGACCCATGAGTAGGTTCGAGGAACGGCTGGGAGAAGAGCGCGTCATCGTGGGCGACGGCGGTACAGGGGCGCTCCTCACGGCCGCGGTCCCGCGCCTCCGCTGCCCGGAGGAGGCGAACCTCAAGGCCCCCGAGGCAGTCATCGGCATCCACTCCGGCTTCATCCGCGCCGGTGCCGAGCTGATCGAGACGAACACGTTCGGGGCGAACCGCCGCAAGCTCTCGACCCAGTTCCTCGACGACCGACTCGAGGAGATCGTCGAGCAAGGCGTCAAGCTCGCGCGCGAGGCTCGCGAGATAGCGGGCGTCGCGGTGCTCGTCGGCGGCGCGATCGGACCGCTCGGAGACCTGGAAGTTTCCACGGGGGCGGAGGACGCATACGCCGTCTTCCACGAGCAGGCGCGCCTCCTCGAAGGCCGGGGAGTCGACCTCTTCCTCGTCGAGACGTTCTTCGACCTGGACGAGCTCGAGGCAGCGATCGCCGCCGTGAAGGACGCGTCTGCTCTCCCGATCGTCGCTCAGCTCACCTTCGACGAGGACGGCCAGACGCTGGCGGGCGTGCGCGCCCGGGAGGCGCTCCCTCGCCTGCGGGCGCTCGGCGTGGCGGCCGTCGGCGCGAACTGCGGCCTCGGCCCTCAGGCCGCGCTCGCCGCGCTCGCCGAGATGAGCGAGGAGGCAAACGGGCTCCCGCTCACGGGCCAGCCGAACGTCGGCTTGCCCAGTCGTTCCGGCGGCCGGCTCGTCTATCCGCACGCGACGCCCGACTACTTCGGCGAGTTCGCAGCCCGCGCGCGCAGCCTCGGAGCGCGGATCATCGGCGGCTGCTGCGGCACGACCCAGGCCCAGGTCGCCGCCATCCGCGCCGCGGTCGAGGAGGGCAGGGAGCCACGCGTCCCGCTCTTCCCCGTCGAGCGCGAGGTGGTGCTCGCGCCGACGCCCGCGCTCGGCCGCACACGTTTGCAGCAGCGCCTGGAGGCGGGGGAGTGGACGGTCTCGGTCGAGCTCGATCCCCCCAAGGGCACGAACATGGCAGCGATGCTGGACGTGGCGGCGCGGCTCCACGCGTCGGGGGCGGTGCACGCCGTCGACCTGAACGACAATCCGATGGCACGGGCGCGGCTGTCCGCGCTGATGGCCTCCGTGGCCATCGAGCGCCTGGTGGGAATCGAGACGATCCCGCACGTGACGCCGCGAGACGCATCGGTCATGGGCCTGCAATCCCAGCTTCTCGGCGCCCACGCCGAGGGGGTCCGCAACGTGCTCGCCGTGACCGGAGACCCGCCGCACATCGGCGACTATCCAGGCTCGAGCGGCGTCTACGACGTCGACGCGATCGGCCTCGTCTCGCTGCTCTCGCGCCTGAATCGCGGCGAGGATCTCTCCGGGAAGGCGATCGACGCGCCGACCTCGTTCTACACGGGCGTGGCCGTGAACCCCTCGGCGGCCGATCTCGATGTCGAGATCGAGCGCTTCCGGCTCAAGGTGGACGCGGGCGCGCGCTTCGCCATGACGCAGGCGCTCTTCGAGATCGAGTATCTCGACCGCTTCCTCGAGCGCCTCGGCGGCGCCTCCCCGATCCCCATCCTCGTCGGGGTCTGGCCCCTCACGAGCTACGAGCTGGCCTTCCGGCTCCACAACGAGGTCCCGGGCATCACGATCTCCCAAGACATCCAGGAGCGCCTCGCGGGCGCCGGCCCGGGCGCCCGCGCGCTCGGCTTCGACCTGGCGCGCGACCTCGCCGAGGCCGCGCGGACGCGTGCGGCCGGGATCTACGTCATCCCGCCGTTCAAGGACCCGGCCGCGGCCCTTGAGGTGCTCACGGCGTAGCTAGACTTTCCGCGATGGCCGAGCTGGGAACCATGCGCGTGAAGAGCGGGCTCGCCGAGATGCTCAAGGGCGGCGTGATCATGGACGTGACGACCGCCGAGCAGGCGGCGATCGCCGAGGAGGCGGGAGGCGTCGCGGTCATGGCCCTCGAGCGCGTTCCGGCCGACATCCGTGCGGAGGGCGGCGTCGCGCGCATGGCAGATCCGACCAAGATCAAGGAGATCCAGGAGGCGGTGACCATCCCGGTCATGGCCAAGGCTCGGATCGGCCACTTCGTCGAGGCGCAGATCCTCGAGGCGCTCGAGGTGGACTACGTCGACGAGAGCGAGGTGCTCACGCCGGCCGACGAGAGCCATCACATCGACAAGTGGGGATTCCGGGTGCCCTTCGTGTGCGGGTGCAGGAATCTCGGCGAGGCGCTCCGGCGGATCAGCGAGGGCGCCGCGATGATCCGGACGAAGGGCGAGGCCGGCACGGGCGACATCGTCAACGCCGTCCGGCACATGCGTGCAGTCTTCGGGCACGTCCGCCGGCTCCGGACGCTGGCCGAGGACGAGCTCTACACCGAGGCCAAGGAGCTCCAGGCGCCGCTCGAGCTGGTCCGTTGGGTTGCGGAGCACGGTCGCCTTCCGGTCGTGACCTTCACGGCGGGCGGGATCGCGACGCCGGCAGACGCCGCGCTCTGCATGCAGCTCGGCGCGGACGGGGTCTTCGTGGGCTCGGGGATCTTCAAGTCCGCTGACCCGATGGCGAGGGCGAAGGCGATCGTCGAGGCGACGACTCACTTCTCCGACCCTGAGATCCTCGCGCAGGTGTCGACCGGGCTCGGCGAGCCGATGCGCGGCCTCGACGCGGCCGCGCTCGCGCCGGAAGAGCTGCTCGAGACGCGCGGCTGGTAACCGGGCCGCTACCGCGCGGGTGAAGACGCAAAGTCGGCGCGGTCCGGCACTGACGCGTAACGTTTTTCCAGCTAGCCTCGAAGGCGGGGGCAAAGGGGCCGAAGGCCCCGGGGGCTACTGGTCGGGGGCGACGCTCGCGGCCGCTCGGTAGCGCTGACTCGAGAGCGGCGAGGGGTACAGTTTCCCGCGTAATGACGGATCCGCTCCGCATCGGGATCTTGGCCGTCCAGGGCAACTTTCGCGAGCACTCCGCGATGCTCAGGCGCCTCGGCGCGGAGCCGGTCGAGGTTCGCCGGCCCGCGCATCTTGCCGGGCTGGACGGCCTCGTCATCCCCGGAGGAGAGTCCACGGCGATCCGGCGCCTCATCCGGATCTACGGGCTGGAGGAGCCGATCGCGGACTTCGGCGGCCCGGTGCTCGGGACCTGCGCCGGGATGATCCTCCTCGACCGCCGCCACCTCGACCGGATCGACATCGAGGTGGACCGGAACGCCTACGGGCGCCAGGTTGCGAGCTTCGAGGCGGACGTCGAGCTCGCCGGCGAGGACAATCCGCTCCGCGGGGTCTTCATCCGCGCTCCTCGCGTCGCCGAGGTCGGGCCCGGCGTGGAGGTGCTCGGGACGCTCGACGGCGAGCCGGTGCTCGTTCGTCAGGGCCCCATGCTTGCGGCGTCGTTCCATCCCGAGTTGACCGACGACACTCGCGTCCACGAGCGGTTCCTCGAGCTGGTCCGGGGGGTCTCGCGTGTCCGGGCATAGCAAGTGGTCGAGCATCAAGCACAAGAAGGGCGCGGCGGACGCCAAGCGTGGGAAGCTCTTCTCGAAGCTCTCGCGGGCGATCATCGTGGCTGCCCGTGAGGGCGGCCCGGACCCCGACGGGAACGCGACCCTGGCGACGGCGATCCAGAAGGCGCGCGACAGCTCGATGCCCAGGGACACCATCGAGCGGGCGATCGCGCGCGGGGCGGGGGCGGGCGCCGAGGGCGAGGCCTTCGAGACCATCACGTACGAGGGCTACGGCCCCGGCGGGGTGGCCGTCTTCGTCGAGGCGCTGACCGACAACCGGAACCGAACGGCCGCGGAGGTGCGTCACCTCTTCGCCAAGAACGAGGGGAATCTCGGCACGAGCGGCGCCGTCGCGTGGCTCTTCGAGCGAAAAGGGGTGCTGATCGTCCCGGCCGACTCGGTCGACGAGGAGGACCTCATGGTCGTCGCCGCCGACGCGGGCGCCGAGGACGTCGATCTGGACGGCTCGAGCTTCCAGGTGAGCACGGCACCGGACGACCTCGCCGCGGTGCGCGGGGCGCTCGACGACGCGGGCATGGCGTACGAGTCGGCGGAGCTGACGATGCTTCCGAAGACGACCGTGGCCGTCGAGGACCAAGGGACTGCCAAGAAGCTCCTGCGCCTCATGGACGCTCTCGAGGAGAACGACGACATCCAGTCGGTGTACGCGAACTTCGACATCCCCGAGCGCGTTCTCGAAGTTGTAGCCGCCTGACGCGCATCCGTCCGGCGTCTCAACCCGACCTAGTTTGCTGCCGATACCAGGGGCATGCACATCGAGATGAGCGACCCTGCCCTGATGGACTCGCTGCGAGACTACCTCCGCACGCAAGGCTGCCCGAGCGAGCCCCGGGGCGTCGACACGTTCGAGGTCGGGGTTCTTTGGTCGGCTGACGCTCCCCTGGCAGACGTGGACAGGCGCATGAAGGTCTTCAGCCACGTGCGCGAGTGGCTGGCGGACAACCCGGGCGTCACGGCGAACCTCATCGCGTAGCCCGGCGGCCGCCGGCAGGAACGTCCGGCGGGGTGCCTAACCTCGATACGTGAATGTCCTCGGTATCGACCCGGGTATTCGGGCGTGCGGTTTCGGGATCGTGACTGCAAGCGGCGGCCGCCTCAACGCGGTCGAGTACGGCTCGTGGGAGACCTCGCCCCGCGACGCCCCGGAGCACAGGCTGCGGCAGATCCACGACGAGGTCGCGGAGCTCATCGTCCGGCACGCCCCGGACGCGGTCGCGCTCGAGGAGTCCTACGTCGGCGTCGACGCCCGTACCGCGCTCTCCGTCGGGCAGGCGCGCGGCGCCGTGCTCGTCGCCTGCGCCGCCGCGCAGGTCGCGTGCGCCGAGTATCCCCCGGCCACGGTGAAGCACACCGTGTGCGGGTACGGCCGCGCCGACAAAGGGCAGGTGCAGCGGATGGTGCGCGCCGTCCTGGGCCTCACCGAGGAGCCGCGGCCACACCACGCGGCCGATGCGCTCGCCGTGGCGATCTGTCATGCGCTCGCGTCACCGCTGCTCGCCCTCGCTAGAGGACGCCCGTGATCGCGCGCCTGCGGGGGAAGCCGGTCGCGCTGGACGCGGGCGGGCTCGTCCTCGACGTTGGCGGCGTCGGCTACCGCCTGCACGCGACGCCGTCTGCCCTTCAGAAGGCGGAGGGCGCCGACGAGACCGTGCTCGAGACCCACCTGCACGTGCGCGAGGATGCCCTGCAGCTCTACGGCTTCGCGGATGCGGGGGAGCGGGAGCTCTTCGAGCAGCTCCTCGCCGTCTCCGGAGTCGGGCCGAAGGTGGCGCTCGCGATCGTCTCGGGCTACTCACCCGCCGAGCTCCGGCGGGCGATCGTCCGGGAGGACGCCGAGCTCTTCCAGACGATCCCCGGAATCGGCAAGAAGACTGCCCAGCGGGTCGTCCTCGAGCTGAAAGAGCGGATCACGCCTCTCGCCGCGGTCGAAGGCCCACACCTCGGGGCGGGCGACGGCCATATCGTGGCGCGCGACGCGCTGGTCGAGCTCGGCTACTCGGTCGCGGAGGCCGAGAAGCGGCTCGCGGAGACCGACCCCGACCTGCCGCCGGCGGAGCGAGTCCGCGAGGCCCTTCGCGCGGCCTGAGCGACACGTGCGCTACATGGTCGTCGAGCGCTTCACACAAGGCGCTCGGCCTGTCTACGAGCGGGCGGCCCGCGAGGGGCGGCTGCTCCCGCCCGGGCTCGCGTACGTGGACAGCTGGGTCGACCAGCGCCTCGACCGCTGCTTCCAGCTCATGGAGACAGACGACCCGAGCCTCTTCGACGAATGGATCGCCGGGTGGAGCGATCTCGCCGAGTTCGAGGTCGTGCCGGTGGTCGACTCCGCCGAGGCGCGGGCGCGTGCGCTCGGCTGACTCGAGGAACGGCAGGCGGAGGAACGTCCGCCTCCACGCCTAACCTCGCATCGTGGGCGAACGCGTCACGACCGCCGTGCTGGTCCCCGACGAGGAGGAGCTGGACTCCTCGCTCCGCCCTCGCTCGCTCGGGGAGTTCGTCGGCCAGGAGCGCGTCAAGGAGCAGCTCGCCATCGCCCTCGAGGCGGCCAAGGGGAGGGGGGAGGCGCTCGACCACGTGCTCCTCGCCGGCCCGCCCGGGCTCGGCAAGACGAGCCTCGCGTACATCGTCCGCGAGGAGCTGGGCGTCGGCCTCCGCTCCGTGGCAGGGCCCGCGCTCGAGCGCAAGGGCGACATGGCGGCGATCCTCACGTCCCTCGAGGAGCGCGACGTCCTCTTCGTGGACGAGATCCACCGGCTGAACAGCGCCGTCGAGGAGATCCTCTACCCGGCGCTCGAGGACTTTCGCATGGACATCATCGTCGGGCAGGGGCCGGCGGCGAGAACGCTGACGCTCGACCTCCCGCCGTTCACGCTCGTCGGAGCGACGACCCGAACGGGCCTGCTGACGACGCCGCTTCGGGATCGCTTCGGGATGACGTACCGCCTCGAGCACTACACCGGCGCGGAGCTCACGCTGATCGTGAAGCGCTCGGCCAGGATCCTCGGCGTGGAGGTCGCCGACGAGGCGGCCGACGAGATCGCGCGCCGGGCGCGCGGCACGCCGCGCGTCGCCAACCGGATCCTCCGACGCGTGCGGGACGTCGCCCAGGTGCGCCACGACGGGGCGGTGACGCTCGCGGTCGCCCGCGAGGCTCTCGACCTACTCGAGGTCGATGGCGAGGGCCTGGAGCGGATGGATCGCGAGCTTCTCGGCGCGATCGTCCGCAAGTTCGACGGCGGCCCGGTCGGCCTCTCGACGCTCGCCGTCGCGCTGGGGGAGGAGCCCGACACGATCGAGGACGTCTACGAGCCCTACCTGCTCCAGCTTGGCCTGATCCAGCGCACCTCCCGAGGCAGGATCGTCACGAAGCTCGGCCGCGCCCACGTCGGGGCCGCAGCGGAAGACGAAGCGCTCTTCTAGCCCTCTCGGAAACTTGCGTGCGGCGTGCTACATTTCTGCGCGCTAATCCGGGGAGAGCTCCTCGCAGATCGCGGCGAGCTCTGGGGTCTACTAGTAAGGAGGAGAGGAATGCAGGCTGACCGAAGTCGGTCCTCGCGTTCGCCCGCGCGGACGGCGAGGGGAAGGCGGGTGCTCTTTGCACTCGCGGCTCTGGCCGTCTTGGTGGCAGCGAGCGTAGCGGACGCCCGGACAGTCACCGGGACCGCTGGCGCAAACCGGCTGATCGGGACTGGGAGCGCCGACACGATTCAGGGTCTCAGCGGCGCCGACAAGCTCCATGGTCTCGCCGGGGCCGACAAGCTCTACGGCAACGGCGGGAACGACGTCCTCGTCGGCGGGAGCGGGAAAGACACGCTCTCGGGCGGCGCCGGCGCCGACCGCCTCTTCGGTGGCGGCGGACCCGACAAGATCACGTGCGGCCCCGGCCGCGACAGGGTCACGAGCGGCGCCGAGGATGATGTCGCCGCGGACTGCGAGATGGTCGACCAGCACGGCACCCTCGACGACCACCTGCTCGGAGAGGGTGCGTGGGGGAAGATTGAGCTCGTCGGCGTGGCGGACGTGACCGACACGCCCGACCTCGTCGCCGACGTCGCCCTTTCGCCGGACGAGCAGTACGCCTTCCTCGCGAACTGGGGCGAGCCGGACTGCGCGGCGAACTCGGAGGCGGGCGGTCAGGGCTCGCCGGACGCGGGGGCCTGGGTCATCGACATCTCCGACCCGGCCAACCCGCGCGAGGTGAGCTTCATCCCGTCCAGCCAGGACAGTAGGCCGGGCGAGGGGATGCAGGTCATCGAGTTGGACACCAAGTGGTTCACGGGTGACGTGCTGCTCATGAACAACGAGGCGTGCGGGCCGAACTTCAAGGGCGGCGTCTCGCTCTGGGACGTGACCGACCCGCTAAAGCCGAAGAAGCTCTCGGAGCACTTTGGCGACCGCAGCGCGCTGATCGGGGACGTGAACACGATCCATAGCGTGTTCGGCTGGCAGGCGGGCGACCGGGCCTTCATCGTCATGACGGACAACGAGGAGTTCCCCGACGTCGACATCATGGAGATCACGAACCCGCACCGGCCGCGGCTAATCGCCGAGCTCGACCTGAACGACTTCGGCGTCGCGCAGCCTGAGATCGGTCTCACCGACTCGTTCCTGCACGACATGGTCGTGAAGCAGATCGACGGCGAGTGGCTCATGCTCCTGTCCTACTGGGACGGCGGCTGGACGATCCTGAACGTCGACGATCCGGCGAACCCGGTGTATGTCGCCGACTTCGAGTATCCGGCGGTCGACCCTGAGCTCCTGGAGTCGTTTGGGGTCTCGCTCACGCCCGAGGGCAACGCCCACCAGGCGGAGTGGACGATCGACAACCGGTTCATCATCGGGACGGACGAGGACTTCGCCCCCTACCGCACGGACGAGTTCGAGATCACGACCGGCCCGCACGCGGGTGTCTATCCCTCGGTGATCGTCCCCGGCGGGCAGGCCCCGGCGATCCTCCCGGACCTGACGCTCAACGGCCCGGTCGTGTACGGAGGGTACGGCTGTCCGGACTCGGATCCGGTTCCGAGCCCCGAGGACATCCCCGGGTACCTGGACATGCTGGAGCCCGGTGAGGAAACGATCATCGTCCTCCAGCGCGGCCCGGTGGGCGACCCGAGCGCGCCCGAAGAGGCGTGCTTCCCGGGGGAGAAGGCCCACGAGGCCGCTGTTGCCGGCTGGGATGCGGTCCTCTTCGTCAACCACCACAGCGGCGAGGCGGCCGGCGGCGAGCCGTTCTGCGGCTCGGGTGCGTTCGTCGACGAGATCGTCGCTGTCTGCACCACGCACGCCGCGTTCCATCGGCTGTTCGGCCTCGAGCCGCTCGACCCGCCGTGGACGTATCCCGAGGACATCGCGATCGGGACGATCGGCGAAGAGATCGAGGTCGGCTCCCTCTTCGACGGGTGGGGCTACGTCTGGCTGATCGATGCCGAGACGCTCGAGCCGCTCGACACGTACGCGATTCCGGAGGCGCACGATCCGGACTTCGCGTTCGGCTTCGGCGACCTTTCGGTGCACGAGGTCGCGGTGGATCCGCAGGATCCGTCGCTCGCCTACCTCTCGTACTACGCGGGCGGGCTGCGGGCGATCCAGATCCAGTGCTCGGATCCGGAGGACAACAGCACGTGCGAGCTCGTCGAGGTGGGCGGCTACCTCGACGAGGAGGGGAACGACTTCTGGGGCGTGCAGACGTTCGTCGGCGACGACGGGCAAACGTACATCCTGGCCAGCGACCGCGACAGCGGCCTCTGGATCTTCCGGGATCCCTAAAGCTCACAGGTGAGCAGAACGTCGAGGGGCCGGCGCAAGCCGGCCCCTCACGCGTCTAGCGCCTGAACTGGAGCTCGTGCCAGGAGGGGACGGGCGCGAGCTCGAGGAGCGCCCGCCCGCCGTCCGGCTGGCGGTAGCCGAACTCGGCGGTGTCCCCGTCCCAGTCGACCTCGAGCAGGTTCTCCTTCACCCGCTGGTCAAGCCAGGCTCCGCGGAAGATGAGCTTGCGGAGCCAGTAGACGAGCGACTCGTCGCGGACGAGCGCGACCTGCTCCCAGTTGCGGACGAGGTAGTCGCCCAGGCTGCTCCGCGGCTCGTTGATGCTTCCGTGCGCGGTCAGCTCGACGAGGTCTGCCGTCTCGTCCTCCTCGAGCTCGCCCGGCTGGACGAGACGGAGGCGCACGGCCGCTGCGTTCACGCGCTGCTCGAAGTCGATCGCGTTGAAGCTGAAGCGGTAGCCGAGGAACTCGACGACGAAGTCGTCGCCGGACGTGTAGTTCGCGTCGATCACGCGGGTCGAGGATAGCCCGGCGGCGACCGGGCCGTCCTGTCCGTCCGACGCGGGCCGTAGCGTGAGACGCGATGGTGGAGGGCACTTGGACCATGAGTCCGTGCCCCCGCGGAGAGGTACGGGAGCTCGCCCAGGCCCTCGGCCTCAGCGAGACGACCGCAGGCGTTCTCGTCCGCAGGGGATACGGAACCCCGGAGACGGCGCGGGCGTTCCTCGCGGCGGAGCGGCCCGGGCACGACCCGTTCCTGCTTGGGGACGTCGAGGCTGCCTGCGCCCGCATCCGCGAGACGATCGCGGCAGGTGGGCGAATCTGCGTCCACGGCGACTACGACGCGGACGGGATCTGCGCGACTGCTCTCGCGGTCACCGTCCTGCGCGACGTCGGGGCGGAGGTGGACTGGCATCTTCCGAGCCGGTTCGAGGAGGGCTACGGGGTTTCCCGCGAGACGCCGGCGCGCCTGGCCCAGGAGGGATACGCGCTGCTGCTCACGGTCGACTGCGGCATCACCGCGGTCGAGGAGGTTGCCGAGGCGGCGGCCGCCGGCCTTCAGGTCGTCGTCACCGACCACCACCGCCCGAGCGAGACGCTTCCCGACTGCCCCGTCGTTGCGACGCGCCCTTCCTCGTACCCCTTCCCGGAGCTCTGCGGCACCGGCGTCGTCCTGAAGCTGCTCGAGGCGCTCGGGGCGGAGGCGCTCGAGCGCCACCTCGACCTGGTGGCGCTCGCCACCGTGGCCGACGTCGTCCCGCTCGTCGACGAGAACCGGGCGCTCGTCGCGGCCGGCATGCGGCGCCTTGCCCGCACCGACAAGCCCGGCCTGCGCGCGCTCATGCGGACTGCGGGGGTCGACCCGGCCGCCGTCGACACCGGCGCGATCGCGTTCCGTCTCGCGCCGCGCATCAACGCCGCCGGGCGCCTGGGCCACCCTGGCGCGGCGCTCGACCTCCTGCTCACGCACGACGACGCCGAGGCGAGGCGCCTGGCCGGCGAGCTCGAGAGCCTGAACCGGGACCGCCAGGCCGTCGAAGAGCGAATCCTGAGGGACGCGATCCAGCAGGTGGACGAGTGGCCGGCCGAGCGCCGGCGCAGGCTCGGTTACGTGATCGCCGGCGAGGACTGGCACCGAGGGGTCGTCGGCATCGTCGCGTCGCGGCTCGTCGAGCGCTTTCACCGGCCGGTCGTGCTCGTCGCGGGAGCCGAGCCGGGCCAGCCCTGGACGGGGTCGGGGCGCTCCGTCCCTGCGTTCGACCTGCACGGAGCGCTCGCAGCATGCGCGCCTCTGCTCGGGCGGTGGGGCGGCCACCGGGCCGCGGCCGGGCTCTCGATCGAGCCGGAGAACGTCGAGGCGTTCGGGGAGGCGTTCGCGGAGCATGCGGCGCACGTGCTCACCGAGGACGACCTGCGCCGCGTCACTCGGGTGGACGGCGTCGTCAAGGGAAGCGAACTGACGCTGGAGCTCTGCGAGGAGCTCGGGCGGCTCGCGCCGTTCGGGCTCGGTAACCCGAACGTGACGCTCCTGGCGGCCGGCTGCGAGCTGTCGGAGCTCGGCGCGGTCGGCGACGGAAAGCACCTGCGCCTCGCCGTCACCGCCGGCGGCGCCCGCTCCGGCGCGATCGCGTTCGGACGCGGGCAGGCGCTCGACCGCTACCGGCGGCCGGGCTCCTACGACGTCGCCTTCCGGCTCACGGCGAACCGCTGGAACGGAACCGTCACGCCACAGCTCGTGGTGCAGGAGATCTTCGACACCGCCCCCCAGTTCGAGGAGCTGCGTCGCCTCCTCCTCGCCGAGTGGAAGGCCGGCCCCGAATCCTGGAGCGTCTGGGCGAGAACGGTCTTCGAGGAGCTCGGGCTCGACGGCGACCCGACCGGCTGGCGCCCGCTCTTCGAATCGCCGACCTTCGTCGGCGAGCTCCGGGAAGAGGCTCCCGCGGCCGCAGCCTAGGTCACCGGGGCGAGTGCTCCCGAGACCGGGAGCTAAGATGAGCGTATGGCGGGTCAGGTGCTCACCGCATCCGCCGAGCGGCACCGCGAGCTGTTCGACGCGTTCGTAGCCCAGGTGGAGGCTTACAACCCCGATGTCGATCGGGACCTTCTCGAGCGCGCATACCACTTTGCCTCGGAGGCGCACGGCGAGCAGCAGCGCCGGAGCGGGGAGGACTTCATCCTGCACCCGCTCGGCGTCGCCACGATCCTCGCGGAGCTGCGCCGGGACGACGCAACGCTCGCCGCAGCCCTCGTCCACGACGTCGTCGAGGACACGGGCGCGACCATCGAGCAGGTGCGGGCGGAGTTCGGCGACGAGGTGGCCCGCCTCGTCGAGGGCGTCACGAAGCTGACTCGAATCCACTTCCAGAGCCGCGAGCAGGCTCAGGCCGAGAACTACCGCAAGATGATCGTGGCGATGGCGCAGGATCCGCGCGTCATCCTCATCAAGCTCGCGGACCGCCTCCACAACATGCGGACGATCGAGTACCTGGGGAAGCAGAAGCAGCTCCAGAAGGCACGCGAGACGCTGGAGGTCTACGCCCCCCTCGCGCACCGGCTGGGCATCCACACGATCAAGTGGGAGCTGGAGGACCTCGCCTTCCAGACGCTGCACCCGCGCAAGTACGTCGAGATCCAGGCGATGGTCAACGAGCGGCGCGCCGCCCGGGAGAAGTACGTCGAGGAGGCCGGCAAAACGCTCGACGACGAGCTGGAGAAGGTCGACATTCCCGCCGAGATCTCCTCGCGCGCGAAGCACTTCTACTCCATCTACGAGAAAATGGTGAAGCGCGGGAAGGAGTTCAACGAGATCTACGACCTGACCGCGATGCGCGTCCTGGTCGACCGGGACGCCAAGGAGGGGGAGCGCGACTGCTACGGCGCCCTGGGCGTCATCCACTCCCTCTGGAAGCCGATGCCCGGCCGCTTCAAGGACTACGTCGCCATGCCCAAGTTCAACATGTACCGCTCGCTGCACACGACCGTGATCGGGCCGGAGGGGAAGCCGCTCGAGATCCAGGTGCGGACGCGCGAGATGCACGAGACCGCCGAGAAGGGGATCGCGGCGCACTGGCTGTACAAGGGCGCGAAGAGCAAGAAGGCGGCCGAGGCCGAGCTCGCCTGGATGAAGCAGCTGGCCGACTGGCAGGAGGAGGAGACCGATTCGCACGAGCTGATGCGGGCGTTCCCGGAGCTCGCCTCCGACGAGGTCTACGTCTTCACGCCCAAGGGTGAGGTGAAGAGCCTGCCGGCCGGCGCGACGCCGATCGACTTCGCGTACTCCGTCCACACCGACGTCGGCCACCGCACGGTCGGCGCGAAGGTCAACGGGCGCATCGTCCCGCTTCACTACCGCCTGCGGAGCGGCGACTTCGTCGAGATCCTGACCTCCAAGCAGCTGAGCCGGGGGCCGTCGCGCGACTGGCTCTCGCTCGCCGTCTCCTCGCGCGCGCGCAACAAGATCAGGCAGTGGTTCAGCCGCGAGACGCGCGAGGTCGCCGAGCAGCGCGGCCGCGAGTCGCTCGAGAACGCCCTCAAGCAGCACAACCTCCCGTACAAGAAGCTCGCGGGCTCGGGGCTCCTCGCCGAGATCATCCGCGAGATGGGCTTCAAGAAGGCCGAGGACTTCTACCTCGCCCTCGGCTCCGGGAAGCTCCAGGTCTCGCAGGTCGCCAACAAGGTTCTCCAGCGGCTCAAGACCGACCAGGTGGTGGAGGAGGAGACCCTTCCCCGCAAGCCCAAGGCGCGGGAGGCGGTCGCCTCGCAGAACTTCGGCATCCACGTTCCCGGCGTCGAGGACGTGCTCGTGCGGCTGGCGAAGTGCTGCACTCCGGTTCCCGGCGACGAGATCGCGGGCTACATCTCGCTCGGGAAGGGCATCACCATCCACCGCCTCGACTGCCCCAACGTCAAGGCGCTGATGCGGAACCCGGAGCGCTTCACCACGGTCGAGTGGGACGGCGGGGCCTCGCAGAGCTTCCGCGTCCAGATCGCGGTCGTCTCGTGGGATCGGCCCCGCTTGCTCGAGGACGTCGCCCGCACGTTCGCGGAGCACGGCGCAAACATCGTCGAGTACGGCGGGCACGTCGAGGACCAGATGGCGAAGAACTGGTACGTGGCCGAGGTCGGCGACATCAAGGCGCTCCGGACGCTCCTCGGCGCGCTTCGCAACCTCGAGTCGGTCTTCGACGCCTACCGGGTGACGCCGAACTGATGCCGGAAGATCGGCTCGCGCTCCTCCGCGAGCTCGAGCGCGCGGACGAGGAAGCTGCGGCCGAGCTCGCCGAGCTGGACGCGCTCTACGAGCGGTGCGAAGAGGTGCGGCTGGGCGCGCTCGAGCTGGACGCGCTCCTCCGCGGCCTCCCGGAAGAGCAGGCCGCCGCGGGGGAGGCGCTCGCGGCCGCCCGGCTCGCGGTCGACGAGGCGCGGGAGACGCTCGAACGCGCCGACGAGGAGCTACGCGCGGCCGGAGCCGAGGCGGACCCCGAGCAGGCCGCCGCGGCTTCGCGCTTCAGCATCCGCGCGCGCGACGCGCTCACGACCGCAGAACGGCGCGCGCGAGAGGCGGAAGGGCGGCGGGCTGCCCTCACGGACCGCGCGAGTGCGGCCGCCGGCGAAGCGAAGAGCCTGCACGGTCGCGCCCGGGAGCTCGCTGCAGAGCTCCGGGCGCGCCCGCGGCTGGCTCCCGAGACGGGCGAGCCGCCGGCCGACGAGCACCTGGCGGCCTTGGGGGAGTGGGGGACACGCGCACGCGCGGCGCTGCTCGTCGCGCGAGGCCAGGTCGCCGCCGAGCGCGACGCGGTCGTCCGGCAGGCGAACGAGCTCGGGGCGCTCCTGCTCGGCGAGCCGCTCGGAGCGACGAGCACCGCCGCGGTGGCCGAGCGCGTCGAGCGTGTCGTCGGCCGCTCCTCCTGAAAACGAAGCGAAGGGGGCGGCTCGGGCCGCCCCCTTCGCGGATCGTTACGCCGCGCGGGCTATCCGCCCGTGTAGCGGAAGATGAAGATGCCGAAGTCGCGGTCGGAGCCCGCGAATAGGCGCCTCCCTTGCAGGTTGCCGGCCGCGCTGTTCGCCGGCACGAAGGTCTCGACGCCCCAGAAGTTGTTCCCCTCGGCGTCGATGTAATGACCGACCTCCTCGATGCCCGAGGCTCCGAACCTGAACACCCGCATGCCGCCCGCGTAGTACGAGCTGTAGGCGAGGTTCTGGCCGGGATCCATCGCGACCTCGTGGATCGAGAGATCGCCGAACCCGAACGCGAACGCCGGATCGAGTGCTTCCGGGATCGCATACGAGTCGATCCGCTCGACCTTGCCGGCTCCTCGACGGAAGAGGCTCACATAGCCCCAGCCGTCGAAGATCGACGTCGCACGAACCCTCTTGACGCTGATCGCCCCGATAGCCGGCGCGTCGTCGGGCGGGTACGGCACCCCGAACTGCGGGGTGGTCCCGAAGAGCTCGTGGTAGGCCGCGTGCGTGGTGCACACGGTGACCATCGGCTTGGCCGGGTCGTAGGCACCCGAGCCGCAGAACGGCACGCCGGTCGAGTCGTCGACCCCGAAATGCCGGTCGACCAAGACGATCGCGTCCCACCCGGCGTCGAAAGCCTTGGCAGCCTTCTCACCCGGGAAGCAGGCATCGTCGGTCAGATCGCCGTTGCCGTTGTAGTCGGCGCTCGGATCACCCGAGGGCCCGCGCTGCATGAGGAGGATCTTTTCGTCTCCCGGCAGCAGCCCGAGCTGCGCAGCCGTGTAGTCGCCCGCCTTCGGCAGCACCGTCGTATCCGCCGGGCAGCCGTAGCCCCCGAACACGACCTTGCCGCTCAGCGTCTGGTCCGGCAGCGAGGCCGGTGACAAGCCTCCGCCGACCTCGGCCCCGGGCCGCTCCTGGTCGTCGACGAAGAACTTGTCCGACCGGTAGGGATTGAAGTCCTCGTCGGCTCCGAGGAAGTAGGTGTTGTCGTGCGAGAACTCGGCCTCATGGGCATTGCCCTCAGGCGGCGAGATGCCCGGGACGAGCGGATCCTCGTCCGCGAAGTCCGTGTCTCCGATGTACCTGGCCTTCGCCGGGTTCTCGACGTCGAGCATCACGTACCCCGCGTCCCAGTAGGAGTCGAGCAGCACGTCACGGCCGTCGATGACCTTCGTCACCATGTCGTGGTTGAAGATCTCGGCCAGTCGCGGGTGCTCCGCGGTCTGGGAGATCTGCGGGAAGCTCTCCAGCAGGTCGTACTCGGCCACAGGCTTCGGAGCCCGCGGGTTGGTGATGTCGTAGATGTCGACGTCGTGGAACTCCTCGTTGTCCGTTGCGACGAGGTAGACCTTGCCGTCGTCCTTCCACATGAACACGCTGTGGTAGGTGTTGGATATCTGCGTACCGTTCATGCGGCCTTCGCCGCCATGGTCGCCCGCGCCCTGGACGAGCGTCCTCGGGTTGCGCGGGTCCGTGACGTCGTAGAGATCGAAGCCGCCGCCCGCGTTGGTGTCCGTGCACTTCTCGTTGTTGGCCGCGAGCAGGTCGCCGGTGAACGTCTTCGTGTTCACGCTGATGACGTGGGCTCCCTCCCCGTGGAAGTTCCCGGGCACGGCCGGGATGAAGTCGACCTCCCTCGGCTGCCGTGGATTGCGGATGTCGACTACGTAGACGCCGCCCTTCGTGCACGTCTCCTCGTTCCAGGAGTTCAGGTAGGCGAAGTCCTTGTAGACCGCCAGGTCGGCGATCTGGCCGGGCACGATCGGGCCGAACTCATCCGTGGGCTCGAGCTCGCCGATCAGGTCGACGTTGGCGCTCGAGCCGGGGAGATGTCCACCCGGCATCCCGTGCTGCATGCCGGCTGACGTGCTGTCGCCCGTGCCCGCGCGCGGCATGCGATGCGGCGGGTCCGCAGGCACTCTCGCAGACGCACCGCTCGCCACGGCGAGTGCAAACACAGCGGCGGTCGCGACAAGAGCGCGAGGTAGAAGCCTTCTCACGAAACTGCCCTCCTCGAGACCACTGCCCCGTTAAGCTGCGGCGGGTGGTCTCGTCGCCGCCGCAGTAGGGGCGACGCTACGACGAAGAGCCGCGCGAGTCAATACCCAACCGCGGAGACGCTCAGCTCACGGGGTTCCTCGCGTTCTCGAGCGGGCGCCTAGGTTGGGGCGGGAGGCTGGTCGCCGACCCTTTCCGCCCACCCTGACGGTTGATCCCAGGCCACGAGGCAGTGCGGGGAGATGAGGAGCGCGACCCGCTCGAGCAGCGCCCTGTCCTCCTGCCCGAACGCGGACGGGACGTCCGAGTCGATGTCGATCTCGCCGACGACACGGCCCTCGTAGGAGATCGGCACGACGATCTCGCTGCGGGTCGAGAGGAAGCAGGCGAGGTACCGCTCGTCCGCGTTGACGTCGTCGACGATCTCCGTCACGCCGCTCGCCGCCGCCGCGCCGCAGATCCCGTGCCCGATCGGAATCCGGACGTGCTCGGTCGCTTCCGGGCCCTCGCCACGGCCCGAGGACGAGGTCGTGGCCCTCGACGAGGTAGATGCCGACCCAGGAGTAGTGCTCGACTGCGGTCGTGAAGGACCTCGACGGTCTTCCGGAGCACCGCGTCGGCGTCGGACTCGCGGTTGACGATGCGGTCGACGGCCTCGAGGGCCCCGCGGAAGGTGTCGGCGGTCGCGCTCATTCGACCGGTACCGCCAGCTCGACGTCCGACCCTTCGAAGGCGGCGACCGGTTCTCGATACGCCTCCGAGATCGCCGTCGGCCGCCGCTCGGGAACGGCCACGAGGACGAGCGTCTGCTCGGCCGTGCACATGAGCAGATCGTCCTCGACTCGGTAGGCGGAGTACTCGTAGGTGACGCTCGTGCGGCCGATCCGCTTCACGCGGACGAACACCTCGAGGAGCTCGTCGAAGTGAGCCGGCGCCTCGTAGAGCACGCTCGCGGCCCGCATGACGAAGTCCTTGCCGACCGCCTCACGGCGGAGCAGGCCGAGGTGCCGTTCGTACTCGACCCGGGCGAGGTCGAAGTAGGGGAGATAGCGCCCGTAGTAGACGATCCCCTGGGCGTCCGTGTCCGAGAAGCCCACACGCGCAAAAGCCGAGAACTTGAACGGCGGATTGCGGTCGGTCGGCTGCCCCAGCTGCATCGTCACCGGCCGCATCCTAGCCAGCGGTCCCGGTTGCGGAAGGCACGAGCCTGTGGCACCCTTCCCGGGCTCGATCCCGGGAGAAACAACCGAAGAGGGGAACAATGAAACGCTTGCTGGTACTGGGCTGCGCGTTCGTCCTGGCGCTTGCCCTGAGCGGCCAGGCCGGCGCGGCCGGCGTGAAACTCAACCTTTATCGGGCGACGGTGTCGCAGGACGTCTACCGCGATCTCCTCGCCAAGGGGACGGACATCAGCGCGGCGAAGGACGCCGCCGAGGGCGTCCGGCTCGAGCTTGTGCTCACTCAGTCGCAGGTGAACGCGCTGAAGCAACAGGGCGTCGGCGTGTCCCTGCTTCGCAACTCGAAGGGCCAGACGGCCCTTCAGGCCGCCGCCGCCCAGCTCTCGAGCGGCTTCAACGTCTGGCGAGACTACGACGGAGCGGACGGCATCCGCGCCTATCTGTACGACGTCGCCCGGCGGAACCCGCAGCTTGCGAAGCTCGAAGTCATCGGGACGACCGGCAAGGGGCGCGAGATCATCGCCCTCAAGCTGACGCAGGGCGCCCGCGAGGTCCCCGACGGGACGCGGCCTGCGGCGCTCTACAGCTCGACGCAGCACGCGCGCGAGTGGATCTCGACCGAGGTCAACCGCCGGCTGCTTGCGTACTTCGTCGAGCAGTGGCGGGCGAACAACAAGACGATCAAGAAACTGCTCCAGAACAACGAGTACTGGTTCGTGCTCGTCGCGAACCCTGACGGCTACCAGTACACGTTCCAGAGCCCCGGCACGAGGCTGTGGCGGAAGAACCTGCGCGACAACAACGCGAACGGCACGACGGAGGTCGGCGACGGTGTCGACCCGAACCGGAACTACCCGGAGCACTTCAAGTACGACGAGGAGGGCTCGTCGAGCGTCCCGTCGAGCGACACGTATCGCGGGACGGGCGCGACTTCCGAGCCCGAGACGCAGGCGATCGTCGGCCTGTACAACCGCGTCGACTTCGCCTTCCACGTCAACTACCACTCGAACGGCCAGTGGCTCCTCTACCCCGAGGGATGGCAGATCGGAGCACCGACTGCCGACGACCCGATCTACTTCGCTCTCTCGGGGAACCTCGACCGCCCGGCGATCGAGGACTTCCAGCCGGGTCTTTCGTCCGACGTCCTCTACGTCACGAACGGCGAGACGACCGACTTCGCCCATGTGCGGCGAGGGACGCTGGCATGGACGCCCGAGCTCTCCGAAGGGTGCCCGGGATGCAATTTCGTGTTCCCGGACGACGAGGCGCTCGTGCAGGAGGAGTTCGTGCGGAACCGCCCCTTCGCGCTCGACGTCGCGAAGTCGGCGGCCGATCCCGACGACCCGGTCTCGCACCTGGGTAACACGACGAAGCCCTTCTACCTGAAGAGCGACGACACGTACAAGGCTGGCCTGCCGCTCGCCAACTTCACGTTCGACGTCTCCTACGGCGACCCGCAGGAGGTGCGCGTGCTGGCCAAGCGGGCGCTCGGTGCAGTCACACTCAAGTACCAGATCAACGGCGGCGCCGTGCAGTCGAAGACGACCGCAGAGTGGAACGGCGGCGAGCGCTACGGCGCCCAGACCGACGTCTACTACCACATCATGAGCGGGACCGTCACAGGAACGAGCCCGGGCAACACCGTCAAGGTGTGGTTCGAGGGCGGCGGCCAGACGAGCGAATCGTTCACGTACACGGCGGCTGTCGAGTCGTCCAACGACGTGCTCATCCTCTCTGCCGAGGACTACACGGGCGCTTCCCCCGTGCAGACTCCGGGGCCGCACTACCTCTCCTACTACGCCGACGCGCTCGCGGCCAACGGAGTCGGCTTCGACGTCTACGACGTGGACGCCCGCGGTCGCAAGGCTCCTACCGCCCTCGGCGTGCTCTCAGCCACTACGACGCCGTCGTCTGGTACACGGGCAACGACATCGTCACCCGCGAGCCAGGCTGGGCCGGCGGGAACGTCTCGCGCCTCGCCATGGACGAGATCCTGAACGTCCGCGAGTACCTGAACGAAGGCGGTAAGGTCCTCTGGGCGGGCAAGCAGGCAGGCGGCATCCAATACTCAAGCCAGAATCAGCGCTACGACCCGACCGCCGCCAACGCGCAGTGCTCGGCACTTCCGGCGGGCACGGATCCTCGGCGCTGCCTGATCCTGCGCGGCTCGGGCGACCTCCAGAACGACGTCCTCGAGTACTGGTTCGGCGGGTTCTTCACCAACAACGGCGCCGGTCTCGGCGAGGACAACATCTTCGACGTCCTCGGCGTCGACACACCGTTCGACTCGCTGACGCTCGTGTTCAACGGGGCGGACAGCGCTCAGAACGGCGACAACGCGAACTCGTTCATCGCGACGAGCGGCATCTTGCCCACGGCGACGTTCCCGCAGTTCGACAGCTGGGTGTCGGCGAAGTACGACCGGCCCGGCGGGCCCTTCGACCCGCACACGGGCACTCGGTATGCGTACTCGCAGATCGCCGATGTGTCGTACAAGCGCATCACGCGGACGATCAATGTTCCCGCCGGCGGGGCGAGTCTCTCGTTCTGGACGTCCTACAACACCGAGGCGACGTGGGACCACGTCTTCGTGGAAGCACGTCATCCCGGTCAGGACGACTGGACGACGTTGCCGGACCTGAACGGGCATACGACCACGGACACCGGCAGCCCCTGTCCGCGCAGCACCTCCGGCGGATGGCGAACGCTCCATCCGCACCTCGACCACTACGAGACCCAGGTGGGCGACACGGGCTGCACGCCGACCGGCACGACCGGGGTTTGGAATGCCGCCTCGGGCGACTCGGGCGGCTGGCAGCAGTGGCAGGTCGACCTCGGGCCTTACGCCGGCGGCCAGGTCGAGATCTCGATCGCCTACGCGAGCGACTGGGCCACCCAAGGGCTCGGCGTCTTCGTCGACGACATCGTGGTCTCGACGGGCGAGGGCTCGACCTCATTCGAGGGCGCGGATACGGGTGGTTGGCAGATCACCGGTCCTCCGCCCGGTAGCGCGCCGAACGTGAACAACTTCGTGTTCACGGACGCGGCCGGCTTCCCGGAGGGCGCCACGATCACGACCGAGGACACGCTGCTCCTCGGCTTCGGGCTCGAGGCCGTCACCGGTGCCGACACGCGCGCGGACGTCATGGGCCGCGCGATGGACTACCTGCTCGACGACTAGACAGCGAACCGACCGACGCCGCGAGGGGCGGGGCTTCGGCCCCGCCCCTCGGCGTCTCTGACCCTCTACGAGGAGATGACGGCGAGCGCTTCGTCCCGCCGGCGCGCCATCTGGTCGGGGTCGAGGGCCTCGAGGTTGAGGCGGACGAGCGGCTCCGTGTTCGACGGCCGCACATTCATGTGCCAGTCCTCGGCGGTGATGGAGATGCCGTCGAGGTGGGAGACCTCTCCCTGGCCGGCGAAATGCTCCTTCAGCTTCTGGAGCGTGAGCGCCACATCGCCCACTTCGAATTGATCTCCCCGGTGATGAAGTAGCGCTCGCGGTAGGGCCGGAGGAGCTCGGAGAGCTTCTCGCCGCGCTTCGAGACGAGCTCGAGCATGAGCAGCGCCGGAATCGTCCCCGAGTCGGCCTTGTAGAAGTCCCGGAAGTAGTAGTGGCCGGAGACCTCGCCGGCGAAGACGGCGTCCACCTCGCGCATCCGGTGCTTGATGAATGCGTGCCCGACGCGGTTCTCGAGGGCGGTTCCGCCCAGGCGCTCGACCGTGTCGCGCACTGCCCAGCTCGCCCGCACGTCGTAGATCATCGTCGCCCCGGGCTCCTTCTCCAGCATGGAGGCGGCGAGGAGCGCGGTCACGAAGTCGCCGGGAACGAACTCGCCGGTGTCGTCGACGAAGAAGCACCGGTCGGCGTCCCCGTCGAAGGCGATGCCGAGGTCGGCGCCCTCCTCTTTCACCTTCCCGACGATGAAGGCGCGATTCTCCTCGAGGAGCGGATTTGGTTGGTGGTTCGGGAACGTTCCGTCGGGCTCGAAGAAGCAGCGGACGGCCTCCACCGGCAGCCGCTCGAGAATCGGCGGGAGCATCGCGCCCGCCATGCCGTTCGCGGCGTCGACGACGACGCGCAGCGGCTGCACCGCCGCCGGGTCCACGAAGGACATGACCTTGTCGACGAAGGCCGGATAGACGTCTTCCTCCTGGACACGTCCAGGTGCCTGGCTCCCGGCCACGTCCGTCGTGGACATGGCGCGGTCGCGGACCTCCTGGAGGCCGGAGTCGCCGCCGACCGGGAGCGCTCCGCGGCGGACGATCTTCATCCCCGTGTAGTCCTTCGGGTTGTGCGAGGCGGTGACGGCCGCGCCCCCGTCGAGGCCGAGCTCCCCGACGGCGAAGTAGAGCATCTCGGTCCCGACCATCCCGAGGTCGACGACGTCTGCGCCCGCCCCCGCCGCGCCGCGCGTGAACGCCTCCGCCATCGAAGGAGACGAGAGGCGCATGTCGCGGCCCACGGCGATGCGCCTGGGCTCGAACTGTTCGACGTATGCGCGCCCGATGGCCTCTGCTCCGGCCTCGTCGAGCTCGGCGGGGTAGATCCCCCGAACGTCGTACGCCTTGAAGACCTTCGGGTCTAGCGCCATGCCTCGGCGAGTTTACGCCGAGTCGCCTCGAGAGCCTCGGGCATCACCTTCACGTCGGCGAGCACGGGCATGAAGTTCGTGTCGCCCGCCCAGCGGGGGACGACGTGCAGGTGGACGTGGTCGACGACTCCGGCGCCGGCGACGCGTCCGAGGTTCCAGCCGAGGTTGAAGCCCTGCGGCGCCATGACATCCGCCAGGACGCCGATGCCCATCGCTGCGAGCCGGTGCACCTCGAGCGCCTCTTCCGCCTCGAGCTCGCCGAACTCGCCCTCGTGACGGTAGGGAGCCACCATCAGGTGCCCGGACGCGTAGGGATACCGGTTGACGAGCACGAAAGCCTGCTCGCCGCGATGGACGACGAGCCCCTCCTCGTCGTCGAGCCCGGCCGCCCGGCAGAAGAGGCACCCCTCCTGCTGGTCGGCGCTCTGGATGTACTCCAGGCGCCAGGGAGCCCAGAGCTGCCTCAAAACCAGCCCCGCACCTTGAAGAGCGCGAGCAGGACGCAGAGCGCCACGAGCTCGAGCCCGACGCCGAGGATGACGAACGCCTGCCAGGTCCCGACGTTATCGACCATCCAGTCGAAGTTCTGGCCGAAGAACCCGGTGACGAACGTGAGCGGGAGGAAGATGGTCGCGATCATCGCGAGCTGCTTCATCGTCACGTTGAGGCGGTTCGAGGCCGTCGACATGTACGCGTCGATGGCGGCGTTCATCAGCTCGCGGTCGCCGTCGATCGCCTCGTTCAGGCGGACGAGGTGGTCGTAGACGTCCCGGAAGTAGCGCTCCGCGTCGGCGGTCATGCCCGGCAGCTCCGCGGTGCCCCCCGCGATTCGGCCGATCAGGTCACGCTGCGGGGCGACCACCCTCCGGAGCCTCACGAGCCGCCGCTTCATCCGGAAGATGTCCTCGAGATGGTGCCGCTTCGGGTCGGTGAACATGTCCTCCTCGATCAGGTCGAGGCGATCGCCGAGCTGCTCGAGCACGGGAAAGAAGCCGTCGACGAGCGCGTCGATGATCTCGTGGAGGAGGCGGGCTCCCTGCGGGATGCGCCCGTCGTCGCGCTCGTAGCGCCGGCGGAGCTCCTCGAGCGCCGGCGCCTCGTCCCGGTGCACGGTCACGAGGAAGCGCCTCGAGACGAAGCAGTGAACCTCCACGAGACCGTCCTCGTCGGGGGACCAGCCGTAGACGACGAGGAAGACGAAGTCGTCGAAGTCCTCGAGCTTCGGCCGCTGCCCGAAGTGCTCCGAGTCCTCGACCGCGAGGTGGTGGAAGCGGAAGACGTCCCTGAGGATTCCGAGCTCCTGCCCCGTCGGCCGGAACAGGTCGAGCCAGAAGAACTCTCCGGCGCGGATCCGCTCGGCGACGACATCGCCCGACGCGGCCGTCTCCGAGGGGACTCCGGCCGGAGCGACGAGGTGCGCGCTCACGTCGCTGAGCCGGGCCGCTCGCTCACAGCCAGCGCCGCCCGCGGAAGAGCGCGAGCAGGCCGACGCCGAGCGCGACCAGGACGCCGACGATGATCCAGAAGGGAGCGATCTCCCCCTCGCCCGGGACACGGACGTTCATGCCGAAGATGCTGGCGATGAGGGTCAGCGGCAGGAGGATCACCGTCACGACGGTGAGCAGCTGGAGCCGGTACTGCTGCTTGTGGGAGATGACCGCCTCGTTGGTCGACTCGAGGCCGTCGATGACCTCTTTGTAGTTGTCGAGCAGGTCCCAGACCCGCTCGGCTGCGTCGACGATGTCGTCGAAGTAGATCTCGAGGTCCTCGGGAAGGAACCGCTGCGTCGACCGCTCGAGCATGCGCAGCGTCGAGCGCTCCGGCTTGATGATCTTGCGGTACGCGATGATCTCCTGCTTCGCGGTGGAGATGTCGCGCACGATGTCCTCGGAGCGCTCCTCGAAGATGGCCGGCTCGATCGCGTCGAGCTTCGCTCCGATCTTGTCCAGGATCGGGAAGCAGTAGTCGAAGAGGTCGTCGAGCACGTGGTAGAGCAGGTAGCCCGACCCGTTCGAGAAGAGGTCGCGGCGTCGCTCGGCATCGTCCTCGCAGCGCCGGAAGAGGTAGGTGACCGGGAGGAGCTCGACGTTCGGCAGCGTGATCAGGAAGTCGGGGCCGATGAAGAGGTCGAGCTCCGCGGCGTTGAGGCGCCGGACGGTCTTGTCGTAGAAGGGGAAGTGGAGGACGACGAAGAGGTACCCGGGGTACCCGTCGATCTTCGGCCGCTGCCGCTTCGAGAGGACGTCCTCCATGTCGAGCTCGTGGAAGCCGAAGCGGTCGGCCAGATACGCGACCTCGAGGAGGCCGGGCCGGTCCGCGTGAACCCAGGTCAGGCCGTCAGCGGAGAGCTCGGAGACGCGGGGCTCGGTCCGCTCGACGACGTCGCCCGCCGTGTCGGGGGCGCGTCCTCGCCGGAGGCGTGGGAGCGTTGGCCGTGCCATGGGTACTGAGGGGGTCGTCCACCTGGAGCATCTCCTGAGTACGTGATTCTAGCCGCAACCCCTCCGTTCGATCGTGGAATCGAGGCAAGACGGAGCGTCGTGTCGCCGTCTTGTTCACGAAACCAAGCGAAGGGAGCTCACCATGATGAAAGCTCGTACAGTCCTGGCGCTCGGTAGCGTCGCCGCAGCGATGCTCGCCGCAGCGCCGAGCGCATCCGCCGCGACCGATCCCGGAACGTTCGCGACTGCCCGAGACGGCAACCTCGTCGTCGTCAGCAGCGTCCTCGTCACCGCGAGAAGGGTGGAGATGATGGGCGGCTGGAACAACGAATCCCAGTCGTGCAACGTCGAGCGAAGGCTCGACGTCGAGATCCTGATCGATCGCGTCCGCTCGGGAAACACGACGCGCTTCGTCGACGAGATCAGCGCCCCGGTGCAGAACTGCGCCGAAGGTGGCCCCAACCTGGGCTTCCAGCTGCGGGCCTCGGACGTCGGCATGGCGTGCGCGAGCGGCAAGTGGCGGCCCGGCCATTACTCCTTCGTCACCGACACCCTCCATCGCCGCCGCGGCCTGAGGGCGATCGCCAGCCTCTTCTTCACCGAGAAGGATCCCTGCTAGCAGAGCTCCCGACGCAAAGAAATGCGCCTGGCAGGAATCGAACCTGCGACCTCGCGCTCCGGAGGCGCGCGCTCTATCCCCTGAGCTACAGGCGCGGAGGGCCTTAGTGTACCGGGGGTGAGACTGAGCCATCGGCGCGCCATGCTCCGCCTGGCGGAGCCCTTCACGATCTCCCGCGAGACCACGGTCGAGGAGGAGGTGCTCTGGGTCGAGATCGCCCACGACGGCGTCTCCGGCTTCGGGGAGGCGCAGCCGCAGGGTCACTACGGAGAGAACGTGGACGACGCCGAGGCGTTCCTCGACGAGGCGGCTCCGCTCCTCGGCGACGATCCGCTCGCCCTGGAGGAGATCGGCGGACGCCTCGTCGAGCTCCCCGGGAACCAGGGGGCGAAGGCGGCCGTGGACGCCGCGCTCCACGACCTCTGCGGGAAGTTGCTCGGCCGGCCCGTGTGGCAGCTCCTCGGGCTCGCGGCGGCCGGCCCGCCGACCTCGTGGACGATCTGGCTCGGAGATCCCGACGACATGGCCCGTCGCGCCGAGCAGGTCGATCGGCGTTTCCGCCGCCTGAAGCTCAAGCTGGGCGGGAGGGACGGGCTCGACGTCGAGCGCGTCCGGGCGGTGCGAGCCGTTACGGACCTGCCGCTCCAGGTGGACGTCAACGAGTACTGGGAGCTCGAGGAGGCGCTCCAGGCCGTCGCGGAGCTCGCCGCGCTCGGCGTCCAGTACGTCGAGCAGCCCCTGCCGGCCGGCGACCCGGGCGGCGCCCGCCTCAAGGCGCGAGTCCCCGCTTCCTGTCTTCGTGGACGAGGACGCCCACACGCTGGCCGACGTGGCCGAGTGCGCCGAGCGGGCTCACGGGATCAACATCAAGCTCGCCAAGAGCGGCGGCATCCGCGAGGCGGTGCGGATGGCACATGCGGCCCGCGCTCTCGGCCTCGGCGTGATGCTCGGCTGCATGATCGAATCGGGTCTCGGGATCGCGGCCGCCGCGCAGATCGCCAGCCTCTGCGACCACGTCGACCTCGACGGCAACCTGCTGCTCGCCGAGGATCCGTGGCCCGGCGTGGTCTTCGCCGGCGGCGTCCAGGTGCCCTCCGACCAACCCGGGCTGGGAGTCCATGAAGCGGTACCTGGCGCTCGCTGAGGGCTACTCCGGCGACGACCACTACGGCAAGACGACGTACGGAGTCATCCGCTACGGGGCCGACCCGGTGGTCGTCGTGCTCGACTCCACGCGGGTGGGCGAGACCGTGGAGGGCATTCCGGTCGTGGGGTCGGTGGCGGATGCGCTCGCGTACGAGCCGACGACCGCGCTCGTCGGCGTGGCCGTTGCGGGCGGGCGCCTTCCGCCCGTGTGGCGCGGGATCCTGCGTGACGCGATCGAGGCCGGGCTCGACGTCGAGGCGGGCATGCACGAGTTTCTCGCAGACGACCCGGAATTCGACGCCCTCGCGCGCGAGCACGGGGTCGAGCTCCGGGACTACCGCCGGCCGCCCGCCGACCTCAGCGTCCCGACGGGTGCGAACCTCCAGCACGGCGCGTCGGTCGTCCTCACGGTCGGCTCGGATTGCGCGGTCGGCAAGAAAACAGTCGCCGTCGAGCTCGACCGGGCCGCCCGCGCACGCGGCCTCCGGTCGGTCTTCGTCCCGACGGGCCAGACCGGGATCATGATCGCCGGGTGGGGAATCGCCGTGGACGCGGTCGTCTCGGACTTCCTCGCGGGCGCGGGGGAGCGGCTCGTCGTCGAGGGAGCCGCACGCGGCGATCTCCTGTTCGTCGAGGGACAGGGCTCGATCGTCCACCCGCAGTTCTCCGGCGTCACGCTCGGCCTCTACCACGGGACCGCGCCTCACGCGCTCGTCCTCGTCCACCGCGCGGGCGACAAGGAGATCGAAGGGGTCCCCGGGCATCCGATCCCACCGCTTCCGGTGCTCGTCGATCTCTACGAGCGCCTGGCCCTCCCGGTGCGGCCCGCGCCGGTGGTAGCGGTCGCCCTCAACACCGGCCGGCTCGCGGAGGACGAGGCCCGCGCGGCCGTCGCCGCGGCCGCGTCGGAGACCGGCCTTCCCGCCGACGACCCTATCCGTTTCGGCCCTGACCGCCTGCTTGAGGGCGTCTTGGAGGCCCTCCCGTCGGGTATAAGGGGCGGATGATCGACCTGCGGGTAGCACGCCTGGCGAGTCTGATCGCCGACTACTCCCTGGGCGTGCGGGAGGGACAGGTCGTGCGGATCGACGGGCTCGACGTGGCGGCTCCGCTCTCGCTCGCGCTCTATCGCGAGGCGCTGGCGGCCGGTGCACATCCGTACACCAACGTGGGGCTGTCCGGGCTCTCCGAGCTGCTGCTCCACGAGGGCTCCGACACGCAGCTCACGTACCTCTCGCCGATCCGGTGGGAGGAGGTCGAGCAGCTCGACGCGCTCGTCACCATCTGGGCGGAGACGAACACGCGCTCGCTCACGCGGGTCGCGCCCGACCGCCATGCGGCCTACCTCGCGGCCCAGCGCAGGCTCGCGAACCGGCGCTGGGAGCGGATCTCGAAGGGCGAGATGAGCTGGTGCGGAACGCTCTTCCCGACGAACGCGCACGCGCAGGAAGCCGAGATGTCGCTCGCCGACTACGAGGACTTCGTCTTCGCCGCCTGCCACGTGCACGAGGAGGATCCGGCTCGGCACTGGAGGGACGTGGCCGGACGCCTGAGAGCCCGCGCGGCCGAGCTCGGCTCGGCACGCGAGCTCCGAATCGTCGGCCCCGACACGGATCTTCGGCTCGGCGTCGACGGACGGGAATGGATCGCCGCCGACGGCCGCTACAACATGCCGGACGGCGAGGTCTTCACGAGCCCGGTCGAGACCGAGACGACGGGAGAGATCCGCTACACGTTCCCCGCCGTCTATCACGGTCGCGAGGTCGAAGACGTTCGCCTCCGCTTCGAGGATGGGCGCGTGGTGGCCGCTGAGGCTCTCCGGGGGAACGATTATCTCCAGTCGCTTCTCGAGATGGACCCGGGAGCACGCGTCCTCGGAGAGGTGGCGTTCGGGCTCAACTACGAGATCGACCGCTTCACGCGCAACATCCTCTTCGACGAGAAGATCGGCGGCACGATGCACCTCGCGCTCGGCTCGGGCTTCGCGCAGGCCGGCGGGAGGAACACGTCTGGGCTGCACTGGGACATGATCTGCGACCTGCGGGACGGCGGCGAGGTGTACGCCGACGGCGAGCTGATCTGGAAGGACGGGCGCTTTCTCGCCGAGCCGGCCCTCGAAGTCGTCGAGACCGGCGTCGGTGTCTGAAGCCGCCGCGGTAGGTCGCGACGGTCGTCTCGAGCGCCTCGCGGGCGTCCTCGTCGACTACTCGACCGGGGTTCGTGAGGGAGATCTCGTCTGCATCGACACGGGCCCGGCTGCGGCCCCCCTCGTCCGCCTCCTGTGGCGGCGCATCCTCGCTGCGGGAGCCCATCCGCACCTGCGGATCGACCTCGACGGCGCCCTCGAGCTCCTGCTCCACGAGGCCGGCGACGAGCAGCTCGACTGGATCAGTCCCCTCCGCAGTGCGGAGGTCGAGCGGGCAGACGTCCGGATCGCGGTGGAAGCCGACGTCAACACACGGGGCAACACGGACGTCGAACCGGCGCGGCAGGCGCGCCACGAGCGCGCGCGGGCACCGCTGCGGCGGAGCGTACTTCGAGCGCGTCGCCGCGGGCGAGCTCCGGTCGGTCATCACGCTCTTTCCGACCGACGCCGCCGCGCAGGACGCCGACATGTCGCTCCGGGAGTACGAGGACTTCGTCTTCCACGCCGGTCTCCTCGACCGCGACGACCCGGTGGGGGAGTGGACCGCGCTCGGCGACGCGTACGGACGGCTCGCCGCATGGCTCGGCGGCCAGAAGGAGATCCGTGTCGTGGGGGAGGGGACCGACCTCACGCTCGGGGTGGAGGGCCGCACCTGGATCCCGTGCGACGGCAAAGAGAACTTCCCCGACGGCGAGGTCTTCACCGGGCCGGTGGAGACGAGCGTCGAGGGCGCCGTGCGCTTCTCGTACCCGGCCGGCTACTCGGGGCGACGCGTGGCGGGCGCCGAGCTCGAATTTCGCAACGGCGAGGTCGTGTCGGCCCGGGCGCAGCAGGGCGAGGCGTTCCTCCAGGAGATGTTGCGCGTCGACGACGGAGCGCGCCGGGCCGGCGAGTTCTCGTTCGGCCTCAACGAGGCGATCTCGGACTTCACCGGGCATCCCCTGTTCGACGAGAAGATCGGGGGCACCGTGCACCTGGCTCTGGGCGCCTCGTATCCGGAGAGCGGCGGGACGGTGCAGTCGGCTCTCCACTGGGATCTCGTGTGCGACCTTCGCAGCGGCAGCGAGGTGTACGCGGACGGGGAGCTCGTCTACCGCGACGGGCGTTTCCTCGACGGCCTCCTCTGAGCGCACCGGGGCTCGATCCGAAGGGACGTCCGGCTCCGGCCGTCCAACCCCTCGACGGCCCCAGGGCTCCGTCCGCCGGCTCGGCTACTCTACGAACGTATGTTCGCTCTCCGGATCCCACTTGCCGTCTGCGCTCTCGCGGTCGCCGCGTTTCTCGCGGTTCCCCGCCCCGGGGAAGCCGGGCCCGAGGAGCAGTACGTCGTGCGGGCGGGAGACACGCTGTGGGAGCTCGCAGCCACGCGCTACAGCGGGGATCCCCGCGAGGGGGTCTGGCACATCCGGCGGCGAAACTCGCTCGACGCTCGCACCCTCCAGCCGGGGATGGTGCTCTACCTGCCCGCCGGGGCAGGTGGTGCCTGAGGCGTCCCGAGACGGCAAAGCGAGGTCGTAGAGCCCGCCCCTACACTTGCGCCGTGGACCTCGACCTCGTGTTCCTCGGCACCTCGGGGTCGGTGCCGACGGCCCGACGCGGCCTGGCGGGCACCCTCGTCCGCCGCGGCGGCGAGCGCATGCTCGTCGACTGCGGCGAGGGGACGCAGCGCCAGCTGCTTCGCTCCACGGTGGGCCTGATCGAGCTTCCGGAGGTGTTCCTGACCCACTTCCACGCCGACCACTACCTCGGTCTCCCCGGAATGCTGAAGACGTTCGCGCTGCGCGGGCGCGAGACGCCGCTGACGGTCTACGGCCCCCCGGGGCTCCGAGACCTCTTCGGCACCCTCCAGCGGGTGTTCGGGCGGCTGACGTACCCCCTCGAGCTCGTCGAGCTGCGGGCGGGCGACACGCTCGACAGAGGGGATTACCGGATCATCGTCTTTCCGGTCGACCACGGGGCCGGCGCAAACGGCTACGCGCTCGCCGAGCTGCCCCGTCCGGGTCGCTTCGACGTGGAGGCGGCCGTCGCGCTCGGCGTGGAGCCGGGGCCGCTCTTCGGACGCCTGCAAGCGGGAGAGAGCGTCTCGCTCCCGGGCGGCACAGAGGTCCTGCCGGAGCAGGTTCTCGGGCCGCCGCGGTCCGGCCGAAAGGTCGTGATCGCCGGCGACACCGCCCCGGCCGCGTCGGTCCTCGAGGTCGCCAACGAGGCAGACCTGCTCGTGCACGAGGCGACCTTCTCGGAGGAGGAGCGCGAGCGCGCCGAGGAGACCGCTCACTCGACGGCGGCCGGAGCGGCCGCCCTGGCACGTGCCGCCGGGGTGAAGATGCTCGCCCTCACACACCTCTCCAACAGGTACTTCGGGCCGGAGATCGCGCGCGAGGCGCGGGCCGTCTTCCCGGACACGGTCGTGCCGCGGGACTTCGATATCATCGACGTCCGGTTCCAGGAGCGGGGCGGTCCCCGGCTCGTCAAGGCAGGCGCACGAGCGACGCGGGAGGAGGCCGATCCTCATGTCGGGCATGGTGCAGGTGACGGTGGCGGGAGACCTGGCGGAAGCCGAGGAGATCCGGACGATCCTGCGGTCGGCGGGGATCCGGTCGGAGCTTCACCCGGCGGTCGAGCAGCATCCGACAGCGCTCGATGACGCCCCGCAGAAGGTCTTGGTCGCCGAGGGCTCGCTCGAGGCGGCGCAGCACGCCATCGAGGCGATGACGGACCCGGACGAGCTCATCGGGGGCCGCTGAGCGTTCGTGCAGTCGGCGCCCCGGCCGCCGGACTTCGGCCCTCTCGCGGAAACCTACGATCGGCTAAGGCCTACCGATGAGGCGTGGTGGGAGCTCTTCGAGCTCCTCCTCGCGGAGGGGGACCTGCTGGGCCGCCGGGTCCTCGACGTCGGCTGCGGGACGGGCAGCCTCGCCGCCGCCCTCGCCGAGCGCGGGGCCCGGGTCTGGGGCGTGGATTCCTCCGACGAGATGCTGCGGCAAGCCCGCGCGTCGAAAGGGCCGCGGGTCGGCTTCAAGCAGGGGCGGGCGGAAGCGCTCCCGTTCAAGGACGACTGGTTCGAGCGGGCCACCCTGCGCCTCGTCGTCCACCTCGTCGATCGTCCGCGCGCTCTGCCCAGAGGTCGCGCGGGTGCTCGTGCCCGGAGGCCGCGCGGCGATCGCGACGTTCACGCCCGGGCACTTCGAGTGGTACTGGCTCACGACCGTGTACCCGGAGGTTGCGGAGATCGATGGCCGGCGGTTCCCGACCCCGGAGGCCCTCGTAGCCGAGCTCGAGACCGCGGGGTTCGTCTCGACGCGCACGACCGCCCTCCGTCAGCGTCGGACGATCTCCCGCGCGGATGCTCTCGAGCGCATCCGAGGCCGCTACATCTCGACGCTTCGCCTCCTCGACGAGGAGACGTACGCCGCGGGGCTCGAGCGCGCCGAGCGCGAGCTTCCCGACGAGATCGAGTCAGTGCTCCAGTGGGCAGTCGTCACGGCCGACGTCCCGCCTCAGTAGACGAGCGCCCTTTCCGACCACTCGACGAGCTCGACCAACCGCGTCGGCGGCGCCAGTTCCACGCCCTCCCCTCGTAGCCGCGTCGATGCGCGCGCCTTGCTCGAGAGGCCCGAGAGGAGAAGAGAGATCTGGACGCCTCCGTCGGCGAGCGCGCCCCTTTACTCGTCCTCGGCCATGCCGAGGATGTCCTCACGGGAGAGCTTCCCGACCAGCTCCGGGTGGTTCCGAGCGACGTGCTCCTCCACACCGGAGACCAGCTCCACTTCGCTCTCGGCCCGTACGGCCTCACCGCACTCGCAGTTGACGACCTTTGCCATGACCACTCCTTCTCGTGAACGGCAGCATTGTCGCTCAGCGCGCTTGCGGTTACCTTGGAGGAAGGTTGGCGAGCGACAGCGGCACGAGGATCCAGCTCTGCGGGCGGTTCGTGGCCGAGGTCGCCGGACGTCGCGTCGAGGACGGGCTCCCGGGGCGCCAGGGAAGGCTGCTCTTCGCATACCTCGCAGCGAATCGCTCGCGGAGAGCGACCCGGCCCGAGCTCGTCGCGGCGCTCTGGCCGGTAGGGCCGCCGGACGCTGCGGAGAGCGCGCTCGCGGCACTTCTCTCGAAGGTGCGGCGCGCAGTCGGAGCCGAGGTGGTCGACGGGAAGACCGAGCTGCGCCTCAACCTTCCGCCGGACGCGTGGATCGACCTGGAGGCGGCCGGTGTCGGCGTGCATCGCGCGGAGTCGGCGGTCGCCCTCGGCGAATGGGAGCGCGCATGGGCGCCCGCACGGATCGCGCTGTATACGGCGAACCGGGGCTTTCTCCCGGGCTACGACGCGCCCTGGATCGACGAGCGGCGGCGCTGGCTCGAGGACGTTCGTCTCCGTGCGCTCGAGTGCGTGGGGGCGATCGCCCTTCGGATGGGGGGCACCGAACTGGCCGCCGCCGGGCGGGCCGGCCGCGCGCTCATCGAGGCCGCGCCCTTCCGGGAGAGCGGCTATCGGCTCCTCATGGAGGCGCTCGCGGCCGAGGACAACGTCGCCGAGGCGCTGCTCGTCTACGAACGCCTTCGCGTCCTCCTGCGTGAGGAGCTCGGAGCGGCTCCCGGCGCCGCGGCCCAGGAGCTCCACCGCCGGCTGCTCGCCCGGTTGGACGTCGTCCGCCCAGGCGGCTAATCTTCTCGCCGCACCTTTAACTCGGTCCCGTGAGGCCGGAAAGGAGTCGGTGGTGGCTGCGCCCGCACAGGCGGAGAAGCTCGTCCTGGACGGAGAGGCGCTCAGGCGCACCATCTCCCGCATCGCGCACGAGATCGTCGAGCGGAACCCCGACCTCGACCGCACCGCGCTCGTCGGCATCCACACGCGGGGCGTCCCCCTGGCACAGCGTCTCCGCCGCCTGATCGCGGAGTTCACGGGCCGGGAGATCGCGCTCGGGACCCTCGACATCACCTTTCACCGCGACGACGTCCACGTCCGTCGGCGCCGGCGCGCCGATCCACCCGCAGCCCGTCGTGCGCGCGACCCGGCTCGACTTCCCGCTCGAGGGGATGACGTGCGTCCTCTGCGACGACGTCCTCTACACCGGGCGGACCATCCGCGCCGCGATCGACGCTCTCTTCGACTACGGGCGGCCGGCACGCGTGCAGCTGGCGGTCCTCGTCGACCGCGGCCACCGCGAGCTGCCGATCCGCCCCGACTACGTCGGCAAGAACCTGCCCACGTCGCACGACGAGCGCATCCACGTCCAACTCCTCGAGGTCGACGAGGTCGACCGCGTCCTGCTCGCACCCGCCCCCGGAAAGTGAGGTAGCCGATGGCCGACGTCCGACCCCTGCTCCGCTCCGAGCTCCTGCCGCCGAAGACCTCCGCACGCCGGCATCTCATCTCGATCACCGACCTGACCCGCGAGGACGTCGAGCGCCTGCTCGCTCTCTCGCGGACCTTCGCGCGCTCGCTCGACCGGGACGTGAAGAAGCTTCCGACACTCCGGGGCCGCACGGTGGTCAACCTCTTCTTCGAGTCGTCGACGCGAACCTCGTCGAGCTTCGAGCTCGCGGCGAAGCGGCTCTCCGCGGACGTGATGTCGATCAAGTCGTCCGGCTCCGCCGTCGACAAGGGCGAGTCCTTGAAGGACACCCTGCTGACGATCGGCGCCTACGACCCGGACGTGATCGTCATCCGCCACGCACATATCGGGGCGCCGCATCTCGCTGCCCGCTTCACGGACGCGCACGTCGTGAACGCGGGGGACGGGAAGCACCAGCATCCGACACAGGCGCTCCTCGATCTGTACACCCTCGACGAAGAGCTGGGCGGAATCGAAGGCCTCCACGTGGCGATCGTCGGCGACGTCCTTCACTCGCGCGTCGCCCGCTCGAACATCCAGGCGCTCGTCCTGATGGGCGCGCGCGTGACGCTCGTCGGGCCTCCGCCGCTCATTCCGAGGGGCATCGAGGCCATGGGCTGCGAGGTCTCGTACGACATCGGGGCGATCAAGGCCGCGGACGTCGTCTACGTCCTCCGCATGCAGCGTGAGCGCATGCTCGAGGGCGCGAACTACGTCCCCAGCCTCCGCGAGTACACGGCCCGCTGGGGCGTGACTTCCGAGCGGCTGCGACCCGGGCAGCAGGTCATGCATCCCGGCCCGATGAACCGCGGCGTCGAGATCGACCCTGCCGTCGCGGATGCGGCCGACTCGCTCGTCGAGCGCCAGGTCCGAAGCGGGCTCGTCGTCCGCATGGCGGTCCTCTACGACCTTCTCACGCAGGGCCCCGTCGAGGTCAAGGTCGCCGAGATCGAGGAGGTGGCGTAGATGCTGCTCCACGGCACGAACGGACGGAAGGACTCGCTCTCCTTCGAGGGCGTCCGCGTCGTCGACCCGACCCGGGGGATCGACGAGACCCTCACGGTCACGGTCGAGCAGGGCGTCATCGCGCAGATCGAGCCGGCCGCCGGAGGGAACGGGAAGGTGCTCGCGCCCGCGTTCGTGGACCCGCACGTCCACCTGCGCACGCCGGGCCGCGAAGACGAGGAGGATCTCGCCTCCGGGACGCGCGCCGCCGCGGCCGGCGGCTACTGCGCCCTCCTCGCCATGCCGAACACGGAGCCGGTCGTGGACTCCGCCGCGGTGCTGGGCGCGCTCGTCGAGCGCGCCCAGGCCGAGGCCGAGGTGCCGATCGGCTTCTTCGCCGCGATCACGAAGGGACAGGAGGGCGCGGAGCTCACCGAGATGGTCGAGCTCGCTGAGCGCGGCGCCGCCGGCTTCACGGACGACGGCCGCCCGGTCGTGGCGCCGGGGCTCTTCCGCCGCGCCCTGCAGTACGGCTCCGCAGCAGACAGGCCGATCGCCGTCCACTGCGAGGAGCCGACCCTCTCCCGCGGCGGCCACGTGCACGAGGGCCTCGTCTCCGCCGAGCTCGGGTTCGGCGGCTACCCGTCGGTGGCGGAGAGCGTCATGGTCGGCCGCGATCTCGCGCTCGCCGCCTACGAGCGCCGTCCCCTCCATCTCCTGCACCTCTCGGCGCGCGAATCGGTCGAGGAGCTGCGGCGGGCCCGCGAGTCGGGCGTCCGGGCGACGGCCGAGGCGACGCCCCACCACCTCTGCCTCACGGACGAGGCGGTGCGCTCGCTCGACCCCAACGTGAAGATGAACCCGCCGCTGCGCGCGGAGGAGGATCGCGCGGCCCTCGTGGAGGCGCTGCGCGACGGGACGATCGAGGCGATCGCCACCGACCACGCGCCGCACGCGCGCCACGAGAAGGAGGTCCCCTTCGAGGAGGCGCCCTTCGGCGTCACCGGTCTCGAGACCGCCTTCGCCGCCCTCTACACCCAGCTCGTCGAGCCCGGCGTCGTCCCGCTCGCCACGCTCCTCGAGCGGCTGAGCGCCGGCCCGGCACGGATCTACGGGCTCGAGCCTCCGACGATCGCGGTGGGCGCGCCGGCGAACATGACGCTCCTCGACCTCGACGCCGTCTGGCACGTCGACGAGGGCTCGTTCAGGTCGAAGTCAACGAACTCATGGCTCCTCGGCTCGAAGCTCCGCGGCCGGGTGCTCCAGACGGTGGCCGCGGGGAAGCTGGTGTACGCGGATGAGCGTCGCTCGCCTCCGGCTCCCTCCCGTGGGGGAAACCATGTTCCCCCACGCGCCCCTCTTTGATCCAGTGAAGGAACCTCCCGGTTCCCTCACACACCCTCCACACGCTCATAGGCCGGTCGGCCTATGAGCGGCTTCCTCGTCCTCGACGACGGCTCGGTTTTCCGCGGCCGCTCGGTCGGAGCGCTCGGCGTGGCGCACGGCGAGGCGGTCTTCACGACGGCGATGACCGGCTACCAGGAAGTCGTCACCGACCCCAGCTTCGCCGAGCAACTCGTCGCCTTCACGGCTCCCATGGTGGGGAACTACGGCGTCTCGCCGCGGCGCTCGGAGTCCACCCGGGCGCACGCCCGTGCCGTCGTCATGCGACGCGCGACCGGCGAGGACTGGCCGCGCTGGCTCCAGGGGCACGGCATCGTCGCTCTCGAGGAGGTCGACACGCGCGCCCTCGTCGTCCGCCTCCGAGAGCACGGCGCGATGCGCGCCGCCGCCGTCGCCGGCGCGGCATCCGTGGACGAAGTGCTGGCCGACGTGCGGGCGCAGGCCTCCATGGAGGGCCTGGCGCTCGTGGCGGGCGTCTCCACGCGCGATCCGTACGAGGTCGGCCACGGCACCACGCGGGTCGCGGTGCTCGACTACGGCTGCAAGCGCTCGATCCTGACCCGGCTGAGCGCAAGCGGCGTCCGGGCGACCGTGTTCCCGCACGACGCGGACGCCGACTCGGTCCTCGGGTCGAGACCGGCGGGAGTTCTCCTCTCCAACGGCCCCGGCGACCCTGCAGCGCTGACGGCCGAGGTCTCGGTCGTTCGCGAGCTCCTCGGTCGCGTGCCCATCCTCGGCATCTGCCTCGGCCACCAGCTCCTGGCGCTCGCGGCCGGGCTCGAGACGTTCAAGCTCCCCTTCGGCCACCGCGGCGCGAACCACCCGGTGCTCGAGCTGGCGACGAACCGGGTCCTCGTCACGAGCCAGAATCACGGTTTCGCGGTCCGCGGCGACGGCCCGGCGGTCACCCACGTCTCGCTCTACGACGGGACCGTGGAAGGGCTCGCGCTTCCGGGCGAGCGTGCCCGCTCGCTCCAGTTCCACCCGGAGGCGGGCCCGGGCCCGCACGACGCCTGGCCGGAGATCGAGGAGTGGGTCGCGGGGATCGGGTATGCCGCGGCGGCCTGATCTTCACTCGCTGTGCGTGATCGGCTCGGGGCCGATCGTCATCGGCCAGGCCTGCGAGTTCGACTACGCCGGCAGTCAGGCCCTCAAGGTGCTGCGGGCGGAGGGCTACCGCACGATCGTCGTCAACTCGAACCCCGCCACGATCATGACCGACCCCGGCTTCGCAGACCGGACGTACCTGGAGCCGCTCGACGTCGAGGGCGTCACGGAGGTGCTCGAGCGCGAGCGGCCCGACGCGCTCCTTCCCACGCTCGGCGGCCAGACCGCGCTCAACGTCGCCCGGCGGCTCGCGGAGGACGGGGTGCTCGAGGGCCTCGGCGTCGAGTTGATCGGTGCCAGCTTCGACGCCATCTGCCGCGCCGAGGACCGCCGCCTCTTCCGCGAGACGATGGAGTCGGTAGGGCTCCGCGTCCCCGAGAGCCGCGTGATCACCAGCCTCGCCGAGAAGCCGCCCGACCTCTCCTTTCCGGTCATCCTGCGCCCCGCCTTCACCCTCGGCGGGCACGGCGGCGGGACGGCGACCACCCCCGCCGAGCTCGAGCGCCTCCTCGAGCGCGCGCTCGCCGAGAGCCCGGTGAGCCAGGTGCTGGTCGAGGAGTCCCTGATCGGCTGGGACGAGTTCGAGCTCGAGGTGATGCGCGACGCCCGCGACAACGTCGTGATCGTGTGCTCGATCGAGAACCTCGACCCGATGGGCGTCCACACGGGCGATTCCGTCACGGTCGCTCCTCAGATGACCCTTTCCGACGAGGCCTTCCAGGAGCTTCGGGATGCCGCTGCGTGCGTCATCCGTGCAGTCGGCGTCGAGACCGGGGGCTCGAACATCCAGTTCGCGCGCGAGCGGGAGTCCGGGGAGCTGCGGGTCATCGAGATGAATCCCAGGGTCTCGCGCTCGTCGGCGCTCGCGAGCAAGGCGACGGGGTATCCGATCGCCAAGGTGGCCGCGAAGCTCGCCGTCGGCTACACGCTCGACGAGATCCCGAACGACCTGACGCAGACGACACCCGCGAGCTTCGAGCCGACGCTCGACTACGTCGTCGTCAAGTTCCCGCGCTTCGCCTTCGAGAAGTTCCCCGGCGCCGACGAGACCCTCGGCACCCAGATGAAGTCGGTGGGCGAGGCGATGGGGATCGGGAGAACCTTCACGGAAGCGTTCCTGAAGGCGATGCGCTCCCGGGAGCTCGACGACGCCGGGCCGACGCCGTGGGCGACGCTCGCCGACCTTCCCGACGGCCTCCATCCCTGGTTCCGCGCGGAGCTCGCGCGCGCCGAGGCCGACGTGCGTTCCACGCGCGCGAGCTGGACCTGGTCGCGGAGGACTGGACGAAGCTGAAACGCTGGGGCTGGTCGGACGCAGACCTCGCAGCCGCGTGGGGCACCGGCGAGGACGTTGTGCGGCGCGCCCGCCGCTCCTGGGGCGTCCGCCCCGTCTACAGGCGGGTCGACACGTGCGCGGCGGAGGTCGAGGCGCGCTCGAACTACCTCTACTCGACCTGGGGCGAGGACGACGAGGCCCGCCCGGAGGGAGAGCGCCCGCGCGTCGTGATCCTGGGCTCGGGCCCAAACCGGATCGGCCAGGGAATCGAGTTCGACTACAGCTGCGTGCACGCCGTCCAGGCCCTCCAGAAGCTCGGCTTCGAGACCGTGATGGTGAACTGCAACCCGGAGACGGTCTCGACCGACTACGACACGTCGGACCGCCTCTACTTCGAGCCTCTCCGGGCCGAGGAGGTGCTCGAGATCTGCGCGCGGGAGCAGCCCGCCGGCGTCGTGATCCAGTTCGGGGGTCAGACTCCGCTCAAGCTCGCCCGGGCGCTCGAGGAGGCTGGACACGCGATCCTCGGCACCCCGCCCGATGCGATCGACCTGGCCGAGGACAGGGAGCGGTTCGCGGAGCTGTGCGGCCGGCTCGGAGTGGCGGTGCCGGACTGGGGCGCGGCGCGGGATCACCTCGGCGCCGTCGAGGTCGCGGAGCGAATCGGCTACCCGGTGCTGGTCAGGCCCTCGTACGTCCTCGGCGGCCGGCGGATGCAGGTCTGCTACGGGCCGGACGACGTCGCGCGGGCGGCCGAAGGGGCCGGCCGCGTGCTCGTCGACCGCTTCCTGGAAGGCGCCGTCGAGCTCGACATCGACGCGGTGTCGGACGGGAAGGAGACCTGGGTTGCGGCGATCATGCAGCACGTGGAGGAGGCCGGCGTGCACTCCGGCGACTCCTCGTGCGCCCTTCCGCCGGTGAGCCTCGGCGGCGAGGTCCTCGCCGAGTGCGCCGACACGGTGCGCCGTCTCGCCGTCGGCCTCGGCGTCGTGGGGCTCCTGAACGCCCAGCTCGCCCTGCACGACGGTCGTCTCTACGTCCTCGAGGCGAACCCGCGGGCCTCGCGCACCGTCCCCTTCGCGTCGAAGGCCCTGGGCGTCAACCTGGTCGCCGCGGCGTGCCGGGTGGTCGCGGGCGAGCCCTTGTCCACGCCGGACACGTCCCGGTGCCAGGCACCTGGACATGTCTCCGTGAAGGCGTCCGTGTTCCCGTTCGCACGCTTTCCCGGCGCCGACGCAGTCCTCGGGCCGGAGATGCGCTCGACGGGCGAGGTGATGGCGAGCGCCGCCGACTTCCCCACCGCCTTCGCCAAGGCCGAGCGGGCGGCGGGACGGCCGCTGCCGACCGCCGGGACCGTCTTCCTGTCGGTCCGCGACGAGGACAAGCCTGCGGCGGTGGGCCTGGGCCGACGCCTCGGCGAGCTCGGCTTCTCGCTGTGCGCGACCGGCGGAACCGCTGCCGCGCTCGCAGCCGCGGGCCTCGCGGTCACGCGCGTCCGGAAGGTCACCGAGAAAGGGGAGGGGTCGACCGTCGTCGACCTGATCCGCCGCCGCCGCGTGGAGCTCGTCGTCAACACCCCCGACGGTCGAGGCGCCCGCTCGGACGGCTACCTGATCCGCGAGGCGGCGCTCCTCGCCCGCGTCCCCTGCGTGACGACGATGGCCGGCGCCGGCGCCGCGGTCGAGGCGATCGCGCGCGCCACGCACGGCGAGACCCTCTCCCTGCAGGAACGTGTCGCCCGCCCGGCTTAGAGCACTCGCGGCCGAACCGGTCGGCCCGTACACGCTCGTCCGTCTGAGGCGGGCGACCGTCGAGCCTGGGGTCCCGGGGCAGTTCTTCATGCTGCGGACGAGGGGCATGCTCCTCCCGCGCCCGATGAGCCTCTGCCTGGCGCCGCCGGGCGAGCTGGGGTTCCTCGTCGACCCGATCGGGCCGGGAACGCGGGCGCTCGTCGCACTCGGGCCCGGCGAGGAGGTCGACGTGCTCGGCCCGCTCGGCAACGGCTTCAAGCTCGATGTCGAGCGGCCGCTGCTCGTGGGCGGCGGAATCGGCATCGCACCGTTTCCGTACCTCTCCGAGGAGCTCGGCGGGCCTCCCGCGCTGCTCGGCTTCCGCTCGGCGCTGCACGCAGAGGCGGCGGCGCTCGTCCCGAACGCCGAGGTCGTCGTCGAGCCCACGCTCGTCACCGACGTGCTCGAGCCCGGCTTCGACGTGCTCGCGTGCGGGCCCGAGCCCATGCTCGAAGCGGTTCGCGGTCTCGCGCCCGATGCGCAGCTCGCCTGGGAGGCGCCGATGGCGTGCGGCTTCGGAGCGTGCTACGGCTGCGCCGTCGAGATCGACGGCCGCCTCGCCAGGCTCTGCATCGAGGGCCCCGTCCTCGGCGGCCGTGTCCCGGTGCCAGGCACCAGGACCTGGCCGGAAGGGGCGGCCGCGTGATCCTCAACGCCTCCGGCTGCCTCGACGCGCTCGCTGCGCCCGACGTCGCCGGGCAGCTCGACGCCTACGTGACGAAGACCGTCACACCCCTGCCGCGCGAGGGGAACGCGCCCGTGCGGATCGCGGAGACCGAGGTCGGGATGCTGAACTCGATCGGCCTTGCCAACCCCGGCATCGACAGCTTCCTCGCCGAGACGCTGCCGCGCCTCCTCGGGCTAGAGCTCCCGGTCTGGGTCTCCGTGGGCGGCTTCAGCGCCGCCGAGTACGCCGACCTCTGCCGGCGGCTCGACGGGACCGACGCGGCCGTCCTCGAGCTGAACCTCTCGTGCCCCAACGTCGCTGCGCCGGAGGACGAGGCGGCCGAGATCGTCGCCGCGTCACGCGCTGCGACGACGAAGCCGCTCTACGCGAAGCTCTCGCCTGCCCTCCCCGACGTTGCCGCCGTCGCGCTCGCGGCGGCGGAAGCCGGTGCGGACGGCCTCTCCCTCGTCAACACGATCCGCGGCCTCGCGCTCGACTCCGGCACGCTCCGCCCCCGCCTCTCGACCGCCGTTGGCGGGCTCTCCGGCCCGGCGCTCCGGCCTCTCGCCCTCGCCGCAGTCCACGCCTGCTTCCGGGCAACGGGGCTACCCATCGTGGGCATGGGGGGCGTCGAGACGGGGGAGCACGCCCTCGAGCTGATCGCCGCGGGAGCGTCCCAGGTGGCGCTCGGCACGGTGCTCTTCGCCGACCCCGGAGCGCCCGCGCGCGTACGGGAGGAGCTGGCCGCCGCCGCGGCCCGGCAAGGCTTTCGTGAGCCGCTCGCAGCCCTCGGCTCGGCTCACGAAGCGCGGGAGGCGCGGGCGCCCGCATCAGTTGCCAGAGCGGAGAACAGCAGCCGAGAGGCTCTGCACAGGTCCGGTTGAAGCTCTCAGAGGCGCTGTTAGAATGCCGCGCCATGCAGGGCACCAAAACGCAGGTCCAGGCACCCCTCCGCTCGCTGGACCAGCGGATGGACGCGCTTCGCCGGGCAAATGAGATCCGCGTCAAGCGGGCCAAGCTGAAGAAGGACCTGAAGGCGGGCTCCGTCCAGATCGAGACGATCCTGAGGAACCCTCCGCAGTACGTCGAGACCGCCAAGGTCTTCGACATCCTGATGGCCGTCCCCAAGTTCGGCCGCGTCAAGGCCGCCCGCTTCCTCAACCAGTGCCGGATCAGCCAGTCGAAGACGGTGGGCGGCCTCTCGGACCGCCAGCGGGCCGAGCTGGTCGCGCTGCTCCGCCGCTGACGTGCGGCGCAGGCTCTTCGTCGTCACCGGGCCGTCCGGCGCCGGCAAGGGCACCCTGATCCGAGCTCTCGTCGAGCGCAGGGAGGACCTGGCGGTCGCCGTCTCGGCGACGACGCGCCCACGCCGGCGCGGGGAGGAGGACGGGCGCGACTACCACTTCCTGAGCGAGGACGAGTTCCAGCGCCGCGTCGACGCCGGTGACTTCCTCGAGCACGTCGAGTACGTCTCGGGAAGCCGCTACGGGACGCTCCGGGACGAGATCGACGGCATCCTCGCCTCGGGGCGCAGCTGCATCCTCGAGCTCGAGACCCAGGGAGCGAGGGCGGTGCAGGCTGCCGCTCCCGACGCCGTGACGATCTTCGTCCAGGCGCCGAGCTTCGGCGAGCTCGAGCGGCGGCTGCGCGAACGGGCCACCGAGAGCGCCGGCGAGATCGGCGAGCGGCTCGCGCTCGCCCGCCGCCAGGCGGAGGAAGCGGGCGCCTTCGACCACGTGGTCACGAACGACGACGTCGAGCGGGCGCTGGGGCAACTCGACACCCTTGTCGACACGGTGCTCTGCGAGCCGAGCGGCGCAGGTAAGCTTCCGACGACATGATGCAGCCACGAATCGACGATCTCCTCACCAATGCGGACGGCTCGCGCTACGCGCTCGTCATCGCGGCGGCCAGGCGGGCGAGGCAGATCAACAACTACCACCATCAGCTCGGCGAGGGCACGTTCGACGACTTCGCGCCTCCTCTCGTCGAGTCCCGCTCGAAGAACTACCTGACCATGGCCCTCGAGGAAATCGCCGAGGGCAAGATCACGATCTCCCACACCTAGCCCTCGGGAACGAGGCCTGAGGTGGGTCGGGTTCTCCTCGGAGTAACCGGCGGTATCGCCGCCTACAAGGCGTGCGATCTCCTCCGGCTGCTCGTGAAGGACGGGCACGACGTCACGCCGCTCCTGACGGCCGACGCAGAGCGCTTCGTGACCGCTCACACGTTCGAGGCGCTGGCGCGGAAGGAGACACCGCGCGACCTCTACCCGCACCTCGTCGGGGCGGATCTGCTCGTGATCGCTCCGCTCTCGGCGAACACGCTCGCCAAGCTGGCCCACGGGCTGGCCGACAACGTCCTCACGCAGGCGGCGCTGGCGGTGCGCGGGCCGGTTCTCGTCGCTCCCGCGATGAACGTCCGCATGTGGGAGCACCCCGCTACGCAGGCCAACATTCGCCTCCTCGCGGAGCGCGGAGTCCACGTGATCGGGCCGGAGGAGGGCGAGCTGGCCGAGGGCGAGCACGGCGTGGGTCGGATGAGCGAGCCGGAGGCGATCTTCGCCCGCTGTCTCGTGCTCCTCGGCGCCGACGGCCCGCTCCGCGGGAAGCAGGTGCTCGTGAGCGCGGGGGGGACCCGCGAGCCGCTCGACACGGTCCGCTATCTCGGGAACCGCTCCTCCGGGAAGATGGGCGTCGCCCTCGCCCGCGAGGCGAGCCGCCGCGGCGCCGAGGTGACGCTGGTCGCCTCCAACCTCGCCGTTCCCGCTCCCGATGCAGGTCGAGCTCGTGCAGGCGCCGACCGCCGGTGATCTGGCGCGCGAGGTGCTCGCGCGCGCAGACGCGGACGTCGTGGTCATGGCCGCCGCCGTCGCCGACTACCGCCCGGCCGACGCGGCCTCGGCGAAGCGCGCGAAGGACGCCTCGTCCTGGACGGTCGAGCTCGAGCCCACGCAGGATGTGCTCGCCGAGCTGGGCCGCCGTCGCCGCAACGGCCAGGTGCTCGTCGGGTTTGCCGCGGACGAAGGCGAGCGCGGCCTCGAGCGCGCCCGCGCGAAGCTGACTGACAAAGGGGGGAACCTCTTCGTCTACAACGACGTATCCCGTACTGACATCGGATTCGATTCCGACTGGAACGAGGTCGTGCTGCTCACTCCGGCAGGCGAACGCACGGTGAGCAGGCGGAGCAAGGAGGAATGCGCTGTGGCTATCCTCGACGAGGTCGAGACCCTGCTGGGAGGGACGTAGATGGACGAGCAAGCGGTCGAAGCGAAGCAGGGTGTGGAGGCGTCGAGCGCGGCGTCGCTCGCCCAGAAGATCATCGCCAACCTGAAGCGGGTGATCCACGCCCCGGACGAGACGCTCGAGTTCGCGGTCCTCTGCCTCCTCTCCGAGGGGCATCTCATCATCGAGGACTTCCCCGGCGTCGGGAAGACGACGCTGGCGAAGTCCGTCGCGCGCTCCGTCGACTGCTCGTTCTCCCGTCTCCAGTTCACGCCCGACCTCCTGCCGTCCGACGTGACCGGCGTGAACGTCTTCAACCAGCGCTCGAACGAGTTCGAGTTCAGGCCGGGCCCCGTCTTCGCGAACATCCTCCTGGTCGACGAGATCAACCGGGCCTCGCCCAAGACCCAGTCCGCCCTGCTCGAGTGCATGCAGGAGCGGCAGGTGACGATCGACGGCGTCTCGTACCAGCTTGCGCCGCCCTTCATCGTCATGGCGACGCAGAACCCGATCGAGTACGAGGGGACCTATCCGCTGCCCGAGGCCGAGCTCGACCGCTTCACGATGCGGATCGCGATCGGCTACCCGCCTCTCGCGGACGAGGCGCGGATGCTCACGGAGAACGCCGCCGCGACGCCCCTCGACACGCTCGAGCCCGTGGCGAGCGCGCAAGAGGTGCTCGCGGCGATCGACGACTCGAAGGGGGTCTTCGTCGAGGACAGCCTGAATCGCTACGTCGTCGCCGTCCTCCGGCACACGCGCTCCGACGCCCGGCTGTACCTGGGCGCAAGCCCGCGCGCCGGCCTCGCCCTGCTCCGTGTCGCCAAGGCTCGCGCGCTCGTCGCTGCCCGCGACTTCGTGGAGCCCGACGACATCAAGGCGGTGGCCCCGACGGTTCTCGCGCACCGGCTCATCCTCGGGCCCGAGGCGCGCTCGAGCGGGCTCGACGCCGAGGACGTCGTCCGCGACGTCATCGAGAGGACGCCGGTCCCCGTCTAGGGCCGGCCCACCGGTGCTCACGGACCGCGGCCGCTGGATACTCACCCTCGGAGGCGGGATCTACCTCGCCGCCTGGGCGTTCGGCTCCGAGGTGCTCTACCCCGTCGCCCTGGGGCTCGTGCTGGCAGTCGTCGCCGCGGCCCTCTGGGTCCGGTTCCTCCAGCGCCCGATGACCGTTCGGCGCCTGCTCGGCCGGGGAGAGCGGCTCGCCGGCGACGACGTCGCGGTTCAGGTCCAGGTCGACTCGGAGGGGCCCGCCCCCTCGGGAGCGATGGTCCTCCGGGAGCGCATCGCCCGCCTCGGCGAACGGGAGACGCCGCTCGTGCGCCGTCACGGTCGCCTGCGCGGGCGCTACGTGCTTCGGCGCGTCCCGCGCGGGCGCTACCCGATCGAGGAAGCCGAGATCGTGATCGAGGACCCGTTCGGCCTCGAGCGCGTCTCCGTCGAGCTCCCAGCTGCCGCCTCGATCCTCGTCTACCCCCGTCTGGTCGACGTGGACAGGCTCTTCTCCGATGCAGGGGCGCGCACGCCGGAGGGCCGCCGGCTCCTGCTGCGCCGCCCATCGGGCTTCGACCTCCACAGCGTGCGCGAATACGAGGAGGGCGAGTCGCTCCGGCGCGTCCACTGGCCGTCCACCGCGAAGCGCGGCCGGCTGATGGTGAAGGAGCTGGAGGACTCTCCGCGCGATGAGACCGCGGTGCTCCTCGACGCCGACGCGGGAGCGGTCGTCGGCGAGGCTCCCGACACGAGCTTCGAGCTCGCCGTGCGCGCCGCCGGGTCGATCTTGCGCGCCCACGCGAGCCGCGGACGGCGGGCGGCGCTCCTCGTCAACGGCGCGCGGCCCCTTTACCAGCGCGTCCACTCGTTCGACGGGGACTGGCACCGGGCGCTGGAGATCCTGGCCGCGGTCGAGGCCGACGGCCATGCTCCTGTCGCGAACCTGCTCGCCGACGAGGCGGGGCCGGCAGCGCGCGCGGTCGAGCTCACGGTGGTGACCGCAGCGCTCTCGCCGCGGCTCGCCGAGCGGCTCGCCCACCGTGCGCTCGCCAACCACGGCGCGAGCCTCGTCTACGTGGAGTCGGCCAGCTTCGGGGCCGGCGTGGAGGGCCAGGTTCGTCCCGAGTCGGCGGCGCAACTTCTCCGCCTCCAGCGGGCCGGCGTCCCGGTCGTCGTGCTCCGCCGCGGCGACGACCTCGCTGCCCGGCTGGACGCCCAGGAGCTGAAGGCCGTTGGCTAGGCGCGCCGTCCTGGTGGTGCTGACCACCCTCCTCGTCTCGGTGTCCTGGCTCCGGATCGAGAAGATCGGGGTGTCGTGGCGAGAGTGGGCGCCGATGCTCCTGCTCGCGCTGCCGCCGATCGTCGCGGCGGCCTTCGTGCGCTCGCGCCTCGCAGTCGCGGGCGTGCTGGCGGTCTCGACACTCTTCGCGGCGAGCACGGCATTCGAGATCTCGCTCTCCGAGGCGCGCCCGCGCGACCCCCAGCGTGACTTCTTCGGCCCCGTCCTCGACGGGATCCGGAACGGGCTCCTCGATTTCTACGAGACGCAGCTTCCGTTCGACCGCATCGACTTCCCGCTCATGCACTCGCTGGTCCTGCTCATCCTCTTCGGATTCGTCGCGCTCGTCGGCATGCTCGTCATGGCGAGGAAGCCCGTCGCCGCGGCGCTCGCGCTCGTCGTCGCGATCGGCTGGCCGGCGACCCTCGTCCCCCCGGACTATCCCCTCCGCTCGGGAGCAGTGGCGCTGGCCGGCGTCCTGGCCATCCTCTTCCTGCTCAGGCGGGATGAGCCGGCGCGCGGCATTGCGCAGGCCGCGGGAGTCGGGGTGGTGCTGATCGTGCTCGCGTTCGCCGCGTCGAGCTCGGAAGCCATCGCCAAGCCGGCCTTCCTCTCCTGGCACAGCTGGGATCCGTACGACCGACCCACTCCGCCCGTCTCCGTGGACTACGTGTGGACGGCGAACTACGACGGCATCAGCTTCCCGGAGGAACCGACGACCGTCATGCGGGTGAAGGTGTCGGGCTCGAAGCGGTCGCTCTACTGGCGCGCGACGACGCTCGACGACTACACGGGGCAGATCTGGGACGAGGAGCTCGACCTCGGCCAGCCCGAGGAGCGCGACGAGATCAACGCTTTGGAAGAAAGCCCGTTCCTGCCCAGGGCCGCCGCCGACGAGGACAACTGGGTCCGGCAGGAGGTGACGGTCGAAGCGCTCCGGGACACGCATCTGCTCGCCTCCGGCCAGCCGGTCCGCTGGCGTCCCGGGACGGACGCGCCGGTTGCCGACGCCGCGGGCGACGTCGTCGTTGTCCCCGACGGGCTCAAGCGGAATCAGCGCTACACGGCGTGGAGCTACGTCCCCCGCCCGAACCCGAGCCAGCTGAACGCCTTCCCGGGCGACTACCCGGCCCAGATGACGCGTTATCTGGAGGTCGGCTACGACCCGGTCCCGGAGTGGAGCGCGCGCGGCCGTGACACCCTCATGGCGGTCTTCTTCGGGGCGGAGCATGCGGACAACTTCGAGATCACGGCCCTCGAGTCGCTGTACGAGGCCGCGCAAGGGGTCACGAGCGACGCACAGTCGCCGTACGAAGCGGCCGTGTTCCTGGAGACGTGGTTCCGCGAGGCCGGGGGCTTCACGTACGAGGAGCAACCGCCCTCGCCGCTCGGCGGACAGCCGCCTCTCGTCTACTTCGTCAACGAGTCGAAGCAGGGCTACTGCCAGCACTACGCGGGCGCAATGGCCCTGATGCTGAGGCTGCTCGGCGTTCCGGCGCGGGTCGCGGTCGGCTTCACGAGCGGGACCTACAACGGGGACGAGAAGGAGTGGGTCGTCAAGGACACGAACGCACACGCCTGGGTCGAGGTCTTCTTCCCGCGCTTCGGCTGGATCCCCTTCGATCCGACCCCGGGACGCGGGCAGCTGGCCGCGACCTACTCGGTCTTCGCCCAGGACTTCAACGCCGGCGACGCCGCCGACATCGGCATCGCCTCGCGGCTCGAGACTCTTGCGCCCCTGCGCGCGGAAGCGATCCGGTCGCAGGCCAACATCGGCCTTCCGGGCGGGACCGCCTCCGGCTCGGGCGGCTCGGGCGCCGTCGGAGCCGTCGCCGACCGCGGCCCGAGCCTGATCGCGGTCCTCGCGCTCGTGCTCGCCGCCGCCTACCTCGCCGTCGTCCTCCTCAAGGCTGCCCGCCGGAGCGCCCGGTTCGCCACCCGCGACCCGCGGGCGCTTGCGAGCGCTTGCCGCCGGGATCTCGTCGGCTATCTGGCCGACCAGGGCGTCGCGGTCCCCGCCAGCGCAACGCTTCCGCAGCTCGGCGCCACGCTCGAGCGCTACTACGCGGTCAAGGCCGACTCTCTCGTCCGCGAGCTCACGGTCGCGCGCTTCGGGCCGCCCGCCGAGGCAGGAGGCGCCCTGCACCGCGCCCGCCACGAGCTCCGTGACGTCCGGCGTGGCCTCCGCCAGCGGCTCGGCATCGTCAGCCGCCTCCGCGGCGCTGCGAGCCTCCGCTCGCTCGGTCTCTGACGAGTCCGGCTCCGCAGCTCGGCAGGCCGGGCACGTTGCCGTATCGTTGGACGAAGACGAGATGAGCGAGACGTACGACCTCTACCGCCAAGGGCGGGAGCACCTGGCGGCCGGGCACGCGGCCGCGGCGACCGTCGCGCTCGAGAAGGCGAAGAAGCGCGAGCCGCGGAAGGCGTCGATCCGCGAGGCACTCGGGATCGCATACTTCCGGATTCGCCGCTTCCCCGAGGCGGAGCAGGAGTTCCGGACGATCCTCGAGCTCGCTCCCGTCGACCACTACGCCCATTTCGCCCTGGGGCGCTGCCTCGAGAAGCAGGGCCGCCCGGACGAGGCCGTCGGCCACTACCGCCTGGCCAGCTTCTTCCGTCCGCAGAGCCGCGACTACAAGCGGGCCCTCGCGAAGCTCGAGGGCTAGCGCGCTCGTGCGGGCGGTCGTCCAGCGGGTCGAGCGGGCGCGCGTCCTCGTCGCCGGCGAGCCCGTGGGGGAGGTCGAGGCCGGCCTCTGCATCCTGCTCGGCGTCGCGGAGAACGACGACGATGCGGCCGCGGAGCGGCTCGCCGGGAAGGTCGCGCGCCTGCGGATCTTCGAGAACGACGCCGGACGGTTCGACCTGAGCCTCGTCGACGTCGGCGGCGGCGCGCTCGTCGTCAGCCAGTTCACGCTGATCGCGGACACGCGGAAAGGCAATCGCCCGAGCTTCGCCGCCGCGGCAGGGCCCGAGCTCGCCGAGCCGCTCTACGAGGCGTTCTGCTCTGCTCTGGAGCGCGAAGGAGCTACTGTCGCACGCGGGCGGTTCGGCGCACGCATGCTCGTCGAGATCGCGAACGACGGCCCCGTCACGATCGTTCTGGACGTTTAGGTCACCCGACATTCCGCCGGCGAGGCCGGCGTCCTGACTTTCTGAAGAGACGCACGTCCAAACTCCCGGGGGAGAGAAGTCGGGGCGGCTTAGGGGCCGCCCCGACTTGCTCCCGGCCCGCGCAAGAATGCGAACGATGCGGGCCTCAGTCGGTCTCGACACGCCCGCAACGAGCACGGCAGCGCGCTCCTGACCGCTGCTATCCTGAGGGAAGACATTTCCCCAGCGAGCGGAGAGATGGGCGCGCGGCGCCCATTTTTTGCGAGAGGGCACGGCATCAAGAGGGGACGGATGCAGGTCTACGAGAAGGAGCGACAAATCCATCGCGAGGTCGCGGCGACGGTCGAAAGCCGTCTGCCGGACGTCGAGGTGCTCGCCGTCGAGATGGGCGGGCCCGAGCGGCTGACCGTGTTCATCGACCACCCGTCGGGGGTCGACCACGCGCTCTGCGAGCGGGTCACCGACGTCCTGCGCGCGTACCTCGACAGGTACAGGCTCGACGTCTCCTCGCCCGGGCTCGAGAGGCCGCTCCGGACCCCGCGGCACTTCGAGGGCGCGATCGGCCGTCGCGTCGCCATCCGGACGGCGCACGAGGTCGGCGGCCGCAAGCGGTTTCGCGGGCAGGTCGTGGCCGCGTCCGAGCGAGAGGTGGTCGTGTCGACCAACGACAGCCGCATCGAGATCCCCTACGAGGCGATCGCTCGCGGCAATCTCATCGAGGAGGGCTAGGAAAAGCATCATGAGCCGGGAGATCCTGGAGGCAGTCAGGCAAATCGAGAAGGAGAAGGGCATCGAGGACGAGACCCTCGTCAACGCCCTCGAGGACGCTCTCCTCGCCGCCTATAAGAAGACGCCGGGCGCGGCCCGGCACGCACAGGTCGAGCTCGACCGCACGAGCGGCGACTTCCGCGTCTGGTCGATCGAGCTGCCGGCCGATGTCGAGGAGCGGCTGCTCGACGAGGCCAGGGAGCGCGCGATCATCGAGCTCGAGGCGGTGGAGGCCGAGAACGGCGAGCACTCGCACACGCTCATCTCCGACGACGACCTGACGATCGACTGGTCCGACATCCCGGCCGAGCAGGTCAAGCGGGCAGACGTCACCCCCGAGAACTTCGGCCGGATCGCGGCGCAGACCGCGAAGCAGGTGATCCTCCAGAGAATCCGCGAGGCCGAGCGCGAGATGATGTACGACGAGTACGTCGACCGCGTCAGCGAGGTCGTGACCGGAATCGTCCAGCAGGCCGGCGACCGCAACAACGTCCTCGTCGACCTCGGCAAGGTCGAGGCGCTCCTGCCCCGCTCCGAGCAGGTGGACGGCGAGCGCTACGAGCAAGGAAGCCGGATCAAGGCCGTCATCACCGAGGTCCGCTCGGGAACGAAGGGCCCGCAGGTGATCCTCTCGCGGCGCGACCCCGAGCTGATCAAGACGCTCTTCGAGCTCGAGGTCCCGGAGATCGCCGACGGTCTCGTCGAGATCCGGGGTGTCGCGCGCGAGCCGGGCTACCGCTCGAAGATCGCAGTCGAGTCGCACATCCAGGGTGTCGACCCGGTGGGTGCCTGCGTCGGCCCGAGAGGCTCCCGCGTCCGCATGGTCGTGTCCGAGCTGCGCGGCGAGAAGATCGACATCATCCCCTGGAACCCCGAGCCGGCCCGCTTCGTCGCCAAGGCGCTTTCGCCGGCGCGTGTCCGCGAGGTGCTCGTCGACGACGAGACGATGGAGGCCACCGTCGTCGTGCCCGACGACCAACTGTCGCTGGCGATCGGCAAGGAAGGCCTGAACGCGCGGCTCGCCGCACGCCTGACGGGGTGGAAGATCGACATCGTCTCCGAGACGGACTTCGCGCGAAGCGAGGCGGAAGCCGCCTTCGGCGGCGGCGGCGGCGAGGAGTTCTCCGGCCGGTGCGCCGCCCTGCTCTCGACGGGCAAGCGCTGCCCGAACACCGCCGTTCCCGGCTCGCGCTACTGCGGCATCCCGGCCCACCGCGAGCTCGCGGCGCGCGAGGAAGCGGGCGAGCAGCTCGATCCGTCGGTGGCCGTCCCCGTGGGCGGCCTCGAGGAGCCCGAGGAAGCGCCGGCAGACGCCGAAGCCGGCGTCGCGGCAGAAGCCGGAGCGGAGGAGGAAGAGCAGCCTGCGCCGTGAGCGAGCCCATCCGGACGTGCGTCGGCTGCGGGCGGAAGGCGCCTCCGAGGGAGCTCGTGCGCTTCGCGGCACCGGAGGGCGTCCTCGTCGCGGACGAGGATCGTTCTCTGCCGGGAAGGGGCGCGTACACGTGCCGACGGCCGTCCTGCTTCGAGCGGGCGGTGTCGCGGCGGGCCTTCGCGCGGACGCTTCGCCGCACGGTTACCGTGCCTGCGGGTTTGAAAGCGATGGTCGAGGAGGGCTAGGCTGACGTCATGGCAGACCGCCAGAGACCGCTGAGGCCGCGAGGCGGCTCCCCCGGGGGCCGTCGAAAGCGCCGCGTCGTCATCGACACGCAGGCCGCTCGCCCGCGGCCCGAGCGCCCGCAGCGAGACGGGGTCAAGCAGCCTCCGCGCGAGGCGCCGCCGGCTCCCGCCCAGCCCACAGGGCCCGTCACCGTCAACTCGGGCGCGACCGTGAAGGAGCTCTCCGCCGCCCTCGGCGTGCCCGTTCCGGAGATCATCAAGATCATGATGGGCGCGGGGGAGATGGTCACCATCGCCCAGTCGCTCACGGACGAGGCGATCGTCCTCGTCGCCTCGGAGCTGAAGCCTCCGCGGGAGGTGGAGATCAAGCACGCCCACGAGGAGGAGCTCGAGCCCGAGTCCTACGAGGACGACCCCGACGACCTCACCGGCCGCCCGCCGGTCGTGACGATCATGGGTCACGTCGACCACGGAAAGACGACCCTCCTCGACGCGATCCGCCAGAGCGCCGTCGTGGAGACGGAGGCCGGCGGGATCACGCAGCACATCGGCGCGTATCAGATCGACCACAACGGCCGGCGGGTGACCTTCCTGGACACGCCGGGGCACGAGGCGTTCACCGCTCTGCGCGCGCGCGGCGCGAAGGTGACCGACATCGCCGTGCTCGTGGTCGCCGCGGACGACGGCGTCAAGCCCCAGACCGTGGAATCGATCAGCCATGCCCGCGCGGCGGAGGTGCCGATCGTCGTCGCCGTGAACAAGATCGACAAGCCCGAGGCGGACCCCCAGCGCGTGCGCCAGGAGCTCGTCACGCACGACCTCCAGCCCGAGGACTGGGGCGGCACGACGCAGTACGCCGACGTCTCCGCCAAGACCGGGGAAGGGCTCGACGACCTCCTCGAGCGGATCCTGCTCGTCGCGGACGCCGAGCTCGAGCTCACCGCGAACGCCAAGGCAGAGGCCTCGGGCCCCATCATCGAGTCCCGCCTCGACGTCGGGCGCGGGCCCGTCGCGACCATGCTCGTCGCCCGCGGCACGCTCGCGGTCGGCGAGGCGATCGTCGCCGGCGACGCCTGGGGCAAGGTGCGCGCGCTCCACGACTTCCGCGGCGAGAAGGTGAAGGAGGCAACGCCCGGGACGCCCGTCGAGATTCTCGGCTTCGACAAGCCGCCCGGCGCCGGCGAGCACGCCCACGTCGTGGAGAGCGAGCGCCAGGCGCGCCATCTCGCGCAGGTCCGCGGCCAGCGCCTGCGCGCCGAGCAGCGCGCTCGCACCACGAAGAAGGGCGTCTCCCTCGAGGAGCTCTTCACCCAGATGGAGGAAGGGGCGGTTCGCGAGCTGAACATCATCGTGAAGGCCGACGTCCAGGGCTCGATCGAGGCCGTGGTCGGCGAGCTCGCGAAGATCGACCACCCCGAGGTCGGCGTGAACGTCATCCACACCGGCATCGGGGCGATCACCGAGGGAGACATCATGCTCGCGTCGGCCTCGAATGCGGTCGTGATCGGCTTCAACGTCCGCCCGAACGCCGAGGCCCGCGGACTCGCCGACCGCGAGGGCGTCGACCTGCGCACGTATCGAGTCATCTACCAGCTCACCGACGACATCCGCCAGGCACTCGTCGGGATGCTCGCGCCCGAGGAGCGCGAGGAGATCCTGGGCGAGGTCGAAGTGCGGGCGCTGTTCCGCGCCTCGCGCCTCGGCGTCATCGCCGGCTGCTACGTGACGAGCGGAGTCATCAGGCGGAACGCGCAGGTGCGCGTGATCCGCGAGGGCACCGTGATCTACGAGACGACGATCTCGAGCCTGAGGCGCTTCAAGGACGATGCCCGCGAGGTGCAGGAAGGCTTCGAGTGCGGCATCCTGCTCGACGGGTTCAACGACGTCAAGGAAGGCGACGTCCTCGAGGCCTACGAGACGCAGGAAATCGAGCGCACCGATCTCACCGTCGCCGGGAACGGCGGCGCGCCGGCCGAGCCGGAACCCGCGTCCTCGGAGTAGCGGCGCTCGTCCGATGGGCTCCGGCTACGTCGGAATCCTCTCCGCGGAGCTTCACTTCCCGGACAACCACTCGCTGAAGGGGAAGCGGAAGGAGCTCCTGTCGGTGAAGGCCCAGCTCCAGCGGCGCTTCGGCGCCTCGGTGGCGGAGGTCGACCATCACGACGTCTGGCAGCGCGCTCGCCTGACGCTCTCATGCGTCTCACGGAGCCACTCCGAGCTCCTCGGGCTTCTGGACGGGGCAGAGCGGTACCTCGCCTCGCAGGGCTTCGAGTTGCTCGGCGTCGAGCGGGAGGTCGTGACCCTTGGTGAGTGAGCGCATGCGCCGAGTGAACGAGGCGCTGCGGGAGGTGCTGTCCGAGTCGATCGGCGCGCTCAAGGACCCGCGCATCGGCTTCGTCACCATCACCGGGGTCCGAGCGAGCCGCGACCTTCGCCACGCGACGGTGTACGTCAGCGTCCTCGGCTCCGAGCGCAAGCGCGAGGCGACGCTCGCCGGGCTCGCGTCCTCGCACGGCGTCCTCCAGGCCGCAGTCAACCGGGAGCTACGCTTGAAGCGAACTCCCCAGCTGGCCTTTGAGTACGATCAGACGGTCGAACGGGGTGTGCGGCTTTCCAAGCTCATCGATGAGCTCGCACCAGGTGAACAAACAGACGAGTGATCTCCGAGCGGTCGCAGCTGCGATTCGTTCGCACGACCGCTTTCTCGTCACGACCCACGAGAATCCGGACGGGGACGCGCTCGGTTCGATCGTCGCCATGAAGCTGGCGCTGGCGCAGCTCGGGAAGGACTCCTCCCTCTACCTGGGAGGCACCATCCCGTTGCCGCACGAGTACGACTTCATGCCGCTCGACGGACTCTCGCGGACGGTGCCGGACGACGTCGGCGAGCGCGTCCTCCTCGCCCTCGACTGCGCGAACGAGCGCCGCCTCGGCCCCGACCCAGGGCTGCTCGAGCGGGTGCCGCTCGTCGTCAACGTCGACCACCATCACGACAACACGCGCTTCGGCGACGTGAGCTTCGTCGTCGCAGACGCGTCGTCGACCGGCGAGATCCTCCGCGACCTCTTCGCGGAGCTCGGCATCCGCCTGACGCCCGAGATCGCGGAGGCCCTCTACATCGCCCTCGTGACGGACACCGGCCGCTTCCAGTACGCAAACACGACGCCGAAGGCGCTCAGGCTGGCCGCGGAGCTCGTCGAGGCCGGAGCCAACGTCCACCGAGTCTTCCAGGACGTCTACGAGAACGTCGCCTTCGCCAAGATCAAGCTGCTCGCGCGCGCGCTCGCGAAGGCGCGCGTGCTCGAGGGAGGCCGGATCATCGTCTCCGACCTGGAGCGGGCCGACTTCGCCGCGGCGGGGGCGGAGGAGCCCTTCGCCGAAGGCATCATCGACTTCCTGCGCGCGGTCGAGGGAACCGAGCTGGTCGCCCTGATCCGCGAGCCGCCCACGCTCGACGGGCCCAGCCGCCGGGTGAGCCTGCGGGCACGCGCCGAGGGTGTCGACGCCTCCGCGATCGCCCGGGCGAGCGGCGGCGGGGGCCACCGCCAGGCCGCCGGCTTCTCGAGCGAGTCCTCGACGGACGAGATCGTCGATTTCATCCGCCGCGAGTTCCTCGCCCAGGCTCCCAACCGGGAGTAACACACAGTCGTTCGTAGACTGACGCGGGGTGGCGGAAGCGCGGACATCCGGGCTCGTTCTCGTCGACAAGCCGAGCGGCCCGTCGTCCTTCGCCGTCGTCGACCGCCTCCGCCACCGCTTCGGGACGAAGGCAGGACATGCGGGGACCCTGGATCCGCTCGCGACCGGCCTCCTGCTCGTCCTCCTCGGCCGCGGGACGCGCCTCGCCCGCTACCTCGTCGGCCTCGACAAGCGCTATCGGACCGAGATCCGGCTCGGTCTTCGCACCTCGACGGGCGACGGCGAGGGGGACGTCATCGAGGAGACCGCAATCCCGTCCCGGGCCGAGATCGAGGCGCTCGAGGGCGAGGTCGCGCTCCCCGTGCCGCAGGCGTCGGCCGTGAAGATCGCCGGCGAGCGCGCGTACCGGCTCCACCGTCGGGGCGTCGTCGTCGACATGCCCGTGCGGCGCTCGACGATCCATCAGCTCCGCGTCCACCGGTACGCGCCGCCGCTCGTGGAGATCGACCTGCACGTCACGAGCGGCACGTACGTCCGCTCCGTCGCGGACGCGCTCGGAGGGCACTGCCGGTGGCTGCGCCGCACGGCCGTGGGGCCCTTCCGCGTCGAGGATGCCGACGAGGAGCGTGTGCTGCCCCTCCTCGCGGCTCTCGTGCACCTGCCCGAGCGGCGCCTCGACGAGGACGAAGCGCGCCTCGTGCGGGCCGGCCGGGCGATCGCCGGGGCGGGGAAGGGGCCCGTCGCCCTCTGGACGGGCGACGGCGAGCTCGTCGCCGTCGGGCGGGCCGCCGACGGCTCGATCCGCCCCATGACGGTCGTCGGTTGAAGCTCCTCCGCGAAGCCGACTTCCGGAACCTCTGGCTCGGACAGTCGATCTCGCTGCTCGGCGACCAGATCACGTACATCGCGCTCCCGCTCGCCGCGGTGCTGGAGCTCGACGCGGGGCCGGCCGAGATGGGCTTCCTCGGCGCCGCCGCGCTCACGCCGCACCTCCTCCTCTCGCTGCCGGCCGGCGTCTGGCTCGATCGCGTCGCGCGCAGGAAGCGGATCCTCATCGGGTGCGACCTGGCACGGGCGGCACTGCTCGCGACCGTGCCGATCGCGTTCGGCTTCGACGCTCTGACCCTCGGCCAGCTCTACGCCGTCGCCTTCGTGACCGGCTGCTTCGCCGTCTTCTTCGACCTCTCGTACCCGACCGTGTTCGTCTCGGTCACGCCGCGCGAGCAGTACCTCGAAGGGAACTCGCTCATCCACGGAAGCCGCTCGTTCTCATACGTGGCGGGCCCGAGCGTCGGCGGCCTCCTCGTTCAGGCCTTCAGCGCGCCGTTCGCGATCCTCGCCGACGCCGTTTCGTACCTCGTGTCGGCCGCGTTCCTCGGGCGGGTCGGCGCGCCCGAGGCCCCGGTCGAAGAGGCGGAGGGCGGCATGCGGGCCCGCGTCGCCGAAGGGCTGCGCTTCATCGGCAGGAACCCCATCTTCCGGCCGGCGCTGTCGGCCACGGCGACGCTCAACTTCTTCAACTACGCGTTCCATGCGCTGTTCGTCCTCTACGCCACCCGCTCGCTCGGCGTGGGAGCAGGCACGCTCGGGTTGATCCTGGGCGCCGGAGCCGTCGGCGGAATCCTCGGTGCGACCATCTCGACCCGGGTCGCGCGCGTCCTGGGCGTCGGCAACGCCTTCCTCCTGGGCTGTGTTCTCTTTCCGGCGCCCCTCGTGCTCGTCCCGCTCGCCGGCGGGCCGCGCTGGCTGATCGTCGCGATGCTGTTCGCCTCCGAGTTCTTCGCGGGGATGGGCGTCATGATTCTCGACATCAACGGCGGCTCGATCATGTACGCGCTAACCCCCGACCGGCTCCGGTCCCGGGCCCAGGGCGCCTTCAACTTCGTCAACTGGGGGATCCGGCCCATCGGCTCGCTCGTTGGAGGCGCGCTCGGCGCCTGGATCGGCGTCCGCCCAACCCTGTGGGTGGCGACCATCGGCGCGATTGCGGGCGCGCTGTGGCTCCTCCCTTCACCGGTGCCGGCGCTCCGGGAGCTGCCCGAGGAGGCCGCGTGACCGTCGCCCGGTCGTCGGCCGAGCTCGAGGCCGCCGAGCGTGCGGTCGCCATCGGGACGTTCGACGGCGTCCACCGCGGCCACCGGCGGGTGATCGACGCGCTGCGGGAGACCGGCCTGCGCTCGACGGTTCTCACCTTCGAGCCGCATCCCCGGCTCGTCCTCGGCTACGACGTCCAGCTGCTGACGCCGTTCGAACGGCGCCTGGAGCTGCTCCGGCAGGCCGGCCCGGACGAGATCCTGGTCGTCGAGTTCACGCAGGAGCTCTCGCGCCGCGAGCCCGAGGAGTTCGTCGCCGACTACCTGACGGCGATCGGCGCCCGCGTCGTCGTCGCGGGCGAGGACTTCCGCTTCGGCGCCGGCCGACGGGGGGACGTGGCGCTTTTCCGCACCCTCGGGCTCGAGGTCCGGTCCGTTCCGCTCCTGGAGGGCATCTCCTCCAGCCGGATACGCGAGCTCGTCGCGAGCGGAGACGTCGGCGGGGCAGCGCAGCTGCTCGGCCGTCCCTTCGAGCTGGAAGGGACGGTCGTGACGGGCGACCAGCGCGGCGGCACGCTCGGCTTCCCGACCGCCAACCTCGCGACCGAGCCGCATGTGCTCGTGCCCGCCTACGGCATCTACGCCGGCGAGGCGCTCGAGCACCGGGCGGCCGTCTCGGTAGGCGTCAACCCGCACTACGGCGGCAGCGAGCGGAGGATCGAGGCGTTCCTGCTCGACTTCGAAGACGACCTGTACGGCCGCGGGCTGCGCGTCGAGCTGTGGCAGCGGCTCAGGGACGAGCGCGCGTTCGAAAGCGAGGAGGAGCTCGTCGCCCAGATCGCCCGCGACGTCGAGGCCGCGCGGGCGGCCCAGAGGCCGATCAGGTGAGAGCGAGCGCGCCGCCGCCACGGCGCGGGTCGGCCGCCGAGCCCTCGCGGGCGACCAGGCTGACTCCGCCGAAGTAGTGGTGGCGCGAGGTCCAGAGGCGCACGTCGTACCCGTGCTCGAGGAGCGCGTCGATGCCGGCCTCCTCGAAGCCAGGCTCCACGTGGACGACGTGTCCGGTCGAGTGCAGGCGCGGGCGGTCGACGGCATCCTGAGGGGAAAGGCCCTCGTCGAGAGTCCCCGCCAGGACCTGGATCAGGGCCGGCCGTAGACGCGTCCCTCCGGCCGCTCCCGCGCCCAGAACGAGGCCATCGTCGTCCAGCGCAACCGTCGGGGCCATCATGCTCTCCATGCGGAGCCCGGGCTCGAGCGGCCCGATCAGCAGGTCGGACTCGCCGAGCATGCTGTTCAGGTGGAGATCGTAGCCCGGGAGGAAGTCGCCCGACCCGAGCCCGAGGCTCGTCGTCAGGACGCACGCATTTCCCGCGGGGTCCACCGTGCACAGGTTGGTCGTATGCTCGTACGTGCGGCCGCTGAAGGGCGCCGCGGCGAGAACCCGGGCGAGCGTGAGAGCCCGCTTCCCCGGCTCCATGCCGCGCAGGCGCGGGAGCGCGTCCAGAGTGTCGCCGAGCCGCGAGAACCCGCCTCGGGTCTGGAAACGGACTCCTGCGTAGGACGCCTCGACGGGGGCCAGCCACTCGACGCGGTAGGAGGCGAGGTCCTCCGGCGTGATGAGCCCGTCCCGTTCCTCCATGAGCTGGAGCAGGGCCTCGCCGAGCGTGCCCTCGTAGAACGTCAGCGCCCCCTGCTCGGCGACCACCTCGAGGGCCTGCACGAGCCCGGGCTGCTCGAGACGGTCGCCGTCGCCGAGCAGGCGCCCGCCCGGCCGGTAGATGCGCCCGCCTTCCCGCAAGGTCATCACGGGCGCGAGCATCTCCAGGCAGCGCGCATGGGCCAGAGGCATGCTGACGCCGTCGCGCGCCAGGCGGAGCGCGGGCTCCACGAGCCGCCGCCACGGCAGGACGCCGCCGCGGCGCCAGAGCGCGTCGAGGCCCGCAGGGACACCGGGGACGGCAACCGACGCCGCTCCGACGAAGTAGTGGACGAGCTCCACGCCGAAGGGCACGGCGATCTCCTCGAGCACCGGCGCGCGCGGCGGGGCGCCGAGGCCCGGGACGGCGACGAAGAAGTCGAGGAGCTCGGCGCGGTCGCTTCCGGCCTCGAGCCAGACGGCGTGTCCACCGCCCGCGATGCCGGTCATGACCGTCTCCGCCACGCAGGACGCGAGGGAGGCCGCGACGGCAGCGTCGGCGGCGGTCCCGCCGTCCGCGAGGATCTCCAGACCCGCCTCGGCGGTCGCGGGATGGCCTGCAGCTATGCCGGGGGCCGGAAACACCTTTGCTAGCCTACGGTTCGTTGTGACGCTCACCAAGGACGCAAAGAAGGAGATCTTCGACCGCCACGGGCGCTCGAGCGCCGACACCGGCTCTCCGCAGGTGCAGATCGCGCTCCTCACCCGGCGGATCGAGTCCCTCACGGAGCACCTCCGGTTCCATCGCAAGGACCATCACTCGCGTCGAGGGCTCCTCAAGCTCGTGGGCCAGCGCCGCCGTCTCCTCAACTACCTGCAGAAGCGGGACGTCGAGGGGTACCGGACGCTGATCGGCGAGCTCGGCCTCAGGAGGTAGGCGACCGCACAAACTCCCTGCCCGGGAACGGGCAAAACGACCTGGGAGACCTGGTGGAAGTTTGAGGGAGATCCGCGGACACCGTCCGGCCGGGCCTGCTTCAAACCTCCGCCTCCGTCTCCCCTAGTAGGAGAAGGAGGACCATGAGCACGATCGCACCAGCAAAGGACACGGTCCAGTTGACCGTTGGCCGGGACGAGATCTCGTTCGAGACCGGGCACCTGGCCAAGCAGGCCGACGGCGCCGTTCTCGTCCGAAGCGGGGACACGATGATCCTCGCCACCGCGCAGGGACGTCTGGAGGCGCGGGAAGGAGCCGACTTCTTCCCGCTCACCGTCGACGTCGAGGAGCGCATGTATGCCGCGGGCAAGATCCCCGGCGGCTTCTTCAAGCGCGAGGGGCGCCCGACCGAGAGGGCGATCCTCACGGCACGGATGATCGACCGCCCGATCCGGCCGCTCTGGCCGAAGGGCTTCCGGAACGAGGTGCAGGTCATCTGCACGACGCTCTCGGCCGACCTCGTCACCCCGCACGACATCCTCGCCATCAACGGCGCCTCGGCGGCGCTCATGATCTCGCCGCTGCCCTTTTTCGGCCCTGTCGGCGCCGTTCGAATCGGCATGATCGACGGCGAGCTCGTCGTGAACCCGACGCTCCCCGAGAACGAGGAGGACTCGACCCTCGACCTCATCGTCGTCGGGACCAAGGAGGGGCTGACCATGGTCGAGGCCGGCGCGGACGAGGTGCCCGAGGACACGCTCCTCGAGGCCTTCGAGCTCGCGCACGCCGAGATCCGCAACCTCTGCGAGGCGCAGGAAGAGCTCCGACGCCGGGCCGGGAAGCCGAAGTGGCTCGACGTCGAGCTCACCGACGAGCTCGCGGCGGCGCACGGCGAACGGATCGCCGCCAGGATCGGCTCGGATGGCCTCCGCGAGGCGGCATCCGAGCTCGAGGTGATCGCCGGCGAGCTGTGCCCGCCGCTCACGATCGACTCGACCGAGGACGACATCGTCCGCGAGACCCAGGTTCGGGCGAGCCTCGACATGATCCTCGAGCAGAAGCGCCTCGAGTCCGTCCTCGCACCGGTTCGCGAGCAGTTCGAAGGCGAGCTCCAGGCCCTGACCGACGCCGAGCAGGACTCGAAGCAGCTTCGCTCGGCGAAGCGCCAGCTCCTCTTCGAGCGCATCGTCGAGACGGTCGAGCTTCCCTTCCCTGTGGGGCCGGCCACCGTCGAGGGCGAGGCGCCGACCGTGAAGGACGGGCTCACGCGCCAGTACGTCAAGAAGGCCGGGGAAGCGATCTACAAGGAGCTCATCCGCAAGAAGATCGCCGTCGACAAGCGGCGGCCGGACGGGCGCGGCGCGGAGGAGATCCGCGAGATCGCCTGCGAGGTGGGCGTTTCCCCGCGGACGCACGGGTCGGCGCTCTTCACGCGCGGTCAGACGCAGATCCTGACGCTCTTGACGCTCGGCACGGCGAAGGAGGGCCAGCGGATCGACGACCTCTCGCTCGAGCAGGAGCGGCGCTACATGCACCACTACAACTTCCCGCCCTACTCGGTGGGGGAGACGGGCTTCATGCGCGGCCCCAAGCGCCGTGACATCGGCCACGGGGCGCTTGCCCAGCGGGCGCTCGAGCCGATGATCCCGGGCCTCGAGGAGTTCCCGTACACGGTCCGGCTCGTCTCGGAGACGCTCGAGTCGAACGGCTCGTCGTCGATGGGGTCGGTGTGCGGCTCGACGCTCTCGCTGATGGACGCCGGCGTGCCGATCAAGCGGCCGGTCGGCGGCATCGCCATGGGCCTCGTCAAGGAGGGCGACGACTACGCCATCCTCACCGACATCCAGGGCGCGGAGGACCACCTCGGCGACATGGACTTCAAGGTCGCCGGCTCCCGCGAGGGCATCACCGCCCTCCAGATGGACATCAAGATCACCGGTGTCACGCAGGAGATCATGCGGAACGCGCTCGAGCAGGCGAAGCGGGCCCGCGAGTTCATCCTCGACAAGATGGGCGAGGTCATCGCCGAGTCGCGCGAGGAGCTCGCAGCCCACGCGCCGCGGATCACGACGATCTCGATCGACCCCGAGCAGATCGGCCTCGTCATCGGCAAGGGCGGCGAGACGATTCGAAGCCTCGAGGCGGACTACGAGGTCCAGATCGACATCGAAGAGGACGGAACGATCCTCATCTACGCGACCGAGGGCGAGAAGGCCGACGCCGGCATCGCGGCGATCCAGGCGCTCACGAAGGAGCCCGAGGTCGGCGACACCTACACGGGCAAGGTCGTGAAGACCACCGACTTCGGCGCGTTCGTCGAGCTGAAGAAGGGGACCGACGGCCTCCTGCACGTCTCCAACGTCGGCCCCGGCCGTGTCGGCCACATCGAGGACGTCATCAGCCGCGGCGACGTCCTGGACGTCATCGTCCAGGAGGTCGACAAGATGCGCGGCCGCATCGGCCTGAAGCTCGTCGCCAAGCACGAGAACGGCGGGCTCGTCCAGCCCGAGGAGCTGATCGAGCGTGCCAAGGACGCTCCCCCGCGCGAGCGGCGCGAGCGGGACGGCGGCGACCGCGGCCCGCGTGGGGGCGGCAGGCGCCGGGGCGGCGGCGGTCCGCGCGGCCGCCGCGAGGACGGCTAGCGAGAAGAGCTCTCGAGTGGGGTGACGGCGCTCAACGCGCCGCCGCCCCGCTCACCGTGCCCGCTGGGCCAGCGCGACGCCTCCGATCACGAGCGCGCCGCCGACCGCGAGCCAGGCCGTCACGGTCTCCTCCAGGAGCAGCGCGCCCAGCAGCACTGCGAGCGGCGAGATCAGGTACGTGTACGTCACCGCGCCGGTGGCGCCGAGCCCGCGCAGCCCGAGGTTCCACCCGATGTAGCCGAGGAACGTCGAGACGACGCCGAGGTAGAGCACCAGCGCCGCGTCCTCGAGAGAGATGCCCGAGACCGAGTCGACCGTTCCGCCGCCGGCGAACGGCAGCAGGAAGACCGTCCCGACGAGGCTCGTCGCGGCCGTGAGCGCGAGGAGGTCGTAGCGTCCCAGCAGCGGCTTCAGGAGCACGTTGTAGAGGGCGAAGGCCACCGGGGCGGCGAGGACGATCAGCGGCCCCTTGGCATTCGCGAACGACAGCTCGCCACCCGCGCCGAGGAGGACGACGATGGCGACTCCCGCGAAGGCGACGGCGAGCCCGGCAGCCCGGCGCAGGCTCCATCGCTCCAGCCCCAGGCCGACGGCGAGCAGGAGCGTGAGCGCGGGGGCGAGGGCGACGACGAGGGCCGCGGTCCCGGAGGTCGTGTACCTCGTGCCCACGTTGAGCGAGAGGTGGTAGCCGACCACCACGCAGACCCCGACCGCAGCCAGCCGCAGGCCGTCCCGCCGTGTGAGGCCGGGAAGTCCGCCGACCCGCCGGAGAAGGAGCCCGAACCCGGGTGCTGCGACGAGATACCGGAGGAGCGCGACGTCCTCGGCTGCGAAACCGTGATCGAGGAGCGCCTTGATCACCGAGAAGGCGCTCGCCCAGACAACGACGACAGCGAGGAGCGCCCCGTGGGCGGAGGCTGTCGATCGCCGGAGCGCAACCGCCGATTCCATCCACGGAGTTGAACCAGCGGGAGCGCGCTTCCGTGAGGTCGCCATAATGGCGCGGTGACGCGCTACGACGCGATCGTCGTGGGTGCCGGGCCCGCGGGCTCGACCTGCGCCTACCGGCTGGCCGCCGCGGGCGCCTCGGTCCTCCTGCTCGACCGCGCGCGCTTTCCGCGCGACAAGCCCTGCGGGGGCGGCGTCACCGGCCGCGCAGAGCGTCTCATCCCGTTCGGCATCGACCCCGTGGTGGAGGACGTCGTCACCTCGGTGCGCCTGCGCCTGCGCTACGGCGACTGGGTCGAGCGGGGCAGCGGCAAGCCGCTCGTCCTCATGACCCAGCGGCTCCGGCTCGACGCCTACCTCGCCGAGCAGGCGGCGGCGACCGGTGCGGACCTCCGCGAGGGAGTCAAGGTGGAGCGCGTCGAAGCGGACTCCGGCGGTGTCGAGGTGCTCGCGGGAGGCGAGCGGCTGCGCGGAGCGGTCCTCGTCGGGGCCGACGGGGTCAACGGCGTCTGCGGACGAGCGCTCGGGCTCGGGGGAAACCAGGCGGTGGGTGTTGCCATCGAAGGCAACGCACCTTACGATCGCCTCCGGACGGACGGCTACCGCGGCCGCGCCGACCTCGAGCTGGGCCTCGTGCCGGGCGGCTACGGCTGGGTCTTCCCGAAAGGCGACCACGTCAACGTCGGGATCGGCGGCTGGGAGGGGGAGGCATCCGGCCTCCGGGCGCGCCTGCGGGAGCTCTCGGCGGCACACGGGCTCGGGCCCGACGACCTCGAGGGGGTGCGCGGCTACCGGCTTCCGCTGCGCTCGCCGCGCTCGGTCCTCGCGCGCGGCCGGGCCGCCCTGGTAGGCGACGCCGCCGGCCTCGTCGACCCCGTCTCCGGCGACGGTATGTTCGAGGGCTTCCTCTCGGCGAAGCTCGCAGCCGAAGCGGCCCTCGACGTTCTCGCGGGCCGTGCGGAGGGGCTCGATGCCTACGGCGACCGGTTGACGCGCAGCCTCGCCACCCACCTGTGGGCGTCCTGGGGCGTGAAGGCCGCTCTCGACCGCTTCCCGAGGACGACCTTCCGCCTGGCGTCGACGACGATCGTCTGGCGCACGGTGGAGAGGCTCGTCCGCGGCGAGATCGAGGACATCCGCGGTGCACGGGGCCTCGCCCGCCCTCCGCTCAAGGCCCTCGCCGCCCTTGCGCGCGCAGCCGGCGACCCCGGCGGGGCCTTCAAGCCCTCCTGAAGCCCGGTTCAGAACCTACGATGCCGGGGTGCAGAACTACCTCCTGACGACGCTCGACGGCGGCACCCGCGTCGTCACCGAGCCTCTGCCGTCCGTGCGGTCGGCCGCGATCGGGCTCTGGATCGGCACCGGCTCCCGGGACGAGGACGACGCGCACGCCGGCGTGAGCCACTTCCTCGAGCACCTGCTCTTCAAGGGCACCGGCTCCTACTCGGCGCTCGAGATCGCGGAGATCTTCGACACGTTCGGCGGCGAGTTGAACGCTGCCACCGCCCGCGATTACACGGTCGTCTACGGACGGGTGCTCGACGAGCACCTCGAGAAGGCGCTCGACGTCATGACCGACATGGTCTTCGCGCCCAGCCTCGCCGACCTCGACGCCGAGCGCGAGGTGGTCCTCGAGGAGATCGCGATGGTTGAGGACACGCCTCAGGAGCTCATCTTCGACCTCGTCACGAGCGCCGTCTTCGGGAACCACCCGCTCGGGCGGCCCGTCCTGGGCTCTGCCGACGTGATCTCCAGCGTCTCGCGCCGCTCGCTCGGGTCGTTCCACCGTCGGCGTTACCGGGTGGACAACGTCGTCGTCGCCACGGCGGGGAGCGTCGACCACGACCGGCTCGTGAAGCTCGTCGAGACGATGGCCGCGAAGGCGCCTGCGCCGCCCGCTCGCAAGCCGGCGGCCCGGGCTCCGCTCGTCGCCCCGCCGCCGCCTTCGCTCGTCTTCCAGAAGAAGGCGACGGAGCAGTACCACGTCTGCCTCTCCGCCCCCGGCATCGCCCGCTCCGACCGCCGCCGCTTCACCGCGTCGATCCTCGACGGCGTGCTGGGCGGCTCGGCGTCGTCGCGCCTCTTCCAGGAGATCCGCGAGAAGCGCGGGCTCGCGTACGCGGTCTACACGTTCTCTTCCCAGTACGCGGACACGGGTCAGATCGGCGTCTACCTGGGAACGCGCGAGGAAAACCTGGGCGAGTGCCTGCGGATCGTCGCCGAGCAGGTCGAGATCATCGCGCGCGACGGCCCGCGCCCCGACGAGCTCGAGCGCGCGAAGGAGAACCTCAAGGGCCGGATCATGCTGTCCATGGAGCTCACCTCGAACCGCATGAGCCGCCTCGGGAAGTCGCTCATCACCGACAGCGAGCTGCTGGGGCTCGACCGGATCCTCGCCGAGATCGAGGCCGTCGACACCGACTCGGTGGCGCAGCTGGCCGCCGTGCTGCTCCCGCCCGAGGCGTTCTCGGTGGCCGCGATCGGGCCGAACGAGGAGCGCTTCCTCGAGGCCGTCGAGCCGGTCTGCCCGGGCCTCGTCGAGCGGGCCGCCGCGTGAGGATCCTCCTGCTCGGCGCAGGCGGCAAGGTGGGATCGGCCCTCGGCCCCCGCCTCGCCGAGGCCGGACACGAGGTGGCCCCGGCCGGCCGCGACGACCCCTGGGAGCCTGCCGGGCACGACGCGGCCGTCGACTTCACGCGGCCGGACGCCGTCCGGGCCAACGTCGCGCGCTGCCTGGAAGCCGGCGTCCCCTGCGTCGTCGGGACGACGGGGCTCGGGCCGGACGATCTGGCCGCGCTCGACGAGCTGGCCAAGGACCGGGGGGTCGCGTGCTTCGTGGCCCCGAACTTCGCCGTCGGGGCGATCCTCATGATCCGGTTCGCGGCCGAGGCCGCGCGGCACCTCCCGCGCACGGAGATCGTCGAGCTGCATCACGAGACGAAGGTCGACGCGCCCTCCGGCACCGCCAGGGCAACCGCCGCGGCGCTGCCCGGCGACGTTCCCGTCCACAGCGTCCGCCTGCCGGGCCTCGTCGCCCACCAGGAGGTGCTGCTCGGGGGCGACGGCCAGCTGCTCACCATCCGGCACGACACCTTTTCACGGGAGGCGTTCGCGCCCGGCGTCCTCCTCGCTCTCGACCGCCTCTCCTCGCTCCCGCCGGGCGTCACCGTGGGGCTCGAGACCCTGCTGTAGCACGCTCCGGGGCCCCGCCGGGACTCCGAGTACAATCCCGACCAGTGCTCGGCGAGGTTCTCACAGCCGTCGTCACTCCTTTCCGTGCGGACGGATCCGTCGACCTCGACGCCTTCCGCGCTCTCTGCACGCACCTGGTCGACGAGGGCTCGGACGGCGTGGTCGTCGCGGGCACGACCGGTGAGTCCCCGACGCTCGCGGACGACGAGCGGCTCGCGCTCTTCGCCGCCGCGGTCGAGACGGTCGGGAACCGCGCGACCGTCGTTGCCGGCACGGGGACCTACTCGACCGCGCACTCGGTCCACCTCACGGGCCAGGCGCACGAGCTCGGTGTCGATGCCTTCCTCGTCGTGACGCCCTACTACTCGAAGCCGCCGCCCCGTGGCGTCGTCGAGCACTTCCGTGCGATCGCGGACGCCACCGACCGCCCGATCGTGGTCTACAACATCCCTCAGCGCGTCGTCGTCAACCTGGAGCCGGACACGCTCGCGGAGCTCGGCGGGATTCCCAACGTCACCGCCGTCAAGCAGGCCACGACGGACCCGGAGCAGGCACGCCGCATCCTGGCCGAGACCGACCTCGCGCTGTACGCGGGCAACGACGAGCTCCTGCTGCCCTTCCTCGAGCTCGGTGCGGTCGGCGGCGTCCTGGTCTACACCCACATCGTCGGCGCGCGCGTCAGGGAGCTCGTCACCCGCTTCCGGCAGGGTGACGTGAAAGGCGCGCGCACGATCGACGCTGAGCTGCGCCCGGTGATCGAGGCGCTCGCCGTGACGACCAACCCGATCCCCGTGAAGGCCGCGCTCGCCATGATCGGCCACGACGTCGGCGGGCTGCGGCTGCCGCTCGTGGAGGCGACCGAGGACGAGCGGGCAGTCATCCGCGAGGCGCTGGAGCGAGTGGGCGTCCTCGAGAGCGCTCACGTCTAGTCCGGCCGCATCGGGCTCGACGCGCGTCATCCCGCTCGGCGGCCTCGGCGAGGTCGGCAAGAACATGACCGTCGTCGAGTGCAGCGAGGGAATCGTCGTCGTCGACGCAGGTCTTTCGTTCCCCCGGGACGAGCACCTCGGCGTCGACCTCGTCCTCCCGGACATCGAGTACCTGCGGACGCGACGCGAGGACGTCCGAGCCGTCGTCCTCACGCACGGCCACGAGGACCACGTCGGCGGCCTGCCCTACCTCCTGCGTGAGATCGACGTCCCCCAGGTCTGGGCCACCCGGCTCACGCTCGGACTCGTCCAGTCGAAGCTGGACGAGCACGGGCTCATGCGGGCCGCCGAGCTCGTCGAGATCGACCCCGACCGGGGACCGGTCGACCTCGGTCCGTACCGGGCGGAGTTCGTTCGCATGGCGCACTCGATCCCCGACGCGGTCGCAGTCGCGCTCGGCACGCCCGGCGGGCTCGTGGTCGCGACCGGCGACTACAAGATCGACCACACGCCCGTAGACGGGTTCCGCACCGACCTCGGCAAGCTCGCGGAGCTCGGGAACCGCGGCGTGGACCTGCTCCTCGGCGACTCGACGAACGCCGAGCGGCCGGGGGTAACCCAGTCGGAGCGCACGGTGGGAGAGGAGTTCCGCCATCTCATCCCGCAACGCCGAGGCCGCGTGCTCATCGCGTCCTTCGCCTCGAACATCCATCGGGTGCAGCAGGCGATCGACGTTGCCTCCAATACCGGCCGGAAGGTGTGCCTCGTGGGGCGGTCGCTCCGCAAGAACGTCAACATCTCGCGCAACCTCGGCTACCTCGACGTGAGCGACGACTTGATCGTCAAGCCGGACGAGCTCGACTCGCTCCGCCCCGAGCAGACGATGATCCTCTGCACCGGGAGCCAGGGCGAGCCGATGTCGGCACTCACGCGCATGGCCTACCACGACCATCCGCACGTGGCCATCGAGGAGGACGACACGGTCATCATCTCGGCGAAGCCGGTGCCTGGGAACGAGCTGCGCGTCCACGACACGATCAACCGGCTGGCCAAGTCGGGCGCGGAGGTGCTGCACCAGGAGATCGCGCCCGTCCACGTCTCGGGACACGGGAACGCCGAGGAGATCCGGACGATCCTCGCGCTCCTACGCCCGCGCAACGTCATGCCGGTGCACGGCGAGTTCCGCATGCTGGCCGCGCAGGCGCGTCTCGCGCGCGATGCCGGCGTCCCCGCCGACCGAATCGTCCTCGCCGAGAACGGCTCCGTCGTCGAGCTGCGGAGCGGTATCGCGCGGCTCGTCGAGCAGCTCGACGTCGGAAGCACCTTCGTGGACGGGCTCGGCGTCGGGGACGTGCGCGACGTCGCGCTCCGCGACCGCCGCCACCTCTCCGAGGACGGCGTCCTCATCGTCGTCGCGACGGTCGGGATGCAGGACGGAAGCGATATCTCGGCACCTGAGGTCATCTCGCGTGGCTTCGCCGAGACGGACTCGCTCCTCGAAGAGGCGCGAGCCGAGGCCGAGCGCACGGTCGAGGAGTGCCTGCGCCAGAACGTGCGGGAGCTGAAGCTTCTTCAGGAGCACATCCACGACAACGTGGGCAAGCTCGTCGCCGACCGCACCGGCCGCCGGCCGATGATCCTCCCGGTCGTCGTCGAGGTCTAGGAGGCGTCGCCCCAGCGGAAGCCGGTGGGGCTCGGCCGGGGCCCGAGCGGGCTCGTCGGGAGGCCGTCGGGCGGGTCGTTGCGGTGGATGTTGTACGCGGCCGGCGCCACGTCGTTCGGCGTCCCCGGGTGGAAGAGCGAGGCGAGGTACTGGATGTGGCCGCGGCCGGGGCCGAGCTCCCACTGGCCGCCGCCGTAGACGGCCATGCCCTGCTCGGCGCAATGGTCGTAGCCGTCGAAGAGGCGCTGCACGCTCCCGAAGCGTGAGGGCTTGAAGTTGATCGTCTTCGGGGGGAACGGAAGCGCGGTGATGTCCGCGACCGAGTGGATCGGCGCGTCCCAGGTGATCCTGTCGCGGTGGGGCTCGAGGACGGGGTCGGTCGCCTCGTTCAGGTCGGGATCCTCGATCCAGGCGTCCGGGAAGGCCTCCGCGACGAGGCGGTACAGGGCAGGGTCGCCGGTCTGGTCGACCGGCGTGCCCTTGTAGGCGCCCTTCAGGTCGACGGTGTCCACCGCGCCGGTCTCGGCCAGAGCCCCGACGAGCGCCTCGTCCCACTCGGCGGTCGGGTCGAGCTTGAACCGCAGAGTCGGGTAGCGCTCGAGCAGGAGCGGAACTGGGTCCGCCGCAGGGGGCTTCTCGATTCGAAGCGAGACGACGAACGTGACCGGCTGTGGCTCGCGTTCGACCGCCTCGGCCAGCGAGAGGCCCGCCTGCTGGAGGGCCAGATCGAGAGCGGCGCTCTCGTAGGCCCAGCGCCGATAGTCGAGAAAGGCCTCCATCCCGGGCCCCGAAGGGAAGAGCGCCAGCCGGTCGAGGAGCTGCGAGAAGCTGTCCAGCGTGTGGCTCCCCGCGAGCGGAAGGGTCGGGCCCTCCGCCTGTAGCGCGAGCTGGTCCTCGCTCGAGTACGTGACGTCCTCGCCGACGCCCTCGTGCCCGCCGCCCTCGAGGTGGATCACGGTCGTCAGGCGTGTGAACTCGGGGGACGCCTGCACCTGGAGGCCTTCGAGCCGGTACGACTCGATCTCGAGCGGGAGGTCGCGGACGCCGTCGTAGGTCGCCATCGAGGGAGAACGGTACGCAATCGGTCGAAGTGATGTACTAGTTAGAGAATGACCGACTCGATCCACGGCGGCTGGCCGGAGCTCGTGAGCTCCTACGGGGTCTCCGACCGGACGACCGCGCGCCTGGTCCGCTCGCTCACCGCGAGCGAGGTCGCGGCGCTCGCGTTCTGCCGGTTGCTCGAGCGCTGGCAACGCGGGGAGCCCGAACCATGCACGCCCGAGCGCCGGCAGGCTGCTCTCCGGAGAGCGGCGGAGCGCGTAGAGACCGCCCTCACCGGGCTCGAGCAGCCGCTCGGGCGCTTCCTCCTCGAGCTGGAACCGGACGGGGCGGAGGGCCGCTCCTGGTACGGAGAGCCCGGCGCGGGAGAAGTCGTCGAGTGGGACGCCGTCCTCAAGCGGGCGGGTGTCTTCGCGGCTCCGCACAGGGTCGCCCATGCCTATCTCGAGCTCGCTGTGCTCGTGCGCGCGCTCCAGGGGCTCACAGACTCGGCACGGCTCGAGTCGGCTCCCGACCGGGACGCTCTCTGGGCAGGCCTCTTCGACCTGCGCGAGAACCTCCTCGACGGCGCCCTCGACGACCTGCGCGCGCTTGCCGCCTAGGAGTGCCCCTCCAGGCAATGCAGCCTGCCTCTGCGCCGCGATCACGCGGCGCCAGAGCCCACCCTCGCCCTCACCAAGGCTTTTTCAGCCTTGGCTTCGGTCGAGTGCGAACTCTGGCTTGGTGCTCCCGACGCAGAACCTAGGCTGAACCGCCTGAATGGGCACTCGGCTGACGGTCGTCGGGAGCGTCAACCTCGACCTGGTAGCGCGCTGCGACCACCTTCCGCGCCCGGGCGAGACCGTCACCGACGCCAGGTTCGAGCGAGTCCCCGGCGGAAAAGGGGCTAACCAGGCCCTCGCCGCAGCTCGGCTCGGGGCCGACGTGACCATGATCGGCTGCGTTGGCAACGATTCGTTCGCCGAGGAAGCTCTGAGCGCGCTCGTCGAGGAAGGCGTAGGCCTCGACGTCCTGCAGGCCGACGCTCCGACAGGCGTCGCTCTCATCCTCGTGGACGACCGGGGCGAGAACCAGATCGTCGTCGCGCCCGGTGCGAACGCGGCCCTCGGGCCCGACGACGTCGAGCTCCAGCCCTCCGACGCGGTGCTCTGCCAACTCGAGATTCCGGGCTCGACCGTTGCAGCCGCCGCCCGGCAGGCCCCAGGCTTCTTCTGCCTGAACGCCGCGCCCGCCGGGCCAGTGCCGGCGGAAGTGCTCGGGCGCGCCGACCTGGTGGTGGTCAATCGCTACGAGCTCGACGCGTTGGCGGAGGTGCCGAGGCTCGTGGCGCTCACGCTCGGCGCAGAGGGCGCCGTGCTGCTCGAGGACGGGGAGGAGGTCGCGCGGGCCGAGCCTCCCCGAGTCGAGGCCGTGGACGGGACAGCCGCCGGCGATTCCTTCACGGCGTGCCTCGTCGTCTCGCTGCTCGAGGGGCGCGACCGCGAGGAGGCCCTCCGGCGCGCCTGCGCCGCGGGAGCGATCGCGGCCTCTCGGCCGGGTGCGCAGCCGTCGCTCCCGTCCGCCGCGGAGGTGGACGAGATACTGCGCGCGTGAGCGACCCCGTCCCCATCCTCCTCGACTGCGACCCAGGCCACGACGACGCGATCGCGCTCCTGCTCGCGCTGGCGAGCCCGGAGCTCGAGCTGCTCGGCGTCACGACGGTTGCCGGCAACCAGACCCTCGACAAGACGACCGCGAACGCGCTGCGCGTGCTCGAGTTCGTCGGCCGGGGCGACGTCCCCGTGGCCGCCGGCGCCGACCGGCCGCTCGCCCGCGATCTCGTCATCGCCGCCTACGTCCACGGGGAGTCCGGCCTCGAGGGGCCCGCCCTTCCCGAGCCGCAGGGAACGGCGGTCGGGCAGCACGCCGTCGACTTCCTGGCCGAGCGCATACTCGGCGCGGCGCGCCCGGTCACGCTCGTGCCGGTGGGGCCGCTGACGAACGTCGGCCTCCTCCTCGCCCGTCACCCGGAGGCGGCGGAGCGCATCGAGCGCATCGTCCTCATGGGCGGCGCGATCCGGGAGGGGAACGTCACGCCCGCGGCCGAGTTCAACATCTACGTCGACCCGGAGGCAGCCTGGCGGGTCTTCCACAGCGGCCTGCCGGTGACGATGATCGGGCTCGACGTCACCCACCAGGCGCTGATGAGCGACGCGCACGCCGAGCGGTTGCGCGAGTCGGGCGACGCAGGCCGGCTCGTCGCCGAGCTCTACGACTTCTTCAGCCGCTACCACCGCGAGACGTACGGCTTCGAGGGCGCGCCCATCCACGACGCCGTCGCCGTCGCGCACGTCCTCCGGCCGGGCCTCGTCGAGACGCTTCCCCGCCACGTCGACGTGGACTGCGAATCGCGGCTCTGCCGTGGGCGGACCGTGGTCGACCTCTGGCGCCGGACCGGGGAGGAGCCGAACGCGGACGTCGGTATCGGGATCGACGCCGACGGATTCCTCGAGCTTCTCTGCGACCGCCTCGGCACGCTCTGACCCGAGCCGCGTAGCAGTCTGTTACCCGGGGCTGGAAGGAGCTCTCGCGCCGGCCGCGAAACAGGCTTGACATATGGCGCAGCGGAAGCGTCCCTCTCGGGTTCGCCCGAAGTCGCCTGCGCGCGTGCGCAAGAAGAAGCGCGCGAAGCGGCAGCGCGGACAGCAGCATCACGAGCTGCTCGGTCTCGGGCTGCTCTGCGCCGGGCTCTTTCTCGCCTTCGTAACGTGGCTCGAGGGCAACGGGGGCATCGTCGGGACGACGATCGCCGACTGGTTCGACGCGCTGCTCGGAACGGCGCGGATCGGGATACCGATCGTTCTCGTCGTCCTGGGCGCGCTCATGGTCGCGCGCGCCGAGCTGGTCGACGTGAAGCCCTTCCGCACCGGGCTCGTGCTCCTCTGCGCGGGCGCGATGACGCTGCTGGGCGAGGAGCGGGGAGGGGCGGTCGGAACCGCGCTCGACTCCGTCTTCGGCCGGCTGCTCGGCGGCACCGGCCTGTTCATCCTGGGGCTCTTCCTCTGCTGGGCGGGCGCGCTCCTCCTCACCGGAGCCTCGCTGGGAGCACTGCTCCGCCGTTCGGCCCACGTTGCCCGCGGCACGGCCTCGGCCGCCCGCCGCACCGTCGACGCCGTCCGCTCACCCCGCGCCGAGGCAGGCCCCGCGCCCGACTTCGGTTCGAACGGCCATGTCGCGCTCGCGCCGCCGGTGGACGGGGAGCAGGCCTATCCGGACGTGGTCGGCGACGCCCCGCCGGTGCAGGCGGTCCTCGTCGACCAGCTCGCCGAGCCGGATCAGGCGCCCGAGCCTTCTCCGGCCGAGGAGCTCAGCCTCTTCGATCCGCCGAGCACCGAGCACGTCGAGTACCGCCTGCCGGATCCCGGAGTCCTCAGGCGGTCGCGTCCTCACGAGGGCCAGCCCGGGAAGGCTGCGGAGCGCACGGCCGAGGCGCTCCTCCAGACTCTGGCCAACTTCGGGATCGACGCGACGCTGGTTGGCCAGGTCGTCGGCCCGCGGGTGACGCGCTACGAGCTCCAGCTCGCGCCCGGGACGAAGGTCGGCAAGGTCGCGGCCCTGAAGGACGACCTCGCGTATTCACTCGCCACCACCGAGATCCGAATCCTCGCGCCGATCCCGGGGAAGCAGGCCGTCGGCGTCGAGGTCCCGAATGTCGCCCCCAACATCGTCACGCTCGGGGACATCTTCGACGAGCTGCCGTCGTCCTCGAGCCCGCTCTCGGTCTGGCTCGGGAAGGACATCTCGGGCGCGTCGGTGCACGCCGACCTGGCGCGGATGCCCCACATCCTCATCGCCGGCACGACCGGCTCGGGGAAGTCCGGCTGCATCAACACGATGCTCTGCTCGATCCTCCTGCGGGCGAGCCCCGACGAGGTGCGGATGATCCTCGTCGACCCGAAGCGCGTCGAGCTCGGGCTCTACGAGTCGGTCCCGCACCTGCTGACGCCGGTCGTTTCCAGCCCGAAGACCGCCTCCGCCATGATCACGAACGTCCTCGCGGAGATGGAGCGCCGGTACGAGCGCATGAGCCTCGCCCGCGCGCGGAACCTCCCCGAGCTGAACCGGGCCCTGCGCAAGCGCGGCGAGCGGGAGCTGCCGTTCCTCCTCGTCGTCATCGACGAGCTCGCCGACCTGATGATGGTCTCCCCCCAGGAGGTCGAGGACGGCGTCATCCGCCTCGCCCAGAAGTCGCGCGCCGTGGGCATCCACCTCGTCCTCGCCACGCAGCGTCCCTCGGTGGACGTCATCACCGGGATGATCAAGGCGAACGTGCCCTCGCGGATCGCCTTCGCCGTCTCGAGCCAGACCGACAGCCGGGTCATCCTCGACACCTCCGGCGCCGAGAGCCTCCTCGGGCAGGGCGACATGCTCTTCAAGCCGCTCGGCACGTCGCGGCTCCAGCGCGTCCAGGGCGCCTACGTGAGCGAGGAGGAGATCGCCCTGATCGTGGAGCAGTGCCGCAGCCAGCGCGCGCAGGAGCTCGACGAGTCGCTCCTGGAGGCCCCTGAGCCCGTGCGCGCCGGCGAGGACGGAGACGAGGAGTTCGACCCCGACGACGACCCGCTCCTCGACCGTGCGATCGAGGTCGTCGTGCAGACGCAAACGGCCTCCGTCTCACTCCTCCAGCGGCGCCTTCGCGTCGGCTACACGCGGGCCGGGCGGCTCGTGGACATGCTCGAGCGGCGGGGGATCATCTCGGGCTACGAGGGGTCGAAGCCGCGGCGCGTGCTCGTCGGCGAGGCGGATCTCGACCGGATCCTCGCCGACCTGGTGTCCTGACCCCTAACGAACGCCCAAGCGCGAACGTCCTAGAAATGAAATCGTCGGAGGGGTAGCATCGTGCGACCCTGAAACGACGGCATGGGCGATAGAGGAGGATCCGTGAACGCAACACGAAAGCTGCCGTGGCTCCTGGTGGCGCTCGTCGCGCTTTTGCTCGCGCTGGTCGCGGCCGGCTGCGGCGGCGACGACGACGACGATGATGCGACACCGGCGGCAACCGGCGAAACCGACGGCGAACCGGCCGAGGAGGCCATCAGCGTCGGAATGGTCAGCGACACCGGCGGGCTCGACGACCGGGGGTTCAACGAGTTCTCGATCAACGGCTTCGAGCGTGCCCAGTCCGAGCTCGGCGTCGACGGCCGCGTCTACGTCTCCGAGTCGGGCGACGACTACCTGCCGAACCTGACCGCCGCGGTGGACGACGGGCACGACCTCGTGATCGCGATCGGCTTCCTGCTCGGGCCGTCGGTGGCCGAGGTGGCGGCCGAGGCGACCGACACCAACTTCGCCGGTGTCGACGAGTTCTTCGGCGAGGAGCCGGACTGCGGAGGAGACACCGGAGTACCGTGCATCCTCCCGAACACAGTCGGTCTTTTGTTCCCGTCGGAGGAGGCCGGCTACCTCGCCGGCATCGTCGCCGCCGGCATCACCGAGACCGGAACAATCTCCACGGTCGGCGGAATCAAGCTGCCGTCGGTGGACAACTGGATCGCAGGCTTCAGGCAGGGCGCCATGGACACCAATCCCGACATCAAGCTCCTGAACGCGTACTCGCAGGACTTCGTCGACGCTGCGAAGTGCAAGGAGATCGCGCTCGACCAGATCTCCCAGGGCTCCGACGTCGTCTTCCAGGTGGCCGGGCAGTGCGGTCTCGGCGCGCTCGACGCAGCCTGCCAGGAGGGCGTCTTCGCCATCGGCGTCGACGCGGACCAGTCCTTCGCCGGGGACTGCGTCGTCACGAGCGCGCTCAAGCCGCTCGAGGTCGCCGTCTTCGAGACGATCAAGTCTGCCCAGGAGGGCACCTTCGAAGGTGGTGCGAACCGCTTCTTCGGGATCGAGGAGTTCCCGGACTCCGAGTTGCTCTCCCCGATGACCGACGCCGTCCCCGAGGACGTGCAGGCCCAGGTCGAGGAGGCGACGCAGAAGCTGATCAGCGGAGAAATCGACCCCCCCGCAACGTTCGACTAATAGTCAAGCTCGAAAGGGGCGGGCTCAGGCCCGCCCCTTTACCCTTCACGCCCATGGCGGATACGCCCCTTCTCGAGCTGAGAGGCATCACGAAGCGGTTCCCCGGCGTCGTCGCCAACGACCACGTCGACTTCGAGCTCGCCAAGGGAGAGGTGCACGCGCTCCTCGGCGAGAACGGGGCGGGGAAGTCGACGCTCATGAACATCCTCTACGGGCTCTACCACCCGGACGAGGGGGAGATCAGGCTGAACGGCCGGCCGCTCCGCATCGACTCGCCGCGCGCGGCGATCGACACCGGCATCGGCATGGTGCACCAGCACTTCATGCTCATCCCGGTGATGACGGTCGCCGAGAACATCGTGCTCGGCGTCGAGCCTCACAACGGGCCGTTTCTCGATCTCGACACCGCCGAGGAGCGGGTGGGCGAGCTCTCCAAGCAGTTCGGGCTGGCAGTCCGGCCCGAGGCCCGCATCGACTCGATCTCCGTCGGCATGCAGCAGCGCGTGGAGATCCTGAAGGCGCTCTTCCGGGGAGCGGAGATCCTCATCCTCGACGAGCCCACGGCCGTGCTGACGCCGCAGGAGGCGGAGGAGCTGTTCGCGATCGTCCGGTCGCTCCAGGCGGAGGGCAAGTCGATCATCTTCATCACCCACAAGCTCGGCGAGGTGCTCGCCATCGCCGACCGCATCACCGTGCTCCGGCGTGGGAAGACCGTCGAGACCGTCCCCCGGGAAGGCGCGACCGAGGAGGGCCTGGCCAAGCTCATGGTCGGCCGCGAGGTGCTGCTGCGAGTCGACAAAAAGCCCGCGGAGCCGGGCGAGCCGCTCTTGACCGTCGAGAACCTGCGCGTCCTCGACGAGCGCGGGCTGGAGGCCGTCCGCGGCGTCTCGTTCGAGGTGCGCGCCGGCGAGATCGTCGGCCTTGCAGGCGTCGACGGGAACGGCCAGTCCGAGCTCATCGAGGCGATCACCGGCCTGCGCCGGCCTGAGTCGGGCCGGATCGTGGCCAGGGGGAAGGACGTGACCGACGAAGGCGCCCGCGAGTGCCTGGAATCGGGCCTCGGCCACATCCCGGAGGATCGTCAGCTGCGTGGGCTCGTCCTCGACTTCACGCTCGCCGAGAACATCGCTATCCACGACTTCCGCGAGCCGCCGGACTCGAAGTGGGGCTGGCTCTTCCCCAACCGGATCGTGGCCAGGGCGAAGAAGCTCCTGACGGAGTTCGATGTCCGAGGCGGCGGCGCACAAACGCTGGCGGCGGCGCTCTCGGGGGGGAACCAGCAGAAGGTCGTCATCGCGCGCGAGGTCTCGCGCGACCCCAGCATCCTGATCGCGGCCCAGCCGACGCGCGGGCTCGACGTGGGCGCGATCGAGTTCGTCCACCGGCGTCTCGTCACCGAGCAGGAGGAAGGTCGGGCGATCCTCCTCGTCTCGTTCGAGCTGGACGAGATCCTCTCCCTCTCCGACCGCATCCTCGTCATCTACGAAGGCCGCATCGTCGGCGAGTACGGGCGGGACGTGTCGGAGGAAGAGCTCGGCTTCGCCATGACCGGCGGGCGGAGCGAAGAGGCGGCCTGATGGTCACTCCCGAGCCGCAGCCGTCGGTGAGCCCCGGCGTGACCGAGTGGTTCTCGACGCGCATCGGCGGCGTCCTCATACCCCTCGCCGCGACCGTCCTCGCCTTCCTGATCGGCGGCCTCGTCGTCGCGATCACCGGACACAACCCGATCACCGCCTACAAGGCGATCTTCGAGGGAACGGGCCTGAACTGGTTCTTCCCCTGGGTCACCGGGGAGGCCCGGGAGGCTGCCGCGAACGACCTCCAGCAGACGCTCATCCTGATGGCGCCGCTCATCCTCACCGCACTGGCAGTCGCCTTCGCCTTCCGCTGCGGCCTCTTCAATATCGGCGGCCAGGGCCAGTACTGGGTCGGGTTCATCGCCGCGCTCTGGGCCGGGACGCACTTCGAGGGGCTCCCGCGCCCCCTGCACGTCCTCTTCGCCATCGTCGTGTCGATCATCGCCGGAGGGATCTGGGGCGGCATCGCGGGACTGCTGAAGGCGACCGTGGGCGCCCACGAGGTGATCACGACGATCATGCTCAACTGGATCGCCATCTTCGGGGGCACGTACCTCTTCGAGATCGGCGGGCCGTGGCAGGGGCCGCAGGAGTTCACTCCGCGCTCCGACCAGATCTTCGAGTCGGCGGAGCTCTGGCCCATCTGGGGGAGCCTGCCGTCCCTCCACGCGGGCATCTTCATCGCGCTCTTCGCGCTCGTCGTCTACGCCGTGATCCTCAACCGGACGACCCTCGGGTTCGAGGTGCGCGCCGTCGGGTTCAACCCGGAAGCGGCCCGCTACAGCGGCATCTCCGTCTCCAAGAACTACTTCCTCGCGCTGGCCATCTCAGGCGCCTTTGCAGGCCTGGCCGGCTCGGTCGACCTGCTCGGCTTCAAGTACAGCGTCGACGTGGGCGACTTCGCACGAACTTCATCGCCTTCACCGGCATCGCCGTCGCCCTGCTCGGCCGCACGAGGGCGGTCGGCATTCTCTTCGCCGCGCTCCTCTTCGCCGCGCTCGAGGTCGGCACGTCGACACGGCAGCTGGACCCGGAGGTCTTCGAGCCCGCGCTGGCCGTCGACCTGGCGACGATGATCCAGGCGCTCGTCATCTTCTTCGTCGGCGCCGAGCTCCTGATCATCTACATCTGGCGCGCGAGGACACTGTTCCGCGGAGGCCCGGCCGCCCAGCCGGGGCTCAAGCCATGAGCGCCGAAGCCCCGACGACCTCCGTCGGCGACGTCGTCCGCAAGCTGACCGAGCCCCGCACGATCGCGATCATCGGCGTCGCCGCCGGGGTCTCGCGTTCTGGTTCGCGCTCCCGCCCTGGACGCTCCGCTCGGCGGGAGGCCCGGCCGCAGCAGGCTTCGTCGCTCTCGCCTGTGGCATCGGGGCGGTCCCGCGCGGCGAGCGCAAGCTCGGCTGGTGGGCGATCGGCCTCGGGATCGGCGGGACGCTGGGCGCGATCTGGCTCCAGACGAAGGATGCCGACACGCTCGACAGCATCCTCACGACGGGCGTGCTGGCGGCGACGCTGCGATTCGCGACGCCGCTCGCCTTCGCCGCGATGGGCGGCATCTTCTCCGAGCGTTCCGGCGTCGTGAACATCGGCCTCGAGGGGATGATGCTCATGGGTGCGTTCTTCGCCGTCTGGGGCTCCGTCTGGAGCGGATCGTGGGTCGTCGGGCTCCTGATGGCGATGCTCTTCGGCGGGCTCCTGGCGCTCGTCCACGCCATCTTCTCCATCCACCTGCGCGCGGATCAGATCGTCAGCGGCTTCGCGGTCAACTTCCTCGCCCTCGGGCTCACGGGCTTCCTGTACAGCTCGATCTACCCGGGAGGCATCGAGGAGGAGGTCTCGCGCGTTCCGAACGTCCGGCTCGCGTTCCTCGACGACATCCCGCTCGTCGGCGACTTCCTGGACGGCGTCTTCGGAAACCTGAACCTGCTCGTCTGGATCATGTTCGGGGTGGTCATCCTCTCGTACGTCATCCTCTTCAAGACGCCGATCGGCCTGCGCATCCGCTCCGTCGGCGAGCATCCGAGGGCCGCCGACACCGTCGGCATCTCCGTCTACGGCGTGCGCTACGCGTCCGTCGTGACGTCAGGCGTCCTCGCCGCGCTCGGGGGCGCGTTTCTCTCGATCGGCTTCGTCGGCACCTTCACGGAGAACATGACCAGCGGGCGCGGGTACATCGCGCTCGCCGCCGTCATCTTCGGCAAGTGGCTGCCCGGCTGGGCCTTTGCGGCGACGCTCCTCTTCGGCTTCGGCTTCGCGATCTCGATCCCGCTCCAGCGCGAGGCCGGGATCTCGGAGAACCTGATCTCCACCGTCCCGTACGTCCTCACGCTCGTCGCGCTCGTCGGCCTCATCGGCCGGTCGATCCCACCGGCGGCGGCCGGCCGCCCCTACGTCAAGGGGTAGGCTCCCCGCCCGATGGGGAAGAAGGCCGTCGGGGCGCTCGTCGCAGCGCTGCTCGCGCTCGCCGCGCTGGGCGGCGCCGTGGTGGCGGCCCGGCACTTCGGCGAGGTCCGCGTCCGCGATGCGGTGGTCGCCGTCCCGGTCGCCCTCGTGCTCGCCTTCGTGTCCGTGATCCTGTCGCGCCGAGCGCGCACCGAGCACCAGCGCACGCTCGGCAGGAGCGGCAACCGCGGCTTCCTCGCGCTCGTGCGCTTCCTCGGAGTCGTGGCCCTCCTGCTCGCGCTCACGGCCGCGCTCGGGCTGGCGGTGTTCGCGGTGCTCGTGCTCGTCCTCGAGTAGGCCGTCGCTACAATCGGCTCGTGTTCGAGATCGGCAACAGCCTGCGAGAGGCTCGGGTGCGCCAGGGTCTCGACTTCCCCGGATCGAGACGGAGACGAAGATCCGCGGCAAGTATCTGAGAGCGCTCGAGGACGAGGAGTTCGACGTGCTCCCGGGCGAGACGTACGTCAAGGGGTTCCTGCGGACGTACGCCGACTATCTGGGCCTCGACGGCCAGCTCTACATCGGACGAGTACAACTCCCGCTTCACCCAGTCGGAAGAGCCCGCCACGGTCCGCTCCGCAGCGCCCAAGCGGCGCTCGAAACCCATCGAGTCGAACGTTATCGTCGTGGCGCTGGCCGGCATCGTCGCGGTGACGGTGCTCGTCGTCGTCGGCCTGGCCGGGATCGGATCGGGCCAGGACGACGACCCGCCGCTCCCACCCACGACGACCCAGGAGACGACCACGAACGAGACACGGACCGACACCACGTCCGCCGACGACGGCACGGACAGGCAGTCCCGTCCGCGGAACGCGCGGCTGGTCCTCACGGCGGCTCGCGGCAACTGCTGGATGCAGGTGCGGGCCGGCGGCGTGAACGGCCGCCTCGTCTGGGAGGGGACGGTCGAGGAGGGCCAGTCCCAGCGCTTCGTCAAGCACCGCCGCCTGTGGGTCGAGCTCGGGGCCCCGGCGAACCTGAACGCGAAGCTGAACGGAAGGCGGATCGCGAACTTCCCGAGGCAGCCCGCCATCGTGGTCGTCACCGCCAAGGGCGTCCGCAACGTCTCCTCGTAGGTGACGGCGCCGAAGCCGCGCGCGATCGTCGTCCTCACGGGCAGCGAGCTCGTGCGCGGCGACAGGGCGGACGAGAACGGGGTGTTCCTCGCCCGCGAGCTGTCGAGGCTCGGCCTCGCGCCTGCGCGCATCCTGCTCGTCGGGGACGACCCGGCCGAGCTCGAGGACGCTGTGCGCGAGGCTTTCGAAGCGGATCTCTGCATCCTCTCGGGCGGCCTCGGGCCCACTCACGACGACCGGACCGTCGAGACCATGGCGCGTGCAGCCGGGGTCGAGCTCGAGGTCGACGAGACGCTCGAGCGCGAGATCGAGGCCGTCTCGCGACTCGTCGCGCAGCGGGTCCGGCGCCCGTACGCCGAGTTTTCGGCAGGCGTACGCAAGCAGGCGTCGGTTCCCGCGGGCGGTCTCGCCCTCGGGCTCGCCGGAACGGCCCCGGCCGTCCTCCTCGAGCGCGACGGGCAGCTCGCGGTAGCCCTCCCGGGGCCGCCCAACGAGCTTCGGCGCCTCTGGCCGCGCGTGCTCGAGTCGGCCGCGATGAGCCGCCTCCTTTCGAGGGTGGATCGACCCTCGCACCGTCTCCTGCGCCTCTTCGGGCCGGGCGAGTCATCCGTCGCGAGCGTGCTCGAAGAGGCCGGAGGCGAGCAGGACGGGCTCGAGGTCACCGTCTGCGCGCACGACCTCGAGATCCGGGTCGACGTCTTCGCGCCCCCTGAGGCCGAAGCCCAGGCGGACCGGCTCGCCGCCCTCCTCGCCGAACGATTCGAGTCGGAGCTCTTCGCCGAGGACGAGCGGACGGTCGCCGAGCTCGTCCTCGACCGCTGCCGGGCGCTCGGCCTCACGCTCGCCACGGCCGAGTCCTGCACGGGCGGGCTGGTCGGCGCGCGGCTCACGGACGTCCCAGGCTCGAGCGACGTCTACCTCGGTGGCGTCGTCGCGTACTCCGACGAGGTCAAGCGGGGCGCGCTCGGAGTCCCCGACGAGGTGCTCTCGACGCACGGCTCCGTCTCGGCCGAGGCGGCCGGCGCGATGGCAGAGGGCGCACGCTCCCGGCTCGGCACGGACGTCGCCGTCGCCGTCACGGGTGTTGCGGGTCCGGGCGGCGGAACGCCGGACAAGCCGGTGGGCCTCGTCTACTTCCACGCCGCGGGGCCTCGGGGTGAGTGGACGTCCTCGGCGCGGCTGACCGGAGACCGCGAGGCCGTGCGTGCGCGCGCAACAGCGCTCGCCCTGCACGGCTTGCGGATGCTTCTGACACGTCCCGGCACAGACGCGCGCGACTCGTCGCGGTAGCGTGGAGCGCGATGAACGCATCCGCCTCTTCGTCGCCCTGCCGCTGCCCGCCGATACGGTCGAGCGCCTGGCCGCGTGGCAGCACCGCGAGCTCGCCGATGCCGGCGGCGCACGCCTCGTGCCCCCCGAGAGCCTCCACGTCACGCTCGCATTCCTCGGCTGGACGCTCGTCTCCGAAGTCGCCCCGACTCTCGACGCACTGCGAGCTGCGGCCCGGGAGGGTCGGCCTCCGCTGCTCGCGGCCACCCGCTACCGGGAGACGAGAAGCGTGGGCATGGTCGTGCTCGACGACGAGGATGGGCATGCCGCCCGCCTCGCCGCCGACGTGGGGGAGAGGCTCGAGCGGATCGGCGTCTACGAGCGCGAGCGGCGGGCGTGGCTCGCGCACGTGACCGTGCTCCGCTTCCGCCGGGCACCGCGACTGACACCCTCCCCGCCGGACCTGGGCCGGGTCAGTCCGTCCGAGGTCGCTCTCTATCATTCGGTGCTGCGACCGAGCGGGGCGCAGTACGAAATCCTCGAATCCGTAGCTTTCGGGAGGTTGATGACGCCGTGACCGACTCCAACCGCGAGCAGGCCCTCGACGCCGCGCTGGGCCAGATCGAGCGCGCCTACGGCAAGGGCTCGGTCATGAAGATGAGCGACCAGGCGCAGGTCGCCATCCCCTCGATCTCCACGGGCTCGCTCTCGCTCGACCTCGCGCTCGGGATCGGCGGCCTGCCCCGCGGGCGGGTCGTCGAGATCTTCGGCCCCGAGTCCTCCGGGAAGACGACGCTCGTCTACCACGTCATGGCCGAGGCGCAGCGGCGTGGGGGGATCTGCGCGTTCATCGACGCCGAGCACGCCATGGACCCTGCCTACGCCCGCCGGATCGGCGTCTCCATCGACGACCTCCTGGTCTCGCAGCCCGACAACGGGGAGCAGGCGCTCGAGATCGCCGAGCTCCTGATCCGCAGCGGCGCGCTGGACGTCGTCGCCGTCGACTCCGTCGCCGCTCTCACCCCCAGGGCCGAGATCGAGGGAGAGATGGGGGACAGCCACGTGGGCCTTCAGGCGCGCCTCATGAGCCAGGCGCTCCGGAAGCTCGCGGGAACGCTCAACCGGACGGGGACGGTTGCGCTCTTCACGAACCAGCTCCGCGAGAAGATCGGCGTCATGTTCGGCAACCCGGAGACGACGCCGGGCGGCCGGGCTCTCAAGTTCTACTCGTCCGTGCGCCTCGACATCAGGCGGATCGAGACGCTCAAGGAGGGCGTCGAGGCGATCGGGAACCGGGTTCGCGTCAAGGTCGTCAAGAACAAGGTGGCGCCGCCCTTCAAGCAGGCGGAGTTCGACATCATCTACGGCGACGGCATCTCCTGGGACGGCACCGTCCTCGAGGTGGGGCTCGAGCGCAAGGTCGTCCAGAAGTCCGGCTCGTACTTCAGCTTCGGCGACGAGCGCCTCGGACAGGGCCGCCAGAACGCGACGGCCTTCCTCCGGGAGCATCCGGACGTCACCGAGCAGATTCTCCGTGCGGTGCAGGCGCAGCTCGGCCCCGACACAGTCGTCTCCTCGCGGCTCCTTCCCGTGAGCGACGCCGGCAAGGACACCGCTGCGCCAAAGGAAGCCGAGCCTGAGAAGGCCGCTTCCTCGGCGGCCTAGATCCCCGTGCGTGAGGCTGCCCGGCCGCCGACGCTGACGGGCGTCCGCCGGCGCGGGACCGGCCGGGTGGGGCTCGAGGTCGACGGACGCCCCTGGCGCGTCGTGCCGGACGAGGTCGTCGTTCGGTGCGGGCTCGCGGCCGGCGTCGAGCTCGACCGCCCGCTCCTGCGCCGCCTGTCCCGCGAGCTCCGGCGTTCCGAGGCCCTGGACGCGGCAGTCCGGACCGTTGCGCGCCGAGACGTGGCCCGGGAGCGGCTTCGGCAGCGGCTTGGAGGCACGCGGCGTCCGGCCGGCGTCCGCGAACGCGGCGATCTCCGCGCTCGAGTCCGCCGGCGTCGTCGACGACGCGCGGCTCGCCGCAGCGCGGGCCCGCTCACTGGCCGAGCGAGGCTGGGGGGACGCCGCCATCGTCTTCCGCCTCGAGCGGGAGGGGATCCCCGGCACGGTCGTCGGCGCCGCCGTGTCCGGCCTCGAGCCCGAGACTGCCCGGGCAACTGCGCTGGCGGCGCGTGCGCGCGAGCCGCGCCAGGCTTGGCGCTTCCTCGCGCGGAGAGGTTTCGCGCCCGAAACGATCGAAGAGGCCGTCGGCGCGCTGGACGAGGAACGCTGACGCCGGGTAGCATAGGTCTTCTCACGAGCAAGAAATTTGCCTGCATACGGAACGGCTTTCGCCGAATCGGAAACCACTGTCGACACTGTGAGCATCACCGGACAAACGGCACGCAGAACCAGCGTGGGAGGGAACCCTCGGGCGGAGCCCTAGTCCGCTGACGGGGCGCGCCTGCGCGCCGCCGATTCACCGAAGCGCCGTTCCTACGGGCTCGACTACGTAGGAGCGAGCAATGGGACTTTCGATCGGCCTCCTGATTCTCGGGATCGTCTTGGGGCTGCTCCTGGGCGTCTTCGCCGGGGCGCGCCTGCTCGTCTCCCGGCGGGCCGCGGCATCCGAGGTCGAACGCGAGCGCCTCGGGGCGGACGCAGAGCGGTCGGCCGAGGCGATCCGGCGAGAGGCGCAGGTCGAGGCGCGCGAACAGGCGCTCCGCCTGCGCGCCGAGGTCGAGCAGGAGCTCGAAGACCGGCGGGCCGAGGTGGTCAAGAGCCAGGAGCGCGCGGCTGTGAAGGAGGATCGAGGCTGGACGCAGGCTCGTGGAGCTGGAACGGCGCGAGCAGGGCGTCCTCGACCGCGAGACGCACCTTCGCCAGCTTCAGGACGAGATGAAAACGGCGAAGGACGAGCAGCTGCGCGAGCTCGAGCGCATTTCTGGGCTCACCGCCGAGGAGGCGAAACGGAGCGTGCTCGAGCGGTCCGAGGAGCTCGTTCGCCACGACCTCGCGCGCATGGTTCGGCAACTCGAGGAAGAAGCGCGGAGCGACGCCAAGCGTCGCGCGCGGAATCTCGTCGCCGACGCCCTCCAACGGGTCGCAGCCAGCCACGCCGCCGAGACGACGGTCTCCCTCGTCGAGCTTCCGTCGGACGACATGAAAGGCCGCATCATCGGCCGCGAGGGCCGAAACATCCGCGCCCTCGAGAACCTGACCGGCGTCGACTTCATCATCGACGACACGCCCCAGGCGGTCGTGCTCTCCTCGTTCGACGGCGTCCGGCGCGAGGTCGCCAAGCTCACGCTGGCGAAGCTGGTCGAAGACGGCCGCATCCACCCGTCTCGGATCGAGGAGATGTACTACCGCTCGAAGGCCGAGATCGAAGACCACATCCGCCAGGCCGGCGAGCAGGCCGTCTTCGAGGCCAACTGCGGGAAGATGCACGAGGAGCTCGTCAAGATCCTCGGCCGGCTGCGCTACCGGACGAGCTACGGCCAGAACATCCTCAAGCACTCGCTCGAGTGCTCGCACCTTGCGGGCCTGATGGCCGCGGAGCTGGGCGCGAGCGTGAAGACCGCCAAGCGCGCCGCGCTCCTGCACGACATCGGGAAGGCGATGACCCACGAGGTCGAGGGCTCCCATGCGATCATCTCCGCGCAGCTGGCGAAGCGCTACGGCGAGACCCAGCACGTCGTCCACGCGATCGAGGCGCACCACTACGAGGTTCAGCCGCAGACCGTGGAAGCCGTGCTCGTGATCGCGGCGGACGCGATCTCGGCCTCACGGCCGGGCGCCCGCGGTGAGAGCCTCGAGCACTACATCAAGAGGCTGGAGAGCCTCGAGAAGATCGCCGCGGAGAAGAAGGGCGTCGAGCGCGTCTACGCGCTCCAGGCCGGACGAGAGATCCGTGTCATGGTCAAGCCGACCGAGATCGACGACGACACCGCCGTCCTCCTGTCCCACGAGATCGCCCGCGAGATCGAGGAGCACCTCGAGTATCCGGGGCAGATCAAGGTGACCGTGATCCGCGAGAGCCGCGCCGTCGAGTTCGCGAAGTAGCGCGCCGCCGCCGGCCACGGCGGCGGCGCGCTCCGGTTCTTACTTCGGCGCCGGCCTGCCCCGCAGGTCGAGCCTGGCCACCTGCGGGTCGTGGTCGGACGCCTGGTCGGCGAATTCCGAGTTGACGTGCACCGGGTCGTAGTCGATCGGGAAGGTGCCCAGCAGGTTGCCGCTCACGAGGATCTGGTCGAGCACCTGGGAGTTCCCCTCGAAGACGTACGAGTAGCGCTCCCGCTTCGGAAGCGTGTCCATGAGGGTGGTCAGCACGCCGCCCTCGAGGATGTCCACCGTCTCCGAGAACTCGAAGTCGTTGATGTCGCCGAGCACGATGACGTTCGCCCGCGGGTCGGCCGCCAGCAGCTCGTCGACGAAGTCGTTCACGACCTGCGCCTGCGCGTGTCGCGCGACCTCCGTCGACCGGGTCGGCGGCTGGAAGCGCCCGAACAGCGGCTCGTCGCCGCCCTTCGAGCTGAAGTGGTTCGCGATCACGAACACCTTCCTCCCGCGCATCCGGAACTCGCCGGCGAGCGGCTTGCGCGTGGCCTCCCAGGCCGGATCCTGCGGATCGACGCGCCCCGGGCTGAACGAGAGCCGAGGTCCGGACGGATGGTCGACAACCGCCGTCGCAGTCGTCGAGTCTCCTCCCGGCCGGTCGATGAACTCGAGCTCGCGGTCGGTGCGGAACAGGAAGCCGACACGGATGTTGCCGCCGGGCTGGCCGCCGTCTTCGTTGTCCACGGGGTCGATCTGCCGGAACTCGTAGGCGGGGCCGCCGGCCGCCTGGATCGCGGTGACGAGCATGCTCCAGCTCAGGGAGGCGCTCGTCGTGCCGCTGTTGATTGCCCCGTCGTTGTCCTGGACCTCCTCGATGGCGATCAGGTCGGGCGAGCGGAGGTGGTTGACGATCAGGTCGGCGTGGCGCGCGAACGCGGGCCCGTCGCCCGGGTCGAGGTTCTCCACGTTGTAGGTGCCGACGACGACCTCGTGGTCGGTCGGGAGACGCGTGACCTCGGGCTGGAGACCGCCGTCCACGCGCGTCAGAGGCTCCGTCACGAAGAGCTTGAAGTTGCCGAAGCTGTAGTCCATGACGCCCACGGCCGGGGTCGTGAAGCCGTCGGCGACATTCACGATCGGGGTCGGGAGGATCGTGTCGTCGAGGAAGATCCGTTCGGGGTTGAAGTCGCCGGCCGATATGACGACGCCGCCGCGCACGGTGTCGATGCCGGCGTTCGCGCTCGCGTCACCGACGACCGGGATCTCGCCGAAGCTCGGCGGGCCGACGACGACGGCGTTGTTCACCCGCACGCGCATCGCCTCGGCGCTCTCGTAGAAGTCGATCCCGTCCTGAGCCGGGTCGAAGACACCACTGGTCTCGACGCTCCCCGTAGCGTCGTCCTCGATGACCATGTTCGGCGGGATCCGCCCGCCTGCACCGAGCACGGTCGCGGCAGGAAGCGCGTTGCCGCTCGAGAGCACGCTGATCGTCGGCGAGGTGATCTCGGTCGTCGTCAAGTTCGTGCTCGCGGCCCCGCCGGGACGGAACTCGGCGACGCGGCCGCGCACCAGAACGTCGTCCCCCACGGCGACGGTCGGCGACGACGACGTGAAGACGAAGATCGCCTCGGACGTCGCGTCGTTCCCGTCCCCCGTCTGATCCTGGAGGTAGAAGCCGTTGCCGAGCTTCGCGGTCACGATGCCCGCAAGCCCGGACACCAGACGCCCGGCGAGAGGCGACAGGTGGGACGCCCCCTGGATGTCGCTGATCTGGACGGGCGTCGTGAAGCTGAAGCTGAAGTCGGCCGCCATCGTGTCCGGCGGGTCGTCCGTGTCGAGATCCGTGACCTGGGAGGCGGCGACCGTGACGGTGCACGCCTCGCCCTGGGCGAAGTCGGCGTCCGGGTCGAGCGTGAACGTCGTCGGGCCGCCGCTCGCGGCCGCCGGGTGCGTCCCGCTGGTCGTGCAGGAGATGTCGAACCACGAGCCGGTGACGGCGACGTCCTCGCTGAACGTCACCGTGACGTTCGAGCCGAGGCCGACCTCCGTCGCGTCGTTCGCGGGCGTCGTGCTGGTCACGGTCGGCGGCTGGTCGCCCTCGATGATCGTATGGCTGCCGAGGCCGTCGAAGGTGTTGATCGGAAAGCCGATCCACTCGGCGGCGGGATCGAACGCGTCGCTGCCGATCGGGTCGCCCGCGTGGATCGTCCCCTCTCGTCGTAGCGTGTTGTCGGCGGTGCTCAGGTCGCCGGCGCCCCACTCGGTGCCCGGGTCGAAACCGACCTGTCCGATGACGTCGACGAAGGTTGTGCCGCGACGGAGGACGACCGCGTCGTCGCCGTTGAACCAGCCGGCGCCGTTCGTCTGGTCGGCTTGAGCCAGGATGACCGGATCTGCGGCCGACTGGGCCAGCACGAACACGTCGCCCGGGGCGACCGTGCCCACGAGGTTGATCGTGAGCCCCGCGGAGGAGCTCCCGTTGAAGTACATCTGGACGTTGTACGAGTTGGCGCCCAGGTCGACGGGAGCGCCCGTGCCGTTAAAGATCTCGAGCGCCTTGTTGTTGCTCGATCCCTCGATGTACTCGGAGAAGAAGAGCTCGGTGGGCTGGGCCTGCGCGCTTCCGAGCCCGAAGACGAGCGAGAGGATCGCGGCAATCGCCACGAGCGCAGGCACGCGGCGCGCACGCAGCGCAGAGCGAGTCGAAGACATCGGTGAACCCCCAGGGTCGATACGGATCGGCCGATCGTAAACCTCCGTTCTCACAGGGACAAGGCCGTTTACGACCCCGCTACAGTGTCCGCCGGTGAAGCGCTACCACGTAACGACATTCGGCTGCCAGATGAACGCCCACGACTCGGAGCGAATCAAGGGCATGCTCGAGTCCCTCGGGCTGGGCGAGGCGCTCTCCCAGGACCAGGCGGACGTGATCGTCTTCAACACGTGCACCGTCCGCGAGAAGCCCGACCAGCGCTTCGCCGCCCACCTCGCCCAGGCCGCAGCGCTCAAGAGAGCCGACCCGGAGCGGGTGATCGCGGTCGGGGGCTGCTACGCCGAGGCACAGCGGGAACGCCTCTTCGAGCTCTATCCCTATGTCGACGTCGCGTTCGGGCCGGGCTCGATCCCGCATCTGGCGGAGTGGATCGGCGCGGGAGGGATGGGAGTGGAACGCGGACGCTTCGCGGAGTGGCGCCATTTCGCGGGCGACCTCCCGGCGCGGCGCGAGCGCGCGTTCCAGGCCTGGGTGCAGATCTCGATGGGGTGCAACTCGGTCTGTTCCTACTGCATCGTCCCCGCGGTCCGCGGCCGCGAGCAGAGCAGGAGGCCCGGGGAGATCCTGGGGGAGGTGTCCCGGCTTGCCTCGGAAGGCGTCCGCGAGGTGACGCTGCTCGGCCAGAACGTCAACTCGTGGGGGCGGGACCTCGCGCCGGAGATCCGGACGGAGTTCGGTGAGCTGCTCCGCGCCGTCGGCGACGTGGCCGGAATCGAGCGAATCCGCTTCACGAGCCCACACCCCAAGGACTTCCGGGAGCCGGTCATCCGCGCGATGGCCGAGTGCGCGGCCGTCTGCGAGCACACGCACCTGCCGCTTCAGTCCGGCTCGACTCGGATCCTCAAGCGGATGCGCCGGACCTACGGCCGCGAGCGCTACGTGGCGCTCGTCGAGCGGATGCGGGACGCGATTCCCGACCTCGCCCTCACGACCGATCTGATCGTCGGCTTCCCGGGCGAGACGGAGGAGGATTTCGCCGAGACGCTCGAGGTCGTCGAGGAGGTGCGCTACGACGGAGCGTTCACGTTCGTCTTCAGCCCGCGGCACGGCACGGAGGCTGCAGACATGCCCGAGCAAGTTTCCGAGGAGATCAAGGGAGAGCGGATCGAGCGGCTCATCGCGACCGTCCAGCGAATCGCCCACGAGCGCAACCAGGGGCGCGTCGGGCGCGTCGAGGAGGTGCTCGTCGAGGGCCCGAGCCGTACGGATGCCGCGCTCCTCCGCGGACGCACGCGCCGCAACACGACCGTGAACTTCCGCGGCCGCGGGGCGCCCGGCGACCTCTTGAACGTGCGCATCGAGGCGGCGACGTCGACCACGCTGAGCGGCACCGAGGCGGCCCTCGCCGCCGCTTAGACCTCTTTCGTCACAATCCGTGTCCCACGCGTGCGCTTTTCGACGTTAGGCTCGAAGCGGGTGGTGGTCCGGGGTGGCCCCAAGGACTGCAGTGCGTAGGAGGCAAACGGCAGCCTGCTGCATGCTCCGCGTGGTGCCGTGAGCTCCGGCGGATTCGTCCTCGCGATCTTCGGCCCGACCGCCTCGGGAAAGAGCGCCGTGGCCGAGGCGCTCGCAGAGCGGATCCCGGCTCAGGTCGTCTCGGCGGACGCGATGCAGGCCTACCGTGGGCTGCCGATCCTCACCAACCAGCCCGATCGCCCCACCCGGCTCGTGGCGATCTGGCCGCTCGACTACGAGGGCTCGGTCGGCGAGTATCAGCGCCTCGCCCACGCGGCCGTCGACGAGATCCTCGGCGCCGGGGAGACTCCGATCGTCGCCGGCGGGACCGGCCTCTATCTCCGGGCGGCCCTCGCGGAGCTCGAGCTGCCGCCGGCGCCCGCACCGGGCGCGCGCGGGCGCTGGGAGCGCTTCTACGACGAGTCCGGCTCCGAGTCGGCGCACGCAGCTCTCGCGGAGCGCGATCCCGCGGCGGCCGCCGCCGTCCATCCGAACGACAGGCGCCGGGTCGTCCGCGCGCTCGAGCTCGCGGAGGCGGGCGGCTCCCTGAGCCCGTCCCACAACCGCCTCTGGACGACGGAGACCCGGCACCCGAGCCTCGTCGTGGGCCTCGAGGCGTCGCCGGAGGTCGTCGCCCGGCGGATCGAGGAGCGCGCGCGCCTGATGGTCGAGCGCGGCGTGGTGGAGGAGGCACAGCGCGCGCTGGCCGGCATCCTCTCGACGACGGCGCGCAAGGTGATCGGGCTCGAGGAGTTCGCCACGCTTCCTGCCGAGGAGGCGATCGCGGCGGTCACTCGGAAGACCCGGCAGTACGCCGCTTACCAGCGGAAGTGGCTCCGGCGCATTCCAGGCGTTGTTAGCGTTTCCGCCGACCGTCCTCCGGACGCGGTCGCCGATGAGATTCTCGAAGTGGCACGGGCTCGGGAACGACTACCTGCTCGTCGAGCGGGCTGACGTCGGCTTCTCGCTGTCGGCGCCGCTCGTCAGGCGGCTCTGCGACTACCACCTCGGGGTCGGCTCGGACGGCGTCCTCGAGGTGGTGGCGGCCGACGGCCCGCGCGCGGAAATCGTCATCTGGAACCCTGACGGCTCGACGGCCGAGCTGTCGGGAAACGGCACCCGGATCGCCGCCCGCTGGCTCGCGCGCCGGAGCGGGGAGGAGGAGGTAGCCGTCGTCGTCGGCTCCCGTGAGGTTCAGGCGCGGATGCGCGCGGGGCTCGAGGTCGAGACGGAGGTGGGAGCGGTCGAGGTCGGCCCGACGGAGACGCTCGCCGTCGACGGCGCCGAGGTCGAGTTCACGCCGGTGTCGGTAGGGAACCCGCACGCGGTCATCAGGCGGGATCCCGACCGCTCGGACCTGCTCCGCCTGGGCCCATTGGTCGAGAACCATCCGCGCTTTCCCGAGCGCACCAATGTCCAGCTCGTGCACGTCGACTCGCGGGAGGAGGCGACCGTCGGCGTCTGGGAGCGGGGAGCGGGGGAGACGCTCTCCTCCGGGACGAGCGCCGTCGCGGTCGCGGGCGCCTCGGTGGCCAACGGCTGGTGCGACAGCCCCGTGACGATCCATCTGGCCGGCGGGGACATGGTCGTGGAGCTCGACGAGCGCTTCCACGCCCGGCTGACCGGCGAGGCGCAGGAGATCTGCAACGGCGAGATCTCGGAGGAGCTGCTGGCCGAGGTCGGCGGCCGATGAGGTTCGCCCGCCGTCTCGACGAGGTGCCGCCGTACCTGTTCGCCGAGATCGAGCGCCGGATCGAGGCGATGCGCGCCGACGGGGTCGACGTCATCTCCCTGGGGATCGGCGACCCCGACCTGCCGGCCCCCTCGGCCGTCGTCGAGGCGCTCGCCCGCGCGAGCGCCCAGCCGGAGACCCACCGGTACCCCTCGAACCGCGGCCTGGGGGAGTTCCGCGAGGCCGTCGCGGGTTTCTACGCCGACCGCTTCGGAGTCGACATCGACCCAGGCACGGAGACGATCCCCGTGCTGGGCGGCAAGGAGGGCGTCGCCCACGTGGCGCTCGCCTGCCTCGATCCCGGCGACGTCTGCCTTTCGCCCGATCCCGGCTATCCGCCGTACACCTCGGGGCCCGTGTTCGCGGGCGCGGAGCTCCATTACCTACCGCTGACCGAGGCGAACGCCTTCATGCCGGACCTCGACGCGGTCCCTCAGGACATAGCTGCGAGGGCCAACCTCCTCTACTTCAACTACCCGAACAACCCGACGGGCGCGATCGTCGAGGAGGGCTTCTTCGAGCGCGTCGTCGACTTCGCCCGTTCCAACGACCTCGTGGCGGTCCACGACGCCTCCTACACCGAGATCGCGTTCGACGGCTATCGCCCGCCGAGCTTCCTCGGCGCGCCCGGCGCAAAGGACGTCGGCGCCGAGATCTTCTCGCTCTCCAAGGGCTGGAACATGACCGGCTGGCGCGTCGGCTGGATCGCGGGAAACGCCGAGGTGGTCGAGCGTTACCGGCACTTGAAGACGAACCTCGACTCGGGCATGTTCGACGCGCTCCAGCTCGCCGGAGTCGGGGCGCTCACCGACGCGCGCGACTTCCCGAGCGAGATGTCCGAGGTCTACCGGCGCCGCAGGGATCTCATGGTCGACGCCCTCGCTGCGATCGGTCTTCCGTCGGAGCCCCCGCAGGCGACGCCGTACGTGTGGATCCGCGTCCCCGAGGGCCACGACTCCGCGAGCTTCACGGAGCTCGTGCTCGAGCAGGCCGCCGTGATCGTCTCGCCGGGCCCCTCGTTCGGCCCCTCCGGCGAGGGCTTCGTCCGCGTCTCGCTCACGGTTCCCGACGAGCGCCTGGAGGAGGCCGCGGGCCGGATCGCGTCGTCGCTCCGCGTCGAATCCAGGGCATAATCGCCTTGTGAGCCCCCACCAGCCCGACCCCGCGCCGGGAGCGGAGCCCGAGCGGGGTTTCGTCGTCGCCGTGCTGGCCCCCGGGGTGCAGGAAGACGAAGAGCTGCAGGAGCTCCGGGAGCTCCTGCGCGCCGCCGGAGTCACGCCTGTCGGCGAGCTCGTCCAGCGACGTGAGAGGCCGGATCCGCGGACGTACGTCGGCAAGGGCAAGTTAGAGGAGCTGAAGCGGCTCGTCGCGGACTCGGGGGCGGAGTCGTTGATCGTCGACGACGAGCTCGCACCGGGTCAGCAGCGGCGGCTCGAGGACGCGCTAACCGCCCGTGTCGTCGACCGCACGCAGCTCATCCTGGACATCTTCGCCCAGCATGCGCGGAGCGCCGAGGGGAAGCTCCAGGTCGAGCTCGCGCAGCTCGAGTACAACCTGCCCCGGATGCGAGGGCTGTGGCAGCACCTCGAGCGGCTCGGAGGCGGAATCGGAACGAGAGGCCCCGGCGAGTCTCAGCTCGAGACCGACCGCCGGCTTGCCCGGCGCCGAATCGGCCTCCTGAAGCGCCGCCTCCGCGAGCTGGAGAAGCGTCGCGCCGTGCAGCGGAAGGCTCGCGACCAGAGCGTCGTCCCGGTCGTCGCGCTGGCCGGCTACACGAATACCGGCAAGTCCACGCTCCTGAACGCTCTCACGGACGCCGACGCCTCGGTGGACGACCGTTTCTTCGAGACGCTCGACCCGACAACGCGCGGTTTCGAGCACGACGGAAGGCGCTACCTCGTCACCGACACGGTGGGCTTCATCCGGCGCCTGCCGCACCAGCTCGTCGAGGGCTTCGCGGCGACACTCGAAGAGACGCTGTTCGCCGACCTCGTCCTCCACGTCGCCGACGCCTCGGAGTCGGACGAGCGACTGGACGAGACGATCGCAGCCGTCGAGGGCGTCCTCGCCGAGATCGGCGCGGACGAGCTGCCGGCGGAGCTCGTCCTCAACAAGATCGACCTCGTCGACCCTCTTCGCCGCCGGCGGCTCGCCAACCGCTTCCCCGACGCGATCGCGATCTCGGCACGAGGGGGCGAGGGCCTTCCCGAGCTCCGCGCGCGCGTCGCGGAGCGGTTCGCCGACCGCTTCCGGACCGTCCGACTCCTCGTCCCGTACGACCACGGCCGTGTCCTGACCGACCTGTACGAGCTCGGGGCGCCGATCGACGAGCGCGACGATCGCGAAGACGGGGTCCTCGTCAAGGCTCGCCTCCCGGAACGCGAGCTCGCGCACTTCGCGCCCTACCTCGTCGCGGACGCCGACACCCCGGCCGCACGGGCGAGGAAGGCGTGATCGAGCTCGCCGTCGCCCGCCTCCGGCCCGACGCGACTCTCCCCGAGCGCGCCTACGCCGGCGACGCCGGGCTCGATCTCGCGACGTGCGAGCGCGTGGAGCTCGCCCCGGGCGAGCGGGCGGTCGTTCCGACGGGCCTCGCGGTCGCCATCCCCGAGGGCTTTGCGGGGTTCGTCCAGCCCCGGTCCGGGCTGGCCGCCCGACACGGGATCGCAGTCGTCAACTCCCCGGGGCTCATCGACTCCGGCTACCGCGGAGAGATACGCGTCGTCCTCCTCAACACCGACCGAGAGCGGGCGTTCGTCGCCGAGCCCGGAGAGCGGATCGCCCAGCTGGTCGTACTGCCGGTCCCCGAGCTGGAGCTCGTCGAGCTGGACGAGCTGCCGGACAGCGAGCGCGGTGTGCGCGGCTTCGGCTCGTCGCCGGCCTGACGTGGAGCCCCGGATCCGCGTGTCCGCGATCCTGCGGCGCGAGAGCCGCATCCTCCTTGTCCGCCACGAGAAGCGGGGAAGGGAGTACTGGCTGCTGCCGGGCGGCGGCGTCGGCGTGGGGGAAACGCTCCTCCAGGCGCTCAAGCGAGAGCTCGCCGAGGAGGTGGGGATCGCCGAAGAGGTGCCGTTCGAGGGCCCCGTCGCGCTGGCGGACTCGATCTCGCCGCCCGGCTGGCCGATCAAGCATGTCGTTCACATCGTCTTCGCCGGCCATCTCGGCGACCGCTCGCTCGAGCGGGTGACGTCGAGCGACAAAGCGGTCCGAAACCACCGCCTCTTCGACGTCGAGGAGCTGCCGGTGCTCGCAGTCCACCCTCCGATCCAGCGCTTCCTCGCCCGCTGGCAGCCGGGTGACCCAACCGTCTATCTCGGCGCGCTCTGGGCACCGTAACGGCACGATCCGTGCGCCACGCGCGCGCTTTCTCTCGTTAGGCTCGAAAGCGGGTGGTGGGCCGGGGTGCCCCTCGGGAGGTCAGGAGAAACGGCCGCCGCGCGACCGCGCCCGCGTTGCGGAGACACCCTGGGCGGCGGTCTCGAGGTCGTCCTCGAGCGGCTCCAGCGCCGGCGGCTCGCCGAGCCTGTGGGCGAGCGCCTGGGCCAGGAGCCAGTCCGCGAACCACGGATTGCGTGGGAGGAGCGGCCCGTGCAGATAGGTGCCGACGGCACGGCCGACGCGACAGCCCTCGAAGCCGCTCTCCCCGTCGTTCCCGAACCCCGCGACGACGCGCCCGAGAGCCTCCGTTCCCGGGTCGAGAACGGTTCGCCCGGCGTGGTTCTCGAAGCCGGCGAGAAGGCGCCGCTCGCCTCGGACGAGCTCGCAGTCGAGGAGGACGTCGCCGATCATCCGGCGCTCGCCCGCGACCGTCTGGAGCGGGAAAAGACCGACCCCGGGAAGCTCGGCGCCGCTGCGGTCGCGGTAGAAGCGTCCGAGCAGCTGGTACCCGCCGCAGACGGCCAGGATCGCCGCTCCTCCCGCGGCGGCCTCGCGCACGGCCTCGCCGCGCGAGGCCAGGTTCCTCGCCACGAGCGTCTGCTCGCGATCCTGCCCGCCGCCGAGGTAGAGCAGGTCGTGCTCGCCCGGCACGAGGCGGTCTCCCATGCCGATCGAGCGGTAGTCGAAGCCGATGCCCCGCCAGGCCGCGCGCCGCTCGAGGACCGCGATGTTGCCGCGGTCGGCGTAGATGTTGAGGTAGTCCGGATAGAGGTGGCCGACGACCACCTTGGAGCGGCTCACGCCGCCTCCTCCCAGTAGGGCCGGACGAGCCCGCGGTCGGCCGTTACGCGCCGCAGCGCGAGCATCGCCGTGTACGTCGGCAGCACGACCAGCTCGCCGCCGGGCTCCGTGAGCCCGAGCCCGCGGTCGAGAGCCGCTTCCAGGGAGGGAATCACTTCGATCGCGCTCGGATCGAGGCCGCCGTACTTGCAGCGGAGCGCGAGCTCGTGGGCCCGTGTCCCGGTCACGATGATGCGGTCGAGCCCTTGGAGGAGCGGCTCGAAGTCCACGTCCCAGATCCACGACACGTCGCGACCGTCGGCGATGTCGTCGTTGAGCGCGGCGACCACCAGCTTCGGTGCACTGCCGGAGACGAGCGTGCGGACGACCTCGTTGGCGCCGGCCGGATTCTTCACGAGCAGGAGCAGGACGTCGCGGTCTCCCGCCCGGATCCGCTCGAAGCGGCCGAAGGCGGGGCGAAAGCGCGCGATGCCGTCGCAGACTGCCTCCAGGGAAACACCGAGCGTCAGAGCGAGCGATGCGGCCGCGACCGCGTTGTACACGTTGTAGAGGCCCGGGAGCGCGAGCTCCACGCGCCGTGTTGCTTCTGGAGTGACGAGGTCGAAAGAGGCGTGCGAGAGCCCCTCCAGCTCGATCTCGCGCGCGACGACGTCCAGGGGCGGGCGCTCGAGCTCACAGGCCGGGCACCGCCACTCGCCGAGATGCCCCACATACGAGGCGGCGTACACGTACGGCGTCCCGCAGGCGATGCAGTACTTCGAGTCGGCGGCGTGGGGGAGACGCTCGCGCGCCACGCGCGGGTCGTCCAGCCCGAAGCGAAGGGCCCCCTCTCGACCCTGGACGATGGCCGCGAGGAGCGGGTCGTCCGCGTTCGCCACGACCCGCGCGTCTTCGGGAAGCTCGGCGACCGCGCGGCGCCAGCGCTCGGCGATCAGCTCGAGCTCGCCGTAGCGGTCGAGCTGGTCCCGGAAGAGGTTTCCGAGGCAGACGGCGTGCGGCCGCACACGCGCCGCGACGTCGGGAAAGGCGCCCTCGTCCACCTCGAACAGCCCCAGCTCCGCGTCGGGGCGGGCGAGGAGCGCAGAGGTGACTCCCGACACGAGGTTCGCGCCGGCCCGGTTGTGTGCGAGGCTGACGTTCTTCCCGATGATGCCTGCGACGATCCCCGCCGTCGTCGTCTTTCCGTTCGTGGCCGACAGGAGGGCCGATCCCAGCGGCAGGCGCGCTGCCAGCGTCGTCAGCGCGCCAGGGTCGATGGTCGCCAGGATCTTCCCCGGCAACGTCGTGCCGCCGCCGCGGCCCGCGAGCTGCGAGAGGCGTCCGGCGGCGCGCGAGACGGCGATCTCCAGCTTCAGGCGCACGAAGCTTAGTCTAGTGTCGCGCTCAGTTTGCGATCCGTCCAATCTGCGCGCCTACACTGTGCCGAGTGCAACGTGCCGCGGCGGCGCTTCACCGACGAGGAGATCCTGGCCGAGCTGACGGCCTGCGCCGCTCGCCTGGGGCGCTCACCGACGATGCGGGAGCTCGCCGCAGACCCCGTGGCACGCCTGCACCCCCAGACCGTCGTGGAGCGCTTCGGAAGCTGGAACCGCGCCAAGAGGGCCGCCGGCCTCGCTCCGAGGCGCTTCGCCACGCGGGACGAGCTCCTCGTCCAGCTCCGCGTGCTCGGAGACTCGCTCGGGCGGACGCCTACGGGGAGGGACCTCGACGAACGCCGCAGCGCGATGCCGTCGAAATCCCTCTACTGGCACAGCTTCGGGTCGCTCTCGAATGCGCTCCGAGCCGCAGGCTACGACGTTCCCACGCGCGCTGAGCGGGCAGAGCGGGCGCTCGAGCAAGGCGAGCGCCTCGCCCGCCGGCTCGGCCGGCTCCCGCGGCTCTCGGACTGGGCCCGCGCGAGCGCCCGCAGCCGGACGATGCTCTCCGAGTGGCAGGTCTACCGGCTCTTCGGGGAGGGACAAGGGGGCTGGCTGGCCTTCCACGGTGCTCTGCGCGGGCGTCTCTCCCAGAGAGGGACGACGGTCGACGCCAAGGGGTTTCTGGAGATTCGGAGCGCGTCGCCCGCCGCTAGCGCGCGGACGCCGACGCCGTGACGATGGCGGCGAGGCGGGCCAGGGCCGAGCGCGCTTCCTCGGGAGCTCGCACAGGCGGGAGGGGGGAGGGATCGACGAACGTTCTGTCGGGCTCGAAGGAGTCGGTGCGCACGACAGCGCCGTCGCCTGCCGAGACCAGCGTTCCCTCGCCGACCTCGCGCTTCGCGAGGCGCACGCCCGCATAGGCCTCGACGAGCTCGAGCGCCCGGCGGGTCGAGGCGAAGAAGAGCTCGCGGGCACCCTGTCCGATCCAGAGCGGGCGGCCGATTCCGCGCGCGAGATGAACGAGCTCCGGCTCGCGCTCGTCCGCCCAGGCCGCGGCCATCGACCCGTGCAGCTCCTCGAGGGCCTCCGAAGAGCTTGATGCCTTCTCGGCAAGGGCGAAGATCGCCTCGGAGTCGACGGTCATCCCAGGCTCCGCGCGCTCGAAGCCGTGCCGCGTGAAGATCTGCTCGTCGTTGACGATGATCCCGTTGTGGATTCCGACGACCGTGCCGTGCCGAATCGGATGGTTGTTGGCGATCAGGCTCGGATGCCCCTTGGTGTAGTCGCGGACGTGGACGAGCGCGGCCCGGGCCTTCCCGGGGACACGAAGCCTCTCGAGGAGAGCGCTGGCGCCTCCGCGTTGCTTGTGGATCGTGAGCGTCGCGTCCGGGCCCCTGTACGCGTAGCCGACCGCGTCGGATCCTCGCTCGGAGATCGCAGCCAGGAGCGTCTGAGTCGCGAGTGTCTGGTCGATCCGCGACTCGTCGCTCAGGCTATATCCGGCTATTCCGCACAAAGTCTGTTAGTCCCAATCCTGCCGGGAAGGTCGGCTGGTGGCCCCGAGCGGCCGCACGGGCCCCCGTCCCGGAAAGACAGTATCAGCGTCGGTCGTTTTCGTGGCTTCGCTCCATCCCTCGAATTGGTTCGGTACCCGCTCAAGCCCCGGTTGGACACCCGCCGATACGAGATGCGTGAAGAACTCTTCTGCGGGACTCCCTCGCGACCGCGAGGACCTCGAGACCGTCGAGCCCAAGCTCGAGCTCGTTCCCGACCCTCCCGACGAGGAGGAGGACGACGAGACCGAGGACGCGAGCGGGAACAAGACCGAAAACGGCCGTCCCGAGAGCGTTCCTGCGCCCACGCAGGACCCGCTCAAGCTCTACGTTCGCCAGATCGGCGACGGGCCGCTCCTGACGCCGGTCGAGGAGCGCGAGCTCGCGCGCCGCAAGGACGAGGGCGACGAGTGGGCCAAGCGCCGCCTCATCGAATGCAACCTCCGCCTCGTGATGTCGATCACACGCAATTACGTCAACTCCGGCGTGCCGCTGCTCGACCTCATCCAGGAAGGGAACCTCGGGCTCATCCGCGCCGTCGAGAAGTTCGACTACCGCCTCGGCTTCAAGCTCTCGACGTACGCGACCTGGTGGATTCGCCAGTCGGTCACGCGGGCGATCGCCGACCAGGGCCGGACGATCCGGCTCCCCGTCCACGTCGTCGACCAGGTGCGCCGCGCCATGCGCGCACGCCGGGTCTTGACCCAGCGCCTCAATCGCGAGCCGCTTCCCGAAGAGATCGCCCGGAGGCGAACCTCGAGATCAAGCGCGTCCACGAGCTCTTCGATCTCGTCGAGGACCCGATCAGCCTCGAGACGCCCGTCGGCGACGGAGACTCGCACTACGGCGACATGATCGAGGACGAGAACGCCGAGCAGCCGGACGCCGTCCTCGCGGAGCTCCTGCGCAGCGTCGAGCTCGAGGAGGCGCTCGCCACGCTCAACGATCGGCTGCGCCACGTCGTCGTGCTCCGCTTCGGCCTGAACGGCGAGGCCCCGAAGACGCTCGAGCAGGTCGGCTCCGTGCTCGGGGTCACCCGCGAGCGCATCCGACAGCTCGAAGCCCGCGCGCTCCGCGAGCTCCAGTCCGTGGCACCTGAGCTCCGCCTGTACCTGCGCGCCGAATAGGCTCCGCCGCCCTCGTTCCCGGCCGCGCCGGTAGCGTGGGGTGATGGCCGGCTTCGTCGACGTGCACTCCCACGTCGTTCCCTCGGGGGACGACGGAGCGGGCTCGATCGAGGCCGGATTGGCTCTCTGCCTCGAGGCAGCGCGGCGCGGCACTCGGGCGCTCTACGCCACCCCGCACGTCTGGCCCTCGTTGCAGCTTTCCGAGGAGCGTGAGCGCCGCGCCCGCGACGCTCACGCCGAGATGGCGGCGCTCGTGTCCCCGCACGGCCTCGCGCTCGAGCTCGGCTGGGAGCTGACGCCCTCCGAGCGGCTCCTGGACGAGGATCCGGTGCGCTACCGGTTGGGGACGCTTGCCGCAGTCCTCATGGAGCTGCCCTTCCACGGCCCTCTCGGACTCGCTGAGCGCCTCGGCGCCCACATCGAAGGGTCTGGCCTCACCCCGATCGTCGCACACCCCGAGCGGGCCGAGAGTCTCCGGGTGGATATCCGCCGCGCCGCGTCCTTCCGCGAGCGGGGCTGGCTCCTCCAGGTGAATGCCACCAGCCTGCTCGGCGCGCACGGCCTCGAGCAGGAGGCGGCGGCGTGGATCCTCCTCGAGGCGGGCCTCGCGGATCTCGTTGCCTCCGACGGTCACCGCAGCACCCGACCGCCGTTTCTGGACGACGCCCACAGGATGGCGCGGGCGCGCCTGGGGGAGGGCGCCGACGCCCTCTTCGACGGGAGCGCGCTCGGCCCCCTCCTAGCGCATTCCGACGGCTTCGATCTCGCGCAGCGAGGCTAGGCGGGAGAGCGACTCGATCTCGATCTGACGGACGCGCTCCCGCGTGATGCCGAGGCGCCGGCCGATGTGCTCGAGCGTGTGCGGCTCCTCGCCGCAGAGCCCGTAGCGCAGCTCGAGGACGCGGCGATCGCGCTCCGGGAGCGACTCGAGCGCCCGGTCGAGCGCCTCTTTCTGGAGGCTCTTCTCCGTGACCTCGTCGGGCAGCGGCTCCGGCCCGGCCACCAGATCTCCGAAGACGGCGTCCTCCTGCTCTCCGATCGGCTGGTCGAGGCTTGTCGAGGCTCGCGCGGCTGCACGCACCTCCAGCGCCTGCTGGAGCGGCAGGCCGGCCTCGTCGGCGATCTCCTCGAGCGTCGGCTCTCGAGCGAGCTGCGTCCAGAGATGCCGCTCGGCCCGGTGCATCTTCTGCATCCTCTCGACCACGTGGACGGGGACGCGGATCGTCCGAGCCTTGTCCGCGATCGCGCGTGCGACCGCCTGCCGGATCCACCAGGTTGCGTACGTCGAGAACTTGAGCCCGCGCTGCCACTCGAACTTCTCCACCGCGCGAATGAGCCCGAACATGCCTTCCTGGATGAGATCGAGGAAGGGGAGGCCCTGGTTGCGGTAGTTCTTCGCGATCGAGACGACCAGGCGGAGGTTGCACTCGATCATCCGCTTCTTCGCCTCCATGTCCCCCCGCTCGATCCGCTTCGAGAGCTCCACCTCGTCGGCGGCGGTCAGGAGCGGGTGGCGCCCGATCTCGCGCAGGAAGAGCTGGAGCGCGTCTGTCGTCGTCTCGAGCACTTCGGTGCCCGGAAGCGGCGCGGCCGGCTCCTTCTGGCGGTCGACGACCTCGATCCCGCGCTCCTCGAGCTCCTTGTTCAGCTGCTCGACCTCGGACACGTCGAGGTCGAGGAGCTCGAGGGCCTCCCGCAGCTCGGTCGCCTCCAGGACGCCCGAGGCGTCGCCCCGCTCGAGCAGGGGCTGAAGCTCCTCGTGCTGGCTGGCGATCGGGCGCTCGTCAGGCATCGGCCGTTGTCACGAAGGTGTCACCCGGCAGGTTGGGGAGGGCGGCGGTTTCACGCAAAGGACGCGTGCCGCGCTTACCCTACCCATCGCAGCGGGCAAGTCAAACACCTACGCGCGATCGAGCCAATCTCGGCGCGACGCACGATAACGGGCGTTATGTCAAGTTGCCCGAGATCCGGCCGCGTGAGGGCCTGCCCCACTTCTCACGAGCCGAGCGGGCGCAACAGCCCTCTCCCCGCGAATCCGACCAGGCCGTCGAGCGTCGTCGCGTACTCCGCGCGTAGCTTCGGCACGGAACGCAGCTCCCAGAGAGTCTCGCCGTTGACCCAGGCTGCGTCGCGGGCCTTCGAGAGCTTCCAGATGGCAACGGCGTCGTCGAGGTCGCCGAGCGAGCGCTCGACGTGACCGAGCGGCCCGCTCACGAGCTCGGCCTTCACCTGCTCCTCGGTTTCCTCGAGGAGCGTGTTCAAGCGCACGAAGTCTCGCTGCTGCGGGCTTCCCCGCTTCGGCTCGAGCCCGAGCGCGCCCCAGGTCTCGACGAGCGCGAAAGGCAGGTCGCGGTTCACGTGGGCGTTCATGCCCGCGAGCGCGAACTGGAGCGGCGCGATCCCCGGCCTGGTCCGTGCCTCGAAGAGCGGTGCCCAGGCTCTCGGGCACTCCTCGGCATCCCGGAGGGCTCGGAAGAACCCGCGGGCGAAGACCACGTCGAGCCAGCGAACGAAGCGCGGGTCGGCGTACTCACCTCCCGGGACGACCTCGCGCTCGACGGCCTCCGTCACCCCACGGTAGAGCCGGAGGAACGGAACGACGCCGTCCCCGGGGGGAAGCGCCTCCTCGAGCGCTCGCAGCAGCTCGACGACGTCGGCGACCCGGCCCGGCAGACGCCGCGCAAGCAGCTGGGCGACGCTCACGCCGCGACCGCCGGGCCGAGGAATCGCGCCGCCTCGACGACGACGTCGTCGCCGAGGCTCAGCTTCCTGAGGTCCTCGACCTCCAGATCGGCGGTCCCACGGTCGAAGAGTGTCACGTTTGCCCACCGAGGCTCGAACGTCGACCACCAGCGGATGCCGACCGCCTCCGGATGCCGCTCGAACAGGGCCGTCGCGTAAGCCTGGGTGTGCTCCCGCTCGCGGGTCGCGACGAGGGAGGGCCGGAGCTCCTCCACGGCCAGGACGAGCGGCTCGTCGAGGTCGACGAGCTCGGCCGTCTCGGGTAGCCGCAACGCGGCGAGCGCGAGCGGCAGCCCTTCGCGCACGAGATCAGGCTGCGAGAGGCCCACGCCTCCGAAGCAGCTGAGCTGTTCCACGACCGCGGAGATGCGCTCCTCCGCGACGTACAGGCAGCCGTACCGCGCCGGCGCGTCGTGCCGCCCCTCCCCCTGGTACCGGCGCGGAGACCAGAGCGCGCCGCCCGGGCGCATCCGCTCGGGCGCTCCGGTCCCAGGGGAAGCAGCGAAAGAGGATCACGCGTAGGAGCCGGCCCGCTCCTGGCGGAGCGCGACCAGGAGCTCCTGCGTCCCCCCCGCTCTGATCACGTCGATCGGACGCCGGTCCCGGAGGCGCGGATTGGGCCCGAAGAGCCATTTCTCTGCCGTCTCAGGCTCGTAGAGGCGGTGGAGAGAAGACATCGTCAGCTCGAGGAGATCGAGCCGCTCGGCGTTGAGCGCATCCAGGCCCTGCCCCCGCTTCCAGCGGCTCACCTGGGCCGGGCTGACCCCGAGTGCGTCCGCCAGGCGGCGCTGCGAGCGGAAGTCGCGCGCGAGCGCCTCCACCTTGAGCCCGGTCGCGACCGGCACGGCGTCCATCCTAGCGCAACGAAAATCGTTGCGCGGCGGCTCGGAGGCCGTTTGCGGCCTTGACTGGAAGGAAATACCGTGCCCAGGCCACCGTGCTGCTAGAGCCCCGGGACCCGAACGAGCGCTTCCGCGACCGCCGGAACCAGATTCGCCGCCGACGCGCCGCACGGCGGATCATCCTCGTCGGGATCGTCGTGGTCGCAGCCGCCGCCGTCGCCCTCGGGATGAGCTTCCTGAACGGCCGTGCGAACGAAACGAAGGATTCTGCGCAGGCTGCAGAGGCCACGGCCGAGACGAATGAGACCGTGACGGCTCCGCCTGAGCCCTCCCCCCTCCCCGAGGAGATCCGGGGAGTCCACGTGACGATGTCGCTCGCCTCGCTCGAGGGGAAGCTCGACGAGTTCTACTCGTTCACCGCCGACGGCCTCAACACGATCGAGCTCGACATCAAGGACGAGAGCGGCGAGGTGGCGTTCCGGCGGCCGGCTATCCGACTCGCGCGGGCAGTCGGCGCCGCGTACCGCTACTACGATCCGCGCAAGGCTGCCCGCGACGCCGAGGCGAACGGCATCTACCTCGTGGGCCGCGTCGTCGTCTTCGAGGATCCGATCCTGTCCCTCGCGCGGCCGGAGCTCGCCATCCAGAATCCCGGCGGCGGGGTCTGGACCGACGGCGCGGGCCTCGGCTGGACGAATCCTTACGACCGCCGTGTCTGGAAGTACAACGTCGACATCGCGGTGGCGGCCGTGAAGGCGGGTTTCGACGAGATCATGTTCGACTACGTCCGCTTTCCGGCTGACGGCGCCCTCTCGAGCGCCGTGTTCCCGGTGCGCAAGAAGGAGCACCCCAGCGTGACGATCTCGCGCTTCCTCGACTATGCGCGGGGCCGCCTCGCTCCACTCGGCGCGCGCGTCTCCGCGGCCGTCTTCGGGCTCAGTGCCACGCGCGAGCTGGGCATCGGCCAGCGGCCCCGGCGGCTCGCGCGGCACCTCGACGTCATCTACCCGATGGTCTATCCCTCCCACTTCGGCTCCGGGCAATACAACCTGCTCGATCCGGACGCAGTCCCGGGCATCACCGCCGCCCGCTCGCTCCGCGATTTCCGCCATGCCCTCAGTGGTCGAAAGACCCACCTCGTTCCCTGGCTCCAGGACTTCTCGGTCGGGCGCGAGTACACCCTCGACGACGTGAAGGCGCAGATCCTCGCCGCGCGGGACGCGGACGTGAAGGGCTTCCTCCTCTGGAATCCCGAAGGCGTCTACAAGCGCGGCGCCCTCGCGGACGGCTAGGATGCGCACCTTCCACAGGGCTACCCACAGGCCGTCGATGGACCTGTGGAAAATGTGGAAAAATAAACTTTCCGCAAATTGCGGAGAACACCCCGGACGGGCCCTTGCGCCGTCCGAAAGGGCCGTCTAGATTCCCCCCTGCGCCGAGCACGGAGCGCGAGTAGGTCGAAGCCCCACCGGGCAACCGTAGGCGGAAGCCAAAAGTTGGCCGGAGAGGTGGACGAAAGCGTCACCGGCTCGGCGAGTTTTTTTGGTCCCGTTTCATCGGGGCCGCCGGCGCACTAGACTCGGCCCGCCGATGACCTTCCCGCCTCGTCCCCCCGCCGTCAGCCCGGGCGCGCAGTCCTTCCTCTGGGGCCTCGCGCTGGGGGGCTACATCTGGATCGGCCTCCTCGCGATCGGCATCGGGGGCGGTAGCGCCTTCCTCTTCGGGCTCGTTGCCGGCGTCCTGATCTTCTTCTTCGTGCGCCTCTGCGGCAAGGACACGCTGCGGCGCTGAGCCGGCTGCCGGCGCTACGCTGAATGACGCGCGGCGTCCTCCGGGGACGCATCGCGCGTCAGGGCCCCGACGAGCAGCCCGGCGAGCCTCGGCCCCACCTGGTGCTCGAGACGAGCCCGACCGCTCGGCACGTCGGCTCGCGCAAGACGGTCGAGCGAGGCGACGTGCGCAAGCAGTCGGGTCACGCCCCGATCCTGGAGCTTCTGAGCCGGTGCGGTGTCCATGGTTCGTCTTTTCTATCGGCGCACGGGCCGGCAGCGCCATCCCTGGCGCGAGGGTTTCAGCTGCTCTCGCGTCGCGCGGAGACCGCTTCGTCGCGGACCACCACGGTCTCGCCGTCGCCTGCTCCCTCGTCTCGGACGACCGCCGTCTCCTCGGCGGGAGTCGCTTCCTCTCGGACGAACGACGGTCTCCTCAGCCGCGGTCGCCTCCTCGTCCCGCAGGTCGCCGTCCCCGTCCGTCATGACCACAGGTTGCTCCGTCACGACCGCGGGCCGCTCGATCACGCGCGCGCTGGGACCGCGGGTGTCGAAGACGAACGCGAAGACTACGCCGAGGCCGAACGCGAGGACGCCCTGGAAGAGGCTCATGTCCTCCGCGACCCCGCCGAGCCCGATGTCGTGGATCCAGCCCGCCACGTCAGCGCCCTCGTCGGTACCCGTCGGCCGCGTGGCGACGAGGATGCCCCCGACTGCCACGAACGCCGGGACGAAGGCGAGCAGGAAGACGCCGAGGCTGAACGTCGGCGCGCCCCACTTCGTCCAGCCACCGAGCAGCTGGGAGATACCGAGGCTCGCGCCGGCGCCGGCCAGGATCGCCATCGCGGCCCAGAACTCGTCGGTCGACCCGAGATCGAACTGCGTGGCCAGCCAGACGAGGAAGCCCGCTGCGGCGACTCCGAGCAGCGTCAGGAGGCCGCGCACGACGGGTGGGCTCCGCCACGCGCGGTCGTCGTCCACCGTGTCGACGGCGACGACTTCTGGATCTCGCGCACTCTGGACCATGCTCATCTCACCTCGTTGGTCGTTTCCGGACGTGTCCCCGTTTTGGACGGGCGCTAACCGCCCCTCCGGGAGCTCCTACGCCGCGAGGTCGCGGCGGCGAGCCTCGAAGGCGTGCGAGAAGAGCTCGTCCCGGAAGGCCGCGAGGGCCCGGTCGCGATCGTGGCTGAAGATGTGCTCGACGACGGCGACGCGCCGGTCGTTGTAGAAGGGCACGTCGACGTGTTCCCGGCTGACGAGGTTCACAGAGGTCTGGGTACAGGTGGGGCACTCGACGGCGAGCCCGACCTCGGCCTCGCCTCCGGCGAGGAGGCGGAACGCGGAAGGGAAGACCGGCCGCGCGCGTTCCTCCGGGTAGCAGAAGAAGCTCCAGGGCCACTCCCCGGCCCGGATCCGGGTCGCGGCGAGCTCGAGCAGCTCGGCGGCCACCGACTCGAGCCGCGCGGTCATCAGGTTGAGGAACGAGGCATCGCTGCCCGCGAGCGGCGCCCAGTCCAGGTCTTCGTGCGTCGCGAGCCCCTCGTGCTCGTCGCCGCACTCGCAGGCGAACGTGATCTTGAAGACTGCCGGCCGCGCCGGTCCGGGCAGGCGCTCGAGGGCCCGGAAGCGCGAGAGCGGAAGTCTGACCTCGTCTCGCGCCGGGCACGAGAACGTGTAGCGCCCGGTGAGCTGGTCGTACATATCGGTCGATTATGTATCGGCATGGAGGACGGGAAAGCGCATACCCGTCTTCCCACCAGGTGTATTCGTGCTACTCGGCGTACTGGATCAGCGAGAAGACGTCGTACCCTGCGAGCTTCTCGCGGCCGTTCAGAAACTCGAGCTCGATCACGAAGGCCAGGCCGACCACGGTGCCGCCGAGCTGCTCGACGAGGTCGACCTTCGCGCGCGCCGTCCCGCCGGTGGCGAGCAGGTCGTCGTGGACGAGAACATTGGCACCCTGTCCGATCGCGTCCGCGTGGAGCTCGAGCGCGTCGAATCCGTACTCGAGCGCGTACTTCGCGCTGATCGTCCGCCATGGGAGCTTGCCGGGCTTGCGCGCCGCAACGAACCCGCATCCGAGTCGGTAGGCCAGCGCCGCGCCGAGGATGAAGCCGCGAGCCTCCGCGCCGAGCACGACGTCCGGCTTGCGCGGCTCCGCAAACTCGGCGAGCCGTTCGACGGTCTCGTGGAGGGCGTCGGGGTCGGCGAGCAGCGGCATGATGTCCTTGAAGACGATCCCGCGCTTGGGGAAGTCCGGTATGTCCCGGATCTTGGCGGAGAGGTCGCTCACGGGCGCGGAACGATACCGCGGAGCGCGCGCCAGAAGAGGAGATTGGAAAGCTCCTGCGAGAGGGCGGCGAGCGTCTCCAGGTTCTCGAGCCCGGCATGACGCTTCTCGGGGTTCGGCGAGCGGAGCTCCGGCGCGACGATCCGCTCGAGGAGGTCGGCTTCGTTGTCGGCCCAGCGCCGGAACGTGGCCAGGTTCCGCGGGGCGATGCCGTAGCGCGCGAGGCGCGCGCAGGCGGCCACGACGTCGACGTCCCGCTCCGGGAAGCGCTTCTCGCCCCCGTCGGTGCGCGGCTCGACCAGCCCGTACTCCTCGAGCTCGCGAACGAAGGCGGCCTCGACGCCGGCGCGCTCGCAGAGCGAGGGGAAGTCGACGTCGTCCTCTGACACGCGGAGGCGGGCGCGCGCGGCTCGCTCCCGCTGGTGGGGCCCGCCCGAGGCAAGCTCCTGGCGGATGACGCGGAGGGGGAGGAACTCGTCGCGCTGGAGCCGCAGAATCGTCTCGAGGCGCCCGACGTCGTCCGAGCTGTAGAGCCGGTAGCCCCCCTGGGTGCGCCGTGGTGCCAGCAGTCCCTGGTCCTCGAGGTAGCGGATCTTCGAGATCGAGATGTCCGGGAACTCGTCCTTCAGGAGCTTCCGGACCGCGCCGATCGTGAGGCGCTCCTTCCCGGTGGGAATCTCCGCGGTGGCCATCGAAGAGCCCCGCTCTAACGGCCTTCCAGGTAGGTCAGCTTGTACTTGCCGATCTGCACCTCGTCGCCGTCCCCGAGCGTCGCGCTCTCGACGCGCCGCCGGTTCACGTAGGTGCCGTTCAGGCTGCCCTCGTCGTGGAGCGTGAAGCCGTCGGCTGCGCGCGTAATGACCGCGTGCCGCCGCGAGACCGTCACGTCGTCCAAGAAGATCTCGCACTCGGGAGCACGCCCCAGGGAGGTGCGGTCTTTCTCGAGCGCGAACGTCTCGCCGGCGCGCCCACCACCCGCGCGCACAACGAGCGCGGGGCCTTCGATTCGCAGGTCGGCCAGCGAGACGGCGTCGTCGTCGCCGGTCTCTTCAGGCGTGAAGGTCATCGTCGTGTGGGAGCCCGCCTCGTCGCGGATGAGGAGCGCGCCGCACTTCGAGCAGTAGTTGGCGGCCTCCGGGTTCTGAAACCCGCACTCGGGGCAGTGGATGTACGTCACCGCTCCGCCGCGTCGAGCTCCTCGTCCGTCGGAGGCGGCGCCTTGGACGCGAGGATCGCCGCCAGGCGGTCGACGTCGATCTCCTTGAGCGGGCTCTCGCCTTCGCCCACCTGCTTCTGGAGCCGGGCTTGCAGCTCCGCGCGGAGGATGTCGATCTTGCCGTGCAGGATCCGGCGGCGGTACGACACCTCGTGCTCCTCGTGCATGAGCTCGCGAATCACGTCTCGCAGCTCCTGATCGGACAGGGTTCCAAGGTCGGGCAGGGCTTCCACGCGGCGCTCCAAGGTCGGGGACGGGCGAAGGTCACCGTACCATCAGGCGCGCGATCCTTCAACCTCGACTTGAGGGTTTTGGGCTTCGCCGCCTAAGACTCTTCGCGCTCTGCGGCTTCTTCGGGCTCCCCGGCGACGGCCTCCTCGACGAGCGCGGCGAACTCGGTCCCGAGCTCGGCGCCCTCCTCCTCCGTCTTGCCCTCGGCGTAGACGTGGACGAGGGGCTCGTCCGGATCCGGAAGGACCTGGGCCCAGCCCCGCCGGTCGTAGACCTTGATCCCGTCGCTCACGTCGACCTCCGTCTCCTTCAGGCGCTCGGTCAGGATGCGCATGACAGCGCCCTTCCGCGCCCAGGGACAGCGGACCTGGCGGTGGACCACCGCGGACTCCGGGAGCTCGCCCACGATCTCGGAGAGCGGCCGACGCACGGGTGCCAGGAGCTCGAGGAGCTTGCAGAGACTGGCCATGCCGTCGTACGCGGGCACGAACTCCGGGAAGACGAAGCCGCCGCCTACCGACCCCGCGAAGATGACGCCGTCTCCCGCGGCCGCCTGAGTGAGCGCGGAGAGCGAGTTAGGCGTTCGCATCACCTCGAGCTCGGTATCGCGCACGAGCTCCTCCGCGAGGCTCGTCACCGTGGTCGGGAACGCGAGGCGGCCGCGCTTGCCGTCGGAGGCGAGGAGGTGCAGGAAGAGGAGGAGCTCCTGTTCCGCCGGAACCTCGCGGGCCTGGTCGTCGACCAGGAAGATCCGCTCTGCCGCCGGGTCGAGCACGGCGCCGAGGTCGGCGCCGACCGCCGCCACGAGGCGCTTCGTGCGCCCGAGGGACTCCGCGAGCGTCGCCCGGTCCAATGCCTGACGGCGTTCGCTCACGTAGGCGTCCGCGGACACGACCTCGACGTCGAGGGCGCCGAGGACCTGCGGGAGGATGAGCGAGGCGGCGGAGTACGCGTAGTCGACGACGATGCGGAAGCCTCGGGCCCGGATCGCCTCGACGTCGCAGGCGGCCAGCAGATCCTGGGCGTAGCTCTCCGCGGCTCGCGCCGGGAAGGTGAGCTCCCCCACCTCGGTCCAGGCGGCCCGCCGGAACTCCTGCCGCGAGAAGTGCTTGTCGATCTCCTTGACGAGCTCGGGCGTGACCGGCGTCCCGGGCGGCTCGAAGAGCCGGATCTCGACCACCTCGGGATCGCTCGGGCTGGGCTGCACGTGGATGCCCGCCTCGAAGCCTTCCGCCTTCAGCAGGTGCCGGTTCACGGCCGCCGGCGTCACCCTCAGGTCGGCCACGTGGACGCCCGTGGAGTTCACGCCTGCGAGGAGCGCGCGGCGGATGAGGCGGCACGAGTCGGAGGCTGCGCGGCTCGTCACCACGCGCGCGCCGCGCTCGAGCGCGGTCCCGAGGGCGATTCCGAGGCGAAGAGCCGTCTCGGGCGTCAGCTCGACGTTGATCCGCCCGGAGATCCCCTCGACCCGGATGAGCCGCGAGGAGACCTGAGCTTCCCGGATGAGATTCCTGTCGACGATCGCGCCCGACTCGACCTCCTTGTAGGGGTAGATCCGGACCCCCGGCATGACGACGCTCTCCTCGCCGATCGTGCAGTTGTCCCCGACCGCGACGCCCTCGTGGAGGCGAGCGTGCGGGCGAAGGTCGCAAGCCCGGCCCACGATCGCACCCTCGACGAGGGCGCTCCGCCCGATCGCCGTCGACGCGTCGACGACGGAGCGGGACGTCCGCGCGTGGTCTCCCAGGGAGACGCTCGGCATGAGCACGGAGTACGGCCCCACGGAGGCGCGCGGCGCGATGCGCGAGTAGTTGCCGACGAACGCGGGGCCCTCCACCGCCTCGAGGTCGTCGAGGTCGACGCCCTCCCCCAGCCAGACGTTCCCGCGCAGACGGATCCCGGGGATGTTCAGGCGCACGTGCTCGTCGAGGGCGTCGAAATTCGCCTGGCGATACTGCTCGAGGTTGCCGATGTCCTGCCAGTAGCCGTCGGCGACGTAGCCGTAGAGCGGCTTCCCCATCTCGAGCAGAAGCGGGAAGAGCTCTTTCGAGAAGTCGTGGGGGCGGTCGTCCGGAACGTGTCGGAGGACACCGGGCTCGAGCACGTAGATGCCGGTGTTGATGGTGTCGGTGAAGACCTGGCCCCAGGAGGGCTTCTCGAGAAAGCGCTCGATGCGGCCGTCCTCGTCGGTGACCACGATCCCGAACTCGAGCGGGTTGGGCACGCTCTTCAGGGCGATGGTGACCTGGGCGCCCTTCTCCCGGTGGAAGGCGACGAGGCTCGTCAGGTCGATATCGCAGAGCGCGTCGCCGGAGATGACGAGAAACGGCTCGTCGAGCGCCTCCTCGGCGAGCTTCACGGAGCCCGCCGTCCCGGCCGGCGACTCCTCCACCGAGTAGGCGAGCGTGATCCCCAGGCTCTCTCCGTTGCCGAAGTAGCCGCGGATCGCCTGCGGCATGAACGCGAGGGTCACGATGACGTCGTCGAAGCCGTGCTCGCGGAGGAGCTCGACGATGTGCTCCATGCACGGCTTCCCGACGATGGGGACCATCGGCTTGGGCTGGTTCGACGTGAGGGGACGCAGGCGGGTGCCCTCGCCGCCGGCCATGACGACCGCCTTCATCGCGCCACCGTCCTGAGGGCGCCGGCGACGTAGAAGACCGCCGCCAGGACGGCCAGGGCGATGCCGGCCCAGAAGAGCCAGAGCGGCCAGTCGGTGCCCCGGTCGGAGGCGATCACTCCCGTGATGGCGGCGTACAGCACCCAGGTGGCGACCTTCCCCAGCGTCGAGACCGAAAACTCGTACCCGCGGTCGCGCACGACGCGGTAGCCGCCGATGAGGACGGCGTCCCGGGCGAGCACCACCCCGAGCGCGACCCAGGGCAGGCGGTCGTCGAGGCAGAGGAGGAACACCGCGGCGTCGATCATCAGGCGGTCGGCGAGCGGGTCGGCGAACTTCCCGAACTCGGATTCGACGTGCCAGCGCCTCGCCAGGAACCCGTCGACCTGGTCGGTCAGCGCTGTCGCCGCGAAGAGCGCGGCGAGGCCCCAGCTTCCCTCCCCGTCGGTGCGGAGCAGCAGCACGACGAAGACGGGGATGGCAAGGAGCCGCAGGATCGTCAGCGCGTTCGGAAGCTGCGCAAGTGGAGCCGGCACGACGCGCGTGGCCATCGGTTGCCCAATGGTAACGTCGCCGCGATGTCGGCCCGACTCCCGCTCGCTGGCTTCGTGAACGCCCACAGCCACGCGTTCCAGCGCGCCCTGCGAGGAAAGGTCGAGGGCGGCGACTTCTGGGCCTGGCGGGACGTCATGTTGGGCCATGCCCGGGGTCTGACCCCGGACATGGTCGGAAGGGACTACGCGGCGACGTACCGCGAGATGCGCGCGGCCGGCTACACGGCCGTCGGCGAGTTCCACTATCTCGGCTTCGCGGAGGCGGAGGCGGCGCTCGACGCGGCGGGCGAGGCCGGGATCGAGCTCGTCCTGCTGCTGGCGGCGTACGGGCGGGGCGGCCTCGACCGGTTCCGCCAAGACTCCGTGCGCGCCTACCTCGACCAGGTCGAGGCTCTGAGCGCGCGGGGAGCACGCGTGGGGCTCGCGCCGCACTCCGTCCGCGCGTGCCCGCGGGAATGGCTGCAGGAGATCGGCCGCTTCGCCGAGCGCGAGAGCCTCGTCCTCCACGTCCACGCGGACGAGCAGCCGCGCGAGATCGAGGAGTGCCTCGCCGAGCACGGCCTCCGCCCCATCGAGCTGTTGGCGGACACGGGCTGCCTCGGGCCGCGAACGACCGTCGTCCACGCGACCCACGCGAACGAGCGGGAGCTCGACCACCTCGCGGACGCCGGCGCCCGCGTGTGCCTGTGCCCGACGACGGAGGCGAATCTCGGCGATGGCTTTCCGCCGCTCGAGGGACTGCTGTCACGCGAGATCGCCATCTGCATCGGCTCGGACTCGAACGTCCGCCTCGATCCGCTCGAGGAGCTGCGGGAGATCGAGGGGACGGCACGCCGCCTGAAGCTCCGCCGCAACGTCATCCCTGTGGCACGGCTGCTCGAGATCGGCTCGCTGGAGGGAGCCGCCGCGCTCGGGCTGGACGAGTGGCCCGGGGCCGAGGTCGACCTCGGTCACCCCTCCCTCCGCGGCGTAGACGCCGCGGACGCGCCGGCCGCGCTCGTGCACGGCTGCGGAGCGGACGTCTTCCTGCCTGGGGCGCGATAGAGATCTACGAGGTCCGGGAAGGGTCGTAGCGCCCGCTAGCCGCGCGCGAGCTCTTTGGAGCGCACCATCGCGGCCTGGATCGCGTTTAGGAACGCCGCGCGGACGCCCGCCTGCTCCAGCTCGCGGATAGCCGCGATCGTCGTTCCGCCTGGAGAGGTGACTGCCTCACGAAGCTCGACCGGATGCATCCTTTCGTCGCGCAAGAGCTTCGCGGTCCCGAGCATCGTCTGCACGACGAGGTCGGTCGACACCTCACGCGAGAGGCCGAGGAGGATGCCGGCCTCGATCATCGACTCGGCCAGAAGAGCGAAGTAGGCGGGACCCGAGCCCGAGACCGCCGTGATGGCGTCCATGTAGTCCTCGTCGACCCGCACGGTGCGGCCCACGCTCCCGAGGACCTCCTCCGCGCGGGCGAGGTGCTCTTCCTCCGCGTGCGCCCCGGGGGCAATGCCCGCCATTCCCTCGTGGACAGTCATGGGCGTGTTCGGCATCGCCCGGACGACGGGCACCCCGTCGGCCAGATGGTTCTCGATGAGGGCGGTCGGGATGGCCGCCGCGATGGAGATCACCGTCTGGTCGGCGCTCACGGCGGTTCCGATCTCTGCGAGCAGCCCTTCGATGTCCTGCGGCTTCACGCCGATGACGACGATCCCCGCGCCCGAGACCGCGTCGGAGTTGGCGAGCGTCGTCCTGATCCCGTGACGCTCGGAGAGCTCGTCGAGCCGCTCCTGGTGGCGGGCGGTCGCGACGATCTCGCTTGGATCACGCCACCCGGAGGAGATGACGCCCGCGATCAGGGCCTCGCCGGCCTTGCCGGCGCCGAGCACCGCGAGGGTCCGTTCCATGGCCCGGGACCCTATCGCTAGATGCTGCGAGAGAGCGAAAGCACGGCGCGAACGTATATCCGCGTCTCGCCGTAGAGCCCGTGCCGTCGGACAGCTCTCGCCCCCTGGTAGTAGGAGGCGACCGCCAGCCTCGTGTTGCCACCCCAGAGCCGCAGCAGGTGACGGAGGTAGAGCACCCCTACGCGGATGTTTCCCCGCACCGTGTGCCGGATGTTCCTGCCGACCAGGACCTCCTCGACGAAGCGCCAGGTCGACGGAATGATCTGCATGACCCCCCACGCTCCCGCCGAGGAGACGATGTTGGTCTGGAAGCCCGACTCGATCCAGGCGAGCGCCCGTACCAGCTCCTGGCTGACGCCGTAGCGCGTGGCGATGCGGATGAGCCTGGCCCGAACCTGGTCGTGGGTCAGATACGGGACCTCTGGACGCGAGGCGCGCCTGTGCCCCGCCGCGCGCCCGTGCGCGAGCGCCCGCCTCGTCACCGGGCCGACGAGCCCGTCGGCGGCGAGCCCGGCCCTTCGCTGGAATCGGCGTACCGCGCCCAGCGTCATCGGCCCGAACATTCCGTCGACCGTTCCGGTTCGGACACCGCCAAGCCTGAGACGGAACTGCAGGACCGAGACGTCCCAGCCGACCATGCCGTGGCGGATCACGCGCCTCCCGTAGTCGGGGCGTCCCAGCCGGCCGAGCCTGGCCCGCGTGCGGGGCCCGGGAACTCCGTCGACCGCGAGGCGATGGCGGCGCTGGAACTTTCGGACGGCGCGGTTGGTGAGCGGCCCGGCGATGCCGTCGATCGCCCCCGGGTAGAGCCCGTGCGCCCGCATTGCCACCTGGACGGCGGCCGCGGACGGATCGACGACGGCAGGCGCCGGCGCCGCCGCAGCAAGGGCGACCAGGAACACGACCGCAACGGACCGTCCGGTTCGCATGGACCGGGTCCATTGGCCGCCGGCGGGCGTTCTCCTCCCCGGGCGCGGTCCGTCTCGGGCCCGGCGCAGGAAAGGGGGGTAAGCGGGCCGTACCCCCTTGGCCTAGGGAGGCCCGCTCACCCGGGCGGGGCACCGCGAAAGATCGCGGTCCCCATGCGACACACGACCTGCGGCCGAATCGCGCGCCGCCCTGCCAGGATAGCGCTCCTCCCCACTCGTGCAAGTTGGAGCGAGGTCACGGGAAGAGCGGGAGATAGCGCTCTCGCCACTCCTGATCGGTGATCGAGCGACGAAAGAAGTCTTCCAGCACCGCTCGCGGGGAGTCATCGCTCGAACGAGCGAGCAAGCAGACGACAGCCGCGAGCATGTACTCGAGCAGGTCGGGATCGATCCTGGCGACCCTGATCGCCTGCTCGAAGGCCCAGATCATCTTCTCGCCGTCGGGCCCACCGACGCTCTCCCTGAGCTCCCGGACGAGGTCGTCGAGTTCGAGGTGGTCCCAATCCATGTCGGTCATCACATCATGATCGGCAGGGAGGGCGGACTCGTTGATCGCGGCCCTTACGGCCGAAAGGAAGCGGCCAGGCTGAGCGCCTGGCCGCTTCCGAAGCCCCGGGTTGAGTCAGGCCCTACGCAGCGAAGCCGCTGCCGCCGGAGCCGTAGTAGCTTCCGACCTCAGAGCGATACGCGTCGTCTCGGAACGTCGATGCGTCGAACTCGGGAGCGTCCTTGATCTGATCCTTCGTTCGGCCGACGTAGATGCGCTCTTCGTCGATGTCGATCCGATCGATGACTCCCGCCGGGAGCAGCACCTTCTTCCCGAAGATCCACGGGCCGGTGTCGACGACGAGGTAGCTCGAGCCGACGTCGTAGGAGGCCTCGTCGACCTTTCCGATGCTGCCGTCAACTGCCTCCACGCCGTAGCCGGTGAGGTCCACGCCCCGGCCGACGTCGGTGCCAAGGGCGTCCATGTCGCGGTAGGTCCAGATGTCGTTCGTAGCCATGCATTTCCTCTCTTTGGAACGGGTTACCCGATGCGTTCAACTAAACGGCTGTCTGCCGATTCCTCCCAGTGACGGCCTGCCAAATCAGGAGGAGGACGACGGCGCCGACGATCGCGGCGATCCACGTGCTCCAATCGAAGAACTCGTCGATCGGATCGCCGAACCCGATCGCCTGCGCGATGAAGCCGGCGAGTAGAGCACCTGCCACTCCGACGAGCCCTGCCACGATGATCCCGCCCGGCTGATCTCCGGGAAGGATCGCCTGGGCGATAAGACCTGCAAGCAGACCCAGGATGATCCAACCGATGATTCCCAAACCCCATACCTCCTCGTCACGGCCTGTGGCCGAATGAGCCAAGGCCGAGTAGATGTCCATCCCTTGCGAACTTGAAACCCATCTCGACGCCGAATCTGCGAGAGCGATTCCTCAGACGACAGAAGCGCCGTCGGGGCGCCACCACTCGATCGCCGCCTCGTCGAAGAGCTCCTCCAGCGCGCGCAGCCCGTCCTCGCGTCGGCCCGGAGCAGGTCGGCGCCCACTGCCCGGGGCGGTCTGCGCGCTAAATCCAGTCGCGGGCACGGGCGATCGAGAGCACGACCACGGCGATGCCGAGCATCATGCCGATCACAACCCAAAAGATCCAGGCTCGGTCGAAGAGGCCGACCTGGAAGTTCATGCCCATGATCCCGCCGAGCACGGTCGCGGGCAAGAGGATCACGGTGACCAGCGTGAGCACCTTCATGATGTCGTTGGTCCGTAGTCCGATTCGGGTTACGAGGAGGTCGAAGGAGCCGAAGGTCGACTCCTTCATTTCGCGGGCGGTGTCCAGCGCCTGGGTCACGCGGCGCTCGAGCTCGGCGAACCGCTGCGCTGATTCGTCGCTCGACAGCGCATCGAATTCGGGGTGTGACAGGGCTATTGCTACTTCACGGTGCGGGGAGAGCGCCCTTCGCAGCTTCCCAATCGCGCGGCGGATCTCGACCAGCCGGGCCAGCTCGTCAGCAACCTCTTTGGGGGTATCGGTCATAACCCTCGCGTCCAGCTCCTCCAGCTCCCGCTCGACAGCTTCGAAGGCGCGGTGGTAGCCGGCGAGGACCCACTCGAAAATCGTTGCGACGAACGAGGGCGCGTCGAGCGCACCGACTTGACCTCCCCCCTCGGCGCGCTCGAGGAACTCGTCGAGCACCTCGACCTTCTGACGATACGCGGTGACGACCCAGTTAGGGCCGAGCACGCATTCGATTGGAATCAGCGCAGGCGCATCCCCGTCGCCGCTCACGGCGTACAGCGTTACGTGCAGGCGCTCGCCCTCGTCCGCAATGGAGGCGCTTCTTGACTCCTCGCGCAGCCGGTGCTCGATCGTCTCGCCGAGCTCGAGGGTCTCTCCCAGCGCCGCCATTTCCTCCTCCGTCGGGTCGTGCGCTGCGAGCCACAGCAGCTGGCCGCGCTCGAGCCGTTCGAGCGCGGCCCCCCAATCCTCGATCTGTTGCGACTGTTCCACGTCGAACACGAAGCCTTTGAGCATCTACGGTTCTTCCAGAGACCCCTGCATTTCCCTGTGTGCGAAGACGACCATGAAGCCCGCGACCACAAGGGCAGCAGATTCCAGACCGTTCATGTCCCAGGGTGTCCAGCCTCGCCGGCGGGTTTTGTACCACGGAACGAGAAAAGCCCCGCTCATGCAGGGCTCTTAGTTGATCGGGGCACCGAGATTTGAACTCGGGACCTAGTCCCCCAAACTACTCACGCGGTTGTGGCGGCCTGGTCCGACTCGGCGGGACTTGACTTGAACACTGGCGTTGCGCCCGCCGCCAGCTCCAGCTCGGGCATCGGCTGGGGCCCACGTGCCAGCCGCACGGGGCTGTAGTGCCCGAGCAACCCGCGCACACCCGTCCACAGAAACGCTGCTGCGGCGGCTGCGAAAAGCGTGAGGATGATGGCGACAGGGAGCGGCACTAGAACACCTTTCGTGGAGGTTCCCCGATACCGTCGGGGTTCATAGGTAAAGGTGTCGGCAGCCGAGCCCGATACTTTAGGCCCGGCCAGGTTGAGCGCTCGTCGAGGTGCGCTTACCGGGCCGTTCTTGCTCGCGATTCCCCCGGGTGACGGCCCTCACACCCTGGAACCCGAAAGCCCCGCCTGTGCGGGGCTTTCCTTGATCGGGGCGCCGAGATTTGAACTCGGGACCTCTAGTCCCCCAGACTAGCGCGCTAACCAGGCTGCGCCACGCCCCGCGACGTGCCCATCCTAGCGCCCCCGCGGCGGCCCCGCAGGCCCTCGCGGCCGGGTCGCGGAGCGCGGGGGCGAATCCCGCAGCGGGGTACCCGCCACGACCCCGATTGCCCCTCCTCACGCACCCCGCCGTGGCCCGCGCGGGGCAGTGCCGGGTTGCCGCGACCCGGGCGGTCCGGCAGAATCGGCGTCTTCAGGGACGAAACGGACGTGCGTACCTACACGATCAGCGAGGCTGCGGACGTGACCGGCATGAGCCGGAAAGCGATCGCGCGGCGCGTCGAGCGCGGCTCGCTTCGCTCTGTCGTCCGGAACGGCCGCCGGCGGATCCCCCGCTCGGAGCTCGTCCGCGCCGGGCTCCTCCCGGAAGGCGCGCAGCCGACCCCGGACGGCAACCCCGCGTCCCCGCTCCTCCCCCACCCCGCCTTCTCCGGGGGGTCGGCAGAGGGCCGGGGCGGTGAGGACATGCTTGCCGGGCTGTTTCGCGAGGTTCTCGACCGCCTCGACCGCCAGTCGCAGGAGATCGCGCAGTACCGCGCGCTGACCGTGCAGGCTGAAAGCCTGCGGCTGACGAACGAGCTGGCCGACCTCCGCGTCCGCCTTGCGGAGCTCGAGAGCCAGCCGCCGCCGCAAACGCCGCAACCGAGCGAGGTGCGCGACGTCCCGCAGACCCCTGCGGCCGTCGGCGACCTCGGCCGGCGCGTCAGCGAGCTCTCGAGACAGGTCGACCAGCTTTCGAGACGCGAGATCTGGCTCCCGCCGCAGGCCGCCACCACCCCGGCGCCGCAGCAGCCCCGCCCGATGCCCATGGCCGAGCGCCCGGCCGCGCCCCAGACGCCGGTTCCCGCCCCCGTCGCACGCCCGTCCCGGACCTCGCGTTCCAAGCGCTTCGTCCTCGAGGCCGCCTTCATCGTCGCCGTCGCGATCATCGCGTGGCAGGCAGAGCTCCCCGATACCCGCGATTGCCGTGGCGATGGCGCTCGCCTGGACGCTCGTCGCGGTCGTCGAGTGGTTCTCGAGCCGCTGACGTTCAACCTCTACTAGGACTGGGAGTCCTCACCCTTCGAGTCGTCGGTAGAGCCTGTCGACGAGCTCGGGCATCTTCTCGAGCCTGGCGGTGATCGAGCGGATCCGGTACTCCTGGAAGTGGGCGGGCTCCACATTGAGCGACTTTGCGAGCGCCTCGATCACCTCGTTCGAGGGCACGGGCCGGTTCCCGTGCACGAGGTGGTTGAGATATCCGGCCGAAAGGCCGGTTGCGCCGCGAGCCCGCGGTAGGTGACTCGGCGCTCGGCCATGAGGGATTGCAGGGTCTCGCCGAACGGTTCGGTCGAGAAGCGACGCTTCCTCGCCATCACAGGACCTCCTTCACGTGCGCGGCCACCTCGTCCACGGCCACGCGTTCCTCCCCACGCCCCGCCCGCACGAGCACTCGACGCGGCCGTCCTCGAGCGTCTTCTTCCCAACCGTGATGCGGATGGGACAACCGATGAGATCTGCGTCGGCAAACTTCTCGCCGGGCCTGA